>OZ242194.1:0-3669279 GCA_965206165.1 Acidimicrobiales bacterium
TCACCGAGGACGTGTTCGCCGAGGGGCTGACGTTCGTCGATGGCCGCATCTACCAGCTGACCTGGCAGGACGGCGTCACCCTCGTGTGGGACCCCGAGAACCTGTCCGAGGAGCAGCGCTTCGAGTACGAGGGCCAGGGATGGGGCCTCTGCTACAACGGGCGTGCCCTCGTCATGAGCGACGGCAGTGCCGAGTTGCACTTCCGCGATCCTGTGACTTTCGAGCGGGTCGGCAACCCGGTGCTCGTGACCCTGGAGGGCAAGGAGTTGCCCTCCTTGAACGAGCTGGAGTGCGTCGCAGACAGGGTCTATGCCAACGTCTGGCAGACCGACCTGATCGTGCAGATCGACCCTGTCACCGGACGGGTGCTCGCCGTCGCCGACGCCTCGGAGATCGGCCTGCCGCGGCCCGACGATCCCAACGCGGTGCTGAACGGGATCGCCTGGGACCCGACAACCGAGACGTTCCTCATCACCGGCAAGGACTGGCCGGTGATGTACTCCATCTCCGCCTCGAACCCGAAGAAGCCGTGGAACATGCCGTCGTAGCGTGAGCACGTCACGTCACAGCCTGCTGCGGCCAGCATTGCGGCATACGCCTCCGCCTCATCGCAGAGCGGGTCGTACTCGGCGGTGATGATCAGACCCGGCGGCAGATCGGCATGACTCGCCGCGTGCACGGGCGACATGTAGGGATCGGTCCGGTCGGCATCGCCGGTGTAGTGATCGTAGAACCACACCATGATCGCCCGTGTGAGAAGCGGCCCGTCGGCGTTGGCGGCCATGGACCACCAGGCGTCCGGATCCATGTCGCAGCAGGGATAGACGAGCAGCTGGAAGGCGATCTCGGGGCCGCCCCTGTCGCGTGCCAGCAGTGCCGTCACCGCCGCCAGGTTGCCGCCGGCCGAGTCGCCCGCCACCGCCAAGCGGGAAGGGTCCACGCCCAACTCGGCGGCGTTGGCCGCCACCCAGCACGTCGCCGCGTAGCAGTCCTCCGGTCCCGCCGGGTAAGGGTGCTCGGGTGCCAGCCGGTAATCCACCGACACGTACACCAACCCGGTGCGGTTCACCATGGAGCGGACCTGCGGATCGTGGGTCTCGAGGTCGCAGAGCACCCACCCGCCGCCGTGGAAGTACACCACCACGCCAAGGGGGTTCCCGTCGGCGCCGGCGCCGTGCGGCCAGTAGATGCGCAGCGGCAGGTCGTTCCCGTCGGGGCCAGCGATGACCCGATTGTCGACGCGCCCCACCTCTGCGGGCTCGTTCTCCTGCTGCGACTGGATGGTGAAGCCGCGCATCTCGGTGGGGGTCATGTCCGGCGACAGCCGGAAACCCCCCTCTTCCATAGCCTTCAGGACCGTCACGGCCTGCGGATCCAGTGGCATTGATTGCCTCCCTTGCTTTGGCCCCAGATGTCCTGGCGGCGCCTACCAACCCTCACCGACGGTGAGCACCGAGCGAAGAACCCGCCCGGCCTGAAGATCCTCCAGGGCCTCATTGGCCTCCGCCAGCGGGCGCCGGTGCGACAGCAGGTGATCGGTCGTGATGGCACCGGAGCGGTGCAACTCGAGGACGTCGCGGATGTCGTCCGGCGTAAAGCCCCGGGACCCCCACACACTCGACTCGCGCCACACCAGGTCGGTGGCGCGCAGCGTGAAGCCCTCGATGGTCGTCCCGATCATGATCACGCGGGAGCCGATGCCTGAGGTGTCGATGGCCTGGCGGTCCACGATGCCCGACCCCACCGTCTGCACCACCACCTCCGGGCCACCCGGCCCGCACAGTGCCCGGACCTGCTGCGGCGCATCCTCCCCGCCGCGCACCACGTGGTGTGCCCCGAGCTGCTCGGCGAGTTCCAGCTTGGCCTCCGACCGGCTGACGGCAATCACCGTGCAGCCGAGGTGTGCCGCGAGTTGCACGGCGTTGGAACCGATGCCCCCCACGCCGAACACGACAACCGTCTCGCCGGGCTGCACCTTCCCGATGCGCACGAGCCCGTGGTAGGGCGTGGCCACGGCATCGGTGAGCACGGCGACTGCGGCCGGGTCGTCGCTGGGCAGCACGGGGATGACGTTGCGCTCCGGCACCAGCACCTGGGAGGCGAACGCCCCGTCGTACTCCACGCCCATGCGACGCACGCTGAGGCACATGTTGACCCTGCCGACGCTGCACATCCGGCACGTCCCGCAGTGCTCGATGTAGTACAGCGCCACCGGCGTGCCGGGCGGCGCCACGGACGGGTCGACGCCCTCGCCCAGTTCTCGCACCACGCCGGAGGCCTCGTGGCCGGGAACGATCGGCAGCGTTGAGTTGAATCCGCCCTTGCGCAGGAACACATCGCTGCCGCAGACACCGCAGCCCCGGACATCCACCAGGATCCACCCGGGGCGGGGCCGGAGGTCGGGCCGCTCGACGATCTCCAGCGGCGTGTTGTAGCGGTGCAGGACCGCGGCCTGCACGGCGCTGCCCTCAGCCGATTCCCGGCAGGCCCAGCGCCCCGGCGTCGGGCAGTCCGCCTACATCGAAGTGCGACGAGCCGAAGACGTCGGGCTTCTTGCGCCCGACGCGCTCGTAGAACTCCTCCGGCACCGTCGTCGGATCCTTGTACATCGACCACTGGCACTTCTGGCGCACCTCGGGATCACGGTCAGTGTCCGGATACACCGGCGGATCGATGACCCTGGTCGGGTAGCCGAAGCGGTCCATGGGCATCTCCTCGTTCAGGACGATGCAGTGGGCGCAGTAGAGGCAGATGCCCTTGGTGTAGTGGTTCCAGGAGGCGGGCTCCTCGGAGACGGCCCAGTTGTAGGGAGGCTCGACCCGAGCCGGGGTGTCCTCCTCCCAGTCGCCCCTGATGATCCGCTGGCCGGAGCCGCAGGGATCGAAGCGGATGATCCACCGATCCTCCTCCTCGATCATCTCCATGTCACCGGTCCGCTCGGGCCCCACGAGGTGACCGCGCATGGCCTCACAGGACACCGTCAGCAGGGTCTCGAGGGCCTCGTCCCACGAGTGGGAGTCGATGTCGAACTTCTGGTAGCGCCAGGAGAACAGCGGCAGCAGGACGCGCTCGTACATGTCGGCGATGCCCTGGGCGCCGTGGCGGTCCTGGATGGCCGACATCAGCCCGTAGGTGTGATCCACGTCGCGGTCGTGTGTCTGGCGCCAGGTGTCCTTCATGACATCGAGCGTCTCCAGCGCCTCGTCGGTCTCGGCACGGTAAATGTGCTTGAGCAGGTTGCGCTGATGGACGCGGAAGGAGTCCCAGTGGCGGTGGGCGTTCCAGGGGTTGCCCTCCGGCGTTGTGAGCTTCGACTGCACGTCGGCATCGACGGCAGCCACCTCGTCGGCGTCCATGCCGTTGTCGGCGAGGAAGCCTCGCAGGTCGTTCACCCACTGCCGGTAGAGGGTGAAGCAGACATTGGCCTCGTCCACGAAGTAGTCGGCCAGGTCGGCGGCATGATCCCAGTCGCCTTCCCTGATGGCGTCGCCGATTTTGCGGTAGGTGCCGATCGTCTGGTCCTGCCACGAACCGATACGCGTCCGCCGTCCGAGGATCTCGGAGAACTCGATCCTCGTTTTCTCGGATGCTGTCATACCTCGGCCTCCTCGGCTCCCGTCCCGCGCCCGACCCCACTGGCCGGCGACAACGTGCCCGGCGACTATACCCAACCGCCACAACAGCCGGCAGGCTGACGCCGAATCTCGAGAGATGCTCGCCGAGGCCTCAGAGGGATTGCTCGTGCATCGGCTGTGTCATAGCGTCCCGCGCGGTACCGGCTACGGGGAAGGGAGCCGGAACAAGAATGCGAGACGGGTAGGCGTTGCGGCCGGCGCGCTCCACAACCACCGCCCCCTCCCGCAGGCGCGTGGCAACAAGCGAGTGTTGAGAAACGCATGGAAGAACAGCCCGGCGGACGGCCAGTCAGGCGGGTTGTACCCCTCCCCGCAGCCTCGTGGCAACGACGAGATGAGCACCGTCTCGGAGGCAGGCGGCGCAGCATCTTCTGCGGGCGCGGTCGGGCGCGGCTGGTCCATGTCGCGCTGGGAGCGCTGCTCGCCGTCGCCTGCACCCAACCAGCGCCGACCACAGGCACCCCCCTCCCCGCAGACAACACGACAGACCCAGACACCACACCGAGCAGAACCGGCGACGCTGCCGTCACCGGGAGGCCTCCGCTCGCGACCGCTGGACGCATGACGGCCACACCGAGCACGACCAGCGACGATGCCGTCACCGCCGGCGATTCCCACACCTGCGCACGACGCAACGACGGCACGATCGCCTGCTGGGGCTACTCCGGCCGGGCCGACCCGCCCGACGGCACCTACACCGCCATCACCGTCGGCAATTCCCACTCCTGCGCACTGCGCAACGACGGCACCATCGCCTGCTGGGGCTACTCCGGCCTGGCCGACCCGCCCGACGGCACCTACACCGCCATCACCACCGGCGATTCCCACGCCTGTGCACTGCGCAACGACGGCACCATCGCCTGCTGGGGCGACAACTACTTCGGCCAAGCCGCCCCACCCGCCGACCGCTACACCGCCATCGCCGCCGGATTCGGGCATTCCTGCGCACTGCGCAACGATGGCACCATCGCCTGCTGGGGCGACATCCGAGGTGGCATAGCCGTCCCGCCCGAGGGCACCTACACCGCCATCACCGCTGGCGCCCAACACTCCTGCGCACTGCGCACCGACGGCACCATCGCCTGCTGGGGCGACAACGAACACGGCCAGACCGACCAGCCAAAGGGCAGCTACACCGCCATCACCGCCGGCGCCCAACACTCCTGCGCACTGCGCACCGACGGCACCGACACCTGCTGGGGTCGAGGCAGCAGCGGGGAAGTCGACCTGCCCGACGGCACCTACACCACCATCAGCGCCGGCTTCTTCTACACGTGCGCACTACGCACCGACCGCACCATCGCCTGCTCCGGTCCCATCCAACTACCCGAAGGCGACGACTTGAGCGAGCCCCATCCACCCAGCGGCACCTACGTCGCCGTCAGCGCCGGGGACTCCCATGCCTGCGCGTTACGCACCGACGGCGGACTGCTCTGCTGGGGCAACAGATTGACCCGCGACGGCGGTCTGCTCACGGACACCACCGCAACCGTCGAGACCGCCGACTCCGGGTATTCGGAAGCCGACCCGCTCACCGAGACCAGCACAATCGTCCATATCGCCGTCACCGCCGGCTTGGAACACTCCTGCGCTCTGCGCATCGACGGCATCATTACCTGCTGGGGCAACAACAACTTCGGCCAAGCCGACCCGCACGCCGGCACCTACACCGCCATCGCAGCAGGCGCCTTGCACTCCTGCGCTCTGCGCATCGACGGCACCATCACCTGCTGGGGCGCCCACCACGACGGGAGAACCGACCCGCCCGACGGCGCCTACACCGACATCAGTGCCGGTCGCCACCATAGCTGTGCACGACGCCCCGACCGCATGATCACCTGCTGGGGCGCCAACGAGTTTGGCCAAGCCACCCCACCCGACGGCACCTACGCCGACATCACCGCCGGCGACTACCACACGTGTGCACTGCGCGCAGGCGGCACCATCACCTGCTGGGGTAACAATCGGGTCGGGCAAACCACCCCGCCCGACGGCACCTACACCACCATCGACGCCGGCGCCCACCACACCTGCGCACTGCACACCGACCGCACCATCACCTGCTGGGGCTACAACCAATACGGCCAAGCCGACCCGCCCGACGGCACCTACACCACCATCGACGCCGGCGCCCACCACACCTGCGCACTGCACACTGACCGCACCATCACCTGCTGGGGCTACAACCAATACGGCCAAGCCGACCCGCCCGACGGCACCTACACCTCCATCGGTGCCGGCGCGTGGCACACTTGCGCGCTGCGCACAGGCGGCACCATCGCTTGCTGGGGCAGCAACGTCCACGCTCAGGCCGAGGCACCCACGGCCAAGACAGCAAACACAACCGTGGTCACCGCCATCGACGCCGGCAGCGACCACGCCTGCGCACTACTCGCAGACGGGAACCTGAATTGCTGGGGAGACGCGGCGAACAAGCCGCCCGACGGCTCCTACACCGATGTCACCGTCGGCAGCAAGCACTCCTGCGCAGTACGAATCGACCGCACCATCGCCTGCTGGGGAGACGCGAGGGACGAGCCGCCCGATGGCGCCTACACCGACGTCACCGCCGGCACCGCGCACACGTGCGCTCTGCGCACCGACGAGGCCATCATCTGCTGGGGCAACAACGCGCAGGGCCAGACCGAGCCGCCCGACGGCGCCAACACCAACATCTCCGCCGGCAGCTATCACACCTGCGCACTCCGTGCAGACGGCACCATCGCCTGCTGGGGCTACGACGAGTACGGACAGGCCGACCCGCCCGGCGGCGCTCATACGGCCGTCGCCACCGGCGACATCCACTCCTGCGCACTCCGTGCAGACGGCACCATCACCTGCTGGGGCAACAACGACCATGGCCAAACCGACCCGCCCGGCGGCGCCCACACCCACATCACCGCCGGCGACTACCACTCCTGCGCACTCCGTGCAGACGGCACCATCACCTGCTGGGGCAACAACGACCATGGCCAAACCGACCCGCCCGGCGGCGCCCACACCCACATCACCGCCGGCGACGGCTACGCCTGCGCACGACGCGCCGACGGCGTCATCATCTGCTGGGGCAACAACGCATTCCGCCAAGCCGACCCGCCCGGCGGTATATCGAAGGCATTAGACGGCGGGTCCGGAGGTGTTCACGGCCTCAATGCGCTCAAACCTCCCAGGGCCACTACTGCAACCGGCTACACCGCAATCGCCACTGGCAGACGCCACACCTGCGCATTACGCACCGACGGGGCCATCAGTTGCTGGGGCGAACCTAGGAACGCAGGAGCCCACCCGCCCGACGGCGCCTACACCGCCATCGCCGCCGGCGACAACTACACCTGCGCACTACGCACCGACGGCACCATCACCTGCTGGGGTTACGTCGCCTTCGGCGAGACCGGCCCACCCGACGGCGCCTACACCGCCATCGCCGCCGGCGCCCATCACTCCTGCGCACTGCACACCGACCGCGCCATCACCTGCTGGGGCAGCAACACGGTTGAGGTCAACATCAGGGGCGATAGGGACTACACCGGCCAGGCCGACCCGCCCGACGGCGCCCACACCGCCATCGCCGCCGGCAACACGCACTCCTGCGCGCTGCGCACCGACGGCACCATCACCTGCTGGGGCAACAACGGACACGGCCAAGCCGACCCGCCCGACGGCGCCCACACCGCCATCGCCGCCGGCAACACGCACTCCTGCGCGCTGCGCACCGACGGCACCATCACCTGCTGGGGTTACGTCGCCTACGACGAGACCGGCCCACCCGACGGCTCGTACACCGCCATCGCCGCCGGCGACAACCAGACCTGCGCGCTGCGCACAGGCGGCACCGTCACCTGCTGGGGGTCCGACTGGACCTGGGTAGTCAGTGATGCCCCTGCTGGAACCTACATCGACATCGCGGGGGATTTCCACTACGCCTGCGCATTGCGTGCAGACGGCACCGTCACCTGCTGGGGCAGCGGGTACCCGGTATCCCGGCGTGTCGAGAGGCGCGCCGATGCCTTTCCCGGAGTCTTCGGTCCCTGATGCTCGATGCGTTGAGGATTTGTTCCGTGTGCCCTGTGCGTAGAGTCTCTGGCTGTAACCGACCCGGATCACACGAGGGTGTTCAGCACGTGTTCGATGCCTCCGGCTACCAACACATTCCTCGGCGCTCGCCCGAGCGAACGAACAGCGGGCGATGAGCCCCCAGGCGCCGGTGCGAGCCGCTGTCGTGTCGCCCTACTGGACGTTCTGGGAGGCCAGCGCCGGGGGCTCGGCCCTGCGGGACGACCGCCGGGCGTTGCTGGCCGATTCCGTCGCCGCGTTGGAAGCCTCGGCCGGCGGCCCCCTCGACGTGGTCTGCACGGGCCTGCTCGACTCGCCCGAGACGGCTGGGGCGCTGGCTGACGGCGTCGAGGGAGACCTCGACGTGATCGTCGTGGTGATCTGCATGGCGGCACCCCCGACGCACGGCCTGGGGTTCCTGGACCGCTTCGGCGACGTGCCGGTGGTGGTGTGGGCGGTGCAGCGCACGCGCAACATCCGGGCGGGCTTCGACGCCTCGGACATCACCTCGGCCGGCACCGCCGTCGGTACGCCTCAGCTCACCAACATGCTGGCGCGCTCGGGGCGACCGCACGAGATCGTCGTGGGCGCGCTCGACGATGCCGCCTGCCATAGCCGACTGGGCCGCGCCGTTCACCTGGCAGCCACCGCGAGCGCGCTCCGCCGGGCGCGGATCGCCCGCGTCGGTCAACCCCCGCCCGGCTACGTCTGCGTCGACACCGACCCCGCGACGCTGCGACGAGCAACCGGAATCACGTTCGTCGACGTGGAGCCGGCCGAACTGCGCCGCCGCTGGTGCGACGTGGACGGCGCCGCTATCGGGCGCATGCGCGCCGAGGCGGAGGCGGCCGCCGAGGTTGCGGTCTCCTGGGACGCTGCCGGGCAACGCTCGCTGGCGGGAGCAGCGGCCCTCGAGGCGCTCGACGACGAGTTGGGTGTCGCGGCCGGCGCCATGAACTGCCACGTCCCCGAACTTCGCTTCGGCGCCGAGGTGGGGGTCACGCCCTGCTACGGCCTGGGCCGGGAGACCTCCCGGGGCATCCCCTGGGCGTGCGCGGGCGACGTGCTGACGGCAATCGCCATGCTGGTCGGCAAGCGCCTCGGCGGGGCGACCCTGTACCACGAGGTGGAGGTCATCGACTTCGACACCGACGAGGTGGCCATCGCCAACTCCGGCGAGCACGACCTGGCCTGGTGCCCCGCCGGCGAGCGGCCCCGCCTGCAGCCCAACCCGTGGTACGCCAACGACCCGCTGACCGGCGCCTGCCTGTGGTTCGAGCTGCCACCCGGGCCGGCCTCCCTGATCGGCTTCACCCCCCACGCGGACGAACCCAGCGGCTATCGCTTCGTCGTGGCCGAGGGCCACATCACCGAGCGATCACTCCCCCAGAACCCCACCGTGGGCGGCGTGTTCCGCTTCGCCGGCGACGCCGGCGTGGCCGAGTCCTGGCGGGCCTGGGTGGCCGCCGGCGTCAACCACCACAGCTCCGCCAGCCCCGGCCACCTCGCTGCAGATGTCGCCACGGTTGCCCGCTACCTCGGCGTCGGCTGCGTCCAGGTCTCGTAGACCCAACCCACGCCGACGTATCCGTGCGAAGCCCGGCGCTCCGAGTACTGCTGGGCGCTCACCAGCGAAGAGCGAGCCTCGGTGCCGTGAGACAGGCAACGACCCATAGACGCGCTCGGGCGGGGACGGTACGATCACAGACGCTGATGAAGCACACTTCTGGAGTGGAACGTGACACACGACGAGAGAGGAAATGGACCCATGCCGGCTAGCGCGCGTCCCCTCTCTGAGCGCCACCTCGACTGGAAACCGGAAGAACCACCGGAGTTCGCGCCCTTTTTCGTCTGGCCTCCTCAGCCCAAGGCGGTCGCCAAATATCTCTTTTCGTGGGGTGGCTTCCTCTGGCCGTGGCGGGCCATCTGGCTCGGCCTGGCCTTCGCCTCGTGGCAGTGGCTGTCACCGGATCTCGCGCAGGCCCGCAACTTCGAGTTCGGTTGGATTGCGACGATCTTCGTGCGCAACATGGTGTTCCTGTGGCTCACCGCCGGCCTCCTCCACCTGGTGCTCTACACCCTGAAACTGCAGGGAACGGATCGGAAGCACGATCAGCGATGGCTCTTCGTCGGCAAACGCCTCTTCCTGTTCAAGTCCCAGGTTCGTGACAACGTCTTCTGGAGTTGCGTCAGCGGCGTGACCATCTGGACAGCCTGGGAGGTGCTGCTCCTCTACGGCTACGCGCATGGCTGGGTGCCGTATCTCTCGTGGTCGGATAGTCCGGTTCTCTTCGTCCTGCTCTTCGTGGTGGTGGTGTTCTGGCGCAAGATCCACTTCTACTTCACGCACCGGCTACTCCACTGGCCGCCGCTCTACCGGCGCGTCCATTCATTGCACCACAAGAACACCAACCCCGGGCCGTGGTCGGGTCTGGCCATGCACCCCGTCGAACACATCATCTACTTGAGCACGGTGCTCATCCACTTCGTGGTGGCGTCGCACCCGATCCACATGATGTTCAACATCTTCGAGACCGCGCTGGCGCCCGCCCATGGCCACACCGGCTTCCACGGCAAACTCGTCGGCGGCAAGCTGCCCGCGGGCGACTACTTCCACTGGCTGCATCACCGGTACTTCGAGGGGAACTACGGCGAGAACACGATTCCCCTCGATCGCTGGTTCGGCACGTTCCGCGACGGCCCCCCCGACGGGAGCGCAGGCGAACCCCTCCCCACCGAGCGCCACTACGAACTCGCCGGTGAGGACCCGCAGCAGCTCAGGAGCGAGTCGGCCCCGATCGGTTGAGCAACTGCCTCGCCGCACGACATCACGACTGACATGAACTGTTCCGCGCGGACTCTCACGGCGAGCCTGCTCCCCGAGCGAACTTATCCGACACTCTGAACGCCACTATAGTGGAGGATCAACTGCCAGTTTACTGGCGGCTGATCCTCCACTAGCGGCTGGACCGGACAGGAGCCACGTGACGGAAGCTGCTGACCTCACTCCTGAGGGCTACTCGCCGCGGGTGGTGGACGACGAGGTGCGGACGGCACTGGCGACGATGCCGGCGGTCGTGGTGGAGGGTCCCCGGGCGTGCGGCAAGACGTGGACCGGGCGCCGGTTCGCCAGCAGTGCCGTGTATCTGGACGAGAGGGTCGGAGCGGCGCTGGCCGCCGGGATGGGTCCGGCGTCGATCCTCGACAGGGTGCCGCCACTGCTCCTTGACGAGTGGCAGCTGGCCCCCGGGGTGTGGAACCCAATGCGGCGCGCCTGTGATGCCCGCGGCCTTGCCGGGCAGTTCATTCTCACCGGCTCCGCCGACCCGCCGGACGACATCACCCGACACTCCGGCGCCGGCCGCATCATGCGGGTCCGGATGCGGCCCATGAGCCTGTACGAGAGCGGCGAGTCCGACGGCAGCGTGTCGCTGCGGAGGCTCTTCAACGGCGACGAGTGCGATGCGACCGACGCGGGCCTCGCCCTCGGCGACGTGCTGGCGTTGGCTTGCCGGGGCGGATGGCCCCGGACGCGCCACGCGGGCGCCGCCGCGGCGGCCGATGCCGCACGGGCCTATCTGGACGAGATCAGCCGGACCGATGTGTCGAGGGTGGATGGCACCGACCGCGACCCGGTGCGGGTCTTGAGGCTGCTCGGGTCCGTGGCACGCAACGTGGCCACCGAAGTCAGACACACGACGCTCGCAACGGACACCGCTACAACCGTCGAGGACACGCCACTGGAGCGCCGCACGGTCGCCGACTACCTGGCCGCGCTGGCGCGGCTGTTCGTGGTCGAGGAGGTGCCCGCCTGGCGGCCGCATCTCGCCTCGCGCGCACAGGCACGCCGGGCCCCGAAGATCCACCTGGCGGATCCCTCGCTGACGGCCGCCGCCGTGGGGGCCGACGTCGACCGGCTGATGCGCGACCTGAGGTTCGCCGGGCGACTCTTCGAGTCGATGGTGATCCGCGACCTGCAGGTCTACGCCCGCGCCAACCGGTGCTCGCTGTCGCACTATCGGGACAGCCACAACCTCGAGGTCGACCTGATCGTCGAGCACCGCGACGGCCGGTGGGTCGCCGCGGAGGTCAAGCTCGGCGGCCCCGAAGCAATCGCCAAGGGTGCCCGGGCGCTGCTCCGACTGCGAGGCAAGCTCGACCAGGCCAGGACCGGCAACCCCACGAGACTCATTGTCATCACCGCCGGCGGCTACGGCTACGAGCGCCCGGACGGCGTCTGCGTCGTCCCCGTCACCTCCCTCGGCCCGTAGCACGGCACTCGCCCCGCCGCCGGGAGACTCACAACCGTCCCGCACAACAACCGCGACGGCAACGAGCGCGGCGGCCGCTCTCCCCACATTTCGGTCCAGGAGCGTTGCTCAGATGCGGTAGACCCGCTCGGCGTTGCGGGAGAACAGGGCCTCCTGCTCGTCGCGGCTGAAATCGGCGATGATCTCACGGTAGGCCTCGACGACGGCGGCGTAGCTGGAGTACATCCTGTCCACGGGCCAATTCGTGCCGAAGAAGGACCGCTCGACGCCGAAGGCTTCGATGCAGCCCAGCACCCACGGACGGATCGACTCGGTCGTCCAGTTGATGCCCTCCATCTGGTGGCCCATCCCCAGCCCGGAGATCTTGATGACGCAGTTCTCGGCCTCGGCGATGGTGGCCATGCCGGCACGCCACTTGGCGAAGTACTCGTCGTCGAGGGCCTGCGGGAAGCCGGCATGGTCGAGGATCATCACGATGTTGGGGAACTTCTTGGCGAGGGCGCCGGCCTTGCCCATGTTCTCCCACGAGCAATCCAGGTCGTAGACCAGGTTGTACTTCTCCAGCAGGGCGTAGCCGCGCTGGAAGTCGGGATCCACCAGGTAGTCGCCCTGGGCGAAGTCCCGTAACCCGCGCATCAGCGGGAACTCGCAGTGACGCTCGATGGTGCCCTCCACGTCGGGGCTCTGCATGCGGGCATCGCCGGTGAAGCCGTGCGGCCAGCCCGTGGCCTCGGCCATCTCCGACAGCCAGCGGGTCTCCTCCACCGGGTCGGGCGTGCCGATGGCGGCCTGCACGTGCAACGCCTTGGTGACCCCGCAGCCCTCGATGTCGGCGAGGTACTCGGCGGGGGTGTAGCGGACCATGTCCTTGAGCGGCCGGATGTCGCCGAGCTGCGGGTGGACGAAGTCGTCCTCCAGCCACACCCACTCCAGCGGGGGGTTAGGACGGTCCCAGTAGTGGATGTGAGAGTCCACAAAGGCCAGGTCGCTGCTCATGGGGAACTCCTTCGGGAGCGATGGGAAAACGGCGCGTCGGGCTGCGACGATACCCGTTAGGTGCCAACGGTGGCGAAGCGGACGCGGATCCGGTCGACGGTCACGGCGGTGAGCAGCAGCGAGCCCTGCGCCACCTCGATCCAGAACGTCTGCACGTTCAACTGGATCAGACCGTTGCGCAGCACGCCAATGACCATCAGCGCCAGCACGGTGCCGAGGACGGTGCCGCTCCCCCCCGAGAGGCTCGCGCCCCCCAGGATCACTGCGGTCAGCACCTGCAACTCCCATCCCAGGCCTGTATTGATCGACTGCGAGCCGACCTGCGAGAGGCGGATGAGCCCGGCCAACCCGATCATGAGACCCGAGAGAATGAATCCGTACGTGATGTAGCGCCGCACCCTGATGCCGGCGAGCCGGGCCGCCTCGGGGCTGGCGCCGATGGCGTAGAGCGCCCGCCCGTACACGGTGTACCGCAGCATGACCACGAACAGGATCACCACCCCGGCGAAGATGAACACGCCGAGGGGGATGTTCGCCACCGGACGCGAAATTCCAAGAGAACCGAACCCGTTCATCCGCACCGTCTGGCCCTCGCCGAGGACCTTCGTGAGTCCTCGCCACACCGCCAGGGTGCCCAGCGTCGTGATGATCGAGTTGAGTCCGAGACCGGTCACGAAGAAGCTGTTGACGCCTCCGACCACCAACATGGTGGCGACGGCTATCAGCAGCGCCTCAACAATCCCGAGACCCAGTCCGTAGGAGGTGATCGTGGAGGCGGTGGCCGTCTGCGAGATGGCCGCCATCATTCCGACAATCCCGGCGCCCGACCCCACCGATAGATCCACCTGACCCGCCACGAGGAGCAGGGTGGCCGGCATGGCGATGATCCCGATCGGCGCCATGGTCTGGAGGATGTTCACGATGTTGTTGTAGGTGAAGAAGAACTCCGCCTTGACGGCGAAGAAGATGATCAGCGCCGCCAGCACGATGATGAGGGCCGCCGACTCCGGGATAGAGCCCAGGCTGGGGCGGCGCTGCATGATGCGCGCCACACGCCCACTCTCGGCGTGGCTGCCGTCGGAGGGGTCGCGCCCGCCGGTGCCGGCGAGGCCGTTGTTCACGTTGAGAAGATCGTCAGCCAAAATTCCTCCAGATTCGTGCAGGTATGCCAGGCCGGCTGACCGCGTCAGCCGCCGGCGAGTTCAAGCAGGGAGCCGGTCGTGATCTCGTCGCCCTGCATTTCCGCGACGACGCTCCCCCTGGTCATGACGTAGACACGGTCGGCGACCTGGAAGGCCTCCTCGTAGTCGGAGGTAACCACCAGAACGCCCACGCCGCTGGCGGCCAACTCGCGCAGGGCACCGTAGATGTCCTCGCGGGCACCCACGTCGACGCCGCGGGTGGGTTCCACGAGCACCAGGACGTCCGAGCGATTCTCAAGCCACCGAGCCAGCAGGACCTTCTGCTGGTTGCCACCCGACAGGGTGCCCATGATCTGCTGGGGATCGTTGCGGGAGCGAATCGACAGCTTCTCATGCCACCGCTGGTAGGCCTCGGCCTCGGTCGCCTTCCGGATCCAGAACCCGTACTTGGCAAGTCGGGGCCAGGACGCGACGGCCACGTTCTCGGCCACCGGGCGAACCATGAATCCCCCGGCGGTCTTGCGTTCGGCGGGCAGGTAGCCGATGCCCGTGTTCACGGCGCCAATGGGGCTCTCAGGCGCGTCGACGTCGCCGTTGCCGATCTGAAGCGCGCCACGGTCGACGGCTCGCAACCCGAACGCCGTCTCGGCCACCTCGCTGGCGCCCGACCCGAGCTTGCCGTAGAGGGCCACCACCTCGTGCGAACCGACCTCGACGTTGACGTCGTCGAAGTAGTCCAAGGAGCCGGCGCCGGACCACCGCAGCACCGGTGCATCGTCGCCCTCACTGTCGACGGGCACGGGACGTCCAATCTCGCTCGCCCGCCGACCGATCATGGCCTCCACCATCATCCGGCGGTCCACCTCGCCACTCGGCGCCTCAAGAGCCGTCGAGCCGTCGCGCAGGACTTGCACCCGGTCGGAGATTCGCTCCACCTCGTCGAGGCGATGGGTGATGTAGACGAGTGCCACACCGTCGGCTCGCAGGCGCCGCACGAAGTCGAACAGCACCTCGGCCTCATGGAAACTGAGAGCCGCCGTGGGCTCGTCGAGGATCAGCACCTTCGCCTCACGGCTGAGGGCGCGGGCGATCTCGATGATCTGGCGCTCACCGAGGCGCAGGTCTCCCACCATCCGGTCGGGATCGATGTCCACCTCGAGAGCCGAGAGAATTCCCTCGGCCCTCTTGCGCACCTCGGGCCAGCGGACGAACCCTCGGGACGCCGGGAGGTTTCCCAGGGAGATGTTCTCCGCCACCGACAGAGTGGCAGCGTCCTGGAACTCCTGGGAGATGATGGCGATCCCCAGGTCCCGCGCCTCCCACGACGTCAGGCTCTCGTGGTCGGCCCCCCCGACGCTGATCGTCCCCGCGTCGGCCGTGTACACGCCCGACGCGATCTTGACGAGTGTTGACTTCCCTGCGCCGTTCTCACCCAGCAGGGCCAACACCGAGCCGCCGGAGGCGACGAGGTCCACACCATGCAGGACCTCGACGCCTCCGAACGACTTGCGTATACCTCGCGCCGCGAGGATCGGCTCGGAAGCAGTTGCCATCCGATCCGGTCTCTCGCGACGCCCTCGGTCAGCCGGCTACGAGCAGCCGGTGACCTCGTAGTAGTCGTCGATGTTCTCCGACGTGATCTGCTGGTGCGGCGTGAACAACTGACCTGCGATGCTGTTTCCTTCAATGGCGTTGATGATCGCCGGAAGCAGGATCGTGCCGTACCGCTCGGGGAAGTAGGCCACCGACGCAATGTAGTTGGGGTTGTTCTTGACATCGCACCAGATGCTCGGATCCGTGCCCTGGCCCGAGAAGTAGAGGTCGCCGTCGCGTCCCAGTGTCCGGGCCGCGGCGATGGCGCCAATGATGCCGTCCTCGTTGATGGCCACCACGGCAATGCGATCACCGGGCAATGCGGGCAGGAGGTCGGTCAACTGCTCGAGCGCCGGGTCGGTGCGGTCGGCGCCGTCCATGATGCGCTCGTTGATGATCGGGCAGAACTCAGTGAAGCCCTCCCGGTAGCCGCCCATGCGCTGAGTGTTGGCCGCGCCGGCAGCGGTTGACTCCAACGAGATGTACGCCGTGTAGTCGCAGTCGAAGTTCTCCTTGAAGTACTCGCCCAGGGCGCTGCCGCCGAGGTAGCCGGCGTAGCCGTTGTTGGCGCCCATGAAGGAGATCTGGCACGGGGGCTGGATGATGTCGATGGCGATCACGGGGATGCCCTCGGGCAGGGCGGCGCAGATCTCCGGCGAGGAGTCCTGGAAGACCTGGAAGTTCAGCAGGCCCTCGACGCCCTGGACGGCGAAGGTCTGGGCGCATTCCAGCGCCTTGCCTGCGTCGATCTCGGAGTCGCAGAACAGCAACTCGACGTTCTGGCGCGCGGCCTCCTCCTTGATGCCGTCGGAGACCAGCTTCACGAAGGGAACCTGATCGCCAAGGGAGATGTAGCCAACCTTGTAGACGGGACGCTCGGCTGCCGCCGCGGCGGCCTCGGCCGCCTCAGCCTCGTTCTGAGCCCTCTCGGCCTCGGTGCGGGCGGCTTCGGCGTCGGCGCGGGCATCCTCAGCCTCGGCGCGGGCGGCCTCTGCGGCGGCCTGCGCCTCAGCGTCACCGCTGGCGGCGGCCTCGGACTCGGCGCGGGCGGCGTCCGCCTCAGCCGTGGCGGCCGAAGCCTCGGCGCGGGCGGCGGCTGCTTCGGCCTGCGCGGCCTCAGCCTCCTGCTTTGCGGACTCGGCCTCGGCCTGTGCATCGGCAGCCGCAGCCTCAGCGGCCGCAATCGCCTGCTGAGCAGCAGCGTCCGCTGCGTCGTCGCCGTCGTCGCCACCGCATGCGGATGCGACGAGGGCCATCACGAAGGCCAGCGCGAGCAGTCGTCGAAGTGATTTCATTGTGGGGAGCCCCCTTGTTTCGGGATGTTCTCGAACGTGGTACGCCACGGCGACTACCGACGAATCAGCATGTCCGCGCGCCCGCGCCACTCATGTGTTAGCGCGCGATGATCGTAGTCGACGGCCCCATGCTTTCAAATCGGCGGTTGAAGAGGCCTGAGGCTCCAACCGGTGGCCACCACCGACGATCCGCCACTGCGTCGGTGTTAGTTTCTGGCCCGGCTGCACCGCCCGGTGCACGCCGGAAACGAACCGCCCAGGAGGACCAATGCAGCGAGTTTGCTTCACGTTCGAGATCTACGAGGGCGCCGAGGACGAGTACAAGCGTCGTCACGACGAGATCTGGCCCGAGCTGGTGGAGTTGATCGAGGAGTCCGGGTTGAAGAACTACACGCTGTTCCGCCGTGGCACCCAGATCACCGCCTACGTGGAGGCGCATCCCGACCTGGACACCGCATTCGCCAACATCGCCGACTCCGAGGTCAACGCCCGCTGGTCCAAGTGGTTCGAGGAGGTCATCGTCAGCCTCACCGACTCCGACGGCAGCCTCTACTACGCCGACGAGGTCTGGCACCTCGACTGAGCTTCAGCGAGAGTCCGGGCGGGCGGCAGACCCGCCCGACGACGCGACTATCTAGCGGTCGGCGCGGTAGCGCTCGACGTAGTCGTCGTTGAGTTCGATTCCCCAGCCGGGCCCCTGCGGCAGCGGGTACATGCCGTTGCTGATCTCGGGACGGTTGGCCATGAGGTTCCAGAACAGGGGATCCCGGTCGGGGTGGAAGCACTCCACGTACGTGCCGTGGGGAATCGAAGCCAGCATGTGGGCGGAGATCTGCGGTTCCTCGTGGTGGCCCACCTCGACGCCGTAGACGGCGGCCATGCCGGCGACCCGGCGCCACTCCGTGGCCCGCCGCTCCAGGAGGCGTCGAAGTTGCACACGTCGATGGCACCGGTGGCCATCAGCTCGCCGGCTCCCTTGCGCGACAGTTCGCTCTGGCCGGCTGCCACGGGCACCCCCGCCATGAAGCGCACGTCGCGCATACCCCGGGCGTCGTTGAACCAGCGCACCGGCTCCTCGAACCAGCGAAGGTTCTCGGCTCCCACGAGGCGCACGAAACGGATCGCCTCGGCGGTGGTGTAGCCGCCATTGGCATCTGCCATCAGGACGAAGTCCTCGCCGCCTGCCTCCTGCATCACCTTGAACCGGTGCGCGTCCAACTCGGGAGCCTGGCCACCCACCTTGGTCTTGCAGCCGGCGAGACCGATGTCGCGGTAGTACCGCATCTCGGCGGCCAACTCATCGTCCGAGCGGCCGTGGTAGCCGCCGATGGCGATGATCGGCATGGCGTCCCGGTAGCCGCCCCAAAGGCGGTAGAGCGGCATGTTCGCGGCCTTGCCCACGATGTCCCAGAGGGCGCTGTCCACGCAGGCGATGGCCATGATGACGAGGCGGCGGTCGCGCAGGATGTCGAACGTGAGGCGCTCCATGGTCTTCCAGCAGTGCTCCACCAGCAACGGGTCGCGGCCCAACAGCATGGGTTGCAGTTCCTCGGTGATGATGCGGGCGATCTCGTGCTGGGTGTACACCTCGTCGCCGTTGTAGATCTCGCCCACGATGCCCTCATCGGTGTGGACGCGGGTGATGAGCGTGGCCCGCTCCGACATGGAGTAGGCGGAACCCGAGAACGTCCGCGCCAAGGGCACGACGAGAGGAATGACCTCGATGCGTTCGATTTTCACGGTGTCTCCTGCCGGGCTCAGCCCGACTCGATCACGCAGAGCGCAGCGCCCACCGCCACCTCGTCCTCGACCTCGACGCGCAGTTCGGCCACCGTGCCCGCCACCGGAGACGGCACGTCCGCCTCCACCTTGTCGGTCTCCACCCGCATCAGCACGTCGCCGACTGCGACGGTGTCACCGGGTGCGACCGACCACTCGAGCACGAGCACCTCGTTGGCGGTATCTCCCAGCTTGGGGAGCTTCACGATCTGGCGCATTGTCGGCTCTCCCTCAGACCAGGACGTTCTCGAACATGCTCGCCACGCCCGGCGAGGCGGAGGCCTGCGCCTCGGCAACCGCCGCGTCCACCCGGTCGGCGACGCGTGCGGCGATCTCGTCGATGCCGCCTTCGGTCAGTAGTCCTTCGGCAACGAGACGAGCGCCGAACGTGTTGATGGGATCCCGCTCGTACCACCTCTCCAGCTCACCGGCTGGGCGGTACGCAGCGGTGTCGGAGCGGGAGTGCCCCGAGTAGCGATAGGTCTTCATCTCCAGCAGGCTCGGCCCCTCACCGGCGCGAGCGCGCGCCGCAGCCGTCTCGACAGCGTCGCACACCTTGTCGGGATCCTGCCCGTCCACCACCACACCGGGAATCCCGTACGACACCGCCCGGTCGGCGATGTTGGCAATCGGGGTGGTGGATGCGATGGGGCTGTACTCGCCGTACTGGTTGTTCTCGCAGATGAAGATCGCCGGCAGCTTCCAGATGGCCGCAATGTTGATGCCCTCGTGGAAGGCACCGATGTTGGCCGCGCCGTCACCGAAGATGGCCACCGCCACGTCGTCGGTGCCGCGTACCTGCGCCGTCAACGCCGCACCGGCCGCCACGGGAACGCCGGCACCCACGATGGCGAACGTCGGCAGCAGTCCCACCGACGTGTCGCAGAGGTGCATGGAGCCACCCACGCCGCCGATGGACCCCACCTCGCGGCCCATGATCTCGCCGCAGACCGCCAGTGGCGTGAGACCCAGTGCCATCGCGATGCCGTGGCCGCGGTAGGTGCAGCACACCGTGTCACTGCGTCGCAGCGCCGAGGCGATCCCCACCGACACGCCCTCCTGGCCCTGGCAGGTGTGGGTCGTCCCGTGAACGAGGCCCTCGGCGAAGAGCGCGCGCACCCTGTCCTCGAGCGCCCGGATCTCCACCATCCGCTCGTAGCGCTCCCTGCGGTCGGCGCGCAACGCCTCGCGGCGCGCCAGCACTTCACTGCTCATCGATTCACCCTTCTCATGCGTTCGTTCCCGTGTCTCCTAGACGAGCGCCTCATCACGCTCCCACCAGTGCGCCGGGCTCTCGCCAGTATCCAGCAACTCGCCCACCTGCGCCGTCACGTAGTCGGCGCTCGGCAGGTAGCGCTGCTCGAGTTCCTTACCGAACGGCACGTGCACGTCGGGCGCCGTGATCCGGATGGGGGGAGCACTCAGGTCGCCGAACGCCTCGGACACCACCGTCGAAACGATGTCAGCACCCCAACCCCCCGAGTAGGGGCACTCCTCCACCACCGCCAGGCGGCCAGTGCGGCGGACGGACTCCAGCACCGCCTCGACGTCCCAGGGCTGCAGGGTCTGGAGATCCAGGACGTCGGCCGTCCAGTCCTCGCCAGCCGACGCGGCGGCCACGCAGGTACGGACAGTCGAGCCGAGAGAAACGAGGGTGATGTCGTCACCGCTCGCCACCGTCGCCGCCTGCCCGAGCGGGATGATCCCCTCGACACCGGTCGTCACGTCGCCCCGCGCGGCGTAGAGAATCCTCGGCTCCAGCACGGCGACAGGGTTGTCGTCCCGGATGGCGGCCCTGATGAGACCGTAGGCATTCCCGGGACCCGACAGTGCCACGATCTTCAGGCCGGGCGCGCCCACCATCCACGACTCCATCACCTGCGAGTGCTGGCAGCCGAAGCCCAGACCGGCGCCGACAGAGGCGCGCATGACCATTGGCACTCTGACCGTGCCGCCCGAGAGGTAGTTGAACTTGGCCGCCTCGGTGACCAACTGGTCGAGAGCAACGCCCAGGAACTCGACGAACATGATCTCCGCGATCGGTCGGAGACCTGTGGCGGCCGCTCCCACCGCCATACCCATGAAGCCCATCTCCGCGATCGGCGTGTCGCGCACCCGCAGCGGGCCGAACTCCTCCAACAGCCCGTCGGAGGTCTTGAACGGTCCGCCGGCAACGGCCACGTCCTCGCCGAACACGATCACGTCGGGGTTCTCCCGCATCTCGTCGGCGATGGCGGCCGCGATGGCCTGGTTCATGCGCATTCGTGCCACGGCATGCTCCTCTGTCGCAAGATCGCTGCGAGGCTACCCCGCCCCCGAGGCATCTCCCCAACCCGAGCCCGCTGTCCGACTCGAGACCGTGACAGCTTCTCCCGGTCGTTCGCAGCCCGAGGTACCCCCGGTTGGGGCGCGTTCTGACCGCCTGCTCGACAGGGCGCGCCTAGCGGGCGTCGGTCCCTTCCGAGACGACCCCTCGAAGCCAGTCCACGCTGCGAGCCACCAGCTCGTCCTCGTTGGCACCGGCCGGCAGCGTGGCCACCTCCACGCACGCAAGACCGTCGAAGCCGGCGGCGCGTAGTTCCTCGAGAGCGCCGTCGAGGTCCAAGTCCCCCTCGCCGAGAGCGCAGCAGGGCCACCAGCCACCTGGATTGCCGAAGTCGGCCTCGGCCAACAGCAGGTCCTTGACGTGCAGCATCTTCGTGAACGGCGCCAAGCGGCGGGTCCCCTCGCAGAGGTCCTCGCCGATGCGCACCAGGTTGGCCGTGTCCAGGACCACACCGAGATCATCGCGCCCGACCCGCTCCAGCAACTCGCAGAGCGCGTCGAGCGTCAAGTCGCAATGCGTCTCGAGAGCGAGTTCCATGCCGAGATCGGCCGCCCGCTCGCATCCTTCGGCCACCAGCGGCACGACGCGCTCCAAGACGGGGCGCTCCGGCTCCAGACCCCAGTCCGTAAATGTCCCGACGACGCTGCGCACCAACTTGCACCCGGCGGCCGCGGCAATCGGCAACGTGTCGAGCAGGTCACGCTGGCGCTCGGGCGAGGTTCCCATGCAGAGCCCGCCCGGATGACCCCAGGCAAGCACCAGATCCAGGCCGTACTCGCTCGTCTGCGATGCCAGCCGTTCGGCGAGCGAGCGATCCTCCATCGGCAGGTAACAGGTCTCCAGGCTCACGCCGTCGAGGCCCAACTCGCCGGCCCGGCGCATGAAATCCTCGTGGCTCCAGCGGATGCCCGGATCCTCCTCGCCGGCGCGTAACTCGCCGAAGTAGCGGTGGTAGGAGTAGCTGTCGAGTCCGAGGCGCAACGATCCGTCCTTCCAGACGGCCCTTTCGGGCACGTCAGCCTTCCGAACCCGCCACCGACGCCGGCACTCCGCTCCGCACGCTCTCGAAGGCGGCGTGCACCACCTCAACCGTTCGCGCCCCCAACTCGCCGGGCGAGCGGTTCGGGACGTCCTTGCCCAGTGTCAGGTCTACGAGCGTGCTCGGCGGCCCGTCGCAGGTGTAGAGGCCGGCCGATGGTGGCAGGTCCACCTTGTTGTCGCCGGCCTCGTCGTGGTAGTGCCACAGGAAATCCCGCTCGAAGTCCAGGATCAACTGCCCCGCGCTGCCGTAGATGCGCACCAACAGTTGGTGCCGCGGCCAGATCTCATCGGGCGCGTCGATGGCGTTGGCCGCGCCAGGGCAACTGGCGCCGCTCAGCGTGCCGGTAGCCCCGGAGGCGTAGCGGATGGCAATGGCGTCGTACAGGTCGACGCGGGCGCCCACATTGTTCATGAACCCGAAGACCTGGGCGGCACGGTCGCCCGTCAGCCACATGGCCATCCCCATGGCGTGGCTGAGCTGGGCGGGCGCGTACCCGCCGCCGGACAGAGCGGGGTCGGTCCAGGTGTCCCAGTCGGGCATCATGTCCTCGGCGGAACCCTCGTATCCGCCGGTTGCTCTCAACAGTTCGCGCGTGCCCGAGGCCATTTGCACCATGACGTGCTCGATGTCGCCGACACCGCCGCCGGAGACCATGATCCGCTTGGCCTCGATTCCGAGCGGGCCGTAGTTCCAGCCGAAGGAGATCACCAGGTGACGCCCGAGGCGCTGCGCGGTCTCGTACAGATCCCAGGCGTCGGCAGGCTGGATGGTGACGGGCTTCTCGCACAGGACGTTGGCGCCGGCCTCCAGCGCCGCCTTGGCGTGCTCGTGATGGAGGCCCGACGGACCGGCCACCACGACCGCGTCGAGACCCTGCTCGAGGGCGTCGCGGTAGTCCTCACTGGCGTGGGCGAACCCGAAGCGCTCCTGGACGTAGCGCAGAGCCTCGGGCCCCTTGCGCACCACCGAGACGAGTTCGACGTCGTCGCGCCCTGCCAGCACCGGGATGTGATTGCTGACCGCCCACGAGCCGGCACCGATAACCCCGACCCGCACCTTGCCCGAACCACCCATCGGTGGACCTCCCGTTTCCCTCGTCGACGCCTCCGTGGCGCCGGCACCATTATTCGGGGACCGGACAGCCGTCTGATCCCGGCCGCACACAGTAGGCGTTGGGCGAACATCCGGGGATAACGTGCCCCTGATCCGCAGGCAGTCCCGGACGGTACACATGACCACAGACAGTGCAAACACCGCAGCGACCGGCGGCTCGGCAGCCCCCGCATTCGGCGGATTCGAGGGAAGGGTAGCGGTGGTCACCGGGGCTGGAAGAGGCATCGGCCGCGCCGTCGCCGACGCCCTGGCAGCCAGAGGTGCCTGCACCGCGTACCTCGACCTGAACGAGCCCGACCCGGCCCTCGACGGCGGCGAGTGCAGCATGTTCGTCCATTGCGACGTGACCGACGAGGCATCGGTCGACGCCGCCTTCACGACCGTCGAGGAGACCTGGGGAACTGTCTCCATCCTCGTCAACAACGCCGGGATCTTCTGGATCCGGCCGCTGGCCGAGACCACGCTCGATGCCTGGAACCAGATGATGGCGGTCAACACCACCGGTGCATTCCTGTGCGCCAGGCGGGTCCTGCCCGGCATGCGAGCCCAGCGCTACGGGCGCCTCATCGCCCTGGGCTCGAGCGCGGGCAAGACCGGTGGAGCCAAGGAGACAGCCGCCTACGGCGCCTCCAAGGCGGCGATCATGGCGCTCGCCAAGTCCATCGCCACCGAGTACGCCGCCGACGGCATCACCTCCAACGCGCTCGCCCCCGCACTGATCAATACGGACATGGTCGCCGGCATCGCCGACCTAGCCGGCCGGATACCCGTCGGGCGACTCGGTGAGCCCGCCGACATCGCCGCGGCCGTCGTGTTCCTGGCCAGCGAGGATGCGGGGTTCATCACCGGCGAAGTCATGGACATCAACGGCGGCTTCCTCATCGACTGACCGCAAACCAGTCGTCCACGCCCGCCGGCCCAAGACGATTCTTGATGTCGCAGCGGCGGGACGGTCCGGCGCCTGGGTGTCGGATCGCCGCCGGTGTGGCACAATTGTGGCCATGACGAGTGAATCGCTGCGGGCTGTCAGAGATCGGTTCTCGGAGTTCATCGAGCGGGTGCATGCCCACCACGAGCGTGTCGTCATCACGCGCAACGGCTCACCGGCCGCGGTGCTCATGAGCCCCGACGACCTCGCGTCGCTCGAGGAGACCCTGGCGGTCCTGAGCGACAGCGAGGCTCTCCGGGAACTCGCCGAGGCGCATCGCGCCCACGCCGAGGGCGACGTGGTGCGCGGCGTCGACGCCGTCAGGGCGCTCCGGCGTTGACCGACGACGGTCTGTACCGGATCGTCGTCGCCCGCCCGGCAGCCACGGCCATCGCGGAAGAACTCCCGGAGGCGGTGGCCGCCGCGGTCGTTGAGCTGATCACCGGGCCCCTGCTGGACAACCCTCGGCGCCTCGGTGTGGCGCTGCGCAACGAGTTGGACGGACTCTGGAGCGTCCGCAGGGGCGCCTACCGCATCCTCTACCGGATCGACGATGCCCGGCGCGAGGTCGTGGTCCTCCGAGTCGGCCACCGCCGGGACGTCTACCGGCCCGACTGAGGCGAGTCAGACCGCACTACGTCGTGCCGACGGAGTCCGAGCCCAGCGGCCGGCGGTTCAGGAGGGTTGTCCGCCGGTGATGCCTGGGCGGGGCTAGGACGTGGGTGGTTTCGTGCGGCCTATGCGGACGTAGGTCTCCTCGGGGATGGCTTCGATGGTCTTGTAAACGGTCCAGGTGCAGGGTGTGGGGTTCTCGCCGGTGGTGTCGTCGGGGAAGAGGGGCGGGTCCACCCTGCGGACCGGGTGACCCCAGCGCTCGGCGGGGAGCATTTCCAGGGTGAAGCAGCAGTGGGCGCAGTAGTAGCAGACGCCCTTGCTACCCCAGGACCAGTCGTGCTCTTCAGTGGTGACGCCGAAGCGGAGCGCCCGCTGCGGGTCCGGGGGTGATCCCTCGACGTCGACGCCACGCACTTGGCGGCCGCCGGAGCCGCACGGGTCGAACTGGAACACCCACCGGTCCTCGTGCTCGGTGAACTCGATGTCGCCCATCCGGTCGGGGCCCACGAGATGGCTGCGCATCGCCTCGAACGACGTGTAGACGTTGCGGAACAGCGTGTCCTCGTAGTCCTTCTCCCGCAGGTCGAAGGGCATGTAGCGCTCCTGGATGTAGGGCTCCAGGGAGTGGCGGTAGATGTCCTCCAGCGCCGCCTCACCGAACCGGTCGGCGCAAAGCTTCAAGATCCCCGACAGGAAGTCCGCCCAGCGGTCGTGCAGGCGCCGCCACGCCACCCTGATGGCGTCGAAATCCGCCAGCGCCTGTTCGGTGTCGATCAACTCGGCGCGAACGGCGTGCGTGAGGCGGCCGGCATGCGCCCCCAACTCCAACCACAGGGCGTCACCGTCGAACGGTGTGCCGTCGAGCATGGCCAACTCGACGCGGAGATCCTCAACGGCCGCCGCCAGTTCCTCCTCGCCGTAGCCCGCCTGCTCCAGCCACTCCAGGAATCCGGGCGTCCAGGTGTCGTAGACGAACTGGACGACCTTCGCCTCCTCCATGAAGTAGTCGATGAGTTGCGCCGCCACCTCGCTGCGTCCGTCGACGATCGCCTCGTTGACCTTCGTGACGGTGCCGATGGCCTGGTCCGACCAGGGACCGGTGCGGACACGCTTGCCGATGTCATCCGACCACGTGAGATGTGTCATGGAGCGTCTCCCCTCCCGCGATATTCGGCCGGGAGCCTAGCCGTGGGCCGGCGGGCGGCCCGGAGAGGCTGCGTCGCACCGGCCGGGAGGGTCGCTCCGGTCCGCTGCCTCACACCGGGGATCGTGGTGGTGGTTGCGGGACGGCAATAGGCGACGTCGACGAACCGGAGGCGCCCCCGATCGCAGGAGGCACGGTGCACCGGCGTCCGGCCTGTGCAATCATGCGCGGGCACGCAGACGCCCTGGGCTGGTCGCGGGTCGCCGGGGGCGGACGGGAGAGTTGAGAACCATGTCGAGCAACGGTGACGGGAGGCAGCGAAGGATCGTCGTCACGGGCGCGGCGCAGGGGGTCGGGCGCGGGTGCGTCGAGAGGTTCCTCGGCGAGGGTCACTCGGTTCTGGGCATCGACATCAACGGCGAGAAGCTGGCGGAGATCGAGCCGCTCGGCGCCGACACCCTGGTGGCCGACCTGGCCGACCCTGAGGGGCGCCGGACGGTGATCGAGGCCTCCGCGGGCTGCGACGGGCTGGTCAACTCCGCCGGGATCATCCTGCTCAAGAACCTCCGGGACATCACCGTGGAGGAGTGGCGGTGGCTCGTGCAGGTCAACGTGGAGTCGATCTTCTTCCTCTGCCAGGGCATCGGACCGACGATGGTCTCCGACGGGGCGATCGTGAACCTGTCCTCGTCATCAGGCAAGCTCACGAACACCACAGAGGCCGGCGTGTATGCGGCCACCAAGTGCATGATCCTGTCGGTCACCCGGTCGTTCGCCTACGACCTCGCGCCCATCCCGGTGCGCGTCAACGCCATCTGCCCGGGCCTCCTCGATACGCCCATGCAGGACAAGGTGCTCGCCGAGGTGGCGCCGTTGCGGGGTATGACCCCCGATGAGCTCTCCGAGGCGCGAACCCAGGTCGTACCCCTGAAGCGAGGCTCGACGCCGGCGGAGATCAGCGGTCTCATCAGCTTCCTGCTCGGGCCCGACAGCGCCTACATCACCGGT
Organism: Acidimicrobiales bacterium; assembly: GCA_965206165.1. GTDB lineage: Bacteria > Actinomycetota > Acidimicrobiia > Acidimicrobiales > CATQHL01 > VXNF01. The sequence continues at coordinate 26,941 of OZ242194.1, forward strand.
CAGGCCATCAACCACACAGGCGGGCTGGTGATGTGGTAGCCCATCGGGCGGCAGGAACGTCACCGCCGAGCCGCGGGCGCCGCCCCAGTTGGCCGCAGATCAGGAGCCGTTGACGGCCCGTCCGCCCAGGGGGATTGCAGCAACCGATCGCAGGAATCGAACTATGCACCCGCAAGGAGCAGAAACATGAAAATCGTCGCCGTTGAGCCGATCCCGGTCACCTACCCCGAGCCGAACGACTTCAACGCCTACCGCCATCTCTGCCTGGTGAAGCTCACCGCCGATGACGGGCGGGTCGGCTGGGGGGAGTCCGTCACCATGTGGCCCGAGGCCTCGATGGCCACGAAGGCGGTGATCGAGGGCCTCGCCCAGTTGCTCATCGGCAAGGACCCGGTGTCCAACGACGCCCTGTACCGGGCGATGAAGAACCACGTCTGGTGGTACGGCTACGAGGGCGGCATCGCCTCCTTCGCCATCTCGGCGCTGGACATCGCCATCTGGGATCTGAAGGGCAAGGCGCTCGACACCAGCGTGACGAGGCTGCTGGGTGGGCCGGTGCACGACACGTTGCCGGCGATCGCCTCCTGCCATGCCCACTACGCCGAGATCCCCGCCATGGCCGAGGAGACGCTGGAGTGGCTCTCGACCGGCCTGCAGGGAATCAAGACCGGCTTCGGCAAGCGGGGCGACGCCTATCTGGGATACGAGCACGACCGCGACGTGGCGTACGTGAAGGCCATGCGTGAGGCCATCGGGCCCGACAAGCAGCTGATGGTGGACATGGGCATCAAGATCCGCTGGGACGTGACCACCGCGGTGAGGCGCTGTCAGGCCTTCGACGAGTACAACCTGAACTGGATCGAGGAGCCCCTCGCGGCGTGGGACCCCGAGGGCTACCGGACACTGCGCGACAAGACCTCCACGCTGATCGCGTACGGGGAGCGGGAGTGGACCCTGCAGGGCTTCGAGCGCATACTGGAAACCGGCACCGTAGACGTCATCGGCTGTGATCCCGGCCGGGCCGAGGGCATCACCGGCTTCAAGAAGCTGTGCGAACGGGTGGAGTACTACCGCCGCCAAGCCAACGCCCACGCCTGGTCCTCCGCCATCGTGAGCGCCGCCAGCCTGGCGATCAGCTTCTCCAGCTCGGCCTGCAAGCTGTTCGAGTTCAAGCCGCTGCGCAACCCCATGCAGCACGACCTTGTGACCGAGCCCTTCGATCACACCGACGGCTGGTGCTATCCCCCCACCGGGCCGGGATTGGGCATCGAGGTGATCGAGGAGGTGGTGGACTTCTATCGCCTCGAGAACATGCAGGACGCGGTCCAGAAGCCGAACATGGGCCAGCCGGGCTAGTCGGTCCGGCGTCAGGCTGCGCACCTTCTCGTCTGCCGTTCGAGCGGAGGTCTGAACCCGTTCAGCAGCGCGACCTGTGCCAGCGGAGGCTTGCTCAGCAACTCACTGCACAGTGCGACCCAGCTGTCGGTCCGAGAACTCCGCATCTCTACCGGAGTCCGGCACGGTGCCAAGAGCCGTCCCAACCCAGCGGCCCGCAGATCGTTACGTTCGCCGGCGGTTTACGCCGTCTGTGGGGAGTGGCCGCGGAGTACCGCTTCGTATATCCGCCGCCGGTCATCCAGCCAGTCCGCGATTTGGTCCCAGTTCTCTCGGTCACCGGTGTCAATCTCGAGCCAGCTCAAGCATGGAAAGTCCGCGATCACGTCATCCCGGAAAGAGTCTTCCTCGAGTATTCCTGGACTGTCTTCCTCAGACGCGTTCTTCAATGCTTCTCGTAGGGACACGAGTTGCGGCTTCAAGCGCACGAGCATGGCTCCATCCGATTCGCCCGCGCCTCCCCTAACGAATACTCCAACGCTCGTTTTCGTCATGTACTGGCCGAGACGGGCATTGAGATCCTTGAGTGCGTGGTATGCGTTGCTGCCGGCGTAACCGGGCCGTAGTCCGGGCGCATCCGACCGGCGCGCGGCGAGATGTGCCCAGAAGTCTCGGCGGAGCCTGCCAAGTTCGCTGAGGGAGTCGTTCAGCGCTCGGACTTGGCGGTCCCAATCATTGGGACGTTCGGTCACCTCGAACACGGGCGCAGACAGCGAGTCTCCAATCTTCACCGCACGAATCTTCACGGCGAAGAACGAGAATCGGTCCGGCGTGTGCTCGTTCAGCCAACGGAGCGCCGAAAGGTGGGCGGCGCCGAAATCTCGGGCGATCCAAACCACGATCTTCGCCTCTAAGCCGGCCAGGTATGCGAGCACCTGCCCCAAGTGCTGCAAGTCGGCGTGTTCGAGTTGGTTCTCGATGAGAACCGTGGTTCCATCTGTAGGGACACGGCACACGATGTCCGCCCTATACGGGCCGACCATTACTTCCGTGCCCATCAGTTCCAACTCGACACCCAGCGTGGCGGCAAGCCTGTGCAAGTTCTCCGCGAGCCACGGCGTGAAGTCGTGCGCCTCATGGTCCCACACGTCTCGAATAGGAACATCCCTCAGTTCGCCCAGTTCTACATCACCCATCGTCCGCCTCCTGGTTGGTGGTTCGCCGATCCGGGATTTCCGCCACCCTTAGACCGTAGCCAGAGTGTCCCACCAGGAAGCGAAGACGTGGCGCACACCCCTGACGCTGACGGCCCTGACTACCGAAGAGGCGTTTCTCTCCTGTCCTTCGGAGGCTTGTGTCTGCCCGGGGCGCCCGCGGCGGCCCGATGGATCGGCTAGACACGGCAGGGCACATTGACCGGCGCCGTCGGGTAGCCGGCGGATAAGGAGGACCAAACACATGGCTTGGGATCTGGGATCGGGTCTGGCGGGCAAGGGCGTGATCGTGACCGGCGCCGGCGGCGGCATCGGGCGCCCCACCGCGGAGATGTTCGCCGCGGCGGGCGCCAGGGTCATGGCGGTCGACCTCCACCAGGAGGCCGTGGACGAGGTCGTGGCGGGCTTCGAAGGCGACGGGCACGTGGCCGTGGGCTGCGACCTGACCGATCTCGACGCCCAGGGCGCGCTCGTGGACCGGGCGGTCGACGAACTCGGCAACCTCTACGTGCTGGCGCACCTGGCGGCGGTGCTGCGGCGCCGCAGCTCGATGGACGAGGTCACCGAGGACGACTGGGACTTCCAGATCGACACCAACCTGAAGGCCTCGTTCTTCATGGCCCGCAAGTGTGCCAACGCCATGATCGCCGGCGGCGTGGGCGGGCGCATGATCCTGTTCAGCTCCCAGGGCTGGTGGAGCGGCGGCTTCGGGGGCTCCACGGCGTACTGCGCCTCCAAGGGCGGCATCGTGTCGATGTCGCGGGGCATGGCCCGCACCTACGGCCCCCACCAGATCACCGTCAACGTCGTCTCCCCCGGCCAGGCCGCCACCTCGATGCTGCTGACCGACCTGGACCCCGCCGTCCTGGAGTCGATGACCAAGGACACCCCCCTGGGCCGCATCGCCGATCCCTCGGAGATCTCGCCGGTGGTGGTCTTCCTGGCCTCACAGCACGCCCGTTTCGTATCAGGGGCCACGATCAACGTCTCCGGCGCCCTGCAGATGTACTGAGTCGCAGTCCGGGCCGAGACGCTGGGGACCGGGCGGCTACCGAGAGCGCCGACCCCCGATCGCCATTCCGGCGCAGGCCGGAATCCACAACTGCGGCCGACCGGATCGCCGCTCTGCCACACCCCGGAGCCATGATTGAGTCGAGCTGCCGAACCATTCGGCTGCCCGTATTATCGCCCGGTATCGACCCCAGGAGACAGTCGTCGTGAGTACAGCACCGGCTGGAGACTTGGCCGCGATGGTGGAGCGATTCCGCCAGGAAACCGGCTATCCGACGGAGGCCGACGAGGAACAGAAGCGGCTGCAGGAACAGTGGGCAGAGAAGCTTCAGCCCGAGAACATCGAGTCGTTCGGTCGTCTCGACCTAATCGCCGTCGTGTGGAATGGGGCGTTCGGGAGCGAACGTTACGTGTGTCCCCCAGATGAACTGCCACACGTGCGCGTTACGTGGGTCATGAGCATGGATGACGACGCGTACGCTCGTCTGATCGGGCATATCCGGTACCTGTGCTGGGGTGAGGATGAACTGTCGATTCGCTATAACGCGCTGACAGGCCGCAGCAGTCACCGCAAGACAAGCAGATTTGGAGACGCGGCCGTGTCCAAGGTGCTGGCCATCTGCCATCCCCAAAGGATCCTCCCCATCGGTGTCTCCTACAATCAGGGCCGCGACGCGATGTTGCGGCGGCTGAGCCTGCCGAAGCTACGGGAGGCAAATCACGGCCAGCAAGTAGTCGACGCCAACGACAAGCTTCGAGACCATCTCGCACCATACTTTGGCGACGATCTCCTTGGTATGGCCAAGTTCCTCTACTGGCTGATGAAGCAAGAGGATCCGACGCGAGTTGATTTTGACCAAGGGGATTCCGAGCGACCAACTCCTCCTGCAACCAGCGGACGGGACTTGACCGCAGTGGCAGCGAGACTGCTGGTCGAGGTCGGTTTTCTGGAGGACATCGTCGAGCTGCTGGAGGACAAGGGGCAGGTGATCCTCTACGGACCGCCGGGGACCGGCAAGACGTACCTGGCGCAAGAACTCGCGAAGGAGTTGGCACCCGACGAGTCGTGCCGAACCCTGGTGCAGTTCCACCCGTCAACGTCCTACGAGGACTTTTTCGAGGGGTACCGGCCGGCCGGGGCGAGTGACGACGGGGGTATCCGGTACGAGTTGACGCCCGGGCCGCTGACCCGTATGGCCGAGCAGGCATCCGTCGCGCCGGAGCAGGACCACGTGATGATCATCGACGAGATCAACCGGGGCAACCTGCCCCGCGTGCTCGGGGAACTGCTGTTCCTGCTGGAGTACCGCGGCGAAAGCGTGCAGACGCTCTACCGGCCCGGAGAGCCCTTCTCGCTGCCGGACAACCTCTGGTTCATCGGCACCATGAACACCGCCGACCGGTCGATCGCGCTGGTGGACGCAGCGCTGCGGCGGCGGTTCCACTTCATGCCGTTCTTCCCCGACCGCGACCCGATCGCGGGCCTGCTCGGTCGCTGGCTGGCGCAGGAGGAAGAGCCGGCCTGGATCAGCCGGCTGGTGGACGCAGTCAACAGCGAACTGAGAGATGTCCTCGAAGGCTCCCACCTGCTGCTCGGTCCCAGCCACTTCATGAAGGGCTACGGCTCCGCTCCTGACGAGCAGCGGGAGCGACTGCGGCGCATCGGGGAATACAACATCGAGCCGTTCATCGAGGACCAGTTCTTCGGCGATCCCGACAGGATCCAGGAGTTCCGATTCGATGCGGTGATGGATCGATACGGCCCGTCGACCCAGCCTGAGGATCACGCCGGCTCCGGCCCCACCGCGACGCCGGATGCCCCCGCCGGTCTTGCAGATGACGACGCCACTGCGGAGGCGGCCGGCGACACGCGCTCGGAGGACGCCGCCACGAGGCCAGCCCGCAGTAGTCGGCGAGCGGATGGCAGCTCCGATGGCTGTGGCGGTCGACCTGGCGAGACAGTCGGAAGGTGTGGGCGCGCGGGCGCAGTCTCCACGGCCGGAAGGAGCGGACGTCGGGGGGCGATCTGGACCTCGACGCCAGGAGAGGGTCGCCCGGACGCTGACGCTGCGCGAGCACGGCAGCGAAGTCCTGGAGTTGACCGGAGATCAGGCTGGCGCGCTGAACCGTGTCGGGGGCGGGAAGTACCTGTCGGTCGAGCCGAGCGAGCCTTCGGGACACTGGCAGGTCTCCGCGCGCCACTACGTGGGGTCGATCAACGTCGGCGGGTTGCAGGTGCTCGTGCGGCCGAAGATCCCGCTGCGGAACCTGTTCCTGCTGCTCGAAGTGGGGCTGCGGGAACGCGACTGGCGCGACGAGGCGACCCGCTATGAGACCACCGGCGACCTGCTGCCGGCCCTGGTCTCGTTCTTCGCCCGTGCGGCAGAAACCACGCTGGCCCGCGGGCTCTACCACTCCTATCGCGAACGTCGCGACCGGCTGGTCGCCATGCGGGGTCGCATAGACATAGAACGCCAGCTCACTCGGCCCGGCGTCGTCATCCCCACCGCCTGTAGGTTCACCGACTTCACCGCGGACCTGATCGAGAACTCGTACATGAAGGCCGCCGTGTCGCGGTCGTTGCGCGTGGCAGGGGTGCAGCCGGTCGACCGACGGCGACTCATGCGGCACCTGGTGGCCCTCGAGGACGTGACCGACGTCAGGCACCATCCCTCCGACTACGGCGACGTGGCGTTCACCCGACTCAACGAGCACTACAGGCCGGCGCTACGGCTGGCCCGGCTCGTTCTGGAGAACCTGACCTTGCAGGACACCATCGGTGAGGTCACGGCGTCGTCGTTCATGCTGGACATGAACGATCTCTTCGAACGGTTCGTCACCGAGCGGCTGCGGCGGGCGCTGCGAGGGCGCCTCGCCGTGAAGGCCCAGCAAACGAGTTACCTCGACGCCGAGCGCTGTGTGGCGATCCGACCCGATCTCACCTTCGGCTCGTCCGGGTCCACCAGGTTCGTCGCAGACATCAAGTACAAGCTCACCGACGACTCCGCCGGCGGGCCCAACGCGGACCTCTACCAGCTGTTGGCCTACACGACGGCGCTCGACCTGCCCGAGGGCATGCTCATCTACTGCCTCGACGCCGACGAGCCGGACAGCGACTCGAGAAGTAGTTCGACTCTCGGAGCAAACTTTGCCGACCAGATGGCACCAGCCACGGCCCTCCCCGCCGGAAACGCCTCCGTCTCGTCGGTGCGCGTGCGACACACGGGCACGGTGCTGCACACCTACGCGCTCGACCTGTCCGGCACGCCCGACGACGTGGGCAAGAACATGAATGCCCTCGCCGACTGGATCGCCGATCGCGCAGCCGCGGCAAGCTCGGCCGCGACGCCCGTGGTCCTGACGGCGTAGCCGATAGTCAGCGGCGCCGAGGGCTTGCCGCCATCCGCACTGCACTTGTCAGTCCGCCTCGACCCTCGCCCGAGGTGGATGAGGGGGCGGAATCCACGCTCTGGAGGACCCGGCGGGGGTGCCGCTCGCCGCTTGGCGCGATCCTCGAACAACGCCGAGTACGGCTGCCGGCCATCTCATCCGGTGGTGCTGATGTGACATTCGTCACATCAGGGAGGGTGCTCCGCGTGCAGCGGCTCGACGGCGATGGCACAGCCCGCTGACCTGCGGTTTTGGTGCGGCCCCCCAGCCTGATCCCGGCGGGCGCCTTGGTCCGGACCGATCCGGACACAGACTGATACAAACATATGTTGTCTGATTGTCTCACACATGCTATATTATGACAAGACATAACCAACTGGTCACGCACCGGTCGGAGACAATCCGGGGAAATTCGAGAGGGGGTGATGATCGGATGGGCGAGTGGGCCGTACTCGACAAGTGGCAGGACTCACCCGCCCCGCTGCGGGGGGTTGACCTGGCCGAGTTGCGCGGGCGATTGCAACTCGTCGGGCGGGCAAGAGCATCTCTCGCCGCGTTCGAGGCCGATCTCGTAGCCGAGATCGCCCGGCGCGAGGGCGACGCGGCTGCCGAGGAGATCCTGCGGCAGGAGCAGAAGCGGTCGCTGCCCAGTGCTCGCAAAGCCGTGAAGGTCGCTGCTCAGCTGGAGTGGGCACCAGGTGTTGCCGAGAAGCTGGCCGAAGGGGCGATCACGCCCGAGGCGGCGGGGTTGATCCTCGACGCCGCCGCTGAGGCGCCGGTGGATCAGGACCTGCTGCTCGAAGCCGCTGGGGAGGAACCCGATGACCTGTTCCGGCGCACCCTCAAACGCCACGTCAACGAGCAGACCAGCGAGGCGGAACTCCAAGAACGCCGCGAGCGCCAACGCCGCCGGCGCCGCGCCTCGATCAGCGAACAGTCCGACGGCATGTTCCACCTCTTCGCCAGCCTCGACCCCCTCGCCGGCGCCCGGGTGCGCGCCGCACTGGTCACCAAGTCCGACGAACTGTTCCACCAAGAGGACCCCAAGGACCGCGCGACCGCCCCGCAGCGCTTCGCCGACGCGCTCGAGCAACTCGTCTGCAATAGCGACGGCGCCGGTGCGCCGGCGGGTGTCGAGTTGATCGTCCTCGCCGACTACGACTTGGTCCACGAGCGGATCTGGAACGCCCGCTTGACCGACGGGACTCGCCTCACCGAAGCCGAGACGCTGGCGGTGGCCTGTGACGCCAAGATCCTGCCGGGCATCTTCAACAAACACACCGGCAACCTCCTCCTGGGACGCTCCCAGCGCAAGATCTCCAAACGGCTCCGCAAACGCCTCATCGCACGCGACGGCGGCTGCATCGGCTGCGGCGCCCACGAGAAGATCTGCCAAGGCCACCACGTCGACCACTGGTGCGACGACGGCGAAACCAGTTACGAGAACACCTGCCTACTCTGCTGGCGCTGCCACCACATCAGAGTCCACCGCCACGGCGAACAAGTCATCCGACACCCCGACGGCACCTACACCCTCGCACCACCGGTCGACAGCCGTGCTCGCGCCGGGCCAAGAACGACGGGAGGGTTGGGAAGCCCAGCAGTCGATCGACCGGCCGGCCGCCCCGACCCGGAACCCGGGTCCGACCCGCCAAACCGACACCCAGCGAGGAACCGCCCTGACTCGCCGACCCCACACGTACCGGAGGTCGAACCCCCCGGCGTCCCCGGCCACGCCAAGCCGCACCGGCGCGAACCCGGACGAACCCGCGGACATCACTCCCCAACGAGCGGGCACCGACGCGGATCACCCGACACCCCCGAACCGAGCCGAACCAGCCCCCCAAGCCTGCCGTTTCCGGCTTCCCGCATGGAAACAGCGCCCGACGCCCAACACTTAAGGGCAGCCCGGACAGTAGAACAGACGACTTCGGCCCCCGCTGGAACGACGGCGTGACCGTTGACGGTACGGCATGCGAGGACGGTGATGCCGGAATGAGTGGGGAGGCGGTCTGCGGCGACACTTGGCGGTCTCCTAGGCTGGCGACTGCTGAAAACTCCTTGAGTTCTGGAGGCCAACGATGGTGATCACGAGCCGCCTGCCCGATGTTTCGATCCCCGATGTGCCCATAACCCCGTTCATCTTCGAGAACGCCGCCTCCCATCCCACCAAGGCGGCCCTCGTGGACGGGCCCTCGGGGCGCTCCTACGACTACGCAACCCTCCAGTTCATGGTCCAGCGATTCGCCGGCGGGCTTGTGGAGCGTGGCTTCCAGCCGGGGGAGGTTCTGATGATCCTCGCCCCGAACATCCCCGAGTACGCCATCGCCCTCCATGGCACCCTGGTGTGCGGCGGCACGGTCACCACCGTCAACCCCACCTACACAGCTCGTGAACTGCGCCACCAGATCGAGGATTCGGGTGCCACGTGGCTGTTCACGATCCCGCTGTTCCTGCCGCTGGCTCGGCAGGCAATGGCAGAGGGGAGCAGCATCGGACGCATCATCGTCCTGGGCGAGACCGAACCGGCGGACGACATCGTGGACGCATTCGCCGTGGTCGGCGGCGACGCGTACGAGGGTCACGCCGCCCTGGATCCGGCGGAGACGGTGGCCGTCCTGCCCTACTCCAGCGGCACGACCGGGAACCCCAAAGGGGTGATGCTGACGCACCGGAACCTCGTTGCGAACTTGGTGCAGGGCACGGCCATGGTGACCTCCGAAGCCGACGACGTCGTTGTGGCGGTCCTGCCGTACTTCCACGTGTACGGGCTGCAGATCCTCATGAACTTCATGCTGAGAGAAGGCGTGACCACCGTGACGCTGCCCCGCTTCGACCTCGAGGAGTTCCTGAAGGTCATGCAGGACCACGCCGTGACCCGCGCCTATCTGGTACCGCCGATCGTCCTGGCCCTCGCCAAGCACCCTCTCGTGGACCGCTACGACCTGTCCCCCCTCAAGTCGATCATCTCCGGCGCGGCGCCGCTGAGCACCGAACTCGCCAATGAGGTCACGGCCCGTCTCGACGTCGAGGTCCTCCAGGGCTACGGCATGACCGAGACCAGCCCAGCCACCCACATCGCCCTCGAGGGCTACGGGAAGCCCGGCTCGGTCGGCGGGGTGGTGCCGAGCAGCGAGTGCCGCATCGTCGACGTGTCGACGGGCGACGACGTCGAGCAGGGCGACGCCGGCGAGATCTGGGTGCGGGGCCCGCACATCATGAAGGGGTACCTCAACAACCCCCAGGCCACGGCGGACACCATCGACCCCGACGGCTGGCTGCACACCGGCGACATCGGCTACATGGACGTCGACGGCGATTTCTACATCGTGGACCGGCTCAAGGAGCTCATCAAGTACAAGGGATTCCAGGTGCCGCCGGCCGAGTTGGAGGGACTGCTGCTGTCACATCCGGCGGTCGCCGACGCCGCGGTCATCCCGATCCCCGACGAGGAGGCCGGCGAGATCCCGAAAGCTTTCGTGGTGCTGAAGCCCGGTGCCGAAGCCACCGCCGGCGAACTGCAGGACTTCATCGCCGGCCAGGTGGCCAGCTTCAAGAAGATCCGGGAACTGGAGTTCATCGAAGCGATCCCCAAGGCGGTCTCGGGCAAGATCCTGCGCCGCGTCCTCCGCGACGCCGAAGCGGCCAAACGGGCCTGAGTTCCACTGGGAGTCCCGCCAAGCAGCGGCGGGGTCCTAGAGCGAGTCGTCCAGTTGCTCGCTGGCGCGGCGGATGAGTTCCTCCGCCTCGTCAATGCGCTGCTGGTAGAGGTCGAGACGCCCCTCCCGCAGGGCCTCATCGGCCTCGGCGAAGAGGGTCACGGCCTCCGCGAGCAGATCGCCGACCGAGCCCGGCGCCCCAGCCGGCGACGGTGCCGGGGCAGGAGCGGGATCAACCGGAGCCGGCGCAGGGGCAGGCTCGACCTCGACCTCGACCTCGGGCGCTGGTGCGGGCGCCGGTGCGGGCGCCGCTCGCCCTCCCGTGTTGCCCACGCAGCCCGACGACGAGGCGTCCTGGGAATCGGACACCGGCGCCAAGCCGAACAGACCGCGCAGCGCCTCGCTCAACGTCGGACACATGACCACACGCTCACCGAGCACGGCGATGACCTGCTGCAGTTCCGGCACCGGCGGGCTCTGCGCCACGACGTACAGGGGCCGCACGTAGAGGATCGAATCCTCCACCGGTACAAGCACGAGATCACCGAACTCCACCCTCGAGCCCTGCTGGTTCAGCAACGTCACGACTCGTGAAATGCTGGGATCGCTCTGGATCTTGGAGTTCACCAGCGCCGGCCCGTCAGTCCCGCCACGCGGCTCGACCTTGTAGACGACGAGTTCGCCGTACTCGTCGGGGTCGCTCTTGCCCACCATGAAGGCGGTGAGCTCCCGGCGGGTGTCCTCCGTCGAGACCGGCACGTAGGAGCGAAGGATGACGAAGTCCTGATCGTCCTCGTCCGGCAGGCGCGTCAGCAGGTAGTACGGGTCGATGCGAGCCTCCCGCGAGGGCTGCTGCACCACGCCGTCGGGAGTCGTGATCGCGGAGGTCAGGACGCCGGTGACGGCGCCGGGATCCTGGGCGACGGACCACCCTTCGGCCTGCTCGTAGAACTGCTGCGGATCGTCGAGCTGGTAGCGGGCCCAGACGTTGGTCTGCACCCGGAAGAGGTCCTCCGGGTAGCGGATGTGCTCGCGAAGCTCCGCCGGCATGTCGTCGAAGTCCTCGAAGAGCCCGGGGAACGCGTTGCGGTAGGCCTGCAGGATGGGATCATCGCCGTCGACGACGTACAGGGTTGTCGTCCCGTCGAAACCGTCCACCACCGCCTTGACCGAGTTGCGCACGTAGTTGAAGCGGTGGCGCAGGCCGCTGCGCTCGGGGAGTTGCTCGGTGTCGGCGCGCTGACCGTAGGGATACTTGGACGTCGTGGTGTAGGCGTCGACGATGTACTGCACCCGGCCCTCGGCCAGCACGGGGTACGGATCGTTGTCGATGTGCAGGAACGGGGCCAACTTCTTGACGCGCTTACGCACGTCGCGAACGTAGATCACCTTGCTCTCGTCGTTGACGAATCCTGAGAGCAGCGGATCCACCTCCCAGAATCGCAGGGCGAACGCCGCCTGCCGGAAGAAGCCGCCGATCAGCACGCCGCCCTCGCCCTCGTAGCTGTAGGACTCCTCCTCGCCCGTGACGGTGGGAACGTCCACCTCCTGACGGTCGGTGCGGACGACGGCGTAACCACCGAGATCCTCGCTGTAGTAGAGCCGGGGCTCATCGAGGTTGATGCCCAGGTCGTTCGCCACGGGGAGCCCGCCGATGCGGAAGTCGGGCAAGCCCGCCTTCACGGCGTTGGCAGGCGCGAGGGCCACGCCGAAGCCGTGGGTGAAGGTGAGCGTGCGGGCCTCCCAGGAGTTCTGCGGGAGGTTGCCCGGGTTCAGTTGGCGCGCCCCGAGCACGACCGGCGTCAGCTTGCCGTCGATCTCGTACCGGTCGATGTCCAGCACGTCGGAGAAGTGGTAGTAGTTCCGCTCGCCCTCGCGGTTCTCGAACGTCTGCGGCAGGATCGACGGATCGAGCAGCGGCAGGTTCTCGATGATGTCCTCGTTCCCGGCGATGTCGTCGAAGGTCAGACCCCCGGTCGATTTGAACGGGCGAGTCTGGACATCGTCGAGACCCATGGCATTGCGCGTGAACTCGATGTTGTATTCGATGTACACGCGCTCCCGCGTCGATTCCGCAGGTTCCACCCGTAGGCGCTGGATGATGAGCGGGTAGATCCCCCCCATGACGATCGCCACGAACGCCCACAGGCCGACCGCCAAGGCGGGAAGCACCCACCCCTTGAGCCGGATGTTCACGAGCAGTAGCACGAACGCCAGCAACGAGATCATGATCAGCAGGTAGTGGACGGGTAGTCGCGCGTTCACGTCGGTATACGAAGCGCCGTCCACCGCTCCCGCCGTGGAGGTGGTGAGTTCGAAGCGTCCCAGGTAGTAGTCCGCGGCCTTGATGATCGCCAGAAGCCCCAGCAGCACCGAGAGATGGGCCTTCACCTGGGGAATGACACGCTGCCCCGGCTTCTGGAACCGGATGCCGCCGTTCACGTAGTGGGCGATGGCGGTGATGAAGAACGTGAGCAGGACGACGTTGAACAGCCAGTTCACGGTGTAGGTGTAGAACGGCAACTCGAAGACGTAGAAGCCGATGTCCCGACCGAACTGCGGATCGGCTATGCCGAAGCGGACGCTGTTCGTGAGAAGGATCCACTCCTCCCACTGGTCGGAGGCCCCGGCGCCGATCGGGAGGGCGAACAGCAGCGTCACCGCGAGGCGAACGAGCCGGGGCCGCTGCCCCGCCGAGGCGTGATAGCGAGCCAGCACGTCCTCCTCGGGGCCACCCGGGCGCCTGGGGGGTGCCAGACGGTCCGCGATCGTCAGGTTGCCGTAGAGCAGGACGAAGAGGACGGCGATGAAGATCAGCGCCAGCACGACCCGGGAGAGGATCATCGTCCGCCAGACATCGGCCTGGGCGAGCGCGTCGAACCACAGGAAGTCGGTGTAGAAGCTGGCAGCACCCCGCAACGACACCAGCACGATGATGACGGCACCGATCGCAATGAACAGTCCCCACCGCAGGCGACGGGATCGGACCGGAGTCGGGGGCCTACGCGGGCCGCCCGGCGCCCTCGGTCCTGACGTTGACATCCCGGCAGCTTACTGCCGACGGTCCGTTTTGCCCGCGGCCCCCACCTCCCGATCGGTGGACCGGTGCGTCACGATGCGCCGGCCGGCGCCTCCGCTGGTACCTCTAGTCGCGGGCGTGCGACCGGGTGCCAACGTCGCGCCCAGCGAGCCGATCTCACGTGCGCTCGGCGCGAAGCCGCGCGAACAGAGCGTCAACCTCGCCGGCGGCGACCCCGTTGGGCGGGGATGCCTCGACGTCGAACCTCTGGTCGTGCTGCGGTTCGTGCTCGCTCGTCAACTCCGCCTCCGACGGGTCGCAGCCGCCGGCCGGCGGCTGTTGCGCTACGGCTTCGACCGGTGGTGGTCCGACCGTCACGAACCCTGCCAGACGCGCCGCCTCCAGCTCGGCGCGCCTTTCCTCGCCGCTCAGCACGGGCTCGGCATGGATCCGCTGCTCCTCGAGGTCGCCGGCCGCCCGGGCGGCTTGGAGCGAGCCGTCGAGACGCCGAACGTGCTCGGCGACATCGCCCATCACGTCGCCGAGGTCGGCGCGAAGGCGATCACGCCCGGCGCGCAATCGCCCCACCTCGCCGCTCAGCTCGCGGCGGCGCCGATCCAGATCGGCCAATACGTCGTCACGCCACACCTCCGCCGCTACGGCCTCGAGCAGGACGTCGTCGACTTCCCCCGCTGCGTCGCCCGAAGCCACAACAGCGCGTGCCAAGCGACGCTCGAGGTCGGCGATGCGCACCGATGCCGTCTCGATCGTCGAGGCAACCGAGCGCAGGAACGCCCGCACCTCCGCGCAGTCGTATCCCCTGCGGGCGGGAGCGAACTCCCGCCGGGCCACCTCCTCGGGGCTCAACGGTCCGTCGGGCGACGGGGACGGCTCTCCGGACGTCACGACGGCTTCCTCGAACTCCTCACCGGGCCAATCGTAAGGCGTTCTCCGGTGGCGGCCGGGTACCGGCGAGCCCGGAGAGTCTCAGCGCCCCGGTGGGGACCAGTTGGGTGCCACAGCCTCCAGAGCCTCGGTCATCGACAACACCTCCACGATCTCGAGCTCGTCTCCGGCGGCGGCGGCGATCGCCTCGTCGTACTGCCCCTCCGGTACGAGCATCAGGCGGAAGTTCCGGCGCTCCGCCGCCCGCACCTTCTGGGCAATGCCTCCGACGCTGCCCACCGTCCCGTCCGGGGAGATGGTCCCCGTGACCGCCACGGATTGCTCGGTGAGTTCGCCCGGCGTGAGGAGATCCATGACCGACAGAGAGAACGCCAGACCGGCCGACGGACCAGCGATGTTGCCGGTCGCAAAGGTGATGTCCACTCCTAGATCACCGACGTCGTTCGACAGCAGCACGCCAAGGAGGGGACGCTCGTCCTCAGCGGAGGTGCGCGTCTGCGGGTCGATGCAGGCGTCGGCGCTGGATCCGAGCGGAATATCGATCCGGACGCTCTCGGTCTCGTCCTCCCGCCTGATCTCGAACTCCACGACCTCGCCCACGGAGCGGCTACGCACCGACGACGAGACCTCCGCAGCGGTGGTCACTGCCTCACCGCCGACCGCGGCGATCACGTCACCGGTGGCGAGATGCTCGGCCGCGGGCATGCACGGCACCAGCCCGCTCACGACGACTTGCGACTCGGGAAGTTCGTACCCCAACTCGCGCAGTGCCACGTACACCGAGACGTCCTGTGAACGGGTCATCAGGCGAGCGTCGGTGTTGCGGCGCTCCTGAGGGGACATCCCCCTGTTGAAGACGTCCTCGTGCTGAAGGGTGGAGGAACTGTCGAAGTACGCGCCCACCCACTGCCACAACGAGTCCATCCGCTGAG
Organism: Acidimicrobiales bacterium; assembly: GCA_965206165.1. GTDB lineage: Bacteria > Actinomycetota > Acidimicrobiia > Acidimicrobiales > CATQHL01 > VXNF01. The sequence goes on from OZ242194.1 coordinate 42,407, forward strand.
CCGACACTGTGACGAAGCCGATGAGACTCATCGGCTCGTAGGTGGTCTCGCTCTCTGAGGAAACCGCGCCGGTGGCTGAATACACATCGCCCGGGTACAGCGCGTAGTAGGGCACGGAGACGAACGTCAGGACCAGCAGGACCGCCACGACGAACCCCAACACCGCGGCTGTCCAGATGGCCCTGCGAGGATTCCTCCGCACCAGGCGCCACAGGCCGACCGCAATCCCCCGGAACCCCATCCGGCGAAGCAGCGCTATCCGGGATCGGATTGCCCGGAGACGCCACCGGAGTCCCCCGCCGCGGATCGCAACCCCTACCCGTCGCAGACCCGCCAGCCGATGCCGGAATCGACGCCACCATCTCGGTAGCGTGATGTCCACTGTGTTGTCGCCGACCACCGCTCACCTCGCCACCGCCGGACCTGCGGGCTCCGCTTCAACGCTAGAGGGTGCATCTCGCAGCGAGCGGGCGGACCCCCCGCGCGGGACTATTGCCGCACACCGGGGCGGCGGCCGGGACCGGGGCCCCGGCGAGAGGTTCCGCTGGCGGGACCCCTTCCGCACCCAGCGCGCCCGCCACGGACCCGGAGCAGGGTTCCGGTGGTGGCAGCGGCTCGGCGCCACCGTCGCGCTCCTGGCGATCATCGGCATCCTCGGCGTCCTGCTGGCCGCGCTCGTTGGGTTTGGCGCCTTCGTCGGCGGTATCGCTCTGGAGGCCCTGATCGGGTGAGCGGCGGTTTCCCCCTGCCCGCGGGCAACGATCGCACCACCCGCCGCCCGTGACTGAGCGGCGGCATCCTCCCGGACCCGAGACACTCCGGCGGCGCCGCGCCGTGACCCTCAGCGGATTCGATGGCACGGAGGCCACGGCTCGCGGCGGATTGGACGACCCGAGTCCCCGGGTGCGCTGCGCCGCGTTGAGCGCGCTCGACCGACTTGATGCCCTGGACAGCGCGTCGCTCGACGTCGCACTGGCGGATCCCGAGCCGGAGGTTCGCGCCTGTGCCGCGGAACTGGCCGCCGGCCGCACGGACGTTGACCTCCACAGCGCCCTCTCCGACAGCGATTCGCGAGTGATCGAGGCCGCCGCCTGGGCCAGCGGTGAGCACCCGTCGCCCGCCCCGGCCATCGTGTCGCGCCTCTGCGAGGTGACGACCAGCCATCCCGAGGCGCAGTGCAGGGAGACGGCGGTCGCCGCGCTCGGGGCTCTCGGCGACGAGGCCGGTCTCGCCGCCATTCTGGCCGCGACCGGTGACCGGGCCACGGTGCGCCGGCGAGCCGTCCTGGCCCTGGCAGCGTTCTCGGGTCCGGAGGTCGACGAGGCCCTCGAACAGGCGACCGGGGACCGCGACTGGCAGGTTCGCCAAGCCGCCGAGGATCTCCGCTAGGTCACTCCCCGTCGGAGATGTCCACGAACATCCCGCGCATCAGGTCCAACGCCTCCAGAGACCGTCCAGCGCCACGCACCACACACTCCAGGGGGGCTTCCACGCGTCGCACCGGGACACCCGATTCGTTGGCGATCCGCTGATCGATCCCGCTGAGCAGACCACCGCCGCCCGTTAGGTAGAGCCCGCCGCGCGCGATGTCGTTGGCCAGTTCGGGCGGTGTATTGGACACGCAGTTCAGGATGGAGTTGAGAATCGCCCGCAACGGGCTGGCGATGGCCTCACGGATCTCGCCGGAGGTCAGTGTGATGACTTCGGGCGTGCTCATCGACACCCGCCGGCCACGCACCTGCATCTCGGCGTCCTCGCCGATGTCGAGCGCTGAGCCGATCGTGACCTTGATCTTCTCCGCCGTTTGCTCTCCGACAGCGATGTCGTACGTGCCCCGGAGGTAGCTCTGCACGGCGTCGTCGATTGCGAACGATCCGACACGCTCGGCCTCGAGGGCGACCACGCCCCCCAGAGAGATCAGTCCTGACTCCGTCGTCCCTCCCCCGATGTCAACGATCAGATTGCCGATGGACTTGTCGATCGGCAGATTGGCGCCGAGAGCCGCGGCGATCGGCTGCTCCATCAGCAGCACGTTGCCTGCCCCGGCTCTGCGCGCCGCCAGCTTCACCGCCCGCATCTCGACGAGCGTGAGCGCGGACGGTACGCAGATCACGACCCGCGGGCGGTTGAACCGGTTCACTCCCACCTGGTGGAAGATGGCGCGGATCATCTGCTCTGTCATGTCGAAGTCGGTGATGGCGCCGCTGCGCAGAGGACGGTGGGCAACGATGTAGCTCGGGGTACGGCCGATCATGCGCCAGGCCTCCGAGCCCATGGCAAGGACCTCTCCGGTCTGACGGTGCAGCGCGATGACCGTGGGCTGGCGATACACGATGTCGTGGCCGGGGGAATAGACCAGCGTGTTGGCCGTTCCCAGATCGATCGCAAGGGCGCGTGCCATGGCGAGCTACCGGTGCCGGCGCCGGTGGCGCCCGCTGCGGGAAGGAGGTCGGAGCGCTGACATCTCGGCGTCGAAGCGGTCCATGCTCGACGTGAACGTCGTGCGGTCCCGGTGCCGCAGCCAGAGCACCAGGAATCCGACCAGGCACACGCCGACCGCGACGAAGAGAAAGATCACACCAGCCACTCGCAGCCTCTTTTGCACCTTCCTAGAGCGGGTTGACCCGCTGCACGTACTCCTCGATCTCCGACAAGTGCTGGGCCTCTCTCCCCCAGCTCTCACCGCCCGACCACTTCTCGCGTTTCCAGATCGGGACCGTCGCCTTCAACGCGTCGATGCAGAACCGGGCCGCACCGAACGCCTCCTCACGATGCGGAGCGGAGGCCACGACCACGACCGCAGTCTCCCCGATCGCAAGGGTACCGATCCGGTGGAGCAGTGCCAGGCATCCGAGATCGGGCCACAGCTCCCGAGCCTGGCGCTCCACCGCTCCAAGGCGGCGCTCCGCCTCGATCTCGTAGGCCTCGTACGTCAACTCGTAGACGTCCGGGCGATCCGGAGAACTGTTGCGAGCGTTGCCGGAGAACATGACGACGGCGCCGCAGTCCGGCCGGTTCGCCCATGCGACCGCCGCCTCCAGCGGTAACGGAGCGTCGAGCAGGCCAATCCACGTCTCGCCCTCGGCCGACTCCACAGACAGAGGATATTGCCGCTCGCGCCCAATTCGATTCATTCGACCCGCACCGCATCGCCGATGCCGATCGACGACTCGGCTCCGATCCGCCTGCACCAACCAGAGATTCGGCCGCGCCCGGGGCGTCAACGCAAGCTGTATGTGGCGGCGCAGCGCAGTGCGCTCAGGGATGTTAAGGGTGCGCGGCGCGTCGCGTCCGCGCCATCACTCCGATGGCGATTCCCAGACCGATCGCGCCTGCGGCGACCAGCACCGCCAGCGACCGGCGCTGCATCACCGACGAGGTCGTGATGGCCCAGGGCTTGGCATGGTGCGCATCCACGTAGCACTCCTCGTTGCTGTGTCGTGGCACCCAACCGGCGGCGCGTAGGCGAGCGTTCGACACAACCCACGGGAACCGCGTATAGGGAACGACACCGGGCGGGGTGGGAGCCAGGCGCCAGCGCCATCGGAAACGCGCCAGCGAGGACGCCACCTGCGGCGGGACGCGTAGCCAGGGCACCGTGCCGCTCAGCTGACGCACGTCTGCGGCCGCGACGTAGCCATCGGAAGCAACGTTGTACGCACCGGACAAGTCACCCAGAACCGCCAACTCCACCGCCGTGGCGAGGTCGTCGAGGTGCATGAACTGCACGGGAGGGTCATCATCGCCCGCGGCCACGGTCACCGCGGCGCGCAGGATGCGTGCAGCCCAACTGCTCTCGCCCGGGGCGACCGCGGTCACAGGACGGAGCACGACGAGCCGGACACCCGGATTGTCCGCGTGCCACTCGGCGGCCAGCCGCTCGACTTCCGCCTTGTGCGCGGCGAAGGAGAACCCGGGGTTGGGGCGCAACAGCGCGTCCTCGTGCAGGGGGATCGGGTTATCGGGCCAGGCGCCGTAGACCATGGCGCTGGACATCAGGACGACGCCGGACACCTCAGCGTCGGTAGCGGCGGAGAGCAGGCGGCGCACAATCTCGATGTCGAGGCTCGCCGACTCCAGCCCATCGCGGCGAGGGTCGAATGCCGAGACGAGGTGCGCAACGACGTCAACTCCCTCGAGCATGGCCGCCACGTCGTCGGTACGGAGATCGCCCTGCCGGAGATCGGTCCCTAGATCGGACGGCAGCGGTTGCGCATCGATACCGACGACGCGGACTTCCCCGGCGCGCGACGACAATCGGGCCGCCAGCCGCGAGCCGATCGAGCCGGCCACTCCGGTAATGGCCACGACGAGCGGCCGCGGCGGCCCCGAGGAGCGCGACTGGCTGCCCCCGACGGCAGTTGGTTCGACATGACTCATGCTGGGACTCCAAGGTAACGGGGTCCACCCGCATCTACGATGCACGCATGCCACCGTCCGATCCTCCGCTCGGTGACGACCCCTCCGAATCCGGCGGTGGTCAGGATCCCCTCGGCGGCTGGCCCCTCATCGGAGACCTGACCAGGCTGCTCCGATCCCCCGCGGTCAGCCGCCAAGCCGCCGAGCAGCTCGCTGTGGCCGTCGCCTCCGACGGCGGCGCCGAGGCCAACACTGCACCTGCCGATCGGATCGCCTTCGGTGAGTTGGCCGGCATTGCTCAGCGCGCAGCGGAGGCGGCAACCGGTCTGCCGATCACCTCCGACCGCCGCGCGATCGAGGTCTTGGTCGTGAACCGGAGCGGCTGGGCACACCACACCTTGCGCGATTGGCGGCCGCTCTTCCAGCAACTGCAGGAGGGGCTCACTGCGGGAAGGGCTGGGGCCGACCCCGCTACGTCGCCGGAGGGCAGCCCGGAGGCTCTGCTGCGACACCTGATGGAACCACTTACACCGCTCCTGGCGGACATGACCGCCGGTTCGCTCACAGGGCGCCTGGCGCGGGTCGCCCTCGGATCCCATGACGTCGCTCTCCCCCGCGTCCGCAGCGACCGGCTTCTCCTCGTCGAGCCCAATATCGCCGCTTTCGCGGAGGCCTGGAGCTTGCCGCGCGACGACACCTGTCTGTGGGTTTGCGTGCACTCGCTCATCTGCAACGCAGTCCTCAGCGTCCCGTCCGTCCACCAGCGGCTGACCGAGCTCTTGGGGCGCTTCTCAAAGGGCTTCGAGATCAATCCCGAGAAGATCGCCGAATCGTTGCAGGAGAAGCTCGGAGACCTGGACCCCACCCAGGCGATGACCGAGATGCCCACGTTGTTTACGAGCCCGGAGATGCTGCTGGGCGCAACCCGTTCGGAGAACCAGGAGGCTCTCGCGGACGACCTGGCGGACTTCGTTGCAGTCCTGACGGGCTACGTCGACGCCACCACCGACCGGGCGTGCGCGCAGATGCTCGGCTCCCACAGTCCGGTCCGGGAGGCTTTCCGGCGCCGCCGTCTAGCCCCGCCGGGCGAGGCGCGCCAGTTGGGTCGATTCCTGGGAGTCGACGTCGGACCGGAGGCGTCAGCCCGCGGGACGCGGTTCATACAGGGCGTGGCCGAACGCGCCGGCGCCGAAGGACTCAACCGCCTGTGGCACGCAGCCGAGAACTGGCCGACGCCCAACGAGGTCGAGGCCCCCGGCCTTTGGCTCGCTCGTCTGGACGTCTACGAACGCCCGCCGGACTCCGGACCCGATCCTGATGATCGGGGTCTTGGCGCGCCCTGAGGGCCCCGGAAGGCCCTCCGGGGCCAGCGCCTCGGCAGGTGGCGCGGCAGACTCGGCGGTGGTTCCCCGCGGCGGACGTTCTTCGCACCGACCAGGTGCAGGATCCAGGCCGCTGACAGGGCCAGCGTGATCAGAATGAACCCGAACCGCAGCGACATCGGTATCGCTGCAAGAGCCGAACCGACAACCCACGAGAGCTGGAATCGGGTCTCGAATCGACCGAAGCTCCGGCCATAGTCGGCATTCGGAGCGTCGCGCTGCACGACCGAGTCGAACGCGACCTTGCCGGCAGAGGCCGCCAGTCCGACGACCAGCGCCACGACGATCGCTCCCTTCAAACCCCCGTCCCAGATCGCCAGCAGGCACACAACGGCCGGCACGAGTAGCAACAGTTGCAGGGTTGATTCCTCGCCTGCTCCCTCACTCATCCGGGCGGCGACGGCCGACCCACCCAACGTACCGATCATGGCGAAGGCCCCGACGAGGTACACCTGCCAGAGCGCGTCGTCACGCAGTCCGAACGCCACGAGGAAAGTCATGAACCCCAGCACGCCGCGCAGTACGGCCGTTCCCGAGGCGGCAAGCCTGATGCCGAATCCCTTGATCTCCGTGGTCGCCGAGCCGGCAGGTCCCGGCGAGGTCTGTGGCGCCACCTCGGTCGGTGGAAGGCGGAAGGCCAGCGCACACGAACCCAGGAAGACCCCTGTCGCCACACCCACCACCCAGTCGGATCCGGCATAGCGCTGGATCAACCAGGCGGGAACGCCGCCGACGAGGCCGGCAACACCACTGAGGACGGCGAGCCGGGAGTTGCGATTGACCAACTCGTGCTCCGAGCGCACCGTGACGGGGACGATGGACGCCTTCGCCACGGCATATCCCTTGCCGAGGACGAGCACGGAGAACGCCAGGGGAAAGAGCAGGCGCGAGTCCACATTGCCGATCATGAAGAACGCGGTCAGGGCGCGGCCGGCGTTGAGCAGCACGATGAGTAGGCGTCGACCGCCCGGCGCACGATCGACGGCGGGCCCGATGAGAGGCGCCACAAGGGCGAAGGGAGTCAGCGTCAGGAACAGATACAGCAGCACGCTGGAACGGGCCGCATCCGCCTCGACGGAGAAGAACAGCGAGTCGGCGAGCGCCACGGCGATCATGGCGTCGCCAGCGGCGGAGAGAGCATGCACCCGGGCCAGGCGCACGAAGGCGGTCACGGTGCGGGAACCGTCGGCGTCCGGCGAGCGGGGGTGGCGCGGCTCGCGTACCGGGGACCAGCCGCCGGCCGTGGACATGAGTTCCTCCCTAACCGCCTCCCGTCCCGGTCGCGGAGGTGGCTGGCTCAGCGTACTTGTACCCCACGCCCCGAACGGTCACGATCCGCTGCGGACTGGACGGTTCGATCTCAACCTTGCGCCGCAGCCGCCGGATGTGCGCATCGAGGGTCTTGGTGTCGCCGACATAGTCCATCCCCCAGACCCGATCGATGAGATCGTCACGGGTCATGACCCGCCCCGCGTTCGAGATCAGCACCCACAACAAGTCGAACTCCTTCAGCGGCAGCCGCACGATCTCTCCCCGGATCCGCACCTCGTGGCCCTGCGGATCGATCAGCACATCGCCGACTTCGACCAGGCGCTCGGTGTCCGCGCTGACGACCTCGGCGGAGGCGGCCTGCACCTGCGCCCGGCGCAACACGGCGCGTATGCGAGCCACCAGCTCGCGGAACCGGTAGGGCTTGGGAACGTAGTCGTCGGCCCCGACCTCCAGACCCACGACCATGTCGATCTCCTCGCCCTTGGCGGAGACCATGATGATCGGCACGTTGGACATGCTGCGGATCTCACGGCACACGTCCAGGCCGGACAGCCGCGGAAGCATCACATCCAGCAGTACCACGTCGGGCCTGCACGCCTCGAAGCGGTCCAGGGCCTCGCGACCGTCCCGGGCGATGTCGACGGCGAATCCCTCCCGGCGCAGCCCCGCGCTGAGCGCCTCGACGAAGGACGCTTCATCCTCGACCACCAGGACACGTGGGGAACGGCTCACGTGGACCTCCTCCGACCCTGCGAGCGCATGGCCGCGGGCGTCCTGGGCAGCTCACCGGCCAGGGATCCGGTAGCACCGGTACCAAGAGGATCAGGCGGCTCGGACGCACCGGATTCGGCAACCAATGGCAGCCGGAGCGTGAAGGTGCTGCCCTCACCCTCCATCGACTGCACCTCCACGTCCCCGTGGTGGTTGATCGCAACGTGACGGACGATGGCCAGCCCGAGGCCGATCCCTCCCGATGACGATGTTCGCGAACGGTCGACCCGATAGAACCGCTCGAAGATCCGGGGCAGGTCGCCTTGGGGAATGCCGATGCCCGTGTCCTGCACGGAGAGTTCTGCCGAGGTATCCCGGCGGCGGATCAGCGCGTTGACCGATGTCCCCGCGGGTGAATACTTGAGCGCGTTGTCGAGCAGGTTGTGGACCGCTGAAGCGACCTGACGTCGATCGGCGCGGATGAGCACCGGCTCGCTGGGCGCGGCGACCGTGACGGCTATTCCGCGTTGCTCGGCCGCGTTGGTGAGCCGCTCGACGACAGCGTTCACGACGTCCCCGAACGCCAGAACGCTTCGGTCGCCGTCGACGTCGCGCTCCACCCGGCTGAGTTCGGCCAGGTCGTCGATGGCGCGCGTCATCCGTTCGGCTTCGGCCACCATCCGATCGGCGAGCCCCACCACCGTTGCGTGATCCTCGGCGGAAATCGCGACCTCGCCCGCGACGTCGACGCTGTCGGACAGCAGGTCCACGATGGTTTCGGCGAGGAGGCTGATCGCCCCGACAGGGGTGCGCAGCTCGTGGCTGATGTTCGAGACGAAGTCGCGGCGCATCGTCTCGACCCGCTCCCGCTCGGTGATGTCCTCGATGAGCGCCACGCCTCCCCCCGCCATCGGTGATGCGCTGAGCATGAAGACGCGCTGGGGAGGCCCGTAGAGGCGCACCTCCTCCCGGACCGTCATCCCTTCACACGCCCTGTTCAACACTCGGCTCAGGGCGGCATCCATGAGCGCGTGACCGTGCCGGGCAGAAATCGCCGACAGTTCTGTGTCGTCGCGGAACAAGACACGACCGTCGGCGTCGGAGATCACGACGCCCTCGGTCATCCGCGCGATCACCTCCCCGAGGCGCCGCATCCAGGCGGCGCGGAGTTCTCCGGAGCGCTCCAGGTCACGCAGCCGATCGGTCAGAGCGTCGATGGCATCGGCCAGATCCCGGGTGCTCGCCGCACGGAGCGGGGCGGCCTCAGTGGCCCGCACGAGGTCCGCCATCCTGCTCTCGCGCTGCCCCGGAGCCTGCGACGCCCGCGCGGCGGCGGGAAACCGCCGCGCCGACCGCTGGGCGCGGCGATAGCGGACGAGAACCGTGCCGCAGATCGCGGTGACGACCGCGATCGCCACGGCCAGGAGCACGACCGCGACTGTCATTGCGGCTTCGCCGCGACTCGCTCCACGTCCGGCGGGATCCGTTCGCCGCTGTCGACCTCCCCCGCCAGCAGGCTGTCGAGTTGCCGCTCATTGCCTGATTCGCCGGTGGGGTACCGCTCGGCAAGTCCCCCCAAGCCGGTCAGCGTCACCCAGCCCCCGGCCACGAGCGCCCGGTCCGAGTCCTGCGGAGCCAGGGCCGGATCGGTGGCCTCGTGGGCAGTGATCACCCGGAAACCCGCACCATCTGCGGCCTCCTCGACCCCCGTGATAGCACTCCGGATCGCACCGACCGGCGCGAGTGGCGCCCATCGCACGCCTCGTAGAGCGGCGCGCGGCGTGTTCGGCACGTTGACGTTCAGGACGCGTATCTCATCGTCGGTCATGAACCATCCAGCGAGATCGAGCGCCACCGACGCCGCCGTGTCCCAGTGCACATAGCCATCGCCGGCCGACGTGCTGACGGCCAGCCCCTTGGCACCCCAGGCGGCAGCGGCGAGTGCCGCCCCGACGGTTCCCGAGTGCAACGCGGAGCGCCCGACGTTGAACCCGGCATTGATTCCCGACAGAACCAGGTCGGGGGGTTCCCCGACGGCACCGAGGCGACTCAGGATGGCGCACGCCGCCGGTGTCGCCTCTGCCGCGTGCGCCGGAACTCCCTCCAGCGACGGCAGCGTCCAGCGGCGGACCTCGATCGGGTGGTGCAGCGCCAGGGAGCCCATGGAGGCCCCGGTACCGCTCATCTCATAGCGCGGCGCCAGGACGGAAACGTCGTGGCCGGCGTCGACCGCGCGGCGCGCCAGCGCTAGCAGCCCGGGAGCTGCGATACCGTCGTCGTTGGTGATCAGAACGCGCATCGGCTAGCTGGCTGACGTCTCAGGACCGGCGTCGGACAGCTGTTCGTCCGCCACCTCATCGGACTGCGGGGGCCGCCAACCGTCCACCATGTACCGGACACGCTCGCCGATGTTGACCGCGTGGTCTCCGATCCTCTCGTAGTACCGGGCGATCAGAGCCAGTTGCACGCCCGAGACGAGGTCACCCATCTCCCGGCCCTCCTCGCCCACGATCATCGCGAGGCACTGGTGGTTCAGTCGGTCCAAGCGGTCGTCGATGTCATCGAGAGCGGCGGCCAGGCCCGAGTTGCCGTCGGCGTACGCGTCCACCGCGAATCGCATCAAACGGGTGGCCTCCTCGCTCATCTGCGCGATCAAGCCGCGGAGCCGAGGACCGAAATCGGTGCCGTACATGCGGCGCATCGCCTTGGCGATGTTCTCCACCAGATCGCCTGATCGCTCCACCTCGTAGTTGATCGTCAGCGCGGCCATGATCGAGCGCAGATCACCGGCCATCGGCTGCTGGAGGGCGAGCAACTGGTGGCAGCGGTGCTCGAGCGCCAGCGAAGCGTCATCCAGGATGTCGTCGGCGTCGATGATCTCCTGTGCTGACGCAAGATCGCTCGAGAGCAGGGCCTCGGTGCAGCGCGGGATGGATTCGATGACGAGACCGGTCATCCGGATGAGCTCGGCCCGGATCTCGTCGAGTTCGTCCGAGAAGGGCTTGCGGAGACTTTCGACCATGGCGGCACCTCCTGGCGTGCGGGCTGGCGTTTCGGTTGTCGGACGGGTCGTCTCAGCCGAAGCGGCCGGTCACGTAGTTCTCCGTGCGCTCGTCACTGGGGTTGGAAAAGATCTTCTCGGTCTGGTCGAACTCCACGAGCAGCCCGTACCGGGAATGCGACTCCGGATCCACCTCGGCGGTGATGAACGCGGTGCGGTCCGAGATGCGGGCGGCCTGCTGCATGTTGTGCGTCACGATGACGATCGTGTAGTCCTCCTTGAGGGTGTGCATGAGCTCCTCGATGTGCGCCGTGGAAATCGGGTCCAGCGCCGAGCAGGGCTCATCCATCAGCAGCACGTCGGGGCTCGTGGCGATGGCCCGAGCGATGCAGAGGCGCTGCTGCTGGCCGCCGGAGAGACTCATCGCCGAGTCCTTGAGGCGGTCCTTCACCTCGTCGAACAGCGCCGCCTGGCGCAGTGAGGACTCCACGATCCCGGGGAGTTCGCTCTTGGAGGCAGCGCGCGAGATGCGCGGGCCGTATGCCACGTTGTCGAAGATGGACTTCGGGAACGGGTTCGGCTTCTGGAACACCATGCCGACGCGGCGACGCACCTCGACGGGATCAACTCGCGGGTCATACAGATCGACACCCCGGAACAGCAGTGTGCCCTCGGCTCGCGCCCCCTCGATGAGGTCGTTCATGCGGTTGAAGCAGCGCAGCACCGTCGTCTTGCCGCAACCCGACGGCCCGATCATCGCCGTGATCTCTCGCTCGACGATGTCCATCGTCACGTCGCGCACGGCGCGATCCGAGCCGTAGTAGCAGTTCAGATCCTCGACCCGGAAGACGATCTCGGGAGGAAACGGCTGCCCCTCGGGCTCCGAGGCTGCTGAGGGCGGGGATGCTGAGGTCTGCGGGTCGGCGGCGGTGCTGTCGGGTTGGGGCGCGACGCCCTCGCCGTTGATCGCCACGTCTGTCGCTTCTGTCAACGCGGTCATTCGTTTCCGCCTACGCGGTCGTGGTTCGGCTCTGGTCGCACCGGGGAGTTACCTCTTCTTCTCGAAATGGTTCCGCAGGAATATTGCCGCGGAGTTCAGGAGAAGCACCACTACCAGCATTACCACGATCGCGGCTGCCGCGGCGGTGGCGAAGCCGCCGTCCCGCCCGGACTGCTGCACCCACCGGGTGATGACGATGGGCATGGCGGTGAAGCGGTCCTGCAACTGGGTGATGTCCACCAGCCCCGACTGCCCGCCGAGAAAGCCGGTGACGGCGCCGACGAGGATGAGCGGGGCGGCCTCACCGATGGCCCGGGAGAGCGACAGCAGGGTGCCGGTGAGGATTCCGGGGGCCGCATACGGGAGGATCTGGGTGCGGATCACCTCCCACTTGGTGGCACCCGCCCCGTAGCCCGCCTCGCGCAGCGCCTGGGGCACGGCGCGGATGGCCTCGGAGGAGGTGATGATGACGATCGGCAGCACCAGCACCGCGAGGGTTATTCCCGCGGCGGTCACGGACTTGCCGCCGGTGAGGTCCTCGAGGCCCCGCACGAAGATGGCGAGCCCCAGCAGGCCGTACACGACCGAGGGCACGCCGGCCAGGTTGCGGATGTTCAACTCGATGAATCTCGTGAGCCGCGACCTGGGGGCGTACTCCTCGAGGTAGATGGCGGCGCCGATCCCGAGAGGGAAGGACAGCACGATCACGAACACGGCGATCCAGAGCGATCCCCGGATGCCCTGGAACACGCCGAGCTCGGGGTCGCCGGACTGCGAGCGCAGGCCTCCGCCCAGGAACTCGCCGAGCCGGTTGCTGAGGATCGACCAGCCGTCGGAGACCGTGTCGATCAGCAGCACCGCCAGGACGAGCAACGCCACGAGCAGCGCGATCTGCAGCAGGACGCGGAAAACCCCGCCGCGGACGTCCCGCGAGCGCCTGTAGACGTCCGACGTAACGGCCTTGCGGGTTCTGTCGTCGAAGACGCGTCCGAGTCGCATGGCTGTCCCGTCAGTACTTGTTCTGGAAGCGCCGCACGATGCGCTCGGCGACGAGGTTCATGCCCAGCGTCAGCACGAACAGCATCAAGCCCACGAAATAGAGGGATTCGAACGTCAGGCCCTCACCCACGACGCTGTCGGTGCCCGACGCAAGGGAGGCCATGGCGGCGGTCATCGTGAGGCTGCCGTCGAAGACGTTGTGCGTGTAGACGGCCGTGTCACCGCCGCCCCCGGCGATGAACACCACCATGGTCTCTCCGACCGCGCGGGAGATGGTCACGATCGCCGCCGCCACGAGGCCCGAGATGGCCGCCGGCAGCACGATCCGCAGCGTCGTCGTGACCTTGCGCGAGCCCAGGCCCGCCGAGGCCTCGCGCAGCGAGTTGGGCACCGCCTTCATGGCGTCCTCGGAGATGGAGGCCATCAGTGGCACGCTGAGGATCCCCACGCCGACGCCGGCGGCAGCGAGGTTGCCGAGCCGCGCCTCCTGTCCGAACCAGCCGTCGATGTTCTGGATGATGTTGGGGGAGATCCACTGCAGGGCGAAGAAGCCGAAGACGACGCTTGGAATGCCGGCGAGTATCTCCAGTGTGGGCTTCATCCAGCGCCGGACCCGGGGTTTGGCGTACTCCGAGAGATAGACGGCCGCACCGAGGCCGATCGGGGTGGCGATGAGCGTGGACACACCGACGACCAAGCCGGTCGAGACGATCAGAGTCTTGATGTCATAGAAGCCCCTCCGCGGGAACCATCCGCTCGTCCACACCGACGCCCACTCGATATTGATCATGAACGTGAGGGCGTCCCGCATGAGCGAGAGGATGATCAGCCCCGAGATGATGACCGAGGCGAGAGCGGTCACCAGCATGATCATCCGCACTGCCGACTCGCGATCACGCCGGTCCCGGTTGCCGGACAGCGCTTCGAGCGTGACGGGTCCGGAGACGGCTGCGGCACTCGCGTAGGCGCCGACGCCGATCCGGGCAAGCACCCCACCAACCACGACCAGCAGCGAACCGCCGAGAGCCAGCCACCAGCCGCTCCCCATGTCGAACAGGAAATCGCGCTTGGCGAACTGGTTGGCGAAGCGATACGAGGTGAAATAGATGTAGAGCGCGCTCACAGCGCCGATCACCGCCAGCGGCATGGCCACCATGCGGCGGCCCTCGAACAGCGGGTAGCCGGCGACGAGACAGAGGATGGCGATGCCGATGAGGACCCAGCCGTTTCCGAAGGATCCGGGCGTCTGTTGCGCCAGATCGGTTCCGCCCAGGAGCCACGGGAGGTTGCGCTCGAAGGCGTTCGCCGTCACCCCGGACCCCCGCACCGCGACCCAGGGCATGAACGCCGAGACGAGGAGCATCACCAAGCCCGAGAGGACCACGAGCGCCGAGAGCGGGACTCCCCGCAGGTATGCGGCCGTCGCGGGCACGATGCGGCGGGAACCGAGCGGGATCGCGACGTCGGTCATCGCTGGAACCTACCAACCAGCATCGAATGGGAGCGCAGCGATTGACGCGTGCGCAGGGGTGAGGATCCTGCGGAGCCGCCGGCGCGATCCGGCGCCGGCAACCCCGCAGGAAGTCCGGGAGCGTTCACGTCGAGCCGTCGCAGCCGGTGCTCGGCTCCGAACGATTCAGCCGATCAGCCGCCGATGATCCGGCCGGACCAGTAGGCAGCGGTGGCGCCGCGGGCGTCGTCGGTCAAGACGACGTAGCCGACGTCGCTGACGGCCTGCACCAACCCGGTCTCGCTCACGTAGAAGTCCACATAGGCGGCCACGGCGTCGCTGGCGGTGGCCCGCTCGGCGTTGACGTAGATGTACAGCGACCGGGACACCGGGTACTCGCCGCTGGCGATCGTGTCCGGCGTGGCAGCCACACAACCGTCACCGTCGTCGACGTCGACGAGCTTGACATCGGCGTTGACCGCGTAGGCGAACCCGACCCAGCCGAAGCTGCCCCGGGCGCCCTCGATGCCCCCGATGATGACGTTGTCATCGCCCGCCGACACGTAGTCCGGACGGGTCGTCCCCGCGTCGTCCTCGCTGATGGCACCGGCCTCGGCGCGAGCGTCGCCGATGTCCTCCAGCACGATCTCGATGAAGCTGTCGTAGGTACCCGACTCGGCGCCCGGCGCCGTGATATCCAGATCCAGGTCCGGGAAGGACGTCCCCGAACCCAACTCGGCTGCCAGGCCGGCGGCGTCGGTCCAGTTGGAGAAGCCCTGGGACTCCGGGCCCACGATGGCGTAGAGATCCTCGAAGTTCAAGCAGTCCACGGCGTCGTTGCCGGGGTTGATCATCACCGCGATGCCGTCGATGCCGACCCGCAACTCGATCCAGTTGATCCCCGCCTCGGCGCACGCCGCCGCCTCGGCGTCCTTGATCTTGCGAGAGGAGTCGGAGATATCGGTCTCACCGGCGCAGAACAGCTTGAAGCCGTCACCGGTCCCCGGGCCGTCCACCGTGACGTTCACGTTCGGCGCCACGTCACCGAACAACTCCGCCACACGCACCGAGATCGGCTCTACCGTCGACGAACCCGAAATCGTCACCGAACCCGACACCTGAGTCGGCGCCGACGCAGACGGAGCCGCAGTGGCGCTGTCGTCGGACGAACCGCCGCTACCCGAGTCCTCGCCGGCGCCCGGCGGCGCGGCCGAATGGTCATCGAGACCGAAACCGCCGCCGTCACCGCCGCCGTAGCTGTCCGCTGCGGGAGCAGGCGCTGCCCCGGTGCTGTCACCATCATCACCGTCGTCGTCTCCACACGCAGCCGCGACCAGCGCGACAGCGCAGAGGACTGCACCGAACCACTTCCAACCCTTGCTCGTTGTTGTCACGTCTTCCTCCTCCAGCTGCCGAAAGACGTGGGCAACGTAACGAGGGAAGGAATCAGCAGGTCGAAAGAAACGTGAACGGAAGGTGAACTCGGAATGACAGGCGCGACGCAGGAGGCGCCGGCTGATCAAGCGACGGAAGCCGCTGGGCTGTTGTGGAGGGTGTCGTGCGGCGAAACGGTGCCGGGACGCGGTGGCGACCAACTGCCATCGGGGCGAAGCGTCCAGGCGCGGGCTCGCTCGTCGAGGCTGACGTCGAGGATGTGCTGCAACCGCGCCTGCAACTGCGGATCGTTCACGGGCACGAGGGCCTCGATGCGGCGGTTCAGGTTGCGGGGCATGAGATCGGCCGAGCCGATGAGGTAGCTGGGGCGTCCAGGGCCGTTGGCGTTGCCGAAGCAGAAGATGCGCGAGTGCTCGAGGTAGCGGCCCAGGACGGATCGAACGCTTATGGTCTCCGACAATCCTTCTACACCCGGTCGCAGGCAGCAGATCCCGCGAATCAGGAGATCTACTCGCGCGCCGCCCGCGGAGGCGGCGTACAGAGCGTCGATCATCTCGGCATCCACGAGACTGTTCAGCTTGAGCACGATGCGGCCCTCTGCGCCGTGCGCCGCCTCCGCCGCGATCAGATCGGCGATGTGCGACCGTACGGCCTCCGGCGCGACGACGAGCTCCTCGTAGGTGAACCCGCGGCCGAAGCCGGTGAGACGGTTGAACAGGTGCGACAGATCGGCGCCGATGTGCTCGTCCGCCGTCAGCAGACCCAGATCCTCGTAGAGGCGGGCCGTGAGGGAGTTGTAGTTGCCGGTGCCGACGTGGCAGTACCGCTTGATGCCATCACGCTCGGCGCGGACCACCAGGCACGCCTTGGCATGCACCTTCAGCCCCACGAGCCCATAGGCCACGTGCACGCCGGCGTTCTCCAACTGGCGAGCCCAACCGATGTTGGCCTGCTCGTCGAACCGGGCCTTCAACTCCACGACCACCGCCACCTGCTTGCCGCGCTCGGCAGCCGACACGAGCGCCTCGACGATCTCGCCGTCGCCGTCGGTTCGGTAGAGGGTCATCTTGATCGCCAGAACGTCGGGATCCTCCGCCGCCTGATGAATGAACTCCTGCACCGAGGCGCCGAACGAGTCGTAAGGGTGATGCGCCAGCACGTCCCCGGTTCCGATGGCCGCGAAGAAGTCCGGCGTGCCGTCGCTCCGGGGCCGCAGGGGGGCCGGAACCAACTGGTGGCGCTTCTGCCACCGCAGATCGGGTCGCTCCAGGTCGCACAGCTGCCCCAAGCCGGCAACGTGCAGGAGCACTTCGCCGGCATAGACGTCGCTGGGCAGCACGTCGAGTTCGTCCATCAAGAGGTTGCGGATGGCCACCGAGGCTGAGGAACCCATTTCCAGGCGGACCACCGCACGGAACCGGCGTCGCTGCAACTCGGCTTCGACCGCCGTCAGTAGATCCTCGGCCTCCTGCTCGTCGACCGACAGATCCGCATTGCGCGTGACCCGGAAACAGGCGTGCTCGATGGTCTCCATGCCCGGGAAGAGCGCTTCGAGATGCGCGGCGATGACCTGCTCGATCGGCACGAAACGCTCGCCATCGGGCAGGCTCAGCAACCTCCCGTACGTGAAGGGAACCTTGATGCGAGCGAAGCGTTCCCGCGCGCCGTTGGGGTCGATCAGGCGCACACCGAGGCTCGTCGAGAGGTTCGAGATGTACGGGAACGGGTGCCCGGGGTCCACCGCCAGCGGCGTCAGGATGGGGTAGATCCGGTCGGTGAACTCGCCCTCGAGGAATTTTCGATCGTCGAGATCCAGATCGCTCCAGTCGACAACCCGGATCCCCTCCGCGGCCAGGGTAGGGAGGATCTCCTCGAGAAGAGCCGCCTCGAGGCGTCTCTGCAATTGCTCGACCTGGGAGCGGATCCCCACGAGCTGCGCCTGTGGCGTCAGCCCGTCGAAGGAGCGCTCCACCCGGCCGTCGGCGACTCGGGCCTTGAGGCTCGCCACTCTCACCTGGAAGAACTCGTCCAGGTTCCCCGCCGCGATGACACAGAAGCGGAGCCGCTCGAGCAGCGGGATGTCCTCGTCGCTCGCCAGCCGCAGAACGCGGGCGTTGAAGTCGAGCCAGGAGAGTTCGCGATTGAGGTAGCGCCCGCTCGGGGTGGCTACGTCGCCCGCGCCGCCGGCCACCGAAGCGAGGGCGACCGTCCGCGGATGGCCCGCCACTGGGTCGACGGACACGACGGCGGTCACACCCCCTCCTGCATCAGGGCGCGCCGTAGGGGTCCAGTTCGTCCTCGTCGTAGCCCAGATCCCACTCGAGAAGGAGGTTCTGGCGCACAGCATCCCGGTTGATCCGCTCCCTGTTGCGGCGGAACTGCGGGTCGTCGCGTGGCAACAGCAGCAGCCGCGCCTGGGCGCGCACACGGAAGTCCTCGATGAGTTGCCGGTCACCGAAGTCCGATCGGAAATCCCAGTGCGGAACCACCGGCCCGGCGTAAATGATCTTGACGTGCCCGATCGGCGGCGGGAGTTCCTGTTCGTACTCCGGCGCGATGCTTGTCATGGGACGCTCCTCCCGGCTCGTCGGCGGATCCGCAGCGAAGCAACCCGCGACACAAGGCTACCGCCAGGTGTCTTCGCAGCCGAATCCGGCGGCCCGAGCGTGCGCTCCGGTGCGGGCGCCCATGTGCCCTTTACGAGGCCTTTAGAGGCATCGACGCTTACTGTGACCAATGGACACACCCATAGTGCCGTCAACGTTGCCGAGCACGGGTTGGATGATGCGGGCGCTGTGCGCCGGCGAAGCCCCCGACGTGTTCTTCCCCTCCGATGGTGTTGGGGTCCTGCGGGCGCAGAAGATCTGCGCGAACTGCCCGGTGGTCGAGGACTGCCTCGAGTACGCCCTCGCCCATCACATCTCCCACGGTGTGTGGGGAGGCTCCTCCGAGCGGCAACGCAGGCGCCTGCAGCATCAACGTCAGCAGGAGAGAATGAAGCGGGCTGTCGCCGAGAGGCCTGCAGCCGTCGCCTGACAACTGCCAGCGGCAACATTCGTCTCGCAGGCTCGGTTGATGCGTGACGCTCCCGGCGTCGGGATGCCTGGACCACGAACTCGCCAGGGGTCACCGGTCAAGACCGGCCAACACTCCCGTGGAGGGTTCTAGCTGTCCTTGTCCTTGGTGTCGGGGGACCCGTCCGCGACGGGCTCCTCGATTTCGTCGGCGTTCTTGCGGAACTCCTTTTGGGCCTGGCCCAGGGAGCGCGCCAGCTTCGGCAGCTTGGCGCCACCGAAGATCACCAGAACAATCACCAGGATGATGATCAACTCGGTTGTGCCGATTACTGCCACGAATTCAGGCTACCCGATCAGCACTCTGCGCAGAGGTCAGCAGTGGAACAAATCTAGGGCTCCGACCGGCCCTCAGGCCGTGGCAGACCCGCTCTCCTGGCGCCTGGCGAGCGCGCGCTCGCGGCGCACGCGCCGGCGCTCACGCTCGCTCATTCCACCCCAGATTCCGAACTTCTCGCCGTTCTCGAGGGCGTACTCGAGGCAGTCCTGGCGCACGACACATGCGCTGCAGACCCGCTTGGCCTCCTTGGTGGACGCTCCCCGTTCGGGGAAGAACAGATCGGGGTCCACTCCGAGGCAGTTGGCGAACTGCTTCCAGGGGTCTTGGAGGTGCGATTCCTGCACGAACATCCGGAGTTCCTTCCCGATCAGCGGCTTCTCGAGTCCGGGAGCGTTCCCCGGGTCGGTTCGCCGGTGGCAACCCTCCAGAACCTGCTGGTCCTGTGATTTCCACAGGTCTATTCACACCTGTGTAATTACAAGTGTGTAACCGTGAGTATGCCGGGCGTTCGGACCAAAATCAAGTGCGGGAGGCGGATATTTTCGGGTGTTTCCCGGCGAAGGGATCGGTCGCCGGTAACGTAACGGCCGTTACAGCCCTGCCCCGGCCCCCGGACCGGCGCGCCCCTGCGCCCCGCACCGAGGAGCGACGACGCTGAGTTCGACCTCCCCCACGACGACTGCCACCAAGCCCGCCCTCGCCCGTCGCGCCGGCCCAGAGCGGCGGGAACTCCCGTGGCCGCTGAACCTCTACCAGTCGGCGGTGGGCAAGAAGTGGGTCATGGCCCTCACCGGGATTGCCCTGCTCGGGTTCGTGCTGGTGCACATGCTCGGGAACCTGCACCTCTACGACGGGGCATGGGAGACGCACGAGTACGCCGAGACGCTGCGAGATCTCGGCACAGAGGTCATCCCCCGCACCTGGGTGCTGTGGGCCATGCGCCTCGGCCTCATCGGCGCCTTCGGTCTCCACATTCATTCGGCGTACAGCCTGACGCGGATGAGCCGCGCGGCCGACAGCCGCTACGCCGGAGGTCGGGACTACATCGCCGCGAGCTACGCCTCGCGCACAATGCGCTGGACGGGACCGCTCGTCGGTCTGTTCGTCGTGTACCACCTGGCTGACCTCACCTGGGGGCACTTCAACCCCGACTACGTGCGAGGTGACCCCTACCACAACGTCGTGGCAAGCCTGTCCAACCTGCCCGTGGCCATCTGGTACATCGTCGCCAACGTGGCCCTGGCGGTGCACATCTACCACGGCGCCTGGAGCATGTTCCAGAGTCTCGGGATCAACAGCCCGCGCTTCAATCCGCTCCGTCGCAGGTTCGCCCAGGCATTCGCTGCGGCGATCCTCGTCGGCAACCTCAGCTTCCCGATCCTCGTCCAAGCCGGAGTCATCGACGACGGCGGGCGCTCGGTCGTGCGCGAGCGCGAGCAGATCGAGCAAGCCGACACCGCAGGCGGCGAAGCACTTGGCGCAACGGGAGGCTCGGGATGATCGGCAGTCTGGATGCACGGCTTCCCGAGGGGCCGCTCGAGGACGCCTGGACGGACCACAAGTTCTCCCTGCGCCTCGTCAACCCCAACAACAAGCGCCGCTTCAACGTCATCGTGGTCGGAACGGGCCTGGCCGGGGCATCCGCCGCCGCTTCCCTGGGCGAACTGGGCTACCGGGTCAAGGCCTTCACCTATCACGACTCGCCCCGCCGGGCGCACTCCATCGCCGCGCAGGGCGGCATCAACGCCGCCAAGAACTACAAGAACGACGGCGACAGCGTCTACCGGCTCTTCTACGACACCATCAAGGGCGGCGACTACCGCAGTCGCGAGGCCAACGTGTACCGCCTCGCCGAGGTGTCGGTTTCCATCATCGACCAGTGCGTGGCCTCCGGTGTGCCCTTCGCCCGGGAGTACGGGGGCCTTCTGGACAACCGCTCCTTCGGCGGGGCGCAGGTGTCGCGCACGTTCTATGCCCGCGGCCAGACCGGCCAGCAACTGCTGCTCGGCGCCTATTCGTCCCTCATGCGCCAGGTGGCGGCGGGCACCGTCGACCTGCACACCCGCGCCGAGATGCTGGACCTGGTCGTGGCCGATGGCCGAGCGGTCGGCATCGTCGTGCGGGACCTGCTGTCGGGCGAGATCACTGCCCACGCCGGCGACGCCGTCATCCTGGCGACCGGTGGCTACAGCAACGTCTACTACCTGTCCACGAACGCCATGATGTGCAACGTCACCGCCGCTTGGCGAGCGCACCGGCGCGGCGCCCTGTTCGCCAACCCGTGCTACACGCAGATCCACCCCACCTGCATCCCCGCCGGCGACGACTTCCAGTCCAAGTTGACGCTCATGTCGGAGTCCCTACGCAACGACGGGCGCATCTGGGTGCCGCGTTCCTTCGATGACGCCAGGACGCCGGAGGACATCCCCGAGGCCGAGCGTGACTACTACCTCGAGGAGAAGTACGCGGCGTTCGGCAACCTCGTTCCGAGAGACGTGGCGTCGCGCAACGCCAAGGCGGTCGTGGACGCCGGGCGGGGCGTGGGCCCGCTTCGCAACGGGGTCTACCTCGACTTCTCCGAGACGCTGGCGCGTGACGGCGCAGAGGTCGTCCGCTCCAAGTACGGCAACCTGTTCGACATGTACGAGCGCATCACCGGCGAGGATCCCTACCGGGCGCCCATGCGGATCTACCCGGCGGTCCACTACACGATGGGCGGGCTCTGGGTGGACTACAACCTGATGAGCAACGTGCCGGGGCTGTTCGTGGCCGGCGAGGCCAACTTCTCCGACCACGGGGCCAATCGCCTCGGCGCCTCTGCCCTGATGCAGGGCCTTGCCGACGGCTACTTCATCGTGCCCTACACCGTCGGCGACTACCTCGCGGGCCGGCTCGGCAAGGCGGGGCCGGGAACCGAACACCCCGCGTTCGCCGCCACCGTCGCCGAGGTCGACGAGCGCACGGCCCGCTGGTCTGCGGCACGCGGCTCGCGCACTGTGGATTGGTTCCACCGCGAACTCGGCCGGATCGTCTGGGAGCACTGTGGCATGGCGCGCAACGCCGCCGGGCTCCGGAAGGCGCTCGCAGAGATCCCCGCCCTGCGCGAGGAGTTCCACGCCGACGTGTGCGTGCCCGGGTCGGCCGGCACGCTCAATCAGTCCCTCGAGAAGGTCGGGCGTGTGGACGACTTCTTCGAACTCGCCGAGCTGCTGGCGCGTGACGCGCTCGAGCGCGAGGAATCCTGCGGCGGGCACTTCCGCGAGGAACATCAGGACGCCGAGGGTGAGGCCCGTCGGGATGACGCAAACTTCACACACGTGGCGGCATGGGAATGGACCGGGCCCGGCGCCGAACCGCTCCGGCAGCGCGAGGAGTTGGAGTTCGGGACCGTGACACCAACCACGAGGTCGTACAAGTGAGTTCGGCAGAGAGCGCAACGGGCAGGCCCGCAGCGACGAACGGTCACGCGACCGGCCAAGCGGGAATGCTCAACCTGCAGCTGCGCGTGTGGCGCCAGGACGGCCCCGACGCCACCGGGCGCTTCGAGACCTACGAGGCCACCGGCATCAGCTCCGACGCGTCCTTCCTCGAGATGCTCGACATCGTCAACGATCGCCTGACGCTCGACGGCCAGGAGCCGATCGTCTTCGAATCGGACTGCCGTGAGGGCATCTGCGGAACCTGCGGTCTGATGATCAACGGGCGCGCGCACGGTCCCCAGAAGGGCACGGCCACGTGCCAGCTGCACATGCGCCAGTTCGTCGACGGTGACCTCATCACGATCGAGCCGTGGCGCGCCGGGGCGTTCCCCGTGATCCGGGACCTGGCCGTGGACCGCACGGCATTCGACGGGATCATCGCCGCCGGTGGCTACATCTCCGTCAACACGGGGGCGGCCCCCGACGCCAACCTGGTGCCGGTCCCGAAGGAGGCGGCCGACACGGCCTTCGACGCGGCGGCCTGCATCGGCTGCGGCGCCTGCGTGGCCGCCTGCCCGAACAGCGCCGCCCAACTCTTCACCGCGGCGAAGGTGCAACATCTGAACCTGTTGCCGCAGGGCCAACCAGAGCGCTGGGCGCGCACCGAGGCGATGGTGGAGACCATGGAGCAGTTCTTCGGCAGTTGCACCAACCACGGGGAGTGCGAGGAGGCCTGCCCGAAGGAGATCTCCATCGACTTCATCGCCTGGACCAACCGGGACTACGTCAGAGCCAAGCTGAACAACCGCAAGCTCACCGGCCAGCGCTGAGGCGCATCGGGCCGGTCGACGAGCTTGGAGCGCAGATCGGTGGGGCGCCACCGCCGACTCGGGGTCCCCCGTCTGGGCGAGTACGGCTTGCGGGGCTTCCTGGCGCTCCAGACGGTGGCCGACGAGATCCTCCACCGCTACCTCCGGCTGGCACCGCACGTCTCCCGGGGCTTCTGCATCGGGACGGCCGACCTCGTGCCGGGCGTCTCCGGGGGCACGGTGGCAGTGCTGCTCGGCGTCTACGAGCGCCTGCTGCGTGCCGTGCGGACCGCCGCCGAGGTGCTCGGCAGCGCGCTGCGTGGCGATCTGCGGGGCGCGGCGGGCCACCTTCGTCGGATCGACTGGGTGCTCGTGGCGTCCATCGGCGCGGGCGCCGGCATTGCGTTGGCGACACTTGCGAGTGGCATCGACTGGCTGCTGACCCATCGCCCCGAATCCACGGCCGGAGCCTTCGCAGGGCTAGTCTGCGCCGCGGTGCTGGTCGCCGCCCGGCAGGTGCGCGCCTGGCGGGCCACCCTTGTCGCGCTCTGCGCGGTCGTGGCGGTCGCCGGCGGCTGGATCTTCGGACTCAGCGCCACACCCATCGCTGAACCGGCTCCACTGCTCTGGGTCGGAGGCGGCGTGCTGGGGGTGTGCGCCATGATCCTGCCCGGGGTCTCCGGCGCGTTCGTCCTGCTGATCGTCGGCCTCTACGCGCCCCTCATCGACGCGCTGAGCCACCGCGACTGGACCCCGGTCGGGCTGATCGCCGCCGGGGTAGCGGTGGGAGCGCTGGCGTTCGCCTCGTTGCTCAGCAGGCTTCTGGATCGCCACCACGACCCTGTGATGGCGACGATGGTGGGGCTGATGCTGGGCTCGCTGCGCGTGTTGTGGCCCTGGCCGAACGGCGTGGGGCGGCTCGGCAGCTCCGGCGAGGCGATCAGCGGAACAGCCCTCGCCTGGCCCCGGGGCGGCGAGGCGCTCTGGCCGATCGTGTGCGCTGTCGTCGCGTTCGTGCTGGCCCTCGCAGTGTCGAGGGTGGCGGCGAGCTCGGCGGAGAGTTCGGCGGCTGGAACCGAGAAGAAAACGGGTTTACTGGAAGCACCCTGACAGATATGACCAGGGGCGGCTGCCTCGCAGTACGCCCCTATCCGGAGGCCCCCACGTGACTACATCGGAGACTCTGCACCTTCCCTCGCTCCCCTACCCCCAGGACGCACTCGCCCCCCACATCAGCGCCGAGACCCTCGCCTTCCACTACGGCAAGCACCACGCCGGCTACGTGGCCAACGTGAACCGGCTGGTCGCGGGGACGGCCGCCGAGGGTGCTCCACTGGAGCATCTCATCGGCACGACTTCCGGGGGGCTGTTCAACAACGCGGCACAGGTCTGGAACCACACCTTCTACTGGGGATCCATGCACCCCGAGGGCGGCGGCGACCCCACCGGCGATCTCGTCGGCGCCCTCGAAGATGGCTTCGGCTCCGTCGACGGGTTCCGCAAGCAGTTCGTCGACGCCTCCTGTGGCCACTTCGGCTCGGGCTGGGTGTGGCTCGTGGCGGGAGGCGACCACCTCGAGGTCATGACGACGGCGAACGCGGACCTCCCGCAGCGCCACGGCCGGACGCCGCTGCTGACGATCGACGTCTGGGAGCACGCCTACTACCTGGACTATCGCAACGCCCGTCCGGCCTACGTGGACCGCTGGATGGAGAACCTGGTCAACTGGGAGTTCGCCGCCGCGAACCTGGCGGCCCTCTGAGCCGGACCGAGGGCTCCCGGTAACGATCCACCGGGTCCGTGGCCGAGTTCCTCAGCCCCGAGTGGGTGGCAGCGCTGAGCGAAGCACTGCAGGCCGCCGGCGTCACCACCGAGGAAGGCCCGCCGCTGGTCATCCAGCAGGTCGTCGACCACGCGGACGGAACCCGGAGCGCCTACCTCGTCCGCCTCGGCACGTCCGGGACGGAGGCACTGGTCGGCTACGTCGATGACGCCACAGTCACCTACCGCCAGAGCTACGAGGTCGCCCGCGGGATTGCGGCCGGCGATCTCGATGCCCACGTGGAGTTCCTGATGGGCCGCGTGCTCGTCTCCGGCCACACCAGGGCACTGATGGACCACCGCGCGACACTCGAGCGCATGCACGCCGCTCTGCGCAACGTGCGGGCGAACACCGACTTCTGAACGTACGGCCAGGGACAGACTTCTGGGACTGTGCTGAGGAGTCGATCGGCTGCGCCGGTGGCGCGGCCGGGAATCAGTCGATGAGGCCGAGGTCGCGGACCGTGTCCCGCTCGGCGGCCAGTTCGGCCACCGAGGCGTCGATCCGGCCGCGGCTAAAGGCGTTGTGCCCCAGGCCCTGCACGATCCGCCATCTGTTGCCGT
The DNA here is from genome assembly GCA_965206165.1 of Acidimicrobiales bacterium. GTDB lineage: Bacteria > Actinomycetota > Acidimicrobiia > Acidimicrobiales > CATQHL01 > VXNF01. The sequence continues at coordinate 67,943 of OZ242194.1, forward strand.
CGCTGGTGCAGGGGAACGAACTGATGAGCCCCTCCGGCACGCCGTAGCTGCCGTCCGACGGCAGGGCGACGCTGACCCAGTCGCCGCCGGGCGTTCCTGACGCCCAGTCCCGGACGTGGTCGATGGCTGCGTTGGCGGCCGAGGCCGCCGAGGAGGCGCCTCTCGCCTCGATGATGGCCGCGCCACGCTGCTGCACGGTGGGGATGAAGTCCTCCGCCAACCAGCGCTGATCGTCCACGATCTCGTGTGCCGGACGGTCGCCGATGTGGCAGTTGAACACGTCGGGGTACTGCGTGGCCGAGTGGTTGCCCCAGATCGTCATGTGGCGAACGTCGTTGACGCTGACGGCCGGCCGCTCGAAGTAGAGGATCTTGGGCGCTGCTTGGCCGACCGCGTCCACTCGCATCTCGGACTCAACAACTCTTGCAGCCCGGCTCGCCAGCTGGGCGATGGCGCGGTTGTGGTCCAGGCGCGTCATGGCGGTGAAGCGTTCCGGCGGGACACCCGGCGCGTTGCGCTGGGCGATGAGGCAGTTGGTGTTGGCCGGGTTGCCCACGACCAGAACACGGATGTCCTCCGCCGCGTTGGCGGCCAGGGCCGCTCCCTGGCGGGTGAAGATGCCGCCGTTGGCCTCCAGCAGGTCCTTGCGCTCCATGCCCTTGGTGCGGGGGCGGCTGCCCACCAGCAGCGCCCAGGAGGCCCCCGCGAACGCCGTCTCGGGCTCGTCACTCAGTTCCATGGCGGCCAGCAGGCCGAAGGCACAGTCGTCCAGTTCCATGGCCACGCCTTCGAGGGCGCTCATGGCCGGGGGGATCTCCAGCATCTGCAGGATGATCGGCTGGTCGGGCCCCAGCAACTGCCCGGAGGCGATGCGGAAGACCAGGCTGTAGCCGATCTGGCCGGCGGCGCCGGTGACGGCGACCCGAACGGGCGCGGGCTTCTGCGTTGCGGGTGCGCTCATGTTGCTCCCCGTCTTCGCTGCCGTCAGAGCCTGTCGATGATCGCCTGAGCGAACTCCGAGCAGCCCACCTCGGTGGCGCCCTCCATGAGCCGGGCGAAGTCGTAGGTCACGATCTTCGACGCGATGGTCTCCTCCAGCGCCGCGACGATGGCGTCGGCCGCGGCGTTCCAGCCCAGGTGCTCGAACATCATCACGCCGGAGAGCAGCACCGATGAGGGGTTGACCTTGTCCTGGCCGGCGTACTTGGGAGCGGTGCCGTGCGTGGCCTCGAACACGCCGTGGCCGGTCACGTAGTTGATGTTGCCGCCGGGAGCGATGCCGATCCCCCCGACCTGCGCCGCCAGGGCGTCCGACAGGTAGTCGCCGTTGAGGTTCATCGTGGCGATCACGTCGAACTCGGCAGGGCGGGTCAGCACCTGCTGCAGCGCGATGTCGGCGATCGCGTCGCTGACGAGGATCCGCCCGCCGGGGTCGCCCCCGCAATCGTCCCAGCCCACCGCCACGTCGGCGAACTCCTCCCGAACCAGTTCGTAGCCCCAGTTGCGGAAGGCGCCCTCGGTGTACTTCATGATGTTGCCCTTGTGGACGAGCGTGACCCGGGAGCGCTTGTGGGCCACCGCGTAGTTGAGGGCGGCGCGCTGCAGGCGTTGCGAGCCGGTGCGCGAGATGGGCTTGATGCCGATCCCGCTGTCGGCACGCAGCTCCCGACCGAACACCTCCCGGACCATCTCCCGGATCCGGTCGGCCTCCGGGGAGCCGGCCTCGGCCTCGATACCGGCGTAGATGTCCTCGGTGTTCTCCCGGAAGATGACCATGTCCACCAGTTCGGGGTTGCGCACCGGTGACGGCACACCCCGGAACCAGCGCACCGGACGCAGGCAGACGTACAGGTCGAGCAGCTGGCGGATCGCCACGTTCAGGCTGCGGAAGCCGCCGCCGATTGGCGTGGTGAGGGGACCCTTGATGCCGATCAGGTAGTCGCGGAAGGTGTCCACCGTCTCTTCCGGCAACCACTCACCGGTCTCGTTGAAAGCCTTCTCGCCGGCCAGCACCTCCATCCACTCGACTCGCCGGCCAAACTTGGCGGCGGCCGCGTCGAGGACGGCCCGCGCCGCCGGCCAGATGTCTACGCCCGTGCCGTCACCCTCCACGTAGGGGATGATCGGCACCTCCGGCACCTGCAGGAGGCCATCGGCGCCGATGGTGATCCTGGCCGCGGATGAATCTCCGGTCGTTTCTCCCATGGGCGTGCAACTCGTTTCTCCCATGGGCGTGCAGCCTAGGGGGATCGTGGCGCGCCGCCGCCGGGGGTTTCGGGCGGTGCCCTCAGCCGGTGGCGGCCTCGGCGGCGGCCTCCGCGGCGGCCACGGTGTTGCGCAACAGCATGGCGCGGGTCATGGGTCCGACACCGCCGATCCGGGGCGAGAGCCAGCCTGCTACCGCTGCCACACCGTCGTCCACATCGGACAGCAGCCGGCGTCCCGCGAACGAGACCCCGGCCGCAATGACCGCGGCACCGGGCTTGACCATGTCGGCGGTGATGAGGCCGGGCGCGCCTGCGGCTGCGACCAGGATGTCCGCCCGGCGGGTGTGTGCCGAGAGGTCGGCGACGCCGGTGTGGACCACGGTGACGGCGGCGTTGGCACCCGGGCGCTTCAGCGTCAGCAGGTTGGCAAGCGGCCGCCCGATGGTCAGCCCGCGACCGACGATCACGATGTGTGCCCCCTTGATCGGTATGCCATAGGCCTCGAGCATGTGCTGGATGCCTGCCGGCGTGCAGGCCAGCGGCGCCTCGATGCCCTGCACGAGCTTGCCGAGGTTGACGGGGTGCAGGCCGTCCACGTCCTTGAGCGGATCCACTCGCAACAGGGCGGCCTCGTAGTCGAGATGGGCTGGGAACGGATACTGCATGAGGTAGGCGTGCACGACTCCGTCGGCGTTGAACCTGTCGACCACCGCGTCGACATCAGCCTCAGTGGCATCGGCGGGCAGGTGCTCGTGGCGCGACTCGATCCCCAGTTCGGCGCAGTCCCGATGCTTCATGGCCACGTAGTTGGCCGATGGGCCGTCGTCGCCGACCAGCACCGTTCCCAGTCCGGGCGTCACCCCGCGCCGGTGCAGCGCCTCGACGCGCGAGCGCAACTCATCACGGATCTCCCCGGCGAGGCGCTCGCCGTCGAGGGTGACCGCGGTCACCGAGCCGCCGCCGTACCCGAACCCACTTGGCGAGCGCCGCTCACCGCCTGGCCGCCTCCGCCCCGGCGACAGGGGCGCCACCGCAATGAGGCGCCTGCTCCTTGGTGGGCAGGGCCATGCCGGTGCCGCCGATACCGCAATAGCCCCACGGGTTCTTGGCCAGGTACTGCTGGTGGTAATCCTCGGCGTAATAGAAGGGTGAAGCCCCGACGATCTCGGTCGTGATCGGGCCGTACCCGGCGGCGGCAAGCACGGCGGCGTACTGCTCCCCCGAGCGGTCCGCGGCCAACTTCTGGGCATCGTCGTTGACGTAGATTCCCGATCGGTACTGGGTGCCCACGTCGTTGCCCTGACGCATGCCCTGGGTGGGATCGTGGTTCTCCCAGAAAATGCGGAGCACGGCCTCGAGGTCGGTCGCCGCCGGGTCGAACACCACCAGCACCACCTCGTTGTGCCCGGTCCGTCCCGAGCACACTTCCTCGTAGGTCGGGTTGGGGGTGGTGCCGCCGGCGTAGCCAACGGCCGTGGTGTACACACCGCCGGCCTGCCAGAACAGGCGCTCAGCACCCCAGAAGCACCCCATCCCCACGATCAGGGTTTGCATCTGCGGCGGGAAGGGGGGCTGCATGGGTGTGCGCAGCACGGTGTGAGTTGCCACGACCGGCATCGGCCGCGAGCGGCCCGGCAGCGTTTCCTCCGGGGTGGGCATCCGTGTCTTTTCCCTGCCGAACAGTGCCATCGGTCTCCCCTTTCTCGGTTGCTCGCGAGCCGAAAGAGATCTCGCGAAGTCCGGTCTGACGCCTCGTCGCGAAGTCTCGCACGCCTGGGGGCGTGGCCGGTCGCGCCCGGCGTGCTCCGATCAGCCACGAGGGCTTGCGGGCACGGTCCGCGGCGAGTAACGTTGCGATTCACCATCACCGCCCTGGACAGCGGACCGGCCTTTCTTCGCCGGTCCGCTGTCCATCTTTTTGGACCGGATCCGACCGCCCGAGCACCTCGGCCCGAGCACCTCGGTTAACCGCCGGCGCGCTCGCCGGGCGCTAGCGGTCGCTGATCAGCCCCCGCCGCTCCACATGGATTCCCGCACCCAGCCCACATGGATTCCCGCACCCAGCGGTAGACGCCGGCGAAGTCCTCGTTGACCTTCTCGGGCACCGTGCCCGGGGTGCCGAGCAGGCGGGCACCCCAGACGATGTGTGCGGTGCGCTCCACGACGAGCGCGGCGTGCAGAGCTTCGGCCGGGTCCCTCCCCACCGTCACCAGCCCGTGATTGGCCATCAGCACTGCGCTGCGATCACCGAGTGACGCCGCCACCGCCTCGCCGAGTTCGTCGCTGCCTGTGAGGTGGTAGTCGCAGACCTCCACGTCGCCGCCGATGTAGATCACGACCTCCTCGATGGCGGCCGGGATCGCCTGGCGGGCCACAGCGAACATGGAGGCGTAGAGGGGATGGCAATGGACCACGCCGCCCACCTCGGACCAGCGGCGGTAGCAGGAAAGGTGGAGGGCCTTCTCGCTCGAGGGATGGCCGTCACCCGCCACGACGGTGCCGTCGGCGCCCACGAAGATGAGATCCTCCGCCGTCATCGGCTCGTAGCCCAGCGAGGACGGGGTGAGGCAGAACGTGCCGTCGCCGACGCGTCCCGAGACGTTGCCCGCCGTCCCCTCCACGAGCCCCTTGGCGTACATGGCCTTCGCAGTCGAGAGCACGGCCTCGGCGGTGGACCGGCGGGCCTCGCTGCCGGCGGCGTCGGTGGCGTTCACGGCAGGACCTGCGGGTTGGCGATGTGTTCGGGCCGCTCGCCGGCGAGCAGGCGCTGCAGGTCGGCGGCGACCATGGACGCCTGCACCCGCTCGGTGTGGTAGCTGGCGCCTCCTATGTGCGGCGTCAGCACCACGTCGTCCCGTGCGATCAACCGATGGCCGTCGGGCAACTGCTCGCCGTCGAAGTGGTCCAACCCGCAGCCACCGAGGTGGCCGGACTCCAGCGCCGCCACGAGCGCGTCCATGTCGTGCAGCACCGCCCGGGCGGTGTTCAGGTAGACGGACCCGGGCCGCATGGCGGCGAACTGTGGAGCGCTCATCATGTGGGCGGTCTCGGCGCTGGGAGGAGCGTGCATCGAGACGATGTCGGCGGCCGCGAGAAGCTCGTCGAGGCTGTGGCGCGCCTCGTCGACGAAGGGGTCGTGGGCGATGACGTACAGGCCCAGCCCCTCCATCCGCCGGCGCACCGCCCGCCCGACCGCGCCGAGGCCGACGATCCCGAACGTCCGGCCCGCCAGGAGTTCGGACCGGTAGCGCTGGTAGGGCAGCGTGTCGGTGAACACCCGCCCGGTGCGGACGTCGCGGTCGGCGGGGATGATGCGGCGGTTCAGGGCGAAGAGCAGAGCCACCGTCAGTTCTGCCACCGCATCCGCATTGCGGCCGGGGGTGTGCAGGACTGGTATGCCCGCGGCGGTCGCCGCGGTCACGTCCACGTTGGAGGGCTCGCCGCGGGTGGCCACGATGGCCCGCAGCGGTAGGTCCATGACAGGCCCGGAGCAGAAGTCGGCTTCGCAGATCAGCAGGTCGGCCCCCACCTCCGCCAACCGCTGCGCCAATCGTGGCGGGTCGTACAGGCGGATCGGGACGTACTCCAGCCACGGCTCGTAGACCACGTCGGCCATCCGCTTCAGGGCGTCGAAGCCGGGCCCGCGCAGCGGTGCGGTCACGAACGCCCGCAGGGTCGCGCCCTGCGACTCAACCATCGCTGCCGAGCTTGGCCTCGGCTCGGACGGCCACGTCGGCGATGGCGTCGAGCGTCCGGTGCACATCGTCGTCGATCTCCTCGATGGGGACGTGCTCCACCAACTCGTGTAGATGCTTCTTGGGCATCCGGTTCCAGAGGCCGAGCCTTCCGAAGTAGCGCTCGAAGATCGGCACGAGGACATCGTCGCTCGCCTTCACCTCAGAGCCCCAGGGCGAGCCCTTCCCGAGCGTCGAGAGAGCTGTTTCGATCTCGGCGATGGCCTCCTCCATGGCAATCATGTGCCTCTGAGCCTCGGCTTCGGTAAAGAGAGGCCCGAGCGATAGTTCGCGTCCCAGCGCCGCGGCGTAGGCCTCCAGCGCGACCGACGTGCACAAGTAGTTCTCGATCTCGTTCCGACTCCACATCAGACACTCAACGGGATCGAGATCCGGGGGTCCGCCGTCGAGCCGGTCGAACAGAGCGATGCCCCCGAGGTCGGGGAGCGCTTCTCGGAGCCCGTTGAAGTGCGGTGGGACCGCTTTTGCGACGTTGTTGACGTAGCGCACGAATGGTTGTTCCAGCGCCTTGGAGGCTGCCCCATGGCCGATTCTCCGCGCGAACGACCGGAGAATCGCTACGTCCGTCGATCCCTCGAGATACAGCACCCAACCCGTCTGCTCCGCTTGGTAGTACTGCTCGAACCCGATCTCCCGGAGGGACTTGAGGATTTCGTCGCGACGGTTGTCAATCCGGTGCGGCCGCCCGACAAACGCAACAACGCTGTCGTTGCCAGCAGCCTCGTTCAGAAGAACCTCGGAATGGCTGGCGGCGATCACTTGGCTGCCGCTACTGCGAGCGGCGCTCGTGATTCGCTCGTAGATCTGTCGCTGGCGCAGGATCTCGAGATGGGCATCCGGCTCGTCGAGCAGAAGGACGGCCCCTGGGTTGGCGTACATGTAGGCCAGGATCAACAACGTCTGCTGGAGTCCTCGACCGGCCGACGACAGGTCGAGCGTCACACCGCGCTCGCTATAGCTCATCGTGATCTCGCCCCGCTCCGCGACGTATCGCGGCGGATCGAGTTCCGCACCGAAGAGAACAGCTACCTGCTCGACCAGGTCGCCCCAACCGTCGGAGTCCTCCTCATAGATGCGGTAGCAGAGGTTGCGCAGCACTTCCGCCGTGCGCCCCTCACCGATGCGGACATCAACTGCGCCGCCGTCGAGCCGTGTCTCCGTGGCAGCCAAGCCGGACATGGGGGGAAGGAATGCCACTCGGACATCTGCCGCGGCCTCGGGCACGGTCATCCGCTCCGGGGTAGCGCCCTCGGAGAGCCGCAGCGGCCGGCAGTAGAACGACTCCTCGTTGGCGTAGTCGAACTCCAGCCCACAGCGCCACTCGTCGGCCTCCGGAACAGCGTCAGCCGGGCCGCTCCCCGCGGGGAGGCTCTCGGAAACAGCGTCGACCACAATCTCGATCCGCACGTTGCTCGTACGAAGCCTGCCGTCGACCCTCCGCACATCGCGCACGTGGAGGTCGCGCCAGAGGAGATTGGCGAACGGAACCGGAACGGCCAAGAGGTCACGGCGGCTGATGGCAACACCCGGGCGCCTAGTCGGCGTCGAGGCTCCGGCACGCCGCTCATTCCAGCGCTTCAGACCGACGCTCCAAAGCGCCAGCGCTTGCATGGCCGAGGTCTTGCCCGAGTTGTTGGGACCGATGAATAGCACTGGACTCGCGAGGTCGACCTCGACCTCGTCGAACTTCTTGAAGTTGCGGATGCGGAGTCGTGTCAGCATTGAACTAGTCCGTTGTTGTGGGGTGGCGGTAGAGGCGGCGGGCGAGGCGGTCGGTGCCGGGGTCGAAGCCGGGGAGTTGCATGGGGAAGCTGCCGGTGCGCTCCACGACGAGGTCGCGCACGAGTTCCTCGACCTCGGCCCAGCCGGTGGCGCGCGGCGCGGGCAGGTGGCGGTTGTAGGGCTGGTCGAACACGATCACGGTGTGCCCGCCGGCGCGGAGGTCCTCGATGTTGTGGGGGGCGTCCTCGACGAAGGCGTCGGCGTCGACGGAGGACTTGGCGGCGATGAAGCAGAGGTCTCGGTAAGGGATGCGGGCCTCGTCCAGCCACTCGGCGGTGTCCCCCGCGGCCACGGCGTGGCCCCAGTTGACATACAGCCGGTGGGTGACGATGCGGATCCACACGCCGGCGTCAGAGAGCCGCCACAGGGCGTCCGCGGCGCCCGGGATGAGGTCCATGTGACGCAGGAGACCGCGTTCGAGGACCGCGTAACGGTGCAACTCGTCAAACCCCTCCGCGCCGCCGATATCCCATTCGCGACAGCCCCACGAGACATCTCGCGTGAGCGACTCCTCGGGCACACCCTTGCGCTCGGCCACGATCCGACGGAACGAGCCGATGTAGTCGCCGCACACCCCGTCGAGGTCGACACCCAGCACGAAGCGGACACCGTCGCTCATCGCCCGAACCCCACGAGTCGCAGGGAGGGAAGGATCTTCACTGCCGGTATCGCCCGCCTCAGCGGCCCTTGGGATGCCACACCGTCTTGTACTCACAGAAGGCGGAGATGGCGTAGGGACTCTGCGCCGACTCGCTGAGCCAGCGGCGCTCGGCAGCGCCGGCGCGCACAACCCGGGTCACGGTGTCGGCGGCCAGCCGCTCGGCCTCGGCGGCCAGACCGCTCGCAGCGCCGGCGGTCTCGGCATCGGCGCGCGCTCCGGGCACGCCGGCGGTTGGATCGCAACCCGTCAGGTCGATGCAGTCCACGTCGCCGTGGGCAGCCAGCGCCCGCACCAGTGGCGCCCGCTGACCGGTCAGGATGTTGACCACACCGCCAGGCACGTCGCTGGTGGCCAGGATCTCCGCCAGGGTGACCGCCGCCAGCGGGGAACTCTCACCGGCCAGCACCACGGCGGTGTTACCGGGCACGAGCATCGGGGCGAGGCGCGACACGATCCCCAGCAGCGGCGCCTCGTCGGGCGCGGCCAGGCCGACGACCCCCATGGGCTCGGGGACGGTGAAGTTGAAGTAGGGGCCGGCCACGGGGTTTGCCCCGCCCAGAATCTGCGGGTACTTGTCGCACCATCCGGCATACCAGACCCACCGATCGACAGCGGCATCCACCTCGTCGGAAGGATCGGCGCACGCGTCCGGGGCCGCTGCGGCCCGGGCCAGATCACCGATCAACTCGGAGCGCCGGCTGTCCATGACCTCGGCAACCCGGTAGAGGATCTGGCCCCGGTTGTAGGCGGTGCGTGCCGCCCAGGGCGCCTGCGCGCCGCGCGCCGCCCGCACCGCGTCCCGCACGTCCTTGCGTGACCCGGCCACGGCGTGGGCCAGCAGGTCGCCGGTCACCGAGCGCACCGGGTACGAGCGGCCCGACTCCGAGCGCACGAATCCCCCGCCCACGTACATCTTGTAGGTCTTGCGGACCTCGAGCCGGCCGTCGGCACTCACGAGGCCCGCCCCTGCAATTCCACATACGGCAACAGCCCCTGGCGGCCACCCTCCCGTCCGAAGCCGCTCTCGCGGTAGCCGCCGAACGGGCTGGCCGGATCGAAACGGTTGAAGGTGTTGGCCCACACGACGCCGGCCTGCATCCGCTCGGCCATCCACAAGATGCGCGAGCCCTTCTCGGTCCAGATGCCGGCGGAGAGGCCGTAGGGCGTGTTGTTGGCCTTCTCGACGGCCTCGTCCGCGGTACGGAACGTCAGCACCGACAGCACCGGCCCGAAGATCTCCTCCCGGGCGATGCGGTGCGATGGCGACACGTCGCAGAACAGCGTGGGGCGGAAGAACCAGCCCCGCTCCGGCAGGGCGCAGGCAGGCTGGTACAGCTCGGCACCCTGTTGCACACCCGATTCCACGAGTTCGGTGATCTTGTGCAGTTGCGCGGCCGAGTTGATGGCCCCGATGTCGGTGTTCTTGTCCAGCGGATCGCCCACGCGCAGGGTGTCCATGCGCCGTCGAAGCTTGGCGATGACCACGTCGGCCACGCTCTCCTGCACCAGCAGGCGGGACCCGGCACAGCACACCTGCCCCTGGTTGAAGTAGATGCCGTTGACGATGCCCTCGGTCACCTGATCAAGGGCCGCGTCCTCGAAGATGATGTTGGCCGCCTTACCGCCGAGTTCGAGGGTCAGGCGACGGCCGGTACCGGCGAGGGTGCGCTGGATCTCCTTGCCGACGGCCGTGGAACCGGTGAACGCCACCTTGTCCACACCGGCATGGGCGACGACGGCGGCTCCTGTCGCGCCATCGCCCGTGACGATGTTGACCACGCCCGGGGGTAGGTCGGCGTCGCGCAGCACCTCGGTGAGGAGCAGGGCGCTCAGCGGGGTGGTCTCGGCCGGTTTGAGCACGACGGTGTTGCCGGCGGCGAGTGCAGGGGCCAGCTTCCAGGCAGCCATCAGCAGTGGGAAGTTCCAGGGGATGACCTGGCCGACGACGCCCACCGGAGCCGTGGTGGCACCGGCGAAGGCGTAGTCCAGCTTGTCGGCCCAGCCGGCGTGATGGAAGAAGTGCGCCGCCGCCAGGGGAATGTCCACGTCGCGGGACTCCTTGATGGGCTTACCGCCATCGAGCGTCTCCAGCACGGCGAACTCCCGCGAGCGCTCCTGCAGCAGCCGGGCGATCCGGTACAGGTAGCGGGCCCGGACGCGGCCCGGCACGTCGCGCCAGTGGGACTCGTAGGCGTCGCGGGCGGCGACCACAGCGCGGTCGACGTCCGCCGGCCCGCCGACGGAGAACGTGGCCAGTGTCTCGCCGGTGGCCGGGTTGACGGTGGGCGCCATCTGCTCGCTGCGGGCGGGCACCATGTCGCCCCCGATGAACAGCCCGTAGCCGTCGGCGATGCTCACGAGGTCGGTCGACTCCGGTGCCGGGGCGTAGGAGGCGGGACCGAACGCCGCCAGGGCGCCTTCGACCCTCTCGGGCGACTCCGCCGTGCGGGAGCCGGGCGCGCCGCCCGAAGCGCTGGCGGGGAGCTGTTCGTCGACCTCGGTCACCGCCTCACACCACCGTCTTGTCCGGCCGCGGGTAGCGGCCCGTGCCCAGCCGGTCCAGCTGCAACAGCACGTCGTTCAGCAGACTCGATGCACCGATGCGGAACAGATCGGGACCCAGCCACCGCTCCCCCAGCGTCTCGGCCATCACGACCAGGTATTGCCAGGACTGCTTGGCGGTACGGATGCCTCCGGCCACTTTCAGGCCGACCGCGCGGCCGCCGGCGTCGGCGAAGTCCCTGATGGCCTCGGCCATGCACAGGGCCACCGGCAGGGTGGCCGAGGTGCCGATCTTCCCGGTGGAGGTCTTGATGAAGTCGGCGCCGGCGGCCATCGACAGCATGGACGCCGTGCGCACGGCGTCGTACGAGCCCAACTCGCCTGTCTCCAGGATGACCTTGAGGTGCGCCGAGCCGGCCGCCTCCTTCGAGGCCGCCACCTCGTCGAACGCCTGCCGGTAGCGCCCCGCCAGGAAGGCCGACCGGTTCAACACGATGTCGATCTCGTCGGCGCCGGCGGTGACGGCGTCGGAGATCTCGGCGAGGCGCACGCTCAGCGGGCCAAGGCCGGCGGGGAACGACCCGGCCACGCTGGCCACGAGTACCGGCGTCCCCGCCAGGGCCGCGGCTGCCACGCCCACCAGTTCGGGGTACACGCAAACTGCCGCAACCGGCGGAATGCTCGGGTCGGTCGGCTCGGGACGCAACGCCTTGGCGCACAGCGACAGGACTCTGCCGGGCGTGTCGGCACCTTCGAGGGTGGTCAGGTCCATGCAGCGGACCGCCAGCGTGAGCGCTGCCTGCTTGGCGGTCGTCTTGATGGACCGCGAGGCGAGGGAGGCGGCCCGCTCGGCCAGCCCGACGGCGTCGGTGGGCGTGATCGGGAGGCCCACGAGCCGTTCGGCCGGCAACCGACTGCCGTCGACAGGCCCTGCCACTTCGGCGGGTGCCGCGCGCGTCACCACCGTGTTCACGTGGCTGACACTAGAGCCCGCGACCCAAATTCCGACAGTCGTCGCTCGACGTAGAAGCACAGGAGGCCGCGGCAACGGACCGAGCACCGCGCGAGCGACCGAAGCGCCCTGCCGCGATGGCCCTCTTCGTCGAACCGCTCGCTCGCCACGCCGTCATCGGGCATGCTGAGGAACGTGAACGTCACCATCGTCGATCATCCCCTCGTCGCCGAGAGGCTGACCCGCCTCCGCCGCCAGGAAACGAAGCGAGCCGGATTCCGGCGGAACCTCTCGGAGCTCTCCACCTTCCTCGTCTACGAGGCGCTGCGGGCTCAGCCTGCCGCCACGGTGCACATCGACACGCCCATGGCGCCGTCGGTCGGTGTGCTGATCACCGATCCGCCCCTCGTGGTGCCGGTGCTGCGGGCCGGGCTGGGGATGCTCGACGCCACGCTGCAACTGCTGCCGAACGCCAGGGTGGGCTTCGTGGGCGCCAAGCGCAACGAGGAGACCCTCCTCCCCGACGCCTACGTCAACACCGTTCCCGAGGATCTGGGGGGCCACCCCGTCCTGGTGCTTGACCCCATGCTGGCCACCGGCGGTTCGCTCATCCACACCTGCAACCTGCTCGTGGACTCCAACGCCGGGCCGATCACCGTGGTCTGCGTGCTCGCCGCCCCCGAGGGCATCGAGGCGTTCCGGGCGAAGGGATTCGACGCGGAGATCTTCACCGCCTCGGTGGACAGCCACCTCAACGAGGTGGCGTTCATCGTCCCCGGCCTCGGCGACGCCGGCGACCGCCAGTTCGGCCTGGCGTGATCCACTGTCAGAACTGCAAGACCCTGAGGGCCCGATATCCGATCAGGGTTGGGACATATGCCATTCCGCATGGAGCGTACAGACCGAGAGCTTGATCTGCCGGATGGTGATCTTGGCATCAGATCGATCCAGAGACACCTTGGCTGCGACAGATTCATCACGGTAGGAGCAGTCGACAGTCGGTCCGTCTGCCACAAACGCTGACAGGGGGGCATCCTCGAGCGACGCAAAGATCGCCGTCGGGATTTAGAGACAGCTTCCGCTGCGTCGCCTCTTCGACCTGCACAATTGCATCGACGAACCGCCGGGTCGCCGAGCCCGGTTCGGCAACAGCCCAGCCGACTGCTTCGCAGGCGTTGCAAAATGCGACCTCGAAACCCGTCAGTCCGAGGGGCTCAACCGTGGTGCCGTGGTGGGCGGAGATTGTCAGACCGAAGTACTCGACCCACTCCGGTTTGCCTGTGAGCCAAGTCTTGGTGACGTTCGCTCGAGGAGGTGACGACAGCGAGTCGATCAGCCGAGCGACGAAACGAACGCCCATCGGGGAAAGCGACTCGATGCGCGCTCTCAGGTCGGCGACGCTTACCTGCCCATCACCCCTGGGTCTCACCGCGCGATCCGTCGTTCGATGAGATCCAGATACTCCGGCTTTAGTTCGATTCCGACCCAACTCCGGCCGAGCTTCTGGGCTGCAAGGAGCGTCGTGCCGGACCCAGCGTACGGGTCGAGGACAACATCGCCGGGCCGGCTGGTAATGCGGATGCACCGGCGAGCCAGCGTCATTGGCATGACCGCCGGGTGGTCCTCGAGGCCACCCGCCTCGCGCTGGCGAGGTTCCGTGTTGATGTCCCACATTGTGCGGAGCCGCCGCCCGTTGGGTCCCTTCACTGCGGACACGTCATAGAGGTAGTCCTGGTTCTTCGAGAGCAGGAATACCGTCTCGTGCGACTTTGTCGGGCGGTCACACACCGACTCCGGGTGCGCGTTGGGCTTGTACCAGATGACCTCCGAGCGCACCCACCAGCCCGCGTCCTGGAGGGCGAACGCCAACCGCCACGGCACACCGATCAGGTCCTTCGGCTTCAGACCCATGGGGGTGGGTGGGCGGACCGACATGGCCCGAGCACGATTCTTCCGGTCCGGTGCACGGTACCTCCGGTTTCCCGACGTGTAGCTGTCACCGACGTTCAACCACACGGTGCCGTCGTCGGTGAGGACACGGCGGAGCGCGTCGAAGGTCGTGACGACGCTCTTGACGTACTCCGTGAATCCGTCGTCGCAGCCGATCTGATCCGCGACCTCGTAGTCCCGCAGTGACCAGTACGGAGGAGACGTCACGACCGTCTGCACACTGCGGGCGGGCAAGAGGTTCAAGGTCTGAGCCGCGTCGCCAGCCACGAGCACGGGCCCGGGCAACGAATCCAGCGGACCATCGACGCGCGCATCCAGCCGGATGTGAGCGCCGACCGTCGGCGGCCCCACGACTCTCAGCGGGAGCCGCAACGGCCGTGCCCGCTCGCTCAGTCCCACATCCTGCACCTTAGTTTCGGGCGCGTCCGCGACTCGCTCTTTTGCTGCCGCCGCGGGGCGGTCGCCCGATTGGCTCGCCGATTCGGTCATGGTCTGTCTCCCGAGAATGAGATGGGTCTGGGTCGACGGCGTCGACAAGCCGGTCAGCGAAGACCACAGGCCGACACGGCGGACCTCGGTAACCGGTACGAAGACCGTAACCCTGCCCTGCGACAGCCAGTACACCTATTCGTATCAGGTGCGGAACTTACTGTTGAAGGAATTGGACCTGTCCAGCGACAGAAGGCACGGACGACCGCGCTGAGGCAGGTGAGGGATGCTTCGCGAGCGTGCCGACCAGTTCGCCAGAACTGGGATCGACTCACGGGATGAAGGATTCTGGCCGGCTCGGACGTGACAACCAAGTCGGCTCGGAGCGTTCCTCAGCAATCTCCTAGGCGGGCGCTGTGCGGGCGACGAACCAGTCGAAGATAGGGTCGGGCTCGGCCATGAGTTCGGGGTGCCACTGGACGGCCACCACGGGGGCGTCGGTGCATTCGAGGCCCTCGACGGTGCCGTCCGGAGCCTCGGCCGTGACCTCCAAGCCTTCGCCGAGGCGGTCCACCGTCTGGTGGTGCAGTGAGTTCACCATCACCGACGAGCCGTAGACCTCCCCCAGAGCGGAGCCGGGCGCGACGGTCACCTCGTGCTGGAGCCGCTCGGGCGGCTCTTCGAAGCGGCCGTGTTCGGGAACGTGCTGGTGCAGGGTCCCGCCCCGCCACACGTTCACGACCTGCAGGCCGCGGCAGATGGCCAGGACCGGCACGCCGGCCTCCGCGGCGGCGTCGAGCAGCGCCAACTCCTGGGCGTCGCGGGCCGGTTCGGGGTCCAGCAGACCGGCAGCCGGTTCGGCGCCGTACAGGGCGGGGTCCACGTCGGTGCCGCCCGGCAGCACGATTCCGTCGAGGTGCTCGACGATCCGAGCCGGATCTGTGTCGAGGGACAGCAGCACCGGCAACCCGCCCGCCTCGGCCACCCGCCGGGCGTAGTCCCGGAAGTAGACCTCCAACTCCAGATGCGACATCGACGCCAGCATGCCCGTCACGCCGCCGGCAGCCCGTCGCCGCCCCGGCAGCCCGATCAGCGGCGGACGCCCACCGGAAGTCGCGACGGATGGTGACATCGATGGCCAGTGTATGGATGGTCGAACTCGCCGCACCGCAACGGCGGCAACCGCCGGCCGGCTTCAACACGGTCGGCGAACCGAACCGCGCCAGGACATGTCGAGCGTCGCGAAGCCGCGACGTAAGGTGACGCTCCATGGCCGACGTCGAGTTCATTGGTGCCCACCTCGTGGCGACACCCGATCAGTTGCTGCGCCTGCAGCGCGTGGCGGCGGGGGCCGAGCCGGCAGACCTGGCGGTGCGCGACGGGACCGTCCTGGCCCTGCACGGCCGGGAGATGCTGCGGCGCGACGTGCTGATCTGCGGGCCGCACATCGCCGCCGTGACGCCGCCCGGGCGCCTCGAGGCTGTCGAGGAGATCGACGCCGGGGGTTGCTTCGTGTCGCCCGGCTTCATCGACACGCACCTGCACATCGAGTACACGCTGCTCACCCCGGGTGAACTGGCACGCCTCGTCGTGCCGCGGGGAACCACCACCGTGCTCGCCGACCCCAACTGCCTGGCCAACGTGCTTGGACCCGCGGGCATGGACATCGCCGGGGTGACCGGCACGCCGTTGCGGGTCTTCCGGCAGGTGTCGCACAAGGTGCCGCGCTCGCCCGAGCTGGAACTCGGTGGCAGCGAAGTCCCCGAGGCCGAGATCCTGGCGCGTCTCAGCGACCCGCTCGCCGTCACCCTCGGCGAGAGCAACCCGTTCGACCTGGAGGGCTCGGCGGCCCGCAAGTCGCACCGGGCGCTCGCCGCCGGGCGGCGCATCACCGGCCACACGGCTCGGATCACACAGGAGCCGCTGTGGACCTACGCCGCGGCGGGGATCTTCGACGACCACAACGCCTTCGAGCCCGACGAGGTGATCGAGCGGCTGCGCCTCGGCATCGGCATCACCGTCATGTCGGGCTCCATGAACGACAACGTCCGGCCTTTATTCGCCGATCCTGAGCGGGTCGCCGGCGGGTTCGACCAGTTCACCTTCTGCGCCGACGATCGTCACGTCGGCGACCTGGCAGACGGAGGCCACATCGACCACCACGTACGCACCGCCATCGACTGCGGCGTCGAACCGATCGAGGCCTACCGCATGGCCACGTTCAACGCGGCCCGCTCCTACCGCCTCGACCATCTGCTCGGCTCGATCACCCCCACCCGCCTGGCCGACCTGATGCTGCTGGAGGACCTCGAGGACGTGCGCCCGCGCCTCGTGCTCGTCGGCGGCGAGGTCGTGGGACGGGGAGGCACCGCCACGTTCGCCAATGGCGACACCCTGCCGGAGTCGTGCCGAGGCACGGTCCGCCTGCACCCCGATCTGGGCCCGGCCAGCTTCCGTGTCGGGGCGGCGCCTGCGCCGGAGGAAGTGGCCGTGGTGCGAGCCATGGAGATGTACGACGGCTACTTCAAGCGGGCCTTCGAGGCCGAACTGCCCGTGGTGGAGGGGGCCGTAGCAGCCGACCCCGCAACCGGCATCGCCAAGATCGCCGTCGTGGACCGACACCACGCCACCCACACCCTCGCCATGGGCTTCGTACGTGGATTCGGCCTGCGCCGCGGCGCTATCGGCATCACCACGAACTGCGAGAACCAGAACCTGGTCGTGCTCGGCACCACCGACGCCGAGCTGGCACACGCCTCCAGCGCTCTCGAGGCCATCGACGGCGGCTACGTGGCGGTCGCGGGCGGCGAGGTCCTGGCCACCCTCCCGCTCCCCTACGGCGGCTGCATGAGCGACCGCCCTTGGGAGGACGTCTACGACGAGTTGCGCGAGGTGACCGAGGCGGCCCGATCGCTGGGTTGTGAGATCGACTCGCCCTTCATGATCCTGTCGTTCGTAGGCCTCGCCGGCGTGCCCGACTACGGCCTCACCGAGAGAGGCCTCATCGACGCCTTCACCCAGACGTTCCTACCGGTCCTGGTCTGCTGCCGCTGCCCCGCGCACGCCGGAGCAAATCAGGCAGCGGTACCTCGGGGGAAGCCGCCCGCCTTCGAGAGATAGCCGGGCACCGAGTGGTCCAGTAGCTGTTCGAGCCACAGGGCGGATTCGCACAGCGCGTCCAGCGAGATTCCAGTGTTCACCCCCGTGCGATCCAGCAGGTACACGAGGTCCTCGGTGGCGATGTTGCCCGTGGCATTCGGCGCGAACGGGCAGCCGCCGATTCCCCCGAGGCTGGCGTCGAGCACCTCCACACCGGCCTCGACTGCGGCCAAAGCGTTGGCGTAGCCCGTGTTACGGGTGTTGTGGAAGTGCGCCCGCAGGCGGACTCCCTCACCGACCGATTCGCGTACTGAGGCCACCCGCTCGGTCACGTCCGCCGGGACGGCAACGCCGATGCTGTCGGCAATGGCGATCTCCGCCGGGTTGCTCCGAACCACTTCGGCGGCAACGGCCGCAAGCCGCTCAACCGGTACGTCGCCCTCGTACGGGCAGCCGAACGCCGCGGACAGCGTGACCCCGGCGGAGATCCCGCCGGCTCGGGCACCCTCGGCGAGTTCCTCCCAGAGCGCCACCGCTCCTGCGGTGGTCGTGCCCTGGTTGCGTTCGCAGAACGTGTCCGAGCAGACCACCACGGCGTTGATCTCGTCCACACCGGCGGCCAGTGCCCGGTCGAGCCCCCGGCGGTTCATGACGAGACCGATGTAGGTCACATCGTCGGACCGTGGCAGCGCAGCCATGACGGCCTCGGCGTCGGCCATCTGCGGAACGCGCTTGGGGTTGACGAAGCTCACGGCTTCCAAGCGCTTGACGCCCGCGTCGACGAGCCGACCGATCAACTCCACCTTGGCCGCCGTCGAGACCATCGCCGGGTCGCTCTGCAGCCCGTCCCGGGCAGCGACGTCGACGATCTCCACGGCCGCCGCAGTTCGTCCTGGCATCGTCGACCTCCCGTTTGGCGCGCTCACAGCGCAACTTGCGCGGATCGTACCGCCGCCCGCAGCCGCGGGCCCGCCCGGATCCCCCGGACGGATCGCAGCAACCCGTGCCCCCGCCCGGGCGGGCGAGGGCTCGGATCTGTTCGGGTCAGTGGTTACCCGCTAGAACGGGAACGGGATGACGAACTCGCCGGATTCCACCGATGCGATGAAGTCATCCAGAATCGCCTGCAGTTCGTCGGCGCTGAGGGCGGTCTCCACTGTGGCGTCGGCGTTGATGGGCAGCACCTCGATGCCACCGTTCTGGAGTGAGCCTGGGTAGAAGGCGTTGCCGAAGGTGCCGTCTCGAACGGTGTCGAAGTACGTCTGGAACTGCTCGCTCATGCGAATCACCGTGGCGCCGATGTAAACGTCCGGCGCGGTCTCGTACTGCGAGCCGAAGCCGACCAGGATCGGCACGCCGGCGGCAGAGGCCGACTGAGCGGCGCCGATGCAGATGCCGTCACCGGAGCAGTAGATCATGTCGGCGCCCTGATCGATGAGCGACGTGGCCACCTCGGCGGCCTTCTGCACGTTCACGAAGTCGCCGGCGAAGCCTTCGAGGAATTGGATCTCCGGGTTGACCGATGCCACGGCCTGCTGGAACGAGATGTGCATGACCTTCACGAAGTCGAACTCCGGCCCGCCGACGATGCCGATGGTGTCGCCGACGAGGGCGTTCGCGGCCACGATCCCGTTGGGGTAGGCCATGTCCTGCACGTTGTAGAGCCAGTCCACGACGTTGTCCTTCGGGTCGGCCCCTTCCACGAGAACGCCGCCGGTCATGGCGAAGTCCACGTCGGGGAACTCGGCGTGAAGTTCCATGATCGGGTCCACGTACTCGATGCCGTGACCGATGATCAGATCGAAGCCCCGGCTGGCGAAGCCTCGGAGGGCCGGCAGTGAGTCGGTGGGCTCGATGATCTCCTCCAGGATCTGGTACTCGGCGATGTTGCCGTCCGCCTCGACTGCGGCGATGATCCCCTCGGCCGCCGCTTGGCTGAAGGAGTTGTCGTTCTTGATGCCCGGCAGCAGCAGCGCCACGCGCAGACCCTCGTCCGCGGCGGGAGCCGGGGCCGGCTCGGGCGGCGGTGGCGGCTCGGGAGCCGGGGCGGCCTGTGCGGCAGCAGCAGCCTGTTCAGCAGCCGCGGCGGCCGCCTCGCGGGCCTCGTCCGCCTCGGCCTGTGCTGCTGCTGCATCGGCACTCGCGGCCTCGGCGGCAGCCTGGGCGTCAGCGAGTTGCGCCTCGGCCGCGGCGACGGCGGCCTCGTTGCCCTCAGCAGTGGCCTGCGCCAAACCGGCGGCGGCCTGGGCCGCCTCGGCGGCAGCCTGAGCCGCCTCGGCCGCCGCGGCGGCGGCCTGAGCTTCGGCACTCGCTGTGCCGGCGGCCGAGCTGGCGCCTTGGGCGGCCGCGAGAGCCGCGCTGGCATCCTCGGAACCGCTTTCGCTCGCGCAGGCGGCAGCCAGCAGCGTCACCGTCAGCACCGCCATCAGCAGGCCGGCGGGACGTCTCCACGGCCGTCGCCTGGTATCCGTGGATCGTCCGTTAGATCCGTTCATGGTGTCCTCCCCGTGAGCGCCCCGTCGGAGCGCATCGATGTGCAGCGATGAGCACGCCACCGCACCCCGGTGTGCGGCATTGTCGCGGACTCGCGACGTTGAACTCCTCACCGTGGTCGCAGCCGGTACGACCAGAACGTCAGGCTACTATCCGCCGCGCCGAGACGGCGCTTGTATCGCCGGGGCGTTCCCGGTGTGCTGTAGTCGGCTCGGGCCGCCGGGGCGCGCCGCAGGAGAGCGCAGGAGCGGACCACCAAGCCTCCAGCACAACAAAGCAAGGGCGCGGCGGGTACCGAAGACCGGCCCCACCGGCCATGCCCCCAACCAGAAAGCGCTTCTAGACGATGCTGCCAGAAGGAATGCACAGAATCCGGGTCCTGTTCGCCGACCAGTTCGGCTTCGCCCGCGGCAAGTACGTGCCCGCGGCCGCGGCCTCCGGCGAGGTGGGATTCTCCGTCACCATCTTCGGCGTCGGCTACGACCGTGACCTCATCCCGGCGCCCGGAGCAGAGGTGCTCGAGGGTATGGGTGACCTCAGCGCTCTGTACTCCCTCGACGCGGTGCGCCCCAGCTGGGACGAGGGCACCGGCGTAGTGATCGCCGATCTGGAGCGCCTGGGGCGGCCCCTGGCGATCTCGAGCCGCCTGGCGGCCCAGCGCGCCATCGCCTCTCTGGCCGCGGTTACCGGTGGCACCCCCAAGGTCGGCGTGGAGTTGGAGGCGTACGTGCTGCAACCCGACGGGTCCGGCGGCTGGGAGCCCTGGGACACGCCGGGGGCGTACTGCTACGGCACGGGCACGGTCGTGGACCCTGTGGGACTCTTCGACGACATCATGGCGGCCGCCGAGACCTGCGGGATCGGCATCGAGACGATGGGCAGCGAGTACGACAACCCGCAGTTCGAATTGGTGGTCGGCTACGGCGACGCCCTCGACGCGCTGGACCGCGCGTTCCTGCTCAAGCAACTCTGCCGCGAGGTGGCGCTGCGCCGCGGCCTGCTGCTGACGTTCCTGGGGCGACCGTTCCAGGACCGCGGCGGCAACGGCACCCACTTCCATCTCAGCATCACCGGCGACGATGGCCGGAACCTCTTCGACGACCCGTCGAGCGACGACGGCCTGGCGGAGGCGGCGAAGCACGCCATCGCCGGAGTGGTCGCCCACCACGAGTCGCTGACCGCCCTGTGCGCGCCGACCGTGAACGCCTACAAGCGCCTCAAGCCCGGGGAGCTGGCCGGGTACTGGGCCAACTGGGGCTACGACCACCGCTCGGTGGCCGTGCGCGTGCCGTCGGCGCGGGGCGCCGCCAGCCGCATCGAGCACCGGCTGCCCGACGGAGCCGCCAACGTGTACCTGGCCGCGGCGGCCATGATGTCCGCCGCCCGGCTGGGGATCGAAGCCGGGGAAGCCCCACCGCCGGTCGAGACCGGGGACTCGCTGGAGACCGCCAACACCGAGCGCTGCTGCCCTGAGAACCTGTCCCTCGCCCTCGACGCTCTCGAAGCCGACGAGGCGCTCTGCGACGCCGTCGGCAGGGAGGTGACCGACCACTTCGTGGCCATGAAGCGCGCCGAATGGGCCCGCTACGCCCGCGCCGTCACCGACTGGGAACTGCGCGAGTACCTCGCGTTCCACTAGCCCTGTCGGCGGCCGGCCGGCGTTGCCCGCGCGGCCACCGGAGCGCGGATCCTGACCTGTGCCGGGATGGCACGAGAGGCGGTTCGACGTGTGGTGGCAGATGGGAGGAACAGTTGAACGCTGGTCGACATTTGACAATACTGATGGTGCGGTGCGGTACTGCTCCGTGCCGAAGACGTAAGTCCCGGAGGGCCAGGCCGAGGATCCGCCATCGGCGGGTCGACTAGGGCGGGAGCCGGGACTTTCGCATTTCACACCACGGAGGTCCGTCATGTACGACCAGCGAGCCATCGACGTCGGACTTGGGCGCCGGCCCGCCGACAAGGTCTTTACCGGCGGGAAGCTCGTGAACGTGTTCACCGCGGAGGTGTACGAGGCGGGCGTGGCCGTCGCCGGAGACCGGATCGCCGCCATCGGTGACGTGAGCGAGACGATCGGGGACGACACCGAGATCATCGACGCCACCGGCATGCACCTGGTGCCTGGCCTGATCGACCCGCACGTGCACACCGAGGTCACCAAGCTGTCCATCACCGGGTTTGCCTCGACGGTGCTGCCGCACGGCACCACGTCGGTCTGCACGGCGTTCGACCAGATCGCCCCGGTCAAGGGCATCGACGGCATCCGCTACATGCTCGACGAGGCGGCGGGCCTGCCGCTGCGCATCTTCAACCCGCCCCCGTCGAAGATCCCCTACACGATCCCCGAGGGCACCCTCGGCGCCAGCGTCGGGCCCGACGACCATCGGGTGGCCATGCAGTGGGACGAGGCCAATGGCATCGCCGAGACGACCTTCGACTTCATCCGGGCCGGCGACAGCGATGTGATCGAGTCCATCGGACTCTGCGAGGAGCACAAGCTGCCCGTGCACGGTCACGCCCCGTTCGTGACCGGGCTGGCGCTCGGGGCCTACGCCAACTGCGGCGTCCGCGATGACCACGAGTGCTTCTCGGCCGAGGAAACCATCGACAAGCTGCGCAACGGCCTGTACTGCCTGCTGCGCGAGGCCACGATGGCCCACAACCTCGCCGACTGCATCAAGGCGGTCACCGAGGCCGGGCTGCCCACCCGGCGGGTGAGCCTCTGCTCCGACGACACCGACACCTCCACGCTGGTGCGCCTCGGACACATGGACCACATCGTGCGCCGGGCCATCGCCGAGGGCGTCGACCCGGTGACGGCCATCCAGATGGTCACCATCAAC
Organism: Acidimicrobiales bacterium; assembly: GCA_965206165.1. GTDB lineage: Bacteria > Actinomycetota > Acidimicrobiia > Acidimicrobiales > CATQHL01 > VXNF01. The sequence goes on from OZ242194.1 coordinate 90,616, forward strand.
GCCGCCGACGCCCTGCGCACCGACGACAAGGTGGGCGCGGTGGCGCCGGGTCGCTACGCCGACATCCTCCTGGTGGAGGACCTGGCGGCCTTCGAGGTGTCGGCCGTGTACTGCGGCGGCGAGCTCGTGGCGTCCGGCGGGGAGTTGCAGGTGGAGTTGACGCCGCCCGAGCGCCCGCTGGAACTGCTGCGCACGTTCTCGATGACGCCGGTGGAGCCCGACGACCTGCTCTTCCGCACCGACATGGAAGACGGCCAGGTGGAGGCCATCTCGATGTTCGTGCCACCGGAGATCCCGCTGCGACTGCGCCGGGATGTCGAGTTGGAGATCCGCGATGGCGTGGTGCTCGCCAACCCCGCCATCGACGTGAGCTACGTCTCGGTGCTCGAGCGCTACAACGACACCGGCTCGCGTTCGACCGCGTTCATGTCGGGGTTCAGCCTCACCGACGGGGCGCTTGCCACCTCGCTGTCCCCCGACGACGAGAACGTGGTGTGCCTCGGCGCCGATACGAAGTCGATGGCCACAGCCATCAACCGGGTCATCGAGTTGAACGGCGGACAGGTCGTGGCCCGCGGCGACGAGGTGCTGGCCGAGCTGCCGCTTCCCCTGGCGGGCATCATGAGCGACATCTCCCCCGCCGAGATGGTCGCAGCGGAGGACCGCCTGATCGCCGCCGCCCACGAACTGGGCTGCGGCCTGGCAAACCCGTTCATGTGGCTGATCTTCCTGCCCATCACGGCGATTCCGCAGTACTCACTGCTGGACCGCGGGTTCGTGGAGCAGGCCACGCTCTCGTTCTGCAGCCCCCTGGTGCGCCGGGTGTAGGCGAACGCCGCGGCTGAGAAAGTGGACTCCGGCCGTCGCCGGAATGACAAGTGCTCGGGTGGTGCGACACACCGGTGAGACGGCGTGAGTAGGGAAGCGGTGGCGTGACGAGCGCGGGGCGTCGCGAGGGCCGCTGGGTCTCTATCTCCGAAGCCGTCGGCACGCTCGAACCGACATCGGCGGTGGTGCTACCGCCTGGGGCGGGCGGGGCAAACGCAGTCGAGCGTGAGATCGGTCGGCAGGCGGAGCGGCTGGGAGGCCTCGACGTCTACAGCGGGCTGCTGCTCTCGGACTACCCGTTCCTTTGCGACGGCATTCGCTACACCACCTGGCACGTCATGGCGCCGGTACGCGATGCAGTCCGCGACGGCGGCGTGCGATTCCTGCCCATCCGCGGCTCGCAGGTGTCGCAACTGTTTCGCTCGGGGCGCCTTCCGTTGGACGTGGCTGTCGTCCACGTCTCCCCGCCCGACCGCGACGGCCGATGCAGCCTCGGCACATCGGTCAGCTACCCGCTCGCGCTGGCGCGCCTGGCACCGAGGGTCATCGCCCAGGTCAACCCGCGCATGCCGTGCGTCGCCGGGGACGCGTCCCTGCACGTCAACGAGATCGATTGGCTCGTCGAGGTGGACGAACCGCTCGGCGAGCACGCGCGGCCGGCGATCAGCGCCACGGCTGCGACTATCGGCGATCAGCTGGCGGAACTGATCCCGTCGGGCTCCACGCTGCAGGTGGGCATCGGCGCCATTCCGGAGGCACTGGCGCAGAACCTCTGCGCCTCCGATATCTCCGATCTGCGCATCTACGGCATGGGCATCGACGCCATCGTGGCACTCGCGGCGGCCGGGAAGCTGGCCACAGGAGGCGGGCGCCCCGCCGCCCTCTGCGCCGAGTTGATGGGCACCACGACGCTGTACGAGTACGCCACAGACAATCCTGCCCTCGAGATGCACCCCTTCGACACCATCCTCGACCCGGCGCACATCGCGAGCTTCGAGAGCTTCGTGTCAGTCAACTCGGCGGTGCAGGTTGATCTGGCGGGACAGGCCAACGTCGAGCACCTCGGGGGCTTGCAACTCAGCGGCGTGGGCGGTGGGTACGACTTCGCCCAGGGCGCCTGGCTCTCGCCCGGGGGCAGGACGATTATCGCCATGCCGTCCACCAACCGGCGCGGCGATGTGTCACGGATCGTGGCACGACTCGATCCGGGCACTCCGGTTGCGGTTCCCCGCCACTTCACCCAGTACGTCGTCACCGAGCACGGCGTGGCCGACCTGGCCGGCCTGAGCCTGCGAGAGCGGGCCGAGGCCCTGATCGCCATCGCCGCTCCGCAGTTCCGCGATGAACTGGCGGCCTCAGGTGACTGAACCACCCGAACTCGTCTACGCCGACCTCGCCGAAGGCACGTTGTTCCCCGAACTTCACTACGAGATCACGCCCGAGTTGGTGGCGGCGTTCGTTGCGACCACCGGCGACGACAACCCTGCCTACACCGATTCCGCAACGGCCCGCGGACTCGGGCTCGATTCGCCCGTGGCGCCTCCCGGTCTTGCGGGAATCTGGGGACGCCGGGCGTACCTCCAGGGAAGGCGGATGCCGCCCGGCGGGATCCTGGCAGGTCAGGACATGATCTTCAGCCGACCGGTGGCCGTGGGCGACACGCTCCGGGTGCAGGCCGAGGTCACCCGGCGCTGGGAACGCAAGGGCCGCCGCTTCGTCACGATCGAATCCACCGCCCGCGCCTCGTCGTCCGGGCAGGTGTGCGGCATCGTGCGGGTCACGGCGATATGGCCGAAATGAGCGTGCGGCCCGGCGACCGGCTCCCCGTCCTGCACAAGCGCATGACACAGGAGATCATCGATTCCTGGGCGGATATCTCCGGCGACCACAACCCCCTGCACACCGACCCCGACTTCGCCGCCGCCACCCGCTTCGGCGGGACCATCGCGCATGGCCATCTGGCTCTGGCGTGGCTGTGCGAGTTGCTGCTGGAGTGGGCGGGCGTGTCGTGGCTGGAGGGCGGCGAACTCCTGCACGTACGGTTCGTGGCACCCGTCCGCCCCGGCGAGCACTACGAGGTTTCGGGCTTGGTCACCGAGGTGGAGGATGGTCGGGCGACACTGTCGCTCGAGATCATCGGACCGGCAGGGCTGTGCGTCACGGGCGGGGCCACCGCCCCCGTCACCGGAGCCGGCGGATCGGTCGAGGGGAAACGAACCCTCGGGTAGCCAGCACGGAACACCCGCTTCGGGGAGAATCAGCAAACGAGAAACCACGCCAGCGCCTCTCGGCGCACGGGAAGGGGGCGCTGTCATGAGCCGACCGGTCGTGATGGGTATCAATCTGGACGAGGTGGACTGGGAGCCCGCCGAGCGCCTGTGGAACGAGACCGGTGAGGCCGTTCCGACCGGGCTGCTGGTGAAAATCCTCAGCGTCGATGACGAGACCGGGGCCAGCACCGTGCTGGTGAAGGCCCCGCCGGGATGGACCACCGACGCCCCCGAGGTCCACAGCGTGCTGCAGGAGGGGTTCATCCTGGAGGGCACGTACCACAACGGTGACGTGGAGTTGCGGGCACCGGCCTACTTCTGCCTTCCACCGGGCACCGTGCACGGCCCCGCCCGCTCGGAGGGCCACATTGTTCTCAGCATGCTGTCGGGCCCGCTGGACATCACGCACGTGAATCCGGACGGTCGACCTGAACCGGGCTCGGCAGCGGAAGGGCGCCCAGGGTTATAGTGCGGGCTTGTGCCGGACGGCGGGGGGGATTCTTGCGCCGGGGGAAGCTCGAAGGCCGTCCGGTGCTCTCAGTACTCAGGAGGTCAATCATGAACCGCTCGCGAATCGTCCGTACGTCACTCCTCATCGGGGTTCTCACGCTCATCGCCGCCGCGTGCGCCGATGGCGGCGCTGACGAAGCCGCCGCGGCATCCGTCGCTGCGTCGGACGCTCTGGCCGAGGCGCAGGCGGCTCGCTCCGAAGCCTCTGCCGCGAACAGTGCGGCGTCCGCCGCCGACGCCTCGGCTGGCGCAGCAGACGCCGCGGCCGAAGCAGCAGCAGCCCGAGCGGAGGAAGCGATTGCAGCCGCCGAGTTGGCCCGGGCCACGGCCGAAGGGAACGAGGACGCCGTCCGAGCCGCGGAAGCGGCACTGGCGGAGGCACAGCAAGCGGCAGCTTCCGCCCAGGCCGAGGCTGCCAGCGCCAAGCAAGATGCGGCAGCCGCCCAAGCCGAAGCCGCCGCCGCGCAGGCCGAGGCGGAGCAGGCTCGAGCCGCGGCGGAACAGGCGGCCGCGGATGCCGAGTCCGCAGCGGCAGCGCCTCCGCCCGTCGCGCCGGAGCCTGAGGCCCCCGCGGAGAAGAACCTCACCATGGCGCTTTCGGGACTGGTGACGAACGTGGATCCGGCGGTCCTCCAGGGACGGCCCAGTCTCGTGACGGCACAAGGTGTCGTGAGCACGCTGGTGCGCTACACGCACGAGCCTTCACCCGGGCTGAGTCTGCACAGCCCGGCAGACGTGATGGGAGAGCTGGCCGAGTCGTTCGAGGTCAACGAGGACGGAAGCGTCACCTTCACGCTGCGCGAGGCGATGAGCCCGTACGGCAACACCGTGACGTCCGCTGACGTGGCGTGGTCGTTCGACCGCATGATCGCCCTCGACGGCATAGCGCGCTTCCTGATGTTCTTGTCGAGCATCGACCGAGAAGGGCCCATCACCGTGATCGACGATCGGACGTTCACGCTCAACGTCACGGGCCGCAACATCCTCACGGTGCCCGTGCTGACCTACTACGCGCTCGGCATTCTCGACAGCGTCGAAGCGCAGGCCAACGCCACCGACGACGACCCGTGGGCCGCGGATTGGCTGGCATCGAACTCGTCCACCTTCGGGCCTTACCAGGTCGAGAGTCTCGCGCCCGGCGAGGAAGTGCGCTTGGTGAAGAACCCGAACTACTGGAACGCCGACGCTGTGGACATCGACCGGATCATCATGCGATCCATCACCGACGCCGGCAACCGGCTGCTGCTGATCGGCAGCGGCGACGCGGACTTCGTCGCCGATCTCTCGTTCGACCTATTCGCCAGCGTCGCCAGTGGCGGCGAGTACGCCCTGGCGTACGAAGATGCGCGGGACACGAACCTCGACGAACTCTCGCTGAACAACCGGTTCCCGCCGTTCGACGATCCTCTGGTGCGCGAGGCCGTCTCGCTGGCCATCGACCGTGAGGCCCTCATCGCCGGGGCCTACGGCGGGTTCGGCGTCCCCGGGCGCTACCCGCTGTCGACGGCCATCCCTCAGCCCGATCCACTCCCGGAGACAGCCGGGGCGCGCTACGACCCGGATCTGGCCAGGGACCTCCTGGCCCAGGCCGGCTACCCGGACGGGTTCTCCTTCACCCTGACCATCAACCCGACACGGCCCGGTCCCCACGCCGAAGCCGTCGCCGTCATCATCGCGTCGCAACTGCGCGAGGTGGGCCTCGACGCCACGATCGAGACGATCGCCTCGCCGGCCGACTTCAACGGGGCAGTCAGCGGCGGCGAGATGGAGGCGTGGCTGTACTCGGTGCGCCCGATTCTCAGCGACCCCGCCTACACGATCCCGCTGCTGTTCACATCCAACGGTTTCGCAGCCGACGGGCTGGGATACGAGGGCTACGCCAACGACCGGGTCGACGAACTCTCGGACTTGATCCTGGCGGAGGATCCCGGACCGGACCGGGACGTGCTCATCGACGAGGCCCGGATCATCCTGGCGACGGAGTTCCCGTTCGTGCCGCTGGTCGAGACGATCATCCCGTGGGTGTTCCGTGAGGACCTCGAGGGCGCACGACCCAACCCGACCGGTTTCCTCTATCCACAAGATCTGGCAATCCCCTAGGAGGCTGCATCATGTTCCGTTCCCGACTTCTGCGCGCGCCGCTGATCCTCGGCGTCCTGCTACTCGTCGCCTCGGCCTGCGCCGCTGACGATGACGACTCGGGCGTCGCCGATGCCGCCGCCGGCGCTCTCTCGCAGGCCGAGGGTGCTCGCGCCGACGCCTCGGCGGCGAATGCCGAAGCAACCGCCGCGCGGGCCGAGGCCTCCGCAGCAGGTGCCGAGGCGTCCGCAGCAAGCGCCGCGGCCGAAGCTGCTGATGCCGCAGCCGATGCTGCAGCGGCCCTTGCGGAGGAGGCCATAGCAGCCTCCGGACTGGCCCAGGCAACCGCCGAGGGGAACCAGGAAGCCGTCGCCGCGGCGGAGGCCGCCCTCGAGGCCGCTCAGGAAGCCGCTGCGGCCGCCCAGGCCGAAGCATCCGCAGCCCAGGCGGAGGCGGCGGCCGCCCAGGCCGATGCCGCGGCCGCCCAGGCCGATGCGGAAGAGGCCCGCGCTGCGGCGGAGCGGGCGGCTGCGGAGGCGGAAGCCGCAGCAGCACAGCCCCCACCACCGCCCCCCGCACCCGTCGACGAGCCCGAGGTGTTCGTGATGGCGGTGGCGGCCGTGCCGTCCAACGCTGATCCGGCAGTGACAGAGGGCAAGCCGAGCACCGAACTCAACCCGATGTTCGCCGGCACGTTGCTGCAGTACGTGAAGCCCGACGCGGGCACCACCACCTGGTCGAGTCCCGCCGACGTGGAACCGTACGTCGCCGAGTCGGTCACGCAGATCGACGACGGTTACCGCTTCGTGCTCCGCGACGACGCGGTCAGCCCGTACGGCAACACCATCACCTCCGAGGACGTCCGCTGGACCTTCGACCGGATCATCGCCCTCGACGGCGTCGGCCGCTTCCTCCTGAGTTGGGGCGGCGGTATCAACCTCGAGGAGCCGATCCGGGTGGTCGACGACCGCACGTTCGACCTCGTGGTGCTCGACACCAACAACCCGTACTCCCTGGCAGTTCTCACCTACGGTCAGATGGGGCCGCTGGACAGTGTCGAGGTGCGGTCGAACGCCACCGACGACGACCCGTGGGGCGCCGGATGGCTGTCGACCAACTCGGCGAGCTTCGGCTCCTACCGGCTCGACTCGATCACGCCGGGCGAGGAGTTGCGCCTCGTGCCCAACCCCAACTGGTGGGGCTCGGCGCCCGACATCGACCTGATCGTCGTCCGGGCCATCCCGGACGCGGCGGGCCGGCTGCAACTCCTGCAGGCCGGCGAGGTGGACTTCGCCGACAAGCTGACGCTGGCGCAGTTCGCCAGCGTGGGAGGCGAGCTGCAGGCCATCGCGGCGAACGGCAACACCACGGTGCCGCTGGCGTTGAACTCGGGCTTCGAGCCCTTCGCCGACGTGCGGGTGCGCCAAGCCATCTCCTCGGCGATCGACCGCACCGCGCTGGTGCAGGGTCCGATGCAGGGGTCAGCCAAGGAGGCTCTCTACCAGGTGCTGAGCGAGGTGCCCCAACCGCCCCCGCCGGGCGACCCGGCGACCTACGACCCGGACGGGGCCCGGGCGCTGCTCGCCGAGGCCGGCTACGGCGACGGCTTGTCGTTCACCCTGACGATCAACCCGGTCCGCCCCGGTCCGTTCTCGGAGGATCTGGCGGTCCTCATGAAGGACCAGCTCGCGGATGTGGGAATCGACATGAGCATCGAGGTCATGGCATCGTCCGCCGATTTCCAGGCACAGTTGCAGGAGGGGCAGTTGCAGGCCTGGCTCTCGTCGCAGACCCCGGGCATCAGCGACCCGCAGTTCGCCTGGCTGCTGGTGCACCACTCGACCAAGGCGTTCGAGAGGGCACACGGCTACAGCAATGCCCGCATCGACGAACTCATCGACATCATGGCATTCACGCCGTACGGCCCCGAGCGCGACGCGATGGTGCTCGAGGCGCATCAGATCCTCATCGACGAGGTGCCGTGGGTCCCGCTGATCGAGCTCGTGAACCCGATCTCGCTCGGCCCCGACGTGGAGTCGTTCCGCATGGACATCTTCCGCAGGATCATCCCGGAGGAACTGGCCAAGAACTGAACCAATCGTCGCCCGGTGTACGACCGCGGGTGGTCCGGCGAGAGCCACCCGCGGCGCACCGGTGCGCCACAGCGAGGCCTGTCGACCGCTGAGCCACGGACAGTGACGTGAGATACCGAACGGGAGCGCTGGCCAAGCGCCTCCTCTTCATCCCCGTGGCTGCGTTCATCGTCATCACGCTGGCGTTCGGACTGGTCAACCTCACGCCGGGCGACCCGGCGCTGGTGCTCGCCGGCGACTTCGCCTCCGACGAGAATGTCGCCGAGATCCGCGCCGAACTCGGCACGGACAAGCCGGTTCCCGAGCGCTACGCCGACTACGTCAGCGAACTGTTCACAGAGCGAAGCCTGGGCACGTCGTTCTTCACGAAGCGGCCCGTTTGGGACGAGATCACCCAACGCTTCCCGGACACGCTCGAACTGGTGGTCCTGGGGCTGCTCGGCGCCGTGCTCTACGGCACGCTGCTGGGCACGCTCAGCGCCTACTTCCGGCGCCGCTGGCCCGACAGCCTCTCACGGCTCAGCGTCACGATCACCCAGTCGATCCCGGACTTCTTCCTGGGCCTCCTGCTGATCTACCTGGTCTTCTACATCATCGGCTGGGCGCCCCCACCCGTGGGGCGATTAGGGCTGCTGGACCGCCCGCCCGAGCGGGTGACGGGCGCGGTGATCCTCGACACACTCATCGCCCGTGACTGGGGACTCCTACGGACCGCGTTCCACCACGCCATGCTGCCGGTCGTCACGCTCGGGTTGTTCTACTCATCGCACTTCGCCAAGACCACACGAGCCGTGCTGGCGCGGGCGCTGAACTCCGATCAGGTGGAGTTCGCCCGGGCGTGCGGGCTGTCGGAGTTGCGGGTGATCGGCTATGCCTTCCGCGAGGCCCGCACGCCGGTCGTCACCTACGTCGGCATCCTCTTCGCCGCCCTGTTCGGCGGGGCCGCCATCGTTGAGACGGTGTTCGCCTGGGGCGGCCTCGGGCAGTGGGCGATCGAGGCGATGCTGAAGCTGGACGTGCCCGCCATTCAGGGCTTCATCCTCGTGGTGGGCCTGCTGACGCTGCTCGTGTACCTGATCCTGGATCTGCTCGTCGTCGCCCTGGACCCGAGGGTGTCCTATGAGTAGGGCGCGCCTCGCCCTGAGAAGGGCCACGTCGGGACGGTCCCCCACGACCTCGGGAGGCAGCCCCGTCGCCCGCGCGCTCCGGTCTCTTGCCAAGGGCGCCCTCGCGCACAAGGGACTCACGATCGGGTGCGCCGTCATCGGTTTGATCCTCCTCACCGGATTCTTCGCGCCGCTGCCGCACGACCCGATTCAACCCAATCCGGAGAGCACGCTGCAGGCGCCCGACGGCGAGTTCTGGTTCGGGACCGACAGGTTCGGCTTCGACGTGTTCTCGCGGGTGTTCGCCTCGGCCCGGCTCGACCTGCCCATCGCGCTCGCCGGGACGCTGCTGTCGATCGCCGTCGGCATTCCGGTGGGCTTGGCGGCGAGCAACAAGTCCCGCTGGTCCGAGCGGATCATGCGCGGTCTCGACATGTTCCAGTCGTTCCCGCTGCTCGTGCTGGCGTTCGCCATCGTGGCGCTCACCGGCAACAGCCTGCGCAACATCGTCTTCGCCATCGCCCTCGTCAACGTGCCGCGCTTCATCCGGCTTGTGCGCAGCGAGGCGCTCGTCCTGCGGGAGAGCCGCTTCATCGAGGCCGCCACGGCCATCGGCGCAAGCCGCAGCCGCGTCATGGTTCGCCACGTGATGCCCAACACGATGGGCATCGTCCTCGCCCAAGCCTCGCTGGCCGCAGCCCACGCCATCATCGTGATCGCCGGGCTCAGCTTCCTCGGCATTGGCATCGCTCCTCCCGACGCCTCCTGGGGCGTGATGATCAGGGTGGGCTCGCAGAACATCGCCACCGGCCAGTGGTGGGCCTCGTTCTTCCCGGGCGCGATGGTGTTCGTGACGATCGTCGCCTTCAACGTGGTGGCCGACGGCGTGCACCGCCTCATCGGGCGGGCGGAGGATTGACCGCCATGGCCTCTGCTGCAACCGGCGGCTCAACTCCGCTGCTCGACGTGCGTGACCTGCATGTGGAGTTCCGCAGCCGGCGGCGCACGGTGTACGCCGTGAACGGTGTCTCCTTCTCGATCGGCGAGGGGGAGACGGTCGGCCTGGTAGGCGAAACGGGCTGCGGCAAGTCCGCCACCGTGCGGGCGATTATCGGCCTGCTGAAGTCACCGGGACTCGTCACGGCAGGGGAGGTGCGCCTCGACGGCGCCGACCTCGTCGGTCTCCCGCCCCGGCAGCTCCGCCGGATCAGGGGTTCCAGCATCGGGTTCGTGCCGCAGAACCCGTTCGGCGCCCTCAACCCGGTGCTGCGGATCGAGCGCCAGTTCCGCAACGTCATCCGGGCGCACCGCCGCGGCGGGCGGGCCGAGATCCGCCGGGCGGCGCTGGCGATGCTGAACTCCGTGGGGATCGCCGACCCGGAGCGGGTACTGCGGGGTTACGCCCACGAGTTGAGCGGCGGCATGGCACAGCGCGTGGTGATCGCCCTCGCGATGGTGCTGAACCCCCGCCTGGTGGTGGCGGACGAGCCGACCACCGGACTCGACCTGACCATCCAGCGCCAGATCCTCGACCTGATCCGCGCCCTGGCCGAGACCGAGGGGCGCTCGATGCTGCTGGTGACCCATGACGTGGGCGTCGTGGCGCAGTACTGCAGCCGCGTGATGGTCATGTACGCCGGGCAGGTTGTCGAAGCGGGTCCGGTGCGGACCGTGCTGAAGAACCCGGCCCACCCCTACACCGAGTCGCTCCTCGCCGCGGTTCCCCGCCGCGGCGAGCGCCTCGTGAGCGCGCAGGGGACCGTACCGACCCTGCTGCAGCTGCCTCCGGGCTGCTTCTTCTACGACCGCTGCGAGTACCGAGCCGATCCGCGCTGCGCCACCGAGACACCGCAACTCCGCGAGATCGGGCCGGGACACTGGGCGGCCGTCCACTACGACAAGCACACCGCACAGCTCGCAAGCCCCCTTCCACCCGGTGCCTCCGCGGGGAGCCAGTGATGCCGCTCGTCACCCTCAGCGGGGTGCGCAAGACGTTCCGGCGGGGCCGCGATCGGGTCCACGCCGTCAACGGCGTCGACCTGCACATCGAAGCGGGTGAGACACTGGCTCTGATCGGCGAGAGCGGTTCGGGCAAGTCCACCGTCGGGCGGTTGGCGCTCGGGCTCCTCCAGCCCGACGACGGCACCGTCGTCGTCGACGGGATGCACCTGGAACAACTCGACCGCAAGGCTCTGCAGGCGGCGCGACGGAACATGACGATCGTGTTCCAGGAGCCGTTCCAGTCGCTGGATCCGCTCATGAGCGTGGGACACACCATCGAGGAGCCACTGGTCATCCACGAGCGTTCCCTCACCCCTGCCGAGCGCCGGGAGCGGGTCACCGACACCATGCGGCGCGTCATCCTGGATCCAGCGCTCTTCGACCGCCGTCCCAGCGAGCTCAGCGGCGGCCAGCAGCAGCGGGTCGGTGTGGCCCGGGCCATCGTCACCGGCCCCAAGTTCGTCGTCCTCGACGAACCCACTTCGTCGCTCGACCTGTCGGTGCAGGCCGGGATCCTCGAACTGCTGGCGGACCTGCAGGAAGAGTTGGGCCTTGCCTACCTCTTCATCTCCCACGACATCGGAACCGTCGACTTCTTCTCCGACCGCGTGGCGGTCATGTATCTCGGGCAGGTCGTGGAGACGGGCCCCAAAGCCGCTGTCCTCGACACCCCCCGCCACCCCTACACCGAGGCGCTGCTGTCGGCGGCACTGTCGGCCGACCCCGACGAACAGCCGCCGCACATCTCGCTAACCGGCGACATCCCCAGCCCGACCGAGTTACCGGAGGGCTGCTTCTTCTACAGCCGCTGCGGCTACCGCGGCGACCCCCGCTGCGCCACCGAGAACCCGCCGTTGCGCGAGGCGGCCCCGGGCCATTGGGTCGCCACGTTCTGCGAGGTGGGGTGAGGTTGCGCCGACCTGCTCTACCGTGTGCCTGCGAGCGGGTCCCGCGTCGGGAGTTGCGGGAACATCGAGAAGTCACGATCTCGCGTCAGTAGCGCCTCTACCCCGTGGGCGACGCAGATGGCCGCTATGCGGGCGTCGTGGACGATCCCACCGGCGATCCGTGGGCGATCGACGAACTCCCGCAGGATGTCGAGGAAGTCGTCCGTCTCGCCGATCAGCCTGTTCGACGGCGACGCCGCCCAGGCGGACAACTGGCGCCAGGCCTGCTGAGGTGGTGAGGCCGCGTCGCCCCAGATCCGGCGATTCGTCACCACGCTGAAGAACTCGTAGCAGCACGGCCACGGGATCGCCCACGGCCAATCTCCTTCGGCAAGCGCCCTGAGGACTTCGTAGGCCCGCTCGCCGTCCCGCGCTTCGCGGCGGTGTGCGTAGACGAGAACGTTGGTGTCGACGGCGAGCATCAGGGCCCGTCGCCGCCGTAGATCAACTCCCGAAGCTCCGGCCAGGAGTACCTCTCCAACGGGTCGGCCTCCTCAGGGTCACCCACCCGCAAGTCGGGGAGCGCGTACGCGGCCGGCGCCGGCGCGGCCAGCACGCAACGCAGCCCCTCCTCGACCACGGCCCGCAGCGGACGGCCCGTCTCCTGCGCATGGTGCTTGGCTCGCGCCAGCAACTCGTCATGAATGTCAAGCGTCGTTTTCATTGAACCCATACTACCCATACTTCGCCATATGGTAAACCCAGCCACTCCGGAGATCATGTGGCCTCGGCCCCGCAGATCACTCCACCACCGCCGGCGCGTCGATCTGACCTTCCGAGTTGTGGCCCCAACACACCACGGTTCCGTCGACGCGCAGACCGCACGCATGGTCACGTCCGGCCGACACATCACTGAACTCACCGGCCGGCGCGTCGGGCGGACCGCTGAGTTTGCGCTCCCAACACGCCACCGCACCGCCCACGCGCACACCACACGAATAATTGCCCGAGGCCGACACCGCGCTGAACCGCCCCGCCGGCGCAGTGGCCTGACCCGCGTGGTTGTCGCCCCAGCACACCACCGCACCGTCGGCGCGCACACCACACGAATAGCGACCTCCGGCTGACACCGCACCGAACCGTCCCGCCGGCGCGTCGAGTTGCCCCGCCTCGTTGTCGCCCCAACACGCCACCGTGCCGTCGACGCGCACACCACACGCATGAGAAGCTCCTGCGGACACCGCGCTGAACCGTCCCGCCGGCGTGCCGGGCTGCCCTTCGCCGTCGAGCCCCCAACACACCACCGCACCGTCAACGCGGACACCACACGAATAACCAAACCCCGCCGACACCGCACTGAACCACCCCACCGGCACGGGGGACCCGCCATACCCGCTGGCCCAGAAGCACATCTCCGTGCCGTCCTCGAGTTCATAACAAATCGCCTCCTCCGGCGCGGTCGATCCGTCGTACACTCTCAGCCCCCAACACGCCACCGCACCGTCGACGCGCAGCCCACACGAGTGATCGGTTCCGGCCGACACCGCACTGAATCGCCCCGCCGGAACGTCGAGTTGCCCCACCTCGTTGTTGCCCCAACACACCACCGCACCGTCGACACGCACACCACACGAGTGATGACCCCCGGCCGACACCGCTCTGAACCGTCCCACCGACTCGTCGCCCGCCTCGCGGGTCGCGCTGCATCCTGCCGCAGCCGCGACCAGCGCGACCAGCAACACAACCCTCACTGCCCGCATGGTCATCCCTTCGCCCTCTGGTTCAAGACACAGCACGGCAACTCAAACGGGCCCACACACAACTCGGACTGCGACGACCCGGCTGTTCCGCCGTTCTGTCCGCGGCGGTCGGCGCTCAGACTTAGCATCGTGCGGTGGTCTCGCCGCGCCGGCAGGTGTCGGTGTCTTCGCCGCCGTTGGTGTAGTCGGCGCCGTTGCCGCCGTTGAGCGTGTCGCCGCCACCGACAACTCGCCGCGCAGCACGCTCAACACCACCCGCAGTTTCTCCTCAGGGCTCTTCTTCGAAGCCTTCGCCATGCTCATCTCCTTGCGTCAGACTCAAACCGCCGACTGAGCAAGAAACAATGACACGCGACACGCGCCCACAACCGGCACGAGACGCCATGCGCGCACCGAACGCCAATCGGCTCAGAGACCTACTGCCCAGATCACTCATCTGCCCAATCCTCCAACCTTGCCAATCGATCGATTGGTTGAAAGATTATATCAAATGATAATACCCATAAGTACCAACAGTCTAACGAGCTGCACTTCCTGCCCTGGGGCACAGCGGAGTTACAGGGCCCGCCCCAGCTTCTCGCCCTCGTGAATCGCCTCGGCGACCGAGCGGGGGGCGACGGCGTCGCCGATGCGGTGGGTGGGGGTGGTGCCGGCGTCGCTCAGTTGGCGGAACAGTGCATCGTCGGGGCTGCGCAGCATCGAGAGCACGACGGTGTCGACGCCCTCGACCAGCCGGTGCCGCCGGGTGAGAGTCTCGTAGACGTCCACCCGGCTCTCGTCGATGGACTCGATGAAGTGGTTGGGCGAGAGCCGCACGTCGAGCTTCGCCAGGCGCGGCAGGAGCCAGGGCAGATCCTGGGTGCCGGCGACCAACTCACCGATGACCGGGAACCGGCTCAGGACCTCCACCTCCGCGCCCCGCTGTCCCAACAGTTCGGCGAGCCCCAGCGGGAGGTAGGTGCCGGTGTCGTCGAGGATCAGGATCTTCGACCCGAGCGACTCCGGGTCCTCCAGCGCCGCCCGGGTTGCGGTCGCCACGTCGAGGACGTGGGCCCCGTCGGCGCCCGGCATCGTCTGCCGATCGGGTCGGCCCGCTGAGAATCCCGTGCGATCCCAGGTCGCGCCGGTGGCGCAGACGAGCGCATCGGGCGACCCGGCGATCACCGCCTCCGCGGACGCCGTCTCCTCGAGGCGGACCTCAACGCCGTTCAACTCCAGGACGACCGCCAGATCCTCGATGACCTTCTGCCAGTCGCCGCGGCTGGGTAGGCGCCGCAGCAGATCCAGGTGGCCACCCAGCTGCGGGGCGCTCTCGATGAGGGTGACCTCGTGGCCGCGCTTCGCCGCCACTCCCGCCGCCCGCATCCCGGCGGGACCACCACCGACCACAGTGATCCGCTTCGGCTCGGTGGCCGGGCGAAGGGTCCCCTCCCCCCAGACGCGTTCCCGTCCGGCCGACGGGTTGACCACGCAGGTGACCTGGCGACCCTTGGCGGGAGCCGCCATGCACTCGTTGGTGCCGGCACAGCGCACGATCTCGCGTTGGCGGCCCTCCCGGGTCTTCTGCACCAGGAACGGATCCGCGAGGTGGGCGCGCACCATCGCCACCATGTCGGCGGCGCCGTCGGCGAGCACCCGCTCGGCGGCGTCGAGATCCAGCACGCGGCCGGCCAGGAAGACCTTTGCCCGATCACCGACGACCGCTTTCGCCCGCTTGCCGTAGGGAGCCAGGAACGCCTCGGGCGCCGAACCCATCGGCGGCACCGTGCGGTGCAGGGAATACCAGCTCCCGCAGGAGATGCTGAAGTAGTCGAACAGCCCGGTGGCGGCGAGGATGTCGAGGCACTCCTCGGCCAGTTCGGGCGTGACGCCGGCCTCGCCGATGAACTCGTCGAACGAGAGCCGCATCCCCACCGTCATCTTGTCGCCAACGCGCCCGCGGATCGCCTCGGCGGCCTCGATGGAGAAGCGGCAGCGGTTGGCCACCGACCCCCCGTAGCCGTCGCTGCGCTTGTTGAACGCTGGGCTGATGAACTGCATCCCCAGGTAGCCGTGGGCCGCGTGCACCTCGACGCCGTCGATACTGGCCTCGTGCAGGTTGGCGGCGGATTGCCCGTAGTCACCGGTCAACTCGTCGATGTCGGACTTCCCGAGAGCGACCGGCGTCTCGTTCATGATCGGCGACGGCACTCGCGACGGCCCGCGCACCGGATGCCAGTTGTCGATCCAGGCCCGCCCCACGTCGTTGACACCGCCGGTGCTGAGTTGCACGAAGATCCGGCAATCGTGGCTGTGCACCGCCTCGGCCAGGCGGGCGTAGGCCGGGATCGTGCGGCGCTCCCACGCCGTCAGCCGCCAGCCGGATGTGGCGCCACCGGGCTGGGCGCCGCTGAGGTGCCGGCTGGCGGAGGTGGCCTCCACACCCACCAGCGCGGCGCCTCCCCGGGCGCGCTCGGCAAGGTAGGCGACCATGCGGTCGCTGGGCTGGTGGTTCTCGCCGTAGGCCTGGCCGTGCGGGGCGACCATGATGCGGTGGCGCACAGTTGTGGCGCCGATCCGCAGCGGCTTCCAGATCAGCTCGAGGTCGGCCACGAGAGATAACTCCTAGCAGGCTGCTGAGTAGCTGACTGCAGCTGCGGGCGGATCCGCTGGAGCATGGATTCCGGCCTCCGCCGGAATGACGTCATCGGGGTGGACTTCGAGTGGCACGAATCCATCCGTCAGAGTGCTCGGCCGAGCTTCTCGCCCTCGTAGGTGGCGTCGGAGGTGGTGCGGGGCGACACCGCGTCGCCGATGCGGTGGACCGGGACACCCCCGGCCGCCGCCAGCTCGTGGTACAGCTCGTCGCGGGGGTTGCGCAGCATCGCCAGCACCACGGTGTCGACGTCGTCCACGATGCGGGTCTTCTTGTTCCAGGTCGTGTAGACCTCGACCTGGCGGCCGCGGATCGCCTCGACGAAGTGGTTCGGCGTGAGCGTCACCCCCGCGGCGGCCAGGCGGGGCAACATCCACGGGAGTTCCAGCGTCTCGGTGAGGTGCTGGCCGATGACGGCGAACCGGCTGATGACCTCGACTTCGACTCCGGCGCCGCCCAGGATCTCCGCCAACCCCAGCGGGAGGTAGGCGCCGCAGTCGTCGAGTATCAAGACCTTGCCGCCCAGCGCGGCCGGGTCACCGAGCGCCCGGCGGGCGGCGGTGGCCACGTCCACGACGCTCTCGGCGTCCGCGCCCGGGATGCCGGCGCGGTCGGCCCGCCCTCCGGAGAGACCGCTGGTGTCCCACGTCGAGCCCGTGGCAAACACGATCTCGTCGAACCGCCCGCTGTCGAGGTCGCCGACGGTCGCAGCGGCACCGAGCCGCATCCCCACCTCGTTCGCCTCCACGATCGTCATGAGGTTGTCGATCATCTTCTGCCAGTCCCCGCGGGTGGGCAGGCGCTTGAGCAGGTCCAGATGCCCGCCGGCCTCGGCGCTCTCCTCGAACAGGGTGACGTGATGTCCCCGCAGGGCCGCCACGCCGGCCACCTTCAGCCCCGCCGGCCCACCACCGACCACGGCGACACGCTTGGATTCGGTCGCGGGCGCCAGCGTGCCCTCACCCCATCGCTCCTCCCGGCCCACTGCCGGGTTCATGACGCAGTGCATACGCCGGCCGCGGAAGCCCGTGGCAAGGCACTCGTTGGCACCGACGCAACGCACGATCTCCTGCTCGCGCCCCTCGAGCGTCTTACGGATCAGGAAGGGGTCGGCCATGTGGGCGCGCACCATCGCCACCATGTCGGCGGCACCGGAAGTGATCACCCGCTCGGCGGTCGCCAGATCCAGGATGCGCCCGGCGAGGAAGATCTTGGCCCTGTCGCCGACGACCTGCTTGGCGCGCCGGCCGTAGTCAGTGAGGAACGCCTGCGGCACCGACCCCATGGCCGGCACCGCGTAGTGGAAGCTGTGGTAGCTGCCGCTGGAGATGCTGAAGAAGTCGAAGAAACCGGTGCCGGCAAAGATGTCGAGGTACTCCTCGGCCAGTTCCGGCGTGAGCCCGGCCTCGCCGATGTACTCGTCGAAGGAAAGCCGCATGCCGACCGTGTAGCCACTGCCCACCTGGTTGCGGATGCTCTCGCCGATCTCGACGAGCAGCTGGGCGTTGCGCCGCGGCGAGCCTCCGTAGCGATCGGTGCGCTTGTTGAACGCCGGGCTCAGGAACTGCATCGGCAGGTAGCCGTGCGCCGCGTGCACCTCCACGCCGTCGATTCCCGCCTTCTGCATGTTCGCCGCCGAGCGGCCGTAGTCCTCGACCAGTTCGTCGATGTAGGTCTGGTCCATCTCCCACGGGATCTCGGTACTGCCCGGCGACGGCACCCGCGAGGGCCCGCGTACGGGGTACCAGTCGTCGAAGTCGATGCGAGCGCCCTGGTTCACGCCGAAGGTGCTGAACTCCATGAAGATCTTGCAGCCGTGGGCGTGCAGCGCCTCGGCGAGGCGGGCGAAAGCCGGGATGACCCGCTCCTCCCAGGCTGTGAGTCGCCAACCCGACGGGCCGGACTCTGCGCTGGCACGGGCGAGCCGCCGGCTCACCGAAGTGGACTCGCCGTCGACGAGCGCCACACCGCCCTTCGCTCGCTCCACGTAGTAGGCGATCATGCGGTCGGTGGGCTGGTTGTCGTCGCCGTAAGCCTGCCGGTGCGGCGACAGCATGACCCGGTTCTTGACCGTCGTGGCCCCGATTTGCAGCGGAGTCCAGACCTCGCCCAGCTCCGCTGCGGTGCCCCCCGTCACAGAGGGCACGCTAGTGGTTGTGCTGAGCGGCGTTGTTGACGTCCACCACACAGCGGGCCGGGTTCAGGGCGGGTGGCAGCGGCTTCGGGTGCACCGTTGCGGCATTGTCCCTCGTGACCTCGGGCTCAGCCTGCAAGCGGGGAAGCGGGCCTCGCGGTAGGAGAGTCGGCTCTAGTCTCTAAAAGGATAAAGTGTCTATAACAGATAAAGGATCCTAAAGGAGAGGCTGGTGGCATCGGGTAACCCATTCGCACCAACGTTCGGCGCCTCGCCTCCAGTGTTGGCCGGACGCGACGACATCTTGACCGACGTTGGGGACGCGTTCGACACCGGCCCCGCGCACCCGGACTACACCGTGCTGTTCATCGGTGTCCGCGGTGCAGGCAAGACGGCGATGCTGAACGCTGTCGAGGATCTCGCCCGCGAGCGTGGCTGGATCGTCATTTCCGACACCGCCTCCCCGGTCGGACTATTCGACCGCCTCGTTCAGACCGTCACCCACGCTCTCGTTCAATTCACCGAGGACAGTCCGCGGCGACGCCTCACCGGCGTTGCGGCGATGAGCTTCGGTATCGAAGTCGAGCACGTACCCCGGCCCGACACCGTGGTCGGACTGCGCGCCGCGCTGACCGAGTTCGGCGACCTGCTCGCCTCGCGTGAGACCGGTCTGCTCATCACCCTCGACGAACTTCAAAGCGGCGACATGGACGAACTCCGCGAGTTCGGCGCGATCCTCCAGCACGTCACCAGACGTGAGCAACGGCCCATCGCTTTTGCCGGTGCAGCACTCCCCCAGATCGACGACACGCTGCTGTCCGACGACTCCGCCACGTTCCTCCAACGGTGCTCGCGTTACGACATCGACAGGCTCGACGCGCACGCTTCAGCCATTGCGATCGCCGAGCCCATCCGCCGGCGTAACGGTTCCATCGACGATGCCGCTCTCCGCGCTGCCGTCGAAGCAACTTCCGGATACGCGTTCATGGTCCAACTCGTCGGATTCCACACTTGGAAGGCAGCGGCCGACCCGACCAGGGGCATAAGCCTCTCCGAGGCCGAGAGCGGTATCGCCGAGGCGAGCAGGCGTATCGGCCGCCTCGTCCTTGCCCCAACCTGGAAGGGATTGTCCGACATCGACCGGCGATTCCTCATCGCCATGGCCCACGACGAACACGCCTCAAGACTCGCCGACATCGCCGACCGCCTGGGGGTCAACGCCAAGTTCGCCGGCGTCTACCGGCACCGGCTCATCAACGCCGGCATGATCGTCGCGGCGGGCAGGGGCTGGGTTGACTTCGCCCATCACACCACCCGTGCCTGGCTCCGAACAGAGTTGCCGATGCCGTAGCCGGCATGGGAGGAAGGTTTGCCCGCGAACTTCCGCAGCACGCTCTTGGACGGAAAGTCGCTGAGAGCGGCGCATAGGGTGAAGCCATGTCGGACTTCACGCACGTCGGGGCTGCAGAGCTTGCCGGAGCATTGCGAGCGGGCGAGGTGTCCAGCCGGGAGTTGCTGGATCTGTACCTGCGTCGTATCGAGGCAGCGAACCCTGCGGTCAATGCGGTTGTGACGCTGGATGTCGAGCGGGCACGCGGGCTGGCCGACGCAGCCGACGACGCCCTCGTCCGGGGCGAGCCGGTCGGGCCGCTGCACGGCCTGCCCATGACCGTGAAGGACACGATCGAGACCGAGGGGCTTCGCACGACAGCCGGAGCCCCCTGGCTGGCCGGGCACGTGCCTACGCGGGACGCCACTGCCGTTTCCCGGCTCAAGGCGGCCGGGGCCATCGTGTTCGGCAAGACGAACTGCCCGATGCTCGGCGGGGATGCCCAGAGTGAGAACGCCGTGTTCGGGACGACCAACAATCCGTGGGCGACCGACCGCTCACCGGGCGGGTCCTCGGGCGGGTCCGCTGCGGCGCTCGCGGCCGGGCTCACCTCGCTGGAACTCGGTAGTGACATCGGCGGCTCCGTGCGGAACCCGGCCCACTACTGCGGCATCTACGGGCACAAACCCAGCTTCGGCCTCGTCCCGACCCGCGGGCACATCCCACCGCCGCCGGGTGCTCTGAGCCCGGTGGACCTGGCCGTCGTCGGGCCGCTCGGGCGCGCCGCGGAGGATCTGGAGCTGGCGCTCGACGTACTGGCCGGTCCCGACGAAGCCGATACCGCCGCCTGGCGCCTGGAACTCCCCCCGCCGCGGGGGCGGTCGCTGGGTGACTACCGGGTGGCCGTGTGGCTGGACGATCCGGCGTGTCCTGTCGACAGCACGGTCAGCGCCGTCCTGAGTGATGCCGCCGATGCGCTCGCCCGGGCCGGCGCTGACATCGACGGTGCCCGGCAGCCCGACTTCTCGCTCGCCGACGCGCATCGCACCTACCAGCGCCTGCTCTACGGGGCCACTGCAGCGGGGCTGGCGAACCGGGTCTTCGGGACACTGCTCGCGAAGGCAGGAGAATTGGCGGCCGACGACGACCGGCGGGGCGCCCGCTACCTGCGCGACGGCACGCAGCGCCACCGCGACTGGCTCGCCGCGAACGAGGACCGAGCCCGCTACCGGGAGCGCTGGGGGGAGTTCTTCGGCGACTGCGACATCCTGCTGTGTCCGACGGTGCCGACGACCGCCATCGGTCACGATCACTCCAACATCAATCACCGCACGATCACCGTGAACGGCGGAACCCGCGACTACTGGGACCAGATCATCTGGTGCGGCATGGCCAGCATGGCGGGGCTGCCAGCGACCGTCGCCCCGGTGGGACTGGCGTCCGACGGCCTCCCGGTGGGCATCCAGATCGTCGGCCCCTACCTGGGGGATCGCAGCACGATCGACTTCGCCCGGCGACTCGCCGAGGTGGTCGGCGGCTACGAGCCACCCCCGGCGTTCGCATGACCGAGGGGGCCTCGTCGAACCCCGACGGGTTCTCCCGGCACTTCGTCGACGTAGCCGGCCGGGAGGTTCACTACCTGCGCGCCGGTACCGGGCCGGTGGCGGTGCTGCTGCCCGCTTTCCCATGGTCTGCAGGGTCGCTCGCCCCCTTGGCGGAGGCGTTGGCAGACGACTTCACGGTGGTCATCATGGATCTCCCTGGCTACGGGAACTCTCACGCCCTAGGTGGCTCCCCCACCCTCGCCGACTACGCCGACGCCGTGGCTGCCAACCTCGGTGCCATGGGCATTGAGAGGTGCCACCTCTACAGCCTGCACACGGGAGCACAGGTGGCCCTCGAGGTGGGGATCCGCCACCCCGATCGCGTCGCCAACGTAGTCCTCGACGGGCTCCCGCTCCTGGATCAGACCCAGCGAGAGGACTTGGCGGACAGGTTCTGTCCACGGTTCGATCCGTCGTGGGACGGGGCCCACCTCGCCGCCATCTGGTGGTGGTGCCGCGAGCAATCGCTCTTCAGTCCCTGGTACCGGCCGTCGGCCGCGACACGACTCGATGCCGACGAGCCGGCTCCCGCGGTGCTGCAGCGCCGCGCCGTTGACGTGCTCCGGGCCGGAGCGGGATACGACGCGGGATTCCACGCCGCGTTCGCCCACTCGGCTGCCTCTTCGCTGGCCCGCATCGAGGTCCCGCACACGCTGGTGACCGTGGCCGGCGACCCCTTCGGACCGCACGGTTCGCGCATTCCGAGAGCGTCGCCGGGGTCTCCCTCAGCCGCGCCGTCGCCTCCGCGGGAGCCCGTCGGACCGCGGGATGCAGGGGAGCCGCCACCGGGGGCGGTCGGCAAGGTGATCGATCGGCCTGCGACGCCCGACCCGCAGCGGCGGCTGCGGTCGCTCGTCGGCGCCGGCAGCGGCGCCGACGGTGCACTCGAGGCCGGGGGGTCGAGTCCTGTGACGGGCGTCGTCAATCGCAGCTACGTGACGACCCGGCACGGCCAACTGCTGGCGCGACGCATCCCCGGCGCGGGGCGACCCCTCGTGATGCTCCACGCCTCTCCGACCTCGTCGGCCTTGCTGGAGCCGCTGATGCGGCGCCTGGCCGCGGGCCGGCCCGTGATCGCGATCGACACCGCCGGCAACGGTGACTCCGACCCTCCCGATAGTGCCGATCCGTTCGCCGTCGCCGACTTCGCGGCCATCGTCAACGAGGCGCTGGCGGCCTTGGCGCCCAACGAGTTCGACCTCTACGGCACGCACACCGGCGCGCTGATCGCGATGGAGGTGGCCATCTCCAATCCTCGGGTTCGCCGCCTGATCCTCGATGGCGTCACGATTTTCGACGACGGCGACCAGCCCGACCTGTTGCCCCGCGAGGAACTGCTGGCCAACTATCTCCCTCGTTTCGAGCCGAGTTGGGACGGCACCCATCTCCTGGCGGCGTGGCACTTCCGCCGGGCGTTCACCACCTACTGGCCGTGGTTCCGCCGGTCCCGAGACGGCATCCGCTGGGTCCCCATGATGGAGTTGACCTCGTTCCACCGGGGGTTCGTCGAGGTGGCCAAGCGTCTCGACACGTACCACCTCCCCTACCGCGCGGCACTCGCCTACCCCACTGCCGATCGGCTGGCCCACATCCAGGTACCGACCCTGATCGCCGCGCATCCCGACGACCCTCTGCAGGCACACAGCCCGGAGGCCGCGGGCCTGCTACCAGCCGGCAGGTGGGACGCCCTTCCCGACGACATCGCCGACGTGGCGGAGCTCTACGAGGAGTTCCTGAGTTCCTCATAGAGGTGCGACAACGTGGCAAACCCACCTGTTGGACAGTGGGCTCCGGCCCTGGATCGAGCCCGGAACCGGCGCTCCGCCGGACCGGCGAGCAGGGAGGGCGTAAGGTATCCGACGGTTTGGACTCGTCCCGAGGGGGATTGCACGATGAGGCGACGGAATTTCGCTTACCGATTGATCTCGATTGCAGCCGCGATCGGACTACTTGCCGCTGCGTGCACCGAGAGCGGCGCGGACGAAGCCGCGGCGGCATCTGCCACCGCGGGCAACGCCATGAGCGAGGCGCAGGCGGCTCGATCCGAGGCGTCGGCAGCGAACAGCGCGGCCTCCGCCGCCGACGCGGCGGCCGCCGCGGCAGACGCCTCGGCCGCGGCTGCGGCGGCTCGAGCGGAGGAAGCGATCGCCGCCGCGGAGGTGGCCAGGGCCACCGCCGAAGGCAACGAGGTCGCGGTCGCGGCCGCGGAAGCGGCGCTGGCGGAAGCCAGGGACGCAGCCGCTTCCGCGCAAGCTGAGGCAGCCAGCGCGCAGGCCGACGCGGCAGCCGCCCAGGCTGAAGCGGCAGCCGCGAAGGCCGAGGCGGAGCAGGCCCGGACCGCAGCGGAACAGGCAGCCGCGGACGCCGAGTCCGCAGCGGCCGCACCTCCGCCGGCTCCCGAGCCACCGCCACCACCGGCCGAGCCGGTCACGTTCACGATGATCTTCCCGGCGGTCCCGTCGAACGTCGACCCCGCCGTCTACCAGGGCCGGCCCACCGGCGAGACGACCCAGAGCATCGTGAGCACCCTCGTCCGCTACGTGGCGCTGGCCGACGGGGCAACAGCGCTGCAGGGACCCGCCGACCTCGAGGGCGAACTCGCCGAGTCGTGGACCCAGGAGGACAGCGGCAGCTACGTGTTCACCCTCCGCGAGGCGCTCAGCCCGTACGGCAACTATGCGACATCCACGGACGTGCTGTGGACGTTCCAGCGCGGTCTGGCCACGGACTTCATCACGCCGTTCCTCCTGAGCGTCGGCGGCATTGACCGCGAGAACCCCATCGAGGTGATCGACGGGCAGACGTTCCGGCTCGTGGCCCCGTCCGCCAACTCGCTCACGCTGCCGGTGCTCACGTGGTACGGCATGGGCATCCTCGACAGCGTGGAGGCGAAGAGCCGCGCCACCGATGAGGACCCGTGGGCGACCGAGTGGATGGCCACCAACTCGGCCAGCTACGGCGCCTACCAGGTCGATTCCATGGTTCCGGGCGAGGAGATCCGCCTCACCAAGAACCCCAACTACTGGGGTGCCGACAACGTCGCCATCGAGAACGTGGTTATGCGGGCCGTGCCCGACGCCGGCAGCCGCATGCTGCTGGTCGGCGCCGGCGAGGTGGACTTCGTGGGCGGCCTGACGTTCGACCTGTTCGGGAGCGTGGTGAACGCCGCCGGGGACGGCATCGAGCCCATCGCCGGGTTGGACGTGAACCTCGACAAGCTGTCGCTCAACACGCGCTTCGCCCCGTTCGACGACGTGCGCGTTCGCCAGGCCATCTCCCTGGCGCTCGACCGTGACGCCATCATCGCCGGCGCCTACGCGGGGCTCGGCAATCCCGGTCTCTACCCGATCTCCACGGCCATCCCGCAGCCGGATCCGCCGGCCGACGTTGCCGCCCGCTACGACCCAGACGCGGCGCGGGCGCTGCTCGCCGAAGCCGGTCTGGCCGACGGGTTCGACTTCACGCTGTCGATCAACCCCAGTTCGGGTCCAGGACCCTACGCCGAGCAGGTCGCCGTGCTGATCCAGGATCAGCTGCGAGACGTTGGCATCGGCGTCAGCATCGACCTCATCGCCTCACCGGCAGACTTCAACACCGCAACCCGCGGCGGCGAGCTCGAGGCGTGGTTGTTCGGCACCCGGCCGCTGGTGAACGACGCCGCCTACTTCCTGCTGCTGGCCGTCGGCCCGATGTCAACGCGCCTCGAGGGCTACGGCAGCGAGACCGTTGATGCGCTCCTCGGCCAGATCGTGGCCGAGCCGCTCGGACCTGCACGCGATTCCCTGCTGGCGGAGATGCAGGCGTTGCTGGCTTCGGAGGTTCCCTACGTGCCTCTGGTCGAGACCGTGCTGCCATGGGTGCACCTTGGCGGCTTCAGCGGGATCGCACCCAACCCGCTCGGCGCCCTCTACCTGCAGGACGTCACACCATGACGGGGGCGCCCTCGGGGCGGGCGATCTGAGCGGGTTCGCCCGGACGGACCCGTGACGGCCGTCGCGCTGCGCAACACCCTGCGCGACGGCCGCAGCAGGCTGGTGGTCAGCGCCTACGACGCGCTGACCGCCCGGCTGGCCGAGGCCGCCGGGTTCGAGATCCTCCACGTCACCGGGTTCGGGACCGCGGCGGCGCTCACCGGCGCACCCGACATCGGCCTGGTGACCATGACGGAGATGGTCGAGACGACCCGCCGCATCTGCGATGCCACCCAGCGCCCCGTCATCGCCGATGCCGACACCGGATACGGCAATCCGCTGAACGTCACGAGGACCGTCCGCGCCTTCGAATCGGCAGGAGCCGCCGGGCTGCACATCGAGGATCAAGTCACGCCCAAGCGCTGCGGTCACATGGCCGGCAAGGCCGTCATTCCCAG
The DNA here is from genome assembly GCA_965206165.1 of Acidimicrobiales bacterium. Lineage (GTDB taxonomy): Bacteria > Actinomycetota > Acidimicrobiia > Acidimicrobiales > CATQHL01 > VXNF01. Next base: position 116,222 of record OZ242194.1, read on the forward strand.
CGGCGAGATGGTGGCCAAGATCGCCGCCGCCGTCGACGTGCGGAGCGACCCCGACTTCGTGATCATCGCCCGCACCGATGCGCGGGCCGTCGAAGGGCTCGACGCCGCCATCGAGCGTGCGCACGCCTACGCAGAAGCAGGCGCCGACGTACTGTTCGTGGAGGCCCCGCAGTCGGCAACCGAGATCCGCCGGATCGCCGCCGAGGTCCCGGTCCCGCAGCTCTTCAACTGGGCGTACCAGGGCGCGACGCCGCACGTGTCGCGCCGGTGGCTGGAGGAGTTGGGATTCGCCTGGATCCTCTTCGCCGACGTGGTCCTCGCCACGCATCGAGCCGCTGCCGGCTTCTTCGAACGCCTGGCCGGGATCGACTCGCCCGACGAGCTGGAGGACCTGCTCACCGGGTTCGACGACTTCAACGAGTTCGTGGGGCTCGGCGACTGGCGCGCCGCGGAGCAGCGCTACGCCACCGCCGAGGAATGAGAAGATTCGGGGCGGCATGCAGGACAAGCACCGGATCTACGAGGAGGCCGAACTCGGCGGCAGGGTTGGTCTCGGCGAGCGCGCCGCTGTGCTGGTCGTGGACTTCCAGCGCTGCTTCGTCGACCCGTCGGTGCCCGGTGCTGGCGACTTCTCCGATGCCATCGCCGCCACGGCGACGCTCTTGGCGGCCGCCCGCGCCCACGGGGTTCCGATCGCCTACACGGTGGTCGGCTACGAGAACCCCCACCGCGACGCCGGCCGGTTCATCCAGAAGTGCCCCACCCTCGAGCACGCCCGGCTCGGCAGCCACATGATCGAACTCGATGAGCGCCTCGGGCGCCTACCGGATGAACCGGTCGTCGTGAAACAGTTCGCCAGCGCCTTCTTCGGTACCACCGTGGCCTCCTACCTGACGTGCGCCGGGGTGGACACGGTGATCCTCGCCGGCTGCACCACGAGCGGGTGCGTGCGCGCCTCGGCGATCGACGCCATGCAGCACGGATTCCGGACGATCATCCCCCGCCAGTGCGTTGCCGACATCGCCGTCGAGCCGCACGAAGCCAACCTGTTCGACATCGACGCCAAGTACGGCGACGTGATGGACCTCGACGACGTGATGGCCGCGCTCCCCGCGCTCGGTGGCCCGGGCGGGAGCGACTGATCCCGTGAGCCTGGCACTCGCCATCGACGCAGGCGGCACGTTCACCGATCTGGTGCTGACCGACACCGCCAGCGGGCGTACGTGGATCGCCAAGACGCCGTCGGCGGCCGATCCGACCGAAGCCGTGCCGGCGGGCATCGCCCGGGTGTGCGCCGGCAGCGGGGTGGAGCGAGGCGACATCGTTGCGCTGCACTACGGCTCCACAGCCGCCCTCAACGTGCTCCTCACCCGCCGGGGCGCCACCATCGGCCTGCTGACGACGGAGGGGTTCGGGCAGATCCTGCACCTGGCCCGCTCGCAGACACCTGGACCGCTCGTCGGCTGGCTCAACTGGGTGAAACCCGACCCGCTGGTACCGCTCGAGCTGACGCGGGAGGTGCCCGAACGGGTACGGCCCGACGGCACCGTCGAGATCCCCTTCGACGACGACGTCGCCCGCTCGGCCATCGAGGACCTGGCGGGCCGCGGGGTCGAGGCGATCGCCGTGGTGTTCCTGCACAGCTACGCCAACGTGGCGCACGAACTGCGTGCCCGTGCCATCGCCACCGAGGTTGCGCCGGGCATGCAGGTCACGCTGTCACACGAGGTGCTGCCGGAGTACCGCGAGTACGAACGCGCCATGACGGCGGTCGTCAACACCTACATCTCCCCGTCGGTCTCGCGCTCGCTGGCGGACTTCGGCTCCAGGTTGCGGGCCGAGGGCCTCGACTGCGCCGTCAACATCGTCCGCTCCGACGGCGGGCTCATGTCGAGCGACGCTGCGGCCGTGCGACCGGTCGAGACCATCGTGTCGGGGCCGTCGGGCGGCGTCGCCGGTGCGCTGGCGATCGCCACGACCGCGGGCTTCGCGGACATCCTCACCCTCGACATGGGTGGCACCTCCACGGACGTGTCTGTCTGCACCGCGGGCGAGGCACTGATCGCCCGCGACACCACCGTCGGCGACCTCCCCGTCCGCTCACCGAGCGTGGACGTGCGCAGCATCGGTGCCGGCGGCGGCTCCATCGCCTTCGTGCCGGAGTTGCTGCGCGGCCTCCGCGTCGGACCCGCATCGGCGGGCGCCGAGCCGGGGCCGGTCTGCTACGGCCAGGGCGGCAACCAGCCGACCGTCACCGACGCCAACCTCGTTCTCGGCCGCCTGCCGACCGGCCTGCTGGGCGGCGAGATCACCCTGGATCGCGACGCCGCCGAGCGAGCACTGCACCGGCTCGGCTCGGGCATCGGGCTGAGCGCGCACGAGACCGCCGGGGCCATCGTGGACATCACCAACGAGAAGATGGCCGGGGCGCTGCGCATCATGTCCGTCGAGCGCGGCCTCGATCCCCGCGACTACACACTCGTCGCCTTCGGCGGCGCCGGACCGTTGCACGGCAACGCCCTCGCCGCACTCCTCGGCTGCTTCCCCGTGCTGGTCCCCCCGGCGCCGGGCGTGCTCTCGGCGTACGGCTTCCACACCGTCGGCCATCGCAACACATTCAGCCGGACGCTGATCCGGGAACTCCGAGCCGGCGACGACCGCGACGTGGCGAAGGCCTTCGGAGAACTCGCCGATCGGGCGAGGGCATGGCTGGCGGCCCAGGGCCTGCGCGACGGGACGTTGACCTGTTCCTGCGACCTCCGGTTCCTGCGCCAGGGCTACGAGATCGAAGTCGACGTGTTGCTCGACGACGAGGGCGGCGTCGAAATCGACGCACTGGCGGGACGGTTCCGCGGCGAGCACCACCGGCTGTACGGATTCGTCCCGGAGGCGCCAATCGAGATCGTGAACGCCCGCATCGAGGCGCGCGGCCCGGCTCCGCGAACCGGACGGGAACCCCTGGCGGTCACTCCCGGAGACGGCAGCAGTGCACGGACCTCCTCCGAGCGGGTCTACCAGCAGCGGTACTGGGCGCAAGCAGGGGTGTACCAGCGTGACCTGCTCCGGCCGGGCGATGTTGTCGCGGGACCGGCGATCATCGTGCAGACCGACACGACGACGTTCGTGCATCCCGGTCACGTCGCCACCACCGACGCCTGGCTGAACCTCCTGATCATGCCGGAGGGTCGGCGATGACCAACCCGGCCCCCGCGGTGGACCTGGCAACCCTCGAGATCATCGAGAGCGCGCTGTTGAACATCCGCGAGGAGATGGACGCCGTCGTCCTGCAGTCGGCGATGTCGCCCATCATCAGGGAGCAGCACGACGAGTTCCCGCTCGTGACCGATGCCGCCGGGAACATGCTCGTGGGCCAGTTCGGTTCCTACGTGCCGCTTCTGCTGGAAACCTTCGACGACGAGATCCGCACGGGCGACGTCATCCTCCAGAGCGACCCCTACCTCTGCGGCGGCGCCATCCAGCACACGCCGGACTGGTTGGTGCTCGCCCCCATCGACTACGAGGGCGCGAGGGTCGGCTACGCCTCGATGTTCGGCCACGTGTTGGACTGCGGCGGCACGGTGCCCGGCAGCATGGCCGCCACGGCCACCTCCATCTGGGACGAGGGCATCCGCATACCGCCGGTCAAGCTCTTCGCCGAGGATCGGCTGAACACCGACGTTCTCAAGATCATCCTCAACAACTCGCGCACCCCCGAGATGAACAAGGCCGACCTGATGGCCCTCGTGGCCGCGTGCCGCACCGCCGCCGCGCGGGTTCAGGATCTCTGCGCCCGCTTCGGCGTCGACACCTACCGGCGGGCCTGCGACGCCCTGCTGCAGCGCACCCGCGACGCCATGGCCGCCATCATCGTGCGCCACATCCCCACCGAACCGGTGAGCTTCGTCGACGTGGTGGACGACGACGGCCAGGGCAACGGCCCGTTCGAGATGAAGCTGACCGTGTGGCGGGAGGGCGAGACGGCGTTCTTCGACTGGACGGGCACCGACCCCCAGGCACCCGGCCCGATCAACCTCGCCACCCACGACGGACTCTTCAAGATGTTCGTGGGGATCTACCTCATCATGGCCTTCGACCCGGAGATCTCGTTCAACGAGGGCTTCCACGACCTGCTCGAGGTGATCCTCGAGCCGGGTTCGCTGGTCAGCCCCGAGTTCCCCGCCCCGCTCGGGCTGCTGAACATCACGCTGGCCCGGCACTTCGACGTCATCCAGGGGGTGCTGGCGAAGTGCGCTCCCGAGTTCGCCGCCGGTGCCGGCTACGGGTCCAGCCCGGCGCTCACCTACAGCGGCCACGACGCCCGCGGCGAGTACTTCCAGCTCGGCGAGATCAGCTACGGCGGGTTGCCGGGGCGGCCGGCCGGCGACGGGCTGGACGGCCACTCCTGGTGGCCGCTGTTCACCAACATCCCCACCGAGTACATCGAGAGCTACTTCCCGGTGACGGTGCAGACCTACCGCTCGATCCCCGACAGCGGCGGCCCAGGGCGCCACCGCGGCGGCAACGGGGTGGAGAAGGTCTACCGCTTCGACGCCGACGGCGAGATCACCATCCAGGACGACCGCTGGCAGAGCCGCCCGTGGGGCTGGGCCGGTGGCCGGCCCGGCGCGCCCAGCCGCAAGGTGCTGATGCGGGCCGGCGGCGAGACGGAGGAGTTGCCCTCCAAGTGCGACGTCGTGGCCGTCAGGGCCGGTGACCGGCTGGCATTCGTGACGGCCGGCGCCGGCGGGTTGGGCGATCCGCGCGAACGCCCGGTGCCCGCGGTGCTGGCGGACGTTCGCAGCGGGCTCGTCTCGGCGGGAGCGGCGCGATCCCACTACGGGGTGGCCATCGGTGCCGACTTGGAGTGCGACGAGATCGCGACTGCTGTCCTCCGCCGACCGCCCGCGGCTGGTAACGGCCGGGACGCCGACGACGACCATGTCGCCGACGGCAGCGCGCCACGGGACGAGGGTAACGATGGCCACGGTGGCTGACCTGGTCCTGGTGGAGCAGTCCGGCGGCATCGCCGAGGTGACGCTCAACCGGCCCGCCAAGCTCAACGCCCTCAGCACCGCGCTGCTGGAGGCGCTGGCCGACACCCTGCAGCGGGTCAGCGGGGACCCCTCTGTGAGGGTCGTCATTCTCTCCGGCGCGGGCCGGGCGTTCTCAGCGGGCGGTGACCGCGATGACCCCGACGATCCCTGGGGCGTCAGCGTCGAGGCCGACACGGCCCTGCTGCGGCGTCTCATGGAGTCGGCGCGGCTGCTGCACGAGATGAGCGCCGTGACGATCGCGGCCGTCAACGGGCCGTGCGTCGGGGGTGCGCTGGCGCTCGCATGCGCCTGCGACCTTCGCTACGCAGGGTCATCCGCACGCTTCACGACGGGGTTCGCCAAAGTCGGCCTCTCCGGCGATTTCGGCGGCACGTGGACGCTCAGCCGGATCGTGGGGCCCGCCAAGGCGCGCGAGCTCTACCTGCTGCCCGACGTAATCGACGCCGCCGAGGCGCACGGAATCGGACTGGTCTCCGCGGTGGCCGACGACGCCGACCTCCTGCCCCACGTTCGCCGGCAGGCCGGGCGCGTCGCCGCGGCGACTCCGGGGGCGCTCGTCGCCATGAAGCAGAACCTCAACGACGGGCTGCGACTCGGGTTCGGGGAGTTGCTCGACCGGGAGGCGGAGCGGCAGGTGCAATCCACGCGGGACCCCGAGTTCGAGGAGAGATACCGCCTCCCGGGGCGGTGAGGCCGTGCCCGTGGGACAACCGCTCGCCCGCCGGCTCATCGAGTCGCACCTCGTGGCCGGGGACGCGCTTCCGGGCTCGGAGATCGCACTCAGCGTTGACCAGGTCTTCATGGACGACGCCGTCGGGCCGCTGATCGCGCTCGAACTCGAGGCCATGGGCGTCGACCGTTCGCGAGTCGATCTGGCCGTCGGCTACGTCGATCACCTGCTGCTGCAGGCGGACCGGTACAACTCCGAGGACCACCTGATGATGCGCAGCGCCTGCGAGCGGCTCGGGTTGTGGTTCAGCAGGGCCGGCAACGGGATCTGCCACGCCGTGCACCAGCAGTCCTTCGGCCGCCCCGGCGCCTGCCTGCTCGGCTCCGACAGCCATACATGCGCCGCGGGAGCGCTCGGCATGCTGGCCATCGGCGCCGGTGGCCTGACGGTGGCGCTGGTCCTCGCCGGCGAGCCCCTGTACCTGACGATGCCCGAGATCTGGGGTGTCCGCCTCGTCGGTGAACTGCAACCCTGGGTGAGCGCCAAGGATGTGATCCTGGAGATGCTGCGCCGCCACGGCACCGACGGGGCGTCGGGCCGGTTGATCGAGTACCACGGGCCGGGGGTGGCCGCACTGTCGGTCTGGGATCGCCACGTGATCGCTCACATGGGCGCCGAGATGGGAGCGGTGACCTCGCTCTTCGAGTCCGACAGCGAGGTCCGTCGCTACCTCACCCGCCAGGGCCGCGCCGGCGACTGGCAGCGCCTCGCCGCGGACACCGACGCCGCCTACGACCACTTCAGCGAGCTGGACCTCGGCACCGTCGAGCCCCTCGTGGCACTGCCGCCGAGTCCGGGCAACGTCGTACCGGTCGCGGAGGTGGCCGGCGCGGAGATCCACCAGGCGTACATCGGCTCGTCGGCGAATCCCTCGTTCCGCGATCTGGCCGTCGCGGCGGGGATCGTGGCCGGGCGGGCGGTGCACGATCGCGTGTCGTTCGATGTCAACCCGGCCAGCCGCGAGGCGTTGGGCAATCTCGCCACCGCCGGCCACGTCGCCACCCTCCTGCAGTCCGGGGCGCGCCTGCATCAGGCCGGGTGCAACGGTTGTCCGGGAATGGGCCAGGCGCCGGCGCCCGGCAGGATCAGCCTGCGCACCGTGCCCCGCAACTTCCCCGGGCGCTCGGGCACCGAGGACGACTTGGTGTACCTCGTGAGCCCCGAGACCGCCGCCGCATCGGCCCTGACCGGTGTCATCACCGATCCCCGGACACTCGGGGCCGCGCCACCCGCTGCCGGCGAGCCGGCCGAGTGGGTCACCAACCACGATCTGCTGGTGCCGCCGCTTCCCGCAGAGCGGGCACGGGAGGTTCAGCTCGCCAAGGGGCCGAACCATCCAGCCCTCCCGCACTTCGGCCCTCTCCCGGAGCGCCTGACGCTGCCGGTGCTGTTGAAGATGGGCGACGACGTCTCGACCGATGAGATTCTCCCCGCCGGCCCGCGCGTGATGCCGCACTGGTCGAACGTGGCACGGATGAGCGAATTCGCCTTCGAGGGGGTCGACCGGAGCTACCCGAGCCGGGCTCGTGCCGCCGCGGGCCACGCCGTGATCGCCGGACACAACTACGGGCAGGGCTCCAGCCGGGAGCAGGCGGCACTGGCGCCCCGGTCGCTCGGGCTGCGGATCGTGATCGCGCTGAGCTTCGCCCGCATCCACCACGAGAACCTCGCGCTCTTCGGCGTCCTGCCCCTGGTCTTCGACGATCCGGACGACTACCGGACCGTGGACACGGGGCACACGCTGGCGATCGACGACACCGAGACCCTGCTCGCCACCGGCACCAGCACGGTACGGAACACCACAACCGATCAGCGGTTCGACGTCCGCCACGATCTCTCTCCTCGGCAGGTGGACATGGTCCGCCACGGAGGCGCTATCAGCGCCGTCCGGGCGTCGGCACCGGTCCCGGGACGCTGATGCTCGCACGCGAACTCGTCCTGCCGCACCTGCTTGCCGCTCGGGCCGCTGACCATCCCGACCGCACGTTCCTGGAGGAGGTCGACGGCCGCTCGCTCACGTACGCCGATCAGCACCGCTGCGCACTCACCTGGGCGGACGCCTACCGCCGTCTCGGAGTCGGACCCGGCGATCGGGTGGCGGTGATGCTGCCCACCGGCACCGACGCCGTGAGCGCCTGGCTGGGGCTCGCCTGGCTGCGCGCCCTGGAGGTTCCCGTGAACACCGCGTACGTGGGCCGGATGCTGCGTTACGTCCTGGAGCACTCGGGCTCAACGGTGCTCGTTACTGCAAGCGCGTACCTGGAGCGCCTCAGCGACGTGGCCGACACCTTGACGCATCTCCGCACGGTGGTGGTCCATGACAGCACCGAGGCCGTGGCCGATCTGCCGTTCCGGCTGGTCGGGCGCCGGGAGTTCCTCGCGGGAGCATCCCCTGCGAGCGACCTGGACGGCCCCGGCCCGGCCGACATCGCGACGGTCATGTACACGTCCGGCACCACGGGACCGTCCAAGGGCGTGCTCATGCCGTGGGCGCAACTGCACGCCACGGCGTCGGCGAGCATCTTCACCGGCGACTTCGGCCCCGGCGACGCCTACTACCTGCCGTTCCCGTTGTTCCACATCAGCGGCAAGGGCCCCATCTACACGTTCGGACTGGTGGGCGGCCGTGTCGTCATGCGCCCGTCCTTCAACACCGGGGCGTTCTGGGACGACATCCGGCGCTACCGCTGCACCACCACCCTCCTGCTGGGGGCGATGGCCAACTTCATCAATCGGCAGGAGCCGCGGCCCGACGATGCCGACACGCCGCTGCACACCGTGGTGATGGTCCCGCTGATCCCCGAACTCGACGACTTCAAGCAGCGGTTCGGCGTGCGGGTCTCCACCGCCTTCAACATGACCGAGGTGAGCGTGCCCCTGCATTCCGATGGCTGGACGCTGGCGGACCTCGAGAGCTGCGGGAAACTTCGGCCCGGCTACGAGGTGCGTGTCGTCGACGAGGACGACGAGGACGTTGGGCCCGGCAGGGTGGGCGAGTTGATCGTGCGAGCCGACGATCCGTGGACTCTCATGGCCGGCTATCTCGACATGCCCGAGGCAACGACGGCGGCCTGGCGGAACCTCTGGCTGCACACCGGCGACGCCTTCCGCTACGACGAGGACGGCAACTACTACTTCCTCGACCGGATCTCCGACACCATCCGTCGCCGCGGCGAGAACATCTCCTCCGCCGAGGTGGAGGTCGTGGTCAACGAGCATCCGGGTGTCCTGGAGTCGGCCGCCGTCGCCATCCCGTCGGAGTGGGGCGAGGACGACGTGAAGATCGTCGTCGTGGCGCGCTCCGGCCGGACCGTGACCCCGCCCGAGTTGATCGAGTTCCTCACGACCCGCCTCCCCCGCTTCATGCTCCCCCGCTACATCGAGGTCGTCACCGAACTCCCAAAGACGCCCACGGCAAAGGTCCGCAAAGTCGAACTTCGGGCGCACGGCATCACGCCCGCAACCTGGGACCGCGAGGCCGCCGAGTAGCGCTCTCTCAAGTCGCTAGCAGGGCCGTGAAGTCCGCCATCGCCACGTCCGGACGAGCGAAGATCGCCGCGACGATGACCTCGATTCGATCTGGACCGATCACGCCCGCAGCGCAGTCGGCGAGCTTCCGGAGCAGATCGCCGTCGCTCATCGGGTTGGCGGTCGATCCTCTGAACGCATCGACCGAGATCCCCTCCCGGCTCCCGTCGGCGAATCGGACCTCCAGGGAGGCGCTCTCCATCCCGCGGCCGGATTCGGCGACGAACGTGACCGACTCGCGGATCGCCAGGATGCTGCTGTCAGTGCGCGCCGCGGATTCCATCTCCCTGGCCGTGAAGCACCCGCGGTGCCATGCCGCGGCGACGCAGAAGCTCCCGTCGAATCGAGCCTGCTGATCGTCGGTCGGGACGGCGAACCGCCGGCGCCGGCTTCGGTTCACTTCGGCAACCAGCGGCGCCACCCGGAACTCCATCGAGCTGAGTTGCGAACGCTTGGGTTCGGGTGTCCGTCGCCGGAGTTCGAGCGTGCAGTCCAGGGGAGCCTGGCTGATCGTCTCGGTGGGATACCGCTTGAAGGCGATGGGGCCGCAGATGCGCCAGTTCTCGCCGAGGCCGGCGAGCGTGGCCGTTACCGCGGTCGGATCGTTCTCGCCCACCGTGGCCAGCAGGCCGTGCTCGCCTTCGATGGCGGAGGCCGGTGCCGTGAAGCCCCGATGTGCCAAGTCGGCGGCGACGAACCCGCTGCGGGCGGCATCCCCGATGCGATAGGGGTGGACGTCGGTTCCCAGCGCCTCCAGCGGCCCGGCGCCACCCAGAGCGGCAAGCCCCAGCGCATGGGCCGTCCGTTCGGCGTCCAGCCCCAGCACCACCGCGCAGCCCGCCGCAGCGCCGACCGCCCCAGCAGCCACCGCGGGATTGAAGCCGCGGTCATAGTGCGCAGGCATCAGCATCGTCGCAACGGCCAGTTCCACCTCGACGCCGAGGGCGAGAGCAGTGAGCGCGGTGGCAAGCGAGGCTCCCGATATCTCGGCGGTGGCCTGCACAGCGGGCCACACCGGAGCGGTGGGATGCACGAACGCCTCGATATGGGTCTCGTTGAAGTCCAGCGCCTCGAGCAGGGCGCCGTTGACGAGCGCGGCCCGGTCGCCGGTCGTCCTGTCCCCGGACCAGAGCAGGCGGGCCGCCCCTCCAACCACGCCGTCGGTCGCCCAAGCACCCAGCCGGCCGACAGCAGGATGGTCGGCGCCGGCCAACGACGCTGCCACCGCGTTCAAGAGCAATCTGCGGGCCACCCGCTGCACCGAGTCGGGCAGGGACCCCGTTCGGTGGGCGGTCACGAAGCGCGCCAGACGTCCGGTTGCCGTCGGTTCCCCCGCGATCGCGTCCATCGGCCAATGGTACGGTCGCTGTTCCGGCATCGCCGGATGCGGGGAGAGCGCGAGAGATCGGGCGAGCCCGGTTCTCCCTTCCCCCCGCCGCCGGAAGTTGACTCGACATCGACGATTGGGAGAACCCGTGGCGGCTCGCGAATGCGATTTCCTCTGCATCGGGGGTGGGCTCGGCGGGCTCGCCGCCGCGTTGCGCGCCGCTGATGCGGGCCTCGACGTGCTCATCGTCGAGAAGTCGCCGCTCATCGGGGGTGTTGCGGCCTACAGCGGCGGCGTGGTCTGGGTCGGCAACAACCACCTCCAGCGGGGCGCCGGCCTCGACGACAGCGCCGACGACGCCACCACGTACCTGCGTTGGGTCGCCCGTGACGCCGGCACGTTCGACGAGGAACTGCTGGCCACGTTCGTTCGGCGCGCCCCGGAGGCCGTGGAGTACTTCAGCAGGCTCGGCGTGCGGTTCCAGAGCACCGGGCTCGGCGACCAGTACCACCCCGACGCCCCGGGATCGGTGCCGGGTGGCCGCATCCTCGAGGTGACCGTCGACGGCGACGCGCTGGGGCCGTGGCGGGACCGGTGCCGCAGTTCGCCCCACTTCCGCCTGCTCGGTTTGACCCACGACGAGGTGCGCCGGGCCGGTGGGGATCTGGTCGCGGGTGACGTTCTCGCTGACCTGCACCGCCGGCGCCGCGAGAGCGACTTCTGGACCTGGGGCCCGGGGCTGTCCGCCGGCTTCACCGCCGGGGCCCTCGTGCAGCGGGGAGTGCCGATCCTGCTCGGGACACGATGCGTCGAGTTGACCCAGACAGGCGACCGGGTCACCGGCGCCGTCGTCGACACAGGCCGCTCTCGACTCGAGGTCCGCGCCCGGCGCGGCGTGCTGATCGCCACGGGCAGCTACGGCAATGCCCCGTACGCCGCCGACATGGAGGGCCTGCCGGAGATCTTCGAAGCCTCCCCGCCGGTGCTCGACGGCGACGCCCTCGCACTCGTTCAACCCACGGGAGCCGCCCTGGCGCACGCCGGCGGCGCGTTCACGATCTTCGGCTATGAGAGCCCGACCGAGCGCCATCCCGGGACCGACGTGCCGTTGCACCGGGAGCTGTCCCGGGCGCTCGGACTCCCCCACGCCATCGTGGTGAATCGGGCAGGCAAACGCTTCGGCGACGAGAGCTTCTACGGGTTCCTCCTGCGGGCGGTGAAGGAACGCGACGCCGCAGGGCACTTCCCCAACTACCCGTGCTTCCTCATCGGCGACAACCGGTATCGCTCCCGCTACGGACTCGGTGACGCCGCCGAATGGCCCGCAGATCTGGCGCAGGCCCCCCGACTCGCCGATCTCGCCGTCGCGCTCGGCATCGCCCCCGGCGGCCTCGAGGCGGAGGTGGCGGCGTTCAACGAGCCCGCGGATGAGGGGAACGACCCCGTGTTCGGCCGGGGCTCACTCCCCTACAGCCGCCTCCGAGCCGGGGACCCCAACCAGTCGCCGAACCCCAACCTCGGCTCGCTGCGCCACCCGCCGTTCTGGGGCCTCCCGCTCAAGCTGCTGGGCACCGGTATCTACTCAACAGGCCTGCTGATCAACGGCAACGCGCAGGTGCTGCGCGACGACCGGCGCCCCATCAACTGCCTGTACGCCACGGGCAACGCCGCCGCCTATGTCGAGCAGCCCGGCTACGTCGGCGGTCTCGCCAACGCACGAGCCATCACCTACGCCTACCTCGCCGCCTGCCACGCCGCTTCGGACACGCACTCGTCCTGAACCCGCTGATGCGCCAGATCTAGGCGGACCGCTCCCTGACCGCTGGCGCGCCGTCGCGCTTGCTAACTGTTGCAAACTAGTTTATGTTACAAACTAGTCTCGACAACGGGAGGCAGACCGATGCAGGCACTGGATTCGGACGGAAGCACGCTGACCGACAGCGAGAGCTGGGCGACAATCCACGCCACGGTCGACGACACCCGGAGGTCGATGTACGTCGCGGGGAGCACGGCGATACTCCTGCTGTGGGCCGCGATCACTGGGCTTGCGTTCATCACCCAGTACGCCATCGCCGAACTGGCAACGGGCTTTGCCGAGCGCTCCCCATGGTTCCCGTTGGCGCTGTGGAGCGTGCTCGGCCCGCTCGGCGGGTGGGCCAGTGCAATTATCGGGCGCCGAGCGCGTCAACGCATCGGAATCGGAGACGCCGCTCGCAAAGTCGAAATCCGGTTCGTCCTGTTCTGGCTCGCTGTGGTCACAGCGTCGTTCCTCATTCCACTGGCCGCTGGAGTGGGGAACGTCGATGCCGCCGAGAGAGGCGCGCGCATCATGCTCGTCGTCGTGGGCATCTGGACACTGGCCCTCATCCTCTTCGGAATCATGCACCGCCCCCTGATCGCTGCTGGGGGCGCGGTCTACGCCGCAGCGTTCTACATCCCCTTCTACCTCGCGGGTGACATCGCCCCGGCGATCTCAGGAGCGACGCTGCTGGCCGTGGCCGCAGGCGCGCTCGCCTGGATCGCCAAGAAGCGAGTCGGCGGGTGAGCGCCGCCGACTCGCCCACCGGCGACGGCATCGTCCTCAACGACACAATTCATCAGGCAACCCGGCTGCGCATCATGACCGTGCTCGTCTCCGTCCCGGAGGCAGACCGGCTGGCTTACGGATTCATCCAGGAGACCCTCGGACTGACCGGCGGGAATCTGACCATCCACCTACGCAAGCTCCAGCAGGCGGGCTACGTGGAAATCACCAAGGAATTCCAAGGCTCCAAGCCGCGGACCTGGGTCCAATCAACGGCGAACGGACGGCGCGCCTTCGCGGACTATCTGTCGAACCTACAGCGGGCGCTGAACTTCCGACCACAGCAGCCGAGACCGGCGGCGGCTCCCCCACCGCCGCCGGCAACGTAGTCACGACCACGGGACGGCGGGCCTCCTCAACTCGCCGGCGGCGGATCGCAGGGACTGCGTGGCCGAGTTCCTTGGCGGCCTCGGTCAACTCGGCCCGCTCGAATGGCACGTCGGTGGTTCCCGAGGTAAACCGATCGAGGAAGACCTTCTCGATTATCTCCTGGTACCGGCGCGTGGAGGTGTCGGGGGTCCCGGTCACGTTGCTCACCCGGGCCAGCGCAGGAGTAGGACCTCTTCGCGGAGCTGTTCTCCTGTTGCGGTGGCGAGGCGCGTGCGGAAGAGGTCGATGCCCTCCACCTCGTAGCCGATGGTACGCGCCACATCGGCCAGGAGTTCGCCGGTGCGGATCATGACGCGCAGGTAGGAGGCTTGGTCGCCGACCACGTACGCGAGGCGAGCCCCGGGCTTGAGGATCCTGCTGAGACTGTCAAAGTGGCGTGCCATCCCCCCGAAATACAGGCGCGTGACCCGGTGATACATGCGCTCGAACCCCGATGTCTTGCCCAGCGCGATCCGCCGCTCTTCGATGGCATCAGCGATCCCGTTCACCTCGCTGCCGACCGCCAGCCACCTGTCGTCGTCGTCGGCCTTGTAGACACCCCTGGTGTTGGACCGCAGGAGGCGCTGCTTGGTCTCGCGCAGTTCGGGCCGCGCGTTCATCATCCCGAGAAGGACCGACTCCAGGCGCACCGTCCTCGTGTAGTCCTTCTCGTTGGGATAGGGCGGCGAGCAGATCACAGCGTCAACCGTGGCCGGCTCGAAACCGTCGCCAAGGGCGCGGGCGTCGCCGCCGCTCACGACCGCCGGCGGGCCGTCCAGGGGCGCCATCACCCGGAGATCGTCAGCCATGGCGCGCACCTGCTCGAGCCAGGGCCCCACGACGGGCGCATCGGCCTTGATCGCACCGACGCCGACCTCGGGCCCGAATCGCAGGTTGCCGACCTGCGACGGGAGGATCTTCGCCAGCGCCAGGCGCTCGTGTCCTGAGTAAACCGGGTCGTGCTCGCCGTCGAGAGCCTCGACGAGGACCAGGGTCTTGTGCAGCGGCAGCGGGCTGATCGAGTTGCGCAGCAGGAGCTTGAACGCCTCGGGCCTCGGCATGCGAAGCCGCGTTCCCTCGGGTACTTCCCCCGTCGCCCCGTCGCTGCACCCGTCGGCCTCCAGTAGTGCCAGCGCCTTGTCGGCGACCAGTTCCGCGTGCGCCACCAGCCGGTCGGGGTCAGGACTCCAATCCACCTTCGTTGCGGCAGCCAGGCGGGCCATAGGGAGAGCCTCGACACCACGACTCGGGATCCCCAACTTCTTCGCCTCGACGACGGTGGTGCCCGTCCCGCAGAACGGATCCAGCAGCACAGACGACTCGTCGAGCCCGAACCGCTCCGCATAGCTGCGCACCAGATGCGGCGGGAACGACAGCACGAACCGATACCAGCCGTGCGCGGGGGCGTCGGCGGGCAACAGGTTATTCATCGCCCCGTTCGTCCGAGGTCCCGCCGGGGGTCCCATGCGCTGCAAACTACACCATTGTGAGCTTTCCGGGAACGGGAGCATCGTCATCGTTTCCTCCTAAAGATCGTGCGGCAGCCTTGCTGCGGCGATGGGCTGACCCTGTCGGGGGAAGCGGTGCGATAGTTACGCTATCTCATTTTATATCAGTCACTCCAATGGTATCGGCAAGAGGCCGGGGAGGACATCGGAACGGCACTGGCCGACAGCCAGGCCATCGGCCAGGGTCGTGCTGCCCTGCAGGCCAGTGCCGGATTCCGCACGGGCGGTTCAGCCAATGGGATGCAGGGCGTACCAGAGACGCTCCGGCGACAGAGGGGTCGTCAGGACCTCCTCAGATGGCGATGTCTCGGCCCCGGAGATGGCGTCGAGCACGGCGTTGATCACGCAGGAGAAGGCGGCGTTGGTGCCGCCCTCGCCCATCCCCTTCATGCCGCCGGGCGTGTAGGGGGAGGGCGTCTCGAGATGCTCCACCGTGAAGTCCGGGAGCATGTCGGGCGTGGGCACGAGGTAGTCGGCGAGCGTCGTGGTGCGGGGCTGGCCGCCGGCGTCGTAGACGATCTCCTCGCTGAGCGCGGCACCGATGCCCTGCGCGGCACCCCCGTGAACCTGCCCGCGGACGATCACCGGGTTCACCACCGTGCCGCAGTCCAGCACCACGACGTAGTCGGTGATCTCGACACCACCCAACTCGGGGTCCACGGCAACGGAGCAGGCGTGGGTGGCGAAGGAGAACGTGGGGCTGGGCGGGTCGTAGATGTACGAGGCGGTGAGTCCGGGCGCCTGGCCGTCGGGCAGCCGGAAACCGCGGTGGGCCGCGGCGGCCACCTCGGCCAGCGGCACCGAGGCGGCGGTGCCGGCCACGGTGACCTGCCCACCGCTGAGGCTCAAGTCGGCGGGGTTGGCCTCCAGCATGTCGGCGGCGATGGCGCGGATCCGCCCAGCCAACTCCCGTGCGGCCACCAGCGCGGAGCCGCCCCCCAAGGCCATCGAGCGGGACGCAGCCGTGCCGTAGGCCGAGTAGGGGGTGATGTCGGTGTCGCTGTGGATCACCTCCACGTCGGAGACGTCGACACCCAACTCGTCGGCCAGCAGTTGCGCCAGGGTGGTCTCCAGGCCCTGGCCGTGAGGCGACACGCCGGTGTAGAGCCGCACGCTGGCGTCGGGCTCCATGCGCACGACGGCGCTCTCGTAGCCGCCGATGCGCAAGCCCAGGATCTCGTTGAGGAAGCTGGGACCGACGCCCGCCAACTGCACGTGCGAGGCGTACCCCACACCGCGCAGGCGGCCGTCGTCCGGCGACGACGCGACAGTCCCCCGACCCTCGATCAACTCGCGGGCGCGGCGCAGCGGGGCGGCGTAGTCGCCGTTGTCGTAGGTCACGTGCGTGCGGGTGGTGTACGGCTGCGACTCGGCGCGGATCATGTTCTGCTCCCGCACGTCGGCCGGGTGGCGGCCCAGCGCCCGGGCCACGAGGTCGACCGCCCGCTCACCGATGAGGGTCGCCTGGGTCTGGCCGAAACCCCGGTATGCGCCCGTCGGCATCGTGTTGGTGGCCACCAGGCGTCCGGTGCCCCGCACCGCGTCCCAGGTGTAGGGCCCCGGTGCCATGCCGAGGGCCACGAACAGCGGCCCTCCCGAGAAGATGCTGCATTGAGCTCCGGCATTGCGCACCGCGTCCACGCGCAGGCCGCGCAGCGTGCCGTCGTCGTCGAAAGCCACCTCCACATCGCAGGTCTCGCCCCGAGCGTGCGTGGTCGCCAGCAGCGACTCCGTGCGGGTCTCGGCCCACAGCACCGGGCGCCCCAGAGCGAGTGCAGCGATGATCACCATCATCTCGTCCTCATAGAGGTGGTCCTTGAGCCCAAACCCCCCACCGACATCAGGCCCCACCACCCGCACCCGGTGCTGTGGCATACCCAGCACGGCGCAGATGACGTCGCGCACCCCGTGCGGCACCTGCGTGGACGTGTGCACGACCAGCTTGCCGGTCGGCTCGGTGTAGGCCAGCACGCCCCGGCCCTCCATAGGTGCCCCGCTGAGGCGCCCGATCCCCAGCCGGGTGCGTAGGCGCCGGTCGGCGGCGGCGAAGACCGCCTCGGTGTGCTCGGCGCTGTCGCCGGCCGTGCAGGCAGCCAGAAGGTTCCCCTCCACGCCGTCCCAGAGGCGCGGCGCATCCGCTGCGAGCGCCTCCAGCGGGTCGATCACCGCCGGCAGTTCCCCGATGAGCGGCAGAATCGTCTCGGCGGCGTCGGCGGCGGCGGCGGCGCTGCCGGCGACGACCACGCCGACCGGCTGGCCCGCATACCGAACCCGGTCGTCCAGCAGCGGCGTGGAGGTCTGGTTCTGCTCGGCTAGATGCCACAGCACGGGGAAGCCGCCCTTCGCCCATCTCCGCAGCTCCTCGGGCCCGATCAGGTGGGTACCGGGCGGCAGGTCGCCGACCTCCAAGCCCTCCAGGATCCCGTGAGCCACCGGGCTACGGATGACGGCGGCGTGCCGCACGCCCTCCATTGCGCCCGCCAGGTCGGCCACGTAGCGAGCCGAGCCGCGCAGCATGGTCTCGTCGTTGACCCGCGGGATGCTGCGGCCGACGAACCGGGCACTCACCGGCGTGCCCTCAGGAGGTCGGCCGGGCGATGGGCGAGTCGAGCGCCCAGGACGTTCGCGACCTCCGTCGGTGGTGCGTCGCGTTCGGTGAGGCGGGCTTCCACCCACCCCGACGCGGAGGATTCGACCGCGTTGCTCATGGTCGAGCGAAGGCTAGTCCCGCGCCCCGAGACCCGATCCGCCCGTGCGAACCAACCCGACGGGACGGGGAGCCCGGCGACGCGCCACCGCCTGGCAGAGGCGACACTCAATCCACCGGCGCGATCCGCCCGGCGAGGCGGAAGGCCGCGGCGGAACCCCCCAGCAGGATGGCGAGGATGAGCCACGCCCATTCGTAGGAGCCGACGCTGTCGACGAACGCCCCGAACGCCACCGGCGAGACGAGCGCACCCAGGTAGTAGCCGGTCATCGTGGCGGCGGTGGCGCGGGCCACAGCGGGGCCCGCCCGGTCCACGACGGTGGCGTGCATCGTGCCGATGCTGGCGAACTGCAGGACGATCCCGCCGAGGACGCCCACCATGGCCACGCCCAGCCCGAGTACACCGCCGGCGGCGAGCAGCAGGCACGAGATGCCGGTCCCTACCACCAGCGTCACCAGCAGGCGCATGCGCCGCTGTGACCCCAACCGGTCGGCACCCACACCCGTGGCAACCATGGCCACCGCACCCACCGCCGATGACGCTCCGACGAGGATGCCCGCCCACGTCGACGACAGGCCCAGCGACTCCTCCGCGTACGGAACGGTCCAGGAGAGCAGCGGTTGGGCGCCCGCGATCAGGCAGAACGCCGCCACCGGGAACCAGACGAACCCCTTCGGCAGGCTGTGCGAGCGGCTTTGCAGCAACTGGTGCGGCTCACCCCTGCCGCCCGGTAGGACTCCGAGCGCCCCAAACGCCATCACCGCGGCGCCGACACCGAGGCCGCCGAACACCCACTCCCAACCCCAGCGATTGGCAACGATCGGAGCGAGAGCCGCGCTCACAGCGCTCATCAGGAGGATGCCGGAACTCCGCGTCGCCAGGGAGACGGTGCGGCGACGGGGACTCACCGCGCCGGCGACGGCGACGTTCGTCCCGACGTTGTTGAGCGCGTACCCGAACCCCGCCAGCACACCGGCGGCGGGCAACGGCGCGTAGCCCCCGAGACCGGCACCCACCCCGGAGGCCAGGACCACCAGCACCATCCCGGCGACCACCGCAAGCCGCGCACCGACGCGGTCGCAGATGCGCCCCGCCGTCAGCGACGCCAAGCCTGCGCACCCGAAGTAGAGGCTCACCAGCAGCCCGATGTACCAGCGCCCGACGCCCAGATCGGCCCGCAGGGAGGTGGCCACAAACCCCGGCACGTAGCCGTAGGCCGAGTTGACCGCGATCGACAGCGTGCAGGCGCCGACGACAACCGCCGGCCGGCGGGGGCGGGAGGAGGTGCTCAGCGTCTGTCGTTCCGGTGCCCGACGGGGTGCGCCCCACCGATTGCCCGGCGGCGTGCAAGCACACAATCGCTGCAGCGCTGGAGCCATCGGATCGGGTCTGGGAGTTGTGGGGTGCGTTGTCTCAGGGTCATTCCCTCCACGTACTCGCCGAGTTTGCCAGACTGGCGCCCGTGCCCGAGATGCTGCTGCGCAATATCGCCCACCTCCTGACCTTCGACGAGGACGATCGCGAGCTTCGCGACGTCGACCTCCGCGTCGCCGACGGGCGCATCGCCGAGATCGGTAATCTCACGCCGGTGGCCGGCGAGACGGTCATCGACGCCTCCCGGTTGCTCGTCATGCCGGGCCTCATCAACGCCCACCAACACCTCTACCAGGTGGGGCTGCGCAGCATCCCCGAACTCGAGCGGGTTCTGCTCCCGGAGTGGCTCAAGGGCCTCGGGCGTATCTGCATGCAGTGGTGGCGCGACGGCCATTTCACGCCCGAGACGGTCGCCACGATGGCCCGGGCCGGCATGGTGGAATCGCTGCTGTGCGGGGTGACGACCGTTGCCGACCAGCACTACTTCTTCCCCGGCGGGGTGACGGCGCCGTACATCGAGGCCATCATCGAAGCCGCCCAGGAGGTGGGCATCCGCCTGAACGCCGGACGGGGCACCATGACGTACGCCCGCAGCGCGGGCGGGGAAGCGCCCGACGTGGCCTGCCAGAGCGTCGACGAGGTGCTGCGCCACAGCCTCGAGTTGATCGAGAACTACCACGACCCCGACCCGCTGGCCCGCATCCGCATCGACCTGGCCCCCTGTGGACCGCACGTCGACCGCCTCGAGCTGTTCGCCGCCTTCGCCGAGATGGCGGCGGAGCACCCGGGAGTGGGCCTGCACACCCACCTCTACGAGGGTGTGGACACCCAGTTCTGCCGCCGACGCTACGGCAGGTCGCCCTGGCAGGTCATCGGCGAGGCGGGCTGGCACAGCGACAAGGTGTGGCTGGCACACATGATGGACGCCCCTCGCGGCGAGATCCCCGAATACGCCGCCGCCGGTGTGGGGATCGTGCACCTCATCGCCCCCGACCTGCGCATGGGGTTCCGCCCGGCGCCGGTGCGGTGGTGGCTCGACGGGGGCTGCACGGTGGGATTCGGCACCACCGGCTCGGCCTCCAATGACGGCGGCAACCAGATGGGCGACATGCGACTGGCGGCCCTGTCGCACCGTCAGCACAGCCCGGACCCCGAGCGCTGGTTGAGTGCTCGCGAGTTGCTGGCCATGTCCACCCGCGGCTCGGCCCGCTGCCTGAGCCGCTCGGCGCTGGGCACTCTCGCGCCGGGCGCCGGCGCCGACCTTGCCGCCTGGGACATAACCACCGTGGACCGCGTCGGCGTGCACGACCCGGTCATCGGGCTGCTGCTGACCGGCCTATCCGACCGCGCCGACCTGGTGATCGCCGCCGGTGAGGTGGTCGTGCGCGACGGCCACTGCGTCAGCGTCGACGAGTCAGAGGTGGCCGCGGCAGCCCGCGCCACCCTCCCGCCGCCCCCATGAGCGGCCGTCCAAGCCCCGGAGCCGGGCGCGACGGCACCCACGAGAGCACCAACTCGGACGGCGCCCACGAGGGCGTCAACTCGGTGGCGTTCGAAGCCGTCGGGGTGTCCCGGCGCTTCGGCGCCACGCAAGCCTTGGACTCGGTGGACTTCGACCTCCGGGCGGGTGAGATCCACGCCCTGGTGGGCGAGAACGGCGCCGGCAAGACAACGCTGGCCAAGATCGTGGCCGGCACTCTGCGCCCCGACGCCGGCACACTCCGGCTCTTCGGCGAGCGGTACACCCCCCGGCGGCGCTCGGAGGGTTCGGCTGCCGGCGTGGCACATGTCCGCCAGCAACTCTCGCTGGTGCGGGGCCTCACCGTGGCGCAGAACATCGAGTTGGGCCGTCCCCGACAGCACCCGGGCCCACCGCAATCCGGCGCGGCATCTGCCGGCGAGTCGCCGCGGGCGAGTCCCCGAGGCGCCGGACCCGGCGGCGGGTGGCGGCCGTGGCCGCGGCCGTTCAACGCCCGGGCGGCCCGCGCCGAAGTGGAGCGGCTCGCCGGTGAACTGGACCTGGCGGTTCCGGCCGACTCCCTGGTCGACGACCTGCCTATGGCTGTTCGCCAGCAGGCGGAGATCCTCATCAGCCTCGCCTGGGGCGCCCGGGTCCTGATCCTGGACGAACCCAGTTCGGCGCTCGGACCGCTGGAGACCGACGCCCTCATCGCACTGTGCCTGCGGCTGCGCGACGAGGGAACACCGATCATCTACATCTCGCACCGCCTGCCCGAACTCGCCCAACTG
This sequence comes from Acidimicrobiales bacterium, assembly GCA_965206165.1. Taxonomy (GTDB): domain Bacteria; phylum Actinomycetota; class Acidimicrobiia; order Acidimicrobiales; family CATQHL01; genus VXNF01. The sequence goes on from OZ242194.1 coordinate 137,654, forward strand.
GCCGATCGGCTGACCGTGCTGCGCCAGGGGCGGGTCGTCACAGCAGGCGAGGACGTGGCGGCTGCGGACCTGCGGCGCATTGCCGAGCTGATGGTGGGCGACATCTCACTGCTGGAGGTTCGCCGGCCCGACCTGGAACTCGGCGACGTGCGGCTGGAGGCCGAGGGATTGCGCGTGGCCGCCGAGCACGGCCCAGGCCTGCGCGACGTGTCGCTGCAGGTGCGGGCGGGAGAGATCGTCGGCGTGGTCGGCGTCGCGGGCAATGGGCAGGAGGAGCTGGCGGCGGCGCTAACCGGCCAGGTCCGCCCCGACGCCGGGCAGGTGCGGATCGACGGCGCCGACGTGACGGGCTCACCGGCGGCCGCCATCGCCGGCGGGGTGGCGCTGCTACCCGAGGATCGCAGCGCCGGGCTGGCCGCCGACTTCTCCCTGGCCGAGAACCTGATTGCACGGCGGGTGTCGGACCCGGAGTTCGCCCGCTTCGGCGTGCGGCTCCGGGCAGCGGTGCGGCGCCACGCACGAGTCCTGGCGCGGCGCTTCGACGTGCGCCCGCCGGAGCCGGCACTGCGGGCCGGGTCGCTCTCGGGCGGCAACCAGCAGAAGCTGATAGCGGCGCGCGAGATGGAGCGCGATCCAGCGGTGCTCGTGGCCGCAGGACCGACCAAGGGCCTCGACCCCCACGCCGGGCGGGCGATCCGCGACCGGTGCTTCGACACCGCCGCCCGGGGCGGGGCGGTGGTCATCATCTCCGCCGACCTCGACGAGGTGGCGGAGCTGTCGCAGCGAGTGGTGGTGCTGAGCGGGGGGCGGGTGACCGACCGGTTCGGGGTGGAGGAAATGACATCGGCTCGCCTGGGCGCCGTCATGGCGGGCCTCGACTGGGATCCGACCGACGAGCCGGAGAGCGACTCGTGAGCGTAACCGCAGGGGGCACGCCCGGCGCCGGAGCAGGAGGCACGATCGGCGGCGGCGACGGTCCCGGACCGCTGCGCGCCGACACGGCGTTCGAGAGGGCGACCATCGGCCTGGGCACCAGCCTCCTGGCGGTGGTGGTCGCCCTGGCGCTCGGCGCGGCCATCCTCGCGGGATCGGGGCAGAACCCGCTCACCGCCTACGGCGCCATCCTGGCGGGCAGCTTCGGCGACTGGTTCGCCATCGGCGAGACGCTGGCGCGAGCCGCACCGCTGGCGATGGTCGGCATCGGCGCGGCGGTGGCACTCCGTGCGGGCGTCATCACCATTGGCGCGCAGGGTCAGCTCATCGCCGGCAGCATCGGCGCTCTCGTGACGGGATTCCTGCTGCGGGGCGCCCCATCGGCTGCGGCGATCCCGCTGGCGGCCGTCGGGGGCGCGGTGTTCGGGATGGTGTGGGTGGTGATTCCGGCCCTGCTGCGAGCCCACCTGAACGTCAACGAGATCCTGTCCACACTGCTCTTCAACGAGTTCGCCTTCCTGCTGCTGGCGTACCTGTTGAACGGACCCCTCAAGGAACCCCGTGCCATCACGCCGAAGTCTGAGCCCTTCGCGGAAAACGCCGTTCTCGGCGACCTCGTGGCAAGCACCCGGCTGCACGCCGGCGTGCTGGCGGTGGTGGTGATGGTGCTGCTGTTCGGATTGTGGACACGCTCGACGATGGGGTACCGCTACGACCTGTTCGGAGAGAACCCCCGCCTGGCGCACAGTCTCGGCATCGGCGGGCGGCGCATCATCCTCAACTCGCTGCTCATCTCGGGGGCTCTGGCGGGCCTGGCCGGGTGGCTGCAGGCGGCGGGGCTGCTACAGCGGCTGTTCGTGGACATCGCCGAGGAGATCGGCTTCTTCGGCCTGGTGGTGGCGATGCTGGGTGGGGCGCGACCGCTGGGCATCCTGGCGGCGGCGCTACTGGTGGGGGCGCTGCAGGCGGGCGGGCTGCACATGCAGGCCGTCGAGAGCATCCCCGCCTCGCTGAGCGACATCATCCAGGCGCTGATCCTGCTGGGGTTCGCGGTTCGGTACGCCCCACAGATCGCCGCCATCGCCCGCCGCGTGGTGCGCTCGGTCGGCGAGTCGATGGGTGCCGTTGCGGCTTGGGGTCGCAGCGCCGACACAGCCGGGGACGGCGGCGGCCGGGCGGGGTCGGGGAAGTCCTGACGTGGGCAAGCTCGCCGAGTTGACGTTCTGGACCGCCACGTTCTCCGGCGGTATGCGGCTGGCCACGCCGCTCATCTTCGCCTCCCTGGGCGAGACGCTCGCCCAGCGGGCCGGCGTGCTGAACATCGGCCTGGAGGGCTTCATGATCGTCGGGGCTCTCGCGTCGCTGTACGTGGCAGTCGAGTCGGGCATCGTCGTCGGCCTCCTGGCCGGTGCTCTGGCCGGCGCGGCGCTGGCGCTGCTGATGGTGTGGCTGTGCGTTCGCCTGAACGCCAATCAGGTCGTGGTCGGTTTCGGGCTCACGATCCTGGGGGTCGGCCTCACCGGCTACATCTTCCGCCTCACCACCCCGCTGGGCGGCGCGCGGCGTCAGGTGAGCATCCTGGGCGAGATCCACATCCCCGGCCTGTCCGACATCCCATTCCTTGGTGAGGCCTTCCTGTCCAACAGTTGGATGACGTGGCTGGCCCTCGGGATGGTGCCCGTCGTCTGGTGGGTAGCGCAGCGCACCGTGTTCGGCCTGGAGGTGCGGGCCGTCGGCGAAGACCCCGACGCGGCGTTCGCCCGCGGCGTCAACGTGATCCGGGTGCGGTCGATCGCAACCCTGCTCTCGGGCTGCCTCGCCGGATTGGGCGGCGCCGCCATCACCACGGCGCTGGTGGGCGTGTTCGAGCCGGGAATCACCGCCGGACGGGGGTTCATCGCCCTGATCGTCATCATCATGGTGCGCTGGTCGGCCTGGGGCGTGGCGGTCGGCGCGTTCGCCTTCGGCCTCGCCGACGCCCTCGGCACGAACCTGCGCAACATCGTCTCCGACAGCGTGCCGACCGAGGCGCTGCAGACGATCCCGTTCCTCGTGGCGCTGATCATCCTGGTGATCGGCGCCCGCCGGGCACGCATGCCCAAGTCGCTGGGCTTCAACTACGTGCCCGACCGGTAGCCCCCGACCCGCCGACCGCCGCCGGCGACCCGCTCCCCCAATCTCGCCCCGCCACCGCAATCGTCCCGTCGGAACCGGGACAGAATCGTCCCGTCGCCCCGCACCGAACCGAGGAGTACCGCATGGCAGCCAACCCCGATCCCGACCGATCCTTCCTGATCAGGGGCGGCATCGTGCTGCCGCTGGAGGGCCGGCGCGTGTACCACGACCCCGGCTCGGTACTCGTGGTCGACGGCAGGATCGCCGCTGTCGGCAGCGTTGAGGAGGTGGACCATCACCCTGCCGCCGCACACGTGCAGGTGATCGACGCCGACCGGCACGCCGTGATCCCCGGCCTGCACAACTGCCACCTGCATTCGGGCCTGCTGCGCGGCACCGCCGAGTCGTTGGCGCTGTGGGAGTGGCTGGAGAACCACATCGACCCGGCGCACCGGGCACTCACCCCGGAGATCGCCGAGGCGGCCTCCTGGATGGCCTACACCGAGGGGCTCCGCGGCGGCACCACCTCGGTGCTGGACATGTGGCGATTCATGGAGGGCTCGGCCCGGGCGGCCGAGGCGATCGGCATCCGGGCCACGCTCGCCCCCTACACCGCCGACCTGTACGACTACTTCGAGACGCTGGAGACCAACCGGCGCCTGCTGGAGACACATCTCAGTGCCGCCGGAGGGCGGGTGCGCAGCTGGGTTGGCCTCGAGCACATCTTCTACTGCTCAGCGGACATGTTCCGTGGCGCCGCCGCCCTGGCCACCGAGTTCGGCACCGGCATCCACACGCACTCCTCGGAGTCCATCTGGGAGGTGCAGGAGTGCCTGCGCCAGTTCGGGCGGCGCCCCATCGAGGAGTTCTACCAGCGCGGCATCCTCGGGCCGTCCACGGTCATCGCCCACGGGGTGTGGCTGGACGACCGGGAGGTGCGGATCCTTGCCGAGACCGGCACCGCGGTGACCCACTGCCCGTGTTCGAACATGAAGATCTCGTCTGGACCGGCCCGGGTGGGCTACTACCGGAGCCAGGGAGTGACGGTGGCGCTGGGCACCGACGGCGAGAAGGAGAACAACAACCTCGACATGATCGAGGAAATGAAGTTCGCCTCTCTGCTGGCGAAGGTCTCCACGCTGGACCCGACGGTCGGCGACCCATGGGACATCCTCGACATGGCCACCCGCTCGGGCGCCAAGGCCCTGGGCCTCGACGACGTGACAGGCACCCTCGAGGAGGGCAAGGACGCCGACATCGTGGCCGTGGATCTGCGGAGCCTCCACTTTGTGCCGCTGCTACATCGCGAGGATTTCAACGCCCCGGCACATCTGGTCTTCAGCGCTTCGGCCCGCGACGTGAGCGACGTCTGGGTGCAGGGGCGCCACTTGGTGGCCGGGGGCGAGGTGATCTCGGTTGACGTGGCCCAGGTGGCCGAGCGGGCCCAGGCCGCGGCCGAGGAACTGTTCGCCCGCCGCCGCGCCCTGCCGGGCCAGACCCCCAGTCCCGCCAGCACCCTCGGCAAGAACGTCTGAGACCCGGAGCCACCCCTAGCCTGCGAGGATGCTCACCGCTTCGGGACTGGCCAAGTCCTACGGCATCCGGCGCCTGTTCGCCGATGTCTCCGTCCAGCTCGCCGCCAGGCGGCGAGTGGCACTGGTCGGCGGCAACGGCACCGGCAAGACAACCCTTCTGGAGATCCTCGTTGGCGTCGGTGAGCCCGATGAGGGCACCGTCACCCGGCCCCGCGACGCCGAGATCGGCTACCTTCCCCAAGACCTCAGCGCGTCGGCCGGCGGCACCGTGCACGAACAGGTCCTGGCCGGCGCGGGAACGCTCGCCCGCCTCGCCGAGCAACTCGCCGACCTCGAGCGTCGGCTCGCGGCACCCGGCGAGGACCACGAGGCCGTCCTGGCCCGCTACGGCGAGACGCAGGCCCGGTTCGAGCAGCTCGGGGGGTACGCATTGGAGGCCGAGGTCGGCAAGGTGCTGGCGGGGCTCGGCTTCGCCCCCGCCGATGCCGGGCGCCCGGTGCGGGAACTCTCCGGGGGCTGGCGGATGCGGGTGGCCCTCGCCCGGCTGCTGGTCGCCCGGCCCGACATCCTGATCCTCGACGAGCCCACCAACCACCTCGACATCGACTCGACGGCTTGGCTGGAGCAACGGCTGGTGACCTGGCCGGGCGCGCTGCTGTTCGTGAGCCACGACCGGGACTTCATCGACGCCGTCGCCAACCGCGTGATCGAACTGACCGAGGAAACGGCCATGACCTACGTCGGCGGGTTCGCCGAGTTCGTCGTGGCCCGGGAGGAGCGCCTCGCCCGCATCGAGGCGGCCGCCACCCGGCAGGCACGCGAGGTGGCCCGCGTGGAGCAGTTCATCGAACGCTTCCGCTACAAGGCCACCAAGGCCCGGCAGGTGCAGAGCCGCGTGAAGACCCTCGAGAAGCTGGACCGCATCGCCGCGCCGAGCCGGAACGACCTCGTCGCCCGGTTCGCGTTCGGCGAGCCGCCCCGGTCACCTCGGGTGGTGGTCGAACTCAGCGACGCCACCGTGGGCTACGACGACGACCCCGAACCGGTGATCTCAGGGGTGACCCTGGCGGTCGAACGGGGCCAGACGGTCGCCCTCGTCGGCCCGAACGGCGCCGGCAAGACCACGCTGCTGCGCCTGATTCTCGGTGCGTTGACCCCCAGCAGCGGCCAAGCCCACCTGGGTACGAACGTGAAGGTTGCCGCCTTCGAGCAGCACCAGGCCGACGAACTCGACGAGTCCAGGCGGGCCATCGAGGTGTTCTCGCACGGCATCGACTTCGGCAAGCGCAACGTGCGCTCGATGCTCGGTGCCTTCGGCTTCCCCGGCGACGCGGCCGACCGGCGCGTCGGCGAGCTTTCCGGCGGGGAGTGCACCCGCCTGGCGCTGGCACGCACGATGGTCGAGCCGGTCAACCTCATCGTTCTCGACGAGCCCACCAATCATCTCGACCTGCCGAGTTGCGACGTGCTGGAGGACGCCCTGACCGCCTACCCCGGCACGGTGCTGCTCGTCACCCACGACCGCCACCTCATCCGCTCGACGGCCGACGCCCTCATCGAGGTGCGCAACGGGAGGGCCATCTGGCACCACGGCGTGGACGAGTCGCTGCTCGTCAGCGCGCCCGCTCGCAGCCAGGCCGCGCCCCCCGGCGATCGCGCCGGCAACGTCCGCAGCGAACGACGGAAGGCCGGCGCCCGCCGGCGGAATGAAGCCGACGGGCTGCACCGCCGCCTCGCCAGGCTGGAACGCGACTGCGCGACCGCCGACGCAAAGGTGGCCGCGCTCCTGGGGCAACTCGGCGATCCCGAGGTCTACAGCCGCCCCGAGGAGGTCCTCGCCCTCGCCACGGCCCACGAAGCAGCCGTCAAACGGGCCGCAACCCTCCTCGCCCGCTGGGAGGCCGCAGTCGAAGCCCTCGGAGTCACGTCCACACCACCGGCGCCAGCCTGACACCACCTCCAGCACACACCACGCATACTCACAGCCGGAATCCAGGATCCAGCGGAGCCGTCGGCGCTCAGAGGCGGACGCCGCCGAAGCTGATATCGGTGAGGTGGGCCATGTCGCGAACGCGGGACCCACTACCACCACTACAACCTCGCCACCCGCTACCAGAACTGGCTTACCTGATACGCCGCTTGGCGCCAGGATGAGCGTTGTGACGCAGCAAATCTAAGATAATCTATCAATACTTATTGTTAATGGATGAACAATCGGATCTAGGAGGTTGGGCTACCGTGGCACTAGGAGACTGCTGAACAATGCGTTTGGGGTTGGGGGGTCTCTGTTGGGGTGGCGCCTCGTTTCGGTGGTCGTGTCTGTGGTGTGGGAGCGGGCGCCGTCGGGGGGTCGCGGCGGGGCTTGGTGGGGCGCCCCCGCTGGTTGGCGGGGTGTGGTGTTATGCGGCGTTGAGTTGCCAGGTGTGGCCGTTGTGGTTGGCGCCGAGTTTGGTGAGTCGTTGGAGGTTGACGGCGGCGGCTCGGTGGGCGAGGCCGATCCGGTTGGCGGTGACGCCTCGGTAGCGGACGCGGCGGTGCCCGTTGCGGACGAGCCAGGCGATGGATCGTTCGACCATGGGGCGGTGTTGGCGGTAGTCGTCGGTGTGGCGGCGGTCGCGCCAGTCGGTTCGGGCTTGGGCGAGAAGTTGGTCGTGTTCGCCGATCTGGAGGGTCCTGCCTCGGGTCGATGCGGTGCATCGGGAGCGCAGGGGGCAGGTCTTGCAGCGTGAACCGAACGCGGCTCGTCCCGATTTGTTGATCGGGACGGTCTCGTCGTTGGGGCAGGTCACGGTTCGGGCGTCGTAGTCGATGTCGAAGTCGTCCCGGTTGAACTGGTCATCGCCCAGGCGGGGGTTGCGGTGAAGCGGCCACGGTTTGATCACCGCGTGATGTTGTTGGTCTTCGAGGGCGGCGAGAACGGGCCCGGATCCGTACGCGGAGTCGCCCAGCACCTCAAGGCCCGGCTCCTCGCCCCCCAGCAGTTCGACACCGACAGGTCCGTCGCCGGCGTTGGCCGGGGTGAGGTCACACGCAGTGATGATCCCCGTGTCGGGCTCCACAGCGACATGGGCCTTGTAACCGTCCCGATAGCTCGACTTCGACTTGTGCATGTGCCGAGACTCCGCATCGACGGTGGAAATCACCCGATCCTTGGCCGTGGCCCGCGCGATACGCCACGCGCCGTCGGCCCCGTCAGGGTCGGGTTCGACGTCTTGGCCAGCGACCAGCGCCAACAGCGCGACCAGTTGTCGCTGATCGTCGTCGAGAGCGACGCCCTCAACCGCGGCGAGCACCGCCAGAGCGTCGTTCACGAGCCCGCTCACCAAAACGTTGCGGGCCACCGGGTCGTCCCACGCGCACGCCGGCTTGGCGCCGCTGGTGTAGTCATGAGCGGCCACCACAACCGACGCGGCAGCCTCCACGGCGCCGCGCACCCGGCGAATCACCGACACCAACTGCGTCACCGTGTCCTGCGTCGCCACCGCGTCGTCCAACAGCGTCGAATCCAACGCCCGGCGGGACTTGCCCCCCAGCACGCCAGTATCGGCCACGACCCGGCGAACCGCTTCGAAGATCCGCTCAGGGCGATCACTATCACCCAGCCGACGCCGCCAATACGTCAACACCGTCGGATGGAACCCCTCATCATCCAACGCCAACCCCGCAGCCACCTTCCAACGCAGATCAGTGCGCAGCGCCTGCGCCGCCTCCCGATCCGACAGACCCTCCAAAGACTGCAACACCAGCACCGTCGCCACCACCTCAGCGGGCACCGACGGCCGGCCCCGACCCGAACCGAACAAATCGGCGAACAACTCATCGGGGAACACCCACCGCCGGTGATCAGCCAAAAACCGGTGCACCGAACCAGCCGGAACCAAATGCCCGACCACCGCCTCAGCGTCCAACAACTCCCGATCCAACAACGACACGCCCTGCATGCCACCAGTCTCCCAGACCCCAACCACCAACGCGAGCCTTTCGAACCGAATTATTCAGCAGTCTCCTAGGCCTGAAGCGAGATCTAGAAGACCGGGGGGTTGCTCTTGAGTGACAGTGTTCTGATGAGCATCAGCAGGCCCCAACCAGAGCCCCCGTCCTGGCAGCGGATCGAGTTGGGCTCGCCCACCAACCCGGCTGCGGTTGTGGCTGCGGCGCCCCCGCCGCTTCTCGAGCGCGTAGCAGCCGAGCCCCAGCGAGGGTTCCCGGCGATTGCGAAAGAGCCGGAAGTGTGCGCGGTGATCAGTCGGGCGGTCCAGAGCCTTCCGAGCGCCCACTTGATTCACCTTGGCGACAGCCGCCGCTTGGAGCTTGCGCCGGACAGCGTCGAACTCGTGGTCACTTCTCCTCCCTACTGGACCCTCAAGGAGTACAACAATCAACCTGGCCAACTCGGGCAGGTTGAGGGCTATGAGGAGTTTTTGGACGAACTCGACGAGGTGTGGCGCCGCGTCCATCGCGCTCTCGTGCCGGGCGGACGGATGGTGGTCGTCGTCGGGGACGTCAACGTGTCTCGCAAGGCGTTCGGGCGACATCTGGTGTTCCCGCTGCATGCCAGCATCCAAGAGCGCTGCCGCGTGATCGGATTCGACAACCTCGCGCCGATCATCTGGCACAAGATTGCCAACGCGAAATACGAGATGGGCGCCGGCGGTTTCTATGGCAAGCCCTACGAGCCGAATGGCGTCATCAAGAACGACATCGAGTACATCCTGCTGCAGCGCAAGCCCGGCGGATACCGCAAGCCCGAGCTGGCCACGAGGCTCATGTCGATCATTCCAGCCGAAGACCATGCGGAATGGTTCCAGCAGATCTGGCGAATCAACGGCGCCTCGACGCGGGATCATCCCGCGCCCTTTCCGCTCGGCCTGGCCGAGCGTCTGATCCGTATGTTCTCGTTTGTGGGGGACACGGTCTACGACCCATTCCTGGGCACCGGCACGACCGCCGCAGCAGCAGCGGCCTGGGGCCGCAACAGTGTGGGCTGCGAGATCGACCCGGTCTACTTGGAGCACTCCATCAAGAGGGTGCGAGACGCCCTCGACTCACCGACTCAACTGGCCTTCGACCGTACGGCCTAGTTGTGGCTCGATCACCAGACCCCACAGGTCTTGCTCTGGTAGACCACTTGGGAGAGTTGGCCACTCCGAAAATTGAGGACTACTGCGCTGCCTCCGCCGAGTACATCAGAGGCGCGTCGCATGTCGGCGCCCCGAAGCGTAAGGCGGCGCAGATTCGACTCTCCAGCGGACTTTCTCACGCGACCCTTGCCAGCCTCCGGGAAACGGGGCTCAGCCTGGACGGCGCCATCGCGGGTGAGCGAACGGTCGGCGGAGGCCTACGCAGTGTGAAGGCCGATGTCTCGGAGATCACCGAGACCGACGGCTTGAAGTTGGCCGTCGAAATCAAGCCCGTCCACCTGGCCGTGGGGCGCGCTGTCGGGAACCGCTTCGGAGACATCCGAACTTTCGCCGTCAACGTTCACCTCAAGTTCCCGTTCGCGGTCGTCGGCGGCATCCTCACGCTGCCGACAACGGAGCGGGTGCGGTCGGGGAATGACGACGATTGGAAGTCGACGACACACTTGATCGAACGAGCCATCGGGCGGTTCACGCGTGCCGGCGGACGGCAGACCGAGGGCGATGCTTCTCACTTGCTGGAGGGCATTGCAGTCGTTGTGTTTGATCGAGAATCGGGAGGCATCGATCCCGAGCTTCCTGCCGGCGGGGACGGCCTGCGATGGCAGGAGTTCATCAACCGGATGGCCGAAGCCTACGAGGCTCGCTTCGGCGGGGATTGACGGGAAGCAGCCGCACTGTCCCGTGTCCTGGGACCCTCCCATAGATGAGCCTTGGCGAGAACGTGGGTCTTGGGTTTGCTGGTGTCGGGCCGCCGGCGCTCAGAGGCGGACGCCGCCGAAGCTGATATCGGTGAGGTGGGCCATGTCGCGGTCGAAGGTGGTGAGGTCGTCGGCACAGAACTCGCGCAGGTGGGTGTGCCCGCAGGCGCGGGCCAGCACGGCCATCAATTCGACGGACGCCGAGAAGAAGTTGTGCAGCCGCCCGGCGGCGGCCTCCACGGGGAGGCGAGCCCGTAATTCCGGGCGCTGGGTGGCGATCCCCACGGGGCAGTTGTTGGTGGAGCAGGCCCGCATGCCCAGGCAGCCGATGGCCTGCATGGCCGCGTTCGACACGGCCACCGCGTCGGCGCCGAGCGCCAGCGCCTTGGCGAAATCGGCGGGAACCCGCAGCCCGCCGGTGATGATCAAGGCGACGTCGCGGCGACCGCGGGCGTCGAGATGGCGCCGGGCCCGGGCCAGCGCGGGGATGGTCGGCACCGAGATGTTGTCCCGGAAGATCACGGGTGCAGCGCCCGTGCCGCCACCGCGCCCGTCGAGGATGATGTAGTCGACGCCCACCCGCAGGGCGGCGTCGATGTCGTCCTCGATGTGCTGCGCCGAAAGCTTCACCCCCACCGGGATCCCGCCCGACGCCTCCCTCACGGTGTCGGCGAAGCGGCGGAAGTCGTCCTCGTTACAGAGGTGCTCGAACGTCGACGGCGAGATGGCGGCGGTGCCCGGTTTCAGACCGCGCACCTCGGCGATCCGCCCCTGCACCTTGCTGCCGGGCAGGTGCCCGCCGGTGCCGGTCTTGGCCCCCTGACCGAGCTTGAAGTGGAAGGCGGCACATCCCGCGGCCAACTCGAGCGACCAGCCGAACAGGCCGCTGGCCAGTTCATAGAAATACCGTGAACTCTCGGCCCGTTCGGTGTCGAGCATGCCCCCCTCGCCGGAGCAGATGCCGGTGCCCGCCCGCTCGGCGCCACGGGCCAGCGCCACCTTCGCCTCCTCCGACAGCGCCCCGAAGCTCATGTCGCTCACGAGGATGGGAATGTCGAGCGTCAACGGCTTGGCCGCGTTGGGGCCGATCACCACCTCGGTGCCGACGGGCACGTCGTCGAGTTGCGGCCGGCGGGCCAGCTGCGCGGTGACGAACTGGATGTTGTCCCAGCTCGGCAGGTCCTGGCGGGGCACGCCCATCGATGTGACCGGCCCGTGGTGGCCGAGGTATTCGAGCCCTTCGTTGGCCAGCCGGCGGATGAGGCCGACGTGCGGCTCGGCGGCGTCGCCGTGGGGGTCCTGGTAGTCGCCCTGGTACGAGGTGCGGTCGTACGGCTGCGGGTGTTCCTTCTCCCATTGGAGGATCTCGTCGAGGTCCACGAACAGGTCGTCACCGTCGATCCACGAGGCGAACTTGGCCAGGCGCTCGGAGTTGTCGTAGCTGGAGACACCCGTGTGGAACACGTAGTCCCAGCCGTGCAGTCCGCAAACGATGTTGTCGCCGACGATGCTCCCGTCGCTCATGAGGGCGCCCCGGTGCAGGCAGCGGCCGTAGAGCACCGAGTGGTTGTCATCGAAGCGCACGATGACCAGGTCGACATTGCTCACGACGGTGCCCACCGGCGTGCGGTCCGGCACCTCGCTCCATGTGGCGATCCTGAAAGGTTGCATTGGTCATCACTCCTGTCGCCGCGCCCGCACCGGACCATCGCTGTTGGACAGCCCGGCAGATCGTAGGCAGGCGCCACCGACGGCGTGCCGCGACCGCTTCGTGACAGCCGGCTTGGCGCGACCGCCCCGGCGCCGGCCCGCCAGTGTGATGGTCAGGCGGTCACGAGCGGTCGTACCGCCTCGGAAATCCTGCCGAGGCGGTCGTGCGCGCGGCGCCGGGCTGCGCCGAGGTCCCCCGCGTGCACAGCCTCCACAGTCTCGATGTACGCCTTCAGCTTGGGTTCGGTGCCGCTGGGGCGAGCGATCACCCTGTCGCCACCCGCCAACTCGAAGGCCAGCATGTCGGTTGCAGGCAGCATGCCGGAGCGATCCTGGTAGTCAGTCACCGACAGCACGGCCAGACCGGCGATTTCGCCAGGAGGGTGCGTGCGGAGGCGCCCGGTTGCCGCACTGGGGCCGGCGGCGGCCTCGGTGGGCGGGAACCGGACCGTCACCTGACCGGTTGCATGCACACCATGGCGGCAGTGGAGCTCATCGAGTCGCCCGATCAGCGATGACCCGTCGGCGTGCAGCTTGCCGGTCAGCAGCACGGCCAGGGCGGCCGCGCTGATGCCGTCCTTGTCGCGCACCGCGTCGCACACTGCGTATCCGAGGGCCTCCTCGTAGCCGAACAGCAGTCGCTCGGGGCGGCCATCGGCGGCCCGGGCGATCCACTTGAAGCCGGTGAGCGTCTCGGCGTAGGCCACACCGGCGTCGGCCGCCATTGCCTGCAGCATCCGCGAGGACACCACGCTGGCTGCTATCAGCACCGGCTCGTCGTTGCCGGTGGCGGCACGACGGCGCAGCAGACCGTCGGCCAGCAGCACGCCCAGTTCGTCCCCGGTCAGCCGGCGCCAGGCGGGATCGCCGGAGCCGTCATCGGATGTTGCGGCGGGCACGGCGACAGCGAGGCGGTCGGCGTCGGGGTCGTTGGCGATCACCAGGTCGGCGCCCTGCTCGGCGGCGAGGGCGAAGGCGGCGTCCAGCGCTCCGGGCTCCTCGGGGTTCGGGAAGGCCACCGTCGGGAAGTCGCCGTCGGGCACGGCCTGCGACGCTACGAGCAGCGGGCGGGGCAACCCCAACCGCTCGAACAGCGCCAGGAGCACCGTCGCCCCCACCCCGTGAAGGGGTGTGTACACCACCCGTAGCGGCTCATTTCCTGAGGGCCGTTGCCACAGGCGTCGGGCCATCTCAGCGAGGTATCGCTCGGTCGCGTCTGAGTCCACGTGGTGGATGGTTCCTCCGCCCGACGGCGCAGGAACGTGGCGCGGCGGGAGAGAGGCGGCGGACATGTGCGCCTCGACCGCCGCGTCGGTTGGCGGGACGATCTGTACCCCGCCGGCGTCGTAGAGCTTGTAGCCGTTGTCGCCGGGCGGGTTGTGGCTGGCCGTGATCACGATGCCGGCGTCGGCTTCGCGGTCGACGACAGCGTGCGCCGCCACCGGTGTGGGCACCTGCCCCAGGAACAGCACTTCACCCCCGGCGGCCGCCACGACCGCCGCCGCGTCGGCTGCGAAGACGTCGGAGTTCCGCCGGGCATCGTGCCCGATCACCACCCGCGCGCCCGCCGGCAGGGTGGCCATGACCGCGACGGTGGCCGAGCGGACCACGACGCGGTTCATCCGCGCCGGGCCCGCCCCCAGCGGCGCCCGCAGGCCGGCGGTGCCGAACCGCAGACGCCCGTCGAAGCGCCGGCGCAACTCTTCGGCCGCGCCGGCGTCCGTGCCGGCCGACGCCAGCAGGGTTTCCAATTCGGCCCGGGTGTGCGGATCGGGGTCGGCTGCCAGCCACGCCTCCGCTGCCGCCCGCACGGCGGGGTCGCCACTCATGGGCACGCCAGGAGACCGCCGGCGCGCACCGACCGATCACCCCGCCATGAACGACGCGGACGAGTCATGCCACCGGGGCCAGCACCCGTCAGGGCACCGCTTCAGAGACGGTCGATCACGCCGCGCAGCAGCCGGCCCACCCGTGCGCCGGAAGCGGCGCCCGCTTCGAGTACCTCCTGATGGCTGGGACCCTCGTCGGTCATCCCCGCCGCAAGGTTGGTCACGAGCGACACACCGAGCACGTCGAGACCGCAGTGGCGCGCCGCGATGCACTCCAGCACCGTGGACATGCCCACCAGGTCGGCGCCCATGATGCGCAACATCTCGATCTCGGCGGGGGTCTCGAAATGGGGACCCCGCAGCCCGGCGTACACCCCTTCGGGCACCTCGGGGTCGACCTCGGCGGCCAGTGCGCGCAGACGAGGTGAGTAGGCGTCGAGAAGGTTGACGAAGCGGTCCGTGCCCCACTCGGTCCCCGCCACCGGCGACTCGCCGGTGAGGTTCAGGTGATCGGAGATGAGTACCGGCCCGCCGACGCGGTAGTGCGCTCGCAGCCCCCCGGCCGCGTTGGTCAGCACCGCCACCCCGCAACCGGCGGCCGCCGCCGTGCGCACGCCGTGTGTGACGGCCGCGGCGGAGTTCCCCTCGTAGAGATGGACCCGCCCCCGGAACACCAGCACGCGCCGATCACCGGCGGCCACCGCGGCCACGGTGCCGCCGTGGCCTTCCACGCGGGAGGCCGGGAACCCCGCCAGATTGGTGGTGGGGATCTGCGCCTCGGTGTCGCCCAACTCGGCCACGGCATCGTCCCAGCCGGTGCCGAGCACGACGGCGGCCTCGAAGCCCTCGCCGAGACGGTCGCCGATCTGCGCCGCAGCGTCGTTGGCCAGTTGCCGGGCGCTCGTCATAGTCATCCTCCGCGGCTCTGCGATGTTGGCGGCGCCAATTCTCGCACGCGGCGGCGAGCGGCCACCTGTCGCCGGGGCCGGCCGGCAAAAATGAGCCGGCCCCGGAGGGGGTATCCGGGGCCGGGGGCTTGGGGGGGAGATTGGTTGTGCGTGTCGGCGACCGGGCTAGGCCGCCGCGTTCGGTTGTGGCGAGCCGCGTCAGGCGGCGGTGGAGCGCCGCTGGTAGCGGCTACCTGCCCGGCTCCAGTCCCACGTCGAAACCTGATGGTTGCGCCGCGGCTCGGCCGAGCGCTGCTCGGACACCGGGTTCGGGGCGAACGCCAGGCACGGCAACTCAACCGTGTCGACGTCGCTCAGAACCGGCGAAGACCAGCGGATCGGGCTGCAAGTGCAGTGCAGCGAGTGCTGCGCCTGTCCGGGTCGGGCGGTCTGCGGTCGAAATTCGTTCCTCATACCCATACAGACGGTTGGCACCCCCCGAAGGTTGACAAGCCTCGACTGGGTTGCCCGGTTTTCTCGTTCCTGCACACAAACAGCTATGCGTGCCGGGTGCCAGGAACTCGCTGTTTCGGGTCGGCGGCACCGGCGAGCGCGTCTCGGGTGTCGCCATCTCAGTCGATGTAGTAGCCGCCGTTCACGTCCATCACCTCGGCGGTGATGAACGAGGCTGCGGAACTCGCCAGGAACAGGGCGGCGTAGGCCACGTCACTTGGAGTTCCCATCCGCCCGACGAGCACCAGCTTGGCGTACTGGTCCATGTTGGGCCTCTCGGTCATGCGGCTGTGGATCATCGACGGCGCCAGGGCGTTGACGGTGATGCCCTCCTTCGCCACTTCAGGGGCGACCGCCCTGGCCAGGTTGTGCACGGCCGCCTTGGAGGCGGCGTACGCCGTCACACCCGACAGGCTGCCCATCTTCCCGGAGTTGGATCCGATGTTGATGATGCGGCCATAACGGGCCTCGCGCATGGCCGGCAGCACCCGGCGGATGCACAGGAACGCGCCGGTGGAGTTGACATCGAAGACGCGCTGCCATTCCTCCAGGGTGGTGTTGACGACCCCTGCGGGTCCCAGGATCCCGGCGTTGTTGACGAGGATCGACGGCGCTCCGAACGTGGTCTCCACCTCGCTGATCGCCGCGTCCACAGCCGCTTCGTCGGCGACATCGCAGTTGAGCGCCAGCATCCCCGGGTCATCGGGCATGTCCTCGCCTTCCCAATCCATGTCGAGGAGGGCCACGCTGGCACCCTGGCTTCGCATCGCCTCGGCGATGGCCCGGCCGATATTGCGAGCCGCCCCGGTGACGACGGCCACCCGCCCCTCGTAGCCAGGCAATTCGATCCCCTTCAACGTCCAAGCGCTCATCGTCTCCCCCTCGTGTTGTCACCGGCGGCCGATCGCCGGGCCGAATGACGGCACCGGCGGCGCGTTCACTGTAGTGGCGGGGATACCGCAGATTCCGTGGGGGCGCACTTCCCGACTGACTTCAGATGATGCGTCGATATAGTCCAGTTGTTCTCAGCTTCCTTTCGGCGTAGAGGTCTTCGGCCTGCGCCGGTGTCGCCCACACGGGCACCGCGCAGTTACCCGCTGCCACCCGCACCGGCTACGATCCGAAAGGCCCGCTATGGAACCTGCAATCCTCGGCGTACTCGCCATCATGCTGACGGTCATGCTCTACCTCGACCGCACGCGCCGCGCCGACATCGGGGACATGCGTGCCGACCATGCGGGTCTCCGCGCCGATATGAGCGCGAACACCGCCGCCCTCCGCGAGGAGATGAACGCGAACACCGCCGCCCTCCGCGAGGAAATGAACGCCGGATTCGCCCGAACCGAAGCGCGTATCGATCAACTCACGACCGCCGTCATCAACCTCGCCGAAAGCCTCGGACAGGTCAAGGGCCGCACCGAGGTCCTCGTCGCCAGCGAGTAGCAGACCAAGTGGACAAGTCGTGACCAAGCACCGACGGCCGGTCGTGCGGGTGAGCCCGTTCCACGAGGAGCAGGCCAAGCTGGTGGGATCCTGCGTGGGTCAGCTGCGGTTCCTCGCCGACATTGGGGGGATCGGCGCACCCTTCAGGGAGGATGTGGAATCCGCCCTTTAGGATCGCCGTCGAGTCGGTCCTGCTGATGAATACCGGCTTCCACAACGACCCTGCAGACCAGTTGATCGTCGCCACGGCCATGCTGGAAGGAATGCGCCTCGCCACGACCGATCGCCGGATCATCGCGTGGGCACAGCGGACGCGACTCGTGCCGGTGGTGGACCCAGCCGTCGGCACCCATGCGAGTTAGTTCCACGGGTGCCGTAGCGGGCCGCGCTTCATCGAAGGCCGGGACAACCACCCCGGCAACTGATGTCGTTGTGACGCCGCTGTAGGTGGCGCTGTGAGAACTGCGGCGAGCACCACTTCGAGACCCGGCCGGAGTTCGAGAGCAGGTCGACGGGCCATCCGGCGCGGCGCCTGGTGATCGACGAGCGGGTGATGCCGCTGGACACGGCGGCGCTGCGGTGAGCGCTGGCATCTGCTGAGCGATTTGGTCAAGGCGGCGGCACCGCGGCCATGTTTCGAAGAGGCCTACGCTGCCCGACAAGCCGACCACGCACTGGCTGGAAACCAATAAACCGAGCCACCAACAAACCCAGAGTGCGATTCAGTATCCCGCCACGTTGTAGGCCTAGCGGCGAGTGGCGAGAGACGGATGTTTCGCCAGGTCAGCCGGTAGAGGTAGCGGATTGCAGTCGTTCTCGCGCTCGAGGCTGTCGTACCCCCTTGGCAAGATGATACGCATGACGGAACGAGCCAAACCGAGGCGGGAAGATCGAGCAATGTCCCCTGTCCTCTGGCGGGCCGGGTGGAGACATCAAACAGCTGGGCGCCGTACGCCTCGAGCGGAATCGAGACGTGGGTGATGCGCCAGGAGCCAGAGCCGGGCACCTGGCCTCTGTACGCCCACTCGGCAAACGGTCGAGGCGAGCGGCAGTTGCTTGTTGATCATCTGCGCAACGTCGGAGCCCTCGCGAGCGAACTCGCGGAGCCGTTCGGCGGCGGCCCCCTTGCGTTCCTGGCGGGGTTGTGGCACGACGTTGGGAAGGCTGACCCAGAGTGGCAGCGGTGTCTGATCGAGTGCGAGCGGGGGACGCGTCAACGTATTGGGATCGACCACAAGTGCGCCGGAGCACTTCTGGCGGAGGAGGCTGGGCTCAGGATGGTGGGGCTGTTGATCTATGCCCATCACGGCGGACTTAGACATCCAGTTCGCGACTACAAGCCTTGGCTGGCGGCCCGCAGAAAGCTCCCAGGACCTCCACGGTCCATCGAGAGTCTGCAGGCGGCGATGGATGACCTCGCCGGGCATGCGACTCCGCGGACGCCTCACCACCTTACGGATCCACTGGCTGTCGAGTTCTTCCTCCGTCTGACCTACTCGGCCCTTGTGGACGCCGACAGTCTTGACACAGAGGCTCACAAGCTGGGGATAGTCTCGCGCGAACGCGAGAGCGCGGTCACGCTGGCGGAACTCTGGCGCCGCTACGAGAGATACGTTGCGTGCGAACCGCCTGCCTCTGATGATGAAGTCAGTCGCGTGCGTGGCGAGGTTCTTGAGGCGTGCATTGCCGCGTCGGTTAAGCCGCGCGGCATCTTCCGGCTGACAGTACCCACCGGTGGCGGCAAGACCCGCTCGTCGATGGCCTTCGCCCTGCGTCACGGAATCGAGCACGGGCTGCGGCGTGTGATCGTGGCTGTTCCGTTCACAACGATCACCCAGCAGACCGCCGCTGTCTACCGGCGCATCTTCGGGGATGAGCGTGTCGTGCTCGAACACCATTCTGCAGCGGTTGAGGGTGCGGGCGCGGCGATCGACGACGAGGACGACTTCACCGATGGTGCGGTGTGGCGCCGCCTCGCTTCGGAGAACTGGGACGCGCCGGTTGTCGTGACCACCACGGTGCAACTCTTCGAGAGTCTGTTCTCCAACCGGCGCAGCAGGGCGCGCAAGCTGCACAACCTCACGCGAAGTGTGATCATCTTGGACGAGGCACAGGCGCTTCCGGCGGGCCTGCTCGCGCCCATCCTCGATGGTCTCCGCCAACTGGCCGAGCACTGTGGCACCAGCGTGGTGCTCTCGACGGCGACACAGCCCGCGTTCGACCTCATAGAGGAGTTCCGCAGTATCCAGCCGCATGAGATCGTCCACGATCACAGGCGCCACTTCGAGATGCTGAAACGTGTCACGTACGACTGGCGCGCCGACGAGCCGACCACATGGCAGCAAGTCGCCACATGGGTCCGCGAGCACCACAGCGTGCTCGTGATCGTGAACACGAAGCGCCACGCGTTGGAACTGCTCGACGAGCTCGACGACCCCGATGTCTTGCATCTCTCGACTTTGTTGTGTGGTGCGCATCGCAGCGCGACCCTCAAGGAGATTCGCGGACAGCTCGCCGCAGGGGCGCCTTGCCGGGTGGTGAGCACGCAGGTCGTCGAGGCCGGCGTAGATGTCGATTTCGCAACCGTCTTCCGTGCAGAGGCGCCGCTTGATGCCATAATCCAGGCGGCTGGACGCTGCAACCGGGAAGGCCGACTCGGCGAGCGGGGCGGCCGGGTGGTCGTCTTCAAACCGCCTGACGATGCGTGCCCGCCCGGCGTCTATCGGTCCGGGCGCGACATCGCGAGAGTCGTCCGGCTAGTCCCCGGGTTTGACCCCGACGACCCGGACACCGTCCGCCGGTACTCCGAATGGCTCTTCGGCACTGCGGTGGCGCCTGACGCGGCGAACATCCAGCGCTTGCGCGCCGACTTCGACTTCCCGGCGATCGCAGCCAGGTTCCGCATGATCGAGGAAGACACGTGCGATCTAGTCGTGGACTTCCCTCGAACATCGCTGCAGAAAATCGACAGGCTCGTGGAGGAACTTCGGTTCCCTCGCCGACCTGTGCGGGAGATCTTTCGCGATCTCCAGCCCCACACCGTGTCACTGCGGCGAGCGGAATACGACCGTCACAAGGCGGACGGCTTCATCGAGGGAATCGGAGCCGCTGCCGATGTCGGACGGTGGCGGGGTCGCTACGACGAGACGCGCGGGATCGTCGCCGACGATCCCGACCTGATCATCTGAGCCGCCGATGCGTCCACAGCCGCCCGGCGTGCCGCTTCGACTCCCCGCGAGCGCCCTCGCGTTTGAGTTCATGAGAGCCACATCAAATGTTTCAATCCTCACCCTGGGCGGGCGCGCCGGAGTCTCGCGAGGCTCCGGTAGTCAGCGGTCGGAGGTTGTCCGAGCGCTGCGCACATGATATAACTATTTGAGAGATGAATTTGAGACCCACATCAAATGAGGAATAAATGGTCCGGGATCTGCCGCCGCTCGAAGTCAAGCTCTGGGGGGACTACGCCTGCTTCACGCGCCCGGAGATGAAGGTCGAACGCGTGAGCTATCCCGTCATGACACCGTCGGCCGCGCGGGGAACGCTCGAGGCGATCTTCTGGAAACCGGAGGTCACCTGGCGAATCAAGGAGATTCGAGTGCTCAAGCCGATCAGCTTTGCGTCCATCCTGCGCAACGAGATCACCGACCGCCAGAGCGACCGCTCGGCGCGGCGCTGGATGGTCGAAGGCGGCGGTTACGACGCCTCCAACCATCGCGCACAACGTCACACGCTCGCACTACGCGATGTCGCCTACGTCGTCCGCGCCCATCTCGACCTGCGCGAAGGCGTCCCCGACAACATCGCGAAGTACCGCGACCAGTTCCGCCGACGCGTCACCCGAGGGCAGTGCTTTGCCACGCCCTACCTCGGCTGCCGCGAGTTCACCGCCTGCTTCAGCGAGCCTGATGCAGACGACGAGCCGATCGACCGCAGCGAGGACCTCGGGCCGATGCTGCTCGGCATCGACTACGCCCCGGACCGCAGCGGACGCGGCGCCCCCCGCTTCTTCCGAGCCTCGCTCGATCGCGGCGTCCTGCACGTCCCCGACCAAGCGCCCGAAGTGGTCTAATGCTGCTCAACAAGCTGAAGGACTACGCCGACGAGCGGATGCAAAAACAGCCTCCGCCCTGCTACGCGAGCACCCCTGTTGCCTGGATCGTCGCGCTGGATCCTGACGGTCGACCGCTCGCGAGAGAGCCGATCTCACGAATTGATCCCAGCACAAACCGGGGAAAGCGCGGATTGGACATGGTGGCCCCCGAGGTGAATCGCGCGAACGCCGTCGTGCCCTTGCTTCTCGCCGACACCGGCGAGTACACGTTCGGGCGAGCGCTCAAGCCTGACGATCCAAAGATGCTTGCGCGTGCTCAGCGTCGCCACACGGCCTATCTCGAACTCTTGGAGCGCTGCGCGAACGCGACCAATGAACCCGCAGTGCTCGCGGTGCAGCGCTTCCACGAACGAGGTGGAGCCGATGAACTCAACTTGGGCGACGAGTGGGACTACGGCCAGAAGATCACCTTCGATGTGCTCCTAGATGACGGTACGCGCTGCCGCCCGATCGACCTGCCATCAGTCCAGCAGTTCTGGCTCTCGGCGAACGCGCCCGCTTCGGATGCTGACGGACAGTGCCTCGTGTGCGGTGACCGCAAACCAGTCCTCGACCGCCTACAGGGCAAAATCAAGGGCATCCGCGGTGGACAGACCTCGGGCACATCGCTTATCTCTGCGAACTCGGGCGCGTTCGAGTCGTACGGCCTTAAGGCGTCCAGGAACGCGCCGACCTGCCCGGAGTGCGGCGAAGCCTTCACCCGCGCCGCCAACGACCTCCTTGCTGACGAACGTAGCCACCTTGTCGTCGGCAATACGACGTTCATCTTCTGGACCCGCGAGAACCAAAGTTTCGACATCGGGAGGCTCATGCGGCAACCCGATCCCTCGGAGGTCGAAGCGCTGCTCGAATCCGTCCATCGCGGGCAGTCGGCCGATCTCACCGACGACACGGCGTTCTACGCCGCGGCGCTTTCCGGGAGCGGTGGTCGCGCTGTGGTCCGCGACTGGATCGACACGACAGTAGGGGCCGTGGCGCAGAACATCACGCGCTGGTTCGTTCTGCAGCGAGTCATCGACCCGCGCCCCGAGGATCCCACGGGCGAGAACTCCCGTCCCCTGGGCCTCTTCGCGTTGGCGGCGTCGACGGTTCGCGACGCTGGCCGCGATCTTCCCGTGACCACGCCGCGGGCCTTGTTCCGCGCGGCTCTCGTTGGAGCGCCCCTGCCACTTGAGCTTGCCTTCCAGGCGGTCAGACGCTGCCGAGCAGAGCAGAGAGTCACCCGCCCTCGAGCCGCCCTCATCAAGTTCGTTTTGCTCAGTCAAGAACAACAGCCCCCGAAGGAGGAATACATGGTTGCCCTTGAACCCGTCCACCCATCCCCTGCCTACCATTGCGGTCGCCTGCTCGCGGTCCTTGAATCCGTGCAGCGAGCCGCATTGCCGCGCGTCAACACCACAATCGTCGATCGCTACTACGGAGCCGCGTCATCCACGCCGGGCATCGTCTTCGGGACTCTGCTGCGTGGCGCGCAGCCGCACTTGGCGAAGCTCAAGAGAGACCGGCCCGGGGCCAACGTCAACCTGCAACGACGTATCGAGGAGATCTGCGCCAAGATCGGCGATTGGCCAGCGACGCTGGCGCTGAAGGATCAAGCGCTGTTCTCACTCGGCTACTACCACCAGCGAGCCCACGACCGTGCCGAAGCGAGCAGCCGTCGCGCTGCCTCAGGCAGTCCGCTGAACCAAGACGACACGAACGCTGACAGTGAAAGGAAGACCCAGCAATGACCACCGCCTCCACCTCAACGATCACATCCGGCGTGAAACGCCGACACGATTTCGTCTTGCTCTTCGACGTGCGGGACGGCAACCCCAACGGCGACCCCGACGCCGGCAATCTGCCGCGCGTCGACCCCGAGACGATGCAGGGCCTCGTCACCGATGTCGCTATCAAGCGCAAGGTCCGGGACTACGTCGATATGGCGCATGGCGACGGGCGGTTCAAGGTTTACGTCCAACACGGCCAGTTCCTCGGCGAGCGACGCAAGCGAGTCTTCGACGAGCACTCCAACGGGGAACCGAACCCGACCGTCGACACGGCGCGGGACTGGATGTGCGCAGAGTTCTACGACGTGCGCATGTTCGGCGCCGTCATGTCGATGAAGGAACACAACGCAGGGCAAGTGCGGGGACCGATGCAACTCACTTTCGCGCGATCCGTCAACCCCATCGTGCCGCTCGATTCGAGCATCGTCGGGCCTGCGCAGAACCGACAAGACGTGAATCGCGAGGACGCCGAAGGCGAGGCAGCCAACTACGGCACGATGGGCCGGAAGTCAACCGTCCCGTATGGGCTCTACCGAGCGCACGGCTTCTTCAACCCTCACTTCGCCGCGCAGACCGGCGTTGAGGGAGCCGACCTCGCCTTGTTCTGGACGGCGCTGGAAATGATGTGGGATGTTGACCGCTCCGCCTCCCGCGGCGAGATGGCGTGCCGCGGACTCTACGTCTTCAGCCACGACAGCAAACTCGGCAACGCGCCCGCGCATCGGCTGCTCGAACTTGTCCGGACACCTCCGAGCTCCTCCGACGCGCCGCGCTCGTTCAACGACTACGCGATAGAACGCCCAGCCGATGGCCCACTTGAGGGCTTCCAGGGCGTGACCCTGACGACACTCGTCGGTTGACCTTGGCGCCGCACCGGGGCGTTGCCAACAGACGGTGCGCTGTGGCGGGCGACACGGCCACGCCCTGGGACGGGCACGACGCGGTCGATGTGCCGATCTCAGCGATCGAGCACTACTCCTACTGCCCACGGCAGTGCGCGCTCATACACGTCGAACAGACCTACGAGGAGAACGTCTTCACCGTCCGCGGCCAACTCGCGCATGAACGCGTCGATGAGGGTGGAAACGAGAACAGGCCGGGCATCCAGGTCGCCCGCGGGCTGCCGTTATGGTCTGAGCGGCTCGGGTTGCGTGGCAAAGCCGATGTCGTGGAGTTTCGACCGGATCAGCCACCGTTCCCCGTGGAATACAAAGTCGGGCGCCGAAGACCTCCGCACGCTGACCTGCAACTCTGCGCACAAGCACTGTGCCTCGAGGAAATGCTGGCTACCACTGTGCCGGCGGGCGCGATCTATTCCCACGCAGAGCGACGACGACACAAGGTTCGGTTCGGCGACGAACTTCGCAGGGAAACAATCCGCCTCGTGGCGGAGATCCGAGCACAGTTGCAGCGCCAACACCTACCGAGAGCGGTAGACGATGCACGGTGCCCGCCCTGCTCGCTCGTGCACGCCTGCTTGCCGCAAGTGTCGGCGCGTCCCGCTCGGCTACGCGGCCTGCAGGGCGCGCTCTTCCGCCCGCTCAAGACTCCAGCAGCCGATGCGTGAACTGCAAAACACGCTCTACGTGACGACCCAGGGCGCTTTGCTCCGGCTCGACCACGACACCGTCCGCGTCGTCGTGGAGCAAGAGACGCTAGCCCGGCTGCCGTTGGTACGGCTGCAGGCGATCATGGTATTCGGACGCGTCACGGTCACGACTCCGCTGATTCATCGCTGCGCCGAGGACGGGCGCGGCGTCGTCTGGTTGACCAACCACGGCCGCTTCCGAGCGCGCCTCACAGGTGGCACCCTCGGCAACGTGCTACTGCGCCGAGCCCAACACGAGGTGCTCAACGACCCAGACCGCACCCTCGTCATGGCACGGCAGTGCGTCGCCGGCAAGGTGCAGAACGCACGGTCGCTGCTGCTGCGAGCCGCACGCGATACCACCAACGGCGCGGACGAAACCGAACTACGTGCCGCCGCCCAGCAGGTGGGCGCCCTGCTCGGCGAGATCCGCCAATCCGATGACCTCGACGCGTTGCGCGGATTTGAAGGCAATGCGGCGCGAACATACTTCGCGGCGTTTTCGCGGATGGTTCGCGCTGATCGCTGCGACTTCTCTCCAGCGGGCCGAAGCCGCCGCCCGCCGAGGGACCGCGCCAACGCTCTGCTCTCCTTTGGCTACGCGCTTCTCCGCGCCGAATGCGAAGCTGCGCTGGAGGGCGTGGGCTTGGATCCGCAGGTGGGATACCTCCATTCGCTGCGCCCAGGCAGACCGGCCCTCGCCTTGGATCTCATGGAGGAACTCAGGCCAGCAATCATCGACCGTCTCGTGCTTCGAATAATCAACCGGCGACAGATTCGCGTCGAGCACTTCGATCAAACACCCGGCGGCGCAGTCAGCCTCAACGAATCTGGCCGGCGCGTCGTTCTGGCCGCGTACCAGAAGCGAAAGGAAAGCACATCACAGCATCGACTGCTCCAAGAACAAGTCCCGGTCGGACTGATTCCTCATGTGCAGGCCCGCCTGATGGCACGACATCTTCGAGGCGACCTCAATCACTACCTCCCGCACATCGCGCGTTAGAGGCGCGTTAGAGCGACGCGCCGACGTTCGGAGAAGGGATGGAGATTCTCGTTGTCTACGATGTCGCCACCGATGACGCCGCTGGTCGTAGGCGCTTGCGGCGTGTCGCGCAGGCCTGCCAGGCGTATGGCCAACGAGTGCAGCAGTCGGTATTCGAATGCGTTCTCAGCGAAGCCGATCTGGAGATGCTCGTCGCCCTCCTACGACGAGAAATAGACGAGACCACCGACAGTGTCCGCATCTATCGCCTACGCGAACCGCTCACTCGCCACTCGCTGACATTCGGTACGCGACCGTCGTTCGACCAGCGAGGCCCACTGGTTTTCTGAATCCGCCAAATGTGCGAACCGTCGGCAACCACCATGCGGCCGGACATCCGCGCACCGCCATCGCTCAGATGAGTGCACACTGACCGGCAATGCGCCGTGAGCGACTCACGAGCTCGACACCTGGAGCGTCGCGGGCCGAAATTCGGTGAGAAATTAGGGAGCGGAACCCACCCGAGTACGCTCCGCAGGGCAGCACCCGGCCCCCGGGCCGGGTGAGGATTGAAACATGGTTCTCCTTGCGTGTGATTAGAACGGCGGGGCGGCAGCACCCGGCCCCCGGGCCGGGTGAGGATTGAAACCACTGCCCCTGCGGCAGCCCCATCGAGAATGAGGACTGGCAGCACCCGGCCCCCGGGCCGGGTGAGGATTGAAACCTCGACGACGCCGAGGACGTGCCGATCACGGTCAAGCAGCACCCGGCCCCCGGGCCGGGTGAGGATTGAAACGGAGAGTGCCATGCCCACGTTGAGGGGTTGCGCGGGCAGCACCCGGCCCCCGGGCCGGGTGAGGATTGAAACGACGCGTTCGCTAGCAGGCGGGCGAGGTCGCCCGGGCAGCACCCGGCCCCCGGGCCGGGTGAGGATTGAAACCGCCAGGGCCGCGCGCGGATGGTCAGATGACGGCTGCGGCAGCACCCGGCCCCCGGGCCGGGTGAGGATTGAAACTGGGACACCATTGATGAGACCCCGCCACGTCGGCCCCGCAGCACCCGGCCCCCGGGCCGGGTGAGGATTGAAACTCGAGCGCCGACCGCATCCTCGACGCCCACGAGCACGCAGCACCCGGCCCCCGGGCCGGGTGAGGATTGAAACAGTGAATGTCTCGCTCTTGATTGGCCCCATGTCAATGCAGCACCCGGCCCCCGGGCCGGGTGAGGATTGAAACCTCGCGCAGGGTGACGCACTCGACAAGTCGAGTATCAAGCAGCACCCGGCCCCCGGGCCGGGTGAGGATTGAAACACTGTGGTGGTGTGGGGGGGTGTGGACCACTCGTCCGCAGCACCCGGCCCCCGGGCCGGGTGAGGATTGAAACCGTGACCCCGAGGTGCACACGGTCATCCTGGTCGGCCGCAGCACCCGGCCCCCGGGCCGGGTGAGGATTGAAACCGGTACCGGCTACCGCCTCCACCGTTTTGGGCCAGACGGCAGCACCCGGCCCCCGGGCCGGGTGAGGATTGAAACTAGTAGTCATTCTTCGTCCCACTCCTCGTAGCACTTGCAGCACCCGGCCCCCGGGCCGGGTGAGGATTGAAACATCCTGCACGCCGTCGAGGCCCCCGAGGTTGGCCAGGCAGCACCCGGCCCCCGGGCCGGGTGAGGATTGAAACTCGACGAGTGCACCAAGGCAGAGCGACACCTACTCGGCAGCACCCGGCCCCCGGGCCGGGTGAGGATTGAAACACGTAGGCGAACTCGATGAGGCAGTTACCGGTGACGGCAGCACCCGGCCCCCGGGCCGGGTGAGGATTGAAACACCTTGACGCTGCTGGCGAGGCTGCCCTTGCCGCGGCAGCACCCGGCCCCCGGGCCGGGTGAGGATTGAAACCACACGCTGGGCCACGATCAGGACTGGCTCGTGGTGCGCCTGCAGCACCCGGCCCCCGGGCCGGGTGAGGATTGAAACTGTTTACCGGCGCGCTTTCAACGCACACGCCCAACAGGCAGCACCCGGCCCCCGGGCCGGGTGAGGATTGAAACCCAGTCCACGGCGGAGTACCAGCAGATCACCTTGCGCTGCAGCACCCGGCCCCCGGGCCGGGTGAGGATTGAAACTTGCATTTTCGTCGTAGCGCCATTCGACGGGCACGAAGCAGCACCCGGCCCCCGGGCCGGGTGAGGATTGAAACTCTCAGGCGTTCAAAGACCTCATTAGCGGCGGGGTGGCAGCACCCGGCCCCCGGGCCGGGTGAGGATTGAAACACCACCGCCCCGGGCAACCCCGACGACGGCGCACCCCGCAGCACCCGGCCCCCGGGCCGGGTGAGGATTGAAACCACCAGGCGCTCGAGCTGGACGCCCTCGGGTTCGCCGGCAGCACCCGGCCCCCGGGCCGGGTGAGGATTGAAACCAGTAGTCGTCGCCGTTGGTGTCCGCCATCAGTTGGTGGCAGCACCCGGCCCCCGGGCCGGGTGAGGATTGAAACGACGTTGAGGCCGTGGATCTTCCAGATGTCCTCGACGGCAGCACCCGGCCCCCGGGCCGGGTGAGGATTGAAACGTCTTCAGGGGCCCGGTCTACGACACGGGTAACGGAGGCAGCACCCGGCCCCCGGGCCGGGTGAGGATTGAAACCAGTTTTGGCCTGAGGGAGCTGAGATCTCTCGCTGCGGCAGCACCCGGCCCCCGGGCCGGGTGAGGATTGAAACGTCAAGTGGGCTCCGGGGGTGACGATCGGCCCGGTGCAGCACCCGGCCCCCGGGCCGGGTGAGGATTGAAACCGTTGCGAGTGTTACAGCCTGCTGACGGCCCTGGACCAGCAGCACCCGGCCCCCGGGCCGGGTGAGGATTGAAACTCCCACAGGCGGTGTGTCGGCGTCAGGGTCGTGGTGATGCAGCACCCGGCCCCCGGGCCGGGTGAGGATTGAAACGGTGAGAGCCGGGGGGGCCTGTTTCGTTGGCCCGGGCGGCAGCACCCGGCCCCCGGGCCGGGTGAGGATTGAAACGAGCAGGAAGCGCAGCTTGTGTCGGGCCAGCACCTGGCAGCACCCGGCCCCCGGGCCGGGTGAGGATTGAAACGTGGAGCAGGCCGAGGCGGTGGACAACTTCCGACGCGCGCAGCACCCGGCCCCCGGGCCGGGTGAGGATTGAAACTGGCAGCAGGACCTCTCGATGCGCACCCCGATGACGCTGCAGCACCCGGCCCCCGGGCCGGGTGAGGATTGAAACCTGGAGTGGACCACGCTCATCGACAACTTCGAGCGGGAGCAGCACCCGGCCCCCGGGCCGGGTGAGGATTGAAACATGGGCCAGGACGAGATGCTCTTGAACAAGATGGTGAGCAGCACCCGGCCCCCGGGCCGGGTGAGGATTGAAACACGCGGTCGCCTGCGGGGAACACCAACAGCTCGATGGCAGCACCCGGCCCCCGGGCCGGGTGAGGATTGAAACTCGATCTTGCGGTGAACGTCGGCGTTGAGGGTGTCGACGGCAGCACCCGGCCCCCGGGCCGGGTGAGGATTGAAACCTGAACAATTGGATCGACCCCATGGAGGCCGATGGTGGGCAGCACCCGGCCCCCGGGCCGGGTGAGGATTGAAACATCATCGCCCCGGACATCCGCCGCAGCGTGATCGCCAGCAGCACCCGGCCCCCGGGCCGGGTGAGGATTGAAACCAGATGGCTTGTTGATGCTCGTCGCGGTCCTCGGTGGCAGCACCCGGCCCCCGGGCCGGGTGAGGATTGAAACATCTACACCGGCACCGCCGTGCTGAGAGGTACTGGCGGGCAGCACCCGGCCCCCGGGCCGGGTGAGGATTGAAACACTCGCGGCATCCAACCCCGTCAAGCGCTCGCCCGTCAAGCAGCACCCGGCCCCCGGGCCGGGTGAGGATTGAAACAGGGAGCCGATGAGCAGGCCGTTACGGACCTGCTTGAGGCAGCACCCGGCCCCCGGGCCGGGTGAGGATTGAAACGCTATGCGGGCGTCGCCGGTGACCGTCGCCGCGTCGGCAGCACCCGGCCCCCGGGCCGGGTGAGGATTGAAACGCGCCGACGACGTACGTGGGTGTGGCGGCTCGCTAGCAGCACCCGGCCCCCGGGCCGGGTGAGGATTGAAACGCCGATGAGGTGGTCAGGTGGTCGGGGGCGTGGATGGCAGCACCCGGCCCCCGGGCCGGGTGAGGATTGAAACGCGTAGATCCCGCGGGGCGACAACTGGATCGACCCGGCAGCACCCGGCCCCCGGGCCGGGTGAGGATTGAAACTCTGGGATGGGCCGCTTACTGCCTGCTTAGGATCCTGCAGCACCCGGCCCCCGGGCCGGGTGAGGATTGAAACCTCGCGGAGGCCCGCCCCGACCTGCGGCGGTACGTCACGCAGCACCCGGCCCCCGGGCCGGGTGAGGATTGAAACTGTTCCATCGCTACGACGCGGTCCCGGATGCCTTCGCCGGCAGCACCCGGCCCCCGGGCCGGGTGAGGATTGAAACTACTGGTGGGCGGCCCGTGCGCGATAGGGCACTGGGCGGGCAGCACCCGGCCCCCGGGCCGGGTGAGGATTGAAACGCGGCAGGCGTCGTTGTAGGTGTCGATCGCCTCCCGGCGGCAGCACCCGGCCCCCGGGCCGGGTGAGGATTGAAACCTGGACGAGCAGATCACCCAGCAGGAGTTCGACTCCCGCAGCACCCGGCCCCCGGGCCGGGTGAGGATTGAAACGAGATGGGACTGCGCGGGGTCCGCTACTGGCGGCCAGCAGCACCCGGCCCCCGGGCCGGGTGAGGATTGAAACTCAATGATGTAGGGCCGGCCCAACGCCAGCAGCAGCGGCAGCACCCGGCCCCCGGGCCGGGTGAGGATTGAAACGCGTTTGCGGGCGGCACTGAGCCGCTCAAGATCATCGAGCAGCACCCGGCCCCCGGGCCGGGTGAGGATTGAAACGGGCATGACAACCTGTTCGTGAGCCGCTTCAACGACGGCAGCACCCGGCCCCCGGGCCGGGTGAGGATTGAAACAGGGTGTCGACGATGGCGGTGTTCGCCGCCTCGGGCGGCAGCACCCGGCCCCCGGGCCGGGTGAGGATTGAAACTTAGTGGCGTTGGTAATGGTTGGCATTAGGTCCCCTCTCGCAGCACCCGGCCCCCGGGCCGGGTGAGGATTGAAACATCGCGATTTGGGGTTGGCGCTTCGCGTGGGAGTTCATGCAGCACCCGGCCCCCGGGCCGGGTGAGGATTGAAACTCGTCCGCGTATTCCAGAGTCGCCTCGACGGGCTACCGCAGCACCCGGCCCCCGGGCCGGGTGAGGATTGAAACAAACATGCTCGACTCCTCTCGAAACCCGACTGACATGGCAGCACCCGGCCCCCGGGCCGGGTGAGGATTGAAACAACTCGTCTGCACGGGCCGCGCTCGCCCGGATGAGCGGCAGCACCCGGCCCCCGGGCCGGGTGAGGATTGAAACGTGCAGTCGGTGTTCAGGGTCATGGCCCGGACCCCCCAGGCAGCACCCGGCCCCCGGGCCGGGTGAGGATTGAAACCGCATCGGAGTACAGGACAACACGGAGCAGGGCGCCGCAGCACCCGGCCCCCGGGCCGGGTGAGGATTGAAACGGGATGATCAGTTGATCAGGGAACCACCGCGTACCCGGCAGCACCCGGCCCCCGGGCCGGGTGAGGATTGAAACTCCGAGACGTTTGCCCGAGGCGTCGCGGCGGGCGCGAGCAGCACCCGGCCCCCGGGCCGGGTGAGGATTGAAACACGAGCGCTACGAGTTGGGCTGACAACAACGACGTGGCAGCACCCGGCCCCCGGGCCGGGTGAGGATTGAAACAACGACAACCCCGACGCCTTGAGTCTGATCGACTACTTGCAGCACCCGGCCCCCGGGCCGGGTGAGGATTGAAACACGTTGCCCGACGGGGAGGTTACGGGCCTCGTCGCCCTCGCAGCACCCGGCCCCCGGGCCGGGTGAGGATTGAAACGAAGACATAGAACAACTGGCCACTGGGCTTGGCCATCTCACTACGAGGCATGGGGAGCCGCGAGCGGCTGACCCGCATTGACGGCCAATTCGGTATCGGCGTGGCGCCACAGGACGAAGCCACCGATGACTGCAGCAACAACCCCTCCCCCGGATCACCCCGGCCGGGCCGATGCGAGCGGGCAGTTCGTTCAGCCTGAATCCACCGTTGGGGGTGGTTGGGGGTGGGTTTGGTGGTGTTGGGGGCGGCTTGTCGCGTCGGTCGGGCGGTTCGGGGCGTCTGGATGGCCGGTTTGGGCCGGTTTGGCGGTGTTGGGGCGCGTGGGGTCCGGGACGGGTTGGTTCGGGGCGCGTGGGGCCGGTGGGGGGCCGCTGCGGTCGGGGTGATTGGCGGGTTCAGGCGAGTTGGGGCAGGGCGCGGATGTTCGCCACGGTGGTGTGGAAGGTGGGTGCCCAGGGCCATCGGGCGGGGAGGCGCAAGATGGTGCGTCCGGCGTGGTTGACGAGGCGCCCGGGTAGAGCGAGGAGTTGGTTGCGGACGGTTTGTCCGACGGTGAGTTTGCCGTTGCGGCGGCGACCGGTGTGGTGGTTGATCCAGCGGTAGAGGTTGTGGGCGAGGGCGGCGCAGGTCAGCCAGGCGGCGTTGGCGGCGAAGCTCCCCGAGGGCAGGTGCGCCAGGCCGGTGCTCGCCTTGAGGTCGCGGATGGCCAGTTCGACGGTGGCGTGTTGGCGGTGATACTTGTCGGCGGCGATGGGGTCGAGGTCGGTTCGGTTGGTGATGAACGCGTGGTAGCGCCAGCGCGGCCACAGCTCGCCCTGGGTCTCGTCGGTGAGGCGGGTGCGGCGCACGACGACGCGGATCTTGCGCTTGTTGCCGCGCCGTCCGGCGACAATTGTGGTCTCAGCGACGTGCGCTTCGCCGCCGACGGGATAGGCAATGGGCGTCCAGTGCGCCTCGGGAATGGCGCCGATGGCGGTTTTGACGTGGCCATACAGGGCGATGGTGATCGACCAGGGCACCTTGAGGCGATCCAGACCGTCGAGGAGGTCGTAGCTGAAGAACCCCGAGTCGGCGCGCACACAGAGTCGCCCGGCGGCGCCGGCGCGCCGGGCGCGGGCGATCGTCTCGGAAACGAAATGAGCCTGGCCGCTCTGGGAGGACCCCCGGCGCAGACGCGTGTGGAGTATCTCCCCGGTGTCGGCGCGCACGCCCACCAGCGGGTGATAGCCGAGTTGTTGGGTGTGCCCGTAAGCGGCGCCAGCCTTGGACTTGCCCGCCACCGCACAGATCGTGGAGTCCACATCGATCGTCATCGCCGCCTCGCCGGGACCGCCGCCGGCTGCCCACGCCCGACGCAGCACCGCCCCGGCAGCCTTGTCGAGTTGGCGGACGTGACCCCACGTGAACGCGCGCAGGAACGACCCGACCGTCGACGGCGCCGCCGGCGCGAAACCCAACACCGCAGCGGTCGCGCCCGCCCGCAGACGATCCACGTGATCGATATGGGTGGCGCCCACCAACATCGCCGCCACCAACGTCGCCACCTTCGCCCCGGCGCCGCCGCGCCCGGGCGGCGCCCCAAACGCACCGACGCGTCCACCAAAGACACCACACCCAACCGACCCATCAACACCCCCGCCGCCAACAGGCCCGCATCGGCGACCAACGACTCATCATCGAAAACCACCCCGAACCGGTCAATATTACGCGATACTCCACTCACAGGAAGTGCCTCCTCATCTGGGCCACAGCCGCTGTCACTAACGGCCATTCTCCCAGGTCAGCGAGGCACTTCCCCGCATTTACACCCCCAAACACACACCCCCCGTCGGTGGATCCAGGTTCAGACCTCGATCATCAGGGTCACTGGGCAATCGTTGGTCAGTTCCACCGCCATCTCGGGCCCGAAGGACCCGGTCGCCACGGTTGCGCCCAGGAGCCGCAGCTCGGCGACCAGCTTGTCGATCAGCCGGGATGCATCGTCGGGGACGGCAGCCGCGATGGACGACGGTCGGCAACCGGGAGATCGCGCTCAACGCAGGCTGGCCGGCCGAGCCGGCGACTCGGACGGCCACGAACCCTCGCCCGGAACGGGATGGCCGGTACCGTGCGGTGATGGCCGTTCGCCAGTTGCTGACCGATGTGGTGATCGTGAACGGTGACGGGCGGACCGCGCCCTACGAGGGCGACGTGCTGATCGACGGCGACCGCATCGTGCAACTCGGCGACGTGGCGCCGAGCGGTGCCGGCGGGGCGGACCGGGTCATCGAGGGGCGGGGGCGGGTCCTGGCGCCCGGGTTCGTGGACACGCACAACCACGGCGCCCTCGGCGGCACCCGCATCGGCGAGCACGGCATCCCGGTCACCTGCGAAATGGCCCTGCGGGGCGGTGTCACCAAGCGGATCTGCGGGTCCGACGGCCTCTCCCCCGCACCCGTGCTGGCCAACCAGCGCGACGAGTACGCCGCCCAACTCGCTCCGCTCGACGGATCCATCGCGGAGCAATGGTCGTGGTCCACAGTGGCGGAGTTCCTCGACTGGCACCGGAGCCGCTCGGTCACCGACATGGGCATCCACCTCGGGCACAGCGCCGTGCGCCGCGCGGTCATGGGCAACGAGGCGCGGGTGGCCGACGATCAGGAACTGCGAGACATGCGCGAGGTGGTCCGGCGCGAGGCACCGCTGACGCTGGGACTCTCGACCGGGCTGGTCTACAACCCCGCGGTTTACTGCGACCGCCGGGAACTGACGCTGCTGGTGTCGGCCTTCAACGACGTCAAGCCGGGAGCACTGTTCCCGCACCTGCGCTCGGAGAGCGACGGGATCGTGGCCGCGCTGAACGAGGTGCTCATTCCCGCCTTCGAGGGCGGCGGCGGCTACTGCAACGAGCACAGCAAGATCGCGGGACGGCGCAACTGGGACAAGTACAACGAGCTGGTCGCCCTCATCGCCGAGGCCGCCGACTTCATCCCCACGATGGAGAACATGTACCCGTACCCCGCCGGCAGCACCACCGGTGACGCCATCTTCCCGCCGGAGATTCGCGCCGGCCTCCGGGAGGAGTACCTCGCCCGCCTCGGCGACCCTGCGGCCCGGCGGGACGCCTACGAGCGCATCCGGGGGGATACAACGACCTGGGACAACTTCGTGGACTTCTGCGGCGGCCTCGACGGGGTGCAGATCGCCGGCGTGCGTGCCGGCATCGGCGATGAGTTCCTCGGCAAGCGACTCGGGGACGTCGCGAGGGCGGCAGGTCACCAAGACCTCACGTCCTTCGCCGCACACGAAGCGGTCATCGACTTCTTCGTCGCCAACCGGGGCGAGATCACCATCATCACCCACTACGGCAACGACGCCACCGTGGAGCGGTTCTTCCGCCGGCCCAGCATGGCCATCTGCACCGACGGTCTCATGCCGGGCCCCGGCCAGAAGCCACATCCCCGCTCCATCGGGTCATTCCCGAAGGCATTGCGCATGGCCCGCGAGATGGGAATCCCGGTACAGGAGATCGTGTACAGGATGAGCACGCTGCCGTGCCGGTTCCTGGGGCTGGAGGACCCGGTGCTGCGGCCGGGCGGCGATGCTTCCCTCGTGCTCTTCGACTGGCAGACGGTGCGGGAGCGCAACAGCTTCACCGAACCGCTGATCGCGCCCGAGGGAATCGACGCCGTGTGGGTGCACGGCGACCTCGTCTACGCCGATGGCGAGTTCCACGCACCGGCCCGGTTCGGCGGCCGCATCCTCACCTCGCCGGGCCGAGAGTCCTGACACGAACGGGTACGAACTGGCCGCGTCCTGCTACGAGTCGGTGGTGTCCGTCTCGTCCGCCTGGGGCTCGTCGGTGGTGTCGGTCCAGTTGGTGGTGTCTCGCAGCGGGTCCGGATCCAGCTTCTCGGCTGCTCCCCTGATGGGCGCGGTTCCGTCGACGAGCGTCGCCCAGTAGTCGTAGGCGGAGTCGCCGAACGTGCCGCCGATTTCGAGGGACGCCTCCACCGAGGGCCTGAAGTGCACACCGGCCCAGAGGCGGGATTCACCGCACGTCTCCTCGTACTCGGTCCACGTGTCGAACTCGATCGTCACGTTGGCCGCCGGCGTGATCTCCGGTTCGATCACCGACGATCCGGCCCTCCGAACGGTTCTGAAGCTCTCGATCTCCTCCGACCCCGAGTAGCGGCGGAAGGCCTGCGCATAGGCGGCGCAGAAGATCGTCGTCCCGGACGGGTAGTCGGAGTGGTCGGCGTTCTGCACATAGCTGACCCACTGGCTGGCGGGCAACTCCACGGGGCCCCGGCCGGGGCCACCCCACGCCGTCACCAACTCGTCGCCGTAGAGGTAGCGGATGGCCGTGATCGGGCGTACGGCGTCAAAGCGCGCCTTCTCCTGCCAAGCCACGATGCCCGCGTCCCATTGCGCCATGTGCAACAGGAACCCCAACTGGACGAAGTCGATGACGTCGTCCACGTTCTTCGTCGTCGGCGACAGGATGATGTCACGCGCCTTGAGGTCGAAGAACTCCACCAGCATCTTCTGTTCGTCGGTGAGGTTCGCCGATCGTTCGAGCACCCGGTCGACCTGCGCCGTGTACGCCTCCAGGTTGGCGTAGTCGCTGTCGCTGGGCGGATCCACACGAAACTCACGGGGGTCGATGTCGGAGTACGGCTCGGTCACCGAGTACTGCGGGGTCACGAAGTTCTGGATCGTGTACACGCCGTTGCGACCCTGCCGCACCAGCAGTGGCTGCCAGCGCGACGGGTCGTGCACCTCCAGACCCGTGTTGACCGGCCTGAAACCGGTTGTGTCCATGAACGGGAAGCCGGGTGTCTCGTCACCGAAATGGTTGAAGCCGTCGTGGCGCCGGGCGTCGAGGACGTTCCGCGCCGCCAGGTGGCCGATCCCCGCCGCTGTCGCCAGATTCTCAGTGACGTAGTCCGGGTCGAGGCCGACTGACCTCATCATCTGGCGCCACTGCTCGGTCCGATGCGGCGCCATCTCCAGCATCGAGTGATACACCGCGTACATGACGGCGATGTTCGGGTAGTAGTTGCTCCCCGATTGCGACGCCGGACGCCGACCAAGTCGCGAGTACACACCAACGGCCGTGTCGTCGTACGGCGCCACCGCATCGAACGCCGCATTGAACAGGATCGCGAAATAGCGGAAAAGAATCGACGCGTCGTTCAGCCCCGGCGACACGTCGGTCCGCAACCAGGCCACGACATACGGCAGGGCGACGTCCCGCATCGCATTGTCGTTGCGCAGGTTGAAAAAGCGCTTCGCTCCCTCGACTTCGAACGTGTCGCCGCTGTCCTCGGTGGACGGCACCGACGCAACCTGGGCGGCAGCGCCTCCAGAGACCGTGAAGACCATGGACATCACGACGACCGCTGCCAGAGCTGCTCTAAGAATTCCTGATAGTCGAATCTTTCGATAAGAATCAGTACTTTGAGTCATCGTCGGACCCTCTCCCACAGACATTGGCTGAGGAAAGTAGCCCAATGGTCTAGTAATGGTGCAGAAAATTTATACAAACATTATTCTCTAGCGAAATAGACAACTTAATTGTCGACCTTTTTGGTCAACTATCCTCCCAGCGGCCCCTCTGGCACAGCGCCCGAGCCGATCCGACCCCAGAATCAGCGGTGGGCTAGCGCTCGCCGGGTGGGATCCGTCCGGCACGGTGGAAGGCCGCTGCCGCGCCCACGAGCAGCAGGCAGCCGATGAACCAGGCCCAGCTGTAGGAGTCGACAGTGTCGACGACCGCACCGAACGTCGTCGGGGCTGCGACCGCGCCTGCGTAGTAGCCGGTCATGGTCACCGCCGTGGCCCGGGCCACCGCCGGGCCGGCCCGATCCACGAAGGCGGCCTGCATGGTGCCGATGCAGGCGAGTTGCAGCGAGATCCCCCCGACGACGCCCAGCACCGCTACACCCAAGCCGAGCGTTCCACCGGCGAGTATCAGCGCGCTCGAGGCTCCGGTGGCGAGCGCGAACGCCACAGTCAGGCGGATGCGCCGCGTCGCTCCAGCGCGATCGACCGCCAGCCCGCTGACGATCATCACCCCGGCGCCGATGGACGTCGCCATCCCCACAAGCACCCCGGACAGCGCGGGGGATGCGCCGAGCGACTCCTCCAGGTACGGCACCGACCAGGAGTACATGGGCTGCGAACCGAAGATCAGCAGGAACGCAGCCACCGGGAACCAGCCGAAGCCCCTCGGCAGGCGGTGTTCTGCGGCGGCGGCGCGATCCACGCGATCGTCGGGCAGAACCCAAGCGGCGGCAAGAGCCACGACGGCGGCCGCGACACCCAGGCCACCGAGGACCCACTCCCAGCTCCAGCGATTGGCGACCCAGGGGCCGGCGGCGGAGCAGATCGCACCGACTGCAGGAACGCCGGCGGTCCGAGCGGAGAGCGCCACCGTGCGCCTCCGGGCGGTCACGACACTGGCCACAGCCACGGTGGTGGCCACGTTGACGAGGGCATAGCCGATCCCGCCCAGGACAGCGGCCACGTAGAGCACGGAATAGGTCCCGACAACGGCGGCCAGACCGGCAGCGAGTGCCACGAGGAGCAGGGCCGTCACAGAGGTCAGGCGCGCGCCCCAACGGTCGGTCAAGCGCCCCGAGACCGTTGATCCGAGAGCGGTGCAGATGAAGTGCACGGTGATGACGAGGCCGACCTGCCAGCGGTCCAGGCCCAGGTCGGCTCGGAGGGCGGTGGCGATGTAGCCCGGGGCGAACGCCACGACCGAACCGAAACCGGTCGACAGGGTGCTCACCGCCACCACCACCGTCGGCGTCGGCCTTCTCTGCATTCTCATCCGGCCACCCAGGGGAATCGCTCCGGTGGGCGTCGCAATTGTGCCGGTTCGAGATGCCCGAGTCGCACCGGACCGGGTGACGCACCGCCCTGCGAGCCGGTGAGCCTACCGGTCACCCTGGGCAGCGGGGATGCCTTGAACTACTCGCGCTCAGCGAGAGTCGCTCAGCTGGCGTCGTCGAGGTAGCCGATGACCTCGCCGACGGGGATCATGTCCTCGCCGGCGTCATGCACGATTTCCACCAGAGAGCCACTGGCAAGGGACTCCATCTCGATCACGATCTTGTCGGTCTCGATCTCGGCAAGGGGTTCACCTCGCCGGACCGCACCACCCACCTCCACCAGCCACGACTCGATGCGCCCCTCGGTCATGTCGTAGCCCAACTTGGGCATGTGGATCGCGACCCGCATCAGCGGCAGACAGCGCGGACGGCCTCGACGATCCGCTCGACGCTGGGGATCATCGAGTCCTCCAGTGGCGAGCTGTGCGAGATGAGGATCTCGGGCAGGCTCACCGCCACCGGCGGCACCGCCATGGGCGCACCGGCCATGGTGAGGCGGGAGATGACGGCCGCTCCCCAACCGCCATCGTGGTACTGCTCCTCGGCGATCACGAGCCGCCCCGTCCGCGCCACGCTCGCCGCCACGGTCTCGACGTCGAGCGGGCGCAGCCACGAGATGTCGATCACCTCCACGTCGATGCCCTCAGCAGCAAGCACGCCGGCCGCCTCGATCGAGCGGTGGACCATCAGCAGCGAGGCCACGACCGTCACGTCGGCGCCGGGGCGAACCGTCACCGCCCGGCCGATCTCGGCCAGCTTGTCGTCGCCGCGCTCCACAGGGCCCTTGCGGAGGTGCATGGCCTTGTGGTCGAACACCACGACGGGGTTGTTGTGGGCGATGGCGGCGCGCAGCAGCCCGTAGGCGCCCTGCGGTGAGCCGGCGACGGCCACCTGCAGGCCGTAGAACTGCATGAACCAGGACTCGCCGGTGCTGGAGGTTTGGGCGCCGAACCGCCCGCCCCCGCCGCCGCTGGCGCGCACGGTGACGGGCGCCGAGGTCTGGCCGCCGGACATGAACCGCCAGCGGGGCATTTCCATGGCGATGGCGTCGAAGGCGATGGGGAGGAAGTCGCTGAACATGATCTCCACCACCGGGCGCAGCCCGGTGAGCGCCATCCCCAAAGCGATGCCGCAGAAGCCGTTCTCGGCGATGGGGGTGTCGAAGACCCGATCGGCGCCATATTTCTCATACAGCCCCGCGGTGGTTTTGAACGGTCCGCCGGCCTTGGCGATGTCCTCGCCGAGCAGCAGGACGGCACCATCGGCGGCCATGGCATCGTCAAGAGCCAGTCGGATGGCCTCCCGGTAGGTCATCACCTCCGCCCCGCCGGAAGCCGCCCCCGGAGCGGGATCAGTCTGCGAAGACATAGCCACGAGCCTGTTCGAGAGTGGGCCACGGCCCCTCAGCAGCCCGGTCGGCCGCCTCGTCCACGACGCTTTGCAGCCGCTCGCGGATCTCGTCGAGGTCGCCGGCAGCGCCGAGGCGGGCCGCCAGGATCCCGATGGGGTCGCGCTCCTTCCAGGCGTCCAACTCGCCCGGTGGCCGGTAGGCACCGGGATCGGTGCGAGAGTGGCCGCGATACCGGTAGGTCTGGGCCTCGATCAGCGTCGGCCCGTCGCCGGCCACCGCCCGCGCCCGGGCCTGCGCCACCATGTCGTGCACGGCGACCACGTCCTGACCGTCGACGACGGCGTGCGCCATGCCGTACGCGGTAGCCCGGTGAGCAATGGGCGCCTCCGGTGGCAGCGCTGTCGAGT
Organism: Acidimicrobiales bacterium; assembly: GCA_965206165.1. Taxonomy (GTDB): domain Bacteria; phylum Actinomycetota; class Acidimicrobiia; order Acidimicrobiales; family CATQHL01; genus VXNF01. The sequence continues at coordinate 177,533 of OZ242194.1, forward strand.
CCCGGAAGGGCGTGTACTCGCCGTACTGGTTGTTCTCGATCAGGAACACCACCTGCGAGCGCCAGAGTTGCGCCATGTTCAGAGCCTCGTGGAAGGCACCGATGTTGCACGCCCCGTCACCGAAGAAGCACATGGCGATGCGGTTCTCGCGACGCAGGCGGGCAGTCATACCCGCACCGGTCGCCACCGGGATGCCCGCGCCGATGATGGCCGGCGAGCCGATCATCCCCAGCGAGGCGTCGATCACGAAGCTGGATCCCCCCATGCCCCCGCAGGCGCCGGAATCCCGACCCATGATCTCGGCGAAGAACGCCTCGAGATCCATGCCGCGGGCCAGGGCGTGGTGATGGCCGCGGTAGGTGCACAGCAGCCAGTCGTCGGCCGCCAGCGCGCCGATGGCGCCGACCGAGGCCGCCTCCTGACCCTGGCAGAGATGCACAGTGCCGGGCACGAGACCCTGCATGTAGATCTCCATGACCTTGTCCTCGGCCAGGCGGATGAGAACCATCTGCTCCAGCCAGGAACGCAGGACAGCATGCGACGGCACGGTCATACCCACCGCCTCAGGGGACGGCGCCGACCGATAGACCGAGCTAGTGCTCATACTCCTCCATCAACTCGACGTAGTTGCCGTCGGGATCGGTGCAGAAGCAGACGCTGACCGAGCCTTCGGTCAATGCGAAGTTGACCGGCCCGGAGATGAACGGAACTCCCTTGGCCGTTAATTCCTCCACGGCGCCGGGCAGGTCGTCCACGACGAGGGCGAAGTGGCAGGAGCCCACCGAGCCCATCGGCGTGATGTGCGTCGCGCCCTCGGGCACGTAGTACTCCAGCAGGTCGATGAGCACGTCGGGGCTTTCCGGCGCCAGCAGCCGGGTGGACTGGGCTCGAGCACCCTGCAGACCGTTGGCCTCGTCGACTTTGTCACCCTCGAGTTGATGGTTCTCGGCGAGACGCAGCCCCAGCTTGCCCACGTAGAACTCCAGCGCCCTCTCCGTGTCGCTGACCGTCACCGCCATATGGTCGAACGTCCTGACCTTCATGCGCACCCACTCCTCGTGATCATGCGATTGCGCACTTCGCGACCGACGGCCCGAAGCGTCACACCCCTCAGGCTCCGAGCATAGTGGCGGCGCCGGTGCACGCAAGTGGCCGGTGCGGCCCCTACATGGCGGTCAGACCGCCGTCGACCAGGAACACTCCGCCCGTCGTGAACGAGGATTCGTCGCCGGCGAGGTGCAGCACCGCCTGGGCGATCTCCGCCGGATCGGCAACCCGCCCCAGCGGATGCATCGCCTCCAATGCCGCGAGTTGCTCGGCGCTCAGGGCATCCAGCATCGGCGTGCGCATCACGCCAGGGCAAACGGCGTTCACGCGGATCCCGTCGGCGGCGTGGTCGAGAGCCATGCAGCGCACCAGACCGATGACCCCGTGCTTGGACACGTTGTAGGCAACCTGAGCCTGCTGGCCGATGACGCCGGAGGCCGAGGAGATGCAGACGATGGACCCGCCCCCCGAGCGGGCCATGTGCGCGATGGCGTACCGCGAGCACAGGTAGGCACCTTTCAGGTTGATCGCCAGGACCCGGTCCCACTCCTCCGGGGTCACCTCGCACACCGTGCCGGCACTGGCGATCCCCGCGTTGTTCACGAGCACGTCGAGCCCGCCGAAGCGTTCCACCGCGACCTGCGTCAGCCGCTCGGCGTCGGCGGCGGAGGTGACGTCGGCATGCAGCCCGACCGCCTCGCCACCCGCGCCCACAATGCGCTGCGCCGTGCCGTGCGCGGACGTGGCGTCGACGTCGGAGACCACGACCCGGGCGCCCTCCCGAGCGAATAGTTCGGCCACCGAGGCGCCGAGGCCTCGCCCGGCGCCGGTCACGACCGCACGCTTGCCTACCAGTCGTTTCATAGTGCCCTCCCGTAACCCGAGGAAGCTGCTGAGTGACTCACGGCACGAGCGGCGGCAACCGCCGGCGGGCCCTGGATTCCGGCCTGCGCCGGAATGACGAGGAAGGTGTTCCGGCGAATCACGGGCCGGCGCTTCGTCGGTACACCTCGGGGTTGGCGACCGCCGCGGGACGCCGACCCTCCAGCACTGCACGCACTCCCCGGGCCATGTCGCCGAAGATGCGCTCTCGAGACTTGTCCGAAAGGCCGAGCGCATGCGGAGACAGCAGCACCCGGGGATCGCTGAAGAGGCGATGGCTCAGATCGGGCGGCTCGGGCTCGAACACGTCGAGCCCCACCCCGGCCAGAGCGCCCGCGTCGAGCGCCGCCGCAACGGCGTCGAGCGACTCGATGAGTCCGCCCCTCGCCAGGTTCACCAGGAAGGCACCCGGGCCGGCGCTCATCAGGAGGTCCGCGGTGATCATCCCGCGGGTCTCGGGCACCAGCGGGGCATGCAGCGCGATGTGATCAGCTCGGTCGAAGAGTTCGGGCAGGGTGACCGGTTCGGTGCCCAACTCGCGCAGCCGCTCGTCGCCGAGGACCGGGTCGGCAGCCAGGACGCTCATACCGAACGCCGTACCCAGGGCGGCCACGCGCCTGCCGATACGACCCATGCCCACAACTCCGAGCGTGGCGCCGGCAAACTCCGCCACGACCGCCCGCTCCCGCTCGGCGAAACGACCGGCACGAACCAGCGCGTCGAGCTCGCGGAGTCGCTTGGCAAGCGCCAGAAGCAGGGCAAACGCGCCCTCTGCGACAGCGATGGAGCCGGCATCGGGCGTGACGACCACCGGGATGCCACAACGCGTGGCGGCGGCCACGTCCACGTTGTCCAATCCAACACCGCTGCGGCCGATCACGCGCAGCCGCGGCGCCGCCTCGATGAGCGACGCCGGAAGATGGCCCTGACTGCGCACGATGAAACCGGCGACATCGGCGGCACGCTCCCGGAGCGCGTCGACACTGCCATCAGTCACCACGACCCGAGCAACCCCCGCCAGCAGCGCCTGCACCTCGTCGGGAAGAGGCCCGGTGGAAACGACGAGCGCCTCGCCGCTCACCGGCCCCACCTGTCACCGTCGACCATCGGGGCAACCTCCCCCACCAGCCGCTCGATGGTCTCGCGGTCGTAGGGAGCGGGGATCTCGGCGATCACCGTGCCGAACCCGGCCGCCCGGTACCCCGCGATCAATTCGGCCACATCGCCGGGGCTTCCCAGCCATATCGCCGAGTCGGGGTCGGGAAAGACATGGCGGTTGACCCTGTCCGGTTCGCCCTGCCGACCGAACCCGCCCCAGATGCTCTTGTTCCGCGCCAGCATCCGGGCGAAGGCGGCCTCGGCCTCGGCGCGGCTGTCGCGCACGATGATCTTCGCCTGCACCGACCGCTCGATCTCGCTCTGGTCGCGCCCGACGTCAGCACAATGGGCGCGCAGCACGTCGTCGTGCTCGACCAGTTCGGCAGGGGTGCCGTAGGAATTCCAGATGTCGGCGTAACGGGCCACCGTGCGCAGCGTCTTGCGCTTGCCGCGGCCCCCGACGAGAACCGGGACACGCCCCCGCACTGGCAGGGGTGCGTGGCGAAGACGCTCCACCGGGTAGTAAGGCCCGTCGGAGGTGACCTCCTCGCCGGCAAACAGCGCCCGGATGACGCCGACAGCCTCGTCGAGCCGGTCGAGGCGCTCGCCGAACCCGCTTCCAAAGTCAATGGCGTGTGCCCGGTGCTCCTCCTCGAACCAGCCGCCGCCGATGCCGAGGATGACCCTGCCGCCGCTGATGTGATCGACCGTGACCACGATCTTGGCCAGCAGCGCCGGCGAACGGAACATGTTGGCCGTCACCAACGGTCCGAGTTGCAGCCGCTCGGTGGAGGCGGCAAGTGCCGCCAGGGTCGACCAGGCCTCGAACACCGGCTGGTCGGGCTCGCCATAGATCGACAGGAGATGGTCCCAGATCCACAGATGGTCGTAGCCGAGTCCGTCGGCGAGGCGAGCGGTCTCCAGAACATCGGACCACTCGAGTGCCTGATTCCACAGGCAGATCCCGAGCCTCAACGGCGGAGCGGTGTCGGGGGATTCGTCGGCGGGATGGTGACTCACGGGGTTCTCCTCGGATATCGGGCCGCTCAGATCCGGTAGAAGCGCTCGGCGTTCCGGGCAAACAGGGCGGTCTGCTCGTCATGTCCGAAGTCGGCGACGACCGAACGGTAGACGTCGAAGAAGCCAGCGAGGGAGCCGCCCAGGCTGTCCACGGGGAAGTTGCTGGCGAACATGCAGCGGTCGGTGCCGAAAATGTCGATTGCTTCGAGCACGACGGGTCGGATCGTCCCGGCGCTGGGAGCCCGGTCCATCATGCCGAACCCCGACAGCTTGACGGCCACAGCCGGCAGCGACGCCAACCGCCGCAGACCCGTGCGCCAGACGGCCATCGCCTCGGCTGTGCGATCCAGCGGCAGCCCTACGTGATCGAGGACCACGGCCGTCTCGGGACACGCGGCCAGTGCGTTGTACGCCTCGCCCATCTGGGACGGAAGAATCTGCAGGTCGAACGACAGCCCGCGCGCCGCCAGCAGCGAGAAGCCCCGGCGCCAGGCGGGATCGGAGAGATAGTCCCCCCGGTCCGCAAAACTCCGGCGCGGGTCGCCGGCATCGAAGTTGAGGTTCTGGCGCACACCCCGGAAGTTGGCGAAGCCGGCGTGGGCATCCAGCAACTCAGCCGCGCCCGGATCGGCCAGGTTGACGAACCCCACGATGCCGTGCGGGAAGCCACCCCGGTCGGCGAGGCCCTGAAGCCACTCCGTCTCGCCCACCGGGTCCGCGGCGTCGAACTCGCACTGCACATGCACCGACTTGACGATCCCAGCCGGGCGGGCGTCGGCCAGGTAATCCTCGATGAGGTAGTTGCTCTGAATCGACGAGTAATCGCCGAGGAACGTTTCGAGGGGAGGATCGGCGTGCAGCCACTCGTAGCGGTGCTCCGCGCGATCCCTCGGACTGTGACGCGTACGCCGCCAGCGGCGGTAGCGACGGATCGGTCCGAAGCCGTGCTTGCCAAGGTCCCACAGATGGTGGTGGCAGTCCACCACCACCGGACCGCTCATCGCCCCTCGCCCCCCGTCAGCCTTCGCGGGCGATGAAGCGCGCCGCCCCCTCACTGAGTTGGCGAGCCGATGGCTGCATGGCATGCACCCCACCGTCCACCATCAGCACCGTGCCCGTGATGAACGACGACTCGTCGCCGGCCAGGAAGAGAACCGCGTTCGCCACCTCGTCGGTGGTCGCCAGGCGGGCGAAGGCGGTCTGCGCGGCGTAGGGCGCCACGTTGACCGGGTCGTTCCGGGCCATCATCTCGGTGCCCACCATCCCCGTGGGGGCGACCACGTTGGAACGGATACCCCAGTCCCGGCAGTCCTGGGCGATGCAGCGCGCCAGCCCGATGACCCCATGCTTGGAGGCGTTGTAGTCGGCCTGGTTCTCGTTGGCCAGCACGCCCGACAGCGACGACACGAACACGATGCTCCCGCCGGCGGGCTGCCGGCTCATCGGGCGGATCGCGGCCTGCGAGCAGAGGAACGGACCCTTCAGGTTCACCTGCATCGTGCGATCCCAGTCAGCCTCGTCGATCTCGAGGACGTGGCTGGTTGCGCCGAACACCGCGGCGTTGTTGACCAGAACGTCGAGTGAGCCGAAGGCGGAGACGGCCGCATCGACCATCGCCCGCGCATCGGCGGCGACGGTCACATCCATCTCGTGGGCGACGGCGTCGCCTCCGCTCGCCACGATCGACATGGCCACCGCCGCAGCACCGCGGGCATCGATATCGGCAATGACGAGCTTCGCTCCCTCTTCGGCGAACCGCCGGGCGACCGTCTCGCCGAGCCCGCGAGCGGCTCCCGTGACCGCGGCCACCTTGCCGGCGAGTCTCACTCGTCAACCCCCGGTGCCTCGCCGCCGCCGAGATAAGCCTCCCAGTCCCACGTCTCGATGTTCGACCGGATCCGGCCAACGAACAGGGCGGCCGTCGAGCCGTCGAACGCCCGGTGGTCCCATGACAGGCCCAGATGCCCGACGTGGTGCACGGCGACGGTGTCAGTGCCATCGGGGAGCGTGACGACGGTGGGCCGCTTCGCCACACCGTCGGTCGCCAGGATGGCCACGTTCGGCAGGTTGATGATGGGAGCCGACATGAACGAGCCGAAGGAGCCGGGGTTCGTGATCGTGAACGTGGATCCGCTGACGTCGGCGGCCCCGAGGCGCCCGGCGCGGGCTCTGGCGGCCATGTCGTTGATTCGCCGTGCCAGTTCCTCCAGCGCCAGGCTCCCGGCGTCGGGCACCACCACGACGATGAGACCGGCACGGTCGAGGTCAACGGCGATGCCCAGGTTCACCCGGTCGTGGAACGTCTGCGAGCCCTCGGCGAAGTCCACGAGGCTGTTCACCTCGGGAAATGCGGCCAAGGCGTCGATGGTCGCGGTCGCAACGAACGGCAGGTACGTGAGCGAGAAGCCCTCCCGCTCCCGGAACTCGGCCCGGTGCCGGCGGCGCACCTGCTCCAGCGCTTCGTAGTCCACCTCCACCGATGTCCAGACGTGCGCGGCTGTCCGGCGGGACTCGGCGACGTTCTGCGCGATGCGCTTCCGCAGCCGGCTGAGGCGGGCCTTCCCGTTGCCACCGGCTCCCGTGGCACCTTCCGTCGAACTCATACGGACACCTCCTGCGTGTCGGTCCGGGCGGCGCCCGGATCAGCGCCCATCACACCGCCAGCGGTAGTCGTGCGAGGCCCCGCTCGGTGGAGATGTGCAAGCGCTCCACCTCGCCGGCGAGACGGAACCGCGGCACCCGCTCGAAGATCACTTCGAGGGCCACGCGCCCCTCGAGGCGGGCGAGCGGCGCCCCCACACAGCGGTGCACGCCGTCGCCGAAGCCGAGGTGGCGCCGCGGGCGCCGGAACACATCGAACGTGTCCGGGTCCTCGAACACCCGCGGGTCGCGGTGCGCCGCGCCCAGCAGCATCATCACCCGGCTGCCCGCAGGCACCACCCGTCCGTGCAGTTCGACGTCGCGGGTGGTGACCCGGGATGTCCACTGCACGGGCGACTCGTAGCGCAGCAACTCCTCGGTGGCGTCCGGGACCGCCTCCGGAGTGACCGCCAATCGGGCCTGCTGTTCGGGGTGTTGAGCGAGGAGGTACAGACCGTTGGACACCAGGGAACTCGTCGTGGTGTTGCCCGCCAGGTAGACGATGAGGCACATCCCGAACATCTCGTCGGTGCCGATCGCCTCGCCGTCGATCTCCCCGTTGGCGAGGCTGGAAACCACGTCGTCGCGAGGCGATCGCCTGCGGTCGGCCACCAGTTCGGCAAAGTAGCCCCGCAGTTCGCCAGCCGCGGCGTTGGCGACATCGTCGAACTCGTCGGTGCCCGACAGGGCCAGCAGCATGTCGTGCGCCAACTGCCGGACGGTCGCCTCGTCGGACAGCGGGATACCCATGAGCCGGCAGATGACCAGCACAGGCAACCGCTGGGAGAAGTCGGCGGCGAAGTCCCCGCCGCCGTCGGCACTCAGCGCGTCGATCAGTTCGTGCGCGAACGCCCGCACCATCGGCTCGTATGCGCCCACCGCGTTGTTCGAGAAGTGGTGGCCCACGAGGCGCCGGAGTTGGTCGTGGCGAGGCGGATCCATGTTGAGGATCTCCGGGCCGATGGTCTCGGTGAATCCCGGCTCGATGTTGACCCCCTCCGCGCTGGAGAACGTGTGCCAATCCTTCAGCGCCGGGCGCAGATCCCCGTACCGGCACAACGCCCAGACGTCCCGCGCCGAACTGTAGTAGAGGGGGTGATCGGCCAGCAGTTGCCGGTAGTAGGGGTACGGATCATCCATGACATGGGGCGACAACGGGTCGTACCTCACCGGATCGGGTCCCGTCACCGGTCGATTGACAACCACAGGGGGCAAATTAGACTGTGAGAAGGCAGGCAGCACGATGACTGCCCTGGGGGATCTGTAGAACTCGCGGGAACGACGCGTGCCGCTCGCTTGCGTGTTACCTGACACGACCGCTCCATCGCACTCGGCGGTGGCGGCGGAGCAAACAACAGGGGGGAATCAAGTCATGCATGGCACGACCAGACATTCATCGCGGCTCGGGGGAGGGCTTGGCGTTCTCGCTGCCCTCCTCGCCGTACTCGCACTGCTCGCCGCGGCCTGCGGGGGCGACGACGGGGACGGTGGTGCCGCTCCGGCTGCGCCGCCCGAGCCGGCGGCCGCGCCCGAGGCAGCGCCTGACGCGGCACCCGAGGCAGCGCCCGACGCAGCGCCCGACGCAGCGCCCGACGCACCTGCCGCGGCACCCGCTGCCGACGACGAGGAGGAGGTCAGCCTCACCCAGGCCGACGGCGACGCCATCGAGATCTGGGTTGTTGGATCGGTACTGAACAACCCGTTCTGGGATCTCATCCAGAACGGTTCGCTGGCGGCAGGGGAAGCCCTCGCCGACGCCAACGTCACCTACATCGCTCCGGAGGACTTCAGCCTTGCCAACGTCAACGAGTTCATCGTGACAGCCGTGGCGGCCGGCCCCGACGCCGTCCTTGTGGACTACCGGACCGCCGAGTACGAGGAAGCGGTCATCGACGCCCTCGACAAGGGCATCGCGGTGCAGTTCTACAACAACTACGTGGGCTGGGACTCCAGCGATGCGAGGGTGAGGCGACTCTCAGGAACCCCCGTCGGGCTCGACAAGGCCGCCGCGGCGGCCCGCAGCGCCCAGCTCTACCTCGAGTACGTGAGCCCGGGCGACCAACTCGTGCTGTTCAACTCGCTGCCCGACTCGCCGGAGCACCTGGAGATCCAGAACGCCTACGTCAAGGTCTTCACCGAAGCAGGCTGGAGCGAAGGCGACCTCGACATCGTCGCGCTGCCCGGCCTTGATCCGGCTCCCAACTTCGAGGTCATCAAGACCTACCTGGCAGCCAACCCCGGTACGCAGGGCATCGTCACGTGGGACACCACGTCGGGCACGCCCGCCGCGCAGGCCAAGGCCGATTCGGGTTCGGACGTCCCGCTGGTCATGTGGAACCTCGACCAGACGGTCATCCAGGGCGTCAAGGACGGCAACGTCCAGCTGAGCCTCACGCAGCAGCCGTTCCTGCAGACGTTCTACGGAGTGATCTCGGCGTACATCAAGGTGAAGTTCGGCTTCATCGACCCGCCGGTCATCGACCCCGGGACGCTGATGGTCACCGCCGACAACGTCGACGAGGTCGAAGAGCTGTTCGAGGCCGGATACGCCGGTTAGGACGGCCACACGGTCAACCGTGTCGGGGTGCGCGCCCGTCGTGCACCCCGACACGCACCTTCACCACACACTTCCTTGAGCACCTAGGCGGGCGGCGTGAGCGAAGCATCACCACCCGGTCGGGTTCGCGGCGTCGGTCGGCGCCTGCTGGGCCAGCAGGAGCTTGCCCCGCTGATCGCCATCGTCATCCTGTTTCTTGTCTTCGAGTTCCGTTCGGGAGAGGTCGGGTTCTTCACCAACCCCGACCTGATGAGTTCGGTGGCCGCGCTCACCTCCTCGGTGGGCATGGTCTCACTGGGGGTCACCGCGCTGATGATCTCCGGCGAGTTCGACCTGTCGGTCTCGGCCACGTTCGCCCTTGGGCCCGCCGTCATGGGCTGGCTGATGCGGGAGTGGGGCTGGCACATCCTCGCCGGGCTCTTCGCCGGCCTCGCCATCGTGGCATGCATCGGCCTCATCAACGGACTGATCACCACGTACGTGGGTGTCCCGTCCTTCATCGTCACGCTCGGGATGCTCTTCGCCGTGACCAGCTGGAACCGGATCATCCTCGGCGGGTTCCCGGTGGACCTCATCAAGGAGGAGGGAACCGTCAAGAAGATCCTGGGCGCCGATATCCCCGGCTCTCCCATCGCCGCCCCGTTCGCCTGGATGGTGGGCATCGGGATCATCCTCGCCTTCATCCTGTGGCGTACGCAGTACGGGAACTGGACGTACGCGGCCGGCAAGTCCGGCGGCGGTGTCGCCCGGGCCATGGGTGTCCCGGTGCTGCGGGTGAAGCTCACGAACTTCGTGCTGGCCGCGTTGCTGGCCGGCCTGGCAGGGATCCTGCAGTTCGCCGACTTCGGATCCTCCAGTGTCGCCTCCGGCATCGACATCAATCTGCTGGCCATCGTGGCCGTGGTCGTCGGCGGGACGTCGCTGTTCGGGGCGAAGGGCACCGTCATCGGCTCCATGCTCGGGGCGATCATCATGGGTTCGCTGAAGGTGGGCCTGATCGTCATCAAGGTGCCGTCGGCGTACTACCTGGGCCTGGTGGGGGTGTTGCTCGTGGTGTCCGCGGGCCTGAACGCACGAGTCGAGGTGCTGCGCCGCGGTGGCACGAGGAGCACACTGTTCGGATGAACACCGACGCGCCCACCCCGGTCGTCGAGCTCGTGAACGTCACGCGCCGGTACGGGAAGCACTACGCCGTGCGCGACGCCAGCATGGCCATCCACCCCGGCGAGGTGGTCGGCCTCGTCGGTGACAACGGCGCCGGCAAGTCCACGATCGTCAAGATGATCAGCGGCTACATCGAGCCCTCGGCGGGCACGATAAAGATCCAGGGCAAACCGGTGAATTTCGGTTCGCCGCGCGAGGCGCGGGCCGCCGGCATCGAGACCGTTTACCAGGATCTGGCCATCGTCGACGAGATGGCCCTCTGGCGGAACTTCTTCCTGGGCCAGGAACTCCACCGCAGGATGCTCGGCATCCGCTGCCTGCAGGTCTCCGAGATGGTGCGGATCTGCGACCATCACCTCGCCGAGGTCGGGCTGACTTCCGTCGAGTCCTCGCGCCAGACCGCAGCCACCCTGTCGGGCGGTGAGCGGCAGTCACTCGCCATCAGCCGGGCGATCCACTTCGATTCGCAGTTACTCGTGCTGGACGAGCCGGTGGCCGCGCTTTCAGTTCGCGAGACCCGCCGTGTGCTGGACGCCATCGAGGCTGCCAAGGAGAACAATCTCGGCGTCCTGTACATCGACCACAACATGGATCACGTGCTGCCCGCCGCCGATCGCATCGTGATCATGCACCGCGGCACCATCAGCCGGGTGGTCAAAAAGGGCGACCTCACCGTCGGCGAGTTGACCGACGCGGTCGCCGAGTCCGGCACCGCAGCGGCCGAGCGCTGAGGGGGTCGTTGTGGGACGCCTCGACGGCCGGGTCGCCTTCATCACCGGCGGAGCCAGGGGCCAGGGGCGGGCCATCGCCCTGCGGTTCGCCGGCGAGGGCGCCGACATCATCATCTGCGACGCCTGCGAGGCGGGGTCCGCCCCCTACCCGCTGGCCACCGAGGCCGACCTGAAGGAGACCGCCGAGGGCGTGCGCGCGGCCGGGCGCCGGTGCGTGGCCGAAGTCGCCGACGTGCGCAGCCAGATGGCGCTGAACGCGGTCGTCGGGCGCGGCCTGGAGGAATTCGGGCGGGTGGACGTGGCCTGCGCCAACGCCGGCATCTTCTGGTCCGCATCGCTCTGCGAGATGACCGAGGAGGTCTGGGAGACGGTCATCGGGGTGAACCTCACCGGCGCTTGGCACACCACCAAGGCGGTCGCCCCACACATGATCTCCCAGCAGAGCGGCAGCCTCATCTACACCGTGTCGACCAACGGCTGGCACGGGGGCTACAGCTACAGCGCCTACACGGCCTCCAAGCACGGTGTGGCGGGACTGATGAAGTGCGCCGCTCTCGAACTGGGTCGCCACGGCATCCGCGCCAACGCCCTCCTCCCGGGAGCGGTCAACAGCCCGATGATGGTGAACCCCTACCTGAAGGCGTTCGTGACCGGCTCGGCCACGTCCACCGACGAGCAACTCGACCACCAAGTGCGCCACAACACCATCCTGCCGGGGCGCCGCATGCTGCCGCCCACCGCGGTGGCCGACGCCGCTCTCTGGCTGGCCTCCGACGAGTCACGCCACGTCACGGGCGCCGAGATCGCCGTCGACGCCGGCCACACCACACTCCCCCACTACAACTGGGATCCCCTCGACACGCCAGCCTGAGCGCCGCACGAGTCACCTCCCACCCCGCCACCTGGTCGCACCGCCGACGGTCCGGATGCCCCGCCGGCCGCGAAACATAATCACCACTTTGCCAAGAAAACGAAAAACTGCCGTGAATCGGGAAAGATACGACTATCTTGTTCGCATAGTTGCTGAATCACGTCGTAACCAGGTTGCCCCAGAGTTGGAGGCTTATATCGGATGGTGCCAATCCGCAGGTCAAAGGCGGTTAGCACTGTCACACCCCTAGTGCATACTGTAGGTATGACGACGAAGCAAAGCGGACCTGGCAAGCACTACCGCAAGGGCATGACCCTTGCCGAGTTGTTCGAGATGTTCCCCGACGATGATGCGGCAGAGGCGTGGTTCATCGAGCGGCGCTGGCCCAACGGCGTGACCTGGCCACATTGCGACCATGACAGTGTGCAGGACGGCGCGGCACACAAGACGATGCGGTTCCGGTGCCGGGGTTGCCGTAAGCGGTTCTCAACTAGGACGGGCACCGTGCTGGCTGACAGCAATGTGGGGTTCCGCGACTGGGCGGTGGCGATCTATCTGATCACGACATCGCTCAAGGGCGTGTCGAGCATGAAGTTGCACCGCGATCTCGGGGTGACGCAGCGGACGGCGTGGTTCATGCTGCACCGCATCCGCGAAGCGTGGGCGCAAACCGGCAGCGAGTCGTTCGCTGGGCCGGTCGAAACGGATGAGACGTTCGCAGGCGGGAAGGCGAAGAACATGCACGCCGCCAAGCGTGCGCAACTCACCGGCCGCGGCGGCGTCGACAAGGCCGTCGTGGTAGGGGCGCGGGATCGTGCGACGGGCCGCGTGGCGGCTCGCCATGTCGCGGACACGTCCGCGGTCACGTTGACGGGATTCGTCACAGAGGTGGCACGGCCAGGCGCGGTCGTGTTCACCGACGAGCACCGGTCATACCGCCCGTTGGCGTCGCTGGGATATGCGCACGCGGCGGTCGCTCACGGTGCCCGCGAGTTCGTGCGCGGCCCAGTGCACACCAACGGCATCGAATCGCTGTGGAGCATGTTCAAGCGCGGCTACATGGGCACCTACCACCACATGTCGGAGGCGCACCTGCACCGCTACGTGAACGAGTTCTGTGGTCGCCACAACCTGCGGCCGTTGGGGACGGTGGAGCAGATGAGCCGGGTCGCTGAGGGGATGGTCGACAAGCGGTTGCGCTACGACGACCTCACCGCTAGGCCCGAACCCCAGCCTGTGGCCGCTGACGACCCGTTCTAGGCAGACGGTGGAGTAGGCTCAGTGCTGTGACCAGCGCAAACGCGGGTAGTCGCGCGACCTAGCCACGTGAATCCGACGGGGGATCTGCATGACCAATGAGAGTCGGACGACCGACCTCGTCGCAGTTGGGACAACGGACACCTTCAACGACCTTGAACAACTCGAACGCAGCGATGCAATTGGGGCAGTGAACGAGAATCTCGCTCGATTCGCCATGATGCAGATTGAGGATCTCGCGGCGTTGCCTTATGAAGTCCGTTACGCGATCGATGTATTCCACCGCACCCTGCTGCGCGCTGGCCATAAGCCGTTTCCCGATGTCATCGGATGGGAACCCGGTCTCGGCAGCGGCTAGAAGTTTGGCCCGCCACTCGTTGAGTTCTGATTCGACGGCAGTCAGACCGTCAACGTCAAGGTGGTTTAGGGAACAGGCCAATGCCTCTCGATATGCGAGAGATGGGGGGAGATCAAGGAAGAGCCTCCGGCGCGCGTGGTCAGCGCTAGAATCCGACACAGCAGATCCGTTCTGGATGGGGTTCTGACGAACGCTGGTCTAGCGGGGCCGGCGTTCGTGTTTCTGGCGCTCAGGGTATTGGGTGTCGGCTTCTAGGTCCACACGCTGATAATTCCGTTGCCGGTGGATATGCCGCGGCGTCGTCTCGTATGGTGCGGCTTGTCGTGAACGCCCCGCGCCCGCCGGCTACGGCTGGGGCTGGGACGACATTCGAAGGGGGATATACCCCTAAGTTGCCAAGTCGCTTTGGTGGACACCCGCCGCGCGCTGGCATGACCGCTAGTCGAGGTGGATCGTCACTTCAACGCTTAGCACGCCCGATCCGGGCGGATCCTCGACAACTGAGACCTGCGGCAGTGGCGGTGACGGTTGCGGGTTCTGCCGCTGTTCGTAGATGTCCGCGAGGGTCGGGCCGACGTAGATCCTGCGGCTGAGCACTTCGACTTGGCCGGGCGGGGTGGGGTGAATTGGACCTAACTCGATCCAGTGATCGCCGTCGGGACACGCAGATTCAGCGCTATCATGTCGGGACATTCTTGTGTCCTTTCTGGACGGGAAGCCGCTCGGTTGCAGCCGGGCGGCTTCGTCATTTTTGGCTATTGCCAGAATCCAGGCTAGCTGGATGACATGCTTGTCATTTTCCTGTCCGGTGGACAGTCCGCGGCGCCGTGTCGTAGGGTCCAAACTGTCGTGAACGCCCCGCACTACACGTGCGGGCAGCCGAGAAGAATACAGAGGTTCGTGTCCGCGGTCCCCTTCGGATTGGCTGCGTCGGCGTTCACGACAAGACGTACGACTCTCTGACCGAAGGGGCCACCTATGCGGCCGCCGCTCGTCACCACCATCGTTGTCATGGTCGTGCTCGCCGCAGGCTGCGCTGGAATGCTCGACGATGACGAACCAGCCACGAGACCAGCACCGCCACGTCCGGTGACAACACGCCAAACCGCGCCGACCAGGACCACGACGCTGGAACTGACCATAGGGCAGCGGCAGGCGATGGGAACTCTCGCCGCCGACGTGTACGAACTCGCCGAGTTGGAGTGTCAGGATCTGAGCGCCCTCCTCGCGGACCGCTCCGAAGCGCTCTCGCTGAGACTCTCCGCGGAGAGCATCGCCGACACACTCCAATCGGTCGGCCTCGAGACCCGCCAAGCGGTCGCGGTGAGCCGCCTCAAACCGCCACCCCCCGGGACACGCGCCGAGGTCGAGGAGTGGTGCCGGTTGTGGAAGATCACCGTCCGAGCACTCGGGGACTACCTCATCGGTGTCGCTGAACGAGGCCGCGGATAGATGGTGTTGCCATGTTGGTGAACTGTCGCGAATGCGGTCACCAGGTCGCCAAGCGTGCGAAAGCGTGCCCGAACTGTGGCGCCCGCAGCCCCACCAAGTCCAAGCTCGAAGCGAACCTCGACGCGCTCTCCAGCGGCGCGTTCAAGGCCGGTGCCGGGCTCACGTTCGGCATCCCCGTGCTGATCATCATGGGCATCGTCATCGTCGCCGTCATCGCGAGCCTCGCCGGGTGCTAGCGGGCGTTGTGGGCTACAGATATGTGCTGTTACTAACGCAAACGTGTGCAGGCGGGTGCTTGACTCGCGTAGCTTGCTATCTCCGCATAGCGCGCAATACGCTCGGGTATGCTCGCGGGTACACAAGCGTCAAGGAGATGGGCCGTGACGGCAAATCCCGCTGCCGAGGAACCGTTGCCTCCGCCAACGGTCAAGGGAATCCTTCGTCACCTCGTCAAGGGGCGAACTGAAGGGCGATTCGGCAACATGGTTTTGGCAACGAAAGACGACATCGCAGCCGTGAACGCGCGTCTTGACAAGTTGGGGGAGGGATCCACTGCGGTCGTTGAAACGCTCGCCGCGATCGGTAAGTGGGTCCAAGACACAGAGAGCCGCATCGGTGACATGGATAACCGGCTAGGTGACATGGATGACCGGCTCGCTCGGATTGAGAGTCATCTAGGTGACGGGTCCGATGGCTGAGCGGAAGCGGCAGCGCCGCGGTGACTACCAGCCGACACAGGCCGAACTAGACGAACCCCTCACCATCGACGCCACACCAGAAGAACTCGGCGCCACCATCATGGGCTACCGGCCACCCCGCGATCCCGAGGGCTCAGACGACTAGCCCTTCTTGGGCACCATCCGATATAAGCCCCCAGAGTTGAGTTCTCCGAGTACTCGCCTCAACCGGTAGTCCCGGACCAACCCGGAAAAGATAATAACATCTTTACCGAGAATAGCGCCAGTAGCTGATTTATCGGAAAGATAGTATTATCTTTGGCGCATGGCCGGAGCAATTCATCTTGACAAGATCCCCGAGGAGTTGACCGCGGACGAGTTCTGGGATCGGTTCGGCCGAGTCGAGCACGCCAGCTTGGACTTCAAACGCGGCGTCTCCCGAGGAATGCGCGATGCGATCCCGGCGATGGCCATGACCGCCGGGGGGCTGATCATCCACGGCGTTGACGATGACCGCACGATCGTCGGCTGTCCACTCAGCCAGAACACTGTCGACCGGATCAATCAGTTCGCCAACGAGTGCAACGTGGAAGTGGACGTGAAGGCGGTCCGCGTCGATGGCGTGGATCTCACCATCACCGCCGTTCCCGAAGTACGCGGGCGAATCGTCACCACCCCCGACGGCCGGCTGCTGCGGCGGGTCGGGGGTGACTCACAGCCCTTGCAGAGCGACGCCTTCGGACGGTTCGTCCGAGAGCGGGAGGGGCACTCCGCCGAGGAGGAGACTCTGCCGCACTTGGACGCGGCGGACTTCGATCTGCGTGCAGTGAGGCAAGCATTGGCCGCCGACGGACGCGGTCCCGTCCGTCGATCCACGTTGATGCGAGCGCTCGTGGATCTCGGGGTTGCCCGTCCGGCCGGGCGGGCGGCGGATATTCAGGCACTGCGGGCGGCGGTAGTCCTCTTTGCTACTGACCCCCGCGACCACGTTCCGCGAGCCGCAGTGCAACTCGTCCGCCGGACCGGCGTGGGACCCGGGCCCGGACCCGCCAGCGCACGCGCCGAGTTCGCCGGGCCGCTCAGCACGGTCGCCGAACGGTGCCTGACTTTTGTTGCCGACCACACCGGGCGGCACGAGGTCGTCATGGGCCTGCGCCGCGAACCCGTGCCAGAGTATCCCGAGGAAGTGCTGCGCGAGGCTATCGTCAACGCGCTTGCTCATCGCGACTACGGCCTCGTCGGGAGCACCGTCGACATCACGATCTGGGATGACCGCATCGAGGTCAACAGCCCGGGGCCGCTCCCGGGACACATCACCGTGGACAACATACGAGGAGAGCACTACAGCCGCAATCCGCGGATCATGCGAGTCCTCAAGACGGTGGGGCTAGTCGAGGAGTACGGAGACGGCGTAGATCGGATGTTCCGCGAGATGGAGTCCCGGCTATTGGAACCGCCACTGTTCAACGCGACCTCGGACTCGGTGACGGTCACGCTGCGCAACCGGATGCTGGTCGAACTCGACGACCAGGTCTGGCTGCGGTCGCTGTCCGACATCCAGATGACCCCCGAAGAACGCCGCGCCCTCGTCGTGGCGAACCGTGAAGGCTCGGTCACGCCCCGACGCCTACGCGAGTTGATGCCGGACGCTGACATCGGCGCGATTCTCGCGGCGGCGACAGCAAAGGGCGTACTCGTCAGGACCGGAACTCGCGGCGGCTCCCGCTACGTGCTGTCCGACGAGGTCGTGCTACGTGTTGGCAGCACCGCGATCGGGGCACGAAATCGGCAGCAACAACTGCTGCTCGACAGGATCAAGCAACACGGGAGCATTTCGGTGGTCGAGGGGGCACAGTTGCTCAATGCGAGCATGCAGGTTATCCGGGATCTCCTGAACGGTCTCGTACACGCCGGCGCCCTCCGCGCTGAAGGGCGGACGCGGGGGAGGCGGTACTACGTAGCCGAGTGAGCGGTAAGAGGCGCCGCGGCGGCGGGTTCCACGCGGGGGTCGGTCGAACTGCACTTCGCAGCCCACGGCACCCGTTCCGGGTGCGTTAGGCCTGGGAGCGGGCGAACTCCAGAGCTTCGTCCCAGGAGGCGCTGCGGGCGATGAGACGGCGGTACTGCATGACGTGGCGGGGGCGGTTGAAGCCCAGCACGGCGACGATGCGTCCGGCCCGGCCGTAGATGGCGGCGAAGCGGCGCTCGTCCGGCGAGCCGGACACCACGACCACCTCGTCGTCGGGGCCCGAACGGCCGGCAAGCTGGATCTTGCGGTCGTATTGGTCGCTCCAGAACCACGGCACAGGCGCGAAGGGCTCGCCGCTGTCGCCGGCCAGCAGGCGGCGGGCGGCCGCCATGCCCTGCTCGATGGCGTTGTCCCAGTGCTCGACGCGCATCGACTGCCCGAAGAGCCTGTTGGGCCAGCGGGCCACGTCCCCGGCGGCCACCACGCCCGGCGCCGCCAGGCAGGTCTCGTCGCAGACCACGCCGTTGGCGACCTCCAGGCCCGAACCGTCAAGCCACTCGGTGTTGGGGATCACGCCGACGCCGACAACGACCACGTCGGCGTCGAGCCGGGTGCCGTCGGTCAGCGCCACCTGCTCCACCCGATCGGTGCCGGTGACCGACTCCACACCGACGCCCAGCCGCAGATCGACGCCGTGATCGACGTGGACATCGGCGCAGACCCGGCCGATCTCCGCCCCGAGCACCCGCTCGAGCGGCGCCTCGGCCATCTCGACCATCGTCACGCCCAGCCCCCTGCCCCGTGCGGTGGCCGCAACTTCTGCGCCGATGAACCCCGCTCCCACCACGACCACTCGCCCGGGCGTGGCGTCGAACTCCGAGCGGATCGCCAGGCTGTCGGCGAGGGTCCGCAGCGTGTACACCCCGGCGAGATCCTCCGTGCCGCGCAAGGTGCGCGTCCTTGCCCCGGTGGCAATCACCACGCCGTCGGCCGCCAGGCGCTCGCCCCCATCAAGGGTGACCGTCCGGGATGCGGCTTCGAAGGCCACCGCCCGTGTGCCGAGCCGCCACGTCAGTTGCAGGTCAGCCAGCGCGGCCTCGTCGTACAGCGCTATCCGCTCGGGCGGCCACTCCCCCGCCAGCACCTGTTTGGACAGCGGCGGGCGATCGTAGGGCGCATCGACCTCGTCGCCGACGACGGTGATACTGCCGTCGAAACCCTCCCGGCGCAGGGACTCGGCCGCCCGCATCCCTGCCAGCGAGGCACCCACCACCGTCACGGACTTCACGTCAGAATCTCGATCTCAGCGGCAACCGGATGGGCTGGGTAGAGAGTCACCACAGACCCGCGCTCCGGCAACACCAAGGCGTAACGCGAATTCGCGGGCTTGAAGAGGGGCAATAGCCGCGGAAGTGCTAAGCCTCCGCCACGGAGATGGCCTGCTTGGGGCAGCGCTGCACCGCCTCGTCCACCTTGCCGCGCAGATCCTCGCCCGGCGTCTCGTCGAGGATGTACAGGAAGTCGTCGTCACGCACCTCGAACACCTCGGGAGCCACCTGCATGCAGATGGCGTTGCTCTCACACAGATCAAAGTCGACGACGATGCGGTAGCTCATGGGGCGATCTTTCCTGCTCGGCGTTCTGGGAACGGCTCCAGACTACCCGGCGCCCAACGGCCGGGCGTTTCCCTAGAACTCGATGATCTGGCGGACGACGTCGCCGGCCTGCAGAGCCTCGATGCCGTCGTTGATGTCCTCGAGACGCAGGCGCCGGTCGATCATGCCGAGAAGGTCGAGTTGCCCGGAATCGGCGAGGCGCAGCAGCCGGTGGAAATCCACCCGCACGTCGGCTCCGCCGTAGTACGAGCCCACCAGGTTCTTCTCGGCGAAGAAGAACTCGAAGGCGTTGAACGACACCTGCTCGTCCATCCGCCCCACGCCGACGATGCAGCAGGTTCCCCCCCGGCGCAGCACGTCGAAGGCGGCGCGCATCGTGACCGGGTGGCCGATGCACTCGAGGGCGTAGTCGAAGCCCTGACCCTCGTTCACCTTGGCCTTCGCCGCGTCGAGATCTTCGGGGAGAACCGCCTCGGTGGCACCGAAGGATCGGGCCACGTCCAGCTTGGCCGGGTTGCGGTCCACCGCCACGATCTCCGCCGCCCCGGCGATGCGCGCCCCCTGGATGGCCGATACGCCCACACCGCCGACGCCGAACACCACCACCGACGAGCCAGGAGCCACCTTGGCGGTATTGAGGGCGGCCCCGACGCCGGTCATGACAGCGCAGCCCACCAGCGCCGCCTGCTCCAGAGGCACGGCGGGATCGATCCGCACCACAGCCTGCTCGGGCAGCAGGGTCCGCTCGGCGAACGTGCCGACGCCGCACATGGACGCCAGTTCGAGATCGCCCTGCCGGAACTGGCGGCGCAGCATGATGCCGAACTGCAGATCGACGCACAGGTTGGGGCTCTTGTGGCGCAAGCAGTAGACGCACGTCCCGCACGGCGGCGACCACACGGCGATCACGTGGTCACCGACCGACACCGAGGTGACGCCGTCGCCGACCTCGCTGACGATGCCCGCCCCCTCGTGTCCGAGCACCACCGGCAGGCTCTGGGGAATCGTGCCGTTCATGACCGACAGGTCGGAGTGGCAGATGCCGGTGTGCGTGATGTCGACGACAACGTCGTTGGGACCAGGATCGATCAACTCCACGTCGTCGCAGACCTCCAGCGCCGTGTCGCCGACGTTGCGCAGCACCGCAGCCCGCATATCCCTACTCCCTGATAGCCCATGCCCGTCGTTGCCGAGACTACGCCGTGCGCCAGCTTCGACGGCAGCGCCCTTCCATCGAGGCACCAATCGCGGACGGCCACCACGGCGCCAACGCCGGGGCTGATGCCAACCGATGCCGTCCCAACGCTCGGCAGAGACGGGGACGCGACCCTATGGGGATGGTGGCGCGCCATGATGCGGCCATGACCTCCGACACGACCGCATTGACCGCTTGGCGCAACGCTGCAGCCGAAGCACAGGCAATGCTGCCTCGCCGCGGCGACGTCCCCCGCCGGGCCTACGTCCTGGAGCCGTCGCCTCCGGCCGTGGGTATCCCGCCGTATTTCGCCGACGATCCCGCGGTTCCGGGGAGCGGATGTCCGGGCGATCACGCGGGCCGGCCAGCGCCCGACGGGTTGGCCGGCACCGTGACCCCGACCTCCGCCGGCGAGCTGACCTGGCGGGAACTTGCGGGCGACGGCGACGAGTTGGCCGACTTCGCCCGCCGGCGTTGGCTCGGCGCGTGGCGGCGGCTCGGCTCGCTGCCGGACGGCTATGTACCCCGACTGCAAGACGCCCACCGGCTGGCGTATGCGGTCGTTGCCGAGGCGCGCCGGCAGGCCAACGGCAAGTTCGGTCTCCGCTACACCGCCGGAGGATTCGGGACCCCGTTCTTCGTGCGCGACGGTCGGGACACGCAGGTTCGCGTGGCCGAAGGGCAGATCATCGTGCAGTCCGGCGACGAGGCTCGGGCCGTACCGATCGAGTCAATCCGCAGCGCCGCCGACCACTGTGGCGTCAACCCGAGCACCGAGGCGGCCGAGGGTGACAGTCCCCCGCTGGGCAACCTCGAACGGCCCCTGATGGTCGACGCAGAGTTGACGGCGTTCCTGGGCGACTGGTTCGGATTCGCCTTCTCGGTGCTGGAGGAACTCCGGCTCACGCCCGGCGCCCGCGACGTGGGGCGAACCCAACTCTGGCCCGGGCACTTCGACCCCGGGGTGGAGATCACCGCCGGCGATCCCGGAGTCGACCCCGCCGGCTCGCAGGCGGGCGGAGCATCTCCGGCGAGCGACGACGGCGACGTCAGCCGCCGAGCTACCTACGGCGCCTCGCCCGGCGACCAGCACAACCCGGCGCCCTATCTCTACATCGGTCCGTGGGGCGGCATCGACACCGACCCCTACTGGGGCGCCGAGCGCTTCCCCGGCGCGGCCCTCGGGTTCGACGAACTCCTAGCCGCTCCCGATCAGCGCGGCGCGGCGCTGGAGTTCTTCAACGCCGGCTACGAGAGGCTCAGCCGCCGCTGAACGACCGACAGCTGGGCTCGGCGAGAGCCGCTGGATGGTGGATTCCGGCTGTGAGTATGCGTGGTGTGTGCTGGAGGTGGTGTCAGGCTGGCGCCCGGCGGGGCTAGGCCAGGGCGCGCCAGATCCGCTCGGGCGTGGCGGGCATCTCCATGTTGCGCACGCCCAGCGGCGCCAGGGCGTCGACGACGGCGTTCATGACGGCGGGCGTGGAGGCGATTGTTCCCGCCTCGCCAACGCCCTTCACGCCCAGCGGGTTGGTGGGGCTCGGCGTCACCGTGGAGCCGGTCAGCAGGCCCGGTGTGTCGGAGGCGGCGGGCACCAGATAGTCGCCGAGTGTCGCCGTGCGCAGCTGGCCGGCGTCGTCATAGACGGCGTCCTCCCACAGGGCCTGCGCCACACCCTGAACGATGCCCCCATGGACCTGCCCCTCGACCACCATGGGGTTGATCTGCACACCGCAGTCATCTATGGCGGCGTACTTCACCAACTCCACGTGCCCGGTCTCGGCGTCCACCTCGACGACGGCAATGTGCGTGCCGAAGGGGAACACGAAGTTGGGAGGATCGTAAGTGGCCTGCGCCTCCAGGTTGGGCTCGAGCCCGTCGGGCAGGTTGTGTGCGGTGAAGGCCCCGAAGGCGATAGCGGCGATGTGGACGCTCGCCGACGGCGTGCCGCGCACCGAGAACGTGCCGCCCACGAAATCGAGATCCTCCTCGGAGGCCTCGAGCTGGTGGGCTGCGATGGTGCGTGCCTTGGCGATGACCTTGTCGGCGGCCAGAGCGATGGCGGTTCCTCCAACCGCCAGCGAGCGCGACCCGTAGGTGTCCATGCCCAGCGGCGCCAGAGCCGTGTCGGAGTGCAGCACCTCGACGTCGTCGGGATCCACGCCGAGGCGCTCGGCCACGATCATGGACCAGCAGGTCTCGTGCGCCTGCCCGTGGGGAGAGGTGCCGGTCACGACCTGCACTTTCGCTGTCGGCAGGATCCGTACCGTGGCCGACTCCCAGCCGCCGGCGCCGTAGTTGAGCGCGGCCAGCACTCGGCTGGGCGCCAGGCCGCACATCTCCACATAGCTGGAGAAGCCCACGCCGAGATGCTTGGATCCTCCCCCGGCGCGGCGGCGAGCCTGCTCGGCGCGGAGGTCGTCGTAGCCGACGAGATCCATGGCCTTCGCCAGCGCCGGCGTGTAGTCGCCGCTGTCGAAGCTCAGGCCGGCCGTGGAGTCGTAGGGGAACGACTCGATGAAGTTGCGCCGGCGGATCTCGTCGGGCGTAAGACCCACCTCCACTGCCAGGGCGTCCATCGCCCGCTCGATGGCGTAGGTGGCCTCGGGCCGTCCCGCGCCGCGATAGGCATCCGTGGGGGTCTTGTTGGTGAACACGCTGGTGCAACGGAACGAGTACGCCCCGACGTCGTAGCAGCCGTGGTAAAGGAAGCCGCCGAGCAGCGGGACGCCGGGCGTCACGAGTTGCAGGTAGGCACCCATGTCCGCGATCAACGACACGCGCACCGCCGTCACCTTGCCATCGGAATCGGCGGCGAGGGAGATGTCCTGGATCTGTCCCCTCCCCTGGATCGTGGCCACTGCCGCCTCGCTGCGGCCCTCGGTCCAACGCACGGGAAGGCGACGCGCCGATGCGATGGCGAGGCAGATCACCTCTTCGGCATAGACGTTCAGCTTCGAGCCGAAACCTCCACCCACCGCCGGGGCCACGACTCGAAGCTTGTGCTCGGGCAGACCAACCGTGAGGGCGAGCATCACCTTCAGCACGTGGGGGATCTGCGTGGAGGAGTACACGGTCACGTCACCGGCGTACGGGGAAGGTACGACAACCACACCGCGGGGCTCCATGGCAGCGGGGATGAGCCGCTGATGCACGTAGCGCTCGCTGACGGTGTGCGTCGCCGCGGCGAAGGCGGCGTCGACGGCGTCCTCGTCGGGCATCAGTTCCCAGACATAGCTGACGTTGGTGCCCATGTCGGGGTGGATGACGGTGTTGTCGGCGGCGGCCTCCTCCAGATCGATCACGGCGTCGAGCGGCTCGTAGTCGACCACCACCTCCTCGACGGCGTCGGCCGCGGCGTAGCGACTGTCGGCCAGCACCACTGCCACGATCTGGCCCACGTGGCAGACAACACCGGTTGCCACCGCGAGGTGCGGCGGGTTCTTCATGTCGGGCGTCACGGGCCAGGCGCACGGCAGCGGGCCGGCTCCCAGAGCGGCGAAGTCCTCACCGCTGTAAGCGGCCACCACACCGGGCGATGCCAGGGCAGGCCCCAGGTCGACGCCGCTGATCCGGGCGTGCGCGTGCGGGCTTCGCACGGCCGCCATCCACAGAGCGCCGGGGACGTCCATGTCGTCGATGAACCGGGCCTCCCCCGACAGCAGCGCCGGATCCTCCCTGCGCAGCCGTCGCGTGCCGATCACCGTTGTCTCCTGCGCTGTGGCGCTCATGGCACCCCCTTTGGCCGTTGCGGTCGCCCCCAAGATACGCCACCGGGCGACCCCGGCGCCGAGCGCTCAGCCCGTGGCGTCGCCGCGCTCGGCCCACCAGTCGTCGAGGCGCGTCGCGGTCTCCTCGGCGGTCAGCTCGGGAGACTCCCGACGCAACTGCAGAAGGAATTTCAGTGCCTGGCCGATCCCGGGGCCAGGGCCGATCCCCAACCGCCCCATGACGGCGTGACCGTCCAGCAGCGGCCGCTCGGCAGCTCGCCGCTCGGACTCGGCCAGTTGCTTGATGCGCTCCTCGAGTTCGTCGACGTGATGTTGGAGTTCCTCGGCACGTGCACGGTTGCGCGTCGTGCAGTCGCAGCGCACCAGCTCGTTCAGGTGGCCGAGCAGGTGGCCGGCATCGCGGGCGTAGCGGCGCACGGCGGCGTCGGACCATCCACCGCTGAATCCCTTGAACCGTCCCGAGAGCCGCACGAGTTCGGTCACGTCAGCCACGACATCGGGGGGATAGTCCAGCGCCTTCAGGCGCCGGCGCGTGATCCTGGCACCGACGGCCTCGTGCTGGTGGAACGTCACCTTGCCGTGCTCGTAGGAGCGCGTGCCGGGTTTGCCGATGTCGTGGAACAGGGCCGCGAGACGCAACCGCAGATCGGCGCTGGTCTTGGCGGTCACCGCCACGGTGTGGGCCAGGACGTCCTTGTGGCGATGGATCGGGTCCTGCTCGAGACGCAGAGCCGGCAGTTCGGGCACGATCCGCTCCGCCCATCCGCTGCGCACCAGCCGCAAGAGCGGATCGGTGGGATCATCGGCCAGCAACGCCGCGGAGAGCATGTCGCGCATCTGCGCCACCTCCGCGATGTCCGACCCCGCGCCGGGTTCCGGCGAGGAATCGCCGGCGCCGGACCCGGCGGGGATGTCCGAGGTATCCATGTCCTCATTCTGCCGCCTGCGGGAGTGACCGCCCCGGCGCGGCGAGCAGCAATCGGGCTCCCGCTACCCTTGGCGCCGATGAAGGCACTCGTCTTCGAACGCAAGGAGGCCCGCTACGCGGCGACGGCGCTGGCAACGCGCCTCACCGAAGCGGCCGCGCCCCGCCTGGCTCCGCTGCGGCTGGCCGACATCGATCCGCCTGCACTGCCCGGAGCCGGCTGGCACAACGTCCATCCCCGCCTGTCTGGTATCTGCGGCAGCGATCTCGCGCTGCTCACCGGCCGCACATCCCGCTACTTCGAGCCGCTCGCCTCTATGCCGTTCGTGCTCGGCCACGAGGTCGTGGGTGATCTCGAGGACGGGCGTCGGGTCGTGATCGACGCCGTCCTCGGCCACGCGGCGCGCGGCGAGCCACCCCCGCACGTCGGCGCCCACCCTGCCGACGGGAACGACTACGGGCACCTCACCTCCGGCCCGCTCGGGGCAGGGCTGCAGATCGGGTCGTGCAAGCGCACCGGCGGCGGGTGGTCGACGCAGTTCGTGGCCCACGACAGCCAGATCCACGTCGTGCCCGAGGACCTCAGCGACGAGGCGGCCGTCATGGTCGAGCCCGCGGCAAGCGCTATCCACGCCGCGCTGCGCGCCGAGGTTGCGGCGGGCGACACCGTCGTCGTGATCGGGGGCGGCCCTATCGGTCTGTGCGCGATCGCCGCGCTGCGACGCGGCTCGGCAGCCGAGCGCATCATCGCTGCCGTCAAGTACGAGGAGCAGCAGCGCCTCGCCCTCAGGCTGGGCGCCGACCTGGTGGTGAAGCCCACCGAGATCCGCCGCGCGGTGCGCCGCGTCCTGGGATGCCGCATGAACGGCGACCTCTTGAGCGGCGGCGTCGACGTGACCATCGATGCCGTCGGCAGCGCCAGCTCATTCGCGGACGCGGTGGCGATCACCCGGCCTCGCGGGTCGGTAGTGCTGTGCGGCATGCCCGGGCCGAGTCGCATCGACCTGGCACCGGTCTGGCATCGAGAGATTGCGCTGCTGGGCGCCTACACCTACGGCACCGAGCACCTCGCCGACGGCACCGCGGTTCACACCTTCGACATGGCGTTCGAACTGGTGCGCTCGGAGGGGCTGGAGGAACTCGTCTCCGCCGCGTACAGCCTCGAGGACTACGCGATGGCAGTGCGTCACGCCGATCAGGCCGGCCGCCGGGGCTCCAGCAAGATCGTCTTCGATCTGCGCGACGAGCGCCGCTGAGTGCCCGCCGCCAGAGCGCGGTTACTTCTGCTCTTTGAACTCCACGTGACGCCGCACAACCGGGTCGTACTTCTTCAGCGTGATGCGCTCGCGCTGGTTGACCCGGTTCTTCGTGGTCACGTAGGTGTAGCCGGTGCCCGCGGAGGACACGAGCTTGATGATCGGCCGCTTGTCGCTTCCCGCAGGCATCAGACCTTCACCCCCCGGCGCCGCATGTCTGCCAGCACCTTCTCGATCCCGTGCTTGTTGATGGTCTTCATCCCCTTGGCGCTGACGCGCAGGGTGACCCACCGCTTCTCACTGGGCACCCAGTAGCGGTGACGCTGCACGTTCACGTTCCAGCGGCGGCGGGTCTTGCGATGCGAGTGGGACACGTTGTTGCCGAACGACGGCTTGCGCCCGGTGACCTGGCAGATACGTGACATAGGCGGGAAAGCCTACCCACCTGTCGCGGGCGTCACACCGCCCCGGCGGGCGCGGTGGCCGGCAAGGGGCGCAGTAACGTTGCCGGTGCCGTCGCCGGTCGCAGCGGGCCGGGACGCGGACCCAGGAGGACAACGTGGCCGAACCGATCCGCTTCTACTTCGATCCCACTTGACCGTGGTGCTACCAGACCTTCCGCTGGGTCCGGCGACTCGCCGAACTTGACGTCGTGGAGGTCGAGTGGGGCGTGTTCTCACTTGCAATCATCAACTTCGAGAAACCCATGGAGGAGTTCGATCCCGACCGCGGCCGCGCCATCAAGGCGCTGCGCACAGCCATTGCCGTGCGCGACCGCTTCGGCAACGAGGCCATGGCCCGCTATTACGACGCCATCGGCAACCGCATCTTCGATGGCCTGCAGCCCTACCAGGACGACGCCACCATCACCGGCGCGCTGAGCGATGCGGGGCTCGATGAGGGGGTGCTGGCCGACGCCGTCGCCGACCCGACGACGTGGGACAAGCTGCTCGCCGAGCACACCTGGCTGACCAGCAGCACCCGCAGCTTCGGCGTGCCCACGATCCAGCTCGACGGCCCCGGCGGGCCCGCCACGTTCGGCCCGGTGATCTCGAACCCACCGGACAACGACGAGGATGCCGTGGCCCTCTGGCACCACACGGCCTGGCTCACCCGCTACGAGAACTTCAGCGAACTCAAGCGAGACCGCACCGTCGATCCCGACCTGGAGGCGTGGCGAGTGCGGGAGTAGCGCCCACGCATGCGCGTGGCACAAGAGCGTCCCCTGGGGCGCTCCCCGGGACAGAAGGACGCAAGAATGGCAACCCTGAGCGAGAAGTCCACACTCATTTCGCCCTACGGTGGAGAGTTGGTCGACCTGATCGTCCCGCAGGACCAGGCTGCCGATCTGAAGGCCCGCGCCGGCGGCCTTCCCAGCATCCAGCTGTCCGATCGCGCGACCTGCGACCTTGAGCTCCTCGCCACGGGAGCGTTCTCGCCCCTCGACCGGTTCATGGGGGAGGACGACTACCGGGGAACGGTCCGCGAGATGCGGCTCGGCGACGGCACGCTCTTTCCGATACCGGTGACATTGCCGGTCGACGATCCGTCTTCCATCGAGCTCGACGGTGACGTCGCGCTACGCGATTCCCGTAACGAACTGCTGGCTGTCATGACAGTGCAGGAGGCGTACGAGTGGGACCTGCAGGAGACCGCTGACCAGATATTCGGTACCCGTGACGTACGGCACCCCCTCGTGTCGGAGATGCACCGCTGGGGAAGGGTCAACATATCCGGCCCGCTGCGGGTGCTGCGGATCCCGCCGCACAACGACTTCGGTGGCTTGAGGAAGACCCCAGCGGAGACGCGCGCCACCCTGGCCGGCTACGGCTACCCGAACGTCGTGGCCTTCCAGACCCGCAACCCCCTGCACAGGGCCCACGAGGAACTCACCAAGAGGGCCGCCGTGAGCGTGGACGGCGTCCTCCTGCTTCACCCGGTGGTGGGGCTCACCAAGCCTGGGGACGTGGACCACTACACGCGTGTCCGCACCTATGAGGCGCTGATCCGGCACTACTACGAGCCCGACAGGGTGCTCCTGTCGCTTTTGCCGCTGGCGATGAGGCTTGCCGGGCCCAGGGAGGCGCTCTGGCACGCCATCATCCGGCGCAACTACGGCGCCAACCACTTGATCGTCGGCCGTGACCACGCCAGCCCTGGGGTCGACTCGGCAGGCAACCCGTTCTACGGCCCGTACGACGCCCAGGAGGTCGTCGACCGGTTCAGCGATGAGACCGGAGTGGGGGCCGTCACCTTCCATGAGATGGTGTACGTCCCCGACGACGACAGGTACGAAGAGGTCACCGCGCTTCCCGAAGGCGTACGAACGGCCTCGATCTCCGGGACACAGGTACGCGAGGAGTATCTGAGCCAGGGGCGAGCTCTGCCCAGTTGGTTCACCAGGCCGGAGGTCGCTGACATCTTGGCCGAGAGCTATCCGCCGAAGCATCGTCAGGGCGTGTGCGTGTGGTTCACCGGCCTCAGCGGTTCAGGAAAGTCCACGACGGCTGAGGCGCTCACGGACCTGCTCATGGAGCACGGACGCCAGGTGACGGTGCTGGACGGAGACGTCGTGCGAACGCACCTGTCCAAGGGGCTTGGCTTCTCCAAGGAGGACAGGGACACCAACATCGTGAGGATCGGGTTCGTTGCCTCTGAGATAGTCCGTCACGGCGGAGTGGCGATATGTGCGGCCGTGAGCCCGTACAGCGCCGCGCGGAACGAGGTGCGCGCCATGGTCGGCTCCGAGCGCTTCATCGAGGTGTTCGTGGATACGCCGCTCGACATCTGCGAAGAGCGCGACTCCAAAGGCATGTACGCGAAGGCGCGCCGCGGTGAGATCACCGGCTTCACGGGCATCGACGATCCATACGAAGCCCCGGAGAACCCGGAGATCACGCTGGATACCGTCCGAAACTCTGTGCGGGACAACGCCCGCCTGGTCCTGAACCACCTCACCGAGGAGCGGTTCGTACGATCCCCGGCAGGCGAGCCCACCCAGTCCAACGGCGCGTAGGCGGCCCCACAACCCCGCTCACCCAGTAGTGGGGTCCACCTAGATTGTCGAGCGAGTCGACCGAAGAGGTACGCCATGCTGAAGTTCGTACTCGGCCTCCTTGCCTTGTTTCGAAGGATCTCCCTTCTCGTCTGGAGGCTTCGTGGCAAGACGCCGGACGATGTAGCCGTCCGGCGCGTCGTGAGCGGCGAGTCCTGGAACGAGTTCTGTGATTCATTGAGGGCGGCAGGAGCCGCATTGAGTTTCCCCGGGGCCCCGCGGGATCCGTTCAACCAGGCGGAGGGATACCGGTACTTGAGCCGTCTCGCCCGTGCCGGCCTGATGGCGTTCGTCGAACACGCCGACGCCGGGGCGCCGGTGCTGCATCGTGTTGTCGACGAGACCACCAAGTTGGGCGCGGACAATCCCGACAACTTCTATCTGACGGCCTCCTTGGATGGGAATTACGACTACAGGATCACCGGGCGGCGCAACACCGTCGCCTACTTGAGCTTCGGAACCCAGTCCGGCAACTACGGCCAGGGTGGCGGCCTTCCCCCCACCGGGCACATCGAATCCGATCAGATCGAAATGGACGAGGACGGTTGTTTCGAGCTCGTGCTCAGCTGCAATCCCCAGGGCGGCAACTGGCTCCCCATGAGGCCCGAAACCGGGACATTGGTCGTTCGCCAGACCTTCGGTAACCGCAACGCGGAAACCCCGGCGGAGCTGACCATAGAGCGCATCAACTGCGCCACCGACGGGCGCCGCGCCTCTCACCTGACCGCAAGGGCGCTGGACGAGGGGCTACAGAACGCGGGGGCGCTGGTAGCCGGCGCGCCACTTCTGTTCGCCAAGTGGGCGCGCGACTTCAAGAAGCACAGCAATGAACTGCCGATGTTCGATCCGCAGGTGTCGCTGGCCGCCGGGGGCGACCCGAACATCACCTACTACCACAGCCACTGGGCAATCGCCCCCGACGAAGCCCTGTTGATAGAGGTCACACCTCCGGAATGCGAGCACTGGAACTTCCAGTTGAACAACTACTGGATGGAATCGCTGGACTATCGCCATTTCAGGATCCACACCAACAAGCATCTTGCCCACTACTCCGAAGACGGCTCTGTGCGTCTGATCGTGGCGCACGAGAACCCCGGCCGTCCCAACTGGATCGAGACCGCAGGCCACACGTCGGGCACCATGTGTTTCCGATGGGTGCGGGCGAAGGAGCATCCGCAACCCCGCACCCGACTGATCAAGTTATCCAGCCTGCCGGAACCAGCCCAGCAGAGGGTCGCTCCCACAGCGGGGAGTGGTTCGTGACTTCCACGGACTACGAGAACCCCTATCGCCCTGTGCCAGTCAGGGTTTTCAACCGGATCGGGAGGGCGGGCCCGAGGTTCGGACTTTCCGGTCGCCTGGAGGTCGATTCACTCATCGGCCATGCGCAGCGGAAGACCGGGCTGACGGACTTCGGTGAGGACGGACACCTCCGTGCCCTGGAAGTGCTCGTCAAGTCGATCAACGACGAAGCCCGCCTGACCGCAGTCGGCCGGCAGGTACAGAAGTCGCGGCTTGCCACCGCGCTGGTCAACCGGTTGCGGATCGGGGAGCTGCTCAGGAGGCATCCCGAGATCGGCGGCATCGACCTCGGCGCGATCGTTCTGATCAGTGGATTGCCGCGCACCGGCACCACCCTGCTGCAGCGCCTGGTGAATTCCCATCCGGGGGTTCGGGGCATCTCAGGCGCGGAAGCGCTGAACCCGGTAGCGGCCATCGATCCGTCCGAACGCCCGCAGAGAGCCAGCAAACGCCGTGCAGGCATCGCCCAAAGGGCCATCTCCTATCTGGCGCCCGATTTCATGGCGATCCATCCGATCGATCACGAGCAGCCCGAAGAGGACGTCCTGCTGCTCGATCTGACCTTCATGACCCAGTCGGCGGAGGCCATGATGGCTGTGCCGAGCTATTCCCGCTGGCTGGAGGGTCAGGATCAGACGTGGGCCTACGAGTACTTCCACCGGGTCCTGAAGGTGCTCTGCTGGCAGCGCCCCGGCCGTACCTGGGTGCTCAAGACCCCGCAGCACATGGAACACCTCGACGCGTTCATTGGGGAGTTCCCCGACGCCACGATCGTGCAGACCCACCGCGATCCGCGCATCGCACTCGCCTCGTTCTGCAGCATGGTGGCCCACGCCCGCGGCATGCTCAGCGATGACGTCGATCCGGACGAGATAGGGCAACACTGGTACAGGAAGACCCGAAGGATGGTTCAACGGACGATGCAGACCCGGGTGGGGGCGGAAGCCCGTCGGTTCATCGACGTGTCGTACTACGACCTGACGAGAGACCCGATCGCCGAGCTTCGGGGGATCTGCAAGCAGGCGAGCATCGCTTTCGACGATGAGGCCGAGCGCGAAGCCGCCCAATGCATGAAAGCAAATCCGCAGAACCGCTTCGGGAGACACACCTACCGGCTCGGCGATTTCGGGCTGAGCGAGCAAGACGTGGACGAGTCCTTCTCCTCCTACCGGGAGCAACATGCGATCCCGTTCGAATAGGCCCGCAGTCGGCCGCTGAGCGAGAACCAACCGACGGCCCCGGAGGCACCCACGGCCATGGACCGAGAAACACGGAGGATCGGCAGCGGCAACGTGGTCAGCGCCATGATCACGGCGATCGGTGACCTCAGGAATCCCAAGATTCCCGACGTCAGCCCGCTCCCGGATGACGTGCGGATCGACGGCAAGACGTGCCTGGTCACAGGGGCGAACAGCGGATTGGGTAGAGCTGCTGCGATCGACCTCGCAAGGCGCGGCGGGAACATGATCCTGGCCTGCCGGCCAGGTCACGCCGAAACCTGCGACGAGATCAGGCGACTCTCCGGATCCGGGGCCGTCGAGTTGATCGAGGTGGACCTCTCGGATCTTCGCTCCGTGCATCGCTGCTGCGACGACCTGCACCGGCGCGGCATCCGCATCGACATCGCGCTCATGAACGCCGGCGTCATGTCGCGCCGGTCGAGGAAGACGCCGCAAGGATTCGAGGTCATGTTCGCGGTCAACTTCCTGGCATCGCGGGTGATGATCGACCGATGGCTACAGGATGGTCTCATCCGTCCGTCGAGGCAGGCCGACGAGACCCCGCGGATCGTGTTCGTCGCTTCGGATTCGCACCGGTCTGCTCAGCCCATCGATTTCGACCGCTTCGGTGCGTACACGGAGCACCGGATCACCGAGAGCATGCGGCAGTACGCCGGTAGCAAGCTGGTCCTCTGCACGTTCGCGACCGAGCTTTCCCGCCGTCTGAACCCCGGCGAGAGCGTCGACGTCGCGGTGCACGCGTTGTGCCCGGGAGGGGTCGCCACGAATATCGGCAAAGACGCGCCGAGGGTGCTGAAACCGATCGCCAACGCGGCGTTGCGGCGATTCTTCCAATCTCCGACCGAGGCGATCGGACCGGTCGTCTACCTCTGCTGCGCGGAGGAAGCGGGGAACTCCACCGGGATGTACCTGCACATGATGCATCGGAAGCAGGTCTCGCCAAATGCATCGGATCCGGACAACGGGGCCAGGTTCTGGAAAGCCAGCGAGGCCTTGGTGGCGAAATCTCGGCAATCCCACTGATCCGGCCCGAAGCATGCGGCGTGCGTTTCCAGGTCCGCGATCTGGACATTTGAAGTCGTATCGCAGCGCCCACGGCATGCGCGATTCCGGGGTTCCGGACGATTCCCTGAGATTCCACACAGCTCACAAACACGCAGGTAGAGACGCTATACTTGTGTCTTGATGCTTCCTGCGGTTCCAGGCAATCCCGAATCAACTGTGGGACAAATAGGGGACATAGAGGTTCGGTTCCCGATCGTGTCCCCAAACGGCCCTCTCGGAACCCGAATCCGGACCCGCCAGGGACGAACTGTGGGACATCAGGTTCGACTCCCGATCGTGTCCCACAATACGCGGGTTCGATTCCCGGCACTGAGCGAGGGGTAGAGAGGGACACAGTGTGACGATGAGGCAGCTGACCGCGGCGTTCGTGCGCACCGTCACGGTGCCCGGCAAGTACGGCGACCAGCACGGCCTGATCCTGCGGGTCACCCCCTCGGGGTCCAAGCAGTGGATCTGGCGAGGCACCATCCGCGGCAAGCGCCGCGACCTCGGCCTCGGCGGCTACCCGTACACAACTCTCGCCGAGGCCCGCCAGAGAGCCTTCGAGTACCGCAAACTCGCCCGCAGCGGCGACGACCCAACGGCGCTGCGCCCCGACACCACCGCGCCGAGTTTCGCCGAGGCGTGCGAGCAGGTCATCGCCATGCACGAGCCGTCCTGGAAGGACGGCGGGCGGTCCGCGGGAAGCTGGCGCTCCATACTCAGCCGCTTCGCCTACCCGCGGCTCGGCGACCTCTCCGTCGCCGAGATCACCTCCGAGGACGTGCTCGCCGTCGTGGCGCCGGTCTGGCAGACACGCAGAGAGACCGCACGCAAACTCAAAGGCCGCATCAGCACCGTCATGGCGTGGGCCATCGCCGAAGGCCACCGCCCCGACGACCCGGCCGCCGCGGTGGTGCGGGCGCTGCCCCGCAACGGCCACCAGGTGCAACACCACCGGGCACTTCCCCACGGCGAGGTCGCCGCCGCGCTCGCGACCGTGCAAGCCTCCGTCGCCTGGGCTGGCACCAAACTGGCCTTCCGGTTCCTCGCCCTCACCGCGGGCCGCAGCGGCGAAGTCCGCGGCGCCCGCTGGGACGAGATCGACGAGAACGCTGCGCTGTGGATCGTCCCCGCCGAACGCGCCAAGAACGCCCGCCCCCACCGCGTTCCCCTCTCGACCGCGGCACTCGAAGTGCTCACGGCGGCGAAGCGCCTCCCCGACAGCGCCGGGCTCCTGTTCCCCAGCGCCAACGGACGGGAAATCTCCAACGCCACAATGGGCAAACTCCTGCGCGAGAACGGCATCGACGCCGTCCCCCACGGCTTCCGCAGCAGCTTCCGCGACTGGTGCCGCGAAACCGGCGTCCCCCGAGAAGTCGCCGAAGCCTGCCTCGCCCACACCGTCGCCGACGCCACCGAAGCCGCCTACGCCCGCTCCGACCTCCTCGCCCGGCGCCGCGACACCATGGAAGCCTGGGGCCAGTACGTCACCGCCTAGATCAGCGTCTGGCATGACGGGATGCCCCAAATCGCTACCGGACTACTAGGCGAGGATCGGTAGCGTCAGTGCTGCAACCTTGTGAGGTCTGAATGAGCAGCCAATCGAACCTCGTACATCCCGCCGTACGCGACGTGGCCGGCAGCCTGCAGGCGGCGTTGGCAGAGATGCCGTTCGCGAATGGAAACGAGGTCGCCCCGTCGCCGGACTCGAGGTGGTGCGCAGACACAAGCACGACATTGCCCGCGAGCGCCGATCCGGACATCGGCGACGAGTTGTTCAAGGTTGTTGAGTCCAGCGGCTTCTTCCGAGTAGCTGCGGGACTCGACTACGTCCGCGGCTTGGAATCCGTGTTGCGGTCCGGGTCGCTGTACTCGACGCACCCGCTCGGGCGTGTCGCTCTTGAAGCGTTCTCATTCGGCGCGTGGCTCTGGGCACCCGGCCTTGTCATCGAGCAGCGCATCATCAGAGGTCTCCTGGAAGCCCGCAACGCCTACACGCAGGAGATGGACCATTGCAAACGGCTGCGCCGCGACAGCAAGGCCATGCCACTAGCCATGACGACGAAAATCGGACAGATCCAAGCGGCCAGCAAACAGAAACTCCAGTACGTGAAGACTGACCTAGCCACTATGCGTCGACTGGTCGCCGACAGATACGAGGGGACCCCGGCGAGCGAGCAGGAATACCCGGCGGTGGGAAGGCTCGTCAAGTCGACTCTCGACAACGCGTTCACCACGCTCGACGCCGGAATTGCCACCTACGGCACCCTCAGCAGCGTCACCCACTCGAATCCTCTGCACTTGTCCAACCTCCTGACCGTCGAGCTAGACGGCCAAGATGCACGACCGCACCTCGCCACTATCAACGTCTTCGACTACCTCAGCCCGTTGTACTACGCCGTCGTAGGGATGAAGCACTGCCTCACCCGCATCGCCGACTGCTGGGGTCTGGAGCCAATAGACGATGTCGTAGTTCCTGTGCTCGAGCGACTGAAGACCGCGATGACCCAGTCAGGGCAAGAACCTCTCGACATCGATGTCGACGAACAGTGGAAAACCCGAACCTAAGCCAGCTCTAGACACTCATAGTGTCGAGGGCACTGACGGATCCGGCTGGGCGGGGGCAGCATGACCTCCCCCGGGTTTCGCGCGGTGAAGCTCCCCTGACTTGCGCAGGCAGAGGTGAGCGGACCCGAACCAGTCGCCAACCCGCAGGTCAGAGCATATGTTGAGGGTCGGCTCGGCGGCTCTTCCCACGAACCTTCCCACGCGGTCTCCGCAGCGATTCAGACCGCCAAGACGCTCTGGAATCGTGGGCACCTTTGTGGGCACGAGCGCTCCGAGCATGACTCCATAGTCGCCGCACGTCCATGCCAACCACCGACCGCTCGCGACGCGACACCCCGCGCCCGAACACACTGCGGCAATCCGCCGCGCATTGCACCACCTCCAACCTTCGGGCTCTGAGCTGGGCAGGCGCCGTCTCAGCTCGTATCAGAATCTGCCGCCGAGTACGGATTTCGTGGAATTCCGGTGTCAGCGCGTATCAGCGCGTACGGGCTTGTGTCAGCAGGTGCGGTGGAAACTCGGTAGAAATTGCACTGGCCATTCGACGCCTCTTCCCCCACCGCCCGGAGTCAAGCAAGCGGACCGTGCGAATCCCGGGCACACCACAGCCTGCGTGAAATCCGGGGAGGTTCAGAGATCATCTTGCCGAGGAGGTATCCGACGGCGTTTCGGCGCTAGGTCGTGGATCTGGTCGAGGCGGGCAGGCCCGTTGCGGTGGTCGCCGAGCAGCTCGGCGTGTCGACCCAGAGGTTCTACAACTGGCGCGAGCAGGATCTCGTGGATCGCGGACTGCTGCCCGGTGTGACCACGGCGGAATCCGCGGAGTTGGCGGCGGCTCGTCGGCGGATCCGCGAAGTCGAGAGTGAGTTGGCGGTCACCAAGCGGGCGAACGAGTTGTTGAGAGAGCAGATCGACCCAAAAGGCGCCTCGAAGTCGTCGCCGCCGTTGTAGCTAACGGCTACCCCGTCGAAGTCGCCTGTCGGGTGCTGAGAGTGTCGGTGTCGAGATACTACGCTTGGCGACGATGCTCGCCGTCGCGCCGCGGGCGGCGCGCCACGCGACGCTGTTGGAGGCCATCGGGGAGATCCATCACGCCTCGCTGCGCACCTACGGCGCCCGACGGACCCATGCCGAATTGACACACGGACGGGGCATCGCCGTTACGCGCTGGGGCGTTGAACTGGTGATGCGCCGCGACGGCCTTGCCGGGCTGCCGGGCCGGCCCCGCTACGGGACAGACCCGTTCTAGGACTCGTAGTCTCCCGCCCCGTCGTACAACTCAGGGAAGTCCTTCGGATCTCTGTATCCGGATTTCTCCGGGTTGGTGAGGTTCTGAATGTAGGGGTGCCCAGCGATCAGGAAGACGCGGGTTTCCTCGCTACCTGTCGCCTCGAGAGAGTCGTCGGCGCCACCAGAGTGTTCGTAAACGTTGCTGTTCATTCTTGATTTCCTTTGTTCTTGCTTTCATGGTCTGGTGTGCCTTCCGCGACGAGGCTAGTGATCTGTCACCCAGCCAACGCGGACCGCAACGGGCGGTGCTGCGGCGCGGAGTGCCAACGCCGGAACCCCGCGGCGACGGCGACGATCGCCGCAGCTGCAGCGTCGTCGCGGGCCGCAGCCCGCCGGCCTCCCTCGGTGTGCTTCGAGAGTTTCCAGTTCGCCGCGGCGTCGCCGGTCACCCGCGCCTCTTCCACCACCGACCGGAGTCCAGCAAGCTGACCGCGCGAAACAGTGAAGATGTGTGCGGGGAGCTGGCCGGCTCCTTGGACTTGGCGTGAAACCGGCCCCGCGTTTGCGGGTGCCTTGCTTGGGACACGTCCCCGTCGAGACCGGGATGCTGGCCCCACTCAAACAAGTCAGGAACCTGCGCTGACAGATGCCTCATCACTGTTGTGTCCGTCCCGTCCCGGCACGCGAGCCGCTCCGAGATGAAGGACATCAGCATGCCAGATCCACACCAGGCGGTGATAGGTGGGATTGACTGCCACACCGACTTCCATGTCGTCGCCGCGCTCGACCCTTTGGGCCGGGTCCTGGGCACCGAGTCGTTCCCGACGACCTGCGCCGGTTACCGCTCGGCCCACACATGGCTCGCGTCGTTCGGCCAGATCACCGCGATCGGTGTCGAGTCCACCGGATCCTTCGGCGCGGCTTTGACCCGATCGCTACTCGAGCGGGGTTGCCGAGTGATCGAAATCAACCAGCCGCATCGGCATCTGCGCGCCCGCCGCGGCAAGAACGACGCCATCGACGCCGAGGCCGCCGCCCGCAAGGTGCTCTCGGGCGAAGCGACCGCAGCCGCCAAGGACACCACCGGCATCGTCGAGGCGATCCGCCAGCTCAGCGTCGCCCGCAACAGCGCCGTGAAAGCCCGCGTCGCCGCGTTGTGCCAACTCGGCGACCTGCTCGTCACCGCCCCCGCCGCGTTGCGCCACCAGCTCGACGGCCGCCGGACCCTCGACGCCAAAGCTGGCGTGTGCGCCCGACTGCGCCCCGACGCCGACCGCCTCGCCGATCCCGCCCAGGCCGCCAAAGCAGCGCTGCGCAGCCTCGGGCGTCGCATCGCCCAACTCGGCGCCGAAGCCGCCGACCTGGAGCGCCAACTCGACCAGCTCGTCGCCGCCGCGGCGCCCACAACCCTGTCACGCCTCGGATGCGGCACCCACCACACCGCGACCCTGCTCGTCGCCGCGGGCGAGAACATCGACCGACTCGGCTCCGAGGCGTCCTTCGCTCACCTCTGCGCACCGCGCCGGTCCCCGCGTCAAGCGGGCGCACCAGCCGCCACCGGCTCAACTTCGCCGGCAACCGCTCAGCCAACCGAGCCCTGCACATGATCGTCCTCGTCCGGTTGCGCTACTGCGAACGAACCCGCAGCTACATGGACCGCCGCCTCGCAGAAGGCAAAACCAAGAAAGAAGTCATCCGCTGCCTCAAACGCTTCGTCGCCCGCGAGCTCTACCGCACCCTCCGAGCCGACCTCGCCACCCTCACAACCCGCACTTGACATCTATAGGAACGTCCCAGGGCCACCATCCGAGTGCTTTTTCGACAGCGCGCAGACCACCGACCGCCGCTACCTCTCAGGAGAGTCCATGGCACAGTTCCACCCCCAACGAGATAGCATCGCCACAGCCGAACTCGCACCCGGCAACTGAACAGCGAGGCTCAACCCCCAAGCCCGCCACTCGACGGGAGGCCCCCCTGCGACAGTGGCTGTGCCACTGAAATGAGGAAGCCATCTCAGATCCAGCGGTGATCGGAGCTGTGATCTTGGGCATCTGCAGTCTGCTAGCCGCGTGGTTGGGGCTACGCAGCAGAAGCGTCGCACGGGATAGACGGATTAACAAAGCCCGTGGACGGCTCAGCCTCGCCTGTCCGCACGTCGAAGTCGACTGCACAGCAGATGGCGTCACGGCCCTCCCAGACCCCCCCCACCCCGCTGCGAAGAATCGCTCTACGGGCGTCTCTCGGGGAGCTTTCTGCGCCGATCCCGCCGAAATGGCCCAGATCGCGCCGATTGGGTCTCTGGCCGGGCCCGCCGCCCGGTCATGCGCCGTCGTCGCAGACGTCCCGCGCCATCTGAGCCCACGCATAGTCGGTGCCAGTCCAGCCGTTGGGGTCGGCCGCCGGCCAGGCCGCCTCGGCGGCTTCGGCGTCGTAGGGGCACTGGAAGAGGGCCGCCTCGACGGCCGCGACCAGGGCGCCGCCGCCGCGGCCGCGGATGCGGACGACATCAGCGTCGCAGTCCTCGAAGAGCCACCGCTCGTCCGCGTAGTGGTACCACGACCCGTATTGGGTGAGGCCCCCGGCGGTGCTCACCATGGTGTCGGCGATCACCCCTTCCTGGACAGCTTCCGGTGTCGCTGCGCGGGTGCTGCGGCAGCCGAATAGGTGCCCGTCGAACGCGGCTTGGACCGTGGCCCAGTGCTCGTCGAACGCGGCTTGGACCGTGGCCCAGTGCTCGTCGTCGGTGGTCCCGTTCCAGACGCGGGCGAGGATCTGCAGGAGTGGTGCAACGAGCGCGTCGCGGTCGGCACTGACGGCGCTGTAGGAGACCAGGATGCGCGCCTCGCGGACGCAAGCCGCCGGCGGCGGGTTCCGGGACGCCGCCGGGTTTAAGACGTCGTAGGGCAGGTTGAGGTCAAAGACCACGGCGTCGCCGCACGCCGCGGCGACGTCCTCGACGAACTGGACGTCGCTCCGGGTCCAGGCGGCCCGCACCCACGGCCAGGGGACCTCGTACTGGGCGACCACGCCGGCGAGGTCCTCGACGGTTCGTTCCTGCGCGGCGGCGGTGTAGGCGCACACTTGGGGCGCCATCGCAGCCCACTGGGCGGCGCGGAGTTCCGCACCGGTGCGGAGGAGGCGGAAGCCCGACCCGGATTCCTCTATTGCCTGCGAGCGAGCTTCGGCGGCCGCGGCGTCGACGTCGAGGCTGCAGTCGAACAACTCGGACCGGATGGCGTCGAGCAGGTGCGGC
The DNA here is from genome assembly GCA_965206165.1 of Acidimicrobiales bacterium. Taxonomy (GTDB): domain Bacteria; phylum Actinomycetota; class Acidimicrobiia; order Acidimicrobiales; family CATQHL01; genus VXNF01. The sequence goes on from OZ242194.1 coordinate 217,672, forward strand.
GCCGGTTCGCTGGAATCCACGAGGCAGCCAGCGAAGCCGTCGCTCCAGAGGCCGCCCTCGTAGTAGCCAAAGCCGCCGAGGTTGAAGTCGCCGATGGCCGCGCCGGCGGCGATCACCATGGCGTCGACCAGCAGCTCCGTCTGCAGGCGCTCGGGGGTTGGCGCCCGGCGGCTGTAGCAGCCGGCGTAGTGATCTGTGAAGGCCTGCTGGATCGTCCGCCAGTTCGTCCGCGAGTCCTCGCCGGCGGTGTTGTTCCACACGTGGCCGAGTTCGTGGAGGACGGTTTCTTCGCTCTGCACACCCTGGAGCGTCAGCAGGAGTCGGCCGCCGACGACGCATCCGACAACGCCGGCGCGGTCACACGGCGCCGGCAGCCGCCGGTCGTAGAACCGCACGTCGCTGCGCTCCAACGCCTGGCGCACCCACGGCCACGCCGCTTCGTACTGCCCAACGACCGCCTCGACGAGGGCGAGACCCTGCTGTTGGACCTGGGGGTGCACGTCGCTCTCGGCGATGTCGGGGGACACGGTCGCGAAGCCGTCGGCGGCGGGGACGGGGTCGGGCTGGACCGCAGCGGGCGGCGCCGGCGGCGGTGCCAGCGCCGGATCAGGGGCAGGGTCTGGCGCTGCGGTGATGAGTTGGGGCTCGGCGGGGTCGCTGTCGCTGTAGAGCAGGTAGACGACGAGCCCGCCGGCGAGGGCGGCGACGAGGAGCAGGATGACGGCGAGTGGGCTGACTTGTCGGTTCGCGGGCATGGCGGGGCGGCCTCCGGTCCTGCGGCCGCCCACCCACACGACGGGCGACTCGGGTCTGATCCAGACAGAGTCTGCCTCTGAGCCCGCCGGATGCCGCAAGGAGGACCCTGGCCGGCCGCCGCCAGCGGATCCGCCCGATGACCGGGATCCGCTCGATCCGGCGTTCTCGGCCGCCACGGCGCGCGGAGAGGCCGCCAGGAGCCCCGTCGAGCGTCGCCGAATCGGCGACCCTCCGTACCCCCCACCCTGCGGCGAACAATCGCTCTACGGGCGTCTCTCGAGGAGGTTCTCGAGCAGCTCGACTCCGGACACCCCAGATCGGCCGAATCAGTGTCCTCAGGCGCTCGCGCCGGTGGCGACGTGAGCGAGCAGCAACGGCGAATTCACAATCGGGAACAGTCGAACCCGATCGGGGCGAACTGCGCCGGACACTGTTGGCGGATCTCGCCCCAGGTGGATCGATACACAAACGCCGTGTCACTCATCAGCGATGCCTCGTCGGCGTTCCCCTGGAACTCGTGGCAGGTCGCCGCCCGTTCGACTTTCGGTTCCGCTTCGACGATCTCCGCCATGACCTTGATCAGGAGGTCCCACAGTCCATCGAGGAGGCCTCCGGGGGGAGGCTCGGCGAGGCCGCCTCCCAGAGCGGCGAGTATGACGTCCTCGAGGCGCTCGGTCTCCTCCGTGAACGCGTTGGTGAGGCTTTCCACTACTGCCGCCGCCGAGGCGCCCGCTTCGACGAGTCGAACACATTCCTCGGCCGTCGGTTTAGGCACCGGAACAGCGTTGTCGAGTGTGCCGACTTGGATCCATTCGGCACAGCCACGCTGGTGGCCGTCCCCTTCCCACCCTTCGCTCGCCGGGAGGCCCTCACTGAAACGTATGGCGCCCGTGGTGGGGCCGTAGCTGAGCTGATCTCCTTCCCGCAATGTGATCAGCGTGCCATCAGCGTCCTTCCAGTTCGGCACCACCAGAGCCTCTAAGTCGTCGCCTTGGGCTGGCTCGCGGAAGTATTCAGCCGGGTAGTAGTGCCATGAGCACCAGTCGCCGGCTGCGACCTGCTGCTCGTAGACGCCGGGCGGCACACAGGTCGTGCTCGCGAACCTGCACAGATCGGCGTCGTCGGACACGGCGCCGCCATGGGCGAGAAGGCCATCGGATGACGGGACGTACATCACCGGCAACACCGCAGCGCTTGCAGGTGGCATGACCGGGCTCTCGGCGGGGGTCTGGGTCATGTTGGGTTGGCCATTTATCGCGGTCGCAGAACCGGCACAGGCCGCGACGGTGAGGGTTCCGATGAGGAGCAGCGCAGCGGCGCGCCGCTGGCGCCGTCCAGAGCGGGGCGAAGTCAAGTCTGGTGGTGACACTGGGGTCCTCCTGTCCCGGCGGCTGCGGCGGCAGTGCCAGTCTGCCCTGTGGGTGCCGGAAACTGTGTCGTGGCTGGTCAGGCGGCATTTCGGTAGTCGTTGATGAGTCCGTCACAGCAGGCCGTTTTCACGGCTTGGAGGTGACTGTTTGGCTGGTCTGGTGGGTCGGTGGCGACGGGTGGTCGCTGATCGAGCGAACGGTGGGGCCGGTGCGTGTTGTCATGATCGATGTAGTCGACGACAAGCTTGTTGAGTTGGCGGCGGTTCCAGATGATGGTGCGGTCGAGGAGTTCGCGTCGCAGGGTGGCGATCCAGCGTTCGGCGAACGCGTTCGCCACGGGGGTGCGTACAGGTGTCTTGAGGATCTTCATACGTTTGGTTCTGAAGATCTCGTCGAAGGCGTCGATGAACTGGCTGGCGCGGTCGCGCGCGAGCGCTTGGGCGTCGGCGAGTTGGTGGCCGTAGTGGAGCAGCAGGTTCCGCGCCGCTTGGGTGACCCACACGCCGGTGGGGTGGTCTGTGGTTCCTGCGAAGTACACGGTTCGGGTGGCGATGTCGATGCACAACAGCAGGTAGAACCTGCGTAGCGTGACGGTTTCGATGGTGGTGAAGTCGCAGGCGACAGCGGCCCGGGACCGCAGGAACTGCGACCAAGTGACTTTGCAGCGTGTGGGTGCCGGGTCGATTCGGGCGTTGTTGAGGATCTGCCAGACCGTGGACGCAGCGAGGCGGTGGCCGAGCCGGCGAGTTCGCCGTGGACGCGGCGGTATCGCCAGGTTGGATTCTCAGCTGCGAGGCGCAGCGCGAGTCGGCGAAGCTCCGCTGAGGTCGACGGTCGGCCCGGCGGTCGCTGTGGTTGAGTCCAGTGCCCGGCGATGCGGCGCCGGTGCCAGCGCAACAGCGTGTCGGCGGTGACCAGCCACCCGGCTCGGCTAGGTCGCGGTAGCGCGGCCGCACTCGCCTCGAGCAAGCTCCGGTCGGCGTCGGTGATCTCCGGTCGGTCGACCTGGCGGCGTGACGTGTGTCTGAGAAAACCGCGGAGGTTGGTGTGGTTAATTAACCAACTTGTGTCGGGTTTTGGGGTTTGGTTTTGTGATTGTTGCGATGGTAGTCGATGCGCTGTCGGTGGGCTCGCTGGAGGCCTTCGATGCGGGCTTGGCGGATCGCTTCGCCGCGGCCGGCGTGTTCGTCGTCGGGGGTGACGTAGCCGATGCCGGCGTGGAGGCGGGTGCCGTTGTAGTCGCGGCGGACGCGGCCGAGTTCGGCGTCGAGCCTGGCGGGGTCGGTGATGGATTCGAGGTGGGGCCATTCGCCTTTGACGTGTCCGAAGAGGCTCTCGATCCAGGCTTGGTCGGTGGGCGCGCCGGGGCGGCCGAGGCGCTGCGCCACGGCGAGGGCGCCGAAGAACTCGCGGGTCGCCCGGGAGGTCATCTGGGGGCCGTTGTCGGAGGCGGCCAGCAGGATCGGTTGGGTCGCGTCGGCGGCGAAAGCCTCGACGCGTTCGGGTGTGATCAGCTCGACGAGGCCCTCCGCGGCTAGGGCGCGGTCGAAGAGGATCTTTACCTGGGTGGAGGTCTCTTCGATGGAGAGGTGCGTGTCGATCCAGCGGCGGCTCACGACGTCGACGATCGCGAACGCCGCCCGATCGGCGGCACCGAAATGCGTGATGTCCCAGCACCAGATCTTGTTGGGCTCCCACTGAAGCCAGGCGGGCCAGGCGGCCCGAGGCGCCGGCTCCCGCGCCGGCGCCTCGGGCAGTACAAGGCCGTGAACAGCCAGAACGCGCCGCACCGTCGACGGCGACACCCACACGATCCCCTCATAGGAGCCGCGGTGGGCGAGCCTGCGGGAACTGCGATCAGTGGGCCCCCACTCCTCGACGAGTTCCAGGATCGCCGCCGTCTCCGCGGGGCGCAGCGCATGCAATGCAACCCCGCCAGGCGGGCGATCCTCAACAGTGCCCGTGGCGCGCAACCGGCGCCGCCAGCGCCACACCCGATCATCCGAGACGCCCAACAGCGAGCACGCCCACCTGTGGGGCGCGCCGGCGGAGGTCGCCGCATCGACCAGCTCGAGGATCTGTTCCTTGGTTCCCGCGGGGACCCGCGCCGGAAGCGGACCGCTCAGGTCCAGCCGACTTTTCCCCGCAGCAACGCCAACTCGATGGCCTGCACCTTGACAGCCTCGGTCAACTGCTCCACCTCCCGGCGCGCGGCCTCCAACTCCCAGTTGCGCTCCTTGGCCGGCCGGCCCCGCCGAGCCACCAACGCGGCCAGCGCCGCGTCCTTCACCGTGCGGCGAATCCCGATGACCGTCGACACGTCCACCTGCCACTTACGCGCCACATCCGCCTGGGTCATCTCCCGGGACGTAACCTGCAAGAAAATCTCCCACTTCGCCTCCGGCGACAGCACACGCGGCCGTCGCCGAGTCTCGTTCTCGCTCATCTCTGACAACTCCTCTCCCAACACCCCAAGAGCCTGCCAGAGTTGGGCATTTTCTCACCACCATCTCCGCGTCGAACTCAGACGCACGACAGGCGCAGCACGCCGAGTTGGTGGCGCAACACGATGATCTCGAGGTCCTTCGAGCGGCCTGACCGCACAGTGAGCCGAGCCAATGACGCCACGAATCGGTACAAGATTCGGTACACGACGAATCAGCATCGGCCCACATCGCGGCAGGTCAACGACCACGGCCGAGTTTCCGGCACCCACAGGGCCCATGAAACAACCCCCCCGAGTGGAGGTGAGCGGACCCGAACCAGTCGCGAACCCGCAGTTCAGAGCATATTGCAGAGCTGACTCGGCGGCTCTTCCCACGATCCTTCCCACGCGCTGCACCGAAGGATCTTGTGTTGTTCCGGGTGATGCTTGACGCGTTGGCTCCGGTAGGTGTGTGACAGTTTTCGGACGGGTGCCGGTAGCTGGGCGACAGTGGTTCCGGTTCCTGTGTTGCACGGGGATGGTCTGAGGTTCCCCTGTTGGCTTGGCACCGCGATTAGGGGCGCTTCGGACATTAGCGGGGAGCGACGGTGGCGAGGAGCGCCCAGTTCGGTCTCCCGGCGTAGAGCAGCGCCCAGATCCGGTAGTGGGCGAAGCGGCGGAATCCGAAGGCCGCACGCTTGACGCGCTTGACGAGGTTGTTGATCGCTCACACTGCCTTTCGGTTGAGTTACACGGGGTGGACCACGTCGAGCCCTGGGTGGTGGGGCGAGCACAGGCCTAAGCTCACACCGGATTCGATCCCCATGGGTCGGCGTCGTTTCGGCTTGAGCAGCCATCTGCTCGGGCGCCTTGGCGGCGGTTGACGCTGGCCGGGGTGGTGTCGGATCTCGTTGCAGTCCCGGGTATGACTGCGAGGGTCGCGTACGCTCGCAGCAATGAGTCTGAGAGGACCCCAGCGCCCGATGGCGCAACCAGAAACTCTATTCGCTGCGGAGCCTTCTGCTCCTACCAACAGGCCTCGACGAGTGCGGCTCGTTGGGCAACAGGTCGAGGTGACGGAGGTCTTTTGGACGTTCTGGTATCTCGCGGCGGAGCGGCAGGCCATGTTCATGCGCCGCGTGCGGGCGCTTCCGCAGCCTTGGACCTCTGATTCTATTCTGTCGAGTCATCGCTTCACGAACTCGTACCGAGCGTCCGATCGCGTGAGCCAGTATCTGCTTCAACGCGTCATCTACAACGAAGAGTGGGATGGCCCTGACACCGTGCTTCGCGTGTTGCTGTTCAAGATCTTCAACAGAATCGACACGTGGGAGCACCTCGTCTCGGCGGTTGGCGAGCCCAACGTGTCCGATTTCGATCCGGCGGTCTATGAAAGGGTGCTAGACGAACGATTCGAAGCCGATGAGCGTCTCTACTCGGCCGCGTACATCATGCCGAGCCCTCGCCTCGGCAATGAGCGCAAGCACGCTGACCACCTTCAGCTTCTCGACGAGCTTATGACGTCTGCGGTGTTGGACGGGTTGCTGAGATCAATGTCGCTCGAGGATCTGTTTCACCGGCTGCTAGCGGTCCCCTCGTTCGGCCCCTTCCTCGCGTTCCAATACGCGGTCGACTTGAACTACAGCCCGCACTTCGGATTCGAGGAGATGGACTTCGTCGTACCCGGCCCAGGGGCACTTCGTGGCATCGCGAAGTGTTTCAGCGATCCCGGAGGGATGTCGCCGACGGGAATCATCCGTGCCGCGACCATTGAGGCTCCGCGTTTGCTTGCCGGAGGAATTGTGGAGTTTGAGGACTTGTGGGGCCGACCGCTCCAGCTCATCGATTGTCAGAACCTGTTCTGCGAGGTCGACAAATATGCTCGCGTCGCATACCCCCACCTCGCCGCTGGAGGGCCGAACCGCATCAAACAGACCTACACTCCCGATCCGGAGCCACTGACGCTCGGCTACCCGCCGAAGTGGGATCTGCCATGGTCGGCATCCGAGCCGATGACCGTATCGGCTGTGGGTGATGTCGAGTCGCCAGGCTATGCGGCGGGCTCGAATCGGAGTGTGCGCTGATATAAGTCGCCCACTGCCGTCCCTGCACCAGCGTCGCGGAGCTGACGCCAGACGTTGTAACCCAACAGGATTGCTCGTTCCCACTCCCAGTCAGGGCGGCTTGCCACTTCCAGTCCGTCAGTCATCGAGCGGATGGTCTTGAGCGTCGCCCAGTCGATCCCGTGGGTGCCTTCGAAGTACGCCGATCGGCTTGCGTGGCCGTACACGTAAGCGACGATCCCTTCTTCGACCACGATGGCTCGGCCGCTGTCCTCGACACCGTCGATGATCGGGTCGTACTTGCGCTTCCTGTCAAACATCTTGCGGGCGACCGGCGACCACCCCATCACTGCGGCGTGGGCGAGGTGCATGACGTCATGGAATCGATACCCGTCTTCCATATAGGCGTTATCGCCCAGTTCGTTGCCCCACGGCTGCCCGTTCCAGTACGCCTGCGTCCTCGGCTCAATAGCGTCGCTATTCGCGATAGGTCGGAACTCGACAGCAAACACTCGGGGCAATCGTTGGTCCTCGGGCGCTAAGCGGTCAAGAAGGTCGTCCTCGGTGCGGGGCGCCGGGTGTTCTGGCGGCCACCGGTCGAAGACTTTCTTGAGGTTCTGTTGGGCGATGTCGCTTAGGTTGAGGCCGAACTTGTCGGCCAGGTTCGACACATACCACATGATGTCGCCCAATTCCTCTGCCACATCGTTGTTGAAGGACCCGTATCGATCGCCATCTCGCAGTTTCTTCTTGTACGCAGCCTGGAGTGAGCCGATCTCACCAGCAACCCCGAGCAACGGCGCGACGACACCGTCGTCGTTTCGCGTGGTGAGTGGGATCTGGTCGGTACGTCGAGCTTGGAGTTGGTAGGTGTCAAGGTCCATGGTGGCCTACGTCCTTGTTGCGGCTGTCGAGGTCTTTAAGCGTCCACGCTCTTAAGGGCTTCGCAGCGTCGAGAATGTGGTCCTCGAACCATGCGTAGCCGTTCTCGCCCCACTCCCGTCCCCACGAGTTGCGGATGAGAACGGCGTTCTGCGTGCGGTCATGGCCCGCTATGACAACTGCGTGTTCGAGGCGCAGTCGGTCTATGTTCGGTGGCAGCGAAACGACACCGCTTCCGTCCGCCGCGTCGAAGTCTGGCCACACGGGGATAGCGATCGCTATGAGCGACCCGCCCAAGAGGGCTCGCCGGACTTCGTCGACAGCCACGGGGTGATCGCGACCGTCCGCAGTGCGACTCTGCGCATCGGCGGTTGCAGCTGCCGAGGGCGAGTAGCCGCTCTCGGCGTGCGACGTCGCATCGTCGTAGGGCCAGTGCTCGGCCTGGCACTGGCCGTCCTGAGAAAGCCCTCGCACGGCCGCCGGATAGGTGGTGCCATCCCCAGGATGCCCGTCACGCTTCTTCGCGGCCCAGAACAGATACTCCTCGGAGAGCGCGAGTCGCTCGTCGCTGGAGGCGATTGCTGCGGTGTGCAAGGCGGTCAGAGCAAATGCGACGCACGTCCCGCGCCGGCCCTGGTCGCCCGCCGGGGGCAATATGTCGCGAAGATCGATCACGTCAGGCTCGACGTCGTCCGCGGTCATCGCATCCGGGCCGCCAGCTTGGCGTGCTGGTCAACGTACAGCCCGCTCGGTGAGTCTCCCGTGACGGGCGACGCCACAGCGACATCGACATTGAGTGTCTCGATCTCCGTCCCGGCTCCGAATGCTCGGCTGAGTCCGAGATGCACGCTGCTCACGCCCGGCTCGCCGGCACGAAACCGGAGCGACCGAGTGCGGGTAGCCCCGAGCACCTCGCCGTCTGGCGGCTCGACGCATTGATCATCGATCAGAGCGAGCACGCTTCGATCGTGATCACGTAGCCGCCATCGGTATCCGGTTGACGCAGCTTCGTGTACGCGAACGATTACTTCGTCGTCAACCTGCAGGAGCATCCCTGTCGGCGCCGTGTCCTCGGTCAACACCCACAAGTCGGCACGACGATCGGCTGGGGCTTCACCGTTTCCCAAGCTCTCCTTAATTTCCACCGGCGGCACGTTGAGTTCGCCGAACACATCAGCCGTGACCAGGTCGTAGGCGCGCAACTGAGTCCGCATTGCCTGATAGCTGACCCCGAACCTCACAGCGAGTAGATACACCTGCGACGGTGACGGCGACCCAAAGTCGATGTTGTGGTCAGCCGCTACTTGGTTTACCAGGTGGAGTGGCATGAGCAGAGCACCTGCGAAGGCTTGCGCCGCGATCTCGGCGAGAGGGTCAGCCGCATCTGTCGGTTGGCCCTCAATCTCGGCTTGGGTGTCGAGGCTGTGGGAATGGCCAAGAACGTGATGGCCGTACTCGTGAGCAGCGGTGAACCGCTGGAGTGGCCGCGGATGCCCAGAATGCACTACGACTCCCGCGACATCGCCGATGCGCTGGTAGAAGCCATACAAGTTCGTCAGAGGCTGGAACATCAGCCAGATGCCGGCGCGATCGATCACCTGGAAGATGTCGATGCGCTCTTGGTCCAAGACTCCAAGTCGACGCCGTTCGCGCAGCGCGGCCACACGAGCAGTCGCTTCGGCTCCTCGCCGCTCGTGCCACGACGATGTCATCACTACGCCTCGCTTGGTCGGTCAGCGGGAAGCCCCTGCTTCAGAAACTCGGCGAACTTCAAGACCTGGTCGCGATCGGCTTCGTCGAGGGCCTGGGTTGCCCGGAACAGTGCCCCGTCGAATGAGTCAGCTCCGAGGATGACCTCACTATCGGCTTCAGCATCAAGGAAGTAGGCGACGGGTCGACGGTAGATCTCGGCCAGCCGCTTCAACTCAAGCCCTGATACCTTCCGCATGCCTCGCTCGATCGCCGACACGGCGGGACGGGTGACCCCGAGGTGTTCTGCAACGGTCCCTTGAGAGAGACCGAGGTAGCTGCGTGCCTCACGGAGTCGGTCGGCCAATGCCTGCCTGTCAGCGTCGATGCCTTCGGCAACGACTGATTTCTGTGGATTCATGGTAAATCCTCCAAGTCAACCGATCGATTAGGTGGCGGGGCCGCGCCAGCAGCTATGGCCATCGCGACTACGTGGGTTCGCGTATGAGACCAACTAACGAAACACTGCTCAACTTGGCGTGATTCCGCGTGGCTGAGCGCGGGGCCATGCAGCGTGACAGTCGGAGCCCCATCGTTAGTGGGCAGGATTTCGATGTGGCGCGCGGCCAGCCCCTCCCGGAACCCCACGCCGAGAGCCTTGGCAACAGCCTCTTTAGCGGCGAAACGCGTCGCCTGCTGGCCAATGTCGTCACCGATATGCGCGAGTTCACGCGCCGTGAACAATCGTTCACGGCGACGCTGTCCGCCCATCGCATTCGCTCGCGCGACTGCGCCAATTTCCTCGATGTCGATGCCCACGCCGCGTACGCCGTCGACGCTCGCCGACAGATCCGCTGCCAGATCCGCGTAGTCAGGCAACATCGGTCCGCATTCCACGCTCTGCGGCTCGGGCACAGTCCTCTAGGAGCTGTCGGTATCCCTTTCGCCCTCCGATCCCAATGCCCAGTTCGGCATCCGCATGAGCAGCGACGCAGAGCACCTCTCCCGGGTCGGCATCAACCTCAATTGCGATGAACTCACACAGGCGTGCGAGACCAACATAGTTCCCCATCGCCTTCCGGATGAAGTGCTGATTGCGGTACTGAGCGGTCAGGTGCACGACGCCCCGGACCAAGGTCACGCTGACATGACTCAGACACGGGAAGCCCATCACGGAACGATCGCGCTTGGGCGAGTGCACTCGCAGGTGCCCGACCACCTCGCTAAGCCCGACCTCGTAGGCGCTGCTCTTCGGACCCATCAACGTGAGTTCGTGTCGCATCCTGGTCACAAGATCTTCGAGCTGATTCTGGCCCCGTTCGCCCGTTCCATCTGTTCCCGTCATGCGGGAGAAGTACGTCTCCTTCTCGCGACCCCGGCGGCGCCGATGAAACTTCATCTTGGCCTCGTGCATGTCATAGAGGTGCTGACGCGGCGTCTCGGCCCGGCCTGGAAGATAGAAGGCGGATGGGAACAGAGTGTTGGCCACTGTGTAGATCGACGTAAGACCTACGGAGGGCTTCTGTTGCGCCGCCTCGGAGAGGAACCGGTCGACGATCTCGCGGACACCTGTATTAGTCGCGACTGCTGGAAACGCCACTGTGAGATGTGCTGCCTTCCCCCCGGGCGCGAGTTCATCGTCCAGCAGCGAGCCGAGTGCTGCCATCCACGCACCATCAATCGTGTCACCGGTGATGGGGATCACTGGGTCACCCCAACCATGGCCTCGTGTCGCTGTTGAAGGAGTGCCCCGAGGGAGACAAGGCTCGTCCGCTGCGTCCTGCCCAGATCAGCAACCTCACAGAGGTTCTCCACCCGGAGTGTGTCCTCCACGAAGATCACCACCGCCTCAGCTTCAACTGACGCGATCGCGACATCGCCGTCCTTGGACCAGGACACCGCGATCTCGGCTTCCGACCGAGCGCGAACTCTAGCCAACGCCGCGACGAGGGCCGTAACAATCTCGGCCTCGATCAGACCTTGATCGGGTGTCGGCGTTGCTGACATTTGCGCTTCTCCCTGTGTTCGATATTAGTACAGCAACGATACCTGGCCTGCGTACGAAAATCAACCAACAACCCGACAGCGCCAGTCATCGTTTCATCCAAACACCGCCGGACATACTCGAGGCGTCTCGGCCACGACATTGCAACCCGGGTTCGACGCTTGCCGAAGGCGGGGGACTGTCAGCAACTGACAGTCCCCCGGCAGCTTCAGATGTGGAGTCCGAGGCGAAGGGTGGTGTGGTGGTGTCCCGGGTCAGGATTTCTTGCTCAGGTCTAGGTTGGGTCTGATGCAAGGAGATCCTGATGGCCAAGCCCTCGAAGAGAAGCCCTGAGCGCAAGCTGCAGGTGGTGTTGTCGGTGCTGCGTGGCGAGGTGTCGGTGGCGGCGGGGGCCACCACGGTTGGGGAGTGGCTCTCTGATGCGCCCGCGACGTCTGAGACGATCGAAGCCAGCCACAGCGAAAGACGGTGACGGGGCACAATCCCGCCGTCAGCCCTGTGAAGGTGGATTCGACAGCAGCCTCAGGATCCGCCGCTCGGCGGGAGGTTGCCGCCGGGCTTGGTGACGTCGATGACGATCACGGATATCTTGCGAGCCTGGTCGGGTGTGAGCGTGCTCTCGAGTTGCTGTTGGAGGTCCTCGGGGGTCGCCTGGGGGGCGGCGGTCGGGGCTCGGAGCCAGAGAATCAGATAGATCCCGTGGCCGGATGCCGCCGGCGCGTTTGTGTACTTTGCGATGAGCTGTGAGTGCAGTCCGTCCTCCAGGTCGCCGTGGGAGCTCGGCTTGATCTCGATGGGGACGCTGAACTCGCCGCATATCGCTTCGATGTCGGCACGGCTCTCGCCGGCGTGGCGATGTTCCGGTTCTACCCGCACTCCCGGCGGCAAGCGTGGCCGCAGCGCGGTGAGCAGCGCGTCGCGGCAGGAGTTCTCGGATTTGGGCTTCGTTGGTTGGCCGTAGGAATTCTCGTTCCAGAAGTGGCGCCAGAAGTTGTCGTTGTCGCCTCGGATGTTCGCGCCGACATCGGCGAGATGTCCACTGACCAGCGCGGCGAGGTCCGCCGCGTCCGCGGGTGCGGCGCCGCCGAGAGTGCGTTGAACCTGGTCGATGGCCTTGGGCTGGTACGAGTAGTCGCGATGGACGACTATCTGGCGTTCCCGGGCCATCTTGAGGAATCCGTGCCAGCTCGCCAGGTGCGGGTTGCCGATCAGGGCCTCCAAGGTCTCTTGGGTGTCGTTGCCCGCCAGTGAGCCCAGATTCCCGATCAGGACGATGAGGTATTCGGACATCGCCTTCTCGACTGTGACGTAGCCCCCCCAATCCGTCGGGCCGAAGAATGGCCCCAGCATCTCGATGAGAGCTTTGAGCGTGGCCGGCTCTTGGCGACCGGCGAGGATCGATCTGATGGAACGAGGGCGGCCCGACGCGCCCCGGAGGTGCTCGACGGGATGTTGGAGGACCTCCGCGAGGTGCCGCGTCCGGTTCCTGTTGCCGTCTACGAATGCCTTCAGTCGCCCGAGACGCGACGGGGAGGAGATCGCGGCGTCGATCGCCAGCCATCGCACTCGCTGCCCGACGGTCATGCTCTTCAACTCCGCCTTGCCCCTGACCAGTCCCCTTAGGGTTGTCCAGTCGGGGTGATTCAGGGCTCCCGCAGCGAGCGAGTCAAGGAGGAACAGCTGTGCGTCTGAGCCTCGGGGCGGGAATGACTTGAGTAGCTTGAGCCGGATGTTCTGGACTGCATCATCGTGGCCGGTGACAAGGTCCAGGTCTCTCAGGCCGGGCGGGTGCTCCATCCCGTGGCGGAGGCCTGCGACCGCGCACCGATAGAGGACGTCGAGCACCAACTCGGGGGTCTTGTCGAGCCAGCGATCTTGCCAGGCTGGGGGCTGATCGTCGGCCGGAGGGTCGTTCCCGGCCGGAGCGCCGACCCAGGTGATGCGCCCGACCCGCGGGTGCGGATCACCCAGTGGGACGCAGTCGTGGATCGCCAGCGCCCTGCGCTTGGTCGCGTCGTCGAGGATGTCCAGAGACGCCGGATCCTCTTCGTCGAGCAGTTGCAGGCTCGCCAGCACCGGATACGCAAGCCAGGATTGCTGCCCCTGTAGATGCAACGAGATCGTCTCTTCGACGTCGGGAACGTCTTCGCGCCGCACAGCGTCTCGGAGGCCCGCCAGAGCGGCGTCGACGGCAACCTCGTCGCCTCCGAGGTAGTCAGCGACGCGGCGGCAGGGTGCCGGTGGGTCGGAGTCGGAGAAGACGCCGAGGAACTCCTCGGCCAATTCGTGCAGGCCTGCCGCCGAGAACCGGTTCTCGCGCAGTTCGATCTCGCGTGACCGGATCTGCTGTGCCCGCTTCGCGCGGCGCTGCTCCTCCTCTGCGCGCTGCTCCGCCCAGAATTCCTCGCCGGATTGGACCTGCGGGTCCGGGGTTGGGGACTCCCTTGCGGCTTGCTCTTGGCACAACTTCTCAAGTTCGCGCGCCAGGTCCGGGCACCTGCGGGTGCGTTCGCGCATCACCTCGAGCGTCAGCCCGTCGTTGAGCGGCGGGTTCTCCAACGAGACGAAGGAGTGAGTCAACAATGTTCGGGACACGGTGGGCTCCTCATCGGCCAACTCGATCGCCGTCTCAAGACACCACATCCCGAAATCGGCGTGCATCGTCTCCTTCAACACCGGGTCGAACAGCCGCCACGCCCAGGATCGAGTCGAGTCCTCCGCGGAGCGGCGCCTGAGACGCATCAGGAACACGGTGCGCTGCGCATGCGGATGGGCTGCCAACCAGGCTCGGATCCGGCGCATCGGCTCGCTGTCGCCGTTCGAACGCCATTCGTAGCCCTCGACGATGCGGAGCCAGCGATCCAGGCGGGTCGACTCGACGGTCTCGCCGAACATCGTCAGGCCGCGATCGAGAATCTCGACGGGCAGTTCGGCGCGGCCCGACGTTCGCCGCACAGCAGGAACCAGCTGCGACACATCCTCGGACAGCGCGTCGAGCAACTCCCCGAACTGTTCCTCGGACAAGCACTCGGTGAGTGCATCGGTCCAGAAGTGCCGGAAGCGGCCCCGCAGATGGTGCTGATAGGGGCCGCACGCGTAGCGCCAAACCCGGCTTGGAGTGACCGCCGTCGGGTAGAGGTCACGCAGAAGGGTGCCGCGGAGTTCGCCATCGAGGTCGGCGTCGGCGTCCGCGTCGAGTTCGTCCAGCAAGTCCAGCAGGACCCGCGCCCGGTCGCCTTCGGGGAGGATGTGCCGGTACGCGTCGAGTGCGGATCGTCGCAGCGCTGCGGGCTGCGAGGCGCCCCCGACGAGCGTCTCCAGCACGGGCAGCAGACTGGCGAGATGCGGAATCTCCGACCGCTCGGCCTTCGAGACGGCGCCGAGAGCGAGCAGCTTGAGCCGCTCATCGGCCAGTTGGGCACCCCCGCGGTTGAGCAGATCGGTGATCGCTCCAACCATGCCGGCGCACGCGAGATGGCGGAACGCCCATGCCGTGTCCACCCAATACCTCTCGTCCCAACTGTCGGGCTGCTCGTGGTCGAGGATCGGCGCCTGCAGCGGGAGAGCATCGAGAGCGCTCAGCAGACGCTTCTTGTCGCCGATGCTGAATCCAGAGATGTCGCCGTAGAGCGCGACGCCGACAGGATCGTCGTCGATCAGTTGGCCGCGCGCCTGGGGCGAATACGCTGCCAGCCAGCCGGCGAGTCCCCGAAGAGAAGTCACCACCCGCCCGTCGCTGGGACTGGTCATGAGCGCCACGACGCGGCTCGCGGGGAGACCCTCGTCGATGCGCTTGGCGAGATGGCGCCCAGCAAGAAATTCGGCGACCTGACGGTGAAGCGGGACAAATCCCGTCCCGTCCGGGCTCGTGAACAATTTGGTCCCCAAAGCGGCGCGCAACGCCGACCGGGACGGATCGCCGGCGACACTCCCCAGATCGTCCAGAGACACGCACAGGCGCGGGTCAGTTCCGGGACCGTGTGACCACGCCTCCACGTCAGCGAGTAGCAACAACGCGCACAGGAACCCCGCTGCGTCCACGAGGGCCTCATCGGGGAGCCCGACACCGCCGCGACGGCCCTTATCGTGCTCTCTCGCCATCCGGAGACAGGCGTCTTGGAAGATGTCTCGCCGATTGTCGGGCCAGACACCGCTCGGCGGCACCGCTTCGGCGAGGAGGGTCAACGTCAGCGGATTGGTCAGCATGGAGTGGATCCCTTGCCGCGACGCCTCGACCATGAACTTCTGCGCGTCGACTGTGGGATGCCTCAGATTCAACAACTCGCGCGCCGCCGACGGAGCCAGCGGATCGAGTCGCAGCACTGTGATCTGAGAGTCCGACGAGACCTCGGCCAGAGCTTGCAGGTCGTTGTTGCCGAGCCAGTCCGCCTCGCGGCAGGAGAGGCGGAACGGCGGGCGTCCGAGTTGGTGGAGCCGGTTGCGGACCTGATCCAACTTCGGCCGAGCGTCGGCCGCGCCAGCGCGCACCTCGTCGAGGCCATCGATGAACAGGGTCTTGTTCCGCCACTCGGGGAGCGGAGGATCGAACGTGACGAAGCTCCGCGCACTGACCCGCATCGCTGCGTCCCCGAGCGCTTCGCTCTCCGCTTTGAATTCGTTCGTCTTGCCGGCCCCTGGGGCGCCGAGCAGCACCAGAGCCCCAACGTCCCTGAAGTCTCTCAGTGACCGTGGCTCCGTGGTATTGCTGGCCGGGCCGTCGGCCTGGAGTTGGGTGCAGGTGCGCTCGACTCTGCTATTTGGGTCGCCGACGGCACCTGGTTGACGACGCCGACTTGCATCGGCTGCTGAAACACCTTCCGCCGGATCGTCACGTGTATCCACGAGCCGACCCTACCGACGCCGGGACCGCACCTTGCGAGCCCGCGACAGAAGCGCCAGCCCGACCACGCAATCCGTGCCCCACCCCGAGAGCCGCCCTCCCGCCTGGCAACGAGACCTCTCACCGCCGCAGACCCGAATCGGCGGGGACCCGCCGCGAGCGAGACCCCTCGCTGAATCCGCGGCAGTGACGCGATCGACCGGTCCCCGTCGAGGACTAACGCCAACGCGTCAACTTTGAACTCTCTCGTGAACCGCTGGCGAGTCCTCGCCGGCGGCGGGATGTGCTCCTGTATCGCAGACGTGACTACCTCCGAATCGAGGCGTCAAGCGAACAGGGGGAACCTCAACCTGGCTCACTCAACACGCCGCTTGACAGCAATAGGAGCATCACGAGACAGTCGAGCCATTTCCGATTGGTCTTCGCGGACGAGGCAGTATCGGCCACGCGCCGCACAGGTTGGGGCCGCGGCCAGCGAGCGGATCCGGCTGGGGTTGTCGCCGACTCGGGGCAGCGCCCACGGCAGGAGTCGAACCTGCGACCTTGGACTTAGGAGGTCCCTGCTCTGTCCAACTGAGCTACGTGGGCAGGCCGGCGATGTGCCGAGTCGGGCCCGGCCGCCGGTCCGGTCGCCCCCGATCGTAGCGAGGGTGGACCGGACCGGCTCCGGGGGAGGGGATTCAGGCCGCTTCGGCCAGCCGACCGGCCATGAGCCGGCCCAGGTCCCGGTAGAGGGAGGCGGCCGGCGCCAGCTTCCGCCAGACCAAGGCCACCTCACGACCCGGCTTGGTGTCGCTGAACGGCCGCACCACGACGCCAGTGCCTTCGCGGGCTTCGACCTGCCGAGCGCTGGCCGGCAGGAGTGTCACACCCATACCGGCGGCAACCATCTGGCAGATCGTGTGCAGGCTGGTGCCCTGGATGTAGCCGCCGCTGCGGACTCCTGCCCGGTCGCAGATCTCGAGGGTCTGGTCGCGCATGCAGTGCCCGTCCTCGAGCAGCAGCACCGTCTCCTCGCGGATGCCGCGCATCGCAACGTGCGACTGGTGTGCAAGACGGTGGTCGGGCGCCATCGCCAGCAGGAACGGGTCGACGAGGATGACCTCGTAGTCGAACCGAGCGTCGTCGATGGGCAGAGCCATGAGTCCGAGATCCAGCTCGGCGGCTGCGAGAGCCGCTGTCAGCGGTGCGGTCTGTAGCTCGAGCAGGTGAACCTCGACGGACGGGTGGCGCTCACGCACTGCCGGCAGCACCCTTGCCAGCAGGTAGGGCGCAACCGTCGGGATCGCAGCCACCCGCAGTGGACCGGTGAGCTCGGTCGCCGAGCGGTGGGCCGACTCGAGCAACTCGTCCGCTTCGCGCAGGATGACCCGGGCCCGTGCTGCGAGCTCGCGCCCGGCGGCCGTGACGGCGATACCCCGCCCGACACGCTCGGTCACGGTGACCCCCACGTGCTTCTCGAGCTCGCGGATCTGGGCGCTCAGCGTCGGCTGGGTGACGAAGCAGGCCGCCGCCGCCCGGCCAACGTGGCCGTGGGTATCGAGCGCCGCCAGGTATTCCAGCTGGCGCATCGTCGGGCGCATGCCGATGGTGGTCAAGAACGGCCTCCGCTTCGGAGTGGCCGCACCGTTGCCGTTGCCATTCGCCGCGGTGCTGCCGGGGCCGTTGGCCGTGCCGTTGCCGGGGCCGTTGGCCGTGGCGTTGCCCACGTCTCGCCGGCCATCTATATCCGTGCCGCGGTCGCGGCCTCTTCGACGCGGCTGCCGTACGTGGCGTCGGCCTTCCGGAAGTGATCGATGGAGCGTGCCACGATGGCGTCCCCGATCTCGCTGCGCTGGACCTGCGCCAGCGAGCCGGCGATGGCGTTCACCAGGCGCTGCTGCTCCTCTGGACCCATGAGCCGGTACAGGTCACCGGCCTGCTGGTGGTCGTCGACCGCTCGGACCTCCGGGCCGTAGGCACCGGAGACATCGCCGAGGTCGAAGCCCTTGTACAGCGCCTCGCCGGTCTGGGTCGGCCCGGAGAAGCTGTTGGGCTCGTAGTTCACGCTGCGCCCGCCGTTGCCACCGAAGCGCATGAACCCGTCGCGGCCGTAGTTCCGGCCACCGTCGAAGGGGCAACCCTTCGGCGAGTTCACCGGCAGCTGCGTGTGGTTGATGCCGAGCCGGTAGCGGTGCGCGTCGCCGTAGGCGAACAGCCGGGCCTGCAGCATCTTGTCGGGACTCGGCCCGACGCCCGGGACCATGTGGCCGGGATCGAAGGCCGCCTGCTCCACCTCGGCGAAGTAGTTGTCCGGCGTGCGGTTCAACTCCAGGCGCCCCACCTCGATGAGCGGGTAGTCGCCGTGCGGCCACACCTTGGTGAGGTCGAAGGGGTTGATCCGGTAGCCGGCGGCGTCCGCCTCGGGCATCAACTGCACCTTCAGCGTCCAGGAGGGGAAGTCGCCACGATCGATGGCCTCGTACAGATCCTGCTGGTGGTGCTGCGGGTTCTCGCCGGCGACCCGCGCCGCCGTGGCGTCCTCGAAGCAGCGAACCCCCTGATCGCACTTGAAGTGGAACTTCACCCAGTGACGCTCGCCGTCACGGTTCACCCACTGGAACGTGTGCGACCCGTAGCCGTTCATGTGCCGCCAGCTCGCCGGCAGGCCCCGGTCGCCGAAGAGCCAGGTGAACTGGTGCGTCGCCTCGGGCGAGTGCGAGAAGAAGTCCCACACGTTGTCGGGCTCCTGGCGGTTGGTGTAGGGGTCGCACTTCTGGGAGTGGATGAAGTCGGGGAACTTCAGCGGGTCGCGGATGAAGAAGACCGGCGTGTTGTTGCCGGCGAGATCCCAATTCCCGTCGGCCGTGTAGAACTTGACGGCGAAACCGCGGGGATCCCGCACCGCGTCGGCGGCTCCCTTGGACCCCGCCACGGTGGAGAAGCGGACGAACACGTCGGTCTGCTTGCCGGCCACCGAGAACATGTCCATGCGGGTCCAGCGGGCCGCCTCAGGGTTGGTGACCGTGAACGTTCCGTACGCCCCGGAACCGACGGCGTGCACGATCCGTTCCGGAATGCGTTCCCGGTTGAACCGGGCGAGCTTCTCGATGAGGTGCTGATCGGCGAGCAGGACCGGACCGGCGGGACCGGCCGTCTGGCTGTTCTGGTTGTCGGCAACCGGAGCGCCGGACTCGGTGGTCAGGGTGGGGCCTTGGATCGTCATGGTGCAGCCTCCCTTGTTGTGGCTTTCATTCTCATTCCAGTATGGCGGCACCGACACCCAAAGACAATTCGATAATACCTCACTTACACATAGTCTCTAACTATGAATCGTCGGCGGTTTCTCCGCCGCGATGCCCTCCAAATGAGACTTGTTCTCAAAAGCGCTGGTCAGGGGCGCCCTCCCCCGAATGCACGAGGACGGAACCGTTCGAACCGCACACCCGCGCAGGCTCGCGATGAGGTCCCCGGCACCGAAAACTTTCCCCGACTCAGGACTCCGAACGCGCCCGATGAGCGCCTCACGGTTGCGGAGTTGCGCCCGCCGACTCAGTCCGCCAGGCGCGCCTCAATCAGTGCGGTGAGCTTCGCGGGATTCCCTTCGCACGCCTGAAGCTCGCCCGGCGACGCCAGAACCCGCCAGCCGGCACCGTCACCCGCCAGCACCACGGGCAGCGCCCCGGCCGCCGCCAGTTGCTCCGCCGAGGCCTCATCGCGATGGAGCAGCGTCATGGTCAGACCGGCTGCGGCGCACGCATCCTTCCAGGATCGCTTCCCCATGGGGTTCATCCCGTGGGTGATGTCGCAGAGCGCGCAGTGCCCGCGACCGGCCAGCTTGTCGACCACGTAGCGCAGCTCGCCGCGCAGCCCGCCGTCGGCATCGAAGATCCCGACCAAGCTTTGAGCGTCGGCCATCATGACGCCCCTTCTTCAGGCCTCTGCAGAGAGCTACCCGAGCTGGTTGCCGTCGGCGTCGAAGACCGCAATCGCACGGCTGGGGCAGTTGTGGGCCGCCCGGAGCAGCTGCTGGTCGCTGAGCTCGCCGACGGTCGCCAGCACCGTGGCCAGTTCGTCGTCGTCGAAGCCGAACCCGGCGGGGAAGTCGGCAACGCACCGCCCGACGCTCATGCACTCGTCCTGATCAATCGTTACCCGGTATGCCATCGCAAAGACGCTAGGGCAGGAATCGGGCGGCGCCGACCCCGGCGCCTCGCAGCAGGCGCGAGCGTCGGATACTGATGCGACGTTCACGACCGACGCAGCTGTGCCGGGCCGGTGGCGGCGCAGCAACCCGCGGATACCCAGCCAGGTTCCGGTGACGTTGACCCGCAGGTGGCGCTCGAACTCCTCGGCGGATGTGTCCACGATCGCACTGCGGGTGCGGATGCCGGCGCAGCTGACCAGACCGGCCAGGGGTCCGACACCGTCGAGGACGCGGTCCCAGGCCGCCTCGTCGGTCACGTCGAGGGCCACCAGCGACCGGTCGACCGCGCACTCGGCGTGACATCGGTCAACCTCGGGACGCCCCGCAACACAATGCCGCTACCGTGGCTCGCCTGTGAGATTCGGGTCGCCGCAGTTCCTCGTAGCCCCGGTGGGTTCGTGGGCCTGAGCATCACCATCCTGGGCTGCTCGGGTTCGTACAGCGCCCCCGGCCTGGCCTGTACCGGCTACCTGGTGGAGTCGGATGCGACCCGGGTGTGGCTGGACGCCGGACCCGGCACGCTGGCCAATCTCCAGCGCCACTGCTCGCTGGAAGAGATTGATGCGATCGTCATCACCCACGAGCACCCGGATCACTGGCTCGACCTGGCGATGGCCTACATCGCCTGCCGCTACTTCCTGGACCGCGGGACCATGCCCGTGTACGGCACGGCCGGCACCAACGCGCTCGCAAGGGCCTTGGCCGGAGGACATGATCTGGCGCCCACGATCGATTGGAACCTCATCACCGACGGCGACAGCGTGGCCATCGGCGATCAGCAGTGGCGGTTCTCCCGAACCGATCACCCCGTGGAGACTCTCGCCCCCCGGGTGGACAGCGGTGGGCGCTCGTTCGCCTTTTCCGCCGACACCGGCGAGGACTGGTCGTTCGCCCGGCTCGGCGGCGGCATCGATCTCGCCCTGTGCGAGGCCACGTTCCTGCACCGCGACCTCGTGTCACCGTCCCCGCACCTGAGCGCGCTGCAGGCCGGGGCGATGGCCGCCGACGCCGGCGTGGGGCGGCTCCTGCTCACTCACCTCGCACCCGGCTCCGACGCAGCAGCGTTCCAGCGCGAAGTCACCGAATCATTCGGCGCCCCGGTGGAACTCGTCGACATCGACCGGCGCTACGAGGTCTGAACCCGGGGCCCGACCCATGTCTCGACCACGCGCGCGGTAGACCCAAGCGCCGCGGCAGTCGCAGTGGGTTCCGGCCTCCGCCGGAACGACGAAGGACAGGCAGAAATTCGCCGCTCAGGCCACCGCTGCCGGAGGCCTCAGGCGATCGGCGACGGCACGGGTCAGCCGGTCGAGGATGCCGGCGAGGAGCACGATGGCGATGCCCGCCTCGAAGCCGCTCCCGACGCTGTCGCTGCGCCGCAGGCCCTTGACCGCCTCGAACCCCAATCCGCCGCCGCCGACGAGGCCGGCAATCACAACCATCGACAGCACGAGCATGATTGTCTGGTTGATCGCAACCATCAACTCTGGGGCTGCAAGAGGCATATCGACGCGGCGCAGCCGCTGCAGGCGCGTCGACCCGAAGCTGTCGGCCGCCTCGCCGATCTCGACAGGCACCCGGCGCAGTCCCAGATCGGTGTAGTGCGCCGCGGCCGGAAGGGCGTACAGGATCGAGGCGATGATGCCCGGAATGCGCCCGACGTGGAACAGCATGATCACCGGAACCAGCAGGACGAAGCTTGGAATCGTCTGCAGGAAATCCAGGAAGGGGTTCAGCGCGGTCTGGAACCGATCCCGCTGGGCCGCCAGGATGCCGAGCGGGACGCCGATGATGAGCGTCACAACCACGGCGACGGTCACCTGGGCGAGGGTGTCCATCGACTCCTTCCACATGCCCAGCAGCCCGATCGCCGTGAGCGCGGCCCCGATGCCGAACCCCAGGCGGACGCCCCGCGCCGCCAGGCCCAGCACGACCCCGATGCCGATCATCACCGGCCACGGGATGTCGGAGGCGAACAACTCCCGCAGCGGGGTAACGAGGTTGAGCGTGACGAAGTCGCTGAAGGGGCCGGTGCCGATCCCCGAGTCGGCGATGTCGTAGAGATGGATCTGCATCCAGCCGACCGCGTCGTCGATGTAGTCGGCGAACTGCCAGTGGAATCTCTCCGGGAACGGGCCGTGGCCGGCACGGCCGCCGACGACTGCGGCCACAGCCACGCCGAGAGCGAGGGGCCGTATCCACCGGAGATCGCGGCCCGCCGACGCCGTGGCAATGCCCTGGGAGAACCGGTCGAGGATGATCGCCATGATGACGATGGCGACGCCCGCCTCGGTGGCCCTGCCCACGTCGAGCGTCTGCAGCGAGCGGAGCACAACCTGACCGAGTCCCCCGGCGCCGATGAACGCGGCGATCACCACCATGCTCATGGCGAGCATGATCGTCTGGTTCACCCCGGCCAGGATCGCCGGGCGCGCCTGGGGTAGGAGCACCAGCCGCAGCGTCTGGCGGTCGGTGGCACCGAACATCTCCGAGGCCTCGACCATCGCCGGCGAGACATTGCGCAGCCCCACATCGGTCAACCGCACGACCGGCGGCAGGGCGAAGATCACGATCGAGATCACCGACGGCACGCGGCCGATACCGAACAGCAGCACGAACGGGATCAGATAGACGAACCCGGGCATGGTCTGCATGGCGTCGAGCGTGGGGCGAAGCACGCGGGCGAAGCGATCGCTGCGCCAGGAGGCGATGCCCAGCGGGATCCCGATGGCAAGCGAGATGATGACCGCCACGCTCATCAGTGCCAGCGTGGACAGGCCCTCCTCCCAGAGTTCGAGCATGCCGGTCACCCAAATCCCCGCGAACCCCAGCACGCCGGCCACACGCCCTCTCGCCCACCAGAGCCCTACTCCCGTAGCGACCGGGTAGGCGTACCACGGCAGCCAGAGCAGGGCCGACTCGATCCAGCGAATCCCGGCGTCGATGGCGTCCGAGATCGAGTCCAGGATCACCGTGTAGAGCCAGTGCGACGTCTGGTTGCCGATGAGCCAGCGCCTGGCTCGTCCGATCGGATCGGCCAAGCCAACGTCCAGGGACTCCGGGAAGACGCCGAAGCCCGAGAGCAGCCACGAGGCCAGGAAGCCTCCGACAACCACGACGGTAAGTGCTGTGAACAGCCGCCCGGTGCCGCCGCCGAACGGGCCGCGGCGTCCCGCAATCTCGGGAGCGGGGGGAGCCGTACTGTTCGTAGGTCGGTCGCCGGGCGCGTCGTCGGCTCGCCCGCCCGGCACTTCGACCGCGGTCACCGGTGTCTCTCCGACACCACCTCGGCCACGTCGGCGCCGTGCAGCAATCCGACCGGTTCACCGTCGGCGTTGCACACCACGAGCGGGTTCGGTGACGCCAGCAGCAGCGGCAACGCCTTCTCCAACGGCGCCAGCGTTGATATCCGCCCCCAGGAGGGATCCGGGACGACGTCACCGAGCGGCCGCATCAGCGCGCAGGCCAGGAGGACCTTCGCGATCGGCGCATCCTGAGTGAAGGCTCGGACGTAGTCGTCGGCCGGCTCGGTGAGTATCTCCGCGGCCGTGCCGACCTGCACGAACTCGCCGTCGCGCATGATGGCGATACGGTCCGCCAGTTTCAGAGCTTCGTCGAAGTCGTGGGTGATGAAGATGAGCGTGCGCTGCAACCTCTCCTGCAGGGAGATGAACTCGTCCTGCATCTCCCTGCGGATGAGCGGATCGAGCGCCGAGAAGGGCTCGTCGAAGAACAGCACCTCGGGGTCCACGGCAAGTGCGCGGGCCAGCCCCACCCGCTGCTGCATGCCGCCGCTGAGCTGCTGGGGGTAGTGGTCACTCCAGCCGTCCAGCCCCACGGTGGCCAGCAGTTGGAGTGCCCGCTCGCGGCGCTCGATCTTGCTCACACCCTGCACCTCGAGGCCGTAGGCGACGTTGTCGACCACCCGGCGGTGCGGGAACAGGGCGAAGTGCTGGAACACCATGGCGATCTTCCGGCGGCGCAGCTCGCGCAGTTCGGAAGCGTCGGCGGCGGTGAGGTCGGTGCCGCAGATCTCCACCCGACCCTCGGTCGGCTCCACGAGGCGCGACATGCAGCGCACGAGCGTCGACTTGCCCGAGCCCGAAAGGCCCATGACCACGAACGTCTCGCCCTGGTTGACCTCGAAGCTGATATCCCGGACGGCCACCAGGCAGCCGGTCTCGGACTGGATCTCCTGGCGGGCAACGCCCTCGGTTGCCATCTCCCGGGCCTGCTGCGGCTTGCGGCCGAAGATCTTCCAGAGGCCACTGACGCCGACCGTCCGCATCACGATCTCCGGCTCAGGGCGTCCCCGGCGCACCCACGTAGAACGGTACGTCCAGAGGAGCCAGCGGCGTGTTTCCCAGCAGCAAATCGGCGGCCTTCTCTGCGACCATCATCACCGGAGCGTAGATGTTGCCGTTGGTCACGTTTGGCATGACCGACGCGTCCACCACACTCAGCGCCTCGGTGCCGTGCACGCCCATCGACGCGGGATCGACCACGGAGCGATCGTCGCGACCCAGGCGGGCCGTCCCGGAGGGGTGGAGCGCCGTCTCGGCGTCCCGCCCCACCCAGTCGAGGATCTCGCTGTCGCCTTCGACATCGGGGCCGGGCGAGAGCTCGCCGGCGTTGTACGGAGCGAAGGCCGGTTGGCTCATGATTTGGCGGGTGACGCGGATGGTCTCGAGCCACTCCCGCCGATCCTGTTCGGTCGACAGGTAGTTGAACAGGATCGCCGGCTTGGCCCTCGGGTCGGTCGACCGGATCCTTACGGAGCCGCGGGAGTCGGAGAACATGGGGCCGACGTGCACCTGGTAGCCGTGCCCGCCGCTCGGTGCCGAGCCGTCGTAGCGGATCGCCAGCGGCAGGAAGTGGAACATGAGGTTCGGGTAGGACTCGTCGAAGTTGCTGCGCACGAAGCCGCCGCCCTCGAAGTGGTTGGTGGCGCCCGGCCCCCGCCGGAACAGCCACTGCAGACCGATCCACGGCCGGCGCCACACCTGGAGGTGCGGCTGCATCGACACCGGCAACTTCGAGGCGTACTGGACGTAGACCTCGAGGTGGTCCTGGAGATTCTCCCCGACGCCACCCAGATCGGCGACGACCGGAATGTCCAGCGACCGCAGCAAATCCGCCGGGCCGACGCCGGAGAGTTGCAGCAACTGGGCCGATCCGAACGCACCCCCGCACAGGATCACCCGCGCCCCCCGGACGGTGCGCGTCCGGCCCCTCCGGGTGCACTCCACCCCCACCGCCCGGTTGCCCTCGAAGACGACGCGATTGATGTGGGTGCCGCACTCGACGGTCAGGTTCGGGCGACCCAGCACCGGGTGCACGTATGCCCTCGCTGCCGACAGCCGGCGCCCCCGGTGGATGTTCCGGTCGAAGGCGGCGAAACCCTCCTGGCGGAATCCGTTGAGGTCGGCGGTCAACTCGTAGCCCGCCTCCTGGACAGCCTCGAAGAAGGCCACGAACAGGGCGCTGGTGGCTGGTCCCCGCTCGAGGACCAGCGGTCCGTCGCCGCCCCGGTACTCGTCGGGGCCGGTCAGGCAGGTCTCCATGCGCTTGAAGTACGGCAGGCAGTGGCGATAGCTCCAGCCCTCCATGCCGTCACCGGCGGCCCACTTGTCGTAGTCCGCCGGGTTGCCGCGCTGGAAGATCATCCCGTTGATCGAACTCGACCCGCCGAGGACCTTCCCCCGGGCGTGGTAGACGCGGCGTCCACCCATGTGGGGCTCGGGCTCGGTCTCGTACTTCCAGTCGTAGAAGCGGTTACCGATGGGGAATGCCAGCGCCGCCGGCATATGAATGAAAACGTCCCAGCGCCAGTCGCGCCGACCGGCCTCCAGGACAAGCACACGATTGTTGTGGTCGGCGCTCAGCCGGTTGGCAAGGGCACAACCGGCTGAGCCGCCTCCCACGATGATGAAGTCGTACAACTACTACTCCCTGCAGGGCGCAGCGGTGGGACCGCCGCGCCCTGCCGGTGTCTGGATTAGGGCAGCCAGGCCTGCCAGGTACTTTCGTTGGCCGCGATCCACGCTGCCGCTGCTTCCTCGATCGACGCACCGTCAAGTTCGACGGCGGCCAGCATCGAGATCTGGTCGGCTGCGGCGTAGTTCATGTTGCGCAGCAAGGCGTCCGCCGCGGGGGCGTCGTTCTTCAGATCGCGGTTGACGATCTTGAAGAGGTCGTCCGCCGGGTAGTCGCAGTCGACCCCGCCAGCGTCAGCCGACGCGTAGCACTCGTCGTTGTACTCGGGCAGCTTCACGTTGGTGAGGTCGTAGCTGTTGAACGCCGAATGCGGTGTCCAGAAGTAGAACAGGATCGGTTCCTCACGGTTGTACGCCGCGTCGAGCGCCGCCAGGATCCCGGTCTCGGACCCGACATAGACGATCTCGAAGTTCAGACCAAGGTTCTCGATGATCTGCGGGTCGTAAATCGTCCAACTCGGGTCACCACCGAGGTACTGGCCCTTGTCACCCGTCTCGGCCGTGGCGAACATCGCCGCCAACTCGGGATCGGCGAGGCCCTCCCAGGTGGCGAGTGCGGGGTACTGATCCACCATGTAGGTGGGCATGAACCAACCGATCTTGCCGACGGGACCCAACAGCCCGGCATCGTCCACGTTGCCATCAGCGCTGTCGATGAAGTCAGCCCGGTTTCCGGCGTGACCCGACGGCCACACCTCCAGGGAGCCATCGATCTCGCCGGTGTTGATGGCCGCCCACTGGGCGTTCTCGTCGATATCCACCGTCTCGACCGTGTAACCCAACTCGTCCTCCAGCAGCTGCGCAGCAACCGCCACGTTGACCGCCGAGCCGTTCCACGGGTTCACGGCCAGCGTGATCGTGGTCTGGCTGCCGGTATCGGTCGCCGTTGCGGCCGGTTCGGTGCTGGGTCCGAGGTTGTGGATGGGTTGGCCTTCGGGGTCGTAGTACTGGTCGACGTTGTCGCGGTTGACCCAGACGTGGTCGATGTGGATTTCTTGGGGTACGGCGCGCCCGTCGAGGATGTCGATGAGGGCGGCGACGGCGTAGACGCCGTAGAGCTCGGGGAAGTACGCCACTGAGCCCAGGTAGCGGGTCTCGGAGACGGTGTCTTCGTTGAGGCGTTCGACGCCGTTGGGTTCGGAGCCGTGGCCGGCGGCGACGCCGCTGCGTCCGGCTTGTTCCATGGCCCGGCTCATGGGCACTGCCACGACGTCGTCGAGGCTGGTGGCCAGCACGTGCTCGGCGCCGGGGTTGCCGGTCAGCCAGTCGGTGGTGGACACGAAGCCGTTCTCGGGGGAACCGTCCACGTCGATCTTGCTGACGGGCACGTCGCCGCCGCACACCGCCTGCACGCCGTCGGCGAAGCCGCTGGTGCGCAGATCCGGCGCCTCGCCGGCGCTCAGGTTCTGCGCCAACAGCACATGGATGCCCTCACAGTTCCACGTCTCCAGCGCGTACAAGCCGGTGTTGACGCCCGCCAAAGCGCCCGACACGTAGTTGTTGGCGCCGAAGAAGATGGCGTTCGGGTGCCACACGTCGATGGTGATGACCGGAATGCCCGCGTCGTCGAAGACCTCCATGGAGGACTCGGCGGCCTCGCTGCGCCAGTTCCCGAAGATCACCGCATCGGGGTCGCTCTCCGCGACGGTCTCCGCGCACGCCAAAGCCTTCTCCGGGTCGAACTCGCTGTCACAAATCGCGCCCACGTGCACACCCGAGGCGGCCGCGGTGCTCTCAATCGAGTTCGCGATGTACTGGGAGAACTCGAGTGCAGCCCAACCCGACACCCAAGCGATCTCATAATCCTGCGACGCGGTGCGGATTGACGGGTCGAACGGCGCCGCCGGGCTGGAACCCGCATCGAAGGTCGCCGTATCGAAGTTATAGGTCCACGGGAACACCAGATCAGGCGGCAAACCACCCAAAATCCCTCCCGACGGACCCGGCATGGCATAACCCGCACCATCCACATTCAGCGTGAACGGACCACCCGGCGCATCCGACGGACCACCCGCCTCAGCAGGCGGCGCCGGCGGCGCATCCGGCGGCGCATCCGGCGGCGCAGCAGGCTCGTCAGCCGGCGGAGGCGGAGGCGGGACTGTGGTGTCCTCCTCATCATCACCACCACACGCAGCGGCAAGCAGCGCGATCGTCACCGCCACAGCGGTGACGATCCACAGATTCTTTCGTCTTGGACTCATTTGCACTCCCTCGCTTTCGCGGCCACAGCACGTAGGGGCCACGCACGGAATCTCCGCAATCCTAATCTGGAACAGTTCCATTCCTCTCGCGGGGTATGGGCCCGCCGTGCCGGACAGTTCCACCACACGGCGTCCGGATGGCCACGCCGGGGATTCCACAGCATCTCGATGAACGACGGGCGACCGCGCCAAGGGCCGGGTGAGCCGGCGTCCCGGTACTGTGAGCACCGTGCTTCACCTGTACGACACGCTCAGTCGCGAGGTCGTCGAGTTGCGCCTCCGCACGCCGGGAGAGGCTTCGATCTACGTGTGCGGACCGACGGTGTACGACGTGCCACACCTGGGTCATGCCCGAACGGCCCTGACATACGACGTCCTGCGCCGCTACCTCCTGTGGTCGGACCTCAAGGTGCGCATGGTCAGCAACATCACCGACGTGGACGACAAGATCATCGCTCGCGCCGCGGCAGAGGAAAGTACCGAGGAGCAGGTCGCCGCCCGCTTCACCGAGGTCTACGTCAGCCAGATGAGTGCCCTGGGGGTAGCAGAGCCCGACGAGCGGCCGCAGGCGACCGGCTACGTGGCAGAGATGATCGAGTTCGTGGATGAATTGCTACGGGGGGGCGCGGCCTACGTGATCGACGGCGCCGGTGTTTACTTCGACGTTGCCCGGTATCCGGACTACGGCCGCCTCCCCCATCGCCAAATTGCCGAACTTCGCGACAGCGCCGGCGCCCGGGTCGCGGTCGACGAGCGCAAGCGAGACCCGCTGGATTTCGCTCTCTGGAAGGCAGCCAAGCCCGGTGAACCCGCCTGGGACGCGCCCTGGATGAGCGGACGACCCGGCTGGCACATCGAATGCGTGGCCATGTCGCTCGGACTGCTCGGCGATGGCTTCGACATTCACGGGGGCGGATCCGACCTGGTCTTCCCCCACCACGAGAACGAACGGGCCGAGGCCGAGGCGGCCGGGCGCCGTTTCGCCCGGCTCTGGATGCACTCGGCGATGGTGAACGTGGGCGGCGAGAAGATGGCCAAGTCGGCCGGCAACTTCCGCACGCTCGCCGATGTCCTGGCGGTGCATGACCCGCGGGCGCTGCGGCTGGCGATGCTGCAGGCGCACTATCGCACGACGATGGAGATAGACGAAGCGGTGCTGGCGGGAGCAGCCGCCGGCATCGGCCGCCTGGACGCCTTCGCCCGGCGCGTCGGCGCACTGGGCGAAGCCGACACAACGGAGCAGATTGCGGCCACCGACACCGCCCGGACCGCTTTCGCCGACGCCATGGACAACGACCTGGGCACTCCCGCCGCCGTCGGCGTGATCTTCGACGTCGTGCGCAAGGGGAACGTGAGCCTCGACCGAGGCGAGACTGGCGCCGCAACAACCGCCCTCGCGACCGTGCGTGATCTGAGCATTGTGCTCGGCTTGAATCTGTACCCGGACACGCCTGAGCGCTCGGTCGGCACGAAAGTCGTCGGAAAGACGGGCGCCGACATCGTGGAGGCTCGCGGCTCGATCAAGTCGGGAGTGCCGACCATCTCGGGTCGCGGAATCGTCATTCGGCTCGGCCCGGTCGACGACACAGCAGCGCAGGAACTTGTTGATCAGCGCGACGCTGCACGCCGAGCTCGGGACTACGCCACAGCCGACCGGATCCGGGACGAGTTGACCGGGCTCGGAGTCGAACTCGAGGACACTCCGGCCGGCACCATCTGGCGCAGGGTTCGCTGAGAGGGGCGATGCGCGACCTGCTCGCAAGTGCCGCCCGCGTGGCCGGCGACATCGCGCTCGGCACGAGCGAGGCGGTCGAGGCCCAACTCCGGCGCGCGCTGCACGGGTCGCTCGGCACGGTCCGGCGGGTCGAGCGCCTGGCCGAGGGCTCGCACACCACCCGGCACCTGCGGGCCGAGGTGCATCTGGCCCGCGGCGGGCAACGGTCGGTGTTCGTGAAGACGCCGTCGCCCGCCGCGGTGACGCGTCTGGTGGTCGAGGCGGCCGGTCTCACTGCCAGCGAGGTCCGCTTCTACCGGACGCTGGCAGCGAGTGTCCCGCTGCAGGTCCCCGAATGCCTGCACGCCCGTCACGACGGCACCCGCTTCATGCTCGTGCTGGAGGATCTGACCGGCTCGGCCGGCCTGCCGGCCTCCAGCGACGCCTGCACGGCACGCCAGGCGCTGACGGTGATCGACGCCCTCGCGGACCTGCACGCCTTCGGTTGGGGTCGCCCCCGACGAGGGACGGCCGGCGGGTGGCTCCTCACGCAGGTCGATCGCGAGCGCTCCCTCGGGGCATGGTTGCGACTCCCGCTGATGAGTCGTGGGCTGGATCTTGCCGGCGGGCAGATCAAGCCGCGGTTGGCAGCCGATGCCCTGCGCTACGCCCGGCACCACCGGATCGTCTACGAGAGACTCACCGAGCCCCCACACACGCTCGTCCACAACGACTGCCACATCGGGAATCTCGCCTTCGGCGCCGAGGATCGCCCGATCTTCCTGGATTGGCAGATGGTGCGCGCCGGGCAGTGGGCACGCGACGTGGCCTATTTCTGCACGCTGGCGCTCGATCCCAGGGATCGTCGCTCCGGTGAGGGCTTGCTGCTGGACCGTTACCGTCGTCGCTTGAGCGCCGCCGGCGGCCCGACCCTGGATGCGGGAGCAGCGCGCGAGGCCTACCGGCGTCACGCTGCCTACGCATTCGAGGCCGTCGTCGTCACCATGGCCCTTGGCGCTGCGCCACGCGCGGCTACCGATACCTGGCTCGCGCGGGCTGCGGCGGCCGTCGAGGATCTCGAATCCTTCGAGGCTCTGGACCTCCCCGACTGACCGCGCTCGGGGAACCAGTGGCCGCACGTCGGGCCGTGCCCGCGGGCGGCGAGGGTCGTGGGAGCCGTGACGGCGGGCGCGGTGACACAATGCGGGCAGCCCGAAGAGGGAGGTGTCCGGGTGCACAACGTTCTTGACGGTCTGCGGGTGGTGGAGGGGTCTGCGTTCGTGGCCGCCCCTTCGGGGGGGATGACGCTCGCCCAGTTGGGCGCCGACGTGATCCGCTTCGACCCAATCGGCGGTGGTATCGACCGGCACCGCTGGCCCGTCACGGGCGACGGCACCAGCCTCTACTGGGCCGGACTGAACAAGGGCAAGCGGTCGGTGCAGGTGGACGTGCGCTCGGAGACCGGACGGGAGCTTCTGGCCGACCTGATCTGTGCCCCTGGGCCTGGGGCAGGCATTTTCCTCACCAACTTCCCGGCCACGGGTTGGATGGCCTATGACGCGCTTCACTCCCGGCGCGCCGACCTCATCATGCTGGCCATCACAGGGAACCATGACGGCACCACGGCGGTCGACTACACGGTGAACTGCGCTGTGGGCTACCCGATGGTGACGGGGCACGCATCGGTCGGCGACGACAACGAGGAACGCGTGGAGGACTATCGGCCCGTGAACCACGTGCTGCCGGCCTGGGATTTGCTGTGCGGGCAGACCGCCGCGCTGGGCCTGCTGGCCGCGGAACGTCACCGGAACCGCACCGGAGAGGGCCAACTCGTCACGCTGGCGCTGTCGGATGTGGCGCTCGGGGCGGTCACGGCCCTGGGCCACGTGGCCGAGGCGCAGATCCTCGGAACTGAACGCCCGCGGCTCGGCAACGACCTCTACGGTGCCCTGGGTCGGGACTTCCGCTGCGCCGACGGGCGCCGTGTGATCGCCGTGGCGATAAGCCCCAAGCAGTGGCAGGCGCTGTGCGCCGCATGCGAGATGACCGACGCGATGGAGGCACTGGCGACCGAGACCGGTCTGGATCTTGCCCGGCAAGAGGGTGACCGCTTCGTGGCCCGGCACCGCATCTTCGACACGATCGCAGACTGGTGCGGCCGGCGGACCTTCGCCGAGACGGCCGAGGCGTTCGACCGCCACGGCGTGTGCTGGGGTCCTTACCAGACCTTCCGGCAACTGGTGGCGGATGATCCCCGCTGCTCGGTCGCCAACCCGTTGTTCGCGCCGGTGACCCATCCGGGCGTGGGCACCACCCTCGAAGCCCGGTCGATACTGCGGTTCGGTGGGCTGACCCTCGACGACCCGGCACCCGCGCCGCGCCTCGGGCAGCACACCGACGAGATTCTCAGCGAGTGCCTCCGACTCTCCGGCACCGAGATCGGGCGCCTGCACGACGCCGGCATCGTCGCCGGCCCCGACGAGTAAGCCACCCACAGGCGCCCATCAACCGAAGGAAGGATCGTCCATGACCGCACGAATCGGAGTCATCGGCACCGGATGGTGGGCGACGCGGGCGCACCTCCCCGCCATCGCCGCGAATCCCGACGCCGAGTTGGTCGCCATCGCCGATCCCAACGAGGCGAATCGAAGCCGCGCAGCCGAGGTGTTCGCGCCGCCTGCGACCTACGGCGACTACCGCGAGATGCTGCAGTCGGAGCAGCTCGACGGCGTCGTCGTGGCGGTGCCGCACACCCGGCACTTCGATATCGCCCGCGATGCGCTGCGCCGGGACGTGCACGTGCTCCTCGAGAAGCCGATGGTGCTGACCAGCGACCACGCACGCGAGCTACTGCGCGCGGCCGCCGAGCACGAGCGGCAGATCATTGTGGGCTATCCGTGGCACTACAACGAACAGGTCAACCGGGCGCGCGAGTGGATCGCCTCGGGGGCCATCGGGAACCTTCTCTACGTCCACTCGCTGTTCGCATCCATCGTCTGGGAGCTGTACCGGGGCGAACCCGAGCTCGTGGCCGACGCGATGGGTTACACGGTCAACCCCACCGGGCGGGACACCTACAGCGACCCGGCGCTGTCCGGCGGCGGTCAGGGCGTCACCCAGATCACCCACTCCGGAGCTCTGTTGCTGCACATGACAGGCCTCGAACCCGCCGAGGTGTTCGCCCAGATGCACAATCACGACCTGCGCGTGGACCTCGTCGACGCCCTCAGCGTGCGTTTCGAGGGTGGCTGCCTGGGGACCATCGGCTCCACCGGATCGACCGTGCGCACCCAGGAGGAGGTGCTGGAGTACCGGCTCTACGGCACAGGGGGGCACATCCTGTTCGACGTGATGAACGAGCAGCTGACGATGCACCGGGCGGACGGCTCGATCACCGAGAGCCCGCCGTGCCCGCCGTCGCCGGCAGGTCGCGACTACTCCACGAGCTACCCCGAGGAGGGTCCACTCAACAACCTGGTCGAGATCATTGGGGGAGGCCCGAACCGCTCGCCCGGCCGCCTCGGCGCCCGCGTCGTCGCCATGCTCGAAGCCGCCTACAACTCAGCGGCCGACGGCGCGTCCCACCAGGTGGCCCCCACCGACCCCTGATCGGCTGCTACCGCATCAGGTAGCGGTCGATCACCTCTTGCACGATGGTGAGGCCCCATCCCGGGCCGGTGGGCACCGGCACCCAGCCGTCCTTCTGCTCGATGGGCTCGGTCACCAACTCGTGCTGCATCGGTGAAGGGTTGGGCTTCAACTCGAACACGACGCCGTTGTCGCAACTGGCGTAGAGGTTCGCGGCAGCGGCCGTGTTGATGGCACTCGACCACGAGTGCGGCGTGAAGCGCACGCTGTGGGCGTTGGCGAACTCCACGATCTTCTTGAACCCCGTCACGCCCTCCGCCTTGCCGGGATCGGGCATGACGATGTCCGCCGCCCCCACTTCGATCAGTTCCTTGAAAGCCCGCAGCGTCCACTCCTTCTCACCGGTGGCAATCGGCGTGCGGATGGACTGGCGCAGGCGCACGTAGCCCTGAATGTCATCCTGGGGCAGCGGCTCCTCGATCCAGTACAGGTTGTAGGGCTCGAAGGCCTGGGCCATGGCGATGGCGTGCGACGGCGTCCAGCGCACGTGCGTGCCGACGTCCACGATGAAGTCGACGTCGGGACCGACGGCCTCGCGGATCGTCGACACAAGGGCCAGATCTCGCTTCGGGTCGCGCCCGAAGCAGGTCTCCGGACTCTTGCCCCAGCCGCCCTTCACCGCCGTGTAGCCGCGCGACGCGAGGTCGGCGAACTCCTCGCCCGTGGCGTTGAGGTCCTCGGTGTCGAAGATGATGCTGGCGCAGGCCCGCATCCGTTCCATGCGCTTGCCACCGAGGAGTTCGTAGACGGGCACGTCCAGGAGGCGCCCCTTCAAGTCCCATAGGGCCATGTCCACGGCGCTGATGGCGAAGCTGGCGACGCCGCCGTTGCCGTACCACCAACTGCGATCCCGCATGGCCTGCCAGTGCCGCTCGACGTCGCGGGCGTCCTCACCGATGAGCAGCGGCGCGAACCCCTCCTCGACAACGACCTTCGTCGCCAGAGCGGCTTCGGGGAATTGCGCGATGCACTCGCCCCAACCGACAGCGCCGTCGGCGGTCGTCACCTTGGCGATGGTGACGTACCGGCTCTTGTTGCTGTCGTGCGGCTCGGGATAGTGCAGCGGGAAGGCTTCGACGGAGTTGATGCGCATGCGCGCAACCTTACGCGCCGGATTGCGCACGTATAGCCCTCCGTGGAGATCGAACGGTCGATGACTCGACCCAAAACAGACTCGCGAGGACTGCCCGACTAGTGTGCGCGCCCGGTAGAGCGAGGAATGCGCCTGCAGTTGCCCGTGCAAGAGGAATGGGAGTCGCAATGACCACCAACGCCATCGAACTGCGCGACATCGAGAAGTCCTTCGGCCCCGTCGAGGTGCTCAAGGGCGTGTCGCTGACCGTACCGCCCGCGCAGTGTTACGGACTGGTGGGCGACAACGGAGCCGGGAAGTCCACGCTCTTGAAGATCCTCAGCGGTGTGCATCCCCGCGACAGCGGCGAGATCCTGGTGGAGGGAGAGCCGGTGGACTTCCACGCCGCCATTGACGCCCGCATCGCCGGCATCGAGATGATCTACCAGGATCTGGCGCTGGCGGAGGACCTCGACGCGGCCTCCAACATTTTCCTCGGGCGCGAGCGCCAGAAGTGGCGCGGACCGATCCTCCGGCATCTCGACCACAGGCGCATGCACGCCGAGGCCGCCGAGGTGCTGGAATCGGTCGGCAGCCCCATGCCGACAGACCGCAAAGTGAAGGCGCTCTCGGGTGGGGAGCGTCAGCTCGTGGCCGTGGCGCGGGCACTGGAGTTCAATCCCCGCATCCTGCTGATGGACGAGCCGACGGCCGCCCTCTCGGTGGAGAAGGTGACCGTGGTGAACCGGCTCATCGCCCGGCTCAAGGACCGCGGCGTGTCCATGATCCTGGTGAGCCACCGCTTCACCGATCTCATCCAGGTGGCCGACTCGATCGGCGTTCTGGTGCACGGCCGGATCGTCGAGGAGTTCGACGTGGCGGATCAGAGCATGGACGACATGACGACCCGGATCGTGCGCCTCATGAGTGAGGCGGCCGTGGAGGTGACCTCATGACCGAACGCGCCGGTGGAGGGAACTCGCCCGCGGGAGAGCCGTCCGCCGCCCCATCGGGGATCCTCGCTGTCCTGAACAAGGGTGTCGCGTCGCTACGACGCAGCGTCGCCGACGTCGGCCCCGGACTGTTCGTGATACTGGCCGTCGAGATCGTGGTCTTCTGGCTCGTGGCATCGCCACACTTCCTCCAAAAAAGCAACTTCATCACCATCGGCAAGCGGATGGCCATCACCGGCATCGCGGCCGTCGGGGAGACCATCGTCATCATCGCCGGCGGTTTCGACCTGTCGGTCGGATCGATCGCCGCCGCCGCCAGTGTGGGGTCGGCCGGGGTCATCGACAACGGTGGCACCCTGGCCGTCAGCGTGCTGGCGGCACTGGCCATCGGCGCCGTCATCGGGCTCGTGAACGGCGCCATCACCGGCTACGGCCGCATCAACCCCCTGATCACCACCCTCGGCACGCTCGCCGTGGTGCGGGGAGTCACCTACGTTCTCACCGGTAACAAGCAGATCACCGTCAGCAAGTCCGCGGAACATGCGGAGAGCTTCCTGAACCTTGGCAAGCAGGACATCATCGGCATTCCCTGGAGCGTGCTGACCATGCTGATCACGTTCGTTGTCTTCGGCTTCATCATCCCGCGCTACCGCTTCGGCCGGTACATGTACGCCGTCGGGTCCAACGAGCGCGCTGCCGCCCTCGCCGGCGTGCGCATCAACCGCTGGAAGCTGGTGTTCTACGGCGTGTGCGGAATGCTCGCCGGGGTTACCGGGTTCGTGAACGCCTTCCAACTCGGGACCGGGATTCCGTCGGGCTCCCGGGGGCTCGAGTTGGCCGTCATCACCACCGTCATTCTGGGGGGCACCAGCCTCTACGGCGGGAGGGGGCGCCTCCTAGGCACGTTCCTGGGTGTGATGTTCCTCTCCAGCCTGCTCAACGGGCTGATCCTGTCCCACGTCGACCCTCACTATCAGAGGATCGCCTCGGGAAGTGCCCTGATCCTGGCGGTGCTGTTCGACGAGTGGCGGCGAAGGCGCCTCGCCCGTGGGTGACGGGCGGGAGCCGACACGGCTCAGCCACTACTTCCGGGTCAGCGATCCCGCCGAATACGCCCGGCGCCACGCCACCGTCTGGCCCGAGATTGAGGAGTTGCTGCGCGAGTGCGGCTTCGGTCGCTACGACATCTATCTCTGGGATGACGTGGTGATCAGTTTCATCGAGGTGTACGACTACGCCGCAGCCGCCGAGCGCTACAACGCCAGCGGCACCGGTGCCCGCTGGGAGGAGCACTTCGCCGACCTGATCACCATCGACGAGACCGACGAGCACGGCTGGGCCAAGCCCTTCGACCACGTCTGGAGCCTGTAGGCCTACGACCGGCGAAGCAGAGCCGCCATTCCGCGAATACTCGATTCGTCGGTCGCGGTCCGTGCTCACGGCGCCTCCGCCATCGCTGCCGCGGTCGCACTAGCGTGGCGATCCATGCCCCCGGCCGACCGCGCTCAGAGGGAGTAGCTCGACGACGGAAGGAACCCCACGATGACCGCCACAGACACCGACCGATCCGACGCGCCCTACCCGGCTCGGCTCGAGATCGACTACCCCGAGCGAGTGAGCCGCGTCAAGACGCTGTTCCGCATCATCCTCGTGATCCCGATTCTCGCATTGGCTGCGTTGGTGACCGGGAGTTTCGTAGGCGTGGAAACAGCTAACGACCTCATTGAGGGGTTAGCAGTAACGGGCGGCATTCTGTTCCCTGCGACGCTTCTCACGCTCCTGTTCCGCCGCAAGTATCCACGCTGGTGGTTCGACTGGAACTTGGAACTCACGCGCTTCACCACGCGCGTCGGCGCCTACCTGGGTCTGCTGCGGGACGAATACCCGTCAACCGACGAGCAGCAGGCCATCCACCTCGACCTCGACTACCCAGATGCGGCGCACGACCTCAAGCGCTGGCTGCCGCTCGTGAAGTGGCTGCTGGCGATCCCGCACTACATCGTGCTGGCGATTCTCTGGGCCGCCGCGGTCGTGGTCACAGTGATCGCCTGGTTCGCGATCATCTTCACGGGACGCTACCCGCGAGGCATGTTCCAGTTCGTCGTGGGTGTGGGCCGTTGGTCGCTGCGCGTTGATTCCTACGCGTGGCTCCTCATCACCGACCGCTATCCACCCTTCAGCCTCGAGGCCTGACAGCCGGGGCGAACGGCCTCGGCGAGCCACACGCAGGTCGGGGACGCACGTGATCGGCGCAGGGGCTACGGCTCAGCGATCCTCTGGTCTCCGATAACCCTCTCCGAGGGGCTCGGCGCCCGACCGTTGACCGCGGATCAGCCGGGCAGGAGTTCCAGGATCTCGATGGTGATGCCATCGGGATCTCGGAAGTAGCCCACGCGCTTGCCCTGGTTGGGGCCCGAGGTGATCGTCACCGGCCCCTTGCTGCGTGGCGTCGCGCCGAGTGACACGAACCGCTCGAAGTCCGCTGCGAGGTCGTCCGAGGACAGGCACAGGTGCGCCGTGCCCGGATTCTTGGTCTCGATGTCGACCATTTCCCCGACCGGTTCGAGGTATTCGATCAACTCGAGCAGCATGTTGGAGTTGGGAACGCGGATCAGCGCCACGTAGAGCCGTGCCCCGGGATAGCCGATCTGCTCTGCCGTGTAAGGAGCCTCGAAGATGCGTTTCACAAAGGGCTCGGTCTCGAACAGCGCCGAGTAGAACGCAACCGACCGATCCAGGTTCGGGACGGTGAAACCGACGTGATGAGTGCCGCGGAGCATGTGGATTCCCTTCGACGAAGCGCGTGAACGGCCTCATGTATAGCCGCAGGGCATCGGCCACCCAAGAAGGAGCCGGAACCCTACAGATGGAGCATCCTGGCGCCCCGTCCGACGCGCCCCGTCAGACCGTCACCCAGACTTCGCGAGGCCCACGGAATTCGAAGCCCCGCAACTCGACAGTGTGATCTCGATCCAGGGCGATGCTCGGGAACCGGGAGAGCAACCGCTCGACGCCGATCCGCACCTCCTGACGCCCCAGCCACTCACCCAGGCACCGGTGGACTCCGAGTGCGAATGCCGCATGCGGACCCTCCCTACGGTCCAGATCGATCTCCGTGGGGTTCGTCCACTGGTCCTCGTCCAGGTTGATGGATCGCAGCACCCCGGAGACGAGATCCCCCGCGGCGATCGGCACGCCCGCCAGGACCAGGTCCGTGGTCGCCTGCCGGGTGATGGTGCCGACCGGGCTGTGGACACGGAAGACCTCCTCGACCAGGCGACGAAGCCGGCGGCCGTCCGACGCCACCTGCGCGCGCAGGTCCGGCCTCGAGAGCAGCACCCAGGCCACAAGACCCACACCGTCGCGCGGCTCGTTGATCCCGCCGGAGATCATCAGGCGCACGTTGTTGACGATCTCCGCCGGCGTCGCACCCGCCCCCACGAACCAGTCGATGGCGCTGTCGCCCCCGGCTTCGGTCGCAATCCGCTCGGCTATCGCCTCTCCGAGGTCGGCTTTGGCCGCCTCGCCTATGGCGGTGGCCTCCGGGTCGTTCTCGAAGTTGGCAATGTCGGTGACCAGCCCCTCGCACCACGACCACATGCGGTCGAAGCCGTGGTGGTCGAGGCCGAGCACGATGGCCAGCGCCCCCGCCGCCAGCGGTTGCGCATACACGCGCATGAGATCGAACGTCTCGCCCTCGATCCCGTCGATGATCCGGTCGGCCAACTCGGCCAGTTCGCCGGCCACGAACGCACCGCTGCGACCGCTCGACTGGAAGGGCGGCAGCATCAGGTCACGCAGCCGGGTGTGCGCCGGCGGATCCATCACGAGCATGTTCGGCCCCAGTGCCCTGGCCAGGAACGAGGGATCGGTGGCCGCGCTGAACAGCTCGGGGTGCGCCTCCATGAAGGAGACGTCCTCCCAGCGGGTCACGAGCCACATGTCCATGGACGGCACCCAGCACACGGGCTCGGCGGCCCGCATCCGGGCCAGGATCCGATCGGGATCGGCCTCGAGGTCGGCCAGCGTGATCTCGGCCCCGGTTCCCACGGCTCTCTCTTCTGTCAGTGGCTGATCCGGGCAAGCGGTCCGTGACGCTGCGGACCACCGCTGGCGTCATTCCGGCGCAGGCCGGAATCCACTGCTCGACGGTCCAACCTGCGCCCTCGGCGGACTACTCGGCACACTCCTAGTGGAAGATCAATCCCCCACAGACGTTCAAGGCCTGCCCGGTCACGTAGTCGGCTTCATCACTGAGGAAGTACTGCACGGCACGCGCCACGTCGTCGGTCGTCTGGATCCGTCCCATGGGGATGGTCTCCACCAGCGCGTCGATCGATTCCTGCTGGGTTATGCCGGCCTTCTCCGCCCGGGCCTTGTGAATCTTGGGTGTCATGGCGGTGTCGACGATGCCGGGGCACACCGCGTTGATCTGCACCTTCGGCGCCAGCGCCAGGGCGAGTGACCGCACCACGCTCGTCACCCCGGCCTTGGACGCCGTGTAGTCGACGGCGTCGGCGCGGCCAATCTTGGCGCCAACCGAGGCGATCGCCACGAGGCGGCCGCCATCGCCCGCCATCATGTGGCGGGCCAGCGCCTGCAGCGTGAAGAATGTTCCCTTGAGGTTGATGCCCAGCATCCTGTCCCAGGCCTGCTCGGTGAGTTCCAGGGCGGGCACGATCTCGACGATGCCTGCGGACGTCACTCCCAGCGTGAGCGGTCCCAGAGCACCCGTCGCCTCGGCGACGGCGGCCTGCATCGCCGCTGGGGACGACACATCGGCCGGATAGCCAACGGCCCGCCCACCGGCATCACGGATCTCGCCGACCACAGCCTCGAGAGCGGCGGCATCGATGTCATTCAGCGCCAGAGCCGCGCCCGCCGACGCCAGTCGCAGCGCGACGCCGCGGCCAATTCCGTTCGCTGCTCCGGTCACGAAGGCGTTACGCCCGTCGAACATTCCTTGGCTCATGTTCCCTCCCCGCATGACCTCACACCGCGGCGTCGCCGGCAGCAGGTCGCATTCGCCGACACACTAACGTTGCCGCCCGATGTACGGCCGTGCCGGGACTCGGCGCGGCACGTTCGGTCGGCGAGGCTTCGCCACCGCCGCCCGAACCCACCGATGAGGGATCGCCACACATGAACACCGCCGCTCCCGATCCGGCCGCACTCGGTCTCGACACACGGTCGTGGCTCCCCGATCGTCACGATCACGGCATCGCCATAGTGGGCTGCGGCGGGATCACGAACGACGGGCACCTGCCGGCCTACACGTCGCACGGGCTGAACGTCGTGGGCTGCTACGACATCGATCCGGCGGCAGCGCAACGGACGGCAAAGAGGTGGGGCATCGAGCGGGTGTTCGGCTCGCTGGATGAAGTCGCCGGCGACCCCTCGGTGGAAATTGCGGACATCGCCGTCCCCGCGTGGCGGCAACTCGAACTGGTCCGGACGCTCGCGGACAGCGGCAAGCACCTACTTTGCCAGAAGCCCCTCTCGAACGAGTTCTCTCAAGCTGTCGAGATCGTGCAGCGCGCCGAGGCCGCGGGGGTCAAGCTGGCCGTCAACCAGCAGTACCGGTGGAGCCCGGTCGTCCGAGCGATGCACACACTCATGACACAGGGGCGAATCGGCGAGCCAACGGCCGCCTTCGTTCACGAGTCCCTGGTTAACCCGTGGGAACTCTGGCCCTGGCTGATGGAAGTCCCGCAGTTGGAGATCATGTACCACAGCATCCACTACCTCGACGGCATGCGTTTCCTTCTCGGTGGCCACGGCGAGCCCGAGTGGGTGACGAGTCGGCACACCCGTCATCCGCTCCAGGCGCCGAGTGCGGAGACGAAGACGGTCACGATCCTCGACTTCGCCTCCGGCCTGCAGGCCTTCGTGGCGGTCGACCACAACGACGTCAGCGACGACGTCTTCGGGCGGGTGCGCGTCCTCGGCACCGAGGGGGTCGTCTCGGGAACGATGGGGCTCTCCTACGACTACCCCCACGGCCGGGCCGACACCGTGCGCTGGTCGGCGCACGACAACCTCGACGGCGGCTTCGAGACCGAGTTACCGGGGCGCTGGATTCCCGAGGGCTTCGTCGGGCCGATCTCGTCGCTGATGACCGCCATCGACGACGGCACCGAACCGCCGACGAGCGGCCGCGACAACCTCAACACACTGCGCCTCGTGAACGCCGCCTACCTGTCGGCGGCCGAGAACCGTTCGGTGCGCCCCATCGAGATCGGCTAAAGCGTCTGACGAGCCACGCCACGCGGCGCTGCAACTCAGATCAGGGCACGCACCAGCAGACTCACTGCGGCGGCGACGGAGATGATCAGCAGCGCCGGGCGCGTGTAGCCGCGATCGAACACCCGGACGAGCCGCCCGGAGACGAGATAGCCGAGTAGCTGGCCCGGGACGAGCAGCGCGACCGCCAGCAGGTGCCGGGTGCCGAACTCGCCCCACGCCGCCAGGACCGCCAGCGAGATCGAGGCGCCCACGAGGAAGTACAC
Source organism: Acidimicrobiales bacterium (assembly GCA_965206165.1). Lineage (GTDB taxonomy): Bacteria > Actinomycetota > Acidimicrobiia > Acidimicrobiales > CATQHL01 > VXNF01. The sequence continues at coordinate 259,981 of OZ242194.1, forward strand.
CGACATCGTGCCCCGGAGTTGGCGCGGCGGGATGTGCTGCAGGGTGAGCGCCAAAGGCGGGCCGCCAACTCCTGTCGTGGTCCCTGCCACACCCGAGACGAACCCGCCGATAGCGATCATCCGGCGCCCCTGCGGCAGGCGGATCGGCGCCACGGACAGCGCTGCCCCCACCAGGATCACCGACGCCAGGAACACCGAGAGTCCCCACGCCGAGAGCACCTCCACCAGCAGGAACCCTCCCAGCACGGCGCCGGGCACACGGCCAACCAGTGCCCATAAGAGAGCCGACTTGTTGATCCCGACGCGGTCTCGGCGGGCCACCATCAGGCTCATCACCAGGGCCGCCGCCAGCAGCGGCCCTGGCACGAAATCCGGATCGATCTGGATGAGGATCGGCGCAGCGACGACGTTCAGACCGAATCCGACGCTGCCCTGCACTGCGGCCCCCGCGGCCATCACCACCATGGCGGCAGCGATCTCCAGCGGACTCATCGCAGCCTTCGGGATCCACCGGCACCGACCACCGCCGGAGCCTACGGCCGCCTCGTCCACCGCCGGCGGAGCGCCTCGGTGCACACGGCCGCAGCGGATCCAGCCCGCCGGTGCGGTCAGGTGCGCACGTCGCTAGTATCCCGCCATCGTGGCTGACAGGAGTGCAGGAGACCCGGACAAGCCCTGGTGGTTGCGGGGCAATCACGGCCCCCTCCCCGACGAGACCGAGGCGCTCGACCTTCCGGTGCGTGGCCGGATCCCCACCGAACTGCACGGGATGCTGATCCATACCGGGCCCAACCCGCCCCGCTGCGACTCGCCACACTGGTTCTTGGGCGAGGGAATGCTTCACGGCCTGCTACTGCGCGGTGGCCGAGCGGTGCGCTACCGCAGCCGCTGGGTGCGCACGCCCCGGCTGGCCGGGCCTGCGACCGACCCCGACGATCCAGATTGCTCCCCGGCCAACACCAACGTGGTGGTCCACGGGGGGCGCATCCTGGCTCTCGAGGAGAACCACCGCCCGTACGAGGTGACCTCCGACCTCGACACCGTCGGTCCGGTCGACTTTGACGGCTCGGTGCACAACCTCACCGCGCATCCGAAGATCTGCCCGCGTACGGGCGAGATGCTGGCGTTCGCCGTCAGGACGGCTGAGCCGCAGGTCGACTACTTCCGGTTCGGCAGCGACGGAGCGCTGGCCGGCACCGCCACGATCGACCTGCCGCGGCCGGTGATGATGCACGACTTCGCCGTGACGTCCGATCACGTCGTCTTCATGGACCTGCCGATCGTGCGAGATCTCGGAGCCCCCGGTGGCCTCCCCTACCGCTGGGACCCGGACCATGGCGCTCGGCTCGGCGTCATGGCCCGTGCCGGGGGCAACGTGCGGTGGTTCGACATCGATCCCTGCTACGTCTTCCACACCATCAACGCCTGCGAGATCGGCGGGCGGATCACGCTCGACGCCTGCCGCTACGACTCTCTCTGGAGCAAGTCATCGAACCGGTTCGACGTGCCCGCCATGGTGCACCGCTGGACACTGGGACTCCGCGACGGCTCGGTGCGGGAGGAAACCATCTTCGACGTGCGCTGCGACTTCCCGCGCATCGACGAGCGACTCCTCGGCCGCCCGAACCGCTACGCCTACGTGACGACGCTGGTTGACGAGGAGACCGGCAACGTCTCGCACGGTCACCGCGTGGTACGCCTCGACCTTGTGGCACACACGACCGAGCACCATCACTTCGGCCCGTCCCGGTACGCCAGCGAGGCGGTCTTCGTGCCCCGCCACGCCGAGAGCGAGGAGGACGAGGGCTACGTGCTGACCGTGGTGTACGACAGCGAGCGCGGTTCCAGCGAGGTGGTCGTCCTCGCCGCCGACGCCATCGGTTCGGAACCACTCGCCGCCATCAGCCTGCCCAACCGCGTGCCGTTCGGCTTCCACTGCTCCTGGGTACCGGCCGGCGCCTGAGCAAACGCTCGGCGTCGCCGCCGCATCGCCTCCGCGTCGCCGGCCTGACATTTGAGTAGCCCGCTGGATGTGGCAAGATCTGGCGAGGAGGCCACCGATGTCCGACCCGTCCGAGAAGCTGCTTGACGCCATGAGCATGCTGGAGGAGTTGGCGCGGGAGGTCACACCGGAGGAAGCGGTCGACGCGATAGACGCTGCCACACTGCAGTCCTTCTGGCGCGAGTGGCCCCACACGGTGGGGTGGGCCGGAGCCCTCTGGCGGCGCCTCAATCAGGATCTCGACACTCCCTCACAGCCGGGCGACGGCAGCGGCTACGACGAGACCGGCGGCTCGGGCTGACATGGCTGCGCTGCGCCAGGTCATGAGCACCCAAGTGGTGACCATGCCGGGCTCCACGCCGATGGCCGAGGCAGCCCGGCTCATGGTGCGGCGCCACATCGGGTCGGTGCTCGTCGTGGACGGCACAATGCTCAGCGGCATCCTCACCGAGCGCGACGTGCTGCGTGCCGCCGGCAAGGCCACGGACATGTCCAGTGACCCGATCGACCGCTGGATGACGCCCGAGCCCATCACCTGCAGCCCCGAGATCGATACCGAAGAGGTGGCGGAGATGATGCTCTCCGGCGGCTTCCGCCACCTCCCCGTGGTCGACAGCACAGGGCTTCTCGGCATCGTGAGCCTCCGGGACGTTCTCAGCGCCCGCATCGGCCGCACGCGCTGAACAGACCGCCCCGCCTGCGGCACACTTGAGCGCACGCAGGACGCAGATCCCGACGTCGAGCCACATCCAAGGAGGCGCGGGCGTGGACCTGGACGAGATCGACCTGAGCAGCACAGGCAGGTTCTGGGGTCTCCCCGAGGCGGAGCGGCAGCAGGCGTTCGCACGGTTGCGCGCCGAGGAACCCATCCGCTTCTTCACCGAACGTGCCTACTTCCTCGACGGCAAGGAGGTCTTCCCCGCCGGGCCGGGCTACTGGGCGCTCACGCGCCACGCCGACGTCGTCGACGCCAGCCGGCGAGCCGACCTCTTCTGTTCGGGCCGCGGGGCGTCGATCGCCGACCTCCCGATCGAGTTCAACGAGTTCTTCGGCTCGATGCTGCACATGGACGATCCGCGCCATGCCCGCCTCCGCGGGTTGGTGTCGCGCGGGTTCACGCCTCGCACCCTCGCTCGGGTCGAGAACCAGGTCGAGCAGGTCGCCGGCCAGATCGTCGACGATCTGGCCGGCGGGGGCGAGTGCGACTTCGTGACCGAGGTGGCCGCCCGCCTGCCCGTGCAGATCATCTGCGACATGATGGGCGTCCCCGAGAGCCTGCACGCGGAGGTTCTCGACAACACCAACATCATCCTCGGGCCCAACGACCCGGAGTACGTGCCGCCGGGCGCAAACCTTCTGGAGGCCATCCTGACGGCGGGCGGCACGCTGGCGGCCATGATGACCGAACTGGCCGCAGCCCGGCGCGCTGATCCGACCGATGACATCACGTCGGCCCTTGTACACGCCGAGGTGGACGGCGAACGTCTCGGTGAGGCCGAGTTGGCCTCGTTCTTCATCCTGCTGTGCACGGCGGGTAACGAGACCACGCGCAACGCCATCAGCCACGGACTCTGGGCACTCACTGACCACCCCGAGCAGCGCCGCATCTGGCTCGAGGACCTCGCGGGGGTCACCCCCACGGCGGTGGAGGAGATCGTGCGGTGGGCGACGCCGGTGATCCAGTTCCGGCGCACGGTGACCGCCGACGGCACCACCCTCGGCGATCACGTCTTCTCGGCGGGCGACAAGGTGGTGCTGTGGTACTACTCGGCCAACCGTGATGAGGACGTGTTCGATGACCCGCACCACTTCGACGTCCGCCGCAGCCCCAACAACCACATCGGCTTCGGCGGCCCCGGCCCGCACTTCTGCATGGGCGCCCACCTGGCCCGGCGGGAGATCGGCGTGATGTTCCGCGAGCTGCTGAAGAGCTTCCCGCAGATCCGCGCCACCGCCGAACCCGAACGCCTCCGCTCCAACTTCATAAACGGCATCAAGCACCTACCCTGCACCCTGGCTTGACGCGGGGCGCGCCGCCCACTGAGCCCCGGCCACGCGCCGGCCCCGCCCGCACTGTCCGGCCTCGCCCCGTCATTCCGGCGAAGGCCGGAATCCACGCGTTCGCGACACTCCGGGAATTTCCGCAAAGTGGAGTCCAGCATTCCCGTCAAGTGGAGTCTTGAATCACCGCAAAATGGAGTCCAAGAGCTCCGCTTAATGGAGTGCGCCCATCGCCGATTCGCAGACACCGTCGGTGCAGCGGCTGAAGAGACGGGCGAGCCTGCGCGGGGCGCGGAGGCGGTGGTCGGACTCGGCGCCGGTGCCGGGACAGGCTCGAGGACTGGGACGGTCTCGGAGATCGTCAAAGGCGGCGCCGTGGGTCGGGTCGCCGGTCGGCTGGAGGCGCTGCTGGTTGAGTTGCGTTCCGTTGGCGGCGAGCAACTCGAGGAGCGGTTGGGGCTGGTGGGGCGTTGTGAGGCCGGTCTCGCCGCGGTGCGCTCGGAGACGGTCGCCGAGTTGGCGCGCCGCGGCGGCGCCGCCGCGGCGGCCGAGGCGGTGCGCGACCGGTTGCGGCAGTCCCGAGGCAGCGCCAAGCGCGACGTCAAGCTCGCCGGCCAGCTCGCCGATCTGCCCGACACGTCCCAAGCGCTGGCCGATGGTGCCATCACGGCCCAGCACGCCCGGATCATCGCCGAGGCGGCCGAACACACCGCCGTCGACGAGGCCGCACTCCTTACCGCCGCCGAGCGCGAGCCGACCGACGTGTTCGGCGACACGGTGCGCGACCACGTCAACGAGAAATCAGCCGACGAGGATCTCCAGGAGCGCCGGCGCCGCCAGCGCGCCCGGCGCGAGCTGTCAATCAGCCGGCACTCCGACGGCATGTACAAGCTGTTCGGCCTGTTCGATCCCGTCGCCGGCGCCCGCATCAACACCGCGCTCACCGCCGCGGCCAAGAAACTCCGGCACCACGAGGACCCCAGCAATCGCGCCACCGTGCCGCAGCGCTACGCCGACGCGCTCGAACGACTCGCCACCGGCAACCAACCCCTCCGGCGCTGACCGCAGCGCATCGGCCGCACGCCGGTGCCCGAATCTGGCAGTTGGGTACTTGACATCCTCCACTCGGTGGTCTGTTTGACATATGTCACATCACCTCGTGTGAGAATCCTCCCTATCAAGTGCATAACCTGCTCCGGTGCTTTTCCCTCTTCGATTCCCCGGTCGGCACGCCGTTGCTGGACCGGCCGGCGACCTCCAGACCTCGACGCGCCGGGCACCCTCGTCGCGCGCCCGGCGTGCCGCGGCGATCGTGGTCGGTGTCTGTGCATCGCTGGGACTCCTGGGGTGCTCGCCCTTGGAGGCCTACAGCGTCTGGTTTGCAGTTCAGGGACCCGAGAGCCCCCCGAGTGGCAGTGGGGGCGCCTGCCTCGAAGGAGAGCCGACCCTGAGCGAGATTGTCGATCGCGACACGGTGATGCGTTGGTCATCCACCGTGTGCGCCGTCTTCGACCCGGCCGATGCCGCCACGGCGTTGTGCGTCATGTCCTACGAGTCCGGCGGCGGCCCCAGCCTCACGAATCGGGACGACCCGGCACGCGGCTCGTTCGGCTTGATGCAGATCAACTCCGACTGGTGGATCGGCTCGGAATATCACGAGCGCATGGTGAAGTGGTTCGGGCGCAGCGACGAGACGGTCTAACGGTTCCTCGCGCCTACGGTTGCAGCGAGGCGTTCGACGTTCGGAACGTCTATCAGTTCATGGCCGACGTCGGTAGCAGGTGCAGGCAGCCCTGGACAGTGCTGTACTCGTAGACCGTGAAGGCGCACGAGACCGTTCCCCACAGCGGGCACGTCGAGGGTCCGGCACCCGATCCCAACGTCCAACGGGGGGTGACGGTCGCGCCGGAGTGTCCGAGGGACTGTGCCTTCGCCGTGATGTCGTTCGTGGACCGCATCGAGGGAGAGTGACCGGCTCTCCCTCGCGCTCGGACCACAAGTGACCGCGGAACGATCCCACTGGGGGGTGACGGCGTCGGCGACCCTCACGTCCCTGGTCCTGAACCTCGACCAGTCGACCGTGCTGCTGGCGGCGCCGTCCATCACCGAAGCCCTCGGCGCCGACCTGTCCACGACACAGTGGATGTTCTCGGGTTTCCTCCTGCCGCTGGCGGCTCTGGTAACCCTTGGTGGCGGCCTGGCGGACCGGTTCGGCGCCCCGGTCATCCTCCGCTGCGGGCTGGCGCTCTTCCTGGCCGGTTCCATCGGCAGCGCCTTCGCCGGGAGTATGGGCATGCTGATCGGCCTGAGGGCGCTCACAGGCACGGGCGCGGCGCTGGCGTTCCCGGCGTCGGTGGCGCTGCTACGGGCGCATCTGCCGCCGGGGCGCCCGCTCAACTTGGCGCTGGGCCTGTGGTTCACCGGAGCGCTCGGCGGTGTGGCCATCGGCCCTCCGGTCGGCGGGTTACTCCTGCGCGTGGGGCCGTGGTCGTCGATCTTCTGGGTGTCGGGCGCCTTGACGCTTGCCGCGCTGGCTCCAACGTTGTTCGGCGTCCGGGGAGAGCCGGTCGCACCTCCCACGGCCCACCTGCGAGTACTACCCAGCATGGCGGGCTCGGTCGGCCTGGCCTTGCTGATCTGGGGATTGATCAGCGCCGGTCAGGACGGCTGGGGTGCCTCCTCGGCTCTCTGGCGGATGGCTGCGGGGGTGGCAGTGCTAGCGCTGATGGTGATCATTCTGCGATTCCGGGGCGGCACGGGCCCGGACTCGGGGTACGACCGTCGGAGGCTCGCCGCGGGCCTCACCATCATGGTGCTGGCGATCGTCCCCATCGTCGGGACAATGTTCTTCGTCATCACGCATATGCAGACCGTGCTCGGGTTCTCCCCGCTGGTCGCCGGCGTCGCCTTCATGCCGTTCGGCATCGTGGCGGCCCTGATCTCCCCATTCGCCATACGCCTGCTCGAACGGTTCGGTCTCGGGCGCATGCTCGGAGCCGCCGTGCTGCTGGAACTAGCGGGCCTGGCGACTCTCTCCCGCATGAGCCCGTCGTCCTCGTACGCTCTCATCGGGATCTCGTTGGGATTCGTGGGGGGCGCGATGTCAATGGTCGCGCCGGTCTCGCTCCACCTGGCCCTCAGCGCGGCGCCCAGTTCCCGCAGCGGCCTCATCACGGGGGCTCACACGGTGGCGATACAGTTCGGCCAACTCCTCTCGTTCGCGGTCATCGGATCTCTCGTCGCGTCGCGCGTCGGTGACATCTACCGGAGCCTGCTGGAGGACACGGGCCTCGACCCCCAGGTGCCGGAGGGGGTCATCGGTGATCTGGCCCTCGGCCGCAGTGCAGCGCCTCCGGGTGTCCCGGCGGCCGACGGCCTTCTCTACGAGATCGCCGGAGAGCAGGCGTTCACCACGGCCGTGGGGCAGGCCACCCTCATGACCCTGGGCGCGGTCGCTGTCGCTGCCCTCTTGGCGACCGTAGTGCTGCGGCCGCGCCGGCATGTTTCCCCGCCCGTCAGGTTGGATAGAGAGCTTGCCCCCGGGGGTGATCGGTGATCGCGATCCCGGCTCGGCGCGACGCGGTGCGACCGGTCAGACGATCCCGTCAGCGGCCAGGTCGGCCAACTCGTCGCTGGTGAGGCCGAGTAGGCCGGTCAGTATCTCCTCGTTGTGCGCGCCGAGATCAGGGCCCGGCCAGTTGAGACGCCCGGGCGTCTCGGACAGTTTCGGCACGACGTTCTGCATCGGAAGTTCGCCGATCTCGGGATGGGTGAGGCGCACGATGGCCTCCCGGGCTGCGAAGTGGGGGTCACGCAGCATCTCCGGCGCCCGGTAGATGTGCCCCGTGGGCACGCCGTGCTGCAACAGGACCTCGTTCAGCTCCTCCGCATCGAGCCCGGCCGTCCAGGCGGCGATCAACTCGTCCAGTTCGTCCTGGTGCGCGCCCCGCGCCACGTGTGTGGCGTAGCGCTCGTCACTGGCAAGATCGGGTCGATCCATGGCCTCGGCCAGCCGGCCGAAGACCGTGTCCTGATTGGCGGCGATGATGACCATTTGCTCGTCGGCTGTGGGGTACACGTTGGAGGGTGCCACGTTGGGAATGATGGCCCCGCTCCGCTCGCGTATGTACCCGGCCACGGCGTACTCGGGGATCAGCGATTCCATAACCCCCAGCACGGCCTCGTAGATGGCGGAGTCCACCACCTGGCCCCGGCCGGTGCGCTCGCGGGCGTGTAGGGCGCAGAGCGCGCCGACGCAGGCGAACGTGGCCGCCAGGGTGTCGCCGATGCTGATGCCCACCCTGGTCGGCGGAGCGTCCGGGTTGCCGACCACGTAGCGCAGCCCTCCCATGGCCTCACCGACCGAGCCGTAGCCGGGACGCCCGGAGTACGGACCGGTCTGGCCGAAGCCCGTGACCCGTACCAGAATCAGGCGGGGATTGATCGCCGAGAGCTCCTCGTAGCCGAGGCCCCAGCGCTCCAGCGTCCCGGGCCGGAAGTTCTCCACCATGATGTCGCTGGAGGCGGCGAGTCGCCGCACGAGGTCCTGGCCGCGGGGTTCCCGCAGGTTCAGGGTGACCGACTTCTTGTTGCGGGCCACGACGGGCCACCACAGCGAGTGCCCCCCGGACTTCTCTCGACCCCACTGGCGCATCGGGTCGCCGACACCGGGTTGCTCGATCTTGATGACCTCGGCACCGAAGTCGGCGAGGAGCTGCCCGCAGAAGGGTCCGGCCAGCAGGACGCCTGTCTCCAGGACGCGGAGGCCGTCGAGCGCTGGGGTCATCGATCACTCCGTCGGCCGCTACATGCCGGCCGCATTGTTGGTTGCGAAGGGCGCTTGCTACAGAGCGCTCAGAGCGGCTTCGTAGTCGGGTTCGTCGCTGATCGGGTTCACGAGTTCGGTATGGGCGACGTTGCCGTCCTCGTCGATGACGACCACGGCCCTCGCGCACAGCCCTGCCAGCGGGCCGTCGGCGATCTGCACGCCGTAGGAGTCGTAGAAGTCCGGCGAACGGAACGTCGACGCGCAGGACACGTTCTCGATGCCCTCGTCGCCGCAGAACCGTGCGGCTGCGAACGGCAGGTCGACCGAGACGCACAGGACGCTGGTGTTGCCGAGGCCCGCGGCGCGCTCGTTGAAGGTCCGCACCGAGGTGGCGCACGTTGGCGTGTCGATGCTCGGGAAGATGTTCAGCACGACGCGCTGCCCGGCGAAGTCGCCAAGGCTCACAGGCGCCAAGCCCGCACCGGTCAGGCTGAAGTCCGGAGCAGGCGCACCCACCCCGGGCAGGTCGCCGCCAGTGTGCATGATGTTCCCGTGAAATTCGATTTCGGGCATGGTTGATTCTCCCTCGGTGATTCCTTCGCCGCTGTTTTCTAGCCGATCCGCGAGCCGATGCCTCCCGGCGCCGAACCGGTACCGTGAATCTCGAACATCGCCCCGACCGGTCGCGGCGCCCAGCGCCGCAGGGGCGGAGACTCGAGACGCGAGGAGACAATGAATACCTACCGTCCGCCGCTGCGGGACATGCAGTTCGTCCTCGAACACATCTGCGACGTGCGCTCGCTGGCCAAGCTTGAGGCCTTCGGTTCCTTCGACCCCGACAGCGTTGAGGACATCCTCGCCGGGGCCGGCCGGTTCTTCTCGGAGGTCTTCGCTCCGCTGAACCGCACCGGCGACACCTCACCCAGCGTGCGCAACGATGACGGAACCGTCACGACGCCCCCCGGCTTCCGCGACGCCTACGAGGCCTACGTGGATGCGGGCTGGGGCGCGGCGGCCTTCGGCTCCGAACTCGGCGGGGGCGGCCTGCCGTGGGCCGTGGGGCTGGCCCTGCAGGAGATGATGACGGCCTCCAACCTGGCTCTGTCACTGTGCCCGCTGCTGACGCAGGGCGGCATCCACCTGCTCGATCTGCACGCCAGCCCGGCCCAGCGCGCCGAGTACCTGCCGAAACTCGTCGCCGGCGAGTGGACCGCCACGATGCTGCTCACCGAACCCCACGCCGGTTCGGATCTCGGCGCCCTGACGACACGCGCCGAACAGGTCTCCGATGGCAGCTACCGCCTGCGCGGCCAGAAGATTTTCATCACCTGGGGCGAGCACGACATGGCCGCCAACACCATCCACCTCGTCCTGGCCCGCACGACTGACGCTCCCAGTGGCTCGCGGGGAATCTCGTGCTTCATCGTTCCCAAGTACCTGCTCGACGCCTCCGGACACCCCGTCGAGCGCAACGACGTGACGTGTGTCTCCATCGAGCACAAGCTGGGCATCCACGCCAGCCCCACGTGTGTCATGGCCCTCGGCGAGCAAGACGGCGCCGTGGGCTACCTCATCGGCGAGGAGAACATGGGCATGGTGTACATGTTCACCATGATGAACAATGCCCGGCTCGGTGTCGGCCTGGAAGGTGTCGGGGTGGCCGACAGGGCATACCAGCAGTCTGTCGACCACGCCTGCGAGCGCCTGCAGGGCCGCCGGCCGACCACGGCGCCGGGTGAGCGAGCCGCCCTAGTCGAGCACCCCGACGTGCGGCGCATGTTGCTGACCCAGAAGGCCTATATCGAGGCGATGCGCTGCCTGTGCTACTTCAACGCCACCGTGCTGGACCTCGCTCAGCACCACCCCGACGAGGCGGAACGGCGCGCCGCGCAGGAGTTGTGCGACCTGCTGACGCCGCTGTCGAAGGCCTGGTGCACCGACGTGGCCAACGAGACGACCTCTCTGGCACTGCAAGTCCACGGCGGGATGGGCTATGTGGAGGAGACGGGAGCCGCGCAGTACTGCCGGGACGTGCGTATTGCCGCCATCTACGAGGGCACCAACGGCATCCAGGCCATCGACCTCGTCGGGCGCAAGCTGCCCATGCGCAGCGGTGCGGTCGTTCACGAGTTGCTGGGCAGCGTCGAGTCGACCGCCGAGACGCTGCACGACGACCTCACGGCTCTGCGGACGCCGCTGCTGGAGGCCGCCGCCGCAGCACGCTCCTGCACCGACTGGCTGCTGGCGCATCCGGGCGACGCCGCCCTGGCGGGCGCCACCCCTTACCTGCGCCTGCTGGCAAGCGTCGTCGGTGCGTGGCTGCTGGCCCGTTCGGCGGAGGTCGCGCGGGCCGAGATCGTCGCCGGGGCCACCGGAGCGGAGGCCGAGGCTATGGAGGCCAAGCAGGTCACCGCCGAGTTCTTCTGCCGGCAGCTACTGCCGCCGGCGGTGGCGCTGGCATCGGCTGTCACCAGCGGCGCCGACATCCTCGCCGCCCTCGATCCCGCGCAACTGCGCTAGCGGCTCGCCGATTCTCCGCCGGTCAGCGCCCGGAGGAGCCGACCTCGATCCGGCCCACCGGCATCGTGGCGTCCAAGGCGCCGTCGGCAGCGATGGCGGCGCACACGAGGCGGGTGAGCGGGTTGAACTCGCCAACCTCGGGGAACGTGACCAGCATGATCCGCACCCCGTTCTCGGCCACGATCATGCGATAGCGGTAGTCCGCGGTTGCATTGGGGCCCGCCTCATCCTCATGGCCCTCGTGTGCGAGTAGGCCGGCGACGAGCAGCGGCGGCCCGAGCCGGCCAGGACCGGCCGCCACGGTCTCGACCTGCCCCGGTGCTCTCGCTCCCTCCGGGCTGTCCGGGTCGTAGCCCGGCGACGTGCGCAGAGCCAGCCCCGCCTCGTCGGTCACGATCACCTCGAAGTCACTGTCGGTGGTGTTCGTCACCCGCAGGACGACGCTCTCGCCGGGTTCGACCCCGAACGCAAGCGGACGGCAGCCTTCGACGCCTGCGGTGACCTCCACAGGCCGGGGCGGTGGCGGATCCTCCTCGTCGTCGAGGACCAGGACCATCGCCACCGCGACCCAGGCCAGACCGACGGCAACGCCTCCCCACAGCACGCCGCGCCACAGGCGGGTGCGATCCGGCCGGCCGCGCCGGCGCCTGCGACGGGCCCCGGTCGCCGCCCGAGGACGGTCCCGGCCGGCAGTTGCATGGGATCCGGGAGCGCCCGAGCGGCCGGGCCGGTGCTTCGGCGGCTTGGCGCTCATCCCCGCTGCGGCACCGCCTCGGGATGCTCAGGCGGCACACCCACGGCCCCCGAGCAGACGGCACCGGGTTCGGGAGTCGTCGGTCCGTCGAACATGTACACGTCCAGGAAGCGTCCGAAGCGGGCGTCGTCCAGGGAGTCCAGCGGCAGCTGGCGCGCCCAGGCGGTCAGGACCAGCGGTGAGTCCTGCGCCTCGTAGGGCGACACCAGCAGGTACGGCAGACGCGTCGCCAGCGCCGCCAGGTCGCTGAGGGCCCCGGCGGGCACGTCGGAGCGATACGTCACCCAAACGGCGCCGTGCTCGAGGGAGTGGACGGCCAGTTCGTCCAGGACCGGCACCGTGTAGAAACCACAATTCAGCCAAGCCCCCAAGTGCGGGCCCCCCGCAGGCGGCGCGGTCGGGTACTCGACGTCGTAACGCACGTGCTCGGCGCTGGTAACCGGCACAGGCACGACTCCTTCGATCCCCTCGGGGGAACCGCCGGAGTCGTCGGGCGGCTCCGGCAGGGGGGCGGAGGACGCGGCCATCGTGGACACGGTCGGCAGGACATCCGCCAGGTCGGCACCTACTCGCCCACCACTCCCCGCGCGCTGGCCATCGGTACTCTCGGTGGGAGGCTCCGGGCTCTCCGCCGCCGGTGGGGCGCTTGCGGACGGGGGCTGCGCCGCGGTGTCGGGGGTGGTTTCGGCCGCGTCGGCAGGCTGCGACGCACGCTCGGTCGTCGTTACGGAGCCGTCGGCCGTGGGCACCTCGGGGGCATCGTTCCCGCCACAGGCGGCAACGAGAAGGATCGAGGCCCCCAACGCGCAAGCCCTTCTCCCGAGCATCCCCATCGGCGTGTTCGTCCTCTCCCGGTCGCCGGATCACCTTCAGCGGGTTGGTCGCACCGCTCAGCGCCGGGACGGACCTCGCCGGTTCGCCGCGGCCGATGCGGCCGAACATCCCACACGGACACTACGGGACCGGCACACGATTCCGCAGCCCGGGTGCCCGGCAATCCCGCCGGCGTGAGGATCTTGCACTGCTTGGCGACTACGAGCGCCGGGACGGTCGCCACCACCCGCCCTAACCTCCGCCCCGTGGCCGCCACACCGGACAGCCGCAGGGAACGATCGCCCCGCGACGAGAGGGATGCGCCTCCGCGCAGCCGCTACCCGCCGCGGCCCGGTGCCGTCGCGATCGTGACAGGCGCCGCAAGCGGTATCGGGGCGGCGCTTGCCCGGCGCCTCGCCGCCGACGGGGCCCGGGTCGTGGTCACTGACATCGACACCGAGGGCGCCACAGCCGTCGCCGCCGACATCGAAGGCGAGGCCCGCACCCTCGACGTGTCCGACGCGGCGGCCACCCGCCGGCTGATCGACGAGGTTGAGCGCTCGGTCGGTCCTGTGGAGATCTACTGCTCCAATGCGGGCCTGCTGGTTCCGGGAGGACTCGAGACCACGCCGGCCGCCTGGCAGCAGAGTTGGGACGTGCATGTCATGGCGCATTTCCACGCGGCGGCGGTTCTCGTACCCCGCTGGTCCGAGCGCGGCGGCGGCATCTTCGTGGTGACCGCCTCCGCAGCAGGCCTGCTGACCCAGCTGGACTCCGTCTCCTACGCCGTCACCAAGCATGCTGCGGTCGCCGCCGCCGAGTGGCTCGCCATCGTGCACGGCGACCGGGGCGTACAGGTCGCCGCCCTGTGCCCGCAGGCCGTACGCACGCCGCTGCTGGAGGGTGCGAGAGGAGCGCCGCTACCGGCGGCGGCATCGGCATCCGCGGCCGAGCATCAATCGGCAGCTGCCGTCGACGGCGTACTGGAGCCCGAAGCCGTCGCCGACGCCACGGCCGAGGCCCTGCGCGAGGGGCGGTTCCTCGTCCTGCCACACCCCGAGGTGGCGACCTACGCCCGGCGCCGAGCCGATGATCCCGATCGCTGGTTGACCGGCATGCGACGCCTCGCCCGGCGGATGGCCACCTAGCGCCGGCGGCGGATCACTCCCCCGTCGTCGAGTCGGTAGGAGGCTGGACGAGGTCGGCCAGAGCCCCCATCACCGCCTCCGCGACCCGTTCGCGGTCGGTCCGCTCTTCGGGCGCGAGTGGCGTCAGTGCCTCGACGAGGACGCGGACCGTGGGGCGGGCCCGGCCAATGCGGAGGCGCGGAAACCGCCGTCCGAGGGGCCACACCTCGTCGGTGCCGGTGATAGCACAGAGCGCCAGCGGCACGGTGCTGCGAGCCGCCAGCACACCGATGCCCGCCTCCGGCGAGCCGACGCCACTGGTCCTTTCCTCGCGGGGGATCACCCGCCCCTCGGGCATGATCACCACCGTCTCCCCTCGATCGAGAGCCTCGAGGCAGGCCTTGATGCCCGTCAGGGCGGACCTGCCGGTCCCCATGGGAATGCAGCCCCCGGCTCGCAGTATGCGCCCCATCAGCCAGTGGTCGAAGTAGTGCTTGGCGACCACGATGTGGACCGACGCCCGGTGGTTCCAGAACAGGCGGAACCCCACGACGATGTCGAACAGGCTGCGGTGGTTGCCCGCGAAGATGGCGGGCGCAGGCACGGGTAGGACCTTGGGAATGTCCCAACGCGCCATCACCGCCGAAGGCAGCCGGACGCCCGTGCCAAGGAATCCGAATCTCCGGTGGTGGCGGGTCCGATGACCGCTGGTGGGTCGCATCGGCGGCATCGTAGAGGCCTGCGCTCCGCCTCCCCAGCCCAATACGCTGGTGGCAGAGCGGGAGGTGAGGACCTGGTACGTACAGAACTCCCCGATGAGCACGAGCTCCCCGAGCCTCCAGAGCGGCAAACCCGAGTCGAACTGACCGTCGACGGCATGACTTGCGGTGCCTGCGCGACCAGCATCGAGAGCGCCCTGCGCGACGTCCCCGGTGTGTCCGCGGCACACGTCAACTTCGCGGCTCGCCACGCCAGCGTGTCGTACGACCCGCGGCTGCTGAATGAGCGCGACGTGCTCGATCGCATCGAATACGTCGGCTACAAGGCCGCTCCGGGGCGCCTACATCTCGAAGGTGAGGAGCCGTCCTGGACGAGCGGTGGCGCCCTCCTGGCCACTCTCGCTCTGGCCGCCGCCTCGATGCTGGTCTCGTCGATCGACGCGCTGCGGTTCGCCGGCTGGCAGTGGCTCGTGCTGGGGCTCACCATGCCGGTTGTTCTCATCAGCGGCTTGGCCTTCCATCGGCCCGGCTGGCGGGCGGTGCGGCGACGGCACGCCACCATGGACACCCTCGTGTCGCTCGGATCGCTGGTCGCCTGGGGATGGTCGGCGGTCATCACCATCGGCGGCCTCGACGGGCACGTGTACTTCGACACCGCCGCGGTCATCGTGGCGGTCGTCCTGCTGGGGCGCCACCTGGAGGCGCGCACCCGACGCCGGGCAGGTGACGCCATCGGCGCGCTCGTGGAACTGAGCGCCGGTGACGTGCGGCTCCCCGACGGGAGCGACATCCCGCCCTCCGAGTTGGCCGTCGGCATGCGGTTCCTGGTCCGGCCCGGCGAGAGGATCGCCGCCGACGGTGTTGTGACCGACGGACACTCCGCCGTGGACACCTCGATCGTGACCGGAGAGCCCGTGCCCGCCGAGGTCGGCCCCGGTGACGGCGTGACCGGCGGAACCCTCAATACCCACGGCTCGCTCACCGTGGAGGCCCGGCGGGTCGGCGCGGACAGCACCCTTGCCCAGGTCGTGCGGCTGGTGACCGAGGCCCTGTCGCGCAAGGCACCGATCCAGCGCCTGGCCGACCGGATCTCGGGGGTCTTCGTGCCCGCCGTGGTCGTCGTGGCTGTAGCCACGCTGGTGGGCTGGCTCCTGGCGGGACCGGCCGGCGAGGCGATCAGCCCGGCCGTTGCCGTCCTGATCGTGGCATGCCCGTGCGCCCTCGGTCTGGCAACGCCCGCCGCCTTCCTGGCCGGGAGCGGCAGGGGAGCCCGCATGGGTGTGATCATCAGAGGACCCGACGCGCTGGAAGCGGCGCGGCGCCTCGACGTGATCGCCCTCGACAAGACCGGCACGGTGACCGAAGGCCGCCTGGAAGTCGTCGCAGTCGAGGTCGCAGAGGGAACGACCGCCGCCGAGTTGCTGGCGCTGGCGGAGGCGTTGGAGGCTCGCTCCGAACACCCGGTGGCGACAGCGATCGTCAGCGCGGCGAAGGAGGCAACACGGCCCGGCGTCGTCGTGACGGACTTCACCAACCTGCCCGGCTTCGGCGTCCAGGGACGGCTGGTCGGGACCGAGACTGCGGCCGCCGGGGATGGAACAGCGGCGGCCGGCCTCGCACCCACCACTGCCCAGCCTGACGGAGTCACGGTCACCGCTGGGCGGCGCGCGTTATTCGACCGTGTGCCGGCCTCACTGGAGTCTGCTGCCGAACAGCACACCGCCACCGGCCGCACGCTCGTGTTCGTGGGACTCGCAGGCACCGCCGGTGGATTCCTGGCGCTTGCGGACACGGTGAAGCCCTCCAGCGCCGCCGCCGTGGACGCCTGGAAGCGCTCCGGCCGGGAAGTCGTACTGCTGAGCGGCGACAACTGGTCCGCCGCGGAGCAGGTCGGTCGAGAGGTGGGCGTCGACCGCACGCTCGCCGAGTTGACGCCGGCCGGCAAGGCCGCCGAGATCGAGCGTCTGCAGGCCGCCGGGCGCCGGGTTGCGATGGTGGGCGACGGCGTGAACGATGCCCCTGCCCTGGCCGCGGCCGACGTGGGGGTGGCCATCGGCACCGGCGCCGACGTCGCGGCCGAGGCCTCTGACCTGACCCTCGTGGGGGCGGACCTACGCGTCGCGGTGGATGCTCTGGAACTCGCCCGTCGCACGCTCGGAACCATCCGCGGCAATCTCTTCTGGGCGTTCGCCTACAACACAGCCGCCATTCCTCTCGCTGCGCTCGGTCTCCTGCGTCCCGAGATCGCCGCGGCGGCCATGGGGCTATCCTCGCTCTTCGTGCTGGGCAACTCGCTGCGCCTCAACCGCTTCGCCGGTCTCCGCACCCGCCGATGAGTCCGGCCGATCCGGTGCCCGGCAGCGGGCACATTCCCCTCGACGGTCCCTACTACGACCTGCTGCGGCCAGGGGAGGAACTGCCCCGGCAGCCGGGTGTGACCATCGACAGCGGCATCTGTGCCATCTACCAGGCCCTCGTGGGCGAGCGACTGCCGCTGGTACAGAACCGCCGGCTCTGCGCCGAGGTGACCGGCTCCGATCAGCCGCTCGTCAGCCCCGGGCTCATCATGGCCCTGTCGGTCGGCCATACGACCACCGTCAGCAGGCGGGTCATCGCCAACCTCTTCTATCGGGACGTGCGCCTGCCGCACCCGGTGTTCCAAGGTCAGACGCTGGAGACCTCTGTGCGCGTCGTGGCCATGCGCGACGGGCGGCCCCGACCCGACCGCGCGCCGCGGGGCATGGTGCTCGTGGCTTGCGAGAGCACAGCCGACGGTGTGGTGGTGGCCACGTACCAGCGCTGTCCCCTGCTGCCCGCCACGGGAGCTGATCTGCCCGGCTTCGACGACGACATCGGCAGCGGCGCCGGCACTGACCACCCGACCGGCGGCATCGACGTGCACGCCTGCGCCGAGTTGGTGCGGGGCGATTGGCAACTCCAGTTGCTCGGCCCACCCGACATCTGGGAGGTCGGAACAACCGTGGCCGACCCCCTACGGGACTACATCGACAACACGCCGGCCCTGCTGCACCTGACCCACAACCTGGCCTTCGCCCACCGCGATGGCGAGGTCTCGCCCTACGGCCGCCGCCTCGTGAACGGCCTGCAGGTGGCGGGTATGGCGCAAGCCTCGCTCAGCCGGGTGCTGCACGGCATGGCCACTGTCGTGGCCTGGGGGTACTGCTCCCACACCGGCCCCGTCTTCGAGGCTGACCTGCTGTCATTCCGCCACACCCTCCTCGACGAGATCCCCGCGGGCCAGGGACGGCTGCGCGCCGTACGGGTGCAGGCGACCGCACACCGCGACGGCACGCAGGCCGACGTGCTCGACTGGACCCTCGCCGCCGTCACGCCCTGAAGCGGCTACCACTCATTCGGTGCGCGGGGAGCCGCGCTCTGTCAGTCCCTGATGAGTGAGCGGATCAGCTCCGGGGTGGCGGGCAGCGCCGTGACCGCGCCGGGTAGTCCGATGGCGTCGTCGATGGCTGCGGCGATGGCCGCCCCGCAGGCGTTCGTGCCGCCCTCCCCGGCGCCCTTGAGCCCCAACGGGTTCAGCGGGCTGGGGGCGTCCTCGCTCAGCAGCACCTCCACGGGGGGCTGCTCGGCAACCGTGGGCATCAGGTAGTCCATGAACGAGGTTGCCAGGGGCTGGCCGTCGGCGTCGTAGCTGAAGAGCTCCAGCAGGGCTCCGCCGACACCCTGGGCAACGCCGCCGATGATCTGGCCCTCGCACAGCATCGGGTTCACGGCACGGCCCACGTCGTAGGCCACCACGTAGCGCTCGACGGTGACCCCGCCCGTGTCCTCGTCGATACGCACGACCGCCGCGTGGGCACCGTACGGGTAGGTCATGTGGTCGGCATGGAAGGTGGCCTCGGCGGCGGGCTCGCCCGTGGCCGCCAGTTCGGTGGCGGCCAGGTACACGGCCGCACCGGTCATGACCGTGACCCGGCTGGCAAAGGCCCCCATGCCGCGGCCGATCATGTCGGTCTGGCCGTGGCGAACCGTCACGTCGCGGTAGTCCACGTCCAGCACCTCGGCGCAGATCTGGGCGATGGCGGTCTCCATCCCCTGGCCCAGCGAGGCAGCGCCTGTCACGACCTCCACGCCCCCGCCGTCGAGCCACCGCACGCGCACGTCTTCGAACGGCCCCAGGCCGGACTTCTCGACGAACATGCCGATGCCGAGTCCCACCATCTCCCCGGCGCCACGGCGCCGCGCCAACGACTCCCGCAGCGACTCGTAGTCGATGTGGTCGAGCAGCCGGTCCAGCAGCCTCCGGTAGTCGCCGGAGTCGTAGACGACGTGCGTACCGAGGGTGCTGATCCGTCGGTCGAACGGCATGGCATCGGGCGGGATCAGGTTGCGGCGGCGCACCTCGGCGGGATCCAGGTCGCAGGCGGTGGCGACCGCGTCCATCAACCGCTCACGTACGAACGTGCTCTCGAACCGGCCCGGCGCGCGGTAGGTGCCCGCAGGGGTCTTGTTGGTGAGACGGATGTGGCCCCGCACCCGGTAGGCGGGGACGACGTAGGGACCCGGCAGCAGCGCCACCGACAGGTTCGGCACGGTGGCCCCGTGCGTGCGGACGTAGCCCCCCTGGTCGTGGAAGAACTCGGCGTCGAGAGCCTGCACCACGCCGCGGGAGTCCACGGCGGCCCGCACGTGGTAGGTCTGCTCGCGCGAGTGGTTGGCCGCCACCATGTGCTCCCTGCGGTCCTCCACCCATTTCACGGGACGATCCAGCTTCAGCGCGGCATACGTCACGAGTAGATCCTCGGGATACAGCTCGCCGCGGATCCCGAACCCGCCGCCCACGTGCCCCTCCCGGCCGACGACCTGTCCGGGCGCCAGACTCAGCATGTCGGCGATCGTGGCGCAGTTGTAATGCGGCACCTTGGCGACGCCATACAGTTCCACGCCGCCGGAGGCAACCGGGCGCGCCAGCAGCCCGCGTGTCTCCATCGGGATCCCGCTGTGGCGCCCCACCGCCGCCCGCACCTCCACGACCCGGTGGGCATCCGCGAAAGCCGCGTCCACATCGCCATAGCCGTTCTCCAGCGTCAAGGGGGCGGGGGCCTCGGGCGCGCAGGACTCCAGCACCGGATCCAGGGGCTCGATGTCCACGAAGGCCAGCTCGGCGGCGTCCTCGGCCAGGTAGGGATCCTCTGCGATCACGACGGCCACGGGATCGCCGACGTAGCGCACCCGGTCGCGGGCGAGGACTCGCTGGCAGTAGGGCCGCAAGACGTCCACGCCGGTCATCCGGAACTCGATCGGCGGGATGTGCGCAACTTCGGCGGCGCTCCAGGCCGCCACGACGCCCTCGGCCGCCAGGACGTCGCTCAGGTCCACGCCATGCAGCACACCGTGCGCAACGTCGGAGCGAACCACCCGCAGATATACCTCACCGTCGAAGCTGATATCGGCGAGGAAGCGGCCCTCGCCGACCAGCAGGGGGCGGTCCTCGAGGCGCAGGACCGACTGGCCGATCACCGCCCGGCCCGCCGGGGCATCGGTGGTGCTCAAGGCTCAGGCCTCGCCGGCGTCTCGCACCGACTGCACCGCCTCGACGATCGTCTGGTAGCCGGTACAGCGGCAGAGGTTCGACGAGAGCGCCTCGCGCAGTTCGTCATCACCGATATCCGGCCGGGTCTCGAGCACGCCCGCGCTGAGCATCAGGAACCCCGGCGTGCAGAAGCCGCACTGCAGGCCGTGATGACGCCAGAACGCCTCCTGCAGGGGGTGCAGCGTGCCGTCGGCGTCGGCGAGCCCCTCCACGGTGCGGATCTCGGCGTCCTGCGCCTGGACCGCGAACATCAGGCACGACCGCACCGGCTCACCGTCGACGAGAACGGTGCACGCCCCGCACACGCCGTGCTCGCAACCCAGGTGGGTTCCGGTCAGCCCGCACTCCTCGCGCAGCGCGTCGGCAAGCGTGCGGCGCGGCTCGGTGGCGATCCGGTAGTCGGCTCCGTTCACCCGCAGCACGACCGGCACTGCGGTCGCGGCGTCGGAAATCTCGGTCATGCGCCTGTCGCCTCCTCCATTGATCCGTTGGACTCGCCCATTGAGTTCACTGCACGACCGGCCGCCTGCGCGGCACGGACGAGAGCCCGGATCCGCTCCGGGGTGGCCGGCATCTCGTTGAGCGCCACACCCAAGGGGGTGAGCGCGTCGTTCACGGCATTCAGTACCGCCGCCGGAGCCCCGATCGTCCCGCCCTCACCCACGCCCTTGGCGCCGGTCACAGTGGCGTCGGAGAGGGTCTCGAGGTGCAGGATCTCGATGTCGGGGATCTCGGTTGTCGTCGGCGGCAGGTAGTCCATGAGCGACGTCGTGAGGATGTTGCCGTCGTCGTCGTACACGATCTCCTCCAGCAGCGCATTGGCGATGCCCTGCGCCACGCCGCCGCGTATCTGCCCTTCCACGATCATCGGGTTGATGAGCCGTCCGGCATCCTCGACAACCACGAAGCGCCGCACCGACACGCCGCCGGTGTCGAGATCCACCTCCACCTCGGCCACGTGGCAGGCGTTGGAGAACGTGCCGCCCGGGTCGTAGCCGGCCTGCACCGACAGGCCCGGAGCCGCCCCGTCGGGTAGCCGCTGGGTGTGATGGTGGGCGATGCGCGCCAACTCGGCTATCTCCACTCCGACCGAGGTGCCGGCCACGGTGGCCCGCCCGTCGCCCAGAACCACGTCGTCTGCAGCGGCTTCGAGGATCTCTCCGGCCAGCGCCCCCAACTGTGCGGCCAGCTTCTGTGCCGCGAGCTGTGTCGCTCCGCCCGCCAGCACCATGGCGCGGCTGGCGAAGGATCCCCAGCCGTACGGCGTGCGATCGGTGTCGCTCGCCACGACCCGCACACGGCTCGGATCGGTGCCGAGTTCGTCGGCCACGATCTGAGACAGCGCCGTCGCCAGACCCTGCCCGTGGGGCGAGGCGCCGATGCGCAGCGTCGCGTAGCCCGAGGGGTCCATGGCCAGTTCCACGTTCTCGTAGCCCGGCGTGACCCCCATCGCCCGCGCCGCGAACACCGGTGTGCCGTAACCGGTGCGCTCGGAGAACGTGCAGATACCCAGGCCCAACTGTGGCCCACCCGCGGCGCGGCCGGCCTGCTGGCGGCTGCGGAATGACGCAACGTCGACGTGGCGCACCGCCACCTCCATCGCTTCGCGGTAGGAACCGGCGTCGTGGACCAGCCCGGTCGGCGAGGTGTGCGGGAACTCGCTCTGCAGGTTCCGTCGCCGGATCTCCACCGGGTCGATCCCCAGACGCGGCGCGGCGGTGTCCATGAGCCGCTCCAGCGCCAGCGTGATGGCCGGCCGGGACACGCCGCGGTACGGGGCCATCGGGCAGGTATGCGTGGCGATGCCGCGTGAGCGCACGCCGTAGTGCTCCACCGTGTAGGGCCCGGGCAGTTCGGCCAGCGCCATGAGAGGCTCGACCCCCCAGGTGATCGGGTAGCACGGCCATGCCCCGACGTTCGCCACCACGTCGGCTTGGAGCGAGTGCAGCCGAGCGTCGGCGTCGAAGCCGGCCCGCAGCCGGTAGCGCTGCTCGCGGCTGTGCCAGGACGCCATCAGGTTCTCGCTGCGGTCCTCGATCCACGCCACGGGACGTCCGAGGCGTCGCGCCAACCAGACCACGATCGCGTCCTCGCGGGCCAGCGGCAGCTTCTGGCCGAAGCCTCCACCGACGTCCGGTGCCACCACGCGCAGGTCGGCCTCCGACATGCCCAGCAGGTCGCAGATGACAGTGCGCACCATGTGCGGCGCCTGGATCGAGGCGTGCAGGGTCGTACGCCCGCTGTAGCGCTCGGTGACGGCGTGCGAGCCACGTGCCTCGAGCGGCAGGGCGGCCTGGCGCCTGGAGATGATCTCCATCTCGACGACGGTGTGAGCCGATTCGAGAGCCGCGGCGAGACCGGGTGTGGCCATCTCGCCGGCCAGCATCACGTTGGACTCCGCTTCTTCGGGGTGCACCAGGGGTGCCCCGGCGGCGAGGGCGTCGTCGAGACTCACCGCCGCCGGCAGTTGCTCGATGTCCAGTTCCACCTGTTCGGACAGATCCTCGGCCTCGGCCGCGGTGTCGGCCACAACCACCGCCACCGGCTCACCGACGTACCGCACTCGCTCGCGGGCGAGCAGCGGCTGGGCGAGCCGCACGTAGTCGGGGCGGTGCAGCACGGCGCTGATGTGACCAACGCCGTCGGCATCGAGGTCCTCGATCGTGTACCCCGGGCCGCGCACGGCGCGGATGAGCCCGCTCGCCACCGGGCTGCGCACGAACCGGACGGCCGCCGCGCCGGCGATGTCGCCGACGAACATTCCGGCACCCTGCAGCAGGGTCGGGTCCTCGACCCGCCTGATGGAGCGACCGACCCAGGTCACAGCACTCTCCCCGCGGCGGCGACTACCGGTGCGCCTCGGCACGCGGCGTCGAGGCGCCCTGCGCCAGCGACCGCGACACCATTGCCCGCACCAGGTCGCGCCGGTAGGCGGCCGAACCATGAAGGTCACCGACCGGATCCACCTCACTCGCCGCAGCGGCGGCGGCGGCGGCGAAGAGCTCTGCACCCGGCGCCTCACCCTCCAGCGTCGCCTCGGCGCCCCGCAGGCGCACCGGCACGCCGGCCACTCCCCCCACACCGATGCGGGCTTCGGCGATGGCGCCTGTCGCAGGATCCAGACGCAGTGCCGTCATCGCGGCCACCACAGCGAAGTCTCCGACGCGCCGGCTGAACTCGCAGAACCCAGCCCGCCAGTCGTCGCCGAGAACCGGAAGGTGCACGGCCACGAGCAATTCCTCGGGCGCCAATGCGGTGGTGAACACCGTCTCGAAGAAGTCGGCTGCCGGGATCGTGCGCTCCCCATCCGGGCGCCGCGCCACCATCTCGGCGTCGAGCGTGCGGGCGACGATGCACCATTCGGCCGCCGGGTCGGCGTGAGCGATCGATCCCCCGAACGTGCCCCGCACCCTGATCGGCAGGTGTCCGACGTGGTGTGCCACACCCGCCAGCAGCGACCCGAGCACACCGCCGAGGGGTGCAGAGCCACCCGACGGCGTGGCGACTGCCGGAGCCTCCATCTGGATGTGCCGCACCCGCGCCCCCACGGCCAGCGTGCCATTCGCGACGGTTAGGCGGTCGAGTCCCGTCACCCGCCCGATGTCCACGATCACCTCGGGGCGAGCGAGGCGGAAGTTCATCATCGGCACCAGGCTCTGTCCCCCGGAGAGAACCTTGGCTTCGTCGCCGAAGCGATCGAGGGCATCCAGCACACCCTCGACGCTGTCGGGCGCGGTGTACGCGAAACGGGCCGGCTTCATCGCAGTCGCACCGGGGTGCAACGACCCGGGACATCAAGCTTCAACACGGTCGCCATCGGCACAACTCCCCTGACGTCTACAACTGCTGCGGGCCGAGAGTCACACCGTAGACGTCGGTCCGCCGGTCGGAGCGCGGCCGGATCAACTCGCTTCGGACCTGCGCTCGGGCTGCATCGGCCAGATCCACGCTAGTCACCTGCAGCTCGCCACGGTCACGATCCAGCGGTCCGGCCACTATCTGCCCATACGGTCCGGCCAGAATCGACGACCCCAGGAAGTGCAGATCACCACATTCGCCGGCCTGCGAGGCGCAGGCGATGAACACCTGCGACAGGTTTGCCTGCAGCACGGCGCCCTGCGCGTGGGGAATCAGACCATCACGATCCGTGTCTCGACGGTCGAACCCCCGGACCCATGCGGTTGGCACGCAGATCATCTCGGCCCCCGACAGCGCAAGGACCCGGACCACCTCCACGAACCGCAGGTCGTAACACACGCAGATTCCGAGGCAGCCGAACTCGGTGTCGAACGTCGGCAGACCGAGATCGCCGGGCGCGAAGCAGAGCTTCTCGGTATCGAACAGGTGCAGCTTGCGGTAATGACCGACGACCCCGTCGCCGCTCACGGCCACGGCGCTGTTGTACAACACCGCATCGCCGGCACCATCGGTCCGCTCGCAGAATCCTCCCACGACCACACCGCCGTGCACCGCGGCGACGGCGCTCCACGCCTCGACGGTCGGACCGTCGAGTGGCTCGGCCACCTCCAGCAGTCGTGCCCGGTCGGCCGTGTACCAGGGGACACTCAACTCCGGCAGGACCACGATGTTGGCGCCCCCGTCGAACAACGCGGCGGCCGCATCGACGCTTCGCCGGCGGTTCCCCGCAGGGTCGCCCGGCGGAGCGCTCAACTGCGCCAAGCCCACCCCGACGGGGCTCATCGTCCCGGTCGGAGACGGCGCCGGCTCACTCCACGCCGAGGAGCCGCAGCAGGTGGCGGTCCGGTGGGCACGGGCCACCCACGCTGACGATGCGGCTGTCGCGGTCCGCACAGACCGCGTGCTCCACGCCGGGGGGCACGTGCACGGCATCGCCGGCCTCGAACTCCAGGCGCGTGCCGTTGGTGAGGTCCTGGACCGAACCCTTGCCCTCGATGATGAAGATTGTGTCCTCCGACTCGGGGTGGATGTGCGGGACGTTCTGCTCGCCCGGCTCGAGCACGACGTAGTTCATGTTGGCCACCTCCGCGCCGACGCCGGGCCAAACGATCAGCCGGGCGTCCGAGGAGATGATCGGCATCATCAGATCGGGCTCGTCACGGTGGAATACACGCACTGCCATCGTTAGGCCTCCCGTGTCTCGTAGATAGAGGGATCGGGCGGGCACGGGCCACCGACGATCTCGGCCCCCGAGGCGCCCGCCTCGAATCGGTGCGCCGTGGCCGGATCGACGTGCACCATCGACCCCTCCACGAGCGGTTGCTGCTCGCCGCTGTCGGCGTCGACGACCGTGGCCGTCCCCGAACGCACGTAGTACACCGACTCCGACGGGTGCCGCAGATCCACGGTGTAGCCGCCGGGCTGCAGCAGCACGCGGTGCAGCGAGCGATGCTGCGAGCCCACGCCCGGCCACACGACCGCGACCGCCTCGCCCCCGGACGCAACCAAGGGAAGCGAGACGCTGTTCCCGCTGCCCCGAACAACCTGCACCCGGTTCTCGCTCATCTGCAGCCTTCCACTGTCCAGCGAACTTCAAGAATTGTGTAATCGCTTGAACAGTACTGTAGTTGAGCGGCTCACGACGCCGGGAGCCGCGGCTCAACGGTCGCACCCCCGGGATCGGGGCCGTTCGTGGAGTTCGGCGGCTATCAGGGTTTGATCACGCCGCCGTCGATGCTGATCACGGCGCCGGTCATGAAATCCGACCCCGGCCCGGCGAGCATCACGGCGAGAGGGCCCAGCTCGGGCGGATCGCCGACCCGCCCCAATGGTGTGTTCGCCTCCACGGCCGCCATGATCTCCGGCACATCGAGCAGGTGACTGTTCATGTCGGTGTAGAACGCCCCGGGGGCGATCACGTTGACGGTCACCGTCGGGGCCCACTCCCAAGCCAGGCTCTTGGACAGCGCCACGACACCGGCCTTACTGGCCGAGTAGGCCGACCAGTTGGCGCCGCCGTGGAGGCCGAAATTGGAGGCGATGTTGACGATCTTGCCGTGGCCCTGCGCCAGCATGCGTTTGCCGAAGGCGCGGCAGCAGTAGAAGGCGCCGGTGAGGTTGGCCCCCATCACCGCCGCCCAGTCCGCGTCCCCGGTCTCGGTTGCCGGTTTGAGGAGCAGGACGCCGGCGGCATGGAACGCCACGTCCACGCCTCCCATCCGCTCCCATGCCTCGGCTGCAGCGCTGCTGACCTGCGCCGAGTCGGTGATCTCGACCACCTGGGTGAGGCACTCCCGGCCACCGGCGCGCACCTCGGCGCCGGTGCGCTCGAGAGCCCCGGTGTCGCGACCCCAGATGACGATGTCGGCCCCCGCCTCCGCCAGAGCCAGCGCCATGGCCCGGCCGAGACCCCGATTTCCCCCGGTTACCAGGGCCGTCCTGCCTGCGAGCGTCATACTCATCACATCCTCCCGTTCACTTCGGTTCGATGTCGGCGTGGTCTGAGCTTCGGCCGAGCGAATCCTCACACCTGACGCATCACTCGACCCGTTTGCCGTCCCCTACAACGTCCGACTGCTGCCCCCGAGGTGACAGGTTGACCCACACGGCGCGGGCGCGCCCGGAGCCCTCGTTCACGATGCGGTGGGGCCGGGTGGACTCGAACGCGATGGAATCACCCGGTCCCAGGTGGTGCGCGGCGTCCTGGAGTTCGATGGTCAGCACACCCTCGAGTACGTACCCGTACTCGTAGCCGGCGTGATGGGTGACCTGCAGGGCACTCGCGGTGCCGGGCGCGTACTCGTTCACCACGAGTTCGAGGCCGCGTCGGGGATCCACCTGCACGAGCCGCCGGAGTACCCCGTTCGCGGTCTCGACAACCTGATGATCAGCGGCGCGCTGCACCACGTCCCGCAAGCCGTCCACGTCCAACTCGAACAGGTCGGCCATGTGCACGCCGAGCGCCGAGGCGATCGCAATCAACGTCCCGATCGACGGCGACGTTCGCCCCCGCTCCACCATCGAGACCATGGAGGAACTCAGACCGGTGCGCCCCGCCACCACCTGCAGCGTCAGCCCCTGCTCCGCCCGCAGGGCACGGATGCGCCCTCCCAACTCGGCGAGGTGCTCCTCGGTGGACACGACGGCGCGGCGCGGCGATGCGCCCGTCTCCGACCCGTCCGTGACGGCGGGGATCGGTTGCTCGACCGGAGCGGCAGCCACGCTCGCGATGGTACCGCGCCCTGACCGTGGCGTTCGCTGGGCGGGCCGCGCAGGCTTCGGCGGGTGATGGATGAGCGCAGCGCCGGGAGTTTTCGATACTGCTGAAACCGTGACGCACCCGATTGAAACGCTGCGAACGAAACGGACTATCGTCGCGCTGTCGGAATCGGCCGAGGGAAGCGGCCGGTAATCATCGGGGAGGCAGTGTGGTCGACGGGGTCGGTGGTCGCGGCGCTGCCGAGGCAAACAGCGCCGACGACGTGATCGCCGGGCCGGCTGCCGGCGGGGAACCATCGGTCCGCAAACGCCTTGAAGTCCTGGCCGTGTGGCGTCACGGCGACGTGCTCGGCGCCCTCCTTCTGACCGGCGCCATCATGGCGCTCATCGTCCTTGCCTTCGGCGCCAACCCCTGGACGGTGGCCAGGACGATCGTCAAGAACTCCCTCGGGCAGCAGATCTTCCTGGGCCAGACGATCATGACCGC
Organism: Acidimicrobiales bacterium; assembly: GCA_965206165.1. GTDB lineage: Bacteria > Actinomycetota > Acidimicrobiia > Acidimicrobiales > CATQHL01 > VXNF01. Next base: position 287,878 of record OZ242194.1, read on the forward strand.
ATCGCTGCTCGTGCTGACCGGCCTTGCCGCCGCCATTCCCTTCACTGCCCGGCTGTGGAACATCGGGGGGGAGGGCCAGATGTTCGCCGGCGCCATCGTTGCGGTAACACTCGGGATCACCCTGCCCGCGGGCACCCCGCAGGGACTGTTCGTACTCATCCTGATCTTCGGAGCGGCGATGGGCGGTGCCGTGTGGGGCAGCGTGCCCGGTCTGCTCAAGGCGTACTTCGACATCAACGAGATCGTCACATCGTTGATGTTGAACTTCTTGGCCTACTTCGCGGCCAACTACGTCGTCACAGTTGCCTGGCCCGAGATCTACGCCCAACTACAAAGCAAGGAGATCCACGACACCGCCCATTTCCCGGACTTCTGGGGCACGGCCAAGGTCGACATCAGCGTTTTCGTCGCCCTCGCCGCAGCCCTGGCCGCATGGGTGCTGTTGACACGGACCTCCCTCGGCTTCTCCATCCGCTCCATCGGCGCCAATTCGCGTGCCGCTCGCCTGGCGGGTGTGCGGACCAAGTTGGTCACCGTGTCGTCGTTCGCTGCCGGGGGAGCAGCAGGAGGCCTCGCCGGGGCGGTCACGGTTGGGGGTATCCACCACGATCTGGCGCTGGACCTGTGGATCTCGAACTACGGGTATATCGGAATCGCCGTGGCTCTCCTGGCGCGTCTCAACCCGATGGCCGTGCTACCCGCGGCATTCCTGTTCTCGACGCTGCGGGTCGGGAGTAACAGCCTGCAGGCCGCCGCCGGGGTCTCCCCAACAATGGGCGACGTTCTCATCGCCACGTTCGTCATCACCCTGATGGTGACGGGCGTCATCCGCTTCCGCTACGCGCAGAGCGAGGGGGCGACGGCATGACCGAGATCATCATCATCACGCTGTTCGCATCAGGACTTCAACTCATGGTGCCGATCCTGCTGGCGGCCCTCGGCGAGACCATCAGCGAGCAGGCAGGTGTCCTCAATGTGGGCATCGAAGGAACCATGCTCTTCGGCGCTGCCGTCTGCTCTCTCGTCGGGTACACCACCGGCAGCATGCCGCTGGCCCTTCTGGGCGGCGTGGCGGCGGGAGTGGGATCGGGCATCGTCCTGTCGGCTCTCTACGTACGCCGCGGCACCGACCAGATCGTCACGGGGCTGCTCTTCAACATCTTCGCCCTCGGCATCACCGGTGCGTTGGCGTCGCAGGTCATCGGCGGGAACACGGCTCCGACGCTGTCACGCTGGACGGTCCCCCTGCTCGGACGGATCCCCAAGCTGCGCGACGTCATCAACGAGCAGAACTTCCTCTTCTGGGTGTCGATCCTCTTGGCGGTGACGATCTTCTATCTGATGCGCCGCACTTGGTGGGGGCTCTACGTGCGGGCAGCCGGAGAGCGCCCACACGCCTCCTCTTCGGCCGGTCTCGATGTCTGGCGACTGCGCTACGGCGCGGTCATCGCCGGCAACGCTCTGGCTGCGCTGGGTGGTGCCGCGCTCGTCGTGTCATCCTCGGGGCGGTTCATCCCGGCGTTCACTTCGGGGCGTGGCTTCATCGCACTGGGAGTGGTCGTGGTGGCCCGCTGGAACCCCGTGGCCGTTGTCGTCATCGCCGGACTGTTCGGCCTGTCGCAGGCGCTGCAATTCGTGGCCGGGCTCATCGACTTCTTCGATGCGGTGCCCGATCAGGTCTGGCTTGCCCTCCCCTACATCATCACCATCGCGGCTGTGGTGCTGTCGCGCGGCTCGCGCTACCCGGCGGCCATAGGGATCCCCTGGCGGGAGCCCGCCGCGCGGGGGCGTTGAGCCGTGGTCCCGTCATTGAGCAGAGTCGTGGCGTCGAAGTACGATGTGCAAATACTCTGCGCGGCCGCGAGCGTCCGCTGAGAGTCCGGCCCGAGCGCGTGGCTCGAGGCCTCGACCGATCCAAACCCAACCAAGGAGAAACAGATGAACCGTCGCACCACAGCCAGGCTGTTCGGCCTGCTCCTGAGCGTCGTCTTGATCGCGGCCGCGTGCGGTGACACCGGCCCGGCCGAGGACGCACAGGCGCGGTCCGATGCAGCCGCGGCCAGTTCTGAGGCGAGCGCTGCCAGCGCCGAAGCAAGCGCCGCCAGTGCCGCGGCCGGTGAGTCGCGGGCGGCAGCGGACGCAGCAGCCGCTGCGGCCGCTGAGGCTCAGGCGATCGCGGAGGCCGCTCAGGCGGCAGCCGACCTGGCGCAAGCGACCGCCGAAGGTAACGCAGCGGACGTGGCCGCCGCCGAGGCTGCCCTGGCTGCTGCCGAAGCAGCGGTGGCCGACGCGCAGAGCAGTGCGCAGGAGGCGCAGGCTGCCCTAGGCGCAGCGCAGGCCGAGGCCGCGGCCGCCCGCGCCGACGCGGAGACCGCCGCGGCCGAGGCCGCTGCAGTGCAGGAGGCGATGGCGGAGGCCGTGGCCGCCGAGCCGCCGCCACCGCCGCCCGAGGCCGCACCCGCACCGGCGGAGGACGCTGAGCCCTACAGGGCCGTCATCCTGTACCCCGGCTTCTCCGACGACCAGAGCTGGGCGAACGCCTGGTGGGACGGCGCCATCCAGGCCATGGACAACATGCCGAACGTGCAGGTCGAAGCCGTCGAATACGCCTACGAGGTCGACGACTATCTCCAGAACGGCCTGGGCTTCGCCAACGAGGGATTCGACCTGATCATCATGGCTCACGGCGCCATGAGCGATCCGGCGGCGCAGGTGGCCGAGGCCAACCCCGACGTCCAGGTGTGTGTCGCACCCGTGCAGCCCACGCAGGACCTGCTGGACGCCAGTCCCCCGAACCTCTGCTTCATCGACATGGCCCAGCACCACGCCAACTTCTTCACCGGCGCACTGGCGGCCCTCGTCACCGAGACCGGCCACATCGGCGCCCTGTCCGGCTTCCCGTTCCCGGCGCTCACGCGCCAGCCCGAGAGTTTCCACCTCGGCGCACGCTGCGTGAACCCCGACATCGAGTTCAGCCAGCAATACATCATGACCTGGGACGACACGGGCATCGCCAAGACGGCGGCACAGGCCCTCATCGCCGACGGTGTGGACGTCATCCAGTCCGCCACCGACCAGGCCGTGCTGGGCATCATCGAAGCGGCGGACGACGCTGACAGCCAGGTGTGGGTCATCCCGGCCTACTTCGACAGCTACGAGATCAACCCCAACGTGGTGCTGACCTCGGCCATCCACGGGCTCACAGACGTGGCACGCGAGATGGTCGGCCGCGGCGCCCGCGGCGAGATCGAACCCGGCTCGTTCCACGACTTCACCGCCTACAACACACCGGGCATCTCCGCAGCACCGCTGCAAGGCCCCGGAGCTGCTGCTCTGTCCGATGAGGGCCGGGCGATCTTCGAGGACCTCGAGGAGCGGGTCCGCAGCGGAGCGATCCAGATCCCCGACGAGACCGAGGGCGACAACCCCATCGGCCTCGAAGAAGGCCTCGGCGGCAAGATCGACCTGGCCAGCATCGGCTGCTGAGGCTCCCCTCGGCTCACCGAACCGCACAACCTGACACCGAACGCCGGGGAGCACGGGAGCGCACTGCTTCCGTGCTCCCCGGCGTTCGGGTAGCCGGGCGCCCCGGGCGTACCGACCGCCGCAGACCGACTACCGATCCACGATCCGAACGGAACCAAGGAGACCAACCGTGCACACCGAGATGTACTGCTATCTGGAAGACAAGGACCGTCGCGTCCTGCCCTCGGGCACCAGCAACTCAGCCGAGGTGTTCGACATGTGGCTGGACCCGGACCGCACGGCCGTGGCGTGCATCGACATGCACCGCGGGCACATCGGGCCAGACGAGGAACTGACCTGCCCGGCGCCGCGCGCCCGCTGGCGCATCCCGGCACACAACATGTTCCACGCCGCCTGCCGCGCCATCGGCATCCCCATCATTCACGTCCAACACTGGCAGCGCTACGGCGGGATCGACGACCTGCACTCGCGGCAGGCGAACCGCATGGCGAACTGGCGAGCTCTCTACGAGTTGTACCTGCCCCCCAACCCGGCGATGGACCAGCACTCCTGGGAGGGCACCAAGTGGCTGGACATCCTGGTGGAGGAGGAAGAGGGGGACCTGTACGTGCGCACCAAGAAGCGCCTATCGGCCTTCTACCCCACCGACCTGGAGTTCCTGCTACGTCAACTCAACGTGCAGAACCTCGTGCTCACCGGCACCTACACCGACGCCTGCGTGCTGTCCTCGGCGTTCGACGCAGCCAACCGGGACTTCCGGGTGATCGTGCCGCGCGACATCGTGGCCGGCTACACCGAGGAGGTCGAGCACGCCGCCCTGCAGGTCATCTCGCTGCACCTCGGGCTCGTGGTCGATGCACCCGCGCTGGTACGCGAGTGGTACGCCCGCAAGAGCGTTGACGTGCCCGAGGAGTTCGTGGGCATCACCGACATCACCGAGAGCAGCGGCCTGCTCAAGGACACCCAAGCCCAGAGCCAGGAAGCCGCCTAACACTCACCCCGACCGGGCGCCGCGGCGCCCGGTCGAGATCTGCCGCCCTTGCCGTCCAATCCGCGCCGTCCACCCAATCCGGAGGTACCCATGTCCAGCGATATCCAATACATCTGGGGCGGCGAGCCCGCGCCGCTCATGCCCTATACCCCTGCCGTGAAGGCCGGTGACTGGGTGTTCTTCTCGGGCCAGCTCGCCACCGACTTCGAGACCGGCATCAGCGCCGCGGGCGGCGGCGACGGGCGCAACCCCTACCTCGACAACCACCTCGAGTTGCAGTCCAAGGTCATCCTCGACAACCTCACGACCACTCTGGCGGCGGCCGGCTGCGACATCGCCACCGATGTGGTGCGCATCTACCAGTGGTTCACCTCGGAGTACCCCACGATGGAGGAGTTCGCCGCCGGCAACACCTGGCCGCGCATCACCATCTCGCCTTACCTGCGCACACGCGACCTCTACATCAAGCCTCCCCGCCCCGCCTCCACCGGCATGGGCATCAAGGAACTGCTCGTGGCCGACTCCCTCATCGAGGTCGACCTGCTGGCCATCCCGGGCGGCCCCAGCGTGGGCTACGAGACGCCCGAGGGTGTGCCCTCCCCGGTGGCGGGTTACTCCCCGGCCGTCCGGCGCGGCGACTGGATCTTCCTCGCGGGCGAGATCCCCGTGGACTGGATGGGCGACTGGATGTCCGAGCGCCACATGGGCGAGCTCAGCGGTCTGGCGCCGGAGGCACGGGTGAACCCGTACCTCTGGTACGACTCGCCGATCGAGCGCCAGACCGACTACACGCTGGCGAAACTCGAGAAGATCGCCGCAGCGGCCGGCGCCTCGTCCCTGCAGAACTGCGTGAAGGCCACGGTCTACCTGTCCAGCCCCAACGACTTCGCCGGCATGGACAGGGAGTGGCGCCGGTGGTTCCCCGAGAACCCACCGGCCCGCGTGGTCGTGCCCTACATGGGGCTCGGCGGCATGGGCTCGCGCATCGAGATCGCCATGAAGCTGCTCGCCGATGACGCCTCGATCTCCAAGGAGACCATCGAGACGTCCGACGCGGTGCAGCCTCCCTGGCACGAGCCGCAGGCGGTAAAGGCGGGCGACTACCTGTTCTTCAGCACGGTGATCCCCACCGACGAGCGGGGCAGCCTGCCGGCCGAGGTGCAGCGCAACCCCGGCTTCCCCCACTACGGCCTGCCGGCCCAGATGGAGATGGAGTACCTGCTCAAGAACATCTCGGCCATCTGCGAGGCGGCCGGCACCTCGCTGGAGAACATCTGCAAGCGGCAGTGTTACCACTCCGACTTCGCCGACTTCCAGATCTCCATCAACGAGTGGGCACGGCACTTCCCGGACGGGAAACCGGCTTCCACGACGATGCGCATCGGCGGACCGCTGCAGGTACCCGGCGCCCACGTCATCCTCGATCTCACCGGTTACGCGCCGTCGGCCTGACGGCGGCGCCGCTCTACCGTCAGGCAGCCCGATGGGACAGACCGGATCGATCCTGGGCCACAGCGTGCTGCGCCGCGAGGACGCGGCGTTGCTGGTCGGTGGCCGACCCTACGTGGACGACCTCGACGTCGACACCCGCAGCGTGGTGTTCGTGCGCTCCGACGTGCCGCACGGCCGGATCATCGACATCTCCGGCGGCGAGGGCGTCTACACCGCGGAGGACCTGGATCTTCCCGACATGCTCGCCGGCGCGCCGGCGCCCGCTCACTTCGGGCGTCCCACCCTGGCTCGCGGGACGGTGGGCTACGTGGGCGATCCCATCGCGGCAGTCGTGGCCGACACTCTCACCGAGGCGCGTGACCGAGCCGAGGACGTGGTGGTCGAGATCGAGGAACTCCCGGCCATCTCCGATCCGATGGCGGCCACCGAGGTCGTGTTCGAAGTCGATCCGATCGATGACCCGGGAGCGCTCGACGGCGCCGACGTGGTCGTGTCGTTCCGGTACGTGAACCAGAAGATCGCGCCGGCGCCCATGGAGACCAATGGAATCCTGGCCATCCCGAACGTCGACGCCACGAACGGCCAGGGGCGCCTGCGTCTCTGGGTACCCACCCAGTGCCCGTTCTCGGTCCAGCGGACGATGGCCACCTGCCTGGGACTCGACATCGAGCAGGTCCACGTCGTGGTGCCCGCGACCGGAGGAGGATTCGGAGCCAAGGGTCATGCGTACGTGGAGCAGGTCGTGACCGCCGCTCTGGCTGTGCGGCTCGGCTACCCGCTGCGGTGGATCGAGTCGCGCACCGAGAACATGCTCCACATGGGCCACGCCCGCGGCCAGGTCCAGGACGTCGAGATAGGGGCGCGTGCCGACGGCACTGTTGTGGGCATGAAGGTCCGCGTCACCGCCGACGCCGGCGCCTACCCCGACATCGGCGCCTGGCTTATCTTCTATACGAAGATGATGGCGTCGGGCACCTACCGGATCCCCCGGATCGACTTCCGTGCGCGCAGCGTGATCACCAACACAGCACCGACCGGGGCACTGCGCGGCGCGGGCCGACCCGAGGCGGCCGCGCTCGTCGAGCGGGCCATGGATCTTCTGGCGGCCGAGATCGGACTCGATGCGGTCGAGGTCCGCCGCCGGAACTTGATCGAGACCCACAGCGGACCCGTCGAGACCCCCACAGGAGCCGTCTACGACGCCGGCGATTACCTGGGGGCAATGGAACGGGCCACCGAACTGGTCGACTACGACGACCTCCGGCACGAGCAGTCCGAGCGGCGCCGGCGGGGAGACCGCCACCAGATCGGTATCGGCGTCGCCAACTACATCGAGGTGACCGGCAACGGACCCAGCAGCGACTACGGCTCGGTCCAGATCCACGACGACGGCACGGTCACCGTGCTGTCGGGTGTCTCGTCCCACGGTCAGGGCCACCAGACGACCTACGCCCAGATCGCCTCCGAACAGCTCGGCATTCCGATGGCTGACATCACCGTCATCCAGTCGGACACCGACTTGGTGTCCCGTGGCAACGGCACGTACGGCTCGCGCTCGCTGCAACTGGGCGGCTCCGCCATCGACCGGGCCGCGGCCGCCGTCGTGGAGCAGGCCCGCCAGATCGCCGCCGAGCACCTCGAGGCCAACGTCGACGACATCGCCACCTATCGCGGCGAGGGGCTGGGCGTCGCGGGCTCTCCCGACACCGTGCTCTCGTGGTCCCGGCTGGCCGAACTGGCCCCCGAGCCACTCGCCGCGGAATGCGACTTCGACCAGGGCGCACGCACGTTCCCGTTCGGCACCCACGTGTCCGTCGTCGAGGTGGACACCGAGACCGGAGGTGTGCGCATGCTGCGCCACCTCTGCGTGGACGACTGCGGCAACGTCATCAATCCGTTGCTGGCCGAGGGTCAGCAACACGGCGGCATCGCGCAGGGTGTGGCCCAGGCCCTGTGGGAGGAGATGGTCTACGACGCCGGCGCAGGCCCGCGAACCACCAACTTCGGGGACTATCTCATCCCCTCGGCGGCGGAATTCTGCGACTTCGAAACCCACCGCAACACGACACCCACACCGCTCAACCCGCTCGGTGCCAAGGGCATCGGTGAGGCGGGCACCGTCGGCGCCACGCCCGCCGTGCAGAGCGCGGTCATCGACGCCCTCGCGCCCTTCGGGGTCCGCCACCTGGACATGCCGCTGACACCGGAGAAGATCTGGCGCGCCATGTCCACCGGCGGCAACGGCCGCTGACCACCCCGCGAAGCCGACAGAGGAGCACTCCGCCGTGACCGCGTCAACCAACGGCACCATCGTCGAACTCCACGGCATCTCCAAGAGCTACGGCGAGACGCAGGCGAATCGCGACATCGATTTCGACCTGCGCGCCGGCGAGATCCATGTGCTGCTCGGAGAGAACGGCGCCGGCAAGACGACGCTGATGAACATCATGTTCGGTCACGTCCTGCCGGACAGCGGGACGATTCGCGTGCGGGACGAGGCTGCTGAGATCCACTCACCGCACGATGCCCTGGAGTTGGGGATCGGGATGGTGCACCAGCATTTCTCGCTCGTCCCCACCTTCAGCGTGGCGGAGAACATCGTCCTGGGATCGCGCCCGGCCACCGACCTCCGGTTCAAGCGCAGCGCCATCGGCACCGAGACCACGGAGTTGGCCGAGCGATTCGGCATGCCGCTCGACCCCCACGTGCAGGTGCAGGATCTCCCGGTCGACCTGCAGCAGCGGGTCGAGATCCTGAAGGTTCTCTACCGGGGTGCCACCATCCTGATCCTCGACGAACCCACCTCTCTGTTGGGCCCGCGCCAGATCGAGAACCTGCTGGACATCCTGCGCGACCTGCGTAAGGGGGGCTGCTCCATCGTGCTGGTCACACACAAGCTGGGCGAGGTCATGGCGGTGGCCGACCGGGTCACCGTGCTCCGCGGAGGCCGCAGGGTCACGACCACCGAGCGAGGCGACTTCGACGAGCGAAGCCTCACCCGGGCTATGACCGGCCACGAGATCGTGGCCGTCGAGAGCGACCACGCGCCCTGGACCGACGATGTCCCTCTACTGGAGGTGCGCGAGCTCACATCTCCCGGCGAGGGGGCGGACCACCTCGACAACATGTCCTTCATGGTGCGCCCCGGCGAGATCCTCGGCGTGGCCGGCGTGGAGGGCAACGGGCAGCGCACCCTCGTCAACTGCGTCTGCGGGCTCGACAACGCGGAGTCCGGCTCGGTCCACATCGCCGGGCAGGATGTCTCCGGTGCCGGCACGAGCGCCCTTCGCACGGCCGGACTGGCGGTCATCCCCGAAGATCGCCACACGTGGGGCCTCATCCTCGACATGACCCTGGCGGAGAACCTGGCGATGTCGGACATCCCCGCCGGGGCGTACAACAAGTGCGGCCTCCTGGACTGGCGCAGCGTCCGGCGCCGCGCGCGTGAGTTGCTCGAGGAGTACGACGTGCGCCCGCCCGATCCGGACCTGCTGGCGGTGAGCCTGTCCGGTGGCAACCAGCAGAAGGTGGTCCTGGCCCGGGAGCTGTCGCGGGAGCCAAAGGTACTCGTGGCGGACAACCCCACTTGGGGGCTCGACGTCGGCGCCATCGAGTATGTGCATCGCCGCCTGCTCGACGTCAAGCACAGCGGAGCGGCCATCCTGCTGCTCTCGATGGATCTCGAGGAACTCCTGAAGCTGAGTGATCGCCTTATCGTGCTGTTCCGAGGTCGGATCGTGCTCGAAGGCTCCGTACGGGATCTGGACATGGACGAGTTGGCTCTCGCGATGGCCGGACGGACGGCCGGCGCGCCCGCGGCGGTGTGAAGCTCGCACGGGCCGCCAACATGGTGGGCATGCAATTGCACAATGGCGCGGCAGCCCTGATACTGTGTTTTCAACGTTATTGAAGCTTGGTCCTCTGCTGATCGAGCTGACGAGAAAGTGAGAGGGGAAACAGTGCGACGCATTTTCCTGCCATTGATCGCGATCGTGGTGCTGGGCGGTGTCGTCCTCAGCTGCGGTGACGACGACGAGGGACCGGTCAAGCTCGGCTTCCTTGCGGGGCTATCCGGGGACTACTCCGAATGGGGTCCACCCAGCCAGGACGGCGCGGAGGCAGCCATCGGCGTCATCAACGAGAACGGCGGCATTTTGGGCCGCGATGCCGAACTCGTCGTGCAGGACAACCTGTCCACGGCCGAGGGCGCCGTCTCGGGATACAACCGGATCCGCGAGGAGATTGACGCGCTCGGCGGCGTCGAGTCCGACGGGGCCGTGGCCCTGCTGGACACCGTGGCCGAGGACGAGATGCCGACCATGTGCCCGGCCTGCGGTACGACCGTGCTGGACACCGAGGGCGGCAACTACATCTGGCGCATCACCGCTTCGGACACCACCTACGGCATCATCTCCGCGCAGCTTGCCCGTGACGCGGGCTACACGCGGGTGAACATGCTGGTGCAGCAGACCGAGGGCACCGAGAGCCCGGCCGAAGTCTTCAAGGACGTGTGGGAGAACAAGATCGGCGGCGAGATCGGCGAAGACGTGCGCTTCAATCCCGGTCTCGACAGCTACCAGGCCCAGGTCGAGCAGGCCTTCTCGGGCAACCCCGATGCCGTTTACATCGGCGCCGGCCCCCAGGCTGGGATCTCCATCCTCAGGGAGTACATGTCCCAGGGCTACACCGCCGCGATCCTGGTCTCACCCGACCTGCAGGTGCCCGACATCGCCGAGCTCGTGGCCAGCCTGCCCACCGGCCGGATTCTGGCCGCCCAGGTCACCGACGACTTCGACTCCCCCGCGTACGATGCCTTCGCCGCCGCGCACCAGAAGTTCGCAGGCAAGGCGCCTCCAACCGGGTTCTATGAGACCAACCAGTTCGACCAGTACATCGTTCTGGCGTTGGCGATGACCGCCGCCGAGTCCACTGACGGCCCCGACGTCGCGGCTCAGATTTACAACATCGTGAACGCGCCGGGCACCAAGGTGCACACGTACGCCGACGGCCTCGCAGCTCTCGAGCGCGGCGAGACGATCGACTACGACGGCCCCTCGGGCTCGATCGAGTTGCACACCACGACCGGCAACCTGGTCTCCCCGAAGGTGGCAGTGAACCACATCGTCGGCGGCTCGTACACCGAGCGCGAAGTCATCGAACTGGACGGAAGCCTGGGCCGGTAACCCAAGCAGACCGACAAGTAGACCGATGATTACCCTGGGGTGGACCCGCCCGACGGCGGGTCCGCCCCAGGGTCCGGTGCTGTTCGCGTGCAATACGTAATCTTCGGGCTGACCACCGGGGGGGTTCTGGCCGCCGCCACGGTGGGGTTCGCCCTCATCCGCCAGACCGAGAACTTCCTCCACATCGCCCACGGGCAGGTGCTGGCCCTCGGCGCCTTCCTGTCCATCATCCTCATCACCAACGCCGGACTCAACGTGTTCGTGGCCGGGCTCGTGGCGATGGTGGTCATGGGCGTCCTGGGGGTGGCTCTGGGGGCGGTGGTCTTCAAGCCGGTGGCGGACCAGGGCGGCAACGTGCTGCTGTTCACCTCCATCGGCCTCGCCTTCGTGATCTACGGCGCGATCATCGCCATCTTCGGCACCATCCTGCGCAAGATGCCGGTGGGCCTCGGCAGCCGCATCAAGTTCTCCGTGCCCGAGTTCGCGCTGGTTCTCGTGCTGACCGTCGCGCTGGCGACGCTGGTGGGCTGGCTGCTGGCCAATCGCGCCCGGCGCGCCGAGCACCGCGAGGTGGCCGGCACCTGGGCCCGGCTGTGGGCCGCCCGCGGGACCGGGCTGGTGCTGGCTCTGGCCACCGTTGCCGCCGCGGTCGTGTTCGGGCTGGCGATCCAGAGCGACGGTTTCGGGGCGGAGCACAACGCCCTCGGCATCGCCACCGGTGAGTTGGGAATAATCCTGCTGTCGCTGGGGGCCGTGCTGGGCCTGCAGTTCTTCCTGTCGTTGACGCGCATGGGCCGCTGGCTACGCGCCGCTGCTTCGAACCCCACCCTGGCGGCGGTACGTGGCATACCGGTGCGGGTCGTCTCGGGTGTCGTGTGGTTCATCGGCTCGGCGCTGGCGGCCATGGCCGGGGTGATGATCGCGGTGCGCCGCGGCGGCGTCACCAGCCCGCTGGGATGGGAGAACATCCTGGTGATCCTGTCCGCGGCTGTCCTGGGCGGCACCGGCAGCATCATGGGGGTGATGGCGGCGGCCGTACTCCTGGGCTTGACCATGGATGTGAGCGCGCTGTGGATCCCCAGCGCCTACCGCCTGGTGGTGGCGTTCGGAGCGCTGATCCTGGTGCTACTCGTGCGCCCTGAGGGGTTGTTCAGCACGCGCCGCCGGGCGGAGCAGGCTTCGTGAGCACCCTTGCCGCCCTGAGCGCCCTGGGGTCGCCGACCTTCTGGATGAGCCTGTTCACCCTCATCGGCGTCTACGCCGCGGTCACCATGCTGCTGAACGTGGAGGCCGGATGGGGCGGCATGTGGGACCTGGGCATCGTGGGGCTGCTGGCCATCGGCGCCTACACCTACACCATCACCACCAACGCCCCCGGAGACTTCGAGGTGACGTTCGCCCCCGGCTGGCCGGTCTGGGCGGGAATCCTCGCATCCATGGCCATGACGGGCATCGTGGCCTTCCTCGTTGGGCTGCCTGCCCTGCGAGCGCGGCGCGAGTACTTCTTGATCATCACGTTCGCCTTCGCGGAGGTGATCCGCCAGTTGGCGATCAACCTGCGCGGCGTCACCCACGGGACTGTGGGCTTCAGCAGCGTGGCCCGGCCGTTCGAGAGCTTTTTCGATCCCGACGGCCTGAGAGCCGTCCTGCTCGCCGTGACCTGGGGCGCTGCGCTGCTGGTCTACGGACTGACCCGCCGGGTCAGCCGCTCGGGCTATGGGCGGGCGCTGCGGGCCATGCGCGACAACGAACCGGTGGCTCTGTCGCTGGGGATCCGGGTCGGCCGGCTGCGCCTGCAGACCTTCGTGCTGGTGGGCATCGCCGTCGGCGGCATCGCCCCGCTGTACCTGTGGTGGCTGCGCTACGTGGCACCCTCTGTCTTCAAACCGCAGTTCACGTTCACAGCATGGACCGCGCTGGTACTGGGTGGCATCGCCAGCCGGTTCGGGGCCGTGCTGGGTGTGGCGGTCCTGCTGCTCTTCACCGAACTGGTCGAGTTGATCGACGTGCCGTCGGAGCTCCGCAACCTGCACGTGGCCGTACATCCCCTGGCCATCGGCCTGCTGCTGGTGCTGGTGCTTCGCTTCCGCCCCCAGGGCCTGCTCTCCGAGCGCGGAACGTTCGGGCAGCGAGCCCGCCATGCGACCACCCTCGACACCGCCGGTGCTGCGGTGGCGTCGCGGCTGCGACGCTTGGGCCAACGCGGCGACACCGGAAAAGAGGTAGCGCCGTGACCGCCCCGGAGAGCACCGGCAGCGGCGCGCTGTTGAGCACGCACGGTTTGTACAAGGCATTCGGGGGCAACGTGGCGGTGCACGACGTGTCCTTGGATCTGTACCCGGATCGCATCACCGCCCTTATCGGCCCCAACGGCGCCGGCAAGACGACACTGTTCAACATCATCACCGGCTACGAGCGAGCCGATGCCGGCGACATCACTTTCGACGGCCACCCTGTGGGGGGGCTGGCCCCCTGGCAGATCTCCCGACGGGGTGTTGTGCGCACCTTCCAGACGCCGGTGGGCTTTCCCACCATGACGGTCTGGGAGAGCCTGCAGGTGGCGGGCGCCTCGCACGCGGTTCTCACCGGAATGCTCACGAGCAGGGGCCGGCGCGAGACCGCCGAATTGTCGCAGCGGGCCGATGAGATCCTTGAGAACCTGGGGCTTCACCAGTTACTCGACACCCCGGTGGACGAGTTGGCCGCCGGCGACCGCAAGCTCGTGGAACTTGCCCGGCAACTCATGACCCGGCCCCGGCTGCTGCTCCTGGACGAACCGGCGGCCGGCGTCAACCCCGGTGCCATCTCGCGGCTCTCGGAGCTGATCCGGAGTGTGCATCGCAGCGGCATCGCCCTGATGATCATCGATCACAATCTCTCCTTCGTTCTCGGCGTGGCGGACTACGTGTACGTGATGGCAAACGGGCGGCGCATCGCCGAGGGCACCCCCGACGAGATCGCCGCGAGCGCATTGGTGCGCCAGGTGTACCTGGGGGCGGACACATGAGCGGCGACGCGGCTTCCCTACCCGCCACCAGTGGTTCCCCGGACGAGTCGCCGTCGCAGAGCCTGGTTCTCAGCGATCTGCACTCCGGCTACGGCGACCTTCCCATCCTGCACGGCGTCAGCCTCGAAGTGGCGCCGGCGGAGATCGTCGCGGTGATCGGACCCAACGGTGCCGGCAAGTCGACCCTGATGAAGACCGTGTTCGGGCTGCTGACGGTGCGAGGCGGCACGATGACGTTCGGCGACGAGGACTTGAGGCAATCGGGCGCATCAGGACGTGCCGAACTGGGCATGGCCTACGTTCCACAGGAGGGCAGCACCTTCCCGGAACTCACGGTGTACGACAATCTCTCTGTCAGCCTGCTGCGTGAGTCCCCGCTCGCCCAGATCCGGCGCATCAACGAGATGCTGGAATCCTTCCCGGCGCTGCAGGAGTTGCGGCGCGCCCGCGCCGGCACGCTGTCGGGCGGTGAACGCCAGATGCTGGCCATCGCCTCCGCCATGATCTCCAGGCCCCGCTTCCTGGCTCTCGACGAGCCCACCACCGGCCTTGCCCCCTCGATCGTGCAGGAGCGCATCGCCGACATCGTGGCCGTCCGCGAGCGGGGCACGTCGGTGCTCTGGGTGATCGAGGAAAGCCCGATGCTTTGCCTGCCGCATGTGGATCGGGTCTACGTGCTCAACTCCGGCGTGCTCGGACCTTCGCAGCCTGCCGCCGACATGCTCAACGAGGAGTTGCTGCAGGCCACGTTCTTCGGGATCGACCACCATCGCGAGTAGCAAGACTCAGATCCAGGGGGAGCCATGACCACGACAGCACCGCTTACGAGTCTCGATGACATCGGAGCCGACCCTCCCGACCTCACCAACTACTGGCACCCGGTGTTGGAATCGGCCGAGGTGACCGCGGACGCGCCAATCGGGTTCGAGTTGCTGGGGCGACAGCTGGTGGCCTACCGCGAGGGCACGCAGGCCCGTGTCCTGGAGGATCTGTGCATCCACCGTGGCACGGCTCTGTCACTGGGCTCGACCACTCCGGAAGGCTGCATCGCCTGCCCCTATCACGGTTGGGAGTACAACGGCGACGGGCGCTGCGTGAATATCCCGGCGCTCGAACCGGGTTCGCCCATCCCGTCGGGAGCCAAGGTCAAGAGTTTCGCCACCACCGAGCGCTACGGGCTGGTGTGGGTGGCGCTCACCGACCCGGTGGCTCCGATCACCGAGTGGCCCACCGGCGAGTGGGAGGACCCCGGCGTCAAGATCTGGTACAGCCACCGCTATTCGTGGCAGGCCTCCGCCGCCCGCACGGTGGAGAACTTCATGGACATCTCCCACTTCCCGTTCCTGCACGACGGGCTGCTGGGCAGCCGCGACCGCACCGTCAGAGGGGGCTACGACGTGGTCCAAACGGACTACGGGTTCTACTTCGACTACAAGGAACTGGAGCCGGGCGGCGTGCACTCGCCCAGCGGCACCGAGGTCCACTGGGAGTACTTCCTGTGGTTGCCGTTCAGCGTGCATCTGCGCAAGGGCACGCCCGACGGGCAGAGCACGGTCGTGTCGCTGGTCTGCAGACCCACCACCGACGACACCAACGAACTGTTCCTGTTCCTGTCCCGCAACTACAACATCGACGAAGAGGACCAGGGCTTCCTCGACTTCACGCACGTCATCATGGAGGCCGATCGCCGCGTCGTGGAGAGCCAGCGTCCCGTGCCGCTGCCCGTGCGCCTGACCGAGGAACTGCACCTGCGCGGCCCCGACGCCGCCGCCCTCGCCTACCGCCGAGCCCTGGGCCCCATCGGCGGCATCTGAGTCACAGCCCCGTGCCGGGGCATCGGACGCCTCGGCATCCCGCGCCACCGTCGGCGCCGCACCGAAGTGGCGGCACAGACCGGCTCCACGGGCTCGTGGTAATGTTGCAATAGTTGTGTGCGCGGGTGGCGCCGTCCGGTTTCTCGCCGAGATGCAGTCATCGGGGGGAAACTGCCATGATTCGTCGTTTCGGTGTCATCGCTGTGCTGGTGATTGCAGCAAGCGTCCTGGCCACGGTGCCGACAATGGCCCAGGATGCCGAGGCGTCCGATGGTCCCGCCACCACCGTGCGCATCCAGGCACGCAAGGTGGAGTCAGGGAAGGTCGAGTTCGGGCTGCAACTGGACGGTGACGGTGAATGGCTGCCGCGGGCGCGCCTGTTCCCCTACCGGACCGCAGACGTGGGGCAATGGCTGTTCGCCTCTCCCTACATCATGAGTGACGGCACGAGCGTGCGGATCCAGGCTCGGCTGCTCGCCAACGGCAGGCTCGAGTTCGGACTGCAACTCGACGGCGACCAGGTGTGGCTCCCCCGGGCACGCTTCTTCCCGTACGACACCACCGACGTCGGAACCTGGCTCTTCGCCTCTCCATTCTCTGTCGCGAGCGACATGGGGGTGTCGGCGGGTGCGCCACGGAACCTGCGGGTAGCTGCGGTCGTCTGCGATGTCGCCGGCGGTCCACACAGCGTTCGGCTCACGTGGGATCGGCCAGCCGGCGGGGGGACCATCACGTCGTACGAGGTGACCCGTCTGCGAGCGCCCTACAGGACCGACGGTCTCACCATCATTGATCCTGACTCCGACGGGCGGGTCGCCGGGACTTCGCACGTCGACTCCAACGTGCGAAGAAACGAACTCTACGAGTGGTCGGTCCAAGCACGAACCGCGGCCGGCACCAGTGCAGTCGCCAGCGTCCAACTCATCTTCCAGCCGAGTTGGGTGAACGCGGACAATCTCTGGGAAAGCCGCCAACGGAACGACTGCGACGAGACCGTCACGCCTCCGCCCGGAACCTCAGAGCCAGGAGCCCCGCAGAATCTACGGGCGACACATCACGGCGCTGGAGACCGAATCATCGTGAGTTGGTCTCCTCCCGCGGACGACGGCGGCGACCGGATCACGAGCTATCAGGTCGGCAGGTCCCGCGCTGACGCCTCGAGCCCCGCCCGCTGGTCGGCTTCGCCGATCCGCCGCGAGCCTCAGAGCGCTGCATTCGATCTCAACGGAGCTACCGCCGGAAGATTCCGCTACTGGGTCCGAGCCGTCAACAGTGCTGGATTCGGACCCTGGACAAGCGTCGAGTTCAGTCTTGTCTCTGCGGAGGAGCAGGCTGGCGCGCCGCGGAATCTGCGGGTGGCAGCGGTGATCTGCGATGTCGCCGGTGGTCCACACGGCGTTCGGCTCGACTGGGACCCACCAACTGGTGGTGGCACCGTCACGTCATATGAAGTGACCCGACTGCGAGCGCCCAATAGGACCGGCAGTCTCACAATCATCGATCCTGACTCCGGCGGGCGGGTCGCCGGGACTTCGCACGTCGACTCCAACGTACGCAGAAACGAACTCTACGAGTGGTCGGTCCAAGCCCGAACCGCGGCCGGCGTCAGCGCAGTCGCCAGCGTCCAACTCATCTTCCAGCCGAGTTGGGTGAACGCGGACAATCTCTGGGAAAGCCGCCAACGGAACGACTGCGACGAGACCGTCACGCCTCCGCCCGGAACCTCAGAGCCAGGAGCCCCGCAGAATCTACGGGCGACTCATGACAGCGCTGGAGACCGCGTCATCGTGAGTTGGTTGCCTCCGGCCGACGACGGCGGCGACCGGATCACGAGCTATCAGGTGGGCAGATCCCGCGCTGACGCCTCGAGCCCCGCCCGCTGGTCACGGTTCCCGGTCCTGCGTCGGCCCCAGAGCACGACATTCAACCTCGATGGAATTACCGCCGGCGCGTTCCGGTACTGGGTTCGTGCCATCAATAGCGCCGGATTCGGACCCTGGACAAGCGTCGACTTCAGGCTTTGATCACCGCGCTCAACGACTGACAGCCTGGCCGGAACGGCGTCCTCGCCCGCCGAGTTCACTCGGAGGCTGGCGCCGGTCGACCCTCGAGCGCCTCCTCAGGCGTCGCGGGGAGGTGTGTCGATGCCGCGGGCGCGGCGCTCGGCGACGATGCTGTTGAACAGCGCCCGGGTCTCCTCGATGCTGCCGATGGGTTTGTCGGCGAAGCCGGCGAGGGGCCAGCCGGGATAGGTCTCGTACTCGCGTGCGTACATCGCCGCACGCATCGTCACCGGGTGGAACGGCCACCCACGCACCCGGCGTAGCCCCTCGAGGTCGATGGGGCCCTTGATGGTGGCCTCGCCGGGGCCGTTGATCTTGTTGAGGATGCTGCCGTCGAAGTTGTGGATGGCCGAGTCGCCGCGCGAGCCGTGCAGGCCGCGGGTGGCGCCCTCGTACATCCCAATGTTTGCCATGGCCAGGAAGCACTTGTTCTCATACGCCCGGGCGGTGCGCAGCGACTCCCAGTTACGTACGTCGCCGTGGCTCATGTTGTTGGGCTCCGAGGAGAGGTGCAGGAGGATCTCCGCGCCGTTCATCATCGTGCAGCGGGCGTTCTCGGGGAACCCCAACTCGCCGCAGGTGAGCAGCCCGATGTTGCCTATCTCGGTGCGGGACAGCGGGGACAGCGCTTCTCTCCCGAACCGGGCAGACGCACAACAGGGCCACGAACTCGCTGTAGATGTCCGAGGGCGTGGTGTAGGGGAAGACCCAGGCGTTGTTGTTGTTCTTCCAGTGCTTGATGAGGATCTCGCCTTGGGGGCTGATGAGGAACGAGGTGTTGAAGAACCGTCCAGGGAAGTCCGGGTGGACCTCCATCATGTTGGCGGCGATGTAGATGCCGCGCTGGCAGGCCTTGGCGGAGATCATCTCGGTGTAGGGCCCGGGGAGGTTCATCGGGGCCACAAACGAGATGGCGTAGCGAGACTCGTCGGGCTGGAGGGGTTGGATGGACGTCACGAGGATCTCGTTTGCCATGACGGCGGCGACCGCATTGCGGTACGCACCGCTCGTGGTCACATCGTCGACCAGTTCGCCGTTGAGGTATACCTGCCGGCCGTCCTGCAACGAGCGAAGATGTTCAGCGCCGGTCTTCGCGATGTCTCGACCTCCTGGCTCAGGCAGTGCGGCGTGCGGTGCACGGTCTGTCAGCTTCCGAGGCTGCGGTACCCACCGCCGAAGAACACCAGCGGAGCCGCCGCGTGTTCCGAGCGGTACGCCACCACCTCACCCACGAAGATCTCGTGGTCACCCCCGTCGTAGACGGCGTACGGCCGGCACTCGAAGCGGGCGATGGCATCGGGGATGAGCGGAGCCCCGCCGTAGCCGATCTCGAGTTCCAGCCCGGCCCACTTCTCCGCACCCGTCGTGGCGAAGAGTCTCGACAGCTCGGCCTGCTCGGCCGACAACACGCTGATTGCGTAGCCGGGCGCTCGCCGCAGCACCGGCAGACTGAGGGCGCCCCGGTCGACGCTGAACAGCACGAGCGGCGGATCGAGGGACACCGAGTTGAAGCTGGAGACGGTCATCCCCAAGAGCTCGCCATCTTCGCCGGCCGCGCCGACGATCGTGACCCCGGTGGCGAACATGCCCAGGGCGTCGCGAAAGGCTCGCGACATCAGGACCCCTCGCCGGCCGGTCGTGGCCCGGCAGCGTTCAGAGCCGCCAAGTCGAGGGCGCGGCCGGCGTCGTAGACGAGGCGCGCGGCGATCCCCGCCAGCATGTCGAACGACGCCACGCCGAGGTGCGCGAACAACTGGTCGTTGATGTCGCGCTGGCGGGCGGCGAGCTTTGTGAGCAGCGCGACCGCCTCCGGCGTCACGGTGAGGGAGACCGAGCGTCGGTCTCGATCGGACGCCGCCTTGCCGACGAGGCCGGCGGCGACCAGCTTGGTGACTTCGGCACTCACGTAGGGTTGGCTCAGGCTCAGATGGCGGGCCACAGACGTCACGCCCACCTCTGCCCGCGCGGACATGTGGGCGATCGAGATGAGGATGGTGTACGCCGGACCCGACAAGCCGATGAAGCCGCCCATCCGCTCCCGGAGCTCCTGCAGCTTGCCCGAGAACGCCAGGAGGTCGTGCAGCATCCGCCGGAACTGCTCGTCGTCACCGTCGCGCAGCAACTCCCGGCGCCCGACGGTGAGCGGGAGTTGCGGGGCGAACACACCGGCTCTCGCATACAGACCCATAGGTAACCTATATATCTAACCTATGCGAATGGTGGCGTCAAACGCCGGACACCCACCTGCTTGGTCGGCACACTCCTAGGATCCGGGAGCGGTCCAGAGAGGAACGACCGCTCGATCGACCCGAGAGGATCGCCATGAGCGTCAGCTTCACCCTCGACGGCGCTTCCGTCGAGATATGTCCCACCGCCGTGGCCACCGAGGCCTGGCGCCTCGAGGAGGTCGCCGGACACGCCGACGGGCTCCAGGTGCGTAGTTGGATCACCGTCAACGGCACCGAGTCCCTCTATCAGGAAGGTCGCCTCGCCGAACTCATGGACCTGGGCGAGCTTCTCGACGCTACACCCTTCGCCGAGCGGCCCGAGCGCCTGGTGCTGTTCACCGGCACGTTCGGTGCGCTCGGGGGCATCCGGCCCGCGGAGCGGTTCCGGGCGGCGCTGGAGGATCCGGTGCCGGGGCGCACGATCACGCTCGACTACCGCATCGACGTGCTGAACGTGCTGCGGGGCTCTGCCTGAACCCGTGAGAGCGTCCGACATCATCGAATTGCTGGGCTTGGAGCCTTTGCCGGACGAGGGCGGCTACTTCGCGCAGACCTGGCTCGACCAACACAGCTCGGCTATCCACTACCTGCTGCAACCCGGAGACTTCTCGGCGTTGCACCGTCTGGACGGACCCGAGCTCTGGCACCACTACGCCGGCGCCCCGGTGGACATGCTCCTTCTGCACCCCGACGGAACCGTCGAGAGGCCGATCCTGGGCGACGACCTGGCGAGCGGCCAGCGACCTAGCGTGGCGATCCCCGCCGGCACCTGGATGGGCGCGGCAACGTACGAAGCCTGGTCGCTGATGGGCACCACCATGGCGCCGCCGTACAACCCCGAGGGATTCGAGCTCGGTGACGCCGCAGAGTTGATCGCCCGCTACCCCTCAGCGGCCGAGGCGATCCTCCGCCTGGTCCGCCCGTCCGCATCCTGAAGAGCTCCGTTCATCGCCCAGAAGATCCTGGCAGGCGAGTTGGCCGAGGCGGCTCAGACCGGGAACCGCACCCGGCTGCTGCGCTTCGGTCCAGGTGCGTTCACCACGGTCCCCTTCTGCCACGACCACTGGGAGGAGGTGCACCTCGTCAGCGGCGACCTCTACGTCGAGAGCGACGAGCCCGGGCCAGGTGACCCGGCCGTCTCTCACCGACTACCGCTGCCCGACCCGGCACACGCGCCCGGTCGATCGTCAAAGGATCAGAAGTCCCAGTCCCGGAGCTCGACCTCTGCGGAGTAGCCGTGACGCGACAGCAGGTCCGCGACAGCATCCTGGGCGAAGCGGAGGCCGTCGTGCATCCCCTGGCGGAACGGCGTGCTGCCCTTGGCCGCGTTGTAGTCGAGTTCCCCGTCGATCCGGTCGAGCAGGCTCCGCAGGTCGTCGGCCAGCGTGTCGCCGGAGGCGATGACCCGGTGCCCCTGGTCGGCCTCGAGGGAGTTGCCGGGTGGCGGCGATGTCGCTTCGGCCTCAAGCGAGCCAGCCGGTTGCTGCGACATCGGTTCGGCATCCGGCCCATGGAGCCGGAGGATCTCCTCGAGTTGTTCGAGGTCAAACCCCACCACCGTCCGTTTACCGGCGATCAGTGTCGGGACAACAAGTTCCCCCGTCAGCGCGAGCAGCTCGGCGTGCGCTTCAGGACTCTGGCGGATGTTGCGGTCGTCGAACTCGACGGAGTGCTCGTTCAGGTAATCCCGAACACGGCAGCACTCCTGTCAAGTCGGCGTCCGCGCATCGGTGTTGAGGCTGTAGAGAACCACCTGTTCCACGTCTCGCTCCTTCTCCTCCAGCCAGCACGGCTCACGTCAGGAATCCCGAGTCTCACACCCCCACCGCCGGGACACAAGCAAAGCCCCACCCCGACCCCCATCGCCCAAGAAGGAACCGCCGACGAACCAAGGCCCAAGCTCAGCGCCTCGGCCTTGACTTACGACCGTCGAACTCGGGTCACACAACCCTCCCGATCCTGTCATGGAGCAAGGACAGGTTGAGGTTGTCGCGGAGGGTGTCTGCTAGGCGGTCTAGGTCGCGGAGCCAGCGGGTGGTTTGGTCTTCGGTGTGGTTGGTCTGCCAGGAGAGCCAGTGGTGGAGCACGGCTCGGCGGAAGTCGGCTCGGTCGAGGAGGCCGTGTACGTAGGTGCCGAGGATCTGGCGATCGGCGGACAGCGCGCTGAACGGGTGGAGAGTGGGATCCGTCTCGCTGTCGCCGTGGCGGATCTCGTAGCCGGAGAACTCGACTTCCTCAGGCCACATGGCTCGGCCGGAGATCGTTTGGACCAGCTTCTGAGGTTGGATCTCCGTGTCCACGGACAGCCAACCCAGTCCGGGCGCCTCAGCCGGTCCCTCGATCCCGTGGGGATCGAGGATGCGCCGACCCAGCATCTGCATGCCGCCGCAGATGCCGAGGACGCGGCCGCCATAGCGAAGGTGGCGCTCGAGGACGGGGATCCAGCCACGATCTCGTAGCCAGGCAAGATCGGCGGCGACCGCCTTCGATCCCGGCAAAACGACCAAGTCCTGCCCGGCAAGCTCGTCAGGATCTCGGATCCAGGCGAAGTCGATGGTCGGATCGGCCATCAGCGGGTCCATGTCGGCGATGTTTGCGGAGCGCGGGTAGTGGATGCCTCCGACGCGCAGTTGCTGGGACTCGGCGACCGCCGCTCCGGTCCGACCCTCTATGAACGCGTACGGCGCATCTTCCTCGGGGAGGAGGAGGTCCGGCAGGTAAGGGACCGCGCCCAGCACGGGGAGGGTCGTCCGCTCGGCGAGCCAGGTGAACGCCTCGTCGAGCAGTGCGACGTCGCCACGGAAGCGGTTCACCATCAGCGCCTCGACGAGTGCTCGGTCGGCCGGATCTAGTGCCTCCACCGTTCCGAGAAGCGCTGCGAACGAACCGCCGCGGTCGATGTCCGCAACGAGCCATACGGGCACTGACGCCGCCCGCGCGAATCCCATGTTGGCGATGTCGCCCGCACGGAGGTTGGGTTCAGCGGGCGAACCGGCGCCCTCCACCACGACGAAGTCGTGCGCACCGGCAAGACGCTCGAATGCCCCGAGAACCTCGGGGAGCAACGGTTCGCGATCCTCGCGGAATCGCCGAGCGTGCAGCCTGCCTCGCACCTCGCCCAACACGACGAGTTGCGCGGCATGGTCGGCCTCGGGCTTTATGAGCACCGGATTCATGTCCACGGTGGGCACGAGGCCGCAGGCGAACGCCTGCAGCGCCTGGGCACGCCCGATCTCCCCACCGCCCGGGCAGGCTGCCGCGGCGTTGCTCATATTCTGCGGCTTGAAGGGGGCGACACGCACCCCGGAGCGAGCCAGCAACCGGCACAACCCCGCCACAAGCAGCGACTTGCCGACGCCGGAGGCCGTTCCCTGGATCATCAGGGCGCGATCGGCCATCGGAGAGTCCTTCACGCCCCGAGTCTCCACCCGGGACCGCGGCAGGAGCGCGAGCGACGCGGCAGACGTCGCGACCCGCTCCGCCGGTCGTCAGCTGCGGTGGAGGATGAAGTCGATCTCTATGTCGGGGCGGAGGACCTCGTCGGGACCGAGGAACATGATGCCGGTGTTGCCGTTGCGCTGGCGTGACGGGATGAGGGTGATCGGCGGTGGGTTCTCGATGCCTCCTTCGGCCATGATCCGGTTCCAGGCCCGCTCGAAGCCGCGGTAGTCACGCTGGGCGTGCACCAGGAAGATGTGGGCATCCACCACGTCGCGCAGTTCGAAGCCGTTGGCGTCGATCTGGCCCTGAATCAGCCGCATCGTGGTCTCGGTCTGCATCTCGATGTTGGAGAAGTAGTTCCGCAGTGCCGAGGGGCCGGTTCCCACCACGCCGGTGAGGAAGTCCGGCACCGGGACCTGCCCGGCCAGGAACAACCAGTCGTCGCCGACGGCGATGCCCGGCGTGAAGTTCACCTTGCGCACGTCCACGGGGTGCCAGCTGATGCCCTTGCGGGTCTCGACGATCTCCATCGACTCGTCGGGCATCACGCCCAGCAGGTTGGCCACGAAGACCGCCCGCTCGACGAGCAGGTCGATTGCTGCCATCGAGGCCCGTGTGGGCGGGCGCGGCATGTACCGGGCCCACACCGCGTCGACGTCGGGGAACGTGCCGAGATCGGGCTCGTAGAGGTGGGCCTTGATGACGTTGGCCACGTCGGTACCCGCCGACTGCATGACCTTCTGAAGATTGGCGAACACGTACTCGGCCTGGTCGGTGGCGTCGTTGGCGTAGTAGGGGAAGGCCGGAAGTCGCTTGCCAACCGGGATGCCGTTCTCGTAGTCGCATGCCGGCAGGGCCGAGGGGTACACCCAGTGGCCACCCTTGATGGCCTGCGGCGCGTGCTCGTAGGGCATCGGGTCGGGAGCCTCATCGGTGTGGATCGTCTCGCGCTGCTGCGCCGAGCCACCATTGAGGGCGACGGCGTTGACGGTCACGAGGGTGCCGGGCACGACCTGGTCATCACCGACCACGATGGTCGTGCGGGCGGGCGGCGCTTCACCGAACGCATTGATCCAGGCCAGCTTGAACTCACCGAAGTCGGCAGCAGCCGCGAGTTGCACCTCGACCCGCAGCACGCGGTCCATCGAACTGCCGTCGGCAGCCACGCGCCGCGCCAACTCGCCGAGCACCACCTGGGACTGCGTGTAGACGTCCGAGTCGCCCATGTGAGGGGAGTTCGACGCCGACTGCACGGCGCGGCCGTCGCCGTCGACGGGGAAGATCGTCGAGACATAGAGCAGGTCGCCGGCTCTGCGGGTCTCCTGGCCGGGGAGCAGATGCATCGGAGCGGTCATGAGGGTGTCCTCCTGTTGGTCCGGGCCGCGGGGCAGGCGTCCGCCGCCGCCTCCGGGTCCCGAGAAATGTCAACGGGATCGTAGACGATTCAACACTGCTTATCATTGTGCATGACGGGCCGGCGGCAGTCACGAGACGAATGACGTCGCTGATCCCGGCACCCCGGCAGCTAGGAGGACCAGAGATGCCCTACGTCGTACGCAAGATCCCCTTCGAGAACGTCCAGGACACCACCGGGCTGGAGGCGGCCATCGCAGCCGGCGACTTCGCCGCCGACGACATCGTGGCCCTCATCGGCAAGGTGGAGGGCAACGGCGGCGTCAACGACTTCTCCCGCGTGCTGGCCGACCGCGTGCTGCGCGACTTCCTCGTCGAACACGCCGGCAAGACCCGCGCCGAGGCGCTGCAGGTGCCGATCGCCTGGTCCGGCGGCTGCGACGGTGTGATCTCCCCGCACATGACGGTGTTCGCCAAGGTGGACGGTCCCGCCGAGCCGGCCGACGAGAAGCGCCTCGCGGTGGGATTCGCCGTGTCCGAGCCAATCTTCCCCGAGGAGATCGGCCGCCTGCCGATGGTGGACAAGGTGGCCGTCGGTGTGCGCGAGGCCATGGCGGCCGCCGGGATCTCCGACAGCGCGGACGTGCACTTCGTGCAGACCAAGACCCCGCTGCTGACCGCCGAGCGCATCGCTGATGCCCACTCCCGCGGCGAGACGGTCGCCCTCACCGACACGATGGAATCCATGGCGGTCTCCAACGCCACCTCGGCTCTGGGCATCGCCACAGCGCTCGGGGAGATTCCCCGGCCCCAGCCTGAGCAGATCGCCAAAGATCTCTCGGTGTACTCGTCGGTGGCCTCCTGCTCTTCGGGGGTCGAGCAGGTGGAAGCCCAGATCGTCGTGGTCGGCAACCGCACCGGCGTGGGCGGGCGCTTCCGCATCGGCCACTCCGTGATGCGCGACGCCCTCGACTTCGACGGCATCTACGACGCCATCCGCTCGGCCGGCCTGGAGTTGCCCGAGCACCCCCGCGCCGAGGACCTCGGCGGCAAGGTGGTGAACTGCTTCATCAAGTGCGAGGCCGACCCGTCGGGACGCCTGCGGGGACGGCGGCAGGTGGCGCTGAACGACTCCGACGTGCACCACACGCACCACACCAAGGGTGCGGTGGGCGGCGTGGCGGCCGCCGCCATCGGCGACCCAGCCGTGTTCGTCTCGGTGGCCGGGCTGCAGCAGGGCCCGGCGGGCGGCGGCTCGGTGGCCGCCATCGTGGACCTCGGATCGTGAGCCGCCTGCCCGGCCTGCGCCCGGAGGAACTCACCGACGACCAGCGGCGCGTCTACGACTCGATCGCCGGAGGAGACAGAGCTCGCGACGCCTCCTTCCGGCTGACCGAGGACGACGGCAGCCTGGTGGGCCCGTTCAGCACCCTGCTGCTGAGCCCCGCCGTCGGCGACGCGTTGCAGTCGGTCGGCGCGGCCATCCGCTTCGGCTGCGGTCTGAGCTCGCTGGTGCGAGAGGTGGCGATCCTGTCGGTTGCGGCCCACCGGCGTTCGCCCTTCGAGTGGTGGGCGCACGAGCCCATCGGGCGCCGGGCCGGCCTTGACGACGACCAGATCGCCGCGCTGCATGCCGGCGAGACGCCCTCCTTCGACGACGACATCGCTGCCTCGACATACGCCTTCTGCAAGGAGCTGATCGCCGGGGGCCGGCCCGACGACGCCAGTTACGAGGCCGCCCGCGAGGCGCTCGGCCTCGACGGTGTCATGGAACTCGTGACACTCGTCGGCTACTACACCCTGCTCGCGCAGCTGATGGAGACGTTCGACGTCGGTGTCCCCAGCGGCGAGACGTCGCCGTTCTGAGCCTGGACCGTCGAGCCATGCAGGTCGAACCGTTCGAGATCGCCGTCGCTGACGACGTCATCGAGGACCTGCAGGATCGCCTGCGCCGCACCCGCTGGCCGGAGGCCGAGACGGTCGACGACTGGTCGCAGGGGATTCCCCTGGCCTACGTGCAGGAAGTCTGCGACTACTGGGCGAACGAGTACGACTGGCGGGCGCGCGAGCGGGCGCTCAACCGGTTCGACCAGTTCACCGCCCACGTCGCCGACATGGACGTGCACTTCATTCACGTCCGATCACCCGAAGCCGGCGCCGTCCCGGTGATAATCACGCACGGCTGGCCCGGCTCGGTGGTGGAGTTTCACAAGGTCATCGGGCCGTTGACCGACCCAGTGGCTCACGGGGGCTCGGCGTCGGACGCGTTCGATGTGGTGTGCCCGTCGCTGCCGGGCTTCGGCTTCAGCGGCAAGCCCTCCCGCACCGGCTGGGGCGTCGACCGGATCGCCGACTGCTGGGCGGAGTTGATGGCCGGGCTGGGCTACGACCGCTACGGCGCCCAGGGCGGCGATTGGGGCTCGGCGGTCAGTATCGCGATCGGCGCCCGCCACCCCAGCCGGTGCCTGGGCATCCACCTGAACATGGTCGTGCGCACACACATGGCGCTCCCCGACCTGCGCTCGGTGGACCCCGCGTGGACCGCCGAGGAGCAGCAGGCCGCGGCTGCACTCAAGTACTTCGTCGAGTGGGGTACGGCCTACAACCGCCAGCACTCGACGCGGCCCCAGACGCTGGGCTACGGGCTGACCGACTCCCCCGCGGGCCAGGCGGCGTGGATCCTGGAGAAGTTCCGCGAGTGGACGGACTGCGACGGGCATCCCGAGAACACGCTGAGCCGCGACGAACTGCTCGACAACGTGATGCTCTACTGGCTGAACGCCAATGCCACCTCATCGGCACG
Source organism: Acidimicrobiales bacterium (assembly GCA_965206165.1). Classification (GTDB taxonomy): domain Bacteria; phylum Actinomycetota; class Acidimicrobiia; order Acidimicrobiales; family CATQHL01; genus VXNF01. Next base: position 315,699 of record OZ242194.1, read on the forward strand.
CCTGTACTGGGAGACGTTCAACCCGATTGCCGCTGGGTCCGCTGCGCAACCGGCACCGGTCACGGTCCCCACAGGCGTGGCGAAGTTCCCCATGGAGATCGTCCCTCCGGTGCGCTCGTGGTGCGAGCCGTTCTTCAGTGACATCAGGCACTGGAACGAGATGCCCCGCGGCGGCCACTTCGCCGCCTTCGAGCAGCCCGAACTGTTCGTCGAAGACGTCCGAGCGTTCTTCCGCGAATTGCGCTAGCTCGGGGCTATGCGGTGGCGCGGATGGCGTCGCCGGTTTCGGGGTCGAAGAAGTGGACCCGTTCGCTGTCGATGGCCAGTTCGACGGGAGTTCCCGGGCGGGGTGAGCGGCGCGGGTCGATCCGGGCACAGAACACGGCGCCCTCCTCGTCGGCGAGCAGCGTCACCTCGTCGGTGCGCTCGGTGTCCGCTGCGGCTCGCGTCGCTTCGGTGTCGACACGAGGGGCGTCGACGGTGAACATGAGGTAGCTCTCCGCGCCCAGGTCCTCCACCACCGACGGCACCACCCTCATGCGCGGCAGGTCGGCCGCGGCGTCGTCGGAGTGCGCGAAATCGGTCGGCCGGATGCCCAGAATGACCGACCGCTCCTGGCCGCGCAGCGGCGAATCGGTGGGCAGCGCCATCGCGAGACCAGGAAACACGACACTGTCGCCGGCCACGGCGGCCTCCACGAAATTCATGCTCGGCGAGCCAATGAAGGCGCCCACGAACAGGTTCACGGGATTACCGAACAACCGCTGGGGCGTGTCGCACTGCTGCAACACCCCGTCGCGCAACACCGCCACCCGCTGACCCAGAGTCATCGCCTCGGTCTGGTCGTGGGTCACGAACAGCGACGTGGTCTGCAAGCGGGCGTGCAGGCGCACCAACTCCGAACGCATCGCCACACGCAGCTTGGCGTCGAGGTTCGACAGCGGCTCGTCCATCAAGAACGCCGCCGGCTCGCGCACCATCGCCCGGCCCATCGCCACCCGCTGGCGCTGCCCACCCGACAACGCCGCCGGCTTGCGATCCAGCAACTCGCCGAGACCGAGCGTGCGCGCCACGGCATCCACCAACTCGGCGCGCTCAGCCTTGGGGACCTTGCGCATGCGCAACCCGAAACCGAGATTCTCGCGCACCGACATGTGCGGGTAGAGGGCGTAGTTCTGGAACACCATGGCAATGTCGCGCTCCGGCGGCGCCAAATCGGTGACGTCACGGTCGCCGATCGTGATCGTCCCCTCGGTGACCTCCTCGAGGCCGGCGATCATGCGCAGCATCGTCGACTTCCCGCACCCCGACGGGCCGACGAGCACCATGAACTCCCCGTCGTCGATGTGCAACGACAGACCGTCCACAGCCCGCACCCCGTTGGGATACACCTTCGTGCAGCGATCAAGAGTTATCGCACCCATCTCCATCTCCCGCAGGCCGGCTGTCACCAACCTGCTGGCCGTCCAACTAGAGTACCCCGGTTGTAAGCGCTTACACAGGAGGACGAGTGAAGGGCAACACGTCGGAACAGAGCACGGTCGGCTCTGACGGAGCCACACCGTGGTGGCACGGGGCCGTCGGCTACGAGATCTACGTGCGCTCGTTCGCCGACTCGAACGGCGACGGGGTCGGCGACCTGGCGGGGATCACCAGTCGCCTCGACTATCTGAGCTGGCTGGGGGTCGATGCCGTGTGGCTCACCCCGTTCTATCCCTCGCCGGGCCACGACCACGGCTACGACGTCAGCGACTACTGCGCCATCTCGCCTCGCCACGGGACGCTCGAAGACTTCGACACCCTCGTGAGAGAGGCTCACCGCCGGGGCCTGCGGGTCATGGTGGACATCGTGCCCAACCACACCTCCATCGAGCACGAGTGGTTCGCCCGCGCCCGCCGCGATCCGGATGGACCCGACCGGGACCGGTACCTCTGGGCCGACCCGGTCCCCGACGGCGGCCCTCCCAATAACTGGCGCAGCCACTTCGGCGGACCGGCCTGGACCCTCGACGAGGAGTCCGGCCAGTACTGGTGCCATCTCTTCCTACCCGAACAGCCCGACTTGAACTGGCGCAATCCCGCAGTCAGGCACGACTTCGATTCGATCCTGCGCTGGTGGATGGACCGAGGCGTCGACGGCTTCCGGGTCGATGTGGCCCATGGCCTCCTCAAGGACGCCGAATTGCGCGACAACCCTCAGATCGCGCCGATCGTCCCGGACATGGACCCCTTCGACGCCTTCGACGCCTTCGAGCACCTCTACGACATGGACCAGTCCGAGAACGTCGAGATCTTCCGACGATGGAACCAGATCTGTGCCCCGCAGCAGGTGATGCTCCTCGGAGAGGTGAACGCCTCCTGGCCCGACCGGATGTGGCGCTACGTTGCGCCTGGCACGCTCGATCGGGCCTTCTTCCTGCGAACTGCGATCCTCGACTGGGCACCCGAGGTCCTCCTCTCGATGGTGCGGGCCATGCACGACGCGGCACCACAGGGAATCTCCTGGGTGCTGAGCAACCATGACCGATCTCGGGTGGCCAGCCGTTTCGGTGGGGGCGAGACCGGCATCCGGCGATCTCTGGCCGTCACCACCCTGTTCATGGCGCTCGGGGGCACTCCCTTCCTCTACCAGGGTGAGGAACTCGGACTATGCGACGGCGTGCTGCGCAGAGGCCCGTACGACCCGGTGTCGGTCAGGAACTCACGCGCGGCGAGTGGCCGGGACGGGTGCCGGACGGCCATGCCCTGGGACAGCAGCGCACACAACGGCTTCTCCGCGGGCGAGCCGTGGATCGACACCGAACCGCGCCCAACCGAACACACCGTCGCCGGCCAGCGGGCCGACAGCAATGCTCCGCTGCACCGCTACCGCAGCCTGCTCGCCACGCGCCGTCGCCACCCCGACCTGTGGCAGGCGCCGCTCGAGTGGATCGAGACAACGGACCCGCTAGTGGCCGCCCTGCGGCGCGGCTCGATGGCGGTGGTCGCCAACCTGGCCGACCGTCGAACTAGCGTGCGGCTGGGCTCGCCCGGATGGCGGGCGGTCTTCGCCAGCCGGGACGGTAGCCGCCTGGACAGCCCGGCCCAGGACGCGGTATCTGTCCCTGGCGAGTCAACCGTCGTGCTGGCGAGCCATTATCGGCAGCCGGAGGAGAAACAGCCTTGGCAGAGGGCCGGACCACAATAAGCGACATTGCCGCAGCGGCGGGAGTGTCGGTCGCCACGGTCAGCCGTGCCCTCCGCAACCTCCCCAACGTCGCACCGGCGACCCGTTCGAGAGTGCTCGAGGTTGCGGACAGGTTCCAGTACGAACTCCATCCTCAGGCGTCGCGTCTGGCCTCGGGGCGCACCTCGACGGTCGGTGTGGTCGCGCCGCTGTTCGGAACCTGGTTCCCATCGCGGGCTCTGGGCGGCATCAACTCGGTGTTCGCCAAGGCCGGCTACGACCTGCTCATCTCCATGATGACCAATCCCAAGGACCGCGTGCGCTTCCTGCAAGGAGCCAGGTCGTTCTGCCGCCGGGTGGACGGGATCGTCCTGATCGACACGTTCGTCAGCGCCGAGGGAAGCTCTGCCAGCACGTTCTTCAACCGGCCGGTCGTAGCCGTCGGCGAGCGACTCGAGGGCGCTTCGTCGATTGCCATCGACAACCGGCTCGCGGCTCGACGCGCCGTCGAGCACCTGATCGAACTGGGACACGAACGCATCGGCCTCGTTACCGGACCGCGCATGGCTGACCTGCCGACGCCGGTGCCCGAACAACGCCGCCTCGGCTACAAGGAGGCCCTCCGAGACGCGGGCCTGAGGATCGACCCGGGCCTGGCCACCGAAGGCGACGGGTCAGCCGGGGGCGGAGCGCGAGCACTCTCCAGGCTCATCGCCGGACCCAGCCCGCCCACCGCGGTCTTCTGCATGACCGACGAGATGGCTTTCGGCGCCCTGGAGGCAGCAAGAAGAGCCGGCCTGACCGTGCCCGACGATCTCTCCGTCATCGGCTTTGACGACCACGATCTGGCCGACGCACTGGGCCTCACCACCATGCGCCAGTCGGTGAGCGAAATGGGTGTGCAGGCCGCGGAGCAGGTGCTGGCGCTGATCGACGGCCGCGAGCCCGCGAGCGACATCACCTGGGACGTGCCCCTAGTGATACGGAACACCACCGCGCCAGTGGGCTGAACACCTCCGCGCAAGTGGGTTGACGCAGTGCAGCGAGCACGCTAGGGTTCGCAAATGTAAGCGGTTACATTCCAGAGGTGCCCAATGAAGAATCACCCGCGCTCATCGCTCGTTCTAGGAGCCCTGCTGACCCTCTCCTTACTGGCCGCCTGTAGTTCTCCGGGCCCAGAGAGCACATCAGCAGTGTCGCCTCCCGCGCCGGCCGAGGCGACTGAGGCGGCCGAGCCCACCGAGCCGAGCCAACCGCCCGAGTCCACCGAGCCGAGCGAACCGGCCGAGTTGAGCGAGCCGGTCGAGTCGGTCGAGTCGAGTGAGCCGGCCGCCCCGGAGATTGGCCCCGAACTCACGTCTGACCCGGTGTCGCTCGTGTTCTACATCGAGCCGAACTTCCCCTACATCGAAGCGCTCGGGGCGGAGTTCATGCGGCAGTACCCGAATGTCGAAATCGAGTACCGCAAGGACCAATTCGCCAACCTGCTGGAGAACACGCCCCGTGTGCTGGCTAGCGACGATCCACCGGATATCGTCAGGTTGCCGACACTTATCGATCTCGTTGCCAATGATCTGTTGCTCAATCTCGATCCATACGCTGACGCCTTTGGCTGGGACGCTTGGCCGCAGTCGATCCTTGGGCAGGTCCGCGTGAACGAGAGCGGCTCGAGGGGTTCCGGATCTCTCTACGGTGTGGGTCTGGGATACAGCGTCACCGGGATCTTCTACAACAAGGCTCTGGCCGAGCAGGTAGGCATGACGGCGCAGCCTGAGACTCTGGCGGAACTCGACGCGCACCTGGCCGCTGCGAAGGAAGCCGGCATTCAGCCGATCCTCGGGATGAACGCCCCTGTGGCGGGAACAGCTCTGCCGTTTCAGATGGTGGTCAACCAGTACGTCGACAAGGCCGACCTGAACGGCTGGATTCTCCAGCAGCCCGGGGCCGTCTTCAATTCGCCCGAAGCGCTCGAAGCAACTGAGCACTTCAATGACTGGATCGAAGCTGGCTACTTCCAGTCCGATGTGAACGCCATCGACTATCCGACGCACGTGGGCCAGTTCATCGATGACGAGGGGCTCTTCCTCTTCATCGGCGATTGGGAATCCGCCAATCTCGACGCGCAGATGGGCGACAACGTGGGCTTCTTTCTCGTCCCCCCGCTGGAGGCCGGAGCGCCTCATGTGGCGATGTCTGCGCCGGCTACTTACGGCGTGGCAGCGGCCGCCGCCAATCCCGATGCTGCGGTGTTCTTCCTCAACTGGGCACACACCGATCCTGAGGCCCGTCGTATCATCATCGAGGAGAGTGGGCAGGCCCCGGGTGGCCCGCCTCACCTGCCGGTTCCAGTTGTGGAGGGGACACTTGGCGCACAAACGATCGCCGCGGGAGCCGTCTTGGGAGCCGACGACGGAGCAGTCGACTTTATCGCCAATGCCACCGGCGCCATCTTGTCAGCCGTCATGACCCCCGAGCTGCAGAAGCTGTTCGCGGGCGAGCAGACCCCACAAGGCCTGATCGATGCGATTCAAGAAGAATACGAGGATCAGCTGGAGAGATGATGCGCCCTCAGCGGGGGGTGAATCCCCCTCCCCCCTAATTGTGTTGGAGGACGTGCGTGGTTGAAGCGTCTAGCACCGGCCACACGCGCCCTCCAACACGCAAGGTCATGCCGCCGATTGAGCGATTTCGTTCTTCCTTGAGGGCCAGGGTACGAAGTACCGGTCTTGGGGGATGGCTCTACGTCCTGCCGGCACTCGGCATGTTTGCGTGGTTGGTGCTTGGCTCGCTCGGTACTGCGTTCCAGTACTCGCTGTATTACTGGGACGGGGTGGGCGCGTCACGATGGGCCGGTTTCGAGAACTACCGCGAGGTCTTCCGCAACGATGAACTCGTCGGTGCGATCATTCATTCCTTCGTTCTCATCGGCTTCTACAGCGTCATTCCCGTGACTTGTGGTCTGGTGATGGCGGCCGTGATCCACGGTGGTAAGCAACGCTCCCTGGGCAGCCTGGCGCGCACGATCCTGTTCGTGCCGCAGCTGGTTCCACTCGTTGCAGCAGGCATCGCGTGGAAATGGATGTTCGCAACCACCGGTACCGTCAACCAGCTTCTGCGTGGTCTAGGACTTGGCTCGATCACGAGGGCCTGGTTGGCTGACTTCGATCTCGCCCTTCCTGCCGTCGGGCTGATCGGCGTGTGGGTCCTGCTGGGATTCTGCACGGTCCTGCTGCTGACCGGCATGACCAAGATCGACCCGACGCTGTACGAGGCGGCCAGGATCGACGGAGCCGGACCGGTGCGCGAGTTCTTCGCTGTGACGCTTCCGGGAATACGGAACCAGATCGCGGTCTGCCTGACGGTGACCGTCATCCTCTCCCTGGCGAGCTTCGACATCGTGTTCGTCTCGACGGGGGGTGGGCCGGGAACGCAGACGATGGTTCCCGGCGTACAGATCTACCGGCGCGCCTTCGCCCATCGCCAAGTCGGCCTGGCGTCGGCGTATGGGCTCGTTCTCATGGTCCTCATCCTGTTCCTGATCCTGCCTATCCAACGGCTCTCACGAACGCGCGACTGATGATCGCCAACAAGCGCGAAGTGCTCCTTGGCCAGCTGATAGTGCTGGTCGCCATCGCCTACACACTCGTCCCTCTGATGAGCATGTTGTCAGCCGCCCTGCAGCCTCAGGGAACGATCCCCCGAGGTTTCGAATGGCCCACCGACCCGCAATGGGGGAACTTCCGCGACGCCTTCAACACCGCCAATATGGGCGCTCTCCTCAAGTCGAGCCTCATCATCGAGGCCGCGGTGGTTCCGATCTCGGTCCTAATCGCCACTATGGCCGGCTTCGCGCTGGGACAGCTCCGTATCCGAGGCGGCAGAGTTGTATTCCTGATCATGCTGGTGGGTTTGACGATGCCGTTCGAGGTGGTCATCACACCGCTCTACTACGAAATGCGTGACCTTGGCCTTGTCAACACGAGATGGTCGATCATCCTACCGTTGATCGCGTTGTTCATGTCGTTTGGGGTCTTTTGGATGCGCTCACACTTCCTCAACATGCCATCGGAGTTCTCCGACGCAGCTCGAGTGGACGGGGCGAGCACATGGCAAACATTCCGCCATATCCATCTCCCGCTCGCACGACCGGCCATGGCGACGCTGGCGATCCTGTACTTCGTCTGGACGTGGAACCAGTTCATTCTTGCCCTCGTGATGGTCAATGACCCTGAGCAGCGAACGATGGCCGGCGCCTTGGGCTACTTCCAGAGTCAGTGGGGCATCGATGTCGTACTGCTGTCCGCCGGATCCCTCGTCATCCTCACCCCTACTCTGATCATCTTTATCGTATTCCAGCGACATTTCGTCGCAGCACTGCTCCAGGGCGCCATCAAAGGATGAGAAAGAAAGCCGCGTTCCGGCGAGGACCTGTGAGTGTGAGGCAGGATTGCAACGCCGGCGGGACGAACCTCGATACGGCCTCTAGGCGAGATCGTGTTGATGAACCCGACTGCATCACCCAGACAGAACTTCTCGAACTCGCCGTCGGGATCCACGCGGCGCAGAGGCGGTACCTCATCGGTCTAGCCGGCCCGCCCGGCTCGGGGAAGTCGACTCTGGCGGCGTATCTCGCCAAGTTGCTGTGGCCGTCACCACCGGTCGTGCCGATGGACGGATTCCACCTGCCACGGGCACTCATCAACAGGAAGGGACTGGCGAGCCGGAAGGGCTCGCCCGAGACCTTCGACCCCGGGGGCTTCGCCGACCTGGTGGCGCGACTCGCGAGATCGGCCGATGAGGACGTGCTGTATGCGCCAGCGTTCGATCGTGACATCGAAGAACCGATCGCGGGAGCCATCCCGGTTCGACCCGCCGATGGATTGGTGATCGTCGAGGGGAACTATCTGCTGTTCGGCGAACCTCCGTGGGCTCAGATACGCCCGGCACTCGATCTGTGCGCCTACTTGGAACTCGACGACGCAACCCGCCGGAGCCGTCTCATCGAACGGCACATGCGATACGGAAAGACCCGCCTCGAGGCCGAACGCTTCGTCCGTAACTCCGACGAGAAGAACGCTCAGCTGGTCAAACCAACCCGCAACCGCGCCGACCTCATCGTCCGCCCAGGTTGAGGTGGCCTGTCGGATGCGTGGAGGTCCGTCGATGAGCTCGGCGGGCCGCGGACCGAGGCTGGCCGTGATCAGCGCTGGGTCGCGCGGCTACGGCTACGCCCGTCTGGCGGCCGCGGCGGGCGCCGAGGTCGTGGCCGTCGCCGAGCCCGACGACCGCCGACGGCGGCGCCTCGTTGAGCACGTCGGTTCACCCAAAGCCCATCAGGCGAGCAGTTGGGAGTCTCTGGAGCTTCATGTCGGCGATGTCGACGGAGTGATCATCGCCACGATGGACGACATGCACGTCGAGCCCACCCTGCAGTTCGCGGCTCTGGGGGTGCCTGTGCTGTTGGAGAAACCGATCGCCCGGTCATGGGAGGACTGCTGCCGGCTCCTTGCTGGGCTGGGCGACGACGCTCCTCCCATACTCGTGGCCCACGTCCTGCGCTACGCGCCCTACACGCGGCTGCTGCGATCACTCATCGCCGATGGCGCCCTCGGCGACATCGTCAACGTCCACCACCTGGAGCCGGTCGGATTCTGGCATTTCGCCCACTCCTACGTGCGGGGGAACTGGCACTCGACGGCCGCCGCCGCCGACTTCATGGTGGCCAAGGCCTGCCATGACGTGGACTGGATCATGCAACTCATCGACTCGGAGTGCGTGGCCGTCTCGTCCTTCGCCAGCCTGAGCCACTTCCGACCCGAGTCCCGGCCCGCCGGCGCCGCCGAACGCTGCGTCGACTGCTCCGTCGACTGCGTCTACGACGCCAGGGCGATCTACCTCGACGCAGCCCGCGGCGGCGACTACTCGTGGCCCGTGGCGGCCATCGTCGTGGAGCACACCGCCGCGGCGGTCTCCGATGCTCTCGAACACAGCCGCTACGGTCGATGCGTCTACAGCGGCGACAACGACGCGCCCGACACCCAAGTGGCATCGCTCCTGTTCGCCGGCGGCCAAACCGCCACTATCACCCTCAGCGCCTTCACCGAACTGCGCAGCCGGCTCACTGTTGTCTCCGGCACCCGCGCCGAAGCCACCGTGACGGCGACCGGGGTGGATCTCTACTCGTTCGCCAGTCGCCGTCGACAGTTCTGGAACACCGACGGGCACGACAACTCCGACCTCAGCGGCAGCCACGGCCTCGGCGGCGACCGCGCACTCGTGGATCACTACCTGAGCGAGATCGACTATCCCACCGAAGCAGGGCGGGCAGCGTTCGCGGAGGCGCTGCGCAGCCACCGGGTGACCTTCGCCATCGAGGAGGCACGCCAGCGCGGCCAGGTCGTCGATCCCCGTGACCTACCCGGCCAGTAAGGGGTCGCGGACGCGGGCTAGCGCGTGGCGCGGAGGGCGGCTCCGGTTTCGGGGTCGAAGAAGTGGACTCGTTCGCTGTCGATGGCCAGTTCGACGGGCGTTGCGGTACGGGGTGACCGGCGCGGGTCGATGCGGGCGGTGAAGACGGCTCCCTCCTCGTCGGCCAGCAGAGTCATCTCCTCGGTGCGCTCGGTGTCCGCTGCCGCACGCGTCGCCTCGGTGTCGACGCGGGGGGCGTCGATGGTGAACAAAAGGTAGGTCTCGGCGCCCAACTCCTCCACCACAGACGGGACGACCGTCATGCGCGGCAGGTCGGCTGCGGCGTCGTCGGTGTGCGCGAAGTCGGTCGGCCGGATGCCCAGGATCACCGAGCGCTCCTGGCCGCGCAGCGGCGAATCGGTGGGCAGGGGCATCCCCAGATCTGGGAACACGACACTGTCGCCGGCGACGGCGGCTTCGACGAAGTTCATGCTCGGGGAGCCGATGAAAGCGCCCACGAAGAGGTTCACGGGATGGCGGAACAGTTGCTGGGGGGTGTCGCACTGCTGTAGCACCCCGTCGCGCAGCACCGCCACCCGCTGACCCAGAGTCATCGCCTCGGTCTGGTCGTGCGTGACGAACAGCGAGGTTGTCTGCAGGCGGGCGTGCAGGCGCACCAGCTCCGAGCGCATCGCCACGCGCAGCTTGGCGTCGAGGTTCGAGAGCGGCTCGTCCATCAGGAACGCCGCCGGCTCACGGACCATGGCCCGACCCATCGCCACCCGCTGGCGCTGCCCGCCCGACAGCGCCGCCGGCTTGCGGTCCAGCAACTGCCCGAGGCCGAGAGTCGTGGCCACGGCATCCACCAGCTCCTCCCGCCGGATCTTGGGGACCTTGCGCATCTTCAGCCCGAAGCCGAGGTTCTCGCGCACCGACATGTGCGGGTAGAGGGCGTAGTTCTGGAACACCATGGCGATGTCGCGCTCGGGCGGTGCGAGATCAGTGACGTCGCGGTCGCCGATGGTGATCGTGCCGTCGGTGACCTCCGTGTCCGCTGCTCGTGTGGCGATGGTGCCAATGTGGGTAACAAAGATCTGGCGATCTGCACATGGCGCCCGCCCCACCGTCGCGAAGCTGGCTGGCATCCGCAAACCCTTGGCCGTGGATTTCCTCACCTCACCGTCGTGGCGAGCCGTGTCACACCCCCTCAGTACCCTCTAGTCGAGGAAGAGGAGGTGACATGCGAGAGTGGAGCGCGCACTCCTACGAAAAACTTGCGATCCTCGGGGACTACCTACCGATCTTTGTGCAAGCCGCCAAGGGCGCTCGGAACCGCGTCTACATCGACGCGTTCGCAGGAGAGCCTGAGAATACTGTCAGAGACACCGATCGGACGTTCCCCGGGTCAGCCGAGTGTGCTCTCTCTGTGTCACCACCGTTTACCGACATTCGCTTCTTCGAACTTAACAGGAAGCGCGCTCGGAGCTTGGAGAGACTCATTGCCCGATTCCCCGGGCAAAATGCGCGTGTGATCCGAGGTGACTGCAACGAGACCATGCTGCACGCGCTCTCGGAGTTGCCCGCGAAGGCCCCAACTTTTGCGTTCTTGGACCCGGACGGGATGGAGTTGCGCTGGAACACGATCAGAGCCATCGCAGATCACAAGCGCGAGTACGCGGAGAGAACCGGCAAGAGCAAGGTCGAGATGTGGATTCTGTTCTCTTCATCGGGCATTGTGCGAATGCTGGGAAAGAACCGCAAGTACGCGGAGAGTCGCGGATTCCCGCAGAGGATCGCCGATCTCTACGGAGCGTGGGGGCCGTGGGAGACAATTTGGCATGCCCGCCATTCCGGCGAGATCTGTCCCGGTGATGCCAAAAAGGCCTACCTGTGGCTCTACATGGATCGTCTCGCCGAACTGGGCTACAGGCATCTCCTGGTTCGACCAATCCACACCCGAGGCGCGAGCGAGTTGTACGCCATGATCTTCGCGACCGACAATCTTGCTGGGGAATCGATCATGCGGTGGGCACAAGAAAAGGATCGGGTTCGACCAGAATCTGGAACTCTCTTCGACATCGAACATCATCGACCCGGCTACGAAGACCTCCACACAGGGTGGAGGCAGGACTTCCCGATTGAGTTGGCGGCATGGAGACACTTGTGATAGAGCTGAATATCATCCAAAAGAATAGACATGGCTGAATCATCAATTGAGTGGACTGACGCCACGTGGAATCCCACTACTGGCTGCGATCGCACCTCCCCGGGGTGCGACAATTGCTACGCGCTCATCTTGGCGGCACGCCTGAAAGCTATGGGGCAGGCCAAGTATCAAGTTGACGGCGATCCGCGGACAAGTGGTCCGGGCTTCGGAGTAACGCTCCACCCCGACACTCTGACCATCCCCACTACGTGGTCAAGGCCACGGATGATTTTCGTGAACTCAATGAGCGACTTGTTCCACGAGAGAGTGCCGACCGGCTTCATTCGCAGTGTGATCGAGGTCATTCGGGACACTCCGCAGCACACCTACCAAATCCTCACAAAGCGTTCGAAGCGCCTTGCAGCCCTCGATGACGTGCTGGACTGGCCCCCAAATGCCTGGGTAGGAGTCTCTGTTGAAACAGCGCGCTACTCGTTTCGAATCAAGCACCTGCAGGGGGTAAACGCGGCGGTGCGATTTGTCAGCGCTGAACCCCTGCTTGGCCCGCTGCGCGGACTCGACTTGAGTGGCACCGGCTGGCTGATCGCTGGTGGCGAGAGCGGCGCGAAAGCGCGTCCGATAATGCGCGAGTGGGTTGTTGACCTTCGGGACCAGTGCCGGGAGGCCCAAGTCCCGTTCTTTTTCAAGCAGTGGGGCGGCAGATTCCCGAAGGCGGGCGGGCGGTTGCTTGATGGGCGCACCTGGGACGAGTACCCGACCATGCCGGACGTGCGGATCAAAGCTGATCGAGATTGGGGCTGATCAGCCATGACCCCGGCCAGCACAGTCTGCCAATCGCAGACTTCCTATGACGTTGGACAAGAGCGCGAGTCGAACACGAGCCCCCGCCCCACTCGTCGAACTCCTAGCGGGCCCGGACGATCGGCTTGTCGCGTCGACTGGTGCTGAGTCTTCGACTTGGTGAGAGCGGGCTAGCGCGTGGCGCGGATGGCGTCGCCGGTCTCGGGGTCGAAGAAGTGGACCCGTTCGCTGTCTATCGCCAGTTCGACGGGGGTGCCCGGGCGGGGTGAGCGGCGCGGGTCGATCCGGGCACAGAACACGGCGCCGTCCTCGTCGGCCAGCAGCGTCACCTCGTCGGTGCGCTCGGCGTCCGCTGCCGCTCGTGTCGCTTCGGTGTCGACGCGAGGGGCATCGACAGAGAACATGAGGTAGCTCTCCGCGCCCAAGTCCTCCACCACCGACGGCACGACCCGCATGCGCGGCAGATCAGCAGCCGCGTCATCTGCGTACGCGAAGTCGCTCGGCCGGATGCCCAGGATCACCGACCGCTCCTGGCCGCGCAGCGGCGAACCCTCCGGCAGCGGCATCCCCAAACCGGCGAACTCGACACTGTCACCGGCCACGGTGGCCTCCACGAAGTTCATGCTCGGCGAGCCGATGAAGGCCGCGACGAACAGGTTCACGGGATTCCGGAACAGCTGCTGGGGGGTGTCGCACTGCTGCAGCACCCCGTCGCGCAGCACCGCCACCCGCTGGCCCAGAGTCATCGCCTCGGTCTGGTCGTGGGTCACGAACAGCGACGTGGTCTGCAGGCGGGCGTGCAGGCGCACCAACTCCGAGCGCATCGCCACGCGCAGCTTGGCGTCGAGATTCGAGAGCGGCTCGTCCATCAGGAACGCCGCCGGCTCGCGGACCATGGCCCGACCCATCGCCACCCGCTGGCGCTGCCCACCCGACAGCGCCGCCGGCTTGCGGTCCAGCAGTTCACCGAGGCCGAGCGTGCGCGCCACGGCGTCCACCAATTCGGCGCGCTCAGCCTTGGGCACCTTGCGCATGCGCAACCCGAAGCCGAGGTTCTCGCGCACCGACATGTGCGGGTAGAGCGCGTAGTTCTGGAACACCATGGCGATGTCGCGCTCCGGCGGCGCCAGATCGGTGACCTCACGGTCGCCAATGGTGATCTGCCCGTCGGTGACCTCCTCGAGGCCGGCGATCATGCGCAGCATCGTCGACTTGCCGCAGCCGGACGGGCCGACGAGCACCATGAACTCGCCGTCCTCGATGCGCAGCGACACGTCGTCCACGGCGCGCACCCCGTTGGGGTACACCTTCGTGCAGCAATCAAGCGTGATTGCGCCCATTTTCGTCCTCCTTCTCAGCTCTCTCGCCAGAAGAGAGCCAGATCGTCGGGAATCCCCGCCGCGCCGCGGTAGGCGGACCGCAATTCCTCCCCGTTGTCGGTGATCTCGCTGACCGCCTCGCCCACGAGCATCTGGATCATGCCGCTCAGGGTGGCTCCTCTCGCCGGCCGACTGTCGCCAACATGACGGCAGCGTACAACTAGAGTTGCCCGATTGTAAGCGCTTACGTAGGAGGGCGAGTGAAGGGAAACACGTCGGAACAGAGCACAGCCGGCTCTGACGGAGCCACACCCTGGTGGCGCGGAGCCGTCGGCTACGAGATCTACGTGCGCTCCTTCGCCGACTCGAACGGCGACGGGCTCGGCGACCTGGCGGGGATCACCAGTCGCCTCGACTATCTGAGCTGGCTAGGAGTCGACGCCGTCTGGCTCACCCCCTTCTATCCCTCCCCGGACCACGACCACGGCTACGACGTCAGCGACTACTGCGCCGTCTCGCCTCGCCACGGAACGCTCGAAGACTTCGACACCCTCGTGAGAGAGGCTCACCGTCGAGGCCTGCGGGTGATGGTCGACATCGTGCCCAACCACACCTCCATCGAGCACGAATGGTTCGCCCGCGCCCGCCGCGATCGGGATGGACCCGACCGGGACCGCTACCTCTGGGCCGACCCGGCCCCCGACGGAGGGCCTCCGAATAACTGGCTCAGCCACTTCGGCGGACCGGCCTGGACCCTCGACGAGGCGTCCGGCCAGTACTGGTGCCACCTCTTCCTACCCGAGCAGCCCGACTTGAACTGGCGCAATCCCGCTGTCAGGGACGACTTCGACTCGATCCTGCGCTGGTGGATGGACCGAGGCGTCGACGGCTTCCGGGTCGATGTGGCCCATGGCCTCCTCAAGGACGCCGCAGTACGCGACAACCCCCAGATCGCGCCGATCGTCCCGGACATGGATCCCTTCGAAGCCTTCGACGCCTTCGAGCACCTCCACGACATGGACCAGTCCGAGAACATCGAGATCTTCCGACGATGGAGCCACCTCTGCGCCCCGCAGCAGGTGATGCTCCTCGGAGAGGTGAACGCCTCGTGGCCCGACCGGATGTCCCGCTACGTTCTGCCCGGCACGCTCGATCGGGCCTTCTTCCTGCGAACTGCGATCCTCGACTGGGCACCCGGGGTTCTCCTTCCGATGGCGCGGGCCATGCACGACGCGGCGCCACAGGAAATCTCCTGGGTGCTGAGCAACCATGACCGATCTCGGGCGGCGAGCCGTTTCGGCGGCGGCGAGACCGGCGTCCGGCGATCTCTGGCCGTCACCACCCTGTTCATGGCGCTCGGGGGCACCCCCTTCCTCTACCAGGGCGAGGAACTCGGACTCTGCGACGGGGTGCTGCGCAGGGGCCCGTACGACCCGGTGTCGGTCAGGAACTCACGCGCGGCGAGTGGTCGGGACGGGTGCCGGACGCCCATGCCCTGGGACAGCAGCGCCCACAACGGCTTCTCCGCGGGCGAGCCTTGGATCGACACCGAACCCCGCCAACCGGAACAGACCGTCACCGGCCAGCAGGCCGACGGCAATTCTCCGCTGCACCGCTACCGCAGCCTGCTCGCCACGCGCCGTCGCCACCCCGACCTGTGGCAGGCGCCGCTCGAGTGGATCGAGACCGGGGATCCGCTCGTGGCCGCCCTGCGGCGAGGCTCGATGGCGGTGGTCGCCAACCTGGCCGACCGTCGCACTAGCGTGCGGCTGGGCTCGCCCGGATGGCGGGCGGTCTTCGCCAGCCGGGACGGTAGCCGCCTGGACAGCCCGGCCCACGACGCGGTATCTGTCCCTGGCGAGTCAACCGTCGTGCTGGCAGGCGATCATCGGCAGCCGGAGGAGAAACAGCCTTGGCAGAGGGCCGGACCACCATAAGCGACATTGCCGCAGCGGCGGGAGTGTCGGTCGCCACGGTCAGTCGCGCCCTCCGCAACCTCCCCAACGTCGCGCCGGCGACCCGTTCGAGAGTGCTCGAGGTCGCCGCCAAGCATCAGTACGAACTCCATCCGCAGGCGTCGCGTCTGGCCTCGGGGCGGACCTCGACGGTCGGTGTGGTCGCGCCGCTGTTCGGAACCTGGTTCCCATCACGGGCTCTGGGCGGCATCAACTCGGTGTTCGCCAGGGCCGGCTACGACCTGCTCATCTCCATGATGACCAATCCCGAGGACCGCGTGCGCTTCCTGCAAGGAGCCAGGTCGTTCTGCCGCCGGGTGGACGGGATCGTCCTGATCGACACCTTCGTCAGCGCCGAGGGAACCTCTGCCAGCACGTTCTTCAACCGGCCGGTCGTAGCCGTCGGCGAGCGACTCGAGGGCGCTTCGTCGATTGCCATCGACAACCGGCTCGCGGCTCGACGCGCCGTCGAGCACCTGATCGAACTGGGACACGAACGCATCGGCCTCGTTACCGGACCGCGCATGGCGGACCTGCCGACGCCGGTGCCCGAACAACGCCGCCTCGGCTACAAGGACGCCCTCCGAGATGCGGGCCTGAGGATCGACCCAAGCCTGGCCACCGAAGGCGACGGGTCAGCCGGGGGAGGAGCGCGAGCGCTCTCCAGGCTCATCGCCGGCCCCAGTCCGCCCACCGCGGTCTTCTGCATGACCGACGAGATGGCTTTCGGCGCCCTGGAGGCAGCCAGAAGAGCCGGCCTGACCGTGCCCGACGATCTTTCGGTCATCGGCTTTGACGACCACGATCTGGCCGAGGCACTGGGCCTCACCACCATGCGCCAGTCGGTGAGCGAGATGGGCGTGCAGGCCGCGGAGCAGGTGCTGGCGCTGATCGATGGCCGCGAGCCCGCGAGCGACATCACCTGGGACGTTCCTCTGGTGGTCCGCGCGACGACCACACGGGCACGTTGATCCCGCTTGACGCTGCGTTGCGAGCACGCTACTGTTTGTATGTAAGCGCTTACATTATTTGGAGGGAAGCCGATGAATCTGCACTCACGCCTATGGCTCCTGGTCGGAGCGTTGCTCGCGTTCACCCTTGTTGCCGCGGCCTGCGGCGCCGATGACGACGAAGCCTCGCTTCCGCCCGAGCCCGCCCCCGCCCCGGCCACAACCGAAACCGCCGGCGATGACGCGGCCGACGAAGGTAACGACGTCGCGGCTCCGGCCACAACCGAAGCCGCCGGCGGTGATATGGCCGACGAAGGCGATGGCGCGGCCGACGGAGGCGACGACGAAGGCGACGACGCCGCCGATGACATGAGTCTGGCCGGCACAGTCGTCGAGATTCTCGGCCCCGAGACCGGCCCCGAGGGTGAGGCTTTCCTGCTGGCCTTCGCACCCTTCGAGGAGCGCACTGGCATCGACGTGCGGTACAGCGGGACCCCGGACGCCGTTACGGAGTTGAACCTGGCCGTCGAGGCCGGCGATCCGCCCGACATTACGATCATCCCCCAGCCGGGCCGCATCATCCAGTTCGGAGAGACCGGGGATGCGGTGCCCATCCCGCAGTCGATCCTCGACAGACTCGCCGACTCCTACGACCCGTTCTGGTTCGACCTCGCCACCACCGGTGGCAAGGTGTACGGCGTGCCCAACAAGGGCGACGTGAAGAGCCTGGTGTGGTACAGCCCGCAGGTCTTCGCCGACAACGGCTATGAGATCCCCCAGACCTGGGCCGAACTGGAGGCGCTGACCGAGCAGATCAAGGCCAACGGTCAGGTCCCGTGGTGCATCGGTATCGAATCCGGTGACGCCACCGGCTGGGTCTTCACCGACTGGATGGAGGACATGATGCTCCGCATCCACGGCCCCGACGTCTACGACCAGTGGGTGTCCAACGAGATGCCCTTCGACGATCCCCGCGTGATCGAGGTGGCGGAGTTCGTCGGCGACATCTGGTTCACGGAGGGCAACGTTCTCGGTGGTCGCGACCTGATCGCCGCCACCGGCTTCAAGGAGGCGTCGCTGCCTGTCGCCGGCGGCGACTGCATTCTGCATCGCCAGGCCAACTTCGCGGGCGCCTTCTTCGGCGAGATAGACGCCACCCTCGGCCCCAACGGTGACGTCAACGTCTTCTACCTGCCCACCATCTCCGACGAGTTCGGGACCGTCGTGCTCGGCGCCGGCACCCACGCCGTGGCCTTCTCCGACAGGCCCGAGGTCTTCGCTGCGCTCGAGTACATCGGTAGCGCTGAGTACGCCAATGCCCGCATCAAGACCGACAGGGGCGGATTCCTGTCGCCCAACCGCGACCACGACACCTCGCTGTACTCCTCCGACTTCGACCGCACCCTCGCTGAGATCCTGGTGAGCGCCGATCCGTTCCGGTTCGACGCTTCCGATCTCATGCCGGGCGAGGTCGGCGCGGGAGAGTTCTGGCGGTCAGGAACGGACTACGTGTCGGGCGCCAAGACAGCCGAGGAGTTCGCTCAGGACACCCAGAAAGCCTGGCCATGAGCGGCGATCGCTCGGCCACACAATTCATCCCCTAACCCCTAATGTGCGGGGGCGTCGCGGACGCCCCCGCACTTCTTTACCAATAACAGGGTCGGACAACCCGCCGGTCCAGATATTTCAGGGCTAAGGCCGATGGAGCAGTTCATCACCATGATCATCACAGTGGTGGTGTCGCTGGCCGCGGCCGCCGCCGTGTTCGTGGGGACCAACCGCGCCTTGGACCAGGTGGTGACGCGCTGGCCGGTATTCACTGCGGTGGTCGGCAGCGTGGTGGGCGCGGTAACGGGCGCGGCACTGCAGCACAACGGGTGGGTGCCGGCCGGTCCGGCCCTCGGCGGGCCCCTGGAGGCGGGGTGGCTGACCATCCTCGTCGGCGGGATCGCGGGGGCGGCTGTTGGGGCGGGAGCGGGTCGGGCGATGACCCCGACACAGCATCGGCGCAGCTTCTGGGAGGGCAAGCTCAGACCCTGGGTGTTCGTGGGGCCGGCACTGGTGTTCGTCGGCGTCGGGCTGGTGATCCCCGGCCTGCGCACCATCTTCCTGTCATTCAAGAACGGGACTCGGGGCAAGCAGGCCGGCTTCACCATCGAGCACTACGCGGACATCTTCACCGACGACGAGTACTTCACCGTCGAGGGGTGGTCGGCGATCTTCACCAGCCGGCTGTTCATCGCGGGACTGGCAGCCGCGGTGTTGGCGGGACTCGCCGCCTGGGCGAGCGCCGCCCGCATCGTCGGCAGCTCCAGAGGGGCCGGAGCGGCGCGGCGCCTCATGCGGGTCCTCGGAATCGCCGCGGCCGTTCTGGTGATGGCCCTGGTGGCCGCGTTTGTCGAGTCGGTAGCGCGTGATCCGAATCGTTCGGTGATCATGGACGCGCTGACCGTCGCCGTGTCCAGCCGTACGACCCTCTGGGTCGTGCTGCTGGCGGCGGCCGGATTGCTGCTGGCGTGGACGCTGGCCCGGACCCGGCGACGCGAACCGGAACTTGACTGGGGCGCTCCGTCATCGTCGATGATGCTGGCCCTGGGGACGATCCTGGTGGTGTTCGGAGCGCTCTCGACGCTTCACGCCGTCGTGTGGAACAACGTCTGGTGGGTCGTCACCGTGGCCGGTCTGTCCACTGTGCTGGGACTCCTGCTGGCCGTACTCGCCGAGCGGACGCGGGGCGAGAGGCTGGCGAAGACTCTGATCTTCATGCCGATGGCCATCTCGATGGTCGGAGCGGCTGTGATCTGGGACTTCATGTACGAGGTCCAGGCCACCGGCAACCAGACCGGGCTGTTCAACGCCGTGCTCCAGGGCCTGGGCTTCACCAGACGGGGCTTCTTCATCAACTCCACGATGATCCCCTGGAACAACTTCTGGATCATGCTCATCATGGTGTGGATCCAGGTGGGGTTCGCGATGGTCGTGCTGTCCGCGGCGATCAAGGCGGTGCCCGGCGATCTGCTCGATGCCGCCCGGGTCGACGGTGCCGGCGAGGCCCAGACCTTCTGGCGGATCGTGATTCCCCAGATCCGCCCCACGATCATCGTCGTGGTCACGACCCTGATCGTCATCGTCACCAAGGTCTTCGACCTCGTCAAGGCCACGACCAACGGCGCCAATCGCACCAACGTCCTCGCCAATGAGATGTTCGAACAACTGCGCGACCGGAACTTCACATCCAGCAGCGCGTTCGCGGTGGTCCTGCTCTTACTGGTGCTGCCGGTGATGATCCTCAACATCCGCCGGATGCAGAAGGACCTGGCATGAACGCACCGACGGCTGCCGTTGCCCCCACGGGCCAAAGAATCCGGCAGCTGCTCGGAGCGACGCCCACCTGGGTGATGTGGCTGATCGTGGTGCTGTGGACGGTTCCCACGTTCGGGCTGTTCGTGTCGTCGTTCCGCAAGGTGGCCGACATCAACGAGTCGGGCTGGTGGACGGCCTGGAACGATCTCGACAACCTCACCCTGCAGAACTATCGCGATGTCTTCCGGGACTCCGCCTGGCAGCCCTCCATGTGGGAGTTCGCGCTGAACTCGCTCGCGATAGTGGTTCCCGCCACGATCATCCCCATAGCGGTGGCCGCCTTCGCAGCGTACGGGTTCGCCTGGATGGACTTCCGGGGCCGCAACTGGCTGTTCGTCGCGCTGGTGTCAATGATCGCTCTGCCCAACCAGATGACCTTCGTGCCGCTCCTGCAGCTGTTCAACAGCGGCGCCCGGCTGACGATCCCCGGCGTGGACTGGACCTTCGTGCTGGTCCCCGACCTCGGCCTCGGCAACACCGCGGCCGCGGTATGGCTCACCCACACCGCGTTCGGCCTGCCGTTGGCGGTGCTGCTGCTGCACACCTTTATCAGCCAGATGCCCCGGGAGCTCTTCGAAGCGGCCCGCGTCGAGGGCGCCAGCCACCTCACGGTGTTCGCGCGCGTGGTGCTGCCGCTGGCTCGCCCGGCACTGGCCGCGTTCGCGGTCCTCCAGTTCCTGTGGACTTGGAACGACTTCCTGATCGCAGCGGTGCTACTCACCGACAACGAGCCCATGACGGTGGCGCTCGTCACTCTCGTTGGCCGGCGGGGCTCCAACTTCCAGCTGCGTTTCGCGTCCGCGTTCGTGATCATGCTGGTACCGCTGATCGTCTTCTTCAGCCTCCAGCGGCACTTCGTACGGGGGCTGCTGGCAGGATCGGTCAAAGGATGAATCACGAGCCCGCTTCGGCCCAAACCGGGCAGCAGCTTGGAGTCGAGATCGCGTTCATGGTCGACGAACCCGACTGCATCACCCAGGCAGAACTTCTCGAACTCGCCGCGGGGATTCACTCCACAGAGCGCCGGTACCTGATCGGGTTGACCGGCCCGCCCGGCTCGGGGAAGTCCACCCTTGCGGCATCCCTCGCCGGGTTGCTGTGCCCCTCCCCACCTGTCGTCCCGATGGACGGATTCCACCTGACACAGGTGGAGATCGAGGAGAGGGCACTGGAGCATAGGAAGGGCGCGCCCACAACTTTCGATCCGTGGGGATTCGTCGACCTGGTGACGCAGTTAGCGAGACAGGCGCACGACGGCGTGGTGTATGCGCCAAAGTTCGATCGTGACATCGAAGAGCCAATCGCTGGAGCCATCCCGGTTGGACCCACCGACGGATTGGTGATCGTCGAAGGGAACTACCTGTTGCTCGGCAAGGCTCCATGGGCTCGGATACGGCCGGCACTCAATCTCTGCGCGTACTTGGAACTCGACGACGCAACTCGAAGAAGCCGTCTCGTCGATCGGCACGTGAGATACGGGAAGACCCGGCGCGAGGCCGAACGATTCGTTCGCAACTCCGATGAGCAGAATGCTCAGTTGGTCAAGGCAACCCGCAATTCTGCCGACTTCGTCGTCCGCATGGATCCGTGAACTTGTGCGAAATCCCAGGCTCCCCCGATCCGTCGGGCTCCTGGCAGGATCGGAGGATCAGCAGGGAGGGTCGACTGGTTCTGAGCCGCTGACCTGGGCTCTCCGGGCTAGTGCGTGGCGCGGATGGCGTCGCCGGTTTCGGGGTCGAAGAAGTGGACCCGTTCGCTGTCGATGGCCAGTTCGACGGGAGTTCCCGGGCGGGGTGAGCGGCGCGGGTCGATCCGGGCACAGAACACGGCGCCCTCCTCGTCGGCGAGCAGCGTCACCTCGTCGGTGCGCTCGGTGTCCGCTGCGGCTCGCGTCGCTTCGGTGTCGACACGAGGGGCGTCGACGGTGAACATGAGGTAGCTCTCCGCGCCCAGGTCCTCCACCACCGACGGCACCACCCTCATGCGCGGCAGGTCGGCCGCGGCGTCGTCGGAGTGCGCGAAATCGGTCGGCCGGATGCCCAGAATGACCGACCGCTCCTGGCCGCGCAGCGGCGAATCGGTGGGCAGCGCCATCGCGAGACCAGGGAACACGACGCTGTCGCCGGCGACGGCGGCCTCCACGAAATTCATGCTCGGCGAGCCGATGAAGGCGCCCACGAACAGGTTCACGGGATGACCGAACAACCGCTGGGGCGTGTCGCACTGCTGCAACACCCCGTCGCGCAACACCGCCACCCGCTGACCCAGAGTCATCGCCTCGGTCTGGTCGTGGGTCACGAACAGCGACGTGGTCTGCAGGCGGGCGTGCAGGCGCACCAACTCCGAACGCATCGCCACACGCAGCTTGGCGTCGAGGTTCGACAGCGGCTCGTCCATCAAGAACGCCGCCGGCTCGCGCACCATCGCCCGGCCCATCGCCACCCGCTGGCGCTGCCCACCCGACAACGCCGCCGGCTTGCGATCCAGCAACTCGCCGAGACCGAGCGTGCGCGCCACGGCATCCACCAACTCGGCGCGCTCAGCCTTGGGCACCTTGCGCATCCGCAACCCGAAACCGAGATTCTCGCGCACCGACATGTGCGGGTAGAGCGCGTAGTTCTGGAACACCATGGCAATATCGCGCTCCGGTGGCGCCAAATCGGTGACGTCACGGTCGCCGATCGTGATCGTCCCCTCGGTGACCTCCTCGAGGCCGGCGATCATGCGCAGCATCGTCGACTTCCCGCACCCCGACGGGCCGACGAGCACCATGAACTCCCCGTCGTCGATGTGCAACGACAGATCATCCACAGCCCGCACCCCGTTGGGGTACACCTTCGTGCAGTTATCAAGAGTGATTGCACCCATTTCAGTCCTCCAGGTCAGGTCTCTCGCCAGAAGAGAGCCACGTCGTCGGGGCCGGCCGCTCCATTGCCGGACTTGCCGTCGCGCACGCCCTCGACATTCACGCCGTAGATCGGCACATCGCCGGCCAGCACCCTCGCGACTTCAGCGCCGGCACGGTTCTGCAGCAGATCAAGGGATTCGAGCGACAGGAAGGCCGTGTGCGGTGTCAGCACGGCGTCCTCGCACGCCACAAGCGGTTCGTCGGGCGCCGGTGGCTCCTGCTCCAGGACATCGAGGCCGGCTCCGCCGAGTCGACCGGTGGCCAGTTCGGCATGCAGAGCCCGCTGATCGATGACTCCGCCGCGGGACGTGTTCACGATGAACGCGCCGTCGCGCAGCAGGGCCAGTTGTTCGGTACCGATGAGGTGCCGCGTGGACTGCACGAGCGGTACGTGCACGCTGACCACATCGGCGGTGGCCAGGACCTCGGCGAGCTCGGCGGCACGCCCCACACCGGCGGCGGCGAAGGTTGCGTCATCGACGATCGGGTCGTGCGCAATCACGGTCATCCCGAAACCCTGGGCTCGCACCGCCACCGCGCGGGCCGCCCGCCCGAACCCCACCAGCCCCATCGTGCAGGCCGCCAGGCGCCGCATCGGCATGCCGTCGTTGTAATCCCAGCGTCCCGCTCGGATGTTCCGGTCGAAGCGCACGATGCGGCGCATCGAGGCCAGGATCAGCGCCATCGTGTGGTCACCCAACTCCTCGCTGCAGTAGTCGGGGGTGTGGGTGACGTAGATGCCCGCAGCCGTGGCCGCGGCCACGTCCACCTGGTTGAGCCCGGCGCCGTACTGGCAGATCACCTTGCAGCGCTCGAACGCGGCGATGCGCGGGGCATCGCAGACGAAGTAGTCGGTCATCACCGCCACGGCGGTGCGGCAGGCCTCGAGCGCCTCGTCGTCGGGGGCGAACCGCTTGTCCACGACGGTGCATCCCAGCGGCTCGACGAACGACCGCTCGGTGTCGAGACTCGGGAAGGAGGCTCCCGCCACGACGACGACCCCGCCGGGCATGGGACTCTCGGACATCGGACCCTCAGGCTCCCGGCTCGTCGAGCTCGAGCCGGACGACCGTCACGGCGAACTCCTGCAACTCCTCGACGGCCACGGTGGCGTTGCGGCCACCACCGGGCACCCAGGACGCGGGAACCTCTGCCGTCGGGTCGCCAGCCGGATCGATGATCGAGGCGCCCCGGAGTGACACGCCCGCCGGCAAGCCGACCTCCACGGGGATGTTGCTCATCGGCTGCTCGGTGTTGACCAGGGCGAACAGGTACTCGCCCCGCCGGCGGCGCACGAACACCGGCTCGACGAACCGGCCCGGGCGGCCACGCGCCCGGACGTACACCATCGGCAGTCCGTGCGGGGCGATGAACGAGGAGAGGCCGCGCTGCATCGACGTGAACTGCTCACGGTCGCGCAGGATCTCCGGCAACGCCAGCGCGTAGCGCAGGTCGATCTCGCCCGCTGCCACGCCGAAGGCGATGGCCGAGTACGCCCGGTAGGTGTAGACGGTGCCGGCGCGGTGACCCACCCACCAGTAGTCCAGGGCGCGGCGGATGGCGGCGGTGACCACCGGATCGGGGATGCTGCGCAGCGCCATCATCAGCCGGTAGCTGGAGGCCACCGTGTAGACGTCCTCGATCTGCGGCACCAGGTCGAGCTTGATGTAGGGCGGGTCGCCGGGTCGCTCCAGCGTGGGGTCCACCTGGCTGAGGCAGTAGAGGAACTGCCCGTCGCCGCGCTGGATGCCCCGCTCCAGCCCCCAGCGCACCGCCGCCAGACCGGCCTCGGCCCCCCGGCGGGCGTCGGGGTCGCCGGTGCGCTCGGCGTACATGGCCAGGAAGGCGGTGGCACCGGAGTGCGTGTTCAGGACACAGCGCTCGTCGGTGTATCCCAGTTGGTTGATGTAACCGCCCCAGCGGTACCACCATGCCCCCTCGGCAACCTCGACGTGGCCGTTGGCGGGCGGCGGGTTGGACACCCAGAAGTGCACGGCCCGCTCGGCGGCCTCCAGGAACCCCTCGTAGCCGGTGGCGTCGTAGGCGTCGAGCAGGAACATGCCGGAGATGTAGGTGTCGTACATGTGGTGGTGCTGGGGAGGCAGGTTGTAGAACTCGACGCCCTCGTACCAGCCGCCATGGCTGTTCTGCGTGTCGAGGAGGGCGAACGCCTTCTTGATGCCGGAGTCGCGGTAATGCTCCTTGCCGGTGAGCCGCCACAGCGAGAAGTCCTCGTTGCTCCAGGTGAAGCGCCGGCGCGCCAGCACGTTCAAGCCGAGCGGGCGCGTGATCAACTGGTCGTACGGCCGCTGCATCGCCCCCTCCGTGATGGGCGGGCCGAGCCAGCGATCCTCGGTCTCCCAGACCCGCTGCTCGGCGAACTCGCCCTCGGGCACGTAGCGCACCTCGTCGCGGTGGTCGTAGCGCACCTCATGACGGAGCGCGGCACGGAAGTCCTCGCTGTCGGCCGCCCCGCGACGCAGGAACACGGCGGCCTCGAGGCTCTGACCCGGCGACATCTCGACGGGGAACGCCGTGGTGACGGCGAGTGCGCCACCGTCGGCATCCGCGGTCAGGACGCTGTCGGCCAGCGTGCGGTGCCCGTAGGCGCCGACGTCGTTCCACGAGGCCAGCCACGGATACTTCTTGACCGCCACGCCGACCGCCGCCGAGCCTCCCAGCAGCACCCCCGAAGCGTCGGCGCGGTCCACCGCCGCGCCGGTGCCGTCCGCCAGCGCGACGCGGGGCAGCTCCACCCGCTCGACCCGAACCGGGGACTCAGCAGTGAGGCGGACGTAGAGGTGAAGATTTTCGGTGGTGTGCGCGTCCCAGCAGAGGCGCGCCGTCACGCCGTCGCCGGCCAGGTGCTGGGTGATGCGCCCCATGACCGGGCTCTGGATGGGCATCTCGGTGCGCACGTGACGCAGCCGGGACCCGTTCACCGTCACGCCGACGTCGAGCGCCCCGAGGTCGTCCACCTCGATGCTCCCCGTGTCCGCGTCGAAGCCGAGCCGGCCGAAGCCGGAGACGACGGCGATCTGGGGGGTGGGTTCGTTGTTCGCCACGAGCGCTCCTCTCCTCGGGTGCCCCGTCGTCCTAATGCCTGCCCGACGAGCCGCTCAGAGCCCGCTGGCGACGGCCATGGCCTCGCCGGTGATGCTCGCGGCTCCCTGCGTGCACAGAAACAGCACCGCCTTTGCCACTTCCTCCGGGGTCACACCCCGTTTGATGGGCTGGGCGGCGATGGAGTCGGCGTAAACCGCCGCGACGTCGCGCCCGTCGCTCAGCGACGTGCCGGTGATGGCTGTCGCCCAGATGTCAGTGAGGACATTCCCGGGGCAGACCGCATTGACCGTGATGCCATCGTCGGCAAACTCCAGCGCGGCCCCGCGGGTCAACGCGACGAGCGCGGCCTTCGAAGCGGAGTAGGCCACGAACCCGGGGCGGGGCGAGCGTGCCACCCACGAGGCGATGTTGACGATGCGCCCGCCGCCCGAGGCGACCATATGGGGCACGACCGCCTGCATCGCCACCAGCGGGGCGCGCACGTTGACGGCAAGCATGACGTCGACCTCGGACGGGTCGGCCTCCTGAATGAACCCGGCGCGGTTGATGGCGGCGTTGTTCACCAGCACGTCGATGCGCCCGAACCGTTCCGCGGCCGCGCCCACGAAGCGTCGCATCGCCACGGTGTCCCCCACGTCGAGTTGCCACGCCTCGGCATCAGCACCTCCGTCGCGTAGTTCGGCTGCCACCTCGGCGAGGGACGCGGAGCGGGCACAGATGCCCACGGCATAGCCGGCGGCTGCCATGTCCTGCGCGATGACCCGGCCGATGCCCCTGCTCGCCCCGGTAACCAGGGCAACCTCACCGAACCGGTCGCCATTCACGACGCAGCGCCCGCCCCGGCCCTCATCTCCGCACGGAGCGCGCTGGTTGCCGCCTCGTCGACCGTCCCGTCGTCGCTGCAGACAACCCCATACTCCTCGGCAGCAAGCGCAGGGCTGATGAACCCTTGGCGGACGTCGACGGCGACCCGGTCCGTCTCGCGATCCAGAGGGTCGCCGTAGCCGCCGCCGCCGGAGGTCACGGTGCGGACGCGGTCACCCGCCCCGAGGCGCACGTCGGAGAACTTTCCGTTGCAGGCCACACCGAACGCCTCGGTGAACGTCGTCCACTCCTCGTCGCTCTCGCGCTGCACCAGCATCGCCGAGTTCTTGCCCGCACCACCCTCGAAGAGGCCCCAGGGGCGGGTCTTCTCCTTCTCGATGAAGCACGACACCCGCAGGTAGTCACCCAGCACCCTGAACTGGCGGTAGTAGCCGAAGCCGCCGCGGTTGAGCCCGGCGCCCGCCGAGCCCTCGTGGATGGCCAGCGCCTCGTGCATGATCGGATAGCGCGTCTCCAGGATCTCGACCGGCTGCAGGGCGCAGTTGCCGTTGGGGATGCAGAGGGCGTTGTTGCCGTCCTTGGTGGCGCGCCCGCCCCAACCGCAGCCCTCGTTGGTGAGGTTGGCGAAGATCTCCCCGGTATCGGGGTGGTGACCGCCGATGCCGACGAGCGCCGAGGTGCCCCCGTCGTGCGCCGACACCCGATCCGGCAGGGCATCGGCCAGCGCCCCGTAGATGGCCATCACCAGGTGCGGGTGGATCTCCGAGTTGCCACCCACGCTGGCGCCCGGATAGGCCACGTTCACGATCGTCCCGTGAGGGGCGATGATCCGCACCGGCCGGAAGCACCCCGAGTTGGACGGGATGGAATGGTCGGTGAGGTGCAGCAGGGCGTTGTACGTGGCCGAGGCCGTGACGCCGTACGTGCAGTTCACCGGCCCGAGTCGCTGCGCGCCGCTTCCCGTGTAGTCCACGGTGATGCTGTCGCCGTCGATGGTGACGCGCACCTTCAGTTCAGATTCCTCCTCGGTCACCCCGTCGTTGTCGATGACCACGTCGGAGAAGTCGTACACCCCGCCGGGCATCTCGGAGATCTCGGCCCGCATGCGCCGCTCGGAGTAGTCCTTGATGGCCTCGCCCAGGACGCGGAACTGATCGAGGCCGTGGCGGTCGATCAACTCCATGATCCGGCGCTCGCCCACGAACAGCGAGCCGATCATCGATTTCAGGTCGCCGTAGGACATCCGCGGCGTGCGGACGTTGGCCATGATGATGTTCCAGACCGCCTCCACGTCCTCGCCACCGTCGACGATCTTCAGCGGCGGGATGCGCAGCCCCTCCTGGAACACCTCGGTGGCATCACCGGCGAAGCCGCCGGGCACCTTGCCGCCCACCTCGGTCATGTGCCCGATGCAGGCCACGAACCCTGCCAGTTGGTCGCTGTGGAAAACGGGCTTGATCACGCAGTACTCGGGAAGGTGGCAGCCGCCCCGGAACGGATCGTTGTGGAAGACCACGTCCTCGGGATTGAAGTTCTCGGCGCCGACCTCGAGGACCGTCCAGCGCACCACGAAGAGCATTGCACCGAGTTGGGCGGGGCAGAACTCGGCCTGGGCGATCATCTCGCCCTCGGCGTCGAAGATGGCACAGGAGAAGTCCAGCCCCTCGTTGAACAGCGGCGAGTAGGCGGTGTTGCGCATGGCGATGCCCATCTCGCGCGCGGTGGTGACCAGGAAGTTGTTGGCCACCTGCAGGGTGATCTGATCCACCTCGGGTGTCGCGGCTGTGGCTGCCTCGGCGGCGCCGTTGTCGGGCATGGCGATCTCGGGGGCGGGAACCGTCTGTGTCATGGCGGTGTGCTCCTTGCCGTCTCGGTCGTTGGGATGGTCTCGGTCGTCGGGCCTCGGTCAGGGAAACGGATGCTGCGGCAGGCTCAGGACGGCGCCACGTGCACGAGCAGGTTGCCGTAGTCGTCTACATCCACGCGCTCGCCGGGGTGCACGAGGGTGGTGGACATGGCCTCCTCGATGACGGCCGGGCCGACCAACTC
The DNA here is from genome assembly GCA_965206165.1 of Acidimicrobiales bacterium. GTDB lineage: Bacteria > Actinomycetota > Acidimicrobiia > Acidimicrobiales > CATQHL01 > VXNF01. The sequence goes on from OZ242194.1 coordinate 344,676, forward strand.
AGCACCGGGGGGCAGATCCTCGCGGCGATAGATGCGCGTCGGCACCCAGCCGGCGGGGTTGAAGTAGACCGGCCGCTCGTCTATGGGCACCGCCGGGGGTCCCGGTGGCAGCGGAGCCAGGCCGGGGCTCTCGTTCACGCCCAGCGCGGTCATGTTGATGAGTACGAGTTCCACGATCTCGCCGGGGATGTCGTAGCCGTAGAGCCGCCGGTGCTCGGTCTCGAAACGGTCGATGGTCTCGGCCAGGTCGTCGGGGCCGAAGGCCCAGTCGGTGAGCGAGAGCACCACGGAGGTGCCGTAGTTCTGGCCGCTGTAGCGCATCTCCACCGTCGGCTCCAGGACCGGCGTGCCCCCGTAACCCTCTGCGGCGATCCGCCGCAGCGCCGCGTCCCGCAGCCGCCGCACCAGGTCGGTGGCGCGCTCGAAGTCCACCATGTCCGAGCGGAAACTGGTCGTCACCGACTCGTCCACGCGCATGTCCGCCGTCATCAACCCGAATGCCGAGAAGACCCCCTGGTACACCGGCACCAACACGTCGCGGGCGCCGATGATCCGGGCCAGGGAGTTGGCGTGCAGCGAGCAGGCCCCGCCGAAGGACACCAGGGTGAACTCGCGCGGGTCGAGGCCCCGGTCGATGGACACCAGCCGGATGGCGTTCACCATGTTGAAGTCCACGAGGTCGACCACGGCCATGGCCACCTCCTCGGGCGTCATGGCCAGTTGCTCGCCGAGCCGGCCCAGGGAGGCACGGGCCGACCCGGCGTCCAACTGCATCTCCCCGCCGAAGAAGCTGTCGGGGTTGATGCGCCCGAGCGCCACGTTGGCGTCGGTCACCGTGGCCTCCGTTCCGCCGCGCTGGTAGCAGGCCGGGCCGGGGTTGGCCCCCGACGAGCGTGGCCCCACGCGCAGCAGCCCGCCCTTGTCGATCCAGGCCACCGAGCCGCCACCCGCCCCGATGGTGCGGACATCCACCATCGGCGTGTACACGGGAAGGCCCCATTCGATCTCGAACTCGGCCGTGCGGTTGGCCTCGCCGTCGGCGATCAGGCTGACGTCGAAACTCGTCCCGCCCATGTCCATGGAGATCAGGTTCTCCCGCCCCACTAGACGCCCGAAGTACAGGGCGCTCAGCACGCCGCCCACCGGCCCCGACACCAGCAGGTCCACCGGCTTGGCCGACGCCGCACGGTGATCCACCAGCCCGCCGTTGGACTTCATCATCAGGAAGTTGGCGTCCACGCCGATGGGCGCCAAGCCGGCGGCCACATCCTCGATGTACTCCCCCACGAGCGTCTTGAGGAAGGCGTCCGCCAGAGTCGTGCTCATCCGGTCGTACTCCCGCCAGCGGGGATACACCTCGTGGCTGAGCGAGACACGGGCACCGGGGTGCTCCTCGGCGATGATCTCCCGCATGCGCAGTTCGTTGGCCGGGTTCACATAGGAGAACAGGAAGCACACGGCGATGTCGGAGAGCCGCTCGTCACGCAGGCGGCGGGCGGCGAGACGCGCTCCCTGCTCGTCCAGCGGCTCGACGATCTCCCCCTTGTAATTGGAGCGTTCGTCCACCTCGAGGCAGTGGCGCCGCTCCACGAACGGGGTGGGCTTGTCCCACTGCAGGTCGTAGTGGTGCTTGCGGTTCATTCTCTGGATGAACACCACATCGCTGAAACCACGGGTGGTGATCAGCCCCGGCAGTTGCGTCTTGCGCTCCAGAAGGGCGTTGGTGGCCACGGTCGTGCCGTGCACCAGGTCGCGGATCGTGGCGTTGTCGATGCCCGCCTTGTTGATCACGGCGTTCACGGCACGGTGGGGCTCGCCCGGTGTGCTGGCCGCCTTCGTGACGTGCACCTGACCGGATTCCTCGTCGAACAGCGCCAGGTCGGTGAACGTCCCGCCGATGTCGATGCCCATGCGTACAGCCACGGCCCGCTTCACCTCCTCCTGCCGATGCCGGAGCCCTCGCCCGACATCCATAGGCCCCGGTCGACGAGACCGTGCATCTCGACGTGCTCGTCGCGGCAGATCTCCGAGCAGTAGACGATCTGGGCACGCCCGCTGCCGGCGACGATGCGCCGCTGCCGCTCGTGCAGCATGATCCCGCACCGCTCGCAGTGCGGGAACTCCTGATTCACCTGGATTGCCATCGCTCCCCTTCTTCCTCGCCGCCGCCGTCTATCCCTTGACGGCGCCGAACGTCATACCACGGATCAAGTATTTCTGGATCAGCAGCGCCAGCAGCACCACCGGCAGCACGCCCATGACGCTGAGGGCAGCCTGCGGCCCCCACTCCAGGCCCACGGCCTCGCTGAAGTAGGCCGACAGTTGCACCGGAACGGTGAAGTGCTCGTGGCTGGCGAACACCAGCGGGACGAAGTACTCGCTCCAGCCGAAGATGAACGTCAGCAGTGTGGTGGCGGCCAGGCCGGGCGCGCTGAGCGGCAGCGCGAAACGCGTGAAGATCGAGAACCACGAGCAGCCGTCCACGCGGGCCGACTCCTCGATCTCAAGGGGGATCTCGTCGAAGAAGCCCTTCATCATCCACACGACGAACGGCAGCTGGAAGGCCGTGTACAGCAGGATCAGGCCCCGATACGAGTCGTACAGCCCGAGGTCGGTGAACATGATCAGCAGCGGCACGGCGAACACGACCGGCGGCAGAAACTTGATCGACAGTATCCAGGTCAGGATGTGGCGCCCGCCGGTGTGGAATCGCGAGAAGCTGTAGGCGGCCAACGAGCCGATCGTCATTGCCGCCACCGTGGCGGTGCCCACGATGATGAGGCTGTTCCAAAGCGCTCCGGCGCCGGCGTCGTCGGTCCACATCTGCGAGTAGCTCTCGGTGGTCCAGTCGCTGGGGATCCAGACCGGCGGGTCGGAGATCCACTCAATCTCCGGCTTGAACGACGTGGACACCACCCACACGATCGGCAGCAGCGCCACCAGCAGCGCCAGCGCCAGGGCGGCAGCCAGGCCGGCGTTGGTGCCGGCGCGGCGCAGCGGCGAGCGCCTGGTGCGGACGCGGCTCACCGGGCGGCCCTCACGACCGAGCGCACGGCGAAGAACACGACGATGCTGAGCCCGCCCAGCATCAGCAGGGCCGCCGCCGCGCCCTTGCCCAGGTCGAAGAACTTGAAGGAGAGGTTGTAGATGTAGAACGTGATCGTCTCGGTGACGATGCCGGGACCGCCGCGCGTGGCCAGCGCCACCAGGTCGAAGGTGCGCAGCAGGTCGAGCCCGCGCAGCACGACGGCGATGAGAAGGATGGGTTTCATGGACGGCAGCACCACGTGCCAGAACAGCCGCACGGGCCGGGCTCCGTCCACCACCGCGGCCTCCAGCTGATCGCCCTCGGTGGCCAGCAGCCCGGCCAGCAGGATCAGGAACATGAACGGGCCCCACTGCCATGTGTCGGCGAGGATGATCACGAAGGGTGCCAGGGACGGGCTGCTGAGCCACTGGAGCGTGACGTCGCCCGGCCACAGCAGGCTGAGGATCTGGTTAAGGAACCCGAAGCTGTTGTTGAACGTCATGCGGGCGGTGAAGCCCACCACCACCGGGGCGATCATCATGGGGATCAGGATGCCGGTGGCCACCCACCGGATCCGCTGGTAGGCGGTCCAGAACAGCAGCGCCATCGCCAGACCGAACAGGAACTCCAGCACGAGCGCCGAGGAGGCGATGATCAGCGTCTGCTCGATGGAGTTGATGAACCGTTCGTCGTCGAAGAGCAGCTCTCGGAAGTTGTCGAAGCCGATGAAGGGCCGTCGGGGGAACGTGGTCTTCCAGGTGTGCAGGCTGATGTAGATGGCGTAGCCGAACGGGTAGGCGGTGAGCCCCAGGAGGAGCAAGACCGTCGGCGCCACGAACAGCCAGCGTGTGCGCGGCCGCCGCAGGGCGCGGCTGCGGCGCCGGGCGCGCCGACCCCCGAGCCCCGAAGGGCCCGGGGGTGCGGCTGCGGCGGCCTGCGCCACGGTGGGGCCGGGGTTCGACCCGATGGACTAGCCGGCGATCGATGCCAGGAAGTTCTGCCAGACCTCCAGTTGCTCCTCGCGCCCGAAGGCGTCGGTGATCTCGTCCCACGCCTCAGCGGCGTCGTCCAGGGCGTCCTGTGTCGACTTCTGGCCGGTAAGGGCGTTGGAGATCTCGATCTCGAGCGCCTGGGCATACTCGCCGTAGCCGGGCAGCACCGGGTCGGGAACGGCCTGGGCAAGGTTCGCCTTCTGGGCATCCAGGTAGTCGCCCGCGCCCGGGAACAACTCCGCCATCGCCGGGTCGGCGAAGATGGAGGCGCGCACCACATCGGTGTTGCCACCCAGGTTCTGGTTCGCCTGGATCAGGTTCTCAGGGCTGGTGAACCACTGGGTGTACAGGTAGGCGGCTTCCTTGTCGATGTCGGAGTAGTTCGACACCAGGATCGTGTAGCCGGGAGCCGACATGGACTTCTGGTTGACCGATCCGCCCACGACGTAGCCGGGCACGGTGGCGTAGCCCCACTTCCCGACGGTGGAGGAAGCCTCCGGGTCGTTGGCGTTCTTGCCCGCCGCAGGCCAGGTGATGTTGGAGAACACCAGACCGCTGGTCATGGCCTCCACCGTCTCCACGTAGCCGTAGCTCAGGGCGTCGGGTGGCATCACGTCGGCCATGGCGATCATGTCCTCGAGCGCCTGCACACCGGCAGCGCTGTTGACGGCAGCCGACATGTCGTCGTTGAAGTACGTGCCTCCACCTGACCAGAGTCGCTGCCAGAACCACCAGTAGTTGACGGCCCTGATGCGCCACTCGGCGGCGCCGTAGAGGTTGTCCTCGGGCCGCGTGAAGAACTCCAGGACCTCGTCGTACTCGTCGTAGGTCACGGGCACGGTCAGCTCACGGCCGTACTCCTCGGCGAAGGCGGCCTGCTCGGCCGGGTCCTCCAGGAGGTCCTTGCGGTAGTAGAAGATGAACACGTCGCCGTCGGTGGGCAGGCCCACGTAGCGCCCGTTGTACTGCGAGGCAGTGCTGCTGATCGGGAAGATGAAGTCCTCGATGTCCGGGTCGTACTTCTCCACCCACTCGGTCACGTCGACGAGGTAGCCGGCGTTGTCGAGGTCGCCGAGGCGGTTCGTCTCGACGAGGACCACGTCGAAAGTGCCGGCCTGGGTGGCGGCGTCGGTGAGGATCTTGCTGGCGTAGTCCCCGAACGGCGCCTTCTGGACGTCCAGCTTGATGCCCGACTCGGCCTCGAACTTGTCCTTGGTGACCTCGGGCCCAAGGATCGAGAGATCCTCGGTGAACACCGTGATGGTGAAGTCCGCCGGCAGGCCGAGCGCCTTGATGCCGGCGATGGCCCGCGCGGCGGGCGTGTCATCGGCCATGTCGTCGGCCGCGGGCGGCGGCGGTGGCGGCTCGTCAGCGGGCGGCGGCGGCTCGTCAGCGGGCGGCGGCGGTGGCGGATCGTCCGCCGGAGGTGGTGGTGGCGGCTCGGGCTCTGCCGCCGGAGGTGGCGGAGGAGCTGTCGTGGAGTCGTCGTCATCGCCTCCACAGGCAGCCGCCACAAGGCTGAACGCTGCAAGCAGCGCCATTAGCACGGACAGGTGTCGTCTCATTGTTCTTCCCCCAATGCGTCTCGACGACGGAGAGACGAGGTCAATCGTCGACCTCGCTCGAAGACAACACTGTAGCCGCGTCATGTGACACGGGCCCCAAGCTGCCGGCCGTCAGGACAGGGGCGCGGTGGGGGTGAAGGTGGCGGGGATGTGGGCTCGGCCGTAGAGAATGCCGACGCTGCGCGGCCAGCGGACCTCGTCGTGGCTGACGGAGTAGTCGCCGAGGCGCCGCAGGGTCTCTTCGAGCACGACTCGCATCTCCACTCGGGCGAGGTGGGCGCCGAGGCAGCGGTGGCCGCCGACACCGAAGGTGAGATTCCGGTTGGGTTGACGGTCGAGAAGCATCTCGTCGGCGCGGTCGAACACCTCGGGATCGCGGTTGGCCGAGCCCCAGAGCAGGAATACCGTCTCGCCGGCGGGAATCGGGCACCCCCCGATCTCGATGTCTCGGGTGACCGTGCGGGCGAATCCCTGAACCGGCGCCTCGAAGCGGAGGAACTCGTCGACTGCGGCGGGCAGGAGGTCCGAGTCGGCCGCGAGGCGGCGGCGCTCGTCGTGGTGGAGCTCGAGGTACAGGAGGGCGCTGCCGATGGCCGCCATCGTGGTGTCGAAGCCGCCGATCGTGACCATCATCAGCAGGTCCACCACCTCGTCGCGGCTGAGGGTTCCGGTGGCCTCCAGACCCAGCAGGTGCGTGATCATGTCGTCGCGGGGCGCCGCGGCACGCTCGGCTACACCGGCGGCGAAGCGCTCGCGGATGGCCCAGACGCCGTCCCGGGCGGACTCGTGGTTCGGGTGGTCGGTGGGATAGGCGATGAGGTCATGCAGCGGCCCGGCGAGGATCGCCCAGTCCTCCGGCGGCAGCCCCATCAGCTCCAGCGTGGTCATGGCGGGAACCGGGGCGGCCAGGTCGGTGATCAGATCGCAGCGCCCCGCCTCTATGAAGGCGTCGATGGTCGTGGTGGTGAAACGCCGGATGCCGGCCTCCATGGCCTCGGCAGCACGGAGCGTGAAGTACGGGTACAGCGCCGACCGGTAGCGCTGCAGATCGGGAGGATCGGCGTTGAGCGGGATCAGGCGCCCCACACCGGTGGGGGGCAGTACCACCTCGCGGTCCGAGGAGAACGTCTCGTCGTCGCGGGCCGCCGCCCACACGTCCTCGTAGCGGGACAGTACGTAGAACCCGCCGTACGTCTCCGAGTAAGCCACCCGCGCCGCGCGTAGGTCGTCGTAGATGCTCCACGGGTCGCCGGCGAAGTCCGTCGAGTGATGATCGAATCGGACGACGGGGCAGCCCGTTCGTTCACCCATCCGGCGGGTTACCTTCGGCGAGAGAGACATGCAAGGCGCACGGGCACCGATCGTACGGGGCACCGATCGCGGCCGGCGCGGCGGGCGCCCGCCGGTCCTGCGTTCACGGGGCGTACTCGTAGACGGCGTTGTCCCTGCTGGCGGGAATGTCCGTGGCATCGAGGTGCTCGATCACCGCGATCGCCGGCACGCCGCAGTCGCCGAAGCTGTCGCAGGTGATGTCGCCGATGATGCCGGCGTAGCCGTCCACGCCGTCGAGGTAGGCGCGTACCCCGGCCCGGTCGATGCGCAGCGCGCCGTTGGACACGACCGAGGCCGCTTCGATCGCCTCGAGGAGCAGCGTTGTCGCATCGTAGGTATGGCCCCAGAACGCCGAGTTGGGCGGTGAGCCGTAGAGGTCCTCGTAGTCGGCGACGATCCCCTCCGCGCTCATCCCGGTGCTCTCGTTGCGGTTGTCGCCGAAGCGGGTCTCCGGGCCCGAGAAGAACATCCCCTCGGTTTCCGGCTGCGCCATGAAGCTGTCGGCCAACAATCCGTCCCCCGCGATCACCAGGACGTCCTCCATACCCGCCACAGCCGGCGCCTGGCGGACGATGCTCTCAGCGACGGTTTCCGAGACGGGCATGAACAGCGCCTCCGGCGAACCGAGGGCGATACCGGTCAACGGCGACACCATGTCGGTCTCGGCACTGCTGACCTCCCTGATACCGGTGATCTCGCCGCCGAGGCGCTCGAACGCCCTGGCGAACGCCTCGGCGAGGCTCCGTGTGTACACGTCGCCCACGTGGAGGGCGGCTGCCGCGGCGAAGCCCTTCTCGACCCGGAGGAACCGCGCCACCGCCTCGGCCTGGTAAAGATCGTTGTGCGCGGTGCGGTAGTACCCCGCGTGGTAATGCTCGCTCGGCTTTCCGGCCAGATCCGAGGTCAGAGTGGGCGAGGTGTTGCTCGGCGAGATCATCACCATTCCCGCCCCGGTCAGCAGCGGCGCCGCCTCGACGGCCGCCACCGAACACGAGGTGCCGATCAGGCCGACCACGTCGGCGTCGGCAATGATCGTCTCCGCCGCCCCGCGGCCCCCGTCGGGTGAGCAATGATCGTCCAGAGCAACCCCGACGTGGACATCGAATCCACCGATCGGCCCGTAGTGCTCGACGGCGAGGCGCACCGTCCGCAGGTTCGCGTAACCGCTGCCCGCCTCGTCGAAGGTGGAGAGGAGCGCCCGGATCTGGATCGCCTCGCCCTCCGCGACCCGCACGTCGCCGCGTGACTCACCCTTTGCGGATCCGGCTTCGTTACTGCATGCCGTGACCGCCAGCGCCAGCAGCGCCAGCACGCACAGTCCCGCCGCCGCTCGCCGCCGCTCCCCGTGCCGGACGATCCCGCTCGCTGCTCCGCTCATTTGCTCCTCCCAAGCGCGCCGCCACCGCACAAGCCGGTGAATCCCGCGCCGTGCATCTCCTCGTGGAGCCTAGGAAGGGACGCGTCCCGCGAGTGGGACTCCGGGTACGGCGAGATTCGTGAAGCGGGACCTCTGTCGGAATCGCTGCGGGGCATGCCGGAGCGCCGAAGCAGTCGGGACCGACAGCTGGCTCAACCGCGACGGGGCTCGGGCCAGGTAGCCACGAGCGGATGATCCTCCTCGCTGGGCTCCGTTCCGGCTGCACCCCCCGGCGCGCCGAGGCCAGTCGTCTCGAAGAATCCGGCGTTTACCTCCGTGAATCCCTGGAAGTCGAGAGGCAGGAATGCTTCGGGGTAGATCGCCTCCACGGGACAGACGGGCTCGCAAGCGCCGCAGTCGATGCACTCGTCGGGCTGGATGTAGAGCATCCGCCCGCCCACGTAGATGCAGTCCACCGGACATTCGGCGACGCAGGAGGCGTCCTTGATATCGATGCAAGGTGGGCCGATGACGTAGGTCACGGGGCCTCCCGGTAGCCGGGGTGGCGCTCGTAGACCCGCTCCAGCATGTCGACATACTCGGGTTCGGCGACCACCGGCATCGGGCTGGGCTCCTGGCCGGGGTAGCCGATCAGATCGCGCACCTGCGGGCTGAGGTAGTAGGCGCCAACCACTGCCGTCGAGAGCACGGCGAAGTCGCCCGGGCGCTCGGCGGCGAGTTTGCGCACGAATGTCCCCGGAGCATCCGAGGGCGCCTCATCAAGCAGCCCGATCAGCGGCTCCGCCAGCGCCGGCGCGGCGTCGAGAGTTCTGTCGAGTAGCTCGCCGGCGACGCCGACTGTCGAAGCCGCCGGCATGCCGCGCCCGTCGGTCACGAGCACGTCAGCGAGCGCCGAGAGCGTCGCCCTTTGGACCGCTGTGGGCCGCTCAACGCTCACGGAGCCTCACCGCCGGCCACGGGTGCTTCGTCCGGGCACCCGGCCGAGGCGAGCAACTGGATGCCGCCGCGCGCCGCGCTCACAGGGGAACTTCCTGGTTAGCCCGGGTCTCGATCATGTGGTCGGTGACGCGGAGGGCGTTGGCCATGATCGTGGCCGTGGGGTTGGCGGACCCGCCGGTCACGAACACCCCGCCGTCGATCACGTAGAGGTTGGACACGTCGTGGGAGCGGCACCAACGGTCCACCACCGAGCGCTGAGGATCGTCGCCCATCCGGGTAGTGCCCAGCACGTGGCCGATGCCGGTGGGCCAGACGTCGCGAGCAAGGGTGGACACCGCACCGGCCGCCTCGGCCGCCTCGACGGCTCGCTCCACGTTGAAGTCCAGCATCCGCCGGGTGTTCTCCGACACCTTGTACTCGATGCGGGCGGCCGGAAGCCCCGACGCGTCACGCACCTCGGGGTCCAGGACGACCCGGTTGTGCTCCTCGGGCAGATCCTCCGCCTGGATGCCCCAGGTGAAGGCGTTGCCGAAGATTTCCGCGGCGGCCCGGTGGAAGTTCTCGCCCCACAGCGCCTCGAAGCCCCGGTGGCCGTGCGCCTCGTGATACTCCCCCACGGCAAACATCGGCCCGCCGTGCGGCATGACCATCCACTTGGCGCCCCGCACGAAGTCCCGGTCGGGATCGGTCTCGGCGAACTCCAGGGAGTAAATGTTCTGCCCCCACGGACCCTGCCAACTGTCGAGAGGCTCGTCGCAGACCGCCGTCACGGTCCGGTAGGGATGTTGCATGAGGCGCTGTCCCACCAGCCCCGAGGAGTTGGCGAGGCCGTCGGGGAACCGCGGCGACGCCGACAGCAGCAGCAGGCGGGCCGTGCCCACGGCGTTGGCGGCCAGGATCACCACCTGCGCCCGCTGCAGGTGCTCCACCCCGTCACGGTCGAGGTAGACCGCACCGAGCGCCCGGCCCCGCTCGTCGAGCGGGATCTCGGCCACCCGAGCGCCGGTCACGAGCCGGGCGCCGGCGGCCAGGGCGCCGGGCCAGTGGGTCAGCGACGGCGTGGCCTTGGCGTTCTCGGGGCAGCCGGTCATGCAGGTGCCGCGCCGCTGGCAGGCCTGCAGGGAGCCGTGGCGCCGTGAGGCGATCGCGTTGGCTCCCGGCCACCAGTGCCGGCCGAGGCGGTCCATTCCCCGGGCGGCGGCCATCCCGACCTTGCCGACGGGGATCGGAGGGTTGGGGTAGGCGACCGGTTCGGGCAGGGCCGGGTCGCCCGCCAGGCCCGACACCGACATGTCGTACGCCACCTGCCCGTAAGCCGCCGCCAGGTCGGACCATCCGATGGGCCAGTCGTCGGCAACACCGTCGAGCGACCGCACACGGAAGTCCGAGGGGAGCATCAGCTGCCACATGGCCGCCCACTGCACGAGGCCGCCACCGACGCCGTTGTACATGACCGGGCGGATGTCCGCCTCGCCGGTGAGCGGGTAGTCGGCCGGGTTGCGGCGGACATTGGGGTCGGGATTCCAGCGCTGGACCCAGGCCAACTCGGCCTCGGGTGTGGCGCTCATGTAGTCCGCCGTCTGCGCCCAGTCGCCCTGCTCCAGGCAGACCACCTTGAGACCGGCGGTGGCGAGGCGGGCGGCGGCCACCGACCCCGAGGCGCCGGAGCCGACGATCAGGACGTCGGCAACAGAGTTCTCGCCGGCTTCGGGGGTGGCCCGCTGCCCTACGGCCTCGTACGTCGCTGCCATGGCCTCAGGTCTGCCGCCGCAATCTCAGCATATTGAAATACTATAGTTAAGTGAAGGAGCCTGTTATGCACCCCATCGCGCACGATAGCGACGCCCTGCACTGGCACGCGCCGGCATCCGTCGCGCCGGCGGCCGGATCGGAGCGGCCGCCGCTCACCGTGCAGGCCGTGGGCAAAGAGATCAAGCGGCTGCGAAAGCTGCGGGGCAGGACCCTCGAGCAACTTGCCTCCGGGGCGGGTGTGAGTGCTGGACTGCTGTCGCAGGTGGAGCGCGGCCAGGGCAATCCCTCCTTCAACACGCTCGTGCAGGTGGCGCACGCTCTCGGGATCCCGGTCGCCCGGCTGATGGCCGGCGAGCAACTCTCGTCACCGGTGGTGCGGCGCGAGGACCGGCGGCGACTCAACCTGGGCGGCACCGACCACCTGGTCCTCATGGAGCTGCTCACCTCACGCCTCGACAGCGCACTCGAGGCCATCCGCATCGTCGCCGAGCCGGGATACACCAGCGAGGACACCCCCTTCGTCCACGACGGCGAGGAGTTCGGCATCGTGCTCGAGGGCACCCACGCCGTCAACGTGGGAGGGGCGCACTACGTGCTGCAGGCCGGAGACTCGATCTCCTACAGTTCCACGATCCCGCACTGGTACGAGAACCCCGGCGACGTCACGTCGGTGTCGCTGTGGGTCGTGACCCCGCCGAGCTTCTGAGTTGATGGACGCTGCCGTCACCCGACCCGCCGCCGACGCCCGCGTCGTGACCCGCAGCGATGTCGTGGTGGTGGGTGGCGGTCCGGCCGGTCTGGCCGCGGCCGTCTCGGCTGCCCGCAACGGGGCGAGCGTCACCCTGCTGGAACGCTACGCCTACCTGGGCGGCCTGGCCGCGGGCGGAATGGTCCTCGTACTCGACGATTTCGCCGACGGGGCAGCCGAGATCACCGTCCGCGGCATCGCCCAGGAGATGGTGGAGCGCTTGGAGGCACGCGGGCTGGCGGTGTACCCGCCGCCCGGTGACCGCATCCTCAGCGACGAGATGTGGCGGCGCTGGTCGCGCTGGGGACTGTTCGACCTCTACGCGAAGGGTCCGCAGAAGCCCATCGTCTACGCCGTTGCGTTCGATCCCGACGGCTGGAAGCGGGTCTCCAACGACCTCAGCGAGGAGGCGGGAATCAACGTCCGCCTGCACTCGTGGTACTCGGCGCCGATCCTGGAGGGCGACACGATCAGGGGCGTGATCTGCGAGACCAAGACCGGTCCACAGGCCGTCCTCGGCGACGTGGTCATCGACGCCAGCGGCGACGGCGACGTGGCCGCCGGTGCCGGAGCCCCTTTCGTGAAGGGCTCCTACATGGTGACCACGGTCTTCCGCCTCGGCAACGTCGACACTGCGACGGCGGAACGATTCGAGCACGAGCACCCCGCCGCGTGCCACGGGATCAACCGTGCGGCCCGTCGCATTCTCGGAGGATCCTGGGCGCTGTGGTGGTTGAAGACGCCTCTCCCCGGCGTGGTGTGGTGCAACTGCCCCCACATGACCGGCTACGACGGGCTCAGCGTGGAGGATCTCACCGCCGCCGACCGTGAGGGACGCAAGAAGATCGCCGGCCTCGTGGACTACGTGCGGGAGCACTACCCCGGATTCGACAAGGCCGTCGTGCTGGACGTGGCGCCGCAGATCGGGGTGCGGCAGTCCCGACTCGTCGAGGGCGAGTACGTGGTGACGAAGGACGACGTCATGAACCGGGCGCACTTCGCCGACAGCGTGGCCCGCGGCCGCGGCTACTACACGCCCTACCGGGCGATGCTCCCCCGGGGCGTGGAGCAACTGCTGATGGCGGGGCGGCACTACTCGGTGACACCCGAGGCGCAGAAGCTGTCGCGGGAGATCCCGCCCTGCATGTCGATGGGCGAGGCGGCTGGGGTGGCCGCGGTCGAGGCCCTGGACACCGGCGTCACGGTCCGCAAGGTGGACGTGGCGGCCGTGCAGCGCCGACTGCGCGCCCAGGGGGCCGACCCGGGCGACATCCCGTCGCCGCGGGCACGCCTGCCCGGCGCCCCAGGACCGGCGAATCCGTGACCGACACAGCCGCCCCCGGAGCCGATCAGCCCCTGTCCGGGATCAGGATCCTGGACTTCTCCCAGATCATGATGGGGCCGGTCGCGACACAACTTCTGGGCGACCACGGCGCCGATGTCCTGAAGATCGAGCGCCCCGGCACCGGTGACATCTTCCGCCATTCCCTTGTGGACCCCGACGGCACCGAGCACCCCGCCTTCGGCGCCGTGAACCGCAACAAGCGCAGCCTCGTGATCGACGTCCGGGCGCCCGAGGGTCTGGCGCTGATCGACGACCTCGTGCGGGTCGCCGACGTGGTCGTCAACAACTACCGGCCGGGGGTCATGGACCGTCTGGGGCTCGGCTACGAGCGGCTCGCCGGGCTGAACCCCCGCATCGTCTACGCCCAGGGCACCGGCTTCGGCACCGAGGGGGCGTACGTCCGCAAGGGGGGCCAGGACATCCTGGCGCAGGCCCTGACGGGTGCGATGTCGCACAAGGCCGACCCCGACCACCCGACCGCCATCTACCCCATCTCACTGGCCGACTACAGCGCCGGGATGAACATGGTGCAGGGCATCCTCATGGCCCTGCTGCAGCGGGAGCGAACCGGTCGGGGCCAGCGTGTGGAGGTCTCGCTCTACGACTCGCTCCTCGCCATGCAGATTCTCGAGGCCACCATGGCGCTGATGGGGCGCGCCACCCTCAACTGGGCACGCATGCCCCTGGTGGGAACGTTCGCGACCGCCGACGGTGAGATCGTTCTCGTCGGCGCCTTCAAGCCCAACCCCCTGCGCGACATCTGCGCGGCACTCGACCTCGAGGACCTCTCGCAGCATCCGGATTTCTCCACCATGGCCGACCAGGCGGCCCACCGTTCCCGGCTGCAGAGCATCCTGGTCGAGGCGATCGGACGGTTCGAATCCCTCGATGTCATCGAGCGACTCGAGGCGCAGGACATCCTCTGCGCCCCTGTACGGACCCTGGACGAGGCGCTGGAAGATCCGCACACCGAGCCCATGATCACAGAGATGCCGCGCCCCGGCCGGGCGCCGCTGCGGTCGGTGGCCTCGCCGGTGCATCTGCCCGACACTCCGGCCGCGCCACACCGGCCACCCCCGGGCCTCGGCGAGGGCGCCGCCGACGCACTGGCGGAGTGCGGCATCGCGCCCGAGCGTGTCGCTGCACTGACTGCCTTGGGGGTCTTGGCATGAGCATCGATCTGACGGTCAGCGACCATGTCGCCCGCGTGACCATCAACCGTCCGGAGCGGCTCAACGCCATCGACGAGGCGCACCAGACCGAGTTGCGGCACGCCTGGGAGCAGATCGAGGCCGACCGTTCGGTGCGGGTGGTCGTGCTCACGGGCGCCGGCGACCGGGCGTTCTGCGCCGGCGACGACATGCGTGCGGTGGGTCGAACCGGCCTCGACTACTGGCTTCACGCCCGCCCCGACGGCTTCGGCCACCTGACGCTGCGCGAGACCCTCGATGTGCCGGTGCTGGCCAGGGTCAACGGCTACGCCCTCGGCGGCGGCCTGGAGCTGGTGGTGGGCTGCGACTTGGCGGTGGCCTCGGAGAACGCCGTGCTGGGCTTCGTGGAGCCGCGGCTGGGCCGTCTGCCCCTCGACGGCGGGATCGTGTCGCTGGCGCGCCAGCTGCCCGCCAAGTGGGCCATGGAGGTGCTGCTCACGGGGCGGCGGTTCAGCGCCGCCGAGGCGTTCGCCCTGGGTCTCCTGAACGAGGTCGTCCCTGCCGCCGACCTCGACGCCGCCGTGGATCGGTGGCTGGAGAATCTCCTGGCGTGCGCGCCGCTGTCCCTCCGGGCCATCAAGCAGATCGTCCGCCGCACCGCCCACATGACCGCCACAGACGCCCGCATGGCCAACCTGCCCGCGCTCGTCGAGGTACTGACCTCCGACGACGGCGAGGAGGGCGTCCGCGCCTTCACGGAGAAACGCTCCCCCGTTTGGAAGGGCCGCTGAGCCCCGCCTCGAGTTGGGTCGCACATTGTTTTGACCAGGCGGTCACTCTGTCCAGGAGATCGTCCGCGAAGTCCGCGTCGATGGCGCGCACGGCGGGATCGCTCGCCGCTTCCTCGAGGGCTTTGGGGAGACGAGCCGCCATATCGACTATGCGCTCAATCGTTGACACAGGCCGCACTCTCAAACGACGAGCAGTATCGAGCCAGTCACGTGGGCGGATGTCGCCGACACGGTCGTTGTCGCCGACGCGCATGGCGAGACGGATCTTGTGCTCCCCGCCCCGGCGGTACGGCAGCCCGGAGATGACGTCGTACAGCGGCGAGAGTCGAGCCTGGTGCGCCTCGATCAGCAGCGAATAGTTCTTGGCGTGGGCGTCCGGCGCGCCGAGCAGCCAGTTGAGCGCCAAGCAGTCCACAAAACGCGTGACGTCCGACTCGGCGTGTCCAACAGCATGGCTGCGCAGCACACCGACAACGTCGGCGGCCCCGGGGCCACCGTCGAACTCGTACTTGTCGACAGGATGGACGGCGAGGGCTTGGCACAGATCCTCCTGGTGGAAACGAAACAGCGTCCCGTCAACCTGGAGTCGGTCGAAGCGCCGCACCACGACCGCGACCTGGTCCTCAAACATCTGCAGCGACGTGTGCGCGGTCGGTAGCCCCAGCAGGCGCGCCGTCGTGAGACACAGGTGCTCGTTGATCTCGGCCCGGCGCAGGCCATGGATATCAGGCTTCAGGATGTGCGTCGTCGGCGTCTCTCCCCACGGGACCCCCCACACGCCGTCGGCGAGATGCAGCGCAGTCTTGCGCTGGCCGCCGCCGAGGCTGAACTGCAACCGCAGGCTCCTGTCCCACCATGCTGTCTCGTCGCTCTGCAGGGCGCGCAGGCGTTCCGCCACGCCGTGCTCGGTCAAGGGGTTCACCCCGCCGCCGCGGCCAACGAGCCAATTCACCTCACTTGGCGCGCAGAACTGCACAGCGCCGGCGCAATCGTGACCTATGGGAGTGCTGAGCAGGTCGAACGGGCTTTGCGCTGAGACTCCGTGCTCGTTGGCCCATTCCCGGCGGACATCTTCGCCGTCCGGCAGGAGCCCCCACAGCCACGGCGCAATGACGCTGTCGGGGTGAACGAGGCGGGACAGCGGCATGGAGACAGACAGGGGCACTGCGTCCGGGTCGGAGACGTAGCCGGCCTCGTAGCGGAACTCCATGCGTCGCCCGCCTGTGCGGCGGACCTCGCCAATCGGCTCGCCGCCGAGGAGCACGACGAGCGCCGGACCGGTCATGGCCCCAGGTGCGCGGCGAGAACGTCCTCAGCGGTCGGGCGACGGCGCGCTCGCTCGGCCCGCTCGACACGCATGTACAAACCCAAGGCACTCAGCACGGCGAGCACTTTCCCCGTCTCGACAGACGTCTTCCCATTCTCGAGCTGCGAGAGCCACTGCCTGCTCACCCCTGCACGCGACGCCACATCTGCCTGCGTCAACCCCACGTTCTGGCGCTCCTGGCGCACAGCGGCACCGAGCGCCGAACACGACGCAATACGTACCATCGCCAACCTCCTTCCCTCACCTCTCCCCGCTGCTGTCATCGAACGGCGACACATGGGCTCTGCCTACGAACGACGACATACTAGCCTGTGTCGCCGTACGCGGGCAACAGTCTCGCCGCACGGCCTGCCTCCGCCGCATCATCGCTTGATCGCAACGATCGCGCGGAAGCGATCATCCCGGTCCACCCCAACCTCGCCACAGTGGCGAACTGAACCTCCCCGGGTTTCTCGCAGGTGCGCCCCGCGTGCCGCTCATTTCCCGTCGGCACTCAGAGAAGATCATTGCGTGGCCCCCTGCCCGTGACCAGCGGGTGTTGGGATCCTGGACCGGTCAGATACGGGTACTCAACGACATCGTCGGCTCCGATGAGGAAACCAACGCCCTGTTCGAACAGTCGGCGCTCGACGTCGCGTCGTGAGGTTGCTGCTCGACAGTCACGTGGCGCTGTGGGCGCTCGGAGATCCGGGCGAACTCAGCGACGAGTGCAGTCACCATCTGAGAGGGGCCGACGAGGTGTACTTCTCCGCCGTGACACCCTGGGAACTCGGCATCAAACGGGCGAAGGGCACGATCATCTACCCCGACGACCTCGTGGGCGAACTCGCGGCCTGCGGGTACGAGGAACTGCCCATCACCGCGGCCCACGCCGATGCGGCCACCCGACTTCCCCCCCATCACGCCGACCCGTTCGACCGCATGCTGGTGGCCCAGGCACAAGCCGAATCGCTCACCCTTGTCACCACCGACAGGCAACTCCTCGCCTACGACGTGGCAACACTCGACGCCCGCCCGTAAGCCCCCAGCGGTCCGCTCCCCAACACGCGGCCACCGACGCCGACCACCCGACAAACCGGAACGGTCGACTTCTATGAATTGAAGTTCTGTACTATTATGAAAGCACCGTCTCGAACCGGGAGGATCTGATGAGACATCGACGCACCTTCATGGCCCTTTTCGTAGCCGTCGCACTGGTTGCGGCCGCCTGCGGAGGCGACGACGACGGGGGTACCACCGCACCGGCACCCGCGCCCGAACCTGCACCGGCCCCAGCGCCATCGCCCGAGCCGGCACCCGAGCCCCCACCGGCGCCCGAGCCCGCGCCTGCGCCGGAGCCCGCGCCCGAGCCGCCGCCCCCGCCGGAGCCCGCTCCTGCACCGGCCGAGGCACCCACGGTCGCCCTCGTGGCGAACCAGAAGGCCGGCGACCTGGGGCCCATCGACGATCTGGTCCGCGGGCTCGAGTTGGTGGAATCCGAGCTCGGGGCCGACATCACGTTCATCGAGGCAACCGACCCGTCGACCTTCGAGACGACCCTGCGCAACCTCGCCAACGCGGGCACCGACATCATCGCAGTGACGTTCCCGCCCATGCAGGACGCGGTCGTGGCCGTAGCGCACGATTTCCCGGACACCCGCTGGATCCACATCTTCGGCTTCGAGGGAGGAGTCGACAACCTGGTCTCCATCGGCTTCGACTACTACAAGGGCACCTACCTGGCCGGAATCCTGGCCGGAGCGCTCAACACCACCGGCAAGGTCGGGTTCGTGGGCGGCGTGTCCATCCCGCCGCTGAACGCCGACTACAACTCCTTCGTAGCCGCCGCGCAGACCAAGAACTCCGCAATAACCGGCGATGCCGCCTTCGCCGACTCCTTCGAGGATCCCGCCAAGGGTCGCGAACTCGGCGCGGCGCTGTACGACAGCGGCGCGGACATCATCATGACCGACGCGGCCGCAACCGACCTCGGCGTCATCCAGGCAGCCGAGGAGAAGGGTGGCTACGTCATCGGCGGCTCGGTGAACTACTACGACAGCCCGGCCGTGATCGGCGGCGTGCTGCTCTTCTGGGCCGAGATCCTCTATGCCCAGGTCGAGCACGCCCTGAGCGACGACTACGCACCGGGCTACTACGGCGCCGGCGTGGCCGAGGGCGGCGTCGACATGGACATCAACCCCGGGTTCCTCGCGAACGGCCCGCCCGAGATGGTGGCGATCATCGAGGCCACCCTGGCCGAGATCGACGCGGCCCGCTCGGCGATCAAGGACGGGTCCCTGGAGGTTCCCTTCAACCCCGAACTCTGAGGGCGATAATCTCGCATCGATGACGGCGGCGAGCGGACCGGCTCCCGCCGAGCCCCCGGCCGTACGCTGCCGGGGGCTCGGCGTTACCTTCGGCGCCGTCCGGGCGTTGCGGGACGTCAGCCTTGACCTCGACCCGGGGCGGATCCACGCCCTGGTCGGCCAGAACGGCGCCGGGAAGACGACGCTCGCCAAGGTGCTCGGCGGTCTGCAAGCGCCCGACACCGGCGAGGTGTACATCGGCGACCAGGCGATCGGGCCCGGCGACGTGCGCGGCGCCAAGGCCGCCGGGTTGGCGATGGTGCACCAGCACTTCTCGCTGCCGCCGTCGTTCACCGTGGCGGAGGCACTCGAACTCTCGGGGGCGAGGCCGGGGGGTAACCCGGTCTACCGGCGCAGCGATCTCCACCGGCGCTGGCAGGCCGACGTCGCCGAGATCGGCGGTGAGGCCTCCCTGTCGACACGGATCCGCGATCTGCCCGTCGAAGCGCGCCAAACCCTCGAGATCGTGCGGGCACTGGCCACCGAGGCGCGCGTGCTGCTGCTCGACGAGCCGACCGCCCTGCTCACCCCGACTGCCACGGAGGCATTGTTCGAGCGACTGCGGCGCCTGCGCGACGATGGCGTCACGATCCTCGTCGTCCTGCACAAGCTGCGCGAGGTGGCCGCCGTCGCCGACACCGTCAGCGTGCTGCGCGACGGTGCGTTGGTCCTGGGTCCCAGCGAGATGTCGGACGTCTCCCAGGGCCGTCTCAGCGACGCCATCGTCGGCCCCGCCTCCCAGAGTGACCGAGCCATCGGTGTGGAGACCGCGACGGCCGGCGAGCAGCAGACGCTGCTGGAGCTTGCCGGCGTGTCAAGCCGGGAATCGGCATTCGAACCGGGGCTCGGCGGCGTGGACCTACGGGTCGAGGCGGGCGAGATCGTGGGAATCGCCGGGGTGGAGGGCAACGGGCAACGCAGCCTCGTCTCGGTGATCGCCGGCCTGAGCCCGGTCACCGAGGGCTCGGTCCGCATCGGCGGCGACGAGGTGACCGCGGTGGCGCCGGCCCGGCGGCGGCTCCGGGGCCTGCGCCTCGTGCCCTTCGACCGCAACACCGAGGGGATCAGCCGCAGCGCGCCGCTGTGGTTGAACCAGTCGGCGCTGCGGCTCCTCGATCGGGAACGCCTGTACACCCTCGAATACCCTCGCCGCGGATTCACGTACAGCGACGCCCCGCCCCGCCGCCAGTCGACGCAGTTGTCACTGCGGCTCGAAGGCTGGTGGCGGCGGAATTTCCCGTTGATCTCGCTACGGCAGTACAAGTGGCAGGCGACCAAGGCGATGGACCGTTGGCGAGTGCGCTACGACACCGTCACGCAATCCGCCGAGAGCCTCTCGGGGGGCAACATCCAGCGCCTCATCCTGTCCCGGGAACTGGCCGACGGCGTCGAGGTGCTCGTGGCCGCCCAACCCACTCGCGGCCTGGACTTCGCCGCCACCGAGTTCGTGCGCCGCTCGCTGCGGGGGCTGCGCGAGGTGGGGGCGGGGGTTCTGCTGGTCTCCTCGGACCTCGACGAGCTCTTCGAGCTGTCCGACCGGCTCGTGGTGATGTACGGCGGGCGGATCGTGGCCCGCTTCGAGGGACCGTATGACCGGCGGGCCGTGGGCGATGCCATGACGGGGGCCGAGCGATGACCGGCGGATTGCGGCGCGTGGCCTCCACGGTCGTGCTGGTGCTCGTCTCGTTCCTGCTGACCGCCTTGATCCTGCGGGTCAGCGGCTACAGCGTCGGCGACGTCTTCTCCGGCGTCATCCAGGGGGCGATCACCGCCACGGGCGCGTCCACCTCGACCATCCGCTGGGCGATCCCGCTGCTGCTCATCGCGCTGGGGGTCGTGATCGGCTTCCGGGCCGGCTTCTTCAACATCGGCGGGCAGGGGCAGTTCTACGTGGGGGCCTGCTCGGCCCTGGCCATCTCGCTGGGTTGGCGAGAAGGTCCGGCTGGGCTGGTGATCCTCTGCGGGACGCTGGCGGCGATGCTCGCCGGGGTGCTGTGGTCGCTGTTCCCGGGCTACCTGCGCGTGCGCTTCGGCACCGACGAGGTGCTGACCACGCTGATGATGAGCTTCATAGGCGCGCTGGTGCTGCAATACCTGACGGCCGGGCCGATGCGCAACCCCTCGGGCACCGGCCAGACGGCCGCCAGCGAGCGCATCCCCGAGGCGTTCCGCATCACCGGCGGCTCGGGCGTGTCGACCACCGTCCTACTGCTCGTGGCCGGAGTCACGGTGCTCGTGTGGCTCTTACTCGAGCGCACCCGCTTCGGGCTCACGATGACCCTGGTCGGGCGAAACGCCACAATGGCTCGCTGGCAGGGCATCAACGTGCGCCGCGTCGGGCTGGGTGCCTTCGCCCTGTCCGGGGCACTCGCCGGCCTAGCCGGCGCCGTGGAGCTTTACGGTCCCGGCGCCCGGCTGGTCACCGGGTTCTCGCCTGAGGTGGGCTTCACCGCCGTGGTGGTGGCGCTCGTCGGCGTGCTCAACGTGTGGGGCACCGTCGTGGCCGCCGTCTTCTTCGGCGGCCTGCAATCGGCCATCCTCTTCCTGCCGATCGTGACCGATCTGCCGCCGCCCGCCCTCGTCCTGCTGCACGGCATGGTGGCCTTCCTGGTCACCATCAAGTTCCGGGCCGTGCGGCGCCGCAAAGCCGAACGTGCCGCCGAGGCTCCGGCGGGCTGATGGAACAGATCCTCGCCACGACGCTGCGCTCGGCGGCCCCGCTGGTACTGGTGGCCATGGCCGGCGTCTTCGCCTTCCGAGCCGGGATCTTCCACCTGGGGCTCGAAGGGCTCATGATCGCCGGCGCCTTCACGACGGTGGCCGTGGGCGACACCACGGGTTCGGTGGAACTCGGAATCCTGGCAGCCATCGGCATCTGCCTGCTGCTCTCCGCGCTCTACTGGTGGGTGATCGGCCCCCTCGGCGCCAACGTCATCATCGCCGGCTTGGGGCTCACCTCCATCGGCCTGGGCGGCACGGCGTATGCCCTGGGGGCCATCTTCGATGTGCGCGGCTCCATATTCACGAAGGTCGTGCTACCCCGACCCGTCCGAGGCATCACGTCCGGGCCGGGTGTGATCATCGCTGAACACTCGATCTTCGTGTGGATCACACCGCTCATCGTGCTGGCCGCCTGGGTGGTGCTGCGGCGCAGCCGCTTCGGTCTGCGCCTCGCGGCGGTGGGCGAGTACCCGTTCGCGGCCCGCTCGGTCGGCGTGAACCCGTCGATCATGCGGTTGCAGGCGCTGCTCATCGCCGGCGCCCTGTGCGCACTCGGCGGGGCGGAACTCTCCGTCGGCGCCCTTCGCAACTTCACCGAGAACATGACCAACGGGCGAGGTTTCATCGCCTTCGTGGCCGTCATCTTTGGGGCCTGGCACCCCATCGGCGCGGCCTTCGCCGGGCTGTTCTTCGGCTTCGCCGACGCCATCGGCATCCAGTCCCAGATCAACATCACCGAGCGGGTGCCGCGGGAGTTCGTGCTGATGATCCCGTTCGTGCTCACCATCTTCGCCGTCTGGCTGGGCGGGCTCTGGCGCCGCCGCTCCCTCGAAGCGGAGGCCGGTTACGCGGAGCTTCGAGAACCGGACTTCTGAGAGCCGCCGGATCCAGCGACCCGGGCCGCTCCAGCTCCGGTCACGGGACACGAAGTCAACGATCGAACCCGAGCAGGATCCATGGTCGCCGATCCGGCGCCATAACGCCCCAACCCGCGCTGGGCGGACGGTATGCGGACCACTAGAGTGACCATATGACCAGACAAGTAACAGCAAGCCAAGCGAAGGCTCAAATCCTCGCCCTGCTCGACGACGTAGCCGCTGGGGAGGAAATCGAAATCACGAAGCACGGCCGCACCGTCGCCCGACTGATCCCGGCCAGAGGCCCTGCCGCTCTGCGGGGATGCTTCACCGGGGTCGCGCGCAGCGTCAGCGACGACGAGCAGCTGTTCACCACCGGCGCGGACTGGGAGTTCGATTGAGCACGTTGCTGATCGACACCCACGTTGTGCAATGGTGGTCCGCCGAACCCGAGCGGCTCAGCACCGCGGCGGTTGCCGCGCTCGAATCGTCCACCGAACTGGCCGTTGCGGCGATCAGTTGGTACGAGTTAGCCTGGCTCGCCCAGCACGGAAGGATCAGCGTCACTCTTCCCGTGGGCAGGTGGCTCGAGACTCTCGCGCGGTCCGTGCGCACCGTGTCGCTGACCCCGTCGATCGCCGCGACCGCCATTGGGCTGCCGAGGGGGTTCCCCAGCGACCCGGCCGACAGACTCATCTACGCCACGGCTGTCGAGCACGGCTGGCAACTCGTCACGAAGGATGCTCGCCTCAGAGGCCATCGCGGTTCTCCTTCGGTCCTGACAATCTGGTGAACGCGCCGGCCGAGACAGCGTCGGGCTACCAGCCCCGATCGTCGAGCAGCTTCTTGAGGTTGCGCTTGGCGCGGTGCTCGGTGCGCACCCGCTCCAGCAGCGCGGCGAAACGGTGGGGATCGCCGGCTGCGGCGGCGAGGCGGCGGATGCGGTCCATCAACTCGACGGCCGACTCGTAGTAGGAGGTTTTCTTCATGTCGATGAGAGCGAGGACCTGGGTCTCGTAGACACCGACGGCGTCGAGCGGGTGGGTCTTCTCCCGCGCCCGTGCGAGCGTCATCCACATCTCGCGACCGCACCCGAATGCCAGCGCCGCGCTCCAGGCCTCGTCGACACGGCCCTCGTAGAGCAGGATGGCCGCCAGAGCAGCCGCGACAGGCGAGCCGACCCGGCGCACCGCCGCCTCGCCGTCGGCCTCTTGGCCCGCCACTTGGGCTCGGAGTTCCGCCACGCAGCGCTGCGACCAGCCGCCCGCGACGCCCGACTCCTCACCGGCCTCCGCCAGCAGCCGGCGGTAGGACTCCAGGGACGGATCCGACCGGAACGCGGCCCAGAACAGGTCCACCGCCGCGGCAACCTCGCCGCGCCCGCGCAGGAGCTCCGCGAGGTACTCGCGCAGACCGCTCATCTGCCAAGACCGGTCGCCGGTCTCGGCGAGCCCACGTCCGGCCCACTCGACCGCCTCATCCCCACGGCCCGCAGCGGCCAGGGAACGCGCTATGTCCAGCACCGCGTCCGAGTGGATTCGCCCTCCCCGGCGATGGACATCGATGAGCACGTCGGGATCGCCGATGGCGAGCGCCCATCCCACCATCGCATCCTGCAGAGCGTACGAGTCGATCTCCCGCCGGGAGGAGCCAGCGGAGCCGGCGATCCGTCGACGGCGCGATTCCAGGTGCTCGCGGTAAGCGGTCAGCCCGGCGTCGCCGAGCACCTCCGCGTAGGCGACAGGCGCTCGGCGGAAGCCCTCCAGGTCCGACGCCAGCTCCAACTGCAGGAGGCGCCCGGCGAGTGCGACCGGTTCCGGGCTGCCGTCCGTACAGGCCCGAAGATGAACCTCGAAGAGCCGCTCCGAAATGATCGACAGCCACCCGTCGGAATCGTCGACGTACGCGAGGGCCTCCTCGGCACGGCGGTGTGCGTGCTCGGCCAGAAGTACGGCGGCGTCGGGATGTCCGGCGTCGCAGAGATCCTCCACGGCGTCGATCACCTCGCCGACACCTTCCGCCCAGCCCCCGGCCTCCCGGTAGTCGACGAACCCGCGATACGGCGCAAACGCGCCGTCGATGCGGTGCTGCCACTCCCGGAGATCGGGACCCTGCCCCCGTCCGGCCCTGGCCTCCGCCAGCAGGCGCTCCCGCAGCCGCCAGTCCGACGTGGCCCGCTTGAGGACAATCTCGGCCAACCGATCCTGCGGGAGTTCGGCCACGAAATCGGCCAGCAGGTCCGCCTCGGTTGCCGCCGAGGCCGGTGGCGGGTCCCGGTCCGAGTTTCGACGACGCGACCCGCCGGCGGCAGGCGCCGACAACTGGACTCTCCGCAGGCGCTCGGCCGGATCGAGCAGCACGACCGGTCCTGGTGACTCGCCCGAATCCAGGGTGATCGCCACCGCCACGCAGTGCTTGCAGAACGAGCCGTCCTCGGCGGCGGGACACGTACACCGCCACCGCGGCTCACCCTCCTCGATCCACAACTCCACGACGTAGGGCATCGTTCCCTGCACCGTCACCTCGAGCCGACTGTCCGTACCCGGGGAAGCGGAGACCCGACCCTCCCTGCTGTAGGCGACACCGCGCCGGTAGGACCGGGAACCGGCGAGGTCCTCCACGACAGGCGCGGCGAACGCCCTGGCGAGACGGTCCACAGCGTCCACTCAGCGGATCAGCAGGCCACCGTCAACCACCAGCGAGGACCCGGTCACGAAGGAGGACTCGTCGGATGCCAGGAACACCGCTGCGGCGGCGACCTCGGAGGGTTGGCCGACGCGGCCCATGGGGTGAGCCTCGTCGCACACCGCCCGGGCGGCATCGGGATCGGGCTGCTGGGCGCAGTAGTGAATCAACTGCTCGGTCTCGATGAATCCGGGGCAGATGGCGTTGACACGCACGCCGGCGGCGGCGTAGTCCAGTGCCACCTGGCGGGTGAGCATCAACAGCGCCCCCTTGGAGGCGCAGTAGGCGGCGTCGTTCTCGAAGCCCACGAAGCTGGCGACCGAGGCCATGTTGATGATCGATCCCGAGCCCCGCTCCACCATGGCGGGTATAGCGTGCTTGCAGAGCCAGAAAACACCCCGGACGTTCGTGTCCATGATGTAGTCGTACTGCTCGAACGTGGTGTCCACCACCGACCCGAGGACGCCCACGCCGGCGTTGTTGCAGAGCACGTCGATGCGCCCGTGGCGGGACTGCGTCTCGGCCACGAGCCGCTCGCAGTCCTCCGGGCGGCACACGTCGGTCGGGATGAAGTCGGCCTCCCCCCCGGCGGCCGCTATCTCGGCGACCAGCGACTCTCCCTCGGCCTCGTTGCGGTTGGCGGCCACCACGACCGCCCCTTCGGCACCGAAGGCCACGGCGACGGCACGGCCGATACCCCGCCCGGCACCGGTGACGACGGCGACTTTTCCGGCGAGCCTGTCCATCGGGTCCTCCTCTACTGCGGTTTCACCGCGCTGGCCGCGGTCTGAACGATCCGCCCGCAACGCAGACCGGACCGCTGGACAGTGGATTCCGGCATTCGCCGGAATGACGCGAGAGTAGGCCCGCAGAGTGTCCGGACATCTCCTTGCCGGTGCCCAACTGCGGGAGCACGCCCGGATTCGGCATCACTTGACGAGGCCGCCGTGGACGGTGACGATCGAGTCGGTTACGTAGGAGGCCTCTTCCGAGGCCAGGAAGGCGGCGTAGGCGGCAATTTCTTCGGGCTTGCCCATGCGGCGCAGAGCCGTGGTACCGGCGACCTGGGCCACCAGGTCGGGATCTTCCAGGAACGTCGCAACCATGGGCGTCTCGACGAAGCCCGGGCAGATCAGGTTGGCGCGCAGGCCTTGCGGGCCGTAGTTCTGCGCCAGCGAGGCGGTGTAGGCCAGCAGTGCCCCCTTGCTGGCGGCATAGGCATGGAAGTGGGAATCACCCCTATACGACGCCGCTGAACCCACATTGAGGATCACCGAACCCGGCGCGGCCTCCAACAGATGCGGTAGGGCGTGCTTGCAGAACAGGAACACCCCTGTGGCGTTGATGGCCAGGACCTGGTCCCAGGTGCTGCGTTCGAGATCCTCGCTCGGCCGGTCGGCGTCGGTGAGCAATACCCCGGCGTTGTTGTAGAGCACGTCCAGCCCGCCCAGCGCCTCGACCGCTGCCCCGACGACGGCCGCCACCTGCGCCTCGTCGCGCACGTCGGCCGCCACCCCGACGGCGGTGGCGCCGCTGTCACGCAGCTCGGCCGCGAGGTCCTCGACCCGGCCGGCGTCCAGATCGGTTGCGGCGACCGACGCCCCTTCGGCCGCGAACCGGCGACTGACCGCAGCGCCCTGGCCGCCGGTGGCTCCCGTCACCAGGCAGCGCCGACCTTCGAGCCGCTGAACATCCATCGCTTCGCTCCCCTGTCGATTCCCTGCCGCGCCCGTCGGCCGCCGACCACCTCGACCTCGCGGTCCGTGCCGCATGGTCTACGGCAGCCAGGAATGTTCTAGCGTGAGCAGCCGATGGCCGCCAGCCGAGAAGTGCCCGTGTCGTTGCGCAGCGCCCGCTGGTTCGCGCCACGGGACCTCTTCGGCTTCCTGCATCGCACGGCGCTGCGCTCGGAGGGGCTGTCCGAAGCATCGATCTCGGGACGGCCCGTCATCGGCATCGCCAACTCGCACTCCGAACTGGTCAACTGCAACCTGCACTTCGGCGGGTTGATCGAGGCGGTCAAGCGCGGCGTACACCGAGCCGGGGGTCTGCCTCTGGAGTTCCCGACGATCTCGCTCAGCGAGATGCTGATGAAACCCACCACCATGCTGTACCGCAACCTCATGTCGATGGATGTCGAGGAGATGATCCGGTCCAGCCCGCTGGACGCCGTCGTGCTTGTTGGCGGATGCGACAAGACCGTTCCGGCGCAGCTCATGGGCGCGGCCAGCGCCGGCGTGCCGGCCATCGCCCTCACCGGTGGACCCATGCAGCCGGGCAACTTCCGCGGCCGGCGGATCGGCGCCGGGACCGACATCTGGCGCTACACCGACGATCTGCGGGCCGGGCGGATGTCGGCGGAGGAGTACGCCGAACTGGAGGCCGCCACACGGCCCGGCGTCGGCCACTGCAGCGAGATGGGCACCGCCTCCACCATGGCCACGCTCACCGAGGCGCTGGGCATGTCGCTGCCCGGCTCGGCGGCGGTACCTGCCACCGACGCCCGCCGCGGCGCCCTCGCCGAGGAGACCGGACGGCGCGCCGTCGAGATCGCACGCGAAGGGCTCCGCCCGGCCGATGTGCTGACCGTCGAGGCGCTGGAGAACGCCGTGACCGTGCTGGCGGCCGTGGCGGGCTCCACCAACGCCGTCCTGCACCTCATCGCGCTGGCCGGGCGGCTCGGGATCGATCTTCCACTGGACCGCTTCGACCGGATCGCCGCCCGCACCCCCGTGCTCACCAACATCCAACCCGCCGGCGAGCACCTGTTCGAGGACCTGCAACGGGCCGGCGGGGTCCCGGCCCTGCTCGGCGAACTGGCGCCGCTGCTGCACCTCGACGCCGTGACGGTGACCGGCCGGACGCTGGGCGAGAACATCCGCGGAGCCGAGGTCTGGGACCGCGACGTGCTCCGCTCGCTGGACGATCCGCTGCAACCCCCCGGCGGGCTGGCCGTGCTGCGTGGCTCCCTCGCCCCCGACGGCGCCGTCATCAAGGTGAGCGCCGCTGCGCCGGAATTGCTGCAGCACCGGGGACCCGCAGTCGTCTTCGATGGCATTGACGACCTGCTGGCACGCATCGACGATCCGGACCTGCCGGTGACCGCCGGCAGCGTGCTGGTGCTGCGAGGCGCCGGCCCCAAGGGAGCACCGGGCATGCCCGAATGGGGCATGCTGCCCATCCCCCGCAAGCTGCTGGCAGAGGGCGTGACCGACATGGTGCGCGTCTCCGACGCCCGCATGAGCGGCACCGGCTACGGCACCGTGGTGCTGCACGTCGCCCCCGAGAGCGCCGTCGGCGGCCCACTGCTGGCCGTGGACGACGGCGACGAGATCCTCCTCGACGTGAGCAAGCGGCGCCTCGACCTCTGCGTTGCCCCGGAGGAGATCAGCCGGCGACTTGCCGGGCGGCCCCTACCCGATCCCCCGTACCGGCGGGGCTACGGCAGCATCTACCTGGAGCACGTGCTGCAGGCCGACGCCGGGGCCGACTTCGACGTGCTCCGCCACCGCCCCGGGGAGGACGACACAGAGCCACACGGACTCCTGGAAGGCTGGATCAGTGGCTGGTGAGGCCAGCCCGAACGAGTCCCGACGGCGATCGTAGGATCGGGGCCGTGACGGCGGGCAGTCCTGACGATCGAGCAGGCGCCACGGACGCAACCGCCGCAGCAGACCTGATCGCCGATTTCAATCGCGCCTACGCCGAACTGACCGCTCCCGGCGGCCCGTTCGCCTGGACCACCCGGGACGTGGGCGGCGTCCCCACTCGCACCTTCGACAAGGCCCCGGCCAACATGCGGGTGATCTGGGAAGCGGCGGCCGCCCGCGGCGACGACGAGTACCTCGTGTACGGCGACGAGCGCTACAGCTACGCCGATGCCGCGGCCCTGGTGCGCTCCCTGGCCAATCATCTGCGGAGTGAGCACGGCGTCGGCAGCGGCGACCGGGTGGCGATTGCCATGCGCAACTACCCGGAGTGGGTGTTCTCGTACTGGGCCATCACGTCCACCGGCGCCGCGGTCGTGGCCCTGAACTCGTGGTGGACCGGACCGGAGCTGGACTTCGCGCTCGGGGACTCGTCACCGGTGGTGATGATCCTCGACGGGGAACGCCTGGAGCGTCTGGCTTCGAGTCCCGCCACGCCACCGCTGATCGTGACGCGCCACGACGGCGCGTTGCCTGCCAGCGCCTCCCACTGGGACGACGTGGTCGATCTCTCTGGAGCACCCGAGGAATTGCCCGCCGCGGACATCGATCCCGACGACGACGTCTGCATCTTCTACACCTCGGGCACAACCGGCCCGCCGAAGGGCGCCCAGACCACCCATCGAGGATCGATCCACAACCTCCTGAACCTGGCGTTCATCAGGATCTGCGGCGATGCCGCACGCGCCCGCCGGCTGGCGGAGCGAGGTACCCCACCGCCCGAAGGGGATCCCGGTCCCGCCACGGCACTGCTGCCCATACCACTGTTCCACGTGACCGGGTGCACCTGTGTCCTCCACCCGGTGGCCGCCACAGGCACGCGCCTCGTACTGATGCACCACTGGGATCCGGCCGAGGCCCTGCGCATCATCGAGCGGGAGAGGGTCACCTCGTTCACGGGGGTGCCCACGATGTCGCGGGAACTGCTTAGGCATCCCGACTGGCACCGCACCGACACGTCCTCGCTGCGCTCGATGGGCGGGGGTGGGGCGGCCCTGCAACCCGACCTCGTGGCACGCATCGACTCGTCGCTCGAGCGCGGACGGCCGAACACCGGTTACGGGCTGACCGAGACGACCGGGATCGCCACGGCAATCAACAACGAGTACTACGTGGCGAAGCCGGCTTCGGTCGGCCCTCTCGTGCCCTGTATGGAAGCCATGGTCGTCGACGCCGATGGCAACGAGTTGGCGACCGGCCAGCAGGGCGAGATTCTCCTGCGGGGGCCGAACGTGTTCAAGGGCTACCTGAACCAGCCCGAGGTGACGGCAGCGGCAATCGTGGACGGTTGGTTCCACACGGGTGACATCGGCGTGATAGACGCCGATGGCTGGGTCCATATCAAGGATCGGGCCAAGGACATCGTGATCAGGGGCGGCGAGAACGTCCACTGCGCGGAGGTCGAAGCGGCCCTGCACGAACTCGACGAGATTGCCGAGGTGGCGGTGTTCGGCGTGCCCGACGATCGGCTGGGCGAGGAGGTGGCCGCTGCGGTGGTACTGGGGCCGGGCGCCCAACTGAACGCAGCGGACCTCACCGCCCACCTGACCGGCCGCCTGGCTCGCTTCAAGCACCCGCGCCACGTCTGGTTCCTCGACGAGCCGCTACCCCGCAACGCCAACGGCAAGTTCCTCAAACGAGAGTTGCGCGAACGCCTGGCGCCGGTCTCCTGAGCCTGCGGCGGCGCCCTCAGCCGTCTGCGGCGCCGGCGACGGACGCCTGGCGGGCGGTCTCGATGAGGGTCACCAGTTCGGTCGCGTCGGGATCGGTACTGAAGGCTTCGGCGACAGCCACCGCCTCCGCGGCCAGCACGGACATGCCGGCGTCGGTGCCGCCCACGAATGGGCTGCCACGTAGCACCTCGGCGAATTCGGCCACCACCGCGGCCAGCCGGAAATACTCCCCGGCGGCGGCGAATGACGAGGCCACGTCGGTCTCGCCGATGCTCATCTCGACCTCGGTGATGGATCCGATGCGGGGACGCTCGTACCGCAGTGTCACCGTGGCAAGGGTGGTCGGACCACCCGACCCGTTGCTAGCGGACGACAGTTCGAGTTCGTAGAGAGCGGTGGAACTCTGCCCGAGGCCCACCTCACCGGCATCAACGGTGTTGTCTCGGAAGTCCTCGTCGGCCACGTCGCGGTTCTCGAAACCCAGGAGTCGGTACGAGCGCACCGTGTCCGGGTTGAACACCACCTGGATCTTGGCGTCCCGGGCCGCCACCGAGAGCAGGCTCGCCAGGTTGTCGACGAAGATCCTCCTGGCCTCACCGAAGCTGTCGATGTAGTGGTACGTACCGTCGGCAGTGTTGGCGAGTTGTTCCATGAGCGCATCGTTGAACGGGCCGAGCCCCACGCCGATGGTGGTCAGACCGATGTCACCTCGATCTCCGATCTCGGAGAGGATCTCGTCGGTGCGGGTGGCTCCCACGTTGGCGACGCCGTCGGAAAGCAGCATCACGAGCACCGACCAGCCCGCCTCCGCCTCGGCAAGCGCCAACTCGTAGCCGCGTATCAGGCCCGCCTCGGCATTGGTGCTGCCCCTCGGAGTTACCTCGTCGCGAACCCGGCGAATGATCGACTCCCTGTTACCGGCCACATCGGTCGGCTCCACGACCGTGGCCACCTGGTCGTCGTAGGACACGATGCCCACTCGGGTACCGTCCGGCAGGCCGCCGAGAAGCAGCTCCACGGCCTGGTGCGCCAACTCGATCCGCTCGAGCAATTCCCCGCGGTAGCCGGCCGCAGCGCCCATCGAGCCCGACCGGTCCATCACCACGACGATGCTCTGGGGCGCTGCCACGTCGGCCAGAACGTCGGGCGCCCGCACCCCCACGCGCAACAGGACGTGGCCGTCGGCGGCGAAGGGTGACGGGGCCGCCTCGGTGTCGATCACGAACTCGTCGGGCACCGGCTCGTAACCACCGTCGAAATAGTTGACGAACTCCTCGACGCGCACAGCCTCCTGCGGCGGCAACGTGCCACCGCGCAGGAAGTTCCGCGCCACCACGAAGGAGGCCGTGTCCACGTCGAGCGCGAACGTCGAGAGCGGATCCTCGTCAGTGCTCACGAAGGGGTTCACGCCGTAGTCCTCGAACGTGTTCCCGGAGCAATCCGGACACCCGCTCGGGGGACGCAACTGCGGCGAGCCAGGCGCCGCGGCGGCACCCGGGGATCCACGCGTCGCGGCGGCACTTGGGGAGCCGCCGCCGGAGCCGCCGTCGTCCATCGCGTCGCCCATGTCGTAGTCGCCGCTCATGTCCTCGGTTGCGATGTCCTCGGGCGGACCTTGCGGCGACGTTGCAGCGGTTGTGGTGGTCGGTGTCGTTGCCGCGGCGGTTGTGCTCGTCGGGGAGGCCGCTGCCTGTTCCTGAGCCACCCGCGCTGCCTCAGCCGCCTCAGCTTCGGCTGCCGCCGCCCGCTCAAGAGCAAGCGCGGCCTCTGCCTGCGCGGCCGCGGCGGCCTCTTCCGCCAGTTCCGCGGCTGCCTCAGCCCTCGCAAGCTCCTCACTCGCGGTCGCGAACTCGTCACGCGCCATCTCGAACTCGGCACGCACAGCATCGGCAACTGCGTGCGCCTCCTCCGCCACCGCTCGAACGGCCGCTACCACCGCTTCGGCGGTCGCCATGTGCTCGCGAGCGGCTTCCAACTCCGCACCGGCCACGGCCGCGTCAGCAGCCGCTTCAGCCGCAAACCTCGCAAGCCTGTCGTCGGCCGCCGCCTGCACGGCTGCGACCTCCTGCTGGAGGGTCTCAAACTCCCGCTCCACCTGCACCATGGCGTCGCGAGCTCTCGCGGCCTCCTCACTTGCGGCTGCATGCTCGTCACGTGCCGCCTCGAGTTCAGCGCGCATCGCGTCAGCGGTTGCCTGCGCGTCGTCGGCACGCGCTCGGGCAGCCGCCGCGTCCGTGCGTGCCGCGGCCGCGGCAGCTTCAGCCTGCGCAACGGCGGCTCCGGCGTCCTCGGTCGAAGGGATGGTCACCGGCGACGCCTGGGTCGACTCCGACTCGGAGCTGCAGGCTCCTGCCAGAAGGCCCGCGACGGCAAGGCCGGCCACCATCGTCGCCAGCCGGGCGAGCCTTCGTACACGCAACTTGGCGATTGTCATGACCACTCCTCGTCGATCGATGGGCCGTAGAGTTCCGGCACCCATCAGACGATGCCGGCGGCCAATAAGTTCCCGAACATTCCGGGGCGCCCAACATCCTCGCATCTTGAGGGCACGGCTCAGCGACCACCTAGCCGAAGCGTTGCCGCGCCATCTCGATCAGATCGGCCAATTCTGTGGCGTCGGAATCACCCGGCAGGTCACGCGCTACGGCGCGGGACTCCTCGAGAAGGACAGTCATGTCCAGGTCGCGGTAGTCGACGAACGGGCTGCGCCGCAGCACCTCGGCGAATTCTGCCGCGACGGCGGCGAGCCGGAATTGTGGGTCGGCGGCCGCAAAGCTGTCGACCACGTCGCCGCGGCTGATGCTGCGATCGATCTCCCGAACCGACGCCCTGTCGGGGCGCTCGTAGCGCAGCGTCACGGTGGCAAGTTCCGCCGTCTCGCCCCTGGTGGCCCGCACTTCGAGTTCGTAGAGGGCGGTGGCGCTTTGCCCCAGGCCCACCTCGCCGGCATCGACCGTGTTGTCGCGGAAGTCCTCGTCGGCAACATCACGGTTCTCGAAGCCCAGAAGCCGGTACGAGCGCACCGTCTCCGGGTTGAACTCCACCTGGATCTTGGCATCGCGCGCCGCCAGGAGGAGCATGCCGCCCAGGTTGTCGCCGAAGATCCGGCGAGCCTGCTCCGAAGTGTCGATGTAGTGATAGGTGCCGTCGGCCGAGTTCGCGAGTTGCTCCATGAGCACGTCGTTGAACGGACCGAGACCCACGCCGATCGTCGACAGGCCGATGTCGCCGCGTTCGCCGATCCGCTCCAGGATCTCCTCGGTGCTCGTGGCACCCACGTTGGCGACACCGTCGGACAGCAACAGCACCAGGACCGACCGCCCCGAGTCGGCCTCCGCGAGCGCCATCTCGAAGCCGCGCAACAGCCCCGCTTCAGTGTTGGTTCGCCCCTCGGGGATGACCTGCTCGCGCACCTGCTGCATGATTCGCGCCCTGTTGCCGGCCACGTCGGTCGGCTCGAGGATCGTGCGCACCTGCGTGTTGTAGGCCACGATGCCCACGCGCGTTCCGTTCGGCAGGCCGTCGAGCAGCACGTCCACCGCCTTGTGCGCCAGCTGCATTCGCTCGAGGGGCTCGTCGCCGAAGTCGGCCATCTCACTCATGGAACCGGATCGGTCCAGCACGACGACCACCGCGTCCAGCACCGAGGAGCCGGCCAGCGCCTCGGGAGCCTGCACGCCCACACGGAGCAGCACGTAGCCGTCCCGGGCAAATGGCGACGGTGCCGCCGCCAAGTCGATGACGAACTCGTCCCAGATGGACTCGTAGCCGCCGTCGAAGTAGTTCACGAACTCCTCCACGCGCACCGCCTCGGGAGGAGGCAACACGCCGCCCCGCAAATGGTTCCGTGCCACCGCGTACGACGCCGTGTCCACGTCGAGTGCGAACGTCGACAGCGGATCGGCGGAGGTGTCGACAAACGGGTTGACGCCGTAGTCCTCGAAGATGTTCGACGAGCAACCCCAGCACTCTTCGGGAGAGGCCGGCTCCAGCGATTCCCCAGCCGATTCCCGCTGTGGCGACGACTCGGGGGCGGCCATGGCCTCCTCCGGTGCTCCCATGTCCGCCATTGCATCAGCCATGTCGTCGGGGGTGACATCGATGACCGCAGCCTCCGCGGCAGGTGGCGGCGACGTCGTTGCGGGTGGCGGTGGCTCCGCTGCCGGAGGCGGCTCCGCCGGGGCCGGCGGTGGTGCCGCAGGTGCCGGGGCGGGCACCGCCGCCTGATTGCCGTCGACAGGCGCCGCAGCCGCCTGCGCGCTTGCCGCCTCTGCAGCGGACCTCGCCGCGTCGGCCTCCGCCTGCGCAGCCGCGACCTCGTTCCTCGCCGCGTCGGCCTCGGCCTGCGCAGCCGCGGCCTGAGAGCGCGCCGCGTCCGCTGCCGCCTGGGCGTCCGCCAGGGCGTCCTCCGCTGCCGAAACGGCCTCCTGGTTGCCTTCGGCGGTGGCCTGCGCCAGTGCTGCCGCCGCCATCGCAGCCTGTGCGGTCGCGAGGGCCTCCAACGCTGCCGCCATTTCGGCTGAACCCGCGGACCCGGCAGCTTCGGCCGGCGACTCAGGTGCGGCCGGCTCCGGCGCGGACGACTTCGACGGCGCTGGAGCGGGCTCGGGCACCGCCAAGTCCCCGCTCGGACCCGCCTCGGCGCCACAGCCCGCAAGCAGAGTGCCGACGGCCACCACGGCACCGACCGCTACCCAACGTCGCACGATTCGCCGCGATCGCAACTCGAACTGCTTCATCGTCTTCCTCCTGCGGTTGCACGCGTCCAGCGCGTCCGATCACCCCTCAGACGACGCCGGAGCGGGAAAAGTTCCCGTGCGTTCCCACGATTTCGCGAGAGCGGTCACGGCGGCACGGACGACACGCCGACCGCCGGCGATACCTCCGGCAGCCGAGCTCCCACGAGAAGAGCCCCCTGCCGGACGGAGGCGCATCCGGCGGGGGGCTCGCAGGGGGGATCGTGTCGATTCTGGGTGAGGGGGGCGGCCCCTCCACAGGACCGCCCCCCTCGCGGCCGCGCCGTCGCGCAGCCGGTTTGCCGCCTAGCGGGCAGCCCGCTGGGCGGTCTCGATCAGCTGGGCCAGCTCCTCGGCGTCCCGATCACGACGTAGGTCGTCGGCCGCGTACCAGGCCTCCTCGGAGAGCAGGCCCATGTCGGCATCCCGGTACTCCACGAACGGGCTGCGGCGCAGCACCTCGGCGAACTCTGCTGCCACCGCGGCGAGCCGGAAGTGCGGGCTGGCCGAGGCGAACGACCTGGCAATATCGACGCCGCTGATGGTCTCCTCGATCTCGGTGATCGAGCCGCGGCGGGGGCGCTGGTAGCGCAGCGTGGCCGTCGCCAGCCAATCACGGTCGCCCCGCTCGCGGTCCCGGCGGGCCAACTCCAACTCGTACAGGGCGGTGGAACTCTGCCCCAGGCCCACCTCGCCGGCATCGACAGTGTTGTCGCGGAAGTCCTCGTCGGCGACGTCACGGTTCTCGAACCCCAGCAGCCGGTAGGAGAGCACCGTGTCGGGGTTGAATTCCACCTGGATCTTGGCGTCCCGCGCTGCCAGCGCCAGCAGGCTCACGATGTTGGCACCGAAGATACGGCGCGCCTCCTGCGTGCTGTCGATGTAGTGGTAGGTGCCGTCGGCGGAGTTGGCGAGTTGCTCCATGAGCACGTCGTTGAACGGTCCGAGCCCCACGCCGATGGTGGTCAGACCGATGTCGTCACGGTCGCCAATCTCGCGCAGAATGTCGTCGGTGCGGGTGGCGCCCACGTTCGCAACGCCGTCGGAGAGCAGCATCACCAGAACGTCACGACCCCTGCGGGACTCCCCAAGCGCCATGTCATAGCCAGCTAGGAGTCCGGCCTCGGCGTTCGTACTGCCTCGCGGCCAGACGTCGGCCCGCACCCGGCGGATGATCTGATCCCGGTTACCGGTCACGTCGGTCGGCTCGATAATCGTCTCCACCCTGTCGTCGTAGGAGACGATGCCCACACGGGTGCCGTCCGGCAGGCCGTACAGGAGCAAATCGACCGCCTCGTGCACCAGCTCGATCCGCTCGAGCGATTCCCCTCCGTAGCCGGCCGTCTCGCCCATGGAACCCGATCGGTCGATCACCACGATCACACTGTCGGGAATCACGACATCGGCCAGCACGTCGGGGGCCTGCACGCCCACTCGCAGCAACACGTAGCCGTCGCGACTGAACGGCGAGGGCGCCGCCTCCATGTCGATGACGAACTCGTCCCACTCCGGCTGGTAGCCACCGTCGAAGTAGTTGACGAACTCTTCCACGCGCACCGCCTCCATCGGGGGCAGCACGCCGCCCTGCAGATGGTTCCGGGACACCACGTACGAAGCAGTGTCCACGTCCAGCGCGAATGTCGACAGCGCGTCGCGGTACGTGTCCACGAACGGGTTCACGCCGTAGTCCTGGAAGATGTTGGAGGAGCATCCCCAGCACTCCCCCGGCCGGGTCGGCTCCACCGAACCCCACGCCGACTCCGCCGCAGCGGGCGCCGCCGCGGCTGCCGCCCGCGAGCTATCAGCCTGAGCCTGCGCCGAAGAAGCCTCGGCCCGCGCCGCGGAGGCCTCGGCCTGCGCCATCGACGCCTCGGAGCGCGCGGCGTCCGCGGCCGCCTGGGCCGAAGCCAAGCCAGCCTCTGCCGCTGCTACGGCCTCCTGATTGCCCTCGGCCGTGGCCTGCGCCAAATCCGCAGCGGCCTGAGCAGCCTCTGCCACGGCCTGCGCCTCGGCGAACACTTCCCGAGCCCGCTGTGGAGCCGCCGGTGGCGCGGGTTCCGGTGAGGGTGCCGGCGCAGCGTCTTGCCACTCGGCCGCCGGCGCTGGCGCGGGTTCCGGTGAGGGTGGTGGTGCTGCCGGAGACCCCGACCTCGTTCGGGCAGATTCCGCAGCCGCCGACGGCGACGCGGCCGCGGAATCATCGTCAGAACTGCAGGCCGTCGCCAGCAGGCTCGCCACCACTAGGGCGCCAATTCCCAACCAGAGCCTGGTGGAGATCCGGGATTTCGAATCGAACTGTTGCATGATCGCTCCTCCTTCGTTTGCACGCGCTCAGCGCGTCGATCACCCCTCAGACGCCCGCTACCGGAGAAAAGTTCCCGGACTCAGCGAGCCGCCACTGCTCCCGTGCTCCGGCGGGTCTGCCGTCATTAGGATTGGGGCATGGAACCCAAGGTGTCCCCATTCAAAGTGCCCGAGCGCCACCGCAAATGGGTGGACATCGCCGAGGAGTTGAGCCGGGACGCCTTCGCCCCTCGAGCCGCCATGGTCGATGCGGAGAACCGGTTCCCGTTCGAGAACTACGACGACCTACGCGCCAGTGGCCTCCTGCCGCTCATGGTGCCCGAACGCTTCGGTGGCATCGGCGCCGACTCCTTCACCTACGCCACCATCCTGTCGAGGATCGCACAGGGCTGTGCCAGCACCGGGCTGACGTTCAACATGCACTCGGCGATCCTCTTCTTCCTGCGCCAGATCGCCACACCGGACCAGCAGGAGCGCTACTTCGGTGAGGTGGTCACCGATGGCGCCGTGTTCTCGTCCATCACCAGCGAACCGGGAATCTCCTTCCGCCACAAGGGCAAGATCCGGACCCACATCGAGCGCGACGGCGACGGCTATCGACTGACCGGCAGGAAGATCTTCTGCTCCCTGTCGACCGGTGCCACGTACTACTTCACCTGGAGCTTCCTCGAGGGTGCCGAGAGCCTCGCCGACGGGCTGCTGACAGTGCTCATCCCGGCAGGGCGGGACGGCATCACCATCCTCGACGACTGGGACACGCTCGGGATGAGAGGCACGGCGTCGAATTCCATCGATTTCGAATCGGTCCGCATCGAGCCTGAGGAAGTCGTCGGCGACATCGGCGCCATCCTGGGCCAGAACATGAGCATCTGGTCGGTCGGCTACACGGCTGTCTACATCGGCATCGCCGAGGCGGCGTTCGAGTACTGCGTCAACGCCATGCGCGCACCGCGGTCCGACGGCAGCCCTCCCCGGAGCGAGGACCCCCTCACCTGGCAGCAGATCGGTCGGCTCTCGATGCAGCTCGAGGGCGCCCGCCGGGCGCGCGACACGTTGGGCTACCTGAGCGGCGAACTCGACACCGAGGCGCTGACCTACGTGCTGAACCAGGCCAAATACCTCGCCACTGAGGCTGCGCACGACATCACGACCCAGGGCATGCGGCTACTGGGTGGCCGGGGCCTGCACCGCGCGCTGCCGATGGAGCGATACCTACGCGACGCCATGGCCGGACTCGTCATGCCGCCGGCCAACGAGCGCTGCCTGGAGACCGTCGGCAAACTCGCCCTCGGCCTGCCGGCGAAGACGGTCGAGTTCGTATGATCCGGCGGGCAGCCGAGCGCGCAAGAGGCCGCGCAGGGCGGACCACGTCTCCAGCGGACAGCCACAGAGACGACACAGATCGAACAAACGACACGACCGACACGACCGACACGATCCGAACCGGGAGGTAGCCATGGCAAAGCTGACCAAGTTGGACCACGGGAGCATTTCTGTGGGAGACATCGACAAGGGTGAATGGTTCTACGGCGAGTTGCTGGGGATGACGCCGGTTCCGCGCCCCGACTTCGGGTTCCCCGGCGCCTGGTTCGACGCCGGCGGCACTCCCGTCCACCTCACGACCGGTGGGGACATGCGGGGCGCCGGTGTGAAGCTGCGCCCCAACGACCCGCACCTGGCGTTCCTGGTGGACGACATCGAGGAGATGGCACAGCAACTCACCGCCAACGGCATCGACTGGTGGGAGTTCCCCAACTCGCCCGCCGCCCTACGCCAGATCTTCTTCTGCGACCCGTGGGGCAACATGCTCGAGCTCATCGACTACTGAGCCGCCTCGACGCGCCCAGAGAACCATCGAGGAAATCCGGCCGCGGTCGCCCTTCTCGGCGTTGCTTGCATCCAAGCCCCGCGCCTGCCGGACGGCGGGCCGCGTCCGAGCCGACCGCACCGAGCAGCGTCAGATCAATAAGAGTTGGGCTAAAACTCTTAAGCTAGTTCAATCTGACCAAGAAAAACTGAACACACCCCACTCCCGAATCACCCCGATCGGACCAACCCGTCGAGGCCGGTAGAGAGACGTGCAGGATCTGCCGACGTCCGGCCGACTGCTGGTCGCCGGTTGCAGCCCAGAAATGCCTCGAGCGACGCCGCGAGTTGGCGGACCAACTACCACCCAATAATATTTAGCCTGAAACTCTTAATCAATCTGGAGCCGACTAAGGAACGCTGAACGATGCACCGCGGCGAGACCGGCCACTACCGGGAAACGGCCTACAGGGGAGAGAAAGTCCGCGCATTCGTCCCGGCACCTCTCCCTCCGGTGCCCTCGCTCGTGCTCGACGGACCGCTGCTCCGAGTTCTCGAAGCCGCAAACCTTGCTCTCGGTCGCCTCGACGGCATTTCGGCCCTGCTTCCCGACAAGTCGCTCTTCCTCTACCACTACGTGCGCAAGGAGGCCGTCCTCTCCTCGCAGATCGAGGGGACACAGTCTTCATTCGCAGATCTCTTACAACACGAGCGACACAATGCCCCAGGGGTTCCCGACGACGACATCACCGAGGTGTCCAACTACGTCGCAGCGTTGGAGCACGGACTGAAGCGGCTACGGGAGGACGACTTTCCGCTGTCGAACCGGCTCCTCCGGGAAGTCCACGGGGTCCTGCTCGCGTCCGGGCGTGGCAGCACCAAGACGCCCGGCGAGTTCCGACGCTCGCAGAACTGGGTCGGCGGAACCCGGCCCGGCAATGCCTCCTTCGTCCCGCCACCGGAAGACGAAGTGCAGAATTGCATGGCCTCGCTTGAGTTGTTCCTCCACTCGATCGACGACGACCTGCCGACTCTGGTGCGGGTCGGTCTGGCACACGTGCAGCTCGAGACAATTCACCCGTTCCTGGACGGCAACGGCCGGGTGGGGCGGCTGCTCATCACGTTCCTGCTCTGCCATGCCGGAGTGCTGCAGGACCCGCTGCTGTACCTGAGCCTCTATCTCAAGGAGCACCGCGACGAGTACTACCGGCTGCTCAACGAGGTCCGCCTCAGCGGCGACTGGGAATCATGGCTGGCATTCTTCCTGGAAGGCGTTCGCGTCACCGCGGAGGGCGCCTTTTCCACTGCGATGCGCCTGTCGGAGATGTTCAGGACCGACAGGACACGCATCTCGTCGCTCGGCCGCCAGGCCAACTCCGCCCTGCGGGCGCACGACGCGCTCATGACCTCGCCGTTCCGCACTATCCCCGACGTCTGCCGCCACTCCGGGCTCTCCTACCCCGGCGCGGCAGCCGGTATGAACCGACTCGTCGAACTCGACATCGCGACGGAGATCCCAGGCGATCGCCGCGGTCGAGTCTTCGTCTACGACCGCTACCTGAGCATCCTTGCCGAAGGAACAGAGCCATTGTGATCTCATCGACCAGCATCGGCGCACGATGCCGGATCGGCGCATGATGCCTCCGCCTATGCTCACGCGGTTCGGCGGCCCGGGGAGAGCGCAATGACGAGGACGAGCGAAATCGAGCGTCTCAAAGCTGAGGTAGCGGCGACGGCACGGATGATGTCGGCAGCACGGCTCGTCGACGCATTCGGCCATGCGTCCGCCCGTCTGCCCGGCGGCGGCTTTCTGATGACCTCCACCGCACCGCTGCTCACGACGGCGGCCGACACCATTCTCACCGTCAACGACTCGGGCGAGACGATTCACGCCCCCGCGGGCAAGCCGCTGGAGATCGTCATTCACGCCGGGATCTACCGGGCGCGCCCCGACGTGGGCGCAATCTGCCGCGGCCACGGAGCCGCCATGGCCGCCTGGGGAGAGCGCGGCCCCGAGGTGCCACTGATGCACGGCATGGGCGGGCTGGCCGGCAAGGTGGTCCCGGTGCATCCCGACCTGGACCTCATCACGACGCTGGACTCCGGCGACCGGATGGCCGCCACGCTGGGGGACAACCGGTCGATGCTGCTGCAGGCCAACGGCGGGCTGTCCGTCGGCGCCGACCTGGTCGAGGCCGCCACGCGGCTGTGGTATCTGGAGGAGCGCTGCAGGGTTGCGGTGGAAACCGCGGGACTCCCGCAACCGGTGGGCGCCTGGGAGCAGCGCCTCAGCCACAGTGCGCCCGAACTCATCCGCGCCAAGGCCTGGTTCGCGGCACGTTTCGGCGACGGCTGAGGCCGGCCGGTCTCCTCGGCGCCGAAGCGTGGGCACAACGCCAGAGACCGCCAGAGACGCAGCCGTGAGTCGCAGCCGCGTGCTTGGAGTTCGTAGGCGCATCACAGGCGCTGCCCTGTCGGCGCTGCTCCTCTCAACCGGCGGACTCGGCTTCGTCGTCGACGGCTCGGCGGCAGCCCAGGAGGCCGGACCCGGCACCGAGGTGCGCATCGTGGCCCGCCTCCTCGACAGCGGCAAGATCGAGTTCGGACTCCAGCAGCGCCGCGCCGACACCACGTGGGGGGAGCAACAGTTGCCGGAGCGGCGGCTGTTCCCCGCTGACGCCGCCGTTGACCGCTGGCTGTGGTCGGAGGAACTGGATCTCAGCTTCGCCGTGGTGCGCATCACGGCCCGGAAGCTCCCCGACGGCGACGTGGAGTTCGGTCTGCAGCAGCGCGGCGCCGACGATGCCTGGGGCGAGCGCCTGCTGCCGACGCGCCGGTTCTTCCCTGCCGAGGCGACGGTCGACGAGTGGTTGCCGTCGTCCTCGCTGGATCTGGGAGCCCCCGGCGACCCGGAGGTCACCGATCCCTTGGGTCTCGTCGCCGGCTACGAGTTTGCGACGGCCTACAGCCTGGGACCCGACGTCTGGGAGGTGTGGCTGTGCGACACCCCGGAGGGCGAGTTGTTCTCCACCGATCGGGACGTGCGGCTGAACCCGGAGAACTACGCCGACGCCTTCACCCAGCGTGTGGGCCCCTGGTTCGCCTGGCAGTCGAGCGGCGCCTACGAGCCGGTGTTCCGGGGTGGCGGGCTCGTCACCTCCCCTGAGGCCGAGCCCGCGCAGTGCGAGGAGGCCGTCGCCGGGGCGATTCGCAGCAACGACGTCAACGGTGTGCTGATCGTGGCGGCGCAACTGGACCCCGACACCGATGGCATCCTGGGCTACGCCGGATGCGGGCTGCGCTCACGCCGCTCGTGGCCCGACAGCGGCCGCTCGGCCGTGGTGTACGCCGGGGCGTTCGGCCATCCCACGGTCGTGGCGCACGAACTCGGCCACGCGCTCTGCTGGCCGCACTCCTATACCGGCAGCACCCTCACCGACGGTGAGATCGGCCAGTACGACAACGTCATGGACCAGATGTCCGGGGCGCGGGGGGACAATCCGCCGAGCGCCAACGACGTGCCCTTCCCGCTCACGATCGGGACGATCGCCTTCAACCGTTATGCCGCCGGCTGGATCGACCCCGCAGAGGTGGCGATTCACGAACCCGGGACCACCGCCGACTACGAGCTGGCTCCACCCGGCGAACCGGGGACGCAGATGCTCGTCCTCGCCGATCCCGAGACCGGCACCGATGGGGTGTTCGCCGTACTGGGCGCCCGCGTGCGCGGCGCCGGGGGCGAGGAGTGGCACGACGGCAACATTCCCGCCGAGGGTGTGGAGTTCTATTGGATCGACCAGACCCACGAGGGGTGCCGGCTGCCCGAACGGGGCGCCTGCAGCGGTCTGGATCGGCGCACCGTCCCGATCGACGCCGCTCCCTACCGCACCAGCCACGTCGCCGGAGCGGGCAGCACATTCTGGACGATCAGCGGCCACGAAGTCACCGTCGGCGAACCCACCGACGAAACGGGTGCCTACCCGGTCACGGTTCGACCGATCGACGTGCTGGCGTGGCACTACACGTCACGAGCCGATTCGGACGAGAGCGGCCAGGAGGACCTCGGCGGCGCGACCGGTGAGGCCAACGAGGACGAGGAAGACGAGGCCGAGGAGCAGGAGGGAGCCGCCCGAACGAGTGCCGACCTGATCTCCGGCGAGCAGGACTTCGGCTCGAAGTACGGCGTGGTGTCACTGAAACGTGTCGTGCTCGGAGGGTCTCGTCGGCGTCGTCCTGTATTCGTGGAACGGCTACCTCGATCGCGATGTCGCCAGGGGAGCGGCTACGGCGCGAGCGACCGACGTCACCTACCGGTTCGGAGAGGAGTCCGACCCGCAGCAAGCCCGATGGTCGGTGACCGGCGGCGGGCAGGGCGCCAGGGCTCCGGCGGCCGCCATCGGCGAACTCGTCGGCGACCTGCTGGAGCAGGAGGAGCCGTTGCACGTGACCGTGCGGGCGGTCGGCGGCACCCAGGTCGGCAGCGCCACATTCCCCGCGCCGACCGACACCGGGGCAATCGAGCGGGTGCTGGCGGACTGCGGCGCCGAGCCCGCAGGTCCGGTTCCCGCCGGCGACTGGATCTCACTGACCGACGAGAGCGACGCCCTCGAGGGGCCGCTGCCGTTCGCGGTCCT
Source organism: Acidimicrobiales bacterium (assembly GCA_965206165.1). Lineage (GTDB taxonomy): Bacteria > Actinomycetota > Acidimicrobiia > Acidimicrobiales > CATQHL01 > VXNF01. Next base: position 388,492 of record OZ242194.1, read on the forward strand.
GACCTCCTTCGAGCACGACCTGCCGGTGCCGTTCCACCGGACGCCTGCGAGGCTCTACGTGGAGTGCATCGAGCGACGACCCACCGTCAGCGTCACCCTCGGCGGCATGGCAATCTCCAACGACGCTGACGACCGGGTGGCCGTGGCCCACCGCTTCGACACCGAGAGAATCGTGGAGCGCGACTGGCAGGTCCTCAGCGGGACGCGGGCTTCCATGTACTGGTACGAAGCCCGCGGATTTCTCTCAGATCTTCAGGACCACGACCGCCTGGTGCTGCGAGTCCGAGATCCCGCCGGCCGAGTGCTCGCCACGGTCACCTTCGCCAGCCTCGCCGGCGCCGGTGAGGCGCTACAGCCGGTCCTCCGCGCCTGCCGCTGAGACTCCAGGGCGGTTGGGTCGGCGAGAACCGCCTAGGGACTGCTGAGTAACGCGCCGGGATCCCTCACCTGCCGTTCCGGCGAAGGCCGGAATCCAAGATCCAGCGCGTCGACCGGCGGCGGCACACCTCGATGAGAGCTAGATCAGGCTCGTCACCGACCCGCCGCCGATGGCAACGAGACCCACCGAGTTCAACCCGCCGATTGCGACGAGACCGATGGAGTTGATCCCGCCGATCGACACGATTCCGATCGAGTTCACGCCACCGATCGCAACAAGGCCCATCGAGTTCACGCCACCGAACGTCACGACGCCCATCGCGTTGAGCAGGGCCAGTGCGCCAACCGCCAGAGCGTTGTAGCGAGCCACAGCCGCCACACCGATCGCGGAGTTTCGACTGGTCACGGCGACGCCGACGTCGCACCAACTCATGCTGTTGTCGTCCGACATGTCGCTCCTCCTTGGGCTGGGCGTACCTTGCGTGTTCCGGCCGGCCGAAAGCAGGTTCAAAGCAGGTTCAGCGTGCGGTCCGCAGGGCGGAGTCCCAGCTGTTCCCCCTGATGAGGCCAGACCGGATCGTCGTCACCGTAGTACGGCACTCGACCAAGCACCCCGAGGCGGCGCCGTCCAATGGGTTCGGGGCCATCGCCGCGGCCCCGCTCAGCGATGGGCACGAGTACGACTCGCGTAGGGTGCGAGCATGAGCATCCCGCAACCGGCCAATCCGCAGTCCTCGCCAAGTGAGTCGCCGTATCCGCGACGCTTTGCGGGCCGGGTCGTCATCGTCACCGGGGCGGCCGGAGGAATCGGCCGGGCGGCGGCGCGGAGATTCGCCGCCGAGGGAGCTGCCGTCGTAGCCGTCGACCTTCCGGGCAGCGACCTCCCTGGGACCGTTGCGGCGGTGGCGGCGGTGGGCGGGAAAGTCACGTCCGTCACTGCCGACGTCCGGTCCGAAAGCGATGTGGCCGGCTACGTTGCCGCCGCTCTGGACGCCCACGGCAAGATGGACGCACTGTTCAACAACGCGGGGGTCGAGGGCCCGGTGGCTCCGCTGGTGGACTACCCCGCCGACGACTTCGACCGCGTGATGGCCGTCAACGTCCGTGGCGTCTGGCTGGGCCTCAAGCACGCCGGCCCGGCGATCGCCGCCTCCGGAGGCGGGGCGATCGTCAACACCGCGTCAATGGCGGGCGTAACCGGCACGGCCCGCCTCTGTGCCTACGGGGCCAGCAAGCACGCCGTCATCGGCCTGACGAAGACCGCGGCCCTCGAGTTGGCCCCGCTCGGCGTACGGGTCAACGCCGTGGCGCCGGCACCCATCGACACCCGCATGCTGCACGCCATCGCGGCGGGCATGAACCCCGACGATCCATCCGTCGCAACGGCGCAGATGGCGGCCCGAGTCCCGCTCGCCCGCTACGGCACCCCCGACGAGGTCGCCGCGGTCGCGGCGTTCCTCTGCAGCGACGACGCCACCTACATGACCGGCGCCATGATCCCCGTCGACGGCGGCTGGTGGGCCGGCGGCTAGGACGGTCACTCACCAGTCGCGCCGCCCGCCGCGTTTCGTCAGGACTCTCGGCACCGTTTCATCCAAACCTGCACTCATCCCGCAGCCACGATGAAGTCCTGACCGCCGGTGAGCACGTTGAGCCGTCAACCGGCGATGCGTCCCAGGCTCACTAGCATGCAGCCATGAGCAGTGAGAGGCAGTCTTCGCGGTTCGAGGGTCAGGTCGTGATCATCACAGGGGCAGCCGGAGGGATCGGCCGGGCAGCGGCGCGGCGCTTCGCCTCCGAGGGTGCCACGGTCGTGGCGGTCGATCTTCCGGGCAGCGACCTCGACGGAACAGCTGCCGCGGTGGCGGCCGAAGGCGGGGACATCACGACGGTCACCGCGGACGTACGCTCCGACAGCGAGGTGGCGTCCTACGTGGCGGCAGCGCTCGACGCCCATGGCAGGGTGGACGCGCTGTTCAACAACGCCGGGGTCGAGGGCCCGATTGCTTCGCTGGTGGACTATCCCGCCGACGGCTTCGACCGGGTGCTGGCCGTCAACGTCCTCGGCGTCTGGCTGGGCATCAAGCACACCGGTCCGGCGATCGCAGCCTCAGGCGGCGGGGCGATCGTCAACACGGCGTCGATGTTGGGCATGGTCGGTGTGGCGGGAATGGGCGCCTACGTAGCCAGCAAGCACGCCGTCATCGGCCTCACGAAAACGGCGGCCCTCGAGTTCGCCCCACTCGGCGTGCGCGTCAACGCCGTGGCGCCGGCACCCGTCGACACCCGCATGATCCGCTCGATCGAGCAGAGCATGAACCCCGATGATCCCTCCGCCGTACGGGAGTTCCTCGTGTCCCGGGTGCCGCTGGCGCGCTACGCCGACCCGGAGGAGGTGGCCGCGGTGGCGGCGTTCCTCTGCAGCGACGACGCCACCTACATGACCGGCACCGTGGTGCCCATCGACGGCGGCTCGCACGCGGGCGGCTAGACCACCCGGACCCCAGCAACAGAGCGAGGTCGGCGATGCCGGGGGCCGGCGCAGGCGGCCATTTCGAGGCCGCCGGAGCGCCACCGGCAGCACCACCCGGACCGCACGGCCAGCTCAGGCCGGCGGGATCACCGGGACGAGGATGTAGTTGCGGTGCTCGGGGCTGAAGTGCAGGGTGACTTCGTTCTCGAAGATCTCCGGCGGGCGGTCGCGGGGATCGTTGTGGAGGAACGGTCCGCAGCCGCGGAGTTCGTTCTTGAAGTTGGACAGCATCATGCCGGAGGTGTCGCCGCCGTACTCGTAGTCCCGCCCGCGCACGCTGAAACCGATGCGGTAGCCGGGCGGCACCACGATGCATGTGGGCCAGATCTCGATGTCCAACTCGTAGACCTCGCCGGGCACCAGCGGCTGCGCGTCGGCCTCGAGATGGGTGTGATACGGCCGCCACGGCTCGGACAACTCGGGGTCCAACCGGCGATGGCTGGCCCGCAGCCAGCCCTGGGCGATCGGCGTGTGCGGGTCGATCGCCCCCATGAAGGTCACTTCGGTGCCGTCGGGGTCGAACACCCGGTACACCACGAACAGGTCGGCGTCAGCCGTCGACGACGACACGAACAGCTTCGCCGCCAGCGGTCCGGTGATCTCCATCTCCTCGGTGGTCGGCGCGGTGAGGAACGTCAGGCCGTCGCCCGTCGCCTCGTAGCTGAGCGTGTCGGTCCGGGCGCAGGGGTTGAAGCGCAGTTGCCCGTTGGCGTGCAGGTACATCTGGCGCCAGTCGGTGCGCGGGATCGGCCAGTCGTCCTCGGCCCGCTCCACGAAACCGTCGACGTGGCGCACCTGCAGGAGTACCCGCGGCTGGCTGTCCCAGCCGGTGTCGGCGCCCTTGAGGTAGTGCCCGAAGAAGCGCTTCTGCAGGTCCACCCCGTAGTCGGTGTAGTACTCGGTCCAGTGCTCGATGCCATGGACCTCGAGCCAGCACTCCGGTGACGCGGAGCGGGTGTAGGCCTCGAAGTTGCCCCGCGGGTGCAGGCCCTGGCCGCCCCAGTTGGCCGACGACAGGAACGGCACGGCCACCTTGTCCCACACGGGCGAGCGGTCGGCGTGGTACTCGTCGTCGAAGGGATGCGCACAGATGTCGTCGCCGAAGGCGCAGCGGTTGGCGGCCAATTCCTCCTCGCTGAACGTGGGGGGACCCGACACCAACTCGCCCGTGTTGGAGTTGACCGAACCCCGGGTGCCCAGACCGTGCTGCACCGTCTTGACCTGCATGTCGTACCAGTTGTCCCAGAACGTGCAGAGGATGCCGCCGTGGTGGGTGGAGTCCCGGTACCACTCCGCGGCACCCTCCCACGGGATCATGGCCACGAGGTGCGGGGGCTGGCGGGAGGCCACGGCCCACTGGTTCATGGCGTAGTAGGAGACCCCCGAGATCCCGATCTTGCCATCGCTCCAGGGTTGGACGGCCGCCCACTCGATGCAGTCGTACAGGTCCTGCGTCTCCCGGGGAGAGAAGTGGTCGATGTAGCCCGGTGAGCGGCCGCAGCCGCGGGCGTCGATCCGCAGGCACACGTAGCCGTCGGGCACCCACTTCTCGGGGTCGCACACCTCCCAGCTCTGGTACTTGTTGGTGGAGCCGGCGACCACGTCGGGATGCTCTTCGGCCATCCGGTTCCAGGCACTCGGATAGCCCTCCTGGAAGGCGAGGCCCTTGGCGTAGGGGCCGTACGACAGCAGCACCGGATAGCGCCCCCCGTCGTCGGGACGGTAGACGTCGGCGCGCAGGACGAGGCCGTCGTCCATCTCGATGGGGACGTCCCAGTCGACGCGCATCCCATCACGCACCTCGCTGACCGTCTGGTCGTCAGCAGGCAAGGCGTCAGTGTCCATGGCGTCAGTGTCCATGGCGTTATCGGTCATCGTGTCGCTCCCTCCGGTCGGCCGGCGGCGAGTGTAGATCACCGCTCTCCGCCCTCGGCAAAGTGACTCGTTCGCTCCCGGCATCCGGAGCGAGGGTGCCCACGACGGCACACCGGCGGGCGAACTCGCCTCGGCGAGGCCGATCGGCGGGTCGAGGTCACTAGCGTGAGAGGCATGGCTGGTTGGCTCATCGCAGTGACGGTCATCGGGGGACTGCTCGTGGCGGTCGCCCTCTACGACATGGTCCAGCGCCGGCACACGATCCTGGCGAATTTCCCGATCATCGGGCACTTCCGCTACCTGCTCGAGAGCATCGGCCCGGAGCTGCGCCAGTACATCGTCACCAGCAATGACGAGGAGCGACCCTTCAACCGGGCGCAACGCCGCTGGGTCTACGCCTCGGCCAAGCGGCAGAATCCGAACTTCGGGTTCGGCACCGACCAGGATCTCGACCAGACCGGCTACCTCATCGTCAAGCACTCCGCCTTCCCGCACCTCGACGAGATCGACGAGGCAGCCACGTTGCCGTGTGGCAAGGAACTGGGCGCCTGGCGGGATCGCCCCGGTCGCTTCCGGCCGGCATCGGTGGTGAACATCTCCGGCATGAGCTACGGCTCGCTCAGCGGGCCGGCTGTCGAGGCGCTGAACATCGGCTCCCAACTCGCCGGCTGCCTGCACAACACCGGAGAGGGAGGGATCTCCAAGTACCACCGGCGTGGCGGCGAACTCATCTACCAGATCGGCACCGGGTATTTCGGCTGCCGCAACCCCGACGGCACGTTCAGCCTGCCGCTGCTGATGGAGACGGTCGGTTCCGCGCCGGTGCGGGCGATCGAGGTCAAGCTCAGCCAGGGGGCCAAGCCGGGCCTCGGGGGCATGCTGCCCGGCGTCAAGGTCACGCCGGCGATCGCCGCGGCACGCGGCGTACCGGTGGGCAAGACGGTGGAGAGCCCGAACGCGCACAGCGCCTTCGGCAACGTGGACGGCCTCATCGACTTCACCGAGCAACTCGCGGATGTCACCGGCCTGCCGGTGGGTATCAAGTCCGCCGTCGGGTCCGGGCGGTTCTGGGACGAGCTGGCGCGCCGCATGTCCGAGCGCGGCGAGGGACCCGACTTCATCACCATCGACGGGGGTGAGGGCGGCACGGGTGCGGGGCCGCTGGTCTTCACCGACCACGTGGCGCTGCCGTTCCGGCGGGGATTCGCCCGCGTCTACTTGACGTTCGTCGCCCATGACCTGCACCAGAAGGTGGTGTTCATCGGCGGCGGCAAGTTGGGCTTCGGCGCCGACGGCCTGGCTGCCATGAACCTGGGCGCCGACCTCCTGAACGTGGGGCGCGAGGCGCTGCTGGCGATCGGCTGCGTCCAGACCCAGCGCTGTCACACGGGGCGTTGCCCCACCGGCGTCACGACGCACAGCCGCTGGTTGACCCGTGGCCTGGATCCGGCGCTCAAGTCCGTTCGCTGCGCCAACTACATCATGAGTCTGCGGGCCGAACTGTTGCAGCTGGCGCACGCCTGCGGGCAGCCCCACCCGGCACTGGTGCCGCCGACAGCTCTGGAACTTCTCTACGAGGAACCCGTCAAGCGGGTCGACCTCTGCCAGCACTACCTCTACCCTCCCGACCTGGCGCGCCTGGGCCCCGAGCAGGCAGCGACCGCCACCGGGCTCTGCGCCCGTCCCGCCGGGGGTGGAGAAATTCCCGTTGCCCTCCCGTGAGACCGGCCCCCGTCGCAGGTGGGCGCTCGCCGCCACCGGGCTCTGCGGCCGTCCCGCCGGGGGTGGAGAAACTCCCGTTGCCATCTCGTGACAGAGGCGTCCACCGTGTGCAGGCGCTTGCCGTCGCCGGGCTGCTGCTGGGCGGCGGATGCGCCGCAGCCGCCTCTCCCGCGGCGCTCAACGCCGACAGCCGGGCCGCCCTGCTCGATGTCTGGCTGATTCCGGAGACCGAAGAGGCGCACGACGCTCCGAGCAGCGAGGATGCCCGCGACCGGGGCCTCGGGGGCGGGCGGTTCGGTCTGGACGATGAGTTCGAGCTGTCCGGTGATGTCGACCTCATTGTTCTGGAAGGAATCCCCGATCCTCCCGAGCCGACGCCGCTGGCGATCCACGTCACCTCGGTGGAGACCCTCACCGTCGGCGGCACGGGGTATGCCGACGTGTACGTGGCGGTCGAAGGGGTCGACACGGACCGCGTCGCCGGCCGTTTCCCCCTCGAGCCCGTGCCGGCGTCCGCACCGGCGGCCACGACTCTTGGGCCGGTCGGGCTCTGGGTGACCGGTGCCGCGTTCTACAACTGGAGCGACGGAGGGAGTCACCGCGGCGAGGGGATCTGGCGGGCGGTGGCGCCCGGCGCCGTGGGTGACGACGGGTTCTCCTGCGCCGGACCGACCGCCGACGAGCTGATGCCGCACGTGTACCCCGAGTGCCTGGCCCTGCATCTCGGCGACGACAGCGCCCGGCACTCCCCCGTCTACGGCTTCGCAGCCGACGGCTACCCGGTGCACGGTCCCTGGGCCGACCTGGAGCTGCCGGCGAGGAGTTCGTGGCGGATCCGGGACTACGAGACCGCCGGCTCGGCCACCGGTTGCAGCGAGCCCGGCCGCCGTACGTGCCTGCTGGTCAACCCCCTGGACCCGACGGCCGGGACGGTGCGTGCTCCCGCTGCGGGACCCGACACCGGGGAGGTTCCCGCGGGGGCGTTCTTCGAGGACTACTGGTTCGACATCGGCCTCGACGACGGTTCACCGCACGCCCTGGACGCCTTCAACGGTCACGCCCATGACGAGTTTGGCTACCACCACCACATCACCCGGATCCAGAACGGCGACGGGAGCTTCACCGACGTGTTCCCGTACATCCTCGGCCCCTGGTTCCGCGGTGAACTGCACCCCGGAGCCGTGAGCCCGGGCGGCCCGAAGCTCCCCGACACAACGGGCACAACCGGCACAACACGGGTAGTCGAAGCGCCAGAGTCCCCCGAAGCCCCCGGCCCTGCCACCGAGCCCCCCTTCGTCTGCGCCCCTCGCCTGGGAGACTGCTGAGTCATGCTGCGGGCCACACCGTCTGTCATTCCGGCGGAGGCCGGAATCCATGGTCCAGCGGATCCGACGGCGTCCGGCGTCGATTGCTCGGCACACTCCCAGGTACTCAGCACACTTCCGGGCGTCCGCGACTGACCGCAGCGCACCCAACCACTGCGACCACATATCCTCAGACGCAGGGTGAGACGATGAACGATCCCGGCGGGGTGCTGGCGCAACTGGAGGAACTGGGCACGGCCCAGAATCGGAAGGTCTATGCCCGCCACGGTGTCGGTGAGCCGATGTTCGGCGTGAGCTTCGCCTACCTCCGCAAGCTCGGCAAGAAGCTGCGGCACGACCACGATCTGGCGCGGACTCTCTGGGCGAGCGGCAACCACGACGCCCGGGTACTGGCACTTGCGGTCGCCAACCCGGCGGAGACGGATCCGGGCGAGATCGAGACATGGGCCGGTGAAGTGGACAACTACGTCCTGATCGACGAGTTCGCCGCCTTCGTCGCCGCCACGCCCCACTTCGGCGCGTGCGCTGACGACTGGACCGATCGCGACGGCGAATGGGTGACCTCGGCCGGCTGGAGCCTGGTGGCTCAGCAGGCGCTCCGGGACGACGAACTGCCCGACGTAGAACTGCCCGACGACTACTTCGACGAGCGGCTCCGCATCATCGAGTCCCGCATCGCCGACGCCCCCAACCGGGTACGGCACTGCATGAACGGCGCCCTCATCGCCATCGGCGGGCGCAACGAAGCGCTACGCGAGAGCGCCACCGCCGCGGCCAGGCGCATCGGCCCGGTCATCGTCGACCACGGCGAGACCTCCTGCAAGACTCCCGAGGCGGTGGCCTACATCAACCGCATCTGGGCACGACGAAGCAAGCAATCGGCGTAGGAGACTGCCGAGCAATCCCGCTCCTCCGTCATTCCGGCGCAGGCCGGAATCCACAATCCAGCGGCCCGACCTGTAGGGACTGCCGAGTAGTCCCGCGATCCAGCCCCTCCGTCAATCCGGCGAGTCAGACCCACCACCAAGCGGGGACCCGCACAGTATGAGTGTCATTCCGGCGGAGGCCGGAATCCACAATCCAGCGACCCGGCCTTCGGTGCCACTGCGCCACGCAGCACAGTCCTGGATTTGCCGCCCGGACCTCCAGCAGCCCGACGGTGCGCCGTACCCGCTCAGACGTCCATCAGCGCCTTGCGCTGCCCGCCGTCGAGGAGAATGTGCGCACCGTTCACGTACCCGCCGCGCGCCGATGCCAGGAAGATGACCACGTTCGCCACCTGTTCGGCCGTGCAGATCGTCCCGAGAGGAAGGCTGTCGATGGTGATGTCGTGGGCGCGCTCGACGCTGATCTTCTTGTCGCGAGCCATGGCCTCCTCGAGATAGTCCCAGCGCGTGGTCGCCACCGGCCCGGGGTTCACCGTGTTGCAACGGATGCCGATGCGGCCGTACTGCTCGGCCACCGAGGAGGCGAAGTTGATGTCGGCGGCGTTGGCGGCACCCGCGGTCATCTCCCAGTACGAGGGCTTGATGCCGTCATTCCCCACGACCATGACGATCGAGCCACCGCCCCGCGCCCGCAGGTGCGGCACCGCGGCACGCACGGTGCGGACATGGCCCATGAACTTGAGTTGCAGGCTCTGGTGCCACTGATCGTCGGTCAGCTCCTCGAGGAGCCCGCCGGGCGAGCTGCCGGCGTTGGGCACGCAGATATCCAGCCCTCCGAACGCCTCGGCAGCCGCGTTCACGGCACGATCGGCGTCCTCGGAGCTTCTCATGTCGCCCACGAGGGGAAGGCACCGTCGCCCGCTGGACTCCGAGATCTGCGCCGCCACCTCCTCCAGCAGTTCCTGGCCCCGAGCAACGATGGCCACGTCGCAGCCCTCGGCGGCCAGACCTTCGGCCACAGCCTTGCCGATACCCATGCTCCCGCCGGTGACGATGGCGGCCTTGTCAGTCAACTGCAGGTCCACGGGCACTTCTCCTGATTCGCTGTCGGGCACGAAATGATGTCACACCCCAGCCCTCGCTTGTCGGTCGTTGTCCGGGTGGTGCTGTCGGTGCGCGGTGTCCGGTGGGGCCGCCGGTGGCCGCCGGCGGCGCGTCTGGCGAAATCGCGCCGGCGCCGTCCCCCGGCGTCCCCACCTCGGTTGTTGGCGGTTCGTGCGGTGCTGTTGTCAGCGTCGGAGGGGGCGAAATCGCGCCGGCGCCGTCCCCCGGCGTCCCCACCTCAGCTATTGGCGGTTGGTGCGGTGCTGTTGTCAGCGTCGGAGGGGTTGATTGACGGTGCCGCGCGCTCCGGTGGTGCTGGTTCGGTGGCGTGACGGGCCGCGTTTGCTCTTGTGGGCTTTGCCGTTGCGGGCCGTGGGCGGTGGTCGGTTGGGTGGGGGTTCGAGGCTGAATTTGCCGTCGGGGCCGCGAATCAAGTTGGCGCCGAGTTCGTGGATCTGCTTGTGGTGACAGTCACCACAGAGCAGGCAGAGATTGTCGATGTCGGTCGGCCCTCCCTTCTCCCACCAGATGACGTGGTGGGCCTGACAGAAGCTGTTCGAGGCGCCACAGACGGCGCAGCCCTTATCTCGAACGGCGAGGGCGACGCGCTGCGCGGTGCTGGCGTGGCGGTACTTGTGGCCCAACCACAGGGGCTGGCCCTTCGTGTCGAACAGGGCCGGAAGGATGTCGGCGTCGAGGGCCAACTTGAGGAGTTCGCTGGGCGCCAGGAGGGTGCCGTCGATGAGGCGGGCATCGCGTAACTGCCCGGCGACGAGGTCGTAGTCGGCGACGATCACCAGCGTGGCGCGCTGGGGGTTGCCGGCGCCTTGGCGGGTGATGAGCGCTTCGAGCGCATCCGCGTACCGCTGGGCGGGCGTGGCGCGGCTCTTGGCGTCTTCGGCGTGCCAGACCTTGTTGGCCATCGCCGCGAGCGCGATTTCGATGCGTGCCCCGGCGACGGGATCGAAGTGGCCGAACAGCTTGTACATGCCGTCGGATTGCTGCTTGATGTTCGCCTCGCGCTGCGCGCGCTGGCGGCGACGCCGCTCCTCGAGGTCTTCGCCGGCTGAGCGCTCGTTGACGTGGTCTCGGACCGTGTGGGCGAACACGTCGGCGGGTTCCTTCTCAGCGGCGGCCAGCAGTTCGGCCTCGTCAACGGGCGTGTGCGCAGCGGCGTCGGCGATCGCCCGGGCGTGCTGAGGCGTGATCGCACCGTCGGCGAGCGCCCCGGCAGTGCCCGGCAGGTCGGCGAGCCGCCCGGCGAACTGCACCTCCCGCTTGGCGCCACCCCGGGACTGCTTCAAGTCGCCGCGCAGCACCTCCGCGGCGCGCGCCTCACCATCACGGGCCGCCAGCGCCGCGACCGTCTCGGTCCGCACGCCCGCCAGACGGGCGTCGCAGCGCCCCACCAATCCCAGACGCTCCTCGAGCCGCTCCCCGCCCAGAGACCGCAACCCCACCACCAGCGCATCCAGCAACCCCAACAGATGCACCGAGGACGGCTCGCCGGCGCCTGGCGCAATGCCGGCGGCGTCGGTCGGCGACGCGGACGTCTCTCGCCCACTGGGCCGACGCTCGGAGGTGGTCGCACTGGCCGGGGAGGTCGTAGGCGACGCGGACGCATCTTGCCGACCCGGCCGACGTCCCGGCGACGGCTCAGCGCAACCCTTCGCACCGGCGGAGGAAGTGAGAGGTGACGCCGATGCGTCTCGCCGAGCCGGCCCATGCTCCAACGCAGGAGCACCGGCAGAACCAGCACCGGCCACAGCAGCCGGAGTCGTGGGGTCCGAGAAGAGGTTCAGGTCGGTCATCGGTGGCTCCCCCGGGGAACGCGTCGTCATCGGGTTCGGGTCGGCGGGGCCGACGAGCCGGTTGGGGAAGCTCAACCCCCACAGCAGCAGGGGTCAGTGACCGGTACCCGTACTCTACACGACCCCTGGGACAGTCACAACACCTGTTCGTGTAACCAGGGAAATATATTTGCAACACCCGACGATTGCCGGCCACACCGGCGAGACATCGATCCACGGTCGTGATCGCCCTATGGCCGAGCGGCCGCTGCCGACCGGGTGGTTCCCCGGTGGATCGCTCGTCGTTGGATCGAGGCTGACGATCCGCATCCGAGAGCCGGCTCCGGTTGCGCCGGCTTCACCGAACCCGGCGGGGCGACCGCCTTGGCGATCTGGACATCGGCGTCGCCGGCTCCGGTTGCAACGGCTTCGCCGAACCCGGCGGGAGCGGTGTCGATCGATTCCCGAAGCGGTGGCAAACATCGGATCCTTCGCTATTTCGGTCCACCACGCGAGCCCGCCAACAACTCCGCCGCCGCCGGCGTGGCGAACATCGGAGCCTTCGCGATTCCGGTCCACCTCCCGCTCACCGCCGGCGTGGATGACCCGACGGACAAGGCATCGGCACTAGTGTCCTCCAGGGAGGCCAGCGGACACGATGACTGAGTATTCCGTGGACGGCACGTCGCTCGATCGTGATCGGATGATGATCCTCTCGCTCAGGCCCCGATTCGCGGATGCGATTCTCGGGGGAGTCAAGACCGTTGAACTTCGTCGCACCGAGCCGAGGATTCGCCTTCCGACACTTGCTCTCATCTATGCGACGACGCCCGTGCGGGCGCTGCTCGGGACTTGCATCGTGACGAGTGTCGAGTCGGGTCGTCTTGCCGCCCTCTGGCAGGCGCACGGCGGGAGCAGCGGTCTGGATCACGGAGAGTTCCTGAACTACTTCGAGGGTATCGACGCGGGAAGCGCTCTGAGCCTGGCGAGCCCGAGGCGACTCGGCCGGCCGATTCCTCTCGCCGAGTTGCGTTCGAAGCCGAAGGGATTCCGTCCCCCGCAGAGCTTTGCCTACGTCGACACCGAGACCGGCAAGCGACTTCTGCAGATGGCGGTGTAGTCAACTGCGCACGCCCTGTTCCCGGTACGGGCGGTCTCGGCATCACAGCGACGCGAATGACCCGTCGCCCGAACCGGGCCGGCTCGTGTCCCTCGACAACCCAATCAGCGCCGGCGAGTCCTGCGTACGGCCGGCCAGCGCTTGACGACCGAGAACCGGCTCGCCCGACCTCAGACGCTGTCGGTGTGCGTCGGGATGCCGACATGGATCGTCCGTCGCTCTGGCGGAGTGATGCAGACCTCAAAGCGAAGCAATGGCTTCGGGAGGCGAACATCAACGGTCGAACTCGCGGTGTTGTAGAAGCTCCGCAGTACGAAGTCCACGAAGGCGTGGGGCGTCACGCCGGCGGAGACCGGAATCCGGCATCCGGTGTATTGGCCGAGGGTCAGGTGCGACACCGGATGAGCCAGCTCAACTGCGACGCCTGCCCGACTGTCATAGTCGAACCGGCAGGGAATGGTTACGACCCCCTTCTCGACGACATCCGCGTACACCCGCTCCTGTATGTAGATCTCAGGATCGTTCTGGTATTCCAGCAGGTCGGGCGACGGGAGGAACGCGAGACGATGGCGGAACAGGCGTCGCCCTCGGAACTCGTACTCCATCTGCAGCATCGCGCCGTCGAGCATCAGGACGTTGAACGAGCGCGCTCGCCTCAACGCCTGGTAGGCCTCGTCGTACGGTGTGTTTCGGAATGCCGACCGGACTGTGCCGTGTGGCGCGTAGCGAACGAGGTGGTCACCGGCGCCCACGTGGGACTCGTACGGCGGGTTCTGATCGTCGGCGAGCCCGGACTCGACGAGCGCCGCGGTTGCGCTGTTGATCTCTTGGACCACCTTGCGATGCGCGGTCACCATCCGACTGTCACGCCCCGGCCTCTCCCAGAAGCTCGCGGAGTGTCGCCAACTGTTCGCCGTCGATGTCTTCGCGGAGGATGCGACGGTGTCGCAGATCGTCGATCAAGCCCTCGACGGACTTCAGACGCTTCTGCCAGTCCTGCCGCTCCTTGTCCGACATGTCCCGGTGGACGACGGTGAGCTGTTCGAGCTCGTCTTGCGTGGGATAGCGAAACGACAACTCGAAGTTCGCGTTCCTGACTTGCTCGTATTCATCGATCAGAGAAGACATGTCCGGGCCGATGCCACATACCCGAACCCAGGCCGTGCTTCGTGTCATCGCCGTGAAGAGCCGGTTCCGGACGTGTGCAAGGTTGGCAGTCGAGCCGTGCGCCTCCTCCGCGTTGACCACGTAAACCATCGCGGCCTCGTTGCCCTTGGCCCTGTGGATCCCGGTGCAGGTCACCGATCCGGTCCGGCGGAACACGTCGGCCTTCGTGTCAACGCCGGCGAGGTGGCTTGGAATGTCCCGCGCAAGTAGCTCTGCTCTGATCCGCCCTAGTTTCTTCCGTGCTGAAAGCGGGTCGGTGTTGATGACGATGACGTCACTGTGTCTCAGTTCGTCCTCGTCGAGGTTGCGCTCGATCTGAGACGCGACCCACTTGGCCTGAGTCATCTGATCGTCGAACTGATGGAACTGGACCAGGTCATCGATGGGAGAGTGGGATTCAAGGAACTTTGGACTGGTGTCCGGCGGCCGGGCCAGCCGGACATCCTTGCCGAGCGCCAGCTCGTCGGAGAGGACTGCGTAGCCGACGTCGGTCCAGAGTTCGGGTCGATCGAACATCTGCACGAGCCCTGTGTGGCTCCACTCGGGCGGCTCCCGATAGATGCCGAACCCCAGTCCATGAGCAGAGACCAGAACCGGGCGTGAGTTCCGATAGCACTTCTCAAGGATGATGTCCTGCTGAGCGCCGTCGCGGTTGAGATCGTCGAAGTTGACTCTCGGCCCACCGCCGTCGTCCAGCCCGAAGATGTCTTCCGGTGATGGCAACCCCTCGTTCGTCAGGTTCTGCAGTTCGTCGTACGCATAGACGAGACGCTTCGGGCGCTCGAGGATCTCGTAGCAGAGCCTGAGAAAGGCAGGAGGAAAGTCCTGCGCCTCATCGACGAGAATGGCATCGTACGACGTCCGAATCTCACCGACGTTGTCGAGCGCCGTCTCCACGGCACCCTCGAAGGCGCCTTCGAACCCGAATCTGGCCTTCGCCGCGAAGAAGTCGCGGTACTCGAGATCGTGGGTTCGGCAGAACTCGAAATAGATCCCGTCCCGATCGGCTCCTCCCGGCGCACCCCAGGAACTGACGACTCGAAGCCTGTCCCAGTCCGGTTCCTCACCGGTCTGTTCAATCGAGAAGTTCGTGATGAGGCGTGTGAAGTGGCTCTTGAGGGAGCGCGTGTGAAACGTGACTGCTATCCGCCAGTTCGGATGTCGGGCATGGAGGTACGCCGCCTTCAGAGCGAGGACGATCGTTTTGCCCGAGCCCGCAAGGCCTCTAATTCGCTGGACGCCATCTACGGTCTCGATCACTGCCTGGCTCTGGCTCCGGTCCAGCGTCGCGATGGAGTTCTCAAGCGCGTTGAGCCTGGCGGCTCTCGAGTCAGGCGTACCTGGGGACCGCGCCCCACCGGGCCGGCGGATCGCCGTGATGCTTTGAATCGCGGAGAGCGTCCTGTCGTAGAGATCCTGTGTGGAGGACTCCCAGACGAGTTGTTTCAGGTGGGGCACCAGGGAGGCACTATCCAGGACGGGATGCTCCTGATTGGCCACTGCGCGCGAGACCGCTGGTGCATACGTCAACGCCTCGATCTTGGTAAGCAGGTTTCGGCGGTGCACGAGACCCTGATGCGGCACGAGCCGCGCATATAGCCGGTTGTAGGCCTCGTCCTGCCCCGCGACGTAGTCCCCCAGATCGGTTCCCTCGACGAGATCGAAGCAGACCAGCCCATGATCTGGAGACACGAGCAGCGCATCGATTGCGTACCGCCCATCGGGTGAAGCGATGACCGGGTATCCGATGAGCAGTTGGCCCTTGATGTCCTGATCGCGCAGTGCGCGGATAAGTGCGTCGGTCGTAGCGGGCTTGTCGGTGGTGCCGTGGACGATGGTCAGTGATGGACTGCTCATGATCTCGGTGTCTCGGATGGAATTCCTTGTCTTGCAGGAGCTTGCGGCCGGTCTATCCCAGCGTCGAGGTGCATGCCGCCTTGCGCGGCGAGCATACGCTCCCGCTCGGTCCGCAGGTAGGGGCAACGTGGGCGTCACAACGATGCGATCGACATGACGTGGGTGCGCATTCCGGGGCCGCCGGCCCCAATGGCGAGGAACGATCACAGCGGCACTGAGGTGTAAGTTCAGTTAGTTCTATGATTGTAAGGTCTGCGAATAGAAGTGTCAATCCCCGCGGGTCCGCGGTGACTCCTAGACCTGGTGGCTGTAGGCGCACCGGCGCTGAAGCGCACACCTCGATCCCACCGTCGGCGGCGCTAGCGGCTGAGGGATGCGTCCCTGACGGGGTCCGCCGAGGAGGCGTTGTCGGGGGTGGGAATGACCTGCATCGGCGAGTTGGCGACATCGACGTCGTCGATCGCCAGCCAGGCCGAGACCACCCGGCGGCCAGCGCCCCGGCCAGCAGGTCGTCGAAGTAGCGATGGTGGTCAGGCCGTCTATGTCGATACCGGAGCGGCGGCATGTTCTGCGTCGGTGGGGATGAGGAGTCTGGGGTCGGTGCGCGGAAGAACCGCCCGCGCTGCTGGCTGCGGAGCAGCCGCGATGACAGCGAGTGAACCGATACCTCGCCGTGAGGTGCTGTTCGGTGTCCTCGTGCTCGCCAACGAGGTCCGCTCGATGGATGACGAGGCTCACAGCTAGGCGACAACCGGCGGGGTCGCTTCTACCCCCGCCGGCGGGAGCGGTGCCAGAGGCGGCGGCGTTTGGGGGGCGGGACGGCATGCGGCTCGGGCGGGGCTTGGCCGTCGGGGCCGGCAAGTTCCGCGGTCCAGTCGGTGAGGAATTGTTCGAGCTCGCTGTGGTGGAGGACTGTGTGGCCGCTGCTGCGGGCGTCGTCGTCGAGGATGGTGGAGGGCACCTCCTCCCAGTGGAAGGCGCCGCGCCCGTACTGGTCGATCCGCTCACGCACGATGACGCGTCGGCCGTCGAGCCACCATCCCTGGGGTCTGTCGGAGCCCGGGTCGATCCGTGCGTCGGGGCGCAGTAGGTAGCGGAGCTTGGCCTGTAGGCCCCGGTAGCGGCGCTGGGCGTACTGCTCCCAGGTTTGGGGAGCCGCCCAGGGCCGGGGGCGGAGTTGCGCCTCGGGCGGCGCCAGCGTGTCGGGTGGCTGCAGGGTGTCGGGCAGCGTCAGGGCCTCGCTCAGTGCACTGGAGGACAGCGCGAGGTAGTCGGCGGGCAGGGGGTCGTCGGCGAGCGCGTCGAGGACGGTGTCGAGGTAGCGCTTGTAGAGGTGCCCGGAGAGCCGGTCGGTGACAGCGCGTATCCGGTCGTCCTGTTGTTGGCGGATGGCGTGCTTGTAGACGGGCAGCGCGGTGTCGGTGTAGATCAGCAGCGCCCGTTTGACGATCTCGTCGGGGAAGCCGTGTTCCTGGCGGTTCATCGACAGGACGAAGGCGGGGTACTCGTCGAGTCCGGGGGGTGTCTCGTCCTTGATGAAGTCCTTGCCGGTGCGTCCCATGCTGCGGGTGCTCACGTCGTCGAAGAAGACGGGGCAGCGCTTCGCCGAGTGGGTGATCTCCAGCAGTGCGGCGGTCTTGAAGTTGGCCTTCGGCTGGCACGGCCCGAGTGGGTCGGCGGGGAACATGGAGCGCAGCAGGGTAGCGATGAGGCTGCTCTTGCCGCAGTTGGCCTTGCCGTAGACGATGGCGACGCGCTCGTAGCGGATGACGTCGCGGTTGCGAAGGGCGGCCCGGTTGCGCAACTCGCAGACGAACGGCGCGAAGTACAGCCACGCCCAAAGAGTGAAGTACTGCGCCTTGAGGTCGCTGATCTGCTCGGGGGTGCCGGAGAAGTGGTCGAAGCCGTCGAAGTACTCCACCATGAGTCGGGCGTCGGCGGCTGCGAGCGCCGGGTCCCAGCGCAGGTCGAAGGGTTTGCCGGCGAAGGCCGCGCTGCGGGTCACGTGGTCGATGGACAGCGAGGCGGGTTCGCGCTGCTCGGCGGGCCGGAAGCGCAGTGCCTCACGAATGTTGCGCTTGGCGGCGCGGCTGAGGATGTGCTCGCCCCTGCGGGCGGGCGGCACGTGGGAGCCGATCCGGGTGCGGATGATCTTGGCGTGCCGTTCGATGGTGGCCTGGTCGTCGCGCCCGCTGCGCGGCGACGCGTCGTCGGCCACGGCAAGGACCGTGTGCGCCTCCTCGTCGCCGAGCAAGGGAGCGTCCTGGATCTCGATGGGGCGGTTGCGTTCCGCGAGCACCTTCGGATCGATGGCCTGCGATGCCTGGTCACGGACCTCGCGGTACTTGGCGCCGAAGTGCTCCCAGGCGCCGGGATCGTCGTCGTAGGAGGCGATGGTCTCCTGCTGCCAGCCGCCGAAGGCCTGCTCGGAGAAGTTGGCCGAGCCCATCACGACGCGACGCTGCGGGTCCTGCCCGCCGTCGAGGAGGTACAGCTTGGAGTGCGAGACCTGCTTGCGCAGCACGCGGAACGCCAGTCGCCCCTCCAGCAGCGCTTCGATGACGGACTCCTCGGTCTTGGAGAGGTCGTCGATGAGAACCTTGGCGCTGTGCATGGCCGCGTGCTGCGCGGCGAGCACCTTCTCGATGCGATTGATGGTCGCCGTGGTGCCGATGATGCATTCGATCTCGTCGAAATCGAAGTCGACGATGAGGCGGTTCACGGTGCGCAGGTCGACCGAGTACGTCAGGATCCGACAAGAGGTGAAGCCGGCGAACAGCTGCCAGGTGAACTTCTGATCTCCGACGAAGCGGGATTGGGCGACGCGCAGGCCCGTGCCGTCGTCGAGCGTCAGGCCAGGCTGGTCAACCACTGCGGGCGCGACCGACGCTCGGAGCGGAGCGGGTCCAGCGAGCCGGTCG
Source organism: Acidimicrobiales bacterium (assembly GCA_965206165.1). Classification (GTDB taxonomy): domain Bacteria; phylum Actinomycetota; class Acidimicrobiia; order Acidimicrobiales; family CATQHL01; genus VXNF01. The sequence continues at coordinate 407,171 of OZ242194.1, forward strand.
CCAGCGGTGATGCTGGCCGGAGGGGGAATGTTCGGAATCGTGACGGACATCGGCGCTCCTCATGTCGGGATCCGGGCCAAAGCGGCTGACCATGAACCTAAGACGGGGGTGTGACACCCCAAGGAGGGCGGGAGTATCGCGGTGTCCACGACGCCAGCCACTGTGCCGACCGCCGGCTCTGCCCACAGGTCACGCCGGTGTTGCGCGCCCAGCGCGTGGTCTGGTCCGCGAGGCCAGCGGCGGATCATCGTCGACTCCGCCCGCGCCGGCCGCAGTGTCGCCTCGCCCCGTCCCCGGTGGTCATCTACCGTTCGCTGCGCTCGTCTTCTCACAGTTTGGAGGCCCGACGGTGTTGGTGGACCACCGAGCCTGCCGCACCGGTGCTGCCAACCCGAGCTGAACACGCACGTGGGTCGGGCGCCGGTGAGAGAGACAATGCCGATCGCGGGACTCCGGGGCAGACCGCGGCTATTTGCGCCCAGCAGGTGCGTACGATTCCAGCCACCGACGCGGCGGAACTGCGCGCCGGCACGGCTGCTTCGACTACACACCACTGATGTAAGCCCAAGATGCCCACGGGCAAGCCAGGGCGACATGGAGTCGTCTCGCGGGATACTGCGCGACCACGCCGTTTCGGCTGAAATGAGGACCGATGATCACCGGTGAACTCAGAACCAAGATCGACGCTGTCTGGAACGACTTCTGGTCGGGCGGTATCTCCAACCCGCTCGAGGTGATGGAGCAGCTCACGTATCTGCTGTTCATCAAGGCCCTCGACGAGCGCCAGACGCTCGCTGAGAACAAGGCGAACCGAACCGGCCAGCCGATCGACGAGGTCATCTTTCCCGAGGGTGAAGATTTCCTGCCCGAAGGACTCGTCCGCAGCCGACCGTACGGCGACCTCCGCTGGTCGAGGTTCAAGCACCTGCCCGCGGCCGACATGTTCGAGGTGGTCGAGAACTACGTCTTCCCGTTCCTGCATCAGCGGGCGGACGAGAGCACCCACGCCAAGCACATGCAGGGTGCCCGTCTCACGATCCCCACTCCAGGGCTCCTGCAGAAGGCGGTGGATGGTCTCGACGCGATCCCGATGGCAGACCGTGACACCAAGGGTGACGTCTACGAGTACATGCTCTCCAAGATCGCCACCGCGGGGCAGAACGGCCAGTTCCGGACGCCACGGCACATCATCCGGCTGATGGTTGAGATGATGGCTCCCCAGCCGGACGACGTGATCTGTGATCCCGCGAGCGGAACGTGTGGGTTCCTGGTGGCGGCAGGCGAGTACATCCGCAATCACCATCCGAGCGCACTCACCGACTCAGCGAAGGCACGGCACTTCCACAACGGACTGTTCTCCGGCTACGACTTTGACAACACGATGCTACGGATCGGGTCGATGAACATGCAGTTGCACGGCGTGCAGAACCCCAACATCAGCTATCGGGATTCTCTGGCCGAGGACCACGCCGGTGGCACCGAGGCCTACAGCCTGATCCTCGCCAACCCGCCCTTCGCCGGCTCGCTCGACTACGAGAGCACAGCCAAAGACCTCCTCCAGGTTGTGAAGACCAGGAAAACCGAGCTGTTGTTCCTAGCGTTATTCCTGCGGCTCGTCAAACCCGGTGGCAGAGCAGCGGTAGTCGTCCCCGAGGGGGTGTTGTTCGGATCATCCAAGGCCCACCGCGAGTTGCGCCGCATCCTAGTGGACGATCAGAGGATCGACGGTATCGTCTCGCTGCCAGCTGGAGTGTTCAAGCCCTACTCCGGGGTCTCCACGGCGATTCTCTTGTTCACCAAGACTAACTCTGGCGGCACCGACTACGTCTGGTTCTACGACCTTGAGGCCGACGGATATAGTCTTGACGACAAGCGAGCGGCACTGCTCGATCATGCCAAGCTCGGTTGTTCTGCAGTGGCGCTTACAGATAGCGACCGCGCTAAGAATAATCTCCCCGACGCGCTTGACCGCTGGAAGAAGCGGAACACTTATGAGCGCGATCGCACTCGAATCAACCAGTCCTTTTGCGTTTCCAAAGCTGACATCGTGCGCAATAGCTATGACCTCAGTATCAAGCGCTACAAGGAAGCTGTTGTCGAAGCGATGGCCTACCCCCAACCAATGGCACTCGTTGCTGAACTCGAAGCACTTGAGATCACGATTGTTCAAGGTATCGCCGATCTAAGGGCGATGTTGACATGAGTCCGCTCATTGCGGTCAATCAGTTGGCTACCCAGGTACGCGGAGTCTCATACAAGAAGGCGGAGGCTTCACTGACACCAGCACCTGAGTTGATTGGTGTGGTCCGCGCGGGCAATATTGTCGATGGCGAGCTAACGACAAGCGCCCTTGTTTATGTACCGGCCGCGAGGGCAAAGGCAAGCCAATTGTTGAGAAAGGGCGATGTTCTGATTGCCACCTCAAGTGGCAGTCTTGACGTCGTTGGTAAGGCCGCCCGTATCCGCGAAGACGAGAGGGTGGCGTTTGGAGCGTTTTGTAGAGTGTTGCGGCCCGGTGGACATGTTGATCCAGCTTACTTTGCCCATTATTTCCAGACTGAGAGTTACCGAGCTTACGTGTCAAGTGTGGCTGCGGGTACTAATATAAACAACCTAAAGAAGGATCATCTCGACGAAATTGCGATTCTTCTGCCACCGATCGAGGAGCAGCGGCGGATCGCGGCGGTGCTCGACGCGGCTGATGCACTTCGCGCGAAGCGCCGCCAGGCTCTCGCCAAACTCGATTCCTTGAGCGAAGCCATCTTCATCGAGATGTTCGGTGACCCAGTCACCAATCCTCTGGGATGGCGCAATGACCGTGTACTCGCCGAAGTTGCCGAGGTCCGGTCTGGAATCACGAAGGGACGCAAAACCAGGGGCGCACCGTTGACCGCCGTGCCATATCTCGCCGTTGTGAATGTCCAAGATGGCTTCATCGCACTCGATCCGCTGAAGTCGATCGACGCTACTGCCGCGGAAGTCAAGAAATACGCTTTGCACGTTGACGACATCCTTCTGACAGAGGGCGGTGACCCCGACAAACTTGGTCGAGGTGCTGTGTGGCATGGCCAAGTCGAGCCGTGTATCCATCAGAATCATGTGTTCCGTGTACGGCTGGCTGATAACGGCATGACGCCTGAGTTCCTGAGTCGTCTTCTCGGAAGTCAGCGCGGCAAGCGGTATTTCCTCCGCATGGCGAAGCAGACCACGGGGATTGCGTCGATCAACATGACGCAGCTTCGAGCTTTTCCTCTACTCGAGCCGCCGCGAGCAGCCCAGGACGAGTTCTGCAAGCGACTTTCCTGGGTACAGGCGGCTGAGGCGACACTCCAGCACTCGGCAGACCAACTCGACGCGCTGTTCGCCTCGCTACAGCAGCGGGCCTTTCGGGGTGAGTTGTGAGCGGATCGCAGTTTTCGTTCCTGGAGGCGGAGTTTTCGGCGGAGTTCGAGATGGCGTCTTGGGCGGAGCGACACGCCTTGTCGGATCCGGGCCCGGCTGTGATCTATGCGCGGAAGTGCTTGGAATCTGGGGTCAGGTGGGCGTACCGGCACGACCGGGCGCTTCCGCTGCCGTATGAGGAGAACCTCAATGCGTACCTGAGCGAGCCGGCGTTCAAGGCTCTGGCCGGAGGTCGGGTCTTCGACGTGGCGAGGAAGATCCAGCGAGCTGGGAATCGGGCGGTGCACGAGTCGAAGCCGCCGTCGAAGTTGGAGGCGGTCGAGATTCTCTCGGCGCTGTTCCAGTTCTGCTTCTGGTTGGCGTTCACCTACGGCCGATCGGCGAAGCCCGACCGCTCGGCGAAGTTCGATCCGCACAGGCTGATGGACGCAGGCAAGGCTGCGCAGACCTCGCTGAACGAACGCAGGGACCTTGAGGAGCGGCTGGGGCGGGAGGCCGAGGAGAATCTCCTGGCCCGTCGGAGGTTGGTGGAGGCGACCCGGACCGCCGAAGAGATCGAGGCTGAGCTGGCCAAGTTGCGGGCCCAGGTGGCGGCGGCGAAAAAGGCGGCCGAGTCGATTCCGATCGAGGCACACGACTGGTCCGAGGCCGACACGCGCCGGTACAAGATCGATGTGCTGCTGGCCGAAGCGGGCTGGACCGACTTCGTCGATGGTCGCGACATCGAATACGAGGTGCACGGGATGCCCTCCGACTCGGGAGTCGGCTACGTCGACTACGTCCTGTGGGGTGAGGACGGGAAGCCGTTGGCGGTGGTGGAGGCGAAGAAGACCCTGGTCGACCCTCGGGTGGGTGAACAGCAGGCCAAGCTCTACGCCGATTGCCTCGCTGCTGCGACCGGTCAGCGGCCGGTCGTGTACTACAGCAACGGCTACGAGCACTGGCTGTGGGATGACACCCAGTACCCGGCACGACAGGTGCAGGGCTTCTACACCCGCGACGAACTCGCCTTGCTCATCCAACGACGCAAGACCCGGCAGCTGCTGTCGTCGCTGGACATCGAGGATCGGATCGTGGATCGCCACTACCAGCAGCGAGCGATCCGGGCCATCACCGAGCACTTCGAGACCGATAAGCAACGCAAGGCGCTGGTGGTGATGGCCACTGGTGCGGGCAAGACCCGTGCCGTGATCGCTCTAGCGGATCTGCTGATGCGGGCCGGTTGGGTCAAGCGGGTGTTGTTCCTGGCGGATCGTACGGCGCTGGTGCACCAGGCGGTGAACGCGTTCAAGGCTCACCTGCCGGATTCGGGGCCGGTGAACCTGGTGACCGAGGGCCACGAAGACGGTCGGGTGTACGTCTCGACCTATCAGACGATGGTAGGCAAGATCGACGAGTACCGGGCCGATGGCACCCGCCGGTTCGGTGTCGGGCACTTCGATCTGGTGGTGATCGACGAGGCTCACCGGTCGGTGTACCGCAAGTACCGGGGCATCTTCGACTACTTCGACTCGCTGCTGGTGGGGCTGACCGCCACCCCGAAGGACGAGGTCGACAAGAACACCTACGACCTGTTCGACCTCGAGACCGGCGTGCCCACCGACGCCTACTCGCTCGATGAGGCCATCAAGGACGGCTACCTCGTCCCGCCCCGGGGCGTGTCTGTGTCGTTGAAGTTCGTGCGCGAGGGAATCCGCTACGGCGACCTGACCGAAGACGAGAAGGACGAGTGGGACGAACTCGACTGGGGCGAGGACGACGACGGCAAGCCGATCGATCCGCCCGACGAGGTCAACCCCGATCAGTTGAACAAGTGGCTGTTCAACGAGGACACCGTCGACCGGGTCCTTGAACACCTCATGACCGAAGGGATCAGGGTGGCCGGCGGCGACCGGCTCGGCAAGACGATCATCTTTGCCAAGAACCAGCTCCACGCCGACTACATCAAGACGCGGTTCGACGCGAACTATCCGGCGCTGGATGCCGGGAACTTCGCTCGGGTGATCACCTACCAGGTGAACTACGGGCAGAGCCTGATCGACGACTTCTCGAACAAGCACAAAGCACCCCACATAGCGATCAGCGTCGACATGCTCGATACCGGCATCGACATCCCCGAGATCGTCAACCTGGTGTACTTCAAGCTGGTTCGCTCCAAAACCAAGTTCTGGCAGATGCTCGGCCGCGGCACCCGGCTGTGCGAGAACCTGTTCCGGCCCGGTGACGACAAGGCCAACTTCAAGGTGTTCGACTTCTGTCAGAACCTCGAGTACTTCAGCCAGCCACTCGCCCCGGCCGAGCCGTCCGGCGGCATACCGCTCGGCGAGGCACTCTTCGCTGCCCGTCTCGAACTGCTCGACGTGCTTGGGGGGATGGAGGCCCTCGGTGACGCACGGGCAAGTGTCGCTACCACCTTGTGCGAGACCGTTGCGTCGATGAACGAGAACAACTTCCTGGTACGCCCCCACCTGGAGCTGGTCGAACGCTTCCGCGCTCCCAAAGCGTGGGAAACGATCACTCTCGAAGACCTGGCAGCGCTCAAGAGCCGGGTCGCGAAGCTGCCCGACCAGCTCGACGCCGACAACGAGGACGCCAAGCGCTTCGACGTCGTGATGCTCAGTGCCCAACTCGGCCTGCTCCGCCATGAGCCGTTCGAGCGGCAACGCAAGCGCATCATCGCCGTCGCGTCCGCGCTCGAAGACCTCGGCGCCACTATCCCTGCCGTCGCCGAGCAGATGGAGCTGATCGCCGACATCCAAACCGACGAGTGGTGGGTGGACGTCAGCTACCCCATGCTCGAAGACGCTCGCAAGCGGCTGCGCAGCATCGTGCAACTCATCGAGCGCTCCCGCAAGACGCCGCTGTACTCCGACTTTGGCGACGATCTCGGTGAGAGCACCGAAGTCGAGCTCCCCGGCACCGGGGGCAGTGTTGGCAGCCCCGAGTTCGCGCAGTTCCGCAAGAAGGCCCGGCACTTCCTCAAGGAGAATCTCGCTAACGACATCGTGGCCAAGATCCGCAGCGGCGAACCAATCGGCGCCGCCGAGATGGACGAACTCCAGCGGGTGCTCGTTGCCGCCGGTATCGGCGATACCGAAACCTTCGCCCAGGCCTCAGAACGCGCCGGCAGCTTCGGGCTCTTCGTCCGCTCCCTCGTCGGCCTCGACCGGGCTGCCGCGAAACGGGCCTTCGCAACGTTCCTCGACGACAAGCGCTACAGCCGCAACCAGCTCACCTTCGTCAACCTGGTCATCGACTACCTCACCGAGCACGGCACCATCGACCCCGCCCGTGTCTACGACTCACCGTTCACCAGCGTCGCACCGGAAGGTCCCGAGGTCATCTTCGTCAAGGACGATCTAGACGACTTCTTCGAAATCGTGCGACAGCTTCACGACGCAGCCATCGCGTGATCAAATCAATTGGTCAATTCCGGATTTCATGCGGTCGAGATTTACAATTGCGGCAGGCAACGACGCGGGCTCCGGGACTCGAGCAAGTGGCAGCTTGGTGCGCTGTGGCCACCGCGGCGCAGACGACGATAGGGATATTCGCATACGTCCGCTCAGGGCGAACTCTCCCGGTCGTCGTAGTTAGCGGGCCACTGCCAGGAACGGCATCCGATCCCACAACCCCAGAACATAATGACCTCAGCGGCCGAGGGCGGACACCGACTGGCGTTCGGCAGAGGAGACACGCCTACACGTTGTTGCCGACGAACCATGGAAGCTGAGCTGCCCGCGCACCGATGTTCGGAACGGTCCCCGCGACGAGATGCCACGATCAGAGTACACTGTCCTTGTCGACAGCTTGGGCTGGCGCACCGAATGTGAGTATGGTCTCCGTCCGCATACGGCGCGCTAGCGAGGACGTGCTTGCGGAAGGTGGCGGAAGATAGCGTCTCGTAGGCGGTAGGTCTCGCTCGAAGCGTTCAGTCAGCAACAATCCGTGCCTGCATGCTACCGTCGCCACAATCGCTGCATTGTCAACCGCAACTCCGCGAATGGATGAGTTGCCAATGATGAAGACCGCGCGACCGTTCTCTTCTAGGACGCGGGAAGTTTCTGCAAGTACCATGTCCATGTCTCCAGCAAAGCGACGGAGCATGTTCCGAGAACGTCCAGGTAATGCTTCGACATTGCGGCAACTTCGTAGAATCTGCTCTACGCAGTCATGGTCGTAGTCCTGCGTTGGCGCTCGCTCAGCTCCGATGCTCGCTGAACGAATACGCCGTAGACCATCCAAGGGCTCTCCAAGCCAGATCAGTGCTAGGCGATGACCGCGCAGGTAGTCGATAGCGTTGAGGTACGGTGGTGATGTCACCACCGCAGCAATGCTGCCGTTTTCGATATCGGCTAGGTTCCTTGCGTCGCCAAGTCGGACAGAAGAATTCGAGCCACATGGAACATCAATAGCAGCGACAATCTGTTCTACAGATGGGATGAAAGCGTCGAGAACATCGAAGCTACTTTGATCCCAAACTCGGTGAGGCCGACTATGTGCGGTATCACGTGCCAATGAAGCGCCGGGCTCCTTGCGGATGATCAGACGGCTGAGGGCTAGTTTCAGCAGATCGCTAGTTGCGCCATGTTCAGTGAGCAGTGCCAAAGCAAGGGCACGCAACTGCTGTTCTTGCTTGGACGCAAACCAGAAGCGTACGAACGCCGTCGCCTGGGGGTTGTTGTCAATGGCCGGCAACGAGAGGGCGCCATATCCAAGCAGCTCGTGCGCTCGCTTGAGCGTTGCTATCGCGGCATCTCTGACGGCCGTCAGATCCGGCTTCGTGGTCGCGACCCTAGACATAAGCACCGCGAGCGGATCGATGTCTCTACCAGTGGCCGCGAGGCCTTGACGTAACGATTCGGTAAGGACGGTGCCGGATCCACACATCGGATCAAGTACGCGAGCACCCGGGCGGACTCCCTGCAACGCGTCCAGCGCTAGTTGCGGGGCCATCCGAGCCGGGAACGGATGTACATAGCGAGTGGCCATCACGTATCGGCTATCAGGGCGTGTATTTCAATCTGCAGATCGTCGGCCAGGCGCCGGTCGAGTTCGCGAATGACCTCGGCCGCAGATTGGTCCATACGGACATAACCGTCATCCTCCACACTGAGCCAGCGTTCACCTAGGAGTTGGGCGATTGCCTCTAGTGCGGACTTTAGTCGCTCGGGATTATGTAGCTTGAGCGGAGCGTGATTCGCTCTTGCCGCGTTCAGATGAGGCCTCGAATTTTCGTCGTGTTGCTTTTCCTTCTCGAGGGCCCGGAGAAGCTCGCCTAGAGGTAGTTCTTGCTTGGCCTCAAGGCGTTCTTGAAGCCGCTTCACCCAGTCCTTTGTCTCGGGAACCGTGTGGGCACTCTCGAAGAGATCTCTCAGTTCAGGAAACGTCAATCCGAACCTGTAATGAAGTCTCACTAAGGTTATGAGATCAATTGTCCGCAGCACTGTCACCTTGTCTCCTCTTTCAGCAACGGAGTCAATACGCCGGTTTAGTGCTCCAGCCGCATCATTCTCTGCCTCGAAGCTGTGTCCAACGACTAAACCGTACTCCGCGCTCATAGAATCGGCAAATTCGACAATCGCCTGGACGTTCACTTTGTTGGCCGCAATTCCAGTGCTATCTGATGTCTTCGCATCGTAGACGACCGAATAGTCAAGAGTATCGTCCAATCCGCGCCCCAAACGTGCACGGATAATCCCATCGGGACGGCCTGCACCGCCGAGTGGCTCGTAGTCGAATCCAATAATCTCAAAGCCGCGCCCGACGGCGCGCTCCATCGCAAGAGGATCTGCATTGGCAATCTGGAGGTGGCGCAGCACTGCTGCTACGTCCATTGGCTGTTCGCCTGCCAGACGGCGAAGGATGTGATCACGCTGACGGAAAATCTCATGTACTTCGTAACCGCTTAGTCCACTGCTGCGGACGAGCGCGTAGGTCATGATCTCTGACGCTGTCAGAAGCCGCGCGGGACTGCTTCCCTTAGCGTTTGCAACGATACGAGACCCAAACGGGTGATCCTTGTTTAGGTACATGATGCCTGTCGCAGAATCGTATCTGCACAGTTGCCCTTGTGGCTCATCGCGGACCACCTCAAAATCAGCAAATGTTTGCTGCCGGAGTCTCTCGTCGGTTTCCGCTAGCCACGAGTCAACTGCGGCGTCGTCAATCTCCGGTGTCTGTATGTAGTTGAAAGCCGGGCCCCCATCATGGAGGTCGCTACGAATGGCCGCTAGGAGAGGAGCGACTAGGACAGGCGATATGTCCCTTTCAAGGATGCTGTCGATCTCGATGTCGTCAAGCTGTGTTTTGGCGTGGTTGTCATAGAACGCGCGACAAGCGTTAAAGGACTTGTGCATGTAACGCCGCAAATCTCTGATTGGTTCTGAGTCGCGGACGCCCTCGCGCGACGATAAGAGATGATCTCTGAGGCCATCGGCATCTATCTCCATTATGAAATGCGCCCAGGCCGAATGGTTCATAGCATTAAGGCCAAATAGCTCATCGTCAAGATTGATGACCCGTCCTCGGACTCGAACGAAAAAGCCATTGCTCCGGCCATACTCAAGAGACTTGCCTCTCGTTAGCTCATCCTTGAAGATTCTTGCCTTCCCGGTTACGCTTCCGATACCAGCGATCTTGACTCCGCTGGCAGTGGTTGATAGGTTGAGATCTATCGCAGCTCTGTCGTCGGTTCCACCGACCTCGATCGTATGGAGCACTTCTCCTTGGGTCTTCGAGGGTTCTAGTCGCGTGGCATTGAGATGGATGGTGAAGTTTGATATCAAGGGAAGGCCCGTCCTCAGTACCCATCCGAGTCGGCCCTCTTGGAGCTTGTCAACCAATTCACGGAAATCAGAAAGGGCAGCAGCTGTCCAAGTGGGAGAGCTGTCGGGTCCAAAGAGACGCCCCCACATGTGCGGATCAAGCTCCTCTATTCTGCTCAATAGAACACGGGCGTCAGCCTCCGAGATGCTGTGAAGGTGCACCTTGGCAGGGTCGGACTTTGGGTCGCTCTGCCGGCCGGTAACCGTACGGAAGTTCATGTTCGCGAATCGGAACTCGCCTGCCGCGGACTTACTGATGTGGGTCAACTGCCAAGCTAAGACATATGCTGCAAGCTTTCCGATCCCGAACTGACCAATCGGAGAACGACCGTGCTGTTCATTTCCACTGGCCTTGTTCGACTCTGCAACGAGCCATAGTTGGCGGAATCCATCGTCGTCCATCCCGCACCCGTCGTCGACTACCCAGAGTACTTGGTCCTCGACATCAACAGGATCTGCGGAAGGTAGCACCACCGATACGAGCTGCGCTCCTGCATCGAACGAGTTCGCGACCAGTTCTTCAACAGCCTTGTGAGGACTCTGGTATAGCCCTTCTGAAAAGAGTCTGATGATGTCGTAGCTGATCGGGACTGGGATCTCAGTACCTTCAGTATTCTCGGCCAGGCGATGCCGGAGCTGTCGAGGTGAAGGTTGGTATTGATTCACGAGATCGTTCTCCTCTGATACGCGGAATACTTGGTGCTTCAACGTTGCCCTTGCATCCACCGCTTCGTGAACGCGATTCTTGGGCTCAATGGGGAAGGGAATGAGCTTGTTTCAGGAAGCCAGTTAGCGCTCGCACGTGCTACGTGTCGATGACGTGAGCAGGTGCTCCTTTTTGGCGCGCGCTTGCGGGAGCTCAGCACTCCGAGAGGCTCGACGTCTTCCGTCGGAGTTGTCTCTTTGTTCATCGAAATCCAGTTCGTCCACGGGAGAAACGGTAGCCACTGGGGGATGATCTCGATGTTACAGTCTAGTGGGGTGCCGAACGGCGGGTTCCGCATCGACCGTGTTGTCTCGTGCAACTTCTATCACTCCAGGTGCCAATGGGGCTTTCCGACAGTTCAGCACGGGTCTGTGACAGGGTCGGACCATAGTACGTAAGAATCGCCCTAGGCGTGGTGACGTGAGTGTCTGGTGTCCGACCGGAGCGGTGGCGCGACGTCGGCAGTGTCAGAGGCGTCCAAGTCTGGTGGAGTTCTCGCCATCAGACCGGGTCATCGGTCCGTGGTCCTCGAGGGACGAGGAGTTCCGCCCACCGAGGGCCATGCCTACGACTGTCCTACAGGTAGACCCTCCCAGCTACCTCGAGGGCCCAACCGGTTAGGGGAACTGTCTGGCGGGTGGTGCAAGGCCGGGAGCGGCGGTGCGCGTTGATGCGGCGGTCGTTGGGTCTGCTTCGTCACGTGTGTGTGCCGAGGAAGGTGCGGAGATGGTCTGTCAGGATCTTCAGTTGGTCGATCGGGATGAGGGTTCGGCTGTCGTCGACCCACACAAGTTGGGTGTTCTTGAAGCGTTCGGCTATCCGTTCGGCGCGGGCGGGGGGCATGAGTTCGTCGTGTCGTGCCCAGACGATGAGAACCGGGCCGCCGAAGGTGCGCTGCTGGGCGGCCCACTCGAGCAGCAGCTTGGGTTTGGGGACGTTGCGGAGGTACTTGTTGAGGTCGCGGCGGACCTTGGGGTTGTCGCGCAGCGGGTGGATCCAACTCCCGAAGAAGTCGTCGGAAACCCGCCGCTTCGACAGGGCGCCGAAGGGGAGGGGGGCGTTGCAGACCACTGTGACGTGGCGCAGGTCGAGTTCGGTGAGGAACCCCGGCGATCATGGTGGCGAGCGCTGGGAGGGAGAGGGTGCAGCAGCACCACGACCGGCCCGTCGCCGCCGGTGTCGGAGTACATGAGGCCGGCGGCCGTCGGCCCCGCGAGCCGCATCGCCCTACACCGTTGACAGTCGCGAGCCCGAGCCGCCGCGACGACCGCCACCGCTTCTGGGCCTCAACGGCAAATCCGCGGGGCTAGATGTCGAGGGCCGGCGCGTCACCGCCAACCCCTGGGCCGGGGACGTCCGGGCGGGCCTGCAGCGCGGCGGCGAGATCGGGTACTGAGACAGTGATGGCGTCCCACACCAGATCGGGGTCCACCTTGAAGTAGGAGTGGGCGATGAAGTCGCGCATGCGCCTCGCGCCGGCGAGATCGAGTCCGGGGAGTGCGGCCACAAACCGTGCGGAGAGGTGGCCGGCGGCCTCCCCGATGATCTCCAGGCGGCGCTCTGCGATGTCGCGCTGGCGCCAACCCGTGTCGAAGGCCTCGCGGCCCTCGGCGACGATCTCCGCCAACTTGGCGACCGCGTCCAGGATGTGCTCGACCCGCTCGGCGTCGCGGCGGGCCTAGCGGTCGGTCACAGTGCGATAGCCGCGCGAAACATGTCCGCGTGCTTCGGCTCGAGGCTCCCGGTGGAGATCACGTCCACATCGACGCCCAGCATCTCCTCGAGGGCGAGTTCGAGGTGCGCCAGATCCAACAGCGAGGCACCCTTGGCGGACGTCACCAAGAAGTCGTAGTCACTGTCCTCGGTGTCCTCGGCACGGGCCACCGAACCGACCAAAGCAATCGAGGTGGCCTTGTTCGCGGCGGCCGCGGCCACGATGGGCTCGCGGTGTTCGCCAAGGACGCGGTCGCGACGGGTCATAACCCCATGGTACCCATGGTCCCGCCACCGATCCCGTGGCGGCGGTCGATGTTCGGCGAGGCGCGGTGGTGTGGCACATGTCGCGGTGTGAGCGCTCGGCGCAACTTGCGGTTGTGGCGCAGCGGATGGATCCAGCTCCTGAACAGGTCGTCGAGAACCCGCCGCTTCGAAAGGGTGGAGGTCCCCCAGCGGAAGCGCGCAGTGGCTTCTCGGCGATAGCCGACCCTCCCCCTCGAATTGGGGGCGAATAGAGAGGGTATTGGGAGAGCGAGGACTGCCTACGACGTGAAACCGCAGGTCAGAGGGGTTTCACCGGGCCAATACACCCCCCTCGAATAGAACGCGGATAGAGAGGTCTTGCGCCGAAGGGCAAACCCGGGACGATGCACTGCTGGCAATCTCGCAGGCCGTTGAATCGAGCACGAATTGAACGGCTGGCTATTGCCAACGACGCGAAACCGCAGTGCGGCAGGTTCAGGCATCTCCCCCGACTTGAACGCCAATGGAGCGGTGGGCTGGGTTGGATCGGCATCGCCGAGCCCTGTGCGGCCCTTGCAGGGAGCGGACTCGAGTTGTATTCGCCCCTCAGCATCTCTGCCCCGGCGATACTGGAGTCATGACAACGTCCGACGAGGTTGCTCTGCTGGCGGCGGCGGGTGAATCCGAGACCATCGAGTTCAAGGCCACGACAGGCCAGCGAACCGAGGCGGCGCGGACCTTGTCGGCCATGCTGAACGGCCGGGGTGGACGGGTGCTGTTTGGTGTGCAGCCCGGGGGCCATGTGACCGGCCAACAGGTGGCCGACAAGACACTGCAGGACGTGACGCAGGCATGCCGGGACATCCACCCGTGGCATCCGCCGTCGATCGACCGTGTCCCCTTGCCGACCGGCCACCAGCGAGCGGTTCTCGTCGTCACGGTCCCCGCCGGCGCCAACAAGCCCTACTCCCACAAGGGGCGCTACTACGTGCGCTCAGGCGCGTCGACAGTCGACATGCCCGACGAGACCCAGGTGTCGCTGGTGCTCGAGCGCGCTCATGGCTGGCAGCGATGGGAGGTCGAGAGTTCGCAACGCGACCTCGACGCCATCGACGACGACGAAGTGTACGCATTCCGCAACGATGCGGTAGCCGCAGGGCGTGCCGGATTCGATGCCGACGCCTCGGTGGCCGACGTTCTACGGGCGCTGCACCTTCTCGATGCGGACGGCAAGCCGAATCGAGGTGCCGTTGCACTCTTTGGGCGGTCTGATGCGTTCTCCGGCGAGTACCCGACCCTGGGTTGCCGGCTCGTGGCGGTGGCCGGCACGGACCTCGGCGAGGAGTTCCGTGACGACGATCTCCTGGAGGACAACGCGTTCGCTTCGCTGCGCCGGGCGATGGTGTTCTGCGAAGAGCACCTTCACCGCCCGGTGCGCATCACGGGCAGGCTCCAGGCCGAGACGGGCTCGGAGATCCCGCCCGAGGTCGTGCGCGAGGCGCTCGCGAACAGCTTCGGCCACCGCGATTACGCCGTCGCAGGGCGGGTTCAGGTGCGGATCTTCTCGGATCGGCTGGAGGTATGGTCGCCGGGCAGGCTGCATTTCGGGCTCACGCCCGCCGATCTGTACGTACCCCACGGCTCGCATCCATGGAATCCCAACATGGTGGGCTGCCTGTACCGGCGTGGCATCGTGGAGCAACTCGGGTCCGGAACGCTACGCATGGCGAGAATGTGCTCCGAGGCCGGACTCGGTCGTCCGGTTTTCACCGCTGACAGCACATCGGTGACCTGCAGCGTTCCGAGGCGTGGACACTGGCTGGCGCCGGACGGGTTGAGCATTGCGGTCAGCGAGCCGGAGGCGACCGTGCTAGCGGTGCTCGCGGACGGCCCGGCCGCGCGAGGCCAACTCGCCGCCGACGTGGGTGCCAGTGCTGCGACGATGCGGGAGATGCTGACGCACCTGCGGGAACTCGGTCTCGTGCGCGTGGAGGGCCACGGCCGGGGCGCGCAATGGCTTCTCAGCGACGGCTTGCCCCCCTCGAATTGAGAGCGAATGGAGAGGCCGGAGACAGCCCACGACACGAAACCGCAGTTCAGAAGGGGCTCACCGGACCAGCACACCCCCCTCGAATAGAGAGCGAATAGAGAGGCCGGAGACAGCCCACGACACGAAACCGCAGTTCAGAAGGGGCTCACCGGACCAGCACACCCCCCTCGAATAGAGAGCGAATAGAGAGGCCGGAGACAACTCGCAACACGAAACCGCAGTTCAGAGGCGGCTCACCGGGCCAGCACACCCCCCTCGAATAGAACGAGAATAGAGAAGGTCTTGTGCCAGCGACGCAGGCGGATTCGGTGCCCCTCCACCCAGGGAGCATCAACCTCCCCGGTCGTCACAGTTAGCGGTAGGCATCCTTGCGTGCGGCGATCCTCAGCACGACGATTCGGCAGGACCCTGACCGTGGCGTCAGCGGGTGCGGCCAAGTAGGGCGGCGGGCGACGCAGCCGCCTATTGCGCTGTCAGGAGAAGCCGGTGATGGCTCTCGGGTCGGCGCGGGGGTCGGCCAGTTCTAGTGGCCCCCAGGCCTCGGCCGCTACCCGGCTCAGGAAGTCGGCGATGAGGGTGTTGGAGTTGCCTGAGCGCTCCCTGAGGGGTCATGCCGAGCGCCTCCGCGAGTGTTCTCGTTGGTAGAGGTCCGTCGGGCCAAGTGCGAGTTGCGCGACGACGTCAGGGGCTCGCTGAACAGGCGGGTGCGGCTGATCTCGCCGTGCGAGCCGCCGGGGTTGGTGGCTCGGAGGCGGTCGGGGTAGGCCTCGATGCGCACTTGAGCGCCGTGGGCGAGATGATCCTGCCAAATCGTGCATGATGTGATGGATCTTCAAGGATATGCTGGCTGGATGCCGTTGGTAGACCGGCCGGTTGACGCCCGAAACCTGCACGAGGCCATATCCCATGCTCCGGTGACGCTGCTGACCGGCCCCCGTCAAGTGGGCAAGACCACCCTTGCCCGCCAGACCATTGCCTCGTCGCCATCGGCGTTCTACGACCTCGAGGACCATCGCGACCTCGCCCGCCTCGCCGAGCCGACGCTGGCGCTGCGCGACACCGGCGAGACAATCGTGATCGACGAGGCCCAGCGACTGCCGGAGTTGTTCCCGACGCTGCGAGTCCTCGTCGACGAGGATCGCCGGCCCGGCCGCTTCGTCGTGCTCGGCAGCGCGTCGCCCGATCTCATCGGCCTGGGTTCGGAGTCATTGGCCGGCCGAGTCACCTTTGTCGAGTTGGGGGGCTTGCGGCTTGCCGATGTCGGTGCGCAACGCCTGGACGACCTCTGGCTGCGCGGCGCCCTGCCCGAGTCGTTCGTCGCCGCAACCGACGAAGCATCGAACCGCTGGCGCGACGACTACATCTCGACGTTCCTCGAGCGCGACCTGGCCAATCTGGGATTCCGGTTTCCGGCCACGACGATGCGGAGATTCTGGACAATGCTGGCCCACTACCACGGTCAGACCTGGAACGGCGCCCGAATCGCCCGCTCTATCGACGTGTCGGAGTCAACCGTCAGGCGGTACATCGACGCGCTCACCGATGCCCTGATTGTTCGCCAGCTGCCGCCCTGGTTCGCCAACATCTCAAAGCGCCAGGTCAAGTCGCCCCGGGTCTACATCCGCGATTCGGGCGTGCTGCACCGCCTTCTGGGCATCGCCGGCATGCTCGACCTCGAGCGCTCGCCGATGCTCGGTGCCAGCTGGGAGGGCATGATCGTCGAACAGCTCCTGACCAGATTCACCCCCACCCATCCGGCTTACTGGTCGACCCACGGAGGCGCCGAACTCGACCTGCGCCTGGAGATCGACGGACGACTTCTGGGATTCGAGATCAAGCGCACCACCCGGCCATCGGTATCCAAATCGATGCACAGCGCCATTGCCGATCTCGACCTCGATCATCTGTTCGTCGTTCACGCCGGCCCCCACCGGTTCCCCCTCAACGAGCACGTCACCGCCATCAGTGCCGTCGAACTCCTGACAGGAACAAACCCGCTCGCCGGCCCGTGAGCGACCAAGTGCGAGTTGTGCGACGACGTGAGGGGCTCGCTGAACAAGCGTGGGGCGGGGGCAGCCACCTCCCGCCATCGCTGTCAGGAGAAGCCGGTGATGGCTCCTGGGTCGGCGCGCGGATCCCGAGGCCCCCACACCCCGGCCGCTACCCGGCTCAGGAAGTCGGCTATGAGGGTGTTGACGAGGTCGGGCTCTTCGATGTTCAGCGTGTGACCCGACTTCGGAAGGACGGCGAGGCCGGCCGTTGGGATCACCCTCTTCAGCCACACGCTTGTCTCCAGGCAGCCATCGTCCTCGTCGCCGGCCAGGACGAGCACCGGCGTCGTGATCGCCGCTAGTTCGGCCTCCAGGGCGTAGAGCGACGGCCTTCCCCGCTGCACGCCGCGCATCGTGGCGGCCGAACCTTGCGCCGAATGCTCGCTCAGCCATTTGGTGTACTCCCGCCAGGCGCGGGGGTCCTTGTTCTGCAGTTGTACCCGCGACGGACCGGACATGTACTGCCGGGCGAAGGCACCGATCCCCGCGGTCTCGATCACCTCGGCGATGGCATCGCACTCCCCGCGGAAGCGGTCAACCTCGCCGGGGCGGGCGCCGTAACCCGTGCCGGCCGCGACCAGCGACCGGACTCGCCCCGGATGGTGCATGGCGAGGTGCAATCCGGCGAAGCCCCCCATGGAGATCCCGACGACGTGCGCCTCCCCGACCCCATGAGCGTCCAGTACCGCGACGACGTCGTCGACGGCGTGCTGCTGGGAATACGCGGCGGGATCGGCGGGGACCTGCGACGGGGGATACCCCCGGGCGCCGTAGGTGATGCAGCGGTGGCTCCGCGAGAACCGCCGCATCTGCGGCTCCCACGTGCGATGGTCGCCGGCGAACTCGTGGATGAAGAGGATCGGGTCGCCGCTCCCCACCGACTCGGTGTGCAACGTCACGCCGTCGGCGGTCGTAACCACCTGCGCAGACATCTCTAAGGCTGCTTCCACGTCCATCACCCCCGTCGTTCGGCACCTCTTGTAGGTCATCTATGGTGAACGACGTGACCGACGGGCGCAACCCACCGCTGGCCCGGTCGGGCCGGCGCGACGAGATCGTCGAGTTCGTGATGTCGTCGGAGCGGCGCCGCAACGCGGTCGACAGCGCCTTCCTGGACCGGTTGAACGAGGCCATCAGCGATGCCGAGGAGCGGCAGTCGGCGACGCTGGTGTTCCGCTCGACGCTCCCCGGGGTGTTCAGCTCCGGCGCCGACCTCACGCTCCCCGACGCCGAGCGGGCAGACGTGTCCGACGGCCTCTACGCCACCTACCAGCGGATGCTCCGCTCGCCGGTCATCTTCGTGGCCGACGTCGCCGGCGCCGCCGTGGGCGGGGGCGCCCAGCTCTGCCTCGCCGCCGATATCTGCATGGTCACACCCGATGCCTGGTTCCGCTTCGCCGGTGTCGGCCACGGGTTGGCCGTGAGCGCCTGGGCCCTGGTGAGCACCGTCGGGCGCCACGCAGCAGCCGACATGTGCCTGACGATGCGCAAGGTGGACGCCGCCGAGGCCATCGGGCTGGGGCTGGCGACACCCCGGCGGGACGAACTCGTCGCCGAGATCGCCCGGACGGACCCAGCGGCTCGCCGGCGCCTGAAAGAACTGCTGACCGCCGAAGTGCACGAGCCGCTGCAGCAGGAACGGAGGGGAAACCGTGATAACTGGACCGGGAGCATCCAGGGACTGCGCCGCTAGGGATGTGCTGAGTCATCGGTCCGCAGCGTCGGTCGACCGCTGGACTGTGGATTCCGGCCTTCGCCGGAATGACGAGAGGAATAGTCCGAACTTGACTCGGCAACCGGCAGGCGAACCGGTCGCTTGCCCATCGGGGGGCGGCCAGAGAACGTGACAGCCGCACACCGACCGCAAGAAGAGCCTGTCGACAGCGCTACGTTGCGTGCCTGGCGGATGCACGATCCGACCCTCCCGCCGACACCCGACCTCGCGCGGCTCTCCCGCCGGCTCCGGCGCGGCTCCATCTCGCGGGCGCTGCGCCAACGAGCCCTCACCGGCTCGACGAACTCGCGGATCGGCGTGGACGGTGAGCACATCGGCCTGCGAGAGCTGCACAGCCAGACCGAAGCCCTCGCGGCGACGCTGGCCCGCAAAGGCGTGGACCGGGCACACCCAACACTCCTGGCCGCCCCGACGTCGCTGGACTTCATCAGGTGCTACCTGGCGCTGCTGGCCGTTCGCTCCCCCGTCGTGCTCGCCAACCCGTCGGCCACGGCACCCGAACTCGAAGCGCAGATGGCCGCGGCGTCGGTGTCGGTGGCGATCACCGGCGGCCAGGCAACCGACACGCTCGCCGGCCTCGCCACCGGTACGTCCGTGGCGCACTGGCCGATCACCGGTCTGGACTACAACGGTGGCGGCACCCTGGGGCACACGCACCTTCCCCGCTCGGGCGACGTGGCCGTCTGCGCGTTCACCTCGGGGACGACGGGCGCACCCAAGTTGACCCCGTTGCGCCACGGAGACATCCAGGCATCCATCCGCAGCGCCATGACCGCTTGGCGTTGGCACCGCGACGACGTCCTGGTCCATGCGCTTCCGATGTACCACCAGCACGGGCTCAGCGCCCTCCATGCCGCCGTGCTGAGCGGCTCGTCGCTGCACTGCCTCTCCCGGTTCGACCCCGAACGGCTCATCGACGAGGCCAAGCGGCGCCACGCCTCGGTCGTCTTCGCCGTCCCCGCCATGTGGGAACGCATCACGAGCGCCTATGCGACCGTGGATGCGCCCCACCTGCGCCTGCTCATCTCGGGCTCGGCCCCGCTGCCGGCGACCCTGTTCGAGCGGATCAACGACGTCTTCGGCCAACCTCCCCTGGAGCGCTACGGGACGACCGAGTCGGGGCTCAACGTCTCGAACCTCTACGACGGCCCCCGGCAACCCGGCGGCGTGGGATACCCGCTGCCCGGCGTCGAGATCACCATCGACAACAAGACGGGCGAGATCTCCGTGCGGGGTCCGCAGGTCTTTGCCGGCTACGCGGGCCGGACGCCCCGCGCGGAGGCCGAATGGTTCCCAACCGGTGATCTGGCAAGACGCGACCCGGACACCGGCGCGGTCACGATCACGGGGCGTTCAAAGGACATCATCATCACCGGAGGCATGAACGTCCTGCCCCGGGAGGTGGAGGACGTGCTGGCCCGCCACCGGGCCGTCGACGCCGTGGCCGTTGTCGGTGCGCCGTCGAAGCGCTGGGGCGAGGAGGTCACCGCGTTCGTGGTCAGTGCCCAGGGCTTCACGCCCGACGAGCTTCGCCGCTGGGCCCGGCAGCAACTGAGCGGCTACAAGGTTCCGAAGCGCTTCCATCCCATCGCGGACATCCCCCGGAACCCGACCGGGAAGGTCATGCGGAACGAACTCGTCGAACGCGCTGTAACCCTCGCTGAGCAGCCGGAGGGGCACAAAACCGACGAGGTGTGAGGCCCAACCCCTGCGACCGGCACGTACCGAGGCCGCTCACTAGCATCGGACTCACCGCGGTCCCTCAAGAAGCATGGTCTCAGTCCCCTGCCAGCCGGACGCACCGCGGTCGAACCGAAGGGGAAGTCAATGCCGTCCACTCTGCTGCGAACCACCTGCTCCCGGCGATTCCATCGGCTGCTCGCCACAGCGATCACGGTCGTTCTGGTCGCCGCCGCGTGCGGCGGGGGCGGTGGTGACGACAGTTCACGCGCGTCTGAGCCCATTGCGGTACCTGCTCCGCCCACCGCACCCGGCGACCCACCACCACCGCCACCCGCACCCGGCGACCCGCCAGCACCGCCACCCGCACCCGGCGACCCACCACCACCGCCACCCGCACCCGGCGACCCACCACCACCGCCACCCGCACCCGGCGACCCGCCAGCACCGCCACCCGCACCCGGCGACCCACCACCACCGCCCGATGCCCCGCAGCCCCCGCCGCCGGCCCCGGTCGCAGCGCCCGAGCCGGTCTCCGAGCCGGTCTACGGAGGCGAGTTGGTGTTCGGCCTCGAGGGGGAGACGCCCGACGGCTGGAACCCGGCGACGACGCAGTGCGCCGTGGCCTGCCACACCGTGATGCGCGCCATCTTCGACCCGCTCACCATCCAGGACGACTCCGGAGCGACCCGGCCCTACCTCTTGGAATCCTTCGAGTCGAACGAGGACTTCACCGTCTGGACGCTGCGGATGCGCCCCGGCATCACCTTCCATGACGGAACGCCGGCCGACGCCAACGCCGTGTCCACGCACTTCGACGCCCTGCGGAAGGGCACCCTCACCGGCCAGGTCATGCGACCTCTGGATAGCTGGACGGTCATCGACGATCTCACCCTCGAGGTGCAGAACAACCGGTCCTTCGCCGGTCTGCCCGACATGCTGACGGGCCAGATGGGCTACCTGACCGCACCGAGCCAGCACGCCGACCCCGACGGGGCGGCCAACCCGGTTGGCACCGGGCCGTTCGTCTTCAACTCCTGGATCCCCAATCAGCATCTGGTCGTGGACCGCAACCCCAACTACTGGAAGACCGACGCCGAGGGGCGCTCCCTGCCCTACCTGGACCGCGTGGTGTTCCGATCTATCCCCGACGGCGACACCCGGAGACTGGCCCTGCGATCGGGCGACCTGGACGTGTACCACGTCAACGACCCCCTGATTGCCACCGACAACAGGGAGAACCACAAGGTCGTGGAGGAGGGCAGTTTCTTCCAGACCGTCTACATGTTGCTCAACAACGCCAAGCCGCCCTTTGACGACATCCGCGCCCGTCGGGCGGTGGCGCACTGCACCGACTACGAGACCTACAACCTCCTGCGTGCGGGCGGCAACGTCCCCATCGCCAACGGTCCGTTCGGGCCGAACACCCCCGGCTACCTCGCCGACACGGGGTTCCCCACCTACGACCCCGAGGCCGGGCGGGCCCTCTGGAGCCAACTCGACAACCCCGGAACCGTCGAACTCGGAACCACGAACAACCCCGTGAACCTGATCACCACCGAACTCGTCGCCCAGATGTGGAACGGCTGCGGTATCGACACCACGATCACCCAGTACGACCAGGGAACCCTCATCCTCAACGCCGTGATAGGGAACTTCCAGACGTTCCTGTGGCGGAACCACAACGGAGCCAGCCTGGAGGCCGAGCGCATCTGGTGGCACACCGAGTACGCCAGCGGCCTGGCCATCAACTTCGGGCGCATCCTGAGCCCCCGGATCGACGCTGCCCTGGACGCGGCATCACAGACAGCGGACCGCGACGAACTGCGGGCGCTCGCCGAGGACATCAACCGCGCCTTTGCCGAGGACGTGCACAACGTCTGGCTAACTTGGTCGCTATGGATGCTCCCCCACCAGGACCACGTCCAGAACCTAGCGCTGCTGACGCTGCCCGACGGGCGCGAAATCCTTAACCTCATCGAGGGTCGCGCGTTCCTCACCGAGACCTGGATCGAGTAGCGAACCGGCCGAATCCCTTGGTGGAGTAGAGCATTGAGGCAGGCCGCGCCTAACAGAACAGCCCCGCACCTGCTCGCCATCGGCGTGACGTTCCTGCTGCTCGCCGCGGCCTGCAGCGGTGACGATGGCTCGTCGCAGCCGACCACTGGGCCCGTCTACGGCGGGACGCTGATCTTCGGCCTGGAAGCGGAGACCTCCGACGGTTGGAATCCCGCCACCACGCAGTGCGCCGTCTCGTGCCACACCGTGATGCGCGCCGTCTTCGACCCGTTGGTCCTCAACGACTCCGACGGCGTGCCGCAGCCCTACCTGCTGGAGTCCTTCGATGCCAACGAGGACTTCACCGTCTGGACGTTCAGGATGCGTCCCGGCATCAAGTTCCACGACGGGACGCCCGCGGACGCCCACGCCCTGGCCACACACTTCCGGAACCTTCTGGCAGGCGCCCTCGCGGGCCAGACCCTGCGACGGCTGGATAGCTGGGAGGTGATCGATGATCTGACACTCGAACTGCACTCCAGCGTCCCCTTCGCCGGCCTTCCCGGTGGCCTGACCGGTCAATTGGGCTACATGCCCGCCCCCAGCCAGTACGCCGATCCCGACGGCGCCGCCAACCCGGTGGGAACAGGACCGTTTGTCTTCAAGTCGTGGATTCCCGACGCGGAACTCGTCGTGGAACGCAATCCCGACTACTGGCGCACCGACGCCGAAGGGCGTGCCGTGCCGTACCTCGACCGGATCGTGTTCCGACCCATCGTCGAGTCGGACTCCCGGAAGCTGGCCCTCCAACTCGGAGACATCGATGCCACGCACTCCGACAACGGGCTCGACTTCAACGACTACCGGGAGAACTTCGACACGGTCGAGGAGCGCAGCTTCCTGCAGACACACCACCTGCTGATCAACAATGCCAAGGCGCCCTTTGACGACATCGGTGCCCGGAGGGCACTCGCCCACTGCACCGACCACGAGACCTACAACCTGCTGCGCACCGCGGGCAACTTCGACATCGCCAACGGTCCGTTCGCGCCGAACACACCCGGTTACCTGGCCGGCACCGGGTTCCCCGGCTACGACCTCCAAGCCGGTCGCGCGCTCTGGGCACAGGTCCCCGACCCGGGCACGATCCAACTCGGCACCACCAGCGATCCGTTCGACCGGACATCCACCGAACTGCTCGCCCAGATGTGGGACGACTGCGGCATCGACGTCCAGATCACCCAAGTCGACCAGGGCGCCCTGATCCTCAACGCCGTCATGGGGAACTTCCAGGTGAACCTATGGCGCAACCACGACGGCATCAGCCTGGCGACCGAGCGCGTCTGGTGGCACTCCAACTTCTCCACCGGACTGGCCCTCAACCTCGGGCGCATCCAGAACGAGTCACTCGACGCAGCCCTTGACGAGGCAACCGTGACCACCGACCGCGACGAGTTGCGACAGATCGCAGAGAAGGTCAACCGGATCCTCGCCGAGGGCATCCACAACATCTGGTTGCACTGGGTGAAATGGATTCTGCCCCACCGTGACGAGGTCCGGAATCTTGCCCGGATCACGCTGCCGGAGGGGGGCGAACTCCTGAACATCCTGCAGGGGCGAGCGTTCCTGACCGAGACTTGGCTCGGCTAACACGTCCGCGGCACGTGTAGGACTCGCTCACTAACATTCGGACACACCCTGATCCGGTGAGCCCTGCTCATCCACCGCGCAACTCGCCCCACGCACCGCGGCACCACAGGAACGGAGCATGTCATGCCGGCCACCCCTCACCGAAGCAGTCGCCGCCGGAGAGTTCCGCTGGTCATCGCAGCCCTGACAGCCGTCCTGCTGCTCACCGCTGCTTGCGGGGGAGACGGCGACAGCGGCGGGTCGACCGCGTCTCCGCCTCCGGCCGGCGACAGCACAGAGCCGGCGCCCCAACCGGATCCCGACGCACCTCCATCGCCGCCCGACGCGCCGTCGAGCCCACCGGATGCGCAGCCGGCACCGCCCGACGCGCCCCCGGCCACTCCCGACGCGCCCCCGGCCCCGGCCGACGCGCCGCCACCGCCTCCGAGCGACCCTCCGCCGCCGCCACCCGCGCCGGTTGCGGCACCCGAACCCACCTCGGAACCCGTCTACGGCGGCACGCTCACCTTCGGCGTCGAGGCGGAGACTCCCGACGGGTGGAATCCCGCCACCACACAGTGCGCCGTGTCGTGCCACGCCGTGATGCGGGCCGTCTTCGATCCGCTGGTCGTCGAGGACGAGACCGGGGCGCCGCAGCCGTACCTTCTGGAGTCCTTCGAGGCCAACGACGACTTCACCGTCTGGACGCTGCGAATGCGCCCCGGCATCAGGTTCCACGACGGCACGCCCGCCGGCGCCGACGCCTTGGCAATACACGTCCAGAACCTGAAGGCAGGCGCCCTCACCGGACAGTTGCTGCGCCGCATCGAGAGCTGGGAGATCGTCGACGAACTGACCCTGAAGGTCTACTCCAACGCGCCGTTCGCAGGGCTTGTCAGCGGTCTGACGGGGCAGTTCGGCTACCTGCCCGCACCCAGCCAGTACGCCGATCCCGATGGCGCGGCCAACCCCGTCGGCACCGGCCCGTTCGTGTTCAAGTCGTGGATTCCGGACCAGGAACTGGTCGTGGAACGCAACCCCGACTACTGGCGGACCGACGCCGAGGGCCGCGCCCTTCCCTTCCTGGACCGGATCGTGTTCCGCCCGATAATCGAGCCGGACGCCCGGAAACTGGCCATGCAGACCGGCGACATCGACGTCACGCACTCCGACATCGGCCTGGACTTCGACGACTACAGGGAGAACTTCAAGACGGTGGAGGAACGCAGCTTCCTCCAGAGCTACTACCTGCTGATGAACAACGCCCGGCCGCCGTTCAACGACATCCGCGCCCGGCAGGCCCTCGCCCATTGCACCGATCACGAGACCTACAACCTGCTGCGCACCGGGGGCCACTTCGACATCGCCAACGGCCCGTTCGGACCCAGTACACCGGGCCACCTGGCCGACACGGGGTTCCCCGGCTACGACCTCGAGGCCGGACGGGCGCTCTGGAGCCAGGTCGACGATCCCGGCACGATCACGCTGGGCACCACGAACGACGCCTACTACCGGACCGGCGCCGAACTGCTGGCGCAGATGTGGGACGCCTGCGGTATCGACGTCGAGATCCAGCAACTCGACCAGGGGGCCCTCATCCTCAACGCCGTGATGGGGAACTTCCAGGTGTTCCAGTGGCGGAACCACAACGGCGTCAGCCTTGAGAACGAACGCGTCTGGTGGCATTCCGAACACGCCAGCGGACTTGCCATCAACTTCGGCCGCATCGCAAACCCACAACTCGACGCCGCCCTCGACGGAGCCACCCGGACCGACGACCCCGCCGCGCTGGCGCAACTCGCGGAGGAGGTCAATCGCATCTTTGCCACAGATGTGCACAATGTCTGGCTGCACTGGGTGCGCTGGCTCATCCCCCACCGCGAAGAGGTCCAGAATCTGGGCTGGATCACGCTTCCACCACCGGACGGGCGCGAGGTCCTGAACATCCTGACGGGAAAGACGTTCCTCACCGAGACCTGGATCGAGCAGTGAGCCGGCCCGGACGGCTCCGCTAGTAACACCGAGAGGCAGACCGAGGGTGGCAGCGTTCGCACAACGGCTCGCCGGCAAACTGGTGCAGACGGCCGCGGTCGTGCTCATCGTGACGTTCGCCACCTACTGGATGCTCAGCCTGCTGCCCGCCGACCCCTGCTTCTTGTCGGTGGGCACCGGTGCCACGGAGGAACTGCTGGCAGAGTGCCGCGAGAATCTCAACCTGGATCGCGGCATCTTCTCGCAGTACGGGGCCTGGCTCGGCAACATGCTGAGCGGTGATCTCGGCGAGTCGTACCGCAACGGCATCCAAGTCACCGACAGCCTGGCGGACAAACTGCCGGTAACCGCCTGGCTGGTCCTCTACACGACCGTGCTGAGCATCGTCGTGTCGATACCTCTGGGAATGCTGAGCGCCGTACGGCGGGACACGTGGGTGGACCGCGTGCTCACCGGTGGCGCCTTCTCGTTGCTGGCCCTGCCGTCGTTCGTGCTGGGCGTTGTGCTGGCGCTCGTGTTCGCCGCCAAGCTGGGCTGGTTCAACCTGGGCGGCTACGTGGGTCCCACGTCGGGTGTCATCGCGCACTGGAAGTCGCTGTTCCTGCCGGTGGTCACCCTCACGGCGGGAGTCATGCCCTTCTTCCTGCGACTGCTGCGCAGCGACGTGATCACCACCCTGCAGGAGGACTACGTGGAGGCGGCCCGGGCCAAGGGCCTGCCCCGCTGGTGGATCCTGCTGCGTCACGTGCTGCGGCCGTCGAGCTTCACGGTCGTCACCGTCGCAGGCCTGAACGCGGCACAGCTCGTGAACGGAGCGCTGGTGGTCGAGGTGATCTACGACCTCGACGGCATGGGAACCTTCCTGATATCGGCGGTGTTCAACCAGGACTTCCTTGTGGTGCAGACGCTGGTCGCCCTGATCGCGGCGGCCTTCGTGGCAACCAACATGCTCGTGGACGCCATGTACCCGCTGCTGGATCCCCGGGTCCGGGTGCGGAACCGATGAAGGGAGTCACCGTTCCGGGCGCGCGCGCCCTCGCCACCCTGCGAGGGAAGGAACCTCGCAGTGCCGGGGTGGGTCGCCTCCGCCTCGCCGAGCAGTCCGTGGGCTTCTGGCTGGCGTTCCTGTGGCTGGTCGGTCTCGGATTCTTCTTGCTGTTCGCGCCGGTTCTGGGATTCCTTGCCGACCCCGAGGGCTATTCGCGGGAAGTGCTGCAGGGCGTCGGCTGGTCGCACTGGTTCGGTACCGACGAGTTGGGACGGGACATGTTCGCCAGGGTGGTGTGGGGCGGGCGGCTGTCGCTGATGATCGCTGTGCTCGCCGTGGTGCTGGGGACCCTGATCGGTGGCCTGATGGGGCTGCTGGCCGGCTTCTTCGGGGGATGGGTGGACACGGTGCTCAGCGGGGTGATCAACATCCTGCTGGCTCTGCCGGCACTGATCCTGGCCCTGTTCATCGTGACGGTCCTGGAGCAGAACACCCGCAACGTGGTCGTGGCGGTCACAATTCTGGCGACCCGCACCGTGGCACGCATCGTCCGCGCGCAGACTCTGCGGTTCCGCGACCGCGAGTTCGTCACGGCGGCTCGCTGCATGGGGGCCCGCACGTCGCGCCTGCTGTTCCGTGAGGTACTGCCCAACCTGGTGCCGATCGTGGTGGCGTTCTCCTTCCTGGGCCTGGGGCTGGTGATCGTCGGCGAGGGCAGCCTCAGCTTCATCGGCAAGAGCGTGCCGGCGCCGGCCATCACGTGGGGGGGCCTCCTGGCGATCGCCAAGGGCAAGCTGTCGGCGGCGCCGCACCTCACCATCTACCCCGCCGTCGTGATGTTCTTCACGCTGATGGCGGTGAACTACATCGGCGACACGCTGCTGCGCCGCTTCGACGTGCGCCAGTCGATGATCTGAGACGAACTAGGAGAGCGCCACGGGCAGGCGGGCCAGGCCCCGGAGCGTGAGGCGGGGCTTCCAGGGCGGACTCTCCTCGGTGGCCCTCCAGGTCGTGAAGCGGTCGAGAAGTCCGGCCAGCACCACCTGTCCCTCCAGGCGGGCCAGCGATGCCCCGAGGCAGTAGTGGATGCCCGAGGAGAACGACAGCAGCGGGATCTCGCTACGGCCCACGTCAAAACGGTCGGGATCGTCGGTGACGGCGGGGTCGCGGTTGGCAGCCCCCAGCAGGGTCATCACAACGAATCCCTTGCGCACGAGATGACCGTCGATCTCGACATCCTCGAAGGCGTACCTGCTGTCGACGTGCACGGGCGGCTCGAAGCGCAGCACCTCCTCCACGGCTGCCGGGACGATCGACCGGTCGGCGCGCAGCCGGGCCAACTGCTCGGGGTTCCGCAACAAGGTGTGGACCATGTTCCCGATGAGGTTGGTGGTCGTCTCGAAGCCGGCGCCGTAGATGAGGATCACCGTCATCACCATCTCGCCGACGGTGAGCCGGTCCTCCCCGTCCGCCGCGGCGATCAGCCCGGAGAGCAGGTCGTCGGCCGGCTCGGAGCGCCGCCGGTCGATCAACTCGTGGAGGTACTCCCGGACCTTGTCCCGGGAGACCTTGGCGCGCTCCGCCTCGGCGGCGCCGCCGCCGGGTTCGAGGGTGGCTGCGAGGTCCAAGATGAGCGGCCGCAGCCAATCACGATCGTTCCGGGGGATGCCGACGAGTTCGCTGATCACATTGGCGGGTAGCGGGAAGGCCAGCCGGGCCATCAGGTCGCCCCCTCCACTTGCGGCGAGATCGTCGAGCAACTCGGCCGTCATGGTCTCGATGGACGCCCGGATTTGCTCGACATGGCGGGGAGTGAAGGCGCGGCTCACCAGCGACCGGATGCGAGTGTGGTCGGGAGGGTTCAAGAACAGCATCGACCGATCACCGCCGGCGTCGCGGCTCGGTGCGCCCATCAGCGAGGGCACCAGGTCGCCGGGCCCGGGCTTCCCCAGCCGCTGGTCGCGGAGCACCGCCCGGCAATCCTCGAAGCGTGTGAGTATCCAGTAGTCGGCGAATCCCAGCCTGTGCACGGGAGATGTCTCCCGCATTTCTCGCAGGAGCGGGTACGGGTCGGCGATCACGTCCGGATCGGTCACGAGCCGCCGCAGCAGTTCGTCGCTCATCGCCCGCTTCCCTCCGCGTCGCTCACGGCCGGAACGCTATCGACCGGGTTCAGTCGAACTCGTCGGGAGCGAGCGGCTCGGCGACGTCCGCCCGGATCAGCTTCATGAGGTGCGCGGCGCGCCCCTCCCAGACGCTCGGCGGCCCGACCCGGTAGAACGGTGACCGCAGGTTCTCCATGAGCAGGGTCACCATGGAGGTGTCCTCGGCGTTGGTCACCGCCAGCGTCTCGAGTTCACGCTCCTGGTCGTCGAGCGTCTTGCCGACGCCGTAGATCCGCGACAGCAGCCGCGTGCGGTTCGGGGCGATGGGGTCGGCGCGCACCAGGATGAGCTGCGTGGGGTACGGCAGCGGCGTGAGGTTGGGGTAGATGAAGTCGGCGTAGTGGCCGAGTAGTTGCTCCTCGGACAGGTCATCGCGCCCGCCTGCGGCGTCGTCGATCTCCGCATGAGGCTTGTACCCGCTGCACGTCCGGCCGGAGAACCGCACGATGGTGTCCATCTGCTTGCGGTAGCGGTTGAGCCGCCGGTGCACGAAACGCACGTGGTAGTCGTCGTTGGAGTTCTCCACGAACGCCTTCCAGTTGATGTCGTAGGTCTCGTCGAGTTGACGGTGGTAGCGGCTGAAGTTCTCGAATCCGTAGCGGTCGTAGCGTCCGGCGAGCGGGGCGATCCATTCCCGGAAAGGCTCGGTGCGCTGCGACAGGCAGCCGAAGACGAGTTTCCCCCACGCCACCTCGATGCGGAACGGGACGAGGCCGTAGTCCTCGAGAGGCAAACCGTCGGGGTACATCCGCCCGAGGTCGGGCACGCGCAGGAGGCGCCCGTCGATGTTGTAGGACCAGTTGTGGTACGGGCACGTCAGCGTGGCGCCGCAGTTGCCGGAGGGCTCGAAGAGGAGGCCCGAGGCCCGGTGCCGGCAGTTGTTCAGGAAGCCCTTGATGCTGCCGTCGGGTTGGCGGATCACCAGCACCGGCTGGTAGCCGATCTTGCCGGTGATGTAGTCGCCCGGTGAGCGAAGATCCTCGGTGTCGCCCAACCACACCCAACTGCGTCCGAACACGCGCAGCATCTCGGTGTCGAACAGCTCCTGGTCCCACACCTCCCAGGGCTGCAGCATGGGGCTGGCCAGCGGGGAGTTGACCAGGCCCGAACCCTCCCGCGGTTCTGCGTCGGCCCCCGAGGGCGGCTCGGTTCGTGTCATCGTGCCCGTGCAGTGCCGCCAGCCGGTACTCCCGCTACAGGAGCGGCAGCAACTCCTCGCCCACGCGCATGACGTGCTCCGCGGCCTCGTCGTAGGTCTCGCCGGGGAAGTTCGGGAACAGCGTCAGGTGCTCCAGTCCGCCGAGAGACTCGGCGTAGCCGGCGATGCCCTCGGCCACGTCCTCAGCCGTGCCGATCACCCACACCTTCTGCTCCAGCGACTCCTCCAGGCTGGGGATGAGACCGGCCGCGGCGGGGCGACCGTCGGCGGCCATGTAGCCGCGGCTCCAGCCGTAGGGCCCGAGGAACTTCCAGAACTCGTCGTGACCGTCGCGGGCATCCACAAGGGCCTGCTCGTAGGTGTCGGCCACCCGCACGTTCAGGACAAGCATGCGGTTCTCCCCCGGTGCGAGGGCTCGGCCCTGCTCCTTCTCGTACAACTCCCCGAAGCGCTCCCACCACTCGGCGAGGAACTGGTGGTTGCGCAGCCAGAACACACCGCCCCAACCTCGGCGGGGTACGTACTCCAGCGTGGGCGGCGACGTGATGGCCTGCCAGATGTCGTAGGGGTACAGGGGGCGCGGCACCAGCGTGAGGTGCTGCACGGTGCCGCCCCGGTCGGGGATGCCCTCGGGAGGCAGGTCGAAGTACTTGCCGTGGTAGGCGAACGTCTCGTTCTCGAACGCGGCGATGATCACGTCGAGCGACTCATCGAACACCTCGCGATTGATGCGGTCGGCCTCGGCCTTGTCGGGATTGTCGAAGCTGCCCACGAACGTCCCGAGGGGTTCGGCCTCGCGAGGCACGGTGCCCCGTCCGACGCCGAGGACGCCGCGACCTCCCGAGAGGTTGTGCATCGTGGCGAAGTCCTCGGCGAGGCGCAGCGGGTGCCACTGCGGCACGATGTTGAACAGTGCCCCGATCTTGATGCGCTCGGTGCGCTCCGCCAGCACCGCCCCGAAGAGCAGCGCGTTCGGCAGCACCTCGTAGCCCTCGTGCTGGAAGTGATGCTCGGTGAGCCAGAACACGTCGAAGCCGGCGCGTTCGGTCGCGACGCCCATGTCGAGCATGCGCTCGGCGGCGTACCACATCTCCTGCTGGGTGTAACGACGATCGGTGGGCACCGGGGGACCCGAACCCACATCGTTCATCTCGACCGCTCCGAAGAGGAAAACGCCCGTCTCCATACCTGTCTCCTACCTGCGTGGGTCCATGTCGCGCCGCCCCTCGACCGCGTCTCCGGCCGGCCGGGTCACCGCCGTCAGTCGTGGCCGAAGGAGCCGCGCAGAGCCGCCGAAACGGCACCCGTCAACTCTGCGAACTTCGCCTCGTAGCGCAACTCCGGCGCACGGGGATACGCGAAGGGGATGTCGAAACTCGCCACGATGCGCCCCGGTCGCGGCGACATCACCAGCACCCGTGTCGAGAGGTACACCGCTTCGTAGATGGAGTGCGTGATGAACAGCGCCGCGAATTGCTCGCGCATGAACAGCGAGATGGTCTCCTCATTCAGCCGCTCGCGCGTGATCTCGTCGAGCGCCCCGAACGGCTCGTCGAACAGGAACAGCGGTGGATTCAGCGTGAGCGTGCGTGCGATCGAGGCGCGCATGCGCATGCCGCCGGAGAGCGCCTTCGGATAGTGACCCTCGAACCCGTCGAGGCCCACGGTGTTGATGGCGGCGCGCGCCAAGCGGCGCCGCTCCTCGCGTGAGTGGCCATGCAACTCGCCCAGCAATTCCACGTTGCCGAGCACGGTCCGCCACGGCATGAGCGTGGCGTCCTGGAAGATGTACCCGATGCGATCCCGATCCACCTTCACCGTGCCACCGGTGGCACCGTCGAGATTGGAGGCGATGCGCAGCAGCGTGGACTTCCCGCAGCCCGAGGGACCGACCAGCGTGACGAATTCGCCGCGGCTCACGGAGAAGCTGACGTTCTCGAGTGCGTGCGTGCCGTCGGGGAAGACTTTCGAGATCCCCTCGAAGGCCAGAACGGCTCCGGCCGAGGCGCCGCCGCCGGGAGGGCCGTTGCCGGAGTGATCGTTCGGTGACGGGACCATGGCGGCGGTCAGCCTATCGCTCCGCACACGGCGCGTCCGAGTGCCGGATGCATCGGTGATGCATTGCCGGCGTGCCGCGGCGACATCGCCGTCGAGGCTCTCAGTTCAGGTTCTGCTCACGCCAGGCGACCGTGGCCGCCACCTGGTTGAAGGTGAAGACGTGCAGCGCTCGGACATCGAGGTCCGTCATGTGCGGGCTCAACGGCACCAGGAGATCGTTGGGGTCGTAGTGCGGCGCGGTCATCAACCTGGTCACCGCACGGCGGTTCTTGCGCAGGTAGCGCAGCGACTGTCCGATCCCCAGCCGCACGCCGATGCTGAGCAGCTTGGCGCGGTCCACGACACCGGAAATACCGAGATGCACGGGCAGGGACATGCCGGCGGTGCGCTCGCCGGTCAGCCAGTTGATGATCCGCGCGGCGTCGAAGCACATCTGCGTGCTGCAGTAGCCCTCCAGACCGGCCTCTGCGAGCATCATCTGCTTGCCGTGCAGCGCCTCGTGCAGGACGGCCTGCTCGATGAGCGGATGCCCGTCGGGGTAGGCCGTGACGCCGATGCGCCTCAGCCCGTGGTCGGTCTCGAGGAGGTCGCCGAGGAAACTCAGCGCGTCGTGATAGCGGCCCGGCTCGGTGACATCTCCTCCCACCAGGAATATCTCGTCGAGTTCCATGGCGCGCAGCCAGGCCGCCAGGGCGCGGGTGTGCGTGCGGTCGCGCACCAGGCGGGCCGAGATGTGCGGGACAGCGCGGTGACCGGCCGCTATCAGCCGCTCGGTGATCTCCTGCGTGGCGGCCAGGCCCTTGGCCGGCGAGGCTGTCACGGAGACCGTCGCGGCGGGGGGCAGCGCCTCGAGAGCACCGTCGAGGCTGCGCAGCGGGATGAGCTCGAAGATGCTCGCCTCGATGACCGCCAGCCGGGCAGTTCGCTGCTCGGGGGTCTCGGTCCGGCGGCGCCGCGGACGCAGGGCCTGTCCCTCGCTCATCAGCTCAGTCCCACGATGTTGCCGTCGGCGTCGATGTCGATCCCATCGCCGAATGCTCACTCATCAGCTCAGTCCCACGATGTTGCCGTCGGCGTCGATGTCGATCCCCTTGGCGGCCGGGACCCGCCCCAGACCAGGCATCGTGCGCATGTCGCCGCAGATGGGATACACAAACCCCGCTCCTACAGAAGCCCGCACCTCCCGAACGGGCAGCGTCCAGCCCGTCGGCGCGCCCTTGAGGGAAGGATCCGAGGAGATCGACAGATGGGTCTTGGCGATGCACACAGGCAGATGCCCGAAACCCGCATCGGTGTAGGTGGCGAGCTGCTTGGTCGCCTGTGATGAGTACTCGACCCCGTCCGCGCCGTACACCTTTGTCGCCACCGCGTGGATCTTGTCGGTCAGCGAGGCGTCGTCCGGGTAGAGCACGGTGAAGTGGCTGTCCTCCTCGGCGGCCTCGACCACCGCCTCCGCGAGTTCAGCCGCACCGCGGCCGCCGTCGGCGAAGTGGGTGGTGACAGCGGCCCTCACGCCGTACTCGGCGGCGATCTCACCGATGGCGGCGATGTCCGCGGGGTGGTCGTCGGGGAACACGTTGATGGCCACAACCGGGGTGCAGCCGTGAACCGCGATGTTCTGGATCTGCTTGCGGAGGTTGTCGCCGCCCTCGTGCACCTCGTCGGGATTCTCCGCGAGCAGCGCTTCGGGCAGTGGCCGGCCGGCCACGATGCGGTGGCGACCCGAGTGGGCCTTCAGGCCGCGCACCGTGGCCACGAGTACGGCCGCGTCGGGCGGCAGCCCGGAGTAGCGACACTTGATGTTGAAGAACCGCTCGGCGCCCATGTCGGCACCGAATCCGGCCTCGGTGAGCAGGAAGTCACTCATGCGGATCCCCACCTGGTCGGCAACGATGGAGGAGTTGCCGGTGGCGATGTTGCCGAACGGCCCCGTGTGTACCAGCGCAGGCGTGTTCTCCAGCGTCTGCATCAGGTTGGGCTTGACGGCCTCGAGCAGGATCACCGCCATGGATCCCGCCACGCCGATCTCCTCGGCTGTTACCGGCGTCCCGCTGCGCGTGTAGCCCACCACGATGCGCCCCAGGCGCTCGCGCAGGTCACGCAGACCGCTGCACAGCGCCAGGGTCGCCATAACCTCCGAGGCGGCGGTGATGTCGAATCCGCTCTCCCGCGGGATGCCGTCGAGCCGCCCGCCGAGACCGATGGTGACGTTGCGAAGCGCCCTGTCGTTGACGTCCAGGACCCGCCGCCAGGTGATGTTGTGGATGTCGAGTCCGGACTCGTTGCCGTGGTAGAGGTGGGCGTCCACCATGGCCGAGCACATGTTGTGTGCAGCCGTCACCGCGTGCATGTCACCGGTCAAGTGCAGGTTGAACATCTCCATCGGCACGACCTGGCTGTAGCCGCCACCGGCCGCGCCGCCCTTGATCCCGAAGGTTGGTCCCATGGAGGGCTGGCGGATGGCGATCGTGGCCGTCCTGCCGATGTGCTGGAAGGCCTGGCCCAGACCGACCGTGGTGGTGGTCTTGCCCTCACCGAAGGGCGTCGGCGTGATGGCCGAGACCACGACGTAGCGGGCCCGAGGCCGGCCGGCCATGGCCTCGACGGTATCGAGGTCGATCTTGGCCGCGCCCTTGCCGTAGAACTCCAGGTACTCCTCGGCGATCCCGGCGCCTGCCGCGATCTCCTCCAACGGTCGCAGCCGAGCCTGCGACGCAATCTCCAGGTCCGACGGGAACGCCATCGACTCCCCCTCTGATGTCCGGCAGTGTCCTTCCGAGCACGATTCCCTGGCGGTCCGGAGCGAACCCGGCGCCAGGGTGTCTTGACTCGCGTTCCGTATTCTGGAACGATTCCATAATACAGAACGGGGTGAGATCCCTGGTCGCGGCAGGGAGACATTTCCCCGGCCGGACAGCGGCACGGATCGGCGCCCTACCGAAGTTAGACGCACGGGGCACGTGCAGCGGTGGCCCGACTATCACGGAGGCATAACGTGAGCGAACTACCCGCCAAGGCCCGCTGCGTGGTCATCGGTGCCGGGATCGTGGGGAACTGCCTCGTGGGACACCTGGCAAAGCTCGGATGGACCGACCTCGTGCTGCTCGACAAGGGCCCGCTTCCCAACCCCGGCGGCTCCACGGGCCACGCCTCCAACTTCATCTTCCCGGTGGACCACAACAAGGAGATGTGCCTGCTGGGCGAGCAGAGCGCCGACCAGTACCGGGACCTGGGGCTCTCGGTGGACTCCGGCGGCATCGAGGTGGCGCGCACTCCCGAGCGCCTGGACGAGTTCCAGAAACGCATGACATCGGCGACGGCCTGGGGTATCGAGGCGTACTTGCTCACACCCACCGAGGTGGGCGAGCTGGTGCCGTTCATCAACACCGACGTGATCCTCGGCGGGTTCTACTGCCCGACGGTGTCGGTGGTGGACTCCCTCGAGACGGGCACCCGCATGCGGCGGATGGCGACCGACGCGGGCTGCGCGGTGTTCGCCAACACCGAGGTTCTCGACGTCGGCACCGTCGACGGCCCGCTCCCCGGGACGCGCACCGTCACGTCGGTGGTCACCGACAAGGGCACCATCGAGGCCGACTATGTGGTGATCGCCTGCGGCGTCTGGTCGAACAGGGTGGCCAATATGGCCGGCGCCTACATCCCGCTCGTGCCGGCGGTTCACCAGATGGCCGACGTGGGCCCCATCGACGTGCTCGCCGAGACGAACAACGAGATCGGCTACCCGATCGTGCGCGACATGGACACCTTCTGTTACGAGCGCCAGTCGGCAGGCTCGATGGAGGTCGGCTCTTACGCCCACCGACCGATCCTGCAACACCCCGACACCATCCCCTCCAACGAGGAGGCGGCCCTTTCCCCGACGGAGATGCCGTTCACGCCCGACGATTTCGACACGCAGATGGAAGAGGCCATCGAGCTGATGGACATGCTGGGCGACGCCGAGATCCGCTACGCCATCAACGGCCTGCTCTCGCTGACGCCCGACGCCATGCCGTGCCTCGGCGAGATCCCCGGCGTGCGCAACCTCTGGTCGGCGGCGGCCATCTGGGTCAAGGAGGGGCCTGGCATGGCCCAGGTCGTGGCGGAGTGGATGACCTTCGGCTACCCCCGCGTCATCGACACCCATGGCGCCGACGTGGCCCGCTTCTATGCCGAGGAGCGCAGCGACGAACACATCTGGGCGCGCTCCTCGGAGCACTTCAACAAGACCTACGGCATCGTCCACCCCTCCGAGCAGTGGGACAGCCGGCGCAACCTGCGCGTGAGTCCCTACTTCTCGCGCCAGCAGGCCCTCGGCGCGGAGTTCTTCCAGGCCCGCACGTGGGAGCGCCCCCAGTGGTTCGCCTCCAACGCCGACCTCGTGGAGCACTACGGCCTGGGGGATCGCGAGGTGGAATGGGACGCCCGCTGGTGGAGCCCCATCACCATGGGTGAGCACCTCAACCTGCGGGAGAACTGCGGGTTGGTGGACCTCAGCGCGTTCCAGATCTTCGAGCTGTCGGGCCCGGGGGCCGTCGAGTACGCCGACCGGCTGGCGGTTAACCGGATCGACGTACCGGTCGGGCGCGCCGTCTACACGCCCTGGCTGACGCCCGACGGCGGGTTTCACTCCGACCTGACGATGATGCGCACGGGCTCCGAGTCGGTGCGCATCGTGACCGGTGTGTTCGACGGCGGGCGCGATGAGTTCTGGGCGCGCCGCCACATGCCCACCGACGGTTCGGTCACGTTCGGTAACGTCACCGACAACATCACGACGCTGGGCCTGTGGGGACCGAACGCACCGGCTGTGCTGGGCGCGCTGTGTGACCACGCTTCGGGGGACTCGACCTACGGGTCGGTGGTTCCCGTCGAGTTGCGCTGCGCCGGCGGGACGATCGAAGCCCAACTGTTCCGCATCTCGTATGTGGGTGACACGGGCTGGGAGATCTACACGGCGTGGGAGAACGGGCCCAACCTCTGGGACACGCTGATGGACGTAGGCGCCGACCTCGGGCTGCGGCCGGCCGGCGGCGGCGTTTACGGCACGTCGGGCCGCCTGGAGAAGGGCTACCGGCTCATGGGCGCCGAACTCGAGAGCGAGTACAACCCGCTGGAGGCCGGGTTGGCCCGGCCTCGGGTGAAGGCGGCGGACTTCATCGGCAAGGACGCCTACCTGGCGGCCCGCGCCGCCGGCCCCCCCGAGGTGCAGATGTGCGTGCTGACCGTGGAGGACCACACCGACCGGCAGGGGCGCAAGCGCTACATGCAGGGCGGCAACGAGCCGATCCTCACCGCCGACGGCCGGCAGATCACCGACAGCGGCGGCAGGGTCTCGCGGGTCACCAGCGCAGGGCCCGGCCCCTCGGTCGGCAAGTACCTGCTGATGGGCTACCTGCCGGTCGAACTGGCCGAGGCGGGCACAGAGTTGCAGGTCATGTACATGAACGAGTTGTTCCCGGTGCGGGTGGCCGGCACCGGCGCCGTCTTCGACCCCGACGACACCCGGCTCCGGGGTTGACGGACCACCGCAGAGCCGACAGCGGGACGACAGGGAGCCGGAGGCAAGGTCGATGCGGATCCTCTGCTGCGTGAAGCGGGTGCCGGCACCCGGCGCCCGGATCGGCGTGACCGCCGACGGCATGTCGGTCGACGTGACCCACCTCGGCTTCACCACCAGCCCGCACGAGGAGTGCGGCGTGGAGGAGGCCGTCCGGCTCGCCGAGAGCCACGGCGGCGAGGTGACGGTGCTCACCCTGGGCCCGCCCGAGGCTGCCGAGCAGTTGCGCTACGCCGCCTCGGTGGGGGCGCACCACGGCGTCCTGGTCATCACCGACGACTCGCCCTGGGATCCGCAACGGACCGCTGTGGCGCTCACCGAGGCGATCGGGACCCTCGAAGCAGCCGGCGGCGCTTTCGACCTGCTGATCTTCGGCAACGAGTCGGCCGACTCGGGCGGCTTCCAGGTGGGTGTCCGGGTGGCGGTCGCCCTCGGACGCCCCATCGTCGGGGGGATCAAGGGCATCGAGATCGACGGCACGACGGTGCAGGCGCGGCGGCAAACCGATGACGGCTTCGAGGTGTACGAGATGATCATGCCGGCCGCCGTCGGGGTGAAAGAAGGGATCAACCTGCCCCGCTACCCCACAATGCGAGGGCGGCTCGCATCCAAGCGGTTGGTGATCACCGAGTTGGCCATCGAAGCCGCGCCGGGGGGCCAGACCATGCGCCGGCTGCACCGCCCCGCCGATGTGGTGGCCGAGACGGCGATCCTCGGCAACGGCCCCGAAGCGGCCCCCGCGGTGGTTGACATCCTCGCCGACCTGGGGGTGCTCTAGATGCTGCTCGTGATCCTCGAACATGACCGCGGCGCGATGGCCGAGGCGAGCCGCGAGGCGCTGACATTCGGGCGCACGTTGGCGCGGCGGATGGGCGTGGCGATGCACGCGGCCCTGATCGGGAGCAACGACGGCGCCCTGGTGTCCGAGGCGGGTGACTACGGCGCCGCGGTTGTCCAGGTGGTCACCGACCCGGTGCTCTCGGACTTCGGACCCGAAGCGTGGGGTGAGGTGATCGCCCAGATGGCCCGGCGGTTGGCGCCCGGCGCGGTGTTGGCCTGCGGCAGCGACCGGGGCAACGAGGTGATGGCGCAGGCGGCGGCTCGACTCGATGTCCCCTTCGTGGCCAACTGTCTCGACATCGACCCGGCCGATTGGTCCATCACCCGGCTCCAGTGGGGTGGATCACTGCTGGAGGACGTGTCCCTGGAGTCCGATGTGGTGCTGGTGAGTTGCGGGCTGCACGCGGTGGCGTCCGAGCAGGCGGAGAACCCGGCGACGCCACCGGTCGAGGCCTTCGAGGTGGCACTGGATGCAGGGCTCGCCCGCACGGTGGTGCGCGACCGGGTCGTGCTCACCGCCGGAGTGACGCTGTCGACCGCCCCGGTGGTTGTCAGCGGAGGCCGCGGTGTCGGCTCGGCCGAGGGCTTTGCGCCGCTCGAGGAACTGGCGGAGCTGCTCGGCGGCACGGTGGGCTGCAGCCGGGCGGTCACCAACAACGGCTGGCGTCCACACGCCGACCAGGTGGGCCAGACCGGCACGCGCATCGCCCCGGAGATCTACATCGCCTCGGGCATTTCCGGCGCCATCCAGCACTGGGTGGGTGCCATGGGTTCAAAGCACATCCTCGCCGTCAACATCGATCCCGAGGCCAACATCGTCACCAAGGCCGACTGGGCCGTGATCGGCGACCTGCACGAGGTCATCCCGGCAATCGTCGCCGAGATCCGCTCCCGCCGCTGACGGCGCTCCGCCCGGGGGGCGGCGCCGTGGCGGTTCAGGCGTTCAGCTGGATCGAGAGGCTCTCGGCAGCCCGCGCCACGGCCATGCCGAAGTCGTGGGCACGGTCCGGATCGGGGAACCGGTACGCCGGACCGTGGACGTGCAACGCGGCTCGGGCATGACCGTCGGCACCGCGGACCGCCGCGGCGACCGAGTTGAGTTCCTCCACAAACTCTCCGTCGACCCAGACATACCCGATGCTGCGGATGTGCTCGAAGCGTTTGCGCAATGCGTCGGGGTCAACCATCGTCCGCGTCGTGTAGCGCTCCAGAGGTCCGACCAGGTACTCATCCCGCTCCGCCTCGGGCATGTACGCCAGGACGACGAGCCCCGAGGACACGATGTGCAGAGGCAACCGCTCACCGGTCCAGTCCCGAACCTGCACCTCCGAGTCCGACTCGGTCTGGTCGAGGTAGTAGACCTCCCTACCGCTCGGGATGGAAAGTCCGGCCAACTCACCGACGGTCTCGGCCAGTTCCAGAAGGTACGGCCGTGCTGTTGCGACGAGGTTGCGTCCCGGCGTGACCTTGGCGGCGATGTCGACGAGGCCGCGGCCAAGCCGGTAGACGCCGCCCGCCACATCCTGCTCGACGGCTCCCTCGGTCTCGAGGGCGGTGAGCAGCCGCGCCACTGTGCTCTTCGGGAGGTTCGTCTGCTCCGCCAGGTCCGTCACACCCAGCGGCCCGCGCGCCAGGTAGCGCAGCAGCAGGAAGACGCGTTCGATCGACTGGACCACCATTGCGGCAGGATACGACGGGAACCAGGAGGTATCCACGCGCCCCCGGTGAGCCGGAGATCGCCCCAGGGCTACTCCCGAGGTCTGTCCTCCAGGGACGGATCAATGTTGTGATAGTCGGCGACGTCCGCGACGAAGATGGCGCGCTCGGTCCGCAACCCCGTCGGAGGATCCAGAGTGCCGGCGCAGATCCACATGCAGCGGGTCTGCGCGTACGGTCCCTCCGGCGGCGGCTCCACGACCCTCCAGAACAGCGAACTCCCGCAACGGCTGCAGAAACCGTACGCAACGTTGGGATCGTCGGCGGGGTGATGCCACGAGAGCGTCTCGTCGGAGACGAACCTGAGATCCTCGTGCTCGCAGCAGGTGGCGGCCATGAAGTGGCCGGTCCAGCGCCGGCACCGGTGGCAGTGGCAGTTCCAGACCGGACGGGCGGGTCCTTCGATCACGTAGTCAACGCCACCGCACAGGCAACGGCCACTCAAAGAGTCGCTCACGATCGGTTCCTCCAACGACGCCGCCGACCGGACTCCCCGCACGGGGCGCCGCCACGGCGACGCCGCACGGAAGAGCGCCGGTGAGCCTGTGACCGATGACCAGTGTGACATCTGACCCACATCGTGGAACAGTACCACTATCCGGAACAACACGTCGGTAGCTTAAGATCGTTCAAGTGTCGTAGGTGGGGTCGGCGTCAAACCCCGGACTGGGTGGGATCGAGCCATGGTGAATGGTCCGACGATCGGCCGCGGGAGGGCCGTCCGCACGCTGTTGGTGGGCATGGCGTTCCTGATGGTCGGCAACGGTCTGCAGGGCGCCCTCCTGGGCGTCCGAGCCCAGATCGAGGGGTTCGGCTTCGCGGTCGGTGGCGCGGTCATGGCCGCCTACTTCGTGGGTTTCCTGTTCGGGACCGCGGTTGCGGTGCGCTTCTTGGCGGCGGTCGGCCACATCCGCGTGTTCGCGGCCCTGGCCTCGACCGCATCGAGCGCGGCGATCCTGCACGTGGTGTGGGTCAATCCCATCACCTGGGCGCTGCTGCGGCTGGTGTTCGGCCTGTGCGTGGCGGGGCTGTACGTCGTCGTGGAGTCCTGGCTGAACGACATGGCCACCAACGCCAACCGCGGGCGGATCCTGGGCGGCTACATGGTGGTCATGATGGGTGGCCTGGGAACGGGCCAGCTCCTGCTGATCAGCGGTGACCCGGCGAGCTTCGAACTGTTCGTGCTGGTCTCGGTGCTCGTCTCGCTCGCTCTCGTGCCCATCACGCTGTCGGCCACGACCGCACCCCCGCTGGTGGTGCCCGAGCCGCTGTCACTCCGACAGCTCGTGTCGACGATCCCGACCGGCGCCGTCACCGCCTTCTGGTCGGGTGCCGCTCACGGCACCCTGCTGGGCCTGGCAGCGCTCTACGCCAAGTCCGAGGGCCTCTCCGACGTTCGGATCGCGCTGTTCACGGCTGCCGCTCCTTTCGGCTGCGTTGTCCTCCAGTGGCCGATCGGCTGGCTCTCCGACCGGGTATCGCGTCGCGGTGTCATTGGCCTGGCTGCCGTGGCGGCGGCGCTGGCTGCGAGCGTGTCGCTGCTGACCACACCTGGCTCCGCGCTGTCGTTGCTCTTCATGTTCCTCTTCGGCGGCTTCACCTTCCCTCTCCACTCGCTCGCCGTCGCCATCACCGTTGACCGGGTGGCCCCGGCACAGATCACAGCCGCCACCGCCACGCTCGTGCGCCTCACCGGCGTGGCTGCGGCGATCTGCCCGGCTGTGGCGGGAGCGATCATGAGCGCCACGGGGCCGTCGGCCTTCTTCGTCGTACTGGTCGCCGTCCACGGCGTGATCGCCGTCTACGTGGGCTACAGGATCATCGCCCGCGACACCATCCCCGTCGCCGAGCAGACCGACTACATCGCCCTGCCCGCCCGGGCCACGGCTGTCACCGCGAACCTCCATCCGGACCTTCCCGAGGTGGACGAGGACGCGCAACCCGAAGCGCCCTCGGATCGTTGAGATCTCCGCGGGACTGCCCGGCCGGGCGGCGCGGCTGTCGGCCGTGCCGGTGCTGCTGGCGTCGATCACGATTGCCGTGAGTTTCCTCTTGAAACATCTCTTGCGACCGGCCGTGTTCCCGCGGTGCTGCAGTACGACCGATCGGCGAGGCGGCAGACAT
This sequence comes from Acidimicrobiales bacterium, assembly GCA_965206165.1. GTDB lineage: Bacteria > Actinomycetota > Acidimicrobiia > Acidimicrobiales > CATQHL01 > VXNF01. The sequence continues at coordinate 449,810 of OZ242194.1, forward strand.
CATGACACCCCGACTATCCCGAGCAGCATCACGCGGCGGGGAACTATCGGCAGGCCCTCGGTCGCCAGAGACAGGGAGCCGGCACGCCCGCAACGACCATGAACGGACGTGCTCCAGCCGCCTACTGAAGCACGACGTAGCGGACGAGCCGTTGGCCCTCAAGGCCGCTCTCGACCACGGGCGGGATGTTCTGCGCACTCCCGAAACACAGAACGGCTCGGTGGTGGATTGCCGCGCCGACGATGTCCGCCAGCAGCCAATCGACGGGATCGCGCAATCTCGCTTCTGCCACAGCAGGAGCCACCAGTGCGACGGCGCCATCACCAGACGCTCGTTCTTGAACCGGTCCGGCAGCGCACCTGCGACAGCGCGGACGGCAGCGTACTGGTCGCAGATGAGCACCGGTTGGACGAGCTAGAGGAGGACCGGGCCCGAGTAGTCGGCGCCTGCGTCCCCGAGAACAACCTCATACCCCTCGTTCCGGTCCTGCTCATCGGGCTCTGCGTCGACTACGCGCTGCAGATCACCGGGCGCTACCGCGAGGATCTCCACCTCGGCTTGGGCACTGCTCGAACGCGCTGACCCGGCGGGGTTCGCAAGCGTCATGGACTTCCGTGCCGGCGGCGCGGACCGCACCCTCTTCCAGATCCCCGTGACCATCGAGGGCCCCGAAGCCACGCGCCGCCTCACGGCCGACCTGGAGGCGGCCTGGGGAGGTGACGGCGACGAGATGACCGTCACCGGCGGCGACACGCTCATCTCGGTGGTCACGAAGGAATTGACCGACATCCAGCCGCTCAGCGTGGGCCTCACGACCCTGGCCGCGCTGGTCATCCTGGTGCTCTACTTCGGGCTCGGCCGGCGCCGCCCGGCACTGGGGCTCATCTCCATCGTCCCGATCGTCGTGGTGGTGATCTGGGTTCTGGGGGCCATGTGGGTGTTCGGCATCTCCTACAACATGACCACCGGACTCGGGAATCCTGGTCCTGGTGTTCGCGCCACTAACCCCGATTCGCGAGTTGGGCCTCATGGTGGCGGTCACGATCTTCCTGGTGCTGATCGCCACCTTCGTGGTGCTCCCGCCGCTGCTGGTCCTGTGGTCGCTCTACCACCGCTGGCGCACCGAGACCGAACTGATGACCCGCCTCGACGCCCTAGAGGCCATGGAGGCCCAAAGAGGCCCCGACTAAGCGCCTTCCGCTACCTCAGCACTTGGCGCGGCGCGATCGACACGCACCTGACAGGTTGCAGGCTGCGCCTGGCCGGCGGGGAGTGCCCGCCGTCAGCGATGAGCGCTACGCCTGCCACGCTGTCTAGCGACCTGGCTGGCAACCCCGGTCGTGTTCCATCGGAACTGGGCCATCTGTGTCGTCACGCCGAACTTGTTCGCAATCTGGTCAATGGTCGCGTCCCGACGAGCCTCGCGGAGGAGCACCTCCCGCGGCAGCAGCAAAGTCCCGCCGAATTCCGTGGCCTCTTGCTCCTGACCTGGCTGACATGTGCGGAATGGAACCCCGTCCAAGTACTGAATCTCAGCCAGTTGGTGCTCCAACACGATGTGCGCTAGTTCGTGAGCGACATCGCTGGCCTGCCGAGCGTCGCTCCGGATCGGGTTGAACACGATGATCTGCCGACCATCGATCTCGAACGTGCAGGCGGAGAACGAGAACGCCTGGATGCGCTCGATCTCCTGCAACCGTTCCAGCGCTACTAGGTCAGCGGCGGAGACGACTCGGACGTTGAGGCTCGCCGCTACTGCGGTGAGATCCAGAGGCCTCGCAGGATCTGCGGCAACTCGCGCCCGAAGCTCCTCGGCCAGGCGCTCAGCCCGCGCCTTGAATCCATGCGGTAACCCCACTCACAAGGCCCCTTCGTCGTCGAGTTCGCTCAGTCGGGCTTGCATGTCCTGCAAGAGCTGCCCCAGTCGGCCGGCGACGCCGGGACGCAGCACCGAGGCGGCGCGGAGGTGGCAGGAGACAGCCGGGGGATGCGTCGGCTCGCGCGCGAAGGCCGCGTACATGTCTTCCACAACCGAAGCAATCCGTGCGGCGGCTTCATGCCCGAGCCTCGGGTCGGAAAGTAGGTGTTGCAGGACCACCTCCGGCGTTTCCGTCTCGCGATGGGCAGTCGAGGCGAAGAACGTCTCCGGCGGCACATGCAGCCATGCACACAGCCGCAAGAACGTCGAGAGGTCGGGCTGTGCGCCCGCTTCGACCCGTGACAGCGTCATGAAGCTCACCTCCGCTGCATCCGCAGCGCGCCTCATCGAGAGCCCAGAAGCTGTGCGCCTCTCCCGCAGCATCTCGCCGAGAGCCTCGGTGTCGAGGTAACGAGAAGGTGTCGTGTCGGCTCGATGAGATCAAGTACGAGCACCGGCGATGGTACGACACCCTGGCCGAGACGAAGCGAAGCCTGCCTTACGACAATTGCCACTGGTGCCTCGGCGGGAGCACCCGCTGACCAGCGCCAGCGATCGTTCAGATCCAGAAAGGAGGTGAACTCATGGCAACTCGAAAGGTCCACCGATCGGCCATCACGGGCCGGTACGTGAAGCCGTCAACGGCAAAGCGGAACCCCCGGACGACCGTGTCCGAGACGGTCCGGAAGCGCAAGTGAGCACGAGCCAGCGCGGCGCGAGCCGATCGCCCGCGCTGGCCACCTCACAATGGGACTCCCACGGCAGAGATGACTCTCTACCACCAGGTCCTTGGCCACTCAACCTGGCCAATTCGTCCAGGTCCTTGGCCGCTCAATTTGGCCGATATGTTCGAACTCGCAGATAGGGCCGTCGGCGCGGGAGAGGCGGGCGTCGGCGGTCAGCAGGGGGCAGTCCAGTGCCTCGGCGAGGGCGACGTAGCACGCGTCGTAAGCGGTGACATTCTCGCGCAGCTCCCAGGCGCGCCGGAGCAACGGTCCGGTGGGGTAGACGTCGAGTTCCAGGTCCAGCAGATCGTCGACGGCTGCCGCGACCTGTCCGGCGTCGAGCCCTCCCCGGCGATGTTGCCGGCGCAGCACCGACAGGACCTCGACCCGCAACAGATCCGGCGCGGCCAACTGCTCGCCGCGCAGCCGCTGCCGGTGGCGCCGGCCGTCGTCGCCCCCGTCCGCCACTGCGGGCGCCACGACCGAGGCATCAACGACAAGCACGATCGGCTTCGAGAGCGTCCAGCACTTCCGCCGCGCTGAGCCTGCCCTTGCCGCGGCCCTCGATCCGGTCCAAAACCTCGTCGAGCGTCGGCGTGGCCGCGATCCGAGCCAACTGACCCGTCAGGAACTGCTGCAGCGACTGCCCCGCCAGAGCCGCCCGGCGTACCAGCGCCTGATAGACGTCCGGACAGACATCCCGCACCTGAATGTTCGGCATGCATGCACAATGCATGCACAAGTCGCGGGCACAGCACCCCCCGTGGACAGAGCTACCGGAGGCCAGCGGAGGCGGCTGTTTCGAGGTGTACGCGGCCATCAGGTTGGTGACAGTCGGCTGGTGGGTGGTGGCCGTCGCGGTCATGGCCGGGTACCCCGAGGTGTCACGGGCCGAGGGGGACAGGGGACTCCGCGGGGTGGCCGGCCTACTCGGCGCAATGTAGATGTGACATCGGTCACATCTACACAGGCAGTACGCGTCGGTAGCACGCCGGGGACCGACGAACCCGCTGACCTGGGCTTTTGGTCGTGGTTGTCGGCCAAACCTCGGCGAGGGTCAGAACCTATTTCGCTATATACAGAACGTAATTCATACATCCGTTGGTAGTCTGTCATAGGATGGCTATACTCTAGGGAAAGCAATCAGGAGGGGATCCGCAGCGGTGCGGTGAGCCTGGGAAGCTTTCGAGAGGGGGTGACGAGCAGATGGGGAACGATTCGATGCGCAAGAGTTCGGCGGGCGCTGACCGGACGAGCGACCACCCGACGCGTGACACTCCCGGCGGCGCTGACGGGGCGGCCGGCCATCCGAGGCGTGGCGGCGCGGTCACTTCTGATCGGGTGCGCGAGTGGGCGCTGTTGGGCGAGTGGCTGAGCGCGCCGCCACTGCTGCACAACGTCGACATGGATGTGGTGCGTGAGCGTTTGGTGTTCGTCGGGCGGGCGCGGGCTTCGTTGGCGGCCCTCGAGGCCGAGTTGGTCAGCGAGGTGGCACGCCGGCAAGGCGACGCCGCCGCGGAGGAGATGCTGCGTCGCGACCAGAAGCGGTCGCGGTCCGGCGCCCGCAAGGCCGTGAAGACCGCGGCGCAACTGGAGTGGGCGCCTGGGGTTGCGGAGAAGCTCGCGGCGGGCGCGATCACGCCGGAGGCGGCGGGGCTGATCCTCAACGCCGAGGGGCCGGTGGATCAGCGCCAGTTGCTCGCCGCCGCTGAGCAAGAGCCGGAGGATCGGTTCCGGCGCACGCTGAAGGAACACATCAACGAGCGCACCAGCGAACAGGAGTTGAACGAGCGCCGCGAGCGGCAACGACGCAACCGCCGCGCGTCGATCAGCGAACAACCCGACGGCATGTTCCACCTCTTCGCCCAACTCGACCCCCTCACCGGCGCGCAGGTGCGCGCCGCGTTGTTCGCGAAGTCAGACGAACTGTTCCGCTGCGAGGACCCCAAGCAGCGCTCGACTCCCCCGCAGCGCTTCGCCGACGCCCTGGCAGGGCTCGTCTGCAACAGCGCCGGTACCGAGACCCGCGGTGGCGGTGGTGCCGACGCCGCTGGCGGTCGCGGTGGCGTGCCGCAAGGATTCGAGTTGATCGTGCTCGCTGACTACGACCTCCTCCACGGGCGCATCACCAACGCCCGCCTGACCGACGGCACCCGCCTCACCGACGCCGAGACCCTCGCTATCGCGTGTGACGCCAAGATCCTGCCGGGCATCTTCAACAAACACACCGGCGACGTCCTGCTGGGCCGCTCACAGCGCAAGGTCTCCAAGCGCCTCCGCAAACGCCTCGTCGTCCGCGACGGCGGCTGCATCGGCTGCGGCGCCCACGAGAGAATCTGCCAGGCCCACCACATCGAACACTGGTGCGACGACGGCGAGACCAACTTCGAGAACACCTGCCTACTGTGCTGGCGCTGCCACCACATCCGCGTCCACCAACACGGCGAACAAGTCGTGCGACACGCCGACGGCCGATTCACCCTCGCACCGCCGCTCGACACACCACCTGCCGGGCCTGCGGGTCAGGCAGGTGGCGAACAGCTCAACCGGCGCCAGCCGCGAAGGCACGACCCGGGACACCGCCACGCACACCACCACCCGACCAACGACCACCACCACCCGACCGACGACCACCGACGCGGACCACCCGACTCCCCTGAACCGAGCCCACGAAGCCCCGCAACCCCGCCGTTTGCAGCTTCAAGCAAAGCCACAGCACCCCACGCCGAACAGTGACGGACATCCCGGACCGCAGCACAGACGACCCCGGCCCCCTGCCGAAACGACGGTGTCAGCCTGGCCGGAACACCACGCGAGGGCGGCGATGCCGGGGGCCGGCGCAACCTGACCTTCCGAGGCCGCCGGAGCGCCACCGGCAGCGGCATCCGGACAACCGCGGCCGTCAGCCGATCTCGTCGGGCATTTCGGATTTGCGGCGGGCGACGTAGTCGCGGAGTTCTGCGTCGATGGCGTCGTCGATGGGAGGCGGCTCGTAGGCGGCCAGCAACTCCTTCCAGCGGGCGTTGGCACGCTGGGCCGAGGTGAGCGAGCCCTCCTCGTCCCACTGCTCGTAGCTGTTCTGGTCGGCGAGTTCGGAGCGCCAGAAGGCGGTCTCGAAGTTGGCCAGCGTGTGAGGGTTGCCCAGGAAGTGATCGCCGTGGGCGTTGGTGCGGAACGCCTCGAGGGCCAGACCGTTGTCGGAGACATCCACGCCGCGCGCGAGCACCTCCATGGCGCCGAGCTGATCGGCGTCCAGGATGAGCTTCTCGTAGGACAGCGCCAGCCCGCCCTCCAGCCAGCCGGCGGCGTGCAGGACGAAGTTCACGCCCGCCTGAAGGGTGGGCAGCAGCGTGTGCGCCGACTCGTAGGCGGCTTGCGCATCGGGGGCCTTGGACGACGTGAACTGGCCGCCGGAACGGAACGGCACCCCCACCCGACGGGCCAGAGCGGCCATCACGTAGATGGCCTGGCCGGCCTCGGGCGTGCCGAAGGTGGGCGCACCGGTGGCCATGGACATGGTGGAGGCGAAGGTGCCGAAGACGACCGGGACGCCGGGACGCACCAACTGCAGGTAGGCCATGCCCGACAGCGCCTCGGCCAGGGCTTGGGCGGACAGGCCGGCCACGGTCACCGGCGACATGGCCCCGGCCAGGATGAACGGGCTGATGATGCAGGCCTGGTTGGCTCGGGCGTACTCGGTGGCGGCCCCCAGCATCGTGGCGTCCCAGCGCATCGGCGAGGAGGCGTTGATCAGCGAGGTCATGACCGTGCGGTCGGCGAAGTCACCACCGAAGGTGATACGAGCCATCTCGACGGAGTCGGCGGCCCGCTCGGCTGCGGTCACCGACCCCATGAACGGCTTGTCGCTGTAGCGCACGTGGGCGTACACCATGTCGAGGTGCCGCTTGTTGACCGGCACGTCAACCGGCTCGCACACCGTGCCGCCGCTGTGGTGCAGGTGCGGCAGGGCGTAGGTGAGCTTCACGGTGTTCTCGAAGTCCTCCAGCGTGGCGTAGCGCCTGCCGCGATCCAGATCGGTCACGAACGGCGACCCGTAGTTGGGGGCGAAGACGGTGGCGTTGGCACCGATCTTCACGCTGCGGGCAGGGTTGCGGGCGTGCTGGATGTAGACCGCTGGGGCGTTGCGCTGCACGATCTGCCGGCACATCCCCCTGGGGAAACGCACCAGTTCGCCGGATACGTCCGCTCCCGCCTCGCGCCACAGTTCGAGCGCCAGGGGGAAGTCCTGGAAGGCGACGCCCACCTCGGCCAGCAGCGTCTCCGCCGCCTCCTCGATGCGCACGAGACCCTCTTCGTCGAGGATCTCCACCGGCGCTCCGGTGCGTTCCAAGTACGGGACCGTCACCGGCACCGCTGCCGCCTGCGCCGCCTGGCGGGCGGCGCGCCCACCGCCCCTGCGTGTCCGTGGTTCACTCATCGGTTCACTTACCTCGCTGTGTCGTACTCAATTGTCTCGGCGCCTTGCGTGTCCACGCTCACCGCACCCGTCGACGCCGTCGCGCCCCGGAGGCGGCACCGGCCAACTCGCCGTCATCGGTGGAAGGAAGATCCACGACTCGAGCCAGATGCGGGGTGGGTGCCGTCTCGTGCGGGAAAGCCATCGCCGCCACGAACAGCTCCTGGAAGCGGGTCTCGGTGGCGGTCTCGATCTTGATGATCCGCTCGCTGAGCTGTTCGATCTCGTCGCGCTGAGCCCCTGAGAGCAGCATCCTGGCCGCCCCCGTACCGGAGGCGTTGCCCACCGATCGCACGCCGCCCACCGGGGTGTCGGGCACCAAGCCCAGCACGAGCGCCCGGACAGGGTCGATGTGGGCCCCGAAAGCCCCTGCCAGTCGGATGTCATGCACCTCGGCGACTCCCGCGTGCTCGGTGAGCAGGTCGATGCCGGCACGCAGCGCGGCCTTCGCCAGCTGGATGGCCCGGACGTCGTTCTGGGTGATCCGCAGCCGCACCGGCTCGCTCTGCAGTTCGTAGGCAAACGTACGCCCATCGGGCACGATCCGTGGCGTGCGCCCGGCGAGCTCTCCGTGCACGACACCATGGCGGTCGATGATCCCGGCCAGGAACATCTCGGCGATGACGTCGATGATGGCCGATCCGCACAGTCCTGAGACCTGCAGGGATCCGAGCGCATCGGCGAAACCCGGCTCGTTCGACCAGACCTCGCAGCCGATCACCTTGAAGCGGGGTTCGAGGCTGGCAGGATCGATGCGGACCCGCTCGATCGCACCCGCGGTGGCGCGCTGCCCGCAGCTGATCTGGGCTCCCTCGAAGGCCGGTCCCGTGGGGCTCGAGGCGGCGAAGACCCGCTGGCCGTCGCCCAGCACGATCTCGGCGTTCGTGCCCACGTCCACCAGCAGCATCGGCAACTCGGCTCGGTGCGGACCCTCGGCGAGGGTGGCGGCCGCCGAGTCGGCACCGACGTGGCCGGCGATGCACGGCGCCACGTAGAGCGACGCATGCGGCAGTCCAAGACCGATGTCGGCTGCGGCGGCGTGGACGGCCCGGCGCACCGCCAGGGTGAAGGGGGCAGTGCCCAGCGGCGTCGGGTCGAGACCCAGGACGAGGTGATGCATGATGGGGTTGCCGACGACGACGATGTCGTGGACGTGCTCCCGGGGGACCGACCCCCCTTCAGTTAGCTCGCCGACGAGTTCGTCGAGAGCCCCCCGGACCGCCTCGGTCAGAGCGGCGGCCCCGCCGGGGTTCATCATGACGTAGGACACCCGGCTCATGAGATCCTCGCCGAAACGGATCTGTGGGTTCATGCGGCCCGCGGTGCCGACGACCTCGCCGGTCGCGAGATCCAGCAGGTAGCCGGCAATGGTCGTGGACCCGACATCGATGGCCACACCCCATGCCCCATCGGAGTACCCGGGACGAACCGTCAGCAGGCGGCGACCGCTGTGGACGACCGCGGTCACCGACCCCTTGCCCGCGGTGATCAACGCATGCAGGTCCGCCAGCACCGCCAGCGGCACGGTCACATCTCTGAGGCCCCAGTCGCGGGCCAAGGCGGTGGTGACCCTCTCGGCATCGCTCACTTCGTCGCCGAGCACCGTCGGGGGCAGTTCCAGGTAGTGCAGGGTGACGACCGGGTCGAGGACCACATCGCCGAGGTCGATGGCCTTGCGGACAACGGGTCGACGCACGGCGCTGTCGGCCGGGACGTCGACGACCATGTCGCCGGCCACGAAGGCCTGGCAACCCAGACGGTGTCCGGTGGCCAGCGGCCTGCGCCCGCGGTAGTCGCGCTCGACGCCGCCGGGCGCCGTCAGAGCCTCGGCCGTCGCTGTGATGGCCCATTTGGCGTGCCGGCCGAGGGCGGGCACCACCTGGCAACGCCCGCACAGGCCACGACCGCCGCACACCGAGTCGAGGTCGACACCCCCGGAACGGGCCGCATCCAGCACGCTCGTGCCCACCGGCACCGACACGTCTATTCCCGACGGCGTGAACACCACGCGGTGCTCGCCGGCACTGCAGACGTCGCTCGCGGAGCCCTCGGTCATGGCTGCGGGCATCCGACCCGCCGAAATTGGCCCGGCGCTCGGCCGCTCCGAGCGCTCGCCTGCCGGACATCCATCACGCGGCCCGCCAGCCCGGCCGCTCAGACAGTGCCGCGCCGCCGCCCAGTCCGGCGCCGGGCGATCCCCCCGCCGAGGGCGCCGAGTTCCCGGTGCTCCCTGATCCAGGCCATGCAGTCGCGGTCCTGTCCCGCCAGCACGTCGGCGGCCATGACCGCGTTCTTCACGTCGGCGTGCAAGGGATTCATGATCGCGGAGGTCATCCCTGCACCGATGGCCATCGAGAGGAACGTGCCGGTGATCATGTGGCGGTTGGGCAGCCCGAAGCTGACATTGCTGGCCCCGCAGGTCGTGTTGACCCGCAGTTCCCCGCGGAGGCGGCGCACGAGGTGCAGAACCTGACGACCGGCCGTACCGACGGCGCCGATCGGCATCACCAGCGGGTCGACGATCACGTCGGCGCGGGGGATGCCGTGGTCGGCCGCCCGCTCGACGATCCTGCGGGCGACCTCGAAGCGCACATCGGGATCCTCGCTGATTCCCGTCTCGTCGTTGGAGATCGCCACGACGGCAGCGCCGTGGCGCTTCACCAGCGGCAGAACCCGCTCCATGACCTCCTCTTCACCGGTCACCGAATTGATCAGCGGCTTGCCGTCGTAGACCGTGATGGCAGCTTCGAGAGCCTCGACGATCGAGGAGTCGATGGAGAGGGGGACGTCGGTCACCTCCTGGACGAGTTTGACGGCCCTTGTGAGGAGAGCCGGCTCGTCGGCCAGCGGGATCCCGGCGTTGACGTCCAGCACGTGCGCGCCGGCCATCACCTGGGCAACGGCGTCGGCCTCGACCCGGCTGAAGTCGCCGGCCTTCATCTCCTCGGTCAGCAGCTTGCGCCCGGTGGGGTTGATCCGCTCGCCGATTATCACGAACGGACGCTCGAACCCGATCACCACCTCGCGGGTCCGGGAACTGATCACTGTGTCGGTCACGCCACTCCCTCCTGGTCCATGTCCCCTTCGGGGAGCCCCGTGCTGTCAGCGGTCATCGGCTCGCCGCGCGCTGGATCCCAGCCGCCGGTTGCCACGAACGTCTGCAGCCGCTCGCGGGGGAACGCCGCCTCCAGCTCCGCGGCGACCCGCAGGGCGGCGCCTTCGAGATCGTCACCGTCGGTCGGGCGGGCGATACGCCTCCACTCACCGATGTACTCCGACGCCGAGGACATCCCCACAACCATCGCGGCGTTGTCGATGGCGCGCTGGAAGCGACGGGGCAGGATGCGCTGGACCTTGTGCTCGCCGGACCCGGCATTCACCTGCGCGGGGATGTCGCGCCAACTGATGATGACGAGGTCGCCGCCACCGTCGCGCCGGCGTCGCCGCCGGCCACCCGCCGTCTCGCCCTGCGTCACGATACTCACGCCGCCCGCACGGGTATCCGCCGGCCGGCGAGCGAGGATGCCAACCCGCCGTAGCCGCAGACGAGCCGTTCGTACCGCAACCCCAGCGACGCCGCGGCGCGGCGCGCCGCGGTCTCGAGTTCACCGTCGGGCTCCTGCACGAGGTGGATCACCCGGGTGTAGTTCCCGAAGTACGCGTCACGCAGCTCGGGGTGCGCGGCGATGCCAAGCCCCTGCAGGATCAGCCGGTCGAAGTGGCGAACGAGGTAGTCGGTCAGATAGAACGTGCCCAGTTCGGCCTCCTGCAGGTCGGCGAACAGCTCCGAGCCCGCGTACAGCTCGTAGCAGTGAGCGCCCGGGAGGCGCTCCACCCCCTCCTCCGCGCACACCCGATCCAGCAGTCCGCCCGTCCCGCAGTCCATGTAGCCGACGAGGATCGTGTCGTAGGCCGGGCGGGCTGCGCGGATCCTCCGGCGCACCGCCTCGGGAATCTGTTCGGGACGGTTGTGCAGCCGGGCCGGAAGGCATGCGAAGTCCAGCCCCTCCACCGCAGCGGTGATCTCGCCGAGTTCCCGCGCCAACGCCCCGCAGGCGATGACAAGGACCCGACCCTGCGGCGGCGCCGTTGCCGCGCTACGGGTCACTGCCGGCTCCCTCACCTGGCGGCGCGGCGCGCCTTGATGAGTTTCGTGGCGGTCTCCGCTGCGATCGCCGCGTCGCGGCAGTACGCATCGGCACCGACGGCCGCCCCGAATTCCTCGTTGAGCGGCGCGCCACCCACGAGGATGATGACCTCGTCCCGCCTGCCCTTGTCAATGAGGGTGTCGACGACGACCTTCATGTACGGCATGGTCGTGGTGAGCAGGGCCGACATGCCCAGGATGTCGGGCTTGTGCTCGTCGATCGCCGCCAGGAACTCCTCGACGTCGGTGTTGATACCCAGGTTGAACACCTCGAACCCCGCACCCTCCAACATCATGGCGACGAGGTTCTTGCCGATGTCGTGGATGTCTCCCTTGACCGTGCCGATGACGACACTGCCGACGGGTTCGGCCCCGGTCTCGGCCAGCAGCGGCCGCAGGATGGCCATGCCGGCCTTCATGGCGTTGGCCGCCAGCAGCACCTCGGGCACGAAGAGGATGCCGTCACGGAAGTCGATGCCGACGATGCGCATCCCCTCCACGAGAGCGTCGTTGAGGACCTTGTCCGGCGACCAGGCGCGCGCGAGCAGGATGTTGGTGCCCTCGGTGATCTCGTCGGCGAGGCCGTCGTAGAGATCGTCGTGCATCTGGGCGCAGAGATCCTCGTCGTTCAAGCTCGACAGATCCAAGTCGTCGGCGTCGTCGAAGTCGACGCTTGCAGGTACATCACTCATGAGCGTGTCCTTTCGGAGTCAACCGCGGCACCCGCTGCGACGGTCCCGACAATCGGTCCCGCCGGCGAGGAGCCACCGCAGGTTTCACCTGTCGTCCGACCCAAGTTGCGGCACCACACCACTGTGGCACGTGTCGTCCTGATTCCGCATCGTGGACCGGACCCATAATACGGAACAAATCTAACACAGGACTAAACCAAGATGCATGGCACCCGGAGACGATTCGACGGGCTATTCGGGCGGGCGCACCCGCCCGCCGGCGCGAGCCGCGCGAGCGGTCAGCTCAGGCGAAACGCGAGGGAAGGCGTATGGGGAACGCCTCCCGGATGCGGGCGTCGACCTCGGGCGTGATGTGGTCGGGATAGTGCTCGGCCAGCACCTGCCGAGCGCGCCGGTGGGCGACCTGCAGCGCGCTCAGGCCGCCGGCGTCGATCCAGTTCTCCGGCGAGTCGCGGTCGCCGATGACCGGGTAGACGTACTCGGTCAGCATGAGTGACAAGGTCTGGGCGGAACCCAGGAAGTGCCCCGGCCCGGCGATCACCTCGGCGATCACCTCGGCCGACAGTGTGCCCTCATCCACCTCGATGCCGCGGACGGTGCGGTTGACCGCCCCCATCATGTCGTTGTCGATGACCAACTGCTCGAGCGAGCAGGCCAGCAGGCTGGCCAGCATGCCAGCCGACTCGAAGATCAGGTTGGCGCCGGCGTTGGCCGCCAGGCCCACCGTGAGGCCCTTCTCGTAGCCGGACTGGGCGTCGGGCATTTTCGAATCGGTCATGCTCGCCGGCACCCCCGACGGGAGTCCCAGCCAGTTCAGCAACTGGGCCGCGGCCGCGTTCAGGACGGCCTCCTCCCCGGAACCGCCGCTCATGGCGCCGGTGCGCAGATCGGAGACGAAGGGCCAGAGTCCCACCACGCAGGGGTGGCCGGGCCGCATCAGGTTGACGGTGCACAGCCCGGCCAGACACTCGGCGAGGCCCTGCGCGAGCGCTCCGGCGAGGGCGGCCGGTGAGGTGGCGCCCGCCTGCCCGGCCGAGATGAGCAGGATCGGCATGCCCGCGGCCACCTGCGCCACCAGGCACTCATTGGACTCCTCGGCAAAGCGCAGCGGCGGGACGACGAAGGTGTTGTAGGCGACAACGAACGGACGCTTGGCGAACCCACCGGGCTCACCGAGCGCCATGTCGAACATCTCGGCGGATTCGGCCACGCGGCCGGGGTCGAACCACGCCGATCCGGAGGGCTTGGACGTGCCGGTCAGCACCGCGTAGGCGGTGGAGAGGTCGAGGTCGCGGGGATCGGTCAGGTCGCGGGCCACGCAGGTTCGCCCGTAGAAGTGGATGTGGTCGAAGGAGTCCACGAGGCGGGCGCAGTCGTAGACGTCCCGGATGGTCGAATGGCGAAGCCGGTTGGTCTCGTAGTCGTGGATGAGCACGGCCGCCCCTGCGGTACCGAAGTGCACCCGGTTCCCGCCGACGTGTATCGACTTGTCGTCGTCGAACCCGTGCCAGATCCATTCCTTGGCCGACATCTCGATGCCCCGCTCCACGAGCGCCCTGGGGTAGTGCAGGCGCCCCTCGGCGTCCAGCCACCCTCCGGAGCGGGTCACGACCTCCACGTACTCCGCGATGGGGGTGCCCATCCCCACGTTCTCCAGCAACCCCAGCGCCGCCTCGTAGATCTGCTGCATGTCGCCGTCGCTCAGCGGCGCGTAGCGGCCACCCGCCATGCCCGGCCACACCGGACGCGCTGCGGCAGCCGGAGGCGCCTGACGCTCGGCGATCCGTCCCGCTCGACCGCCCGACCGGCGACGACGAGGGGATCCCTCCTGCTCTTCAATCATATGGACTCCTCTGGTCGCGCTGGTTCGGCGGGTGGGTGGGAGTTCTCCGGCATCAGGCTCGTGGGGCCCTGTTCTCCGGGTCGTAGGCCGCCCCGGCCAGCACGGTGGCGTGGCGGCGTTCGCCCAGCATCTCCAACTCGAACGTCGATCCGGGGGCCTCGAACTCGGGCGCCACGTACACGAAGGCCAGGCTGGTGCCGACCGAATGCCCGTACACCCCGCTGGTGGCGATGCCCATGATGTCGTCGCCACCGGGGACGTAGGCGGGCTCATTGCCCCACGCGTCGTTGTTGCCCTCGCCCACCGCGCAGTAGACGAGCGCCCACTGCAGCGGCTCGGCTTGGTCGCGGCGAGCGAGCGTGGCCTCCTTGCCGATGAACTCCTTGGAGAAGTCCACGAAGCGCTCGATCCGAGCTTCGATGGGCGTGATCTCGGTGGTCAACTCCACGCCCCACGCCTTGTATGCCTTCTCGATACGCATCGCGTTCATGGCATAGCTGCCGAAATGGACGATGCCGTGGGGCTCGCCGGCCTCGACAATCGCGTCGTACAACTCGGCCATCCGGTCGATCGGGCAATGCAGTTCCCAGCCCAACTCGCCCACGTACGAGACCCTCAGCGCCTTGCAGGGGACCCCGGCCACATCGATTTCCTGCGCGGTGAGCCAGCGGAAGGCGCCGTTGCCGAGATCGGCATCGGTCAGCGGTGCCAGGACGTCGCGCGACCGCGGCCCGGAAACCCCGAGCAGGGCAGTGGAGTCGGTCACGTCGGTGACGGTCACGTCGGTGCCCGCCTCGACGTGTTGGCGCAGCCAGTCCCGGTCGTGACTCTGGCCCATGATGGCCGAGGAGAGATAGAAGCGCTCGGGCCCCAGGCGGGTGATGGTCATCTCGCACTCGATACCGCCGAGTTCGGTGAGCATGTGCACGAGCCGGATGCCGCCGGGCCTTGGCAGCCGATTGGCCGAGAGTCGATCCAGCAGGGCGGCGGCGCCGGCGCCGGTCACCTCGAACTTGGTGAACGCGGTGAGGTCAGCGATGCCCACGCTCTCCCGCACGCCGCGCACCTCGGCACCGATGAGGTCGAAGGCGTTCGACCGGCGGTAGGAGTGCACCTCGGGCGTGCCGTCGGGGGAGAAGTACTGCGGCCGCTCCCAGCCGTAGACCTCCTGCCACTGCGCTCCCAACGCGTCGAGCCGGTCGTAGATGGGGGTCGTCTTCTGCGGCCGGCCCGCCGCCCGGTACTCCCCGGGCGGGCGCACCTGGTACATCTCGTGATACTCGTCCAGCGACTTCTCGATCGTGTAATAACTGCGCGCACCGGCATAGTCGCCGTAACGGCGGGGATCCATGCCGCGCACGTTGATCTCGGTCTGGCCGTGCACAATCCACTGCGCCAGGTACTTGCCGGCGCCGGGTCCCTGGGTCACGCCGATGGAGGCGCCGTTGCAGTGCCAGTAGTTGCGCAGCCCCGGTGCCGGCCCCATCAGGAAACCCGCGTCGGGCGTGTGCGTGATGGGCCCCGACACGACCTTGCGGATGCCGGCCTCCCCGAAGGCGGGGATGCGCACCGATGCCCACTCCAGGCACTCCTCGAGGCGATCCACGTCGGGCGGGGTGAGATAGAAGTGCAGGTCCCAGTCCACCCCGTCGACGCCGTAGGGCTGCGAGCCCGACATCTCGTACGGGCCGACCAGCAGGCCGTCCAACTCGCAGCGAGCGTAGATCGAGGCGCGCGGGTCCCGGATCGTGGGGGGCTCGTAGCCCAGATCCACCAGGGGCGCGATGCGCTCGGTCACCAGGTACTGGTGGATGACCGACACGATCGGCACGTCGAGGCCCACCATGGCGCCGAGCTGGGGGGCGTAGTGGCCGGCGGCGTTCACGACGTGCTCGCAGACGATCCGATCGTTGTTGCAGATCACCTCCCAGCGTCCGTCCGGCAGCTGGTTCATGTCGGTGACGAGGGTGTGCCGGCGGATCTCGGCGCCGAGCTGGCGGGCGCCGCGGGCCATGGAGTTGGTGCAGCTCGAGGGGTCGGCCCAGCCATCGTGGGGGGTGTAGATCGCCGAGGTGACGTCCTCCAAGTCGAGCAGCGGGTGCAACTCGGCGATCTCGGAGGGACCGATGATGTGGGACTCCACGCCGGCCTGCTTCAGCAGGGCGTGGCTGTAGCGATGCCAGTCGGCCTCGTCGTCCCGACCCTTGCGGCACAGGCGCACGGTGCCGGGTTGGTGCCAACCGGTGGACAGGCCCGTCTCCGCCTCGAGGCTGCGGTACAGCGAGACTCCCACATCGTGGACCTTGGCAAGGTTGAAGTCGCTCGTGAAGTGGGGGATCATCCCCGCGGCGTGCCAGGTTGAGCCGGAGTTCAGCTCGCCCTTCTCCACGAGGATGGTGTCGGTCCAGCCCTCGTGCGCCAGGAAGTACAGCAGGCCGGCTCCCATGGCACCGCCGCCGATGATCACGACACGGGTCTCGGTGGACATCGTCTCACCTCCTACGCGGGGTGTAGAAGCTGCGCAGCGACGCCGTGGCCGGCACCCGCCGCCCGCCCACGTCGATCTCGAAGCTGCCCGAAGCGAGCCAGTCGGCCGTGACACCCTCGGCATGGTCCAGGTACCCCATGGCCAGGCACCGGTCCTCGAGGTAGCTCCAGGATCCCGACGTTGTGCATCCCACGACCGCACCGTCGCGCAGGATCGGCTCGTCGTGGTAGACGAGCAATTCGGGGTGCTCCAGGCGGAACTGCACGAGGCGCTTCGTGCGGGGTCGGCCACGTTGGGCCTTCAGGGCGGCTCGCCCGTTGAAGTCCTCGGCCTTGTCCCACCCCACGGCGAATCCCAACCCGGCCTCCAGAGGGGTGTCGGCCGGGGAGATGTCGTGGCCCCAGTGGCGGTAGCCCGACTCGAGGCGCAGTGTGTTCATGGCGTGGTAGCCGGCGAGGGTAAGGCCGTGCGGCTCACCGGCGGCCACGAGAGCATCGAAGACGGCTCCGGCGTCGGCGTTCGGCACGTACAGTTCCCAACCCAACTCACCCACGTAGCTCATCCGGATCGCCAGCACCCCGCGGCCGGCCACGTCGATGGTGCGCGCGGTGGAGAAGGGGAAATCCTCGTCCGCCAGCGAGGCGTCGGTGAGCGGTCCCAGCACGTCGCGTGCCAGCGGGCCCATGAGCCCCAGCATGGCCTGCTGCTCGGTGATGTCGGCAATCGTCACGTCGAACTCGCGGCACCCCCGGCGTAGCCGTGCCCAGTCGCGCGTCTGCGTGGCCGCGGAGGTGACCACCAGGAAGGTCTCCGCGCCGAGTCGCGTGACCGTCAGGTCGGCTTCGATCCCACCCCGGTCGTTGCACCATTGCGTGTAGACGGCTGTTCCCGGCTCGGTGTCCACCTCGGCGGCACTGAGCCTGTTGAGCACAGTGGCGGCGTCGGGCCCGGTGACGCTGAACTTCACGAACGACGTCTGATCGAACAGGCCCACCCGTTCCCGCACGGCGCGGCACTCGGCGCCCGCGTTGGCCCACCAGTTCTGCTTGCCAAAGCTGTAGCCGTAGGCCCTCTCCTGGCCCTCGAACGCGTACCAGTTGGGACGCTCCCAGCCGGCAGTCTCGCCGAACACCGCCCCCGCGGCAGCGAGGCGGTCGTGCAGGGGCGACATCCGGCGGTTGCGGGCGCTCTCGTACTGCCGGTGGGGCCAGTGCATGGCGTAGAGCAGGCCGAGGCTCTCGCCGATGCGGGCGCTGAGATACTCCGGGTCGGCCTGGAAGGGAAAGGCGCGGCTGATGTCCACCGAAGTCAAGTCGATGGGCGGATGGCGGTCGGCGACCCAGTCGGCCAGCACCCAGCCCACGCCGCCGGAGGTCTGCATGCCGATCGAGTTGAAGCCGGCAGCCAGGAAGCAGCCGTCCACCTCCGGCGCCTCGCCCATGTAGAACACCCCGTCGGGCGTGAAGGACTCGGGCCCGTTGAAGAGGAGCTGGATCCCGCATTCCGCGAGGGCCGGCACACGGTGAATGGACCGCTCGAAAATCGGGCCGACGTGCTCCCAGTCCTCGGGCAACTGCACGAAGCTGCTGCCCGGAGGAACGCCCTCGAGGTGCCAGATCTTGCCGCGGGGCTCGAAGAATCCGGCCATGATCTTGCCGGTCTCCTCCTTGAAGTACGTGTAGTTTCCGGGGTCGCGCAGCACGGGGGTGGCCGCGTCCACACCCTCCAGCGGCTCGGTGACGACGTAGAAGTGCTCGCAGGCCTGCAGCGGGACGTTCACCCCGATAGTCGCCGCCAGTTGGCGTGTCCACATGCCGGTGGCGAGAACAACCGTCTCGGTCTCGATGTCGCCCCTGTCGGTCCGGACGCCGCAGATCCGGCCCCCGGCGGTCTGCAGGTCCGTGACGGCGACGCCCTCGAGGATGGTGGCACCGCGACTGCGCGCTCCCTTGGCCAGTGCCATCGTCGTGTCCACCGGCGAGAGTTGGCCGTCGCGCTCCACCAGCAGCGCACCCACCAGATCGTCGGTGCGAACGAGCGGCCAGCGCTCCTTCAACTCGTCGAGGTCCATAACGCGGGTCTCGACCCCCACCATCGTCCCCATCGACGCACCGCGGAGAACCTCCTCCCAACGCTCCGGGTTGTCGGCCACGGTGATCGAGCCCTGTGTGCGGAAACCCGGCGACTGGCCGGTCTCCTCCTCAAGTTGCTCGAACAGGCGAGCGGAGTAGGTGGCGAGCTGCGTGAGGCTGAACGTGGAGCGGAGTTGCGTGACGAGTCCTGCGGCGTGCCAGGTGGTGCCACAGGTGATAGTTCCCTGCTCGAGGACCGCCACGTCGCTGATGCCGCGCCGCGCCAAGTGGTAGGCCGTGCTGCAGCCGATCACGCCGCCGCCGACGATGACGACCTGCGCCCGGTCGGGAATGTCTCCGCCAGCATTCACAAGGCAACATTCTGACAGGTTGGGACCGCTGCGGGATTTCACCCGACGCCGCGCCGGGCACATCGGAACGCGCAGCGCCTAGGCTGCGGCGGGTTGGCCGAGCGCCGGTGCAGAACGATGGAAGCAGGGACGACAACGCAGGGACCCGAACTCGAGGCCACCGTCGCAGACTCCCCGGGCGACGGTGTGTCCGACGTGACGCCCGATCGTCCCGGTACCGCCGACCGAGCCGCCCGCCGGGTAAGAGTGCTCGCGCCACCGGCTGTGGTCGCAGCCGGCGTGATAGGCGTCTGGTACCTGTTCACCTACTTCGTGCTGGATCGGGACCAGCGCTTCTTCCTGCCCCCGCCGCATCAGGTCGTCGATGTGGGCTTCATCACTTGGGACAACCTGGAGCAGGTTCTCCTGGGACTCTGGCGCACCACCCAGGTCACGCTGGTGGGTCTGGTCCTGGCCATCCTGGGCGGCATGGCGATCGCGGTCGTCATGAGCCAGGCCCGCTGGATCGAGCGAAGCGTCTTCCCCTACGCGGTGGCGGTGCAGGCTGTACCCATCGTGGCCATCAGCCCGCTCATCGGGCTGTGGTGGGGCTGGGATTTCAGCAGCCAGGTGGTGGTCACGATCATCATCTCGATCTTCCCGATCATCACGAACACGCTGTTCGGTCTGCGCTCAGTGGAGCCGAACATGCACGACCTGCTCACCCTGCATCATGCGAGTCGCCTCACCAGGTTCCGCAAGCTCCAGTTGCCCGCCGCCCTGCCGGCCATCTTCACGGGGTTCCGCATCTCGGCAGGTCTCGCCGTGGTCGGCGCCATCGTGGGCGAGTTCTTCTTCAAGGGCGGCAGCTACGGGTCAGAGGGTCTGGGGCAGTTGCTCTTCCTCTTCCAGAACCAACTCTCGGGGTCGAAGTTGGTGGCCGGCATCATGTTCAGTTCGCTGCTCGGGCTCGTGCTCTTCGGGTTCTTCGCCTGGGCCGGCCGGCGGCTCACGAGCCACTGGTACTCCGCCTGACCCACACGTTGTCGCCGGGGTCCGGGGTGCCCCGAGACGCCAGGGCTCGGTCGCGACTTTGCGAGTTCTGGGAGGCGGTCAACGAACAGGTCCGGATCACGCCGCCACCTCGTGCCGAGGACGCAGTGCGAGACCACCAACCGGACCGTCTTTGACTACCCTGAGGCCCGGTCTGACCGCACCGGAGCGTAGATCTCGCAAGCAGTCGAAACGGAGGAGACAATCCGATGAACAAACGTATTCTGATCGCACTCGTCACGGCACTGGCAGTCGTGGCGGCCGCCTGCGCGGCTGACGACTCGGGTTCGGAGGCTGCCGACGCAGCCCTGGCCGAGGCTCGCAGCGCCCAAGCGGCCGCGACAGCCGCGGCAGCCGATGCCGAGGCAGCCGCCGCGGCCGCGCAGGGCGCCCAGGCCGACGCCGGCACCGGCATCGCCGACGCCGCAGCAGCCGGAGCCGACGCGGCAATTGCCGCTGCCGACGCGGCAGCAGCCGCCGCAGCAGCCGACGCGGCAATTGCCGCTGCCGAGGCGGCGCAGGCCGGAGCCGACCTGGCACTGGCGACCGCCGAAGGCAACGTCGAAGCCATGGCCCTGGCCGAGACTGCCCTCCAAGCGGCGCAGGCCGACGCAGCAGCAGCGCTCACCGAAGCCGCTGCCGCGCAGGCAGAGGCAGACGACGCGCGAGCAGCCGCCGAGGCGGCGCAGGCGGCGCAGGCCGAGGCCGAGCAGGCGAGAGCGGAGGCCGAGGCCGAAGCAGCCGCCGCAGCGGCCGAAGCCGCCGAAGCCGCCGCAGCGGCCGAGGCCGCGATGGCAGGGGTGTCGCTCACCGACGTGTGCCCGAACCCGCTCATCGTCCAGACCGACTGGTTCCCCGAGCCCGAGCACGCCCACACCTACCAGATGATCGGCACCGACGGTGTCGTTGACGCCGAGAACGGCACCTACTCCGGCGAGCTGCGCGACACGGGTCTCACCATCGAGATCCGGGTCGGCGGTCCCTACATCGGGTTCTCGCCGCCGACGGCACAGTTCTACGCCGACGACGACATCTTCATGGCCTACGTCGACTCTGCCGCAGCCATCAGAGGCTCTGGGGTGACTCCGGTAACGGCTGTCTTCGCCAGCTTCGAGGCCGGCCCGCAGATCTTGATGTGGGATCCCGCGGACTACGACTTCGAGAACTTCGCTGACATCGGCGATTCCGGGGCCACCGTCCTGTACTTCGGGGGTGCGACCTACATGGACTACCTGATCGCCGACGGACGGATCAGCGCCGATCAGGTTGACGGCTCCTACGACGGCTCACCCGTCCGGTTCATCAGCGAGGACGGGCTGGTGCAGCAGGGCTTCGCCACGAACGAGCCCTTCCGCTACGAGAACGAGATCGACGGCTGGCTGAAGCCGGTGGACTTCATGTTGACCCACGACGCCGGCTTCGAGATCTACCAGTCGGCGGTCTCCGTGCGGTCCGGCGACATCGAGCGGTACCGGGAGTGCCTGGAGTTGATCGTGCCGATCATGCAGGAGGATCTGGTCAACTACTTCAACGACCCGCAGCCGATCAACGACAAACTCGATGACATCGTCAAGGAACTCGACAGCTTCTGGACGTCATCGAAGCCTGGTCACGCCGCCGCCACCGTGGCAATGAGAGACCTCGGATTGGTGACCGACGCCGGCAACGGCTTCGTCGGCGACATGGACGGGGACCGTATCCAGGGACTGCTCGACATTCTGACGCCGATCTTCACGGCGCAGGGCGTCGAGGGCTTCGACCCGAGCGTCACCCCCTCGGATCTGTACACCAACGAGTTCCTGGATCCATCCATCAGCCTCGGCTTCTAGCCCTCGCGGACGGGAGTCCAACCGGAACATGTCCCAGCGACGCGGCCCGGCATCCGAGTTCTCTCGGGTGCCGGGCCGCGTCCGTTCCACCGCAGGGGCGGCCGGCCACTGATGCCGACCCCCGACGTCACACCGACTCGCCCGCAACGGCTATGGCGGCGGGTGAAGGACATCGGCCTGCCTCTGGGGTTCAGCCTGGCGATGGTGGGCGTCTGGTACCTGCTGTCATACGTGATGTTGAGCGACGAACGGCGGTTCCTGCTCCCGCCCTTGCATCACGTGTGGATGGAGGCGTTCGCCGACACCGACGTCCGCGGGGAACTGCTCGACAGCGTGCGGGTGACGGCCAAGGAGTCGTTCACGGGGCTCGCCATCGCCGCCGGCGCCGGAATGCTGTTCGCCATTGCGATGAACCTGCGGCGCTGGGTCGAGCGCTCCTTCTTCCCGTGGGCGGTCGTCCTGCAGACCATCCCCATCCTGGCGCTCGTCCCGCTCATCGGCGGTCTGTTCGGATTCGACTTCCAGGCCCGGGTGATCGTCACGGTCCTCCTAGCGCTGTTCCCGATCATCACCAACACCCTCTTCGGGCTGCAGTCGGCGGATCACAACCTGCACGAGTTGCTGACCCTTCACGGGGCGACACGCGCGACGCGTTTCTCGAAGCTGGAGTTCCCGGCGTCGCTGCCGGCCACGTTCGCGGGACTGCGTATCGCCGCCGGGCTGTCGGTGATCGGCGCCATCGTCGGGGAGTTCTTCTTCGGCCGCGGCGAGAAGGGCATCGGCGTCCTGATCGATAAGTACCGCGGCCAGGCGGCGACCGAGGAGCTGATCGCGGCACTGCTCGTGTCCTCGATCCTGGGGATCGTGGTCTTCTGGGGATTCAGCTTGCTGGGACGCATCAGCACCCAGCGCTGGCACGCCTCCGCCAACGAAGCAGGCACCTGAGAGGGGCCGGTCCCCACTGGGCGACGGCGCGCATCGACAGCGGCCTGATGGCCGGGGCGATCAAGGGGTAGCGATGCTGCGAGTCGGGATCATCGGGTGCGGGCGCATCTCGGACCTGCACGTGCTCGGCTATCGGGGTCGGCCCGACGCCGAGATCGTGGCCCTGTGCGACGTCGACGTGGCCCACGTGGCCGCCAAGGCCGCGGAGTGGGGTCTCGGGACGGTGGATCTCTTCGACGACTACCGCGAGCTGTGCGCCTCCGGCCGGGTGGACCTCGTGGAGATCATCGTCCCGCATCACCTGCACTGCGAGATGGCGACCTTCGCCATCGGCTGCGATCTGCACGTATCGCTGCAGAAGCCCCTGGCGCTGAGCCTCGAGGACGCCGACCGCCTCGTCGAGTTGGCCTCGCGCTCGGACCGGACGCTGCGCCTCTACGAGAACTTCCTCTTCTACCCACCGGTCCTCAAGGCGGTGGAGCTGATCGATCAGGGCGTCATCGGCGAACCTCTCTCCATCCGGCTGAAGAGCAACAGCGGCTACAGCCCCGACGCCTGGGCAATCCCGTGGTCGGCGCTGCTGTGGCGCTTGGATCCCACGACGTGCGGCGGCGGTCCGTTGACCTTCGACGACGGGCACCACAAATTCGCGCTCGCCTGGCTGATGCTGGGCCAGCCGGCGGAGATCCATGCCTGGATCGGCGAGACGGACATCCTGGGAGCCAAGATCGACTCCCCGTCGCTCATCTCGATGCGTTACCCGAGCGGCGCAGTGGGTTCTCTCGAGGTGGTCTACTCACCGGAATTGCTGATCTCGGGCACGTCGCACTACGCGCAGGACGACCGACTCGAGGTGACCGGCACGCGGGGGGTGATCTGGGTCAACCGCGGGCATGGACAGATCGGCGACCCGGCTCCGGTCGTCAGCTACGCCGACGGCCACCTCGAGACCTACGAGTGCGAGCGAGGCTGGGAGCACTCGTTCATCGGCGCCACGCGCCATCTGCTGGACACACTGGCCGATGGGCGGCCGCCGATACTGGGATTCGCCGAGGGGCGGGACATTCTGGCGGCGGCGCTGGCGGCCCAGCGATCCGCCGCATCCGGCGCGGCAGTGACCGTCGACGAGCCCGTGGGGCGTCCGCACCGCACTGTGCGCGCCTCGCTACCGTCGCAGAGCGCCGCTGCGAGCGGCGAACGACGCAGCTCGGCGGCGTGTGGGACTTCCCCTCCCCCGCCACCTCGGCGGACGACGCCTGAGCAAGCGCACGGAGACGGGCGATGACCACCGTCCTCGCCATCGACGCCGGCACCAGCAGCGTGCGCACCATTGCCTTCGACGAACGTGCGCGCCCCGTGGCCACCTCGCAACGGGAGTTCCCGCAGTACTTCCCCGAGCCTGGCTGGGTGGAGCACGATGCCGCCGAGATCTGGGCGGCCGTGCAGGCGACCCTGGCCGAGGTGACATCGCGCCTCGACGAGCGCCCGGCGGCGATCGGTGTCACCAACCAGCGTGAGACGGTGGTCCGCTGGAGCCGTCACCGCTCGGAGCCCTTGGAACGGGCCATCGTCTGGCAGGATCGCCGCACTGCCGCCCGCTGCGCCGAACTCGCCGGCGAGGGCCTCCTGCCGCTGGTCCGCGAGCGCACGGGGCTCGTGCTCGACCCGTATTTCTCGGGCTCGAAGCTGGAGTGGCTCTTCGACAACAGCGACGTGGTGCCTGGCCCCGATCTGGCATTGGGCACGATCGACAGCTGGATCGTCTGGAACCTGACCGGTGGCGCGGTCCACGCCACGGACGCCACGAACGCCTCCCGCACGATGCTGTTCGACATCGGCGCGCTGGCGTGGTGCGACGAGTTGTGCGAATTGTTCGGCGTACCGACGGCAGCGCTGCCCGAGGTGCGCCCGTCGAGCGGCAGCTTCGGCGTGACCGGGCCGGACGCCGCCTGCGGAGCGGGAATACCCGTGACCGGCGTCGCCGGCGATCAGCAGGCCGCCCTCTTCGGGCAGGCGGCGTTCGAGCCCGGCGACGCCATGAACACCTACGGAACGGGCTCGTTCGTGCTCATGAACGTGGGGGGCGCGCTACCGGAGCCGGTGTCGGGCCTGCTCACCACAGTCGCCTGGCTCCTCGACTCACCCGCAGGCCCGACGCCCACCTACGCCCTCGAAGGATCGATCTTCGCCACCGGGGCGACGGTGCAATGGCTCCGGGACGGCCTCGGGATCATCGATACGGCATCCGAACTCGAAGCGTTGGCGGGGCAGTGCTCCTCCACCGGCGGTGTGTACCTGGTGCCGGCGTTCGCCGGCCTGGGCAGCCCCCACTGGGATCCGCACGCCCGCGGGACGATCATCGGCCTCACCCGCGGGACCGGCCGGCCGGAGATCGCCCGGGCGGCCATCGAGGCGATGGTCTACCAGACCCGCGACGTTGTGGAGGCCATAACGGCGGGCACGGGCACCGAACTGCGAAATCTTCGGGTCGACGGGGGCGCCTCAGTGATGGACTCCATGCTGCAACTCCAGGCCGACCATCTCGGGGTCACGATCCAACGGCCGAAGCTCCAGGAGGCCACCGCCCTGGGCGCCGCCTACCTGGCAGGCCTCGCCGCGGGCGTCTGGCCCTCCACGGACGAGATCAGAAAGCATTGGCAACTCGACCTCGCCGCTGCGCCCAAGGCCCCCCGCGCCGAAGTCGACGCCGCCTACGCCGACTGGCAACGAGCCGTCGAGCGAAGCAAGAACTGGGCGGTCGGCCGATGAGTTCGGCCGTGATCGGGCGGACGATGACGAAGACGACAGTGACAAGGGCGGCAGCGGGGCTGGCGATGCTGGTGCTGGTCGCCGGTGCATGCACCGTGAACGTCGACGTTGATCCGGGCGCCGGTCTCGACTTGGGTGGCGGGACGAACGATGCGCTGAATGAAGCCCTCGAGACCGCCCCTGACCCCGACCTGAGCGGCCCCGAACCACCGCTCATTGTGACGATGCCGCCGCCGGCGGGCACGGCCAATCCGGTCGAGACCTCTCCGACGCCCGCGGAGGTGTCGGAACTCCCAGCGACGGGGAGTCCCGACGAGGCCGCGACCGAAGCGGACCCAGGGACAGCCCTGCCCAGCGCATCCTCCGACACCACCCCGCCGAGCACGTCCCCGACCGCGACGACCCCCGCCGACGGTCCCGAAGCACCACCGGCGGCCGAAGACCTCCCCGGCGAGCCGTACGAGTACGGGCCCGACGAGGGCGACTCGCTGGCGGTCGTGGGGGTGGACCACGACGACATCCTGAACGTCCGGGACGTCCCGTTCGGGGACATCATCGCCACCCTTGGTCTCGCAAACCCCATCGCCTTCCTGCTCGAAGTCCGGGAAGCTCCCTCCGGCGAACCCATCGCCTGGTACGACACCTGGACCGGGACGATCGTGGCCACCGGCAGGACTCGGAAGCTGCCCACGACGATCTGGCACGAGGTGCAGGTCGCCGGCCTCACGGGCTGGGCGAGCGGCGCCTACCTCGCACCGATCGGCCTCACCGACGACATAACCGCGCACCTCATCAACCTCCTCGGAGAGAGGCCGGTCGCCGACACGCTGACCGAACTGGCTCTCCTCGTCGGCGACACATTGGCGTCCAACGAGCCACCCTCCCGTGTCGTCGTGACCGTGGGACCCAGCGTGTTCGAGGCCCTCGGCGAGGTCACCGTCGACGTGCTGAACATCGGCGACGACTCCCTGCTCGGCTACCGGCTGCACATCTTCGCCACCCCCAGCGGGGATTGGATGTCGGACGATCCCGGCCCGTTCACGCTCCGCACCGTCGAGCGCACCATCCTCTGCTACAGCGCCCGAGGCGTCACAGCCGACGGTCTCTGCGTCTAGCACCAGCGGGGAACATCGCCGGGCGCTACCGACGACGTCGCACGGCGTGACTGTCGAGCGGCAACAGCCCAGGACCGGTCGACGGAGCATCGGGCCCTGCCGACCGGCACTTCCAGCACGAGACGGGCGGTAGTCGGTGCCGACTTGACAACCTCCCGCGACATCTACTACACTTCGACGTGATGAGTTTCCCGAGACGCACTGTAGAGTTGTCCTATGAGATCCAGCGATGAATCGACTGACCGACATCGCAGACGTTCACCAGGGCCTCGTCCTGTCCGGCGGGGGCGCGGGTCGACACGTGGGCGACTGGGTGCTCCGGATCGTCGAGAGCCGCAACGTGCGCGACGGTCGGCTGGAATTCGATGGCCTCGGGGAGATCAGCGTCATCCGGAACGTTCGGACCGAGCGTCACCTGCTCCGGCCGTTCGACGTACTGGTGACCGCCCGCGCCGGGCGGCCGGAGTGCGCGCTCGTGCCGCCCGACGTGTCGCGAACAGTTGCAGGGGTGACGCTGTTGGTGGTACGGCCCCGGCACCCGGAGTTGGGTGCGGGCCACTACCTCTGGTACTTCCTCAATTCGACGTACGGAAAGGCTCAACTCGCCAGGCGCATGGTGCAGACCACGACGATCACGTCGCTTTCCGCCCGCAGCCTCGGGGACGTCGAGATCGCCATACCATCCGCCCGTCAACTCAACACTCTCGCCAAGCTCGCAGAGGCGGCGGAGACGGCATACGCCTCCGAACTCGAGGTGGCGCGGCTGCGCCGCGAGAAACTCCGTGATTCAATTCTGAATGAATTGATAAGCATCAACAGAAAGAATAGATGATGAATATTATCAACACGACAGCAGCACGAGAGGCGGTCGTCGAGTTCCTGACACTCGTTGGAGCCCGTGACGAACTCGCCGACCGCGTCTGGCAGATGAAGGCACCAAGCCGGGTTTTGGGGTCAATCCCCCAGGACATCCCACACTCAGCGGTAGCTGCGGCCGAAGCCGAAATCGACGGACTGGAGACAAAACTCCGTGGTCTTGAGCCACTGATCGAGAAGATCGCCCAAGAGATCGATCCGAGCGACGATCCCTATCGATTCGCGGATTGGGAGAGCGCCAAGAAGATGACGGAAAGGATGCTCGGGATTCTCGATTCCACATCCGTGCACGAGAATATCTTTGCTCCTCGTGGGCCGTCGCTAGCAGCCGAGCGGCTGCATCCGTGGGTCTGGAACGCTGCCGTCGACCTGTGGCGTGATGGCCATCACATGGAAGCGGTGCTCAACGCGGCGAAGGCCGTCGAGAATCACGTTCAATTCAAGATCGGCAGCACCCTCAGCGGGCAGGACTTGTATGGCCACGCCTTCAGCACGAAGGAAGGATCTCACGCTCGATTGCGGTTCACGGAACTGACTCCGGACACAGAAACATGGCGTTCAGCGCACGAGGGAGCCAGGTTCCTCGGCATGGGCTGTTGCCGGGGCATCCGCAACTGGGCGGCCCACTCGACCAACAACGTGTCTGAGCAGCAGGCGCTCGAGTACCTCGCCACTCTAAGCGTTTTTGCCCGCTGGGCCGACACGGCACAGGTCGAGCCCGGCGCATCAGTGAACGCTGCCTGAGAACTCGAATGGAGGCCTACCGATTTATGAACGCGACCGCCCGCACGTTGCGGCACAACGATCGCGAGGTCCACCGTGCCGCTGTGGACCGGCAAGGGCCGGAAGACTATGCGGACATGATGAACTCTGAGGAGGAGAGATGCCGCTGACCCGACAGGGATTGGAGTCAAAGCTGTGGCGGGCCGCGGACATCCTCCGCGGGCAGATCGACGCCGCTGATTACAAGAACTACATCTTCTCGGCACTCTTCCTGAAGCGGCTGTCCGACCGGTTCGACGAAGAGGTCGAGGCGGCGGTCGCATCGGGACTTCCCCGCGACGTCGCTCTGACCGATGCCGACGAGCATGAGTTCTTCGTGCCGGAGGATGCCCGCTGGCGAACGCTCGTCGGAGCGTCGATGAACCTCGGCGAGGCGCTGAACGTGGCCAGCCATGCCGTGGAGGAAGCCAACACGCCGAGGCTGGACGGCGTGCTCACTGGCACGAACTGGAACAACGAATCCAAGCTGGGGAGTCCAGCCAACCGGGAGCGGATCATCCGCAGCCTGCTGAACCACTTCGGCGAGTTGAACCTCCGCGACGACAACCTGCGGGACACCGACGGAGGCTCCGGCAACGTGCTGGGCGATGCCTACGAGTACCTGATCTACAAGTTCGCCGACGATGCCGGCAAGAAGGGCGGGGAGTTCTACACACCGCGGGCAGTCGTGCGCCTCATCGTCGAGTTGCTGCAGCCCCGTGAGGGCATGCGCATCTGCGACCCCACGGCCGGCTCGGGCGGCATGCTCATCTACACCGCTCAGTACGTGCAGGAGCAGGGTGGCGACCCCCGGAACCTGGTGCTGCACGGCCAAGAGCGCAATCTGGGCACGCTGGCCATCGGCAAGCTCAACCTGCTGCTCCACAACCTGCGGGCGGCCCGACTGGAGGCAGGCGATGTGATCGCCGAGCCGGGCTTGGTGACTTCGTCAGGCTACTTGCTCGCCTACGACCGGGTGATCGCCAACCCCCCGTTCAGCCTGAAGAACTGGGGCCACGACTTCGCGCCGAACGATCCGCACCACCGCTTCGACCGCTACGGAGCCGTTCCCCCGAAGACGAGGGGTGACCTCGGTTTCCTGCTCCACATGCTCGCCGTCACTAACGCCACAGGAATGGTCGGCGTCGTGATGCCCCATGGCGTCCTGTTCCGCGGTGGCGCGGAGGGGAAGATCCGCCGCTTCCTCGTCGAGGACGACGTAATCGAGGCTGTGATCGGCCTCGCACCCAACCTCTTCTTCGGTGCAAGCATCCCGGTGGCCATCTGCGTGCTCAACAAGGCCAAGCCTCCAGGGCGCCGCGGCAAGGTGCTGTTCGTAGATGCTGCGCAGGAGGAGTGTTTTCGCCAAGGCAAGGCCCAGAACTACCTCGATCGCGAGCACATCACCAGAATTGCTGAGACGTACCGGGCGTTTGAGGTAGTCGAGCGGTTCGCGCACGTGGCGGATCTAGCCGAGATCGAGGCCAACGATTTCAATCTAAACATCAGCCGCTACGTCGACACGGCCGAGCCTGTGGAGGTTATCAGCGTCGAGGATGCCCTCTCCCAGCTCCGCCAAGCCGAGCAACAGCGCATGGTCGCCGTAGCCAAGATGGATGAACTACTCGCGGAGATGGGGTACACCCGGTAATGCTGGCTGACCGTGGCTGCGCCTATCGCACTCGCCAATGGTCGCGCAGTCTGGCGTCGCCCTGCGTCGCTGTGCAGATCGATCTCACACGCGGAGTACGCACGTGGACGTGAGCGTTATCGGACACGTGCCCCATGGCTGGCACGTCACGCGCTTGGGCGATCTTTGCGATCCGCCAGAATACGGCGCACCTGCACCGGCGCGTCCGTTTGACCCGAACTTACCTCGATACATTCGCATCACTGATCTCACAGACGATGGCCGATTACGAACTGACGATGCACGATCAGCTGACCCTTCACTAACCTTAGGATTCGAGCTGAGAGCGGGCGACCTACTGTTTGCTAGGAGCGGCGCCACCGCAGGAAAGACCTACTTGTATCGCGAGGATGACGGCCCCTGTACCTATGCCGGCTATCTCATTCGATTCCGGCCACTCTCTACCAGAGCAATTCCTAGATTCGTGGAACTGTGGACCCACTCCACATTCTACAAGCGATGGATTAGGTCAGTATCTCGGATCGGCGCTCAACCCAATATCAATGCCACTGAATATGCATCACTACCGATCCTCATTCCACCACTGCGCGAGCAAGAGACTATCGTACTAACGCTCGATTCAATCGACAAGACTATTGAGTCAACGGAGTCAGTCATCGTCTCTATCGAACAGCTTCGGGACTCCCTACGGTATGAGCTACTGAGTCGCGGCATTCCAGATTGGCATTCGGAGTGGCGGCAAGTACCACCTCTAGGCACTATTCCCGTCAATT
The DNA here is from genome assembly GCA_965206165.1 of Acidimicrobiales bacterium. Taxonomy (GTDB): domain Bacteria; phylum Actinomycetota; class Acidimicrobiia; order Acidimicrobiales; family CATQHL01; genus VXNF01. The sequence goes on from OZ242194.1 coordinate 480,295, forward strand.
GGCAGAAAATATCACTGGAAGATGTTGCAGAGATTGCATTCAGCAGCGTTGACAAGAAATCACTTCCTGGCGAGATACCTGTAAGACTCTGCAACTACACAGATGTATTCTACAATCGTCGGATCCGACCTGACATGAACTTCACGGCTGCTACTGCAACTTCAACTGAGTGCAGAAGATGGCGACTAGAACGTGGCGATGTCATCTTCACAAAGGACTCTGAGACGCGTGATGAAATAGGAATACCGTCGTACGTCACCGAGGACATGCCAGGCGTGCTGTGCGGATACCACCTCGCGGTAGCACGTCCACGATCTTCGCGCGTAGTTGGCTCCTACATAGCGGAAGTGCTAGCCTCCCATAGATCACGGCAGCAGTTCGCCCGCATCGCGAACGGCACAACCCGCTTCGGCTTAACTCTAGACTCAACGCGCGCTTTGCAGCTCCCTTTGCCGAGTCTCGCTGAACAGAGGGCTATTGTCGCCACGTCTTTCTCGATTGACGAACTCCTTGAGCGAACACGCTCCGAGCTACTCGCAGCGCACACACTGAAGGCATCCGTATCCGATGGCCTCCTTACAGGCCGGATACGAACGGCAGCCTGACGTGTCTAGGCCATCAAGATCCACCTCCCTGGCGAAGTGTGCTGAGTCGGCACTCGTCGCGGCTGTTGAAATATACAACAAGCCGACGGTCGAGTATCGAGAGCAGACCTTCGCACTGCTAATTGTTAACGCTTGGGAAGTGCTATTGAAAGCCCGGATCGTTCAGCAGAACGGTAACAAGTTAGCATCGATCTATCGCCGCGACAGAGACGGGAAGAAATATCGGCGCAACTCGTCTGGCGACATTTTGACCATCAACATCTCTAGTGCACTGAGTGCAACTTCCCTCCCCACAGATGTCCGGGGGAACGTTGAAGGTGTAGTCGACATTCGCAACAGATCTGCACACATGGGGATCCTACATCCGGATCTCCAACACCGCGTGCTCCAATATGGCACGGCCTCCGTCCAGAACTTCGTCAAGTTGTCTGAGCGATGGTTCGGAATACACGTACGAATCCCTTACTTGCTACCGCTCGGCATGCTCGGTTCCGTGGACTCAACAGGCAAACGCCTCAATCTGCAGCAAAGCAATTTGCTGGAGCGCCTAGATGAACTTTCGCAGTCCCATAGTGTGCGAGATTCGGACTATGCCGTCGTAATGACGGTCGAAGTCAACTTGAACCGACGACTCACTGGTGGCGCCAATATCGGCATCACGCGCGATCCCAATGCTCCAGTCGTACACGTAACTGACGATGAAATCGCTGAGTTCTTTTCCGAGTCGTACGCTGGTATTACTAAGCAGTGTCGGGACCGGTATTCCGATTTCAAACAGAATGTTCGGTTCAACGGTGCAATGAAGGAAATCAAGGAAGATCCGAACTGCGCATTCTTTCGTAGGACAAATCCCCACAGTCGGCAGAGCAGTGGCATGTGGTTGTACAACCTAGAGGAGACCTTGAAGAGACTGGACGAAGTGTACGGATCATCCGATGAAACCTGACGAAGCTGATCAGGCCGAGAATCCAGCCCGTGAACTGCTGGAGCGGTTGGGCTGGGGGCATGTTCCACATGACGTGCTGGCAGCCGAGCGCGGCGATGAGCGAGAGGTGCTGCTGAGGGATCGGTTAACACGTGCACTGCTGCGTCTGAACGAGTGGATGACCGAGGAACAGGCAGAACGGATCATCTTCGACCTGGAGAATCTGAACGCTACAGGGATGGCCCGAAACCAGGCCGTGCACGAGTACCTGACCTACGGTATGCCGCTGAACATCGATGGGGCAGGCGGTCGGCACACGCGGATCGTTCGCTTCTTCGATTTCGACAATCCGGAACGCGGGCTCAACGAGTTCGTCGTCACAACCCAGTTACGTGTCCGCCGTTTCTCGGGCGGGGCGGGCGGCAATCTCGATGACGATGAGCGCTCCGTGATTCCTGATCTGGTGCTGTTCGTCAACGGTTTCCCTCTGGTGGTGATGGAAGCAAAGTCACCGACGCTGTTGCACTGGCGATCGCAAGCGATACATCAACTGCGGCGCTACCAAGAGGCCGAGGCGAAGTGGCACGGATCGGGCGCTCCACGGCTGTTCCACTACAACCTGCTCTGCGTCGCCCATTGCGGAGCCGAAGCCGTGTACGCGGGACTCGGGGCTCCGGAGAACGCCTATGTCCAGTGGAAGTCGGTGCTGCCGTACTCCGACGACGAGGTGACTCAGCGATTCGGATTCGAGCCGCGGGGCCAAGCGCAACTCATCGTCGGGCTGCTAGCGCCGACGACGCTGCTGGACATCCTGCGCGACTACGTCGTATACGAGCCGGAGCATGGAAAGCTGGTGAAGAAGCTGCCCCGTTACCAGCAGTACCGAGCGGTGCGGGCGGCGCTCGATCGCATCGTTCGCGGCGACCGGTCCGCAGAACGCGGCGGAGTGATCTGGCACACACAGGGGTCGGGCAAGTCACTGACGATGCTGTGGCTGGCTACGAAGCTGCGTCGCGAGGCCCGGCTCGGCACGTGGACGATCGTCGTCGTAACTGACCGTACGCAACTCGACCATCAGATCAGCGAGACGTTCAGGCGGTGTGGTTTCCCAGCACCGGAGCGGGCGTCGAGCATCAAGGACCTGCGCCGCCTGTTGACCACCGGCGTGGGGCGCACGGTGATGACCACCGTCCAGAAGTTCGCCGACGCGCTGCAGGCGCCGGAAGGAAAACTCGACGTCCTCAACGCCTCGGAGAACGTGCTGGTGATGGCCGACGAGGCGCACCGCAGCCAGTACGGGACGCTCGGCGCGGCGATGTCGAAGGCGCTGCCGAACGCCACGCTGGTCGGCTTCACCGGTACGCCAATCGACAAGCGCGACCGCAGCACCATGCGACGCTTCGGCGAACTCATCGACTCCTACACGATCCCGCAGTCGGTGGCCGACGGGGCGACGGTGCCGATCTACTACGAGGCGCGGCTGCCGGAACTCGCGATCGAGGGGCCGGCGACGCTGGACAAGCTGTTCGAGGCCATGTTCGGCGACGAGCCCGAGGAAGTGCAGGCGCATATCCGCCGGCGCTACGCCAACAAAGAGACCGTCGCCGAGGCGGATCGGCGCATCGAGATGATCGCCCTCGACATCGCCAACCACTTCAAGGCGAAAGTTCGCCCCAACGGTTTCAAGGCCCAGGTCGTGGCCCCGAGCCGCAGAGCCGCACTGCGCTACGCCGCGCGCATCTGCGACTTCGGCGTGAGTGCCTTCCCGATCATCACGACCGCTCCCGGTGATGGCCCCGAGTTCGCCGCAGCACGTGATCTCAACCAGGCGCAGATCGTCAGCGCGTTCGTGGATCCTGAGGGCGAGCCGGAAATCCTCGTGGTGGTGGACATGCTGCTGACCGGCTTCGACGCGCCGGTTGAGCAGGTGCTCTACCTGGACCGTGCCCTCCAGGAGCACGGGCTGCTTCAAGCCATAGCCCGCGTCAACCGCCGCTTCTCCCATCGCAAGAACGGGGTGGAGACCGAGAAGCGCGACGGCCTCGTCATCGACTACCACGGCGTGTCGCGAGACCTGGAGGAGGCACTATCCAGTTTCGACTGGCCCGACGTGCAGGAGTCCATGCGCGAGCTGGACGAGGATCCTGGGCCGGCCATCGAAGCCGCTGCCGTGCAAGCCGAATCGCACTTCAAGGGACGGGACCTCTCCGACACGTGGGCGTGTGTCTCGGTCTTCGTACCCGACGAATCGACGGAAGGTGATTTCAAGGCCGATCTGTTCGCGCGCTTCAGCGACGACTACCGACACTTCTCTCATCTGATGGATCGCTATCTCCCCGATCCCGCAGCCCTCGCCTACAGGGACCGCCTGGCGCGCCTCACGGCGATACGCGCTTACGTCCGCGCCCAGTTCCTTCGGGAGGACGCGCACCTCGACTGGACCGAGATCGGCGCCAAGGTGAAGGACCTGGTGGACAAGCGCATCGACGCCGAGGTCCGCATCCTCATGGAGCCGCTCTCGATCCTCGACCGGGACTTCGAGCAGAAGATCGCCGCACTGCCGCACGACGAGGCTCGGGCGTCGCTGATGGAACACGCCATCCGGGCACAGATCCACGCCCGGCTCGGGGAGAATCCCGTCTTCGCCGAGCGCCTGTCGGTGCAACTGGCTCGCATCATCCGAGAGTTGCAGCAGCGCGTGATCGACGCCGCCGAGGCGTGCCAGAGGCTCTTCGAGTTGCGGGACACGATCCAGAGCGAAGCCGACATCGCCGCCGCGCACGGCCTGTCACCGATGTCCTTCGCCATCTACGAGTTGCTCGACAGCAGCGCCGACTCATCGGACGCCAGCCCGACGGCCGACGGCGGAGACACCCCCTACCGGACACACTTCGACGAGACGACGAAGACGGTGGCACTGAAGTTGGAGGAGTCGGTCGACAAGCACCGGGCTGTGGTCGAGTGGCGGTCGAACCTCGAGGTCCAGCGAGTGATGCGCCGAGACATCAAGCGCGAGCTGCGCAGCGTCAGCGCCCTCAGCGAGGAGCGCCTCGACGAGTTCGCACATCGGATCGTGAACATGGCCCGCGAGAGGTCCACACCGTGACCGAACGTGACTCCATCCGCTTCGGTGACACCACTGTCGACTACCGCATCCGCCGGAGCGAACGTCGCCACAAGACCGTCCAGATCACCGTGGACGGCAGCGGAGTGGAGGTCGCTGCTCCTGCAACAACTTCAAGCGCCGAGTTGCGAGGAATCGTGCGCAAGCGGGCAGCATGGATCATCACCCACAGCACCGGGCAGACCCTGGAGGCAGCCCCGAAGCGCTTCGTCAGCGGCGAGACTCTCCCCTACCTCGGCCGCAACGTCCGGATGGTCGTGGAGTCAAGGGCCGTGCGCTCACCGGAGGTCCGCTTCGATCACTGGACCTTCCGGATCGCCGTACCAGAGGATCTCAACGGCGGCGAACGCGCCGCACAGATCCGCCGCGCGGTAGTGGCTTGGTACCGCGCCCGCGCCGCCGACCGCCTACCGGCAACGGTTGAGCGCTGGTGGCCCCAACTCGGCGACGGCGAGACGCCCCGCGTCCTAGTCCGCGACCAGCGTCAGCGCTGGGGAAGCTGCGCCCCCGACGGCACACTCCGCTTCAACTGGCGCGCCATGATGCTCCCGCCCGCCCTCGTCGAGTACATCGTCGTCCACGAACTCGCCCACCTCACGCACAAGAACCACTCCCGCGACTTCTGGGCACTCGTCGCCGAAGCAATGCCAGACGCCCAACACCGCCGCCAACGCCTCCGAGAAGCGGGGCGGTTACTGCCGCTCTGAGCCGTGCTGTGACCGGCGCTCCCCGATGTCGGCAGTCCGCTATTGGACGGGCCTGCTAATCTGCTTAGCAGTAGCAGTTGCCCGGGCATAGCGCTGGCTGCGTATTGTGAGCTATTGACAGGTTTACAGTTCTAACTGTAAAATGTGTTAATGCTGCAACTGAGCCAACGTGCTCTCACCGCCTCAAACGCAGACGGAGATCTCTTCGCCGATCGGAGCGAGGAACTCGCTGCGGTGGAGCGCGCCCTCGACTTGGGCTTCAACGTCTACGTCTCGGGTCAGGCCGGTAGCGGGAAGACGTCGTTCCTGCAGCGGCTCAAGGCGCGAAGGGAGCGTACGGTCCTCCTAAATGTGGCCCGCGTGGACACAATCGCGGATCTCATCTCTCTCCTTGCCGCAACAGTAGATCCACATACCGAAATCAACCTATTCGGTGACCCATTTAAGGCCATACGCGACGAGCGCCGAAAGAAGCTGGAGGAACACGGAGCTGACCGGCTTGGTGTCCTGCGGAAGGCGCTCGCGAAACAGTCCGCTCCACGGACACTGCTACTCGACAACCTCGAGACTGAACTGCATCAAGAGTTGTTTGGGCGGCAACGAGATGAGCTCTGGCAAGTACCGCTTCAGTGGGTGGCTGTTGGTGATGCGCCCTGGCTCGACCCCCCGGCGGATACGTTCTTCGAGACCTCCGTCCCTCTCGAGCCACTTACTCCTAGCGCCATACGGGAGTTACTCATTCGCCGCGGCCAGCAAGGCGATCCTGCTCAGCAGGAACTGATGCAACAGATCGCGAATACTCTCGCCGACGTCTTGGGCCCGGCAACCCCTCGCCGAGTGGTATCCACGGCGCGGGCTGTTTTTCTCAGTCCGGATCCGGAGTCAAACTTGAGGGAGATACGCGAGAAGCAGTACGCGCACCATCAACTCTCTGCAACGGCTCGGCTTGTGCTAGACGCCCTTTACGCCGTCGGACCCGCCCACGCCGGCGACCAAAACCTGCTCGATCAGGTGGGCGCTACCCGGAGCCGGATTGTGCAGGTTCTGAAGGAGTTGGAAGAGGCCGAACTCGTCCAGTCGATCCGAGCCGGAAAGCGCAAGCTCTACGCCCCCGCGCTCGGTGACGCCTAGTAGACCAAGGTCGCCCGCGGCAAATTTTCGCAAGCCTCAACATCGAACACGGAGGTCAGACGCTGAGCGCAAGACTCCTTGCTCACCTCGCCGACCGATACGCCTTCGACGCCACCCCGCTATTTCGCGATCTCGGGGCATATCACGTCCCGTTCGATTCGATGACCGGCGAAGAGCAGGTTGAGGCGCGGCTCAGCGCCGGAACGCTTGGCGGTGAGCGGATCGCGCTGATCGCTGGGAGCGGCGCCGGGAAGTCCAGCGTTGTATCACACGTGCTCGGACCCGACGCGGTCGGCGTAGCGCCGATCCTCGTACCCGTCCATCCGCTTGGCAGGGGCCCGACGACCCCGGATCAGATCGCGAACGAGATCCTCTCCCTCCTCGGACGCCACGCTCGGGCGGCGAGCGCAGAATCGGTCACCGGCACGAGCCGCCGCGTAACAGAGGGACGCCGACGCTCCAGTAACATCGAACTCGATCTCCGGTGGCTCAAGGGTGGTCGAGCCAAGGAGGTCGAACGCCAGACCGAGACGGAGTCACTCATCTCACTTCGAGAAAAGTCCGAGGTGATTGACTTGATCTTGAGAGGGATACACCACGACGGCCTACAGCCGGTGATCATCTTCGACGATTCGGATCGGTGGCTCGCTGGGACCCATCCGGAGACGGTTTCCGGCTTCTTCCGAGGGGTGGTGCGCTGGTTGACCGAGTTTCCCGTCTCTGTGGTTGTGGCAACGCATACCCGCTACCTGGAGCCGAGTTTGGAACCGTCGGATCACCGCAGCGCAGACCTGCTGGAGTTCTTGGACACACGCATAGAGATTCCGCGAGTCCCCAGCTCGGGAATGCTCGCACGGATCCTCGAACGACGAATCGCCTGCAACATCGAGGACACAGTTCACAGTGACGCAAACCTGTCGGATGCCGTCACGGAACAGTCGATCGAGGCGTTATTCGACTACTACTCGCAGGGCGCGCCATTGCGAAAAGCGCTACAAACGGCCCACATCGCACTCGCCGATGCCGTAAGCGCGGGAGCCGGGACCATCCAGCCGAGCCACATCGCAGCGGCACAGCAGGCATGATCAGCACCCCGAACGGAGGCAACCGAGGCTATGGCGACGGCTGAGTTCCCCGAACTGGGCTTCTATGCGCTGGCGGGTCAGCCGGCCAGCTCCCGCGACCTGCTCACCGAAGTGCGGGATGGCGAGGCGCTGGGCCTCGGCACGGTGTTCATCTCCGAGCGCTACAACAAGAAGGAGGCGGCAACGCTGTGCGGCGCGGCAGCGGCGGCGTCTACGTCGATCACCATCGCCTGCGGCGTCACCAACAGCAACACCCGCCACCCGCTGGTCACCGCCGGATTCGCCTACACCATGCAGAGCCTCACCGGCGGCCGCTTCGTGCTGGGCATCGGCAGGGGCATTCCCATCCTGCAGCAGATCATGGGCATCCCCGGGATCACCACGGCCGAGATGGAGGACTTCGCCGGCATCATGCGACGGCTCTTCCGCGGCGAGATGGTGAGCAACCACGACGGGCCGGCGGGCCGCTTCCCGTTGCTGCTGCTCGACCCGACTCTCGACGAGCACCTGCCGATGAGCATCGGCGGCTTCGGCGAGAACACCCTGCGCCTCGGCGGGCGCTGCTTCGACGAGGTGATCCTGCACACGTTCTTCGCCGATGAGACCGTGACCCATTGTGTCGAGACGGTGAAGTCCGCAGCCACCGAGGCGGGCCGCGACCCCGACGACGTGCGGGTTTGGTCGTGCCTGGCGACGATCTCCGACGAGATCCCCTACGAGAAACGCCTGATGAAGACGGTGGGCCGGCTGGCCAGCTACCTGCAGGCCTACGGCGACCTCCTGGTGCGGACGAACCGCTGGGATCCTGCCGTGCTGGAAAGGTTCCGTGCCGACGACGTGGTTGCCAACCACCGGCGGACCGCGCTCGACGCCACCGGCACGACGGAGGTGCTCGAACACGTCGCCACACTCATCCCCGACGAGTGGCTTGCCCCGAGCGCCGGCGGATCGCCCGCGCAGTGCGCGGCGGCTGTCCGTCACCAACTCGACCTGGGATGCGACGCCGTCATCATGCACGGTGCCACCCCGGCCGAACTCGCACCGGTCGTCGACGCCTACCGCCAGAGCCAGCCGTGACCGGCGACGACTCCATCCCCACCCTCGAGGAGGTGACCGCCGGGTGGCTGAGCGACATGCTGGGCGCCGCCGGCCACGCTGACGCCGAGGTCATCGGATTCCGCCATGTCCCCATCGGCACCGGCCAGTTCAGCAACAGTGTGCGGTTCATGCTCGAGTACGCGCGGCCACGGCCCGAGCATCCGGCCACGATCGTCGGCAAGTTCCCCTCCAGCGACGAGGCGACGCGGAACATCGCCGTCACCGTGCGCGCCTACGCCCGCGAGGTCGGCTTCTACAACCGTCTCCGGTCGCAGCTGCAGATCCCGACGCCGCGCTGCTATCACGCGGCCGTCCGGGGCCACGGCCCCGAATTCGTGCTGTTGCTGGAGGACATGCATCCGGCGATCCAGGGTGACCAGATCGCCGGCTGCGACCCATCGCTGGCCCGCGCCGTCGTGCTGGCGCTGGTGGGACTCCACGGCCCCACCTGGCGCGATGCCTCGCTCGCCGAAGCCGAATGGCTGAACTTCGGCGATCCGGTGGAGGTGCACAACGCCATACAGTCCTTCTTCCAGGGCGTCCTCCCCGAATTCCTGGACAGGAATCGCGACGAACTCTCCGCTGAGCAGAAGGACCTGTTCGGTCGCCTGGCCTACGCGCCGGGCTTCCCCATCAGCCCGCCGGTCGGCGAGGCGTTCTGCGCCATCCACCAGGACTACCGGCTCGACAACCTGCTCCTCGACACGACTCAAACCCCAGCGGTGATCACTACCGTGGACTGGCAGTCCCTGGCCGTCGGCCACCCCCTCACCGACGTCTCGTACTTCCTAGGCGGCAACCTGCGGCCCGACCACCGCCGCGCCGCCGAGGAGCGCATCGTGCGCGACTACCACGAAGCGCTCTGCGCTTTCGGTGTGGCAGACCTCGCTTGGCCCGAGTGCTGGGAGGCGTACCGCCGGGCATCCTTCTTCGGCCTCGCCACGGTCGTCTTCGCGTCCATGGGGGTCGAGCGCACCGAACGCGGCGACGAGTTGCTGGCCACGATGGCGCGCCGCCACGCCACCCACGCCCTCGACATGGGTGCAGTCGAATTCCTCGACTGACCGCTAGAGGGGCTCCTTGTGAGCGTCGTCGGCGATCGTGACCCACTCGCCCCAGGACCCGTCGTAGACCGACACGCCGTCGCCGAGACCTGCCACCTCGTAGGCCAGGGCGGTGCCGCAGGCCCCCACCCCTCCCCGGCAGTACAGGATCGTGCGAGGCGAGGGATCGGTGGCCGCCAGGATGGTCTCCCGGCAGCTCTCGGGGGAGCGCATGAGACCGTCATCGTCGAGGAACTCGATTCCGGGCAGGTACGAGCTTCCGGGAATCATGGCGCCGTCCTCGACCCGTGCCGGTTCCATGCGGCAGTCCACGAGACCCGCCGATGGGTCGTCGAGGGCCGCAGCTACGTCGATGTGCGTGGCATACGCGGCCGAGCGCGGCCGGGCAACGAAATCACCGTTGGGCCAACCCGGCACCTCGGTACTGAGCGGGCGACCCTCGGCGACCCAGCGGTCGATGCCTCCGTCGAGGACCGCCACGGCGCGGTGTCCGTACACCCGGAGTGCCCACCACAATCGGGCCGCCACGGTGACGTGCCCGTCGTCGTAGACGACCACCGTCGTGGCGTTGCTGATGCCGGCGCCGGCCATGACCTCCGCAAACGCCTCCGGCTGCGCCAGCATCCCTGGGATCGGGTGCTCGGCATCGGCCCAGTGCGTGTCCCAGCGCAGATGCACCGCGCCGGGGATGTGGCCGCCGGCGTACTCAACGTCGGGGTCGCGCATGTCGAACGGCTTCAGGTACCAGCGGCAGTCCACGACCCGCAGGTCGCTGTGCGGATCCGCCAGGCGCTCCGCCAACCAGGCGGTGCTGACGAGCGGACCGGCGGCGGCCGGCGCGCCGGCGTTCACGACGGCTCCGGACGCACCGCCGGCAGCACCTCGGCGGCCAGCGCTCCCACCGCCCAGGTGGGGTCGGGCCCCAGCGTGTACCACAGCAGCGGCATGGCCATCCCGGCGTCGCCGAAGCGCGCCAACCGCTCGATCACCTCCGCAGTATCGCCTGTCACGCCGAACGTGTCGATGAGCTGCCCGCTCACTGCCGCGGCACCCGCGGCAACACCATCGCGACGCACCGCGACACGGACCGCCGCCACGGCTTCGGGGTCGGCACCCGAGCGGTCCACCACCACGCCCTCCACCCGCGCCAGGTAGTAGGCCAGCACCTCGCACACCTCGCGGCGAGCGGCAGCCCTGTCGCGGTCCAGGCTGGTCAGAACGTTGCCGGACAGCAGCACCTCTCCAGGGTCGCGCCCCACCGAGCGGGCGCCCTCGGCGATGCGATCCGCCGCCCAGGCCACGTAGGCGGGGCTCATCAGAGCACCCAACTGCACCCCGTCGGCCCAGCGACCCGCGGCGGTCAGCATCCGGGCGTTCACAGCGCCGACGTCCACGGGGACGGGGGCGGGCGGTGGCAGGTCGAGGCGCAGATCGGCGTCGGCTGCGAACGTCCCGGGCTCGAATCCGATCGGCCCGCCCGCCAGCAGCGACCGCATGGCCCGCACAGCCTCGACGGTGTTGGTGTACGGCAACCAGCCCTCCGGATCACACCCGAAGGCCCGCATGGTCCACTCACACGCCCCAAGACCGAACCGCACCCGCCCCGGTCCGATGTCAGCAAGAGTGGCGGCCTCGAGGGCGAGCAACAGCGGATGCCGGGTGACCGGATTAGCCACGCCGACACGAACCGTGACCCGCCGCGTCCGGGCCAGGATCGCAGCCGCAACCGACGTGGTGGAGCGATGCAACCGGCTCTCCGGAATCGACACCTCGTCGTAACCCAGTTCATCGGCGCGCATTCCCAACGCCAGCGTCACTGCAGCCGGTTCCTCGTTCGACAACGACAGCCCCACACCGGCAAACTGCGCGGGCAGCGACTCACTCACACCACCTAGTCTGCCCCGGCGCAAACGGTGATGCGGCTGACCGGTGGCCGAAGGCGCCGAGCGACACCCGAGGGCGGGGACGCCGGGGGGCGGCGCCGGCGCGATTTCGCCAGACGCGCCGCCGACGGCCACCGGCGGCCCCGGCCGGATCGCCGCACACTTGATTCCAGCCTCCTCCGGGATGACGGTTACGGTGATCCGATGCAGCGTCAGGGAATACCGGAGATCGAAGAGGCTCTGAGCGCTGCGGACTTTCAGGCCAACATGCACGAGGTGTTCGCCGAACTCCGACGCCGGGCACCCGTCTACTGGAGCCCCTCGCTCAACTACTGGCTGGTGACACGGTTCGACCTGACCGAGGAGTTGTTCCGCAACCCCGGCGACTTCTCCAGCCAAGGCGCCGAGATGGCCTACATCCGGAGACTTCCCGACGACGTCTTCGAGAGCCTGCGGATCATCCCCTACCACTTCGGTCAGCCCGGCCTCATCCACTCCGACGGCACCAAGCACTCGGCGCTTCGCCGCGCCGTCAACCCTCCGTTCACGCCGGCCGCCCTGGCGCCCCTCGCCGACGACATTCGCCGCGAGGCCGCCACCCTGCTGACCGAACCCCAGCAAGCCGGCGTGCCTTTCGACGTGGTGGAGATCCTGGCGAAGCCTCTGCCGGTCAAGGTCATCGCCGGGCTGCTCGGCGTCCCGGCCGATGCGCTCGATCGCTTCCCCGGCTGGTCGATGCAGCTGGCCCGGTTCTTCACCGGACCGCTGCCCCAGCCCGACATCGCCCGCGACCTCGACAACGCGCTCAGCGAATGGCGGGAGTTCGTCAGCGACCTCATCGACCGGCGGAGCGCCGAACCTCGGGACGACTTCGTGAGCGTCGTGGCGACAGCGATCGACGACGGGCGCATGACCCGCCAGGACGGCATCGCCATCGTGGTCCATTCCCTGCAGGCCGGCCACGAGACGTCCACGAACCTCATGACCACGGCCATCTTCCTGCTGCTCGGGCACCCTGAGCAGTTGGAACTGGCCCGATCTTCAGCGCAGTGGCTGGAGTACGCCATCGAGGAGGTGCTGCGCTACGAGCCGCCGGCCATCAACGGGCGACGCATGGCGACACGGGCAGTAAGCCTCGGCGGCCAATCGATCCAGGCCGGCGACACCGTGGTGTTCAACATCGCCGCAGCGCACCGGGACCCGGCCCAGTACCCCGATCCCGGGAGGTTCGACATCACGCGGCGGCTCACGAAGGCCGATCACATGGGCTTCGGCCGTGGCCCGCATTTCTGCCTCGGCGCATCCCTCGCCCGTCTGGAGGTGCCCATCGCCGTCGACGAGTTTCTGAGGCGATTCCCCGCAGCGGCCCTCCTCAGCCAGGTGCCTCGCTGGAGGACACCCCGCGACCAGCGCGGCCTGGCGGAGCTGTGGGTCGATCCGCACGGCGCGCCGATCAAGGCAGGCGACAGCCCTGGCGGGGCCGCTGGGGACACGATGGCACGGACCCCCAGTGCCCGCTGAGCAGGATCCCTCCAGCCGCCGGTTCCGGCTGTGGATCGACGATGCGTGCGTCGGCTCCGGCCAATGCGTGCTCATCGATCCAGAACTGTTCGACTTCGACGACGACGGCACCACACGTGTGCTCATCAGCGAGGTGACCGGCGAGAGGCTGCTGAACGCCTCCGCCGCCGTCGCCAACTGCCCCATCGGCGCCATCCACCTGGATCGGGCGCCATGAAGATCACCGGCGTCGAGACCGTGCTCTACGAGTACGAGCTGTCGCGACCCATCGGCGACGTGAACATCCCCGACGGGATGCGCCGCCGTGCCGATCTGGCGGTGTTCCTCCGCACCGACGAAGGCATCGACGGGGTCGCCACCGCCAGCCGGCTCGGCCTCGCCGCCATCCCCGCGCTCTCGACGGCGATCATCGGCGAGGATCCGCTACGTCACCGCGGTCTTTGGGAGCGCATGATCCGCGCCTCGTTCAAGCCCGGCAACGAGGGAGCGACGGCCATCGGCATCGCCGCCATCGACAACGCCCTGTGGGACCTCCGCGCCAAGATCGCCGGCGTCCCGCTCTGGCAGTTCTTCGGGGCGCTGGAGCCCCGAGTCATGGCCTACGCCAGCGGATTGGACGGCGCCCTGACGGACGAGGAACTGCGCGCCTACTACGAGTCGATGGCCGCCCGCGGCGTGCGGGCCGGGAAGCTGAAGGTCGGCTTCGGCGTCGAGACCGACTTGCGCCGGCTCGCCATCATGCATGAGGCGCTCGGCGGTGACGACGTGAAGCCCGCGTTGCTGGTGGACGCCAACGAGTTCTGGTCACCCAAGCAGGCCGTCCGGGCAATGCGCGCCCTCGAGAGCGAGTTCGACATCGCCTGGTGCGAGGAGCCCGTGATCCGCACCGACCTCGACGGATTGCGCGACGTGTCGCGGGCCATCGGTGCCGCGGTGGCGACCGGGGAGAACCTCAAGGACGTCCATCTCTTCGCCGCCCTGCTGCGCCACGGCGCCGTCGACGTCGTGCAGGTGAATCCCAACATGGCAGGGCTCACCACATGCCTGCGCGCCGCCGAGTTGGCGCAGGCCTTCGACCGGCCCGTGTCGCTCATGAACTCGGCCGGCCGCTACGGCGCGCACCTGGCGGCCGCCCTACCGCACCACACCATGATGGAGGTGCTGGAGGCCGGTCGCGACGCCACATTCACGTTCGACTCGGTGATCGAAGACGGCTGGATCGTGCTGGGCGACAGCCCCGGCGCCGGCATCATCTTCGACCCCGAAGCGCTTGAACGCCACCGGGTGGACGAACCCGACGCCCTCAATCATCGTCTCGCCGCCGGCCGCGGCCCCCGCGCGGGCGTCAGGGAGCACCCCGACGAGTAGCCCGGGCGGAGACCACTGCCGGCGCTCGGGACACGGCACCAAGAGTGGATCCCGCCATCCGCCATCCGGAGACACACGTCTGATCCTCGTCCTGCCGACCGCGGGGCACACTTGCTTAGACGCCGTGTGCTGACGGTTAGACACACTTGCAACTATGTACTAATCTCTAACCCTGCCGTGCCTAGCAATACCCAGGGGGACTAGGGACTAACGCATGCCGGACACCCGGGAGCGCGCACGCCGCCATCTGATACCTCATTTCACTCGGGGCGACGCCTGGAGGGCGGGCGATCTGGTGGTGATCGAGCGTGGCGAGGGTTGCTACGTCTGGGACGCGGACGGCAACGAGTATCTCGACGCCCTCGCAGGCTTGTTCTGCACCAACCTCGGCCACGGTCGCAGCGACCTGACCGCGGCCGCGGCGAAGCAGATGGACAAGCTGGCGTTCTACCCCAATTGGGGCTTCGCTCACCCTTCGTCCATCGAGGCTGCGTCGATGATCGCCGCCGTCGCGCCGGGCGACCTCGACCGGGTGTTCTTCGTGAGTTCCGGCTCCGAAGCGGTGGAGTCGGCCCTCAAGTTCGCCCGCTGCTATCACCTGGCCAACGGCGACGAGCAGCGCCACAAGGTGATCGCCCGGCGCTGGGCATACCACGGCACCACGCTCGGCGCCCTCGCGCTGACGGGCATTCCCAGCCTGCGAGACCCGTACCTGCCGATGCTCGCCGGCCACGTGCGACACGTGTCCAACACCTTGGGCTGTCACCTCGAGTCGGGCCAGTTGGCCCGAGAGCTGCCCTGCGTGGCCGCCGTCGAGGAGGCGATAGTGGCCGAGGGTCCCGAGACCGTGGCCATGGTGATCGCCGAGCCGGTCCAGAACGGCCGCGGCGCGCTCGTGCCGCCGGAGGGTTATTGGCAGGAACTGCGCCGGATTTGCGATGACTACGGCGTGCTGCTGTGCGCCGACGAGGTGGTCAACTCCTTCGGCCGCCTCGGCCACTGGTTCGGCAGCGAGCGCTTCGGCGTTCGACCCGACATGATCGCGTTCGCGAAGGGCGTCACCAGCGCCTACCAGCCCCTCGGCGGACTGGTCGTGCGCGGCCCGCTGCTGGAGCGGGTGTGGGACTCGCCCGCAGGCACGTTCCTGCACGGGTCCACCTTCGGTGGCCACCCGGTGGCCACCGCGGTGGCGGTCGCGAACATTGCGGCATTGCATGACGAGGATGTGCTCGCGGGCGTGCTGCGCAACGAGGACCGGCTCGGCGACGGTCTGCGGGCGCTGATGCAGGCCCACTCCTGCGTGAAGGATGTACGCGGCATCGGCTACTTCTATGCCTTGGAACTGATGCGCGACCGCCACTCGGGTGCCGATCTCACCGGCGCCGAGATCGCCGAGTTGCTGCCGGGAGGCGTGCTGGACCGGCTGATGCGCGAGGCGCGCGTGCTGGTGCGGCCCGACGGCCGGGGCGCGGTGATGCTGTCGGTTTCGCCGCCGCTGGTAGCCGACACCGCCGTGATCGACGACCTGCTGAGCCGGGTCGATCAAGTGCTCGACCGCGTGGGCGGTTGGCTGCGGACCTCTACGGGAGGTCTCAACACATCCACTAATAGGGAGGGAGATCAATGAGAAGAATGATTGCCGTGCTAGCGCTGCTCGTGCTTGTCGCCGCGTCCTGCGGCGGTGAGGACGACTCTGCTGCGCCGGAGGAGGCGGGGGTAGAAGCCCCGGCGCCGCCGGAGCCAGCACCACCACCAGAGGCGGCACCACCGCCATCGGGCGATTCTGCTGCTCCTGCGGGGGAGATGCTCGATGAGTTGAATGTGGCGTTCTTCTTGGAGTGGCCGACTGCGAATCAGGTGGCTCAGGCGGAGCAGACCTATGACGCCGAGTTGGGTCTGACGGTGAATTGGTTCCCGTTCGCCAGCGGCGGTGACATGGCCCAGGCAATGGAGTCCGGTGACATCGACATCTCCTATTCGCAGGGGCTGACGCCGTTCGCCAACTTCGTGACCGGTGGCTCTGACCTGCTCCTTGTGGGCGTGGCGGTGACCTACGCGGACGCGGACAACTGTGTGGCCCATCCCGACTACGGCGTCACCGCGGCGAACGCGGCGCAGACGCTGACAGGTCAGAGCATCTACACCCCGTTGGGCAATGTGACGCACTTCAAGCTGTTGAAGATGCTCGAGCATCTCGGTGTGGACACCTCCACGGTGGATCTGATCCAGTCCGAGGGCGGCCCGGCGGCTGTGGCGGCCTTGGACTCCGGCGAGGTGGCCATGGCCTGCGCGTTCGGCGGAGCGGTGAACAGGATGATCGCCAATGGCGGCAACCTGGTGATGACCGGCGCCGAGCAGGAGGCCATCGGCATCCGGGTGTTCGACATCATCTCCACCACCGGCGACTTCGCGGCGGAGCATCCCGATCTCGTGACGGGCTTCCTGCAGGTCACCGAGGACGCCAACCGGGCCTACAACGATGACCGGGCGCCGTTCATAGACACCATCGCCGGGGCTGCGGGCATGGACCGAGAGTCGACCATCTCGCTGCTCGACGCGTTCGCGTTCCCCGAAAGGGACGTGCAACTCTCCGAAGCGTGGCTCGGCGGCACCGTCCAGGCCGTGATGAAGGAACAAATGGACTTCTTCGTCGCCCAAGGCGAGATCGACTCCGCGCTGGGAAGCTACGACTCCTTCGTCGACACCAGCTTCCTCGAAGCCATCACCGGCCGTCCTGCGGGCGATTCTGCTGCTCCTGCGGGGGAGATGCTCGATGAGTTGAATGTGGCGTTCTTCTTGGAGTGGCCGACTGCGAATCAGGTGGCTCAGGCGGAGCAGACCTATGACGCCGAGTTGGGTCTGACGGTGAATTGGTTCCCGTTCGCCAGCGGCGGTGACATGGCCCAGGCAATGGAGTCCGGTGACATCGACATCTCCTATTCGCAGGGGCTGACGCCGTTCGCCAACTTCGTGACCGGTGGCTCTGACCTGCTCCTTGTGGGCGTGGCGGTGACCTACGCGGACGCGGACAACTGTGTGGCCCATCCCGACTACGGCGTCACCGCGGCGAACGCGGCGCAGACGCTGACAGGTCAGAGCATCTACACCCCGTTGGGCAATGTGACGCACTTCAAGCTGTTGAAGATGCTCGAGCATCTCGGTGTGGACACCTCCACGGTGGATCTGATCCAGTCCGAGGGCGGCCCGGCGGCTGTGGCGGCCTTGGACTCCGGCGAGGTGGCCATGGCCTGCGCGTTCGGCGGAGCGGTGAACAGGATGATCGCCAATGGCGGCAACCTGGTGATGACCGGCGCCGAGCAGGAGGCCATCGGCATCCGGGTGTTCGACATCATCTCCACCACCGGCGACTTCGCGGCGGAGCATCCCGATCTCGTGACGGGCTTCCTGCAGGTCACCGAGGACGCCAACCGGGCCTACAACGATGACCGGGCGCCGTTCATAGACACCATCGCCGGGGCTGCGGGCATGGACCGAGAGTCGACCATCTCGCTGCTCGACGCGTTCGCGTTCCCCGAAAGGGACGTGCAACTCTCCGAAGCGTGGCTCGGCGGCACCGTCCAGGCCGTGATGAAGGAACAAATGGACTTCTTCGTCGCCCAAGGCGAGATCGACTCCGCGCTGCGAAGCTACGACTCCTTCGTCGACACCAGCTTCCTCGAAGCCGTGAACTGACGCCGACTCGCGGGCGGGCGGGCGCCGTCGTGGCGCCCGCCCGCCCCGATGGCCGTAGACGTCTACTGTCGGGCCAACGCCTGTTTCGCTTTCGGGCGGGCAGCGAAGCCCCAGAACCGAACAGGAGGTGCAATGGAGTCTGTCGTCCAGGCCTTGGCTGACGCTTTCGACGCTGTGACCGGCGGCATCGTCCGGGGCGCGATCTGGCTCAAGCTGGTTGCGCTCATCGTCGTGGCCGCAGCTGCGGTCTTCATGACTGTCGATCTGCTGATCACGCCTACTCGCCGATTCAAGACTGCCGGCCGGAGAGCGCAGCCCGGTGACGGCATCCTGCTGATCGGCCAGATCATGGCGGTCGGCGCGCTACTCGGCGGGATAGTCCTGCTGTTCCGGGACTCGGCGTCGCCCTGGCAGCCCAGCGTGTCCCTGCTGGGGGGAGCCGCCCTGTTGGCCCTCTTGGTGGTGTATCGCCGGGCCGGCGAGTCCCGCAGGGCCGGACTGACCCGGTATGTGTGGCTGGCGCTCGCGGCAAGCTCGGTGGTCGCCGTCGGCCTGGCCTACCAGCAGCGCGCTGATTCCACCATCCCCTACGTCGCGCTGCTGGGCGCTGTGTTCGTGCTGGCTCGGGCCTGGTTCATCCTGGCCCGCCCTGAGGTGCACTTCGACAAGACGAAGGTCGAGGCAGCGACCGAGTCGAAGACCGACAGCCCGCTCGTGGTGGAGAACGTGGGCATGGTGTACAAGCTGCCCGACGGCAGCAGCGTCGAGGCGCTCGCCGATGTGTCGTTCACCTTGCAGCCTGGCCGGCTGCTCACCCTGCTCGGCCCGTCGGGATGCGGCAAGACCACGCTGCTCAACATCCTCGCCGGTTTCCTGGCGCCCACATCCGGCGAGGCGAAGCTGGGCAGCGAGCCGATCACGGGTCCGGGCCAGGACCGCGGCATGGTGTTCCAGCGAGGGGCGCTGTTCGAGTGGCTCAGCGTCAACGACAACGTCGGCTTCGGCGCCCGCATGAACGGCCGCTCCCGGCCCGCTTCCCGCGAGGCGGTGCAGGACCTGCTGCGCATCGTGGGGCTTCAGGGTTTCGGCGAGAAGGCCACCTACGAGCTGTCCGGCGGGATGCAACAGCGGGTGGCCTTGGCCCGCTGTCTCGCCAACGACCCCCGGATCATGCTCATGGACGAGCCCCTCGGCGCCCTCGACGCGCTCACCCGCGAGAAGATGCAGGGTCTGGTGCTCAACCTCTGGCACGAGACCGGAAAGACCATCGTGCTGGTCACCCACAGTGTGGAGGAGGCGCTGTACCTGGGCGACCAGCTCTTCGTGATGGCACCCCGGCCCGGACGCATCGAGCGGGTCTACGACCTGCCGTTCGCCCGGCAGGCGCTCACGGCTGACGCACGCGAGTTGAAGACCTCCGCGGAGTTCATCCGCGTCCGCGAGGAGATCCTGTCGATGATCTGGGAGATGGAGGAACAGATCATGGGAACGGCACAGGACGGCTGACGATGGATGGACCGGGCGGTCACGCCTTGAGAACAACAGCGACCGACGAGGCCGAAGCATGAACCGGCCCTTCACCCGGTTGTTCCGGCAGCAGGGCCAGAGCACCCGCAAGACGGTCACCTTCGGCGACGCCACCGAGGTGAGCGGTGCCTTGCGGTGGACCGTTGCCAGCCTGCTCGTCATTCTGGTGGGCTGGTTCGTTGCGACGAACGTGTGGGGGCTGCCTCCGGACTGGTACGACTACGCGGAGGACGTTCAGGCCAACTTGTCACAGGACGAGAGTTACGGCGAGCGCGACCTGCTGCGCGACTGCGAGAGAGCGGCCGACGATCCCGGCGAGTTCCCGGGCCTGCCGAGCTGCTCGTACACGCAGTGGATCAACGAGCGGACACTGCCAAGTCCCGTGCAGGTTTGGGAAGCCGGCTGGGACTTCGCCCGCAACGGCTACAGCGGCGTCACACTGTGGGAGCACGTCTGGGACAGCTTCAGCCGCCTGGCCAAGGGGCTGTTCTGGGGCGTGATCGTCGGCGTGCCCATCGGCCTGACCATGGGCCTCTCGAACCGCTGGCGCGGCGTCTTCGATCCCATCGTGGAGTTGCTGCGGCCCATACCACCGCTGGCGCTCATCCCCCTATTCATCGTGTGGTTCGGCATCGGCGAGGAGGGCAAGGTCTACCTGTTGCTGTTCGCGGCGATCTGGATCATGGTGATCGCGGCCCGCTCCGGAGTGCTGGCGGTGAACACCACCAAGGTCCACGCCGCCTACTCGCTGGGAGCGTCGAAGGCCCAGGTGCTGCGCCATGTGATCCTGCCCAACGCCCTGCCCGAGATCTTCACCGGGCTGCGAGTGGCTATCGGCGTGTGCTGGGGCACGCTGGTGGCCGCCGAGCTGCTCGGATCGAGCTCCGGCCTTGGGTTCACGATCTTCAAGGCCCGCCAGTTCTTCCTGCTCGACACGATGCTGTCGGCGGTGATCCTCATCAGCATCCTCGGCGTGGCCATGGACGGGGCGATGCGGGTGGCTGAAAAGCGGCTGATCCCCTGGCGGGGCAAGGGTTGACCGACACTCCGCCGTCGGCGGGTCGCATCCCGGTTACCGAGTCGTGGCGGCGGCAGGCCCGCTCCTCGCGTATGCGGGTGGTGCTGGCCGACGGCGACGACGAACGGGCAATCGACGCCGCCCAGCGCTTGGACACCGAAGGACTGGCGACCCCGGTTCTCGTCGATGATCCGGCCGCCTTCCGCTCGCCGGCGGTGCAAGCAGCGGCCGAGGCCTCACCGTCCAGAGAGCGCATCGATCTGGATGACCCGCTCCACGTGGCTGCGCTCATGGTGGGCGCCGGCGAGGCTGACGCCTGCGTGGGCGGGGCGACCCGGCCGACTGCCGATGTGGTGAGGGCCGCCCTCTCTTGCATCGGGCTGGCTCCCGGTGTCGAGATCATTAGCAGCTGCTTCCTGCTGGTGCTGCCCGACGGGACGCCGATCACCTTCGGCGACTGCGGCGTGGTGCCCGAGCCCGATGCCGGTCAGCTCGCCTCGATCGCCATGTCGAGCGCGGCCACGCACGAATCACTCGTTGGCGAGAGGGCCCGGGTGGCCATGCTGTCGTACTCCACCAAGGGCAGCGCGGCGGGCCCCCGCGTGGAGCGGGTCCGTTCCGCCACCGAGATCGTGCGGCGTAGGGCGCCGTCGCTTGCCATCGACGGCGAGCTGCAGTTCGACGCGGCCTGGGCACGCGAGGTGGCTCGGTCGAAGGCCCCGAACTCGGAGGTCGCGGGCTCGGCAAACGTCTTCGTCTTCCCGGATCTGGACTCGGGCAATATTGCCTACAAGATCACCGAACGGCTGGGGGGCGCACGAGCGTACGGGCCGCTCCTGCAGGGCACCGCACACGTCATGCACGACCTGTCGCGGGGCTGCGACGCGGACGACATCGTCACTGTGGTGGCCATCGCGGCCTGCCAGGCTGCTCACGCGTCGTTTGCGACGTCTAACCAAGACGCTATACCTGCTAGCTTCGGGGCCGTGCGCCCCCCGGGGATCGCGGCAAAGGCGAGAGGTTGACAGCAATGACGCTACGACAGGACAGGCCGCCGGCGGCGCGGCGTCCGCTCGACCGCGAGAGGGTGATCTCGGCGGCGGCCCAGATCGCTGACGCCGACGGCCTCGACAAGCTGACCCTCACCCGGGTTGCCGTCACGCTCGGCGTGCGCCAGCCGGCCCTGTATCGCCACGTCGGCGGCTATGACGATCTTCTACGCAGCCTCAGCCTCCGGGGTCGCGAGATCCTGGCTCAGAGGCTGGCCGACGCGGCCGTCGGACTGTCCGGCGACGATTCCGTGGCCGCGGTGGGCCATGCCTGGCGCAAGATGGTTCGAGACCATCCCGGCATCTATGCCGCCACCGACCGCTACCCGTGCGCCGGGGACGCCGAACTCGAGGCCGCGGTAGAGAGGGTGCTCGCCGTTCTGGGCCAGGCTTTGAGGGGCTACGACCTCGGTGAGGCGGACCGCGTCCATGCGGCCCGCGCCCTGCGCAGCGCATTCCATGGCTTCAGCCACCTCGAGTCGGGGGACGGCCACCCGCTGCCCCATGATCCCGAAGACACCTTCGGGCATCTGGTGGAACTGCTGTGCGCTGGGGTTCAGCGGCTCTCCCGCAGATCGGCTGTGAGCGCGGAAGGTGTCTTGTGACTCGGCTCGGGTTCCTGCTCGACAGCGACAGCTGCATCGGCTGTCACGCCTGCACGGTGGCGTGCAAGAGCGAGCACGACATCCCCCTCGGCGTGAACCGGACTTGGGTCAAGTACATCGAGACGGGCTCGTTCCCCGATGTCAACCGGCATTTCTCCGTGATGCGGTGCAACCAATGCGACGACGCGCCGTGTATCGCCATCTGTCCCACCAACGCCCTGTTCCGGGCAACCAACGGCGTCGTCGACTTCGACGACGCCAACTGCATCGGCTGCAAGGGGTGCATGAACGCCTGCCCCTACGACGCCATCTACATCAACCCGGCCACGAACACGGCCAACAAGTGCAATTTCTGCAACCACCGCATCGAGCAGGGTCTCGAGCCGAGCTGCGTGGTGGTATGCCCCACCCACGCCATCAAGGTGGCCGACCTCGACGACCCGGACGACGAGACCACCAAGCTGATTTGCCGTAGCGATACCGCGGTGCGGGCACCCGAGCAGAACACCCTGCCCAAGGTGTACTACCTGGGCGCCGAGGCGGCATCGCTCGACCCGCTGCGCACGGCGATCGCTGAAGACGGGATGATCTGGGCCGACACCACCGCCGCGCACCCGACCGCCGAACCCGGCGGTCACGGGGTGGTGGCCCGCACCACCTACACCACGGCGCATGAGATGACGTGGAAGGCGAAGGTGTCGAGCTACCTGGTCACCAAGGCGGTGGCTGCAGGCATGATGGCCGTGGCTGCGTTGCTGGTGCTGCTCGGACACGGCAGCGAGCAGGCCGCCGTGGGCGTGGCGCCGCCGCTGATCGCCGGCGTGTTCCTGGCGGCCACAGGCGCGCTGCTCGTGTGGGACCTGCGCCGACCGGAACGGTTCTACTACCTGATCACTCGAGCCAACCGACGGTCCTGGCTGGTGAAGGGTGCCGTCGTCCTCGGGGCTTTCGCCGCCGTGTGCGCGGCGTGGTTCGTTGCCGGCGTGGTTGGCTCGGGCGCGGCCTTGCAAGTGCTCGCCGCGCCTGCCGCGCTTCTGGCGGCGGCCACGGCGGGCTACACGGCCTTCCTGTTCGGTCAGTGCGAGGGCCGCGACCTCTGGCAGACGCCCCTGGTGCTGCCGACGTTGCTCGCACAGGCGGCGGTGGCCGGCGGCGCCGGCTACGCCGTGCTGGCACTGGCCGTCGACGTGCCCGACTCCGGTGCGGTGCATTGGGTGCTGCTGGCGGGGGTGCTGGCCACTGCGGTGCTCGTGGCGGCCGAACTCGTGTCGCACCGAACGGCCCACGTCGACGCTGCGGTTGCGGCCATGACCCGGGGTCGATACGCCCGCCGCTTCTGGGCCGGTGGAGTGGTGTTGGGTCTGGTCGTCCCGGCGGTGCTCGTCGCTGTCGGCCTTGCAGCCGACACGGGGCCCTGGCCGGCCGCCGCGGCCGGGATCAGCGCCATCGCCGGCATGTGGTTCTACGAGGACAGCTTCGTGCGGGCGGGCCAGTCCGTCCCGCTGTCCTAGACGGAGGTAGCACCGTGACCGAACTGAGTAGCTACCCCCCGCACGAGACCTGGCACGATGTCACGTCGCTCGACGCCAAGGCCTGGCCCCGCCGGGAGGAGCACCATCACACCCTGGTGCCCACCACCTGTTTCAACTGCGAGGCCGCCTGCGGGCTGCTGTGCCATGTCAACCATGCCACCGGGCGCATCGACCGCGTCGAGGGCAACCCCCTGCACCCGGCCAGCCGGGGTCGCAACTGTGCCAAGGGTCCGGCCACGCTCAACCAGATCGATGACCACGAGCGCATCCTGCACCCGCTGCGGCAGGCGGGGGAGCGGGGCTCCGGGCAATGGGAGCGGGTGACCTGGGACGAGGCCCTCGACGACATCGGTGCCCGCATCCGCACTGCCATCGCCGAAGGCCGCCACAACGAGGTCATGTACCACGTGGGCCGCCCCGGCGAGGACGGCTACGCCGAGAGGGTGCTCCAGTGCTGGGGGATCGACGGCCACAACAGCCACACCAACATCTGCAGCTCCAACGCCCGTATCGGCTACCAGAGTTGGATGGGCCATGACCGCCCGTCGTCGGACTTCGCCAACGCCGAGGTGATCTTCCTCATCTCGTCGCACCTGGAATCGGGCCACTACTTCAACCCTCACGCCCAGCGGATCATCGAAGCCCAGGGCAAGGGGGCGACGGTCATCTGCGTCGACCCCCGACTCTCCAATACCGGCGCGAAGGCCGACCACTGGCTGCCGGCGTGGCCCGGCACCGAGCCCTTCCTGCTGCTGGCCATCGCCCGGCTGCTGGTGCTCAACGGCACATGGGAGCGCGACTTCGTGCGGCGCTGGTGTAACTGGGAGGTCTACCTGCGCGAGCGCCACCCGCACCGGCCGGTGGAGTTCGACTCGGTGGGCCCCGCCCTGGCAGACGACTACGCCGCCTACACGCCCACCGAGGCCGAGCGGGTCTGCGGCGTGGCCGCGGCTCAGATCACCGAGATCGCTGAGATCATCGGCGCCCATCCGACCAAGTTCGCGTCCCACAACTGGCGGGCCGCGGGCGCCGGCAACCTGGGCGGCTGGCAGACGGCCCGGTGCCTGTTCTTCCTCAACGTGCTCACCGGCTCGGTGGGCACCGTCGGGGGCACCACCGGCAACGGCTGGAACAAGTACAAGGCACCCCACCCGCCCGGCGCTGCGCCCTTCGAGCAGTGGAACGAACTCACCTGGCCGCGGGAGTACCCGCTGGCCTACCACGAGATGTCGATCCTGCTGCCTCATTTCCTGGCCGAGGGCCGCGGGCGCCTCGAGGTGTACTTCAGCCGGGTCTACAACCCGGTGTGGACCAACCCCGACGGATTCAGCTGGCTGGAGGCCCTCTCCGACCCCGACAAGGTTTCCTGCCACGTGGCCCTCACGCCCACCTGGTCGGAGACGGCCCTCTTCGCCGACTACGTGCTGCCCATGGGAGTGGGCGCCGAGCGCCACGACGTGGCCAGCTTCGAGACTCACGCCGGGCGCTGGATCGGCTTCCGCCAGCCGGTACTGCGCCGTTACGCCGAGATCCGCGGCGAGCCCGTGACCCACGAGTCGCGCACGCACGAGTTCAACCCGGGCGAGGTGTGGGAGGAGAACGAGTTCTGGATCGAGCTGTCATGGCGCATCGACCCCGACGGCTCCCTGGGCATCCGCCGCTGGTTCGAGAGCCCCAGCCAACCCGGCACGCCGATGAGCGTGGACGAGTACTACGGGGCCATGTTCTCGTCGGTGCCCGGCTTGGCCACCGACGCCGCAGCGGCGGATCAGACCCCGCTGGAGTTCATGCGGGACCGGGGCGCCTACGCGCTCGAGGGCGACATGTACGAGCCGTACGAGCGCGAGATCGACCCGGCCGAGTTGAGGGACTGCGACATCGACGACTCCGGCGTCTTCCGCCGCGCCGGCACCCCTGGGGGGTGGTCGGGCTCGCCGGAGGATCTGGCCGGCCTGCATCTGGCCGGCCTCGGCGACGGCTCGCCCGCGGTGCAGGTGGATGGCACGCCCAGGGAGGGCTTCCCGACTCCCTCGCGCAAGCTGGAGTTGTACTCCCAGACGCTGGCGGACTGGGGCTGGCCCGAGTACGCCACACCGACCTGGATCCCGTCCCATGTGCATTGGGAGAACCTCGACCTCGCGGGCAACGAGCGCATCCTGCTGCCGACGTTCCGCATCCCGACGCTGATCCACACCCGCTCGGCCAACAGCAAATGGCTGAACGAGCTGAGCCACCGCCACCCGCTGTGGATCCATCCCTCCGACGCCGAGGCTCTGGGCATCGAGGTGGGCGGCCTGGTGAGGATCAACACCCGGATCGGCCACTTCGTGATCGGCGCCTGGCGCACCGAGGGCATCCGTCCCGGTGTGGTGGCGGCATCGCATCACATGGGCCGCTGGCGCCTGGATCCTTCCGGCGGCGGGTCGTGGGCGGGCGGCGACGCCGACATCACCAAAGACGGCACGATGTGGCGGCTCAGCCGCCGGGGCCGTCCGCAGCCCCATGCGAGCGCCGACGATGACACCGAACGCATCTGGTGGAGCGACACCGGCGTCCACCAGAACCTCACCTTCTGCGTGCAGCCCGACCCGGTGTCGGGCATGCAGTGCTGGCACCAGCGGGTGAGGGTGACGCCCGCCCAGCCCGGCGACTCCTACGGCGATGTGGCCGTGGACACCGCCGAGGCGCGGGTGGCCTACCGGGAGTGGCTCGCCATGACCCGCCCGGCTCCAGGCCCCGGCGGTTTGCGCCGGCCCCTGTGGTACGCCCGCCCGCTCAAGCCCGCCCCCGCCGCCTACGCCCTCTGATCTCGTCCACCGGAGGAGGAAAGACATGACCCGTATGACTCCCAGCGAGGCGTTCGTGGAGACGATGGTCGCCCACGGCGTCGACACCATCTTCGGCATCATGGGCAGTGCGTTCATGGATGCCATGGACATCTTCGAGCCGGCCGGCATCGAGCTGGTGCCGGTGGTGCATGAGCAGGGCGCCGCCCACATGGCCGACGGCTTCAGCCGGGTGAGCGGCCGCCACGGCGTGGTGATCGGCCAGAACGGACCGGGCATCTCGAACTGCGTGACCGCCATCGCCGCGGCGTTCTGGGCACACAGCCCGGTGGTGATCGTCACACCTGAAGCGGGGACTATGGGTATCGGCCTGGGCGGATTCCAGGAGACCAACCAGCTGCCGATGTTCGAGGAGTTCACCAAGTACCAGGGCCACGTCAACAACGAGCGCCGCATGGCCGAGCTGACGGCCCGCTGCTTCGATCGGGCCCTGTCGGAGATGGGTCCGACGCAGCTCAACATCCCCCGCGATCGTTTCTACGGCGATATCGATGTGGACATACCGGCGCCGCAGAACCTCGATCGGGGTCCCGGCGGCGACCGCACCCTGGACGCAGCCGCCGAGCTCCTGGCCGGGGCCGCGTTCCCGGTGATGATCGCCGGCGGTGGGGTGGTCATGGGCGACGCCATGGCCGAGACGGTGGCGCTGGCCGAGCGGCTCGGCTGCCCGGTGGTGAACAGCTACCTGCACAACGATTCCTTCCCGGCGTTGCATCCGCTGTGGTGCGGGCCTCTCGGCTACCAGGGCTCCAAGGCGGCGATGCGCCTGATCTCACGGGCCGATGTGGTGCTGGCGCTGGGCACCCGGCTCGGCCCGTTCGGCACGCTGCCCCAGCACGGCCTGGACTACTGGCCCACCGGGGCCAAGATCATTCAGGTGGACGCCGACTCCAAGATGCTCGGCCTGGTCAAGCGCATCGACGTGGGCATCTGCGGTGACGCCGGAGCGGCAGCGACCGCGCTCAGGAGACGATTGGCCCCCCGGGAGTTGGTCTGCGACGCCACGCGGGCGCAACGGGCCTCCGACATCGCCGCCGAGGTGGCCGACTGGGAGGCCGAGCTGGATGCCTGGACCGAGGAGACCGACGACTTCAGCGTCGACATGATCAAGCAGGCCGCGGCGGAGCACGACGACTGGATGCATCCCCGCCAGGTGCTGCGTGAACTCGAGAGGGCGATGCCGGAGCGGGTGATGGTGTCCACCGACATCGGCAACATCAACTCGGTGGCCAACAGCTATCTGCGCTTCGAGGAGCCCCGGTCGTTCTTCGCCGCCATGAGCTGGGGCAACTGCGGCTATGCACTGCCCACCATCATCGGGGCCAAGAAGGCCGCGCCGCACCGGCCGGCGGTGGCGTACGCCGGTGACGGGGCGTGGGCCATGAGCATGGTGGAGACCATGACCGCGGTGCGCCACAACATCCCGGTCACCGCGGTGGTGTTCCACAACCGCCAATGGGGCGCGGAGAAGAAGAACCAGGTGGACTTCTA
Organism: Acidimicrobiales bacterium; assembly: GCA_965206165.1. Taxonomy (GTDB): domain Bacteria; phylum Actinomycetota; class Acidimicrobiia; order Acidimicrobiales; family CATQHL01; genus VXNF01. The sequence continues at coordinate 508,567 of OZ242194.1, forward strand.
CGGTCGCCGCTTCGTGGCCGGCGAGCTCGACAGCGGCGAGAGCTGGTCGGAGGTGGCCCGGGCCATGGGCGCCGACGGCGTGCGGGTCAACCAGCTCGAAGAGGTGGGCCCGGCGCTGACCGCGGCGATCGACGCCCAGATGAACGCCGGCCGCACCACCGTCATCGAAGCCATGTGCACCATGGAGCTGGGCGACCCATTCCGCAAGGACGCCCTCAGTCGCCCGGTCCGTTACCTGGACAAGTACCGGGACTACACCTGAGCGCTGCACCCTCCGCGGACGACATGCCGCGCATAGACGCCAGCACGCTGTCGGACTGCTCGAGCACATGATCGCTGCTGCCGCCACGGGGACCGCCGGCGAGGCAGAGCGATCCATCGCTGAGATTGTTGCCAACGACCTGTGTGTCGGCTGCGGTCTGTGTGAGGCGCTCACCGGGGGCAGGGTCAAGATGGTGATGACACCGGCCGGGTCGCTTAGACCCTCGTCCACCGACGCGTTCTCGCGCTGGGCGTTCATGTGCTGCGCACGGGCCGGGCCGACTTCGTGCTTCACGTCGGGGCCGACCCTGACCGACCCATGCGCAGCCGCTGGATCCTGTCGGAGGACCCTGAGTCGGTCCGAGCCAATACGAGCTCGCGCTACGGGCCGACCGCACCGCTTGCAGGCCTCGCCGAGTTCGGTCTCGAAGAGGACGACGTGGCGCTGTTCCGCTACCGCGGCCACGGCAATCCGGGACCGACCGTGGTGGAGACCACCGCCGGGGAGCGCTTCACCAAGTCCTACCTGGAAATGTGGGAGGACGAGTCCGGCTGGGACGTCGAGACTCGCTGCAAGCTGTGCCCCGACGCCTTGGGGGAGGCGGCCGACGTCGCCGCAGCCGATGTCTGGCCCGGCGGAGCGCCCACCGGCGAGGACGCGGGGTTCAACGGGATCATCGTGCGCACCGCGGTCGGCGAGGACCTCGTGGCCTCGGCGGTCGAAGCCGGAGAACTCGTGCTGGGAGATCCCATCACCCCCCGGGAGTTCGACGCCCTCCAGCCGCACCAGGTGCGCAAGAAGGAGGCCCTGGCCGCTCGCTACCAGGGGCTGGCCGACGCGGGCGGCCCCCATCGAGACAAGCGGCCTGCGAGTCCCCGAGCTCGGCCGGCGAATCGACGCCGCGCGGTTCGCACATGAGCGGTCCGGGGCACGCCGGAGGATCCAGGCAACGCGCTAGGCGCCTCGAGGCCCCGCGTCCCACGGCATACTCCTCAGCAGTTCGGGTGGCGAGAAGCTGAGGAGCCAGGGTGCGCGTCATAGTCTTTGGAGCGACGGGAAAGACCGGTGGACATGTCCTGCGCAGCGCCCTGGACAGTGGCCACGAGGTCACGGCCTTCGGACGGTCTGCGGCCCGGCTGGATCCTGAACCGGGTCTGAGTGTGTTCAGTGGTGACGTGTTCGACTCCACCGTCGTGACGGAAGCGGTCGCCGGTCACGATGCCGTGATCGTGTGCCTCGGTAGCACCGGTCTGCGGGACAAGACGACTCTTGCCACCGGGACGACGACCATCGTTGCTGCTGCGGCCAGTCACGAGGTTGGGCGCGTCATCGTCGTCTCCGCGGCAGGCGTCGGGGACAGCTGGGGGCAGATTCCGTGGGGTTCCAAGCTGCTGTTCAAGACGATGCTGCGGAACATCTTCGCGGGCCACCGGGCTCAGGAGGCCATAGTCGAGCCGAGCCCGACCAACTGGACCATCGTCCGCTCAGCCGTCCTCACCGACGGACCCGTGACCGGTGCCGTCAACGCCACGACGACGGGAGCCACAAAGCGCATCAGCCGAGCAGACCTGGCCGGATTCCTCGTCGACCAACTCAGCGACGACTCCCACACCCGGCAAGCCGTCTCGGTGACCTCGTAGCGTTCGATCGAACGCCCCCGAGCGCGCACCGCATCCCGCAGACTGAGCAAGAGACAATGACACGGGACACTCATACTGAGGGTGTCCTCGGTCGGCGACAGGTCTGACCCGAAACGTTGTTGGCCTTGGGGCCTTACGCGTGATCTGTCGGCTTGTTGTTGGCCGGGGACGCGTACCGACCGGTTGGCGACCTGAGTTCGGCTGCTGCATCGTGATGTTACTACTGATGCATCAAGATGCTAGCCTTCTGTCATGCGCACAACACTGACGCTGCAAGAAGACGTGGCCGCTGCTGTGGAGCGGCTTCGGCGATCCGAGGGCATTGGCGTGAGCGAGGCCGTCAACCGCCTCGTCCGCGAGGGACTGGCCAGACCTAAGACCGTTCCCCTATATGAACATGACTCCTATGACATGGGGCAGAAGCTCGATGTAACCAACATCGGCGACGTGATCGGCCTACTGGATGAGACCGACCTGCCGTGCTGATCGATGCCAATCTGCTGCTGTACGCCGCCGACAACTCCTCGCCACACCACGAGCGGTCAACGCGGTGGCTGGTGGCGGTGCTGAACGGCCACCGCAGGGTGGCGCTCCCGTGGCAGTCCATCGGAGCTTTCCTGCGCATCGGCACCAACCCGCGCATCTACTCCAAACCGCTGACAGCGGAGCAGGCATGGGGCTGCGTACAACGCTGGCTCGACGCCGAACCAGCCTGGATCCCGCCACCCACGGTGCGCACGGCGGCGATCCTGGGCGACCTCGTCGCCGAACACCACGTTACGGCCAGCCTCGTGCCCGACGCCATGCTGGCCGCGCTGGCCATCGAGCACGGCCTCACAGTGATGAGCGCCGACACCGACTTCGCCCGCTTCGCTGAGGTTCGCTGGGAGAACCCTCTCACGGCTTGACACCCGCGTCCTCTCCCCGTGCCATCCTCAGAAGTCGGTTCCCTCGCCTGAACCGTCAGCCGACAACCAGTGGACGGGCAGCGCCTCCCGCGGGCTTGGCTAAGTTGATCATCAGCCGCGAGAAGGGATCCTCCGGGCCTGCCGGCCGGATACGTCAGCGGTAGCCGCCGCCCCTGCGGACGCTGTCGAGCGAGACTGCGACGATCAGGATGAAGCCCAAGACCACTCTCTGCCAATAGACCTGGACTTGCGTCAGAATAAAGCTATTGGTAATGACGCCGATGATGATGATGCCCAATAGCGTGCCGAACAAACTGCCTCGGCCACCTGTCAGAGCGACGCCACCTAAGAACACAGCGGTAATAATCTCCAACTCAGCGCCGTTCAAAGCGATCGGCTGAGCGGTGCCGCCCTGCGACATGATCGTGACACCGGCAAGGCCGGATAACACAGCCGTGGCAATGTACGATCCGGCACGGAGACGGTCCACCTTTACGCCGACATTCCTGCAGGCTTCAGAATTGCCACCAATCGCGTAGAGGTAGTTACCGACGGTCGTGTAGCGCATAAACAGTATTCCGATCACCAGAATGCTGAGAAACACGATCAGGGAAACAGGAATTGACTGCACTTTTCCTCGGCCGAGAGTACTCCACGCATCTACCCCGATAACAATATTGTCACCGCTGCTGACAACAAAACCAAGACCTCGGAACATCAGCAGAGTTCCGAGCGTCCCGATAATTGGGTTGACCCGCAGTCTCACGATAATGAACGCGTTGATTGCGCCCATGACCACGGCAGCGACCAGCGCAACCAGAGCAGCTGCATTCCCGGGCACACCCGAATTGATCAACAAAGCAGCGACCATGCCTGATACGGCTGCAACGGCCGCCACAGACAGGTCGATCCCGCCACTTATCAGGAGTATCGTCAGTCCGATAGCGATAAGCCCTCTGATGGCTATCGCCGAGCCGATGTTCAAGAAGTTGTTGATCGAGAAGAAGAACGGCGAGCGAACATGGGTATAGATGATTAGGACGGCGAGAGTAACCAGCAGGCCCGGAATCGTCCAGTTGTCCATCCTTTTTACAGACACCCGAAGGTCCGCCCAAGTTCTCACAATCATGGTGTGCGCTCGCTCTTGAACTGTGACGGCGCCGCGCCGGTAATCCAGCCGATGACTTCAGTCTGAGTAGTGGTTGAAGCCGGTACGTCGGCCCAAAGGCGGCCCTGCCGGAGCACGACTATCCTGTCGGCGATATTGAGTACGTCGCTGAGATCGTGCGTAATCAGCACAATGGCTTTACCTTGCGACTTCATCTCCGTGACCAGCCGATGGACTTGTTCGGTCTGCTCAACCCCCAACGACGCTGTCGGCTCATCGAGCAAGAGGATGTCCCCCCCTTGCGCAACCGCCCTGGAGATGGCAACCGCCTGTCGCTGCCCTCCGGAAAGAATACCGGCATCAACCTTCACCGATGGCAGCGTGATATTCAGTCGCTCAAGTAACTCCGCCGCGTCTTTCTCCATCTTCCTGCGATGGAGGAGGATCCTCCATCTTCGCGGTTCACGCCCCAGATAGATATTGTGCGCCACTGGCCGGTTCTCGACAAGCGATAGATCCTGATAGACGGTGGCAATTCCGAGTGCTTGCGCATCATTCGGATCTCCGATGCTGGCAAGATCGCCGTCGCGGGTGAACTCCCCCTCGTCGGCGAAATAGACACCGGAGAGGATCTTGATGAGCGTGGATTTGCCAGCGCCGTTGTCACCAAGCAGACCGACTACCTCGCCAGGGTTAATGTCCAAGTCAACGTCAATCAGTGCCTGCACGTGGCCGAACGCCTTGGAAACATGGCGCACGGTCAGCAACGGCTGCATGAGAGTCATCACACCTCTTTGATCACGCCTCGTCCGCTGACTTCGGGGTTCGGCCGCTGACGACCGTCCGAACCCCGAAGTACTGCGCGGCCCAACTCATCTAGCCCGGGTAGAGCTCCTGCACGTTGTCACGTGTCACTGGCGAGACGTCGGGAATAATCCGGTCGGGTACCGGCCTACCTTCCAGCATGTCGACAATGGCAGGAACCAGATACTGGCCGTACCGTTCCGGGAAGTACGAGATCGTCGCTTTGAAGATGGACTCGTCGTCGGTCCGATCGCGTAGATCCACGAGGGCCTCGTCGGACGCTCCGAGGCTGGCGGCTGCCGCCCGACCCAGGAACCCTCCTTCTTCGAGCGCCAGAGCACAATCGACACCTGGTTGGTCGCTGTGGCCGAAGCAGAGCACGTTCTGAGCGTCCGGATGTGCGGTAACCCAATCTCTGACGAGGGGCAGCACGTCGCTGATGTCCTTGTGCGGGATATCGGTGTGAATGTTGTCCGGCGGAATGGCGAATACGTCCGTGACTCCCGCGATTGAGCCGTCGCGACGCTCCTTCAGCACCGGCACGTCCGGATTCCAGAGAATGATCAGCTCCGTCTCCGCCGGGTCCCAGCCCTGGTCCGCCGCGATCTGACCGAGGTAGCGGCCGGCCTCCTGGGCGGCCCGGTAGTTGTCCGGGCCGAAGGCCGCACAGCCCGGGTGCGGCCCGTCGTAGGACACGCACGGTAGGCCGGCGTCCGTGTAGAGACCCGCGATGAGATCCTCGGTGCCTCCGATCCAGTTGGCGAAGATCACTCCGTCCGCGCCCTGCGCAATGATCAAATTGGTGCAGTTGAGCGTCTTCTCCTGGTCCACCGCGTTGTCGCAGTAGATGATCTCGACGCCCATCTCGTCGGCCACCGCGTTGATGCTGTCGGTCACCGAGTCGGTGAACGGGATACCCGAGAACCCGTCCCCGTAGCCGATCTTCCATGCCTGCTTGGCGGGGCGAATGGTGGCTCTGTAGTCCCCGGCGGTCACCGCGGCCTGTAGTTGAGCCATTTCGGCATCCTCCTGGGCCGCAGCTGCGTCCTGTTGGGCCGACTCGGCCTGTGCTCGCGCATCCTCGGCGGCCGCCTGTGCGACGGTAAGGGCGGCTTCAGCCTGCTCCACCGCCGCCTGGTTGCCCTCGGCGGTGGCCTGCGCCAGTCCGGCCGCGGCCTGCGCCTCGGCCGCCGCGGCGGCCGCCGAACTGGCTGCCGCTGCGGCGTCGGCGGCGGCGGACTTCGCCTCACCAACCGTGCCCTGTGCGCTGGCGACCGCCGCGTTGGCCGCATCCACGGTGCCCGACGCTGAGTCGTCCGCAGCGCAGGCGCCGGCCAGTAGTGCGATCGTCGCTGCAAGCGCGGCGGCAACCCAGAGGTTCCTACGTCTGGAAATCATGTTTCTCCCTCACTCTCGTGTCCGTAGCCCGCGACGGCCACGACTTACACGCCGGGGCAGCATAGTAGGTGCCCCTCCGGCGGTCAGAATCGACTCGCGACCCCTGGCGACGCCGTCGCGAGCTGCGGCGGGGCACCGCCAGGAAGCTCCCGGCACCGGATACGACCGCCGGCTGATTCTCCGTTAGCCTCAGCGTTCGATAGCCGAATCTGGACGGGGGGAAGTCAGTGGCACTGGCAGCGACGTCAGAACAGAAGGAACTGCTGAACGAGCGCGGGTTCTTCGTCATCGAGGAGTATCTGGACGCCGACGAGGTGGCGGTCCTTAACGACGCCTTCGACGAGGTCGGTGCGCGCCTGCGCGGCGAGCGGGGCATGACGCCCGACCAGCCCCTCAGCATCCGCAACGGGCTCGTCAAGCACGAGGCTTTCCTGAATCTCATGGACCGCCCGGACATCCTGCGCTATGTGGTGGACATCGTGGGCTGGAATGTGCAGAATCGCGACAGCGTGATTCTGTGGACACCGCCGCAGCCCGGCCGGCACCCGTCGGCCCTCTCACTCGGCTGGCACTTCGACTACGAGGAGGAGTTCACGGGCATCGGCATCGACGGCCCGATGCCCTGGCTGGACTTCAAGATCGGCTGGTACGTCTCCGACGCCACCGAAGCCGACCACGCAACCATCCTGTTCGTGCCCGGCAGCCACCGCTGGGATGCCGCCAAACGGGCCCGCTGGCGCGAAGACCTGCCCACCGAGGAGATCCACGAGCTGAAGGTGCCGCCGGGCAGCCTCATGATGTGGCGACCCACGCTGCTGCACGCCGCCAGCCCGAACCTGTCCACGCACGAGCGCCGCGCCCTCTACATCAGCTACGCGCCCCGCTGGATCCGCCCGTCGGGCCACGTGAATCAGGATCCCGACCTGGTCGCGCGCAGCAACCCCGTCCGCCGGCAACTGCTCGGGGCGATGGGCAACCTTTCCCACCCGCTGGGATCGGACCCCGAGAACCACCCCGACTCCCAGTACTGGTTCGCCTGGGATTGGGACGTCGTACCGCTGAAGGCCTGGGCAGAGGCCGAGGCCGGGGACAGACCGCACGACTGGGGCACCGGTTACGGCGTGGGCATGCCGAAGGGACCGGGGTTCCAGTTCACCGACAACACCGACCCTCGGCGGGTCTCCGTGACGACCTAGGAGGTCCACACCATGACATCCAGCCCAGCGGCCGACCAGCCGCTGTTCCTGAATCGCCACGACGGTGTCGGCTTCGTGACCCCGGCCCCGGCCACCCGCGATGTGAGGGTGCTGCTGTCCCCGCTGCTGCAGGAGGGGATGGGCGACTTCGCGGTCGGGATGACGGAGATTCCCGCCGGGGTCGTCGGGACACGTCATTCCCACCCCGAGACGACGGAGGTCTGGATGATCCTGTCGGGACGGGGACGGGCGCGGATCGGCGACGAGGACAGGCCGGTGGCACCCGGTGACGTGGTGTACACGCCGCCGGGCGTGAGCCACCAGTTCGTGAACGACGGCGACGAGCCGGTGACGGTGTACTTCCTCTACAGCCCCTCCGGCGCCGAGCAGCGGGTGCTCGACGGCGGGTTCAAGTAACGGCAGGTCACCCCTGGGGGTGGCTTCCGCCGCCCGCAGGCTTGGCGAAGTCGATCATCAGCCGCGAGAAGGGATCCTCCGGCGCCTGCGAGAACGCCGCGGCGGCGGTTGCCTCCAGTGCCTCGAAGTCGACGATCCGCCCCCGGCGCAGCACCAGGCGCACGTCCGACAGCACGCAGATGTCGTCGAGAGGATCACCGCCCACCGCAACCATGTCGGCCACCGAGCCCGGCCTGATCCGCCCGGCGTCACCGAGACCAACCACATCAGCGGCGACCGAGGTGGCCGACGCCAGAGCGGCCGCCGGTTCGAGGCCGGCGTCGACGAGCAGCGACAGCTCGTCGTGCAGGGAGAACCCAGGGACCAGATGAGGGAACGGCGCGTCGGACCCGGCGACCACGGTGCAGCCGGCACCGGCGAGGGCACCCAGGACCCGCTTCATGGTGTTGACACTGCGCTGGCGGTCGAGGCGGTCGCCGACCTCGCCGGTGCGGTGCGGGAAGCGCTGCCACACCGCGGCGATGTCCGGGTGGACCCACCTGTCGCGCCGGTCGTGGCGGAACGCGGCGTCGTTCAAGCGGCAGAGCCTGTCCCAGACCACGAGAGTCGGGCACTGAACGACACCCGCCGCAGCCAGTGAAGCGGCCGAATCGGCCACCTCGTCGGTGTTGGTCCGCCATCCCTCGACGTGGTGCACGCAGCCGGTGAGGTGCTGCACCTCACGCACCCCGGCCGAAACCGCCGTCGCCAGGTCCACCGACGGTCCGAGGTGGGCAAGCAGTGGCAGGCCGCGGCGGTCCGCCTGCGCCGCGGCGGCACCGATCTGGCTGGCGCTGAGATGCACGTACAGCTTGACGGCATCGACACCACGCTCGGCCATCTCGTCGATCGAGCGGCGGATCGCCGCCGCGTCCGCATGCCGGCGGCTGATATGCGGCCAGAACGCCGCCGCGCCGTCCAGCAGGGGACCGCAACAGAGGATGTCGGGACCGGCCATCGGGTCGGACCTCGTGCGCTCGCGGCGCCGGAGGATCCACGCCGGGTCGTTGCCCGTGTCGCGCACCGCCGTGACACCCGCCGCCAGGAAGCCGGGGAGCATCCAGTCCGAGATGTGGGTGTGGCAGTCGATCAGACCCGGCAGCAGCGTGCAGCCATCCAGGGGCCGCACGTCCATCCCCTCGGGCAACGCACCCACCGGTGCGATGCCGGCAACTCGCTCTCCCTCCACGACGACGGCGTGGGCCCGCCGCAGCCGCTCGCCGTCGAAGAGCGCCGTGGGGGCGAGCGCGAACCGGTCCATGGCGCGCTCAGTAGATGAGGCCGCCCCCGCTCACGTTGAGCGTGGCGCCGTTGACGAAGCTCGCATGAATCGAAGCCAGGAACACCACCACGGCGGCCAGCTCCTCGGGCTGGCCGATACGGCGCAGCGGGCACGCCTCCGTCGAGGCGGCCACGATCTCCGGAGGCATGTCGTCGTGCTGCATCGGCGTGTCGACCTGGCCGGGCGCGATGGCGTTGACGAGGATGCCGTGCGGTCCGTACCGGCGAGCGAACCCGCGGCTGAGCGTGATCACGCCCGCCTTGCCCGCAAGGTAGGCGTCGCTGCCGAAGACGGGGCCGTTCCACCATCCCCCCGAACTGAAGTTGATGATGCGCCCACCGCCCCCGGCGGCCACCATGGCGTTGCCGACGGCCCTGTTCAGGAAGAACGTTGCCCGGACATTGATGTCGTTCTGGAGATCCCAGTCCTCGGGGGTCACGTCGTCGACGTCCTGGCGCCGCAGGAAGGCGGCGATGTGAGCGAGCGCCCAGAGATCACCGAAGTCGTCGGTGATCCCGGCGACGAGGTCGTCGATGGCCCCCACGTCGAGAAGGTCGAACGTGATGGCGCGATGTCCCGTGCCGTCCAGCCCGGCGATCACCTCGGCGAGCCCGGCAGCGTTGCGGTCGACCGCCGCCACCCGGGCACCGGCCGCCGCCATCGCCCGCGCCGTCGCCGCCCCAACCCCGCGGGCGGCGCCCGTCACGATCACCCCGCGGCCCTCCAGGCCGGCCCCCAGGGCCCCGAATCCGACGCCGGCGTGTTCAGCCATCAGTACTGCGCTCCTCAGGAGCCCGGCGCCGGGATGGAGAACGGCTCGGGATCCATGAATCGCCGCAGCACGTTGCCGGTCACCGCGGCGACGTTGTTGTCGTAGCCGGCGTGGCTGAGGCTGCCCGACCAGGCGATCGACCCCACGGAGAACACGGCGCCCCCGCCAGGTGTCTCGAAGAACACCATGTCGGCGCGGATCCTCTCGGGGGCGTCGGGGTCTGTGTTCGGCAGCGTGTCGCCCAGGTTCGTGACCATCAGCCCGTAGAGGTTCGAGTGGTTCTCCGACGATGCCAGCACCAGCGTGTGCGCCGGCGTCCCGAGAGCGGCATCGGCGCGTTCGATCTCGTAGCCGGCAGCGCCGCCCTGGAGGATCCCGAAGTCGCCGATGATCTCGTCGTCCACGCCCTCGAAGATGAACGACGCCCGCCGGTCGCGGCTCGCCGCCGTGCGCCGGTAGTACGAGCAGGTGTCGAATCCCTGCGTGATGAAACCCACGCCGGCGATCATGTGCGGAGCACGACCGAGCCCTACCCACGTGCCCGCCGCCTCGCCGGTGAACGTGTCGTGGCCCTGGCCGGCGTCGGCCCGCCACAATCTCGGGAGGTCCGGTCTGCGCACCTCCATCATCCCGGGACCGCTCGGGTGGTAGGCGATGCGGTGCCAGAAGGTGTTGCCGCCCAGGTTCACGAGCCGCCCGCCGCGCCGTACGAATCCCTCGCAGGCGTCCATCATGGGCGTGCTCACGTACTCAGGGTGCGAGCTGGTCACCAGCACCCGGTACGGCTCCAGCGCCTCGAGACCCTCCCGGTCCAAGTCGTCGTCGCTGATCACGTCGTAGTCGACACCGGTGCGCTCCAACCAGGCCACGATCAGGAGGTCCTGGCAAAACTTGTACATCCGGCCCTTCGGGCGGAAGTTGGTGACCGGTCGGTGCATGGAGGAGTGCACGACCGTGCTGCCATCGGCGTGGGTGTCGTAGGTGCACATCCCGATCTCGCCGAACCGCAGCATCAGCAGGTCGGTGTCGTCAAGCACGGTGAGGCGACCATGGACGAGTTCGTTGAACGGGTTGACAACACGCATCTTCAGGTTGGCGTAGGCGCAGTACGTCGCGGTCGGCAGCAGGAACGCCACGTCGCGCGAGGCGCCGGCCGCAGGTGGTCGCACCGCGAAGGGCACCCAGAACTCCGCCCCGCCGGCACCGAACCGCCCGGCGTAGCAGCCGCTGGGCCAGTCCTCGGGGACTCGCAGGCTCTGCGTGGTCTCCCAGCCGGCGTCGCTGATGTCGTCGCAGTGGAAGTGGATGGCCCCGTACTCCTCGGGCGCCACCCGCCAGTCCACCGTCCGCCCGGACCAGTTGGAGCCACTCACTCCCCTGGTCGGGATGTTGACGATGGTGCCGTGGCGGTCGTTGCCCGAGACGTCTATGACGTCCTCGCTACCGATGTCGACGGAGAAGTCCCAGTCACCAAGCGCTCCGTCGGCAAACTCCGCCGGACCCCGCTCGGCGACGGCTTCGATCTCTGCGCCGTCCAGGGCGCGGCCGTACAGTCGCGGGCGCTCGATCCGGCCGTTGAAGCATGACGCTGCCCAACCGCCCCCGGTCTGCTCGGCGCCGATGAGGAGGGGGCCGTCGCCGAGAGCGGCAACGGGCCCACCGTGGTGCTCCTCGTGTACCCAGCCTCGATCCTCGAGCCGGTGGGACGCATGACCGCCGGCGTGGAACGTGACACCGCCGGCACCGTCGCAGGTCACCGCGACGCAGGTCCAGCGCGACTCGGCGACGGCGACGTCGCTGAGGACAGCCTCCCCAACCGTGCCATCACCGCAGACGAGTCCCAGACAGCCGTCCTCATCCAGGAACAAACCTGCCCCCGTGGCTGTGTCGCTGCAATAGGAGCCGAACAGCATCTGGTGACCCGCCGCCAGGAGCGTCGGGAACACGGACAGCACGATGGTGAAGCCGTCTGCATCGCCGCCACCGGCGCCGCCCGGAACCCGCACGTACGACCCCGGGTGGATCGGCTGGTGGCGGGCGGGATGCTCGCCACACACCTCCGTCGCCATCTCCGTCGCGGAGTAGGCCGGAACGTCCGGGCCGTCCCCGAGGTCCGGGCTGAGGAGACGCACGACGTCGAGCGTGTAGGTCTCGACGCCCGAGCACGACACCTTGAAATTGATTTCCTCGCCGGCCCGGAGCGTCTGGCGGTCCGCGTACGCAAGCAGTTCAGGGCCCTCGAAGCCGGCGCGGACGGCAGGGTCTGCTGTGCGCGACGGGTTCGTTGCGGGCGCTCGGTCCCGCAGGTCCTCAGCGGGACCTCCACCGGGACCGTGGGACAGTGGATTCCGGCCTTCGCCGGAATGACGGGAGGAGGGTTCCTCGCCGAACAGCGCCGCCCAGCGGAGGCGGAAGACGTACCGCTCCGCCTCGGTAATGTTGTCGAAGACGATCTCGGGCAGGCGCTCGACACCCAGCGGATCGCCCTCGGTGAACCTGGCGAGCATCCACGCCACGTTGGAGCGGGTCATGAGCAGGAAGTGCTTGCCCACGATCGGGGCGCCCCGCATGTATTCGAGCAGTGACTGCAGGTCGGGGGAGTGGCGCCCGAAGGGCCGGCGCATGAACTCCTCGAACAGGTCGGTGCGACCTTCGTGAACCCCAAGCGGGAGTTTGGGTGCCTCGGTGGTCATCGGTTCAACCCTTCGATTGCCAGGACGCGGGCCGGGTTGCCCACGATCAGAGTCTCCACCTCGTCGTCGCCCCAGCCGGCGTTGCGGAATAGCGGCACCACGTGGTTGAGCGTGTGGGCGTAGCCCCAGCCGCCGTAGGCCAGCAGCCGCGTCTTCACGCCGCCCATGTCCTGCGAGACGAACAACTGCTCGAGGTGGCCGCGCTCGGCTAGGGCCACCATGCCCTGCACAATGTCGTAGTCGCTCGGCGGGTACTTCCCCAGCCCGATCAGCGAGTGGTCGAAACCCATCAGGTCGTACGCCAGGTTGGCGCCCCGCTCCAGCAGCTCCATCTGGTAGGCGTCATTGCCGATGGCGGTGTTCATGTGCCCGAGGATGACACGCCCGGGGTCAACACCCTCGGCCATCAGGGCATCGAGCACCTTGATCCCCTCGAAGCCCCAGGGATGCAGGTGGATCGAGATGGGTAGGTCGGTCTCGCTGTGCGCCCAGGCAGCGGCCCGCAGCATGCGGAACTCCTCGGGCTGGACCGGGTCGTAGGTGCCGACCTCGCCGATGATGCCCGGGCGGATTCCCGTCTCGCCCACCCCGTCGCGCCACTCGCCGACGATCTCGGCAGCCAGGTCCTCCGTGGAGCGCTCGGCGGTTCCCTCAGGGTGCGACGCCGCCAGGTAGTAGAACCCGCCCATGATCACGTTCAGCCCGCTGCGCTCGGCGATGTCCCGGAGGATCAGCGGGTCACGCGAGAGGTTGCGCGGTGTGACCTCCACGATCGTCCGCCCGCCCGCGGCATAGAACGGCTCCAACTCCTCCAGCACCTGCTCCACGTCCGTCTGGTGGTAGTTGTCGGGGAAGCCGCCCGGGTTCCAGCGGGCTTCCGCTGCGGTGCACATGTCCAGTGGCTCCTCGGTGACCACCGGGTAGCCGTGGATCCGCAGGATCGGCCGGCAGTCGACGTACAGGTGCTCGTGGACGTGGGTGGGGCCCAACTCGCTCACCGGCACCGGTCCGGTCACGGTCATGGCGTGGGCACCGTTGCCGGCGCTGTCGATGGGCATGGCGTCAGACCTCCGAAGTCGGGGACCGGAGCGGCGTGTGCTGCGGGCAAAGGTAGTTCCCCGCGCGGGTCCGGCTGCCGGGAAGTGGATTCCGGCCCGGACCCGAGTCCGGGGCAGGCTCTCCGCCGGAATGCCGGGAACAGACAACCGCAGAACCACTCGGCGGGCGGGCCGTCGCGGTTGGGCTCACCGGAACATCCCGCCGGGGACGGCTTCGATCAGGTCCTGCGTGTAGGGGTGCCCCGGGTGCGAGAAGATCTCCGTGGTGTCGCCGTTCTCGACCAGTTCACCGCGGCGCATGACGTACACCCGGTCGGCGAAGCTGCGCACGAGCCGCAGGTCGTGCGTGATCAGCAGGATCCCCAGCCCTCGCTCCTCCCGCAGTCGCCCGAGCAGCACCAGCAACTGCGCCTGCGCCGACTGGTCGATGGAAGACGTTGGTTCGTCGGCGATCAGGATGCGGGGCTCTACCGCCAGGGCGCGGGCCACGCTCACCCGCTGGCGCTGCCCGCCGGACAGGCTGGCGGGATAGAGCCGGGCCTGCTCCTCGCTGATACCGACCTCGCCCAGCAGGGACATGGCCGCGCCCAGGGCCACCGACCGCGAGGAGCCACGCCAGACCTGGAACACCTCGGCGACGGCGTGCAGGGCGCGCTGCTTGGGGTTCAGACTGGAATACGGATCCTGGAAGATCATCTGTATGTGCCCGCGCATCTCGCTGCGGTTGTTGCGGCGTGGCATCTCGAGGGGTTCGCCGCGATAGCTGACCTCCCCCAGAGTGGGCCTCTGCAGCAGCGCCAGAACCTTGCCGAGCGTGGTCTTGCCGCTCCCGCTCTCGCCGACCAGGCCGACGACCTCCCGCTCGCGTACGTTGATGTCGGCGGCGTCCACGGCGTTGAATGCCCCGTGGCCCCGCCCGAACGTGACGCGGACGCCGCGACCCGCCAAACCGGCCTCGGTACCGGTCACGGAGACTCCCCTGCGGCCACCTGCGACCCGACCGGAGGTGCTCCCCCCTCCGCCATGGCCGATGCGAACAGGCAAGCGGTGAGCCGTCCTTCGTACTCGGCGGGCAGCGGCTGGGGGCCCGTGCAGCAGCGGCTGTGTACCGCACCCTCGCCCAGCTTCAAGGTGAGCCCGCAGCGGGGGTGGAACCGGCAGGCCGACGGCCAGGCCCCGACGCTGGGCGCCTCGCCCGGGATCGGTTCGAAGCCGCCGGCGAGCTCCATGTGGGCGGCGGCGACGAGTCCCGCCGTGTAGGGGTGCCGGGACTGCTCGCGGATTATGTCGTGCGGTCCCGATTCCATGACCGCGCCCGCATAGAGCACGACGATGGAGTCACACACCTCCTCCACGACCGCCAGGTCGTGGGACACCAGCACCAGCGACATCCCCAGTTGCTCCCGCAGCCGGCGCAGCAGATCGAGGATGCGCGCTTGCACGCGAACGTCCAGAGCCGTGGTCGGCTCGTCGGCGATGAGCAGAGAGGGGCTGCGGGCGAGGGCACCGGCGATGACGACCCGTTGGCGCATCCCGCCCGAGAGCTGGTGCGGGCGCTCGTTCATGACCGAGTCGATCCGGGGAATCTCCACCAGATCCAAGAGTTCACGCACCCGGGCACGCGGCGACGTGCTCGCACCGCCGTCACTGCGCGCAGCCCGGACGAGCGCCGTGAGCTGCGTGCCGACCGTGAGGACGGGATTGATCCCCGCCAGCGAACTCTGGGGCACATAGGCGATCCGGTGCCCGCGGATCCGCCGCCAGATGGCCTCGGAGGCTCCGACGAGTTCCTCCCCCTCGAAGAGGATCGAACCACCGGTCACCGCCGCGGAATGCCGGTGCAGCGTCCCCACGAGCGAGCGGCAAAGCATCGACTTTCCCGATCCGGACTCCCCCACCAGGCCGAGGGTCGCACCCGCGCCGATGCGCAACCACGCCTTGTCCACCACCGGGATCGTGTGACCCCGCCGACCCACCAGCCCGATGGAGAGCTCGTCGACCGTCAGCACGGCACGATCCTCACGCCGGCAAGGTGCACGGCCCTCATCCGACGAGGTTCTCCGACGTGCGGCGGCCGATCCCCTGGGCGATGAGCGACACGCCCAGCGCCGTAATCGACAGCAGCATGCCCGGGAACAGCACCGGCCACCACGCCCGGAAGATGTGCAGCCGCGCGTCGTTCAGCATGGCGCCCCACTCCGGTGTCGGCGGCTGCACGCCCGCCCCCAGGAACGAGAGGCCCGCAATCGCCAGGATCACCACCACGAAGTCGCTCACCGCGTAGGCGAGCGTGAGGGGGAACACGTTGGGCGCCACATGGCGGGTCAGGATGCGGGCGCGGCTGTACCCCAGACACCGGCCGGCCTCCAGGTAGTCCATGTCGCGGATCACCAGCGCCCGGGCGCGCGCCACTTTGGCGTAGCGCGCCCAGGCGGTGATGAACAAGCCGAGCAGGATACCCTTGGTGCCCCTTCCGAACGCCGCCACGAGCGCGATGACGATGATCAGGGTGGGGAACGAGTTGATGACCTCAATGGCCAGGTCTCCGGCGTTCTGCACCAGCCTGCTGCGGGTGATCCCGATGATCGATCCGACAATGGTGCCCACCAGCAGCGGGACCGAGACCGCCGCCGCCGCCAGGATGATGTCGATGCGCGCCGCGTCGAAGGTGCGCACGAACACGTCCCGCCCCAGATGATCGGTCCCGAACCAGTACTCGGCGCTGGGGGGAAGATTTGCGTCGGGACCGCCCCGTCGGCTGTCGTGGGGGCTGAGCGCCGGGATGACGATCGACAGGATGATGATCAGGACGATGAGGGTGATGCCGAAGCGCATGCTCGGCGACATCGCCCGCCAGCCGCCAAGCAGCTTGGCCAGCCGTGAGCGCGGCTCGTCGAGGCCGGCCGGCTGGGTCGCGACGTCGGGCAGCGAGGTCACGACAGCGTCCTGGAGCGGGGATCGATCAGCGCGGACACCGAGTCACTCAAGAAGTGGACAGCCACCACGATGAAGCCGAACGTGAACAGCGTGCCCTGCACGACCGGGTAGTCACGAGCCAGCACGGCCCGCACCAAGTAGGTGCCGACCCCCTCCAGATTGAAGACGGTCTCCACGATCACCGCCGCGGCGAGGCTGGCGCCGACGATGTAGCCCATGAGGCCGATCACAGGGGCGATGGAGGGGCGCAGCAGGTAGCGCCAGATGAACTGCGGCTTGGCGAGACCCCACACGAGCCCCGTCTCGACGAACTCCTCGGCGTTGGTCTCCCTGATGGATTCCTGCAGGACGATGGCGAAGATCATGCCCACCGGGATGCCGGTGACGATTGCGGGCAGGAGCAGGTATTCCAGGTTCTGCGGGAACGTGTCAACGTATCCGGCCACGGGTACCCATCGAAGTCGCACCCCGAAAACAAGTAGCAACAGCACGCCGGAGACGAACGGCGGGGTGGCGATCAGCGCCGCCGAACCGAGGCTGAAGCCCCGCTTGTACCAGTTCGAGCGTGTCAGGCCTCCGATCACACCCAGCGGTATCGCCAGGATCAGCGCCACGACCATGCCCAACCCGATGAGCCAGAGGGTGATCGGCAACCGGTCACGAATGGTGTCGGTCACCGGTCTCGTGGACTGGAGCGACTGCCCCAGATCGCCCTTGAGGACATCACCCATCCAGCTGCCGTACTGCGAGACGACCGACCCGTCGAGGTGGAGCCGCTCCCGCAGTACCTCTATCTGAGCGGGGTTGGCCTCCTCGCCCAGCAGCACCAGCACGGGGTCACCCGGCACGATGCGCACGATGGCGAAGGCCAGCAACGAGACGCCCCACGCCACCAGGATCGCCCGCAGCAGGCGGCGCCCGATGAGGGCGAGCACGCTGTCGCGCTTGGAGGCCTCCGCGGCGGCGATATCGGTGGCCGGTAGTGAACTCACCGCTTCGTTCGTCACGAATCTCCCGGAGCGATCACAGATTGCTCGGCTGCCGAGCGTCAGCACGCCGATCCGCACGTCGGTCGCCTCGCATTGCCGACGAGGCACCGGCGGGGTGCCCCGACCGCGTCTCCTGACGCGCTCGGGGCACCACCAGTGGTCTCACTGCGGGCGCCCGAGAGGCCCGCAGCCGTACGCTGACTAGCCGCTCTCGGTGGCAACCCAGAAGTTCTGGGACGCCGGGATCATCGCCAGGATGTCAGTCGAGAGGCGGTTGCCGACGAGGACGGCCCGCTCACCCATGGGGCAGTAGTTCGCCCCGATGTCGAGCGCCAGACGCTGCACCTCGCTCTGCAAGCGCTGCGACGCCTCCATGTCACCCGTGGGCATGGCCACCGCCAACTCGTCGAACACTTCCGCCACCGACTCATCGGCGAAGGCGACAGAGTTAGACCAGAAGTTGTCCGGGTAGAAAAGGGTCCGCAGGGTTGAGAAGTTGGGTCCGCCGCTGCCGATCCACATGGTGTCGTAGGTCCGGTTGATGATGTTCTGGATGATGATGGCGTCCTCCAAGGGCTGCACCTCGGCGGTGACGCCGATGTCCGCCCAGTTCTCGGCCAGGATCGTGGAGGCGTCCGTCCAGCCGGGGCGAGCACCCATCGTCTGTAGCGGTGTCTCGAAGCCGTCGGCATAGCCGGCCTCGGCCAGGAGCGCCTTGGCACCTTCCACATCGCGCTCGAGCGGGATGATGTCCTCGTACTCCCACTCGCTCCGGTACCTCGAGAGGATCGAGCCGCCCGGCTCGGCGGTACCCAGGAACGCCCTCTCGTTGATGGCGTCGCGGTCCATGGCCAGGCACAGGGCCTTGCGCACCCTCACGTCAGCCAAGGGTCCGGGGGCGTCGCTTCGGATCACGAACCAGAACGTGCCGCCGATGGGATGGACGATCTGGTTGACCTCGTCCGGCAGGTCGGCGCGGACCGACGCCGGGATGTCGAAGCCCATGGCCGCGGCCCCGGTGGTCACCTGCAGCAGCCTTGAGATCGGGTCGGTGGCCGACGCCAGCGTGAGCCCCTTGATGACGGCCTCACCCCTCCAGTAGGTGGGGTTGGCCTCCAGAACCATCGTGGGCGAACCGGGCACCCAGTCCGAAACCACGTATTGCGTGGCACTCACGGGATTGGCAAAGTACCCCTCCGGGTCTGCCAGAACCTGCTCGTGCGGGTGCAGAGGCATGTTCTCGCTGCAGACGATCTGGTTGTTGAGGCAGCTGAACGGCTCGTTCATGTGGTAGATGATCGTGCGGTCGTCAACGGCTTCGGCGTAGTCGAATGAAGCCATCTGGGCGCCGAACGGTCCCTCGTCCTTGGCCCGCTGCAGCGTCACGACCGCGTCCTGGGCGACGACCGGCGTGCCGTCGGAGTAGACGAGGCCCTCACGCAGCGTCACGGTCATCGTCAGGCCGTCCTCGGACACATCCGGGAAGTCGGTCGCCAGGTCCGGGATTAGGTCGCCCCGAGCGTCATAGCGGTACAGGTAGCCACCGAAGGCCAGCAGGCCCGCGGCGTGGGCCGGGGCGACGTACGGCGCCCGGGCGTAGTCGGCCTGCGCCACCAGGCTGGGGGTGCTGATGATCACATTGTTGAGGTCGATCCCGGCAGCAGCCGCGGCCGCCTCTGCGGCGGCAAGCGCCGCCTGCGCCTCGGCCTGCGCAACCTGCGCCTCGGCCTGCGCAGCCTGCACCTGAGCCTGCGCAGCCTCCGCAGCGTCCTGGGCAGCATCGGTTGCTGCCTGGGCCTCGGCCAGCGCGGCCTCCGCGGCAGCGACTGCCGCCTCGTCCTCCGCCGCCCTCGCGGTGGCCAATGCGGCCTCTGCGTTCGCCTCAGCGGCTTCAGCCACAGCGGCCGCGGCGGTCGCCTCAGCGGCAGCTGCAGCAGCTGCGGCCCGGTCCTCGGCTTCGGCGAGCGCCTCCTCAGCGGCGGCAACCGCGGCCTCGTCCTCCGCCGCCCTCGCGGTGGCCAATGCGGCCTCTGCGTTCGCCTGCGCGGCCTCGGCCTCCGCCGCAGCGGCAGCCGCCTGCGCCGCGTCGGCCGCGGCCTCTGCTGCCGCCGCGTCGGCCCGCGCGGCGTCGGTCTCGCCAGTGTCCTCGGAGGCGCACGCCGCGAGGATCAAGGAAAGTGCGACCCCGATGGCCAGTAGTCGCGTCCAGTAGTTTCTTCCGGTCATCTCTGTCCCCTTTAGTTGGTGCGATGACTTACGGTTACGAACGAGAACGGGGGCTCCGCGGTTGACATCAGCCGCTTCCCCCTCAGCCCGCCGCCGTTCAGTGACATCGGGCACATTAGTTGGCCGACAGCAACGGCGCCCATCCAGCCGGCGCCGCTCGCACGACAGCACGTCGAATCCCGACCAGACACGTAGTGCGCTCCCGGTGGGCTCGGAGACAGCGACGACCGGTCAGATCCGGAAGATGCGTTCGGCGTTGCCGCTGAACATGGCCTCCTGATCGTCGGGCGGGAAGCCGGCGATGATCTCGGTGTAGGCGTTCAGCACATCGGGGTAGCTCGAGAAGAGCCTGTCCACGGGCCAGTTGGTCCCGAAGAAGCTCCGCTCGACACCGAAGGCTTCGATACACGAGAGGACCCACGGGCGGATCGACTCGGTGGTCCAGCGCACCTCGCCCATACCCAGACCGGAGATCTTGACGACCACGTTCGGGGCGCCTGCCAAGTCCAACAGCGCCTCCCGCCACCCCTCGAAGTACTCCGTCGTGCGTGACCGCGGGAACCCGCAGTGGTCGAGGGAGATCGTCAACTCGGGAGAGCGCTCCGCCAGGGCACGGACGGTGCCGAAGTCCTCGAAGGTGGCGTCGACGCACGCCACGAGCTCGTAGCGCTCGAGCAGTGCAAAGCCACGCTGCCAAGCCGGATCGCGAAGGTAACCCTCCGTCTCCACCCCGAGGTCGCGCACGCCGCGCATGTTCGAGAACTCCAGGTGGCGTTCGATGACCGCTTCGGCGCCGGGCTCCAGGAGGTTGACCTCCGCCACGATCCCGTGCGGGTGGCCGACGCGGTCGGCGAATGCCTGGAGCCACCTCGTCTCCTCCACGGGGTCGGCCGTGCGCACCGCGGCGTTGACGTGCACTGACTTGACCACGTTGGCGAAGCGGGTCTCGGCGATGTAGTCGTCGGCCCAGAAGCGCTGCGCCTGGATCGGCTCCAGTGCCCCGAAGACCGGGTGGCTCACCCCCGGCTGCATCCACGAGTAGTGCAGGTTCGGCAGTTGCAGGTCGTAGAGGTGGATGTGTGTGTCCACGAACCCGAGCCGTGCCATGGGGTTTCCCTCCATCCGCCGTCCGAACGCCGCGACCGGGCCGACGCTACCCGCGCCGCATTAACCGGGTTGCCGTCCTGTGCGAACATGGCGCCATGTGGATCCGGACCGTGCCCTACGAGGAGGCCTGCGACGAGCTGCGCCGCCACTACGACCGCCAGCGTGAGACGCTGGGCGAGGTCACCGAGATGACCCTGGCCGGGTCGCTGTACCCGCGGCTGGTGGGCGCCCGCCTGGAGTTGTACGGCGCCACGGAGCGCTGCCCGTCGTCACTGTCGTCGCGGCAACGCAATCTCATCGGTTTCGTGACCTCCGCACTGAACGGCACCGTCCACTGCATGAGCCAGGTCACGGTGAAGCTCCGCTCCGACGGCTTCAGCGACGACCAGATCGTCCGGCTGGCCGCCGACCCGGCCGGCGCCGCCGAGGCACTGCCGGATCCCGAAGCCGCACTGGTGCGCTACACCGTCGCCCTCACGACCCGACCCGGCGAGATCGGCGAGGACGACGTAGAGGCATTGCGTGCCGTCGGGTTCGACGACCTGGCCATCGTCGACGCCAACGCCCACTGCGCCCACCTCAACTACGTGAACCGCGTGGTCACCGGGCTCGGAATCCACACCGTGGTCGACCCCGATTTCCCCGCCTACGACGCCATCCCCGCCGACTGAACCGCCGATGGACCGCGCGGTCGATCGGAAGGCGGCCCGCACGGCGCAAAAGGCGTGGGCACTCCTGTGATCCCCGCCATCGCACCCGCGGTCGCCAATACGGTCTGCGACGTCATCGACGTCCGACTCACCGAACTCCCGATGACGCCGCCCCGGGTTCTCGCGGCATTGCTGGGAGCGGAGCACAGTGCTGCAGACTGAGCCGCGGAACTCCCGCAGGCGGCGATGAGGCGCCGGGACGCCGCGGCTTGCCGCCGGGCGGTCGCCGAGCCTGCCCTCGCCCGGCTAGTCGAAGTACTCGTCCTCTCCGAAGCGCGTCCAGGAGTTGAAGTCGGGGAATGGCGACTGCAGGGCCGACAGCGACAGGTCAACCCGCTTCCGCGGTCAGGTCACCGGCGTGGGCGAGGATTGCTGCGCCGGCTTCGATGTGCGCCTCGCACGTGTCCTCGTCGTTCATGGGCAGCAGGAAGAGGTCGAACGAAGCGCTGAGGGCGGCGATCCGAGCAGCACACTCGGTGGGTGTGCCGGTGACGGCGTACAGATCCAGCAGCGACTCCGGTAGGTGTTCGGCTGCCTCGTCGAGATGGCCGGCCAGCATGGCGCGGCGCACGCGGGCGGACCGCAGCTCGTCGAGGCCGACCTGCAAACGGATCTCCGGGGGCGCGTCGAGGGCCATGTAGGCGAAGTGGCGCAGAGCGCGGCGGCGCTCGGCGTCGTCGTAGGCGAGGTACGCCGACCAGGCGACGCGGGCGTCACCCCCGCCTCGGATCGTCGCGGCAGCCTCGGGCAGATCGGCCAGAGCCTTCGCCGAGAGGATCACCCAGTCGGCCTTGGCAGCCCCGAAACGCTGCACCCGCGGCCCGCGACCGGCGATCGCCATGGGGACGTCTCCACCGAACCAGTCCAGTGAGGCCGGCCCGGCCCGCCGGCCGCTCAGCAGGCGGCGGTTGGCTACGAATGCGTCGACGAGAGCCGAGTAGGGCCGCTCCGGCTCGAGTTGCAGCGGCGCCAGGACGCGGCTCCCGCCCACGCCGAGACCATGCCAGACACGCCCGGGGGCCATCTCGGCCAGCGTCGCGACAGCGGCGGCAGTGGTCACGGGATGGCGGGAGAAGGGGTTCGTGATGGCCGGCCCCACGACGAGAGTGTCGGTGGCGGCGAGGATGGCGCTCAGCGCCACGTAGACGTCCCGCTCGGTGCCCTCATCGGCCACCAGGCAGACCTCGGCGCCGAGCCCCTCGGCGAGGCTCGCCAGAGCCACCAGTCGCGTCACCGGTTGCGTGGGTTCGAACCAGACCCCCCAGGGGATGCCCGCGGGATCGCTCACTGCGTCTCCCTCGCCAACACGATCCACTGGGTAACCGATAGGCGTCGGCCCGCGCCGATGCCGGTACGAGCCCCGAGGACGTGTCGCGGCTTCGACGGGCTCATGCCCGGGGCGCACCGGGGACGACGACGCTCTGAACGGTGTGCGCCACCAACTGACCTGCCTTGAAGGTTTGGCGGGTCCTGGGAGCCGCGGCGATGGCCTCACGCTCCGAGAAGGCCTCCACGGCGACGAAGTCGGCGACCGCACCGGGGCGCACCACCGCAGGCGGAAGTCCCATCACGTCCCTGGCCTCGCCCGAGACTGCCGCCAGGGCCGCGTGCGGAGGCTGGTGCCCGGCAGTGACAAGGAGCGAGGCGGTCTCGAAGGGATCGCCCCGGCCCATGAGATTGAACGGATCCTGCAGGTTGTCACCCCCGCCGGCCACGCGTACACCCGCCTCGGTGAGCGCTGCCAGGGCGGTGAGGCCGCGCGGCGGTGCCGTGCGGCGGCCCCGGCTCTGCAGGAACAGGTTGGTCTGCGGCAGCGTCACCACGCCGATGCCGGCCTCGGCCACGAGGGCAGCGAGCCCCCGCTGATCGGGCTCGGACATCATGCCGAGGCTAACGCAGTGGCTTGCCGTCACCGGATGCGCGAATCCCCTCTCGAGCACACCTCGAGCAAGGTCGGCAAGGGTGCGCACCTGCGGGTCGAGCGTCTCGTCGACGTGCAGGTCCACGCCCAAGCCGGCGTCGGCGGCTGCGTCGAGGCAGACCGCGACGCACTCGGCGGGACGCGGGTCAAGGGCGGGGGCGCCGCCGACGAGGTTCGCCCCCGCTTCGATGGCGGCCGTGAGGGCTCGCCGGTTGCCGGCACCCTCAGGGCCGGTCAGCGGCACGCCGACGAGCGCCACGAGTTGCAGATCGACCAGGCGGCGACAGAGGCGCCGCACCTCACAGAGGGCGTCGATGCCGCGGGCGCCGATGTCGGCGCCGACGTCGATATGGCTGCGGATGGCAGTGCAACCCGCTTCGACGGAAATCTCGACGGCCCGGAGTGCCCGCGCCATGATGTTCTCAACGCTCATGCCCCCGCGGGCGCCATGCCACGCCTCGATGGCGCCGATCAGATCCCCGGTGGCGTTGATGACCGTCTCGGCCGAGAGGGCCTTGTCGAGATGGGCGTGCGGCTCGGCGAGGCCGCCCAGCAGCAGCATCCCCCCGAGGTCGTGGCGCTCCGGTGACGCGCTGAGCGGGTCGTCATCGCCGACGCTGACGTCTGAAGCCGGAACGGCATCGTCCACCGCAGCAACCACGCCGTCGACGACGGTCACGTCCACGCGCCGCCCGTCAGGCAGCAGTGCGTCGGTCAGGATGCACGATGTGCTCACCGGCGCCGAGGGTAGCCCGAGCGAACCGTGAGGCCGGGCCGTGCGACGCGGGGCGGAAGGTGGTTGCCGACGGGCGGCCTGCAACAATGGAGCGGTGCGCGTGGTGCTGGTTCTGGCCGACGACCCTGCCGCCGATGGCGGCGAGCTGCGCCGGACCGTCGAATCCCGCCTGGCGGCAGGCGGGCACGACGTGGACGTGATCGATCTGCACGAGGGCGACTTCAACGCCGCCATGACCACGGCGGGGCGCCGGGCCTATCACAGCGGACAACCTCTCGTGGAGCCGGACGTGGCCGACTTCGGGCCGCGGGTGAGCGCCGCCGAGGCGCTGGTGTTCGTGTACCGGGCGGGCTGGACCGGCTTGTCCCCGCGACTGAAGGGGTTCGTGGACCGCACGTTCGTGCCCGGCGTCGGCTTCCACCTCGTCGACGGCAAGCTGCGGCGGGGACTCACCGGGGTGCGCCGGCTGGTGGCGATTGCCGTGCACGAGCGGCCTCGACACGAGGTTCGGCGCAGCCGCGACGGCGGGCGCCGCATCCTGTTGCGCACCATGCGGCTGATCGCGAACCAGCGCTGCCGGCGGCGTTTCGTCGCGCTCTACGACTCGCCCCCCGAGCGCGCCGTTGCCGCGCGGCGACGGTTTGACGCGCGGCTGGACCGCACCCTGGCGGGGCTGTGAGCACGCTGGTCGTACTGTGCCATCCGGTGCCGGAGAGCTTCGGCGTTGCGGTGGGTACACAGGTCGTCGAGACGCTCTCGGCGGTGGGGGCCGAACCTCGCCTGCTGGACCTGTACGCCGACGGGTTCTCGCCGACAGAGGCCGACACTTCCCTCGTTGCGGCTCATCGAGAGGCTCTGCGCACCGCCGGCGCACTCGTGCTCGTCTACCCGACCTGGTGGAGCGGCCTGCCCGCCATGCTCGCCGGATGGTTTGAGCAGGTCGTCGCCGGAGGCTTGATCCCCCGCGCAGGCGGTTCGGACGCGGCCGCCGAGACCCGGGAACTCCTGGCGAACCTGCGATACCTGGCGGTTGTCTCCACACACGGGTCGTCAAAGCTCGTCAACGTCGTGCAGGGTGAGGCGGGCATGCACTTCCTGCGACGCGGCGTGTATCCGCTCTGTCCAGCGAACTGCAGGATGCGCTGGCTGGCGTTCTACAGTTCCGATCGCTCCACCGCCGAGGACCGCCAGGCGTTCCTGCAACGCGTGGATCGCAGCCTGCGCCGCCTCGCAGGAGCGCGACCAGATCAACCCAGCTAGGAGCGTCGAGAGCGGATACCCGTAGGCGCCAGCGGCGCAGCTGGGACGCTTCAGGTCCGGAGGATGGGGTTGGTGTAAGCGGCCGGGCGGACGAGCTGGGTTACGGGTCAGTTGTTGTTGCCTTGGAGGTCGAATGCGATTTCGCCCCAGCCTGTGACGGTGCCGTCGCTGCGCAGCGCGTACGAAGTCCCCCAGCCGGCGGTGACGGCGATGAAGGTGCCGCCCGGCGCGTCGATTTGGCCGTGCTCGTTGTGGCCCCAACACACAACGCTGGCGTCGCTGCGCAGCCCACACGAATGGGCTCTGCCGGCGGAGATGGCCGCGAAGGTGCCGCCGCCCGGCGCGTCGACTTGGACGTTCTCGTCCCAGCAGGAAACGGTGGCGTCGCTGCGCAGCCCACACGAATGCGTCCAGCCGCCGGAGATGGCTGTGAAGGTGCCGGCCGGCGCGTCGATTTGGCCGTACTCGCTGGCGCCCCAGCACGAAACGGTGGCGTCGCTACGCAGCCCGCACGAATGGGTCCAGCCGGCGGAGATGGCCGTGAATGCGCCGCCCGGCGCGTCGATTTGGCCGTATTCGTTGGCGCCCCAGCACGAAACGGTGGCGTCGCTACGCAGCCCGCACGAATGATGTTCGCCGGCGGAGACGGCGACGAACGTGCCGCCCGGCGCGTCGGCCTCGCCGTAGTCGTTGGCGCCCCAGCAGGAAATGACAGCGTTACTGCGCAACCCGCACGCATGCCTCCAGCCAACGGTGACGGCCACAAAGGTGCCCAACGGGGCGTTCGTTCTCTCGGACGAGGTGAGAGGACCACAGGCGACGGTGGCGTCGCTGCGCAACCCACACCTATACCCCCCTATGGAGATGGCGACGTACGGCTTGCTCGGCGGCTCGGACCCCCCGAGCGTCCTGCCGTGATGGGGCAGGCCCCAGCAGGAAATGGTGGCGTCGCTGCGCAACCCACACGACTCCGCGGTGCCGGTGGAGATGGCGACGAATTCGCCCACCGGCGCTTCCTGCTCGGCACGCCCGTTGTCGCCCCAGCACGCGACGGTGGCGTCGCTGCGCAAGCCACACGAACTCCTGCGACTCGCGGACACCGCCGTGAAGGAGCCCGCGGGGGCGTCGGCCTGGCCCCTCTCGTTGTCGCCCCAACACACAACGCTGGCGTCGCTGCGCAACCCACACGAATGCCCAATTCCGGCAGACGCGGCCGCGAAAGAGCCAGAGGGCGCGTCGGCTTCACCAAACTGGTTCAATCCCCAGCACGTGATGGTGGTGTCGCTGCGCAACCCACACGAATGCCCACCGCTGGCGGACACGGCCGCGAAAGAGCCAGAGGGCGCGTCCGCCTGGCGGTGCTCGTTGTCGCCCCAGCACGTGATGGTGGTGTCGCTGCGCAACCCACACGAATGCCTACCGCCGGCGGACACGGCCGTGAAGGTGCCCGCGGGCGCGTCCGTTTGGCCGTACTCGTTCAATCCCCAGCACGTGATGGTGGCGTCGCTGCGCAACCCACACGAATGCCTGCTGCTGGCGGACACCGCCGCGAAAGACCCGCCCGGCGGTTGGGCCGCGCCGTCGCGGTTCCGTCCCCAGCACGTGATGGTGGTGTCACTCAGCAACCCGCACGCATGCGAGTTGCCCACAGAAACCGCAACGAACTCGTAATCGACCGGCCCGGCGACCAGAACCGGCAGCGACGGAACCTCAAGAGACACCACCGGACCCGGCGGCGCCTCGGGAACCACAACCGGCGGCGGCGCCTCAGGGACCAGTGCCGGCTGTGCCTCGGGGATCACAACGGGCGACGGCGCCGGGCTCTCGGCGCCGGGCCACAACACGATCGCCACGCCCAACGCCACCGCCAACAACCCGACCACCACACCCACACCACGACGACGCGCCGCCGCGCCGGGCGCTGGGGTGCGGTTCGAATCGGATCGGCGGATCATCGCTCCAACCGGCGCCCTACGCGAGACCCGCCGACCCCCAACGCCGTTCCCGCGGACCATGGCAGCCACGACTGGCGTTGGGCTGGGTCATGGGTCCAGCCGGTTGCTGGTTGTGTCTCGGTTCAGTGTGCACGACGTGACGCTGATTTCGAATCTGCCGACGGTGAGGACGGGGTTGTAGCCGATTGGGCAGGTGGGGGGACCGGTTTCGGCGGGGATGGTGATGGTGCGTGTGCAGGTTGTGGTGGTGGTGGTTGTGGTGGTGGGAGTGTAGGGGTGAGGTGCTTCTGAGTAAATGTCCGTTTTGGGGGGTTTGATTACGCCGCATTGGGCGGGTGTGTTCATGGCTGGTTTTGGTTGTTGTTGCGATGGTAGGCGATGCGGGTGAGGCGGGCCCGGTTGAGGCCGTCTTGGCGGGCCTGGCGGATGGTGTCGCCTCGTCCTTGGTGTTCGTCGTCGGGGGTGACGTAGCCCAAGGAGGCGTGCAGGCGGCGGGTGTTGTAGTCGCCTCGGGCGTTGTCGAGTTCTGCTCGCAGCGTGTTGGGGTCGGTGATCTTCTCGAGGTGGGGCCATTCGGTTTTGACGTGGCCGAACAGGGTCTCGATCCATGCTTGATCGGTGGGGGTGCCGGGCCGGCCGAAGTGGGCTGCGATGGAGCACATGGCGAGGAACTCCCGGGTGGTGCCTGCTCGCATCTGGGGGCCGTTGTCTGACATGGCCAGCAGGATCGGCTCTTGGTCGCTGTCGTCGCCGTGGCGGGCGCGGTCGGCTTGGCGGGCCTCCACGGCGGGCCACAGGCCCTCGGAGTCGAGGGCTTCGCAGAAGACGACCTCGACTTGGGTGGCGGTCTCCTCGACGGTGAGGTGGGTGGCGAGCCATTTGCGGGTGACGACGTCCAAGATGGCGTAGGCGACGCGGCCGGCTCGGGGGAAGTGGGTTATGTCGTAGATCCAGATCTGGTGGCGCCTCCACTCGATCCAGTCCCCCAGAGGCCGCGCCGGGGCCGGTGTGCGCTGCGCCCGGGCGGGCAGAACAAGCCCCTGGGCTGCGAGAACGCGATACAGCGTCGACGGTGACACCCACACCAGCTTCTCGTAGGAGCCGCGGTGGGCGAGCTTGCGGTAGCCGCCGTCGATGTCGCCCCAGCGCTCGAACAGCTCCAGGACCGCCTCGCGCTCTGCGGGGGTGATGGCGTGCACCGCGGTGCCGCCCGCCGTGTTGTCGTCGAGGCGGCCCGCGCTTCGGCGGTGCTGCCAGCGGCGGCACCTGCGGCCGTCGAGCTCCAACACGGCGCAGGCGCGAGCTGTCGTCCAGCCCTGCTCCAGGGCGCCGTCCACGAGGTCCAACAGGCCCGCCTTGACGCCGGCTTCGACACGCGGGGGCACGCCGGCGGTCACCCCCAACGCTCTTTTCCCTCCAACAAGGTGACCTTGACGGCCATCTCCTTGAGCGCCTCGCCCAGGCGGGCGGCCTCGTCTCGGGCCATCACCAACTCCGGATCCACCCCCTCGGCGCGCACCCCCGGCCGAGACGACGCCAACGCGTCCAAAGCGCCGCGCTTGGCGACCTCGCGGGCCCGCATGATCGTCGAGCGGTCCACACCCCAATGGTCCGCGCACTCCGCCACGGTCATCTCACCGGTGAGCACCTGCACGAACACCTCATACTTCTGCACAGGCGACAACCGCCGCCTCCTGCGGCGGCCGCTACGCTCCAAGGGCTTCGAGGTATCAGTCATCTGACGCTCCTTTCACAGCGCCATGCTCCCACCCCGATGCTGCGTAATCAACGACCCAAAACCGGACACGATCCCAGAATCACTACATTGGTCCACGGGGCGCGATGACGGGTCCGCACGTGGGCGAGGTGGCTCCGCGCGGCGAACCAGCGCGCCACAGCGGTGGATTTCATGGCGGGGCCGTTGTCGGTGACGACGGCGAGGGGGACGATCTCGCCGGTCGCCTCGTCGACGCAGTCCTCGATGAGTGGGCGCTCCAGCAGCGCCTCGGCGGCGTCGATGGCGGCCTCGAAGGCGGCGATGAGGTCGCTGGCGGTCTGGGTCGCCGTGACGGGGCACGCCAGGGCGACCTTGGCGGCGTAGTCGACGACGCCGCAGAGCGCCCAGGTGCCCTCGGTCGTGGTCTCGAAGGCCGAGAAGTCCGCCTGCCAGACGCGGTTGCGGCGCGCTGGGGGGTCCACGAAGGTTTCGCGGCGCACCGCGGCGAGCTGGCGGCGTTCGGCCTGGTAGCGCACCGGTTGCAGGAGACCGCGGCGCGCCATGGCGCGGTGCACGCTCGACGGCGACGCCAGGTCCCAGCCGTCGTAGCGGCCCATCGCCCAGATCTTGCGGTGCCCCCACGCCGGCCAGTCGGCGGCGAGCTTGGCGACCGCTGGCTCGATGCGGTCCACGACCGGTGCCGGCCACGGTCCCTTCGCCACATCGCCGGCGCGGTGGCGCGCCAAGCGGGCGTGGTAGGTGCGCCGCGGCACCCCAACCAGCTCGGCGAACCTCGAAACGGTGCACCGCGCCGCGGTGCGGATCATCTCGAGGTCCGCGAAGGAGGGAGGTAGTCCGCTCCCTTCTTCCAGACCCGCAACTGCACGTGCGCCTCACCGAGTGCGGCCTTGAGTTCCTCGCACTCGGCTTCGAGTTCCAGCTCGCGCGTCGACCGGCGACGGGCGCCGAGCGCGAGGCGGTCCCGGGCACCCTCCAAGAACGCCTTCTTCCAGTTGTGCACCGTCTGCTCAGACACCCCCGCCCGACGGCCCGCCGCCGCGGCGGACAACTCGCCGCGCAACACCGACAACACCACCCGCAGCTTCTCCTCAGGGCTCTTCTTCGAAGCCTTCGCCATGCTCATCTCCTTGCGTCAGACTCAAACCGCCGACTGAGCAAGAAACGATGACACGCGACACCGGACCTCGCGCGATCAGCTTGCGGGGAACCGACGAACACGACGTGGTGGCAAGTCGCACGATCAGCCGGCCTCCGCCGGTCTAGCTGCTCACTCCCGCGTCGCGCAGGAGGCGCCGGAGTACGAACGGGATGATGCCGCCGTGCCGGTAGTAGGTCGCCTCGGTATCGCTGTCGAGGCGGACCATGAGGGGCAGGCACCGCCGTGTGCCATCGGCTGAGGTTGCCACGAGCGTCGCCGCAGAGCTGGGTGCAAGGTCCGCGGCCAGGCCGATCACATCGAACATCTCGGTGCCGTCGAGGCCGCTCGCAAGCCAGCCCGCCCCGGCGGGGAATTGCAGCGGCAGCACGCCCATGGCGATGAGGTTCTGGCGGTGCAGCCTCTCGAAGCTCTCGGCGACGACGGCCCTCACGCCCAGCAGGGCCGTGCCCTTGGCCGCCCAGTCACGCGACGATCCCGTTCCATACGCGGCGCCCGCCAACACCACCAACGGTACGGACTCCCGGCGATAGCGCTCGGCGGCGTCGTAGATGGTCGTCAGGTCTCCGCTGGGTTGGTGCGCCGTCCAGGCCCCTTCGCGCTCACCGGCGAGGTGGTTGCGCAGCCGGGGATTGGCGAACGTGGCGCGGACCATCACCTCGTGGTTGCCACGCCGTGCCCCGAGGATGCTGAAGTCCTCGGGCGCCACGCCCTTGCTCCGGAGGTAGCGCCCGGCCGGGCTGTCCGCAGCGATTGCACCCGCGGGCGAGATGTGATCGGTAGTGATGAAGTCACCGAGCGTCAGCAGGCAGCGAGCACCCCGGATGTCGGCGGGCGCGACAGGCTCGGGCGCCACGGACTCGCAGAAGGGTGGCGCGGTGATGTAGGTGGAGACCGGATCCCAGTCGGGCAGTGCCGACGGCCTGCCACCGAGAGATCGCCAGCGTTCGTCACCCTCGAAGATTTCGCCGGCGCGCACTGCGAAAAGGCGGGGAGCCACGGCGCTGTCGATCTCCCGGCGGATGTCGGCCTCGGCGGGCCACAGTTCTTCCAGCAACACGCGCTCATCGGTCGCGTCGTGGGCGATCGAGTCGGAACTGAGGTCAACGTTCATGGTTCCGGCCAGGGCGTAGGCCACGACCAGTGCCGGCGAGGCCAGGTAGGCCAGACGGCACTGGGGGTGAATGCGCCCCTCGAAGTTGCGGTTGCCGGACAGCACGGCCGCGACCGACAGGTCATCCTTCTCTATGGCGGCTGCAACCGATGCGTCCAAGGGCCCGGATCCGCCCGCACACGTGGTGCACCCGTAGCCGACGACCGCGAACCCCAGATGCTCGAGGTCCACGAGCAGGCCCGAGCGCGCCAGGTAATCGGCCACGACCGGCGAACCGGGCGCCATGCTCGTCTTGACGTGCAGCGGCGTTGTCAGCCCCCGCTCCCGGGCCTTGCGGGCCAGTAGTCCGGCTCCGATCATCATGGCCGGATTTGACGTGTTGGTGCAGCTCGTGATGGCGGCGATCACAACGTCGCCGTCTCGGAGCGGCGGCTCGGCGTCCTCGGCCCGGTTGCTCACGATCCGCCCCAGCGGGTAGGCGCGGGCGGCCGTTCCGGGAGGTGGCCGGAAGCCGGGCTCGCCGGCGCGCCGTCCGGCCAGCTGCGGGGACTCCGGCACGGCGACCAGGCGCGTCCCGGGGCCAACGACCGGCGTGGCCATCGAACCGCGCTCGCTCCGGGACTCATCGCCCTCGCTCGCCTCTCCTGGTCCCGACAGGCTGGCTGGGTCCGGATCGTCCTCGCCGTCCGGCACCGCTGTGCCGGAGACCCCGTCGTAGCGATCCGACAGCGCCGCCACGAGCGACGCCGGTACCTCTTGCAGACTCAGGGTCTGCGTGGGCAGTGACGGCCCCGCCACCGTCGGGGCGACAGAGGCCAGGTCGAACGGCACGACGCGCCTGAACGCCGGTACTGAACCGTCGGCTGGACGGAACAGGCCCTGAGCGCGGCAGTATCGCTCGACGAGGTCCACGTGTGAGGGAGTCCGCGCCGTCCGGCGGAGGTAGCGGAGCGTCTCGGCATCGGGGGCGAAGAAGCCGGTGGTGGCGCCGTACTCGGGAGCCATGTTGGCGATGGTCGCCCTGTCCTCGGTGCTCAGGGCGTCGAGTCCCGGGCCGTAGAACTCGACGAACGCCCCGACCACGGCCGCCTCCCGCAGCACGCGCGCCAGCGTCAGCACGACATCAGTGCTCGTGACGCCGGCGGCCGGGCGCCCGTAGAGCCGGACCCCCACCACCTCCGGCAACACGACATCGATCGGCTCGCCGAGCATGATGGCCTCGGCCTCGATTCCGCCGACCCCCCAGCCCAACACGCCGAGCCCGCCGATCATGGTCGTATGCGAGTCGGTGCCCACCAGGGTGTCCGGCCGGGCGACCGGGTCGCCGCAACCACGGTCCACCGACACGACCGAGGCCAGGAACTCCATGTTGACCTGGTGCACGATGCCCGTGCCGGGCGGTACCACCCGGAGGTTGGCGAACGCCTGCTGGGCCCAGCGGGCGAAGCGGAAACGCTCGGCGTTGCGCTCGTACTCGATGGCGAGATTGGCGCCGAAGGCGCCCAGGTCGCCGGCCACGTCAACCTGCACGGAATGGTCGATCACCAGATCGGTGGGTATACCGAGATCGACCCGTGCCGGATCACCGCCGGCTGTTTGCACAGCGCCGCGCATGGCCGCCAGACCGAGCAGAGCCGGGATGCCCGTGAAGTCCTGAAGGACCAACCGGCCGGGGCGGAACGCCACCGAGGTGCCCGCGAACGCCGGGTCGGCCCAGCCTGCCAGCGCCATCACATCGGCAGCAGCGCGCTCGGGCGACTCGCCGCGGCCCGAACTCTCCTCGGCGTGCCGCAGCGCGCCCTCCAGCAGCACCTTGATGCTCACCGGCAGCCGGCTCACGGGGCCGAGCCCCAACTCTTCGAGGCGGCCGAGGCGGTAGTAGCGAAGCGCACCGGTGGCGGTGCGGAGCGTGGCCTCGGATCCGAAGGCGCTCAACCGGATGATCCCGCGAGGAACCAGGCCTCGCCATCGAGGTAGGCCTGCGGTACCTGCACCGCGCCGCGCATGATCTCCCTCGCGGTGCGATCCATGGTGAGACTCGGGACTCGCCACGTGCCCGACGAGCGCTCTGCGGTCACGTGCAGGACGAGCACGCCGGCGGGATGGCCGAGACGAACCGCCCGCGCTCCCGACGCGCCCTCGCAGATCTCCGCCGGTTGGGTGTGGCGCGAATCGCCGACAACCTCCGCCACCACGCTGCCGTCCATGGCCGCCGCGGCAGCACAGGCCATCGCGCCGGTCATCGCCAGGGTGCGGTGGGTGCGCCCCATCGAGATGAGCCGCACCACCAGGTCCACGTCAACAGCACGCACCTCGGTGCCGCTCGTGGTCCGGTACGTCGCGGGCGCGCCCACCACCGCCACCTTCGGCACCGTCCGGTGCGAGCGGGCGGCGGCGGCCGGCGAGTCGGCCACACCGACGCGCACCGCCGCTTCGCAGCGGATCCGCTCGAGACGCTCCCCCAGGACGGCATCGGCATCGAGCGCGGCGGGCAGAGCGATGGCGGCCTCCGGAGCCCCCAGAGCCTCGGCCGCCACGAACACGGCGGGGTTGCCCACATCGACGATCGATACCGGGACGGCGCCGCATCCCGGTACGTCGACGCTCTCGCGAACCAGTCCCGTGGGCAGTGCACCCCGCCCGATCGAGCCATCCGGCTCGAGGTACTCGAGGGTGAGCCGCGCCCCGGTGCCGGGCACCCCCCCGATGGCGAAGTCTCCGGAGGGGTCGTAACGGCCACGCCGCAGCGGCACCTGCGTGCGGAACCGCTGCCCGGTGTTGAGGCTCAACGCTTCGACGGCGACTGAATCGGTGGTGTCTGCTTCCACCAAGCCCTCGTTGACGGCGAACGGAGCGATGGCGGCGGAGATGTTGCCGCAGTTGCCGGCGAAATCCACCCGCGGCTCGGCCACCTCAACCTGGGCGAACCGGAAGGCCACGTCCGCGCTGCTGCCGGGCGGCGGCGGTCCCACGATGGCGGCCTTGCTGAGCGAGGAGATCCCGCCGCCGAGCCCGTCGATCTGCCACCCGTCGGGATCGGGGCTGCCCAGCGCCGCCAGGATGATCGCCTCGACCTGTTCGGACCGGTAGCCGGCCAGATCGTCGCTACCGAACAGGACAGCGCGGCTCGTACCCCCACGCCAGAACGACGCCGGGACCGCCCGGTCCATCCTCAGCCCACCGGATACGGCCGCGGCGGTGACCCCTCGTAGAGCGCCCGGGGCCTGATGAGTCGGTTGTTGGCGTACTGCTCGAGCACGTGCGCGGTCCACCCCGCTACCCGGCTACAGACGATGAAACTCGTGAACATGCTGAGCGGGAAACCCAGGTGGTAGAGCACCAGCGCCGAGTAGTAATCCACGTTGGCGTTGAGCCTCTTGCGTTCGCGCAACTCGGCCTCCAGAGAGGAGGCCACGGCGTGCCAGTGCGGTTCGCCCGCCTCGTCGCCGAGTTCGGCGGCCAGGCGATCCATGGCGATCGCCCGCGGATCGCGGGTCCGGTACACGCGGTGCCCGAAGCCGGGAACCTTCCGCCGGGCTGCAAGGGCCGCCTCCACGAACGGCACCACGCCGTCGGGTTGGCCGATCTCGGAGAACACCGCCATGGCGTCGTCCACGGCGCCGCCGTGCAGGGCCCCCTTGACGGCCCCGATGCCGGAGACCATGGCCGAGTAGTAGTCCGACAGCGTCCCGACCGTCGTGCGCGCCGCGAATGTCGAGGCGTTGAGTTCGTGCTCGGCGTAGGTGTTCAGCAGGGCGTTCAGCGCGCCGGACTCCTGCGGCGAGGGGCGCCGGCCGGTCAGCATCCAGCAGAAGTTGGCGGCGTGGTCCAGTTCCGGGTCGGGCTCCACCGCCTCTGCACCCATCATGTGACGCGACATCGCAGCCACCATCGTGGGCAGGCAACCCACGAGCCGCGCCGCCTTGGCGACCACGGCCTCGCGGGAGATGTCATCCGCGGTGGGGTCCTCGACCCCCAGCAGCGAGACGGCCGTGCGCAGCACAGCCATCGGGTTGGCACTGTCGAGGGGTGCAACCGCCAGGAGGGCTGCAACGGACTCCGGCAGGTGGCGCTCCGAGGCCACCAGCGCGGCGAAAGCCGTGCTCTCGGTGGCATCGGGCCAGTCGCCGTGCCACAACAACCAGGCAACGTCACAGAACGTGGCCTCGGTGACGAAGTCACCGATGTCGTAGCCCCGGTAGGTCAGCACGCCGGCCGGCCCGTCGATGGAGCACACCGAGGAGTGGCAGGCCAGCACGCCTTCGAGACCGGAGACGACCTGCGGCCGGCTGTCCTGACTCATCAATGATCTCCTCGGGTCGATCGGGCGAGCTCGCCGGCACGCCCCGGTGACGCGCTCAGCCCAGTTTGAACGGGTCGCGGGTAGCGCCGGACGTCTCGATCCACACGGACTTGGTGTGCAGGAACCCGCGCAGACCCTCCATCCCGTTCTCCCGCCCGTGACCGCTCATCTTGTACCCCCCGAAGGGGACGTCGTAGTTGAGGGTGCGGTAGGCGTTGATCCAGACGGTCCCCGCCTGCAGGCGCGGCACCATGCGGTGCACCCGCTGCACGTCCCTCGTCCACACGCCGGCCGCCAAGCCGAAGGGTGAGTCGTTGGCGATGGTCAGCGCCTCGGCCTCGCCCTCGAACGGGATCACCGACAGCACGGGCCCGAAGATCTCCTCGCGGGCGATCCGCATCGTGTTGTCGACGCCGACGAAGACGGTGGGCTCCAGGAACAGCCCGTCGCCGAAGCGTTCCGGGCGACGTCCGCCGGTGGCCAGCTCCGCACCCTCGGTAGAACCGACGTCGATGTAGCCCATGACCTTGTCCCACTGCGCCGCGAACGCCAGCGGACCCATCTCGGTGGCTGCATCCATCGGGTTGCCGAGGACGATCTGCCGCGCCCTGCCCACCACTCGTTCCACCAATTCGTCGTGCACCGAGCGTTCGACCAGCAGGCGCGACCCGGCCACGCAGGTCTGGCCGCAGGCTGCGAAGATCCCGGCCACAACGCCATTGGCGGCAGCTTCGATATCGGCGTCGGCAAACACGATGTTCGGCGACTTGCCGCCGAGTTCGAGCGAAACACGGGTGAGGTGTTCCGCCGCCGCCTTGGCGACGCGTATGCCTGTGGCGACCGAGCCGGTAAAGGCCACCTTGTCGACGCCGGGATGCGACACCAGCGGCTCGCCGACGGTCGGGCCGTCGCCGGTGACCACATTGAAAACGCCATCGGGAACGCCGGCCTCGGCCACGATCTCTGCGAACCGCAGCGCGGAGACGGACGTGTGCTCCGACGGCTTCAGCACGAAGGTGCACCCTGCGGCCAGCGCGGGAGCCAGCTTGTAGGCCAAAAGCATCAGCGGCGAGTTCCAGGCGGTGATCGCCCCCACGACTCCGACGGGCTCGGAGAGTTGGTAGACGAAGAAGTTGGTCTTGGAGGAGTCCAGGACCTCTCCGCCGATCTTGTCGGCGGCACCGGCGAAGTAGTCGTAGAACTCCGGCAGCAGCGCCGCCTGCCCGGCCATCTCGCGCAGCAGCTTGCCGTTGTCGCGCACCTCGATCGTTGCCAGTTCGTCCGCCCGATCCTCGAGCAGCCGCGCCAGGCGCCGCATGATCCTGGCGCGCTCGACGCCCGCCAGCCGTGGCCAGGGTCCCTCGTCGAAGGCGGCACGCGCCGCGGTGACGGCTCGGTCCACGTCGGTTGCACTCGCCTCGGGCACCTGCGCCCACGCCTGCCCGGTGTACGGGTCGATGGAGTCGAATGTCCGCCCCGAGAGAGCTTCCACCCACTGCCCACCGATGAACATCCGCAGCGGGCCGCTCACCGGTTGACCGTCCTCGGTCCGTAGTGCGGTCATCGTCATGGCGCGCCCTCCTTGCCCGTATTCACCGGTAGCCGCCGGTCCGCACGGCTTCCAAGCCTACGGCCAGCATCAGGAGCAGGCCCTCCACGACGTACTGGTAGAAGGTCGGCCAGCCGGCCAGGGTCATACCGTTCTCGAGCAGGCCCAGCACGATCACCCCGAGGATCGTGCCGCCCATCGATCCGGTGCCCCCCAGCAGGCCGACCCCACCGAGGATCACCGCGGTCACGACGGTCAGCACCAGGGTGCCCGGCACGCTCGCCGCCCCCGACCCGCCCAGCATGGACGACAGCACGTAGCCCCCGGTGGCCGCGCAGGCGCCGCTGAAGACGAGGTACATCATGCGCAGGCGGTCGACAGGGAGTGCCACCGACCGCCCCGCCGAGGCGTTCCCGCCCACCGCGTAGGCGTAGAGCCCGAAGCGGGTCTTGTCGAGCAGCACCCACCCGGCAGCGGCGAAGAGCGCTGCGAAGACCAGCGGCAACGGGATCCCGACGAGGTCGTTCTTCATGACCCCGTAGGCGGCGTCGGTCGTCTGGCGCAGGTTGCCGGCCACGCCGGCGCCGCCGTCCACGACGAACGCCAGACCGAAGGCGATTCCCAGCATCCCCAGGGTCGCCACAAGGGGGTTGACCCGAAGCTTCACCACGACGAAGCCGTTGATGAACCCCACGCCGATGCCCGAGCCGATGGCCGCCAGGATGGCAAGCGACGCCGGGTAGCCCGCGATGAGGATCTGGGTGCCGATCGTGCCCGACAGGGCCATGACCGAACCCACCGAGATGTCCAGAGCGCCGGAGATCAGCCCGAAGGTCGCGCCGACCGCCACGATCATCAGCACAGCGGTGGCCCGCCCGGCGTTCAGCAGGTTCGTAGAACTGAGGAAGCGGGGCGCCGCGATGCTGAACACGACGAGTTCCGTCACGATCACCAGGCCGAGCGTGACCCACGTGAGTCTCCCGGAGAAGACCAGGTTGTGCAGCCGCTGCGGCCAGACGGAGTCCTCCTGCTCGGACCGGTCCGGAACGACGGCGGTCATCGGAAGCCGCCCTTGGGACGCTGGTCGAACGCGACCGCCAGGATCATGGCCGTACCGACGGCAATCAGCACGATCTGCGGCCGTACCGCCATCTGGACGAGACCGTTGTCGAGGGCCCGCACGAACACCACACCAATCAGGGTTCCGAGGACCGATCCCTTGCCGCCGCTGAGGCTGGCACCGCCCAGGAAGACGGCCGTGGCCACGTAGAGTTCCCAGTTGCGGCCCGAGTTGGGGGCGATGGCCCCGAGATCCGACGCCAGCAGAACACCGGCGATACCGGTGTAGAGCCCCGCCACCGTGTACATGCCCAGCCGGAACCGGTCGACGTTCATAGCGGCTTGGCGGGCCGCGTCGGGGTTGCCGCCCATAGCGAACAGGTGCCGGCCCGCCTTGGTCGTGTGCAGCAGCACCAAGGAGATGACCGCCACGGCGATCAGGAAGAACACCGGCACGGGGACGCCACCGACGTTCTGCCGGGCGAAGCGGAACCCGTCGTCGCGGAGTTGCGTGGAACGCCCGTCGGTGATGATGAAGCCCACTCCCAGCAGGACGAAGAGCATCGCCAGGGTGGCGATGAGCGGGTTTATCCGGAACCGGGTGATGACGAAGCCGTTGACGAACCCGAGGGCGATCCCGACGACGACGCCGATGATGAATGACAGCACGAGAGGAACGCCCGCCTGGAACAGCTTCCCCGACGTGACCCCCACCACCATCATCCCCGAGCCGATGGACAGGTCCAGCCCCCCGCCGATCAGCACGAGGGTGAAGCCGGTCGCCACGATGAACGTGACCGCGCTGAAACGCAGGATCGTGAGGACATTCTGGCTGGTCAGGAAGTAATCGAGACGAGAGGTGAAAAAGACGGCGAGCAGGATGAGCGCGATCAGCAGCAGGACGTGCTGGCCCAGGAGGAGCCGCCGCGCCCGCGCCGCGGCCTGGGCGCGGCTGTCGAGCGGGGCGCCCGGCGGAGTCGCGGTGGTCGTCACGCCTGCCCGGTCGGCGCCGGGGTGCCCGCCACGATGAGGTTGACGCACTCCTCCACCGACGTGGCCTGGGCATCGAGAATCGCCACGCGCTCGCCACGCTTCATGACCATGACCCGGTCGGCGAGTTCCAGAACCTCCGGGATGCGGTGGCTGATGATCATGATCGAGAGGCCGTCGCGACGGATGTCGCGGATCAGTTCCAGCACCGTGGCCGACTCGGTGGCGCCGAGCGCCGCGGACGGCTCGTCCATGAGCAGAACTTGGTTGTTCTCCTCGAATGCCACCGCCCGGGCGATGGCAACCATCTGCCGCTGGCCGCCCGAGAGGACCCCCACG
Organism: Acidimicrobiales bacterium; assembly: GCA_965206165.1. Taxonomy (GTDB): domain Bacteria; phylum Actinomycetota; class Acidimicrobiia; order Acidimicrobiales; family CATQHL01; genus VXNF01. The sequence continues at coordinate 548,233 of OZ242194.1, forward strand.
GGGAGCCTCGTGGAGCCGATCATGATGTTCAGCCGATCCAGCAGGGTGGCGGCCTCGCGGTGCATGCGGCGCCGCTCCAGGAAACCCAGCAGGTTCGGCAGCCCCCGGGTGGGCTCGCGCCCGATGAACACGTTGGCGGCCACGTCCAGATTGTCGAACAGAGCCAGATCCTGGTAGATCATCTCGATCCCCAGGCGGCGGGAGTCCTGGGCGGTGGCGATCTCGACCGGTTCGCCGTTCATGAGAATCCGGCCGCTGTCGGGGCTGACCGTGCCGGCGATGATCTTCATCAGCGTGGACTTGCCCGCGCCATTGTCGCCGACGATGCCGAGGATCTCGCCGCGACGCAGGTCAACGTCCACTTCGTGGACCGCGCGGACATGCCCGAAGCTGCGAGAGATGCCGCGCAGTTGCAGCAGGGCCGAGTTGCCGGCACCGTTGCCGTTCGTGTTGGTCGGGTCACTCATGTGTCTCACTCCCCCGGCGGGTCATGCGGCGGGCCGGCGACGACCGCCCCGCTGGGTCCGAACTCGTAGCCGTCGCCGTCCGGCGGCGCGAACTCCAGATCGAAGACGAATCCCAGCTCGGTATCCAGGTTGACGCGCACCACGTCGTCGCTTGTGTTGGCGGTCGCCGGATCGACGCGCTGGGTGACATAGGCGAAGTCGACGTAGGCCCCGAGCGGGTAGGCGTACCGCACCCAGACGCCGCGGTGGATCACGACACCGGTGGCGCCCGCGATCAGGAAGGCCCGCGCCGCGTCGACGTCGGGACGGCCACCGGCGTCGGGCACCACCACGACGGCTGCGGGATGCATACCGAGGGTGATGAGGGTGATGGTGCTCTCCGGATGCTGCTGCACGAACTCGCAGCGGTTGCCCCGGTAGTAGTACCGCAGCGAGCACATGTAGGCCCGGCCGGGGAACTCCAACTCCTTCTGGACCCAGAGGTAGCCCAGGTTGTTGGATGCCCGGTTAAGGTTCGGCGAGTCCGCCGTCTCGGGTGCGATGACGGCCCCGAACGGCTCGAAGGCGACCCGGTCGAGGTGTTCAACCGCCAGGCGGCGAACGGCGGGGGATTCGGTGCTCACGATGCCTCCGGATCGAGCGACGGCCGCACCGGCTGCCCAGTGCGGATCGACTCCTTGAGAGCGAAGAGGGTGCTCATGCTGCGCAGGATGTCGGCCCCGCTGGCCCAGGGCTCAGCGCCGTTGCCGATGCATTGCAGCACGTCAGCGCGCGTCGCCAGGTACGAATCCGGGGAGAGCGTGTACTGCAGGGGCAGTTCCAGCGCCGAGCCTCGCGGTTCATGCGGCCCGTAGCGCAGTTCGGCCCGCACCAGACGGGCCGGTCCAGGCAGCTCCTGGTCCTGCAGGCCGTCAACGCCGGCCCGCTCACCCACGGCGAAAAACTCGAAGCGGCGCCGGTGGCGGGTGGCGAAGTCGTAGAGGATCGTGGCGTTGGCGCCGCCGGCGAAACGGAACACGCCCGCCAGCACCGAGCCGACGCCGTCGACCCGCCGCGACCAGTTGCCGTAGACCTCCTCGGGTGCTTCGCCGAACCACGATTGCAGGATGTCCACGGCGTGGATGCACACGTCGTGGACTGCATCGAAGGCGTTGGTGTGCTGGCGCCCGATGCCCGAGTGGTAGTTGATGCCGGCGGAGATGAGCGGGCCGAGCGCGCCCGCCAGGATCAGCGCTCGGCAGCCGTAGAAGGCCGGGGCGTAACGGGTGTTGAAGTCGACTCCGAAGGTGATGCCACCCTCGCGTGCATGCCCCACGATGTCCTGGCACTGCTGCGGTGTTTCGGCCACAGGCTTGGCAATGATCACGTGGATGCCGCGACGTGCGGCCTCGGCGACGACTTCGACGCGCAGCGGGGAGAGGCCAACATCCCAGCGGATGTTGATGTCGAGAAGGTCGAGGTCAACAGCGTCGATCATTGACCGGTAGTCGTGGAACACCTGCTCGACACCCCAGGTATCGCGGATCTCTTTCGCTGCCACGGGGTCGGGGTCGCAGGCTGCCACCGGCTGGATCCCGGCTGCGCGATAGGCGGGCATGACGCCGCTGTGCACAATCCGACCCGCCCCCACCAGACCGATCCGAAGGTTGCGGGGGATCTCGTCGCGCAGCGGCGGCGGGACCAGGTCGAGCCTCGAGACGGGCCCCAGATCAACTGGCGGGATGTCTGAACTCAGGTCGATCTGTGGTGCCATCGCCTCGTCAACCCCCCGCCGCGCCGGCGAGCAGCGGCGCCAGGAAGCGAGCCGCCTCCCGCACGCCGTCCTCGTAGGTCTGGTAGGGGTCCTCGTTCTCGATGCTCACGTAGTCGTGGTAGCCGGCGCCGGCGAGAGCCTCCACGAGATCCGACCAGAAGGCCGCGTCGTGGCCCCGACCGATCGTGCGGTAGCGCCAGGCCCGTGCCGCGGGATCGCTGAACGGACGCTGGTCGAGGACGCCGGCCAGGGCGACTTCGTCGGGCACCATCTCGGTGTCCTTGAGTTGCACGTGGTGGACGGCCTCACCGAGCGCTTCCACGACCCGGATCGGGTCCATCTGCTGCCAGAAAAGGTGGCTGGGGTCGACGTTGGCGCCGATGACGGGGCCGACCGCTTCCCGCATACGCAGCAGTGTGGGCACGTTGTACACGAGATGGATGGGGTGCAGTTCGAAGGCGATGCACCGCACACCGTGGCGCTCGGCCAGCGCCGCCAAGTCCGCCCAGAGCACAATGCCAGCCTCCCACTGACGTTCCAGCAGCGCCACGCTGTCGTCGGGCCATGGATAGAACACCCAGTTGACGGTGGTCGCGGCGCTGCCGTCGCCCGTGGTTCCCGACATCGTCACGATCTTCTCGACCCCCAGCAGTTCGGCGAGCCTGAACGTGTCCTCGATGAGCCGTCGATGCTCGGAGCCCCTGACCGGGTGCAACGGCATGCCGGCGCAGTTGAGGGCCGAGATCTCCAGACCCCTGCCGGTGAACGCCTCGGCGAACATCGCACGGCTCGCAGCGTTCTCCACCAGGTGGCGAACGCCGGACGGCTGTCCGGCCTGGGTGACCTCGATGCCGGTCGCCCCGATCTCCGCAGCGATGTCGAGGCGGGCCTCGAATTCGGCGCGGGTGGCAATAGGGCTCATCCACGGTGGGCCGTCGTGTGCCGGGCGGGTCTCGTCGGGCCGCCCGCTGGTAGCTGTGAACATCCGGACGATGAGACCCATGGCCGGGGCCCCCGATCCCATCACCCCGTCGCTCCGTTCATACGAATCAACCTCGCTACCGATTGACGGGATATCGAGGCCCGTCACGGCTTCAACCGGCCTGCCGCCGACAGTAACCGAGGCGGGCACACGCGCCCGAGGGCGCGGAATCAGGGTACGTCCTCGGGCCCGCCGAGCCCGAGGACGTACGCGGTTGTCTCGCTCAGGCCGGGGTCAGCCTCCCGAGTACCACTCGTCGATGTTCGACGCGTCGATGGGTACGTGGGTGACGTGGTTCACCCGCTCGTCGGGTTCCTCACCGTCGAGGATCTTCGCGATGATCGGCCGCAGGAACTCGCCGTAGCGGTCAGGGAAGTAGCCGATCGACATGATGAACGGCGAGTCCGCGTCCCGTATCTCCGCGAGCGCGTCCGAGGCTCCGCCGTTGGACAGCACGACGCCGGCGTCGAGACGACCGAGCTGCTCCATAGCCGCCACCACGGCAACGCCGGCGAGGTCGTTGGTCGTCGCGATGAACAGCAGGTTCGTCGAGTCCGGGTTGGCGTTGAGGTACGCCGCGGCCGCGGCCTGCGTCTCCGAGCCCTCGAGCACGACGTCGTTGAGCGTGATCGTGTCCATCGTCCACTCCGGGAACTGCTGGGAAATCACGTCCATGGCCACGACCATGCGCGCCTTGGTCTCGTCGGGCCAGGTGCTCTGGTAGATGCCGAAGATGCCGTCGAGATTGCCGCCCCAGTTCGAGTTGATGTAGTCGAGGGCGTAGTCACCCATTTGCTGGCCCGCCGACTGGCCGTGCGCGCCGAACCAGTACACATCGTCTGCCGGCTCGGGAATCGGGCCGTCGATGAAGATCATCGGGATCTCCGCCTCGGCCATCTTCTCCAACGTGGCCTCGTAGTTGGTGATGCCACCGTCGAAGTTCAAGTAGACGTCCACCTCGCGGGTGATCATGGCATCGGCGTTGGCCAGCATCTTGTTGGCATCGAGGTCGTGGTCGAGCGCATACAGCTCCCAACCCGCATCGGCGGCCTCCGCTGTCACACCGTTCTCGACGTCGTTGCAGAACTCGCAACCCGTCCGCAGGATGTTGGCGAAACCAACCGACTTCTCGTCGTCGTCGCCCCCGCATGCTGCGGCCACCAGGACGACCGACAGGATGATGCCGAGCAGGCCCAAGAATTTCTTCACGAGTTTCCCCCCCATGATTTGGCGCCCGGTGTGTCCGGGCAGTGCGCCAACTGTAGGGAACTGCGCAGCCCGGCGCTAGCGGTGTGGGCGCGGGACGCCGAACGACTCGCCCGAGCCGGCCCGGACTCGACACTCAGGCGGGGCCTGGATGAGGATTCAGTAGCGCGGGGTTCCGGCGGATTCGACGATCACGCCGAGTTCCGCCAGCTCAGCAAGCTCCTCGGGGCGACAGCCGAGCGCGCCGAACACCTCGTCGTTGTGCTCGCCGAGGGCAGGGCCGGCCGTGGCGATGCGGCCCGGCGTCTCTCCGAAGCGGGCGAGCACGTTGGGCATCCGCACCGGCCCCAGAACCGGGTGCTCAACCGAGGCGATCGTGCCGCGGGCTTCGAACTGTGGATCCTCGAAGATGCCCGCGATGTCGAGGATCGGCGCGACCGCGGCGCCGGCCTCCTCAAAAGCCGCGATGACCTCCGGGGTGTCCCTCTCACCGATCCAGGCCGCTATGGATTCGTCCAACTCGTCCTGGTGCTCCAGCCGGCCGGCGTGGTCGGCGAACCAGGGTTCAGCGACCAGGTCACCCCGCCCGACGAGGCGCATGGTCCGCTCGGCAATCGACTGTGCGCTCGCCGACAGCCCCAGCCACGTCCCGTCCCGGGTGATGAAGACGTTGCGGGGCGCCGTGAAGGGGGCCCGGTTGCCGGTGCGCTGCTGGACCACGCCGAGTTGGTCATAGACGGTGCTCTGCGGACCGAGAATCCAGAACAGGGGCTCGAAGATGGACAGATCGATTTCCTGGCCAACGCCGCCCGCTGTGTCGCGCCAGTACAGCGCGGTCTGGATCGAGAACGCAGCCGAGAGGGCGGCGATGCCGTCCGCCAGCGCGAAGGGCGGCAGGGTCGGCGGACCGTCGGGATGGCCATTGATGTGAGCGAAGCCCGACATCGACTCGGCCAGCGTGCCGAATCCCGGCCGGTTGCGGTAGGGGCCGGTCTGGCCGAAGCCGGTGACTCTGGCCACGACGAGCCGGGGGTTCGTTCCGTGCAGCGTGTCCCAGTCGAGCCCCCAGCGATCGAACGTTCCCGGGCGGAAGTTCTCGATGAGTACGTCCGCGTCGGCGAGCAGGCGGAGCATCAGATCGCGCCCCCGGGGATGCGAGAGCTTGATCGTCACGCCCCGCTTGTTGCGGTTGGCGTGCGCCCACCACAGCGACACACCCTCACGGTGCCAACCCAGGCCGCGGAGGCTGTCACCGCCGGGGTGCTCCACCTTGACGACATCGGCACCGAAGTCGGCGAGCAACGTGGCCGCCACCGGCCCGGCGAAGATCGTGGCCGCGTCGACCACCTTGACGCCGGCCAGCGGCAGAGGACGCCCGTCGGTGCCTCCGGGCTTCATGCCACCGACTCGACGAGCCCGCTGCGGGCGCTCCGGTAGGCGGCTTCGATAATCTCCACCGTCCGCACGCCAAGCTCTCCCGGCGAGTTGTGCACCACGGTCCTGCCGCTCGCCAGATTCACGAGAGCATCGATCGGCCCGGCGCAGTCGTAGGTCCCCGCACCCGCAGCGAGCGGCACGGTCACCTCGCCTTCGCCGGCGCGGTAGCGGGTCAGCAGTTCCCGAGAGAGATCCAGAGTCAGCTGGCCGTCGGACCCGATCACCTGGACCACCAGGTAGTGCTTGCCTGCGTTGGCGGCCAGATGAGCCGACGCCCCCGAGACGCTGCCGATGGCCCCGCTCGCGAAGCGGACCGAGACGCTGTCGTGGAACTCCACGGCGGTCTGTAGCGGGGACGACATCATGGCGAACACCTCCGCCCCGCTCAGGCCGGTGAGCCAGAGCCCCAGGCCGAGCGCATGGCTGAGTTGAGCCTGGGCGTAACCGCCGCCGGAGATCGCCGGGTCGGTCAGTGTCTCGGGGCGCGGCGTCAACTCGGGGACCTGCTCGGTGCTGACGATGTCGCCGGCGGTCTGGTCGGCGGAGAACGAGGGCTGTTGGCCGACGAGAGCCTCGCGGGTGGTGGAGGACATCACGACCGAGAGGTGCTCGATCTCTCCGACACCCCCGCCGGAGTCCATCAACTCCTTGGCCCTGATCACGATGTCCTTGTAGTGCCATCCGAGGGCGATGAGCAGGTGCCGATCGACCGCCGCGGCCGTCGCCACGAGGTCGCGGGCTTCGTCGGGATGCAGGGTGAAGGGCTTCTCCACCAGCACGTGCGCGCCCGCCTCGAGCGCCGCTCTCGCCTGCTCGTGGTGCCAGCGCACCGGGCTGGCAACCACGACGATGTCGGGTTCGGTGTCCAGGACTCCGGAATAGTGGGTGTGGGCCGAGGCGAAGCCGAAGCGAGAGCGCACACTCTCGGCCATGTCCGGGTCCCGCCGGTTGACGGCCACGAACTCCACGGCATCCCGATGGTGCGCAAGGCGGGGTAGATGCGACGCCACGCTCCAGGCACCGGCTCCGATCACGCCGAGTCGCAGTTTGCTCACAGGTCTCTCGTCCTCCGCATCAAGCGCTCGCCCGCCGGCTCAGCGCAACTCGGCCAGAGCGTGATACAGGCCCCGGTAGCGCTCCAGCTTCGAACGGTACCGCCTGCTGCGGGACTCCTCCGGCTCGCAACGCGCCACGACCGGCAGACCTGGGAGATTCCCGCCACCGGCGCCCGTGGCCGCCCCGGCGATGCGGGCCGCCCCGACCGCCGCGGCGTCGGCGCTCGCGGTGGACTCCACCGGTCGTTCCAGCACGTCGGCAAAGATCTGCATCCAGGTCGGCGAGCGCGACCCACCGCCGGTCGCCCGCCACGTCACCACGGAGCCGCCGGCCTCGGCCAACCGCTCGGCCATCACGGCGGCCTCCAGGGCGACGCCCTCCAGTAGGGCACGGACGACGTGTCGCCGCTCGGTGGCGAACGTCAGTCCAACGAGCGCCGCTGTCGCCTGTGAGTCGGCGAACGCGGTGCGCGAGCCGGCGAAGTGAGGCAGGGCAATGATGTCGGTCTCGACATCGGCTGCAGCCGACACGATCCGATCGAAGAAGGCACCTCCGACATCGACACCCACCGTCTCTGTCCCCGCCACCTCTGCGGCGCCAAACCGATCGCGGTACCAGCGCAGAACGGCACCACCCGCGGGACTGCCGGCAATGGCCAGCCGCGCCGCCGGAATCATGTACGGCACGGTCGGCACGGTCGGCACGGTCGGCACGGTGTCCGCCGATGAGTGATCGGCACCGAGCACGCCGGCCAACACGACGACCGTTCCCAGCGACAGCATCGCCGTCCCGTCCGGCTCGGCACCGATGCCCACCCCATAGGCGGCACAGACCTGATCCAGCCCGCCCGCGACGAGTACCGCACCGTCGGCAAGCCCCAGGTCGCGTCCCTGCGCGGAGGCGACGGTACCGATGGGAGTACCGGAGGGTGCCGGAGTCGGCAGCTTCGCAGCATCGATCCCGGCGGCGGCGAGGATCTCCGGCGACCAGCACCCTGCGCCAACATCGAAGGCGAGCGTCCTCGCCGCCATCGTGTGGTCGATCACAGGGGGCAAGCCGAGACGGACGGCGACCAACTCGCCGAAGCAGGCGAGCGTGGCGGCGCGACGGTAGACCTCGGGCATCTCGGTGGCGATCCAGCACCATTTGGCCACGGAGTAGTGCGGCTGCGGCTCGAGCCCGCAGAGATCGCGGAGCCGCTCGGGCCCCAGGGCGGCCACCAGGCGCTCGTGGCAGCCGCGGCCGCGAGCATCGAACGACACCATCGTGGGTGCCAACGCCACGCCGGCCGCGTCGATCGGCGTGACCGCCTCGCCGAGGGTGGCGACGGCCAGCGCCCGCGGCGGTTCGGGCGCAACCGCAGTGACCTCCCGGATCGTGGCGCAGACCGCCTCCCAGACCTCGTCGGGGTCGAGTTCGGCCCATCCCGGCCACGGCACGGACAGGGGATACTCGCGGTACGCGGTGGCGAGTGGCAACCCGTCTCCAGCCAGCACGACCGCTTTGCACCCGGTGGTGCCGATGTCCACGCCGAGCAGTGTCATCGGGTCGCGGCCCGCCCGACTCAGCCGGCGGTTCTCGTGCCGGCGCCCGAACCTGTATCGGCGCCGGCGGGCGTCATCCGGTCCGGGCGGCGGCGCCGGCAGGGACCGGGCAGTTCATCGAGTCACGCCACGATCATGTCGGCGCCGACACGTTCGAGCGTCTGCGGCTCACCGGCCCGCAGGGCGAGATGCATGACCTGTGCGTTGAACTCGATGCCGATGGTCCGCTCGGCGGCGCTCTCCACCGTGTCGGCCACCACCAAGAGTCCGTGGTTCTGCCACACGACGCCATGAGAGTCGCCCATGACCTCCAGCATCTCCTCGGTGAACGCCTCGTCCCGACGGTGGCGGAACGGCATGATCGGGATAGTGCCGTTGGCCGACTTCAGGCCGGTCGTGGTCACCGGCAGGATGTCTCGCCCCAGTGCGCCGAAGGCGTTCACGAACGGCGGCTCGGTGTGCAGCACGGAGAACACCTCCGGGCGCGCCGCGTAGACGCCCACGTGCAGGAGCGCGTCGTAAGAAGGATCAAGCCGACCCTCGAGTTGCACCCCGTCCGGGTCGAGGACCACCAGGTCATCTGGCGTCATGTCCTCATACGGGTAGGCGTGCGGCGTGATCACCACGTTGCCCGTGTTCCGGTCGCGGGCACTGAGGTTGCCCTGCGACGCCGGCATGAGCGATGACGCGGACAGGCGCTTCATCGTCACCGTAATACTGCGGCGTAATTCTGCCGCGACGAGATCAGCCACTGTGACCTCCGATCCTCACCCGCTCGCAGCGACCCTAGTTCACGGCGCTTCTCGATAACCGCCTCCCGGTGCTGCTGCGGAGTTCGGCGAACCAGTTGCCTCGTCATTCCCGCGGACGCCGGGACCGACGCCGGTTCCGCCTCGGCCCACCAACTCGCCGGAACGGTCGGCGCGCCCATAGGATCGCCACCCATGAGCATCTGCACCGTCGAGATCGATGTGGCCGCTGACTTGGAGCGGACGTTCGCCTACCTGGCGGACGCCTCCAACCAATCCGAATGGCGTCACGACGTGGCCACCTGCGAGTTGACCGAAGGTGCGCCCGGAACAGTCGGCGCCGTCTACCGGCAGACCAATCGTGGCCAGGAAGTCGACTTCCGTATCACGGATCTGGAGACCGATGTGTCTGTCACCTGGGTGTGCGCCGAGGACACTTCGTGGCCGGTGCGCGGCACGTACCGGCTCAGCGACCTCGCGGACGGTGGCACGCGTATCACCATGGATCTGGACATGGCCCCCTCGGGACCGTTCATCGTGATGCGGCCGTTCGTGCCGCTGATGGTCAAGGCGCAGCGCAAGAAGTACGCCGCCGGCCTGCGAGCCGCCCTCGGCTAATCCGAGCCGGGGCGTCCGAACGGCAGCACGTGACATGCGACTCGCTGCGGCTCGCGATCCGGCAAGAGAGCGGGATCGTCCACCTCGCAGCGGTCGGTGGCAAAGGGACAGCGGGTCCGGAATCGGCACCCGGAGGGGATGTCGAGGGGCGAAGGAATATCCCCCGAAATTGCGGCGATCTCGTCGACCGCGCCCAGCGCGTAGGGATCGGGGTGGGCATCGAGCAGCGCCCTCGTATAGGGGTGCTTGGGGGTACCGAAGACGGCGTCGAGCGGACCCTCCTCGACGATCCGTCCCAGATACATGATGGCCACCCGATCCGCCACATGTGACACGACGGCCAGATCGTGGGCGATGAAGATCATCGCCAGACCCAGGTCGTCGCTCAGCTGGGAGAACAGATTCAGGATCTGGGCCTGGATCGAGACGTCCAGAGCGCTCACAGCCTCGTCGGCTATCAGCACCTCGGGCTGCACCGCCAGCGCGCGGGCAATGGCGGCACGCTGCCGCTGCCCGCCACTCAGCGCTCGAGGCCGGCGCCCAGCCATCGACCGCGGCAGACCCACCACGTCGAGGAGTTCGTACATGAAGTCCTCGCCGGCACGACCGTGGACCCTGCCGGCCTCCCCGATGGCCGCCCCGATCGACATCTGCGGGTTGAGTGAGGTGTACGGATCCTGATAGATCATCTGCATCCGTCCGTGGAGATCGCGGCGCGACTGTCCCCTGGCCTCGGTCACGTCGACGCCGTCGAAGACGATGCGACCCCGATCAGGTCGGTACAGGGCAACCAGGCAACGCGCCAGCGTGCTCTTGCCGCTGCCCGATTCCCCAACGATCCCGAGCACTTCGTTCGGCAACAGGTGCAGCGACACCCCGTCGACCGCGTGAATGCGCCCGGCGGGCTTCCGGCGAATGATGTCGAGCAGCGAACGGCCCACCGTGAACCACTTCTCCAGCGACTCCACCGAGACGATGGGGTCGGCTTGGTGGGCATCCGCCGGCGATTCCGGGGTGTGCGTGCTCATGTTTCAGTTCTCGCGAACGGGCAAGCCGAGAATTGCCCCGGCGAGACGGGCGTCAACTCCATCGATACGTCCGAGCACTCGTCCCGAGCCAGCGGGCACCGGGGGGCGAAGGGACAACCCGAACCCAGTTCCAGCAGGTCCGGCGGCTGGCCCGGGATGGTCCGCAGCGCAGACCGCTCCTCGGGCATGAGCTGCGGCATCGCGTCGATGAGAGCCCGCGTATACGGGTGGTCCGGGCTGCTGAACAACACATCGACGGGGGCGACCTCCACGATGCGCCCGGCGTACATGACGGCCACGCGATCGGCGGTCGTCCCGATCACCCCCATGTCGTGCGACACCAGGATCATCGACATGTTGCGCTCCCGCCGCAGATCCTCCAGAAGCCGCAACACCTGATCCTGGATCGTGACGTCGAGAGCGGTCGTCGGCTCGTCGGCCAGCAGCAGGCGAGGCTCACCGGCCAGGGCCATGGCGATCATGACCCGCTGGCGCATGCCGCCGCTCAACTCGTGCGGGTAGGCCGACATGCGCCTGTCCGGCGCCGGGATCCCCACCCGCTCGAGCAGTTCGATGCTCCTGCTGCGCGCCGCGGCTCGGCTGAGTCCGGCGTTCAAGCGCAGGACCTCGGAGATCTGGTGGCCGATCCTGAACACCGGGTTGAGGGCGCTGGCGGGGTCCTGGAAGATCATGGCGATCTCGTGGGCCCGTAGTTCGCGCATCTCCGCTCTGTTGAACTCCAGGACGTTACGCCCGCCGTACTCGATGCGCCCACCGAGGACGGCCCCCGGGTGGGGAACCATGCCGACGATGGCACGGCACGTGACACTCTTGCCGGACCCCGATTCGCCGACGAGGCCGAGGACCTCGCCCGGACCGACGGTCAGGTGGACGTCATTCGCTGCGAGGACGATGCCCTCCAGCGATGGGAAGCCGACGCGCAGACCCTCGATCGAAAGGAGCGGGGGCGCCGGGGAGCCCGGCCGGACAGTCCGATGCGCGGTGTCGGTTGACATCAGCCGACCACCCCGAACTTCTGACCGAGCCGGTCGGCCAGTGAGTCGCCGATCATGCTGAAGCCCGCCCCCAACAGGACGATCACCAAACCCGGCAGCGTCGTCACCCACCACGCCTGGAGGAGGAAACTCTGCCCGTCGGCCACCATCGCCCCGAGCTCCGCGGTCGGCGCCTGCACTCCGAGGCCGAGGTACGAGAGGGCGGCGAGCAGCAGCAGGTTGAGGACGATGTCCGCCATCGAGAACACAAGGTTCGATCTGATCAGGTTGGGTATCGCGTGACGAAGGATGACCCTCCTGGGCGAGTATCCCAGCGTCCGCGCTGCCAGGATGAACTGCTGCTCGCGCAGCACCAGCATGTCCCCCCTGGTGAGACGGGCGTACAGCGTCCAGCCGACCGCCAGGACACCGATGTACACCCCCTTCAGGCCCGGCCCCAGGATCGCCACGACGGCGATCACCAGCACGATGAACGGGAACGCAATGAAGGCGTCGATCACGCGAACCGTGATGCCGTCGACCCATCCCCGGAAGTAGCCGGCGAGGGCTCCAACGATCATCCCGAACACCATCGGCACGTACGTGATGATGAGTACGACGACCAGGTCGAGGCGAATGGCGTAGAGCGTGCGCGAGAAGATGTCCCGGCCGAACGGGTCGGTCCCCATCCAGTGCTGCCACGACGGGCTCAGCAGGCGCAGGGAGAGGTCGAGGTGATTGGGATCAGCGGGGGCGATGAGGGGCGCGAAGAAGCCGGCGATCGACAGCGCGCCGACCACGGCGATCCCGATTGCCAGGGTGACGTTGGACCACCGCCGCTCCCGCTGAGCATGGCGGAGCAGCTCAGCGGCCTCACCTCTGAGACCGACAGCCCGGCGCCCTGCGTACAGAAGGGTTCTCATTCCGACGCCATCCCGGCCCGGACCCTCGGGTCGACAATGGCGTACGCCGCGTCAGCGAGGATGTTGACGATGATGACCATTGCCCCGAAGACGAGGATGAGCCCCTGGATGACCGGGAAGTCCCGGTTGAGGACGGACTGCACGAGCAGGGCACCGAGGCCCGGAACCTGGAACACAACCTCGATGATCACCGTCCCGCTGATCAGGAAGCCGATGTTGATCGAAAGAACGCTGATCAGGGGCACGAGCGAATTGCGCATCGCCAGCTTGCCGACCACCCGGCTCTCGCGGAATCCCCTGGAGCGTGCTGCCTCGACATAGTCGCTGTCCATCGCCTCGATGAGGCTCGAACGGAGCGTCCGCATGAGTTGCGGGGCCAGGTAGAGGCCGATCGTGAACGACGGCAGGGTGAGGTGCTGGAGGATCCCGCCGAATCCTTCCCCGTACCCCCCGCTCGGGAGCACATCGAACCGGATGGCAAACAGCAGGATGAGCATCAGTCCCAGCCAGAACTGGGGCATGGCGAAGGACACCATGCTCGTCAGGCGCACGATCTGGTCTGGTACGCGATTGCGGTAGATGGCCGACAGGGCGCCGAGCGGCACCGCGATCACGAGCGCCAGGACGGTGGCGTAGAGCAGCAGGTAGACCGTGGGGAGCAGCCTGTCGAAGACGATGTCGCGCACAGGCGCCCGCTTGATGATCGATGACCCCAGGTCGCCCTGGAAGGCTCGCTCCACGAACGAGACGAGTTGCTGGGGCGCCGGGAGGTCCAGCCCGAGATCCTTGTTGACGGCGGCGATGTTCTCGGGGGTCGCCTGGAGTCCCAGCATCTGCACGACCGGGTCGCCCGGTATGAGCCGGATGACCAGGAACGCCACGAAGAAGATGGCGGCGATCACCCAGACGCTGTGCAGCAGGCGCCGCCCTAGGAATCCCCACATACGCGACAACGACCTCCCGGCACGGGTCGGGCCCCCGCGGCGCGGGGACCCGACCAGTATCGCGTCGTGGCGACTAAGTCGCCGGTGTCAGTCGATCAGTTGCTGAACCACACGTCCTCGAGGTCCCACCAGCCGTTGGGCACGACACGGAACCCCTCGACGTTGTCCGCCACCGCGTGCACGGTGGGGAGGAAGTACAGCGTCACCCAAGGAGCCTCCTCCATGGCGATCCGCTGCGCCTCCGGCCAGAGTTCCGCCCGGACCGCCTCGTCGGTGGTGAACGCAGCCTCCTCGGTGACCCGCTCGAGTTCGTCCGGGATGTCCCAGCCGGTGAAGAAGCCGGCGAGGATGTTCTCTGGAGCCTTGTCGTAGAACAGCAGCGCAACCTCGTCGGGCACGACCACGTCGGACGTGAACTTCGGCAGCGGCACACCCGACTCGTACTCCATCGTGAAGAAACGGTCGCCGAACAGCGTGCCGGTGTCGACCTCCTCGATGGACAGGTTCACGCCGATCTCCGCCCACTGCGCCTGCAGGATGGTCCCGAGTTGCTCGTGGGCCGTCGAGCCGGACGGGAAGATGTAGGCCAGATCGAAACCGTCGGGCATCGACGACGCTGCCATGAGTTCCCTGGCCCGCTCGAGGTCGTAGAAGTACGCCGGCAGGGTGTCGTAGTCGGAGTGGTACGTCGCCTTGGGGATCATGCTGTTGGCAATCTCGCCCACACCGCCGTACACCGCGTCGTTGATCGCCGCCTTGTTCGTGGCGTAATTCAACGCCTGGCGGACTCCTACCTCGCCCAGCGGAGCCACCGTGTGGTTCAGGAAGACACCCTCGTAGCGGACGATCTCATCGACCTGGACACTGAACCCTGAGCTGTCCTGCAGAGCGGGGATCTGCGTCCACGGCACGCCCTCCACGATGTCTGCATCGCCGCCCTGGATGCGCAGGATGCGGGCGTTGTCGTCAGCGATGTAGTCGAAGCGGACCTCGTCGAGGTACGGCTTGCCCTCCTCCCAGTAGAACTCGTTGCGCTCGACGGTGATGTGTGATCCGGGCACCCATTCCTTCAGCTTGAAGGGACCTGTACCGAGCGGATCCATCCAGTGATCCTCACCCTCGGCCTCGACGGCCGCCTTGCTTACGATCGATGCGGGGAACACGGAGATGTTCTCGAGGAAAGCTCCGACCGGGCGGTCCAGGTTCACCTGCACGGTCTGGTTGTCGATGATGTCGACGGTCTCGATCCCGACGCCAAGGCTGGGGATGTTCACGTTGATCGTCGGATCTGCGAGACGCATCAGGGAGAACTGGACGTCGGTGGCAGTCACCGCGTCGCCGTTGGAGAACTTGGCGTTGTCACGAATATGGAACGTCCACGTCAGGCCGTCGGCGCTGGAACTCCATTCGTCCGCCAAGCCCGGTCCGACATCGGGGAGGGTGTCGGGATCGGCCTCCACGAGCGTGTTGAAGATCTGGACCCTGACGAAGATGGATCCGTTGTCGGCCACCCCCATGGGGTCGAGCGACTGCGTCTCGAAGAATCGGGCAAAGGTCAGCGACCCGCCGGACCGCGGGCCGGAAGGAGCCTCGGGCTCCGGAGCTTCGGTGGCGTCAGTGGTGGGCTCGGCCGCCTCTTCAACCGGAGCCTCCGGGGGCGGCGCGGCCGGCGCCTCGGTGGTTTCCGCGGGCGGCGGTGGTGGTGCACTGGTGTCGGCTTCGTCATCGGAGCCACAGGCGGCTGCTACGAGCAGCGTGACAGCGGCGAGCACGATGAACCGCCTCCAAGAGCGGCCGTCTCGCGATTTCATGTTGATCTCCTTCCGCCGACGTCATACGCGGAAGGGGAGCGCCTCCCCACCCCTGGCGCCAGCGACGACAACTGTAGTGCAGAGCATTTTTTGCTGCCGCACCGGGTGTTCGGCAGGATCCGCCCATCCACACAATGGCCGCGCTATGCGACTTTTCCGACTGGCGCGCCAAAGCCATCCGCTGACCGGCAAGAATCCTGTCGTCGCACCGCCACCTCAACAGGGAGATCCGACACATGTCTTCACCCCGCACACGACTCATCGATACCCACCTCCACCAGTGGGACCTCGACCAGTGCGCCTACGACTGGCTCGACGCCGAGCTGCCGCCCGTATTTCACCAACTGCGCCGGACGTTCCACGTCGACGAGGCGCGGGAACACATCGAGGCCACGGGCGTGACCGAAGCGGTCCTGGTGCAGGCCGAGAACAGCCTCGGCGACACCGAGGCGATGCTGGGCGTGACGGCGGGCGACAATCGGGTCGTCGCAGTGGTCGGCTGGTTCGACATGCTCGACCCCGACGGGGCCTCCGCCGCACTGGACGCCCTGCAGGCCTCCGGGCCGGTCGTGGGGATCCGTCACCTGATCCACGACGAACCCGACCCCGACTGGGTGTTGCAGCCGGCCGTGATCGAGAGCCTCGGTGTCCTGGCTGAGCACGGGATGGCCTACGACTTCGTAGGGGTACAACTGCGGCACCTGGAGCACGTGCCCACCCTGGCGGGGGCGGTCGGCGACCTCCGCATCGTGATCAACCACCTCAACAAGCCGCCCATCAGCACCGACAACTACGCCCGCTGGGTGGAGTTGATCGGCGCGGCGTCCGGCTTCCCGAACGTGTTCGCCAAGGTCTCCGGCCTGCACAACGTCACACCCCACGCCGACTGGACGACGGACGACCTGCGGGGCGCCTTCGATGTGGCCCTCGAGTCGTTCGGCTCGGGGCGCCTGATGTTCGGCAGCGACTGGCCCGTTTGCAACATCGGCGGCGGCTACCGGCGCCAGGTCGAGGCCTTCGAGGCACTCACCGCACCGCTGGACACCGAGGCCACGGAGAATCTGCGCTGGCGATCGGCCTGCCGGGCCTACGGCCTGGATTGAGACCGGATCGGCACACCGAAAGGAGATCCGAGCATGTCCACAGGTCCACGTGTGGCAGTCGGCGGGATCCTGACCGAGTGCAACGACTTCGGGGGCCAGCCGATTGACGTGGCCGCGTTCGAGCGCTTCGAACTGCGCTACGGCGACGACGTGCTGGGAGTGACCGGGGGTGTCATGGGTGGGATGCTCGAGGTGCTGGCCGAACGGGAGGCCCGGCCCGTGCCCTTGCTGTTCGCCTCGACCAGTCCCGGTGGTCCGCTGACCGACGAGTGCTACGACACGCTGCGCCGCGACCTGCTGGCGGCGCTCGAAGCGGTGGTCACCGTCGACGCCGTCCTGCTGGCACTGCACGGCGCCGCAGTGTCCGAGACGGTCCACGACATCGAGGGCGACCTGCTGGCGGCCGCCCGAGCACTCGTCGGTCCGGGGGTGCCCATCGTTGCCACCCTGGACCTGCACGCGCATGTCACCGAATCGACTCCCCCGGCCCCACGCCCGCCTCGGTGCGGTCACTCCCGTTCGAGCGGATGCAGCGCCCGTTCTTCCCCCTCGACGACGACATCCCCGGCCTGCGGCCGACGGTCTTCTCCTGACCCTCCGCGGAGCCAACGGCGATTCCGTCGTTGCTGCGAAGTGATCCGTCATCCCGGCGGAGGCCGGGATCCACTCCCCAGCCACTCGGATTGCGCCGCTGATAGCTCGGCGCCCTCCTCCGCAGTTGCGCTCCGGGGGGCATACTCCAGCTATCTTCACCGTCCACGCCACCAAGAAGCTCCTGGACCGGGTCAAACAGCCGGTTCGACCTCCCGTCGCGGATCCCGCCCCGGCGCTCGGGAATTGGTATGCGAACGCGATCTTCTGGAAGCCGCAGCAGGTTGCGCTGCTGATGAACGAGCGCACGCTCCTGCCCGTATTCGTGCCGCTGGCCCCGGCCTCGTCGCTGATGCGGCGATTCCCGGAGCAGTTGGCCCACGTCCTCCGGGCGCTCGGCGTGCCGCGTGACCTCGTGGAGGAGGAGATCGCGCTCATGGACGGGGGCTCGTACTCGAAGACCGCAAGCCGGAGCCGGCTGGGGAGCCTCAACGACTTCGTCCGCCTCGCCGGGTACTACCGTGCTGACGGCCAGGCCAACGACCTGCTCGCGCTCTCGGCGCACATGGCGCAGACGCCGTGCGGTCCACTGTTCGAGACCTACACCTGCGCCGACAGCGCAGTCCGGGCGCTCTTCGGTCCGCGGTAGAGGCGTCGACCCGGAGCCCCCACCCGCGCTCGAGCACAGTTGCGCTACCCGGTCCTCGACTTCGACCGATGCCTGCGCCAGCTTGATGCCGCCGGCGTGGCACTCCAACCGGCGGGAGTGGCCGCGCCCGGCGGATCAACCGGTCAAGGTCGCCGGGGCCACGGCAAGGCGCTCCGCCACGGCGCCGCCGTGGAGGCGGCGGTCCCACACGGCGACGACGAGCGCGGAGGGATCGATCTCCAGCGCGCTGGCTAGATGAACCGCGTCAGCACCCCGAAGACTGTGGCGCTTCGCCAGCCGGCCGGCGGTCCATTGCACCCGCTCGGTGAGTTCGACGGGCCTCACCGCTTCCCAGAAGTCCTCCCAATCACGTTCGCACGCCGCCAGGTTCGCCTCGTCCAGGTCGCCGTTGCGACCGGCCGCGGCCAAGGCGGCGCACACTTCGGGGTAGGCCAGACGGCTGGTGACCGCGGCGTCGCAACCGTCCCAGAGAGCGGCCGCCACGTCGCTGCCCGACTCCTCGACCAGCAGCTTCACCAGCGCGCTGGCATCGAAGTAGACGATGGCCACAGATCAGCGTCGCTGCTCGCCAACCCGATCCGAGACCGACCGGCGGGGCTGCGGCCGCAAGCGACCCGTCGCCGTGGGACGGTCCGGTCGCTCAGGCCTGGCGATGACCCCCTGCTCGTGCAGGGTCTCGACAATGGAAGAACCGTCGAGACCTACGATCCTGGCCACAGGCACCCCCCGGTCGGTCACGACCACTTCATCCCCGTTCCGCACCCGGCCGAGCCAGTGGCTCAGATGTGCTCGCAACTCCGTAACCGCAACGTCCATGCCCCGTACTGTACAATATCTAGCATTCAATCTGTACAGTAGCAAGCACGCACTCCCCCTCGATCGGAGACTGTTCGGCGGTCGCTGTTCGACTCTTATCGTACAATATACTGTAATGCCATACTTTAACACTACACGACACGCTCACTGTCTGTGCAGCCCAGCCACGCCCGACTTCGGAATCTCGTTCGTCCGCGGAGACCCCCCGGCCGCCCGCTAGAAGAACGTGCGCACCGAGCCGACCACGTTGTAGTCGTCGTCGACAACCGGCATGGCCCGCCACCGGTCGAACGAGGTGCAGGGATGGGAGATCCCGCAGCCGAGGAGGTCGCCGACCCTCAGATCGAATCCGGGTGCGACTCGGACGAAGCCGTGCTGGTCGTTGAGTTCAAACACCTCGAGCCGGCCGTCGACGTCGTGCATCTCGCCGTCGCGGCGAAGCGTCTTCGGGATCGGCAGATCCATGTCGAAGGAGGCGTCGCGCTTCCCGAAGCCCATCAGGGCGAGGTCGGGCTCGGGGCGGGAGACCACATAGGACCAGAGTGTGAAGGCCGGGCGCAGCGCCGAGTACGTGTCCATCGGCGGCCGCACGCCGAACGGCCCGGAGTCGGCGTACAACTTCGAGTCGTGGGTCACGTACCCGCCGGGGCGGATGACCGGACGCACCGGGCGGCCGATGTCCCAGTCGCTGCCCAGGATTGCCACCACGCGATCAGGGAACATGCTCCCACCGGCGGTGACGACCACCTCGTCGAGATGGTCGAAATGGCCGGCGGCGGCCAGGTGTTCGGTGAGGTCCCTCATCCGGCCCAGGAACTCGTCGACCTCGCTGAAGTCATCGCCCCGGAAGTGGAGGATGCCCTCGTAGCCCTCGACGCCCGCCAGCCGGATCCGGTCGGAGGCGCCGATTCGCTCGGCCACCCGCACCGCCCCCTCGAGCGTCCGGCACCCGGTCCGGCCCGCCATCATGCCCAACTCCACGAGTCCGTGGATCGGCCGGCCCGCCGGGCGACCGGCCAGCGCCGCCTCCATGAGTTCGGTGCCCGCGACCGAGTCGATCAGGCAGAGCAGTTCGACCTCGGGGTGGGCGTCGAGTTCGTCGGCCATCCAGACGACGGCCGCCGGATCCACCACCTGGTGGGCGATGAGGATCCGGGGGATGTCGAAGGCCCGGAAGATGCGGGCCTGGCTGGCCGTGGAGACGGTGATGGCCCACGCCCCCGCTTCGAGTTGGAGGTGTGACAGCTCGGGCGACATGCTCGTCTTGCCGTGGGGCGAAAGCGACACGCCGCTGTCCTCGCAGAACCGGGCGACCGTGCTGATGTTGTGGGCCAGGGCGCTCTCGGAGATCACCATCACCGGGAACATGAAGTCGTCGGCGAAGAGGTTGAACTCGCCGGAGGTGGCCGTGCCGAGGTCGGCGCCGCCCACGAGACGGGGCCAGCCCTTGTACTGCCATTGGAGGTCGGCGTTGGGGACGTCGTAGTGCCGGCGCCAGCCGGCTGTTTCGGGGGCCACTGGCTACGACTCCGGTGCGTAGGCCACGCACTCGATCTCGACGAGGATGTTGCCGTAGATCTTCGCCCCGATGGTGGTGCGGGTGGGCGGCTCGGTCGGGAAGTACTCCATGTAGACCTTGTTGTAGGCGTGGAAGTGGCGGTCCACGTCACGCAGGAACGTGTTGACCTTGACCACGTCGGACATCCGGCCCCCGGCGGCCTCGAGGGCCGCCTTGATGTTCTCCAGCGTCTGGCGGGTCTCCGCCTCGATGCCGCCGGGCACCAGACCGCCCGGCTGCCAACTCGAGCCTTCGCCACTGGGCGGGCGACCCGGGAGAAGGCCGGCGTTGCCGGAGACGAACAGGAAGTCTCCCGCCCTGATGACCGGCGACAGGAAGGGGTGTCCCGGCGGGCCGTCCGGGACCTCGTACACGCGCTTCATCGGACCTCCAGAACCTGGGAGTGGTCGGTTCGGAGACTGTAGACGCGGTGTTCCCATCCCGTCCGCGGGTGGATTCGTCCCGTCTGCCGGGTGGTCGCCGGCGCCGGCCGGCCCGGCCCCGCTCCCAGGTGGCTTCGACTACGGTCGGAAGCCGTGACGATCCCCCGAGCGGAGTTGTGCGAGCGCTTCCGGCGCATACCGATGACCGCGGTGTGTGACGCCATCTACCGGGCGGGCCGCACCGAGCAGGTCCTGCCGTCGTACCTCAGACCCCTGTTCCCCACCCAGCGGATCGTCGGGATCGCCCGCACCGTCCAAGGCGTCGGGTTCGAGGACCGCCGGCCGTGGGCCGAGGGCGTCGAGCGCATCGGTTCGTACCTCCGGATGTTCGACGGCATCGGGCCCGACGACGTGCTCGTGTCGGTCAACCGCGACAGCCCGGTAGGCCACTTCGGTGAACTCACCGGCAACGCCGCGCAGGTGCACGGCTGTGTCGGCGTGATCCTCGACGGGAACCTCCGCGACACCGACGGCCTGCGCGACATCGGGCTGCAGGTCTTCTACCGTGACCTCTCGCCGCTGAACGCCATCGGGCGCTGGGAGATGGCGGCCACGCAGGTGCCCGTGACCATCGGCGACGTGGAGATCCACCCCGGCGATGTGATTCACGCAGACTTCGACGGCATCCTCGTCATCCCGGCCGCCGAGGCCGAGCAGGTGTTGCTGGATTCCGAGACGGTGATGGCCGGCGAGGATCTCGTTCGGGAAGACATGCGCCGCGGGCTGTCCCCGGCGGAAGGGCTCGAACTGCACGGATACATCTGATGGCTGGCCGGACCGCCATCGTCGTGCCTCACTCCGGCGTCGTGGAGACCGTGTTCATCGTGGAGTGGCTGCGCGACGCCGGCGCGCGTGTGGAGGCGGGCGAGGAGGTCGTGGTCGTCGAATCGGAGAAGGCCGAGACGACGATCGAGGCGCCGGCCGGCGGCACGCTCGAGATCCTCATCGACGCCGACCCCGAGGCCGACGTCGAGGTCGATGTCGGCACGACCATCGGCCACGTGGTGGGGTGACCGCTCTGTCGCGGTTCTCGCTCGACGGACGCGTCGCCCTCGTCACAGGCGCCGCCAGCGGGCTGGGCCGGGCGATCGCTGTCGGGCTGGCCGAGGCCGGCGCCCGGGTGCGCTGTGTCGACCGCGATACCGCCGGCAACGACGAGGTGGCGCGATCGATCGGGGAGATGGCGGACGCCTTTGCCGCCGACGTGAGCGACGCCGAGGCGATCACCGCTGCCACCGACGGACTGGTCGCGGACACCGGTCGGATCGACGTGCTCCTGAACAGCGCCGGCATCGGTGGCCGCTCCCCCGCTGTCGACTACCCCGAGGACCTGTGGGACTCGATCATGGACATCAACCTGCGCGGCACGTATCTCGCCTGCCGGGCGGCTGGGCGCCACATGGTGCCGGCCCGCTCGGGCTCGATCATCAACATCGCCTCGGTCGGTGGCCTGGCGGGGTATCCGGGCAGCCTCGGCTACCAGGCTTCGAAGGGCGGGGTCGTGGCGCTCACCCGAACCCTCGCCATCGAGTGGGCACCGCAGGGCGTGCGGGTCAACGCCATCGCCCCCTCGCAGTTCGAGTCGGCGATCGTGCTGGCCCAGTGGGAGAAGGAGCCCGACATGCGGGCCCGCTGGGAGTCCCGGACCCCCCTCGGGCGGATCGGGCAACCCGACGAGATCGTGGGCCCGGCCATCTTCCTGGCCTCTGACGCGGCCGCCATGGTGACCGGGCACATCCTGGCCGTCGACGGCGGCTACCTGGCCCAGTGACGCCGCCCGCCAGCCCGGCCACCCTTGCCGGTCTCAGCGACGACATCGCCCGGTCGATCCACCGCACCATGGTCCGCATCCGGGTGTTCGAGACTCGGGTGACGGAGTTGTTCGTGGCGGGGAGGCTGCCCGGGTTCGTCCACACCTATCTAGGCCAGGAGGCGATCGCCGCGGCCACCTGCGAGAACCTCCGGACCGACGACTACATCACGTCGACCCACCGCGGCCACGGCCACGCCATCGCCAAGGGGATGCGCACCGACCGGTTGATGGCCGAATTGTTCGGCAGGGAGACGGGCGCCAACCGCGGCAGGGGCGGATCGATGCACGTGGCCGACTTCTCCCTCGGCATGCTCGGCGCCAACGGCATCGTCGGCGGGGGTTTCGGCATCGCGGCGGGCGCCGGGCTCTCGGCCCGCCACCGCGGCTCGGGGCAGGTGGCGGTGTGCTTCTTCGGAGACGGCGGCATCAACAAGGGCCCGTTCCACGAGGCGCTCAACTTCGCCTCGGTGAAGGCGCTGCCGGTCGTGTTCGTCTGCGAGAACAACCAGTACGCCCAGTTCACCGCCATAAGCCGCACCTCGGCGGTGGAGGATCTGGCGACGCGTGCGGCCGCATACGCCATGCCGGGCGTGACCGTCGACGGCAACGACACCGGCGCGGTGTACGCAGCAGCGAGCGCCGCCATCGGGACGGCTAGACGCGGGGAGGGACCAACCCTCCTCGTCTGCGTCACCTATCGACACAGTGGTCACTACGTCGGCGACGCCGAGGTCTACCGCGACGCCGCCGAAGTCGAGCAGTGGAAGGCGGCTGATCCAATCACCCGACTCGAGGCGGCGCTCGTCAAGGCGGGATGGCTGGACGCGCCCCGGATCGAGGCGGTCTGGGACGCCGCCCGGGCGGAGACGGCTGCCGCGGAGGACTTCGCAGAGGCCTCGCCGGACCCGCCGGCCGACACGGCCCTGCACTACGTGTACACGGACGACAGCGAGGCCGGGCCGTGAGGCGGATGTCGTTCGGCCAGGCCACGGTGGACGCCACGCGCCTCGCCATGCGGGCCGACGAGAGAGTGATCGTGCTCGGCGAGGACATCAGCTGGGGTGGCAACTTCGGCCAGTTCCGCGGCCTGCTGGAGGAGTTCGGGCCCGACCGCATCATCGACATGCCCATCTCGGAGGCGCTGATCATGTCGGCCGCCGTGGGGGCGGCCATGTGTGGCCTGCGACCGGTGGCGTCGATGAGCTTCCTGGAGTTCACACTCGGTGCCATGGACGAGATCGTCAACCAGGCCGCCAAGATGCGCTACATGTCCGGGGGTCAGGTCAGCGTGCCACTGGTATTGCGGGCCTCCGACGGGGTTCTGCGGTCCTCCGCGGCCCAGCACTCAGGCAGCCTCGAGGCGCTCTTCACGCACGTCGCCGGCCTGAAGGTGGTGGCACCGTCCAATCCGGCCGACGCCAAGGGTCTGCTGCGTTCGGCCATGGACGACGACGACCCCGTGATCTACCTCGAGAACAAGTCGATCACCGCCAAACGGGGGCCGGTGCCCGACGGTGACCACCGCGTACCGCTCGGCGTGGCGTCGGTCGTGCGCGAGGGAACCGACCTGACCCTGATCACCTACTCGGCCATGACCCTGCGAGGCGCCGACGCGGCCACCACCCTGTCCGACGAGCACGGGATCTCCGCCGAGTTGATCGACCTGCGCAGCCTGTGGCCCCTCGACTTCGACACCGTCGCCCGGTCGGTGTCCAAGACAGGCCGCGTCGTCATCGCCCACGAGGCCTGGCTCACCGGCGGCTACGGCGCCGAACTGTCGGCCCGCATCGGCGAGGAACTGTTCGCCGACCTGAAGGCCCCCGTCGTCCGCGTCGGCGCCGCACGGGCACCCATCCCCTTCAGCCCACCGCTGGAGAGCGCCGTCGTCCCCGGCACCGAGGCCATCGTGCAGGCGGCTGTGCGGGTGCTGTCCTGAGGCTCGCGCAGCTTGTACGGCTCGGGATTGCGCCCTACAAGCAGGCCGTTCTCCACCTGCCCTATCCTCACGCCGCAGCCGCTGACCTCAACCAGCGCTAGACCACCCGGGCGGGGTGACCAAGCCGGGACCGCACGTCAGAACACGGCGGTCGGGTTGACGGGCGATCCCGTTCCCCGGAGTAGGCGGAGGGGGCCGGCTGTGAACAGGAACTCTTGGCGGCCCTCCTCGTCGCACGCCTGCCGCAGGTCCTCGAACTGGAGGTTGTCGAAGGCGGCCATGCCCATCGCGGCGATCATCAGGGGGTGGATGGGGTAGGTGATGCCGTCCACCGGGCTGGGCACGGTCTCGCCGTCGCCGTCGGCGGCGAACGCGGCCACCTTGCGCTCGGCGAGGAAACGCAGCGCTGTCGGGTGGAACCCGGCCCGGCCCTCGACGTTGTTGTCCCAGGGCCCCTCATCCAGTCGGCGCCGGTGCTGGCCGGTGCGGAACACCAGGATGTCGCCCTCGCCCACCTCCAAACCCTGCGCCTCGGCGGCTTCGGCCAACTCTCCGGCGGTGACGTACTCCCCCGGCAGCAACCAGGACACGTCCCGGTGGCGTGCGATGTCGACGAGCACGCCGCGACCCACGATGCCGTTGCGGTAGTCGTCAACCGTGTGCACGTCGGCGCCACTCGTCTTCACCAACTCGATGGGCCGGCGGTTGTAGAGCCGGCCCCGGTAGGACACGTGGCTGAGCGCGTCGATGTGGCTCTGGGATTCCCCGTGGAAGTCGATGCCCAGGAAGTCGGTTGCGAAACGGCCATCGCCCTCGCCGATGACGTCGTCGTGGCCGATGGACATGTAGTGGATGGCCGGCGAGGGATTGTCGGGACCGGCGACGGTGTTGACCGGCAGCGAGAGGGTGACCGTGCGGCCCGAGCGCACGGTGCCGGCAGCAGCCACGATGTGTTCGGGAGCGAGCAGGTTGAGCGTGCCGAGGGTGTCGTCGTCGCCCCAGCGGCCGGAGTTGTCGAGTTCGGCGAACAGGGCGTCGAAATCGGCGACGCTCATGCGGTCGGTGTCGTGCTGCGCTGTCACGGTGTCCCCCCTCGCCGACCTGTTCAGCTGCAATCTTGGGCTAGAAGCGTTCGAACGTCCAGCCGATCGCTTCAGCGCTGTCAGCGTGCCGGTCTGCAAGGCCACCCACCGAAGCCGGTCGGTGCGGCCGAGTTCCGTGTCCGGTAGCGGATAGCCGCTGGGCGGCGCACTTCCTAGTGTCAGTGTTATGGACGAGTTGGATACCAGGAGCGGCAACATCGGGTGTTCCGATGCCCCGAGTGCCGACACCGCAACATCTTCGACCGTCGGAGCGATCACCGGGCGCCCTCTGGCCGATGCCCGTTGGGAGGCGGTGGCGCTGCGTTCGACGGAAGCAGACGGTCTGTTCGTCTATGGCGTGCGTTCCACGGGCATCTACTGCCGTCCCGGCTGCCCGGCACGGCGACCGCTTCGACCGAACGTGGCGTTCTTCGCCACTGCTGAGGAGGCGACCGCCGCCGGCTTCCGGGCGTGCCGACGCTGCCGACCGGAGCAGAACCGGGACATCGATCCGGCGGCAGCGGCGGTGATCGACATGTGCCGCCGGCTCGAGGATTGTGAGGCTCCCGTGAACCTCGCCGAGTTGGCCCGACAGATGGGCTGGTCGCCGCGCCATCTGCGGCGCATGTTCAAGGCGCTGACCGGCGTGACTCCCTCGGCGTATGCCCGCGCGCAACAGGCGGACCGAGCACGGGCGGCTCTGCGGGCGGGCGTCCCGGTCACCGAGGCACTGTTCGAGGCGGGCTACGGGTCGGTGCGAGCCTTCTACGAGCACGGCGCACCGCGTCTGGGCGGCTCACCGGGGTCGTATCGCGAGGGCTCTCCCGGTGTGCACGTGCGTTACAGCGTGATCGACACCGCCCTGGGACAGATCCTGGTGGCTGCCACCAAGACTGGGGTGTGCGCGGTCCGCATCGGAACGAGCGAGGAAGATCTCCTGGCGGAGTTGACCGTCGAATTCCCAGAGGCGCTCATCACACGCCACGACAGCGCACTTGCCCCCGTCACGGCCGTCGTGAGGGCGCTGGCAGCGGGGCGGGCGTCCTGCAGCGCCGGGCGAACGGCGACCGACATCGGTTTGGACGTGCGGGGCTCCGCGTTCCAGGTGGAGGTGTGGGAGGCGCTGCGCACCATCGAGGCGGGGTCGGTTCGCCACTACGCCGACGTGGCAGTTCAGATCGGACGCCCAACTGCGGCCCGGGCCGTGGGAGCCGCCTGCGCCGCAAACCCGGTGGCGTTGCTGGTGCCCTGCCATCGGGTGCTCCGCAGCGACGGGACGCTCGGCGGATACCGCTGGGGCACCCAGACCAAGGCAACGCTACTGGCCGCCGAAGCCGAGCACGCCGATGCCGAATCGCCCCGGATCCGGTCGTCGCCCCCTCCGATCGCGGCGCCGTGAGGGGATTGTTGGGCTAGAGGCGTTCGAACGTCCAGCCGACCGCCCGATCGCCTTCGTAGGGCATGTGACCATGGAACGGGCGGGGGTCGTCGTCGAACACGAGCGGCAGGAAGTGGCGGTCGCCGTCCCACAGTTCCAGGCCGGTGGCGAGGCGGGCGGGGAGATCGGGGTCGCAGGCAGCTAGCAGACGGGTGCGCTGCACCCAGATCAGGTTCCCCTCCTCGTTGCTTGCGGGAGGGTCCCCCTGCCAGGCGTCGGCCAGGAACACGAAGCCCAACCAGTCCTCGTTGCGGGGACCGAAGTCCGTCCAGGTGATGGTGCCGCGCAACCTCAGCGATGTGACCTCGACGCCGGCCTCCTCGTGCAACTCGCGGCGCATGCCGGCGACGACATGCTCGCCGACCTCGACCTTGCCGCCGAGGCCGTTGACCTTGCCGAAGTGGTCGTCATCGGGGCGTGCATCCCGGTGCACCAGCAGCACCCGGTCGGTGTCCCGATTCCACAGGTAGGCGAGCGTGCCGACGATTGGGGTGAGGACCACCCGGCCACGGTAGCGAACCCCGGCCCGGCACCTGCGCAAGGCGCCGCTGAACGCTCGCGGGCTACCCGGCGCCCTCGGCGGCTGCTCGCTCCAGAGTCTCGCGGGTGGGAACCCGCCAGGTCACGTAGGCCACGCCGACGGCACCCGCTGCCAGCACGATGGCCCGCGGCGTCCAACCGCTTATCAGAAGACCGGTACTGACACTCACGGCGGCGACGATCATGGCCCCCGCCGTGAGTTTGGCTCGCCGGCGCATGCCGAGACCGGCTCGGTAGTCGCGCACCATCGGGCCGATTGCGGGGAGGTTCAGCAGCCAGCGCTCCAGCCGGGCGCTGGACCGGGAGAAGGCGGCAGCCGCCAGGATGAAGAAGATCGTGGAGGGCAGCCCCGGCACCACAATGCCCACTGCTCCGATACCCACGAGCAGCAGTCCGAGAGCGATCCAGGCACCCCTTACCAGCCGGCTACTGGCCATTCCCGGACGATCCACCGGAGTGGACTCACCGGGCACAGTCACCTCCGCGCGATCGCCTGACGCTGCCACGTGGAGACCGTCCGCCGGTTCAGCCGGCGAGTTCGGCGACGTCACCGGCAGCCATGTAGCACATCAGCACGATCACGGCGACGTTGACTCCGCTCAGGTACCACTTCAGCCGGTGATTCCCCCGCCAGAAGCGCCGGATGCTCACCCCGTTGAACACGATCGCCACCGCGCCGATGGCCAGGCCCACCGCCGGGCCGACCAGATCGGCAAGCCCGAGCACCGGAATGAGGTACGGGAACACGATGTAGGCCAGCAAACAGCGCGTACCCGAGACCATCATGGATCGACTGAAGCCGCGTTCAGCAGCGTGCCGAGAAGGTGTCTCAGCAGAGGCGGTATCGGAGATCATGGCGATAACCGGGCCAGCCTACGCGTTGCCCTCATGTCCGGTGGCCGCGTGGAGCGACGAGTCTCCAGCTGGCATTGTCGTACATCCACAGTCTGTGGATAACTCTGGCCATGGGGTCCGGGACTCCGGAGTCCGCCGGAAGCCAACTTGGTCCCGTCGCCGGGGAGCCCGTCGAGGCGATCCGGGAGCTTGGAACAGGCGATCTCGACGCGGTGTAGGCAGTCACGCTCTCAACGCGGGGGTAGTCGCGCGCTCGGCATTCGAATGGGAACTCGCGGGCTCTTGTTGCGTGATGCTCGCCATAAGACGCGGTCACCATCTTCCCGGCACGGGCAGCATCGACCGCGACCGGCTCGAAGACCCGGCGGCGCTCAATGTCGACGCTCTCAACGGTGGACGCTACGGGCCAGTTGGCTTCTACACCGCCAAGCAGATTCCCAAGGCGTCGCAGCGCCGCCTGCCCCCCGGGCCCGTGATCTCGGCCTGCGAGACAGGGATCGGTGCAACCAACCGAGTGCCTGACGTCGCGGCGACCGCGTCGGCAAGTACTCGGGCGAAACCGCAAAGGGCGTCGAACGAGCCCGCGGGCAGACCCGATCGGCCATAGAGCCGGCGAGCACAGGCCAGCCACATGTCGACACGCATCAGGCTTGGCGCACACGCCGTCGGTAGTTCGTGGAGCCTGGCACCAGGATTGGCCCAAGCATCGGCCGCATCCGGTGACCGCTAGCTTCCATGACATATATCCACCTATCCATTGGTTTCCGTCTCATGTGTCTACGCCACGTTGCCATCGGGGTTACGTGAGGCACGCCCCCGCACCGACTGATCGGTTACCAGAACCACTCGCCGCACACCGCCTGCGAGAAAGCGCAAGCCCCGGCCGTTCAACAGGTCCTCCACTCCCGGGAGGTCGACAACACGTGTTGCTCCAGCAAGGTGGTCGAGCGCAATAGAGGCGTGCGTCTCACCCTCGCCGAAGATGCTCTGCAGCCGGACCACGGGGTCGCCGCCGGCGCCCGCGAAGCGAGCGGCCACCCCCGCATCAGCTTGCCGAGTCCCTCGGCGATCTACCTGCGCCGCCAGATCCCCGTGGGATCGCCAGACTCGACGAGGGCCACGCCACGCCACACTTGGTGTAGTTCAGAACAACGTCTCACCATCGGGAAACGCCCCGACCCGATGTTGAGGTGCGACTCGACCAGATCCCGCAGGGAATCGTCGCACCCTCCCCGCCGAAGTGGACCCAAGGTATGCGCTCGACGCGTTCAGGGGCTTTGCTTCTCGAATGCGGGCCGCCGCCGCCCCACGCAGGTCGCCGGAGTCGCTTGTCTCAGTCCGGGCAGCTACCGGGTGATCGACACTGCCGACGCTTCAAGATTTCGGACAGTCCCACCTGTGGAAAAACACTCCTCGTGCGACGAGGACTTGTACACAACCTGCACTGTTGCCCGGCGCTCAGGATTGGCACCCGTGCCTTCGGATCTCTTCCACGCCGCATCGCACACCCGGCAATCCGATCACGGTAGAGACGATCTAACGGCCGCGTGTCGAGTCAGTGAGGGCCAGGAGGCGACCAGGCTGTTACACGCTGCGGCCTCGGCAGCTCGATTGCCGCGATTGCAGATCCTGTAGAGCCGGTACGCCACGCCGCGGGCAGCGCGGGCAGCATCGGTATCCAAGCGGCTCAACAGCGCTGCCGCCGCCGGCTCGTCGCCGTCGAGGAGGCATCGCAGCAAGTGCTGCGTGGCTGCCCACACCGTGAGGCGCCTGTCCGCAGCCGGATCCCGTGCGGCCTCCAACTCCTGGCGGCTGAGCAGACGCACCCGGTCGCCGGCGATGGTCACGATTCCCGCGCCCACAAGCCTGTCCACCGAGGTGCTGAGCGCCTTGGAGAGCTGCTCGGCTCGACCGAACGGACCGTCTGCGAAGCCGCGCTCGCCGAACCAGGTCAACGCCCAGCGGGTGGCGGCGTCGAGTTCGGCGCCGGCAGCGGTGAGCGACTCGTCCAGGACCTCGTTGATGATTTCCAGCGCTTCGGAGACTGCCAGGCGCGCGCCTTGCGGCCCGAGGATCCGCGCGTAGCTCGTGTAGACCCTCATACCGGGACCGATGACCGCCTGCACGAGGTCGAGCGGTGCGATGTTGCTCCGCTGTAGCAGCCTGACCGCATCGGGTAGCTCGGCCCTCAGGACACGCCGGAATTCGCTCACCGTCGCTGCCGGCCGGACTCCACAGTCACCTTCTGCCGGGCGGCAGATCAGCAAGAGCGACGTGCCGAGCGACCTGGTGCCCTTCTTGACTCCCTCCGGGCGCTCGGTACGCAGGGGCCAGGTGGCGACAATGCGCAATCCCGCCCCGATGAGACTCTCGAGCATCGCCTCCCACGCCGTACCGGTTGCCCCGGCACCACCGTTCTTCGATCTCCTCTCAGCCTGCTGGTAGCCGTAGTAGATCGCCAGCGGGTAGCGCGAGTCGTGCACCTCTTTGATCCGTTCGAGAGCGCGGCCCAGCAACGATTCAAAGTGGTCGTGCGCCGCTGACCGGTCACCACCGCATCGTGCCGCGTTCGAGACGATCTGCGAATCGGTCGGAGCAAGTAGTGGCCCCAGCGTCTCTGGCCAGATGCCGCCCAGCGTGGCCCGCAACCACACGAGGAACAGGTTCGACAGCGAGGCGTAGTCGAACATGTCGTAGTAAGGCGGATCGGTGCAGACCACCCCGATGTCTCCGTCCAGTGCGGAGAGCATCGAACCGCACCGCACGTCGGATCGCCCCACGCGCGGCGGCGCGGGGCGCGGATCGCCGGACGGATCGGTGTGCGGGGCACTTCGGTCCAGACGTTCGCCCAGGATCCCGCTCGGCGCGGGAAGGGCTTCGAGCGCCCGAACGACGTAGTCGACACCGCCGGCCCATGATCCCGTCGAACCCGAGAATGGATTGGCCTCCGGGAACTCACCGTAGAACCCGTACGCAGGCCGTATGAACGACTGCTCCACCGACCCGTTCGCCCGGTTGTGGGTCGTCATCGTGGTCGTGCGGTTCGCCATGCGCGAGAGCGCCAGAGCCAGGTAGGTGGTGATGGCCTCGGCATAGGCGCGGGCACCATTGCCGGCCTGCTCGATGCCCACCCCGTCGTCGGCCATCCCGGCTGCGAGCGCATCGCGGTGCACCAGCGAGGTCGTCCCTGCGATCACCTCCGAGAATGTGGCCAACGTGCGGCGTTGGCGAGGAGACAGCAGATCACCGAACGTGCGAATCCCGAACGCGGTGACGTTCCCACTCTCGGCCGGTAGTTCCCGGCAGAGCGCCGCATCGATGGGGGCCGGCAAGCTGCTGCCCCCCACCGCTAGGCCGGCCCGCTCGCCGGCGGCGTCGGGAACCAGCCAGATGCGCCCACTTCGGAGGCGGCGCGGGTCGGCGTACGCCTGGACGGCCACCAGCCGTAGCCCGAAGCCCGACTCGAGCCCGCAGAGGCGCACCCAGTCGGGGTGGTTCACGTTGCCACAGAACAGGCAGCGGAAGTTCGTGCCCCGACCTACCTTGAGATCGACGAGGCTGGCCGGTGGTGCACCGGGTTCCACCTCGAAGTCGAAGCGATCACCCTCGAGCACGGGACGCGCATGCCATTGGTTCGTCGGTTTCTTCGACAGCCACCACGTGGAGAGCAGCGGCGTGGTGCGACGACATCCCGGATTCGCACACGGAATCGTCCGCGTCCACAGGTGGGAGATCGCGACGGTGCGGCCGTCCGGCGAGAGCGGGCTCGGCGGTGGCTCGAAGATTCCGCCAAGGCGCCGCCGGCACTCGGCCTCCACGGCGGCCCCGTAGAGGGCGACATCGGCCGCAATCCCCGCCAACCTGTCGCCTCTCGCAAGGCCGCCCGCGCCCACGGCAGGCCGCCCGGCGAAGCGCTGGGCGATCGACACGGTGGCCGCACTCACCAGCGCGGCGACCGGATTCAGGTCGATCGCGACGGTGTCGAGTCCCAGTCTGATCGCCTCGGTCGAGATCGCTCCCCCACCACAGAACGGGTCGATGATTCTGGGCGGATTGCCGTCTGAGGAGATCACGATGCAACGTTGCGCCTCGGCAAGCAGCGCGGAGTCGCCGCTGCGCTCCCATCGGCAAAGCTCCTCGATCAAGCCATGCAACCGTTGCCGCTCGGCGTCCTGGGCGGCCTCGGTGGGATACAGGTCGGGTCTGGACGACGGGTCGTCCACCAGTGAGGCGAACAGCACCGCCCGCGTCACGCCGAGCGGCTTGCGTGACCACCAGAGGTGCATCGTGGCCGGATGCCCCTTCTTGGGTACCGCCTTCTCGGCGCGACCCGCTGCATTCACCGCCTCCAGTGGCAGCGCAACCTCGATCAGCTTGCGCGGCGGCGCGGCGAGCGGTCGATCCACGGAGGGCACTCCGCAAGCATGACCCGCCGGGCACTCGCGTTACTTGACCCTCGTGCCGCTCCGGTCAGCGGCCGGCGGCCTCCAGGCGGGCCCGCATGCGCTCGTGTGCTTCGGGCGAGCCGTCGTGCCAGGTGCCCATCCAGGCGTCGATGGGGATCACCTGCAGGCCGTAGTTGCACTCGAAGTACTTGTGGTGCAGATCGTGGAAGTAGGTCCCCGCCGGCATCGTCCGGCCGTGGCCGATCTCGAAGCGGTCGAATCCGCAGTGCCCGCGCGCGGGGTCCATGGCGGTGAAGAGATTCGTGAGGATGACAACGAACGGACTCACCGGAATGACCAGGAAGAACAGCACCGCGGAGAAGTAGAGGAGGTGCTCGATGGGGTGCATCGAGAGCCCCGACCACGGGCCGGTGCTCACGTTCTTGTGGTGCAGGTAGTGGGCCCTGCGATAGAGGGGCCCGGTGTGCAGCAGCCGGTGGGTGACGTAGAACCAGGCCGTCACCAGGAAGAACGGGACGACGCTCATCGCCATCAGGTAGACGACCGACGCCGCCCCGCCGCCCCAGTCCACCCGAGCGATGTGGTCGTTGGCATAGGCCCACAGCAGCAGCGCCTCGTAGGCCGTCCAGAAGAACGCACCGCTGGTGAGCGCCCAGAACATGTTGTCCCGCGTCTGGCCACCCCAGGTGAAGCGGCGACTCTTGTTGCTCAGCCAGCGGTCGTCGTACTTGTACTGCTTGCCCTGCGCCCGGCGCACATAGAGCCAGAGATGCAGGCCGCCGGCGGAGACCAGCAGCAGCACCACGTTGCGCACGTAGATCTCGGCAATCCAGCCGAACGCGAACCGCTCCATGCGCTCGGTGGCGGGGGTGAAGACGTTCCACACCAGGGCTGCCAGACCGACGTAAATGAAGCCGTAGGGCCACATCGTCATCCAGACGAGGTTGCCCACGGTGCGCAGCGCCTTCATGGGCCCACCCCGCAGCGTCGGCGGCTCCATCGGGATGACCTCCGCCGGTTCGTACCCAGCGACTCGCTCCATGTCCCCCTCCCCGGCAGGCTCCGCCCGCCGGTTGCCGCATGGTACCGGACGTCGCCACGGCGGCTCCGAGGTTGTGCCAACGTATGTCACGGCACGGCCGCGCCGAGCCGAGCCGAGCCGAGCCTGGAAAGGAGAGCGGCAACGATGACGACAATCAAGTCTCTGCTCGATCACGTGTGCGACGGAGGGGTGCTGAAGATCGGCGACCTGGCGCAGGTCACCCGTACCACCCGGCGCAACGTCGTGCGCTGGCGCTACCGGAGTTCCACCGTCCGCCGTGACGTGGAGGATCGACTCCTGGAGTTGCGCGCCGTCGTCGACCTCGCCCGCCGGGCGATGCCCGACCGCGAGGGGCGAACCTGGCTGCGCTCGCCCCAACCCGGACTCGACGGCCAGAGGCCGCTCGACCTCGTGTCGGAAGGGATGGCCTACCTCGTGATCGACGTGCTGGCAGCCCTCCCCGAGGCCGCCACGGACTGACCTCACCGGGCCCGGTCAAGGGTCGGTTGCCGAGGATCGGGGTAGCCGGCCGCGATCGTCGGCGGGGGCGGGATTCTTCGTCCCCAGGCGAGGTGGCTGCGTTCAGGAGAACGAGACGCAGGCGTCGCCGACGACGCTTAGGACGGACTCCTGGTCGAATCGACGCTTGTACTCCTCGGTGACCTCGTCGATCAGGCGCGGCGCATCGTCACCCGGAGGGGCGAGGATCACAAGCAGCTTCGAGCGTTCCTTCTGGATCTCACCCGACGAGCCGCGCCACTGACCCCGAGCGTCGAGGACTGTCAGGCCGTCAGGAAACCGTGGGGTCACCGTGTCAGCAAGGAAGCCCTCCCAGGCCCCATCGTCCACGACCTCGCCATCCGCGCCACTGCGCCCCAGGAAGAGTTGGTACTCGACAAATCGCTCAGTCCCCTCGGGGCAGGCGACCGCGGCGGCTCCGGAGCAGGCGCTGAGGAGGCCGGCGACAACCACGACGGTCAGAATCGATGCGCGCATGGTGGCGGGCGACCGGATCACGTCCCGGTGGCGAGCGGTCGGCGGGAATCGCGCCAGCGCTCGACGGCTGTTGTGACGATGGCGTTCGCTTCGCCCAGGTAGTCCGCCGGATCGAGGCGGAGATCTTCGCCGAGATGTTGCTCGGCGGCGTAGGCGCGGGCAGCTTCCGCGAGGGAGATGCCGGTGGCCCTCGCTCGAGCCGACAGGTCATAGACCACCTCGTGGGCCTCGTGGCGGCCGAGACGCGGCGCGAGTTGCATCATCAGAGCCTCGGCCATGATGAGGCCTCCGTCGACCTCGAGGTTGGCGGCCATCCGCTCGGCGTCGACGTGGAGACCGCCGATGAGGTCGCCGCAGCGAGCCACGGCGCTGCCGGTGTAGGCCACAAGCAGCGGCAGCGAGTCCCACTCCATCTGCCACTCGCCAGCCGACCGCTCGTGGCGACCGGTCATGGCCCGCAGGGGCACCGCCGAGAGGGCGCAGGCCATCCCGCTGAGGCCCACGATCGTCTCGGACAGGATGGGGTTCGCCTTCTGGGGCATGGTGGACGACGCCCCGGCCAAGCGGCCACCGCCCTCACGCACCTCGGCGATCTCGCTGCGCGCCAGGTCGATGACCTCCAAGGCGATCCGGCTCGTGGCCGCGGCCAGCACGCCAAGAGCGGCTGCGAGCGCCGCGAGACGGTCCCGGACGCTGTGCCAGGGCTCGTCGTCGCAGCCGAGGCCCAGGATCTCGGCGGCTTGCCGCCGCGTCTCGGCACTCAACGGCCCGTAGGCCGCCGACGTGCCCGCCGCCCCGTACAGCTGGACGACCTCGGCCGCCGCTCGCGCCTCGCCGAGCCGCACGAGCGAGCGGCCGACCTCCTCCAGCCAGCCGGCCACCTTCATGCCGAACGTGATCGGCACGGCCTGCTGCCCGTGCGTCCGGCCCGCCATGGGCGTGGCCCGGTGGGCTCCGGCGAGTGCGGCAAGGGCGTCACCGAGTCCGGCGCCGATCGCGGCCACGTCCCTGCAGGCATCGCGCAGCAGCAACACGACCGCGGTGTCCATGATGTCCTGCGTCGTCGCGCCGAAGTGCAGCCAGGCCGCCACCTCGGGGTTCGCGCGGCTCAGTTGCTGCAGCAGCGGCAGGATCGGATACCCCACGAGCCGCGTGCCGTCGGCGAGTTGCGCAAGGTCGATCTCGACGGCCCGCAGTTCTCGCTCAATCGCCTCGGCGGCAGACGCCGGGATCACGCCGTGCTCGGCCTGCGCACGCGCCAGTGCCACCTCGACTTCCAGCCAGGCCCTGATCGTTCGATCAGCCGAGAACGCCCCGACGAACCTCGCCTCGCCGAAGACACCCAGAAGGGGAAGTTCAACGGCGGTCATACCGCCTCGCTCCGGCACATCGCCCGCGGGCTCAGTTGGTCAACCACCATCCCCGAGCGTAGGGGCTGACCACTACAGGCACGCCAGCCGGCGCGGCGATCAGGACTCGGTGCCGGAGGTGTGGCCGGCGGCGTCGCGGCGGGCTCGCATCTTCTCGTGGGCCTCGGGGGAGCCGTCGTGCCAAGTGCCGACCCAGGCGTCGACGGGGATCACCGGGGTGCCGTAGTTGCACTCGAAGTACTTGTGGTGCAGGTCGTGGAAGTAGTCACCGGCGGGGAGCGTGCGGTCACCGGCCACGACGATCCGGTCGAAGTTCGAGTGGCCGAGCGACGGAGCCAGACCGGTGAAGATCTGCGTCACGATGATGATGAACGGGTTGGCCGGGATGAACAGGAAGGACACGGGCGTGGAGAAGTACAGCAGGTGCTCGATGGGGTGCATCGACAACCCCGTCCACGGTCCGGTGTTCACGTTCTTGTGGTGGAGGTAGTGCGCCCAGCGGTACATGGGCTTGGTGTGCAGGAACCGGTGGGTCACGTAGAAGTAGCCGGCCACGAGCCAGAACGAGAAGACCGTCATCACCACCAGGTAGACGACCCAGCCCGCCCCGTCGCTCCAGCGGACGTGCGGGATGCGATCGTTGGCGTAGCACCAGTACAGAGCAACCTCCCAGGCGGTCCAGAAGACCGGAGCGCTGAAAAGGCTCCAGTAGGTGTTCTCCCATGTCTGGTCGCGGTCCATGAAGCGGGCCGATTTGGTGCTGAGCCACTGGTCGTCGTACTTGAATCGCTTGCCCTGCCACCGCCGCACATAAAGCCACAGGTGGAGGGCACTCACCCACACCGCCACCATCACGAGGTTCCGCACGTAGATCTCGGCCATCCAGCCGAACTCGAAGCGCGCCATACGGGCCAGCGACGGCGTGAAGAAGTTCCACACCACCACCGACAGCCCGATGTAGACCAGCCCGTACGGCCACAGCAGCAGCTTGGTCAGCTTGGTGATCGTCCTCAGCGATTCCGAGGGCCTCGTCAGGAACTTTGGCGGCTCCATCGGAATGATGTCCGGCACGTAGCCCGTCGTCCTCGTCATCAAATCACCTCTGCGGCTCGGCGGAGGGTTGCGCCTGCCGCCACCATGCGTACCCCCCGAGCAGCAGCACGGTACCAAAGCACGGCGCGCGGCAAGGCTGCTGGCACGCAGCGTCTCCCGCCGACCAATACCGGTCACGGGAGTGTCGTCGCCTCGTTGCGGTCGAGATCCCGTCTCAGGACCGCGTCGAGGCACCGGACGCCTGGCGTCGCGACCCACTAATGTCGCTCGTCGATGAAGGCGTTGGGACGAGCGGCCGGCTTGTTCGCTCTCGTAACGGCCGTTGTGGTCTCCACAATCGCAACGACTCCTCGGACCGCTTCCGCCTGTATCTGCAATTCCGACGGGAAGCTATCCGAGCACGCCGAGAGGATCGATGTCGCATCCGTCGGACGTCCCATCTTCGACATCGTTCTCGCCAGAGAGGACTATCCCGACGAAGTGGCAACCCAGATCTCAAGACCGGACCATGGCTCGACTCCGGTCAAGGGATTGATCATCACCCCGTTTGCCGTCGCGGCAGGGATCTTCATCGCCTACGTCCTGGCGAAGCGCGGCGCGAGGCGCAATCCTGCTCCGGCCGAGTCTCCCCCAGAGGGAGGCGGCTAGCTCCAGAGGGTGCAGATCGGGATGGCCTCGATGCGCTCGCCCAGTTGGAAGCGGACGGGGCCCGGCGGTTGCGCAGGTGATGCAGCTGTGGCCGGTTGGGGTCCACGACGGCTTCGGCGCGAAGTTGGTTGGTGACGAAGCTGTCGATGAGGCGCCCCAGCAGGTCTCCGTCGCTCATGACCAGGGCGCTGTCCGCACCCACCGCGGCGATGTCCGTGCACGTGTCCCGCAGCATCAGCACCACAGCCGTGTCCATGATGTCCTGCGTGGTGGCGCCCCTGAGGATGCGATCTGGCAGTCAT
Source organism: Acidimicrobiales bacterium (assembly GCA_965206165.1). Taxonomy (GTDB): domain Bacteria; phylum Actinomycetota; class Acidimicrobiia; order Acidimicrobiales; family CATQHL01; genus VXNF01. The sequence continues at coordinate 586,408 of OZ242194.1, forward strand.
ATCCCCCGAGCGTAGGAGCTACCCGAGTGGCGGCCACAGGTGCGAAGGGCCGCGCCACCGGAGCCGACCTCGGCTCGGTCAGCTCCACGATGAACGCGGCGACGTCAGTTGTCCGCGCCGGAGGTGTGGCCGGCCGCTTCCCGGCGGGCTCGCATCTTCTCGTGGGCCTCGGGGGAGCCGTCGTGCCAGGTGCCGACCCAGGCATCCACGGGAACCACCGGGGTGCCGTAGTTGCACTCGAAATACTTGTGGTGAAGGTCGTGGAAGTAGTCGCCGGCAGGGAGGGTGCGGTCACCGGCGACGACGATCCGATCGAAGTTCGAGTGGCCGAGCGACGGAGCCAGACCGGTGAAGATCTGCGTCACGATGATGATGAACGGGTTGGCGGGGATGAACAGGAAGAAGAGCGGCGTGGAGAAGTAGAGCAGGTGCTCGATCGGATGCATCGACAGGCCCGACCATGGCCCGGTGTTCACGTTCTTGTGATGGAGGTAGTGGGCCCACCGGTACATGGGCCTGGTGTGGAGGAACCGGTGGGTCACATAGAAGTAGCCGGCCACCAGCCAGAACGAGAAGACCGTCATCACCACCAGGTAGACGACCCAGCCCGCCCCGTCACTCCAGCGGACGTGCGGGATGTGGCCATTGGCATACGCCCAATACAGCAGCACCTCCCAGGCGGTCCAGAACACGGGGGCGCTGGCGAGGCTCCAGAAAGCGTTGTCCCACGCCTGGTTGCGCCACATGAAGCGGCGGGCGCTGGTGCTGAGCCACTGGCCGTCGTACTTGTATTCCTTGCCCTGCGCTCGGCGCACGTAGAGCACGAAGTGGATGGCGCTCACCCACACCGCCACCATCACCAGATTGCGCACATAGATCTCGGCGACCCAGCCAATCTGGAAGCTCTGCATGCGGGCCATGGACGGCGTGAAGAAGTGCCACACCACCACCGAGAGCCCGACGTAGAACAGCCCGTAGGGCCACAGGAGCAGCCTGGTCAGCTTGCCGATCGTCCTCAGCGACACCGAGGGCCTGGTCCAGAACTTCGGCGGCTCGATCGGGATGCCGTCCGGCACGTAGCCCTGCGTCCTCGTCATCGACTCCCGCCGCTGGTTGGCGCGGTCGCTGCCGGTCCTGCGGTGCGCGCCTCTTCGTAGCTGCACAGTACCCGCGGGCAGCGGGCGGCGCGCACTCCGGCGACCGCGGCGCGAACCACTCCTCCACGTTGCAGTGGCGGCCGCTCTCGCCGCTACACCGGTGAGTGACGGCACCATCGGCGACTACTGTCCCTCGAAGATGAAGGCTCTGCTTCGAGTCGCGGGAGCGTTCGCCCTCGCTTCGGCAACTGTGGTCTCCACGCTGGCGGCGACACCTGGAACCGCACGCGCCTGCAGTTGCGCTAACCAACCGCTGTCCGAATACGCCAATGAGATCACTGTCGCATTCGTAGGAACCCAAGTCTCCCGGGATACCTACGACGAAGCCATCTCAGACGTCACCGTACGACGAGCCGCAATGGTGCTCGAAGTCGAATTGGTCTACAAGGGTGAGGTGGGGCCTCACATCGAGATTCACTCCAACGCCGACGGACCTGCGTGCGGCATCGACTTCGGCTATTACTCCGGCGTCGGCGTTGTCGCGTTCGAGAGAGATGGACGACTGTGGGCAGGCGCGTGCAGCAACCCTGTCGCGATTGACGAACTCGAAGAAGTATTCGGCTCCGGCTACCCACCTAACGGATCGATCGAACTTCAAGTTGCAGACCGCAACTCCGCTCCGGTCAACCCCCGAGCCGACGGCAGCGTTGATGGTGCAGCCAGTGATACGCCAGGCGACGGCCCAAGTCCGGGCGGCCGAGACATCGCCGATGCTTCAGATTCAGATCCGCCGGACAATGGATCAGTTCCGGTTAGCGCTCCGGCCGACGCTGACGGGGCAACCGGAGATGCCGCGGATCCCGACCCCTCACTGAGCCTGGTGCTTGTCGTCGGTCTGGTCGTCGTCGCGATCACGTTTCCCACCGTCTGGTTGCTCGTCTCGCGCCGGAGGGCTCGCCGGCCGCCTCCGGCGGCACAATCCCCTGAGGAAGGGTCCTAGCGGCCGGCGAGGCGTTCGACCACGGGGGCGAATTCCTCCGCCGACTCGGCAGGGATGGTCACGTAGGAGACGCCCCAGCGCTCGCGCCGCTTGCTCACCCCCGGCTCCTGTGAAGGTACCTCCGACTTGCATCTAGCTCCAGAGTGTGCAGATGGGGATTGCATCGATCCGCTCGCCGAGTCGGAAGCGTGCGGGGCCGGTGTGCAGCAGGGCGCCTGCCTTGAACTGGTCGCCGAGTTGGTCGCGCAGCCAGGCCAGGTGCCGGGCATCTCTAGGGGACGGTGCACTGTGGGCCTTGATCTCGATGCCAACGATTCCGCGCGCCCCCAAGTCGGCGATGAGGTCCACCTCGTGGCGGCCCTCGCGGTCGCGCAGATGGTGCAATTGCGGCCGGTTGGGATCCACGACGGCTTCGGCCCGGAGCTGGTTGGTGACGAACGTGTCGATAAGGCGACCGAGCAGGTTGCCGTCATTCATCACCAGGGCGGCGTCCGCGCCGACGGTCGCTCCCCACAGCCCGGTGTCAGCGATATATCGCTTCGGACCTCGCGTCAGGCGTTTCAGGCGATTGCTGCTCCACGCGGGGAGTTCGGCGATCGCGCCCACGTCGGACAGCAGGTGCACATAAGCGCGACTCGTTCGGCGGTTGATGCCGGCGGCCTCGTCGAGGGTCGTGTCGTTCACGATGCCTGCCGAGTTCAGGGCGTACGCCCGGAAGAACGCTGCAAGCCGCGCCGCGTCGGGCCCGTGGGGTGGTGCTGGCCGGCCGTGGGTCAGTTGCTCGACGTATCCGGCGAGCCAGCCGTCACGGACCCGGCCCACAAGCTTGGTCGCCGGTTCGGGGAACCCGCCGCGCAGGGCGAGTTCCGCGTAGCCGCGGAGATCGGGAGGGTCCGGCGGCGGCGCGGGCAACTCCCCGGCCAGCAGGCGGTCGAGGAACGGGTGGCCGGGACGCGCCAACTGCTCCCGCACTGTCAGCGGGTGCATCGCGACCCTGATGAGCCGGCCCGTGCCCGGCCACAGCGCCGGGTCGGTGTCGGCGCGCACCGAGCCTGTCAGGATGAACCGGCCCGCCCGACGCTCGCTGTCGACGGCCCGCTTCACGGCGCCGATCACACTGGGGCACTCCTGCCATTCGTCCAGCAGCACCGGCTCGGGCCGGTCCCGCAGTGCCGCGTCGGGATCCGCCCTGAACGGGATCGCCTCGCGCTCGTTGTCGAGCCGCACAACATTCGCTGCGTGCCGCAGTGCCGTGGTGGTCTTGCCGGTGGCCCGCGCCCCGGTGATCATCAACGCCGGCGCCGCAGCCAGCACCTCGGCGATCCAAGGATCCACCAAGCGCGTCAGATAGCTGTCCACAATGAAAGTCTACCACTCTGGCACGTGTATTAGTACTAGTAGTGCGCAACTATAACTATCGATTTTGCACAGTCAGGAGTGCTTCGTGCGCGCAAGCTCGAGCTGGCTACCCCAGGAGCGAGACGATCGAGCAGCGCCGCAGTGCAAGGTGCGCTGCTGGACAATGGATCCCGGCCTTCGCCGGGATGACGGTCCTTCGGTAGACCGGAGTCCGGAAAGAGTGGGGCTCTAGCGGCCGGCGAGGCGTTCGACGACGGGGGCGAATTCCACCGCCGACTCGGCCGGGATGGTCACGTAGGAGATGCCCCAGCGTTCACGCCGCTCCTCGAGAGTGGCAACGCACTCGTCGACGGTGCCGAACAGGGCGTGGGGCGATGCCAGCGCCTCTTCAACACTCAGTCCGAAGCCGCCCGCGAGGGCGGCGGCGAAGCCGTGGCGGTCGTCGGTGATGGTGGCGACGAACACCCCGACGCTGAGTTCGATGTCGCCGAAGCGGGTGCTGGCGATGTCGCGCACGAGAGCCACTTTGTCGTCGGTCGCCTCAGCCGTGGCGTTGGCCGCCACCCGCTCGTCCATGACGCCGGTGTGCAGGCTCACGTTGATCGCCACGATGTCGGCTCGCTGGGCCGCCAGCGTCAGCATCTTCGGGCCGCCTCCGGCCATCAGCAGAGGCGGGCGCGGGCTCTGAACGGGCTTGGGGCCGGCGTCGAGCCCGTTGATCGTGTAGTGATCCCCGGCGAAGTCGAACGGCCCGTCACCGAAGCAGCCCTCCAGAACCGACACGGCCTCCGCCAACCGCTCGATGCGCACCCCGGGCCGGTCCAGCGGGACGCCGGCCTGCTCATAGTCGCTGGTCATCCAACCGGCCCCGATGCCGATCTCCAGCCGCCCGTTCGAGATCCGGTCGAGCGTGGCGAGCTCCTTCGCCAGGACGACGGGATGGCGGTAGTCGTTGCAGAGCACCAGGGTGCCGACCCGTAGCGAGGACGTGGCCAGCGCAGCCGCCGTGATCGTCACGAGCGGCCCGTTCCGAGCGTCGAGATGGTCGGTCATGACCATGCAGGAGTAGCCCAGGCCCTCGGCCCGGCGGGCCTGGCCGGCTATGTCGTCCTGATTGCTGGTTCTCTCCAACGTGACGCCGAACCGGAATGGGCGTGGCATGGCTGCTCCGATCTCGGCCCGCTCACCCCGAGCCGTAGGCGGCCACGCTACCGGGACCGCCCGCCCCGGCTCCCCTCGTGGTGCGCCGGCGTCAGCGCATGGCGGTGAGGACGCGGCCGACTGTGTCGTGGCTGCGGCCCACGATCGCCTCGTAGGCGTCGGGGTCGGTGGCGCCCTCGGTGACGGTCACCATGACGCAGCGCCCCGACAGGTCGCCGAGCGCCTCCCGGGCCGCGGGATCGGCGAGCAGGGCCACCAGGCCGGCCAGGGACGCGGCGCCGGTCTCGCCGGCCACGACGGCGGCATCAGCGAGGTCGCGCATGGCCTGGCGGGCCGCGTCGTCGTCGACCGATACGAACCAATCCACCCCGGTGGCCAGGCGGGGCCAGGCGACCGGTGACGGCCGCCCGCAGTTGAGGCCCACCATGATCGACCGGTGCGGACCGGGAACGTGTGTGATCCCCCCGGCAAGCGCTGAGGCCTGCACGCAGTTGGCGTCTATCGGCTCGACGCCCACCAGCACCGGGCGCTGCGAGCCCGAGCGGTAGTGCGTCACTGCCGCCGACATGAACGCTCCGACGCCCATCGGCACCACCACGAGTTCCGGCGACTCAAGGCCGCTGGCGGCGATGGCCTCGTCAACCTCGGCGAAGATCGTCGTGTAGCCCTCGATGACCTGCGCCGGGATGGTCTCGTAGCCGGGCCATGACGTGTCGGACACGACGATGCAGTTCTCGCCGGCCTCCTGGGCCGACCGGGCCACGGCGTCGTCGTAGTCGCCCGCCACCATGGTGACCTTGGCGCCCTCCCACTCCATGGCTTCGATGCGGGCCGCCGCCATGCCGGCCGGCACGAAGATGTGGGCGTCGAAGCCCAGCAGCCGGGCCATGAACGCCACCGCCCGGCCGTGGTTGCCGTCGGTGGCGGTACACAACTGCAGTGGGCGCAGGTACGACAGGCGGGCCGCCAATTCGTTGATGTTGCGCCAGCGGGCCGGCGGTGCGCCGACGTGGTCACAGATCGCCTGGTACGTGGCCCAGGAGGCACCGAGGATCTTGAACGACGGGAGACTCATGCGGCGCGTCTCCGCCTTGACGAGGAGGCGGCCCACCCCCAGCCGTTCGGCCAGGTCGGGAGCGTCGAGCAGGAGCGTCGGCGAGTAGGCCGGCATCCGGCGGTGGAATGCTGCGATCTCCGGCGGCGCCGACGACCAGTCGCGATCCTCGCGCAGAGAGTTGGGGGTAACCAGTACAGACATCACGGCTCCTCGTTGAGCGTGCGGTACGGGACCAGTTTTACCGATTCCAGAGCGCACGCGGCGTCAGGAGCTCCGTGGCGAGCTGACCTCGTAACCGTCCGGGCCGCCCCTGAGCGCCCTCGAATCGCGGCGTCCGGTGATGGAGACCCACGGTGCGGGAACCGATCGGGCGCCTCGGGCGTCGTTCAGGGTGATGGAAACTTTCCTCGCCGTTAGCGGCAACCACACGATGAGCCTGCCGAGGGTGTTGGATGACCGCATGGTCGCCGCCGGCTTCGATGAGTTCTACCGGATCGAGTACGCGCCCATGGTGCGACTCGCTCGAGGCTTGGTGGACACTTCGGAGTCCGCCGAGGAGATCGCTCAGGAAGCCTTCGCCAAGGTGTTCGAGCGTTGGGACCGGCTCGATGCGCCCGGTGGCTACCTCCGCACCGCCGTGGTCAACGGCGCCCGCAGCGAGCTGCGCAAGCGTGAGGTGAGGCGCAGGGTCGGTCTGGGCCATCCCCGGCCGGTCGCCCCGGAGCGGGACTACCTGGTCGACGCCCTCAACCAGCTGCCCCTCAAACGGAAGACGGCCCTGGTGCTGCGCTACTACGCCGGCCTGTCCGAGAGGGAGATCGCCGAGACCATGGGCGTCCGCCCCGGAACGGTCAAGAGCCTGGTGTCGCGAGGACTGGCAGAACTACGAGAGGTGATCGAGCAATGAACGACAATCGCCAACACGATCGGCCGACCGGGGCCGACGATCAGGAACTCGGCGCCGCCCTCGGCGAAGCCGTCGGCAGGGAAGCCGACTCCCCGGTCACGCCTCCGCCGATTGCCAACATCGCCGAGCGGGCCGCGGCGCGGGCCAGGGCGCGGAGGGTCCGCCACGGGGTGGTCGCCGTCGCGGCCGCAACGACTCTCGTCGTCGGCGGTCTCGCGACCTGGAACGCACTGGACGGCAACAGCGGGGACGGCATTGTTCAGGTCGCAACCCAACCGGACGTGCCCGGACAAGCGGAGCCGGCAGCCGACCAGTCCGCTCCGGTCGCCGGTGAGGCTGATCCGGCTGCTGTGCCACAGCCCGGCGAACCGCGTGCGAACGAGATTGCGCCACCTGCTCCGCAGCCGGTCGACCCACCCGCGGCCGACCCGGACGAGGTAGTGGAGGACTCACGAGGCGAGTCCTCGGACCTCGCCTCGGACGTGCCCACCCCCGAGGACCTGTCCGCCGGACCCACGCTGACGTGGACAGAGGTAGCGCTCGACACGAGCACCGGACTCGTCGATGTCTACGGCATGGAGTCCGTCGGCGACGGTCGCATCATTGCCCGCGCCTGGGGCGACGCCGGCGACTCGGTCGTTGTCACCACCGACGGCACCACGTGGAGCGATGTCCCCATGCCGGCCGGTATCTCTCCGGACTACATCGATATCGCCGGGGATCGCTGGCTGGTCGGCGGTCCGGACACCACCGGTGCCGAACGCGTGAGCCGGGCGTTCTTCTCCGACGACGAGGGTGCCACTTGGACCGAGTTGGCCATCGCCGTCACTCCCGCGGCGTCGATGCCTTCGTACTGCCCGGAGCGGTCACGGGTGCAATCGGTCGTAGCGTCCGGCGACAGCATCGTGCTACTCATCGACAGTCACGCCGAGTTCGACCTGGCGGCACTGCTCGTCGAACGCGGCCTGGCCCCCGACAGGGACTCGATCCTGCAGTGGGACTACACCGCCAGCACGCTCGTCCTCTATCTGGGTGATTCCTCCAACCCCGACAGGGTCGAGGTGACCCACGAGGAGTTGGGGCTGGCGCCCGGGCAGCCGCCGCAATGCGCGGGGTCGGACGGCTTGCACGGTCAACGCGTCGACATCCTCACGAGCGACGGAATCGACACCGAGCAGGTGGCTGAGTACACGGGGTGGACCACTTCGGCAGTCGGCACCCCGGATGGCTTCTCGGCCATCGTGACCACCCACCAAGGGGCTCTCCTGCTCACTTCGTCCGACGGTCGCAGCTGGAACGAGACCTCCCTCGCCGACTACAGCCACTCCAACGTTGCCCGCGACACCGATGGCACGACCTGGCACGCGGGCCGGGGCAACGGCTCCTTCCGCATCCAGCGATCCGGCCTCGGCGACGTGCCGGCAACCGCTGCCACGTTCGATGGCCTACAGCCCGGCGAGGTGCTGGCGGCCGGCCCCGCCGGCGTAGTCGCCACTGCATGGCCGCTAGCCGATGGTGGGCTCGCTGGCGTGCCCGAGATGCGGTTCGCCAAGGACGGCTACGAGGTGCGCTTCGCGCAGCCCCCGGGCGGCGTGACACTGTGGGATCTCACTGACGACGTGGCCGTCTACGAGTTCGGGCCCGAAGTGATGGAGAGCGACACACCCCCCGACGGCGTCCGTGAGATCACCGAGGACGACGGGTCCGTGACCGTAGTGTTCGAGGATCCCGAGACCGGCGAAGACCTCGTGACCTTCACCGCCGAAGATCTCGAGCCCGACATCGAGCAACTCCGAGCCAACCCCGGCGGGTTCGATGCCTTCGAGCAGCCCCCGACCTGGATCGGATGGTCTTCCGACGGCACCGATTGGGGTTGGCAGGACGCCGCCGACGCCTTCGGCATCGACACCGCCGACGGCCATCCGTGGGTCACCCTCGCCGTCGGTGACGATTTCGTGCTCGCCCGTGTCGATGTCGTCAACATGAGCGACGTCTTCAGCGACAGCACCGAGTTGCAGCCGTTCCCGCCGCTGGACGGCACCGCACGCTGGTTCATCGCAAACGTGGAGTAGCCCGCTAGCAAAGAGTCTCCCCCAAACCCCCGAGCGGGCCCCGTCGCGAGGCGGGGCCCGCTCGCGTTCCGGCGTTCAGCAGTCCTAGGTGGCCTCGCAATATATCTGCTGCATAGATAGATAGATATACTTCTGTCGTGACGAAGCGGCTGGTCGACATCGATGACGATCTGCTGGTAGAGGCGCGGGAGTTGCTCGGGGCCCCAACGATGAAGGAGGCCGTCAACGCCGCGCTACAGCAGGTAATCGATACCGAACTGCGCCGCCGGCACTTGCAGCGGCTCGAATCCGGTACGGGCCTCGACCTGGCCGATGACGAGGTCGTGCGGAACGCATGGCGCTAGCGCCGCTCTACCTGGCCGACAAGAGCGCCCTCGCCCGGCTCCATCACCCACCCGTCGCCCGCCGCCTGGGGCCGCTGCTCGTCGAGGGGCTGGTGGCCACCACGCCGATCATCGACCTCGAAGTCCTCTACAGCGCCCGGTCGCTCGCCGACTACGAGGAGATCCTCGCCGAGCGCCGCGCGCTGCCGTCGTACCCCGTGACGCCTGAGGTGACCGACCGGGCCATCGACGTCCAACACCGGCTGGCCCAACTCGGCCGGCACCGCGTGCCGCTTCCCGACCTGCTGATCGCCGCCGTCGCCGAACTCAACGACCTGGCGGTCATGCACTACGACGCCGACTACGACCGAATCGCCGAGACCACCGGCCAGCGCTGCGAGTGGGTCGTTCCCCGAGGTTCGCATTGACCGCCGACAGTTGCACCAGCACTGCTCAGCGGAGGTCGTCGGCGGCGAATAACGGTCTGGCTAGTCAATTCGCCTTGATCTCACTACTAGAGTGGCCTTAGTCTCGTGAAGAAGCGCCAACTCGTCAGGAGGTTGCAGGCGATCGCTGCTTCCGCTGATCTGGCGCTGGACCTCGTCCGCGAGGGTGCCAACCACGAGATCTGGAGGATCGGCAACGAACGGATCGTCATCCCCCGCCATCGCGAGGTGAACGAATACACCGCCGAAGGAATCCTGCGGCGGGCAAGAGAGGTGGCCGCTGATGCCAGTTGACGAAGCACATGGCTATCGAGTTCGGGCGGTCCGATCCGGGAGTTGGTGGGCCATCACGGTTCCCGAACTCCCCGGTGTGTTCTCGCAGGCGAGGCGCCTCGATCAGGTCGAGGCGATGGCCCGCGAGGCAATCGCCATGATGCTCGACGTCGGCACAGACCAGATCGGGCAGATCGAGGTGGAGATCGTGCCTCCCGCTCCTGCCGCAGCCCTGATCGGAACCATGCACGACGCGCTCGAAACCGCACGCGAAGCGAGCGAGACCGCCGCCTCGGCCCGGCGCGAGGCGGCGAAGGCGCTGCGTGCGGACGGTCTACCGATGCGGGACGTCGGACGGCTTCTCGGACTATCGCATCAACGGGTCAGCCAGATCCTGGCCGACTGATCACACCCGACGGAGCAAGATCGGAGGCAGACACCCGCTACCGAGCGGTCCGTCTGCGCTCGCCGATGATCGCCCGATTGGTGCCGCTACTTGCTCGGTCGGCCACTGACACAGGAAGGTTGGCTCGAGGTGGGGCAGCCAGCGAACCGGTCAGGGGGCGGCTCGGTCGGCGAGCCATTGCCGCCAGCGGGGCTCGTCGCGGGCGGCTGCTGCGGCGCCGTCGGGTCCGTAGAGGTACGACCAGATCGACACGGTGACGTGGTCGCCGTCACCCTCGACGGCCAGGAAAGCAGTGCCGGGCGCCGGGCGGTCGAGCACGAGGGCAACCCAGCGCGGATCGACGTCGGCAATGGTTCCCGCCAGGGCAGGCGTGTCGGGCGCGGTGACTTCGATGCGGTCGCCGACCACCGGCACCGACGGGATGCCGAGCCCGCCGGCGAGCGCCGTCCACGCCTCGCTGCGGGGGCCGGCCCACATCGCCATCGGGAGACTGGCGGTGGCGGTCTGCCCGGCGAAGTGCTCCAGGTGCAGCCGGAGATTGAACATGAACAGGCGCCAGCCCTCGACCATGCCGTCGTATTGGGCGTCGTGTTCCCCGCCGGTTCCGAAGCCGCTGTTGACGAGCCGCACAACGCACGTGTCGTCGCCGTGGACCTCCACCGTCCACTCGAATGTCAACCCGTCGACGCCCTCGCCACCGTCGAAGACCACCCGGTGCGGCGGTTCCCACACCGCCACCCGGCCGGTGATCTGCATCTCCGGCTCGGGGCCGAACGAGGCCGTCCCCACACCGCCTGCACGCTCCTCAATGGTGTGCGGCACGTACCACGACGAGATCCCCGGCCCGGTCGCCACAGCCCGCCAGACCGGCTCGGGCCGGCCGGGTACTTCGACCTCGAGTTCGATGGATCGGCGATCATCAGACATGGTTCACCTCCGGGTCTGTCCCCGGGGGGCTCTGCGGGCGCGGGAGTTCAAAGGTGGCGCCGGGACGAGATGACGCCCGTGTCGAAGCCGGCACGGGCCAGCCCGCCGGAGAACCTGGCGTGCTCGATCTTCAAGCAGCGGTTCATCACCACATCGAGGCCGGCGGCCAGGCAACCCAGGGCGGCTTCGGGGCTCCACAGACCCAGTTGCGCCCAGAACACGCGGGCGCCCGTGGCGATGGCCTCGGCGGCAACGCCGGGTAGGTCCTCGGAGCGGCGGAACACGTCGACGATGTCGGGCGCCACCGGCAGGGCCTCCAGCGAGGGGTAGACCGTCCGACCGAGGATCTCCCTCTCGCGGGGGTTCACGAGATACACGTCGAAGTCCACCGACGACGACAGCAGGTACGTGACGACGAAGTTGCTGGACCGCGCCCGGTCGGACGAGGCGCCGACGACCGCCACCGTCCGCGAGCGGCGAATGATGTCCCACCGCTCGCCGGCGTCGGGCGGTGTCCAGCCCTCGACGGGGGGATGCTCAGGCACCGGCGCCGCCCGCACGGCCCGCCGCGGCGGCGAGTGCCTGGTCCAGGTCCCAGATGATGTCCTCGACGTCCTCGAGGCCGACGGAGAGCCGCACCATGTCGGCCGACACGCCTGCGGCGGCCATGTCGGCCTCGGAGAGCTGCCCGTGGGTGGTGGAGGCCGGGTGGATGACGAGTGTCTTGGCATCACCCACGTTGGCCAGGTGGGACACGAGTTGCAGCGCCTCGATGAAACTGGCTCCGGCCGCCCGGCCGCCCTCGACGCCGAACGTGAAGATGGAGCCCGGCCCCTTGGGAAGGTACCGCTGCGCCCGCTGGTGGTGGGGGTGGTCAGCGAGGCCGGCCCAGCGCACCCAGGCCACCCGGTCATCCGCGTCGAGCCATTCGGCGACAGCGCGGGCGTTGGCCACGTGGGCGTCCATCCGCAGCGGCAGCGTCTCGAGGCCGCACAGCAGGAAGAAGGCGTCGAAGGGCGAGAGGCAGGCGCCCACGTCGCGCATCTGCTCGGCCCGCAGTCTGGTGCAGAAGGCGTACTCGCCGAAGTTGTCCCACCAGCGCAGTCCGTTGTAGCTCGCCACCGGCTCGGTGAAGCTCGGGAACCGTCCCGACCCCCAGTCGAAGCGACCGGCCTCGGCGACCACCCCGGCGATGGTGGTGCCGTGCCCGCACAGGAACTTCGTGGCCGAGTGCACGACGATGTCGGCCCCGAACTCCAGGGGCCGGCAGAGGTACGGGGTGGCAAACGTCGAGTCCACGACGAGTGGTAAGCGGTACGCGCGGGCAACCTCGGCGAGCCCGCTCAGGTCGGCGACCTCCCCGGACGGATTGGCGATGATCTCGGTGTAGAGCAGCTTCGTCCGGTCGTCGATGGCGGCGGCGAAGGAGTCGGCGTCGGTGCTGCGAACGAACGTGGTGTCGATGCCGAGGCGCCGCAGCGTCACGTCGAACTGCGTGTAGGTGCCGCCGTACAGCCCGGCGGCCGACACGATGTGATCGCCGGCGCTGGCCAGAGACGTGATGGCGAGGAACTGCGCCGACTGGCCGCTCGAGGTGGCCACCGCCCCGATGCCACCCTCCAGATTCGCCATCCGCTCCTCGAACACGTTGGTGGTGGGGTTCGAGATCCGCGAGTAGATGGAGCCGTACTTCTGGAGAGCGAAGAGGTCGGCCGCGTCAGCGGTGTCTTCGAAGACGAAGCTGGAGGTGTAGTAGATCGGTGTGGCCCGGGCCCCGGTCCCCGGATCGGGGCGCCCGCCGGCATGGAGCGCCCGCGTGCGGAACCCCCAGGCCCGATCCGTCATGCCCGGCTACCGCCCCGAGCCCGTGTTCACGACCGGGGTGGTCTGCTGCTCGCTGGTCAGCACCACGAGCAGGTTGGCCACAAGAGACGCCTTGGCATCCTGGTCGAGTTCCACCACGGACCGCTCGGTGAGCAGTTCGAGGGCGTCCTCCACCATGCCGACGGCTCCCTCGACGATGGTGCGCCGGGCGGCCACCACCGCCGCTGCCTGCTGGCGGCGCAGCATCGCCTCGGCGATCTCGGTGGCGTAGGCGAGGTGGTTGAGACGGGTCTCGATCACCTCCACACCGGCGCGGTCCAACCGCGCCTGCACCTCGGTGTGCAGCGTGGCAGCCACCGTGTCGGGGTCCGAACGCAACGACACCCGGTCGCCGTCGAAATCGTCGTAGGGGTACTGCGTGCCGAGGTGGCGGATCGCCGTCTCGCTCTGCACGTACACGAAGTCCTCGAAGTCGTCCACGTCGAAGATGGCGCGAGCCGTGTCGACGACCCGCCACACCACGACAGCGGAGATCTCGATGGGGTTGCCCTCGGCGTCGTTCACCTTCGACACGCTGGTCGTGAAGTTGTGCACCCGCAGCGACACCTTGCGCGAGGCGGCGCGCGTGAACGGGTTGACCAGGTACCAGCCGGCCTTCGCCACGGTGCCCCGGTAGCGGCCGAACATGATGAGCACCAGCGCCTGGTTGGGCTGCACCACGTACTGCCCCGGCAACACGATGATGAAGAGGATCGCCCCGACCGGGATGAGCACGGCAAGCGGCCCCGCCACAGTGGCGCCGACACCCCCACCGACGATCAGCCCCAGCCCGACCAGCGCGAGGAGCACGCCGACGATCCCCGGCAGAGTCTGCGCAGGACGTGTGTGCACCGAGACGATGCCGGGATGTGCCGGGGCGCCAGCCTGATCGGGTGCAGGTGCGGTTGTCTCAGTCATGGGAGCGATGGTACCGGCCGGCGGTGGGGCGAGATCCGCAGCCGTCGCGTCTACCTCGCTGCGCTGTCGGCGACGGCGCCGAGCCAGACGTTCTTGCCTATGGCGGCGAGATTGGCTTTCTGCACGTCGTAGCCGGGCATGAGGCGGCTGACGGTGGACCAGAACTCGGGGGTGTGGTTGGTTTCGCGGCACATCAGGGCGGTGCCCCGGTCTGCCTCCGGTAGCTTCGCCAGCCTCCTCCCAACCGGGAGGATGTTCTCATCGGCGAAGATGCCGCTGATTTCACGCAACGTTCGAGCAGCGCACCGCGTCTTCAACTGCCTCAGGCGTGATGTCCCACATCTCTGCAACAGCGTCTCGTTGCTCGCCTGCCGCGATGGCCTCGGCGACAGTGGCGACCCGCAGACGGCGTCCGGCGATCGTCGGCTCGCCTGACGCATACTCGGGGTCGATCACAACGTTCTGCGCCATACGGAAGCGTCGCACCGTATCGTCGTCATAGTCCGCGACCTGCTGGAAGCGGAGGACCTCAAGGGACGGCACGACAATCTGCCCGCTACGGATCACGAAGCGGAGCGAGAGCCCCAAGTTCGTTTCCTGTTGTACTTGCAGCACCAACTCGCGCCCCTCGGCGCTCATGAATGGTTGCGCGGCGGCAAGCGGATACTCCGTACCGAACGCGTCGCGAAGCGCCATGATCGCCGGGCGCATGCGGAACACGGACACACCCTGACGTCGATACTCCGAGATGAGGCGCGCCTCCACGAACTCTCCCCATGTGACGGTCTCCGAGCCGGTTGTCTCGAGCCTCACCAGCGGTTCGTAACGTCGCTCTCGCCGCGTGTACCCGTCGATCCAGCGGCACGCGGTGCCATGGGAGAGGCCCAGCAGACGATCCACCTGGCCCATGTTGTACACATCGCGGTCGACCAGAGCGATCACATCACCCACAACGCCTCCCCAGCAAGATTGCCCACGGACTGTCATGTCAAGCTACCACCGCGCCGGAGGCAACTATCCGCCTCTCGCGACCGCCCTGCCCAAGTTGTCGGCATCAGCAGCCTCCGGGAACACCGATCTCCGAGATGCGCCCCTGGGAGTCTTGTGTCTCGCGCCAACCTCCGGCGCAATCGCAGCGACACTTCACGCGCTGTGCGGCCGCGACGTCATTCCTGCGCCCGACTGGGTGCGGTCGACCCGAGCCAGATGTTCTTGCCGATGGCTGCGAGGTTGGCTTTCTGTAGCTCGTAGCCGGGCATGAGGCGGCTGACGGTGGACCAGAACTCGGGGGTGTGGTTTGTTTCGCGGAGGTGGGCGAGTTCGTGGACGAGGACGTAGTCGATGAGGCTGGGCGGGAGTTGTAGCGTGGCCCAGTGGACATTGATGCGCTGCTGGCCGTCGGTGGGCCGGGCCGAGCCCCAGCGGAAACCGAGATCGCGGACGTCGACTGCCACGGCGTCCTCACCGAGGCGGGCCGCCCAGGGGCGGATCCGGCGCCGGAGCCACTGACCGCCGACGTCGATGTACCAGCGGCGCATCGCGCCAGCACCGCGGTCGGCCTCCGCTACGGCCAGATGGAAGCGGCCTCGCTCGAGGCGGACGGCGGGCGGGTCCGCGGTGCGCCCCGAGTCGGGGCGGGCCTGTTGGACGGGGCGACCCTGGTTGAGGCGAGCACCGCTCGTGTCGACGGTGAGGGCTAGCCGGTAGCTGCGGCCGAGGTAGGCGAACCCCTCGCCCTCGACGAACTGCTTCACGATCGGCGGACCGGTCAAGGCGTCCTTCTCGGCGAGCTTGCGGTACACCCAGCGGCGCTTGGCGGTCACGAACTGCGTGGCCCGCTCGACGGTCAAGGCCAGCGGTGCCTTCAGGACCAATGTGGCGTCACGCTCGATGACGATCTCGATGGTCGTGCGGTCGCTGGGGGGCGCGACTGCGAGCACGAGGTCGCCGACCACCAGCGCCGGGAGTTGGTGGAGCGAGACCACGGTGGCAGCCGTGGCGGACGCTGGAGCGCCGGTGGCAGCAGAGGCGGTGACGGTCATGACAGCCGGTGCTGGTTGGCTTTGGCGAGGGCGACCAGTTCGACGGCTATCTCGTCGAGGCTCGGGTAGGCGAACAGATCGCTCTCGTCGAGTGCCCGCTTGACGGCTTTGCGCAGGTCGTCCTGCTTGGTGGCGTTGTCCCAGAAGCCGACGGCGCCGATGATCCGGCGGATCTCCCCGACGAGCCCGCGGGTGAGCGCCACGAGCCGCTCGGCGGTGTCGGACCCCGAGGCGGCGACCTTCTCGGCCATCTGGTTGTGGAAGGGCAGTTCGGTGGTCGGCTCCAGCCCGGTGTCGTCCTCGTCGGTGCGCCCGGCGTTGATGTCGGCGATCAGCTCCTCGAACTCGAGGGCGATCTGCTCCCACCGCTCCTCCAGCCGTTCGAGGATCTCGTCGATCCGCTGCGAGAGCCGCCCGTAGTAGACGGGGTCCTCGTCGAGGTGCTCGCGGATGTGGTGGCGCACGGCGTGTTCCATCTCCGACGCCCTGGCCCGGGCGGTGCCGATCCCGGCGACGTGGGCACCGAATGCGGGGTCGGTGATCCGCACCGGGGGAATCCGCCGGCTCAGATCGAGGACCGTCATGTGCTGGTCGATCAGCCGGCGCACCTTCTCGGAGTACTTGCGGGGATCGAAGTCACCGTCGGGCGTGTCGCGATAGCGCCTTCGGGTCAGGATCTGGATCTCGCCGAACAGGTTGACGTCGGCCACGAACCGCAGCGCCTCGGGCCGGGGCAGGACGGTGTCGAAGGTGGTGAGGAACGTGCGCAGCGCAACGTCGAAGCCAGCCCGGAGGCGTTCGTCGGCGAGCAGCTGAACGCAGGCTTCGAGAGCCTCGACGGTCGCCGCCGGCTCGACGCCGCGCTGCACAAAGATCTGCCGCACCCGCTGGCGTTGCGGTTCGAGCTTCTCGATCTCGGCGGTGAGCGGGCGGAGCGCCCCATCGGCGTCGGGGTCGATCTCGCCGCTGGCGTTCGTGTACACGGCGAGGGCGGCGGTGAGCTGCGACGACACGCCGTGGTAGTCGACCACCAACCCGTAGAACTTCTTCAGCGCGGTCCGGTTGACACGGGCGACAGCCTGGAGCAGTTCGGCCTCCTGGATCAGCCGGTCGAGGTACAGGATCTGGGCCTGCGGCGCGTCGAACCCGGTGAGCAGCATCGACTGCACGATCAGCAGAGCCAGCGGGCTGCGATCCTCACAGGCGGGCCCGAGCGGGAGTCTGAAGCCGTCGATGCGCCCCTGCTGGCGCCCCTTGTCGGTCCACGGGGCGTAGTGCGCCGGATCGTTGTGCTCACCGGAGATGACCGGGGCGAACTCGAGGCCACGGATGAGGTCCACCTGGCCGGCAGCAGCACGCATGAACGACTCGTCGGCGTCGAGCGAGTCACCGGGCCGTCCGAGCAGGTCGTCCCGCCGCCGGTCGAGTTCGGCCACCAGCTCGTCACGCGCCCCGCTCAATGCCTCGTAATACCGCAGGCATGCCTCCCGGCTGGTGGCGACGATCATGCCCTTGAAGCCGTCGGGCATCACCGTGGCGATGTAGTGCCGGAGGATGTCCCCGGCCTTGGCGGCGATCAGCTCCGGCGCCGCGAGCACATCCTTGGCGGTGGCGTACTTGCGCTGGAGGGTTTCCCGCTGGTCGTCGGTGAGGTCGGCGAACCACCGGTAGAAGAGGTCGTCCATCCTCGAGGCGCCCCGCACGGCGGCCTCGGTGGTCCGCCCCTCGTAGAGGATCGGCACCGTCGAGCCGTCGGCCTCGGACTCGGTGAGCGTGTACCGGTCGAGGTAGCCGCCGAAGATCTCCAGCGTCCTCTTCCGCTCGCCCATGATGATCGGCGTGCCGGTGAACCCGATCCGGGCGGCGTTTGGCAAGGCACCCATCAGGTTGGCGTGCAGCGTCGACGCCTGCGAGCGGTGGGCCTCGTCGACCATCACCAGGATCGACTCCGACTCGTTCAATGTCTCGAACGTGTCCCCCTCGCCAAGACCGTCGGCATCGGCGCCATCCCCGGCGGTGTCGCGCCACTTCTGGATCATCGCCATCACCACGGCCGGACCGTCCTGGCGCAGCAGCTCCCGCACCTCGGCCGCGCTCCGGGCAACCTTGATGGTCTCACCCGCGAGCCCGGCGGTGGCGCTGAGCTGGTGCTGAAGGTCGGTGCGGTCGGTGACCAGGACGATCTTGAACCTGCGCAACTCGGGGTGGCTCCGCATCGCCCTAATCAGGAACACCATGGTCAGGCTCTTGCCCGACCCCTGGGTGTGCCAGATGATCCCGCCCCGGCGGTCGACGTGGCCGTCGGTCGCCCGGGTGTCGCCGGTGAGCAGCCGCCGCATCGCCTTGTGGACGCCGCGGTACTGCTGGTAGCGGCCGACGATCTTAACCGTGCGACCCGAGCCGACCTCCACGAACAGCGTGAAATGCCGGACGATGTCCAACAGCCGCTCCGGCGTCAACATCCCCGCCGTCAGCACTTCCTGCTGCGTGACCGCAGCCGCGGGCTTGTCGAGCGATGCGGCGACCTCGTCGATGGTGGCCGGATACGGGTCCTTCCAAGCCAGGTAGTGCTCGGGCAGGGCCGAGAACGTCGCCGCCTCGGCTTTGTCGCCAGTGGTGGCAACGGTGAACTGATTAGTCCAGAACAACTGCTCCGCACCCTCGGCGACCTCCCCGCCGCGCTGGTTGGCGTAGCGGCGGAGCTGATCGATGGCGTCGGTAATGCCGCTGTCGTTGCCGGGCGGCTTGGCCTCGATCACCACCAGCGGGACGCCGTTGACGAACAGCGCCACATCGGGCCGGATGTTCGGCGCCCGCCCCGGCGTCGCCACGGGAAACTGCGACACGGCGAGGAAGTCGTTGGCCGAGGGGTTGTCCCAGTCGACGTAGTCGATGGTGCGGTCCCGACCGCCGTCCCACCCGTCGAGCCCAGCGACAGTGGTGCCGTGGAGGAGCAGCTCGGTTGCCCGTCGGTTGGCCTCGAGCAGCCTGGTCCCCGCCGGCGGGGACCGCAGCTCCGCAACCGCCGCGTTGATCCGGACGTCGTCCAGCCATGGCGTGCCGTCCAGGCCAGCGTTGATCCTCCACAACGCCGAGCGGAGCCGCTGCTCGAGAAGCACGTCTCGGTCCGATGACCGGGCGACATTGTCGGCGGGTTGTCGCTTGGACCAGACCAGCGTCTCCCATCGAAGCGAGGCCAGATGCTCCAGCAGGGGTGTCTCGACCTGCTCCCACTCGGGGGCGGACGTCATGCTGCCACCGTTCGGACGCGGCCTGACAGCAGATCGGCGACAAGGCCATCGCGCGTGATCCGTAGCTTGGAGAGGACCGCGTTTTGTGCCTCTATTCTGCAATTCGCCTCGTGTAGCACGGCCCAGATTTCTTGTTGCGCAGCCATCGGCGGGGTTGGCAGTCGCAGCGATCGAAGAGTCTCGGAGCGAATCGCAGACATGATCCCGCCCTGTTCGTCGCGGCCAAAGTGGGCGAGTACCCAGGGGCTGTAGTTCATCTGCAGGCAGGCCAGCTCAGGAACGTACCGCTCTGAGTCAAGTGTCAACGTCCACACATGCTTGCTGGATAGTGCGTTGCCGACCGTCTCGGGCACTACGCAACACCGACCGACGGTGCCCATAATTGTGATCATGAGGTCTCTCGGAAATACGCGATAGCGCCGCAGTTCATTCGCTTTGGCGGGAGTAACGAATCGGCGATAGTCAGCGACGAAGTGTTCACGCTGGACGTTGTCAATGCCCAAGAGCGGCACGCCCTCATCAACGAGGTCAGAAGCGAGCAGCGTGCTCCCGAAGGGGCCGCTCCTCATAGCGGGATCGCGGCACCCCAATAATTCCTCGACCCGCGAGACACCCCACTCCGGTGGCGGCGATGGGGACATGCCGGGGGCGAGCAGGTCACACAGAAGCCCGACTCGGACAGCGGTGAGCTTGGCAACGAGGCGTTCGGTGGCTTGGATGGTTTCGTCGATCGAGTCGAGGATCTCTGCGATCCGCCGCTGCTCCTCCAACGGCGGCACATCAAGCTCAAGGCTGGCCAGAGCCCCAAACTTGAGATTCCACGTGTCGCTCACAAGACCCTGCGAGTTAGCTCGGTACAGCTTGATATTGTATGGAAGCTTCATCAGATAGGCGAGGAAACGACCGTCCAACACCCGTGCTGATGGCCTCACTACGGTGTAGGCAGGAGACACAATTCCATGCATCTCCGAAAACCCTGACACGCCCTGCCACATTCGCATCGTGTTGTAGACGACATCTCCAGGTTCGACAGTCAGATATTTCGACTTGTCCGTAGCCGATATATCCCGCCGACCCGACTGCGATTGGCTAATGACGCCGCTCGTTGCCGTGACCGACAACAGTTCTGCCTTGTCTGAGTCCGCCCGCGCCCGGGTCCGAACGTTGGATGAGACTGCACCGTACCGAGTCCGGCTCCACTCACCCATACCCCAACTCCTTGAGGCGCTTCTCGAGTCGAGCAGCGGCTGCGTCTCGTTCGGCTTCGAGGTCCCGGAGCGTGGTGCCGTACTTGTTGACGAGGTTGTCGTACCAGGCGAGGGTGCTGCGCTCGATGTTGGCGAAGTGGTCGGCCACGAGCCTCTCGATCCGGCTGCGGAGCACGTCGATGGCCGCGGGAAGAGCGTCGGCCGGTGGCATGGCGTCGAGGATCTGGCGAGCCACGGCGAGCAGTGAGGCGTCGAGGGCCTTGAGGTCCTTCCTGGACTTAGTCCGCGACGACGTCAGCCTCTTGAGTTCGGCCGGACTTACGGCGTCATCGTCACGCTCGTCGCTCTCGTCGTCGGAGGCTTCGGCGGCTTTGATCTCGGCGTCGAGGCGGGCAGCTTCGGCTGCGAGGTCGGCTCGGGCCGCCAACTCTGGCCCAGCGAGGATCTTGATGGCGATCTGGTCGGCCAAGTCGGGGGCGTTCTTATCGTCTGCGCCGGCCTCGGCGGTGGTTAACCAGGCGTCGATCACCGCCTTCCAGCCCCGGCTGGCGGCAGTCTGCAGTTCGTAGACGCTCTCCTCCCACCATGTGGCAGCCATGCCCGCGGCGGTGAATCGATCCATGCCAGCAGGAGCCATGTGCGCCGTGAAGTCCTCCACGAGTTGCTGCCGTTGCCCAACGAGGATCCCGCTATCAGGCAGTGCGCGGAGCATGGATTCGACGGTGCCAGCCCACCATCGCGGCCAGGGACTGGCGGCAGCCCGTTCGGCGACGGCGTGGCTGATGGCCCGGTGCGCGGCATCCCGCCCGTCGGCCGATGTGATGTTGTAACACCATCCGGCGTAGCCGTCGCCCCCGTCGGCGAACAGGATGTCGGCGTCGAGACCGGCTCGTTCCAGCAGGTCCGCGGCGGCGTCGATCTCCGCCATCGGCACGCCGCCGTGGAGGTGGGCCCTCACGTCGTGGGGCTCGGGTGGTGGGGCGTTGTCGGCGTAGCGGCGGATGTTGCAGTTGAAGTCGTTGTCGGCCAGTTCGTCGATGGTGACGATCCTGGCGAAGCCGTCGACGTCGGCGAAGCTCCGGTAGGTGGCGGTGATTTTCTCCTCGTCGCGGGGGCGCAGGTGGTTCTGGGCGCGACCCTCGCCGTAGTCACGGTCGGCGTTGATGAACAGCACCTTGCACCGCCGCTCGGGTGGTTTCGAGCCCTTGGCCCGCAGGATCAGGATGGCGGCGGGAATGCCGGTGCCGTAGAACAGGTTCGGGCCGAGACCGATGACGGTGTCGAGGAGGTCCTCCTCGATGATTCTCTGGCGGATGGCTCCTTCAGCGCCGCCCCGGAACAGCACACCGTGCGGCATGACCGTGGCGACGACGCCGCCGCGCTTGAGGACGGCCAGCATGTGCTGGAGGAACATCAGATCGGCCTTCTTGCCGCCCTCGGGGGTGTAGCCGTACCGGAACCGCTCGGTGTGGGCGAGTGAGGCCTTGTCCTAGTTCTGGCTGAACGGCGGGTTGGTGATCACCCGGTCGAACCGCCTCAGTTCGCCGCTGCCGACCGCGTGTTGGGGGTTGGAGAGGGTGTCGTCGTTCCGGAGGTCGGCATCCCGGATGCCATGGAGCAGCATGTTCATCTTCGAGATCGACCAGGTAGTGCCGTTGTTCTCCTGCCCGTAGAGAGCAAGGTCACTGGCGTCGCCACCGTTGTCGACCACATGGTTGCGGGCGTAGATCAACATGCCGCCCGAGCCCGAGCACGGGTCGTAGATGGCCATGCCCTCTCGCGGGTCGACGAGGCGCACCATCAGCTGGACGACCGGGCGGGGCGTGTAGAACTCGCCGCCCTTCTTGCCGGCCGAGTCGGCAAAGTCCCGGATTAGGTACTCGTAGGCAGCACCGAGCAGGTCGGGAAACTCAAAATCCTCGTTGCGCAGCCGATACTTCGAGAAGTGGTCGATGAGGTCACGCCACTTCTTGTCCGACACGGTCGTGGTGCCGACCCGCCGGTTGAAGTCGATGTGCTGCAGCACCCCCTCCAAAGCACGATTGCTGTCCTCGAGTGCAGCGAGCGCCTTGTTCAGCCCGTCCCCCACCTGATGGTGCACCTCGTCGCGCAGGTACGACCAGCGAGCCACCGGCGGCACGAAGAATCCCTCCTCGTAGAAGTCGGAGTCGTCGGCTCGCCGCTCGGCGTCCGTCTCAGACCGGCCCCGGCTGACCTCGGCCTCCACGACCCGCCGACGCTCCTCCTCGAACACATCGCTAGCCCGCTTCAGGAACAGCGCACCAAAGATGTACTCCTTGAACTCCGACGCATCCATCTTCCCCCGCAAGATGTCAGCAGCGGCAAACAGATGCCGTTCAAGCTGCGGGAGCGTAAGCACAGGACGAGGCTAGAGGGTGCCGCGAGGCCTTGAGGCTCACCAAGACCGAGGGAACATCTCACCAACTACGGCTCCTCAATTCAGAGCCACGATATCATGAAAGTATCGCACGCTACTCGAACAACGCTAAGATATGGCGTATGACAGTACCCAACCCGCTTGCCCTCGCGGATGTGAGCGCGGCCTTCCCAGAATATGCGATTGAGCCAAAGCTGCTGGGTCAGGGTGGCATGAAGTCGGCATTCCTCATCGCTCGCGACGACCCACTGGTCTTGAAGGTGGTCCGCGAACCACTCCGGGAGGAACAACTGGAAGGAGCAATCGGCCTCCCTGAACGCATCCGCCGCGAGATCGACGGTATGCGCTCAATCAGCCACCCAAGCATCGTGCCAATCATCGCCGGTCCCGATGTTCGGACGATCGGAGACGGACCACGCGTGTGGTATATCGAACCATTCTTCGCAGGTGGCACGCTTGCAGACCGACTGCGAGAACCGTGGCCCGAGACAGAGTGCATTGTCCTGCTCGAGGGTCTTGCCGACGCAGCAGAGGCACTCGCCGCGCAAAATACTGTCCATCGCGACATCAAGCCCAGCAATATTGTCTTTGACAAGTCAGGTCAGCCGGTGTTGCTTGACCTCGGGATCGCCTACTTCCAAGATCTCACCCCGCTGACCGACAGCTGGAGTCTGTCGCCAAGAACGCCAATGTATGCTGCGCCCGAACAATTCGAAATGCGAATGCATGGGTCAATCGACTTTAGGACCGATCTCTTTCTAATCGGCATTGTGATCTTCGAAGCACTGACTGGTACTCACCCCTTCAACCCAACTGATCCGAGACCATACTTCGATAGATTGAGCAGCTGTCAATGGGACACTGATGCTCTCGACAACGTAGGCGTATCGCAGAGTTTCAGACGTATTCTGGGTAGGCTCTTGGATCCTTCCATGAGTCGCAGATACCGGAAGTTCGATCATCTAAGAATAGCAATCGGGGAGTGCAAATGACGTTCTGGCTACAGCACGGCTACGGAAAAGCCGAGAAACTCCAAGCGGTTGCCCGAACCGGTCTACTCACAGGCGTCGTCCTTAGTCCCGCTGACGAGGAGCGGTCAACCCTTGAGTCTACGGTCGTCACGGCGCGAAGGTTGGGTGCCGATCTGCTTCTTGATCCGCAGCTTTATGTTCACACGATTGCCGAAGCGGCTGCCCGCTGCCATGAGTCTCACGGACTTCACTTTGGCGATATCTCTTGGTTTGTGTCTCCAGGCGAGATTGAGGATCAGGTTCGAGCAATCATCCTCGCCAATCAGAATCTTGGAATCGATAGAATAATTGCTCCCTCCCCATATCAAGCGTCATTCGGCAACGTATGGACTCCCCTAAGTCTACAGTACGCGCGGGCGACAGTCGATAACGCCGATCGTCCCGTGTATATCTCGCTCGTTGCAGACGACTCTGCGTTCTCTGACTGGGAGCAGACGTTGACGTACCTCAACGCTCTCACTACTTTGGATGCTGCTGGCGTCTACCTCATCGTCGGCACCTCCGGGAAGACATATCCTCTCTTGTGGGAACCTGACCGCCTAGCAAACATACTTCGAGTCGTCTACACGCTCGCTGAGTTCAACCAGTACGATGTACTTTGGGGTTACTCAGACATCGCTGGCATACTTGGCCTCGCTGCTGGTGCCTCCGGTGCATCTACCGGCTGGTACAATTCGCTACGCATATGGATGCCAGAGAAGTGGATTCCACAAAGCGGTGGCCGTCAGGCGACGCCCCGCATCTTCGTCGAACCGCTGCTGAGCGCAATCGAGCGGAATAGCGAAGGGGTTAGCATTGCCCGAACTCGTATCGGAACACGCGTCTTCCCAGATCCGGATGAGCGGAAACGTCTAAGCGACATGGATCCGTGGGGTATTAGGGACTCGTGGGAACAGTACCTTATGGCGATGGCTCAACTTCATCAGTCGGTGGATCAGAGTTCGAGCGTCTCCGACCGAATCATGGACTTTAGACAGAGCCTAGAAGATGCCGTAGCTCTGCTTGCAGACGTCAGAGCTGCAGGCGCAGACGTGGCTCCGGCTCACGCGAGCCGGCTGACCGCTATCATTGAGGCGATCGATACGTTTGCGACCGCGGAAGACCTCTAGGCTTGGCCGGTTTCCACTGCACGGAGCGCTAGTTCGGTTAGCCACAGATCTGACATCCAGCGAAGTTCCAAGCTGGGAGCCTCAATCTGCCACCTAATAACTTCCTGATGCGCAACCAGTAGGCCTATCCGATTGTGGCGAAGCGTTTTCCTCGAGACGCGGTGCTGTCTGTCTCGTGGCATGAGTAGGGCTGCTGCATGGCTCGCCCACCGCGCCTTCGCAAGTTGTCCGATCCCCCTGCGCCAATCAGATATCTTCGCCTCAACTGTCAGCGACCGGTGAATAAGATTCGCCACACTTCTCACGCGCTGTTGCTTCGTCAGCCAACCCCAGTCTCGAAGCGAGTTCGTCAACTGATTGACATGACTCGGGCAATAGCCGGATGGAATACCAGTCCGGATCGATTCCAAGACCCGGGCATGACCGAGAGATGGAAGTCTGAGATCTGCACGCAAGCGAGCCTTCAGCCCCGCCGAGGATAGGACAATCAAGATCGCATCTGGTCGACCCGTGCCAATCTGCACTTCTCGTAGGTGAACGAGTGAGCGGCCGGGCCCCGGCGCGACTATGCGGGGAGCGAAGCTATCCAAGGCATCCGTGAGAGTTCGTTCTCCGACCGGAACGCCCACCCCGCTGGTTGTCGCTGTCAACTCTGGCAGGGACACGGGCGGGACGTTAGTAGGTGTCGCTGTGGAATACTTCCGCGTGCTGCTGCTCGATCGTCGACGCAGGCCAGTGTCGATCCGGTGACGTTGACCGAGTGAGGCTCGTTCCAGATCTCCGGTCAGAAGTCTGGCCACTGGCCTGATCCTGGGGGCATTCCTAGTGCGCTGAACTGGGCTTTCGTGTCAACATGCCAGCGATGCAACCCAGATCCTGCGAACCCTGTGCCCCAAGCGTTCGCAGACCGCTTCACCCGCCCGAGCAGGAATCTGTCGGGTAGCCGCAACGGCAGACAGATTGAACGGCTCACGCGGTCGTCCCACAGTCTTGGTCCTGTGATCGCCTCGGCGGACTGCCGCACCGGAAGAAGCTGCACAACAGCCAGCCCCAAAAGAATCACCTCGACTACGTCAGCCCTCAGCGAACGCGCTGACGTGCTCGCATAGGCCATGCTCCCAGGATCCCCGGACCCTACCGGCCTGGTCTTACCGCCCGGACGTCTCTTTGCTGCGGTTCTCGAACGAGCTCAACTGCGCGATCGGCATACGCGTTGAGACGGCGACGCAGGCCGCGGACAACAGCCAGCGGCATGTTCGCGCGTCGTTCCCCCAGGGAACGCACGGGCAGCCGCTGGCGCGGGCCAGCGCCAATCCGCCCAGCGCACTCGGTGCAGACCGGGTCACTGCGGGGGATCTCAATGGCGGGGTCTGGGTCAAGCGGGCGAAATTTTGACCACAGAGGTTCTTGGTCGACATTTCGCAGATCCAGAGCGGCGAAGAGGTAGTCGTTTACCGCGTGAGCTGCGGCCACAGCGTTGAGGGTGATGACGCTTGGAGAAAGGACTTCTTCCACATAGCGCTGCGCTGAGCGTTGTTGGGGTGATGCTGCCTCCTCTGCCAGCCGGGCGGGGTTCACGAGTTGGTTGCACCACAGGCACGCTTGGCCAGGGACGAGCTGGCGAACGACGGAGAACACATCCTCGATATCGCCCGATGAGCGTTCAACCTGCACCTTGGCCCCAACTTGCCATGTGGAGATCAGGTACTGATGGCAAAGGGCGTTGACCACGAGACGCGCCTGCATGCTGTCGGCCGCCAAGAAGATGGCATCGCAGTCAATCAGGTGCTGGATCACAGCGGGATCTGTGACATCCCCCGCGATTGCCTCGAATCGGATACTGGGATTCGCTTCACGTGCCACTCGTTCGGCGATGTCGACCTTGAGCGCCGCCTGCCGACGTAGCAGTCGGGCCAGGGGACGCGGAAGCCATCGTGGACCCAGGTCGCTTCGCCGGGCACCTATCACTCTCGGACAATTCGTGAGATCGAGACGGTCGAAGTCGACGATGACCAAGTGGCCAATTCCAAGACGAGCCAGATACTCGTTGACGAGGGAGCCGGCGCCTCCGGCTCCGATGACGCCAACCTTTTGAGTGGCGAGGATGTCCTGCCCGCGCTCGCCGAGCAGCCGCACCTGTCGGTCGTACTGTGGCTCTGCTCCCCGAGGCCGTTGCGGTGACGGGTGCAGGAGCTGTTGAGAGCGGCCAACAACCACAGCGTGGTCGAGCGTCATGTGGCGCTCAGCGGTGAGCCAGATGTCACCGGCTATAGCTCGCCGGGCGAACACGAGCGCGCCGACGGGCGGCCCATCGAGTATGTCGACGAGAGCCGGATAACCCCGCCGGTGTGATGCCATGTCGACGGCAGAGAAGGAGACGTTGTTGGTGCCGCCGTGGTTATGAACGGCCAGATAGGCGAGTCCCTCACCAGCACAGGCTAGAGCGCAGAGCCTGACGAATTCAGCCGTGAGCATGCGGTCGCTTCGCTGGCCGGGCACGTAGTCGGTCCCATCGACAGCAAGAAACAGCCGCCGCCCGAGTAGCCGGAGCCCACGACCCGTCTCGACGACCGCAGCAGCGATGACGGCCCCGTGTTCATCACCGTCGCCCGGGAAGAGATGCCCATCTAGCTTTACCATCATCGCCTGCGGCAGCCGGAGGCTGACGGGGCCGCTCACTGGTCGTGTAGCCATTGCAGTACCTTCGTGACCTTGAGGGCCGCGGTGTCGGTTGCCGGATTCAGCCGGTTGCTCCGTCTTGACAGCTGCGTGGCCGGTTCGCCCCTAAATTCGCCCTTTGTGATGCCCTCACCATGCTGCTGACCGTCGACGCGGGTCAGGTCAGGGCGAACGAACAGGGGATACACGTCGGCATGTGGATACTGGAAGCTGATGTCGAACTTGAGCCACGTCTCTCGTTGGACGTACGCGGGTCCGGGGTCGATCGGGTTGATCGTGACGATGGCGCCACCGTCGGCGCTGTCCGAGGTCACGACCTCGGCGGTGGTGAAGCAGGCCTTCAGCTCCTCGACAGCGCGCATGACCTCCGGGGTCATCACCACCGCTCCCCTAGGAGTTGTCGTCGGTGGCCGTGGCGAAGAACTTCGAGTCCATGCTCACCTCGACCACATCGTCGTTGCCGATGATCTGCTGCTTGCCGTCGGGCCCAACTATGGCGAGTTGGAAATCCAACTCGATGGCCACGCCCTGTTCGATGGCTGCTTCCTTGATCGCTAGACCGCTGGCCCGTGGTCCCTCAATCTTGACCGGCTTGTTGTTGACGGTGATGAAGACGGGCCGCGTGGGTCTGTCCGTCACCGTCGAGGTTCCTGTGTCAGTCATCGTCTATCCTCACTCTCGTGGTTGCTCTCTCGATGCTTGGTTGCGGTTAAGCGATTGCACTATAGCCTAGCAATTGCATATTCGCAACCACCGGAGGAACGATGGACGGAAAATTCGGGTGGTTTGACAGCGGTGGGTTCTATGAGGCGCTGGACGCGGCGCGTCGGGCGAAGAAGCTGAACTGGAAGCAGGTCGCGGCCGAATCGGGGGTGAGCGCATCCACCCTCACTCGAATGGCTCAGGGTAGGCGTCCCGATGTCGATGGGCTGGCTGCACTCGCCTCCTGGTCTGGGCTCCGAGCCGACGACTACGTGCGATCCGACACTGAGCGCCCCGAACCTGAGCCGCTGGCCATGATCTCTACGTACCTCCGGTCCGACAAGAACCTGACTGCCGAGGCGGCCGCAGCTCTCGACGAGGTCGTCAAGGCGACCTACGAGCGGCTGCGAACTCTGGAGTGAACGATGGATCTTCGACGGGGGTTCAAGACTGAGGCAGCCGGTCTGGCCCAAGAGATTAGGAGCGAACTCAGGCTAGGTCCGTTCGACCGACTGGACCCGCACCACCTCGCCCGACACATCGGGATTCCTATCCTCGCACTCAGCGACCTGGCATCGACCTGCGATGGCGCTCGCTACTTCCTCTCAACGGAACTCGACGCTTTCTCGGCCGCCACGGTCTTCGACGGGCACCGCAGGATGATCGTGCACAACGACTCTCACTCCGGCCCGCGCCAGAACAGCAGCCTGGCGCACGAACTGGCCCACGGCCTGCTCCTGCACGAGCCTGCCCCTGCGCTTGACGGCATGACCGGTTGCCGGATCTGTAACCCCACCAACGAAAAGGAGGCCGACTGGCTCGCTGGTGAGCTACTCGTTACCGAGTCCATGGCACTCGCCGTGGCGCGCGGACAGTTCACCCGGCAAGAGGCACAACTTCGGCTCGGCGTAAGTGCCGAGATGCTTAGGTGGCGCCTGAACATGACCGGGGCTGTCAGGAGGGTCCAACGAGCGCGGGCAGGATGACGGACCAGCTACACGCTCGACGGTCAGTTCATCTATGGCCGCGCGCTACGGCCTGTGATCCTCGATGCAGGCTTCCTGATCTCGCTCGACCGTGGCGAGGACGCCGCACGCTCCTTCCTCACCGCGCGGTCCGGTCACAGACGCCGCTGCACACCACCCATCCCGTCGTCGCGCAGGTGTGGCGGGACGGAGCCCGGCAGGCCCGGCTGGCGGCGTTCGTGCAGACACTGATCGTGCACTCCTTCGACGACGGCGTATCGGTCGGCCGGCTCTTGGCGCTCTCGGGCACGTCTGAAGTCGTCGACGCCCACCTCGTGGTCCTGGCCTTGCGGCTGGGGGACGACATCCTGACCGGCGACACCGACGACCTTGCCACCATCAACTCCCCGCTCGGCCCGGCAGCCCCCACGATCCACCCTTGGCCCTAGCCGACTCGTGCATCGGGAGTCGAAGTCGATGGTAGATGCAGTGCGGGCTGATCAGCGCCACCGGGAGTTGGTGGCGGAGGCCGAGCACAATCTCGCGGAGCTCATCGACGAGGTTGGCGAACCCTCGGCCGAGGAGGTCGCCCGCGCCGAGGCGCTGTCCCGCATCATCCGGCGCGTCGGCAGAGCGTGACGTCCTTCGGGAAGTTCCGCCACACGTACAAGGCGAGTTGCCGAATCACCTTGTAGACATGACGACATGTCAAGCGCAGGCGATCTCCAGGTGTCGGACCGGGGTCAGATGAGTCCGCCGGCTGCGGTGCGGCGGCGGTGGGGCCTGGTTGATGGGGGCCGCGTCGGCTGCCTCGACATCGGCGATGGGGTGCTGCTGATTCCCGGCGGCATCGAGAGACTGCGCCGGGAGCTTCTGGATACCGTTTCCGATCAGGACTGGGAGGCGGCCCGGGCCGGATTCGGGGACCCGGAGCTGGCCAACGAGTGACGCAACTGGTCGACGACCGGCTCCTCGCCACCCTGCTCGCAGGCGGCGATCCGCCACGACCCCCGGGACAAGTACACCGAGCTTGACCGCCCGAACCCACGTCTTCGAGCACTGCCAGGGACTCGACACGCCTCGTGGGTTGCGCTGCGAAGGACTCGGACGAGGGGATTGAGTTCGCGGCGCCCGTTCACCGATGGTCGGTCATGAGATCCGTCCCTCAACCCAGCGGAAGAACTCCGGCTCGTCGATGACTCCTGCCGCTGCGTCGACGATCATCGCCACGGTCTCGTCACCATCAGGATCATCGCGGGGCTCGTTCCATCTGGCGCCGTTGCGTTCTGCCATCTCGACCATTGCAAGGAAGGCGACGCGTTTGTTGCCGTCGGGAAACGGGTGGTTCTTGATGAGTCGGTAGCCGAGTACGGCGACCTTCCGCGCAATACCGGGATGGAACTCCACACCACCAAACGAGGCTGCAGGTGCGTTCACAGCTGAATCCGCCCCGCCGATGCGGCTGGTTCGCAGCAGCGACTCGGGCTCGGTACCGAGAACCGCTGACGCAATCATCACGACGCCTGCGAGCCCGAGGTACTCCATGGTCAACTGTCGGCGAGCCGGTCGAGGATCCTCTGGTGTCGCCGCATCGACTCAGCGAGCCGCTCCTGGAAGCCGCTATCGGCTCGCCGGCTGTCGATGTGGCTCTCGATGGCGTCGCGGACAGCCTCGGACATGCTGACGCCATCGACGTCTGCGACCATCTCCAACGCAGCGGCCTGCTCGGCCGGGAGTCGCACGGTCATCGCTTTGGAGGCATCGCTCATGGGACTTCTCCGATGTTGAGTTCGACGCACCACAGCTAATCGGTGGCGTCTTGGCATAACACCATAATACCGTGCCACCGAGGACAGAGATGACAGGATGACGGGCTCGTCCAGGTCGGACTGCCGCTCTACTCTGAGATCGCCGCCCGCGAGTTGATCGCCAGCGTCCTCATGCAAGGAAACGACGGCGCCAACACCAGCGCCGCACGGCTGGGGCGCGGGGTCGTCACGGTGGTCCCCGTCACCTCCAAGACCGAGCGGGTCTACCCGTTCCAGGTACTGCTCGACGCTGCCGACACAGGGCTGGGCCGCGACTCCAAAGCACAGGCCGAGCAGGTCAGATCAATCGCCGTCGAACGGGTGGACGACGTGATCGGCGTTGTCCCGTTCGATCTCATGGCCCGGCTCGACGACGCTCTGCGAGTGCACCTGGCGCCCTGAGTCCATCAGCCGCACAATCGGCTCAGGCGCTTGAGCAGGGATCGATCACGACTGCCCCTCACTCGACACCCCTTGCCGCGGCGATGGTGCGGGCGTGAGGCCGCCGCCCAGTGCGGGACCGCAGCGGCCGGCCGGGTGGTACCGTCGACGCAGCTTCCCCCCGACGCAGCCCGCCGGGCCCCTCCCCGCCCGGAGAAGGGAAGTAACGCAATGCAAGCCGGCTACCTCGAGTTGATCCTGACCTGGGTTTCGATCATCGTGCCCGTCCTCGGTGCCTTCGGATTTCTGTACCGCGACACGCGACGAGGCTTTGATCGCCAGGACGCCCGGATGGACCGCCAGGATGAGAAGCTCGACAGGGTGGGTGCCAACGTGACCGCCTTGCAGGTGAGCGTCGCCCGCATCGAGGGCTACCTCGGAATCGGCTTCCCCGACCCGGACCTCGACCGGCAAACACGCCGCGAGACCTCGGTCCCCGCACCGGGACCTCCGATCGCCCAACCCGAAATCTCAGCGCAGTAGCCCACGCACCAGGCCTGCCGGACGAATCCGGCGCCAATTACCCACTCCCTGGCCCGACAAGGGCTGTCACAGGTCCTCGGTACCCTGCGGCCGTGCGCTTGCTCCACACCTCCGACTGGCACCTGGGGCGGACCTTCCACGGTGAGTCGCTGCTATCCGAGCAGCAGGAGGCTGTCGACCGGCTGGTCGAATTAGCCAAAGACGCCGAGGTGGACCTCGTCGTCATCGCGGGCGACCTTTACGACCGGGCCATCCCGCCCGCCGACGCCATCAACCTCTTCAACGAGGCCTTGGTGCGCCTACATGACACCGGCGCCAAGATCGTCGCCATCGCCGGCAACCACGACTCGGCCGCTCGCGTGGCGGTGGCCGACCAGCTCCTCGAGCATGCGGGCGTGACCATCCGTGGCGATGTCGCCCGTTGCACCCGGCCGCTCCGGCTGGATCCCGACGACGGCGGGCCGACCGTGGCCGTCTACCCGGTGCCGTACCTTGAGCCCTCGCTCGCAGGGCCGGTGCTCGGCCGCCTCGACAACACCGATGGCGTCGAAGCGACCGACGCCTCCCGCCGGTTCCGCCACCACGAGGTCACCGACCACGCAACCACCCTGATCCGGCGCCACGCGGCGTCTCTCGGCCCGGTTCGCACGGTCGTCGTGGCGCACACCTTCGTAGCCGGTGGTACCTCGTCCGACTCCGAGCGCGATCTCACCGTCGGCAACATCGACCTCGTCGACACGTCCGCCTTCGACGGGTTCGACTACGTCGCCTTGGGCCATCTCCATCGCGACCAGGCCTTCGACGACGGCCGTGTGGCCTACTCGGGCACCCCCCTTCCCTACTCGTTCTCCGAGGAGCGTGACACAAAGTCCGTCCGCATCGTCGAGATGGATACCCAAGGGCACTGCCGCACCGAGGTCGTGCCGCTGGGGGTCGGTCGCCCTTTGCGCACCCTGCGAGGCGCGTTCGACGATCTGCTCGGGAATCCCGACTTCGCCGACGCCGAGCGTGCCCGCGTCCGTATCCAACTCACCGACTTGGATCTCCCGCTGCAGGCCATGCCCCGGCTGCAGCAGCGCTTTCCCCACGCGGTCGTGCTCGAGCACGAGCCCGACGGACGCGTGGCGGCTGTCAGCGGCGACGTCGCATCGGCGGTGCGCAGCGGCATGGGGCCGCTCGACCTCACTCTGCGATTCTGGTCCGAGCTGTGCGGGGCCGACGCCACCGAAACGCAGCAGACCGTGCTCAGGGACGCGCTCGCAGCCGCCGACACGGAGGACGACGGGTGAAGCCGCACCGCCTCGCCTTCTGCGCCCTCGGCCCGTACGCCGACGAGGTGGAGATCGACTTCGACCCGCTCGTTGAGGAGGGCCTCTTCCTCATCCACGGCCCCACCGGTGCCGGCAAGACCTTCCTGCTCGACGCGCTCTGCTACGCGCTCTACGGCGACGTGCCCGGCGAGAGAGGCAGACACACCGTCCGCTCCGACCACGCCCCGCTCGACGTGAGCCCGTGGGCGGAGTTGGAGTTCACCTCGCAGGGGCATCGGTGGCGGGTCCGGCGGAGCCCGGAGCACGAAGCGGCCAAGGTGCGAGGCGAGGGCACAACTCGCCGTCTGGCAGAGGCCACGCTCGAACGGAGCGAAGGCGACCAATGGCGAGCCGTGGCAGGGAAGATCCGCGAAGTAAACGATGAGATCGCCGGATTGCTCGGACTCACAGCCCAACAGTTCCAGCAGGTGATCCTGCTCCCACAGGGTCGCTTCGAGCGGGTCCTCCGATCCAATTCCGAGGACCGCGAGAAACTGCTGCGCACGCTCTTCGACACGACCATCTTCGGGGCAGCATCGGAGTGGCTCGACAACGGTGCCAAGAGCCGCCGAGAATCAGCGGCCGAGCATGAGCGTGAGCTTGCGAACCTACGTCGAAGGGCCGCCGAGCGGTGGCGGTCCGTGACCGACGAGGCCGAACAACCCCTGCCCACCGATCGCCTGCACCACGAAACCGACACCGACGAGGCCTGGCCCGCCGACCAGGCCGCCCTCGACGAACTCGTTCACAGCGCGAACTCGCTGAAGGAGAACGCCGACACCGCTGCCGAGTCCGCCGACGGGGCGCTCAGAGCGGCCCGTTCCACTCACCTCGCCATCGAGCGGATCGCCGAGCACTGGGACCGGCGTGCCAGGCTCCGCGAGCGCCGGGACGAACTCGCCGACGAGCGGCCGGCCGTTGACGCCGACCGTGAAACGCTCCGCCTCGCCGACTCGGCCGAGGATCTACACCCCCTACTGGACGCCGAACAGCGCCACCGGGACGAACTCGCAGAGTGCACCACCCTGGTGAACGAACAGATCACCGCCGTCGTAGATCGCTGCAACGAGGCACCGAGCCTGCCCGACGGCCTCGCCGTGCCCGCTGCCGGCGAGACTCCGACGGCTCAGGAACTGGACGCCATCGGTCCCGCGCTCGCCGTTCACCGCAGCAAACTCGAGGAGCTTGCCAAGCACGCTGCCAAGGCCGCGGAACGAGAATCCACCGGCGCCTCCGAGCGGGACGCCGAGGCTGACCGCCGACTGATCGAGCAGCAGCAAGCCGCGGCCGCCGCGGAGCACGAACAGCAGCGACAACTGGCCGAGATCGAACTGATCGAGGCCCGATCGGCTGCCGACAGGGTGGCCGACCTGCGAGCCGCGGCCGAACTGGCAACCCAGCGAGCCGAAGCGGCCATCGAACTGCAAGCGCGGGGACCCCGCCTGACTGCGGCAGAGAGAGCGGTCACCGTGGCCGAGCGAGCGACGCTGGACCGACGCCGCGAAGCGCTCGACCTGCGGCAGCGGTACCTGGATGGCATTGCTGCTGTGCTGGCAGGAACACTCCAGGACGCCGAACCATGCCCTGTCTGTGGATCGACCGACCACCCCTACCCGGCCGAGCCTGCTGGCGATGCCGTCGCCATCGAGGATGTAGAGGCCGCGGAGGCGGACGCCACCGGAGCCGAGCAGGCCGAAGCTCTGGCACGGAACGCGTACCAGCAACTCGCCGCGGAATCCTCCGAGTTGCGGGGGCGCGCCGGCGACACCGCCGATGATCCCAAGGGCGCCGCCGAGTTGGCCGACGAGGCCACCGCACTGCTGCAGGCCGCCACCGACCTGGCGGGACGGGTCGAAGGACTCAACGAGACCGTGACAGCCCACCGCGACGACGCCACCGCTGCAAAGGAGGCGGCCAAGCAGGCCGCTCTCGACGCCACCGCGGCCTCGGAGCGTGCCAAGGCAGCCGAGGACGAAGCGACGACCCTACGAACAGGCATCGCCAAGAAGATCGGCAACATCGATCCCGTTGCAGCCATTAAGGCAATCACCCCCGTCGAAACGGCCATTGAGGCGCTGTCCACAGCCGAGCACGACCGGATGGCGGCCGAGACGACGCTCAGGACGACTACCGCCGCTCTCGGCGCGCAACTCGCTCCGTCACCGTTTGCCATTCCTGACAGGGCACGCGCCGCTTTGAGCAGCCTCGAGGAGCGCGACGAGATACGACAACGTGTCAAGACGCACGACACGGCGAGCCGCGATGTTGACCGCGACCTGGAAGCCGACGAACTGCAGGACCTACCCGACGAACGACCCGACACGGATGCGCCGGCCGACACGCTCGCCGACGCCGAGGCCGCTGCTAGAGCCGCCAATGACCGTCGGACGATCACCGCCGGTGCCCACACCGCCATCGGCGGCTGGGCCGCTGACCACCGAGGCCACGGCAAGACGTACGCCACCGCCCTTGCCGAAGCCGAGTTGTGGTCAACGGTGGCCGACCGGTGCAACGGTCGAACGCCGCCAAAAGTCTCATTGCAGCGCTGGGTGCTCTCGGCGTACCTGGAGGAGATCTGCACCGCCGCCAACCGGCGGCTCGGCTCTATGACCGGTGGGCGTTACCGGCTGAGCGTCCACCGCGACCGCGCATGGGGCGGCGGCAAGGCGGGTCTGGGCCTGAGGGTGCACGACACTTACACCGCACGGGAGCGCGAGGTCTCCACTCTCTCCGGCGGCGAAACCTTCCAGGCGTCGCTGTCGCTGGCCCTCGGCGTCGCCGACGTGGTCACGGCCCATGCCGGTGGCATGCGGCTCGACGCCCTGTTCGTGGACGAGGGATTCGGCACCCTCGACAGCGAGGCACTGCAACTCGCCATGGACGAACTCGACCGCCTGCGAGAGGGCGGCCGCACGGTCGGCCTCATCAGCCACGTGAGCGAACTGCGCGAGCGCATCCGCACCGGCATAGAGGTCACCGCAATCGGCCATGGCTCCGAGATCAGAGTCGGCGTCGTTGCCCACGTATGAACGCCAGGACGTTCCAAAACTCTGGTGCGACTCACTCACAACCTTCCACCACGTAAGCGAGCCCGACGGTGCCCAGTGATCACGTGCAGCCGCTCAATCCTCAGCGGTCGTTGTGGCGTCTACAAGGCAAATCATCAGAGCGCCTTGTATACTGGCAGCGTGTCGGGCGCAGGCGATCTCAGGGTGTCGGACCGGGGTCAGATGAGCCTCCCGGCAGCGGCGCGGCGCCGGTGGGGCCTCGTTGATGGAGGCAGCGTCGGATACCTCGACATCGGCGACGGGGTGCTACTGATCCCCGGCGGCATCGAGAGACTGCGCCGGGAGCTTCTGGATGCCGTTTCCGATCAGGACTGGGAGGCGGCCCGGGCCGGATTCGGGGACCCGGAACTGGCCAACGAGTGACGCAACTGGTCGACGACCGGCTCCTCGTCACGCTGCTCGCAGGCGGCGACCCACCACGACCCGGAGAACCGGTGTACACCACCGGCTACTGGTACGTGCGACTGTGCCGGGCCGTCCTGGGTTCCGCCGGTCCCGCCGGCGTGCTCTCGACGTCGTTCGCCGCGCTGCCCCCGGCGACTCGCACCCGAGCCCTGCGTGCGCTGCTGGAACTACACGAGAGGATCGGGCTGGAAAGCCTGCGAACCCTGGCCCCGCTGATCGGACACCTACACCAGCGCCACCGCCTCAACGCACTAGGCATCGAAGTGCTCGCCGCCGCAGTCCACCTCCAAGCCGACGTCTACCTGTCGGCACCATCGCCTCGGCTCCAAGAAGCGCTGCGCGCAGAGCGCCGCCACGTCGAAATCGTCCCATAGACCCGAACCGAATCCGACGCCAACAGCGGACCCCGGCCTGGTGCCACTAGCCCAGCACATCCAGGATGTGCGGGTGCATTGAGCCTGACCGCTTGAGTCCACACGAAGGTTGAGCGCGCGAGACCCGTTCGCCCACTGTCGGTCATGGAATCCGTATCTACTTCGCCTCAGATTCTCTCTACGCGAGTTCGTCGGTGACCAATGAAGCGAACTCGGGAACACTCTGCACGATTGTGTTCCATACCGTGTCGGGGTCGACACTCAGGTAGTCGTGTACGATTCGATTACGGATAGCTTTCGCCTGCTGTATCGGCCAACCAGGTCTACGTAGGGCCAGATCCTCTGACAGACCTCCGTCCGCCTCGCCGATGATCTCCAACTGCCTCTCAACCGCGCTGCGAACGACCCAACTGTTGTCATAGTCGTCTCGTCCCTGCGCGACAATCTCAGCGAGTTTGCGAGAAGCTCCCAGAATGTCCTGGAGGCACTCCTTGTCGGTTCTGCTCACAGGAGTATGGCGTCCTCGAGCATGCCGCGGCACTTCTCCTTGAGCGCCGATGCTTCTACGACATCAACGTCGCGTCCAAGCAGATCCTGGAGTTCTAATTCCAGTCCTGCGATATCGAACAGCGTCGTCCCCGGAAGGAATCCGGCCAAGAAGTCGTAGTCGCTAGAGTCAGCATCGTCCCCGCGCGCAACCGAACCGACGAGGGCAATGGAACTGGCGTTGTGTCGAGACGCAGCAGCGCGGATCGCTTCTCGGTGTCTCACAAGAACCTCGTCGCGGCGGTCCATGCCCCGGAGCATAGCCACCCTCTTCTCGGCGCCCGAGAGTTGATCGCCAATGCCCTCGTTCGAGGCTCGAACCTTCGATTCCTACTCTGGTAGTATGATTGGTATGAAAGTCAGCGTCAGCCTGCCTGAAGAGGACGTCGAGTTCCTCGACACGTATGCGCGTGGGCACCGGATCGCGTCCCGGTCGGCTGTGGTGCATCGGGCGATCGGACTGCTCCGAGCAGCTGATCTGTCCTCGGACTACGCGGCGGCCTTCGACGAGTGGGCCGACGATACCGAGAACCGGGCGTGGGACGCCGCAGTCGCCGACGGCCTGCCCCACGGCTGATGCGGCGAGGGGAGATCCGCATCGTCGACCTCGGTCCCGTCGTCGGCCTCGGCTCCGTCGTCGGCGCCGAGGCGGCCCGACGTCGTCCGGCGGTGATCGTGAGCAACGACGGCGCCAACACCAGCGCCGCACGGCTGGGGCGAGGGGTCATCACAGTCGTCCCCATCACCTCGAATACCGAGCGGGTCTACCCGTTCCAGGTACTGCTGGACGCCGCCGACACGGGGCTGGACCGCGACTCCAAAGCGCAGGCCGAGCAGGTCAGATCAATCGCCGCCGAACGGGTGGGCGACGTGATCGGCGTCGTCCCGTTCGATCTCATGGCCCAACTCGACGACGCTCTGCGGCTCCACCTGGTGCTCTGAGCGACAGCTGAGTTCGCGAAGAACGCAGAACTGATCTCAAACTCGAGTTCACTCCTCGATCCAGAGTCTCGTCGCGGCGGCACGACAGTGCTCAGACGCGAGTTGGGCACGGTGTGGCTCTTCCGTCACGACATCTCCGAACGACCGGCATTCGGCACGGACTAGCGCGAGTCCGCGACCGCGTCGCCGACGGCCACTGCGACGACGGGCCGCTCTTCGACTTGAGCCGTCGGCCATCGGGGCCGCGGTGCCCCTCGGCCGGTAGCAGCGTCACACCTTGGCGGTACCGTCCTGGCAGTGAATGTCGAGGTGACGTGCGCGGTGCCGATTCCCGCTGACGCCGGACCCAATCGGTGGCGGCTGCACCGCGCCGGCATCGTGAACGTGTACCAGTACGAGAACGAGGTGCTGCACTTCGGGGGCGGGCGGCTGCTGCTGCGCGGCGTGAACGGCTCGGGCAAGTCGACGGCGATGAACATGCTGCTGCCGTTCCTGCTCACCGCCCGCCAGGGCCGCATCGACGCGGCCGGCGAGCAGAGCGGGATCCTCAAGTCGTGGATGCTCAGCGGGCGCGACGACGCCCAGCCGGTCGGCTATCTGTGGATCGAGTTCGAGCGCCGGGGCGAGTACCTCACCTGCGGCTGCGGCATCAAGGCCAACCGGCAGTCGGACACGGTCACGACCTGGTGGTTCGTCACGTCGAAGCGGCCGGGAATCGACGTGACGCTGGCCGAGCGAGGCAGCGTGCCGCTGTCAGCAGACGGGCTGCGTGTAACGCTGGACGGTGACGAGGTGTTCGGCGACCGCCGCCGTCGCGACTACCGGCGGGAAGTGGAACGCCGTCTCTTCGGCGGGGCTTCCATCGACCAGCACATCGGGCTGATCAACGTCGTGCGCAGCCCACGCGTCGGCGATCGGATCGACGTCGATCTCCCGGCCCATCTGCTCGATGCGTTGCCGCAACTGTCCGAACAGGCGCTGGCAGAGGCCGCCCAACCGCTCGACGACCTCGAGGAGCACCGCCGCAACGTCGCCGAGTTGGCGCGAACCTCCGCGGCGATTCGCGGTCTCCTCGACGTGTATCGCTCGTATTGCGTGCACGAGCTGCGGCGCCGGGTTGCTGAAGGGCGGGATCGTCTCGGCGTGCTCCGTCGCTGCACCCGTGAGGAGAAGGCCAGGCAGCGGGCCGCCGAAGCGGCCGCGGCCGAGGTGCGGCGCCTCGACGTTGCGATCGGCGACCTCGACGGCGAGGCACGGCGCCTGCGGAGCGAGATCGCCGCTCTGGAGGAATCCCAGGTCTATCGCTCCGGCCAGGATCTGGACGCGCTGCGCGACCTCGTGGCCGAACTCACCGGCCAGCGTGCGAGCGCCGCCGAACGGGTCGCCGACCGCCAACGACGACTGGAGATCGCCGACGGGCAGGTGAACCAGGCACAGCGCCGCGGCCGGGGCGACCGGGCAAAGCTCAACGACGACCTGGCGGCCGCGGCCGGCCTGGGAGAGTGCTGCGGGGTCGCTCAACGGCCGCCCGGCCCGGTCGCGGTATCCGAGTCCCCGCTCCCGGCCGTCGACGTCACCGGGTCGGAAGTTCGGGACGGAGCAGGAGAGCTGACCGAGCCGGGCGAGGCGTTCGACGCCACCTCGGTCGAGCGCCGGGTCGACACGGCGGGCGGGGCGGTCCTCCAGCGCCGAGCCGACGTGGAGGAGGTCGAGAAGGCCCGGGGGCGTCTCGATACCGCCGAGGAGCAGCTCAGCCGGGCCGAGGCGGCGCTCGACGTGGCAACCACCGCGGCCCGGCGCGCCACGGATCGACTCGCCGAACGGACCGGACTCCTCGGTGCAGCACGACGCGAATGGGCTGCGCGGACCAGGCTCTGGGCAGCGGAGGTACATCCCCTCCTGCGAGCCACCGGTGTGGACGCGCCCACCGCAGCTCGCTTGGCCGGCCGCCCACGAACCGCCGGCGTGGACGCGCCCACCGCAGCTCGCTTGGCCGGCCGCCCACAAGCCGCCGGCGTGGACGCGCCGACAGCGCCCGCTTCCGACGCCCGCCCCAGCGGCGAGGACGCTCCTGCCCTCGACGACTACGAGGCCGTGCGCGCCCGCCTGCTGGCGGAGGCCGACAACCTTGTCAACCGCCGGCAGAACACCCTCGCCGGGATCGACTTCCAGCTGGCCGGCGAGCGGGAGGCCGCGGAGGAGGCGCAGGGTCTCGTCGCCGAACTGGCGGCGCGCACCGAGCCCCACCCTCCCCGGCTCGGATGGCAGAGCTCCGCCGACCACTGCTTCGCCGATCTCGTCGACTTCGCGCCGCATCTCGGTCACGCCGAGCAGGCGGGGATCGAAGCGGCGCTCGAATCCTCGGGGTTGCTCTCGGCCCGGCTGGTGAACGGCGGCGCCGTCGAACTGGCCGGCGGTGATCTGGTCGCCATCGTCGCCGGTGGCGTCCCGAGCCCGCTCAGCAACCACCTCACCGTGACGCTCCCGGACCGGCTCATCGGGGAGGTGGACGAGGGTCTGGTCGCCAAGCTGCTCGGATCGATCTCGTGTGACACGGCGAGCGGCGCCACGACCGCCGTCGGGACCGACGGCACCTTCCGGATCGGGTCGCTGCGCGGCCGGCACTCCAAGGAGCAAGCCGAGTTCATCGGGGTGACCGCCCGCCGTGCCGCGCTCGACCGGGCGAGGCAGGAGGCGGCCGAACGTCTGGAGCAGGCCCGTGCGGTGGTGAGCCGCAGTGAAGCCGAGCGGGCCGAGCACCGGGCATCGCTCGACGAGGCCGTCCGGCATCGCTCGGAACTGCCCGCCACCAACGGGATCCTCACGGCGCTGGCGAAGGCCGACGCCGCGGCTGACGCCGACGCGGTGGCCGGGGCCGAGAAAGCAGCGGCGGCCGAGCGGGCGGCGGAGGCCGAGCGGGCATCGATCACCGCATCGGACGCCCTCCAGCGGGTGGCGACGACGCTGGGCCTCCCCGCCGACCGGGACGGACTGCACGCCGTCGGTCGCGACCTGGACGAACTGTCATCGGTTCTGGATCGCTGCCGCTCTGGTGTCAACACTCTGAGACGATCCGTCGACGACTGGCGCAGCGCCGCGGGCCGCTGGCGGACAGCCACCGGCGACCTCGGCACCGAACGAGACACCCTGGCGAGGATCCACTCGAAGCACAGCAACGAACGCGCCCGCCTCGTCACCATCGAGGACAGCATCGGCGAGGAGTACGCCGCGGTCGTGGCCACGCGTGACCATTGCAGGGCCGAACTGGACGGCGTGGAGACCCGCCTGCCGGCCACCCGCAGCGAGCGAGACAGCGCCGTCGAACAGCGGGCGGAGTCGCAGGCCGCGGCCCGTGCCGCCGCCGCCAGGCGCGTAGAGGCCGTCGAGGCGTGTGAGGCGATGCGGCTGACACTGACCGAGGTGCTGGCGACACCGGGCCTGCTCGACGCCGTCGCCGGCGAAGACCACAGCACGGCCGCGCCGGCCGGGGCCATCGTCGCCAGGTCGGCCGGCCCCGACGGTCTGCGCGAGATGATCGATGCCGTCGGGCGCCTCCTGGCCGACGGCCCGGGCGACGCCACGGCAGACCCCACCGCCCCGGCCGGACCGGGCGACACGGTCGGTACCTCCGGTCCGGTCAACGGCACCAGCGCCGAGAGCGTCCGTCAATCGTTGCGGCAGCGCCGCGACGCCCTCGGCGCCGGCTGGGACGCCGAAGAACGTCAGCCCGATCCGGCGCTCCCGCTCGTCATCGACGTGACCGGGCCGTGGGGCAGGGCGCCGCTGGCGGCCTCGGTGCGGGCGGTTTCGCGGCAGCACCACGAGCTCGCGGGCCTCCTCAACCGCAAGCAGGACGACGCGCTGCGCGAACTGCTGCAAGGCCTGATCGCACGCGAGATCGCCGAGAAGGTGCACGGGGCGGACAATCTCGTGCGGCTGATGAACCAGCGTCTCGGCACCGTTGCGACCGCACACGAGGTGGGTGTGCGACTGCGCTGGCGCCGCTCCCCCGAACTCGACCCGACGACGGCCCGGATGGTCGATCTGCTCGCCACCCGCCCCGACCTGCGCCTCGAGGAGGACGAGCGCGAGTTGCGGCGGGCGCTGTCGGATCGCCTCGACGAAGCCCGGGCGCTGCAGCCCGACGTCCCGTACCGCCAACTCATCGCCGACACGCTCGACTACAAGCAGTGGCACGAGATGTCGGTGATGCTGCG
This sequence comes from Acidimicrobiales bacterium, assembly GCA_965206165.1. Classification (GTDB taxonomy): domain Bacteria; phylum Actinomycetota; class Acidimicrobiia; order Acidimicrobiales; family CATQHL01; genus VXNF01. Next base: position 629,196 of record OZ242194.1, read on the forward strand.
TCGGGAGGGCGGCAAGGAGACCCGGCTCAACCGCAGGACACCGCTGTCGGAGGGCGAGAAGAAGATCGTCACCTACCTGCCGCTGTTCGCCGCCGTGGCCGCCTCCTACGACGCGCTCGCCGAACAGCAGGGCACGCCCGATGGCCGCCGGGACGACGTCGCCCGGTTCGTCCTGCTCGACGACGCCTTCGCCAAGGTGTCCGAGGACAACCACGCCTCGCTGTTCGGACTGCTCGTCACACTCGACCTTGACCTGATCGCCACCAGCGAGCGGCTCTGGGGCACCCACGCGACCGTGCCCGAACTCGCCATCACCGAGGTCGTGCGTGATGCGAACCTCGGCATGATCCTGCTCGAGCACTACCGATGGGACGGCGCCACACTCGAACGGTCGGACACGCCATGACCGACTGCGACCCGAGCCACGGCGACACAGGCAACGATCCGGCGGGTGCCCGGCTGCTGTTCCGTTATCTCGGCGGTGAGGAGTGGCACGAGTACCGGGCCATCCTCGGTGTCTTCGCCGGGACGTTCTTCGCCGAGTTCACGCCGGACGACGTGGCGGCTGAGGTCGCGGGCGGCACCGCGGGGGTCGATCCGGCTGTGATCCCGGACCGGCTGGAGAGCCTGCGGCGTTGGGGGAACCTCACGGTGTCGTCGTCGATCGGCAACCCGTCGAGCCTCGACGACTACTACCGGCGGCGCAACCGCTACCTGATCACGCGTGCGGGCCAAGAGGTGTACGAACTCGTCGAGCGGGTGCTCGCCGGGGCCGACGAGATCGGCGACGTGCAGGCGGGTCGCCTGCGCGACCTGCACCGCGCCCTGGAGAGGCTGGGGGCGCACGGCGAGGCGGGGTTCGACCGCGCCGGCAGCGACGACCTGGCCGACACGGTACGCACTGTCTTCGACCTCCACGAGCGCTTCACCACCGAGTTGACGCAGTTCTTCGCCGAACTCAACGAGTGGCAGAGTCGCTACGACCTCGACGCCGACGAGGTGCGATTCTTCGCGGGCGTCCTCGTCGACTACGTGTCCGAACAACTCACCGAGATCGAGCGGATGGCGCGGCCGATCGCACGCAGCCTGGAGCGGATTCTGCCGCACCTGGCAGTCCTGCTCCCGGCGCTGCGGTCGGGTCTGGCGGCGCGCGTCGACGACGCCGGGCTCGCCGGCAGCGTGACGGTGCGCCGGCCGGTAGGCACCATGTCCGACGACTGGGAGCACCTGGCGGCATGGTTCGTGGCACGGCCGGGTCGAGCGTCACGGCTCGATCAGCTCACCCGGCAGGCGATTGCCGCAGTGCGCACCCTCACGGCGAACCTCACCCGGCTGTCACGTGGCGGGCTCGGGGCGGCCTCGCGGCGCGCCGACTTCGTGCGCCTGGCCGGGTTCTTCGACCGGGCGGTCACCGCCGGCGAGGCGCACGAGATTGCCGCCGCCACCTTCGGGCTCGGCTCGTGCCGCCGTCTCGGGATGCCGGCGGAGGATGCGGACGATCCCGCTCCCACCGTGACGTCGTGGCGGGACGCACCCCGAGCCGTCGTGCCGGTGTCGTTGCGGGAGCGCGGCGATACGGCGCAGCGCGGCCTGGGCACTCCGATGCCCGACCGGCGGCTGGAGCGCAAGTGGATGCAGCGACGCCGCGACATCGACCGTCTGGCCCGCGAGACAATCGCCGCCGAACTGCTGTCGTGCGCCCGCGAAGACGGCCGGATCGACGGTGCCTCGATGTCGGTCGCCTCGTTCGCAATGCTGCGCGACCTCATCAGCCGGTCCGGGCTCCGGGCGGCGCTCGACGCCGAGGTTCGCAGCGCCGACGTCACGGGGGTGCGCTGTGAGGTTCGCCGGGTGGACGGCGCCCGCACGGTCGTCGAGTGCCCGGACGGCCGCCTGGCGATGCAGGGCCTCGTCGTCACCGTCAAGGCCGCTCCCGGCGCCGGGAAGTCGGCCGAGTTCGCCGTCAAGGCCGCGCCCGGTCTCGCCGAGCCGGTCGGGGCACCGGCATGACCACCACGGCACCCGTAACTTCCTACGCCGGGGGCACGGCCGACCCCCAGCGGCAACTCGATCTTCGGGCCGCGGCACGCCACCTGGTCACCCACCCGCTCGTGCTTGCCGAGCGCGAACCCGACACCTTCGGTCTGATCCGCCGGCACGAGCAGACGCTCGACCGTTGGTTCACCCAGCGCTTCGGGTACCGCCTGCAGGTCACTGCCGACACGGCCCGCCTCTTCAAGTCGACCGTCGTCGCAAGGCGGCGCCCGCTCGGCACGGCGAGCAGCCAGAGCCGGCCGTTCTCGGTGCGCGAGTACACGCTGCTCTCCTTGGCCCTGGCAGCGGTCGCAGCCGGACCCAGCGTGATCAGCCTGCGCGACCTCCTCGGTGAAGTCCGCTCGGCCGCAACCGACGCCGACATCACGGTCACCGACGAGCCGGCCGATCGGCGTGCCCTGGTGACGGCGCTGCGGTGGATGATCCGCCACGGCGTGGCGATCGAGATGCACGATCGGGTCGAGCGCTACGCCGCCGACGGCGCCGCCGACGCCGTGCTGCGGATCCGTCCCGACCGCGTGGCGCTCCTGCCGCTGCCGGTGCTGGCACGATCCGAGGCCGTGGATCAGGTTCTGGACCGCCCCGACCGTGGGCTGTCCTCGCGGGCCTGGATGCGCTCGTTCCTGCTGGAAGAACCCGTGCTGTACCGCACAGACCTCGCCGAGGACGAATGGGCGGAGCTTCGGCGGCGGCTCGGCGAGGAGTCTGCGATCTTCGAGGAGATGTTCGGGCTGAACATCGAGGCCCGCGCCGAGGGCGTCATGGCCATCGACCCCGACGACAGGCTCACCGACAGCCGCTTCCCGCGCAGCGGAACCGTCGGCCACGCCGCGCTGCTGCTCATCGACCGGCTCGTCGAGGCGGACCGCTCCCCGCTCAGCCGCGGCGAGTTCGTCGATGCTGTGGCGGTCCTGGCCGGCGAACATCGCCGCTACTGGTCGAAACTGGCGGAGGATCCGGACCGCCTCGCCGACGAGATCCTCGAACTGCTGGGGGACCATCGCCTCGCCGAGGTGGACGGCGACACCGTCCGTCTCCTCCCGGCCGCTTGGCGCTACGGCGTCGCCGTCGAAGCCGACGAGGGCGGGGCCACTCGCGTCGAGCAGGCGTCGTTGCTGTAGTGGACCGCCGGACCGCTGATCCGTGCCGGGATCTCCGCCCGCCGCCCGCTCCGGCCACAGCGCGATCGTTGCCGTGACACATCGCTCGATCCCGGAATCCCTCCAACATCCCGGCCTCGCGGCGGTCTGGGCGGCGGTCCGTCGACGACTCGACAGCGCGGGCCCGGAGTGGCGTGGCACCATCGCCCGACCGGAACTCGACCGGACGAGCACTCTGACCCTGGAATCGCTGCTCGGACACAGAGCGACGAAGCGCCTTGACCTCCACGAACTCGAGACGGCCCTCGTGGACCGCGGGGTCGGCGACGATCTGTGCATCGCGCTGAGCCGTCTCGGCCATCCGCCGTCGAAAGCCGCGGCCCAGCGGCGCGCCGCGCGGGCCCGCTCCGAGGAAGCCCGAACCGCTTTGCGAGACGCCGTCGCCTCCTGGAACGAACCATGGGCGAGCGCATGGGCCGAAGACATGGTGCGCTCCGGAAACGTCGGCGCCCTCGATGGTCACGCTGTGAACGACCTGATCATGAACGTGCGCCGCCTTCTGGATCGCCTCGATCAGGTGGGGCGGCCCCGCCTCTCCCGCACTGAACTCGCCTCTGCGCTCTACGGATCTGCCCACGCCCTCGACCGGGGCAGGAGTTTGACCACCGCAATCGTACGCGCCTTGCGCCACCGGGCCGGTTCGCTCAACGACCGCGAACTCGACGGCCGGGAACTCTGGGAGGCGGCGGGCATCCTGGCCGATCGCGTCTCAGCGCCGGCACTGACGTGGTCGTTGCCCGTATCGGGCACATCGCCGCTCGACGAGCAGATCCGGGCTGCGTCGGCGGGAGCGCTGCCCCTCCACATCAGCCTGCTCGCACTCCGGACGTACCCCGTCACCGTTCCCCGACACACCCCCGTGCTCGTCGTCGAGAACCCCCGTCTCGTCGAGGCCGCGGCCGAACGCAACCGGCGGAGCTGCGTCGTCGCCACGAACGGCAACCCCACCACCGCGGTCACCACCCTGCTGGAACAACTACGACGGTCCGGCGCCTCGCTCCGCTACCACGGCGACTTCGATGCGCCGGGCATAGCGATCTGCCGCCGGATGCACACCGACGGCTGTACTCCGTGGATGATGGGCGCGGCCGACTACGAGGACGCCGTCCGTCTGGCCGAGACGTCCGGGGTGCGCCTCGAGCACGACCCGCGGGACTGCGGGCCCACGCCGTGGGACCCGATGCTCTCCGAAGCATTCGGCCGCCGCCGACTCATCATCCACGAGGAGTTCCTGCTCGACATCGTCCTCAACGAATTCGACACCCAACCGCACCCGCCCCTGTGACTCGTACTCTGGAACGGGCAGATTCCCAGTCGTGGGATAGCACAATGTGCGATTCCCGCGGCGGGCAGGAGCTCACTGCCGGCGCCTAGTAATCTGTATTTTCGGACCGGCGGCGCTGGTCCACGAGGACGTCGCTCGAGCGAGACGAGCAATCACATGTACATCAAGTCACTCAAGAGACTGTTCGGCTACGCCCACATCCTGCTGGGTCTGGCGGTGGCAGGGCAGTTCGTGGCATCGCCCACGTACGACGTGGCAAAAAGCACCGATGTTTGGGACGCCATGAGCTTCGCCATGGCCGTGGGCGCGGCAACTGCGCTCGTCGTGAGCCTCATGCGGGTCCGGCAGGCCGGCAGGCTGCCGGACTGGCGGGCCACGACGATGCTGATCGCCGCCGCCGGCCTCTTCCTGCTCTTCTTCCGGCTGTGGCTGAGCTGGGAGGTGTACGACTCCGCCGAGACGCCGCCGTGGGAGATCAGACTGCTGCTGTGGTACCTGATCGACGTGCTGTTCGTCATCGTGAGCATCACCGTCGGCCGCTACCTGCTGCGCACCGCAAAATCACAGGCCGGCGGCTGACCAGCCCGCCGAACTGCAGCAGCTACTCGGCTGAGTCGAGTTCGTCGAGGAGCTGCTCGCCCTCGATATCGACGTTGGGGAGTATCCGGTCGAGCCACGCCGGCAGCCACCAGTTGGCCCGGTTGAACATGACCATCGTGGACGGCACGAGGATCAGACGGATTACCGTGGCGTCGAGTAGGACGGCCACGGCGAGCGCCAGGCCGACCATCTTGACGACCGGCTGATCGCCGAGAAGGAACCCACCGAACACCGCCGTCATGATGGCGGCCGCAGCGGTGATGACCCGTGCCGTGGCGCCAACGCCCTTGATGACACTCTCTCTGGCGTCGTTCGTCCGCAGCCACTCCTCGCGGACACGGGAAAGGATGAACACCTCGTAGTCCATCGACAGGCCGAACAGGATGGCGAAGCTCATCACCGGCAGGAAGCTGATGATCGGCATCGTGCCATCGACGCCGATCAGGCTCGCCCCCCAGCCCCACTGGAAGACGGCCACGACGATGCCGAGCGCCGCGCCGATCGACAGCAGGATCCCGACCGCCGCCTTCAGAGGCACCAGCAGCGAGCGGAACGCCAGCATCAGCACCACGAAGATGAGACCGATCACGACGACCATCATCCACGGGAGGCGCTCGGCGAGTTGCTTGGAGAGGTCGATGTCGAGTGCAGTGGGGCCGGCGACGTAGACCTCGATGTCGTAGGTGGACTCCACGGCGGGGAGGACGTCACCACGCATCCGTTCGAGAAGGTCCTTCGTGGCGGCTTCCGCCGGACCGGTGAGCGGCACCGCCTGCACGAGGGTGGTGTCGCCCGCCGGATTCGAAGCGCCGGGCAGCACGAACCCGACGTTCGGATCGGCACCCACGGCGGAACCGACGTCCCGCAGTGCGGCCGCCGCCTGAGCCTCGGAGAGCCCGGCGTGGTCGACCACCAGCAGCAGCGGACCGTTGAACCCCGGCCCGAATCCCTCGGTGATCAGGTCGTGCGCCCGGCGATGGGTGGCCTCCTGCGGCGCGCTGCCGGCCGACGGCAGGGCCGTCTCGAGATCGAGTAGGGGCACAGCCAGCACCAGCATGGCCACGAGCGCCAGACCGAAACTCAGCCACGGTCGCCGTGCCACCCACGTGGTCCAGCGGGTACCGAGATTGTCACCGCCCGCACGAGCGCATCGATTCCGCAGGCCCGGCAGGGTCGGTGCGGCCAGCCGCCGGCCGGCCATGCCCAGCAGCGCAGGCAGCAACGTGATAGCGACCACGACGGCGACGATCACCGCGAACGCCACGGCGAACGCCATCTTGATGATGGAGGGCGTTCCGACCACGACCAGGCCGAGCATGGCGATCACGACCGTCGAACCGGCGAACACCACCGCGCCGCCTGCGGTGGCCAGAGTGCGGCCGATGGACTCGTCGACGTCCATCCCCGCCACGAGATGTTCCCGGTGCCGGGACATGATGAACAGGGCGTAGTCAATGCCGACGGCGATGCCGAGCATCAGCGCCAGGATCTCTGCGGTGGTCGGCACGTTGATGGCTGCTGCCACCAGCAGGATCGTCGACAGCGAGATGCCGACGCCTATGAGCGCGGTGAGCAGGGTCAACCCCATTGCCAGCAACGAGCCGAAGACGAGGATCAGGACGACGACGGCCACAGCGACGCCGATGAACTCCGTTCTTCCGCCAGGACCGGCACGGGTGACCTCTCTCGCCACCTCGCCGCCGAGTTCGACCTGCAACTCCGGGCTGCGCGCCGCCTCAGCGGCGGCCAGGACGGCGTCCCAGGTTTCCCCGGTCACCTGTTCGGCCGGGGAGTCGAAGCGAATCGGGAACTGCAACACCTTCCCCGACGGTGCGACGCGGTCGAGAGGATTCCCGACCGCCACCACACCCGGCACGTCGGCGAGCCGAGACGACAGGGCTGCGATCTCCCCGGAGTGCGCCCGCAGATCATCGGCCGCCAGCACCACCGTGGTCGACGAACGGCCGACCGCCGGGAAACGCTCCTCGAGCAGGTCGGCGGCCGCCTGGGACTCGGCTCCCGGCAGCGAGAACGCATCGGTGACGTGACCGCCGACGGTCCGTGACAACACTCCGAGCAGGAGCAGGATCACGATCCAACCGACGAGCACAGTCTTCCCGTGAGCGGCCGCCCAGCGACCGGTCCGGTACAGGAATCGGGACATCGCCACCCTCGCAACCAAGTCGATCTTGGATCGCCGGATTACCGCTCCATCATGCCGCCGGGCGGGCACGACAAGACAGCGGTGTGACCGATATCCGTCCGTCGTCAATGCTCTACGGTCGCGGGATGCTCGATGTAGCGGTCGTGGGAGCCGGGCCGTCGGGGCTGATGCTGGCCCGCCGCCTCGCTGCGTCACGCGCCACCTTCGAGGTCTTCGAGCGCAACGCCGACGTTGGCGGGATCTGGGACATCGACGCGCCGGGCTCGCCCGTCTACGAGTCGGCGCACTTCATCTCGTCGAAGACGCTGTCGGGGTTCCCCGACTTCCCGATGCCCGATGACTACCCGGACTATCCCGACCACCGCCGCCTTCTTCGCTACATCCGCGCCTACGCCGACCGCTTCGACCTGCGCCGCCACATCAGCTTCGAGTGCCCGGTCGAGCGGGCGGTCCCAGCCGACGGGTTCTGGGAGCTACGACTCGGCGACGGGGGAACCCGGCGGTGCCGCTACCTGGTCTGTGCCAACGGTGTGACGTGGATGCCCACCACCGCGACCTGGCCGGGCGAGTACAGCGGCGAGGTCCGCCATGCCGTGACCTACCGCTCGCCCGGGGAGTTCGCGGGCAGGCGCGTGCTGGTGGTGGGCGGCGGCAACACCGGCGCGGACATCGCCTGCGACGCCTCGGCCGGCGCTGACCAGGCCTTCTGGAGCGTGCGCCGCGGTTACCACCTCATCCCCAAGCACGTCATGGGCAAGCCCGCCGACGTGTTCGCCGACAGCGGCCCCAAGCTGCCGCACTGGCTCGAGGTGCGCGTCTTCACGGCCATCCTGCGGATCCTCCACGGCGACCTGCGCCGCTACGGGCTACCGAAGCCCGACCACAGGCTCTTCGAGTCGCACCCGCTGATGAACACCCAGATCCTGCACTACCTGAGCCACGGCGACTGCATCGCCAAACCCGATATCGAACGGTTCGACGGCGACCAGGTGGTGTTCGCCGACGGCAGCCGGGAGCGGATCGACCTCGTGATCGCCGCGGTCGGCTATCAGCACACGTGCCCGTTTCTCGACGACGGAGTGCTGGAGACCAAGGCGGACCGCCCGGACCTCTACCTGGGCATGTTCCCCCGCAACCATTCCAACCTGGCGGTCCTCGGGTTCATCGAGTTCGCCTCCTCCGCATACCCCACCTTCGACCGCATGACCGAGCTGATCGTCGCCGACGCCACCGCCGCGCCCGGCTCGCGCGCCGCCGCGACGTTCACGCACCTGAAGGCGAATCACCATCCGGACCTCAAGGGAGGGCACCGCTACGTCGACTCGGCGCGGCACGCCAACTACGTCGAGCGCGACACGTATCTCAAGATCCTGAAGAAGGTGCGCGGCAGGCTCGGCGTGGGCTCGGCCCAGATCCCACGCCGATCGGAGGACAAAGACCCATGAGCGGAAGCACCGCCCTCGTCACCGGCGCCGCCTCGGGGATCGGCGCCGAGGTCGCCTGCCGCCTCGCCCGGCGCGGCCACCGGGTCATCGCCGTGGACCGCACCGAGGAACTGGCGGACAGGGCCGCAGCCACCATCGGAGGCGACTCGATTCCGGTCGCCTGCGATCTGACGGACGCAGCGAGCACCGCCGAACTCTGCGACCGCATCGAGACCGGATGGCACGACCTCGAGGTGCTCGTCTGCAACGCCGGCATCATCGTCCTCGGCAACGTGGCACACCTCAGCGCCGCCGACATCGATGCCCAACTCGATGTGCTCCTGCGCAGCCCGCTGCAACTCATGCGCGCCGCGGTTGGTCCCTTCACCTCTCGCGACCGGGGCCACCTCATGGCCACCGTCTCCCTCGCCGGGATCTGTCCACTGCCCACCTCGGCCACGTACTCCGCAGCCAAGGCCGGACTCCGCTCGTTCCTCGCCGCACTCAACTCGGAGCTGTGGGGCACCGGCGTCCACGTGAGCGGCATCTACCCCACCGGCATCGACACGCCGATGCTGCGCCACGAAGCCCAGTCGGACGGCAGCGCTCTCAACTTCCTGAGCAAGGTGCTGACCGTCGACGACGTGGCCGACGCCTACGAACGTGCCCTCGACAAGCCGAAACTGGAGATCTACGTCCCGTACCACGAGAGCCTCGCGGCCCGCGCCACCCTCTGGACCCCGGCGGTCATCCCCCGCCTGCTGCCCTTCTTCAGCCGCATCGGCGAGCGCGGCCGGCGGGCGTATCTGCGGCGACTAGAGGGATAGCCGCGGAACCGGGGCGTTCATACCCCCGCTCCGAGCCTCCGGGTGCGCCCGCCGCCGGCGAGGACGGAGGACCCACCGGCGACGGGTCTAGCGGGTGGTCACACCTGCCCCCTCAGGCAGCGGCCCGTATCGAGGCCAGCGACCGGTTCACCGCGTCAGCGGCCGCCTCGGTCACATCGCTCGCCGCCATGGCTCGGGGCAGGTCGGCGATGATCGCCGCCAGCGGCTCGACGGCCTCGGTCGCCCGCGGCGTCCAGCGGTCGGCCCAGTCCTGGAAGATGGCCTCGTTGGCCGGTCGTTGCCGGACGGCGTAGCGGGCCAGCGCCGTGCTCCAGCGACGGTTTCGCGCGGCGTCGTGCGCCAGGCTGGTCAACAGCAACCACGTGAGATCGTCCCCGTTGGTACGGGCGACCTCCCCGAACGACCGGTAAAGAACTGACTCGAGCGCCGGCCACAGCACGAGGTTGACGGCGGTCAGTGCCTCGCCGAAGTCGTCGGCCTGCATCGCCATCTCCACCGCTCGACGCGCGGGCTGCCACGCCGGCTTCTGCTGCCACATCACTCTGTCGCGGTCCGCGAACGAACGCACCGGGTGACAGATCTGCAGCCGCCGCGTCCGGTGAGCCACAATGCTCGTCGCTCGCAGGAAGTCGGCGGCGGCGAACGCGGCCGCGTTGGTCACGCACGAGGTCGGCGCTGTGACTCCCAGGTAGGCCTCCACCTGCTGCAGCCCGTAGAGCGGGTAGCGCAGCGGGGTGAACAGCAAGCCCAGGGCGTCCAGCCACTCCGGGGCCAGGCACGAGTCGTGCGCCGCCCTGTAGTACTCGCCGAGCACGCCGTGAACGATTGCCTCGGCCTCGTCCTGGAGCATCACGTAGCGCCCGTAAGTCAACTCGTCGGGGTCACGGAAGCCATGCCAGTGGTCGCACCGCAGCTGCGACGCGTCGTCGCCCCTCGGAGACCCCGACGTGGCGGTACCGATCCCACTCGCCTCTGCGGCTTCGCTTCGAGCCTGACGGATGGAGCGGTCGAGGTCGTGGGTCACGAACTCGTATTCACTCGACAGGGGGCGCATCCCGCCGTCGGAATTGCCGCCGCGCGGCTCGCGTCCGGCGGTGCTCACGCAGCACCTCCGTTCTCGCCGGCTTGAACGCCGCCACCGGCCACCGCATCGCGCCGACCGGCGGGTCGCGGGGGTGGCTCGGCGATCTCCTCGGGCAAGTCCCGAATGATGCTCGAGGGTCGCTCAGCCAGTGCCACCGGGGTGGCACTGGAGATGGTCAATGGCAGCCTTGGCATTGCATCTCCTGTCCGGCACCGTTGCCAGAGTCATCGCCATCCATCCGGCATCCAGGACCGGAGGTAGATGGACAACGATGTTGTGCAAAATACAACGCTGCTGCCGAGAACTTGCTCGCCCAGCGCCGATCAATTCCGCGAATCTTCCTTCCATTCCATGAGAGGCAACTCGCACTGAGCAGCGAGGCCAGGGCCAGCGGCTGCCGGGACCGGCAACGGCGACATAACCTTGATCGACGTCTGCGGAGAGGCGCGAGTTCGCCCCGCTCGCCGGGGTCGGGAGGGTCTTTCCGCAGTCCGACCAGCCGGGAGGTACACGTGCACGAGTCGTTGGCAGGCAAGGTCGTGATCGTGACCGGTGCCGGACGGGGCATCGGCCGCGCCATCGCCGAGCGGTTCGCCGGCGTGGGGTCAACGGTGGCGGTCAACGACGTCGACACGAACACCGTCGACGAGGTCGTGCGATCGATCCGCGACGCCGGTGGCGATGCGATGGCGGCACCCGCCGACGTCTCCGACAGCACTGCGGTGAACTCGATGATCGACGCCGTCATGGCCGCCCACGGCCGGATTGATGTACTGGTCAACAACGCCGGACTCACCGGGCCGATGCTGCACTTCTTCGAGGCGGACGAGGCGTGGTGGCGGCGCATCGTCGACGTGAACCTCACCGGGCACTTCGTCGTGGCGCATCCGGTGGCGCGCATCATGGCCCGCGGGGGCGGTGGCTGCATCATCAACATGAGCTCGGGCGGGGCCACCCGGGCCCACCGCTGCTTCACCGCCTATGACGCGGCGAAGGGCGGCGTCGAGGGATTGACGCGAGCCATGGCGCTCGACTTGGGGCCCTACAACATCCGGGTCAACGCCCTGATGCCCGGCACGATCGACACGACCGGCATGAGCCCCGAGGCACGGGCGCTGCGCGGCGAGAACCTGCCGTTGGGGCGGATGGGCGAGTCCTACGACATGACCGGCGCTGCGCTGTTCCTGGCTTCCGACGACGCCGCCTACATCACCGGTGACGTGCTGCGGGTGGACGGCGGCATGCTCGCCCAGCAGCGGTCGGCAACCGTGGACATCATGCCCCCGAGCAACTTCCCCCCGCTGGAGGATGTGTAGCCGTGCCGGTTCGCATCGGTGCCGATGTCGGGGGGACCTTCACCGATGTCGTACTCGAGCGTGACGACGGCACGTTCGTCTCCACCAAGGTCCTCACGACGCGCCGGCCCGAGGAGGGCATCCTCGCCGGGATCGCCACGCTGACGGCCGGAAACGGCGTGGACCTCGCCGACGTGACCCAGATCATCCACGGGACAACACTCGCCACAAACGCTCTCATCGAGCGGAGCGGCGCGCGGACCGCGCTGGTGACCACCGCCGGGTTCCGCGACGTGATCGAGACCCGCACCGAGAGTCGCTTCGAGCAGTACGACCTGAACATCGTGCTGCCGGCGCCGCTGATCGAGCGCAAGGACCGATACGTCGTCGCCGAACGCCTGAACGCCCGGGGCGAGGTGCTGCTGCCGTTCGACGAGCCGGGAGCCCGTGCCGTGGTCGCCGAGCTGGTCGACAGCGGCTACGAGGCCGTCGCGGTCGGGTTCGTGCACAGCTACCGCGACGGCAACCACGAGCGCCGTTTCCGCGACCTACTGCTGGAAGCCGCACCGGACATCGCCGTGTCGCTCAGCTGTGAGGTCTCGCCGCAGATGCGCGAGTTCGAGCGCTTCAACACCACGTGCGCCAACGCTTACGTGCAGCCGCTGATGGCCTCCTACCTGCGCCGCCTCGAGACCGAACTCCGGCTCCTCGGCGCCTCGTGCCCGCTGCACCTCATCCATTCCGGGGGCGGCCTGCTGAGCGTTGAGGTCGCCGCCGCCTTCCCGGTGCGGCTCGTCGAGTCGGGACCGGCCGGCGGCGCCGTCTTTGCCGCCGACCTGGCGGCACGCCACGGCCGCGATCGCATCCTGTCGTTCGACATGGGCGGCACAACGGCCAAGATCTCCCTGATCAGGGACCAGGTGCCGCGCACGGCCAAGACCTTCGAGGCGGCTCGCACCGCCCGCTTCAAGAAGGGCAGCGGCATGCCGATCTCGATCCCGGTGATCGAGATGCTTGAAATCGGTGCAGGCGGTGGCTCGATCGCCAGCGTCGACGCTCTCGGGCAGATCCGCGTGGGACCGCACAGCGCGGGCTCCGAGCCCGGGCCGGCGGCATATGACCGCGGCGGCACCGTACCCACCGTGACCGACGCCAACGTGCAACTCGGCAGGCTCCATCCGGACACGTTCGGCGCCAAGGACATCTCGCTGTCGCCCCACAGCGCCGCCGGGGCGCTCGACCAGATCGCAACGCCGCTGGCACTCGGCACCGACACGGCCGCAGTCGGGGTCGCCGAGGTGGTGGACGAGAACATGGCCAACGCAGCCCGTGTCCACGCCGTCGAGAACGGCGTGGACCTCGCCGGCTACACGATGGTGGCGTTCGGCGGCGGCGCACCGCTGCACGCCAGCCGACTCATGGACAAGCTGGAACTCACCGAGGTGCTCGTGCCGGCCGGCGCCGGGGTCGGCTCGGCCATCGGCTTCCTGCTCGCGCCGTTCTCCTACGAGGCGACGAGGAGCTTCTACACAACCCTCGACGACTTCGACGCCGAGGGTGCCGCGGCCACGCTCGACGAACTCACCGCTGAGGCCGAGGCGTTCGTCCGCCGTGGTACCAACGAGGCGGTCTCGGTGCAACGCGAGGTGTCGATGCGCTACCGGGGTCAAGGCTGGGAGATCCCCGTGGTCCTGGCACCGGGCGAGACCCTTGCCCCCGGGTCGCTGCGCACCGCCTTCGCCAAGGCTTACGAAACGTTCTTCGGACGCGACATCGACGACGTCACGATCGAGGCGGTGAGTTGGTCGGTGCGCGTCGCCTCGGTGCAGGCACCCCCCTCGATCGTGCAGCCGGTCGGTCCGGGCGCCGAGGCCGCACCCTCTGGCCGCCGGCGGGTCCACGACACCGACGGCTGGGTCGACGCCGCCGTCATCGACAGGGCGACACTCGGGCCCGGCGACACCGTGCCCGGCCCCGCCCTGATCGTCGAGGATCAGACCACGACCGTCGTTGGCTCACGCCACGTGGCGGTCGTCCAGGGAGACCTCACCTTGAGGATCGCCCGGGGCGGCACCGGTGGTCCCGGTGCGCGCCACCGCCGCAGGACAAGGGAGGTCGACCTCCAGGTGATGTGGAATCGCCTCCTGTCGGTCGTGGAGGAGCAGGCGCTCACCCTGGTGCGTACCGCCTTCGCCACGTCGGTGCGCGAGGCCGGCGACCTGTCGGCGGGGTTGTTCGACCGCGACGGCCGCATGCTCGTCCAGGCCGTGACCGGGACGCCGGGCCACGTCAACACGATGGCGGCCTCGGTCGGGCACTTCATCGACGACATCGGCCCGGAGTCCATGCACCCGGGAGACGTTTACATCACGAACGACCCGTGGAAAGGCACGGGCCACCTGCACGATTTCACCGCCACCACCCCGGTGTTCGTGGACGACAAGCTCGTCGGCTTCTTCGCGTCCACGGCGCACGTGGTGGACGTCGGCGGCCGGGGATGGGGTCCCGACGCCCGCGAGGTGTACGAGGAAGGGCTACGGATACCCATCATGCGCTGGGTCGACCAGGGCAGGCTCAACCGCGACCTCATCAACATCGTGCGCCACAACGTGCGGGCTGCGGACCACGTGATCGGTGACCTCCACGGTCTCGCCGCCTCCAACGAGATCGGCCGCCGGCGCCTCGGCGCCATGTTCGACGAGTTCGGCATCGGTGATCTCGAGGAGCTGGCCACCTTCGTGTTCGACCGCACACGCCACGCCACCCTGGCTGCCCTGGCAGCGGTGCGGCCGGGGGTGTACCGCAACAAGATGCGGGTGGACGGTTATGGCGAGCCCGTCGACCTGTGCGTGGCACTCACCGTGACCCCCGACGGCATGCAGGCCGACTTTGCCGGCACGTCGCCGCTCAGCCCTCTCGGCATCAACGTGCCGCTCACCTACGCGCAGGCTTACTTCACCTACGGGATGCTGGTGGCGCTGGCGCCGGAACTGCCCAACAACCACGCCTCGCTGCAGCCGTTCACCGTCAGCGCGCCGCCGGGGGTGATCCTCAACGCCATCCATCCGGCTCCCGTGGCGGTACGGCACGTCACCGGCCATTTCGTGACCGACCTTTGCCTCGGCGCCCTGGGACATGCTCTCCCCGAGGTGGTCCCCGCCGAGGGGTCAGGCGCCATCTGGAACTTCCAGGCCAGCGCCCGGACCGCCGATCCGGCCACGCCACGGCCGCCGGTGGAGATGCTCATGTTCAACAGCGGTGGCACCGGAGCCCGCCCCACCCTCGACGGGCTCACCGCCACCGCCTTCCCGTCGGGCGTGATGACGATGAGCGCCGAGGCAACCGAGCAGGTTGGGCCGATCGTGATCTGGCGCAAGGAGATCCGCCCCAACAGTGGAGGGGCGGGCCGCCGGCGCGGCGGGCTGGGTCAGATCATCGAGATCGGAGCGACCGACGGCTACCTGTTGGAGTTCTCCGCCATGTTCGACCGGATCGACAACCCGGCGAGGGGCCGAGCCGGCGGTGCCGATGGAGCCCCGGGCCGGGCGTACCTCGACGACGGGACACCCTTTGCGGGAAAGGGCAGGCAGACCGTGCCCGCCGACCGGCGTCTCGTCCTGGAGCTGCCCGGCGGTGGGGGCTTCGGCGACCCGGCCGAGCGCGACCCGGCGGCCGTCGCCAACGACCGGCGCCAGGGCTACGTGGTCTGAGCGAGGCAAGCCCGAGAGCAGGGATGAACTCGGTCAGCGTCCCGCCACTGAGTACCGCCCCCCGGCGATCGTCGTACGACGTGGTGATCGTGGGAGGCGCCATCATGGGCTCGTCGGTGGCCTGGTTCCTGTCGGCCAACGACGGCTTCGACGGCACGGTGCTCGTCGTGGAACGGGATCCCTCCTACGAGAACACCTCCACGGCGCGCACCAACAGTTGCATGCGCCAGCAGTACTCCAACGAACTCAATATCCGGATCTCGCAGTTCAGCGCCGACTACGTCGCCAACTTCCGCCGCCGGATGGGCGACGACCCCGAGGTCCCCGACCTGGCCGTGCATCACTTCGGCTACATGTACCTGGCCGACGACGAGCGGTTCGCCGCGACGCTGCGGGCCGGCCAGAAGCTCCAGTGCGCCCTGGGGGCCGGCACGGTGATCATGACGCCCGCCGAGATCGTCGCCGAGTACCCCTTCTACAACGTCGACGACATCGTCTGCGGGAGCCACAACACCGTCGACGAGGGCTGGTTCGACTCGGCCACGATGTTCGACTGGTGGCGGCGCATGGCCCGCCGCAGCGGCGTCGAATACGTCACCGGGGAGGTCGTGGCCATCGGACGCTCGGGTGGGCACATCACCGGGGTGACGCTGGCCACGGGCGAGACCATCGCCTGCGGGACTCTCGTGAACGCTTCGGGGCCCCGGGCCGCGGTCACCGCCCGGATGGCCGGCCTCGATCTGCCCGTGGAGGCTCGCAAGCGCTACACCGTCGTTTTCGATGCCGCCGAGCCGCTGAGCCGGGCCCTCCCGCTCACGATCGACCCGACGGGCGTGCACGTGCGCAGTGACGGCGGCGCCTACGTGGCCGGGTCAACGCCGGAGATCGATCCGGCCGTCGCCTTCGACGACTTCAAGATGGACTCCAGCGTCTGGGAGGAGCAGATCTGGCCGGTGCTGGCGCACCGCATACCCGCCTTCGAGCGCGCCAAGGTGCTGCGCCAGTGGGCCGGGCACTACGCCCACAACACCCTCGACCACAACGCCGTCATCGGCCCTCACACCGAGGTCGGCAAGTTCATCTTCATCAACGGCTTCTCCGGACACGGCGTCCAGCAGTCCCCGGCCATGGGCCGCGGCGTGTCCGAACTCATCACCTACGGCGAGTACCGGACCCTCGACCTCACCCCGCTCGGCTACGACCGCATCACCCGCGGCGAGCCCTTCCTCGAGACGGCCATCATCTGACGACAGCAGCACCCCACCTGGCCGCTCGGTACCGGGGCAGTTCGCATATGCTCCGCAACTGAAACGTGCAGATGCGCAGCAAGACGATTCGCATCCGAGCACGACTGCCATCTACAAGATAGTTCCAGCGACACGAACGAAGGGGTGCGTACGTGTCAGACGCTCGACGATTGGTCGGATCTCTCATTGCGTCCGTTCTGCTGTTGGTGGGCGCGCTGGGGGTGGCCACGCCGGCCGCAGGCCAGGTTGAAGATCAGCCGGTATCCGCGTTCGTCCCGGTCATCGTGAGGATCACCAGCGCTCCCGTCGCCGGCACCTACACGGTCACCTGGCAGACGTTGGGCGGATGCGACCCGGGGGAAGGCACCTCGGGCAAATCCGGCGAGACCACCATGACGGTCGTCGCGACTGAAAGTCGCGACGACACACCCGCGCCCGGGGAACTCATCGGCAGGCCCGCAGCCGGCATCGTCGTGATCCGCGGATTCTGCACGTACACGTGGTCGGTGTCGCTCGTCGAATCGACGACGGGCGCCAATTGCATCGTCGGGCCGGCCCCTTTCGCGCCCGACGCGAACAACAGGATCCAGATCACCCTGACGAACCCGAGGTCGTCCTGCACACAGCGGTCGCGGATAGTTGTGCGGCTGAATCCGGCCTTACCGGTCTCCGTGGACGACACCGATCACAACACCATCCTGCGGACCCGGTTCACGGCCACAGCTCGGCGGGTCAGGGAAGCGCCGAGAGATTGTGCCACCAAGACCGGCTTGTCGGAGGTGGACGACAACGGCACATCCGACGACACCACCGACGACACCGTGTCGATTGAATTGGACGTCCTCAGGACCACCGCCGAAGCCAAGGAGTGCCGCTACGACGTGACACTTCGCGTGCCCCGACGCCTCGTCGCTACACACGGGGAGCACGACCACAACGTCTTCGAGAACGTGAATCCGCTGGCCACCATCGACTTCCGCGTCGGCGTGATCAGTAAGACCATCTACGTCCTGCAGAGGGTCGTCGGTGACTCGGGGGGGGCCACTGTGCGCTATTCGCTGACCAAGACATGCACACAACCACCCGATACTCTGCCGAGGCCGTTGCTGCCGGCGCCGGTCAGCGACATCCGACCCATCGGGCCGAGGAGCGTCGTGGAGTTGCGCGAGGGCCGCTTCAACATCACCGCCGCGCTGGCTGCGGACCCGTCGGTCCCGGACGCGTTCAACGGCGTCCCCGTACGTGTCCTCAACCACGAGGGAGATACCTGCGAAGCCACCGTTACCGTGTCCAACCTGCCCGTCATATGTTTCGTGGAGGAAACGAGCCAGACCGTTGACCTCGTCAGAACGCCCGAACCCACGATCTTCGAGTTCGAGATCACCTGCGGCGACGACGTGGGCAACTCGACCGGCGATGAGACCAGTGAGGACACTGATCCGGACGACGAAGGCGACTCCGGCGCAGAGGACACCGGCAATGGCGACGATACGGACAGCAACGGATCGCCGGGCGGCGGCAACGAGGTAGACGACGGCGGGCGCACGAGCTGAGCCGGCGCGGGCGCCGGCACCTCTCAGCTTTGGGATCGCTGGTCCGACAGCCAGTCGAGAACGAGGCGGACAAGTTCGTCCGAGTGGCGGCGGTCGCTGAAGAGGTGGTCTGCGCCGGCGACGGTGTGCAGTGTTCCCGAGCCGGCTTTGGCCAGCGCCTCAGTCTGCTCGCGGCCTACCACGTCGTCGGCGCCGGCTTGCACGACGAGCAGCGGCCGGCCAAGCCCGGCGGCTGCGGCAGCGACGTCGTGGCGACGGAGATCGTCAAGGAAGTCCCGCCCCACGCACACCGGCCGAGGCCCGATCATGACCTCGCCGCGGCCGTGCTCCCGGATCCGCTGCAGGGAGTCGGCGTCGAAGAGACGCTCCACGTGGGAAGCCGAAGCCGGGGAGGCAACGGCCACCACAGCGGTCACGGTGTGCAGGCGCGACGCCGCAAGGATGGCGGCCGCCCCACCAAGGCTGTGACCGACGAGAACGCATGGTCCGGCGCCCCGCCGGATGAGCGCCACCGCGGCCTGGGTGATGTCGCCCACGTTCGTGGTGACGGTCGTGTCGGCATGGTCACCGCCGCTCTCTCCGAGGCCCGTGAAGTCGAAGGCAAGGGTCAGGTAGCCGCCCCCGGCAAGGCCCCTGGCGATGCGAGTCGTCGTAAACAGGTCCTTGGAGCAGGTGAAGCAGTGCGCCAGGAGCGCCGCCCCTACCACCTCGACGTCGGGGGCGGGACGGTGCAGCATCCCGGCGAGACTCGCGCCGGCACCCCCCGTGAACTCGAGGGGCTCAACAGCCGGCTGAGCAGACATCTGCGACCAATGCGGCCGACTCACCAAGGATCAGACGGGATTGCCCATCTGCCGGGTGAACTCACGTGCGAGTGCGCGATTGATGTCGTCCGGCACGGGCTGTGCACCGTGGGGAAGGGACGCATGATCCCGCGCCACACGCTCCAGCGACCGTGCCTGCATGGCGAATCCCATGTCCATGGACTCGATGGTGTTGCCTTTGGGCTGGCTCCCGGCGAGATTCAACATCCGTCCCTCCGCGATCAGATCGATGCTCCTGCCATCTGCCAGAACGTGGCGGGCCAGGGCGCCCCCGAGAGGGATCCGCTCGGCGGTCACTGCGTTGAGTGCAGGAACGTCGATCTCGGTGGGGAAGTGGCCGGCGTTCGCCAGTAGGAGCCCATTGGGGGCACCGGAGAGTTCGTCGGCACCGATCACACCAGCGACCCCCGTGGCGGTGATGGCGACATCTGCATCGGCGATCAGCGTGGCAACGTCGGAGACGCGGAAGCCGTCGAGTGCCGCTTCGAGAGCTTTGATCTCGTCGATCTCGGCAACGGTCACCTCGCACCCGTTGGCTCTCATGTACTGCGCGATACCGCGCCCGCACCAGCCGTAGCCGGCAACCATCACCCGCTTGCCCTGCGGCATGAGGTTGGTGTGCCGGCAGAAGGACTCGTAGGTCGACTGGCCGACCGCGTGCTTGTTCTCGACGAGCGCCTTGAGGGGGGAGTCGTTGATCACGATGATGGGGAAGTTCACACGTGGCGCGAGTTCTCCGGCGAGAAGGTTGTGTCCCGACGTCGTCTCCTCGGTGCCACCGAGGACCGCGAGGCCGCGGTCGATCACTCGGCGTGCAAGATCAGCGCCGTTGTCGAGCAGGATGTCGGGGTTCGAGTCCAGTACCGAGTCGACGTGACGAAGGTGTCGCTCGAGGCTGTCCGATCCGCTGCCGCGCGCGTCGACGCCCTGGTCGTTGAGGTAGGCAACGACGTCGTCCTGCGATGTGCCGTAGTTGCCCGTGGCGACGATGTCGGCGCCTCCCGCTTTGAGGGCAAGGAGCAGGACCGCGGTCTTCACCTCGAGATGGAGCGACACCCCGATGCGTCGCCCGGCGAAGGGCTGGGTGGCTTCGAACTCCGTGGCGATCCGACCGAGCAGCGCCATGTTCGACGATGTCCAGAGCATGCGGTGCGCAGTTGCGTCGATCATGTGGACAATCCTCCCGATCCGATCCCGCGGCGATCCTACGAGAGTCCCGCGTCAACAACAGCGGGGACAGGCGACCCTGGATTCCGGCCTGCGCCGGAATGACGGTGAAGCAGGCGAGCAGCATCGCCCGCTGCCTGCTTAGGCCCGGGAACTCGGTGCCCGCATGGGGCGGTCGTGGGTGGGACCGGTCGACAGCCCCACCCACGAAGTCCGTTAGGAGGGAATCAGCCCTCGAACTTGAATGCCACCTGATCCAGGATCTCGAGGTGACGCTCGGAGTCCACGGCGACCTGATCGGCGATCTCGCCGTCGGGGCCGAAGATCTGGACCACGGGAATGACCGCGTTGATGCCGCCGGGGCTGAAGGTGGCCGGACCGGTCACACCCTCGTAGTCCACGTCGGTGCCCGCCCGTATCAGGGCCAGGCAATTGCTGTACGTGTAGCACTTCGTACCTGGTCCGGACGACACCTCGAACATGGCCGGCGCCCAGTCCGAGCCGTTCACGGAGCCCGCGGCCTCGATCGCCAGTGCCGTGACGATCAGCAGGTCGTAGGTGGTGAAGGAGTAGGGGTCGTCAGCATTCGTGTGCTGGGTGTAGTCGGGGTTGCCGTCCCAGAGCGGCTGGTAGAAGTCCCAGGCCGGGTTCTCCTGGCGGTGGAACGACGGGTAGGCCACCACGTCGTGCGCCGCCAGAGCCTCGGCGGTCGCCGTGGCGGCGAACTCGGGCTCGGACCAGCCGACCTCACCGATGATGGTTCCGACCCAGCCCGCCTCGGCGAACTGCTTCACCATGATGGCGCTCTCGGTGGCCTGGGCGAGGATGATCACGGCGTCGGGCGCCGCGTCCACGGCCCGCTGCACCTCGGTCCGGTAGGAGGACTGCTCGCCGGGGGCGTCGATGCGCTCCAGCAATTCGATGCCGATGACGTCCAGCGCCTTCTCGGTGGCGTCGGCGGTGAGCTGGTAGCCGGCGGTGGGTGTGGTCATGATGACCACCGCCTCTGCACCCAGAGCCTCGGCGTACAGAGCGTCGGTGACGCCCTGGCCCTCGTCGCTGCCCTGTGCCCGGAAGATCGGCTCGCCGGCCCGTCCGCCCACGTTCACGGGGATCACGCCACCGTGCACCGTCGGCATGAGCGGCCCGTCGTTGTCCTCCTGCCAGTCCAGCATGAAGTCCCGGTACGTGAAGTACTCGTGGGCGGAACTCAACACGATGTCCACCCCGTCCTGCTCGAGCAGCTTGCGGACCGCCTGGGCCTCGCCGACCGTGCCGATGTCCTCGTGGATCACCTCGATCGGGCGCCCGAGGGGCGGATCCAGGTTGATGACCTCGTTGACCGGGAAGTCCACCTGCGATGCCAGCAGGTCGCCGACCGAGGCGAAGTCGCCGGTGAAGTAGGCGAGGTCGCCCAGCACGATCGGCTCATCCGCCGCGGCGTCGTCGTCATCCCCGCAGGCGGCCGCCACGAGGCTGACCGCCAGCAGGATTGCGCCCGCTCGCCACACCCAACTGCGCGAGCGCTTGGCGCCCGCTGTCTTTCCAAATGCGTTTCTCATATTTTGTATCCTTTCCTCAGTTGGTCGGTTGTGAGGTCTTTGGCGTCGGTGATCGTCATTGCCTCACCGAGGCTCAGAACCATCGCCCGGTCGGCCACTTCCAGTGCCTTCGTGGCGTTCTGCTCTGTGATGATGATGGCCACCTGCTTGGTCTCGTGGATCTGGCGGATTCTCTCGAAGAAGTTCTCGACATAGAGCGGGGACAGACCGGCCGTCGGCTCGTCCAGCAGCAGGAGCCTGGCGTCCTGCATCAGGGCCCTGCCCGCGGCCACCATCTTTGTCTCCCCACCACTGAGAGTGCCGGCCCGCTGGTTGCGCAGGCCGGCAAGGGCGGGAAACAACTCCATGATCTCGTCGATGCGCTCGCCACGTGCTCCCTTGGCGACCAGACCGCCGACCCGCAGGTTCTCCATGACGGTGAGGTCGGAGAACACGCCCCGCTCCTGGGGAACCAAACCGATCCCGAGGGCGGCGATGCGCCACGGCGGTATGCCCGAGATCGTCTCTCCGTCGAACCGGATCCGCCCCGCGGTGAGCGGCAGCAGTCCCGCGATCGCCGACAGCAGCGTCGTCTTACCGGCTCCGTTCGCCCCGAGGATGGCGAACACCTCCTCGCCGACGGTGAAGTCCAGCCCCTTGATGACGTCGATGCCCTCGTAACCGGTCCAGACGCCGCTCGCCTCAAACATGGCCGCTCCCGAGGTATTTCTCCACCACGGTGCTGTGCGCACGGATGTAGTCGGGGTCGCCCTCCAGGATCACGTCCCCCTCGGCCATGAAGTGCACGACGTCGCTGAAGCCCCAGATGACGTCCAGATCGTGCTCCACGATGATCACCGACATGCCCTCGGCCACCTTGGTGCGCAGCATGTTGATGACCTGCTCGGTGACGTCGTCGGGCAGGCCCGCGGTGGGCTCGTCCAGCAGCAGGATCTTGGGCCGGAGCAACAGGCAGCGGATCACGTCCAGTAGCTTCTTCTCGCCCGTCGAGTGGGCAAACCCCTCCGGCTCGGAGAACTCGAAGAGATCCAGGTAGCTCTGGATCTCCTCGCCGTGGGACTCCAGGAGGTGCTGCTCCCGGTAGATCCGGTGGGGCCGCTCGTCGTGGCGCTGCGCCACGGACAGCAGCAGCGAGTCCCAGATGGTCAGACCGGCGAAGTCCTGGGTCACCTGGTTGGTCTTCACGACGCCCAGCGAGGCGATCCGGTGTGGTGGCAGCTTCGAGAGCACCACGTCGGTGGAGCCGTCGTCGAGGATGACGCTGCCGGTGTCGGCCTTCGTGGAGCGCATGATGAGGCGCATCAGGGTGGTCTTGCCCGCGCCGTTGGGGCCGATCAGGCCCTCGACGGGCTTGGCGCCCAGCACCAACTCGTCGATGTTCACGACGGTCTGGGTGCCGAAGCTCTTGGTGAGCCCGCTGATGCGGATCGTGGCGCGGCCGCCCGGGTTGCTCCCGTTGTCCTCAGACACGGGACAGCCCCTTCACGTGCTGCTCCCGGCGCATGCGGCCCAGGAACCCCAGCGGGCGGAACAGCAACACGAAGATCAGCAGCGCCCCGAAGATGATCTGCTTGGTGACCGGGAAGGCGTGCTCCAGCAGATCCTTCGGCAACGGCACGTACAACTTGATGACGATGTCGAAGAGCCCCACGGTCAGCAACGCCCCCACGAAGGCTCCCAACGGCCGCTGCTGGCCGCCCAGCACCAGGGCGGTGATCACCGACACGGTGATCGCCACGGTGAGCTGGGTGGGGAACAGGAAGTGCACGATCGGACCGTAGAGACCACCCAGGGCGCCCATGCCGGCCGAGGTGAGCGCCATGACCCCGACCTTGGTGCGCTTGACCGGCTTGCGGAGGCTGCGCGCCAGGGGCTCATTCGTGCCGGTGGCGATCAGCAGGCGGCCGTAGGGGGATCGATGGACCCGCCGTGCGTACCAGAGGAGCAGGCCCACCACACCGAAGAGGATCGCCAGCCACGCCAGGTCGGTGCGTTTGCCCACATCGAACGGGAAATCGATGGTGCCCAGGCCCACGCGTCCGCCCGTGATGTCCCTCTCGCTCTCGATGGCCAGGTACACGATGCTGGCCACCGCCAGGGTGGCGGCCAGCACGCCGTCGTCATCCAGGTCGGCGATGACCCAGCCGGCGATGAGGCCGAGCACACCACCCGCCGCTGTGGCCGCCAGCAGGGCCAACCAGAACCCCACGTCGTAGCGCACCTGCAGGATCCCGAAGGTGTACAGGCCCACCCCCC
The DNA here is from genome assembly GCA_965206165.1 of Acidimicrobiales bacterium. Taxonomy (GTDB): domain Bacteria; phylum Actinomycetota; class Acidimicrobiia; order Acidimicrobiales; family CATQHL01; genus VXNF01. Next base: position 653,430 of record OZ242194.1, read on the forward strand.
AGAAGCCGGCGACGCCGAAGTTGCCGATACCGGTGACTCCGAGTTGCAGGTGCAGCAGAATGCCGAGTCCCACGATCATCATCAGCGTGTAGGTGCCGAAGATCAGGAACGCCGGCGACCCGAAGAGGTAGTCCCAGACGGCGCTCATCGCTCAGACCTTGGCCAGCTCACGGAAGCGGTTGCCGCGCAGCTTCAACACCAGGATGAAGGCCACCAGCAGCACCATCTCGGCCCGCAGCGGGGCGATCTCCAGCTTCAGGGCCGACAGCAGCACGCCCGTGCCCATGCCGGCCAGGATCACGCCGCGCAGACCCCGAGCCCCACCCACCAGCACCACCAGCAGCGTCAGCAGGAACCGGTCCCAGCCCAGTCCCGGCTTGGCCGAGGAGCCGACGCCCCAGAACGCACCGGCCAGACCGCCGGCGGCGCCCGCCATGAACCACATCACCAGCGTCGTCAGCAGCGGGTTGATGCCGCTCACCTTGGCCAGATCGGCGTCGCTGGCCAGTGCCCGCACCTGGCGGCCCCAGACGGTCTTCTGCACGAACAGGTAGAAGAGCAGCGCCAGGACGACCACCAGGATGAAGGCCGTCAGCTGGAAGGAGGTGAACCCCACGCCGAACAGCTTCATGAAGGTAGGTGGCGGCGTGTCGAAGAAGCGGGCCTCGTAGCCGAACACGAACTGCAGGGCGTAGCGCAGCAGCACCGAGAGCCCCAGCGAGATGATGATCACCTCCACCGGGCCCACGCCCCGCCGCTCGGCGGTGCGGAACACTACGAGGTAGGTGACACAGCTCAGCACGCCGGCCAGGATGCCGGCGACGGCCAGGCTCAGATAGAAGCTGGCCGAGAGGGTGGTGTTTGCCCACATCCCGAAGTAGGCGCCCAGCGTGATGGTCTCGGCGAAGGCCACGTTGATGACTTTGCTGAGGTTGTAGATCAGGGCCATGCCCATGGCCGCCAGCATCAGCGGCGCCTGATCGGTGAGGCCGATGATCACGGCTTTGGCAATGAAGTCCAAGATCGATCACTCAGCCGTCCGAGGGCGCAGCCCGCATTCGATCGCCCCTACAGTCGCCGGCCGGTCAGATCGCCGACATGACGGGATCCTTGTGCCACTTCCCGTCCTTCATGATCCCGACCAGGTTGTCGTGGTCCTGCAGGACAGTGATGTCACTGGACGGGTCGCCGTTCACCAGCAGGAGGTCCGCCAGGTAGCCCGGCGCCACACGACCCAACTCGTCGGGACGCTGGAGTATCTCCCCCCCGAGGACCGTGGCGGAGCGGATGGTCTCCATGGGCGTGAAATCCAGCAGCTCCACGAAGTGCTGCAGGTCGCGGGCGTTGGTGCCGTGGGGTGTCCAGGCGAAGCCGTAGTCACCGCCGGGCAGCACGCGCACACCCCGCTTGTGGAGCTCCTTCAGCCCGATGATCGAGTGCTCGAGCTCGTCCTTGTAACCCACGGCCTCGGCCGCCTCCTGCGGGTAGCCGAAGTCGGCCGCCTCGTAGAGGGTGGCATACAGCCAATGCAGGCCCGGCGCCACGAACACCTCGTCGCGGCGCTCCTCGAAGAGGTCCGCCGCCTCGTCGTCGATGTAGCTGGCGTGGTAGATGATGTCCACCCCCTGGCGCAGGCACTGCTTGATGGACTCGGTGCTGCGCGCATGGGCCGCAACCCGCTTGCCCACCCGATGGGCCTCGGTGGTTGCCGCCCGCACCTCCTCGTCGGTCATGTAGGTGTCCTTGGCCCAGACGCGCTCGGTGATGGACTCGCCCGAGAGGATCAGCTTGATGATGTCGACGCCCTGGCCGCACATCTCCCGCACGGCGCGCGCCATCTCGGTGCCCCCGGAGATCTCACGCGTGATGCCGTAGACCAGCACGCCGGCGGGCGTGGCGAGTTCCTGACCGCAAGCCAGGTAGCGGGGCCCCGGGACCATCCCGGCATTGATGGCGTCGCGGGCGGCGATGTCGATGCGCGCCTTGGCCGAGGCGGCGCCGACGCACATCGTGTAGCCGGAGTCGATCAGGATGCGCGCCGATTCCACGGCCACGATGGTGTGTTCCTCCACGGGCATGCCCGCCAGGGCGTCGAGGCTGCCGCCGCTGTTCCATGTGAAGTGCGTGTGGGCGTCGCACAGGCCCGACATGAGCGTCATGCCGTTGCCGTCGATCACGCGGTGGCCGTCACGGGGCAATGCCCCGCCGTCCGTGGCGACGTCGGTGATCCGGCCGTCAGCCACGCTCACCTCCCCTGCGACCGGCCCCTCGGCGTTGCCGTCCAGGATGCTGACGTTCGTGAACAGCGTGTCGCCCATGTCTCCGCTCCTTTGTGGTGATCGGCTGTCGGTTTTTTGCGGCCGGCGCTCCGGCGGCGGGATTCAGACCGTCTTCAGGAAATCCTCCAGCAGGTCGTTCACCTCGGCCGGGGCCTCCAGCGTGGTCCAGTGCCCGATGTCGTCGATGACCACGGCGGTGGCGCCGGCGAACTCCCCGGCGAAGGCGTGCACTGCGTCCGGGGGACAGACCATGTCCTCGGTTCCGGTGATGGCCAGCACCGGGCAGGTGACCTGCGAGATGTCCGGCGGGCGCGAGCCGCCCAGGGCCTCGCAGGCGGCCGCGTAGCCCTCGGCGGGCTGGCGTTGCAGCAACTCCTTGATCATCGCCGAGACCACCGGACGCTCGGAGCGGGTCACCGCCGACACCGCTCCCTGCGAGATGCCGCCGGCCACCGCGGCCATGCCCTGGGCCCGCACCAGCGCGGCACGGTCGGCTTGGGCGCTGCGGGCGGCGTCGGGCAGGTTGCGCACCGGGCCCAGGAAGGCGCCGGCCCGGACGCGGTCACCGGCGATGGCCATCACCTGCTGCGCCACCAGCGTGCCCATGGAGTGCGAGACCAGCACGGCGCTGTCCAACTCCAGGTCGTCCATGAGTGCCACCACGTCGTCGGCCCACCCCTCGATCGAGATGGGGCCGACCAGGGGGCTCATGCCGTGCCCGTTGAGATCGAAGGTCACGAAGCGGTGAGCTCCGGCCAGCGCGGCGATCTGCGGCCCGTAGATGTTGCACGTACCGCCGAGGCCGTGAATGCCCACGAGGACCGGCGATCCCTCACCGGACTCCTCGACCCAGACGTGCTTGTTTCCGAGGGCGCGAAAACCTGTGGCCATGGTTCATTCAATCCTGTTCGTGAGGGTTCCGATGGGTTCGATGGTTGCCGCCACCTCGTCGCCCGATTTCAGGAAGCGCGGCGGGTCGAAGCCGATGCCCACGCCGGCGGGCGTTCCCGTGGCGATCACGTCGCCGGGTACCAGGGTCATTCCTGCGGAGAGGTCCCGTATCAGCGTCGGGACGTCGAAGATGAGGTCGGCGACTGAGGCCTTCTGGCGCAACTCACCGTTGACGCTGCACTCCACGACGGTGTTGGCGAGGTCGATCTCCTCGGCGGTGACCACGGCCGGCCCCATGGGGCAGAACGTGTCCATCCCCTTGCCGAGGAGCCACTGGCGGTGCTGCTGCTGGCGGTCACGTGCGGTGACGTCGTTGACGATGGTGTAGCCGAAGACGTGGTCGAGGGCGTCGGAGCGGGCGATGTCGCGCCCGCCCCGGCCGATGACGACCGCCAGCTCGGCCTCGTAGTCCAGCATGGAGGTGAGGTCCGGGTGCCGCTCGATCAGATCGCCCGGGCCGATGACGGACGTGAAGGGCTTGGAGAAGACGATCGGCGAGGTGGGAATCACGTCGGTCGGTGCGGCGCCACCCGAGGAGTCGAAACCGCTCGTGGTGAACTCCAGCGCGTGCTCGCGGTAGTTCTTGCCGATGCAGAAGATGTTGCGCGGGAACGAGCCGATGGGTGCCAGCAGTCGAACCTCGGCGAGTGCGATCGGCTCACCGAAGGTCAGGTCGGCGGCGGCGAGTTCGCCCCGGATGATCGGGTGCAGGTCCGTCAAGGGTTGACCGCCCGCGCGCACGGGACTCAGCTGGCCGCCCCGGCGAACCGCCACTAGGGGGCCGGCGTCGCCGAGCATCCGGCACCAGGCGGTCATCGCGGGTTCGGCTCCCTCGAGAGGAGGCTGCCGGGCACCAGATCCGGCGCCTCGGGTTCCGACAGGTCCGCCGCGGAGGTCACCTCCGGCGTCCGCGGACCTCCCCCAACCAATGTGCAACCAATTGTGACCACTGGCCGGGAATGCTAGCAGGTACCGACTGATCGACGCCGAGGCGCTCCCGGTTCGTCGCTCTACGCCGACAAATTGGTTATGATTGGTCGCGTGTCTTGGCTCTGCGGGCGTTGCTCATCGAGCAGCGGCACCGTGTTGAGGTAGCGGTGGAGGTCGTCGGTGAGTAACAGCACGCGCAGCAGGATCGAAGCTCTGCTAGTCGAGGAGGGTCTGGAGCCGGGTGACCGCGTGCCCGCGGAGCGGAGCCTTGCGCACCGTCTCGAACAGTCCCGCTCGGCGGTGCGCAAGGTGCTCGACGAGTTCGAGGCCGAGGGGCGCGTGGAGCGGCACGTGGGGCGGGGCACGTTCCTGATCCAGGCAGCCACCGACGGCAGCGAAAGCATGAGCCCGCGGGACGTGATGGCGGTCCGCCGCCTCCTCGAGCCGGCGGTGGCCCGGCGGATCGTGGCCGAGGCCACGCCGGCTGATGTGGCCGAGATCGGCCGTTGCATGCAGCGTTGCGAGGAGGCCGAGAGCTACCGGGAGTTCGAGTACTGGGACGGTGCCGCCCACCAGGCCATGATCGAAGCGGCGCACAGCCCGCTCCTCAGCCGGATGTACCTGCTGGTGGATCAGGCCCGGTCGGGATCACTTTGGGGCGCCCTCAAGCAACGCTCAGCCAGCCCCGAGTCCCTCCAGAGCTACATCGAGGATCATCGGACCATCCTGCAGGCCATCGTGAACCGCGATCCCGACGGGGCCGAGCGCACCATGCTGACCCACGTGGAGAACGTCACCAAGCGACTCTTCGGTTAACACCTCCTGACAGAGCCCTCAGCTCGGCGGGCGACGAGGGAGAAAGTTCGCCGTGAACGACTCGCGTTTAGGTGCCCGCGTCCACCGTCAGGCGGGCGTGGTCTGCGGGATCGAGCCCCTCCGCAGCCGCAGGCGCCGGACGGCGGCGTAGAGCAGCCACAACAGGCACCAAACCACCACGGCGATCAGCAGGATGCTCTCGTCACCGGGCCTCAGACCGGGCGCGTGGAACGGCTCCACGAAATACCGGGAGACGAAGCCTCCCCGGTACGGGGTCTCACCCGCGAGGCGCCAGAAGTGCTTCTCCCAAACCGTCAGCGGGCACGGCTGCCCGGCAAGGTTGATCGCAGCGGTCGGAGCCAGCACGAGCAGGTACCACCTCATCAACCGGGGCCTGAGCGCGGCCAGAGGGGCGCCGACCACGAGGAAGACGACCCCGAGTCCGTGCACGAGTACTATCGCGGTCGCCAGCACCGACGCCCCCACGGCCTCACATTACTGCGACGCCTTAGTGGCGATCCACGAAACACCCTGCATGACCGTCGCGCGGCGCTTCCTGACAGCCTGCCCAGATCGGCGGCTCAGGCTCGGAGGCTCAGTCTCGGCGGCGGTGGGTTCGGGTCAGCCGGTGGTCGGACCGCTTCAGACGGCGCGAGGGAGCTGCTTCTCCTTGTCGACGAACGGCAGGGTGTCCACGGTCGCCTCGTGGAGCGTTTCGTCACGGTCACCCAGCAGGACCGTCTTCCCGAGCCAGTCATCGCCCGGCAAGGGCCGCTCGAAGCGCACGTAGCCGACTCCCACCTCCAGCGTGGGCGACCACGTTCCATTCGTCATGTGCCCGACCGGGCCGTTGTCGAGGTGGACCTCCATACCGGCTTCCGGCGTCGCGGTCCCACAGACCAGGCCGAACAGCAGTTGGCTGCGATCGGCGCTTTCCAACGCGGCCCGGCCGATGAAGTCCTCCTTGTCGAGTCTCACGAATTGACCGAGACCGGCGCCGAACGGCGTGAGATCCGGCTCGATGTCGGTGCCGTTGTCGAGAATCCCCGACTCGATGCGCCGGATGCCCATCGATGACGACGAGCTGAACTCCATGCCGGAGGGCTCACCGCAGGCGACCAGATCGTCCCAGAGGGCACCGTGGTCGGTCGGTTCGTGGCCGCTGTTGCAGTAGATCTCGATCCCAACCTCCCCTGTCCACCCGGTGCGGGAGACCCACAGCGTCTGGCCGCAGACCTCGAAGAAGCCGGCGTGGAAGTACTTGAAGCCGGCCGGCAAGCCGCCGCCGATCGCCGCATCCAGCACATCCAGCGACTTGGGCCCCTGAATCTGCAGCACCCGAGAATTCGGATCGGAGACCTCCACATCCAACCCAAGGGCGTTCGCCTTGAGCCAGCTCTCGAACTCGCCGTTCGCCTTGACGTACCAGTAGCGATCTTCCGCCAAGCGCATGACCACGCCGTCCATCAGCACGGTGCCGTCCTCGTTGCAGGCGATGCCGTAGCGGGCTCGGCCCACTGGGAGCGTCTCGACCCTGCACGTCAGGACTCTCTCGAGCATCCTGGTGGCATCGGGGCCGATGATCTCCAGCGGCTTCTCCGGCACGTCGTACAGCAGGACCCCGCGGCGAAGTTTCCAGTACTGGGGAATGGGGTCCTCGTCAGGGGTCATCTTGACGGGATACAGGCGGTCGCAGTACAGGCAGAAGACCGTCTGATTGGTGACGTACCGGTCGGCGAAGGGCGACTGTTCGATGCGAAACGAGCTCAGCCGGACGGTGTCGAACGACTCGATGTAGAAGTGTTTATCCCGCGTCATGTACGCCCCAAACGCCAGATGAGCAGCGGGCTCAGGGTAACGGGGCACTCCGCGGGACTACCGGCACGCGCGGAATCATCCCCACTATGACGGGGCCCCGATTCGGACGAGTGACTGCGCGGCCAGAACCTGGGCTATTGCGGACACGATCAGCTCGTGCTCGACCTCGTGGATCCTCCGGCGCAGCACCTCGAGCGTGTCGCCGGGGTGGAGTAGACGCAGCGCCGGTCTGCAGCTTGGTCCCAATCGCGTTCTCCGGATGCCGTTTCGGTCATGTGCCCGCTCCCGCCCGCGGTCCGAGCCTGTTGACAGTAGGGCGCCAGCGGCCGGTAGTGGGCCGGAACTCCGGCCTGCTCGGCCCGGAGCCGAGCCCCGGCGCCCCGGCCCCGCGATCGACGCACGCGCGGAGGCCGGAATCCTCCGCCAGCCCGACATGGGCCGTAGGATTATCAGCGTGTACACAAGCGACGGCACATCCCTGGAGTTCGACGGCGTCTTTGACCGCCACAAGTTCACACAGATTACGAGGCGACTTTATGGGCAGCCGGTTCCACGCGTCCTGTCGCTGGATCTTGAAAATGTGGATCATGCCTACGCCACGGCGGTTGTTCCTTTGATCTCACTCGTCAAGTATCTGAAGGCTAGTGGAACAAGAGTTGAGATTACGTATCCATTCCATGACACTTACTGGGAGATCGCCGGATGGAAACAACTCCTTGAAGGGATGGAATCTCCTCCAATTCACCCTGGCAGATCATATATCCCGGTTCAAGTATACTCCGATTCCGTTCATCTCAATGAACTCATAAACACGGTAATGGATGTACTCTCACGACATATGATCTGTTCGCCAGGCGTGTTGAATTCAGTTGCGTGGACGCTGAATGAGCTTGCCGACAACGTGCTAACTCACGCCGGTGCGCCTGGAGCCACTGTTGAAGGCTTCGTACAGGTTGTCAGTCATCCAGAGCAAAAGAAGGTGGACCTCGTTGTCTCCGACTATGGGCGTGGCATACGAGATTCATTGTCGCAATCCCACACGACCTCGAGTGACGAAGATGCGCTGTCGAAAGCCATTGAAGCAGGCGTTACACGCGATCGTTCATTGGGCCAGGGAAACGGGCTTGCCGGGTCGGTTCGCATCGTCTCCGCGGCTGGCGGAGAATTGACCATCATGTCGGGAAATGCTGAGCTTCGCATCGTCAACGGCGACCCGTCAACGCGCCCATCCGGCCGCGTACCCGGCACCAGCGTCAGTCTGATCTTGCCTACAGACGTCGAGATAGATATCACGCGGGCACTCTGGGGAATACAACCTACGGCCGAATTCGAGATGTCTCATCTGGACGAGAGTCACGAGATCGCATTTCGGGTGTCCGAGGAAGCAACCGGCTTCGGCAATCGGCAAACTGGACGGCAACTCCGTACAAAGCTGCAAAACCTCATGACCCAATTTGAAGACGCTCGCGTGAGAATCGATTTCGCTGATATAGCTCTAATCTCAGCATCATTTGCTGATGAATTCATCGCCAAGCTAATCGTTGAAATGGGTCATTTCTCGTTCTTCGCTCGAATCAGAATCACAAATGCCAACCGACTGATCGGCCAGACTTTGGACAACGTAATCAAGCAAAGAAGCCAAACGCACGGATGAGCCGACCGCCGCTTCGTCTAGCGGCGCTGGAGGCGTGGCTGCGCGGCCAGAACCTGGGCTATTGCGGACACGATCAGCTTGTGCTCGACCTCGTGGATCCTCCGGCGCAGCACCTCGAGCGTGTCGCCGGCGTGGATGGGAACCTCGACCGACGCGATGGGTGGGCCGTCGTCGACACCCTCGTTCGGCACGTAGTGGACCATCGCACCCGTTCGGCTGATCCGCCCGGCCTCGAAGGACTCCCAGGCGTTGGCAATGGCGTCGGAGCCGGGGAACCGGCCCGGCAGCGCCGGATGCAGGTTGATGACCCGGTTCGGGAACCGGTCCAGGAACGCCGACGACAGCAGGTGCATCCAGCCTGCCAGCACCACGAGATCCGGTTCCGCGCCCGCCACCCATTCAGCCAGGTCGGCGTCGTAGCAGCGCCGGTCGGCGGTCCGGTCCCAACCGCGGTCTCCGGATGCCGTTGCGGTCATGGGCCCGCTCCGCGCCGTGGGCCGAGCCTGCTCGCGGTAGGGCGACAGCGGCCGGTAGTGGACCGGGACTCCGGCCTGTTCGGCCCGCAGGCGAGCCCCGGCGTCGCGGCGGTTGATGATCACGGCCGCGACCTCGGCGTCGAGGCGTCCCTCGGCGATGGCGTCGAGGATGGCGCCCAGGTTCGTGCCGGCCCCGGAGGCCATCACCACCAGCCGGCCGGTCACCGCCAGGCCCCGTCCAGCACGACCCGGCCCGGGCCGGCGTCGGCGATGTCGATGTTGATGTCGATGACCGACCCGATCACGCGGTGGCCCTGGCTCACCAGAGCCTCCGCGCCCGCCTCGTCGACGACCGCCACCAGACCAATCCCCATGTTCCAGACCCTGAACGCCTCCGAATCGGCCAGCCCTCCCCAGTCCACCAGGGTGGCGAACAACTCGGGCACCGGCCAGGCGCCGAGATCCACCCGGGCGCCGAGGTGGGCGGGCAGCACCCGCGGCAGGTTGTCGAAGAACCCGCCGCCGGTGATGTGGGCCAGGGCCTTCGGCTCGATCCCGGCCTCGGAGAACGCCGAGACGGTGGGCAGGTAGCTGCGGTGCGGTGCCAGCAGGGCATCGATCAGACCGGTGTCCGCAGCGGCGCCGGGCCGCCCGTCCAGCAGGTGCCGGATGAGCGAGTAGCCGTTGGTGTGCGGCCCCGAACTGGCCACCCCCACCAGCGCGTCGCCGGCCTGCACGGTCTCCGGACGGGGCCAGAGCCGATCGCGATGGGCCGCTCCCACGATGGTTCCGACCACGTCGGTCGCGCCCGGGGCATAGGTGCCCGGCATCTCCGCCGTCTCCCCGCCCAGCAGGGCGCAACCGGCGACCCGGCAGGCCTCGGCGATGCCGGCCACGATCTCGGCCACCACCTCGGGCACGAGCCGGGCCATGGCGATGTAGTCCAGGAAGAACAAGGGTCGGGCGCCGTGGACGGCGATGTCGCCGATGCAGTGGTTGACGAGATCGACTCCGATCCCCCGCCAGCGCCCGTAGCGGGCGGCCAACACCGCCTTGGTGCCGACGCCGTCGGTGGAAGCCACCAGCACGTGCTCCGCATCAAGCCCCGCCGCTGAGTACATCCCGCCGAAGCCGCCCGGCGGCGAGAGCACGTTCGGCGTGCGGGTCGAGGCCACGGACTCCGCCAGCAGCGCCACCGCCCAGTTGCCGGCATCGATGTCAACGCCGGCGGCCCGGTAGCTCGCGGCGACTGCCTCAGGTGGCGTTGCGGCGGCCTGCGCGCCGCGCTGGGACGGGGTGCCGCTCAAGCCGGGGCCCCGGCTCGTGCGAGCCCTATGTCGGCCCGGTGCTGGGCACCCTCGAAGCCGATGGCAGCCACGCCGCGGTGGGCCCGGTCGGCGGCGGCAGCCACGTCCGGGCCGAGCGCGGTCACGGCCAGGACCCGGCCGCCGGTGGCGTGCAGCGTCCCGTCGATGATCCCGGTGCCCGCATGGAAGACGACGCAGCCCTCCTCGGTGGCGGCGTCGAGGCCGAGGATCGGAACGGGATCGCCGCCGACACCCGGATAGCCGGCGGAGGCCATGACGATCGCCACCGCTGCCGCCGTCGTCCACTCGATGGAGACACCGCTGAGCGACCCGGTGGCGCAGGCAGCCATGATCTCGAACAGGTCGCTGCGCAGCAGCGGTAGCACCGCCTGGGTCTCGGGGTCGCCGAAACGGCAGTTGAACTCGATCACCTTGGGGCCGTCGGTGGTGATCATCAGCCCGGCGTAGAGCAGCCCCCTGTACGGGGTTCCGGCCCGCCCCAGCGCGGCCAGAGTCGGGGCGATGACCTGCCTGCCGATCTGCTCGATCAACCGGTCGTCGACGGCGGGCGAGGGCGTGAAGGCCCCCATGCCCCCGGTGTTCGGCCCGTCGTCGCCCGCACGCAGCCGCTTGTGGTCCTGCGCAGGAGGCAGCACGGCGAACCTCTCTCCGTCGCAGAAGGCCAGCACCGACACCTCGCGGCCCCAGAGGCGCTCCTCGAGCAGGATCTGCTCGCCTGCGGACCCGAACCGTCTGTCCACCAGCATGGCTCGGACGGCGGCAGCCGCCTCGTCGTGGGTTTCGGGGACGATGACGCCCTTGCCGGCCGCCAGTCCCGAGGCTTTGACCACCGGCAGGTCGGGCCGCGAGGCGAGGCGGGCGAGAGCAGCATCGGGGTCACCGAACACTTCGGCGGCGGCGGTCGGTATCCCATTGTCGATCAGGAACTGCTTGCAGTACGCCTTGGAGGCCTCGAGTCGGGCGCAGGAGGCGCTGGGCCCGAAGGCGGCGACCCCGGCAGATGCGAGCGCGTCCACGATGCCCGCTGCCAGCGGGCCCTCCGGTCCGATGACCGCCAGGTCGACCGACTCGCGGCGGCACAGCGCCACCAGCCCTGCGATGTCGCCGGCCGAGGTGGCCACGTTCTCGGTCCGGTCGCAGGTGGCGGTGCCGGGGTTGCCGGGCGCCACCAGCAGCCGGTCGACGCGCTCCGAGCGGCTCAGCGCCCAGGCCAGTGCGTGCTCGCGCCCGCCGCCGCCCACAACCAGGACGCAACTCACCGCCGGTCCCCGTCCGCGCCGCAGGCCGTCCTCACGAGAGCCCGGCTCCCCAGCGGGCCCCACGGCGTCGTCCGCGGCATGTCAGTCGCCCCAGACCGAGGCGAACTGGTTCTTGGAGCCGAGTTCGAGCTGCACGAACGTCTCGGACTCGAACGGGTAGACACCGGTGAAGCACGCGTTGCAGTAGCCGTCGGTGGCTTCCAGCGCCTCCATCATGCCCTCGAGCGACAGGAACGCCAGCGAGTCGGCGCCGATGTGCTCGCAGATCTCCGGAATCGACCGGTCGGAGGCGATCAACTCCTCCTTGGCGGCCATGTCGACCCCCATGTAGCAGGGGTCGGTGATGGGCGGGCAGGCCACCCGCACGTGGACCTCGGCCGCCCCCGCGTCCCGCAGCATCCGCACGAGCGGGCCCGACGTGGTCCCCCGCACGATCGAGTCATCGACCAGCACCACCCGCTTGCCCTCGACGTTGTCGCCCAGCGGGTTGAACTTCATGGCCACGCCCGCCTCGCGCAGTTCCTGAGTGGGCTCGATGAAGGTGCGGCCGACATAGCGGTTCTTGATGAGACCGTCGGTGTAGGGCAACCCCGACTCCTGGGCGTACCCCACCGCCTGCGGGTTCCCCGAGTCGGGCACGGGGACCACCAGATCGGCGTCGACGGGGGCCTCGACGGCGAGTCTGCGACCGAGGCGCTGCCGCACCGCATGGACCAGCGAGCCGCCGTGGTGCGTGTCGGGTCGCGAGAAGTAGATCTGCTCGAACGTGCAGAACGCCGGCCGCAGAGGTGCCGCTCCCTGCTCCAGGGTCATGCCGCTGCCGTCGATCCGGACGATCTGCCCGGGTGCCACCTCGCCGGCGAACTCGGCCCCGACGACCGACAGTGCGCAGCTCTCCGAGGCCAGCACCCAGCCGTCGTCGAGTCTGCCCATCACCAGCGGACGGAACCCCCTCGGGTCTCGCACGCCGTAGACGGCGTCGCGGGTCAGGATGGTGAGGGCGTAGGCACCCTCGAGCCGCGCCATCAGAGCCCGGATGCGGGTGGGCCAGTCACCGGCGGAGACGACCAGCAGCTGCACGATCAATTCGGTGTCGGAGGAGGTCTGCAACCCGACCCCGCTCTCCAGCAGTTCCCGGCGGAGCTGCGGCGCGTTCACCAGATTGCCGTTGTGGGCGACGGCCAGCGGCCCGTCGATGGTCTCGATCACCTGCGGCTGGATGTTGCGCACCGACGAGACGCCGGTGGTGCTGTAGCGGTTGTGGCCGATGGCGGCCTCGCCTTGCAGCGTCGAGAGATTGTCCTCGTTGAAGACCGACCCCACCAGGCCCGGACCCCGGTGCAAGTGGGTTGTGCCCTGGTTGCAGCTGGCGATTCCGGTTGCCTCCTGGCCGCGGTGCTGAAGAGTGTGCAGGCAGAAGAAGGCGATCCGGGCGGCGTGACGGCCGGGCGCGTACACGCCGACCACGCCGCATTCCTCCCGGAGCTCGTCGGCGGCGCGTGGGATCATGGCCCCAGCCGGTCCCGGGCCGCCAGGACCCGCTTCAACGCCAGCTCCGGCGTCGCGTCGACGCAGGTGAGATGGCCCATCTTGCGTCCCGGCCTCCTGTCGCGCTTGCCGTAGAGATGCAGGTGGATCCCGGGGTCGGCCAGGACCTCTGACCACGGCGGTTCGCCGTCGGCCCAGAGCTCACCCAGCAGCTGCGCCATGGCCGCCGGCCGGCAGGTGCCGTCGCCGAGCGGTAGCCCGCAGATGGCCCGGAGTTGCTGTTCGAACTGGCTGGCGGCGGCGGCTTCGATGGTGCAGTGGCCACTGTTGTGGGGACGCGGCGCCACCTCGTTGACGACGAGGTCGGAGCCGACCACGAACATTTCGACGCACAGGACTCCGACCACGTCGAGGTGGCGAGCCAAGCGACCGGCGATGCCGATCGCGGCGGCGGCCACCCCGTCGGACAGCCGCGCCGGGACCGTGGTCGTGTCGAGGATCCCGTTGACGTGAGCGTTCTCCATCACCCCGTGATGGGCGAGCGCGCCTGCGGCCGATCGGGCCACCACGACCGACACCTCGAGGTCGAACGGCACCTCCTGCTCCACGATCAGCCGGCCCGAACCCAGGCGCCGGAACACGTCGGCGAGTGCCGCAGAGGGCATCGGCTCCGGCCCTGCGCCGTGCAGGCGAATCTGGCTCTTGCCGTCATAGCCGCCGCGGGCCGCCTTGACGATCACCGGCCCATCGAGGGCTGAGACCGCCGCGGCCAGCTCGGCGGGGCCGGCCGCCTCTCGATACGGCGCCACCGGCACGCCTGCGGCGGTGAGGGCCTTCTTCTCCGTGACGCGGTCGGCTGCGATGGCCACTACCTGGTGCCGGGGCCGGACCGGCACCCCGGCGGTGGCTGCGGTGTCGGCGAGACCGAGATCCACGTCCTCCAGCTCCCAGGTGATGACGTCGGCGCAGTCCACGAGGCGCTGCACGGCAGCCTCGTCATCGAAGGGAGCGGCAATCTCGATGTCGGCGACCACACCGGCCGGAGTCCTCTGGTCGCCGCCGGTGAGCACGGCGACCCGGTAGCCATGGCGCTGTGCCGTCTGCGCCAGCATCCGGCCCAGCTGCCCGCCGCCCACGATCCCGATCACCGCAGGCGGCACGAGCACACTCACGAGATCCTCCCCCCGGTCATCTCCGCCGTCGCCCTATTGGTCGAGTTCGGTGGCGAGGACCTGCGCGGCCCGGGCGGCCCGGTAGGCGACGAGCCGCTCGGCGAGGTCCGGGTCGCGGAGCGCCAGCATCGCCACCACCCAGAGGGCGGCGTTGGCCGCTCCCGCCTCGCCAATGGCCATGGTGGCCACAGGCACTCCGGCCGGCATCTGCACGATCGACAGCAGCGAGTCGATTCCACCGAGGGCCCGGCCGGCAACCGGCACTCCGACGACGGGCACGATCGTGTGGGCGGCCAACATCCCGGGCAGGTGGGCCGCGCCGCCGGCACCCGCGACGATCGCCTGCAACCCTCGCTCTGCGGCGCTGCCGGCATAGTCGACGAGCAGGTCCGGGGTGCGATGAGCGGATACCACGCGGCACTCGTGGGCGACTCCGAAGTCTCTGAGCACTTCGGAGCAGCGGCGCATCGTGGGCCAGTCCGAATCGCTGCCCATGAGCACGCCGACCAGCACCGACCCGCCGCCCTGCTCATCGCCTGGCCGGGCGCCAGGATCGTCGCTTGGTCCAGCAACCGTCATCGTGTCCGGCTCGGGGCCTGGATCGCAGCCTGCAGCCATCGTCGCCGGCATCATCGCGCACCGTCGTCGGCGCCCCGCGCATGGGCCAGTTCCCCCAGGGCGGCCAAGATCCGGGGCTCGGCCGGATAGGGGGCAGGTTGCAGCGGTGCTCCGGTCAGTGCTTCGAATGCCTGCCGGTACGCGACCGCCGTCTCGGCGGCCAGCGCCGGACCGAGCGGCTCGGGCGTACCCTCGCCCCTGTAGCCGCGGGCGGCATAGGCGAGACGCACGATCTCCTTGTCCAGGTTCTCCGGTTCGAGCCCGGCGCTCCGGCGCGACTCCAGCGTGGCGAGCCGCCACAACCGCGACGAGTCCGGGGTGTGCACCTCGTCGATCAGCGTGAGCCGATCACCGGAGCCGATCCCGAACTCGTACTTCGTGTCGACCAGGACCAGGCCGGCGCCGGTCGCCGTCTGCCGGCCCCTCTCGAACAACCCCAGCGCCACGGTGCGGACCTCGTCCCAGCGCTCGGCGTCCACCCAGCCGTCCGAGACGACCTGAGCCTCGCTCAGCGGCTGGTCGTGGCCGCTGTCGGCCTTGGTGGTCGGGGTGATGACAGGGCTCGGCAGCGGATCGTTCTTGACCATCCCGTCGGCGAAGTCGAGCCCGTACATGCGGCGCCGGCCGGCCGCGTACATGGCCCACAGCGACGTGGACGTGGTGCCGGTAAGCCTGGCGCGCACCACCACTTCGACGGGCAGCGGCTGACACTTCTCGACGATGGACACGTTGGGATCGGGCACGGCCACGATGTGCGACGGCACGATGTCGCCGAGCCGCTCGAACCACCATGCGGAGAGCTGGTTGAGGATCTGGCCGCGGTGGCGCACCAGCCCCAGAACCCGGTCGAACGCCGACAGCCGGTCGGTGGCCACGAGTGCCAGGCGGTCGCCCAGGTCGATGACGTCGCGCACCTTGCCGCGCCGCAGCGGCCCTATCTCGGCGGCCACCTCGGCGGAGATACCCGCGAACGCACGGTCATCCGGGGCGCCGGCTGTCATCGGGCCGCGGCCACGAACGCCTCGAAGAGGGCCGATCCTCGCGCCCCCGGGGGGCCCGAGGGCCTCTGCCAGTCCACAATGTGATCCTCGGGGTGGGGCATCAGCCCAACGATGGCACCGGTCCGGTCGCACATCCCGGCGATGTCGTTCACCGATCCGTTGGGGTTGGCCGGATAGGCCCCGGCCGCGGCAGGGGCTGCACCGCCCTCGGTGCCCGAGGCCAGGTAGCGGAAGGCGACGCGCCCCGCCTTTGCCAGTGCGGTCGCCGCCGCGGGATCGGTCACCGCCAACCTTCCCTCGCCGTGAGCCACGGGGCAGCGGATCACTGAACCCCGCAGCGGCTCGAGCCAACTCGACGTGCAGTCCGGCTCGACGCTGAGGGTGACCCAGCGGCATTCGAAGCGACCGCTTGCGTTGGCGGCCAGCGTGAAGGAGCGGGGCTCGGGCCCGCTGAGAAGTCCCGACTTGACGAGGGCCTGGAAGCCGTTGCAGATGCCCAGGATCGGCCTCCCCGACCGTGCCACCTCGCGCAGCTCGGCCCCGAACCAGGCCCGCAGCTCGAGGGCGAGGCGCCCGCCGGCCCCCAACGAGTCACCGTAGGAGAACCCGCCCGGCAGGAGCACCGCGGCGTAGTCGGAGAAGGCCGCCGGCAGTTTTCTCAGGTCACCGACAGCCACGATCCGGGGATCACCGCCCGCCGCCGTCACCGCCAGGGCCGCCTCCTCGTCGCGGTTGGTGCCGGGAGCGTGGGGAATGAGGATCGGGGGTCGGCTCATGGCGGCGGCGAGTGGCACCCGAATGCCCTCCTGGCGGCTGCGACGGTCACCGTCGCAGGACTCGAACCGCCCATTGGGCTCGTAGGGCTGTCGTGGGGGCCGGCGGCGACGTGGATCTCGATCTCGCCGGTGCCGGTCACCATGCCGATGAGCCGGCCGAGCCGGCCCAGCCTCGCCGCGACCGCGGCCCGCTCCGCCGCCGGAGCTTCCAGCAGGAGCCGACCAGGCGCCTCGTTGGCCAGTGCTGCGACCATCGAGAGCGGACTGCCGGCACCGGACGCCTCAGAGCCGTTGCCGGTGGCCCCGACCAGGGGACCCGCATCGTCGCCGTCATGGGGGATGGTCGCCGTCAGGCCGAGTTGGCCGGCGATGGCCATCTCGGCCAGGGCAACCGCTATTCCGCCGTCGCTCACGTCGTGGGCCGCGCTCACCCGGCCGGCGGCTATCAGATCGTGCACGGCCCGGTAGCGGGGTAGCGGATCGCCGACTGGCGGCGGTACCCGGGTGTCGTCAATGCTCAGCAGTTCGGCCACGAGCGATCCACCCAGGTACCCCGAGCCGCGGCCCACCAGCCACAGGTCGCTGCCGCAGGCCCTCAGGGCGCTTGTCGCCACCCGGTGCAGGTCCGGCACGATCCCGACCGCGGTGATCAGCAGCGTGCCCAGCACGGCCCGGCCGTCGAACTCGTTGTAGAGGCTGTCCTTGCCGGAGACGAACGGGGCCCGGTAGCGGTGCGCCCCTTCAACGCAGCCCTGCACGGCCCGCACCAGAGATCCGAGCCGGTCGGGGCGCGTCGGGTCGCCCCAGCAGAAGTTGTCGAGCAGGGCCACCCGGTCGGGGTCGGCTCCGACGGCGGTCAGGTTGCGGAAGGCCTCGTCGATTGCGTGAAGCGCCATTGCCCACGGGTCCAGAGCGGTGATACGAGGGTTGAGGCCGACGGCCAGAGCCACCGCCCTGTCGTGGTGCCAGGTCCCGAGAGGCTTGAGCACCGCCGCGTCGGTCGGACCGTCGGCGCCGGGACCGACGAAGGGGCGCACCACGGTTCCCCCTCGGACCTCGTGGTCGTAGCTGCGGACTATCGACTCGCGCGAGGCCACGTTGGGATGGGCCAGCAGGTCGAGGATCAGCGCAGCGTGGTCGGTCACAGCCCGAGAGCGCGTCGGGCCGGCCGATGCAACGGGATCGCTGTGCACCGCGGTGAGGGTTTGCCGCGGCAGGCCGTCGTGCACCAGCCCCATGGGCAGGTCGATCACGTCACAGTCGCCGTGGCGCACGACCAGCCGCCCGGAGGAGGTGAACGAGCCGATGTCGCTCAGCTCCACGTCCCAGCTGTGGCACAGCTCCCGCAACGGCGCCACCCTGTCGGCGGGCACGGCCAGCACCATGCGCTCCTGGGCCTCCGACAGCCAGATCTCCCAGGGTTGCAGGCCCGGATACTTGAGCGGCACCGCGGCCAGATCCACCTCGGCCCCCAACTCGGCACCCATCTCGCCCACCGCGGAGGACAGCCCGCCCGCACCGCAGTCGGTGATGGCGTTGTACAGGCCAAGGTCGCGGGCCCGTTCGATCACCTCGATGCAGCCCTTCTCGACGATCGGATCGCCGATCTGCACGGCCGAGCCGGCCCGCCCCACCACCGAGGCGTCCAGCCCGGCCGAGGAGAAGGTGGCGCCACCGATGCCGTCGCGGCCGGTTCGGCCGCCGATGACGATGATCCGGTCACCGGCCCGGGGCGCGGTCGGGTGCGATCCCGCCGGTAGCAGTCCCAGCGCCCCGCAGAACACCAGCGGGTTTCCCACGTACCCGGGGTCGTACAGCACGGCGCCGTTGACGGTGGGCAGGCCGAGCTTGTTGCCGTAGTCGCCGATTCCGGCAACGACCCCTTCCCGGATGCGGCGGGGATGAAGCACGCCGGCGGGGAGATCGGCCTCATCGAGGTCTTCAGGCCCGAAGCACAGGACGTCGGTGCAGGCAATGGGCCGGGCCGAGACCCCCATCACGTCGCGCACCACGCCGCCCACGCCGGTGTTGGCCCCGCCAAAAGGTTCCAGAGCCGAAGGGTGGTTGTGCGTCTCGACCTTGACCGCCAGATCGAGTTCGTCGTCGAAGGCGATGATGCCGGCATTGTCGACGAAGACCGACCGCAGCCAGTCCGCGTCGAGCTCGGCGGTCGCCCGGCGCAGGGCGTTGAGGAGGCCGTCATGGTGCGACACCTCGACCCCGCCGCCGGCGCGGGTGTGGGTGAGGCGGATCCGGGCCTTGAAGGTCTTGTGGACGCAGTGCTCCGACCAGGCTTGGGCCAGGGTCTCGAGTTCGGCGTCGGTCGGGTCGCGACGGCACGACTCGAAGTGAGCCTGGATCGCTCGCATCTCGATCACGTCGAGCGACAGCAACCGCTGCCGGCTCAGCTCGGCCAGTTGCTCGTCACCCAGGCCGATCAACTGCACCGGCGGCGCAGTCGGCGCAGCGTCCCAGGTGGGCGAGAACGCCGGCGCCAGCTCGCCACTGCCGCTGCGCTCGATCGTCGGGTTGGCCAGTAGCCGTCGAGCGAGGACCCCGATGTCGGCATCGTCGAGATCGCCGCTCAGCTCGTAGCGGCGGGCGGTGGCCGCTCTGAGCGGCGGGAGGCCCAGCACGGCGGCCGCCCGCTCGAGTTCTCGCGCCGCACCGTCGGTCACTCCCGCGATGGGCGCCACCTCCACCACCCGCGCCGCGCCATCCGGCTTGCCGACGGTGACCTCGTCGGTGACGGGATCGACGAGAACCTCAGCGCAGAGTCGAGCCACATCGACGGCACTCAGCAGCCCCTCGAGGTGGTACACCGTCCAGCGACGGCAGCCGCTGAGCCCCGTCACCCCGAGTTGCGCCGCCGCAGCCAGGATGCGCTGCTCCTCCGGATGGTCGGCAGTGCGTACCTGAATCCGTGTCGCAGTTCGCGCCACTGCCGTAGCATCGTCGGCGCGCAGGCTCCTGTGGTGGATGCCGAGCCGACCCGAGCTGACCGCCCTCCGCGAGAGACTTCACTCTGGGAGGCGCAGTGAGTGCGGCCGCGCTTTCGTGATAACCCGCGGGTTAGACTGAGTTTATCCCGCGGTTTCTCGAACGAGAGAAGGTATGCGGTGGGCGAGTTGGTTGAGCGTTATTGGGAGCCCCGCTATGACGGGATCAGCCGAGTGGATCGTCGCGGTGGCCACTACGAGGCCTTCGTGCCGGATCCGCTGTGCGCCTGGGAGTTTGCGATTCCCGCAGCTCTGGCCGCCGACATCGCCGACGCCGAAGGCGGAATCCGTGATCTGAACAGTCCCGCCGAAGCGCCGCACCTGGAAGGCCTGGCGCGCTTTCTGCTCCGCTCGGAGTCGGTCGGATCGTCGTGGATCGAAGGCCTTGCCGTCGGGTCCCGGCGCCTGGCCGTCGCGGCCGCCGCGCTCGAGCGGGACATCGATCCCACCGATCGCCTCGCCGCCGAGGTCGCCGCCAACATCGAGGCGATGGAGACCGCCGGGGAGGCGGCCACCTCCCGCACCCGCTTCAGCCTCGAGGACCTGCTGGAGATCCATCGGAAGCTGATGCGGCGCTCCCCCACACCCGCCCTGGCCGGCACCGTCCGTGAGGATCAGAACTGGATCGGCGGCAGTTCATTCACGCCCCTCGGCGCCCGCTTCGTGCCGCCGCCACCCGAGCACCTGCCCGGACTGCTCGCCGACCTGATCGACTACGTCAACGGCGACGATCATTCACCGCTCGTGCAGGCAGCGCTGGCGCACGCCCAATTCGAGACGATCCACCCCTTCGGCGACGGCAACGGTCGCGCCGGACGGGCGCTGATCCATGTCGTGCTGGCCCGGCGCGGACTGGCGCCGCGGTTCGTGCCGCCGGTCAGCGTCGTGCTCGCCCGCCAAGCGGACACCTACATCGCCGCCCTGCAGGGATTCGCGCACGCCGGCCCAGCGGACAGTCCCGACCGGCAACAGGCCGCTGTCGCCTGGCTGAACTCGTTCGCCGCCGCCATCCTCCACGCCGTCGACACCGCAGCCGCCTACGACAACGCGGTCGCCGGTCTGCACCAACAGTGGCGCCAACAGGTCGGCCCGGTGAGGAGGAACTCCAGCGTGGACCGGCTCCTGCGAATCCTGCCCGGCGCACCTGTGCTGACCGTCGAGTCGGCGAGCGCCCTCATCGGCGTGTCCCCCGACCGGGTCGGCCCGGCCATAAACACACTCGCCGCGGCAACCATCCTCGCCCAACGCAACCTCGGCAAGCAGCGGTACCGCATCTTCGAAGCGCCCGACGTGCTCGACCTCTACGACACCGTCGACGCCGACCTGGCCGCACCCCTCCGCGACTGAGCCTCTAAGCACCGAGGCGACAACCGCACCCAGCGGTGTCAGCGCACGCCAAGCCGGACCGACGCTCTGACCTGGGTTTCGCGTGGCGAGGGGAGCAAGGGCGGGTTCTGGCTAGGCCAGTGTGGCGATCTCGGCTCGCTGGTCGGGGGTCATCGTCCAGTTGGCGGCGGCCACGTTGGCGACGACCTGGGAGGGCTTGGTGGCGCCGCAGATGACCGAGGCAACCGTGGGATTGGACACGAGCCATCCGATAGCCAACTCCAGGATGCTGTGGTCTCGCTCGGTGGCGTAGCCCGTAAGCCGGTCCACCGCAGCCAGGTTCTCCTCGCGCAGAAAGCGGTCCCACGTGGCGCCCTTCATCGTCGTCAATCGGGCGTCGGTGGGTTGAGCCGCCCCAGAGTATTTGCCGGTCAGCAGCCCCGACTCCAGGGGGAAGAAGGGAACCACGGCCATGCCGGCACGGCCGCACGCCGCGAGCACGCCCTCCTCCTCGACGTCGCGGGTCAGCACCGAGTAGTGATTCTGGACGCTGGCGTAGTTGTCCACACCGGTGTCGGCCGCGGCGTGGGCAGTGGCATCGACCAGCTCAGCGGTGAAGTTGGAGCAGCCGATCTCCAGGACCTTGCCCTCCTCCACGAGCTCCCCGAGCGCGCCCAAGGTCTCCGCGTGGGGGGTGTGGGGGTCGGGCGTATGGATCTGGTAGTGGTCGATGCGGTCGGTGCCCAGCCGCCGCAGGCTGCCTTCAACGCAGCGGCGGACCCAGGCCGGGTCGCCGCCCCTTTGACCCTCCGGCAAGAACTTGGCGTGGCCGAACTTGCTGGCGATGACCGCCCTGTCTCGCCGCCCGGCCAGCGCCGCGCCCAGGAACTCCTCCGACTTGCCCCCGCCGTAGATGTCGGCGGTGTCGAAGTAGTTGATCCCGGCATCGAGAGCCGCATCCACCACCGCCCGCGAGGCAGGCGCATCGATCGTCATGCCGAAGTTGTTGCACCCCAGCCCGACGACCGACACCGGCAAGGCTCCGATATTCCGCATCTCCATGCGGTTGACCCTAACTGCGGCTCGTCGGAGATTGGGAGGGACCGAGTCCGCGGGGCCAGGTCATGGCGTCGCTACTTCCGCAGCACGCCTCGAGTCACGACCGAACGCCGCTTCCTAGGTTCGCATCAACATGCCCTGACGCGTCCAACGTCGCCCCGTTCCGCGCGGTCCGTTGGAAGAACCGTCAGGAGTCCGACCCCAAAACAGAGAACCCCAGACCAGAGCAACGCTCTGACCTTCGTAGTAGCGGGGGTAGGATTTGAACCTACGACCTTCGGGTGACGACCGGACCCGCTCTCTAGGTTCGCATCTGGAACATGCGTCGCGTTCATTAGAGAATCCTGCGCTAATGGCCGCGTCCAACGTCGATCTGATCATCAGCCCGTTCCTGGAGCCGCCGGTGCGCCCCAACGGTTTGCGGCAGGCGGACTTCTTCCAGTTCGAGACAACCATCGAGTGGCGGCTCTGCAACGTCGTGGACTACGCAACCAAACTCGCTTTGGCGTGCCCCGTGAGCACCACCTAGGGCGCCATCGAGACCGCTGAAGCGCTGCAGGGCCGGCCACTGGTTGAAGACCGCGCCGATGAGGCGACCGGCGAGCTCGTCCCCCTGATGGTCGTGACCGACGACGGCCTAGCCATGAAATCCGTCGCCGTGGCGCGCTGGTTCGCGGGGCGGCCGCACCTGTCCCACGTCCGCACCCGCCACCGCGACCCGCACACTCAAACTGAACCCACCGAAAACTGAGCAAGAAAGCTGACTCAGGACAGGAGTCGGTAGATCTCTCGGGCTATGTGGCGTTTGAGGCAGCGGATGATCTCGCGGCGGGTTTTGCCTTCGGCGCGGCGCCGTGCGGCGTAGTCGCGGCTGCGTTGGTCGCAGGAGAGTCGCACGGTGGCGATGCGCCAGAGGGCGTTGTTGGCGTGGCGGTCGCCGCCGCGGTTCAATCGGTGTCGCACGGTGGTCCCCGAGGACGCCTCGATGGGGCAGGAGCCGCAGAGCGCGGCGAAGGAGGCTTCGCTGCGCATGCGACCGGGGTTGTCGCCGGCGGCGATGAGCAGCGCGGCGGCGACGTCGGCGCCGACGCCGGACGCGGCCAATAGGGCGGGGTTGGCTGCTTGGCACAGGGCGAGGAGGTCGGCGTCGAGCTCGCGGATCTCGACGCTGAGCGCCCGATAGCGGCGTGCGAGGGTGCGCAGCGCCGCCTTGGCGGCCCGGGCGACCGGATCGGCTGTGGTGTGGGGGCGCAGCGGACGCAGGCGTCGATGAGCGCGCCGGCGCGCAGGCCGCGGAGCTGGGCGTTGAGCGCCTCGGGGGCGGTCACGGTCACGTCGTGGATCTGGTTGATCGCCTGAGTGCGGGCTTTGAGCGCCGAGCGCCGGGCGATGCGCAGCACCCTGATCGCCTCCACCAGGCAGACGCCCTCGCTGACGAGGCGGCGCGCCAAGCCGGCGCCGTAGCTGCCGGTGCCCTCCACGCCGACGCGCACCAACTCGCCCCAGGACCGCAACCAGACGAGCAGCTCGCCATAGCCGGCGCCCGTCGCCGGGAACGACTCGGCGCCCAACAGGCGCCCCGCAGAATCGACGGCGGCGGCCACGTGGTTGTCGCGGTGGGTGTCCACCCCGCCGACGACTTCAACAGACTTCTCGGACATAATGACGCTGCCCTCCTTCGAGCACGACTGACAGGTATGGGCACCGCCGGCCGGGACGGCGGACAGGACACTCACGGTGCTTGACACAGGGCTCCTAATCAGGTCACGTCCGCCCGACCGGTCGGTACGCGTTCCCGGCCAACAGCGAGCCGACAGATCACGGGTAAGGCACCGGGGCCAGTCAAGATTCGGGTCAGACCCACCACCGGCCGGGAACACACCCCAAGTATGAGTGTCAACTTTCTTGCTCACTTGTTCGGGGTTTCGGTCTCCCGGCCTGTCTAGGGCCGCTGTGGAGGCCGGTTTTGTGCTGCGCCGCCTGATCAGCGCCGCCGGCAGCGAGGCAGATCGCGGCCAACTCGGCCGACTTGCTGGCGGCGAGCGAGCCCAAGTCGACGAGCAAGACGTGCGCGAGCGTCCCATCTCGACGCTAACGGCACCTCGGCGGATCCCTGCGCGATAACTCCTGACACCGGCCGTTGCGGGGCGTATCGTTGGGGTCGGCGAACCGGAGCGCCCGATATCCCGTCCCCCGACCCCACGACGTCGATGCACCGAAATGCTCTCAGGTTCTCCTCCTCTTGGCCCGCTGGCCGCGACCAGCGCGGTTTGATCGCGCTCGTCGTGGCATCGCCCGCGCGGGCGCCACGCTGGCGCCATCCTCTGTTGATGGTCCGGCGGTGGGCGCCGACGAGTGCACGCGCTACCGCGGCCTCTACCGCGTCGGCGTCGTCGACACGCCGATCGACGACGATCCGACCGACAGCGTCGACCCTGTTGAGTGGCGTCGTTGCCGTGACCGTCGTTCGAACAATTGTGCTCCCCGCAGTGACGCACATCGCAGCTCCACAGCGGTGAATTCTCCCTCGACTACGCCCTACCGAAGCGATGCTACAAGTAATAACGAGATCCTCGTAGATCATCATTACCGCAGGTCAGAGGGTGTTTCATCGGTTGTCTTGGGTGTCGGAGGGGTTCGGTTTGAGGGTTCGGGTCGTCTGGTAGGCGCTTAGGGACCTCGTCGCGGTCAGCACTCCGTCCGTCCTTCGCCACCCCCCGAGATCAGCGACCTGACCGCGCGGAACCCGGGGCACACCTGAGCCTCCACAAAACCCAGGGAGGTTCAGTTGATGCGGTAGCCCATGCGTGGCGCGGTGGTGATGTAGGTGGGGTTGGTGGCGTTGTCGCCGAGTTTGCGGCGGAGTCGTTTGATGGCGCTGCGGACGATTCCTGCGGCCGCGGGCGATGTGGACTGCCAGACCTTGCGCATCAGCTGGTCGTGGCTGAGGACGCGGCCGGCGTTGAGCGACAGTTCGGCCAGTAGTTGGTATTCCGTGCGTGTGAGCGGCACTGGTTCGCCGGCGATGGTGACTCTGCGGGCGGCGTAGTCGATGGTCAAGTTGCCGAGGGTGTACGGCTCGGCCGGGTCGGGCGCGGCGTGCTCGTGGAGGGCTGCTTTGATTCTGGCGTCGAGTTCGGTCGGCGAGAAGGGTTTGACGATGTAGTCGGCGGCTCCGGCCTGCATCGCGCGCAGCATGGCTTCGTCTTGGCCGTATCCGGTGAGGAGGATGATCGGCACGTCGGCTTCGGCGCGCAGCGCGCTCATGATCTCGACGCCGTCCGCGCCGGGCGCGGCGAGACTGGCCAGCACCAGGTCGGGCTTGTTCGCCGGGGGCAGGGGGAGCGCTCGGTGGGCCTCGGCAGCGACGGTGACGTGGTAGCCGGCTCTGGTCAGCGCGCCGCTGATGTAGCGCTGCGTGAGCGGGTCGTCGTCGATCACGAGGATCCTGATCGCTGGTGCCTCTGGTTGTGCTGGGCGGGCGCGGGGGAGCACGGTTGGGGCCGTGTTGGGCTGTGCGACCGGCAGGGTGAATACGTAGCGGGTCTCCGGGCCGGCGCTGTCGCTGTGGACCGTGAGTCGGCCGCCGTGTGCGTCGACAATGCCTTTGGAGATCGCAAGTCTCAGTGCCGGGTCGTCAATGCTGGCGGCGCGTTCGTCGGGGTGGAGTCGTGACAGTTTGCTGAACAGGTGCGTGAGGCGCTCGGCCGGCACGCCGGGCCGGGGTCGGGGCCGGTCACGGACAACTGGACGTACCCGCCATCGCGTGCGGCGCTGATCCGAACCGGCGTCGAGGCGTCGGGGAACCGCGAGGCGACAGACACGATGTTGTTGAGGACGCGCAGAATGCGGCGCCGATCGGCCATCACCAGCGGCAGGTTCGCTGCGACGTTGATGGTGATGTGGTTGTTGCTGGAGGCGTTCGTGAACGAGTTCGCGGCCTCGTCGACGAGGCGGGGCACGTCGGTGGGTTCGAGGACCAGGGGCAGGGTGCCGGTCTCGATCCGCGCCAACTCGAGGAGTCCGCCGATCAGGTCGCGTATCCGGTTGGCCTGCGCGTCGATCACGCGCACGAGTTGGGTGGCTTCTGCGGCATCGAGAACGGGCAGCGATTCGAGCAGCGTGGCCGCAGAGCCCTTGACCGCGACCAGCGGGGCGCGCAGTTCCTCGCTGACAAGGCCCAAGAAGTCCGCCCGCAGCCGGTCGAGCTCTTCGAGCGATGTCATGTCCTGCATGGTGACGACGACGGACTCGACGCTCCCGTCGTCGGAGCGCACGGGGGTGGCGTTGATCAGCACGGTGATTGACCGCCCCCCTGGCCGGGCCAGGACGATCTGCTCGGCGCGCGCTGTTTCGCCGGTGCCGAGGGCCTGCGCCAGGGGGACCTCCGCGAGTGAGACCTCCCGCCCGTCGGCGCGTCGCACGGTCATGAGCTTCAGTAGATCCGCCGCCGACTCGTCGGGCCCGTGCAGTTCGCTGACGATGCGCAGCGCTTCGCGATTGGCCCGCACGGCGGTGCCTCTCGGCGCGTCGAACACCAGCATCCCGACCGGGGAGGTGTCGACCAGGGTCTCAAGGTCCGCCCGGGCTCTCCGCTCGTCCCGGTAGCGGCGCGCGTTCGCGATGACCAGAGCCGCCTGAGAGGCGAACGCCGCCAAGGCCACATCGTCCTCGTCGCTGAACTCGGGGCCCGACGGACCCCTAGTCAGGGAGATGAACCCCACCGCCTCGCGTTTGCTGCGGATCGGCGCCGCCAGACACGAACCGATCTCGACGGGGGGGCAGAACTCCCCCAGCCCCTGCGACCGGAAATAGGCGGCCACATCCGGGACCCGCAACGGTTCTTCGAGCCCACCGAAATGCTCGAAGAACCGCAGACCCCCGGGAAGCTCGGCGAGCAGCCGGTGCTCCTCGGGAGCCATGCCCGAGGAGACGAAGCGCTCAAACCGACCCGACCGGTCGACGACGCAGACACCGCCGAAGCGTGCGCCGGTCAGTTCAACAGCGCTGTCGACGACGACCTGCAGCACGCTGTCGAACTCCAGGCTCTCGTTGATGCGCAGGCCGGCCTCGCTCAGCCTCCACAGCCGCTCGTGAAGTGCACCGACCCGTGCCTGTAGAACCTCAGCGTGTATCAAGTCGATGCCTCCGCCCGGTTACGGCTCGTCGTCCGCCCACCGCCCGCGCCACGCGGCCAAGAACCCGCGGCGCCGCCAACTCGCGCGAGCCGCCGACGAGACTGCCAGCGCGCACGAGCATGACACGTTAGTGCGATATACGGTTCCAAACCCCGCCCGCCGCGGTCTCGTCATGGAAGAAGTCGGCCTGCCAGAGCCGGTTGCGCCGCGCCGGCGGCTCCACAAACGCCTCGCGGCGCACACCGGCGAACTGGTGAACCTCGCCGGTGTCGCCAGCCGGCACCGCCAACCCGTCGCGGGCCAGCACCCGATACATCGTCGAGTCCGACACACCAGCGGGCTCGACGCCGTCGATCCCGACCCGTTTCGGCTCGGCGAGCTTGCGAGGCCCTCAACCCTCACATGCCATCAGCGGATCTTCGGGAACCCACTCCCACTTCGGCATGTCAACTACTCAATGACTTCCACTCCTGACATCTTTATTGACACAGTTATGGCCATTACTAGCGGATCTGTCATCTTTATGACATGTCTTTGGTGTACGCTCGAGTAGAAGTCGCCGCGGCCTGGCCGCGCTGCGGCACGTCAACGGCGACACCAGGAGATCAGCGGTGCCAGCCCCGGTGACACGAGACGACATCTTCGCCCTGCTCGCGATCGCCCGATTCGGAGCCTGCGCAACCTCGCCCGACGGCACATTCGTGTTCTGGAACCACAGAGCCGAACAGATCCTCGGCCTACCGGCAACGCAGATCCTCGGCCGGCGATACGACGAGGTGATCGAAACGACAAGACCCCACCAGCGCAGCACCGAGCCATCATCGAACCGTCCACCCCTGCGACGCCGCGGCGCCGACGGCACACCCAGCCCGCTCACGGCCTCGATACGGTGCGCCTCGGGCGGGCACAAGCAAATCGTGCTCACCCCCGTCATGGTCGCCGACCAACCCGGCAGCGACGCGCTGACTGTGTACCTGTTCGACGACACCCCAATTGCTCGACCCCCTGACCACGCCGACCGCCAAACGCCCGAACGCCGTCCCTCCCCCCAGCCCCAGCCCGCCCCGATCCCCACCACCGGCCCGCCCAGCCCCCCGGGCCACCGCCACCTCTCCAGACGCGAGACCGAGATCCTCCGCCTTGTCGCAGCCGGCACCGCCACAGAACAGATCGCAACAGACCTCCACATCAGCGTCCACACCGTCAGGAACCACGTCCGCAGCCTGCGCCGCAAACTCAACGCCAAAACCAAACTCGACGCGGTCGTCACCGCACTACACCACGACCTGATCTAGCCACCCGGCGCGGCCCGCAGCGAGCCGACAGATCTCGATCAGTCATCGACATGATCCTCTCCGGCCCACAGCCCAAGACCGCGGACCCTCAGTCCACGCCCGATACACAAAATTCCCGATGACGTCACCAGTCGGGGGCATCGGCCCTCACCGGGACACCTTCACCGTCGGGATCGTCGACGGCCACGGCGTCGAGACCTGCCATGAGACCTTCGCCAACACCGCAGCCGGCTACCTCGCGGCGCCTGGAGGGGACCGACGCCGCCGGCGCGTACCGCCTCGAATGGCTCCAGGCGTTCATCGACCAGGACCGCACAACGCGCCGCGAGATCCGCCGCCTCGAACGCCTCATCAACGATCTGCTCGACGAACACGGAGCCACCCTGCGCGACGAACCAGGCATCGGACCCATCGCAGCCGCGACCCTGCTGTGCGAGGTCGGCGACCCGCACCGGTTCGACCGCTAGATGAGTAGTTCCAAGGGGTGCACACGCGGGTCGTCGAATGACAGGGGCTTTGAGCCCTACCCGCCGCGGCGAGCAGCCAGTTCCGGCCGTACCCGCCGAGGCCGCCCAACGAAGCAGGGGGGTCCACCGCTGAGTGGGTGAACCTCCCCGGGTATTGCGCAGGCTCCGGTCTGCCCGGCGTTTCGCGCGGTAGGAGACACTGGCGCATCGACCTCCGTCGCGATCGCGACTACCGCTCCCGCGCCGCTGAGGGCGAGGCTGCCGACGGTCGTTGGCGTCCTGCCGCGTTCCAGCGCCTGGGTCCGTGCGCCCCGTCGCCGCGGATCGCCGCGCTGCGGCCAGTGCCACCGCACGGCATGCACGAGCGGGAGCAGCGCTCTCAAACGTCCCAGACGTCGGGTCCCCGGACGCGGCTAGTGCAGCGCGTCGCGGCGGGCGAGGCGTAGAGCTTCGCGCCAGCGGGTCCGCGTGCCGGTGCGCAGCAGGGCGGACTCGTACACCCGCCCGGCGAGCGTGATCGCCCACCAGGTGGCCGCCACCAGTAACACGACCGACAGCGCCAGTTCCCAGGCGGCGACGTTCCCGGCGGCCACGCGGATCGGCATGATCAGCGGCGAACTCACCGGGACGTACGACAGCAGGCGCGACGCCAGGGTGTCGGGCGCCGGCAGCACCGTCGCCAGGCCGACGATGTAGATGGCGATCAGCGGCAGCGTCACGGGTAGCGAGATGAACTGGCCCTCCTCCATGCGCGACACCAGCGAGCCCGCCACCGCCAGCAGCGTGGCGTAGAAACCGAACCCCAGCACGAAGATCGCCACCGCCAGCGGCACGACGGCCCAGATCGAGGTGGGTAGCGCCAAGTTGCCGGTGGCCGTCAGGGCCGCTGCGGCCGTGACCGCCACCGCCATGACCTGCAGGGTGGCGACGGCGGTGATGCCGGCCACCTTGCCGGCGAGCAGCTCGCGCGCCCGCACGTGGGCCAGCAGCACCTCGACGATGCGGTCGGCCTTCTCCTTCACCACGCCGGCCACGACGATGGTGCCGTACACCTGCAGGCCCACGAACGTGAGGACCGTCAGCACGAGCCCCACTCCCTTGGAGTTCAGCCCGTCGCCCTCCTCGTCGAACGTCGGCAGACCCTCGCTCACGAACTGGTCGCCGACCTCCACCGGGTCGAAGAGGGCCCCGAACTCGTCGGGTCCGAGGCCCAACCGGCCCGCCCGCACGATGCTGGCGACGCCCCGCACCAGCACGCCGCGAATCTCGACGTCAACGCGGTCGTCCCACACCAACACCCAAGGCTGATCGACGACCACGTCCACCGTTCCCTCCCGCAGGGCGGCGGGCACCTCGGAGCCACTGACGGGCACCCAGGTGATGTCGACGGGCACCTCGGTGGGGTCCGACAGCAGCACCTGCAGCGCCTCGACCGGCTCCCCGTACCCGACCCGCACCGCCCGGCGCCCGTCATCGCCTCCAAGCACGCCGATCAGCGACATCCCGACCGCGGTCAGGACCACGACGAGCACCGTGGTGATGCGCCAGGTGCGGGTCCTGACGAGTACCTGGATCTCGCGGCGAGCGACCTCGCCGACCACCCTCGAACGCATCCGCACCGCCTCCCGGGGTCCGCTGTGGCTACCCACGGGCGCCCCGGCGGGCGGTGACGAGGTCCACGAACACCTCCTCCAGCGTCGGCGGCTCGACGGAGATCGACGACACCGGGCCGGCCGCGGCGGCGGCTTCGGCGATCGCCACCGGGTCGAATGCGGCCGGAACCGCGAACCGCGCCCGGCCCGGCTCCGCCGCCACGGCCCGATCCGGATCCGCGTCCGCGCCTCCGCACGGGTCCGCCCCAGCGTCGCCGGACACCGGAGCCTCCAGCCGCCCGCCGCGCAACGCCGGCGGCGGCGTCCAGCGCACCTCGGGGTCCTCCCACGTGATCCGCACCACGCGCCAGGCGGCCCTCGCTCGCAACTCGGCGACCTTGCCGGTCGCCACGGTCACACCATCGGAAACGATCGTCACGTCCTCGCACAGATCCTGCACCAGGTCGAGCTGGTGGCTCGAGAACACCACCCCGGCCCCGGAGGCCGCCCGCTCGGCCAACAGCGCGGCCAGGGTCCGCGCCGCCACCGGGTCGAGCCCCCGGAACGGCTCGTCGAGGATCAGCAGGTCGGGGTCGTGCACCAGGGCCACAACCAACTGGATGCGCTGCTGGTTGCCGCTGGACAGCGACTCCACGGGGTCGTGGCCCCGGTCGGCCAGCCCGACGCGCTCCAGCCAGCGGTCGGCCGCGGCGGCGGCGGTGGCGGACCGCATCCCCGCCAGGCGCCCCACGTAGGCAACGTGGTCGTGGGCCCGCATGCGCATGTAGAGGCCCCGCTCCTGGGGCATGTAGCCGATCCGCCGCCGCTGCCGCTCGCCGACGGGCCGGCCACCGTAGGTGATCGTTCCGCCGTCGGTCGACACCAACCGCATGATCGCCCGCATGGTGGTGGTCTTGCCGGCGCCGTTGGGGCCCAGGAACCCGACGAGTTGCCCGGGGCGCACCCGCAGGTCGACGCCGTCGAGGGCCACCACGTCGCCGAACCGTTTGCGGAGACCCCGCACGGCGAGGCCCGCGCCCGCCGGCTCCTGCTCA
The DNA here is from genome assembly GCA_965206165.1 of Acidimicrobiales bacterium. GTDB lineage: Bacteria > Actinomycetota > Acidimicrobiia > Acidimicrobiales > CATQHL01 > VXNF01. The sequence continues at coordinate 684,927 of OZ242194.1, forward strand.
GTGTCCATGCTGTCCTCCACGTGCGCCCTCCGGCGAGGCCGGCTCATGGTCGGGGCGTGCTCCGCAACCGGCCGCGTCCGCCGAGAGCCGCGCCGGGCCACGGCAGGCCGGCCCGAGCGGACCGACCTGAGCGGCTACTGGTTGGCGGCAAGGCGCCAGTCGGCGTCGTCGACGTTCAGCTCGGTGACCAACCTCGGCTCGAGCACCACGTGACCCGACTCGAGGTCGCCGCCGAGCAGGTAGTCGCCGCACGCCTCGGCGGCTCGGGAGGCCCGGTCGGCGTATCCCTCGACGGCGGCCACGACGATGACGCCGTCGCGGATGAGGTTGCCGATCATCTCGTTGATGCCGAAACCGACCACGTAGAAGTCCCCGTACAGAGACAGGTAGGCGATGGCAAGGCTGAACGGCTCCAGAGCCCGGTCGGTGTGGAAGACGAGGTCCACGTCGGGATTGGCGGCGAGCCAGGCCTCGGCCTCGAAGCGCGCCTCCGTCTCGTCGCTGCTCAACGGAGCGACGCCGGCTTCGGGCGTGTTGACGAACTCCAGCTTGGGCTGCAACTCCAGGACGCCCTCCACGAACCCCTTCATGCGGTCGCGGTTGCCGGGATCCTCCGGGTCGGACGAGACGAGGGCCGCCTTGCGCAGCAGGATGCCGTAGTCGCTCGCCCACTGGCCGGCGGCGGCTCCCGCCAATCTGCCCGCGTCGCGCTCGTCGAAGCCGTAGAAGGCGAACCGCTTGGAGTCCGCGCTGTCCGAGCCGACGGTGAAAACGGGCACGCCGGCGTCCACCGCCCGGTCAATCACGTCGACGAACGCCTCGGGATCCGACGCCTCGACCACCAGGCAGTCGACCTCGCCCGCGTCGAGGAGTTCGTCGATCTCGGCCACCTGTGCCGCCACGTCGGTGCGGAACGGTCCGGCGAGACGGCCTTCGATCTCCCGGCCGTCGGCGCGAGCGACATCGGCGGCGCCGGCCTCCCAGCCGTCCTCGGTGGCTTCGCCGGCGACGGGAAGAGCGGTGCCCTCGCTGGAGAGAACGAAGTTGAGCGTCTCGAACCCGTCGAGTTTCGCGGCGATGCGGTCCGCCAGCACGAACCGGCCCCACGGCAGATCGGCCGAAGACGGGGGCTCCGCCGGAGTGTCGGGGTCGGCGGGCTCGGGCTCGGAGTCCCCCGGCTCGGACTCGACGGGCTCGGACTCCCCCGGCTCGGACTCGACGGGCTCGGACTCCCCCGGCTCGGACTCGACGGGGTCGGACTCGGCGGGCTCGGAGTCCCCCGGCTCGGACTCGGCGGGCTCGCCGGGGGCGGGCAGCGATCCGGACTCGGGCTCGCCGGCGCCCGGCTCGGGCGGCGGGGAGGGCGCCTCGGCCGGCGGCGGGATCGGTAGCGGGGCGGCCGGCTCCCTGTCGCCGGAACCCCCGCAGGCGGCGGCGAGCAGGGCGGTGGCGGCGAGCAGCGCCAGCGCGGCGCGTGTCATGGCTGCTCCTGGGTTCTTCGGTTGATCGGGCGTGTCGCGTCCCGGCGGGACATAGCCGAGTCCATTCGTCGCGCGGGCCGGGCTGCCGGCCCGCGGATTCCGGCGTTCGTCGGCATGACGGGGTGCGTGGCCGGCATGGCAGGGTCGGGGCGGGTCACTGGCAGGCCTGCGTGACGGCGCCCGTGGATTCCGGCCTTCGCCGGCATGACGGGGTGCGTGGCCGGGGCAGCCGTGACCAGCCGCCGGCGCCGGCGTGGTCTCCGTGGATCCGCGCCACGGCCGCCTCGAGCGGGTCCGGGCGGACGGACACGACGGTGGCGACCCCCGCGTGGTCGCAGATGCTCCGCACCGCGCCGAGCATCCCGAGTGCGTACGCCGGCGGGCAGCGGTCCAACTCGTCGATCCACACCACGACCAGACCGTTCAACGAGTCCATGTACTCCCACACGAGCCGGGACATCTTCTCCACGGTGTCGGTGGGCGGCAAGTCGCCGCGTTCGCGTCCCACGGCGACCGCCAGATCGACCAGCGGCATCCCCGTCACACCCTGGGTCCGGGCATCGACGGCGACCACGGCGGCGACGCCCGGGTCGTTGCGCAGGACCGCCGCGCACATCCGGGAGAACGCCGTCCTCCCCGAACCCCAAGCGCCCTCCACCGCCCACACGACCGGCGTGGCCGTCGCCCGGACCCGCTCGCAGAACTCCTCGACCTGCTCCCGCCGCCCGAGCGTGTCGTTGCCATACGGGTCGTCGGGGTCGGCCACGAACTCCCCGGCGCGGGCCTTCATCGGCTCGTCGGAAGGCGAGCGATCCCCCGACCGGGACACCGAAGTACCATCCGACGGACAACAACTCCCAGCCGGCGGCCTTGATCCGGTCCTCGATGCTGAGGTCGCCCCTGCGCTTCGTCTCTGCGCGCAGCTTCTTCTTGCCGGCGGCGTCGACCGGGTCCTCGATGCCGCGGTCGCGCCTACGCCGCCGCAGCGTCCCGGCCGGGGCGCCCTCGTTGCCCGTGTCTTTCATCGTTGCCGTGCCCGTGTGTTCGTGCCGGGCGCCGCCGGATCCGCCGGCCCATGGATTCCGGCGTTCGCCGGCATGGCGAGGTACCTGGCCGGCATGACGGCGTGTGTGGGCGGCATGACGGGGTACGCGGCCTGCACGACGGGGTTTGTGGCCGGCGTGGCGGGGTGTGTGGCCGGCGTGGCGGCCTTGGGGCGGTTCACTGGCGGGCCTGCGTGACGGTGCACAACGATTCGGTGACGCCGTTTGCGGGCCGGGGATTGTTGGCGACGGCGGCGTGCCAGGTGAACGACATGTCGAGTCCCCGGTAGTTGATCGCCAGCCGGCCGCACTTGGGTCCGTAGTGGGCGTTCACCACGGCGACCGAGTCGGCGGCGTTCTCGGCGGCGTTCTCGGAGAGTTCCCCGCGCGCGACGCGGGTGATCTGCTCGCCGGCGACCTCGGCGGCCTTCACCCGCGGATGCTCCTCGGCGATGTTGAGCGACGTGTCCTCCACTCAGCCCAACCCCCGAACAGGTGTCGAGCGGCCGCTACGACCGAGCCCGATTAGTCGGTGCCGAGCGTCACCGTGCACTTGGCCTCCTTACGATCGGAGCCGGTTATCGGGAGCGAGTTTTTATCCGGGCGGCTGTCGTGGGTGCTTATCGTTCCCCGATTTTGAGATGTGAAACTGTCCGACGGGAATGTTGCGTCGTTGCCATTCCAAAGCCCCGCGGGTACCGCCGGCGTCCACGTCGAGTCAAAATTTGCGCTGATGTCGCCGTAGGTGATCTCGAGGCGATCACATGCCGCTCCATACTCCTCGTTCACGTCCCGCTGCCTCTTAACCCATGCGGTGACCTCCTCCAGCTTGTCCTCGATAGTGGACATATGGTCGCCTTCCGGCAACTCCGACCTTGCTTCTCGGGTGACGCGTTCGGCGGCGACCCGGGCGGCTGTGCCTCGGGCGCTGTTGCCGCCGATCTGTTCGGCGGTGTCGTCGACGACGTTCTGGACGAGCACCACGGCGAGCGCCGCGAGGCCGGCCACGGCGGCGACGATGAGCAGCCACTCCAGCGTGGTGATGCCCCGCTCGTCGGGCCTGCCCCGGCGGAGCCGCTCCACAGCCCGTTTCGCGGCCCGCCACAGCCTGTCGTGCGCGGCGTCGGTCGTCGTGTTCTTCTCTGTCTCCTGCATGGTCTACTCCTATGTGGTGCTCATAGTGTTTGCCTACAGGTCTCCCTGCCCGGCCCGATGGCCGGCGATACCCCCCAAGGTCGCCCGCCCCGGGGCGCGCGTGAACGATCCGATTGCGCGGACCGACGCCGGCGGTGAGATCTCACTTCAGCCCCCGACCCCGCTGATGCCGCCGCCGGTGAGCGACGTGAACGGCGGGTAGACGTGGATTCCGGCGTTCGTCGGCATGACGGGGTGCGTGGCCGGGGCAGCCGTGACCAGCAGCCGGCGCCGGCGTGGTCTCCGTGGATCCGCGCCACGGCCGCCTCGAGCGTGTCCGGGCGGACGGACACGACGGTGGCGACCCCCGCGTGGTCGCAGATGCTCCGCACCGCGCCGAGCATCCCGAGTGCGTACTCCGGCGGGCAGCGATCCAACTCGTCGATCCACACCACGACCAGACCGTTCAACGAGTCCATGTACTCCCGCACGAGCCGGGACATCTTCTCCACGGTGTCGGTGAGCGGCAAGTCGCCGCGACCGAACTCGCGGAGCAGCAGCCTCGGTTCGGCAACCGCTCCGGTCCGCGAGCCGGCTCCGGCGGCGGCGACGCTCGGACTCCCCGGTCTGTTCCCGGGAGGCCGCGTTCGCGTCCCACGGCGACCGCCAGATCGACCAGCGGCATCCCCGTCACACCCTGGGTCCGGGCATCGACGGCGACCACGGCGGCGACGCCCGGGTCGTTGCGCAGGACCGCCGCGCACATCCGGGAGAACGCCGTCCTCCCCGAACCCCAAGCGCCCTCCACCGCCCACACGACCGGCGTGGCCGTCGCCCGGACCCGCTCGCAGAACTCCTCGACCTGCTCCCGCCGCCCGAGCGTGTCGTTGCCATACGGGTCGTCGGGGTCGGCCACGAACTCCCCGGCGCGGGCCTTCATCGGCTCGTCGGAAGGCGAGCGAAACCCCGACCGGGGCGCCCTCGTTGCCCGTGTCTTTCATCGTTGCCGTGCCCGTGTGTTCGTGCCGGGCGCCGCCGGATCCGCCGGCCCATGGATTCCGGCGTTCGCCGGCATGGCGAGGTACCTGGCCGGCATGACGGCGTGTGTGGGCGGCATGACGGGGTACGCGGCCTGCACGACGGGGTTTGTGGCCGGCGTGGCGGGGTGTGTGGCCGGCGTGGCGGCCTTGGGGCGGTTCACTGGCGGGCCTGCGTGACGGTGCACAACGATTCGGTGACGCCGTTTGCGGGCCGGGGATTGTTGGCGACGGCGGCGTGCCAGGTGAACGACATGTCGAGTCCCCGGTAGTTGATCGCCAGCCGGCCGCACTTGGGTCCGTAGTGGGCGTTCACCACGGCGACCGAGTCGGCGGCGTTCTCGGCGGCGTTCTCGGAGAGTTCCCCGCGCGCGACGCGGGTGATCTGCTCGCCGGCGACCTCGGCGGCCTTCACCCGCGGATGCTCCTCGGCGATGTTGAGCGACGTGTCCTCCACTCAGCCCAACCCCCGAACAGGTGTCGAGCGGCCGCTACGACCGAGCCCGATTAGTCGGTGCCGAGCGTCACCGTGCACTCGGCCTCCTTACGATCGGAGCCGGTTATCGCGGTCTCGCCTGCCTTGTGGCGGTTGTCGTGGGTGCTTATCGTTCCCCGATTGTCAGCCGTGAAACTTTTGCCGCCACCATAAAGCGACGCTTCTTTCGCCTCCACCCACGTCGCGTCAAAATTGTCGCTGATGTCGCCGTAGGTGATCTCGAGGCGATCACATGCCGCTCCATACTCCGTGTTCACGTCCCGCTGCCTCTTAACCCATGCGGTGACCAACTCCAGCTCGTTGTTGAGACTGTAGTTCTCAGGGCTGTCCGGCAACTCCGACCTTGCATCTCGGGTGACGCGTTCGGCGGCGACCCGGGCGGCTGTGCCTCGGGCGCTGTTGCCGCCGATCTGTTCGGCGGTATCGTCGACGACGTTCTGGACGAGCACCACGGCGAGCGCCGCGAGGCCGGCCACGGCGGCGACGATGAGCAGCCACTCCAGCGTGGTGATGCCCCGTTCGTCGGGCCTGCCCCGGCGGAGCCGCTCCACAGCCCGTTTCGCGGCCCGCCACAGCCTGTCGTGCGCGGCGTCGGTCGTCGTGTTCTTCTCTGTCTCCTGCATTGTCTGCTCCTATGTGGTGCTCATAGTGTTTGCCTACAGGTCTGCCTGCTCGGCCCGAGGGCCGGCGATGCCCCCCAAGGTCGCACGCGCCGGGGCGCGCGTGAATGATCGGATTGCGCGGCCGGACGGCGGCGGTGAGATCTCACTTCAGCCCCCGACCCCGCTGATGCCGCCGCCGGTGAGCGACGTGAACGGCGGGTAGATGAGGATGCCGGCGAGGGCAAGTGCCACGGCCGTGGCGGGCAGCACGATGATCTCGGAGCGGCGAGCCGCCTTCTCGCGCTCGCGGCTCGTCTCCTCTTCCCACAGCGAGTCGGCCGCCACCAGCACGGCGTCGGAGAGCCGGGTGCCACGCCCGACGGCCAGACCAATGGACGACACGATCGGCACGAGGCTGCCGATGCCGTAGCGGTCGACCAGATCGACGAGACCCTCCCACGGTGCCCGGCGTTCCTGCTGCGCGGCCAGCAGGAAGCGGTGCAGCAGCCGCCACCCGGCGCGACGCCCGACACGCGCCGCTGTCAGCATGGCGGTGGCAGGGTCGGCGCCGGCGGACACCTGCTGGGCCACCAGGACCGCCCAGTAGCGTACGATCTTGTCCATCTCGCCGCGGGTCTTCTTGGCCGTGTCGCGCGCACCCATCAGCGGCAGGAGCCAGCCCAGGAGCCCGACCATGACGATCAGCAGCACGAACCCCACCGGGCCGCGGCCCATCATGAAGGCGATCACGCCGCCGGCGAACAGGCCGGCGAACAAACCGAACACACGCTGCTTGGCGTAGGCGTTGGGGGTCATCCCCACGAGGCGCAGGTTCTGCAGTTCGCCGGCCTCCCGGGCGATGAGCGACATGAACGGCGCCACTGGCACGGCGACGGCGTCGAACTGGCCCGCGGCCGTGGCACCCGGCACCGGCACCGCCACCGGCACCGCGGCGGCGCCGGCGCTTCGGTCTGCGTCGGCGAGGCGGGGCCGACGCAGGCCGAGCACCAGCAGCGCGATGCCGGCGGCGGCGATGACGACGAGGAGGCCGAGACTCACAGCGGATCCTTCATGATCTCGCGCTTGGTCGGCAGGGCCAGGACCGACCGCTTCTCGCGGACCACGGAATGATGCACCAGGAAGCTGGTCGCCATGATCAGCAGCCCGGCGATGCCCACCAACACGAGCTGGCCGGTACCGGAGCGGTACGGCTCGAAGTAGGCGGGGTTGTTGCGGTACATGAGGAGGACGACGCCGCCGGCGAGGCTGAGCAGGGCGATCGTCTGGGTCCACAACTGCACCACGGCCTCGGTCTTGCGGTTGTGCAACTCGACCACGTCGCCGATCCGGGTGCTCAGGTCGAGGAGCGGTGACGACACCGCACCGCCGGTCGTGGCGGCCATGCGCAGACCCGCGGCGACCTCGGGCTCCCAGACGTGGCCGGCCGCCGACAGTTCGTCGAGTGCCGCCTCGATGCCGTCCACCCGCGAGTGCGCCACGACGGCCTCGAGCGTGGGACGCAACTCGGGCGGAGCGTGCGGCACGCTGCCGGCGATGGCGTCGCCGAGCCCGGCCCCGGCGCGGGCGAGTTCGGCGAGCTGCCGGCTCCACACCTGCCAGGCGCGGGCCGTCCTGGACTGCTCGCGGCGGCGACGGGGAGCCGCCATGAACGGCGGCAGCAGGGCTCCCAGGCCGCCGAGCAGCAGCGCCATGCCGATCAGGCTGGTGCCGATCCAACCGAGCACCAGACCCCCGACGACGCCGATGATCTGCGCCACCGCCACCTTCGACAGACCGCTGCGGCGGTCGGCGGCGGGGACGAGCCGCCGGCGGCGGTCGGGCACCACGGCGGGCGGCTCGCCGGCTCCGGCGCGGCGCCGGTGGCCGAAGACGCCGGTCGCGCCCACGACGACGACGGCGAGACCGACGACCGCTACCACGATGAACAGCAGCGGTCTCACCGCGCCGCCCCCTGCGGGACCCAGCGCGACACGTCGAGGCCACCCTCGGTGACGCGCTCGATGACCTCGGGATTGCGGGGCACCGACAGCAACTCGAGGGGGCCGCCACGGGTGCGACGGCCGAAGATCTCGTTGGTCTCGAAGCGCTCAGCGTCGCCGCTGATGACCTCGGCGATGGAGTTCACGCCCCGGAACCCGGTGCGCGGATCGCTCCGCAGCTGCACCACGAGATGCATCACCTCGGCGACCTCCTGCACCAGCGCCGACTGGATGCCGGCGCTGCCCGCCGCGAGGCAGTAGCGCACGAGCCGGCTGAGCGCCTGGCGCGGCGAGGAGGCGTGGATCGTGGCCATGGAACCGTCCGAGCCGGTGCCGCACGCCGACAGGAACGTGGCGGCCTCGGGGCCGCGCAGCTCGCCGACGATGATCCGGTCGGCGCCCGAGCGCAGCGACCGCTTGGCGAGCTCCTCCATGCTGATCTCCCCGGAGCCGTCGCTGTTGGACTCGCGGGTCTCCACGGCGAAGGTCAGGGGGTGCGACTGGTCCATGAACAGCTCGAAGGTCTGCTCGAGGGTGCAGACCACCTCGGCGGGCCCGATCTCGGCGAGCAGGGCGCGCAGCAGCGTCGTCTTGCCGGAGCCGAGGGCGCCGCAGACCAGCATGTTGGACGGGCCCGGCGGGCGCACCGCGGCCTGCAGAAACTCCGCCGCCCGCTGCGACACCGACCCGGACCGCACCAGGTCGTCGAGGCGGATGGCACGGGCCCGGTGGCAGCGCACCGTCAGGAACGGGGTGCCGCACACCTCCATGGCGGCGAAGATGCGCTCGCCGGTGCGCAGGCGCAGATCCAGCAGGGGCGAGGACTGGTCGAAGCGGCGGCCGGTCTGGCCGTGTGTGGTGGCCAGATGGGCGACGTAGCGGACCATGTCCTCCTCGTCGGCGAACACGGACTCGCCCACGATCTCCTGCCGGCCGCCGGTGAGGCCCAGCATCACCATCTTCGGCCCGAAGCAGTAGATGTTCTCCACGTCGCTGCGCTCGAGGAACCGCTGCAGCGGGCCGGCCCCGAGCAGCGCCGCCACCTCCTCCCACAGCAAGCGCAGGTCGCCGTCGGACAGGACCCGCCCGGTGGTGTTCAGTTCCTGCGCCATCCGGGAACGGATGGCGTTGCTGGCGATCGCCCGGCATCCCTCGGCCACCGAGACGAGGTCGGCGGATTCCTCCTCGGCGTTCAGCCGGTAATCCTGCAGCCGCGGCAGGATCGAGGACCAGATCTCCTCACGCAGAGACATCGCGCCCTCTCCTCTGGCGGGGCACGCGCGACTGGTGGTCGGGCTGGAGCTCGGAGTCGGAGACCGCGAGCCGGCTGTACGGGAGCGCGGTCACCGAACCCACCGGGTCGCCGTCGGAGATAGCGCCGACCACTGCGTCGAGGCTCGCCGTGAATGCCCTGTCGCGCCCCCGGAGGCGCATCCGCAAGACCTTCTCGTCGGCCAGGAACGGCACCTGAGCGACCACCCACCTCCCGGTGATCATCTGCTGGCGGCTGTCCTTCAGCGGGGAATCCGCCTCGACGAGGAGCACGCCCCGCCCGTTCCCGGCGACGGGCAGCTTGACAGAGTTGCACCAGCGCGCCAGCGCCTCCGCCGCCCCTTCGTTGGTGATGCGTTGGTGGTGAATCAGCACTGAGGCGTTCCTCAGCAGCGGCAGGACCGCCTCGTGTTGCTGCCAGGACGGCACCGAGATGACTACCTCGCGCGTCCGGTGGAGTTCCCGGAGATCGGCGACGCGCTCGGCCAGCCAGCCCGCGGCGAAGCGACCGCCGGCGGCACTCTCCGGACCGAACAGCAGCCACAGCGACTCCGGTCCGGCGCTCAGGCTGTAGCAGTGCGGGGCCAGGGCTTCGGCCTGTAGCGGATCGCGCGCCGCAATGAGCGTCGGCAGACCGCGGGTGGCCGGCGAGATCGGGGCGCCGATGGCCTGGCCGCATCGTGCCGCCAGCCGCGACCCGGTGGCGTCGGCGTCGACGAACAGCATCCTCCGGCCACTCTCGCTGAGCCGCCGGGCGAGCGCCAACGCGACCGATCCCGTGTCGAGGCGTGTCCGGTCGCTGCCGGCGACGACTAGCACCGCACGTCCCCTAGCTCTCCTGCGCATCGCAGGAACGCCGCGTCCACGGCCGCTACCAGGTCCTTCACCTCGGACGCGTCGAAGGGGCGATCGGGCGGCTGGTTCACCGGCAGTACCAGCGGCGTGGCGCCCAGCCGCTGGGGCAGGTAGGTGTAGTAGACCCAGCGATCGGGAGAGGCCCAGAACGTGGACACACCGCCATCCCAACCTTCCAGTACCCGCGACTCGATGACGCTCGGCAGGCGTCCGGGATCACCCAGTCCGGCCGCGTCGAGTTGCGCCGGCCTGCCGGGGTCGATGAGCAGCACCAGGTCGCCGTCCCGCAGGGGCGCCGCCGTCCCCGTGGCGTCGAGAGGCAGGCTCACCTGGAACGATCCCGGCGGCGCCACGGGCAGGGCGGCCACGGCCTGGCGGTAGCGGGACTCCCAGACGGCGTCGAGTTCGGCCGCCATCTGGGTGGGGTCGGTGCCTTCGGGAACCTGGAGAGCCTGCGGAACGGCGCCGATCTCGGCCTCCAGGAGCCGCCACTCCTGCCATTCCCGCGGCGGCACGAACAGCCGCACCGACGTCCCCTCGAAGTCCTGCAACTCCAGCGTGCGCAGCACGCGGCGCGGCCGCCCCACGTCGCCGCCGGTGGGCTCCACGCCGGGATCCACGAGCAGCACCAGGTCGCCCTCCTGCACGCCCGACGGCACCAGGCGCGTATCGAGCGGCACGATCACCTCCAACTCGCCCGGACCGGCCTCGTGCACGGGCTCGGGCACCGGTAGCGCCGCCTCGATGAGCCGCACATCCGCCTCCCACTCGGCTGTCCAAACCTCGTTGAGATTCAATGCCATGGCCTCGGGGTCGCCGTCGGGCGGCACGGGCAGGACCTGCGGGGCCGAGCCCAGCACCGTCTGCACATCCCGCCACTGCACCCACTCCTCGGGCGGCACGAACAGCCGCACCGAAGCGCCGTCGAAATCACGCAACTCGAGCCACTGGAACACCTGGCGGGGCCGCCCCGGATCCCCTTCGACGGGCGGCGCGCCCGGATCCACGAGAAGCACGAGATCGCCCTGTTGCAGCAGTGACGGCACGAGGCTCGCGTCGAGAGGCACGACGACCTCCAGTTCGTCGCCCGAGGCCGCATCTGCGGGGTCGAGGAACATGCCACCGTGCACGATCGCGCCCGAAGGGATCGGCACCAGCGCCACGAGTCCGCCGAGCGCGGCGGCGGACTCCGGCGACCAGGCGATATGCGGGATATCGCCGACATCGACGGTAACGCCGGCGAAATCACCCTCCGACACGGCGCCGCCGCGGACGATGTCCACGGCAGCAACGAGGACCTGCTGCGGCTCCTCCCCGAAGAACCCGGACGTGTACAGGTAACCCGCAGCCCCGCCGACGAGCACCAAGACACCGAGCAGAACGAGAACGAGGCGGCGCCGCGAGCCAGACCCTCCGACAGCGGCCACCGCGACCGGCTCGCCGGGTTGCTGATCGGGCCCGAATGTTCCTATAACCGACATGTTCTCAACCTCGGCACGCGCGCCGGACTACGACGACACACCGCACGAGCCCAATGTGGGGCCGTCGGCAGTCACCACGTCGTCAACCGGACAGTCGCCTCGTCCCGAGCCGTCTGCACCGGTCGCTGGGAGTACCGCGACCATGAATACCTCGCGGACCTCCAAATCTTGTGTGGCCGACCTAGTGATTGCGGAATCCTACAGAGACATACAGGATTCCTGCAACGGAGCCCCCGCGAGGGGGCGGGTTGCGGGGAGTGCGCGAGTAGGGGGTGACAGCGCGGTCGCGATGGCGTGTTGAGCAGGGTTGATGATCCGATCCGCGGGGTGGAGGCGCTTCAGGAGCGAAGGAGGAGGGGTTCTCCGCCGACGATGAGGAGCCCTTCGTCGTTGTCGCCTCTCAGGCCGCGCTGGTCATCTCCTACGCCCGCCTGTACCGCGACGAGCAGCGAGCGCGGGCCGACCTTGAGGCCTTGCCGAGCACCGCTCCGATATACCGCACAGCCTGCGCCTTCTCCACCTCCGAATACCGACGCGACGACGACCTACCTGCTCTTTGTTCTGTTGCCATGGCTCCATTCTCGCTTCCAAGCTCAGGAGCCTCCACCAAACCCAGTGCGATTCAATACCGCGCCCCTGGGCCAATTCGGCGTGCACGCGCCGAGCGCCGTAGGTGCCGCGAGACACGTGTTGGATCTCGCCGATGACCTCCTCATCAACGTGCCCGAAATTCAACTAACCCGACCGCGAACAACACGGGGCTGACTAACACGAGTTAGTCACTTCCATCTCATATCTAACACGATTTTGTTAGTTCCATCCCATGTCCAACACGCGACTATGAAGGCTCCGTTTGGACTGATCGACAAAGCAACTATAGAGAGCAGGAATCCGCTATATATCCGGCGGATTGAGCAAGACACCAATGCGTCCGCTGAAGGACAATTGCGACCACCGTTTCGCGGCCCGACCACCGTTTCGCGACCCGAGAACGGAGAACGATTATCGGCACTGTTCTAACGTCTCGATTCGGAGTGCGTTTATGGCGACATCCCTCTACAGGATGGCCCGTGATATAGTAGTTGAACCTTATCTACCCTTAGCGTGTAGGTTCTCTAGAGTTACAGAATGTTTCTGTCAGTTGTGCTATCTATTGCTGCAAACTACGCCTGAATTACCTACTTGCATTCATCCCTCGACGGTGCCGATAGGCCGCGCACGGCGGTCGCGCAGGGGCCCCGGTGAGTTCGGTTGCCGGCGCAGTTCGAGCGTGCGTCCTCGCCAACAGCCGGGGCGCAGTTCTGCACAGCAGACCGCGTGGCGGTGAGCGCCGTGAACCGCTCCTCTGACCAGCGAACCGACGACACTGTTCAACAGCGCGAACTCATCGACCTCATCGCAGACCGCGCCACCGCCGCGGGGGGCAACAACTCACCCTGGGCGGGCCTCACCTACTACCGGCTCAACCACCCGGCGCCGCCCCACGACGAAGTCGTGACTTCGCTGTCGGTTTGCGTCGTCGCGCAGGGTCGCAAGCGGGTGCAGGTCGGTGACCGAAGCCACTTCTGCGGCCCGTCCGACTACTTCGTCATGCCCCAAGGCGCCCGGCTCGTCACCGACGTGCTCGAAGCCACCCACGACAAGCCGCTGCTGTCGATAGTGCTGCAGATCGATCCGGTACTCGTCACCGAAACCCTCAGCGAGATCGAGCAGAGCCCCGGCGCGCTGCCTGTGCCGTCCGAGCACCCCACCCGTCGCGAGCCGGCTCCGGTGAGTCCGCTCGGCCACGAACTCACCGGTGCATTGTTGCGGTTCCTCCGCGCGACCGACAGCGACGTGGATCGTCGCGTCCTCGCCCCGCTCGCTCTGCGCGAGGCCGTCTACCGGGTGTTGCGGACTGCAATGTGGGCGACACTCGCCGATGCCGCGCACCGCGAAATGGCCGGTAGCCGGATCGCCACGGCAATCACGTTCATGCGGGCCGAACTGGACAAACCGATCAAGGTCCAAGATATGGCGAACCATGTGTCGATGTCGGTCTCGGCGTTCGCGCATCTCTTCAAGGCGACCACCGGTTCGGCGCCCTATCAGTACCTGAAGCGGCTGCGGTTGGACCGGGCCCGGGTGCTACTGGTAGAGGAGCACCAGACAGTGAGTCAGGCGTGCCACACCGTCGGCTACGGCTCGGTCAGCCACTTCATCACCGAGTTCAAGCGCACGTACGGCGACACGCCGCGCTCCTACGCCAACAGGCTGCGAAGACTCGGGGCGCTGCACAGATCCGTCGCCAGGAGTTGACGCGCACGGCACGGGATCGCCCGAGAGCGGGCGGTAAAGAGCGCTCACGTTCTCCGCGGGCGCTCGCTCCGCCCATACCGGACCTTCACAACGAGGTCAGATCGCGGAACACGAGTTCACACCGAAAAGGATTCTCGGCGGCGGGGAACACTCTGAATTCGGCACGGAGTACAACGTCACCGAAGCGGCCGGCGGTGGCGAGTTGCTCGCAGCGCGAACGGAACGGCGCCACGAAGGCGGGATCGTCCGGGCGGAACAACGGGTCCGCCGTCGCCTCCCGGACAGCCGCCTCGTACGCCTGCTCGACGACGAACGCGGCGGCAACCTCCGCATCGAGGACCACAACCGCCGGATCCTCGACCCCGTCGATCTCGTCCTCCACGACGCTCTGCACGATGTACACCGCCACTGCGGCCAGAGCCGCGACCGCGCCGACGATCAGCAACCACTCGAGGGTCATGAGGCCGTGCTCGCCGCGTGCGACTGCCTGGCCACGACCGACCCAGAGTCGCTCAACACTTCCAACTGCACCCACGGCGAAGTCAGTCGTTGTCCGTGATGCAGAAGCGGGCGGTCTGGGAGAACCACAGCCCGAACGGGATCTCCAAATCTGCGGTGACGGGCATGCCTTCACCTGGCACGGGGTCCAAACTGAAGCACTCGGTGCCCTCAACCTCGTCATCGTCGACAATCCCGATCTCGAACGATGCGAAGGGGCCGGAGCCGGCCGAGACCACCACGTCGGGAAACTCGAGGTCGTCGTTCTGCGCGGTCGGACTCGAACTACCCGCGATGTCGAAGTCGAGCGTGAGAGGCGCGGGTAGCGCAGGCGAGCCGTCGGGGTGGACGATGAACTCTTCGAAGGGTTCGAGTTCGTCGTCGTCGTAGATCTCGATGGAGAAGAACACCTCGGTGCTGCCGGCGAGTATCGTGACGGTGCCGTCGCCGCGCGACACCCCGCGATAGTCCAAGCCCTCGGCCGCCGAGGTGTAGGCATGCCTGTAGTAGATAGCCATGAAGTTGCCTTGTATAGTCTCCTCCTGCCCGCCTTCGCGTTCCCCGGTCCAGTAGTGGAGAACAAGGGGGACGCCGAGGGGCGTGGAGTCGGAGAGTTCTAGCCGCACACGCAGGGAGCTGGCCTCGCCCTCGGTGAAACTGACGTTCTTAAGGTCGGCCAGTTCCATCGGTCACTGCACGGTGAGGGCAGCATAGAGTTCGGCGGGGCTTTGGTGGTGGAGGCTGCGGCGGCGCTGGTGGTTGATGATGGCAGCGGCGTGTTGGGCTTGGGCGGCGGTGACGAGGTCTTCGCCCTCGTGGACCTCATGGTCTTCGATGGTGAGGGCCGGGAGGGGGTCGTTGTCCAGGATTTGCACGGTGGCGGCGGCGTCAACGGCGTCGGCGGCGCCGATATTGACGAGGTCGGTGAATCTGGCGTTGAGCGTGAACGCTTCGACGATGCCGCCGCGGCCAACCGTACCGTCGCCTTCTGTGGTCTCGTCGTCGCAGGTGTTGACCTCGATGGTTGCCTGCAGCGGGTCGCCGGGGACGAACGTGACGGTGCCGGTGGCGTGCTCGAAGTCGCCGCGGGCGTCGGCGGGCACGTCGGCGCACGCCACCCGGGTCGGCGAGGCGGGCGAGGAATGTTTCGTTGTTTTCGTCGAGGGTGATGGTGAAGGTGATGGTGCCGCCTTCGGTGACCGCGGGGGGTTGTTGATGCTCAGCTGTGGCGCTTCGTCGTTGGGGTCGTCGGTGATGGTGACGGTGGCGTTGGCGGGGCTGGGGGTGTAGTCGGCGTCGAGTAGGGGGCGGGTGTGGCAGTGACGGTGAAGGTGACGGCCTCGCCCTCGGTGGCTTCGGCGTCGGTGATGGTGATGACGGTGTCGTCGTTGACGATGGTGCCCACGGCGAGGTTGTCTTTGATGGATACGTCCACCATGTGCAGCACCACTTGGAACGTCTCGTCGCCTTCGATGGCGTCGTCGCCTGTTGTGTCCACGGTGAAGGTGACGGCGTTGTCCCCTTCGAGGATCGTGACAGTGTCGGTGGCGGCGTCGCCCGCCCTGGCGGTGTAGTCCTCGCCCGCGGCGGCGAGGTTGGATCCGGTCGACAGGTCGCGGGTGGATACGATCACGCTGGCGCCGCCCGGCGGCGCCAGCGCGCCGTTCTCCAGACTCACCGTGAACTCCACCGGCTCGCCCTCGCGGGCGGCGGCGTCGGCGACGGTGACGGCGAGGTCGTCGTCGAGGATGGTCATCTCCGCGGTGCTGGGATCGCCCAGTACGGCGTTGAACTCGAACCCGGCAGGCGGCTGCGACAGCTCCACGCTGAACGTCTCGTCGTCCTCGCCGACGTTGTCGCCCTCGGTGTCGACCGAGACCGTCTCGCGCGGGTCCCCCGCCTTGATGGTGACCGTCTGGTTCAGTGCCACATAGTCGCCCGGCGTCCCTACCGTGCCGGCCACCGCCGAGCCGTCGACGGTGTACACCTGCACCGCCACGACCAAGCCGCTCACGGCGGACAACTCGACGGCGAACCACGCGGTGAGGCCCTCTTCGACAGTGGCAGGGTCGCTCGTGGCGCGCACAGCGACCTCGGGCGGATCGTCGTTGTCCTCGATCCACTGGACCACGATGCCACTGCCAGGGGCCACGCTCGCCGTGCCGTCCGACACACTCACCTTGAACTGGAATCGCTCACGGAGCAACTCGTCGAGTTCGTCGTCGATCGTGGTCACGGGCACCAGCTTGACGATCTCGCCCGAGTTGAACGTCAACTCCTTCGCCGGGAGGATCGGGATCTCGCCGTAATCGGCCCCGCTGGTCGCTGCGTCGTCGCCCACCTGGATTTCGTGGGTCCACACCTGCACCACCACGTCCCGGCCGCTCGTGGCGCTCAACTTCAGCTCGAACACCGCTTCGATCCCCTCCTCCACCACGTCCTGCGGCACAAAGACATCAGCCTGTAGAACCCCGCCCCTGACCATCAACTCCGGCGGGTCGTCGTTGTCCTCGATGATCCCCTGCGCGGTGCGCACCGTCACGATCGCGCCGACGGGTTCGCCGAGGACCACCGCAAAGTCCTCCTCGGCCTCGTTCAAGGCGTCATCGAAAGCGCGCACCCTGATCTCCGCGGCGACCTCGCCGGGCGGGATCGTGACCGACGACGTCCCCGGCACGGCGTGGTGATAGTCGTAGCCGGACGTCGCCGTGCCGTTCGCGAAACCGAACGGCACCACGATCGGCGACGCCGACGGCCAACTCAACGACACCACGAACATGCCGGTCTCGCCCTCGCGGATGCGCACCGGGCCCGCCACGATCACCAGCGGCGGCCCGTCATCGTCGAGGATCGTGCCGACCGCGTCGGCGTCACCCAGGATCGCGCCCCCCGTCGGCGCGCTCAGCACAATCCGGAAGCTCTCTGCAGACTCTTGGACGTTGTCGTCGATCAACGGCACCTCAAACTCTGCCGACAACTCGCCCGCGGTAATGCGCACCGCGTGCGA
The DNA here is from genome assembly GCA_965206165.1 of Acidimicrobiales bacterium. GTDB lineage: Bacteria > Actinomycetota > Acidimicrobiia > Acidimicrobiales > CATQHL01 > VXNF01. The sequence goes on from OZ242194.1 coordinate 702,131, forward strand.
CTGCGCCGAGTAGTCCTCCGGCGACTGCGCCGAATCCGGAACGGTCCTCACCCACACGTCCACATCGCCGCTCGTGGCGTGACTCAACCGCACCAGGAACACCATCGACCCCGCGTTCTCCAACGCGTTCACGTCATCCACGAACACACGCGGCATCGCATCGGGATCCAGGATCGTGCCCGTCCCGATGTTGTCGTTCAAATCGCTAGTCACCTGCGCCGGCAACTTCGCACCGAACGCGGTGCGCAACTGCAACGCGAAAGTCTCAAATCCCGGATACTCCGGGGTGCCCTCAGGGACGCCATCATCACCACAGATCGTCACCGGCACCACCACCACCCACGGCGCACGCGACGGAATATCCTCCGACGTCCGCGGCACCCCCACGAAATCCACACCCGGAACCGAACACGACACCCCCATCGTCGCCCCACCCGGCTGCGGCAACGTCTCATACTCGAAACTCACCGGATCCGTCGGATCCCGCAGCGCCGTCAACCCCACCCGGAAATCGATCTGTCCGCTACCCTCCACCCCGAACGCGTCGGAGATCCACAACACCGGATCATCGTCATCGAGCACCGACCCCTGCGCCGTCACGCTCGACGGCAACGCGTGCATCACACCGAACACACGCAGCGAGAAATACTCGTGCGGCTCGTGCACACGATCGCCCACCAGATCCACCTCGATCCTGAAGTCCGTATCGCCCGGCGTGATCTGCGCCGACGCCCGCTCCGCCACGTAATCCCCACCCGCGGTCGCCGTCCCGTCCACCGTCTCATAGTCGAAACGCACCACCTGCCCCGACACCGCATCGAGGCTCACGACGAACTCCACCACCCCCGGCGGCACCAGCGAACCCACCGTCCCCTCGGTCACCGTCGCCCCCACCACGTCGATGCCGACGGGCGAATCATCATCAACGATCGTCCCCACCGCCGCCAGGCGATCCAACGACACCCCCGACGGATTACCCAAGACCAACAGGAACGTCTCCTCGGGCTCGTCGAGCACATCAGGGATCAACGGCACCCGAACCTCCGCCACCCGAGTCCCCGAGAACACCGTCACCACACCCGACACGATGGCGTAATCCACCCCCGCGGTCGCCTCGCCGCCCTGAGCCACCCACCACGACACCGACACATCCGTCGACTGCGCCTGATGCAGCCACACGTCGAAGGCCACGAAACCGACCCCCTCCGAGGCCCGCGCGTCGTCCACCTGCAGCGTCGGCAACCCCGACGCACCCAGCGGCGACGACAATCGCACCACCTCCGCGGCGCGCCCCTCGAAGGTCACCTCCGGGAACAACCCCCGCAACGGCGCCACCGCACCATCGGTCTCACACTCCACGCCCACACCCAACACACCCACACCGCCCACCGACCCGCCGTCGGACGGGTCGAAGTACACCGACGATTCCGACACGAACCGCTCCCCCGCCGGCCGCACCCCGCCAATGCACAGGTAATCCAACCCCGGACGCGCCCCCAACACCTCCGCCACCACCCGCTCGCGCCCCTCAATGTCGCCCTCCTCGCAACACAGGGCCGCCACCGTCGCCGCCTCCTCCGCCGCCAGATCGGCCACCAAACCCGCACGACCCGCACGACCCGCCCACAACACGAACAACACCAACAGCACCAACATCGGCGCCACCACCACGAACTCCAACGCCGCGGAACCCCCCACACCACGGCCACCGCCCCGTCTCGACACCGCCGCCCCCTACCCCCCGAACGGCGACCGCGACGGCACCGAACCCAGCAGCGACCGCGACGCCCGAGCCGGATCCGCAGCCGGGTCCAACAGACGCAGCGACTGCCCCGACCCATCGGAGACATCCAGACGCGACCCGCACGGCGGAACCGCCGGCGGGCTCCCCGGATCAACCGGGATCGTGAGACGACCCACCGACTCCGCTCCCATCTGCAGGCCCCGCGGCCACACCTGCGCCGCAGCCCACCCCGCCTCGTTCCAATCGGCGACGACCGCGACGTGGGTGGCATCCAGCACGACGGACCGGTATGCCGCCGGATCGCCGATCCCGCACGGCAGCGCCTCGACGCTCGGCAGCGGCGACGCCCTCAGGGAATCGCTGTAATAGCCCCGCAGCGAAGCCACATCGACCCCCATCGACCCCAGATCCCTCGCCAACGCCTCGAAGAGGACCTCACAACGACCCGACACGTACGGGTCGCCGCTGGAGCACTCCGGGGGGAACCCCTCCAAGGGTCCCCGCGCGGTCTGCTCGCCGTGACGCCACGCCGCCGCCAACTTCGCCAGATCGGCCGCCACCTCGTCCATCGACGACTCCGCCCGCAGACGCTGCGGCGTCGCCATCGCCACCACCGCAGCGAACACCGCCACCGGAACCATCAGCACCACCCACAGACTCACCGCGCCGCCCCGCTGATCACGGCGGCACCGACGCCAGGTCCTCCGGTGGCGATCGACAACACGCCGGCGGGCATACCGACACCAAACGCTGTGACCGCCGGGGCTCCAGTCGGCTGCGGGCGGAGACATTCTCACTGGGACACCGAACGATCCCGCTAGCAGGACGGCAGGGACACCGGCACGCCCGAGGCGTCCCAGCCCGCCACCTGCTGCGGGCTGACATTGATCACCGCCGGGCCCGTCGCCACGGCGTAGACACGGGCAAGACGGTTCGGCCACAGGGCCGCCACCGGCCCGAACACCTCACCGGAAACCACGACGCGCACCCAACCCGGATCCGCCGCATCCGACGGGCGGGCATCCGGATCGGCGGCGCACCAATCGCTGCGCACCTCGGCGACGCCCGGCGTCCACCACCGCCAGCCCTCCTCCTCCGCCGCCACCCTGGCAACGGCATCCCTCGCACTGCTCGACATCTCCCGCACCGCCGGATGGGGCGCCTCGCCCCGGTAGAGGCTCGACGAACCCGGCTCGTGCAGGAAATCGGCGTCCGCGGCGTCGCGCCACGCCGCCCGCAAACCCGCCGAAGCCGCCACCTCCGCCTCGGCGCGCGCGTTGCTCACAATGAACGCGTGGACCAACAACACCAAGATCGCCACGAACAGCGTCGGCCAGATCACCAAAAACGCCAGCGTGTCGCCCCGATCACCACGCCCGGCCCACCGGTGCGCGCCGCGGAACACGACACAACTCACAGCAGCAGAGTATCTGTACCCACCAGAACTACCGGAATCCTGCTGTGCGAAAACTTTCCCCGGCCGGGTCGGGCCGGGTTGGGTCGGCGCCCTACCCGGCCGGACCGACGGACCAGAGCAGGTACGCCACCACCCCTGCGGCGCCGAACACCAGCCCCGGCGCCCAACGGACCCGCGCCCGCGCACCATCGCGCACGACGGCCCACACCGCCGCAGGCCACGCCGACACCGCCCCCGCGCACAGCGCCCACCACGGCCAATCGAGGCCCCACCAACCCACCAGAACACTGTTGGCGATGATGAGGCGCACGTCGCCGAACCCGAGCCTGCCGGGCGCCAGCCGATAGCACACCTCCAGCACCACACCGACGATCGCCGCCGCCGCCAGGGACCAGCCGAAACGGGCAGGATCGCCGAGGACGCCCGCCGCCGCGCCCAGCAGAGCCACCACACCGGCGCCCGCGCCCCAAACGGCGCGCCGCGGGATGACGCCGTGACGCAAATCGGTCACCGACACATGAACACCCAAGACCGCCCATACACCCACCGCCGCCCAAACGAGAAATTCGGCCACTCTCATCCCTCCCGCACCAGCAGTGGCACTCCGCCACGCGGCTTACGGCGCCGCGGCGAGACTCGAGCGTCGCCGGTGCAGAACACGGAGGATCGCCGGGCCGGGGTCTCGGCGAACCACAGGCCGCAGTGGTCGGTTCGTCACAGCCCGGGCGTCACTGGGTCGCGTCCACGCGCACGCCGGTCACCCAGATCAGATCGTCGAACTCGAAGTGCGGTGGGTCCGGTGGGTCCGGGTCGTCCGGGTCGGGAAGCGGGCCCCAGTAGTCGAGCCAGCCCAGCGGCAGGATTCCGGGTCTGCGCAGTGGGTCGGTGCGGTCGGTGAGGTAGTGGTGGTAGGCGCACTCCGGGCTGGGCGCCGCGTCGCCGAACGGGATCGTCAAGCAGTCAACGCCGTCAACGGGGTCGTCGAAGGGGTTGTCGGGCAAACGCTCGATGCGCACCCGAACCTGGTAGTAACCGGGGACCGGTGGCGCCCAGACGTCGCACTGGTGGTCGTCACGACAGGCCGTGGCCCCTTCCAGAGCCCCCTCCCAGACGGCGCCAAGACGTGGGTTGTAGATGCCATCGGTGGGATCATCGTCGCGCAGCCAGACCTGCGGGAGGGCCGCCGAGCCCCTAACCGGCGCGTCGGCGGGACAGTCGGCGTCGCGCAGGTACCAGGCGAACAGTCCCGCCGGGAGGATCGGAGACTCTGGGACGGAGTCCCAACGGAGGCCGTAGCCGCACAGGCCATGCGTCGCATCGCCCCAGTTCGCGGCGCCGGGATAGGTCCCCCACGCCCCCACGATCGTCATCGTCGTCCCCGCCGCCAGGCAGGAACGCGTCTGGGCCGCGGGATCCTCCACCAGCCGGTGATCGACGGGACGGATCGGGTCGCCGCCGCCCTCGACAGCGCCCTGATCGATCGGATACTCCGACCGGACAAGTCCCTGCCACAGCGACTCGCGGTCCCACTCGTTCTCGAACAGATTCTCGTACACGTCGAAGACCTTTTCGTTACGCTCGGCGACAAAGTCGAATAGCGGGTTGCGGGTCGGGTCGACATACCACGTACCACCCAGGGTGACATAGTCGCGGATGAAATCGTCGATCGTCGCCGGTGAATCTGGTGTCGCGGGGGGCGGATCGTCGGGCGGGACGGTGACTGCCAGGTAGTGCCGGAGGTGGTTGGCGTCGTAGTTGGCGGGGTCGACGAAATCGTCGTAGACCTCCTGGGCCGCGGTGACCCAGACCGCGCCGATCGTCGGGTCACGATCGGGGAAGGCGGCGGGGTTCAGCAGGATCGCCTCGTACTCGCGCTCGATGATCTGCGCGATGAGATCGGCGCGGTTGCGGACCCTCATGGTGACCGGATCGATGTCGCGGGCAGGCAGGGCGGGCCAGGCGGCCACGTCATTGCCGTCGGCGTCCTCGCCGTCGTAGTAGCGATCGAAGCGGGTGATGCGTGCCGCCGACACCGCCGACGTGTCGGGGTCGTCGATCCGCTGGGCGGCGTCGCCCTCGAGATCGCCGATGGCGCTGTCCAGGAAGGGGCCCGGGAAGCACCAGAACAGCGGGTCCGCCGCACCCGCATCCAGGTCGAACCTGGCAGGGTCGGGCCGGTAACTCCATTCCGGGGCGCCCTCGGGCGGTGTGACCAGCGTCTCCTCGGGTGTCGGCGGGACGAATTCGAATTTCTCCAGGTCGAACGTGCTAGGCGTGAGGTCCACCACCTCGATGGACACCTCGGCGGGAGGCGGGCAGTAGGTGGTCGCCACGTACGCGCTCGACGGCACGACGTTCATCCAACTCTGCAGCCTGAGGTTCGGGGCGTTGCGGTAGGTGGCCCTTGCGCACGTCGACGCGTCGCAGCGCTGCTGCCAGTGCGCCAGGCAGTACGTGATCACCGGAGCGACGACGCTACCGGACTGGGGCCGGATCCCCGCCTTGTCGGTGGGGTTGCCCCACAGCGTGACGTGCAGCCTCTTGCCGACCGCCTCCACGTCGATGCCGATCGAGTCCGCCGCACCGGCAGCCCAACGCGAAACGGCCGGATTCTTGGGGACGATCTGGTCGCAGTACAAGGGCACGCACCGCATCGTGTCGATCTCTGCGCCCCCCGAGCCCAAGAAGGAGACCACGTCGCGGCCCGTCTGGATCCTGTCGCTGCCGAGCATGATCGGCAATGACAGGTCGAACCTCCAGAAGTCGAGGTTCGAGAGGCAGCAGTAGGTGCCGACGACGGGAGCCACCCTCCACGGTGTCGGGTTGAGGACATTGGAGTCGCGCGCCTTCAGGACGACATTGTGAGTCTGCTGCGACCAGTCCAACTCGAGGCGGTACTCGTCGTCGACGCCCACGACGCGGGCATCGGTCCAGCCCGGCGGCTCGACGACGATGTCGATCAACGCCCGCCGGCGGCAGGGAATCGGATAGCTCGTCATGCAGTACTCGGCCTGGGCGACACCGAGCGTCTTGCCCGTCACCGCGACGACCCCACGCGGCGCGGTGCCGTCGGGGGAACTGCGCGTGATGGCTCCCTGCTTGGGGGCGACCTCGGCGTGCGCGTCGCCGCTGAGCATGGTGAGCGAGCCAAGGGTGTACACGCCGCTGCACAGGGTGATCACGTGCTCGTAGCCGCGCACCGCCCCGCTGTCCTCCACCGCCGATCCGCAGGTTCCGCCCGCAGATTCGTGCAACGACTGGTCACGGCACCGCTGCAGATCGACCGCAGCCCCCCCATCCAGACTGGGGCACACCCGGAAGCCGACGACATCGTTGGCGCGCATGTGCAGATCGACGGTCTCGTTCGGCGCCACGCGCACGAAGTCGTTCACGGGGGTGAACGCCCGCGTCGCCGAGTCCCAGAAGTAGTCGTAGAGCCCCGGCTCGTCCGGATCGACCGGCACGCCGGGCGGCCAGACCGTGCCGACGGGCGACTGCGCGTCGACGGACCCGATGACCGCCACGAGCGGCGCGACGAGCGCGGCCGCCAGCAGCAGTGCCAGCACCACCCGCCGGCGGCGCGCCGCCCTCCCGCCGCGGATCGAGCCAACCCCGCCAACGGAGCTCCGGCCTCGCTTCATCAAGGTGATGCTACCGGCGCGCCGAAGCCGGTATCCGATACTTCCTTGCAGGTTTCCGACTGAGCGGTACCGCGGAACTTCGACGGCCGTGGGCGATCCCGAGCCGGTCTGTCGTGAGGCACTCGCAGGTACGCCGGCCGCTCAACCTCAACCTCAACCTCAACAGACATCGAGGTACTCGACAGGGCGCGGCATCTCGATCCGGTAACGGCCCTCCGAGTCCTGCCAGGCGCGGTACAGACCCAGACCCCACCCATACAACTCCTCGCCGAGGAAGAACCTGCCGCAGAGGTGAACGCCAATCTGGGGCTCGCCGGCGGCGGTTGCCCCCAACTCCACGAAACCGACCACCTCCTCGACCGCGTTCAAACCGGTGCACGTCGAGTAGCGCTCGACGCGCGTTCCGACCTCAAGAACGAGCGGCCTGGTCCGGTAGGTGGGTGTTTCGCCGCCTTCGTACACCTCCAGATCCGGACTCGCCGAGAGATCGTTCTCGCACCAGAAGAGCCGCACAGTGTCATCGGTGATCTCCGGCAGGCACCACCCGTCGCCCGCCGCCCGGACCGCACCCGAGAGTTCGGACTCCAGTGGGGACTTGCCCTCCGGCGACAACCCGTCCGACTCCGGCCCGGGCAACTGCGGCTCGCCGAGCGGTGACTCCCCGGCGGATCCTGGCGACAACCCGTCCGACTCCGGCCCGATCTCGGGCGGAACACCACCAACCGGATCGAGCACCGACGGTTGGGAGGCGGGACCGCAGACGGCCGCAACGTTGTCGACGTCGGGCGGTTCGGGGTCGGGTGTCCACGACGGCGTGCGCAACGGCCGCTCAGCGTCGCCGTCCGCGCCGGCGGCGTCCGAGGATCGGGCCCCCCCGCCGGATGCGAGCCCCGAAGATCCCTCGGCCACGAGACCGGTCAGCCCGGCAGCGGAGCAAGCCCGGCCGCTTGCGTCCTCGGCGAGACGGTACGGATCATCGGCAAGATCCAGAACGACCACAGGCTTCAAGTCGTCGTCGAGATCCGAGCAGTCCAGCGCGTCGTCCCGCAGGTGCGGTAGGCACGGGTAGTACGCCGGGTGACACGGCTCCACCGGCTCTGTCGACGTCGGCGCGACCGTCTCGGACGCAGGTGCACCCGGAACGACGTCGTCCGAGTCGCGAAACCCGAGTAGCGAGCCCTCAGATTCCGGCGACGCGCGCGGCGCAGGCTCGGTCGCCGCCGGCTCCGTCGACGCGGGCGCTATGAAACCCGCCGGTTCCCCGCCTCCCGGCTCGATGGCGTCGAGGCGCCCCTCAACGTTTGCGGCGACCGGCTCGCCGGGCGGGCCGGTGGTGGAGCACGCGGCCACAGCCATCAGCACCCAAAGAGCCAGCGCGAACCGAAAGACCCGCTCCCGCCGTTCAACTCTCGCGGTCACAGGGCCCAGGCGGTCACGAGTCGCGGGGCAACGAACAACACGCCGCGCTCGACCGTCTGCTGCGTGCCGCCAGAACCGCCGCGATCCACGAACATCGACACTAACCCGAACTACCGGGATCCTCCAGAACTAGCGCTTTCCTGCTGAGAAAGATCCCTTAGCGCAGGCCGAGGAGGCGTCTATCCGTCGGTCGCGCCAACGACAGTCAACTTCCGCAAGGTGGTTGAGAGCTCCGATCTGGTCTCGGCGATCCAAGAGTGCATCGACCACAAGCTCGCTCGCAATCAATCGCGCGACACTGCTGCCGATGAGGGATGGCTGGGGATACCGCTCGACGGGAGATGTGTTCTCGAATAACTTCGAGGACACATCTCTGACCTTCAACTATGGGTTGATCAGTAGCGCCCCGGCATCCAGTCCAGGCTTGTCCGACGTTAGGATCGGCCACAAGAGGCGCGGCCGAGTCGTGCGCTTCCCACACGGTCCCGAAACCAAGCGGATCATCCGGTCGCGGCCCCGATTGGCGGCTCTTCGGGAATGAGCGGGGAGTGGGTCCGCGATAGGCGGGGTGGGGGCCTCCAGAATCGGGGTTGACAGACGCCGAATCCGAGGAGGCCCCCGGTGGAGGAGAACCCTACGCGTATCTGCGAGTTGATCGTCGGTCTGGGCGATGTGGAGGTGCTCGGCGTCGACGACGCGCCCAGCGGGCCGTTGGGGGTGCACATCGGGACTCGGGCACGGCCGGCGTGTGGGGGCTGCGGCGAACCGGAGCGCCCGATATCCCGTCCCCCGACCCCACGACGTCGATGCACCGAAATGCTCTCAGGTTCTCCTCCTCTTGGCCCGCTGGCCGCGACCAGCGCGGTTTGATCGCGCTCGTCGTGGCATCGCCCGCGCGGGCGCCACGCTGGCGCCATCCTCTGTTGATGGTCCGGCGGTGGGCGCCGACGAGTGCACGCGCTACCGCGGCCTCGACCGCGTCGGTGTCGTCGACACGCCGATCGACGACGATCCGACCGAACGCCAGCCCGCCTCCCGAGTCCGGCGACCCGCACGCGCCCCCGCGAGCCAGACCGCCCGCAAGAGTTATTGACCGTCGTTCGAACAATTGTGCTCCCCGCAGTGACGCACATCGCAGCTCTACAACTGAAGCCATGAGCTACCCACAGACGCAGGGAGCGCCACCCGACTACCCCATGACCTGCACCCACACGCGGTGATCGCCGCGCCCCCGGAGGTACCAATGATTCCCGAGATCTACCGACTCCCCGAAGTCATCGCAATCTGCGGCATCTCCAGATCGACCATCTACGAGACGATCGGGCGCGGCGAGTTCCCCGCACCGGTCAAACTCGGCGCCCGAGCCGTCGGCCGGCGCCGCAGCGACATCGAAGCCTGGCTGGCCAGCCGCCGACCCGCGGCCTAAAGATCGGAACGGCCACCGCCTCCACGGCAGGCCTCGCGACAAGTGCTCTCGCGCGCTCGTCGCCGCCGGCGGTGAATTCTCCCTCGACTCCGCCTGACCGAAGCGATGCTACAAGTAATAACGAGATCCTCGTAGATCATCATTACCGCAGGTCAAAGGGTGTTTCATCGGTTGTCTGGGGTGTCGGAGGGGACACGCCGTCGTTGACCGGTCAACCGACAGCGGCGAAATGGTCGCAGCGATGCTCGCTGCTGTCGATCAGTACGGTCGCCGTCTGATCGCCGCCCACTCCGTGGACTGACCCGCCGCCGGTCTCAAAGCGAAGCACCGCGAGCACGCGACCATCGTCCGGCACGCCGACATCGACACCCCCGGCGTCGGCCTCGGCCACTGCCGGCGACCGAGACGGCGGGCTCTAGCGTGGCGCCATGACCCGTCGCGACAGCGACCCTGGTGAGCGAGGCCCACGGCCTGAACCCGTCGCCGAAGAGGACTGGTTCCCGCCGGGCGGTCCACCACCGGCGACCGTCTCGCCGACCCGCCCGCTCGGCCGCAAGCCCGCAGCGATCCCCGAGGCCATCCTCGACCGGTCCCGGCCGAAGGCTTCGGGGGTCGTGCGCCTGCCGTTGCACATCGCCTGGAGTCCGCCGTACGAGTACGACCTGGCGGATCGCCGCTGGCTGCGCGACGCCTATCAGCGGATCCTCCCCGAGGGCACCGAGGCCGACGTCGTGTGGTACATCGACATCGACGTCCTCCTCGAGGAGTGGGCCGCACTCCACTTGTCGCCGCACATTCGCGCCCCATGGGCCCGCTGGCTGCACGAACGGGGGCTGTTAGGCGCGGTCTGCGCGTAGCCGTTACGGCTGTTTATCGCGCTGTCCGGAGGGTGGCTGAGGTCCGGGGATAGGCGGTTTCACATGATGGGTTCCCATCGTGTGAAAATGGGGGTGTGAGCGGCCCACCTCGCCAGGCGTTCGCTTACGCCCGCGTGTCCACCGAGGACCAGGCCGACGAGGGCTTGGGCATCGCCGCGCAGCTCGACGCCGCCCGGGCGGCCATCGTCGAGCGGGACTGGGCCCTGGCCGGCGAGATCGTCGACGCCGGCGTGAGCGGCGCTGTCCCCCCCGACCGCCGGCCGGCTCTGGGCCCGGCGCTGGAGGCCCTCGACGGCGCCGGCGCCGCGCTGGTGGTGGCCCGCCTGGATCGGGTCACCCGGAGCCTGCTGGCGTGGGCCGAGCTGGTGGAGCGTTCCCGGCGCCGCGGTTGGGCGATCGTGGTGGTGATCGCCACCAGGCGGCCCGTAGCGGGCCGCGAGCGCTTGCGGGGCGGTGACGGCGGACTATTACCCGTCGGGCGCGGTCGCCTGCCCAGCCGAGTTGTCGCCCCAGCAGGTGATGGTGCCGTTGGTGCGCAGCCCGCACGAATGGTCTCCGCCGACGGTGACGGCGGAGTATTGCCCGGCCGGCGCGGTCGCCTTCCCCTCCCAGTTGTCGCCCCAGCAGGTGATGGTGCCGTTGGTGCGCAGCCCGCACGAATGGGACCAGCTGGCGGTGACGGCGGAGTATTGCCCGGCCGGCGCGGTCGCCTGCCCGTCCCAGTTGCTGCCCCAGCAGGTGATGGTGCCGTTGGTGCGGAGCCCGCACGAATGTTCGCCGCCGACGGTGACGGCGGAGTATTGCCCGTCGGGAGCGGTCGCCTGCCCTTCGTCGTTGTTGCCCCAGCAGGTGATGGTGCCGTTGGTGCGCAGCCCGCACGAATGATCCCCGCCGGCGGAGACGGCGGAGTACCGGCCGGCGGATTCGCCGGCCGGTTGGGGTGTTGTGAGGGTGAGCGACGAGCTGGCGAGCCAGTTGCCGACGGTGGCGGTGGTGGGGAAGAAGCGGACGCGGGGGAGTTGTCGGTCGCCCCAGGTGTTGTCGGGTTGGCGTTGTTGGAGGCCGGACTCGATGCGGCCGCTTTCGAATTTGCGGGCCACGATGCGCACCTCGCCGGCGGGCAGGTCCAGCGTGGAGCTGGCGAGCCAGTTGCCGACGGTGGCGGTGGTGGGGAAGAAGCGGACGCGGGGGAGTTGGCGGTCGCCCCAGGTGTTGTCGGGTTGGCGTTGTTGGAGGCCGGACTCGATGCGGCCGCTTTCGAGTTTGCGGGCCACGATGCGCACGGTCGTGCTGTCGCTGCCGCTGTCTTCTTGGGCGGCGGCGGCGGTGGAGACGACGGCGCCGCTCAGGACGGCGAGCAGGGCGACGAGCGCCGCGGCGGCGCGGCGCCGGTTACCGCGGGGCCTGCTGCGGGTGGCGGGCACGTTCGTCGAGGCGGGTCGTGACGTCATAGCGGGCTCCTCTGCTGATCGGGCACTGCCCCTCCGCCAGCCAGGCGGGAGCAGCCCGGTAGACATTACAGACACCCCAGACATCGCGGGGTGTGCGGTGTGGCCGATGGCAGGCTCCCGTGGAGAGGACCGCCAGGAGTCGTGTCATACGGGGATCTCCACCCCGCGGGGCGGCCCGTGGCGCACCAGCAACGTCGACGGGATCCTCCGGAGCCTCCGCCTGACCGCCGAGGCGGCAGCAGCTCGCGCCGCGGCGGACGGTGACCGCCGCGAATCTGCCCGAGCCGGCCCAGGGCAGCCCCAGGAGCGCACCGAGAGCCCCCCTCCGACACCCCCCACCCGGGTCGCTAGCGGCGCCTCTGGGCGTCTACCGGCGCCGTTTTCGGCCCGATCTGGGCCGAATCGGCCGGATCCGGGTCTCCGGAGCCCTCGCCGTAAAGCCGCTTGACAGATGTGTGTCAAGCGGCTTTACGCTCAGGGGCGATGGAGTCGGCCTTGTCGAGCGACAAGAACCGCCACCGTTACCTCCTCGGCCGGGCGGGCGCGGCCCACGAGGAGGCCCTGGAGGCGTCGACCGAAGCTCGCCGCCAACTCGACGAGGCGATCGCCGCGGCATCCCCACACCTCTCGACGCGGGAGATGGCCGACCTGGTGGGGCTCAGCCACGCCACCGTCGCCGCCGCCGTGCGGCGCGTCCGCGCCAACCGGAAGATCTAGCCGGCGCCAGCTCCTATCGCTCTCATGTGCGGACACTGCTAGACCGCGCTGGGCCGCGTCTCCTGCACTGGAAGCGGTGCCTGGCTTCGCCTCGCCCTAGGGCCGAACCACGCTCAGCGAAGACGCGTCGAGTGACAGGCGGAATCCGGCTCGCGCTCGCCCGGTACTCTGATCTAATGAGTCGTCGCGATCAGATCCTGGGCACCCACCGTGAGGCCATCCGCGCCGCGGCGGCCGCCAACAAGGCCACCTCGATCGCGTTGGTGGGCTCGGTGGCGACCGGCGACGACACCCCCGCCAGCGACATCGACTTCCTGGCCACCTTCGAGCCGGGGGCGGATCTGTTCGACATCGGCGGGCTCCTGGCCGACCTCGAGGAGCTGCTGGGCGGCCAGGTCGACGTGATCGACGCCGGCGCCCTCAAGCCCGCCAAACGCGAGGGCCACCGGGCGATGCTCGCCGAGGCGATCCCGCTGTGAGTACCCGCCGCCCGCTGTGAGTACCCGCCGCCCGCTGGGAGGTGCAGGTGGTCGGCGAGGCAGCCGGCAGGCCGTGAGTGACGCCCACGCTCCGGATCGGGTGCTGGGCCTGAGTCGTGGCGAGGAGCGCGTCTTGGTGGCGCTGTCGCACCGCCCGCTCGGGCTGTCTTCGGCGGCGTCGGTGGAGGCCGCTGTAGCGCCTGGTCGTCGCGGCGACGGGCCGCAACGACCTCGGCGAGTCTTCGGCGACCGCGAGACGGGCCCGGGAGACCAGCGGGTCGAAGCGGCCGAGCCGCAACGACCTCGGCGAGTCTTCGGCGACCGCGAGCGGGCGCTGGACACCGAGTTGCTGTTCGACTTCCTGGCCACGTTCGCTGAGGGAGCGTCGCTGTCCGATCACGCCGGCCTGGAACTCGCCCTCGAGGACCTCCTGGGCGCCCACGTGGACGTGATCTCCCGCGGCGGCCTGAAGCCGAAGCACGCGGGCATCCTCGCCGCCGCCGTCACGTTGTGACGCCCGCCCCGCCCGGCGAGGCGGGGCGGCCTGCGGCGGCGCTGGCTGCGCTCCCCCACCGTCGCCGTTCTCGCCGCCGCGTAGGCTGGGGTCATGGCGGTTGTTGCGCCGGCTGAGGCGCCGACTCGGGCTGATGCGGAGCGTGCCGCTGCTGCGCTGATCGGCGGGGGAGTCGAGGAGGTGTTGCTGTTCGGGTCGGTGGCTCGCGGTACGGCGGGCCCGCCCAGCGACATCGACCTGGTGGCCATCTTCGACGACCTGGACTATGGCGAGCGCGCCGTACGACGCCAGAAGTTGGAGGCCGCCGCCGCGGAGGTCGTGTCGTGGCCGGTGCAGGTGCATGTGACGGATCGTCCGGAGTGGCGGGCACGCGTCGAGCTGGTGGCCACGTCGTTCGAGCATCGAGTGGCCGCCGAGGCGATTGTGGTGGCGGTCTCCGCCGACGAGGGCCCCGTGGATTGGGGCAAGGAGATGGTGTTGCCGATGAGTGATCCGCAGGAAGCGCTGCGCTACTTCGCCGCCCGGGTCTTGCCGCGCCTGCAGGGCGTGGCGACGGCGGCCACCAGGTCCGTCCTCGAGGTTGTCCCACAGGAGTCGGCGGTGCCGGTTGAGGTGCGCCGTCTGAACCGGATGGTGAGCCTCTGCGTCGATGCCGCTCTCGCCGCCGAGACATCGGTGAAAGCCATGGCGAAGCTCTATGGCCACCCGACGCCGACCGAGAAAGAGCTAAAGCGCAACGGGCACACCATTGCTGCGGTCCTCCAGCGCCACGTTCCTGAGCCCCACCGCGGCGAGATGCGGGCGGCATTCGATCGCCTCGGCGTCGACCTGGGGGAACTGTCGCTGTGGCGCAACAAGGGGACCTATGCCGATGACATCGACGGACTCCGCGCCGAAGCGGATCGCCTCGCTCCGGTCTACGCGGCCATGGCATCAGAGATCACCGGCCTGGTCGTCTCGCATCTGCGTCGGTCGCTCGGCGCCGACGTCGCGGAGGCTTCGGCGGAACGAGACTCGCTGGCCGCGGTGATCGCAGACCAGGATGTGCGTCTCGGCATCCCGGCCCCAGGCGGCGTCGACATCTAGCCACCTGCGGTCAGGTGCGCGATACGGCGATGTCTGGCGTGTGTGTAATGTCTACCGGGCTGCTCCCGCCTGGCTGGCGGAGGGGCAGTGCCCGATCAGCACAGGAGTTCGCATGACGTCACGACCCGGCTCGACGAACGTGCCCGCTGCCAGCAGCAGGCCCCGCGACAACAGGCGCCGCGCCGGCGCGGCGATCGTCGCCCTGCTCGCCGTCCTCGGCGGCGCCGTCGTCTCCACCGCTGCCGTCGCCCAGGAGGACACCGCCGGCAGCGACAGCGCGGCCGTGCGCATCGTGGCGCGCAAACTCGACAGCGGTCGCATCGAGTTCGGCCTCCAACAACGCCAGGCCGACAACTCGTGGGGCGACCGACAGCTGCCCCGCGTCCGCTTCTTCCCCACCACCGCAACCGTCGACAACTGGCTCGCCAGCTCCGCGCTTGACCTGCCCGTCGGCGCGGTGCGCATCGTGGCGCGCAAACTCGAAAGCGGCCGCATCGAGTTCGGCCTCCAACAACGCCAACCCGACAACACCTGGGGCGACCGCCAACTCCCCCGCGTCCGCTTCTTCCCCACCACCGCCACCGTCGGCAACTGGCTCGCCAGCTCCTCCCTCACCCTCACAGCGCCCCAGACCGCCGCCCAATCCACCAGCCGGTACTCTGCCGTCTCCGTCGGCGGGGATCATTCGTGTGGGCTGCGCACCAACGGCACCATCACCTGCTGGGGCAACAACGACGAAGGGCAGGCGACCGCGCCCGACGGGCAATACTCCGCCGTCGACGCCAGCCACCACCATTCGTGCGGGCTGCGCACCAACGGCACCATCACCTGCTGGGGCAACAACTTCTACAGGGAGGCGACCGCGCCCGACGGGCAATACTCCGCCGTCACCGCCAGCTCGTCTCATGCGTGCGGGCTGCGCACCAACGCCACCATCACCTGCTGGGGCGACAACAACGACGAAGGGCAGGCGACCGCGCCCGACGGGCAATACTCCGCCGTCACCGCCGGCTCTCGGCATTCGTGCGGGCTGCGCACCAACGGCACCATCACCTGCTGGGGCAACAACGACGAAGGGCAGGCGACCGCGCCCGACGGGCAATACTCCGCCGTCACCGCCAGCTCGTCTCATGCGTGCGGGCTGCGCACCAACGCCACCATCACCTGCTGGGGCAACAACGACGAAGGGCAGGCGACCGCGCCCGACGGGCAATACTCCGCCGTCACCGCCGGCTCTCGGCATTCGTGCGGGCTGCGCACCAACAGCACCATCACCTGCTGGGGCAACAACCTCTTCGGGGAGGCGACCGCGCCCGACGGGCAATACTCCGCCGTCACCGCCGGCGATGGGCATTCGTGCGGGCTGCGCACCAACGGCACCATCACCTGCTGGGGCAACAACAACGAAGGGCAGGCGACCGCGCCCGACGGGCAATACTCCGCCGTCACCGCCGGCTTCAGGCATCAGTGCGGGCTGCGCACCAACGGCACCATCACCTGCTGGGGCGACAACAACGAAGGGCAGGCGACCGCGCCCGACGGGCAATACTCCGCCGTCACCAGCTGGCGGCATTCGTGCGGGCTGCGCACCAACGGCACCATCACCTGCTGGGGCAACAACAACGAAGGGCAGGCGACCGCGCCCGACGGGCAATACTCCGCCGTCACCGTCGGCGATGGGCATTCGTGCGGGCTGCGCACCAACGCCACCATCACCTGCTGGGGATGGAACGACGAAGGGCAGGCGACCGCGCCCGACGGGCAATACTCCGCCGTCACCGCCGGCGATGGGCATTCGTGCGGGCTGCGCACCAACGGCACCATCACCTGCTGGGGCAACAACGAAGGGCAGGCGACCGCGCCCGACGGGCAATACTCCGCCGTTACCACCAGCTGGCGGCATTCGTGCGGGCTGCGCACCAACGCCACCATCACCTGCTGGGGCAACAACGACGAAGGGCAGGCGACCGCGCCCGACGGGCAATACTCCGCCGTCACCGCCGGCGTTCTGCATTCGTGCGGGCTGCGCACCAACGGCACCATCACCTGCTGGGGCCGCAACCTCTTCGGGGAGGCGACCGCGCCCGACGGGCAATACTCCGCCGTCACCGCCGGCTTTCGGCATTCGTGCGGGCTGCGCACCAACGGCACCATCACTTGCTGGGGCAACGTGGTTTTCCACACGGCATAGCGGTGGGCGCTGGCGCCCGCGGTGCCGCCGGGCGAACAGTTCGGATCCGGTGGCGAACAGACGAGCGGAATCCGCTCCTCATCGGAGGTGTCGACACTCGTAACCAGACACGGGGCCTGACTCGCCAGCGAATCACGTCGCCGACGTCCCCGGGATGCGTGCTGCCGGAGCGCAAGCGGGCGACGACCGTCCCCAACCCGACGAACTGGCCAACCTCATCCACGAGGACGAACCTCGCGCCGTCGCGCGCATCTACCAGGTCGCCGCCCGCGCCGCCTGGCTCTGGCCCGACTGAGAGATGCCGAGCGGTGACTGTCAGACGCTCAGCAGTCTCCTAGAGGGTCTGGCGTCAAATGGGTTGGTTGGGCGTTTGGTGTTGGGCGTGCTGGTGGTTTGGGACGGTTTGGGTTGTTGTGGGCCTGGCGGGGTGCGGGGCTGGCCGGGTCTTGGGGGGTTCGGGTGGTGTGGGGCTCAGGCGAGGGCCCATCGGGTGGGTTGGGAGTGCAGCCCGAGCGCCGCGAGGCGTGCGAGGTTGTGGGCTGCGGCGAGGAGGTTGAAGTCGGCGTCGACTTTGGGGCGGCCTCGCACGCGGGCTCTGCGGCCTCCGTGCCAGCGGCGTTTGAGGTGGGCGAGGCGGCGTTCGACTATGGGCCGAGTGGCGTGGTAGTCGGCCTTCCAGGTGGGGGCTCTCTGGCGGTCGCGGGCGTCGGCGAGGACAGCTTCGTGTTTGCCGACGCGGATGGTTCTGCCGCTTTTGGCCGTGGTGCACAGCTGGCGCTGGTCGCATTGGGTGCACGCCGAGGCGAAGCGGGCGGTGTCGTCGCCGTCGCTGCCGCGGCGGATCTGGACGCGGACCCCGGCGGGGCATGTGACTGTACCGGCGTTCAGATCGACGCTGAAGCGGTCCTTGCTGTAGAGCCCGCCGAGCCCTGCGGGGCTCTGGGTTCGGCACCTCGAGTTGATGGACGCGTCGCGCAGCAACTGCTGGAACTCGCCGCTGCCGTAGGCGCTGTCGCCATACACCGTCGGGCGACCCTCGAACACATCCACGACCCCGCTGTCGGTGGTGTCGGCGCTGTCGGCGCTGTCGGTGGTGGCGGCGGTGTCGGTGGTGGCGGCGGTGTCGGTGGTGAGGAGGTCTTTGATGAGTGCTGCGGCGGTGGAGGCGTCTGCGGCGTTGCCGGCGGTGACGGCGGTGTCGGTGATCAGCTCGGAGTCGGGATCCACAGCGATGTGGCCCTTGTAGCCGTCGAAGCCTCCAGCGGTGCTCTTGCGGCCGTGGCGGGCGTCGGGGTCCACTGTGGATATGACGCGATCCACCGCGACGCGGCGCGCGATGCCCATCCGCGCGTCGGGGCCCTCCTCGAGGTCCTGGCCAACGACCGCGGCCAACAACTCGACCGCCTCCATGGCCTCAGCGCTCAAAGCCCTGCCCTGCATCGCCACGAGAACCGCCGACGCGTCCGCGGCTAACCCCGCCACCAGCGCCTCGCGCGCCGCGGGGTCCTCCCAGTCACAGTCGGGCTTCGCGCCCGACGCGTAGTCGTCGCCGCGGCCCAGCACCGCCCGCAACTGCTCATCAAAACCCTCCGCGCCCGCCGCGGCGAACACCTGACGCAGCGCGCTGCGCAGCATCGTGACAGTGTCCTGGGTAGCCACCGCGTCGTAGACCGGCGCCGAGTCAAGCACCCTGCGCTGGGACAGCGCCCCCGCCTCACGGGCCGCGTCGAGCACCACATCAAACACCCTCCTCGGGTCGCTCGAAGCCGCCAACCGGGCCCGAAACCCCACCAGCACCGTGTGGCAGAACCCCCCAGAATCGAACCCCAAACCCCCGCACGCATACTTCCAGCGCACATCGAACTCGAAAGCCGCGACCGCTTCACGATCAGAGAACCCGAACCAGCGCTGCAACACCATCACCGACGCCACCACCCGCGGCGGCACACTGCGACGCCCCCGCGAAGAAAACAGATCAGCAAACAACGAATCCGCGAACAACCGATCCCCCTCACGGAACAACAACCCGAAAATCGACCCCGCCGCCACCCTCTCCCCCACAAAACCAGTACCCCTGAATAAATCAGCCTGACACTCAGAAACCCCGACCGTCACGACACCAACCTCCCCGCGACACGAAACCACACACCTGTAATTCTACCCCCAACCAGCACCCCACCCCGAGAAAAACACCAGCCACCTAGACCCTGGTGCAGGCCTGTATCGCTAGGGCAGGGCGTTGCCCTAGAAGGTGAACCGCTGCGGGCCGTAGGCGTCGATGCCGGCCTCGAGCGCCGCCTGAGGTGTGACTCCGCCGACGTTGAGGGTGTCGATGATCGCCTGCGCGTCCACGCCAAGGTCGATTCCCGAGATGTCCACTGGTATCACCAACTCGTCAAGTGTGTTTTGGGCGATGCGTTGATCACCGGCCCCGACTCCATCGATGCGACCGCGCTCTCGCACTTCAGAGCGACGTTGCGGGCCTCGGTCAGGATCTTACCCTCGCCTCTGGACAGTGGTCCCTGCTCCAGGAAACGGGCTTTCACGCCTTGCTTGACTAGCCGCCTGTACCGGTCGGGTCGCCCGTCACTGGCTT
This sequence comes from Acidimicrobiales bacterium, assembly GCA_965206165.1. Taxonomy (GTDB): domain Bacteria; phylum Actinomycetota; class Acidimicrobiia; order Acidimicrobiales; family CATQHL01; genus VXNF01. The sequence goes on from OZ242194.1 coordinate 721,690, forward strand.
CGATGATCAACTCGAACGCTATGCGCGCCGTTTTGCGTCGTTGGCTGGCAGTGGCGGACTTGCGGCGCCGGCTGACCCGGGTCCACTGGGCTCAAGTCGCCCGGTCGGTCGCACCTTCGTATCATGCTGTCCACATGGACTACAGGATGTTGACCGCTGGCAGCGGCGTAGGTCGATGTCGACGCATTCTGGTCTCATCGGATCCGTATGGCGGGCTGTGGCCTGAGTGCACTACTCCTCGGGGAGATTCCGGCCCGTGAGCACTCCCCCTCCTCCTCCCCGTCGTTCGCCCGCCCCTCCTCCTCCGCCTCGCCGTCGGCAGCCCCTGCGGAAGCCGCCACCTCCTGCCCTGGGGAGACCTCTGCCGCGCGGAACCGCCCCACGACCGCCCCTGGGCCTTGCGCTGGTGCTCGGCGCGGCAGCCGCCTGCTCGCTGGTCCTGCTTCAGTACGCCGGTCTCGCCGCCAATATCAGCGGGTTCCTCGTTGGGGCTCTTGCCGGCCCGATTCTGCTGGTCGGTTTCCTTGTGATCAACAAGAGCCGGCATAGCGGAGGGACGTTCGGAGATTGGCGGTGGCTACCTAGCCAGCCGACCATGTCCGCGGTGGCCCTGATCGGTTGGGCGGCCGGCGCCGCTCACGTCTGGTTCCTCGCCAAGGAGATCACCCGATGGATGGCAGGCTGATGCGCCGCCGCGGTCTCGCCGTCTGGTGGGCTCTGCTGGTGCTCGCGGCGGGGTTGCCGCTGGTCGTGGCCGCTGGGTCGGTGCACGCCCAGGCTGGCTCGGACGGCTGGCAGCCGTGCGGCTCGACGACAGGGAGTGCGCGCATCGAGCGCATCGAGCGCATCGAGATCCTGCTCGCCTTGGATCGCTCCGGCTCGCTCGAGAATGTGGATCCGAATGGAACGAGGCGCCGCCGCGCCGTCCACGGCACGCTAGAGAGGCTCTCGATTCTCCAGGAGTCGGTCTCGCAGGTCATGAGCAAGTCCACCGCCGGGTCCGGCTTCGACATTGACGTGGCGATCGTCGCTTTCAACACCACGGGGGAGACGGTCGCGGCCCTCGGTCCCGTCGGTGTGGATCATCCGTCGGGCGCAGCCATAGACAGGGCACTCCGCGGCGAAGGCGACACCGACTATGGCCCGGCCATCGAGCAGGCGCTGGCGCAGTTCGAGACGTCGCCCAATGTCGACGCCGACACGACCTGCCGCATTCTCGTCGTGTTCACCGACGGGATCCTGGATCCGTACGACACGGCGGCCGGGCGCAGGCCGTCCGTGGAGAACCAGGCGTTGGCGCACGTCTCGAACCTGCTGTCGGATTTGTGCGATACGGGTCCCGGCATGCGTCGCTACCGGCAACGGATGGAGGATCTCGGGGTCTCAACGTACGTTGCTGTGCTTAGGGGACCCAACTTCGACCGGGGAGACGGCGGCACGCACCTCGACGCCCTGGCGAGCGCCTCCAAGCAGACGATCCTCGCCCTGACCGGCCACGGCGATTCACCGCTGCTGGGCGGCGTGGCCGCAACTCCCAGGTGTGAGGCCTGGTCGGGGATCCGTGCCGGCAGGGTCATCGAGATTGAGGACATCGGCGCGCTGACCGACGAGTTGGCGGACGCCGTCGGCGAGGTCGGGCTAGCCGTGCGCCAACCCCGCATACGTTGCACGAGAGAGTCAAAGGCGGAGGCCCACCTCGTCGGTGAGTGGCCGCAGTCGCTGCTGGTCCGGAGTCCGCTGGGAGAGCGGCTGTGCACGGTAGCCGCGCCTCTCGACGGAGAGATCATCCTGACTCTCGCCGGGCGGGGTGGCCCCGCTGGTGTGGAGTGGCTGATCGACGACGGGATCGAGCAGGTGTCGCGCCGCAAGCTCTCCGCCGAGGATGCCGATCTGTCCTTCGACATCGTGTCGACCTTGCTGCCAAAAGACGAGGCCGTTGGCGCCGTTGTCGACGCCGAGGTCGAGATCTCGTCAGTCTGGTCCCCCGAGCCACAACCCGGCTGGTCCGAGCAGCCGCCACAAGTGCGGCAACCGACGACGGTGCGATTCGATGTGCCAGACCGCGAGCAGCAATGGGTCGAGCGCCTGATCGACTGCCGGGTGCATCGGCGGGCGAAATGGGTCGACGCGGTTGGCGGCGCCCGGGTGGAGGCGGGCGAGCTGTGCGCCGTGCAGGCCCCGCCCGCGGGCGAGTTCGAGATCGCCCTGGCGCCATCAGCCGGCAACCGGCTGTTGTGGTCGCCGTCACGTGCGGTGGTTGGCGATCGTCCTACCGAGCCGCCACGCGGCGAGCCCATCCTCCTAGCGACCGGCGACGAGGCCATCTCGCTGGGCGGGATCTCGGAACTCCTCGCCGCCGACGAGATCCCCTATGAGTCGTTCGCGGACGGTGTCAGGTTTACGTTGACGTGGCGCTCGCCGCGTGGGGCGGTCCTCGTGGAGCGGCCGGTCGCAGACGTGGAGATCGAGGTGCGGCCGGCATCGGGCGATCTCCTGGAGTGCGGGGACGAGGCTCAGGTGACCGCTGCCGTTGAGGGTCCGGCCGGAGCCGGGGCGCTGGTGGTCGACACCGGCTGCACGCTGCTGTCCCGGTCGCGGGGCACCGTCAGGGCGACGGCCTCCGGCGACCTCGGCGGCGTGCCCTGGCTGCTGGTGGATCCGCCGCCGACCGCCGGTGCCAGCTGGCCCACCCGCGCCGAGATCGACCTGGCGCCGTCGGAGGCTGATCGCACACTCTTCGTCGGAATCAAACACCCCGAGTTGGCCGGGCTCGCCGGCGCTGACATCGAGTTCGCGCTGGTGGCAGCCTGGTCCGACCAGGGATCTGATGCACGCGAGGAGCAGCGAGAGCCACGCAGTGTCACCGTGTACCTTCCCGTACCCCGCTGCGAAGGCCGCGTCGAAGCCGACCGCGTGGATGTGGAGCCATCCGCCGGCGAGTCACCGGAGCAGCGAGCGCGGGTGCGGAACCTCTGCGAGATCGATCCGCCCCCGAACGGCCATCTGGAGATTCGCCTTGCCGACGCCACGCCGGAAGTCGATCTGTCGTGGCAACCGGCGCGGGGCGGCGATACCGCTGACCTCCTGCGAGTCGAAGCCGGAACCGACCATGTCGCCGTCGGCGCCATGTCGGCCCCGCTCTCGCCGGAACTACTTCGTCCCCTCGAGGCCGGCGTCGACATCGAAGTGACCTGGCACTCGGCACGGGGCCACGTCTCCGAGAGCCGCCGGCGCGTCGTGGTGGGCATACCCGAAGAGGCGCCCGAGCTACTGGAGTGCTCAGGCCGACCGCAGATGCTCGAGCTCGGCGAGGAGGTGCCCGAGGGACCAGTCGTGGTGGACACAGGGTGTGTGCTGCTGGTGCCCGAGGTCGGGGCGGTCGCGCTCGGCGTCGAGGGCGCCGTTGCGGGTGTGCGGTGGCGGCTCACCGAGCCGGTGCGCCTGGCACCAGGCGACGCTGACCGACCGATCGTGATCGAAACCGCAGGTCTGATGCCGAACGAACCCCACGGTCTCTCTGCGAGCTTCGAGTTGGTGGCGAGTCTGACCGTCGACGGCTACGAGCCCCCTGCCGACCGCAAGCTGCGGGAGGTGGCGGTGCGGCTCGAGCGGCGGATACGGATCCTTTGCGCGGGGACGCCGAAGGTTGTAAACGCCCCCGTCGAGGTGCCCGAGGGGCCGCTAGTCGTTGACACCGGCTGCACCCTGCTGGCGCCCAGCGCAGGGACGGTGATCGCCAGCGTCGAGGGCGATGTCGACGGCGTGCCATGGAGTCTTACCACGGAGGTCCCGCTCGTTCCCGGCGACGACGACCTTCCGATCCTCATCAAGACCACCGCTGCGCTGCAGAACCGGCGTCACGACACCCTCGCGGAGTTCGCCCTCGCCGCCACGTGGCGCTCCTCGGGCGGCGTCGAACAGGGTGTCGGCGAGCAGCCGCCGCCCGGCCAGGCGCCACCGGTGGTTGCGGTGGTGTTGCGGGCACGGCCGGACATCGGTGCGGCGGTACTAATCGCCGTCGTACTGCTTCTCGCCGCCCTCGCGGCGGCCTGGCTCGTCATGTGGCTGGCAGGGCGGCGCGCCAATCGCCCGCCCGAGCCGGGGGAGTACCGCGTGGTGCGGCATGACGTGACGGCGGTGGTCTCTTCGGGCGGCCGCCTGCAGTTGGCGGGCTTCGATGCTGCCGCAGCGGTTGCCGGTGGTACACAGCCCATCGGAGGCCGCCGGTCACGACTACAGGCTGCCGGCGTCACGATCCGCGCGAGAGTGCGCTGGTGGAATCCGCGGGACGTCCTCGACGGGGGCCGGGCCGAGGCAGTTCCGCAGGACCGCCGAGACCTGTTCGTGGCCGTGTCGCCTTCATCCGATCAGTCTGGCTGCCTTCCGGTGGGCCTCGCCCACGGAGCGGTGATCGTGGCAGTCGGTCGAGCGCCGACCGCCACGACGACCGGTGCCAGCCAACACCGCGGACACGTTTGGATCCTGATCCGCCCCAGAGCGACCGAGGGCTCCACCGAACAGACCGTCAAACAGAACCTGGACACTGCGCTACGCGAACTCGGGCGCCGTCTCGGCGGCAGACCGGCCGCCTCTGCTCCTGCCCAACCGAAAGGCTGACCAGCATGTACAACCGCTTCCTCTTCGTCGGGCTCGGCGGCTCCGGCGGCAAGACGCTCCGCTTCCTGAAGGATCAGATTCGCCGCTGGATGAAAGCCCACGGCATCGAAGGCGATATCCCCTCCGGCTGGCAGTTCCTCCACATCGACGCGCCACCGCGGCCCGACGGCAACGAGATAAACGACCGCGTACCCCACCTGGCGGGTAACGAGTACGTCGGCCTGGTCCATGTGGGAATCGCCTTCGACGACGTTCAGGCTCAACTTGACGCAGCACCCGATCGGCGCGCAGAACTCCGCACCTGGAGGGTGGAGCCGACCGGTTTGAAGATCCCCATCGAGGCCGGAGCTGGTCAGTACCGAGCGGTCGGACACACCATTGGCGCGCTCTACGTCAACGACATCAAGGTACGAATCGAAGAAAAGATCAACCTGCTCAACGCGGGGGCGGCGACCAAGGAGTTGAACTACGCCTACGCACAAGCTCAGGGCACCGACGGCGCCGCGATGGGCGACGTGCCGACCTATATCTTCGTCATCTCGTCGCTGGCGGGAGGGACGGGCGCCGGTCTCCTCAACACCGTATGCGATCTCATCCGGGGTATGGACGTGGCCGGGGGGAACGATCTCTTAGGGATCATCTACACGTCGGAGGTGTTCAACGTCCTTCCCGCAGCAAGCAAAGCGGGAGTGCACGGCAACGGCCTTGCCGCCGTGTGCGAGTTACTCAACGGCTTCTGGTGGGGCGGCAATTCGAGCGCCGACGACGACGTCATCGTGGAGCCGATCATCGATCCGTTCCTGCGAGCTGCCGGTGTCGTTGGGACACTGAACTTCAGTGGGCCGTCGTACCCGTTCCTCGTCGGTCTGCAGAATGCGCAGGGAGTCAACTTCGGCACCTTCGATGCCTTGTTCGAGGGAGTGGGGCGTGCACTGCTTTCGTGGGTCACCGAAGAGGAGATTGCGGGGTCTTTCATTGCCTACACGATCGCCAACTTCAAGGGCGCGGCCTCGGCCAACATCCAGGGCAAGGCGCTTGTCGACTCCGGAGAGACCGGCGCGATCGGCCTTCCACCGTTCTCGGCACTCGGGTTCGCGCGTGTGTCGCTCGGAACGGACCACTTCGAGCGCTACGCCGTTGATCGGGTGGTCCGCGACTCGTACCGACACCTCGTCGAGTACCACTGGCAGTCCGATGATGCAAAGCGAGCGGGTAAGTCACTCAGCAGCAACGATCCGGACACCATCGCCGGGCATCTCGCCGAGCTCTACGGCGACTGGTTCCGGGGAGAGTTGCGAATCGAGGAGATCGACGTCGAGGCAGGACCGGTGCGGTGCGAACTGTGTCCGCCGACCGGCAGCATCGAGCGGCTCGATGGACCATGCCGGGAGTACCAGCAGCAGATCGAGCAGGACGCGCCCCTGGACGCCGGAGGCAGCCGGGTGGCAAGCGAGTGGCGCGGTCTCATCGACGCCGCTGTCGATGATCGCTTCGCTGCCTTCGAGCAGCAGATCCGCGGCGACCTCGACCGCTGGTCTAGTGCATGGGTCGAGGCCATCGAACAGAGGACGCTGGAGACCGTCCGAACGGCGCTGGTCAGGTACGGGCTCCGGGTCACTGCGCGCCTGTGCACCGGCACGGCGACGTATCTGCGAACAGCGGTCGTCAACAACCTTCGTACCAATGTCGTGCCGGATCTGAGGCAGTGGGCCGACGCGTGGCGGGATGGGGCGTCGCAGGAACTCGACGGCGCCGGCGGGAAACTGAAGCACACCGACACCCGGATCCGTCGCTATATCGAGTTGGCGGTTCACCATCGCACCTTCGCGTTGGACGCGCTCGTTGCGGAAAGGGCTGCGGAACTGGCGAAGGAGGCGGCCGACCGCCTCTTCGACCGCATCGCCGAGGCAATCGAGGACGCGCTCGTGCGCTTACGCAATGACGACGAACCGGGATCGATCGAGTTCGGGCCGCCCGAGAACGAGTTCGCGTTGATCGACGAGCACGAGTACGAGGCTCTGTTTGATCGGCTATTGCGGCAGACGTTCGGCGGCGACGACTACGCGAAGCTGCGAGAGGCTGTCATCGGATGCACCGAGTGTGATCCTCAGTCCGGCGACACGTTCGTGGACGTGGCCCGCAGCTGGACACCCGGAGCGCGCTGGAGCGGCGCGCCGGCGAATATCGACGTCGCCGTCGGTTCGACGAGAGAGCTCCTGGCGCGCAGCGCAACCGCCTGGCTGAACGCCGGTGGCGGACCCTTCGGTGAGCTTCTCGGGCTCAGCCTCCGCGGCGCGCTCGACACCGGCATCGCCGGTGGTACAGCCATCACTGCAGCCGACAGGCGGGAGTATCAGAAGAGGTTTGTGGCCTGCCTGCCCGCAGCGATCGATGCCGCCGCTCCGCTGGTGGACCTCGACCCGACGCTGGCGGGTCTGGTCGGCACCAAGGCCGGCGACGAGCGGGTGTGGCACTTCAGCAAGGTGCCGTTCGGACGTGGTCCGGACGGGGCGCATCCCATGGAGCAACGAGTGGCGCAGGTGCTCTCCCCAAGGATCGGTGCGGAGCAGGTAGCCAAACTCATGAAATCCGATGAGCGCAGGAGGCACATCGACGTCGCTTCGCAACTCGCCGCGCCGCAGTCCGTCTTGGCCCTAAAGTCCCTGCTGGCGCCGATTGCCCAGAACTGGGGCCAGCAAAAGGGTATCGGTCAGGTGGCTCTGCAGCAGTTCTGGGAACATCGCCGGGCACAGCCGCTGCAGCGGTTCGTGCCGTGCCCGCAGGCCCATCTCCGCTGCTTGGTACGCGGTTGGTTCACCGCACGGATACTCGGGCTGCTGGATCCTGGAGGCACCGATGGAACCATCCGGATCGCGCGGGACGGACGGAGTCCCGTCAGCTTTCCGAACCCGTCGTTGTCGCCGACGAGCCCCCGTGACCGGCTCGGTCCGGTGCTGGAGGCCCTGGGCCTGGCCTACGTGGAAGCGGCAGAGCGTGGCAGCCTGGAGCCGCTGGAGGCATACGTCCGCCTGCTGGAACTGGGCAAGTCAGGCGACGGCGGCATCCTGCACTACGACAGTCTCAACGCCCGGCTGGCGAAGTGGATCGAATCCGGAAGGCCCGATGAGGACGCTCTCACCCGCATGACTCCCGCCTCGTTGGGCGATCTACCCGACACGGCTACGTGGCGGGACCGTGCCATTGCCGTCGCCGGGGTACTCGATGAGGTCGACTCGAGTTACCGAGCCGACTACGACAAACTTCAGGGGGACTGGGACATCAACCTCGGCAGGCTGTCGCGCGCCCCGCTGTGGACGGGGCTGTGGCCGCTGCTCGGCGAGGAACTCCACCGACTCAGCTCGGCCGTCCAGAGCCACACCACCGACGACGGGCTCCGCTAGATGATCCGCCGGCAATTCCTGCAGGCGGGAGGCAGCGCATGATCACCGTTTTCCATCACGAAGCTGACCGGGTCATCATCGAAGCCACACGTGTGCTGCGTGAACTCTCCTCCCACGGGTTGCTCAGCGACATCGCACTCGTGTCCGTCGGAGATGTCGCGTCACCGGGACAGCCGCGTGCCACGTGTGTGCGCTCCGGCGAGGACACCGAGGTCGGACTGTTCGACGCGCTGGCAACCGATCCCGCGACCGATGGCCATGTCATGACAGCGGTGGCCTCGGCCGACTTGGCGCCGCAGGCCCAGGTCGCCCTGGCACGGGCGCTGGCACGCATCGCGGAGCGGGCTATGGGCCTCGCGAACGTGCCCGTCGTGGCGGTTTGCCTATCGGTGCCGGAGTTCCGAGACGGTAGCGGCATCCTGCCGGCCGAAGGGTTCTTCTCGGCGCTGACCGCCAACTTCGTCTCCCTACCAGCGGACTGGCGGTTCGTCGACGGCATGGCTGCTGCCATCGATTTCACTGAGACACATCGGTCCGCATGGCACGCTGCGCTCGAGATTGCCACGCTGACGTCGTCGTGGCGCGCCATGGCCGACAGCCGCTGGCGACCGGAGACCGGGAGCCCCGGAGTCGCCGGGTATGCACTCAGTTTTGTGCGATCCTCAGCCAGGCTCGTGGTCATCCGTCGGAGCGAACCGGCCGCCGAGGACGTTCTCCCTGTGGCGGACGGTTTCTCGCCGGCGCCGGTTCCTGAGATGGTCGGGCGAACTGTGGCCGTGCTGCACCCGGAGGTCTTCCGGCTGGATAGCCAAGGGGACGAGCCCGGGGCTCCCGGCCAGCGTAAGGGCGTCATGAAGTTCCTCGGCGCCGCGCTCGGCAGCGTTTTCCCACCGCTGGCGGCCGGATTGCTCGGGTTCCGCGGCCTACTCCGCGCGGAGTTCTCCAAGGCCCTCGGCGGGGACGTCGGATCCAGCCGGAGCAATCAGCCGTCGAGTTCTCCGTCGGCCGGGGATCCGGCCGACGGGACAACCGTCGTGCTCGAGGGATTCGAGCCGCTGGTATGGACCGATCTCGTGCGCAATGTGCTCGGGGTAGCCGACGGCGGCGGCACCGCCGACGCCGTCCGAGCGCGCCACGCCGCCGGTCACCAACAGTTCGTCTTCGTCACACCGGACAGTCTCGTCGACGACGTTCTCGAAGGGCGCCTCGCCGGTGGGCGGAATGACGATGCCAGTCCGGCCCCCGACGACGCCAACTCTGCCGCCAAGGCTGACGCAGACCCGGCTGAGGACGCAGGTCGCCCCCAAGCACTGTTGACGCTCATCGACGATACCTTCTGCCACGAGATCGCCAGGGCGAAGCATCGGCGCAGAGAGCAGCAACGCGAACTCGACGACCTGGCCGAGTTCGTGGATCGGACCGAGAAGTTCGAGCCGCCCGCAGCCTTGCGTGCCACCGTCATTGCCTTCTTCGTCACGGCGTTCGTCGTGGTGGCCAGCTATGTGCTACTGCTCGACGTCTTCGACTTCGGCGACGTCGACCAGATTCTCAGAACGCGCCTTGCCATCGTGGCGACGGCGTTTACCTGGCTCGTGTTGCAGTACCCGGTGGCCCCTCGCAGCGACGAGGATCCGCGCGCGGCCCAGTCGTACCTGCTGCGTTCGGCCGCAGTCGTAGCCGTCGTGGCGGCGCTGGCTGTGGTCTTCGCCGGGCCGCTCTCGGACGTCGCCACAGGTCGTCCATGGCTGGAATTCGTGCCGCTATTGGCCACGTTGGTCACGCTGGGGCTGGTGTGGGAGGTGCTCTCGTCGGAGAGTGCCCGGGAGCGACCGGCAGGCCGAGCCCTGGCGCTGGCATGGACGATCTGCTACGCCGTAGCGGGCCTTCTGCTTTACGCCAACATGGACCGCTCCATCTTCAACCGCTCGGAGATTCTCTGGAGATTCTTCGAGCGCTACGGCGACGGCATGAGGTACGCCGCGACTGCGGTGGCCGGCTTCCTGTTTCTGCTGGCCCTCGTCATGCTGGCCGTGAGCGACGGAGGCAATGAACGTCGGCGCAGGCGCGCTCGGGCTCGAATACGGGAACTCCAAGGCGAACTCCAGCGCCGGGAGTTGTTGCCGATACTGCGAGGCCTCCGGGTCAACTGGCTCGGCACCGCCGCCGCACTCGACCACATCCTGCGACGGAATGTCCTCGCCGCGGTGGCACCCGGCGGCGCGCACGGCGACCTCCGCTCGCCGCTGCTTCGGCTGGCACTGCGCTATCGCGACGCGTACCACCCGTCACCGCCGCCCGGCTGGCTGTTCGCGCAGTACGAGGCGGCTGTTGACGCCTATGCCACCCACCGCGGCGCACGCGCGGGCGGCGGGGGTTGGGTTCGCCCCGAGACGAGCACGATGGTCAGCCCTATCGAGCGGGATCTGCTGGCTGCGCCCGGCTCCGACCCGCGCTGGGACTTTGCGTACCGACTCGCTTCGGGCGAGTTCGACGATGCGCTCGCGGGCTGCTCAGCAGGACCAGGGGACGGATCACTGGAGGATGCCGAGATCGGCTTCATGCGCGAGATCGCCCCGGTTGCTCCGGCGGCGCTGCCTGCCGGCCTGGTCGGTCCCCGCGCGGCCAGCCTCGGCCACATCGCCATGCACAGCACGTGGTGGTGGCCCGATGGGCACAAGATTCCCGACTCCGCAACCCATCCCAAGCCCGCGCAGACCGTCCGGTCACCTGGGAGCCACTCGTACCTCGCAGTGAGGCTCGATGTATCCGATTCGATTCTGGAGAGGCAGATCGTCGGCGACTCGAAGCCGCTGATGGACCCGGGCGACGACACAGCGCCCGTGGGCCCCGCCGACGGGTTGCGCTGACACTCAACGGCTCGTGGCCGGCGGTCCGCTCCATCGCCGTCGTCCCCCGGATCGCAAGCCCTCCCCGGGAGGTAACCCCCCGGATTCCTCGCAACCCGGCGGCGACGATGCATCTCCGACCGTGCCTCCACGCAGGCCAGCGGTTGACCCGGAGATCCGTGAGCCGCCACGGCGAACTGGGCGCACGAGGAGGCCGACGCCGCCGCCTCGACCCGCCTCCACTCCGCCGGGGGGCGGCGCGGCTCGAGAGCGGCGTTACGGGCGATCCGGTCCTGGTGTCGGTAAGCCGGGCGATCGTCTCCCCCGCGTTGCTGCGGCGCTGGTTGGCCCGCGTGGCCGCCTGCCGGTACTCGTCGCCGCAGCACTAGCCGTCTCAGTTGCGGTTGCTCTCCCGCTCGCACTGATCCTGCGGGGAAACGGCGGCGCCGACAGCGGAACAGATGCGTCCGTCGCGGAGACAGCGGGTCCGCCGGATGCCTTCCCGTAGTTGCCTTGAGCAGCCGAGGCCGGCGCACCGACTCCAGCACCGCCGTCGCCGGACATCGGCGACGACCCCTGAGCACTTGACACCCGCACCTCGGGGCCGGTGGATCCTCCACCGTCTCCGAGGATCCACCGGTGGCCTTGCCCGATCCCCCACGACCACCGCTGCTCGGCCCACCGGCGCCAGCCGATTCACCGCCGCCGGAGCCGGATCCCCCACCGCCGCCAACCACTGTCGCGCCCGCCCTTCTGACGACCGTCCCGCTGCCGGCCGAGCCCGATTGGGGCGAGATCGCTCGCTCGGTTGTCTTGGTCTGGGCGACTGGGTGCGACTCCGCCGGTTCGGACACCGTGGTTCTCGACGGGGAACACATCCTGACGAACGCTCACGTTGTACTCTCAGAAGCTGGCCGGATTTGCACAGGTGTGCGTGTCGGATTCAGCAAGAGAATTGAGGACGAGCCGACCGAGTGGATAAGTGCGACAGTGGTGGCCTACGAGGGAGGCAGGCCGGACTCTCGGGGCAGTGCAACACTGCCAGATTTGGCGGTCCTTAGGCTGAATCGCCCCTAGAGTTGAATCGCCGAATCGATCGGCCCAGTATTCCCGTAGCTGAACAGCAATTGAGACTCAACGAGGAGATTGTGGTTCTTGGCTTTCCGGGAATCGGAGGGGGCGGACAAACACGCTGGTCCGCGGCGTGCACGCCGCGAATCGATGAGGTCAACGGTCTGAACTCACACCCGCAACCGGACGTGCGCCTCACCAAAAGCGGCCTTCAGCTCCTCGTTCTCGGCTTCGAGTTCCAGCTCGCGGGTCGACCGGCGACGGGCGCCGAGCGCGAGGCGGTCCCGACCTCCCTCCAAGAACACCTTCTTCCAGTTGTGCACCGTCTGCTCGGACACACCCGCCCGGCGCCCAGCCGTCGCCACCGACAACTCACCGCGCAGCACGCTCAACACCACCCACAGCTTCTCCTCGGGGCTCTTCTTCGAAGCCTTCGCCATGCTCATCTCCTTGCGTCAGACTCAAACCGCCAACTGAGCAAGAAACGATGACACGCGACAAAGAACGCTTACGCTTGCCACGTCACCGCGGATCGGGAGGGCTAATGGATCACTACAACCGGGAAGGGAACCGCGACGAAGCGGACCGGCGAGACTCGTCGCGTTCTGGGGCTCCCGGCGAGTTCCCCTGGGAGGACACCACAGGCGCCGATGAGCCAGCACCTGTCTGGGAGGATCGACCATCCGTTCGTGGACAGCGCGCCGTCCACACGGCATCTAGTCCTGAGTCGGGTCGGGGCACGCAGGCTGCTGCCGGCGCGTCCGCTGTGGTGCACGTCACCGCTCCCGGACGGGCCCCAGGGAACGGCTTGGCAGTCGCCGGCTTCGTGCTGTCGCTTGTGATGTGGATTCCGATTCCGTTCCTGAACGTCGTTCTCTGGGTTTTGGCGGTCACCTTCTCCTCGATCGGTCTCAGTCGCGCGAACAAGCGAGGGCTGCCACATCGCGGTCTCGCCATCGCGGGCTTGTGCATCAGCACCGCAGGAATCGTGTTTGCGATCTTGGTCATCCTGGCGTTCTTGGGGGCGATCGCCGCGTTGGGGTGACTCCCGAGCCGCGCCGAGTGTGTCACCAGACTCTCCGGCGGTTGTCAATTGATCGAGGGTGTCGGTGTCGGCGCCGCGGCAGTTGCGCCGACGATCTGTTTGACCGGGAGAGCGCCGCAGGAAGCCCGCTATGGCCTCAGAGCGCTCGTGGAAGGCAGGGTTTCCCCCGATCGGGCATTCTCACGCTCCCAGAGGCCCGGAGAGGAGCCAGAGAGCCCCGCGGAGCGGGCCCGATGTCCGCCCCTACCGAACCCCCCCATCGCGAACCGCCGCGGCCCGCAGCGGCCGTCCCTCGGGGAGTTTTTGGGGCCGATCCCCCGGGTTCGCCTGATTCGGCCTGTTGCCGGTCGCGAACGCAGGCGGGCGTCGCTGTTTACCCCGCTAACACGAGCGCTTTGTAGGCCCCAGTGCCCTCCCCGTAGCGCTCGGTGATGCATGTCTCGTGCGCTTCCCGGGCGGAATTGACCGCTTCGTTGCCGGCGGTGGTCCATTCCTGCCAGCCGTCGCTGCCGATCTCGTGGCCGAGAGCGTCCGCTGTTGCCCAGTCGTCGTCGGAGGCGGCCTGCGCGGCGAGCACGAGCGCGTACTCGCTGGCGCAGTCGGCGAACGTCACACATCCGGGATGCGCGGCGTTCCCATCGGCGAGGCAGTCGACGTGGCCCCACTGCTCGTAGTCGGCCTGCTGGCGATCCCCCACGAGATCGACGACCACGTCGAGCGGGCATGCCGCGCCTTCGACTAACTCGCAAGCCCCGTCGTATTCGTAGGCGTGTTCGGATAGTCCCGCCAAGACCACCGCGGGCGGGAGTTCCCGCTCGGCGACTTCGTTCGTGACGGTGCGGGCAAAGGCCGCGAACCCCGCGCGGGTCGCTCCCAAGCCGCTCCCAATCTGGCTGAGAGTCCGCGAGGCGCTGTCGTGGGGCGCTGTGTCGGACTCCTCCCAGGCGGCCAGCAGACCCGCTGCCTCGAGGTCACTGAGGTCAGCGCCGCCGAATGTGGCCCGCAGCGCAGCGCCGACGCCGACGGCGGCATCGGCGCTGATCCCCTCGCCGCGGAGGGCCGCGGCCAGATCCCGTTCCCCCTCACCGGTCACACCGCGGCGCACCAGGCCGGCCTTGATCTCAGAGGCCCTGTTCGCCTCCTCGTTGGCTTGAGCGAGCAGCCGCGCACCCACAACGAGCCCGACCACCACGACTGCGATCAACACGAGCCGGCGCCAGTGGCGCTGCAGCAGCCGGCGAACTGTTCGGGGTTCGGTCTCGGACCAGCTCATGGCTGGATTCTGCCTTCGGGGACGAGTAACACCTCGTCGGTAGCCGAGGCGGGAATTCCCCCGCTTCGGCGACATCGGGGCTCTGAGCGCCCGGAGAGGGGCCAGAGAGGCACAAACAGCGGACCTGGAACCTTCCCCCTCCGACCCCCGCCCCGCGCCGGGGAATCGCTCAGGGGCCGTCTCTTGAGGAGATTTCTTGGCCGGCGCTCCCGAAGTTGCTCGGATCGGGCTGGTTCGAGCCTTCGAGGGCCGGTTAGGGGAAAGGCGCCGCACCCCGCCGCGGCGGCGAGGTTCCGATCAGCGGTGGGGCGCTCCGGGGCGCAGCCCCACCGGGGCGCGGTGCCGACATCGTGGATCGGACCGTGGCGCCGCGGCGGTCACCAGGCCGGCGCCAGGTCAATCGCTCCTAGCCCGCCAGCAGAACCAGACCCAAACTCACCAGAGGAATCAGACCTCCCAGAATGAATTCCAGTCCTATCCGACCAGAGAAAACAGCCCTATCCGACTAGATGAATCAGCCCCTCACCATCAGCGATCCCAGAGCTATCTGTCAACGGCCAGTGGGATCTGCCCAGTGGCGGACAGTAGAACTGCCCGGTGGTGGCCAACAGAACTGCCCGGTGGTGGCCAGGTGTTCTGCCCGTTGGGTTAGTTGGTCAGTGGCGTCACCCCCTTGCCGGCGGTGGCTTGGGTGAGGCGGATGCTGTCGCCGGAGGTCATGACGACGTGGGCGTGGTGCAGGAGCCGGTCGACGGTGGCGTTGGCGATGGTCTTGGGCATGAGTTCGTCGAAGCCGGCGGGGTGAAGGTTGCTTGACAGGGCGATGGAGCGTTTCTCGTAGGCGGCGTCGACGACGCGGTAGAGCGCTTCGGCGGTCTCGGCTGCGACCGGGAGCAGGCCGATGTCGTCGATCACGATGACGTCGGCGCGCATGATCCGCCGGATGGCTTTGGCGGCGGTGTCGTCGGCGCCGTGGCGGCGCACGAGCGCGCCGAGGTGCTCGAGGCTGAACCAGGTGACCTTGTGGCCGGCATCGACGGCGGCTTGGCCGAGCGCTTCTAGGAAGTGGGTCTTGCCGGTGCCTGATGGTCCGCACACGACGAGGTTCTCGTGGCGGTGGATCCACTCGAGGGTGCGCAGCGCCCGCTGGGTCGGCGCCGGGATCGAGCTGACGGTCTCGTCCCAGGCGTCGAAGGTCTTGCCGGTGGGGAACCCGGCCGCTTTGCGCCGGGCCCGGATCGAGGATGCTCGGCGGCCGGCGAGTTCTTCGGCGAGCAGCGCTTTGACTGCTTCGGCTGGGTCCCATCGCTGAGCTTTGGCGGTGGCCAACAACTCTGGTGCTGCGGCGCGCATGTGGGGCAGGCGCAGGATGCGCAACAGGTCGACGACCTCGTCGATCGGCGCTGGGTTCATCGGTCGCCTCCGAAGCGGCCCCAAGCGGCGGTGGAGGGCTGCAGGGAGTGCGCGTCGTCGGCGCGCCGGCGTTGGCCGGGCGGGTCAGCAGCCAGGATTGAGGCCAGGTCGCCGTCTGCGAAGCGGCCGAACATCGCGGCGTGGCCGAGCGCCCAGTCGAGCCGCTCGGTGCCGTGCAGTCGAGCAAGGGTGACGGCTTCGGCCATCTTGACCTTCATGCGGCTCGTGCCCGCGGCGGCGGCTTCAACGAGCCAGGTGCGGGCGCCGTCTCCGATGGCGCAGAACTCGGTCTCGGCCGCGCTCGCCGGCTTCGGGCGCCGCCCGAGCGGCCCAGGGGGGCGCGGCGGATAGTGGGCGTCGTCGATCATCGGATGCCCCGGCGTCGAACGCTGGTGGCGGGCAACCTCGAGGGGACCTGACGGCGCGCAGTGCGTCACGACGACCCGCTCGCCGTCCACACGCACCCACACCGTCTCATCGGCCAACGTGTGCGGAACCGAGTAGGTCACGGCGCCGAAGCTGACCGTCGCCGACGGCGACACCCGCCGGGTCTCCCCGAGCACCGCCGTGTAAGGGGCCTCGGGCAGTCGATGCAGCCGCTGTTGCTCCTCGGCGAGCATCTCGACTGGTGCCCGCCGCGTCACCCGATGCTCACGACCGTTGACATCGGCCATCCACGCGTCGCACGCATCGACCAGCTCGGCCCAACTGGTGTAGTCGCCGCGCAGGTTGGCGTCGGTGGGCACCAGGTCGGCCTTGGCGACCCGCACCGTCGCCTCCGACCCGCCCTTGGACTCGGGGTCCGCCGGCACACACGTCGCCACCGTGATCCCGTAGTGACCGCCGATCGCGACCATCTCCGGATGCCGCACCGGCACGCCGGCGACGTGGTCGATCGTGACGGTGCGCTCGTTGTCGGTCAACCAATACGTCGGTGCACCACCGAAAGCCCTCATCGCCCGATCCACACAGGCGATCACCGTCGCCAACCTGCGATCCCCCCACGGCACCACGACCCGGAACCGCGACCACGCCAACCACGCGCAGAACAACACCGTCGCCCGCCCACAGATCGCCGGACCGGCGCCCCAGTCCCACTGCGCCCACATCCCCGGCTCGGGGATCCACGGCCGATACACCCGCCGCCGACCACGCCGATAGTTGGCCTTCACCTCAGCGACCGCCCGGCGCACCGTGCGTTCCGAGCCGGTGTAACCCAAAGCAGTGAGCTTGTCGAAGGCCACGTCGGCGCGGATCTTGGCCCCGGACCGCTCGACCCACTCCTCGATCTTCGCCAGCCACGGATCGATAATCCGCTCCCTGCGCTGCGGTCCGTCACCGGCCAGCTCGCCGGCGTCGCGCTTGGCGACATAACGCGCCACGGTGTGATGAGACACGCCGGCCAGCTCGCCGGCGCCACGCAACGACCCGGTCAGGTCGAACGCTTCCAACATGTTCATGATCTCCTCGCGAGACTTCATTCGCTCCTCCTGCTCGATAGTCACGGTTGTCGTGACCGACCATTCGAGTAGGAGGAGCACCCCGCCGCGGTGGACCCCGACGGGAAATGGACTTCAACGCGGGCAGTTCTGTTGGCCGCCGCTGGGCAGAACTGTTGGCCACCAGCGGGCAACTACATGGCCGCCACCGGGCAGGATCTCATGGCCGCCGACACGGCGGCACCCCGAAAGACTCAGCAGCCTCCTAGGGGCATAGATGCAAGGTCTGGCGTGTGTGTACTGTCTGCCGGACTGCTCCCGCCTGGCTGGGCGAGGGGCAGTGCCCGACCAGCACAGGAGCCCCCATGACGTCACGACCCGCCTCGCCGAACGTGCCCGCCGCCCGCAGCGGCCCCCGCGGTAACCGGCGCCGCGCCGGCGCGGCGATCATCGCCCTGCTCGCCGTCCTGGGCGGTGCCGTCGTCTCCACCGCTGCCGCCGCCCAGGAGGACAACACCGCCGGCGACAGCACGACGGTGCGCATCGTGGCGCGCAAACTCGACAGCGGCCGCATCGAGTTCGGCCTCCAACAACGCCAAAGCGACAACACCTGGGGCGACCGCCGGCTGCCCCGCGTCCGCTTCTTCCCCACCACCGCCACCGTCGGCAACTGGCTCGCCAGCTCCGCGCTTGACATGCCCGTCGGCGAGGTGCGCATCGTGGCGCGCAAACTCGACAGCGGCCGCATCGAGTTCGGCCTCCAACAACGCCAAAGCGACAACACCTGGGGCGACCGCCGGCTGCCCCGCGTCCGCTTCTTCCCCACCACCGCCACCGTCGGCAACTGGCTCGCCAGCTCCTCCCTCACCCTCACAACACCCCAGACCACCGCCCAACCCACCAGCCAATCCGCCAGCCGGTACTCCGCCGTCAACGCCAGCTGGAGCCATTCGTGCGCGCTGCGCACCAACGGCACCATCACCTGCTGGGGCAACAACCACTATGGGGGGGCAACCGCGCCCGACGGGCAATACTCCGCCGTCACCGCCGGCGCGGGCTATTCGTGCGGGCTGCGCACCAACGGCACCATCACCTGCTGGGGCGCCAACTTCTATGGGGGGGCAACCGCGCCCGACGGGCAATACTCCGCCGTCACCGCCGGCCGCTTGCATTCGTGCGGGCTGCGCACCAACGGCACCATCACCTGCTGGGGCTCCAACGGCCGCGGGCAGGCAACCGCGCCCGACGGGCAATACTCCGCCGTCAACGCCGGCGGGGACCATGCGTGCGGGCTGCGCACCAACGGCACCATCACCTGCTGGGGCTACAACGACGACGGGCAGGCAACCGCGCCCGACGGGCAGTACACCGCCGTCACCGCCGGCGGGAACCATGCGTGCGGGCTGCGCACCAACGGCACCATCACCTGCTGGGGCGCCAACTTCTATGGGGGGGCAACCGCGCCCGACGGGCAATACTCCGCCGTCACCGCCGGCGGTCAGTATTCGTGCGGGCTGCGCACCAACGGCACCATCACCTGCTGGGGCACCAACGACCGCGGGCAGGCAACCGCGCCCGACGGGCAGTACACCGCCGTCACCGCCGGCGCGGACCATGCGTGCGGGCTGCGCACCAACGGCACCATCACCTGCTGGGGCTCCAACGACCGCGGGCAGGCAACCGCGCCCGACGGGCAGTACACCGCCGTCACCGCCGGCGAGGACCATGCGTGCGGGCTGCGCACCAACGGCACCATCACCTGCTGGGGCAACAACGGCCGCGGGCAGGCGACCGCGCCCGACGGGCAATACTCCGCCGTCACCGCCGGCGAGGACCATGCGTGCGGGCTGCGCACCAACGGCACCATCACCTGCTGGGGCAACAACGACTGGGGGCAAGCGACCGCGCCCGACGGGCAGTACACCGCCGTCACCGCCGGCTGGGAGCATTCGTGCGGGCTGCGCACCAACGGCACCATCACCTGCTGGGGCAACAACGGCCGCGGGCAGGCGACCGCGCCCGACGGGCAATACTCCGCCGTCAACGCCGGCGGTCAGCATTCGTGCGGGCTGCGCACCAACGGCACCATCACCTGCTGGGGCGAGAACCGCTTCGGGCAGGCAACCGCGCCCGACGGGCAGTACACCGCCGTCACCGCCGGCGGGAACCATGCGTGCGGGCTGCGCACCAACGGCACCATCACCTGCTGGGGATGGAACGACGACGGGCAAGCGACCGCGCCCGACGGGCAGTACTCCGCCGTCACCGCCGGCGGTCAGTATTCGTGCGGGCTGCGCACCAACGGCACCATTACCTGCTGGGGCGGCAACGGCTCCGGGCAGGCAACCGCGCCCGACGGGCAGTACTCCGCTGTCACCGCCGGCTGGGGCCATGCGTGCGGGCTGCGCACCGACGGGACCATCACCTGCTGGGGCGACTTGGCTTCCCGCACGGCATAGCCGTGGGGTCCGGCGCTCGCGGTGCCGGAGAGCGAACAGTTCGGATCCGGTGGCAAACAGACGAGCGGAATCCGCACCGGACGCCCACGGGGGCGCAGGATGCGGCAGACCGGCAGACGCCGGACCGGGCGCGGTCCGGTCGGTAGCGTGGCGGTCCCTGCCGGCGAGCTGCGGGTGATCGCCGGCGCCGCGGCCACGTCCATTCGTGCGGGCTGCGCACCAACGGCACCATCACCTGCTGGGGCAACAACGACGGGGGGCAGTCGGATGCGCCCGGCGGGCAATACTCCGCCGTCACCGTCGGCTGGGGCCATGCGTGCGGGCTACGCACCAACGGCACCATCACCTGCTGGGGCAGCAACGGCTGGGGGCAGTCGGATGCGCCCGGCGGGCAATACTCCGCCGTCACCGCCGGCCACTTCCATTCGTGCGGGCTGCGCACCAACGGCACCATCACCTGCTGGGGCAGCAACGGCTGGGGGCAATTGGACGCGCCCGGCGGGCAATACTCCGCCGTCACCGCCGGCCACTTCCATTCGTGCGGGCTGCGCACCAACGGCACCATCACCTGCTGGGGCATCGACGTCCCCAGGCCGTGGAACCATGGGCAGGCGACCGCGCCCGCCGGCCAATACTCCGCCGTCACCGCCGGGTCGGAGCATTCGTGCGCGCTGCGCACCAACGGCACCATCATCTGCTGGGGCTATTGGGATTTCCACACGGCTTAGCGGTGGGCGCCGGCGCCCGCGGTGCTGCCGGGCGGACAGTTCGGATCCGGCGGCGGGCAGATGGGCGGGATCCGCTCCTCATCGGGCTTGTCGGCGCTCGTCACCGGACACGGGGCCTGACTCGCTGGTGAATCACGTCGCCGATGTCCCCGGGATGCGTGTTGCCGGAGCGCAAGCGGGCGGCGACCGTCCCCAACCCGACGAACTGGTCGTCCTCGTGCACGAGGACGACCCCGGCGGCGCCGAGTACATCTACAAGGCGGCCGCCCGAGCCGCCTGGCTCTGGCCCCATTTGAGGGGCCGGGGATCCGGCGTCGCCGGCCGGCTGCCGTGGCGCTGGACGATGTCGTCTAGGGCAGCCCGTTCCGACCTGGAGAGGTGGACGCACGTCATCTTCGGGTCCGGTAGCGCCGGCCTCGAAGGTCCGCGCCGTTTCTGCGGCGGCGGGTCGGCCGGGACCCTCACGGGGTCTGACAGGACCGCGGTGGTGGCGTTCGTCATGCCCACCATGTCCGCGCGGCGCAACTGGCCGGGCGCGGATGGCCACGGCTGCCGCTCACGTGGTCACGTGGGGCGCTGGCTGCGGCCGCGAGTCCGTCTTGACGGCCGTCCGTCTGATCGGCTTGCGGTCCGGTACGCGGCTGTACCGGCAACGGTCTTGGTCACTGCCGGCGGCAGCTCCTACCGCTCTCGTGTGCGGACACTGCTCGACCGCGCTGAGCCGCGTCGCCTGCACTGGACGACCTGCCTCCGCGACCCTCCAGGGCCCGCGTTGCCTGCTGCAAGGCGCTCTGGATGGCACTGAGGTGCTGTCGGGCTTCGCCGTCTGGGCTTCTGGCCCCGGCGGGATCTGATAGCCGTTACGGCTGTTTCGCCGCGGCGCGCCCGGGTACCTTGGACTCATGACTCGCCGCGACCTCGTCCTGGGTGAGCACCGTGAGGCCATCCTGGCCGCCGCGGCCGCCAACAAGGCCACCTCGATTGCGTTGGTGGGGTCGGTGGGCCGCGGCGACGACGGCCCCGACAGCGACTACGACTTCGTGGCCACGTTCGCGCCGGCGCCGACCTGTTCGACATCGGTGGCCTCCTGGTCGACCTTGAGGACCTCCTGGGCGCCGCTGTGGACGTCCTCGACGCCGGCGGCGTCAAAGCGAAGAACTCCGAGGTGTTCACCGAAGCGATCTCCCTGTGAGCGACCAGCGCGCCCGCACTGGCGCCGCCTCACCGGCGGCGTCGTCTGAGGTCGAATCGCCGGGCGTCGACGTCTAGCCACCACCGGGCGTCGACGTCTAGCCACCACCGGGGGCAGATGCGCGATAGAGGCGTTTATCGCGCGGTGCGATTGGCCGTGCGCGGAGGGTCGGGGCGAGGCGCGATGACACACCACCAGACCAACTGAGGGCTTTACTCCCCGCGGAAATCCGAAGCGCCCGTTATCTCCGGCGATCGGCCTGTCCCGCCCAGGGTGGCGCTGGCCACCCTGGCGCTAGGGTCCCGACATCGGAGATAGGCACGACGCGCAGCCGGACGCAACGTCGCGGCTAGGCGTGACCCGGCGCTGTCAGCGTGGTGCGCTCGCCGCCATAGCTGTATGCGCCGTCGCGGGGTGGGCGTTGTTCGTCTTGGCCGCTACGACGGACACCTTCTCTGATGCTTCGTCGCTGCCCAGCCAGGAGTTAGCGCACCTGACGGGCAAAGTCTCCGCTCTCGAAACCAACGCGTCGCCAGCCCGCCTCGACGCACTCATCCGAGACGTCGGCACGATCGCGGAGCGGCTGAATCGCGCCGAAGCCGCCGCCAATACGGCGCCGAGCGCCGCCGCAGTCGGCGATCTGTCGGCCCGCCTCGCAGCAGTCGAAGCCACCGCCACAGCGCAGCTAGGGGCAGCCGCCGTTGCTAGCTCAGCGCTCGACCAGCGCGTGCTCCGCCTCGAAGACGCTGGCGGTGTGGCGGTTCTCGCTGCCGACCTCGACGCCACTGCGGCCCGCCACGCGGCCCTCGCAGCAGAGACGACACATGCCGCCAGCGCCACCGCCGCCGAGATAGCGGATCTCGCGCAGCGTATGGAGGCGGCAGACACGGCAGCGGCGGCACTCGCAGCGCGGCTAGATCATGTCGAATACGCCGCGGATCTGTTGGAAGCTGGCGACGTGGTGCCCCTCGTGGCCCACGTCGGAGGCCTGGCCTCGCGGGTGGCCACCCTCGAGGCGGCGGCCGCTGCGGCCGCATCGTCGGCAGCAACCGGATCGGTAGGGCACGATCATCTGCCACTGGTCATCTCAACATTCCCGCACACCTGGACCCGCGTGGACAACACGCTGCCTGAGGAGTTCCTCGCCGTCGAGTTGCCGGCCGGCGAGTGGCGCTTCACCTTCGAGTCAGCCTGCCTGGGGGATCTCTCCTCGTGCCCGCGACCCGGCGCCGGCGAACCCGATCTGTTTGTACGGGATATGGCAGCGGGCCCAAGCTACGACGCCGTCCGGTACGTGTCGGGTTCGCTGTGGTGCTACGACTTCCAGCTTGACGGGCCTGCCCACTGGCGCTTGTGGATCGCTGATGCGACCGGCGTCACCTGGTCTCTCACCGTCGCTGCCGACACATGCCCGGACAGCGGGTGGGTGCCGCAGCCGGTCCTGTAGTCCCGGCGCCAGCGTCGGCGCTGCAGCTATGACCGCCAGTGAGCTTGCTGAATACACGATCCGAGCCACCTCCACGCGCGTTCCTAGTCTTGGAACGCCGCTGCTGGTCGTCCTGCGGTTGAGACGCAGCGCACGCGGGCACGAACGCTGGTTTATCGGCCATGTTGACTGGCTCGGCACGTGGGCTACTCGGACGGTTGTGCTCTCGGCCACTCTGGCCATGGGCGCTCACGCCTGCGGCAGCCACCGTCCCACGCGCCGAAACGCAAGTAGTCGCGCTGCCAAACGCAAGCGCTCCCCCGCCTCGGCGCTCAGCTAGCGCCGGACCTCACAGAGCCGAGGGTGGCACTGTGAATGTGCGGGGTTCGGGCTCGCTACCGGTCACTGGCCGCTACCGGTAGCGGCATGGTGTTGCTCGGCGTGGCGGACGTGGCCGCCGAACTCGCGGTGAGCCCGCGCCGAGTGCGCCAGATGCTGTCCAGTGGCACGCTGACGGGTCAGCGTGTCGGCGGTGTGTGGGTGCTCGACGACCATTCGGTGCGTGTGGCCGCTCGGTCGCGGCGACCTGCTCATCGACCCTGGAGCGCCGCGTCGGCTTGGGCGGTCCTCGCGTTGGCTTGCGGCGCGGAGCCCGCTGGCACTGCCGCTGTGCGCTGCCGGGCCCGCCAGCGCTACGCCCGCGGGCTGCCTGAGGTGCTCGACCAGCTGAGGGAGCGCGCGCATATCCGCTGGTTCTACGCGCACCCGTCGTCGGTCCCGCGAATCGCGGACCGCCCCGGGGTAGTGCGGACCGCAGCCAGCGCCGCGCCCGAACACGCCCTGGGCCTCGCCGGCGCGGGTCCCCTCGACGCCTATGTCCGCGCTTTCCTCCGTCGGCACCTGCTCAAGCAGGTGCCGACGGAGGAAAGCGCGGACACGTACAACCTGTGCCTGCGGAGTGTGCGCGACGACTGCTGGCCGTTCCCGGCCGGCGCCGCTGTGGCGCCGCTGGCTGTTGTCGCCGTGGATCTCGCAGGTTCCTCCAACGCCCGCGAGCGCCGGGTCGGTGGCGAGCTACTGGGTCGCCTGTGAGCGTCCCGCGGCTACCGGGCCCGCCTCGACGCCCACCCCCGCCTGCGGGCCGGCTGGCAGGCCCTCCAAGAGCTCCACGGCCTCTACCTCGCCGACGACTATGACGGCGCCCTGGAGGCCCTCGGCCGGTTCTGCGACCTCTACGAGACCGGCGAGCTGCCCGAGTACCACGACATCGTCGACACCATCATCGCCTGGTCAAACGAGATCCTCGCCTGGCACGACACCGACCGGGCCTCCAACGGCAGAATCGAGGGAACCAACAACCTGCTCCAAGTACTACGACGCACCGCCCACGGCTTCACCAACCCCACCAACTTCGAAGCCCGCGGCATCCTCGTGACATGATGACCCCAACCGGTGCCAGCACCCTCGATCCCACGTTTACGCGAAGGGCCCGCTTCTCTCAACTGGTGACGGTGACACCGTTGCGCAGTCCGCACGAATGGAGAATCCCGTGATAGCCGCGGTGACCCTCCAAGAGGCGCCTCAGCCTCATCGCCCAGCAGGGGCGGTGGCGTAGGTGAGCAAGTCTCTGGAGTAGGAGCCGCCCGCCGAGACTGCCGCGAATCCGCCCGTGACAGGTCCGCCTGGCTGCAGGAGGGTCGCGGTGGCCTCGGCGAAGCTGGGGGTGCCGGTCCGGTCAGACCAGCCTTCGTTGAGCGGTGGCAGGTCCCGCATGGCGGCGCGGGTGGCACACAACACCAGCTTGCTGGCGGAGTCGCTGGTGCCGGTGTCTAGAGCATCCTCGATGCTGTCGCTGCCGAGGGTGCAGTCAGAGTGGATACTCGTTTAAACGAACCCGTTCGAGGCTGTCATTCCGCTCGGTGTGCCGGTTGCCGGCGACAGCCGCGCCCGCTCGCGTGTGGCCGAGCGGGCGGGCACCGTTGCGCCGTTGGGGCACGGTGACACCTACCCAACCCACACCAAGACATGAGTGTAGTGATTCTGGGATCGTGTCCGGTTTTGGGTCGTTGATTACGCAGCATCGGGGTGGGAGCATGGCGCTGTGAAAGGAGCGTCAGATGACTGATACCTCGAAGCCCTTGGAGCGTAGCGGCCGGCGCAGGAGGCGGCGGTTGTCGCCTGTGCAGAAGTATGAGGTGTTCGTGCAGGTGCTCACCGGTGAGATGACCGTGGCGGAGTGCGCGGACCATTGGGGTGTGGACCGCTCGACGATCATGCGGGCCCGCGAGGTCGCCAAGCGCGGCGCTTTGGACGCGTTGGCGTCGTCGCGGCCGGGGGTGCGCGCCGAGGGGGTGGATCCGGAGTTGGTGATGGCCCGAGACGAGGCCGCCCGCCTGGGCGAGGCGCTCAAGGAGATGGCCGTCAAGGTCACCTTGTTGGAGGGAAAAGAGCGTTGGGGGTGACCGCCGGCGTGCCCCCGCGTGTCGAAGCCGGCGTCAAGGCGGGCCTGTTGGACCTCGTGGACGGCGCCCTGGAGCAGGGCTGGACGACAGCTCGCGCCTGCGCCGTGTTGGAGCTCGACGGCCGCAGGTGCCGCCGCTGGCAGCACCGCCGAAGCGCGGGCCGCCTCGACGACAACACGGCGGGCGGCACCGCGGTGCACGCCATCACCCCCGCAGAGCGCGAGGCGGTCCTGGAGCTGTTCGAGCGCTGGGGCGACATCGACGGCGGCTACCGCAAGCTCGCCCACCGCGGCTCCTACGAGAAGCTGGTGTGGGTGTCACCGTCGACGCTGTATCGCGTTCTCGCAGCCCAGGGGCTTGTTCTGCCCGCCCGGGCGCAGCGCACACCGGCCCCGGCGCGGCCCCTGCCGGACTGGATCGAATGGAGGCGCCACCAGATCTGGATCTACGACATAACCCACTTCCCCCGAGCCGGCCGCGTCGCCTACGCCATCTTGGACGTCGTCACCCGCAAATGGCTCGCCACCCACCTCACCGCCGAGGAGACCGCCACCCAAGTCGAGGTCGTCTTCACCGACGCCCTCGACTCCGAGGGCCTGTGGCCCGCCGTGGAGGCCCGCCAAGCCGACCGCGCCCGCCACGGCGACGACAGCGACCAAGAGCCGATCCTGCTGGCCATGTCAGACAACGGCCCCCAGATGCGAGCAGGCACCACCCGGGAGTTCCTCGCCATGTGCTCCATCGCAGCCCACTTCGGCCGGCCCGGCACCCCCACGGACCAGGCATGGATCGAGACCCTGTTCGGCCACGTCAAAACCGAATGGCCCCACCTCGAGAAGATCACCGACCCCAACACGCTGCGAGCAGAACTCGACAACGCCCGAGGCGACTACAACACCCGCCGCCTGCACGCCTCCTTGGGCTACGTCACCCCCGACGACGAACACCAAGGACGAGGCGACACCATCCGCCAGGCCCGCCAAGACGGCCTCAACCGGGCCCGCCTCACCCGCATCGCCTACCATCGCAACAACAACCAAAACCAGCCATGAACACACCCGCCCAATGCGGCGTAATCAAACCCCCCAAAACGGACATTTACTCAGAAGCACCTCATGAGCGAACCGCGAGATCCCCAGAACAAGAACATCGAATAACAAGACCAGAGAATCCATCTACAGAACAGGAGACCAGAACGAGACCACGAGAGAGAACCCGACTAGAAGCACCAGCCACAGAGCAGACCTCCAGAACAACCAACCGAGAGAGCCAGATCAACCAAGACCGGAAGAACAAATGATCCACTAATTAGAGACGTACGCGTGTGCCTCCGATGGAGGCATGACGGTTCGGAGGCATAGTCACTCGCGCTAGCGATGCGAGGCATCGTGGTATCGCGGAGAACGGCGATGCATGACGGTCTGTGATGGCGAGGAACGCGGCTCGGTGGTAGTCGCCCGGTCCGGTGTCCCGCTCCGCTGCAAGTCAGGTGCGACGTGGGGGTGTTGACCTTGTTAGAGGCCGAGATCGAGGTCCCGCTGCTGTTCGGTGCGTTCGCGTTCGAGGCGGCCTTGTTCGGCGGCGTCGAGCGCGGAGCGCGGCGGGTCGGTGCGTAGGGCGTCGGCGAGTGTGGCGTGCACGTCGCCGACGCCGATGGCAATGTTGGCTCGTTTGCCGCGGCTGAGAGCGACGTAGGCGCCGCTGCAGTCGAGTCCTCTTGTGGCCCAGCAGAGGCCGACGCCGACGGTGCGGCCCTGGGTGCGGTGCACCGGCGCCGCCCAGGCGCCTTCGATGAGGGGTGCTCCGCCGGCGGCGGGCGCCCAGTAGTCCTTACCGAGGACAATTTCGCCGCCGCCGTCGACGCTGCGCAGCAGCAGGGACACTTCGCCGTCGTTGTCTGTGCCGAGGCGCGCAATGTGCCAGCGGGCGCCGTTGATGACGGTTCCACCGGTGGTTGTGACCTGTCGGTGGTCGTTGTGGCGGGTCATCACCAAGTCGCCGACGCCGAGGACCCGGTTCTTGTTGACGCCGTCTTCGGTCCAGGTGAAGGTGACTTGGAGGGCGGTGCTGTCGCCGCGGAGTTGCTGGCGGATCACCGCGTTGACGGCTTCGGCTTGGTCGCGGGTGGCGGTGCTGACGACGACGGCGTCCCAGGGACGCCGGGCGTCGAGAGCGGCGTCGGCGATCGCTTGCTCGGCGCGTTTGAGTTGCCGGTTGGCTCGCTCGATGTCGGCCCACAGCCGCTGGCGGCGCTTTGCGTTGGAGCGGGGGGCGGCGTCGTGCTTCTTGCGGGCTTCGCGGCGCTTCTGCTTGGCGATGGCGAGGGCCTCGGTGCGTTGCTGTTCGTCTGCGTCGGCGGCGCGGATCTCGGCCACGGCCCGGGTTGCGATCTCGTTGACCACCTCGCGAGGCCCCGGGCGGGAGATCAGCCGGCCCTCGGCGGCATAGTCGTCGAGGGCGTCGACGTCGCCGACGCGCAGACGCAGGCTGGCGGCTCGCTCCCATTCGTGCACGAAGCGTCGCACTCCCTCGAGTCGCCACAGCGAGCACACAGGTTCGGGGACCTTGCTGTCGGCGGCCTGCCCGGCGGCGACGCCGACGATGTGCGCCCACCATTCGCCGGCGCCGACGGCGCCGAGTTGGCGCGGGTCGCCGACGGCGATCACCTTCGCGTCGCACTGCTCGGCGAGGGCGCGGAGGCGGTCCCAGTCCCGGGAGGAGACCGTCGAAGCTTCGTCGATGATCCACCACCCGGCGGCAGGTAGCCAGTCGTCGGGGCGGCGCAGCGCGGCTTCGAGGCTCGTGGTGGGCATGCCTGTGGCCCTGGCGAGGACTTGGGAGGTCTGGCGGCTCACCGCGACGCCGCCGATCGGGATGCCGCTGCGTGCAGCGGTTGCTGCGACGGCTTTGAGCAGGGTGGTTTTGCCGCCGCCGGCGGGGCCGACGATGCTGGCGGCGGCCCGCCCGTCGCCGCAGACACTCCGCACGATCTCGGCCTGCGAGTCGTCGAGCGTGCCGGCTCGAATCGCCGCGGCGATCACGGCGGCGATGTGCGCCGGTGCGGCGCGTTTGGCGTCTCGGCGCGTCCGCGCTGCGTTCCACCACTCGTCGAGGCGCACCTCACGCTCGATGGCGGCGAAGGTGGCGTAGAGCGCGGTCCCGGGTCGCCGTTGGCGGTGCGCATCGTCGGCGATCCCCTCGCCGCGGTCCCACAGCCGCACCACCTGGCGCTCGAACATCCACCCGGCGACCTGTTGAGCGTCGCGCCAGGTGAAGTGATCGGGCATGTGTTCGGTGATCGTGTTGAGCAGTTCGCGCTCGTCCCAGACGCTGAGCCGGTCCGTCAGCGACGCCTCGACGGTGACCATCAGTCCCGTCACCTGTTCGCTGGTCCACACCGCTGGCGGCGGTCCGGTCCCTTCGGCGGCGAGCCGGCCGCGCACCGCAGCGACGATGCCCGGCACGGCGGCCTCGGCTTCGCGTTCCCACCGTGCGGGGCGCTCCTCGGGCGCCTCGGAGAGGTCCTTGTCGGGGCGCGTCGTTGTCGCCGCCCGCCGCCGGAGGTTCCCGCCGGCCATCCCCGGCGCCTCCTCAGCCAATTCGGCGGCCGCCGCGTCGATCTGGCGGCTGCGGGTGCTCCACCGTGCCCGTAGCTGTGGGGGGACAACCTCGGTGCCGTCGGAGCGCCACGCCATCTCAAGGTGGCCGCCGCCGGCGGGCTCGACCCAGTCGACGCCGAGTCGCCGCGTCAACGACGCCCGCAGCGTCTTGGAGAACATCAGCGCCGCCAGCGCCTTCGAGTCGAAGATCTCGTTGGCGTCGATGGCGCGCCAGGTGCCTTCGATGTCGAGTTGCTGGTTCGCGATGACTAGATGCACGTGCGCCTGCGGGTCGCCGCCGCGTGCGGCGTCGTGTAGCACCGACGCGCACAGCAGCCCGTGGGTCTGGATCCATGACCGCTTCGCCGCACTACCGATGCGGGTCAGTTGGCACGCATCGTCGAACACCGCTACTGCGGCCCGTGTCGCGTCGCCGAGCGCGGCGTCGATCTCGGCGCGCACACCAGCGCCGCCGAAGGCCCGCAGCGCGCTGACGCTCTTTGTGGCGCTGAAACTCATCTCGAAGCCGTCGATTTTGCGGTTGCCGGCGGCGACGATCTCCGTGGCGGCGACCTCCTCGTCGGTGCGCGCCGCGACCACGACCCGCGGATCCCGCCCGTCGAAGACCCCCACCACCTTCACCGGCGCCGCCACGGTGCCCTCCACGCCGAGTGCGGCCATGCCCCGCCCCCGCCAGATCATTGCCCGCACACCCCGCTCACTCAAATAGGCGGTCGTCGCCTCCCCCGCCCCGCTCGTGACCTCCACGACCGAGCGGAGAGCATCATCGGCCAAGTAGTCCACGATCGCCTTCGAGCCGCCGCGCAGCTTCTCCACCCGGCTCGACGCCGCGCCCGGCGACCGCCGCCGCAACCCCGCCGCGTTCCTCGCCATCACACCCCTCCACGGCCGCGGCCGGGAGGTCGCTCGCCGGCAAACCAACACACCTGGGAGATGCGGGAGGATCCTCGGGCGCGTTCGCGAGGTGTCCCCTCACTCGCCGCCAGATGACGCGACGCCACGCGCGCCGCAGACTCAGCACCGTCGCCGAAACCATCCACTGCTACGGTCAACACATCACTCGATCCGGTGCGTCACGCTGAACGTTTGCGCTAGTGCGGGTGTGTTGTTCGGCTCGGAGTAGCCGCTCCGAGCCGAACGCTGTCTCGTGCAATCGAACGTGGCACTGAAGGAACATCGACCGCTACTCACGCCGCCGGCTGCGAGACATGATCTGACCGCACCGGCCCGCCAGTTGCCGCCGGGATCGACTCAATCGGCGCACCGAGCATCATCTCGAGCCGCGCCCTGGGCACCCGCAGCTGTTTGCCCAACTCGATGACAGGCAACCCCGTCTGGCCGCCGCTCGCTCGAAACTCCGCAGCCAGCCCATAGGCGCAGGTGCGCCCGATCCGCAGAATCCGGGCTGCCTCGCTGACGGTGAGCAGGGCGGGCACATGCGACACGTGACACTCGTTGCGGATAGAGTTTTCCATGTTGACATTGTAAACTGTATGCGTGTCGAGCGCAAGTGCGGTCGCGGCCCTACGGTGCAGCAGCATGACGCGCAGGCCCGCACCAGATGACACACCGCCTGGAGAGGCACCCCCCATCGACCTCAACCAAATCGTCTCCTACAACCTGCGCGCCGCGCGCGAGTTACATGGCTGGACCCAGGAATACGCCGCCGCCCAAATCGAGGCAGCGCTTGGCACTCGGGTCACCCAAGCGACGCTCTCGGCGATGGAACGAGCTTGGGACGCCGACCGTCCCCGGCGCGAGTTCACGATTCAGGACATCGCCGCGTTCGCGGTCGCCTTCAAGTTGCCGATGGTCTGGTTCCAACTCGCGCCGCCCGGCGATCGCCGCCCGATCCGCAACATCGGTAAGTCCTTGGATCAGCTCTACATCCTGTTGCTCGGCACCGCTGACCAGCTCCCGCCTCTCCACGACCGGCTCCGCGAGATGGGCATCCGAGACCCGACACCGGCAGAAGAAACCTTCGAGCGGATTATCGGCGAAGACATCGACATCCGGAAGCAGTCCTACCGCCAGCGGCGCAAGGAGATGATCCTCGCCTATCTCGACGTGCATGCCGACAACCTCGACGAGTCTCTGGACAATCTCCAGAAGGCCTTCAACCACATGGCCCAACTCGGACTACGAGGCATCATCGGCGCAGCCGCGGATGATCCCGACTTCGTCCGCAAAGCCCGCCTTCGAGAGACCACCCAAGACGTCTCGACCGAGGAAGACACAACCTCATGAACCGCACGCCCGCGACGCTCGGCACCTGGCGCGGCCAGCCTGCCGACCGCGCCGTACACAACGACAGCAAGGGGAACTGATGAGAGGCCACATCGTCAAGCGGGGCAGTCGCTACTACGCAGTCGTCTACCAAGGCGTCGACGCGGCGACCGGCAAGCAGCGGTACCGGTGGCACGCTGCCGGCGACACCCGCAGAGGCGCAGAGCGCCTACTCGCAGACCTCGTCAAACGCGCCCACGACGGCGAATACCGGACACCCGAGAAGATCACACTCGCCGACTACCTCCAGAAACGGTGGCTCCCCGCAAAACGCACCCGGGTAAAGCCATCAACCGCGAGCGCCTACGAGCGCATCGTCCGACTGCACATCGTCCCGCACATCGGACGCATCCCACTGCAGCAACTCCAGCCAGAAGACCTCGACGAGCTCTACGCAAAGCTACTCACCGACGGCAAACGGAGCGGCAGCCGAGCCGGCGGCCTCTCAGCCAAGTCTGTGCGAAACGTCCACACGACCCTCCTCAGCGCACTGTCCGACGCGACCCGCAAAGGGGCAGTTCTCCGCAACGCGGCAGCTGTCGCCGATCCTCCCCGAGTCGCCCGCAGCGCTCAGCCACTGCGCGTCTGGACCAGCGAGCAACTGCTCACGTTCTTACAGTCGATCGACGGCCACAACCTCTACCCGCTGTACTTCCTCGCCGCAACGACCGGCATGCGCCGCGGGGAGCTAGCCGGCCTGACGTGGCACAACGCCGACCTCGACGCGGCACGACTCACGGTGAGCCAGCAAATCGTGTCAGTGGACTACCAACTCATCGAATCCGACCTCAAAACAGAAGCCAGCCGACGGACCATCGACCTCGACGACCGAACCGTCGCCGAGTTGCGGCGCCACCGCCGCCGCCAACTCGAAGAACACATGGCAACAGGACGCCGCGGCAACCGCGACTACGTGTTCGCCACAAACAACGGATCGCCCATCCACCCCGACCTCATCAGCCAAACATTCGAACGAGCGGTCGCCCGACTGGACATACCACGAATTCGCCTACACGACCTCCGCCACACCCACGCCACCATCCTCCTCCGCGAGAACGTCCACCCCAAAGTCGTCAGCGAACGCCTCGGCCATGCCAGCATCGCGTTCACCATGACCGTCTACCAACACGTGATGCCCGGAATGCAAGCACAAGCCGCGAACACCTTCGGGGCTGCCGTGTTCGGCAATCCAGACAGCGCCGCGCAATAACCCCCCGGCAGCGCCGACCGACGCGCAACCCCGCAGCGACCATCACACGCGAAACAGCACAACGATCCCTCCGCACCCCGGACCCCGAAGCACCACCCCCGACAAGGCGACACCGCCTGCCCGGACACGACCAGAAGACCCGCAGCCCGCCCCGCAAGGCCCGCCAAACGAACTCCACCGACGCAACCGCGTTCACATCGCACCGCTCCGGCACCCCCCGTACCGCCCCGTGCCGCCTCGTTCATTAGAGAATCCATTAGACAAACACCCAAACAACGACAATCCCCAGACCAGAGCAACGCTCTGACCTGGGGATTCTTAGTAGCGGGGGTAGGATTTGAACCTACGACCTTCGGGTTATGAGCCCGACGAGCTACCAGACTGCTCCACCCCGCGGCGGATACCCGAGGATACGGGGCCGGTTGCGCGCAGGCAACTCTGCGGCGAGCGTCATGTCGCTTCCTCCTCGAGTGACCGCAGATATTCCGGGAAGGGCGGGAACCGGAACAGCGCGGCGGTCGTCAGACACCAGTGACAGGACCGCAACCGGTACGGTCACAACAGGTAACCGATGGTTCCGACTCCCGGCCTGCGCCCTGGGGGTAGTTGCCGTCGGGACAGCAAGGAGAACCTCCAATGCGCTCACTGCTCGCCGCAATCATCGCCCTGATCACCGCCATTGCCGGATGCCCCGGCGAGGACACCGGATCGGACGAGGGCCCGGCGCCGGCTGCGGACGATCCCGCCACGCCGGCCGGCGAGGTGGAGTTCGCCTCGACGCTGGCGAACTTCAGCGACTGCGACGGGCTGCTGGGGCACATCCGCGCCGAGGCCATCAGCCGCGTCGGCCCCTACGGCCTGGACGGCGACCGGTACGGCCCCGTCTTCGCGGGGGCCCGGCTTGCCGACGACGAGGCCGCCTTTGCCGTGGAGGACGCCAGCGCAGCGGAATCTGCTCCCGCCGCAACCTCGGGCGGCGACGACGGGGCGGGCGGACCCGACTTCTCCGGCACGAACGTGCAGGTGATCGGCGTGGACGAGCCAGACATCGTGAAGACCGACGGGCGCCGCATCATCCTGGTGAAAAACGGAACGCTGACGGTGGTGGACGTCACCGGGACGGAGCCGGCCGTCACGGGTCGGGTGCTGCTCGGAGAGCGCTGGGGCGGCGAGTTGTTGCTGCACGGCGACAGGGTGCTGGTCATCAACAACCACTACGGCAGCATCCGGCCGCTGGCCGCCGACGTCGGCGGTGGCCGCTACAACCGCGACATCGTCATCATCGACGAGATCCTCCTGGACGGCACACCCCGCCGCGGCCGCAGCCTGCGTGTCGAGGGCCGCTACGTGAGTTCCCGGTCGATCGAGGGCAGCGCACGCGTCGTCATCGTGTCGTACCCCAACGAGCTGGGGTTCGTCTATCCCCGCAACCCCGCCGGCGAACCCATCGCCACCGACGCCAACCGCAAGGTCGTGGCGCAGAGCAAACTGGAGGACTGGCTGCCCGACTACCAGGTGGTTTCCTCCGAGGGATCGATCACCGAGGAGGGCCAGATCCTGGCGTGCGACCGGGTCTACGTGCCGTCGCAGTTCTCCGGCTTCGGCTCGCTGGCGGTGCTGACCTTCGACCTCGACGAGTCGCTGACCCTCGGCGACGGCGCCGCCACGTTCGCCGCCGGCGAGACCATCTACGCCAGCCACCACAACCTGTACGTGGCCACCAACACGTGGTTGCCGCCCCGGATCTTCGAGGACGACGACTGGCTGCGCGACACCGACGAGCGCTACCGCACGTCGATCCACAAGTTCTCGCTCACCCCCGGCGGGCCCGCGGTCTACGAGGCCTCCGGGTCGGTGAAGGGCCACCTGCTCAACCAGTTCTCCCTCCACGAGTACGACGGCCACCTGTTCGTTGCCGTGACCAACGGCTCGCCATGGGGGGCCAACCGGCAGAGCGAGAGCCTCATCTTCGCCCTCACCCAGCAGGACGAGGTTCTGGCGGTTGTCGGCAGCGTCGGCGACATGGGGCGCGGCGAGCGCATCTACTCCGTCCGCTACGTCGGCGACCGGGCCTACGTGGTCACGTTCCGCCAGGTGGATCCCCTCTACGTCGTGGATCTCGCCGATCCCACCGCCCCGGCGGTGCTCGGCGCGTTGAAGATCCCCGGTTACTCGGCGTACCTGCATCCCGTCGGCGACGGGCTGCTCGTCGGCATCGGCCGAGACGCCGACGAGGACGGGCGCATCCTGGGCTTCAAGGCGTCGCTGTTCGACGTGTCCGACCCGGCCAATCCGACCGAGATCGACACGTGGACCCTGGCCAACGCCCAGAGCGGCGTCGAATGGGACCACCGTGCCTTCCTGTGGTGGGCGCCCGAGCAGCTCATGATCGTGCCGGTGTCGTCGTGGCGCAACGAGGTTCCCAGCGGTGCCGCCGTCTTCGAAGTCACCGCTGCCGGTGGCCTCGACTACCGAGGCCTCATCACCCACAGCACCGAGGACTTCGTCTTCGCCACCGACTGTTACCACGAATTCGACAGCGAGGCCGTCGACGAGGGCTGGGAGATCCCGCTGGTGCTGGTCTGCACACCCGAGCAGGTCGGCAACCCCGTGGGCTACAGCTGTGAGACCGTCCCGGTGTCTGCCGCCCGCGGCTGGGACATCGATGTGGAGGCCTTGGGCACCGAGGTCAGTAACGAAGATCGCATCCAGCTCTGCTGGCCGCAGGACCGGGGCGATGCGGAACGGATCGGTCGCTCGCTGATCATCGGCGACGACGTCTGGACGCTGTCACGCTCGCTGCTGCAGAGCAACGATCTCGACACGCTGGAACGTCAAGACCGCCTGGCGATTCCCGGCTAGCCCGCCGCCGGACTAGCGCCCGCCTTCGGGCCGCCCCGCGGCCACGACCCTAGGTTTCGACTCCGCTCTGTCCCGCGGCGGCGGCCGGTCCGGCCTCGGCGGCCGGCACCCCGCCGATCCGGGGCCGCGACTGGTTGCGGACGACCATCGACAAGGCCACCACGACCCACGCCATGGCCACCATCTGGATGGTCGACAGCGCCTCACCGAAGATCAACCAGGCCAGAGCAGACGCCACGACCGGTATGAGCAGCGTCAGCGTCGACGCCAGCCACAACGGCACCATTCGAAGCGACCAGTTCATGGCCGTATGGCCCAGAATGCCCGAGCCGAACGCCATCACCGACAACCACATCCAACTCTCGCCGGTGGGCCAGGACAGATCCTGGCCGAACAGTGCCGCCAGTGGCAGGTTGATCAGACCGACGTAGATGGCGACGCACACGGTGTACTGCTGGGTCGCCACCTTGGTCCGCGCCTGGCGGGTGGCGACGAAGTAGGCGGACCAGCCGAACAGCGCACCGACGGCAGCCAGGTCGCCCCCCAGCGACCAGTGCTCGCTGCCCGCCGAGCCGAAGGCCACCACGCCGACGCCGACCATCGCCAACGCCGCGTAGCCGATGTCGCGGCGACTCATGCGCTCCCCGTACAGGCGGGCCGACACCACAGACACGAGGACGATCTGCAGGGCATTGACGATCGTGGCGTTGGCGACGGTCGTGAACTTCACGGCCGTGAAGAAGAGCCCGGCATCGATCCCGAGGGTGACGCCGCCCCAGATCGAGTGCCGCATGTCTTTGCGCGTGAGCGGCACTCGCCGCGCTCCCATCACCGCCATCATCACGATGGCGAAGAGCAGGAAGCGATAGGTGATCAGCGCCAGCGCGCCCATGTCGATGATCTTGGCGACCACGCTCGAAGCGCCCCACGCCGTCACCGCCAGAGCCGCGCCGGCAATCCCCACCGACAACTCGCTTCGGCCAGAACCGACCAGAGAGCCCAGCTTGGCGGCCGGCGATTCGCTCACCAGGGCACTCTACGGCCGCGCCGCGGGGATGCTCAGGATCGCCCGGAGCCGCGCTCCCTCGGCGGCCGGCGCGACCCGGCCGTCAGCGGAGATCGGTGGCCGGCACGTTGCAGCAGGTGTCGGCGAGCGAGTCGGCCCGCCACATCCGCACCGCGGTGAAGGCGGCAGCCACGGCGATGAACAGCCCGGCGGCCGGGTCGGCCCACCACCAACCGAACAGGGCGTTAGCGCCCAGGCCCACCAGCACCGCCCCCGACAGCAGGGCGCACAGGCCCGTCTGGGCTGCCTCCGCCTGCACGGCCCGGGATCCCAGCACCGTCCCCAGCTGGACCTTGACCCGGGCCAGGAACGGCATCACGACCAGCGACAGCGCCGCCAAGGCGATACCCAAGACCGACGTCTCGGGCGGATCGCCGCCGATCAGATCACGCAGCGATTCGGCTCCCACGTAAGCAGCCAGCACGGCGAAGCACGCCGCGATCAGCCGCTGCGCCCGCCGGTCGGCCTCGTGCTGAGATCCGTCGCGGCTCTCCTGCGCCAGCCGCCAGGCCACGATGAACCCCGCCACCAACTCGACGAACGAGTCGAACCCCCAGCCGATGAGGCTGATCGACTGGGCCCGAACCCCGACGATGATCACTGCGACGCCCTCGACGGCATTCCAGATGATGGTCAGGCGGTTCAGGCGCCGCGCCCAGGCCACGGCCGCCGGACGGGAGAGGCGAGAGACGGCTGTGCTCACAACCGAATGATACGTGGCCGAGGTTTCGGCGTCGGCGGCGTCAGCCCTCAATCGTGATCGCGAGGGGGCGAGCGGGGGCGCCCGTGGCACCGACGATGTTGAGGTGCGACAGCACGAAGAGGAACTCCTTCGGCCCTTCCCGAGCGAGTTCCTCCAACTGCATGACCTCGATGATGTTGATGCCGGACTCGACGAGCAGAATCCGGTGGACCGGCAGCAGGGCGTGTCCCCGGCCGGGGGGCAGCACTTCGAAGGCGATCGTGTCGGCGCCGGCCAGCGCGGCGCCCTGCGCGGCGAGCCAGCGGGCGCCGGCTTCGCCGACGCCGGGCACGCCGGTGTCCCAACCCAGGTAGCGCTGGGGCTCGTCAACGTGGCGAGCCCAGCCGGTGCGGATCAGAACTGCGTCGTCAGGGCGGATCGGCGTGTCCTGGGTTTCGACGATGCTCTCAAGGTCGGCGACCATGACCTCGTAGGCCTCCGGGCAGCAGTCGACGCCGAGGTGGGCGGGAACGTCCAGGAGTACTCCCCGACCCACGTACGGACGGAGTTCGTGGATGCCGAGGCGCTCGAAGCGCCCTTCGGCCTGCGCCGCGAAGGCGTCAGCCCCACCGTGGAGAACCCCGTCCTGGCTGATGTGTCCGAGGCCGTCCACGTGGGTGCCGACGTGGCAGCCGAGCGTGATCGAGTCCGACGCCACCGAACCGCCGTCGGCGGCAACGTGGTCGCCGTGGCGGCGGTCCAGACCATGGCAGAACGTCGGATGATTCGGCGACTGGGCCACTCCGTTGCGCAGCGGAAGCGCCAAGTCGAAGACCCGCGCACCGGCAACTAGATCCAGCAGGCGACGGGTGGCAGGTGATGAGGTCATCAGCGAACCCGCAGAGTAGTTGTGTGGACCACCGGTGGCGTTGCTGAACCCGGCCACTGCAGGACTCGCCGGCGGGTCCGCCGCAGCCCGGGCGCCTAGCGGGCGGTCATTCCTGCGTCGGCGGGCACCACGGCGCCGGTGAGGGCGCCGGAGGCTTCGGAGCAGAGCCATGCCACGACGGCGGCGACCTCCTCGGGCCGGATGATGCGGTGATCGACGTGGTGGTCGCCGAACCGGCTCGGGTCGTCGATGCCGTAGATCTCGGCGCTGTGCCTCAGCAGCATGGTGTCGGTGGACCCGGGCAGGACGGCGTTGGCGGTGATGCCGGTGTCGGCCAGGTCGGCGGCGAGGCCGCGAACGAACCCTATGACCCCTGCCTTGGAAGCGCTGTAGGCGGCCAAGCGGGGGGTGGCCTTCAGCGCTGCCGCCGAGGAGACAGCCACGAATCTGCCGTCCCGGGGTCCCTGCCGCTCCAGCATGACCGGCACAGCAGCGCGAGCCAGGTTGAAAATGCCGGTGAGGTTGATGTCGAGCGCGGCGTGCCACCGCTCCTCGGGCATCTCCCAGACTCGGGGAGCCGCGATTAGAACACCGGCCACGCCGACGGCCGCGTCAAGGCCGCCGAACCGCTCCCGTGCCTGGCTCGCCGCCCGCCGGAGGTCGGATATCGAGCGCACGTTCCCGACGACCATCTCGCCGCCGCAGCGCTCCGCGATCGCCATCAGTTCGTCTCGGCTCGCGAGCGGGTAACCGAGCGCCGGATCGTCGGCGCAGACATCGAAGAGGATCAGTTCCCAACCCTGTGCCGCCAGCAACTCGGCCACCGCCGCGCCGATGCCGCGGGCGGCGCCGGTGATCAGAGCGACCGGCACGATGCCTCCGTCATCATTCGGCGGTCCCGAGCGCCACGGGAAAACCCGGGGGTACGACGATGTCGGAGAGGTCGAGGTCGGTTACCGCACTCCGGCCCAGGGCAACCAGCGCGGAGTCGATGCCGTCGCGGAGGATGTCGAGGACGTTCTCGACGCCGGCTTGGCCGTTGGCGGCCAGGCCCCACAAGGTGGCGCGGCCGATCATGACCGCGCGGGCACCGAGAGCCAGCGCCTTGACCACGTCGGCGCCGCGTCGGATACCCCCGTCGAGCAACACCTCGACCGACTCGCCGACGGCCCCGGCAACAGCAGGAAGGACGCGGATCGTCGCCGGTGTGGTGTCGAGGTTGTTGCCGCCGTGGTTGGACACCGAGATCGCCGAGGCGCCGATGTCCACCGCCCGCTTGGCGTCATCGACTCGCACAATGCCCTTGATCATGCACGGGCCGTCCCACTGGGCGCGCAGCCAGGCCAGGTCGTCCCACGAGGGGGGCGGGGTCTGTATCCACTCACCGTAGGCGGCGAAGAATCCGGGCGACTCCTCCCCCGGGATCGTCATGTTCGGCACGGTGAGACCGGGCGGTCCGCCGGCCCGCAGCCAACCGATGAGCCACCGGGGTCGCCGGACCACTTCGGGCGCCAGCTTGCACAGGGCCGCAAGGTTGAGCTTCTCGGGGATGAACGGGCTTCCCCAGTCGCGGCTGTGCACGAACGACCAGTCGAGGGTCACGATGAGCCCGACGGCACCGGCAGCCTTGGCCCGCTCCAGACGCTGCTGGATGCGGTCCCGCGTGCCCGCCCAATAGGTCTGGAAGAACGTCTGCGGATTGGCGGCGACGACCTCCTCGACGGGCTTGCTGCCGAACGAACTGAGCGCCATCGCCGTACCACGGGCGGCGGCGGCACGGGCGACGGCGACCTCGGCGCGGGGATGCACGGCCTGCACGCCCGTCGGTGAGATCAGCACGGGCATCGAGAGCGGCTGCCCCATCACGGACGTGGAGAGATCGCGCTCGGCGGGCTTGCCGGCCACCGTTGGAGCAAACCCCAACTCGCCGAAAGCCGCCACGTTGTCGGCGAGGGTGACGCCCGCCTCGGCGCCGGCGTGCAGCGCCGCGGCAACCGACGGCGGCAGCACCCGCTCGGCACGCCGGCGCGCCTCGGCGACCGACTCGAACCAGCCGCCGCCCATCAGGTCCCCGGGGCCACGAGGCCCAACCCGGCGAGCGGGCTCTCGTCGCACGCCCGATCGGGGCGGCGCCGCAGGAACGTCACCCGTGAATGATCCGCCGACGGGCGCGGGGCCGAACCGGGCTCCACCGTGGCCAGCGCCGCCGTGCCGTGACCCTTGACGCACTCGGGATCGGGGCCGGCGAGCGGGAGCCCGGTGAAGAACTTGGCGGCCATGCAGCCACCCCGGCACACGTCGAACGCCGAGCACGACGAGCAGGCGCCTGCGGCCTGCGGCTCGCGCAGCGAGCGGAACAGCTCGGATTCCTGCCAGACGTGCCTGAAGCCCCCCGGATCGCGCACGTTGCC
Source organism: Acidimicrobiales bacterium (assembly GCA_965206165.1). Lineage (GTDB taxonomy): Bacteria > Actinomycetota > Acidimicrobiia > Acidimicrobiales > CATQHL01 > VXNF01. The sequence continues at coordinate 762,088 of OZ242194.1, forward strand.
GGCCAGGAACTCGTCATGGATGGCGAAGGGGCAGGCGTACACGTCGCCCACGGGGTCGATGAGGCACACCACCCGTCCCGCGCCGCACAGGTTGAGCCCCGGCAACGCCTCGCCGTAGCCGCCGAGGTGGAAGAACGAATCCCCGGTCAGCACCTGTTCGCCGTGCGCCAACAGCCAGCGGTACAGGAAGCGCTGCTGCTCGTCGGTCGGGTGGAGTTCGTCCCAGACGTCGGCCCCGCGCCCCGACGGCCGCAGCCGCGTCAGCCGCAACTGGGCGCCGTATCGGTCGGCCAGCGCCTTCAGGTCATCGACCTGCGACACGTTGCGTCTCGTGCAGACGACGGAGAGCTTGAAGCCGGCGACCCCGGCGTCGGCGAGGTGCCCCATCGCCGAGACGGCGGTGGCGTACGAACCCGTCCCGCGCACGTCGTCGTTGACCCCGGCGGTCGCCCCGTCCAGGGAGATCTGCACATCGAGGTAGTCGCTGGCGGCGATGCGCCGAGCGACCTCGGGAGTGATGCGCGAGCCGTTGGTCGAGAATTTCACGCCGACCCGGTGGGCGACGGCATAGTCGACGATTTCCCAAAAGTCGGAGCGGATGGTGGGCTCACCGCCGCCGATGTTCACGTAGAAGACCTGCATCGCTTCGAGTTCGTCGATCACCGCCTTGGCCTCATCGGTGGAGAGCTCATGCGGGTCGCGTCGCCCCGAGCTCGACAGGCAGTGCCGGCAGGCAAGGTTGCAGGCGTACGTCAACTCCCAGGTGAGGCAAATCGGCGCGTTCAGCCCCGCTGCGAAGTGCTCGACCAGCGGCATCGCGGTGCTCACGAACAGCGCTCCTGCAACATGCCGCCGGCCACGAGCCGGTCCAGGGCGCGCTCGAAGGCCGGGAGCGAGCCCGCGTCAACGCCGGCAGCGGCGCAAGCGACACGCGCTGTGGGTGCACTCTCGAGGCCTTCAATGACCGAAAGCAGGCGCGGATCCTTCAGGAACGACAACCGGCGGGTGCCGAAGTGATAGAGCAGCGCGCCGAAGGGCTCGGGCCGCACCGACACCTGCGGTGCGACGGCCAGTGCACGATCGAGGACGGTAGTCATGCGGCTCGGAAGGCTCGGCCGGGCGTGATGGGGATCAATACACTCCACACATGCCGTCGATCGAGATCTCCTCGATCAACAGCTCCTCGTCGATCTGCACGTCCTCATCGGCGTCAGCGAGGACCGCCCCGGCGGTGAAAGTCGCGGCATCCGGGGTGACGCCCGGCGCAAGCTCGGTTGTACGGCTCATGGTTCCCTCCTCGTGTCTCCCGCGGCGCAGCAGCCTCCGGTCGGCCACGTGCTGAGCACGCAGAGCGCCGGGGAGGATCTGCTCCCCGAGGGTTTCGGCGTTCGCCTCGACCCCGAGGTTCACTGCAGCACCGACGGCCGGACGCTGCTCGGCGGATCGCCGACACGCCTCCTGCACCTCTCGGAGCACGCCGCCAACCTACTCGCGGGCCTGCGCGCGGGCGCGCCTGCGGCGAGCCGCGCCGGGCGGCGCCTCGGGAGGCGACTCTGCGAGGCCGGGCTGGCCCATCCCGTGGCGCCGCCCGGCGGTCCCGGGGCAGGCGACGTGACCTGCGTCGTGCCCGTGCGCGACGACCCGGAGGGTCTGGCCACGCTGCTGGCATCGCTCGAGTCGCACCCGCCGACGCCCGCCGGTGTGGTGGTGGCCGAGGACGGCTCCCGCAACCCCGCGGCGATCGCGGAGTTGGCCCGCCGCTCGAACGCCCGGGTCATTCAGCGCCAAGTCGCCCGGGGGCCCGCTGCGGCACGCAACGAGGGCCGGCGGGCGGCTGACACCCCGATCGTGGCCTTCCTCGACGCCGACGTCGAGGTGACCCCGGGTTGGTTGGCACCCCTGCTGGCACACTTCGCCGACCCGTCCGTGGCCGCCGTCGCGCCCCGGGTGCGAGCCCCGGTCGGGCACGCCAGCGCGCTGGACGACTTCGAGCGGCACTGCTCGCCGCTGGACATGGGTGCCCTCCCGAGCATTGTCGGCCCTCGCCGGCGGGTGCGATATGTCCCGTCCGCAGCGCTGCTGTTCCGCCGGGAGGCGCTCGCTGCGCTCGACGGTTTCGACGAGGACCTGCTGCTGGGTGAGGACGTGGACCTCGTCTGGCGAGCCGTCGCGGCGGGGTGGACGGTCCGCTACGAACCGTCGGTCGTCGTGCACCATCGCAACCGCCCGTCCTGGACTGCGCTGGGCCGCCAGCGCTTCGGGTACGGCACGTCCGCGACCCCGCTGGCGGCGCGCCACCCGGGGGCGGCTACTCCTCTGGAGATTCCCTCCTGGAGCCTCGCCGCGTGGGCGGCGCTGGTGCTCGGTGGTCGCAAGGGCGTCTGGTCGGCGGCAACGGTCATGGCCCGCGCCGTCCTCCGCATACACGACCAAACAGCCAAGCGAGGCGGACCGCCCTTGATCGAGGTGGCTCGCATGGTCGTGCGAGGTCACGTTGCGTCCGGACACCGAGCAGCCGGAGCGCTGCGCCGCACATGGCTCCCACTGCTGCTGGCCGCCACGGCGTGGCCTTGGGGGCGGCGGCTCGCGTTGGCCGCCCTGCTGGTCGAGCCGCTCACATCGTGGGCAACCCGAAGACCGGACATTGGGCCACTGCGCTGGACGGCAGCGACACTCATTTCCGACGCGGCTTACTGTGCCGGTGTCTGGCGCGGAGCCGCAGCCGGGCGCTCGGCGGCCGCTCTACGACCGCGGCTGGCTCACCGGGGGGCTACCTCACGAACAGGCGCCCAGGGCGGTCCATGGCGTAGGGGTTCTCGCCGGATGCCTGCACCCTCGCCACCTTGTTCAGAGCGCTCACGAAGGCCCGCACGGAGGCCTCCACCACGTCGGTCGCGAGACCCCGGCCCGCGACGGTGATCCCGTCGTTGGACTCGAAGCGAAGAGCCACGTCGGCAAGGGCGTCCACCCCGCCGGTGACCGACGCGACGCTGTAGTCGGTGAGACGCCCCTCCAGGCCGGTGGCCACCTTGACCGCCTTGCATGCGGCGTCCACCATGCCGTTGCCCTCCTCGCGGGCGGTGCGCAGCTCGCCGTGCACCGAGACGACCACGGTGGCACTGGGCGTGCCCGTTCCGACACTGCCGCCGTGGCACTCCAGCACCTGCAGTTCGAAGGCGTGCTCCAGGGTGCTGCCCACCTCGTCGGCCACAATCGCCTCGAGGTCGGCGTCGGTGAGCTCGATCTTGCGGTCGGCGAGTTCCTTGAAGCGCGTGAACGCCGCGTTCAGAGCGTCGCCGGCGATGTCGAGGCCGAGGCTGCGCAGCCGATCCGAGAACGCGTGCCGCCCCGAGTGCTTGCCCAGCACGATCTGGCTGCCCTCCTGGCCGACCGCATGGGGATCCATGATCTCGTAGGTGGTGCGCTCGCTGAGCACGCCGTGCTGATGGATGCCGGCCTCGTGGGCAAAGGCGTTGCGTCCCACGACCGCCTTGTTGTACTGCACGGGGTAGCCGGTGAGACGGCTCACCAGGCGACTCGTCTTGTGGAGCTCCTTCGTCCTGATCCCCACTTCCAGATCGCCGAAGAAGTCGTTGCGGGTGTTGACCGCCATGACGATCTCCTCCAGAGCGGCATTGCCCGCCCGCTCGCCGATGCCGTTGATGGCACACTCCACCTGTCGGGCGCCGGCCAGCACGCCCGAGAGGGAGTTCGCCACCGCCAGGCCCAGGTCGTTGTGGCAGTGCGTGGACAGCACGTAGTCACCGCGCACCCGCTGCCTGATGTGCCGCAGCTGCTCGGCGTACTCCTCGGGCACGCCGTAGCCAACGGTGTCGGGAATGTTCAGCGTGGTTGCGCCGCTGTCGGCGGCCACCTGCAATACCTCGCACATGAAGTCGAAGTCGCTGCGCGAGGCATCCTCCGGGGAGAACTCCACGTCGTCGGTGTAGTTCCTGGCCCGTGCGACCGCGGAGGCCGCCTCGGCCTTGACCTGCTCGGGAGTCATCCGCAGCTTGTACCGCATGTGGGTCTCGCTGGTGGCTATGAACACATGGATCCGCCGGCGCTCGGCCGCCTCGATGGCCTCCCAGCACCGGTCGACGTCCTTGTGGGCCGTCCGGGAGAGGCCGCAGATCACCGGGCCGCGCACGGCCTTGGCAATCACCTGCACCGCCTCGAAGTCGCCCTGGCTGGCGATCGGGAACCCGGCCTCGATGACGTCCACGCCGAGCCGGGCGAGCTGCTCGGCAATCTCGAGTTTCTCGCTCTGATCCAGGGAGATGCCCGGCGACTGCTCACCGTCGCGCAACGTGGTGTCAAAGATGATGATCCGGTCCGGATTGTCTACCGACATGGCCTACTCCTGTCTGGTCGGGGAAAGAAAAACCTCCTGCCACAGAGGCAGGAGGTTGATTGACGAGCGCCGGTATGCGGGCGCTCGCCCTAGAGGAGGAGAAGCAGGTGTTCGTAACTGCGCATCGGCTTACAGCATGGCAGCGCCTGCGTCATTCGTCAACGTGCGGGCCGACCGTGGCGTTACCGGGGAGGAACGTGGCGCTGGTCGCTATACTTCGGGGCCATGTTCCGATTCCTCAAGCGGCTGTTGAAGTGGGCGGTGATCATCGCCGCCGTGGCGGGCGCCGTCCGCTGGCTGAAGAATAAGCGCCAGGTTGACGAGGCCGAGCAGGACCCGGGTTCGATCGAACCGTGGCCGCCGCTGGACATCTCCGACGCCCCTGCCGGCGACGGCACCGAGGAAACCTCCAGCACCTGAGCCGGCGCCTGCGCCGCAGGGCGATATCGCCCTGCATGTTCTCCGAAGATCAGCGGGACTGGCCGGCGCGCCAATCTCCCCCGTCGTCGGCGGGCGACTCCCCCGTGTGAACGCCCGCTATCAGGAAGCCCCGACCGTGCCGAGGCGCACCACGTCCACCGTCAGGACGCCGGGTGCGTCGCGCAGCCGTTGCGCCACATCGGCCTCGACGTGGCGATCCGTCGACAGCACAATCAGCGAGGTGTCCCTCGTGGTGCCCGAGCGGTCCAGCACCATGTCGTGGATGTTCACACCGCCCTCACCGAGGATCGTGCCCACGGCACCGACGACGCCGGGCCGATCCTCGTTGGTGATCATGACCATGTACCGCGACGGGCGCACGTTGATCGCCAGCCCGTTCACCCTGACGATGTAGGGATCGCCGCGCACACCCACGAGGGTGCCCACCAGCTCCGTTGACCCACCCCGCACCACCACCTCGTTCAGGAAGTCCCGTGGTGCGATGTGGCAGTGGATGGTCGTCCGCAAGCCGGCCTCGGAGGCCAGGAGCGGTGCGTTGACGTAGGTGACGTTCGCCCCGCGAGCCGCGGCCAGCAGCCCCTTCAGGACGGCGAGGCGGGCGATGGCCGGGTCGTCGTCGCCGATGCGGCCCCACAACTCCAGTTCCAGGACCTCAGGCAGCCCGCCGTTGATCTCGGCCAGCATCCCGCCCATGTGCTCGCACAGCGGAAGGAAGGGTCGCAGGATGTCAGCGGCGTACCGCGCCTCGACGTTGACCGCGAACGGTACGAACTCGCCCGCCAGAGCGCCGTTGACCTGCTCGGCGATGTTGACGCCGGCGCGATGCTGCGCCTCTGCGGTGCTCGCACCGAGATGCGGCGTGACCACCACCCCCGGAACACCGAACAGGGGAGAGGAGTCGATGGGTTCGCCGTCGAAGACATCCAGCGCGGCGCCCCCAACCCGGCCAGCGCGCAGGGCCTCCACCAGCGCTTCCTCGTCAACAAGCCCGCCGCGTGCCACGTTGACGATCCGGATGCCCGGCTTGGCCGAGGCAAGCAGTTCCGCGCTGATGAGCCCGACGGTCTCCGGCGTCCTGGCGACGTGCAGCGAGACGAAGTCGCTGCGCGCCATCAACTCGGGGAGGCTGACCAGTTCGATGCGCAACTCGCCGGCCTGCTCGGCCGAGATGTAGGGGTCGTGCGCCAGGGTGAGCATGGCAAAGCTAGCGACGCGCTCGGCCACGAGACGCCCGACCCGCCCCAGACCGACGATGCCCAGGGTCTTGCCCGAGAGTTCGATGCCTTCCCACTTGGCCCTCTCCCAGCGGCCCGCCACGAGGGCGGCGTGAGCCTGGGGGATGTTGCGCGCCTGCGCCAGGATCAGGGCGACCGTGTGCTCCGCCGCCGACAGCACGTTGGACAGGGGGGCGTTCACCACCGTCACGCCGTGGCTGGTGGCGGCAGCGAGGTCGACGTTGTCGAGTCCGACACCGGCGCGACCCACCACGACGAGATCCTTCCCGGCTTCCAGGACCTCGGCGGTGACCTGCGTCGCCGAGCGGATGATCAGGGCCTGCGCACCGTCAACCGCTGAGAGCAGGTCCTCCGGCGACATTCCGAGGCGCACGTCCACCCGGTGGCCGGCGTCTCGGAGGACATCGAGGCCGGCTGATGCGATGCGCTCGGCGACAAGAACGCGTGCCATCGGGGGTTGCCTCCCTGTGCTGTGTCGTTACGGGCCGGGGCCACCACTGACTGTAGGGCAGCCCCATGTCCCCGACGCTCACGTGCGGCGAGGTCGAACCGTCAGGGTAGGTCGACGACCAGCGCGGGATCGGGCAGCGTTACCGCCAGCGACGGGTCGTTCACCGCAAGAGTTTCGAAGCGCATGGCCACGCGGTACTCGATCTCGGGGAAATCGATATCGGCCCCATCGGGGGTCTCCCCCATCTCTCCGAATCCCGAGAACACTGCCATCAGGATCTCCCCCAGGTCCAGGTCGAATCCCACCTGCCGTGCCAGACCGTCGCCGCCGACGTGGAGGGTGAGCTCAGTGGTCAGCGGAACGGCCAGGGAACCGAGCAATTCGTCCGGCGGGGGTCCACCGGCACCGGGCCCACCGAGGAATCCCTCGAGGAATGGTGGCAGGTCGCCGGTCAGCTTCGCCAGGTCGATCACGAACGTGTAGACCTGCGTGGCGACACCGGCGACTTGGCCCGACCCGTCGGCGCGGGCTTCGAGAATGCTGCCGCTGTCGGACGCCGCCCTCAGGAGGGCCAGGAATTCCGCCCGGGATGTCTGCGCTCCGAGTCCAATCCCACCGAGGAATCCGTCACCTGCGCCAGCCAGGTCCGCCCTGCCCCACAAGTCCGCGAGCTCGGCACCTCGCTGGGCCGCCAGACTCGCCAGTTCGGGAGGCTGTTCCCCCGGATCAAGCGCCGCCAGCGGCGCCAGCTTGACGTACAACTGCTGCGAGCTCCCGTCCAGCACCAGCTCGAAGGGCGGCCCCCCGGCGGGCGCAGGCTGGGCCATCCCGTCCTCGAGGCCGCTGAGCGCGGCAAGAGCCGCCAGGTCCATCTGGAAGTGAGTCAGATCACCCACCGTCGTGGAGAGCGTGAATGGAACGTTGCTGACGCTTCCCGCCGACTGTCCCCCGAAATTCAGCTGGAGGGTCAGGTAGAGCTGCTCGCGCGATGACGTCACGCCTGATTGCGCGGCGTCGATCGTCGATACGAGTGCCGCCACTGCGGTCGCATCGAGCTCGCCCTGTGGCAGCGGCGGTGGTTCGGGCTCGGACGGTGATTCGGGCTCGGGTGCCGCCGGGGCTTCGGCCGGAGTCACTTCTGGCGCGGCGGGCGGCTCGGCCGCAGGCGGCGGCGGTGGATCCGGCGGCGCATCCGGCGTCACCTCCACGGGGGCCGGCGGCTTGGTCTCGGTCAGGGTCGCCACCTGGCTGTCGTCGGGATCGCTGCACGCCGCAGCGACCAGCACGACCACCGCCAGCCAACCTGCCAGCAGCCTCATTCGTCCTCTTGTACCCACCATCACGCCTTTCATTCATCACCCCTCTTGGCCGACGCTACCCAACCTGCGATCTCCGATGGTCGACCGACCTCGGGAGGCCGTGCGGTTGCGCGGGCGTGGCACCTGTGAGAACTCGGTCCGTCAACCCCTGCCGAAAGCGGCCAGCTCGACGACCAGCGAGGGGTCGGGCAGCGTCACCGACAGCGCGGGATCGTTGACGGAAAGGGTCTCCAGCCGGATGGAAATCCGGAGTTCGATCTCGGGCATCCCACTCTCCTCGCCCTCGGGCCCTTCGACGAGCTCGTCGAACTCGGCGAACACTGCAGCGAGGATCGCGCCCAGGTCCACATCGACCACGACCCGCCGGACGACGTCGTCGTCGTCCAGGTGGATGGTGTACTGGATGGGCAACGGACCCGGGAAACTGGCGGCCGGCGACTCGCCCCCTCCGAGGTCCTCGCCCAGCATGCTCGCGACGAGACCCGGCATCTCGGCCAGGGCCATGAGGTCGACGAGGAAGGAATACTGCTCGGTCTCGACACCCGCCACCTGGGCTCGGCCCCCTCCTCGGGCTTCCAGCAGGGCTCCATCCGCGACTGCCACAGCGAGAAGCTCGACGAAGTCGTCCCCAAGGGCGTCCCCAAGGGGTTGAACCGCGAGGTCCAGAGCCAGGCCCAGATCCGCGAGGACCTCAACCGGGTTGCCGCTCGAATCGGCAAGGTCCACGAAGACCCACAACTCGCCGACGTCATCACCGTGTTCGGCCTCGAACTCCGCCAGCCACGGGGCCCCCTGATCGAACGCCGCGAACGAACTCGATTGCACGTAGAGCCGCGTGCCGCCTTCGACGAGCATCTCGAGAGGCGGGAACGCCGGCAATTCCGGGTCGTCGCTAAAATCTTCGGCTCCCATCATGGCGGCTATGAAAGCCGTGATGTCCATCTCGGCGCGAACCAGGTCGCCCACCTGGGTCACAACCGCCAGGGGCACGTCGCTGATCGCCAGTTCCGGCTCACCGGGGAACGACATCTCCATCGACATGTACAACTCCGACAGCGAGGAGGTGACACCCGCTCGTCCCGCCTCGATGCGCTCCACCAACGCGGCGACAGCGGCCTCGTCGAGTTCGTCCTCCCCCACCGCAGACTCGGCGGGTGCAGCAGGCGGCTCGGCGGAACTCTCCGCCGGCTTCTCGGCTGGCGGCTCCGGCTGCTCGGGCGGCGGGGGCTCTGTTGGTTCTGGAGGTTCCGGCGGCTCGGGCGGCGGTTCCGGCGGCTCGTCGTCCGCAGCAGGCGGCGACGCGGCGGACGGGGGTGGCTCAGCCGGCGCAGGCGGCTCGGCAGACGCAGGCTCAGGCGGCGCAGGCGGCTCGGCAGGCTCGACGGATGGCGCCGGGGGCTCGGCTCCTGCGGGCGTCGCCACCCCGTCGTCGGTACCCCCACATGCGGCAGCCACGAGCAGGACCGCTACCAGCGCGCCCGCAAGCGATGTTGCGTTCCGTCTCATGCCCATCGCTGCACCTCTGATCTCGATCGTTCACGCTTCGGGCGAGGTGTTCCGCCGGCTCGCGACGACGGCAATCCCTGTCTACCTGTTCAGACGCTTGACGACGCCGCGCGGTTCCCGCGTTCGTCCCTATCGAACAGGAATCGTCGGGCACCCCTCCGGCTCAGATGATCGGAATCCCCGAGCCACGCCGGCTCAGAGGTTGTGCACCGGCACGGGACGGATGTCGCCGGCTGGCTCGAAGCCGAAGATCTGACCGAGGAACGAGAGTTCGGCTTCGGCGGCTGCGACGATGGCATCCGCTCCACGGAAACCGTGCTGCTCGCCCTCGAACAGCAGATAGGCGTAGGGCAGCCCGTTGGATTCCAGCGCCTCGACCAGCGCCTCCGCCTGATTCGGCGGTACGACCGGGTCGCTGTCCCCTTGCAGGATCAGCATGGGACACGAGATGCGGTCCGCCCGGTGGATCGGGGAGCGCTCCACGTAGAGGTCGCGTTCGTCGGGGTAAGGGCCGACGAGGCGGTCCATGTAGTGCTTCTCGAACTTGTGGGTGTCGCGGGCAAGGGCCTCCAGGTCGGTCACGCCGTAACGGATGAGACCGGCGGAGAACACGTCGTAGTCGGTGAGCGCCTGCAGCACGACATAGCCCCCGGCACTCGAGCCGATGATGGCCAGCCGGTCGGCGTCGGCCTCGCCACGCTCGGCCAAGTGGCGCGCCGCGGCCACGCAGTCGGCCACGTCGGTGACACCCCAGCCGCCGTCCAGCGCTCGACGGTACGCCCGGCCGTAGCCGGTGCTGCCCCGATAGTCCACGTCCACGACGGCGATGCCGCGACTGGTCCAATACCGCAGCCCCAGGTGCAGGCTGGTGCGGGCTGCACCGGTTGGACCGCCGTGCGCCATCACGAGCAGCGGCGGCGGCCCTGCCCCGTCGGCGGCAGTGCAGTGAGGGTTGGCGGGGCGGTAGAGCAACCCATGGGCAACGTCGCCGCCGGTCGTGGAGAACGTCACAAGCTCGGGCTCGGGCACGAAACCCGGATCGAGGCGCAGTGCCGTCGGGGAGTGCACGACCCGGGCCTCCGGCGTCGCACCGGCGACGGTGACGTGCAGGATGTCGTTCTCCACCGACGGCGAGCCGGCCACGGAGACCACACCCCCCTCCCAGGCTCGCAAGGCGCTGAACGAGGTGTGTGTCCGGTACGCGACCGCGTCCGCTGATCCGGCAAGAGTCGCACCGGACCCCTCCGCGATGAGTCGCAACTCATGACCTCCACGGCGGGTGACTGCGTAGGCAAGAGTGCCGCCATCGCCGGAGGCTGCCGACCAGACAGCGTGGCGGCTCATCCCGAATACCCATGGAGCGGTCTGGACCTCGCCGTCGCGCAGATCCACCCAAATGCGCGGCGACGCCCCCGCCGCGAGCGGATCGCCCTCCAACACCCACAGCGTGGACCAGCCGGCGCCGTCGCTCACCCAACTCACGCTCCCGTCGTGCCACGCAGGACCGAAGATCCACTCGTCGACCCCCCCGGCGATGCAACGGGATTCGGCAACCATCGGGCCATCGAGGTTCCCGACGTGCAACTCGCACCCGTCCCAGGGCATGTTGGGATGGTTCCACTGCAGCCACAGAAGCCAGCGGCCGCACGGCGAGGGACGGGGGTCGGAGTAGAAGTCCGCACCGGAGACCGCCACCTCCACCCGCCCGCTCCCATCTGTCGCCACGCACACGATCTCGTTGACATTCTCCGGGTCGGCCGGGCGTTCCCTCACACACACGAACCACTGGCCGTCGGCGCTGAAGCGACCGTCGGCATACCGGATGCGCCCTTCGGGGGTAATCAGGACGGGGTCGACGTCGCCGGGACCGAGGCGCCGCAGCCGTCCGTCGGCGTCGTCCGAATACACCAGCACTCGGTTCTGCACGCACCAGGCCGCGCCGCCGTAGGAATGGACACGGCTTCGCACATTGGCCCCGGTTGGGGTGATCTCGTGGACCGAACCGTCGGCGCTGCGGCGCATCAGGACGGTACGACCCTTTGCCGCTGGCCGGGTCTCGGACCACCACAAGTCAGCGCCATCGGCCACCATCGTGGTGATGCGCACACTGCCGGCCGCAAGCGACGCCGAGGTGATCGGCGACGGCCAAGCGCCGAAAGGCGCCCTCACGCCAGGCACCAAGCGGCTCGTTGCCTCAGCGGTTACCACCCTGGCGGCGCACGCGGTTCACTGGGACAGGAAGTCCACGATGCGCCCGACCCCCTCGGCGAGGTCGTCATCGGACAGAGCGAACGACAGCCGCACGCATCCAGGCGCAGCGAACGCTTCACCTGCCACGACGGCAACCTTCGCCTCGGAGAGCAGCAGATCGGCGAGTTCGAGGCTCGACCCCACCATCCGCCCGCGGACAGGGCGTTCCAGCACGCCGGCGAGCGAGGGGAAGGCGTAGAAAGCGCCCTGGGGCAGGGGGCAATTCACACCGGGGATCTGCGTCAGCATCTCGTGCATCGTGCGCCGGCGGCGGTCGAAGTGGGCTCGCATCTCCGCGACGGCATCCAGCGACCCGGAGACGGCGGCCAGCGCCGCCCGCTGGGACACGTTGGCGACGTTGGAGGTCTGGTGCGTCTGCAGGGCCGCCGCCGCGGCGGCCACCGGGGGCGGGGCGATGATCCAGCCGACGCGCCATCCGGTCATGGCGTAGGTCTTGGCGACGCCGTTGATCACCACGCAGCGCTCGGCGGCGGCGGGGGCGACCACCGGAAGCGACACGTGCTGGTGATCGTCGTAGGTGAGGTGCTCGTAGATCTCGTCGGTCATCACCCAGATGCCGTGCTCGGCCGCCCAGTTCCCGATCGCCGCGACCTCCTCCGGGGGGTACACGCTGCCTGTGGGGTTGGACGGGGAGACGAATATCAGCAGCTTGGTGCGCGGCGTCCGCGCCGCTTCCAGTTGCTCGACCGTGACACGGTAGCCGCTGTCCACGCCGGTGTGCACGACCACCGATCGCGCTCCGGCCAGTGCCACCGGCTCGGGGTAGCTGGGCCAGTACGGAGCGGGCAGGATGACCTCGTCGCCGGGATCCAGCAGTGTCAGCAGGGCGTTGTAGACGGCGTGCTTGCCACCCGCGGTGATGATCACCTGTTGCGGCGAGACATCGAGGCCGGAGTCCCGCAGCGTCTTGGCGGCAACGGCCTCGCGCAGCTCCGGAAGCCCCGCCGTCGGGGTGTAGCGGTGGTTGCGGTGCTCACCGCAGGCTCGGACCGCGGCCTCCACGATGTGCGGAGGCGTCGGGAAGTCGGGCTCTCCGGCACCGAAGCCGATAACAGGCTCCCCCGCTGCGCGCAGCGCCTTGGCTTTGGCGTCGGTGCTGACGGTGGCCGAGGGCGTGATCGCCGCCACCGCCGCAGATACCGATAAAACTGGGGTCACCGAATCGGTCGAGGTGCTGGGGGTCGAAGAACGTGTTGCAGAGTGCACGGGTGCAGTCTCGCACCCGAACAGCCAAAAGATGACCGCGGGAAGCGCCGCGGACATCGTGCTCCCCGCCGAACTCCGTCCCGGTGACGGGCGCTTCGGCAGCGGGCCGTCGCGGGTCCGCCCCGAGGCAGTTGCTGCGCTGGCCGAGGTTGCCAACGGCTACCTCGGCACGAGCCACCGCCGCACCGGTGTGCGCGACGTCGTCGGCCGGCTCCGCGACGGCTTCCGGGAACTCTTCGCGCTGCCCGCCGACTGGGAGGTGGTGCTGGGCAACGGCGGCGCCACCGGGCTGTGGGACTCCCTGAGTTTCGGCCTGATCCGCCGGCGCAGCCAGCATCTGGCGTTCGGGGAGTTCTCCGCCAAGTTCGCCAGGGTCACCGCTGCTGCACCCCACCTCGAGGCACCGGACATCATCGAGGCGCCCTTCGGAACCCACCCCGACCCGGTTCCCGCGGACGTCGACGTCTACGCCCTGACCCACAACGAGACCTCGACCGGCGTGCAGATGCCGCTACGGCGCCCCGAGGGCGTGGACGCAACCGACGGGCTGGTGGCCGTGGACGCCACCTCCGGGGCGGGCGGCCTGCGCTGGGATCCGGCCGAGGTCGACGTGTACTACTTCTCGCCGCAGAAGTGCTTCGCCGCCGACGGCGGGCTCTGGGTGGCGTGCTGCTCGCCGGCGGCGCTGGAACGCATCGCCGAGATCGGTGACAGCGGCCGCTGGTGCCCCCCCACGCTCAGCCTGCCGCTCGCCGTGAAGAACTCCGTCGCCAACCAGACCTACAACACCCCCGCGCTGGCCACCGTGTTCCTGACGCTGCAAACGGTGGAGTGGATGTGCGCCAACGGCGGCCTGGAATGGGCCGCCGGCCGCTGCGACGCCTCCGCAGACGTGATCTACGGCTGGGCCGAAGCTTCCGACTATGCGGAGCCGTTCGTCGGTGACGCCAGCCGGCGCAGCCACACCGTGGCCACCATCGACATCGACGCCGGCGTCGCCGACGCCGGGCGGATCGCCACGGTCCTGCGCGCGAACGGCATCGTCGACACCGAGTCCTACCGGGCGCTGGGCCGCAACCAACTCCGTATCGCGCTCTTTCCCGCCATCCCTCCCGAGGACGTAGCCGCTCTGTGCGCTTGCATCGACCACATCGTCGCCCGGCTGTAGCCACCGTCAGGCCCTTCGGTGCCGTCCTGGAGCGGGCGCCGGGGAGGGCGGATCCCCGCGTGGAGCAATGACCGAGTTCCACGCGCGCCGGCTCCTGGTCGCCACGCCGCGCATCGGCGACGGCAACTTCGAGCGCACGGTCGTTCTGCTGCTGGAGCACAACGCCGAGGGCGCCATCGGCCTGGTGCTGAACCGGCCCTCCTCGCTCATCGTCGCCGAGTTGCTGACCGGCTGGGAGGAGGCTCCCGGAGTCCTGTTCTCCGGGGGCCCGGTCTCGCCCGAGACGCTGATCGGGCTCTCGGGCGAGTGGCCGGGCTGCGCCGAGACGGGCTGGCAGCGGATCCTCGGCAACGTCGGGAGCGTGAACCTCTCGCAGGGGGCCGAGCATGTCGCCGACAGGCCCGGCCTACGCATCTTCTTCGGGTACGCCGGCTGGGAGGCCCAGCAACTCGAGGGCGAGATCGCTGCCGGGGCGTGGTTCGTCGTCGACGCCGAGTCCGACGATGTGCTCTGTGACGAGCCGGAGGGTCTGTGGCGGGCGGTCCTCGGGCGCCAAGGGAATGAGGTGTCCTGGTTCCGCAACTACCCCGACGACCCGCGCGCCAACTGAGCTGATCCTCCTCGCCGCTCCGGTGCCGTCCTAGGAGCGGCGCCGCACCCGGCGACGGCGCTTGATCCCACGACGGCCGCGGGACCGTAGACGCAGGCGCTCGGCGCGCGCCTCGGACTGCAGCGCCAACTCATCCCACAGGCGCTGGTAGCGCTCCAGCCGCGCGGAGTCCACCTCACCGGCACGGACGGCCTCCTGCACGGCGCATCCGGGCTCGCTGCGGTGGGTGCAGTCCCGGAAACGGCAGCCCCCGGCCCGCTCGGCGATATCGGAGAACACCTCATCGAGGGCGATGTCGGCCTCCCACAGGCTCACCGCCCGCAGACCGGGCGTGTCGATGAGGACACCACCGGTGGGCAGCAACACGAGTTCGCGGCGCACCGTGGTGTGGCGGCCGGCACGATCCGAGCTGCGCACGTCGGCCACCGCCAGGACCGGAGCGCCGATCAGCGCGTTGAGAAGGGTCGACTTACCGACGCCCGACGGACCCAACACCGCGAGGGTGCAATGCGAGGCGACCTTGTGTCGCAACTCATCGAGACCCCGACCGTCCATCGCGCTCGTCTCCAGGACGTCGATGCCGGGCGCCAGTGCCGCCATCTCCTCGCGCACCCTCCGGCGCCGCTCCCCATCGAGCAGGTCGGCCTTGCTCAAAATGATCAGCGGCTCCGCTCCGCTGTCGGCGGCCAGCACCAGGAAGCGCTCCATACGACCCGCGTTGACGGGGACGTCCAGCCCGTGCAGCAACGCGACGGTGTCAACATTTGCCGCCAGGGTCTGTTTCGTGACGGTGATCGCCGGATCGCGCCGCACGATGGCCGTCCGCCGCGGGAGGACCGTGTCGATGACCGCACCCTGGTCGGGATCCTCGCTGTACAGCACCCAGTCGCCGGTGGTGGGCGACACGGCGGCCTGTGATCGCTGAGAGTCGGAGGCGGCGACCACCTCGCCCGCCTCGCTCAGGACGACGCAGTGCCCCCGGCTCACCAAGCCCACTCGACCCACCAGCGCCTCGGGGAGCCCCAGCTGCGCTCGCACCTGCTCCCAGCCGGCGTCCCATCCGTAGCGATCGAGGCCGGCCGATCCGGTTACGGTCACGGCCACCGCCGCGGCTCACCTCGAGGCGTCACACTGAGTGCCCTGCCTGTTGAATTCCAAGGAAGATCCTTCCTTTCGGCGCGGGAAATCGAAAGATACCTGCGCGCTTTCGCGGACCCTTCCCTGCCAGACTAGGAGACGAACATCAACACGAAAGTGAGAGGTGAAACCATGTCGTCCGGTCCCTCCCACTCCACCGAACCCGCCGGATCGCCCAGCCGCCGGGGAGGAATCATCGGCCGGTTGGCCCGCCTGAAGCCCCGCCGGGGTTCGGCCGTTCCCTGGGCCGCCCTGGCCGGCCTGCTGAGCGCCGGGGCCGCGGTATCGGTCGGCGAGTTGATCTCCGGCATCACCGACAGGACGCCGTCCCTGGTGCTGGGCGTTGCCGACGCCATCGTGGACAGCCGGTTCGTGCCCGGTTCGGTCGTCCGGTGGAGCATCGACACCTTCGGCTCGGCGCAGAAGCCGCTGCTGTTCTACGGCGTGCTGGGGGCAACGCTTGCGCTGGGTGTACTCACCGGGATCGTGGCCCGACGGCACCGCTCGGTGATCGTCGTCGTCTACGCCGCCTTCGGAACGATCGGCGGCCTCGCGGCGGCCGTCAACGCCACCGCCACAACCGGCATGGCGGCGCTGACGGCGGCGCTGGCCGTGCTGGCGGGCGCCGGATCGCTGTGGGGGATGCTGCGCCTGATCTCCCCGGTCGCCGCCGGGGCTCCGGCCGCCCCTGCAGGGACGAAGCCCCGCCAACCGCACCCTTACCTGAACGAGACCGGACGGCGCTGGTTCCTGACGGCCGCCGGTGCCACGACCGTCGGCGCCCTGGTGGCCAGCGGCGTGGGTCGCTATCTCCTCGGTCGCCGCGGGAACGTGGAGGAGGGACGGGCCAGCGTGGCGGATCTGCTGAGCAGCGCCGAGGTGCGCACCGACACCGGTGGGGCAACCGCCACCGACACGCCCGCCACGACGATCGCCGGCGGCACGACCCCGACCACGGTGGGCGGCGGGGCACCACCCGCTCCGGCGGAGGGCACCACCAAGGCGACCAGCGGTCCCGGCGGGGAGACCATCGAGCCCACGGCGGCGGGTGAGACACCCCCCGACGACGCCGGGACCACGCCAACCACAGCATCCGCCGGGGACACGACCCCGACGACGGTGGCGGCCGACGGGACCGAAGTGGCCGCGCCGGCGCCCGGCAGTGCGGGTGACGGTTCGGTCCCCACAACGCAGGCACCGGGCGAAGCACCTGCTCCCGGCACCACGCAACCCTCCGGTGGCGGGGAGGCCCCTCCGGTGGGCGACCCGGGCGAGCGGCCCACGACGACCACCACCCAGGCCCCGCCGCCCACGACCCAGGCGCCGCCACCACCGCCGACGCCCCAGGCCACCGCACCGGCGCGGAACCGGGCGGGCTACTACGACAACACGGTGACAGGCATCTCGCCCATCGTGACGCCCAATTCGGACTTCTACCGGATCGACACCGCCCTGGTGGTCCCCTCCGTCGACGTGAACGACTGGAAACTGTCGATCTCGGGCATGGTCGACAACCCCTACACGATGACCTTCAGGGACCTCATCGACATGGGCCTCGTGGAGACGCCGGTCACGCTGAGTTGTGTCTCCAACAAGGTGGGCGGGAACCTCGTCGACAACGCCGTGTGGCGCGGGGTCCCGCTGGCGGACGTGCTGAACCGGGCCGGGGTACAGCGCGGCGCCACGCAGATCGTGGGTCGCTCGGTCGACAACTGGAACTCGGGCTTCCCCACCGAGTACGCCTTCGACGGGCGGCAGGCCCTCGTGGCGGTGGCCATGAACGGCGAACCGCTGCCGCGCGAGCACGGTTTCCCGGTGCGGCTGGTCATCGCCGGCCTCTACGGCTACGTGTCGGCCACGAAGTGGCTCGAGGAGATCCGCCTCACCACCTGGGAAGGGTTCGATTCCTACTGGGTGCCGCGGGGCTGGGCCAAGCGGGGACCCATCAAGACGCAGTCCCGCATCGACGTTCCGCGGCGCGGCGCAAGTGTCAGGGCAGGGCGGGTGGCCGTAGCCGGCGTCGCCTGGGCACCGACACGCAGTATCGAGCGGGTCGAGGTGCAGATCGACGACGGGCCCTGGGTGAGTGCCGAGTTGAGCAACAACATGTCGGTCAACTCGTGGCGACAGTGGGTCTACGCCTGGGACGCAACCCCCGGCAAGCACCGCGTCCGCTGCCGCGCCACCGACGGCACGGGGTCCACGCAGACCTCCGATATACGCCCGCCGGCGCCCGACGGCGCCACCGGCTGGCACACCATCGAGGTCACCGCCTGAGCCCCCATCTCGACACGGTCGCCTGACCGAGCCGGGAACGTCAGCCCTGCCCCGGGAGCACCAGTTCTGGCCCTGGCCGGTTCGAGGGCCGTGAGACCCCCGCCGGCCAAAGACTCACCAGTCGACCCAGACACCCTCGTGCGGTGCGCGTGCCTCATCGACGAGGCACGGCCCGACTACCTCGATATCCCGGACACCCCGTTCAAGGATCAGCCGGCAGCCGCCGAAGACCGTCACCGGGGTGGTCGTCTGTGCGCTGGCGATCTCGAACAACTGGCGCTCGCCCAGACCGAACACGAGCCGCGTGATCCCACCCCAATAGATGGTGCCGGCGCACATCGGGCAGGGTTCGCAACTCGAGTACAACGTGCCGGAGGCTCGCTCCTCGGCCGTCAACGCGCTCATCGCCGCGTGCATGACGTTGGTCTCGGCGTGGTACAGAACGTTGTTGTCCGTAACGCCGGTCGTCCCGGCCTCCAGGAGAATGTTGCCTCCTGCGTCGGCGAACACCGCGCCGAACGGCAGGTTCCCGTCCGCCACGGCCTGCGCCGATAGCTCGATCGCCCGCCGCAGCAGGCGTTCGTCGGTCTCAGTCAGTTGCTCGGTGTCCGAGGACATCATGGAACCTCCGGTTCGTAGTCGTGCCACGTCGTGGCCTGCTCGTATGCCGCCGCCACTCGCAGCAGGCCGGCATCATCGAACGGCACCCCGACCAGTTGCAACCCGATCGGAAGGCCGGAGCTCGTGAACCCGCAGGGCACACTCACCGCCGGCTGGCCCGTGAGGTTGAAAGGGCAGGTGTAGGGGATGAGGGTCCCCAATTCAGTTGCCGGATCGAAGGATGCCAGTGGCATGGCGGTTCGAGGAGTCGTGGGGGTGGCCAGCGCGTCGAGTTCGCCGGAGGCGAAGGTCGCCTGAACCTCGGCGCGCAGGCCGCGGCGGAACGCCACGGCCTCGGCGACCTGGCTCGTCGGGATCGACAGTGCACCCACGAGCATCTCGAGAACCCCGGGGTGATAGCCGGCGGCGCGGTCCTCCAGCAGGTGCCGGTGGGCAGCGGCAAGCTCGGTGGAGAAGAAGGTGAAGACCGCGTCGGGCGCCGCGGCCAGAGCAGGGAGTTCAACTGTCACCAACTCTGCCCCCACGTGCCGGAGGACTTCGCAAGCCGCATCGAAGGCACTCCACACCTCCCGTTCGGGCGGCGTGCGTACGTCGAGGGCTGAACGTGTGCGGTCGCCGAGGATGCCGAGTCGCCGGCCGGCCAGGCCCCCCGGCGCTTCGGCCGATGCGGCGGCTCCACCACCCGTGGACTCCCACAGCGTCGCAGCGTCGGCGGGATCGGGGCCGGCGATCACCTCGAGAACAGCCGAGACCTCCGGGACGGTCCGAGCGAGGATCCCCACGTTGTCGATCGACGGTGCCGTGGCGTGGCGTACGACGCCATGCGCACTCACGAGCCCGGCCGTGGGCTTGAAGCCGACGACACCGGTCATAGCGGCAGGGATCCGCACCGACCCGGCGGCGTCGGTGCCAAGAGCGAAGGCCGCCGAGCCGACGGCCACCGAGGCGCCGCCACCGGCGCTGGATCCACCCGGATAGCTGTCCAGCGCCCAGGGGTTGCGCGTGGGCGGTTCGTCGAGCCCGCACGTCAACTCGTGGGACACGTGTGTGCCGACGAGGACCGCACCGGCACGACGCAGGCGGCCCACGACGGTGGCGTCGCGGTCGGCGACGTGATCGGCGAAAGCAGCCGATCCGCCGGCTGCGGCATGGCCGGCAACGGAGATCACCTCCTTGACGGCGAACGGTCGACCGGCGAGCAGCCCATCGGGACCAACGTCGTCGATGTGACGGGCCGCGGCGGCCGCACCGTCACGATCCACGTCGACGTAGGCACCGATAAGCGGCTCGGTCTCCACCAGGCGCCGCAGCGCCACCTCGAGGCGAGCGACGGCCGACTCAGGCATGTGACACGCCCCGCGTCGCCACCGAAGCGGCACCGTCGATGCGTAGGGTTGCGCCGCTCACGTGCGCCGCAGCGTCGCTTGCAAGCCACACGACGGCATTACTCACATCCCTGCCGGTGCCATGACGGCCCGACGGTGCGGGTCCCCAGGTGGAGGCGTCCTCCGCGTGATCCTCGTAGCCCGCCGGTGTGGTCTGCATGCCGGGGAAGACCGCACCGGGGCAGATGGCGTTGACCCGGACCCCGTGCGGCGCGGCTTCGGCGGCAAGCGTCTCGGAGAGCACGAGCACACCGGCTTTCGTGACGGAGTAGGTGGGAATGTGATGGATCCCGCGCAGCGCCGCGTCCGACACGACGTGCACGATCACCCCGCTCCGCTGGTTGCGCATCACCTCGAAGCAGGCGCGGGAGTACCGGAACGTGGCCGTGAGGTTCACCTCGACGAGTTCACGGAAGATGTGCTCGGGTGTGGCACCCAGCGGCGCAGCGAAGATCACCGCCGCGCAGGCCACGAACAAGTCGAGCCGCCCCCGGAGGTGCGACAGCGCCTGCTCGATGCTCCTGTCGCAGTCGACGCGGTCCGCCGCGTCGCTGCGGATGAACAAGGCCCCAGTCGAGGCGGCAACCGCACCACCCCGCCCGGCCTCGCGGCCACAGAAGGCAACCCGCATCCCGACCTCGGAGAGGTGCTCGACAACCGCGCGGCCGACCCCCGACGTGCCGCCCGTGACCAGCGCCGTCCGCCCGCGCAGTTCGGCGCTCATCGCCGCACCCTGACGGCCCGCAGAGCGGCAAACATTCCCCCGTCCACCGACAGCGCCGCCCCGGTGCTGCCCGAGGCGGCTTCGGAGAGCAGGTACGCCACCGCCTCGGCCACTTCGGTCACGGTCGTGTGGGCGCCGGAGGGCGGTAGGGGCGGCGAGGCCAGGGGCTCGAGTTCGACGCCGTCGACAGATGATCGCATTCCCATCGAGGTGTGGCCCGGACAGACCGCGTTGGCCCGGACACCGCGGGTGGCACCCTCGACGGCAAGCATCCGTGTCATCCACAGAAGCGCCCTCTTGGACACGGAATACGCCCCGAGTCCTACTTCGGGCCAGTCGGCGGCCCCCGAGACGACTGCGACGATCGCCCCGCCGCCGTCGCTGAGGGCGGGTAGGCAGGCACGAGCGAACAGGAACGGGGCGACGACGTTCGTCTCGATCACCGCGTCCCAGGCAACGTCGGTCGTCTCCGACAGCGCTGCCCGGTGCAGCACCCCCGAAGCGAGCACGAGCCCGTCGAGGCCGCCTAGCACCACCAGCGCCTCGTCGACGAGTTCGGCCACGGTGCCCTGCTCGCGAACGTCGCCCGCTATGAACCGGGCACCTGTCTGGCTGGCCAGCGCCTCACCGCGCGCCCGGTTCCGGCCCGTGAACACGACATCGGCGCCATCGGCTCGGAGCCTCTCGACGACGGCGCCCCCGATGGCGCCGGTCCCGCCGGTGACGAGGACTCGCCGGGCGTCCGCCGCCGTCACCCCTGGTCGTCGGCCATCGACGGGAGCACCCGGATCGAACCGTCACCGGCGAGCTCGGGGTTCTGCGCCCGCCATTCCTCGCGCGGGTTCAGGGCCCGCCAGGCGTCCACGTATTCCGACTGGCGCCCGAAGTGCACATCGGAATGCTCGGCAGCCCGGCGCACGACGCGCTCCAGCATCGTCAGGCGGGAACCACGCCCGATGACCTGCGGGTGAATCGTGAGGTTGTAGACGCCCCCGGGACAGTTGTCGTAGGCGTAGTCGAACTCCCCGGTCCACATCTCCTCGGCCACCGACGGGGGCGCCAGACCGGGGATCTGTCCCCAGACGAACTCGAAGATCGGCACGTCGTCCATCGGCCAGGCCACCGGAATGCCCACGACGTCGGTGAGCTCGCCGAACTGGTAGGCCCCGTCGGTGAGCCAGCGATCGCCCTTGCGCACGTAGACCGGCATCATGTCCGTGGACATGCGGCTCCCGTCGAAGTCGAACCCGAACTCGTCCACGAGTTCCATGGTGTGTTCGCTCATGTTCCAGGCGGGGGCGACGTGACCGCGCGGCCGCACACCGGCCACGAGGTCGAGCGCCTCCAACCCGCGCTCGATGATGAGACGTTGGCCGGCGATGTCGAAATCGCGCGCGTCCTCGTGCATCCAGCCGTGGTACGCCAACTCGTGGCCGCGGTCGGTGATCTCCCTGATCAGGTTCGGATAGGCCAACGCCGTGTGTCCGGGAACCAGGAATGTCGAGCGGATGTCGTAGCGGTCGAGGAGCTCCAGCACCCGGTGGGTGCCGGGAATCTCCATCTCACCACGGGAGATCATGCTGGCGTTGGTGCTCTTGAACGACGTGATCCACAGCGAGAGAGCGTCCATCCCCACCGTGAGGCAGAAGGTCAGGCGCGGCAGCCCGGACACGTCACGACCTCCCGGCGGCAGTGCGGTCGAAGCCGGCAGGCGGATGCACCTCGCAGATGTGCATCACGTTTCCCTCAGGGTCGTAGAAGGAGCGGAACCGGTACCAGATCCCGGCGAAGTCGTCGCGCGGCACCTCGTGCAGGAACTCCCCCGCTCCGTAGATGTTGGTATCGCCCGCCCAGGTGATGCCGTGGCGGTCCAGCTCGGCGATCGCTTCGTCGATGTCATCAACCTCCACCGCGAAGGAGTGCACGCCGGCAGGATCCTCGTTGTAGTTGGCGGTTCGCCGGCGCTCACCCCTGTCCGCATCGGGCACCGAGAGCAGCACGAGGTCCACGTCACCGCACATGAACATGGCCCAGCCCCTCTCGGGCTCGTAGCCGTGCGGATGGAGCGGTAGCCCCAGCACGTCGCGGTAGAAATCGACCATCGTCGCGAAGTCGTTCACGACGATGTCCATGTTGTCGAGGCGCTTCAGTTTCAGCATGGCGCTAGTGCAGCGGGACCGCGACCGACGGCATGGGGGCGCCGGTGGCGCCGCGGATCCGCATGGGGAAGCCAAGGAACGCGAACTCGTACATCTCCTCCGCGGCGATCTCCTGCATGTTGCAGACCTCGATGATCAGCGCACCCGCCGTGGCGAACATGTAGCAGTGCACCGGCGCGTACTGGCCGTGGTACGGCTGCGGTTCGAGGCCGATGTTGTCGCCGGCGATGCACATCGCGCCGGCCTCCTCGCAGAGCCACTTGGCGGAGGCGACGTTGATGCCCGGCGAGGCCCCCAGGTAGTCGATCGAGGGCCACATGTTCATGCGCCCTGTGCGAACCAGCACCACGTCGCCCTTGCGAAACTCCACACCCTGCTTCTTGGCGGTGTCCTGCAGATCCTGCGGCGTGATCTCGTAGTGGGGCTCGAGGATGTCGACACCGTGCATGGCGGCCACGTCGAGCAGGACGCCCCGTGCGATGATCGGCGGAAAGCGATCAGTGCCGCCCTTGGTCCAGACCATGGAACCCAGGTGCTCGTCCTGGGTCCAGCCGTTCCAGAAGGTGCCGTAGTACCCCATGTGGTTGAGCGTGTCGATGTGGGTACCGCAGTGCGTGTACATGGAGATGGAGTCACCGGAGTAGGCGTACTCCTCGTGGATCTCCGGCCCGTAGCCGGAGCGTCCGTCCAGGATGGATCCCTTGGGCGTGTGAGTCATCCAGATGCTGAAAGGGGGGTCGCCGGCCTCGGTCCACGACGGCATGCCCGACCAGTACTCCACCGACAGGTCGAACACCTTGGTGCCGTTGAGCCGGGAGGTGATCGCCTGCACCGACTCGGGGCTGACCCAGTTGAGCCGCCCGATCTCGTCGTCGGGTCCCCACGGGCTCTTGGAGACCTTGTGGCCGTTCTTCTCGAACAGCGGCTCGGGTTGCAGCTCGATGTCGACGGTCTCGTCGACAGCATCGAGATCTACATCGAGGCCCGCGATCTGCTCAGCGAGTGCAGTCTCGTTCACTCCACACATGTGGCCCCCTCCTCGTCATCGGATTTGGTCTTGGGGTGAAGCGTATGCTTGACGGTGACATTATTCAAAGACACAATCTCGATGTGAACGATAAGCAAACCCTAATACCAGCGCGACCAGACACCGAGGCGGTGAATCTCCGGCATCTCCGGGCCTGGGTGACAGTGGTGGACGAGGGATCCGTGACGGCCGGGGCGCGCCGGCTCGGCGTCTCCCAACCTGCTCTCTCCCAGCAGTTGCGGGCCTTGGAAGAGTTTTTCGGGAGTCGCCTGCTCGAGCGGCTGCGCCGCGGTGTACAACCCACCCCGCTGGGCCGGGCCCTGCTGGGTGAGGCCCGCGGGGCGCTGGCGGCTGCCGACCGGCTGACCCGCCAGGCAAGGTCAATCGCCGGCTACGAAGTGGGCGTTCTGGAGGTGGCGACGCTTCCCACTCTCGTGGACTCGATGCTGATCGAACCGCTCCGCCGCTGGCAGGAGGAGCACCCCCAGGTTGCCATCCAGCTGCACGAGTTCGCATTGCAGGCCACGATGACCGAATCGGTGGCCACGGGGGTGGGTGATCTGGCGATCGGAGTCCGACCGCCGAACTGGTCCGGGCCGGTCGTTTCCCTCGGGTGGGAGCAGTTCG
The DNA here is from genome assembly GCA_965206165.1 of Acidimicrobiales bacterium. Lineage (GTDB taxonomy): Bacteria > Actinomycetota > Acidimicrobiia > Acidimicrobiales > CATQHL01 > VXNF01. The sequence goes on from OZ242194.1 coordinate 786,606, forward strand.
TCGTCGTCCTCCCACCCAACGACCCCCTCGCCAACGGGAGCGGTTCGGTGGCGCTGCGCGAGCTCGCCGACCGCAACTGGATCCTCTACGAACCCTCGCAGGGGCTCTCCGACTACGTGGCCACCGCCTGCGCGCTGGCCGGCTTCCGCCCGCGCAAGGCCGTACTCACCTCACAAGTGCAGGCCGCGGTCCGGCTTGCGGCGGCGGGGCTCGGGGCGGTGCTCGTGCCGTCCGCCAACGTGCCCGAGCACCTGGCCCACACGGCGCGCACGCTCGATCCCCCGGTCGCCTGGGAACTCACGGTGTTCGCCCGGTCCGCCCTGTCGGCACCGGCGGCCGCGTTCGTCGAACTCCTCAGCCGCGGGCCGAAACCGTCGCTGCCCGCCCACGCCGTGGTTCTACCCGGTGGCTAGCTCACCCGACGCCGGACATTCGCCGCCGATGGACATCGGCGCGATCCGAGCGTTCCCCAAGGTTGAGCTACACGTGCACGTGGAGGCCTGCTTGAGCACCGCCCGGATCGAGGAGCTGGCCGCCGAGGCCGGTGTACCGATGCTCCGCCCAGCCGATTCGCTGTTCGTCTACACCTCGCTTGCCGACTTCCTCGAGGTCTACGAGTGGTGGTGCGATCTGCTGCGCACCCCCGAGATCGCCGAGCAACTGGCCTACGACGCGGCCGCACAGCTGAGCGAGGACGGGATCGTCTTCGCCGAGGTCCTCTGCGGGCCTCGCTACTGGCCGCACATCCGGCCAGAACCCCTGATCGAAGCGCTGGCAGCCGGCTTCGACCGGGCACACGGCGACGGCCACGCGGACTGCAGGCTGGTGCCCTCCATCAGCCGGGAGCAGTCGCCGGAGTGGGCAATGGGGCTCGTGGAATGGATCGGGGCAAGCGGTCCGCCCCGCGTGGTCGGCCTTGGCCTCGACGGTAACGAGGCGATCCTCGGTCGCACCTCGCCGAAGTTCTCCGAGGTGTACGCCCGCGCCGCGGAACTCGGGCTCGGGCGCACAGCGCACACCGGAGAGTCCTCTGGACCCGACGGGGTGTGGGACGCGCTCGAGCACCTGCACCTGGACCGCATCGATCACGGTGTGCGCTCGGTCGAGGACCCGGCGTTGCTCGAACACTTGGCGGATCGGGGCACCACGCTCAACGTCACGCCCACATCGAACATCATCACGGGGATGTACCCGGACATCGATCACCATCCCGTCGGTCACCTCATCGAGGCGGGTGTGCCGGTGACGATCAACTCCGACGACCCCAAGGCGATGAACGTCACGCTCAGCGGCGAGTTCGAGAAGGTGAGCCAATCCCTCGGCTGGACTATCGCCGAGGTGGAGGCCGCCACACGGCGGGCCATCGACGCCGCATTCTGCGATCCGGATCACGCAGAGGGTCTCCACCGGCGGATCGACGGCCACGTTCACAACCTCGGGAAACGGTCAACGCGGAGGGACGACAGCCCATGAGCACAGCGACGCGAGGCGGGGCGCCCGCCCGCCCGAACGGACGGGACCCACTCTCCGCCGGCTATCTCGCCGACGTTCTCGCCGACCTGGTGCGGATTCCGAGTACCAACCCCGGGGCCTTCGAATCTGACGTGGCCCGGCGTGTCATGGAGTACTTCGACAACACTCCGGTGGAAACCGAGTTGGTGGAGTCGCTGCCGGGACGCCACTCGGTCGGCGCCATCCTCCGAGGCCCGGACGACGGGCCGCGCCTCGTGCTGAACGGTCACCTGGACACGGTGCCGATCGATGACGAGACCGAGTGGACGACTGACCCGTTCGGCGCCGACGTACGCGACGGCTACATGTACGGGCGCGGCGCCTGCGACATGAAGGCCGGCCTGGCCGTGCAGATCGGTGTGGCCCACCACCTCGCCACCCATCTCGACCGGCTCCAGGGATCGCTGGTGCTCCACTTCGCAGCAGGCGAGGAGCGAGCCGAACCTGGAACGCTGTCGTTGCTGCAGGCCGGCTACACCGGCGACTTTGGGATCGTGACCGAGCCGACCGATCTGCGCATCGCCGCGGCCACCCGCGGGCTCCTGCCGCTGCGGGTCCGCCTGCAGGGAAGGTCCATCCACGCCAGCCGCAGCCATCTGGGCATCAACCCCACATGGGGCCTCCTGTGGGTGCTGGAAGCCCTCGAGGGCTACCGCAACGACATCGAGCAGCGGCGTCATCCGCTGCTCGGCTCGGGCTCGTGTACCCCAACAGTGGTCCGTGGCGGGGTCACCCCCAACGCCGTCTCGGACTCGGTGGAGTTGTTCGTCGACCGCCGCCTCGTTCCGGGCGAGACCATTGAGGGCGAGGTGCGCGACGTCACCGCGCGGATCCTGGCAGCCCGACCGTCCGGCTCGGAGGTGGGCGTGGAGGTGACAGTTGCCTACAACCGCTTCGAGCCCGCAGAGATCCCCGTGGACTCGACCCTGGTACAGCGTCTGGCCCACAGCTTCGAAGGCGTCACGGGCACACCCAGCGAGGTCTACGGAGCCCCGTTCTCCAGCGACGTCCGGAACCTCGTGAACGACGCCGGTATCGAGGCAGTGAACTTCGGCCCCGGCAACGTGGCGGAGTGCCACTGTGCGAACGAGCGGGTGGAAGTACGCCAACTGGAGATCGGGGCCCGGGTCATCGCCGACCTGGCCACCGACCTGCTGATGCCCTCCTGAGGCTCCGTCGACAGGGACCGGCAAGAATGCACGGGCAGGGGGTAGCGATGCCCGACAGGCGATCTCGGAGATGACAGCGGACGGCACCACTGCGGCGCCGGCACCGGGCGCTCCTGCCGTCTCCGCTCGGGCGGTGACCAAGGCCTTTCCCGGGGTTCTGGCCAATGACCAGGTGAACTTCGACACCAACCGGGGCGAGGTGCACGCCCTGCTGGGCGAGAACGGCTCGGGCAAGACGACCCTTTGCAAGATCCTCACCGGTCTCTACCGGCCCGACTCGGGCCATGTGCTCGTGGACGGCAAACCGGTGAGCTTCCGATCCCCGGCCGACGCCTACGAGGCGGGGATCTTCATGGTGCACCAGCACTTCAGCCTGGTCTCACCCATGACCGTGGCGGAGAACGTGGTGCTGGGATGGACCCGCCACAGCCGGAGGCGCTTCAACCGCAGACAGGTCGAGGACGAGGTGGCCCGGGCTGCGGAGCGCTTCGACATGGCGGTCGACCCCCGCGCGCTCATCTCGCGCCTGTCCGTCGGCCAGCGCCAGCGTGTTGAGATCCTCAAGGCGCTCTACCGGGGCGCCCGAACGCTCATCCTCGACGAACCGACCTCGGTCCTGACCCCTCAGGAGGCCGAGCAGCTCTTCGTCTCGCTTCGGCGTATGGCAGCCGAGGGCGAGTCGGTGGTCTTCATCTCGCACAAACTCGACGAGGTCTCCGCGCTCTGCGACCGGGTCACCGTCCTGCGCCAGGGCCGGGTGTCCGGCTCGGCAGACCTCCGAGCTACGAGCATTGATGCTCGCGGTCTGGCCCGCATGATGGTCGGGCGCGACATCGCCTTCACCCGGCGCTCGCGCGCCGACGCCCCCGACGACAGCGAGCCGGCGCTCGAGTTGCGGGGCGTCAGCGCTGTCGACGCCGCTGGAACGACCGCGCTGCGCGAGGTCACGCTGTCGGTGCGACCCGGTGAGATTCTCGGCGTCGCGGGGGTCTCCGGGAACGGGCAGTTGGCGCTGGCGGAGGTCATCGCCGGACTGCGCAAGCGAACCGCCGGGGACGTCCTGCTGCACGGGGAGCCACTGCCCCCGGGCAACCCGCGTGCCGCCGCCGACCGGGGCCTCGCCTACGTCCCCGAGGATCGCCTGGGCACCGGTCTCGCACCGGGACTCACGGTGGCGGACAACTGCGTACTGAAGGCCTACCGGCAGCGAGAACTGGGGCGCGGGCCGTTTCTCATCAGGCCCCGGATCCTGTCTCGAACCCGCCGGCTGTTGGCAACATTCAACGTGAAGGGCACGGCCGACTCGCTCGTCCGGCAGCTCTCGGGAGGGAATGCACAGAAGGTCCTGCTGGCCCGCGAGATCTCCTCCGAGCCTCAGGTGCTGGTTGTCGCCACCCCTACGCGGGGGCTGGACGTCTCCGCGATGGAATCCATCCGCACACTCCTGCTCGAGGTGGCGGCGGGCGGTGCGGCCATCCTGATGATCTCCGAGGACCTCGGGGAGATCCTCGACCTGGCGGATCGGATCGCGGTCATCTCTCGCGGCCGGATCCAAGGGGTGCTCGACGCCGACGGCGCCGACCCCGACCAGGTCGGTGTGCTCATGATGGGTGGCTCGTTGGAGGATGCCGGTGTGGCGACTCCCTGAGATCCACTTCGAGCGGCGGCTGAAACCACCGCGCTGGCTGGGTCCGGCCACGCCGCCGATCGCGGTAATCGCGGCTCTCACGATCGGCGCGCTGGTGCTGTGGGCAAGCGGTCGCGATCCCGTCGACGTCTACCAGCGCATGGTGAGGGCAGCGTTCACCAACCCCGGCGCGTTCTCCAACACCCTCGTGGCGGCAACGCCCCTACTGCTGACCGGGCTCGCCGCCGCCATCACGTTCCGCATGAAGGTGTGGAACATCGGCGCCGACGGCCAGTTGATGATCGGCGCGCTGCTGGCGGCTGCCGCCGGAACGTTCTTCGGCGGGCGGGGTCTCGCCGTCACCATGACTCTCATGCTCCTCGCGGGCATCGTCGGCGGCTGCCTGTGGGCTGCCATCGCCGCTCTGCTGCGCGCCTACCTGAACACCAGCGAAGTCCTCACGACGCTGATGCTCAACTACATCGCGCCACTCATCCTCTTCTACCTGATCTTCAATTCGACGTCCTACTGGCGCGACCTCTCCAGCCCCAGCGCGCGAGTCTTCCCGCAGGCCAAAACTCTGCCGGAGGAGGCCTTCTGGCCGGAGTACGGCACGACGGTGGTCGTGCCGTTCGGGTTCATCCTGGGCGCGGTACTGGCGCTGATCCTCCTGTTCGTGGTGCGCAGTACACGGTTCGGCTTCCAGATGAGGGTGTCGGCGGACAGCCCGGCGGCGGGTCGCTATGCAGGCATGCGCACCGAACGCCTCCTAGTGCTGGTCATGCTGCTGTCGGGAGCCCTCGCCGGCATCGCCGGGGCCAGCCAGATCGGTGATATCTCACACCGGCTAGAGCCGAAGAACCTGCAATTCGCCGTGTTCGGCTACACCGGCATCGCCGTGGCCGCACTGGTCCGCTATCACCCGCTCGCCATTGTCCTGAGTGCAATCCTCGTGGGTGCACTCAGCAACGCTGGCTTCAACCTGCAGGGGCCCGACCTGCCGCTGGGGCTCATCGGCGTGAACCAGGGCATCATCCTGCTGCTGGTGGCGGCGAGCGAGGTGAGCACCCGCTACCGGTTGGCTATCGGGTGGCGCTCGAGGCGCGGCGACCGGGCACCACCACCGGGGGGCGACACCGGCGAGACGGGAGACACGCGCGACATCGGTGGCGTCGCCACCGAGCGACCCCATGGCGGGGCGGCGTCATGAACGAGTCGCTGTTCGTGGATCTGCTGGCGGCCGGTCTCCTGTACGGAACGCCGCTGGTGCTGGCGGGTCTGGGCGAGCTGCTGGCCGAGCGCAGCGGCGTCATGAACCTCGGCGTGGAGGCCATGATGCTGATGGGTGCCGTCACCGCATTCTGGTTCTCCCAGTCCTTCGAGGGGCACGGCTGGCTGGCGCTCCTCCTCGCCATCCTGACCGCCGCCATGGTCGGGATGGCCATGGCAACTCTCTACGCGTTCGCCGTCGTCACGCTGCGGGCCAACCAGGTCGTGTCCGGGCTGGCGCTGCTGATCCTGGGCGGCGCCACAGGACTCTCCAGCTACCTAGCAGCCGTCGGGGAACTGGCCGGCCCGTCGGGACGCCACCGGCTTCGCCCCTACGACCTGTTTGGTCTGCGCGACGCACCGATCGTCGGACCGCTGATCTTCGGGCAGAACTTCCTGGTCTACGTGTCGTGGATCCTGGTGGTGCTGGCGGCCTTCTACCTCTATCGCACCCAGACCGGCCTGCACCTGCAGGCCGTCGGCGAGGATCCCCGCTCCGCCGACGCCATGGGGATCAACGTGTCCCGCTACCGCTACGGCCACACCATGATCGGGGGCGCTCTGGCCGGCGTGGCCGGTGCGTACTACACGCTCGCCATCGCTCCCACCTGGATCGACGGCGTGACCGCCGGGGCCGGCTGGATCGCCATCGCCCTGGTCATAACTGCTTTCTGGCGCCCGGGCCTTCTGCTGGCGGGCGCGTACCTCTTCGGCATCGTGACCAGCCTCGGATTCACGCTGCAGGCGCGCGGCGTGGACCTGCCGCCGGAGATCTTCCGCTCGCTGCCCTACGTCCTGACGATCCTGGCTGTCGTGATCGTGTCCAGCGGCTGGGGCCGGGAGCGGTTCAGCGCCCCTGCCGCGCTCGGCGAGCCGTACTCAAGAGAGGACGCATGATGGATCTGCCATAAGCAGATCATACTCTGCTACAATGCTCTCCGCATTTGACTTATACATATGACTTACTAGGCTTCGCCTTCAGGCCACTGAACGGTTCTCTCCACAAGGGCAAATCGCCGGAGGAAGCCGGACGGATTCCTCCAAAGGGGGCGAGACCATGACAGTCGCAACGCGAAAATCCCGGCACTCAAGGGTCGGCCGGTTGTTCCTGATCCTGGCGCTTCTGGCCACCGGAGCACTGCTCGCCTCGGCCTGCGGAGGCGACGACGACTCCGCTACGCCGCCGCCTGCGGCACCTGCAACCCCGGAGCCGGCGCCGGCTCCGCCCGAACCCGCACCCGCGCCACCCGCGGAAACGCCCGCCCCGGCGCCCGAAGAACCGCCGCCTCCGCCTCCGGCTGAGCCCGCCGCCCCGGAGCCCGCGGCCGAAGAGCCGACCATGGACGACGAACCTCTTGAGATTCTGTTCATGTATTCCGGGCCCGCCCGCGACGGCGGCTGGACGCAGACCTTCGATAACGCCCGCCAGCAACTCGAGCAAACCTACGGCGATCGCATCGAGACCACCTTCAAGGAGAGCCTCTGGGGAGCCGACGTCATCGCCTCGGTCATCGACACCGCGATCATCGATGGGATCAACGTGATCATCGGCACCAGCTTCGAGCAGGGCGAGCCCATGATCGCCGCCGCCGCGGAGAACCCTGACGTCTTCTTCATCGCCAGCCAGTGGGACAACCCTGGTGGCCTCGACAACTTCGCGGGCTACGTGAACGCCCCCGAGGACGGTGCCTACATCTCCGGCGTCCTGTCGGGCCTCATGACCGAACCGGGCGACGACATCGGTTGGGTCGACGCCTTCGCCATCCCCTACGACATCCGGACGATCAACGGGTTCGCCATCGGGCTCCAGGTCACCAATCCGACCGCCACACTCAAGGTCATCTTCACCAACGACTGGGTGGACACGAACCTGCAGGGTCAGGCGGCGCGCAGCCTCGTGGACTCCGGCGTCACCTTCCTCTCCACGAGCCTGCCGAGCCCGGCCATCGGCGAGGTGGCCGAGACCTCCCAGATTCCCTTCGCGGCCGTGCAGGTCGATGCCAGCACCTACGCGCCGACCATGACCGTGGTCACTTCGGAATACGACTGGGCTCCGCAGCTCGCGTCCGTCCTGCAGTCCATTTTCGACGGGAACTTTGACACATCCTTCTCCTACGTCGGCATGGACGACGGCGCCATCACACTCACCGAATGGGGACCGCTGTACGACGGCCTGTCCGACGAGGCGAAGGCCCAGATCGACGCCGAGATCGAGCGGATCGCCAGCGGCGCCGGGGCCGTGTACACGGGTCCGATCTCCGACATTCACGGCAACGAGATCCTTGCCGACGGCGAGGTCATGGGCGTCGGCGACCTGCGGTCGATGGCGTGGGTGATGCCCAACGTCGAGGGCGTCGATCTCTGATCAGCGGTCGGGAGGATCGACGGTCTTCAGCGTCGAGACGCCGAGAAGTCAACCTGGCGTCTCCAAGGATGCACGGGTAGAGGTAACGACGGTGCGCCCCGTTGCCGGGGCGCACCACACCTCGGCAACCCTGGCTCCGCCGCGGCCGGTGTCGCGGGTCGGCGATTCGGCGCCGCGGCCCGACGGCGTCCCCAAGGTCACTGGCGCCTTCGCGTTTTCCTCTGACCTCCACGCCGACGCAATGCTGTGGGGTCGAACGCTGCGGTCGCCCCACGCGCACGCCCGCCTGATCTCCATCGACATCTCCGAGGCACTGACGATTGCCGGCGTGGTCGCGGTGCTCACCGCCGAGGACGTGCCCGGACGCCTTACGTACGGGTTGACCGTTCCCGACCAACCGGTGCTGGCCCATGACATCGTGCGCTACGAGGGGGAGCCGGTCGCCGTCGTAGCCGCTGACCATCCCGAGACATGCCAGCAAGCGCTCAACGCGATCGTCGTCACGTACGAACCCCTCCCGGCGGTGACCGACCCGGAACTGGCGATCACCGCGGCGCCCATCCACCCCGACGGCAACGTGATCAGGTCCGTACCGATCCGGCGCGGCCGCATCAACGGCAACGCCGATGTGGTCGTCGAGGGAACCTACGAGGTCGGCATCCAGGACCAGGCCTTCCTGGGTCCCGAGTCGGGCCTGGCGGTACCCGACGGCACCGGCGGCGTGGACCTCTACGTGGCCTCGCAGGGGCTCCACCAGGACCTGGCACAGATCGCGCCGTGCCTGGGGCTGCCGGAGGAACGGGTGCGGCTACATCTGGCGGGCACCGGCGGGGCGTTCGGTGCCCGCGAGGACCTCTCCATGCACGTGCACGCCTGCATGCTCGCCCTCCGCACCAGCCGCCCCGTCAAGATGATCTACCAGCGCGACGAGTCCTTCCTCGGGCATGTCCACCGGCACCCCGCCAGGATGTGGTATCGGCACCACGCCACGGCAGAGGGCGATCTCGTGGCCGTCGAGGGGCGTATCCTGCTCGACGGAGGTGCCTACGCCTCCACCTCTGCTTACACGGTGGCCTGCTCGGCGCGGTTCGCCTGCGGTCCGTACCGCGTGCCGAACGTCAGCGTCGAGGCGGTTGGCGTGCGCACCAACAACCCGCCGTCGGGCGCGATGCGCGGCTTCGGCGTCGTGCAGACCTGCTTCGCCCACGAGAGCCAGATGGACAAGCTGGCCGCCGCCTGTGGCCTCAGTCCCCTCGAGATCCGGCTCCGCAACGCCTTGAGTACCGGCGACGAACTCATCACCGGCCAGATCCTCGACGTCCCCGCGCCGGTGCGGGAATGTCTCGAAGCCGCCGAGGCGTTCGACCTGCCGAGCCCTGCGGGATCCGGTGACTACGCCCTGCCGGGGGGAGCGGGGCGCACCGCCGACCGCAGACGGATCCGGCGGGGCGTGGGATACGCGGCCGGCTACAAGAACGTGGCCTACTCCGAGGGGTACAACGACGACGCCCGCGCCCGCTGCCGGCTCGAGGGCGGCGTCGTCACCATCACGTGCGCGGCCGCGGAGATCGGCCAGGGCTTCGTCACCGTGGCGGGCCAGATCGCCCGCTCAACACTCGGCGTCACCGACGTGCAGTTCACAACGCCCTCCACGGCGGTGATCGGGTCCGCCGGATCCTCGGCGGCCAGCCGCCAGACCATCATGTCGGGTGGCGCCATCGAGAAGGCGTGCCGGGCGATCGCCAAGCTGGCGATACAGATCGTGGCCGGCGACTACAGGGTCAGCGCCGAGTTGCTTTCCCTCGACGATGGGCGCATCACGAGCACCGACGGCCTGATCGACGTGCCAGTCGCCGAGGCAGCCGAAGGACCGATCGAGGTGGAGGTGCGCCACGAGCACCGCCCGACGTTCCCGATGGATCCGGAAACCGGCCAGGGCGACTCCGACGTGTCCTGGGTGTTCGCGGCCCACCGCGCCGTCGTGGACGTGGACCTGGACCTGGGTCTCGTACGGGTCGTGCAGGTGACCGTCGGCCAGGATGTCGGCAAGGCGCTGAACCCGCTCTCGGTGATCGGCCAGATCGAGGGGAGCACCTCCCAGGGCATCGGCCTGGCGGTCATGGAGGAGATCGTCATGGCGAACGGCTCGATCCGGAACGCGTCGTTCACCGACTACCTCATCCCCACGTCCGCGGACATGCCGGCGATGGAGATCACGCTGATCGAGATCCCCGACGAGACCGCGCCGTTCGGAGCCAAGGGTGTCGGCGAGACGTCCAACCTGCCGTCGACGCCGGCGGTGGTGGCGGCCATCAGGGACGCCACCGGACTCGAACTGCCGCGTGTACCGGTCCGCCCCCATGACATCGTCGGGGCCAGGAGCTGACGGCATGACGTCGATACGTTCGTACCGAATCCGGGTACGGTCGAGGAGGTCACCATGATCACGATTCCGGTCATCGACATCTCACCGTTCACCGACGGTGGCTCCGCCGCGGACGCCGTGATCGACGAGGTGCGCGCCGCCTGCGAGGAGCACGGTTTCCTCGTCGTGGCCGGCCACGGGATACCCACGGAGGTCAATGCGGATCTCGACAAGGCCTGCCGTGCTTTCTTCGGCCAGTCCCCTGAGGAGAAGTCGCGCTCCACCCCTGCCAACGGCGACATCCTGCGGGGCTGGTGGGGAGTCGGCACCATGGCCACGGCAGCAAGCCTCGATATCGAGACCCCGCCCGACTTCATGGAGTACCTGGGTTTCGGACCGGAACTCCCCGAGGACCAGCGATCCGACTACGCCCGCCGGGGCGTCAAGCACATCGACGGCTTCTTCGCCACCAACGTCTGGCCCGACACCGAGGGGCTGCGTAGCGCCGTCGAATGTTTCTACGCCGAGACAACCACGCTGGCGCACCGGCTCATGGGCATCCTGGCGGTGGCGCTCGAACTCCCGCCCGACTGGTTCGCGGACAAGTTCGAGGTGCCGGGCTCCTCGCTGTTCATCAACTACTACCCGGCCACGGTCGAGAAGCCCGAACCGGGGCGTTTCCGCCGGGGCCAGCACACCGACTACGGGGCCGTCACCGTGCTCTACACCGACGAGGAGTCGGGGTTGCAGGTGATGAGTTCCAAGGGCGAATGGATGCCCGTGCCGGTCGTGCCCGACACCTACGTGGTGAACCTGGGTGATCTGATGACGTTCTGGAGCAACGGCCGCTGGCGGTCGAGCCTGCACCGGGTGGTCTGTCCAGAGGACACCAGCACCGACCGGCTCTCGGTGCCGCTGTTCTTCAACCCCAGCCTCGACGCCCTCGTTCAGTGCGTTCCCACGTGCCTCGCACCCGGCGAGCAACCCGCCGACCCGATCCCCGCCGGCGAGTGGATCGCCAACAAGGTCGCCGCCACGACCTGAGCACGGCAGACGGCCCTCCGCGAGCACGCTCCCAGCACACGGATCGGCGGCCAGCAGGGCGCCGATGTGCATGAGGCTCGATTCGGACTCGACACCGTGTCGTAGCTCGTCAGCGTCTACTGCCGGAGGCACTGCTCCAGAATCCTCTCAGTCGTCAGCGTCTCCCCGCTGAGCATGGCGACCACTCGCCCGTGCCTGAACACCAGCACGCGATCACAGAGATGAGCCAGGTCTTCGAACTCGGTGCTCACCATGATGAAGGCCGTTCCCGACTGGGCCGCGTCACGAATACTCTGGAAAATGATCTTCCGGGATCCGACATCGACACCGTGCGCCGGTTCGTGAAGCAGAAATACCGAAGGCTTGGATTCGAACCATTTTGCGACCAGCAGCTTCTGTTGATTCCCTCCGCTAAACGTCGCGAGGATCCGCTCCGGCTCCGGCGGTACGACGGAGAACTCAGCAAGCATCCGAGCTGACCGCCCTTTCTCTCGACGCGGTTTCAATGCCCCACCGATGAAATCAGTACCAATAGTCGGCAGCGTCATATTTTCCATCGCTGAGGCGATCGACACCCCCCCTTGCGTCTTTCGATCGCCAGGCAACAGAGCCAGGCCCGCTTCGATTGCACACCGGGGACTGAGATCTTCCACAGCGATAGTCACCCCGTTGATAGTGATTGAGCCGGTCCCCTCCGTCGTGCCAAACATGAGGTAGGGAACGTCTTCCTGTCCCATGCCAAGTAGCCCAGTGAGTCCAAGGATCTCACCCTTGCTGACATCGCATGAGAACCCATCGACATTGCCACCGGTGACGTTGTCTGCTGAGAATACGGGGTGTTCTGTGGGAGTATGTGTCTCCGGATAGAGTTCACCGAGCGAGAAGCCTAGGATGGCTGTGATGATCTCGTCTTCGGTAACGTCGGCCGTTGTGAGGTTGCCGATAACAATCCCATCACGCAGTATCGTCAGAGTATCTGTCAGCTGCCGTGCCTCTTCGATATTGTGGCTCACGAAGAGGACGCTGTGTCCCAATGATGCCACGTTGGCGACGGCGTCGAAGAGGCGGTCAATGCTGTCGCGTGGGAGGTAGGGGGTAGGTTCGTCGAGTATCAGGAGCCCGCGATCGTGCTCTGACACCTCTTCGACAGCACGCAGGATCGCAATGATCGCACGCTCAACCTCAGGCAGGTCATTGAGGATCGCATCTGCGGAGACGTGCCCTAGACCGAATGACTCCAGAGAACGCTTCGTTCGCACCCGTTCATTGGCCCAGGCAATCCGTCGGCCCGGACGGGTTTCATACCTGCCGATTCGGAGGTTCTCCAAGACGGTTGCAGCACGGATCAGACCAAGATCTTGGTGCACGCAGCTTATTCCATGGCTGCGAGCCGCCTGCGCTGTCATAGGAAGACGGACCTGCTCCCCCCGAATGGCGAGTTGGGCACCCGGATCAGGATGATACACACCTGTCAACAGCTTGATGAAGGTCGACTTTCCCGAGCCGTTCTGGCCGAGCAAGCCGTGTACCTCACCTGGACGCAATTGCATGTCCGCGTTGCTGAGAACAGTCCGACCCGAGAACGTCTTGCTGAAGTTGACGGCGTCGATGACAGGAGGATCGCTCATGACGTACCCGGGTTGTCCATCACACTCACTCACCCACTTGACGCGCTCCAACCAAGCGCGCCAGCGTCACCGCAATAATCAGCGCGCTACCGTAGAATACTTCCTCAATCCACCCGGAGAACCCAAGCAGTTGGAGTCCGGTGATTCCGGTTATCAAGAAGTAGACGGCAATGAAGGTGCCCCACGCGTTGAACCGTCCAGGCTTGGCGACCGTCGATCCCAGGAAGGCGCTGGCAAACATCGGCAGGAGAAAGGCTGCACCGACACGGGGATCGGATGTACCCAGCAAACCGGCTGAGAGAATGCCTGCGGCAGCGGCAACGAGAGTGCCCGAAAATAGAGCAATTACACGGATGCGATTGGTATTGACTCCGGATAGCCGAGCAATCTCCCTCGATGCCCCAGTGAAGAAGAGGTAACGCCCGAACGGCGTGTACTCGAACAGATACCAGACGACAAACGTCAGCAGTAGACCCCACCAGAAATATGCTTGGATCCCGATGAACTTCGTTCGTGATACTGCCACCAAGTTATCCGAGATGCCGGGTATCGCCCGGTTCTGGATCGCGAATGCGATCCCCGACAATAGCGTCGCCGAGCCGAGGGTTACCACGATCGATGAGATCCCGAGTTTCACGATCAATATCGAGTGACAGGTCGCAACGAGAAGCGCGAATCCGATAGCGGTAAGGATTGCCAGAACGATAGGGTAATCCCACAGGACGTTTGTAGAACCGATAATGACAATTACGACGGTGTAGACCGCTGGCATCGAGAAATCGAATTCACCTGCCATGAGAGGGAATAGCACGCCAAGTGTGAGTACGAGCAGGGTTGCTTGGCCCCCCAGCATGACTTGCCAATTGCCGATCGTGGCAAACGTATCGGGAAGGCGGATCGAGAAGGTAAGCGCAAGCACGAACCACGCGAACAGCAAGGCGTATCTCGAAAAGAAGTCCGATAGGCGCCGCCTCATACTTACCGTCCTTGATCGGTGCCGCGAGTCGAGTTTAGTAGCTGAGCGAGCGCCGCTCTAGGACTGGCCAACTCCGGCGGCGTGTGATGCGGCAGGACAAGTGGCGATGACTATCACGCCACCTCGTTGGCGATCTCGACCAGCCACCGTCGGTAGTTGAGCGTGAACGTGTCGACCTCCTTCACGTACAGCTCGAAGGTGAGGTCTTCGCTGAGCATCTCCGGCCTCTGGGACTCGACGATCGGCTGATCCTGATCGTAGACTTTTCGGGTCAATTCGACCAGGTCGTCATACAAAGTGTCGTTCGAGCCGAAATTGCAGCCGGCGACCGTGAAGTTCCTGATCTCGTTCGGCCCGACCGGTGACGGGTGGAAGAAGAGCGGATAGTGGTCACCCTCTGTGTCGACGAGGATGTGGACAGTCAGCGGCATATAGATGTGGTAGATCCACTTCGACGTTCGTTCGCCGGGTAGACCGCCCCCTTCACGGTGGGAGACCTCCTTCTCGAAGTACATGCGCAGGACGTTCGGCTCCTCACGCCACACTTTGTGCTGGGGGACTTGGGGCTCGTTGATGTCGCCGAGCAGACCATCGTGCACGAAGGCGAAGTGGGATAGGTCCGTGTAATTCTCGATTCTGCGTGGCGCGCTACAGCGCCAAGTCGTGGACGGATAGGGGAGGCACGTGTAGGTCGGCTGGTCGTACTCGGGAAACTTGGGTAGCTCAAAATACGGTTCATCTGCAAGGCACACCCACACCATGCCATAAGCCACTGTGGTGTTGTATCGCTTGACTTGCGCACGCAGCTTCCCGACGAGGTCGGGACGTTGGGGGATGTGTGAGCAGCTACCACAGTCGTCGTACTGCCAGCCATGGTAGGCACAGCGCAACTCCTGGCGACCCGATGAGCCCAGGACAACCGACCCCAGCGAGAGCCTTGAGCCTCTGTGCGGACAGAGGTCGTTGAACGCGTGTACTTCGCCGTTCAGCCGTACGACAACGAGATCCTGCCCGCAGAGCGTCACCCGCTGTGGCGCGTCAGTGAACTCATAGGTGTACAAGACCGGATGCCAGAAGTGCCGGAACGACTTGTACAGTCGCGCCTCACTCTCGACGGTCACCTCCGCAGACAGGTCAATTGCCTGGTTCTTCGAGGGCTCCCATGTGGCCAAGTCGTCCTCCCGTCAACTTCAGCCGAGGTAGCCCTCCGGGGCTGTCAGACCCCAGTGCTCGAAGTATGGGGTGCGATAGTCGAATCCGAACCACTGCGTCTCATCGGCTTCGGCTTCGGCGTCGATATGGCTCACGTTGTCGCCTGTGTAGAGGTACAGCGGTACCCCAATGTGATCGGGCGCGGGCTCACCGAGCATGAGGCGGAATGCGACGTCCGCGGTCGCGAGCCCGAACCACTCGAGCGGCAGCGAGATCGTGAAGGCGAGATCGCCGTTCTGAATCTGCGCAATCGCAGTTGTTGATCCTTCCTGGGTCCCGATGCGCACCTGGTCCGTGGCCCCTGCCGCATCGATCGATGGAATGGCGAACTGGACCGCGCCTCCGAAGATCGGGAACAACCAGTCGAGGCCGGGATTGGCAGTGATGAGCGACGAGGTCAGGGGACCGACATCGGTTGCCCAGGTTGCTGGCGGGGCGTCGACCTGGGACGCGTCGCACGTCGGGCACAACTCGAGGAGCCTGTTGATATAGCCCAAGGTTTCGAGGTCCGCGACACCACTCCCGCCCGGTGCATTGAACGCGATCGCCTGAAGAGTCGGGTCGCCATCGGACAGGACGAACGATGCTTCCGCTCCCAATCTGCCGATCGCGGTGTAGTCGGAGGTCGTCACGGTATTGCAACCGACGTCGCGCTCGAAGTCTGTCAACGGCCCAGGATCGCGGGAGAACATGCAGTTCACCGCAATACCCGCCTCCTTGGCTGCTCGGATGGGCTGTTCGACTTCGGCCGGGGTCTCGTTGCCGAGCTGGATCAGATCGAAGCCCCGTTCGATTGCCGCCTCGATCTCTTTGGCAGCCTCAATGAGATCGCCATTCGGGTCGACGATTGTCAATTCGGCGCCCGCAGCCTCCATCGCCGCGTTGTAGCCAATAAGTTGCTGTTGCCAGAAGGGTAGGACGCTGAAGCTCTGGATCCAGAGAATCTGTTTACCCTGTAGCGAGTCCCCAACGTCGATCGGGGGCCCGGCGGCCGTCCATATCGGCGTGCTGAGAGCCTCGTTCACGGCTTCCTGGGCTTCGGCTAGACCCTCCTCCGCGACCGGCGGGGCGGGTTCGGGCGCCGGCGCGGGTTCGGGCGCCGGCGCGGGCGTTTGCTGAGCAGCTGGTTCTACGTCGTCGTCACCGCAGGAAGCGGCGACAAGCGCCAACAGCAGCGTCAACGACAGAATCGCCATGCATCTCTTCCAGAACCTATTCATCAGTCTGTCCTCCTAGTGGTCGTCTACTCTGTGCTCGCACGCTTCGCCTTCATAGCTTCAAGCTGAGCAAGCGGCAGTGCCAGTTCCTTGGCGAATTCAGCATCCAAGGCCTCATAGTCGATTCCAACCGTCGGCTTGGGCGGCGGTCTCGCGACCTCGATTATCTCCGTCGGTGTGACTATCCAGTCGGCGGTTAGATCTCTCGGCGACGTGGGGATTTCCTCATCAACGATGACGTAATCGTGCGTGCAAACGACTACTGGCGTGGACTGATCTACGAGGCCGGCCTCGTAGAAGATACCCCATTGCACGTCACCGTAGCCATGACCCTTGCCCCAACGAGCGCCATCCCGGTTCATCACTGCGGCTCCAGTGACATAGAAATCCGGCCGCGGGAGATTCATAAGGAACTCGAGGTCAACGTTCTCGCCAAAGATCAGGGATCCGTCATGAGTTCCGGCGAATTGCTCTTGGCCCTTCGGCACAGAGCCTGGCGCGAAATAGTGATAGCCGAGCGCGATATGGACGATCGCCATCAGTGGCCGCTGTTCGCGAATGAGCTGTGCCCTTACATGGTCTGTGCAATTGTCGGGAGTGATGTAGACGGGATTCCCGCCTTCGTAAAATGGCAGCTTTTGCAAGAGCCCAGGGAAGTTCTCGCTTCCCGGGAAGTCGGGACTGATGTGTTCTAGTTGATAGGTGAACCGCGAATCAGGTCGAATGATCGGGCGCATACGTTCGCGAACGCTGCCTCGGATCCTCTCCTTGGCGCTCGCCAACGCATCCGCCGATACTTCGAACGTCATCGGGATCTGACCTCCTGAGCCCCCGGTCGCTGGGGCTACCCCCGTCGCTGGTGCTCTTCTAACATCGAATCTGACATATGTCAAATATGAAATCTCTGTACTTCCCATAAGTTAATACTTATCACAATCTGAGCCCTCATCTTGGGAGGACGGTCCTCGACGAGAACGTGCGCAGCTTGGCCCGCTCATGTCTGGTGGGGGCGACCAGCGGTTGTGATGGTCGATGAGTTTGGCGGTCAGGAGGAGCGTGATGGCGAGGGCGATCTGGACTCGTCGCTGTTCGGGACGGCGGTTGGTGTCGCCGCGGAGTCGTCTGGCGTTCGACAGCCACGACCTGGCGCGTTCGACGGTCCGGCGCATCTCGACGGTCGCGCGCGGCGACATCGCTGGCGTTGCCGCGGGGGGCCCGGGCTCAGCCCGTGCCGTGCTTGCCGACCTCAGTGGCTACACGCATCTCCGCGCCCGCACGGACGGTGCCAGTGCCAGCTTGCCTACGGTCACTTGACGGGCACGTCGATCGGCCGGCGACTACCGCGATGCCTGACTCAAGACGTCATGTTGGAGCATGTGCGCCCCGAGGCTCAAGCTGCTGCAGAAAGTCGAGCATGTCGTAGTAGTGGCGCATCGTACGAATTCGCCCACCGCTCAATTCTGCGATGACGACTGCCCGAGTGGTGACGCGATTTCCTGTCGGCTCGATCCGCCGACCAGACGCGACCTGAGTCTTGTCGCGGGTCAACGCGACGGTGTGCGTTCCGGCCCAGATCAGTTCGACCACCACGACGTCGCCGTCGGAGACGACCGTCCTGACCTCCGACGCGATCGCATCAGGGAAAGCGCTCTTCCAGCCGCGGAAGGATTCGGCGATCTGTTCGCCCCCGCGCACTGAACTCCCAGACGAGTCTTCGTACCTCGCGTCCGCTTCGAACAGCATCGCCAACTCAGACCACGATGCGGAAGAGTACGAATCGAGGAATTCCAGAAGCACTGATGTGTTCTCCGTCGTTTTCTGGTCAGTTGCATTCTTGCTCACTGCTGAATCCTCCAATCTTCACCGAATCGCTCGTTAAGCCAGCCCAGGCTGAAATCGTGTTCCGAGCACCAACATCGACTAATGCAACGCCGACCGAGTCATTGAGGTTCGTCTGTTGCGGCCATGTGCCAAGCTGCCACCCCCCGCACACATGCCACTGGCGCGTTGCATGCGGAACCCGCCAACCCATTCAGTTTGCCATCAAGCAATCGGGCTACGGCAGGGACTCTTCGACACCTTGTGGCCGCTCTCCTCCAACAAGGGCTCCGGTTGAAGCTCCGGACCCATGAGGACGACGTCATCCAACCCACACATCTGTCCCCCTCGTCGTCGGGCCGTAACCGGGTCCCGGTTTGCAGGGCCAACACTAACCTGTTTTTGATATACGTCAAAGACAAATCTCCGATAACTTTCATAAGGGGACACTAATGTCGCTAACGAGCCTCGGTCAGCGTCTGGCGCGACTCTCGAGTGGAGCTGCCCCCCAGATCGTGGAGGGTTTGGTGGTTCTTCACTCGCCGTCGACACCAAGGTGCTGCCCGCCGTCTTCGACGCCTCCTAGTCCAACCTCGCTTTGGGCACCAGCCGCCGAAACGCCAGCGACGCCCAGAAACTCGTCCTCACCGCACGCGACGGGGGCTGCATCTCCTGCCGGGCTCACGCCGAGGAAACGCACGCCTACCACGTCCGGTTCTGGGGCTTCGGACCGGAACTCGCCGAGAACCAGCGAGCCGACTACGCCCGCCGGGCCGTCAAGCACGTCGACAGTTTCTTCGCCACCAACGTCTGGCCCGACACCGAGGGGCTGCGTAGCGCCGTCGAATGTTTCTACGCCGAGACAACCACGCTGGCGCACCGGCTCATGGGCATCCTGGCGGTGGCGCTCGAACTCCCGCCCGACTGGTTCGCGGACAAGTTCGAGGTGCCGGGCTCCTCGCTGTTCGTCAACTACTACCCGGCCACGGTCGAGAAGGCCGAACCGGGGCGTTTCCGCCGGGGCCAGCACACCGACTACGGGGCCGTCACCGTGCTCTACACCGACGAGGAGTCGGGGTTGCAGGTGATGAGTTCCAAGGGCGAATGGATGCCCGTGCCGGTCGTGCCCGACACCTACGTGGTGAACCTGGGTGATCTGATGACGTTCTGGAGCAACGGCCGCTGGCGGTCGAGCCTGCACCGGGTGGTCTGTCCAGAGGACACCAGCACCGATCGGCTGTCGGTGCCGCTGTTCTTCAATCCCAGCCTCGACGCCCTCGTGCAGTGTGTGCCGACGTGCCTCGCTCCCGGCGAGCAACCCACCGAACCGATCCCCGCCGGCGAGTGGATCGCCAACAAGGTCGCCGCCACGACCTGAGCCGAGAGGCCGATGCTACGCTGCTGTGAAATCTTCCCCCTGACAGAACCAACCCGGCAGGTTCCCTGCCCAGGGAGGCAAGTAACACAATGGAGATCGGCCAAGTCCAGTTCATCATCGCCTGGGTGTCGACCATCGTCATGATTCTCGGCACGGTTCTCGCCGCGTTCGGGTTGCTGCACCGTGACATGCGACGCGGCTTCGACCGCGTGGACCAGAAGTTCGAAGGCGTGGACGAGAAGATCGAGGGGCTTCGGTCCGACGTCACCTCGCTGCAGATGAGCGTCGCCCGCATCGAGGGCCACCTGGGAATCGGTTTCCCCAGCGCCGACGAGCCACGGGAACCGAGCGAACGGCCCGACTGCGCCGCCTGACCGGCTGCGCGGCAACCCCGCGGGGCCGACCGGCGACCCGACGCCGCCGAATCCGTCGTCGCCGCCGCGGTATCCGTGACCGCATCGGCGCCACCCTGCGCCCGTACGCATGCCGGTCCGAAGGCTCTACCCGAAAGGTCTGCGATGACAGAAGATGAACTGCTCCGGTATCTCGGCACCACCGACGATCACATCAGGTTGACGGTGCTGGTGCGCCTCGAGCGCCCCGGCGCCGAAGCCATAGTCGGTTCGCTTGACGGCCCCAACGCGTGGGTGCCGACGTGGCCGCCGGACGGACTGGCGTACGCGTCGGTTCAGACGGAAGCGATGATCGGGCTGCTCGGCCCCGCGGCACGCGTGGTCGCCCGGGCCGCGGGCCACGAGTGCAATAGGCCGCACTCGGAGCGGTGCCCCGAGGCTGACGACATCATCGCTGCGTGGGTCGGGATCGACGACACCGAGATAGACGGGGAACTGTTCGCGGCGCGGGACGTGATGTCCTCGGTGCAGTCCCTGACCCGGCCACTCGAGTCTCGGCGGGTCTGGGGAGAGGCCAAGGGCTGGCGGCTGGTCACCGAGGCGGTCGCCATCAACCCGGACTAACCGGGGGAGACCGATAGTGCGCTCGAACTCGGCTTCCCCCTGCCAGAACCGACCGGGTGATCCCACCCGGAGGGGAAGGAGCACAGTCGAAGTCGGCCAGATGGAGTTCATCGGCCAACTGAGAATCGGTTTCCCTACCGGCGACGAGCAGCGAGAACCAGGCGAACGCCCCGACTGCGCCGCCTGACCGGTTGCAGCGCCCCGCGCAGTCTGCAACACAGCCAGCGCCACGGCCGTAGCAGCGGAACACTGCGAAAAGGTGGTCACTCTCGTAGACGCGGTGCAGATCCGCAAGCCCGGGCAGGTGGTCGAAGCCGTCGAGTGGCGGTCGGTATTGCCGACAACGGCATCGAGGGGCAGATAGCCGGCGAACACGTCCCACTCGCCCCACGATGGTGCAGTGCGTACCGACCTGCCTCGCACCCGGCGAGCAACCTGCCGATCCGATCCCCGCCGGCGAGTGGATCGCCAACAAAGTCGCCGCCACGACCTGACTCGGGCGGCCGTCAGGGGGCGAGGCTGGTGATGGGGACGACTGCAACGCCGTCGGTTCGCTCGTAGGCATAGCCGGTGGCCGTGAGCACGACGAGGCGTTTGGGTTCGCCAACTTCGGCCGGATCGATCCGGTCACGGAGCTTACGCAGCGAGGCCGCCGCCGCGTCGACGCCGACGCGGCCACCGATCTTGATCTCGACCGCGATCCAGTCGCCGTTGCGTTGCCGGAGGATGGCATCCACCTCGAGCCCCGTGTTGTCGCGGTAGTGACTCAGGGTGGCTCGCAGCGGTCGGCAGTAGACGCGGAGGTCGCGCACGCACAACGACTCGAACAGGAAGCCGAGGGTCTTGAGATCGTCGAGGAGGCGCTCGCGGTCGGCGCCCAGCGCTGCGGCCGCCAGCGACGGATCGACGAGCTGGCGCTTGGACGCGCCTCTCAGCCTCGATCGGGATCGCAGCCTCGGCGCCCATGCCGGCACGTCCTCGACGACGAACAGGCGCTGCAGTGCCGTGAGATACGCGGCTGCGGTGCGTGGGTCGATCGGCTGGTCGCCGCCGGTGTCGGCAGCGAGCGTGCTCGTGGTCGCTTCGGTGGAGATGTTGCGAGCGAGCGAGATCAGCAGGCGGGCAACCCCGGCAGGGTCGCGCCGGATCCCGTCAATGGACGAGACCTCTGCATTGGCCAGTTCGTCGAGATAGTCGGTGACGAAGTCCTGCGCATCGTCACTGTCCATCCGGTGGCAAAGCGGCCAGCCGCCGCGGCAGATGGCTTCGACCACGTGGTCCAACTCCAGCGGTGGCGC
This sequence comes from Acidimicrobiales bacterium, assembly GCA_965206165.1. GTDB lineage: Bacteria > Actinomycetota > Acidimicrobiia > Acidimicrobiales > CATQHL01 > VXNF01. The sequence continues at coordinate 808,461 of OZ242194.1, forward strand.
CGGGGCCGAGCACTGCTCGCCGTCGAAGAGCGCCTGCAGCGATATCGCGCCGGTCGACAGCCCCGACTCGAACAGTGACATAGGACGCATTTGCACGCGCGCCACACGACCCACACCCGAGTGCTGCCTGACATCCGGTGGGGGATCTGCCGAGCCGGTCAGGATGAACTGTCCCGGCAGACCGCGGCGGTCGGTCTCGCGGCGGACCATGTCCCAGATGTCGGGCACGATCTGCCATTCGTCGACCAGGCGTGGTGTGGCCCCGTCCAGCACTGCCAGCGAGCCGAGTGACGCCAGCGAGACAGCGGCCATGCTCCGCTCGAGTAGCACCTCGCTGGCCGCCTGGCGACGGGCTGTGGTTGTCTTGCCGCAAGCTCGTGGCCCCTCGATAAGCACCGCAGCCGCCGACCGCAACCGCCGCTCCAGCACGGCGTCGGCCACCCTGGCCAGGTACTCTGTGCCGTCCGGCAACGGGCGCATCGTGGCCTTCCCTTGTGGCATCCCTCGCGGTACTCGGACTCGAGGCCAAGGGCCGAGACAGCCTCGTACCGCTAGTGTAGCTTCTGCAATCTATCAATGTACCGTCTGCAATGATCCCGATGTAGGAATCGCAATTGCCCCGGGCATGACAGACCCTGATCACTACGCGCACTGCTCGTGAGGGGGCCGGGCGGCGGCCTGCGAGTGAGCAGGAATTGCCCGCCAACGGTCTTGCCCGTCAGCGGCAGCGGAGTTGCCCGCGCCGTGCTTAGCGTTCGAAGGCTCGGGCGAAGTCGCCGATCACTGAGCCCTCACCCTTGGAGGCACCGGGGACGGGTGCGGCTGCAGCAAGGATACGGTCGGCGAGGCGGGAGAACGGCAGCGACTGGATCCAGACCGTGCCGTGGCCCGACAGGGTGGCCAGGAAGAGGCCCTCGCCGCCGAAGATGCTGGACTTGAGGTTGCCGGCCCGTTCGATGCCGTAGTTGATGCCCTGCTCGAACGCCACGATGCAGCCCGTGTCGACACGGAGTTGCTCGCCCTTGAGTTGGCGCCGGATGACGGTGCCGCCGGCCGACAGGAACGCCAGGCCGTCACCGGTGAGGCTCTGCAGGATGAAACCCTCGCCGCCGAACAGACCGGTGCCGATCTTGCGTTGGAACGCGATGTCGATCTTCGTGCCGAGAGCGGCGCACAGGAACGCATCCTTCTGGCAGATGATGCGCCCGCCGTGCTGGGTGAGGTCGACCGGGACGATCTTGCCGGGGAACTCGGCGGCGAACGCCACGCTGGACTTGCCCCCGCCCATGTTCGTGAAGTGCGTGAGGAAGATGGACTCCTGGGCGAGCGCCCGCTTGCCGGCAGCCTTGACCTTGCTCCACTTCCCCTCGTCGGGATCGGCGCCGTCGCCCATCTTGGCCACGAATTCGATGCCGGGGTTCATGTACATCATGGCGCCGGCTTCGCCGATCACCGTCTCGTGGGGGTCCAGCCAGACCTCCACAAATTGCAGGTCGTCACCGCCAACGCGGTATTCGATTTCGTGACTTTGTGCCATACGAGCAGCCTTGCACAGCGCTCGCCGCTCGCGGCGTCATTCATCCTCGCTCCGGAGGCGGGCTAGCCGGCGAAGGCGCTGGCGCGGGTCCTGAGGCCGCGCTCGTTGAACTCCTCGGGGATGTCGAGATCTTGGTCGAGCGTGAGCCAGAGCCGGATGAGGTCGCGCTTCAGGGCCGGGTCCGGGTGGTCCTCGTAGGCGGTGCGGGAGTGCATGACCGCATAGTTGTTGATTAACTGGATCTCGCCAGGCTGGAAGTCCATGTGCAGTTGGTACTCGGGGCTGCCGTTGATCTCGTCGATCAGCGCCATGGCCTCCCACTGCTGGTCGGACAGGTTCGGCACGTGCTCGCCGCGCTGCGCGTACTTGTACAGATCGGGACCGTAGAAGGCGAAGAGCCGGCCAGCGCCGTTCACGGCGTAGATGGGGCACCGAGCGAAGCTGTCGGGACCGTCGCCGCGCTTGCGGTCGAACCACCACGGCTCGTACATGACCGCGGCGAGGTCGGGGCGGCGGCGGATAATCTCGTCGTGCACGGCCACGGCGCTGACAATAGTGCTCGTGCCGCCGCGCATGGCCGGGTGGATGCACAACAGACCCACGATGTCGCTGGTGTCGGTGTGGAACGGGAGCGCGCCGGAATGCCGGTTGAGCAGGCCGCCACCGTAGTTGGAGGTGCGGTCGACGCCCTCGTCGCGCACGTGGGCGAACAACTCGGTGCCCTCGACGCCCTGCGGGAGAGAGACGCCGATGTGCAGACCCATCCCCCAGTACAGCAACTCGATCTGGCGCTCGCTGAGCCCCTCGATGGGCACGCCGCGCAGCAGCACGAAGCCGCGGCCCTCCAACAGGTCATCCAGCATCGATACCAGCAACGGACCTGTCGTCGGTAGGGGAAAGCTCTCCCGGGTCATCTCCAAGAAGTCCAGCCCAGCCACCTCGGCCGCCCCGAGCGCGCCGAGCAACTCCTGCCGATGGGTCAATTCCAGCTCGAGGATCCACTCGTCGCTGCGCTGGTGATCGGGTCCCAGCCACGATGTCGGCCCGCCGATATCGGTGATGGTCTTCATGGGCACGCTCCCTTCGGCCCCGAGGTGACCCTCAGCTCCCTGACGACTGCGCCAATGCTAGTCCCTTCCGGGATTCATGGCATTCCGGGCGGGCACCGGTGCCGTGCCCGGTTCTCGCCTCGCTAATCGACCCGACCCCGAACCCCTGCATCCTGTGCCCTCGGGGCTCGGACGGGCCTCAGCCGCTCGAGTCGTCTATGCCAGCCAGTTGCCTGGCGAGGGCCTTCAGCGGGTCGGCGTCGTAAGACATACCGAGGCGCTGACGGGTCGTGAGGTGCGAGCCGGCGTTGTGCATCTCGAAGAGCAACTGGCGCGACCCGAACGAGTCACAGCCGTACTCCCACGCCAACTTCAGCAGCCGGAAGCGGTCCGGCGCGTTCTCGTCGGGCCCGACGAGGTAGCGCATGACGTCGCCTTCCACCTCGGCGGTGGCCAGATCGGCAGCACCGGGAGCCATGAGGATCCCCGACCCGCACATCTCGCGCACGATCTGCAGGATCCGGGGATGGTGCTCGACCGCGTGGATCCGCCCCAGCGTGACCTGGGTGGGGTTGGGAATCAGGTTGCCGTCGTCGGTCCATAGGTGCTGCTCCTCGGCCGCGGTGAGAAACGCCCGCAGCGTCTCGACGTAGCCGTAGATCTCGCACAGCTGGAGTTGGAGATGCTGCTGGTTGTCCTTCCCGAGGTACTCGGTGACCTGGGCGCAGATGCCGGCCAGCACCTCGGCCTTACAGGTCATCCTGATGAGGATGTGGTAGAAGGCCCACGGCAGGATCTGGCCCAGCAGGCCCAAGTGCACGTGCGTGGCCTGCCGGTAGAACACCCGCTCGGCGGGCACGAAGACGTTGTCGAAAACCACCCAGCAGTCCATCTCGTCGAAAGCCGTGGCGAGCCGGCGGTCCGGCGTGGCCGGCTGCACGAGGGAGGGGCGGCAGTGGACCCGCAGGCCGGGGGTGTCCATCGGCAGGGCGAAATAGACGATCTCGTCGTCGGCCAGGCCGGGGCGGTTGGGCGCCAGCGCCACGTACTCATCCGCGAACGGCGCCAGCGTGGCCACCGACTTCACCCCGTGCACGACGATGCCGTCGCTGCGTTGTTCCTTCAAGCGCAGGTTCTCGAACCGGTCTCGAGGGATCCGCATGTCCTTGGGGGCGTCGGCGAAGCTGTGCGTGAGCGCCACGTCACCCTCGCGGCAGAACTCCATGTAGGCGGCGATGTTGTCGGCGTAGGCCGGCTCGACCTCGGCAAGCGTGGCCCGCACGTCGTAGAGGCCCACGATGATCGACGCCATGTACTCCGGCAGGCGTCCCAGCGTGCCCCCGGAGCGTCGAGCCAGGAACTCGATCATCTCGCGGCGGCGACGCAGGTCCTCCAGCGACTGCGGAAGGATGTAGCTGAGGCTGACCCGGTCTCCGCTGGATGGCGACTCCATGCACAGGAGATCGCCGACCTCCGGATCGTGCTGCAGGTCGTAGACATCGGCCAGGGTCTGGGCGCAGCCGGTCAGGGCGGGATGCGTGCCCACATTGTCCACCAACTCGCCGTCGAGCCAGACCTGCCGGCCGTCCTGGATGCCGTTCAGGTAGTCCTTGCCGGTCCGGATCGCCATGCGCTCCTCGCTCCCTCAGTCAGTGCCGCGGCCCGGCAGGGTTGTCGGTGTCGTTGGTGTACTTGGCGCGCAGCGCGGCGAAGCCCGCCACTTCCAGTTCCACCTGTTCCTTCCACGACTCGGGCAGGTCGGTGTACGGCGGCCGCATGGGACCGGCCGCAATCAAGCCCGAGACGTTCAGCCGCCACTTGGCCACCTGCGTGTTGTAGCGGGCGAAGTCGTCGGTGTGGTCGCGGTTGGCCATCGCACCCGGCGGCGCGTATTTCGGCACCGCCCGGAAGTCGGCGATGATCTCCTCAACCGTCTCAGCGTCGCCGGACCGTATGGCCGCCAGCAGGGCGACGACCGGTTCGGGTCCGAGCGCCGCCTGCGTGGACCAGACCGCGTCGACGGCGCTGCCGATGCGGTCCCAGGCAATGAAGATCCCCGGGTCGCCGGGCATCATGTTGATCCGGCCGGCGGTGGCATCCACTTCAGCGAGGTAGTTGCGGAACCCGTGCGTGACCTTGGCGGCGACCACCGTCGGGGCCTGCGCTGCCAGACCCGTCCAGAACTCCAGCGGGAAGTCGAACTTGAAGTACCAGGAGTTGGAGTAGACCATCACGGCCATGTCCGGCACGGCCGCGGAGAGGTCGGCGAAGAATCCGATTGCGTTCTCCAACGTCGGCGTCTGCCACAGTGGCAGCCCGACGAGGGCACCGTGCACGCCGACGTCGCGCAGGCCCCGCATCTGGCGGATCACCTCACGGGTACCGAGGGCGGTGACACCACCGAAGATCTGCACCCGGCCGGCGGCCGCCGCCACGACGGTCTCGGCACAGCGCAGCTTCTCGTCCCACAACAGCGAGTGACCCTCGCCCGTCGTCCCGAACAGCCCCAACCCGGTGACCCCCGGCCTGATGAGCCAGTCGGTCATCCGTGCCGTCTCATCCAGGTCGACCGAGTCGACAGCGTCCCAGCCGCCGGCGTCCGGCAGGCAGGGCGTCGGAGGCAGGACGTAGACGCCGCTGATGTCGTCGACCGTCAGCATCGGTGCAACACCTCTGCGGCGACACCAATCGGGCGGATGGACAATGGATTCCGGCCTCCGCCGGAATGACGATCTTGGACAAGCCCTTTGCCGGAATGACGCGTTCGGTGCATGCCTTCGCCGGAATGACGGATGAGTGGCAGTCCAGGTGGCACGATCATTCCTCACCGAGGTCCAGGCGGACGTCCCAGAGGATCGGCTCGTGGCGCTGCGCGATCTCCACGTCCAGCAGGGTGACGCAGCCGGGACAGAAAAACTCCCGGCACACGAAGCGGTCGCCGCCGATGCGGTTGGGGTCGACCCACGGGCCGGCGTTCTGCACCGGGCCCTCGCGCATCAGCAGGTGCAGCTTGTGGTTCTCCGTCGCGGGACCGATCTCGTGCCCGCAGCGGCAGACGGCAACGGCGCCCTCGCCGGTACCGACGATCTCGATCTGCTCGTTCAGCCGCGCCACCGCTACGTCCCTCCGTGGAGGGCAACCTCGGGAACACCCCGCATCAACGTCCGGGTCTCCGGGGTGGGGCGCAGCGACGAGGCGTCGGCCCAGTCGTCGTACACCTCGTAGTCGGCCAGCACCCAGAACCGAGGGGCCAGTTCGTCGTCGGGAATCTGCTCCACCTCGGCGGTGTACTCCACAACCTGGCCGTTGGGAGCCAGGAAGTAGCCGAAGGCGTTCATCCCCTGCGGGTGACGACCAGGACCCCAGATGGTCTCGAAGCCGTGGGCGCGCATGTGCTCGATCCCCGACAGAACGTCATCGACCGCCGGCACCTCGAAGGCCACATGATTGAGCGAGGCGTGCGGTGCGCGGGCGATCGCCACGCTGTGATGATCCAGGTTGCACTTGCAGAACACCATGTGCTCGGTCTCGTCGGCCACCCGGAAGCCGAGCACCTCGACCAGCAGCCGCAGGTAGGCCTCGGCGTTCGGCGAGTTCAGAACGACGTGGCTCACCTTCGTGGGCCGGATGGGTGGGCCAGTCGCCCCAGCCGCCGCCCCCGCGGCTTGCGCGACTTCCGCCGACAGTTCGATCTCGCGCCCGTCGGGATCCGCGATCCGCAGCCCGTAGCCGCCGCCCGGGCCGGCGAGCGGGCCGGGACCGGCCACGATGCGGATGCCGGGGCGGGCCCTCAACTCGCCCGCGGCCGCGTCGACGGCCCCACGGTCCGCCAGGCCCAGCCGGTAGCCGCGCACCGCGGTCTGCGCCCCGGGGTGGATCGCCAGGATGTGGTGCTCGGGTCCGGTGCCCCGCAGATACACCGACTCCCCGACCGCAGCCAGGCGCTCGAGCCCCCAGATGGACTCGTAGAACGCGGCGACGTCCTCGGGCGCCGGATCGGTCAACTCCACACCGCGCAGATGCGTGACCCTCACGCCGATCCCCTCGCCCCCCGCATGGCGACGCCGGCCGGGGCCGGATCGGACGACTCCACGCCGCGCAGACGGGTGATCCTCATGCCGGTGTCCCGCGCCTGGCGCGCGGTCGGTTGCAGAGGTCGAGCGCCAGGCGGGTGTAGACCCTCGTGACGGCGACGAAGTCGTCGATCTCGGCGGAGTACCGGCCTCCCCCGACACTTCCCGTCGGCCCGTACGTGACCGCCGGTATTCCCATCTCGATGAACGGGTTCGTATCACGCCACATGCTCGAGAGCTGCGGCTCCACCTCGCCCAACTCCGCGCCGAACTCGGCCCGGTGAGCGATCTTGGTGGCATCCAGGAGCGGCTCCACGTTCACCGCCTCGTAGCCGCGGCGGTAGAGCGTGCACTCCAGTTCGGTGGGCACGTCGAGGCCGCCCAGCACCTCGGTCAGCTCGGCCTGGACGTCCATGGCGGTCTGCGCCGGCGTGAGCCGCACGTCCAGATAGAGATAGCAGCGCTCGGCACTCACGATCGAGAGGAACGGCTGACCCCCGCGAATGGCGCCGATGTTCACCTTCGGTATGCAGCGGCCGCCGTCGAAGCTGTACTCGTGGTCGACCTCGTAGCGACGCCCCCAGTCCGTCAGGGCCTCGATTACCGGTGCGACGCGCACCAGGGCGTTGCCGTGCTCGGCGAGGCTCTCGGGATGGGTGACGTAGGGCGTGTAGCGGGAGCTGCCGCCGAGCACAGTCACCTTGAAGAACGCCTTGCCGGCCTCGACCCAGGTCACGCCGAAGCTCGTGGCCTCGGCCACCACGGCGTAGTCGCCGATCACACCGTGGGTGATGAGGTACCGGGCGCCGACCTCCTTGGAGAGGTAGCCGGGGGACGTGAACTCGTCGACGGGCTCCTGGCCGATCTCGCCGCAGACCCCGGTGACGATGAGGTCGCCGGCCAGGGGAGCGCCCGAGGCCGCCACCGCCTTGGCGGCGATCAGCGTGCAGGCCAGCGGCCCCTTGTCGTTGATGAGGCCGTTGCCCACGAGCGTGTCGCCCTCCCGCCAGGCGGAGGTGTAGATGGGGTTGTCGGGGTCGTGCATCCAGCGCCGCTCCTCGGGACCCCAGGCCACGTCCATGTGGGCGTTGAAGACCACGGTGTTGCCGCCGCCGGAGCCCCGCAGGCGACCCACGACGTTCGCACGGTCGGCGAACATGCCCACCTGCGACGCCTCAAAACCGTTGTCGTCCAGCCAGTCCCGCACGCGGTCCGACACTGGCTGCTCCTGGCCGGGTGGGCTGTCGATCTGCGCCAACTCGAGCGACAGGTCGACGAGCTCCTCCCGGTCGATGGCAGCCAGCGCAGCCTCGTAGTGCTCGGCGGTGGGCCTGCTGAGTGGCGCGGTCATCGTTTTCCCCCTGTCGTGTCGAGCAATATGTTGCCCCAGGCGTCCACGTCGGCGCGCTGGCCGGGGTGGATCACCATCGTCGTGTCGACCGCCTCGATGACGGCGTGGCCCACAACAATGTTGCCCGGTCCGAGCAACTCGCGCCGGTAGATGGGCGTTGGGACGAATCCCCCGAGGGGACGGAACCAGACCTGACGCTCGGCGACGAGCGCGGGGCTCGGATCCTCCGGCCCGAGGGCCGCGGGGCGCAACTCCGGCTTCGCCTGCCGGCCCACGCCGCGCACCACGAAGGTGCGCGCCTCGATGGCGGCGTCGGCGGCAGCACCCGAGCCGTAACGGCGGTTGTAGCGGCGCCGGAACTCCTCCATCACCACGGCAAGGCTCTCGGCATCGAGCGGCCCGTCCGGGACGGGCACGCGCACCTCGTGCACCTGGCCGCGGTAGCGCATCTCCACCTCACGGCTCGTCGTGATGTCTTCGGATGCCACGCCGCTGACCCCCAACTCCGCGACGGCGCCTGCGGCGAGCGAGGCGTAGATCCCCTCCAGCCGCTCGGGGTCGAAGGGCGCCACCATCGGGTCGCTTGCCTGCACGACGGCGACGGGGTCGGAGGCGGCGATGCCGAACGCACTGAACACCGCTGAGTTGGTGGGTACGACGGTGAGCCGGGTACCGACATCAGCGGCGTAGGCCCCGACATGCAGCGGCCCGGCGCCGCCGAAGGCGAACAGGGTGAACTCCCGCGGGTCGTAGCCCCGGCCGATCGTGCTCATCCGCACCAGATCGGCCATGCGCGCGTCCAGGATGTCCACGATGGCCATGGCCGCCTCGTGCACGGAGAGCCCGGCCGGCGCGGCGATGTGGGTCTCGATGGCGGCGGTGGCGAGGTCGATGTGTAGCGGGCGCTCGCCGCCCAGGAAGTAGTCGGGGTCGAGACGCCCGAGCACCAGGTTGGCGTCGGTCACAGTCGGGAGCGTTCCCCCGATCCCGTAGCACGCCGGCCCCGGCACCGCGCCGGCGCTCTGCGGTCCCACCTTGATCAGCCCGGTCCCGGGCTCGATCCAGGCCAGGCTCCCCCCGCCGGCACCGATCGAGGTGACATCGATCACCGGCAGCACCGTGTGGTACTTGTCGAACACCGGCGTACCCACCACCAGCGGCTCCCCGTCGGTGACGAGGCCGACGTCGAAGCTCGTCCCCCCGACGTCGGTTGTGACGATGTTGTCCGCGCCGATCAGCCGGCCGAGCGCGGCAGCACCGAACACGCCGCCCGTGGGGCCCGAGCCCAGGAGCGCCACGGCGCGCCCCTTGCTGGCCTCGGCGCTGCTCACACCGCCGAAGGACTGCATGATGACGGGATCGGTGGCGAGGCCGCCGTCGGCGAGGCGTTCCTGCAGCTTCGAGATGTAGGTGTGGGTGGTGCGGCTGAGGTAGCCGTTGAGCACGGTGGTGGCGCACCGCTCGTACTCCTTGATGACCGGCGCCACCTCGTGGGAGACCGTCACGAAAAGCTCGGGGTGGCGCGACCTGATGAGCTCGGCAACGGCCCGCTCGTGGGTGGGATTGAGGAAGCTCCACAGAAAGCAGACGGCAATCGCCTCGACGCCGCCCGCCACGAGTTCCGCGACGGCTCCGGCGGTTTCGTCGAGATCGATGGGCACCACCACCGCGCCCCTGTAGTCGATCCGCTCGGTGACGCCCTTGATGAGCGGCCGCGGCACGATCGGGGCGGCCTTCTCCAGGTGCGCCAGGTTGCTCAACTCCGACTCGCTGAGTCCGGCCGCTTTCTGGATCGTCCGCCCGATGATGATGGCGTCCTCGTGCCCCTTGGTCGTGATCAGGCCGACGACCGAGCCCGACCGGGTGAGGAGAGCGTTCGTCGCCACCGTCGTGCCGTGACAGAACGAGCCCGTCCGTCGCAGGAGTTCACCGAGATCGAGGCCGTCAGCGGCTGCAGCGCGCTCCACCGACTGCACGACACCCTCGGAGAAGTCCGCCGGCGTGGAGGCGGCCTTCGAAGTCCTGACGCGCCCTGCGGTGTCGAGGGTGACACAGTCGGTGAACGTGCCGCCGCTGTCGACGGCGACGAGCCGGTCCACGCCGCTCAGGCCGGTCCGGCTTGGCGGGCGTCTGGATCGGGGCGCGAGGCCGACCGGCGGCGCTCGTCGCGCACGGCGCGCCGGCGCAACTCCGTGGCCGCCATGTCAACGCTCACCTCGCCGGTGTCGAGGACCACGCCGTAGACGTCGTTGGCGTGCGCCGCGGTGACGGCTCCGACGATGTAGTCGGCCAGCACCCTGTTGGGCTCACGGTCGAGCGGGTCGAGGTAACCGCCACCACCCATGGCGACGTAGCGGTGGACGTCGTCGCGCCCCTGTGAGGTCTTGACGATGCTGTCGGTGAAGATCTCCAGTTCACCGTCGAGGTCGTCGAGGTCGTCGGGCACGACGCCGCTGTCGAGCAGGTCATGGACGTTCGTGCCGCGCTTGATGACGAACTGGTTGGTGTTGGACGGGTACCCGCCGGCCACACCGATGGAGCCGGGCTGGTACGTGCCAATGGCATGCAGGACCTTCGTCGGGAGGTGCTCGACGTCGTGGACGATGTAGGTCATGGCGAGTGTGTTCCCGCCGCGGTACTTGCCGGCGCCACCGGTGTCGGGCTGGATCCGGCGCGACAGGTAGAGGACCGGGTAGCTGTACTCGATGTCCTCGATGTTGGCGATGATCGCCGACGGCGAGTCCAAGAAGCCCCCCGCATCCAGCCCGTCGGCGAAGGCTCGGGCCCCCGAGCCCCCGGCCATGGCGTCGAGGATGGCGGCGCCGAAGAACTCGCCCCGCTGATCCATACCGAACATGTCCTCCACGTAGAGCCCGCCCATCCACGTGGACATGAACTGCCGGAGGTGCCCGTCGCTTGCCGCCAGCAGCTTCGACAGGCACACGCCGGCCGAGATGGTCGCCATGAAACTGCCGGTGGTGGTGGCCTTGGAGGTGCCCGCGGGCCAGGCCGCATGCACGACGGTGCCCTCGCGGGTGCGCACCTCGATGGCCCGCTGCAGTCCGGCGGGTGACCACGCCATGTCGTAGCAGAGGTACGGCAGGACGGCGGCCACAACTGCACCCACGCAGGCCGGGCGAGTGCAGTTGATGACGGCGAGGGCCTGATCGGCCGACCCGGTGAAGTCGAACGTGAGCGAGTCGCCCTTCTTGGTCATCTCGACGACAACCGGGTATACGTCGTCGTACTCGATGTAGCCGCGATGCGACCAGGTTCCGTCGGGCAGCTCGCGCAGTCTCGCCCGGAAGCGGGCGGCGGTGGCGACGTTGATCCCCTCGATGGCGGTGAGCACGACGTCGGTGCCGTAGCGCTCGGTGAGGTCCTGCACCCGCGCCACCCCGACGTTGCAGCCGGCGATCATGGCCTTGAGATCCAGGCCCACGAGGTGGGGCAGGCGGGTGCGGCGGAGGTAGCCCCGCTCCACGTCGGGCCGCAACTCACCGGAATCCACGATCTTGATCGGCGGGAACAGCGGCTGCTCGCTCCAGATGGAGGTGGCACCGAGTTGCACCTGACCCTCCACCGGCCCGCCGAGGTCGATCTGGTGCACAGTCGAGCCGGTCCAGGCCACCAGTTCGCCGCCGGCGAAGATGGGGGCAACCACCGCCACGTCCATCTGGTGACATGCCCCCACGTAGGGGTCGTTGGACATGAACACGTCGCCGGGTCCGATGTCGTCGGCGCCGAACCGCTCGCGGATGTCCTTGACCGTGGAACTCAGCGCGAGTGCGTGGATGGTGATGTACATGCCGATGGCGAAGCAGTCACCGCCGGCGTCCATGAGACCCACGTTCATGTCGTACGCCTCGTTCGCCACCGGCGACCCGGAAACCAGGCGCATCGTCATGGCCGCCTCGTCGTTGATGGCCGAAAGACGCGACCGCAGGATCTCGAACGTAACCGGATCGAGGATCCCGCCGCCGTCGATGGCGAATCCGTCGTGGGCGAGTGTGTCGGTCATCAGCCGGCGCCTCCCGTATTGGCGCGCAATTCGTCGACGACCTCGGCGGTGACGAGAATGTCGGCGAACTCCTGGATCAGCACGTTGAGCGAAGCCTGGTGCTCCTCGTCGGTGAGAGCGGCCGTGGCGTCGCTGAGCACCACCACGCGGAAGTCCAGCATCATCGCATCGCGCGCCGTCGACTCGACGCAGATATTGGTCTTGGTACCCGCGAGCAGGAGGGTGTCGCATCCGAGGCTGCGGAGCAGCCTCTCCAGGGAGGACGAACCGGGGATGAGGCACGAGTAGCGGTTCTTGAAGACGATGTAGTCCTCGTCGCGGATGTCCATGTCGGGGTGGAAGCGCGAACTCGGTGCATCGTCAGAGAGGGCCGCTGCGGCGGCCTCGCGCCGTTCGGGCCGCACGAAGTGATCGAAGAAGTGACGCCAGTCGGAGCCGCCCTTCGGGTGATGGGAGCGGATCCAGATCACCGGCACGCCCACATGCCGGCACTCGGCGGCCATCCGGTTGATCACGGGGATGATCTCCCGGCTGGCGGGAACCTCGATGACCCCACCCTCGGCAACGAAGGCGTTCTGCATGTCGATGACGACGAACGCCGACTTCGCCGGCTGCAGATCGGTGTACAACCGCAGGTCGCCACGAATCCGTGCGAGCCGCTCCTTGACGAAGTCGGACACCTCGGTGGGTTGCGGCATCGGCCCCCTCACCCCGCTACGTGACTATTCACACCGCCGAGGAAAATACCACGATCGGTCCGGACCCGGTCATCGCAGGCCGTCGACGGCGCACCCGACGCCCAACATGACAGTGCGGGTGTTGTCCCGTCAGTCGTCATCGCCGTGCCCCTCGTCATCCGCGGGGTCCACGGATTCGGGGGGGTCCTTGCAACCGAAGCCCCCCAACAGGGCGGCGGCGTTCTGCCACCTGACCCTGGCGAGGTCGGCGGCCGACAGTCCTGCCGCTTGCAGAGTGTCCACGAATATCTGCATCCCACCGGGCACGTGCGGGTAGTCGGTGCCGAAAAGGAACTGCGAAGCCGGGAACGTCTCGAAGGCGCAGCGCATGGCGGCGGCGTGGGTGCTGGCGGTGTCGAAGGACAACTCCCGCAATTGCTCCGACGGCTTGCGGGTGATGTGGCGGCGGATCTCGGGGAACTGCTTCGCGTAGTTGTCGAAGCGGTGGTGGACGAACGGCACGGTGCCGCCGAGATGGCTGAAGATCCAGCGGATCCCCGGGTACCGCTCGAGGGTGCCCGAATAGATCAGCCGGCCGATGGCGTTAGTGGTCTCGGCGAGGAAGTCCAGTGCCAGCGACAGGGCGAAGTCGCGCAGACCCTCGGTGCAGCAGGCGGTCGTGGGGTGGACGAACACCACGGTCGAGCGCCGGGACAGCTCCTCCCAGAGAGGAGCCAGATGCGAGTCGTCCAGGGTGCGCCGATCCACCGTCGTGCAGAGCATCACACCCGCGACACCGGGACGATCCCCGACGCGAGCCACCTCGGCGAGCGCGGCATCTACGTCGGGGAGGGGGAGGCTCGCAAAGTACCGCAGTCGCCCCGAACTCGACCCCACGACGTCACCGAATTCGTCGTTTAGGTCACGCGTGAGAGGAATGCGCAGCGCCGGCGGCAGGCGGAACACGTTGGGCGCCGAAATCGACAGCACCTGGTGGGACACGTCCGCCTCGTCCATCATCGCCAGGCGGTGATCCATACCGGGAAGGGGTTGCGGCACAGCCGCCGCCACCGCCCCGTCCTGGAGCACCACGAGACGGCCGTCGTCGCGGATGTAGTGCTCGAGCCCGCTGTCGGGACGGCGGCAGGCATCGAGGTAGCTGTCGGGGTAGTGGTGCGAATGCACGTCGATCAAGCCGGCAGGCAAGAGGACTCCTTTCTCCACCGCGGGGCCGCCGGCCGGGCGGCTCGACCCGTCGGGCACGAACGAGGCGCTCGATTGCCGACGCCCGTCGCGATTCCGAGCAGGCGCCGGCAACCGTAGCCCACACAGGGGCGAGAACACGGAGGCCACGACCGGCCATGACGCGCCGCTGCCGCGCCGCTTACGATGGCGCTGTGCCACGCCCGACCCTCGGTGGGAGCCGCACGGCAGCGCCGACTTCCACCGGATCCCCCAACCGCAGGATCGGCGCCCCCGTCTCCATCCGGGGCGTCTCGAAGTGGTTCCGCACCGGTCGCAGCTTCCTACACGCGCTTGACGGCATCGACATCGAGATCCAGCCGGGCGAGTTCGTCAGCCTCATCGGGCCGAGCGGCTGCGGCAAGTCCACCCTGCTGCGCGTCGTGGGCGGGCTCCTGACCTACGAGACGGGCACCGTCGAGGTCGACGGCGCCCGTCCGGCAACCGCACGCGACACGAAGCAGATCGGGTTCGCCCCGCAGACGCCGTCGCTCCTGGGTTGGCGGACGGTGCGCCGGAACGTCACGCTGCTGGCCGAGGTGAACCGGCGGGGCGCCGTGCACCCGCCCCTCAGCGAGGCCGACACACTCGAACTCCTGGAGACCGTCGGCCTGGGTGACTTCCTGGACCTGCTCCCCAAGGAACTGTCGGGCGGCATGCAGCAGCGCGTCTCACTGGTGCGCTGCTTCGCGCTCGGGGCACCCGTGCTGCTGATGGACGAGCCCTTCTCGGCTCTCGACGAGATTACCCGCAACGAGATGCGCTATCTCTTGCTGGACCTCTGGGAACGCACCGGTCACACCGTGCTTTTCGTGACCCACAGCATCCCCGAGGCGGTGATCCTGTCCGACCGCGTCCTCGTGATGGCGACACAACCGGGCCAGATCGTCCACACCGAGACGATCTCCCTGCCCCGACCCCGGTCGGCGGCGATGGAGGACGACGAGCGCTACCTGGCTCACATGCGCAACGTGCGTCGAGCCCTCGGCAAGGTGTCCGCCCGGTGACCACGCACGTTCCGGGGCCGCACGCCCGGGGCACTGCCTCCGAACCGCCGCCGGAGGCCCCCCAGCGCCTCCGCCGGTCGGCCATGTTCGGGGCACCGGTCGCGGGCATCGTCGTGGTGTTCGGTATCTGGGAGTTCTACGTGCGGGTCTTCGATATCTCCCGCCTGACGCTGCCGACGCCGACCAGCATCGTGGTGCATCTCGTCGACGAGCCGGCGTTCTACTGGCGCCATGCGCAGGTCACACTCCTCGAGGCAATCTCGGGATACGGGCTCGCTCTCGGAGCGGCGCTCATCGTGTCCACGTTCATGGCGCACTCGCGCTTCGTGGAGCGTGCCTCGATGCCCGTGATCGTCCTCCTGCAGTGCACGCCCGTGGCGGTTCTGGCACCGGTGTTCTTGATCTGGTTCGGTTTCAGCATCTGGCCCAAGGTCCTGGTCGCTGGCGTGATCTGCTACATCCCCTTCACGATCAACGAGTTCACCGGGCTGCGATCGGTGGATCCGAACGCCTACGAATTGCTGCGCTCGGTGTCGGCCAGCAAGACGGAGATCTTCCGCAAGCTGCGGTTCCCCCAGTCGCTGCCCTACCTGTTCTCGGCGGGACGCCTCTGCGTGGGTCTGTCGCTCATCGGAGCGGTCATCGGCGAGATGTTCGGCGGCTCCACCGAGGGTCTCGGGAACACCGCCCGCGTGGGCCAGACGCGGCTGCTCATCGACCAGCTCTGGGGCTCCATCTTCGCGCTCGCCGTCATCGGCGTGATCGGGTACCTGCTGCTTGCGGCTCTCGAGGCTCGGGTACTACGGTGGCATAGCTCCCAGGATCTCCCTGGCGGATCGGCGGCGACGCGCTGAGAACGTGGCCCGGCCGGATCATCGGCAGGATCCGCCGGGAGGCAAGCCCGCAACCGTCACAGGGGGAATAGAGACATGCTGACTCACTTAAGGCCACGTGGTATCCGCTGGATATCCGTCTCGTTGCTCTGCGTCCTCGCACTCGTCGCGGCGGCATGCGCGGAGGAGGACGACGACAGCGACGCCATGGCCGCCATCGACGCGGCCGCTGGTGCGGCATCTGCCGCGCAGAGCGATGCGGGCAGTGCGCTGAACGAAGCGCAGGCGGCACGCGCGGAGGCTTCCGCAGCCGATGCGGAGGCTTCTGCTGCCACGGCGGCAGCCGAAGCCGCCGCCGCAGCAGCCGCCGCAGCAGCAGCGCTGGCCGAGGAGGCCATCGCGGCCGCGGAGGTCGCCAAGGCAACGGCCGAGGGGAACCAGGCCGACGTGGCAAGGGCGGAGGCGGCACTCGATGCCGCGCAGGACGCCGCCGCGTCTGCACAGGCGGAGGCCGCGAGTGCGCAGGCGGAAGCCGCGGCCGC
This sequence comes from Acidimicrobiales bacterium, assembly GCA_965206165.1. GTDB lineage: Bacteria > Actinomycetota > Acidimicrobiia > Acidimicrobiales > CATQHL01 > VXNF01. Next base: position 824,793 of record OZ242194.1, read on the forward strand.
ACAGGAAGAGGCGGCCAGCGCCAAAGCCGACGCAGAAGAAGCACGCAACGCCGCCGAAGCGGCAGCCATGGAGGCCGCCGCCGCCGCCGAGGCCGCCGCGGCAGAATCGGCGATGGGTCCCGACGGGCTGCCCGCCTTCGGCACTCCGGAGCGCTGCGAGGCCAACCGGGCCGCGGGGAAGATGATTTTCATGACGGGCTTTGACTTCGCCGCCGCGGCGGGGATCATCGAGAACATCGTCGCCAAGGCCGAGGGCTACTTCGACGATATGTGCCTCGACGTCGAGATCCAGCCCGGCTTCGCCCCCGGCCACCTCGCTGCAGTGGCGGCCGGCAGCGTCCAAGTGGCCGACGCGCCCGATTTCGGCTCACTCGTCCGCGCGAACATCGCCGGCGATGTCGACATGGTGGGCTTTGGCCAGTTGGGACACACGGCGATCAACCAGCTCCTCATCTCCCCCACCTCGGGCGTGACGAGCCTGGCCGACCTTGAGGGCAAGACGGTCGGCATCAAGGGCGACCTCCCCACCGCCATCGAGGCGATGATGGCGGCGGAAGGTCTGCAGCGAGGAACGTTCACCGAGTTGCTGCTCGAGGGCTTCAACCCCGTCGAGCACTTCGCCCTCGGCATCGACGCTCTGCCCGTCTACCGCTCGAACGAGCCGCGCTGGCTCGACCTGGCGGGCATCGACTACATCACATTCGACCCGCTGGACTACGACGTGTCGGCCAGCTTCGCCATCATCACCACGAGGCGCGACTTCTACGAGGCGCACCCGACGGCCGTGGAGGATTTCGTGCGGGCCGGGCTCCGGGGCTACTACTTCGCGGCCGAGAACCCCGAGGCGGCCCTCGACCACGCCTTCGAGCGAATCGAAGCCGCCGGAAACAACCTGTTCTTCGCCCGCGAGCACGAGTTGTTCCGCTGGACGACTGATCAGAAGAGCATCGAGGAGGTGACCCCCGAGGGTCTGGTAATCGGTCAGTTCAACGTGTCGGCGCTCGGCGCGGAGATGCAGAGCCTGGTCAACCTCGGGGTCTTCGACGAACTACCCGACTGGGAGTCGATGATCGACACCACCGTCGTGCCCAAGCTGTACGACGGCGACGAACTCATCTGGGCGTCGATGAACTGAGTGCGACTCCGGGGCCGTCTGCGGAGTCCGATCTCCGCGGGCGGCCCCGTTTCGCGCCCGGCGGCGCGTCGCATCGAGGGCGCCCGCCCCGCGTCGAACTGAAGGTTGAGTCCGTCGTGGCGCACCAGGACGCCCGGACTGGCCCGGTCGATCACCGGCCCCGGAGTACCGGAGCCGGTGATCGTGACTGACGTGGCCATGGAATCCTGCGAGATCATGTCGGTGCGCTTTTCGGGCGCAGGGATACGCCAAGGAGTCGCGCGCTCAAGCGCTCCCACACACTGACAACCACTCATGTGCCGTCGACGAATCCGCGCCCTACCTAACCCCCTCTTCACTGACCGCCTCCGACCGGCCTCGAACCCTCTGGCCTGGCTCTACGCATGGACTACAGTGCCGACTGTGCATCCCGGCCTGGGGGGATTTATCAGGCCCGGACTCCAAGGGAGGATGATCATGCGCGCCCAGTTAACGAATTCCCGATTAACGAGTATTGGACACGGACCCCGGAGCGGCACCGGTAAAAGATGTGGGCCAATACGCATCGGAGCGGTTCTGCTGGCGCTCACGCTGGTCGCGGCCTCGTGCGGGGGCGACGACGAGACCAGCGAGGCGCCGGCACCACCGGCAGCCGCAGCCCCGGAGCCGGCACCGGCTCCCACGCCGGAGCCCGAGCCGCCGCCGCCAGCCGAGAAGGAGACCGTGCGGTTCCTCGTCTGGGAGGGTTACGAGGTCCGAGATCCCGAGCCCACCACGTACGAGATCGAACCGACGTTCATGGTCGCCAACGAGGACCCGATCAACAAGAAGGGCACTTACGACATCAGCGTCGGCATCGAGAACATCTTCCCGACTCTCCAAGCCGCGGGAGTGATGCAGCCACTGGACGTCAGTCGAATCCCGAACTGGGAACAGCTACCCGAGGATCTCCGCAACGAGCCTCTCATCAATACCGACGAGGGCGTCATCGGTGTTCCGATCGCCTGGGCGAGCATGGGCCTGACCTATGTCGACGACGGGACCGGGCCGCCGGAGTCCCTGGAGTCGCTCCTCGAGCCCAAGTACCAAGGGAAGTTCGCCATCGGCGATGACGGCAACACCGTGATCATCATGGTCGCGAGATTGCTCGGTCTCGGCGGCGACACCCCGGGCCTGCTGACGGAGGAGGATCTCGATCAGGTCTTCGAGAAGCTGGAGGAGTTCAGGGATGCCTCCTTCGGCATCATGGCGAACCCGTACGCCGAGTATGCCGGTGCCTACACGCGCGGCGAGATCCTCGCCGCGTGGCCCGACAACGCGCCGACGGCACTGCGGGCCCGCGAAGCGGACATCCCGGTGGAGGTCCACTTCCCGCCCGGGGTGGGATGGTCCTGGATCGATGCCCTGTTCATTGCCGCGGACGTGGAGCCCACGGACGCAATGTACGCGGCGCTGAACGACGCCATCAGCGAGTCGACGCAGTTCACACAGGGAGCCGCTCTCGGCTGGGCCGTGACCCATCCGGCCGCCATGGATCGTCTCGTTCCGATGGGATTCGAATGGGCCGTCTACGAGGATCGCGCAGCGGTGTTCGAGGCGGCGCCACCTGTCGAGTGGCCGCCGGTCGAGTCGACGGAGTATGCGACCTACGACACGTGGCTCAAGCGTTGGCAGGACTTCAAAGCGGGCGCATAGAAGCGTCCTAGCTGCTCGGGGTCGGCATAGGCACGCCGGCCCCGAGCACTACCTACAGGTGGAACGTGGCGGCTAGAGCAGACGCGCAGGAGTGCGCCGAGACCACCAGCGGCGATTCGCGGCCCGGAGCGCTTGCTCTGAGCGGGGTTTCCAAGTACTTCGACCAGGTCTGCGCGTTGGACAGCGTCGACCTGCGCATCGCGCAGGGAGAATTCGTCACCCTCCTCGGACCGTCCGGCTGTGGGAAGACCACCTTGCTGCGAATAGTGGCCGGACTCGACCGTCCGGACAGCGGCGTCGTGGAGATCTCCGGCCGCGAGTCCACGTCGACTCCGCCGGAACGGCGACCGGTCAACTACGTCTTCCAGCACTACGCGCTCTTCCCCCACCTCAATGTCGCCGACAACATTCGATTCGGACTCAAGGTGGCACGTACCCCGCGAGAGGAAGCCGCCGAACGGGTGGAGACCGCGATCTCGACGGTCCAGCTCGACGGGCTCGAGGCCCGGCGGGTCGATCAGCTCTCGGGTGGGCAGCAGCAGCGCGTCGCGCTGGCACGCGCCATCGTGAATCGCCCGGACATCCTCCTGCTCGACGAACCGCTCGGCGCGCTCGATCTCAAGCTTCGCAAGGAGATGCAACTCGAACTCCGCTCTCTCCACAGGCGCCTAGGTGGCACGTTCATCTATGTGACACACGATCAGGAAGAGGCGCTCGTGATGTCGAATCGGGTCGTGATCATGCGATCGGGCCGGATCGTGCAGGACGGGAGTCCGCAGGACGTCTACCGCCATCCCCGCAGCCGTTTCGTGGCGGAATTCATCGGTGAGACCAACTTGCTCACAGCGCAGGCGTCGCAAACGACGATCAGCCTGCCGCGCCTGGGCCTGCAAGCTCCCAACAACTCGTCCCTCACCGGCGAGGTCTGTCTCTCCATCAGGCCGGAACATCTGAGACTCGACGAGGGGGCAGGTTCGGCCCAAGAGGACACGCTCAGGATCGATGGTGAACTCGTCGACTCGATTTTCCTCGGCTCCCTCTATCGGCACATCGTCCGGCTGGCGGACGGCAGCACCCTGACCGTGGAGGAACTCGCCGCCGACGACCGGGAGGGCGGAATCGGATCGCGTGTGGCGGTGAGCTGGTCCCCGAGCGATATGGCGATCCTGCCCGGCTGATGCCCGACACCCGAGTCACCAAGCTGCTCGGTCGCGGGGACCGTCGGGCCTACCTGCCACCCCTGTCGACCTATGCGAGCGTCGGCTGGCTGCTGGTCGGCCTGCTGATCCCGGTCAGCGTGTTCTTCCTGTTCAGCTTCTGGGAGACGGGGGTATTCACTCTCATCCGGACCTGGTCCTTGGACCAGTACCGCGAGGTTGTCACCGACGACCTCTACTACGGGTTGATCCTGCGGACACTCTTGCTTGCGTTGACGGTATCCGCCGTGGTTCTGCCCGTGGCATACCTCGGGGCCTACGTGCTGCGATTCATCGTCTCTCGTGGTCGCCGCGGAATCCTCTTCTTGATCGTGGCCTCGGCATTGGCCTCCTACCTCGTTCGCATATACGCGTGGAAGGCCATCCTGACGCCCGCGGGAATCCTGAACTCGGCTCTCGACGCGTTGGGCCTGATCGACGAACCCCTAACCCTCCTCGGCCGCCCCGGGGTGATCATTGCCCTCACGCACATTCTCGTTCCTATCGCGATGCTCCCAATTGCCGGCGCGATGGAGTCAGTCGATCCCGATCTGATGCGCGCCAGCCGCGACCTGGGAGCAGGTCCAGTGGAGACGTTCCTGAGAGTCACGCTCCCCCTCACTGCAAGAGGAGTCCTCATCGCGTTCATCCTCACCTTCGTCCTGGCGGCCGGCGACTACGTGACGCCGCAACTTGTCGGAGGCAAGGGGAGTCTCATGATCGGCCGCGTCATCTTCGACCAGTTCGGAATCACCGGCAACTACGCCCTGGCCTCAGCTCTGTCGTTCTCGCTGATCGTCGCTGCCGGCGCATTCATCGCCGGCATCCTGACGTGCATCTGGGTGCTCAGACACGGAGGACGCCGACTCGCTTCCGTCGCAATGACGGTCCGTTCTCGACCGCTCAGAGTGACGTGGCCGGCGTGGGTCAGGCGTCTGCCCTGGGGACCTACGTACCTGCTCCTTCTCCTGCTGTTCCTCTGGGTGCCCTTGATCCTGGTGCTGATCCTCTCGTTCAACCAGCTCCCGATCGCCTCGCTCCCGATCACCGGGTGGACTCTCGATTGGTACAGGGAGATCTTCACCGACCAAACCATCCGTGGTGCGTTCGGAACGAGCATCAAGGTGGCCGCCCTGGTCGTCGCAATCGGGCTGGCAATCGGGATCCCGACAGCGTTCGCGGTGAACCGCCGAGCGTTCGTCACGAAACCGGCGCTGATGGGAGCGGTCGTTCTGCCGATCGTGTTGCCGGGAGTTGTCGTGGGCTTCTCGATTCTGGCGATGTTCCGATTCCTCGAGTGGGTGCCATCGCTGCGATCCATCGTGCTGGGGCAGGTGACCCTTGTGCTCCCCTTCGTTGTCCTGATCGTGGTCGCGGCTCTTCAGAACTTCAACCGGAGCACCGAGGAGGCGGCGCGCGATCTTGGCTGCACGTACTGGGGCGCTCTGCGACGCGTCACGTTGCGGATTCTGCTGCCCATCATTGCCGGAACAGCACTGATCGTCTTCGCGATGTCCATGGACGAATTCGTGGTGACCAACTTCATCGTCGGCGCAGACCCGACGCTCCCCCCTGTGATCTGGAGCATCATGAACCGTCGCGGGATCCCACCGACTGTGAACGCGGTTGCTTCGATCCTCATGGTTGTTCCGCTCGTCGCGGCGGTCGTGTACATGGCCATCACACGTAGGATCCAGAGAAGGCCCGATTCGGCCCCGAGCAGAGCAGCCGGCGAGGACAAGGTCGAGACGGCACTCCCCTCGGCCTAGCCGAGTCGAGGGCGAGCACTAGTCGAAGGAGCAGCGATGCCGGCGTTCCGCACGGTCCTGGGTGATGTGGATTCCTCCGAAATGGGTATCACGCTGCCGCACGAGCACGTGCTCTGCGACAGCTCTGCCTGGTTCTGCGCACCGACCGACCCGGAAGGGGCCCTGCTCGCAGAAGCCGAGCCCACACTCGAGAACCTCTGGTGGATGCGCCAGCACCCCAACTCCAACCGGTTCCTTCTCTATCTCGATGACGTCGACGTCGCTGTGCGCGAACTCGACGCCTACGTCAAGCTGGGCGGTCGAACGGTCGTCGACCTGAGTTGTGTCGGTCTCGGCGGGCAGCCCGAACAGCTCGCCGTCGTGTCGCGCCGCACCGGGCTCAACCTCGTGGCGGGCACGGGGTTCTACGTCGCCGCGAGCCTCAGTGACGGCGTCCGGGCTGCAAGTGTCGAGCAACTCACCGAGCACATCGTCCGCGACATCGAGGAGGGCATCGATGGCACAGGCATCCGCGCCGGCGTCATCGGCGAGATCGGGATGTCATACCCGCTCGAGCCTGTCGAGGAGCGCTCCCTGCGGGCCGCGGCTCGCGCCTCGCTGACGACCGGCGCCGCCATATCGATCCACACGGCCGCCCACGCGGTCGAAGTGGACTCGGCGCTCATGGCAGCCGACATCCTGGGCGAGGAAGGGGCGAACCTCTCGCGAGTGATCATGGGCCACATGGACACCACGCTGCATCGGCCGGACTACCACCGGCGCGTGCTCGATCTCGGATGTCTAGTGGAGTTCGATCTCTTCGGCCACGAGTTCTTCGAGAGCGAGAACGACTTCATCTCGCCGGGGGACTACGCCAAGACCAAGGCCGTCAGCAGCCTCGTCGCCGAGGGATACGCATCGCAGATCCTGCTCTCCCACGACTGCTGCTTCAAAATCCAACTCCGCACCTGGGGGGGCTACGGATACGCGCATCTCCTCCAGAACATCCTGCCGCGGTTCGTGCTGGAGGGAGTTCCGGAGTCGGTCGTTCTGGGGATCATGACGGACAACCCGGCGCGGGTGTTGCCGCTGCAGCAATAGGTCAGCGACGGCGGGCTAGGCGTTCTCGAAGCCGCGCTGAAGATCCCAGTCGGTCACGGCCACGCGCGCCTCGTCGCGCTCGTTGCAGGCCATCCCCAGCAAGTGTGCGTGCACGCCGGGGCCGAACGCAGCCCGCGCCCTCTCGGACGCCTCAAACCGCTGCACAGCCTCCGTCAAGTCAGCGGGAAGCCCCGGTGCGCCGGACTCGTAGGCATCGCCTGTCACCGGTGACGGTAGTGCGAGTGCCTCGTCGAGCCCGGCAAGTCCCGAGTCCAGCAATGCCGCGCTCGCCAGGTACGGATTGACGTCGGCACCGGGAAGGCGGAACTCGAAGCGGAGGTCCTGCCCTTCCCCGACCACCCGGACCAAGCAGGTTCGGTTGTCGAAACCCCACGTCATATTCACTGGCGACCACGACCCGGGACGAAGGCGCCGGTAGGAGTTGGCGTAGGGCGCGTGAAGCACCATGAAGTCCCCGGAGAAGGCGAGCAGACCCGCCAGGAACTGTTCACCCGGCCGGCTGAGGGATCCGTCCGGCCGGCCCAGAACATTGCGCCCGTCCTTGAGAATCGACAGGTGGATGTGGCAGCCGGAGCCCACGTCGCTCGATGGCTTGGCCATGAACGTCACCGAACAGCCCATCTGCTGCGCGGTCGCCTTGACCGCCAGCTTGTACAGCATGTGCGCGTCAGCGGCGCGCAGAGGGTCGGAGTGACGCAGATTCAACTCGTGCTGGCCCCGTCCGCCCTCACCCTGCGTGGCCCAGACCGGGATGCCCATCGCCGCGAGGTTCTCGCGCAACGCCGCCAGGAACGGTTCGTCGTAGCCCGCAACAAGGATGTCGTTGTCGGGGTGGCGGTGGTAACTCGGCTCGACACGGCGGTAGGCCGCCCTGTGCGCCTCCTCGTAGCTCGTGCGGAACAGGTAGAACTCCAACTCCGAGGCAACCGTGGCTTCGAATCCCCTCTCCGCGAGGCGCGTCATCTGATGGCGCAGGACACTCCGCGGGGCCTCGCCGACCAGGCCACCTGCACTGTCGAAGGTGTCGCACAGGACGATCATCGTCCCCGGCTCCCACGGCAGCGCCGCAAGTGTCGACACGTCGGGGCGGAGCACGCCGTTTCGGAATCCCGTGTGCAATCCGGTCACTTCCATGCCCAGCACGGGGAAGTTGTCCACGGCCGAGACGAGGTGGAAGTTGGGCATGGCCATGCCTGCCTCGAGGACGGTCGCCCACCGCTCTGCGGGAAGGCGCTTGCCGATCAGACGGCCCGCGTGGTTCGGCACCGCCACCGCCACGATCCTCGCAGCCGATGGCAGTTCGGTGGCCGCCGTCACAACTCCCCGCCGTCCACCTTGATGGCGGTTCCGTTGACGAACGACGCGTCGTCCGAGGCGAGGAACACGCAGACGGACGCGATCTCCGCCGGTTGCGCGAGCCGTCCGAGGGGAACCCCGGTCCGGTAGTTCTCGGTGATCGACGCCTCCGATACCCCCGTGTGTTGCGAGAGCGTCGTGACGGACTGGCGCATCATCGGGGTGTCGACCGACCCGGGGCACACCGCGTTGACGCGGATGCGGTGCGGGCCGAGTTCGACGGCCAATGACTCGACAAGTCTCAGCACACCTGCCTTGGACGCCGAGTAGAGCGACCAGTACGCGCCCGACCGCATACCTGCCTGCGATGAGATCAGGGTGATCGTTCCCCCTTCGGGGAGAACCGCCGCGGACTGCTTGGCCACGAGGAAGGCGCCGAGGAGGTTGACGTCCATAATGCGCCGGATTTCGGCCGCGTCGAGCTCACGCACGGGGCCGACCGACAGCGCCCCCGCGGCGTGGACGACGTCGGTGACCGGCGCCCGGGCCGATGCCACCGCGAGAGCCCGCGCCACAGAGGGTTCGTCGGTGACATCGCACCGGTGTTCGGGGGTCATTCCATCGATGTCGAGAGGCGTGACGATGGCGCCGCGGCGTTCGAACTCGCCACAGATCGCCCGCCCGAGTGTTCCGGCAGCGCCGCTGACGACGACGTGGCGGCCGTTGAATGCCGTCGAGTTCATGACCCGGAGCGCTGTGGCGGCTCGGTCGGTTTCTCGATCAGTTCCACCGTGACCCCGTCGGGATCCCGGACATAGATCGACCTCACATCCTTCCAGTCGCCGAACGGGATCCTCACCGGTCGGCCAGAGCGCGTCTCGACGCCGGCAGATCGGAGGCGCTCGACGAGCTGATCCAATCCGTGGACTTCCAGGCAGACGTGGGTGCAGCCCGGGTCAGGGATCCGGGGACGCACGGGACTCCCCACGGGCCGGTGGTACCGGAACACCTCGATCATCCCCCCGCCCGGGAGGGCCAGTTCGGCCCACTCGATGCGAGTGTTCTCGAGCCCCACGATCCGGTCGAGGTGGGGGTACTCGACGACTCCCCTTCCGAGCAACTCCAGACCCAGCAAGTCCTGCCAGAAACCGAGTGAACGATCCATGTCGCTCACGGTGACGTTGAAGTGATTGAACGAGACGACTTGTGACATGCGTCAAGCGTGCACCAGGCGCGCAGCCTGCCTGGCGATGGATCCGGCGGACGGGACAACACGTTCCTCCAGCACCTTGGACGCCGGCTGGGGCACGTCCAGAGCGTGCCGCGCCATCCTCACCCCGCCCGGGATTCGCTCGGCAATGGACGCCATCACTTCGGCGGCGGTACCGAAGCCGGTGAAATCCTCGTCCACGACCAGGGCGCGTGGAGCCTTCAGTGCCTCCTCGGCCAACCCGTCCCGGTCGAGCGGCACCAGCGACCGGATGTCTACGACGCCTGCAGAGATTCCCTCCGATTCGAGTTCGGTGGCTGCGATCATGGCCTGTTGCACCATCCAGCCGCTTGCGAAGATCGACACATCTGATCCCTCGCGGATCCTGCGCGCCACCCCGATCGGTGAAGGCTCGATGGGCGCCTCCGGCAATGGGGCGTCATTGAACGGGAATTCGATCAGGCGTTCCTTCAGCAACCATTTGTGTTCGAGAAAGATGACCGGATCGTCCGATCGGATCGCCGCGACAAGGAGACCCGCGAGATCGCCAGGCGTTCCCGGGAAGAGGACCTTGATCCCGGGAATATGGGCGAAAGTCGCCGACAGGACCTGAGAATGCTGGGCCGCGGAGCCGATGCTCCCGACCGCGGAGCGCAGGACCAGCGGCACCCTGACCCTGCCACCGGACATGTAATGGTTCTTGGCCATCTGGTTGAGCACCTGGTCGAAGCAGACGCCGATGAAATCGACGAACATGATCTCAACGACCGGCCTTAGCCCTGCCTGCGCGGCCCCGATTGCCATGCCGACGAATGCCGTCTCCGAGATCGGTGTGTCGAAGACACGGGAGCTGCCGAACTCGCGCTGCAGTCGCCGGGTGGCGCCGAACACACCACCGAGAGCACCGACATCCTCTCCGAACACGACGATTCCCTCGTCGCGTTGCATCTCCTGCATCAACGCGGTCGCCACGAGATGCGACCCGGTGCGGCGATCGGAGCCGGACGCTGTCTCAGGCATCGACGTAGGCCCCCAGGCGTGCTTCAGACGGGTCCGGGAACGGGAACGACCGCGCTTCGTCGAACCAGTCAGCCACTTCCCCGGTGATGTCACTGTCGACAGCGACGATCCGCGCGTCCGACCAACCGGAGTCCGCCAACCCGCGCCGCGCAATCGAGAGCGGGTCTCGCTCGCGGAATGCGGTCTCCTTTTCCTGGGTGGGCCGGTAGTGATCGGTGTCGCCCTCGTAGTGCCCTCGGAACCGGTACACGTGCGCGACGATCAAGGTCGGTCTTGAGTGGTCACGCGTTTCGGAGAACGCCGCGAAGAACGTTTCATCGAGCGCCAGCGGGTCCGTTCCGTCGCACTCCCATCCGGCGATTCCGAAACCCGTACCCCGTTCAGCAAGGTTTCCCGCCGTGGAGATGCTTCGCGGGACGCTGATGCCGTACTCGTTGTCCTCGCAGAGGAAGACCATCGGCAGGGACAGGACGGCGGCCAGGTTCATGGTCTCGAAGACGGCTCCCTGGTTCATCGCTCCTTCGCCGACGACGGCGACCGTCAGCCCATCGTTCGCGACCATCTTCTGGTGAAGCGCGTAACCGGCGGCGATCGGTGCTCCAGAGCCGACGATGCCCGTGCACATGAAGTTCGCCACGGGATCGAAGAGGTGCATGTGCCCACCCTTGCCGCGATTGAGGCCGTCTCTCTCCAACAGTTCCGCAAGCATCTGGACGGGATCGACTCCCTTGGCGAGGGCGTGGAGGTGGGGGCGATGCGTGGAGACGAGAGCGTCCTGACGCCGCAGGTGTGGGCCCATGACAGCCGAGACCATCTCCTGACCGATGCCGAGATGCATCTCACCGTGAATCTCGCCCGTCTGGACCGCCGCCCCGACGCCTTCTTCCAGCAGGCGCATGCGAAGCACGTTCTCGTACAGTTGGCAGGGAGTGAGCATGCGACCAACCCAGGGCGTCCGGTAACCGCTCGGCTACGCATAGTACTTCGCCGTCTCGTCGCCCGAAGAGGTGCTCCTCAGGCGACGCGGGCGCGGCGGCGGTTGACCCGTGCCGCCAGCTTGCGGTTCAGGAAGCGGGGCATGACCTCGGCCAGCACACACGCAGCTCGGTAGCCCAGCGCCGGTACGTACACGACCCGGCGACGTGCTGCTGCCCGCAGCGCCCGGGCCGCCACTGTCTGCGGCTCCATCCACACCCAGTCGGGGACGCGGCTGAACTGCTCCGCCCCGCCCCCCGTGGCGTGCAACTCGGTGCGGGTCATGCCGGGGGCGACTGTCGTGACGTGGACACCGGTGCCTCGCAACTCCTCGTGCAGAGCCTGCCCGAACGTCGCCACAAACGTCTTGGAGGCGGCGTAGACGGCCTCGAAGGGCGCCGGCTGCGAGGCGGCGACTGAGGAGATGTTGAGGATGCCGCCGCGCCCGGACTCGACCATGCGCCTGGCCGCCGCCCGGCTGAGCGCCACCACGGCGCCCACGTTGAGGGCAACCATTCGCTCGGCGGCGTCGCCGGCGGGCCCGGTGAGAGGGCCGAAGCTCCAGATGCCGGCGTTGTTGACCAGCAGATCGACGGGCCGGTCGGTGGCGGCACAGCGCTGCCCCACCGTGTGGAGTTGCTGCGGATCGGTGAGGTCGGCGACCAACACCTCAACGTCGGTGGGGAGCGAACCGGCAAGCTCAGCCAGGCGATCTCCGTCCGGGGCGACCAGCACCAGCGCTGTGCCCCCGCGGGCCAGTTCCTGCGCCATCGCCCTGCCGATACCCGACGAAGCCCCCGTCACGAGCGCTCGAACCCATGCGGTCCGCCTCATCGCGAATTCTGCTCCGGCCGCTCGCGCGCCACGGATCCACCTTGCCGGAGGAGGTATGCGACGCGGCAAGTCCCGATGGTCGAGGTTACGTCGGGATGAGCAACCGAACCGGTGTCGTGGCGCGGCCGGAGGCCGGCTCAACCCCTAGACGATGCGCGTGCGCTGCCGGTTGATGAATGCAGAAAGCCGGCGGTTGATGAACCGGGGTGTGGCCTCGGCGCCCAATGACCACAGGCGGAAGCCCAGTCCCGGCGAGTAGACCACCCGCCCGCGCGCCGCGGCGCGCAGCGTCAGGGCAGCCACCTGCTCGGCCTCCATCCACAGCCAGCCGGGGGCCCGGCTGGCCTGGCGCTGGTGACCGGCACGGAAATGCAACTCGCTGCGAGTCAGACCCGGTGTCACGGTGGTGACCCCGACGCCGGTCCCCCGCAACTCCTCGTGCAGGCTCTGCCCGAGAGAGGTGACGAATGCCTTGGAAGCGGCGTAGACCGCCTCGAAGGGAAACGGCTGCGATCCTGCGATCGAGGAGATGTTGATGATCGTGCCCCGCCCGGCTTCGGTCATCTGCCTGGCGGCGGACCGGCTGAGCGCCACCACGGCGCCCACGTTGAGGGCCACCATGGCGTCGGCCCCGTCCCCGTCCGGGCCGGTGAGGGCACCGAAGCTCCAGATGCCGGCGTTGTTGACGAGCAGGTCGACGGGCTCGTCAGTGGCGGCACAGCGGCGAGCCACGAGATCCAGTTGCCCCGGATCGGTGAGATCCGCCGGCAGCACCTCTGCCGGGACGTCCATCGATGCGGCGAGCTTCTCGAGGCGCTCGACGTTGCGCGCCACAAGCACGAGAGCGGTCCCCTGGCGAGCCAGTTCCTGGGCCATCGCCTTGCCGATTCCCGTCGACGCCCCGGTCACGAGCGCCCGGTTCCACGTGATTGGCTTCATCGGGTGATCTCCTCCGGGAACACGCCGCACGAGACGGCTGCCTGGGAACTTCAGCAGGCTACGCGGTGCCTGTCGTCATGCCGCGGCCGGCCGCCGCCAGCACGACCTGCTCCTTGCCGGCGACCGTCTAGATCGCCGTACCTGCGGCCACGGCCAAACGAACCTCGGCCCGCTTGAGAGCCGCCGCCGCCTCGTCGTCGTCGGGATTGTCCACCAAGGCCGCGCGTGCCCGCTCGGCGGCTGCGGTTGCACGGTCGACGTCGATATCTCCAGCCAATTCGGCCACGTCGGAGAGAATCGCCACCTTGTCGGCGGCAACCTCCACGAAGCCGCTGTGCACGGCGATGAGCTGCGTTTCGCCATCGGGGCCGTAGATCCGCACCCGCTCGGGCAGCAGCACCCCCACGAAGGGCACGTGACCGGGCTGGAAGGCGATGTCGCCGTCGGTGGTGCGGACCAGCACCATCGAGGCGGTCGTGGTGAGGACGACCTCTTCGGGGGATACCAACTCGACGTGAAGCGGCACGTTACGCCGCCTGCGCCTGCAACTGCGCCGCCTTGCGCCGAGCGTCGTCGGCGCCGCCAACCATGAAGAAAGCCTGCTCCGGCAGGTCGTCGAGTTCACCCGACACCAGCGCGTCGAAACTCTCGACCGTATCGGCGACCGACGTGAAGATGCCCGGCATGCCGGTGAAGATCTCGGCCACGAACATAGGCTGGGAGAGGAACCGCTGCAGCTTGCGGGCGCGCGACACCGTCACCTTGTCCACTTCCGAGAGCTCGTCGAGGCCGAGGATGGCGATGATGTCCTGCAGCTCCTTGTAGCGCTGCAGGATCTCCTGCACGCGGCGCGCCACCCGGTAGTGACGCTCGCCCACGACCTCGGGTGTGAGGATCGTGGAGGTGGAGGCGAGGGGGTCCACGGCGGGGTAGATGCCGAGGGCGGCGATGTCACGCGACAGCTCCGTGGTGCCGTCGAAGTGCGTGAAGGACGTGAACGGTGCCGGGTCGGTGTAGTCGTCGGCGGGCACGTACACCGCCTGCAGGGAGGTGATGGATCGACCCCGCGTGGTGGTGATCCGCTCCTGCAGTTCGCCCATCTCGTCGGCCAGCGTGGGCTGGTAGCCCACGGCGGAGGGCATCCGGCCCAGCAGCGTGGACACCTCCGAGCCGGCCTGGACGAACCGGAAGATGTTGTCGATGAACAGCAGCACGTCCTGGTTCTGCACGTCGCGGAAGTACTCGGCCATGGTGACGCCGGCGAGGCCGACGCGCAGCCGCACGCCGGGAGGCTCGTCCATCTGGCCGAACACCAGGGCGGCCTTCTCGAGAACGCCCGACTCGCCCATCTCCAGGAACAGGTCGGTGCCCTCGCGGGTGCGCTCGCCGACGCCCGCGAACACCGAGACGCCGCCGTGCTGCTCGGCCACGCGCCGGATCATCTCGGTGATGAGCACCGTCTTGCCGACGCCCGCCCCGCCGAACAGGCCGATCTTGCCGCCCTGCTTGTACGGGGTGAGCAGGTCGATGACCTTGATGCCGGTCTCGAACATCTGGGTGCTGGGCTCGAGCTCGTGGAACGGTGGCGGCGGGCGGTGGATCTCCCATTCCTCGGTGACGTCGAGGCTGTCCCGATCGGTGTCGAGGCAGTCGCCGAGCACGTTCCACACGTGGCCGAGCGTCACGTCACCCACCGGCACCCTGAGCCCTCGACCCAGGTTGCGCACCGGTGTGCCGCGGATCAGCCCGTCGGTGGGTTTCATCGCGATGGCCCGGACCCGGGAGTTGCCGATCTGCTGGGCGACCTCGGCGAGCACGGTCACCGTCTCACCGTCGACGGTCACGTCGAACGACACGGCCGTGTTGATCTCCGGTAGGGAGTCGGGCGGGAACTCCGCGTCGATAACCGGACCGGCGATCGCGACGACCCGCCCGTCCTTGGTGGATTCGCTCATCTGTCTCTCCTCGTCACCTTCGTGCTGCGTTGTAAGTGGGTCGCGGGGCGGGCCTCAGCCGGCGTTGCGAAGCGCCTCGGCCCCACCCACGATCTCCATGATCTCGGTCGTGATGGCGTCCTGGCGGGCACGGTTCATCATGCGTGTCAGCTTCACGATGAGTTCCTCGGCGTTGTCCGTCGCCGCCTTCATGGCCCGCTGCCGGTTGGCGTGTTCGGAGGCGGCGGCGTCGAGCAGCGCGGAGAACAGCCGGCTCTCCACGTAGCGCGGCAGCAGCACTTCCAGCACACCCGACGGTGACGGCTCGAACTCGAAGGCGGCACGCGCCTCGGCGCTCCCGCCGCCCAACTCGGCGATCTGTTCGATGCTGGCGAGCGGCAGGAAACGGCGGAGCACCACCTTCTGCGAGCCGAGCGAGATGAACTCCATATACACGAGCACCACCTGATCGACGGCGCCCGATGTGAAGCGGTCGGCGACCTCACGGGCCAGCGTGCGGGCGTCGCTGTAACGGGGGGTGTCGCTCATGTCCTCGAAGGAGGCGTCGATGCGGTAGTTCCGGAACTTGAAGTAGTCGCGGCCCTTACGACCCACGAGGATCAGCGAGTAGTCCCGACCCTCGCGGCTGCCGGCCATGATCTCCCGCTCGGCCGCCCGGATGACAGAGGAGTTGTACGGCCCTGCCAAACCGCGGTCCGACGTGATCACGACATAGCCGACGCGCCGGATCTCGTCGCTGCGCCGCAGCAAGGGGTGGTCAGCCGTCGCGCCGGCGGCTGCGAGGTCCTCGATGACGCTCGTGATCCGGTTGGCGTAGGGGCGGGCGGCGTGTGCCCGCTGCTGTGCCTTGACGACACGCGTGGCAGCGATCAACTCCATCGCCCGCGTGATCTTCTTCGTGGACTGGACCGAAGAGATCCGCCGCCGGAGTATTCGCTCCGCGCCGCCCGGCATGTCGCGACCCGCCTAGGAGGATTCGGTCGGTTCGGGCCGGTCGATCTCCTCCTCGGGCAGCGTGCGGTCCGAATCGACCATGCTGCTCGAGGCGTCGGCCTGCTCGGCGGCCTCGGGTTCGGATCCGCCCTCGCCAACGGTCACCTGGAACTGCTCGGCGAACCCCGCCACGACGGCGTCGATGGCCGCCGGATCGGCGTTGCCGGTCTCGACGATGGAGCGCAACAGGTCGCCGTGGCGGCTGCGAGCGAACTCGAGGAGACCCGCCTCGAAGCGAGGCACGTCCTCGGTCGGCACGCCGTCGAGGCGGCCGCTGGTGCCGGCGAAGATCGAGACCACCTGTTCCTGCACGGGCATCGGGCTGTTGATGCCCTGCTTCAGCAACTCGGTGAGCCGGTATCCCCGCTCCAGCTGGGCCTGCGACACGGCATCGAGATCCGAACCGAAGGCGGCGAACGCCTCCAACTCACGGAACTGCTGCAGGTCGGCCTTCAGCGTGCCCACAGCGGTCTTCATGGCCTTGATCTGCGCCGCCGAACCCACGCGGGACACGGAGATGCCCACGTCCACGGCCGGGCGGATGCCCGACTTGAAGAGATCGTCCTGCAGGTAGATCTGGCCGTCGGTGATGGAGATCACATTGGTGGGGATGTAGGCCGACACGTCGCCGGCCTTGGTCTCGATGATCGGCAGAGCGGTGAGCGACCCCGCGCCCCGGTCGTCGCTGAGCTTGGCGGCGCGCTCGAGCAGGCGACTGTGCAGGTAGAACACGTCGCCCGGGTAGGCCTCACGGCCCGGCGGGCGCCGCAGCAGCAGGGCCATCTGGCGGTAGGCCTCGGCCTGCTTCGACAGGTCGTCGTAGACCACGAGGGCATGGCCGCCGTTGTCCATCCAGTGCTGGCCGAGCGCGCAGCCGGCGTAGGGCGCCAGGTACTTGAACGGTGCCGGGTCGGAGGCGGGGGCCACCACGACCACCGTGTAGTCCATGGCGCCGTGCTCGGCGAAAGTGGCCACGGTCTGTGCCACCGTTGAGGCCTTCTGCCCGATGGCCACGTAGATGCAACGCACGTCCTGGCCACGCTGGTTCAGGATCGTGTCGACCGCGATCGTGGTCTTGCCCGTCTTGCGGTCACCGATGATGAGCTCGCGCTGGCCGCGGCCGATGGGGATGAGCGAATCGATGGCCTTGATGCCGGTCTGCATGGGCTCGTGCACCGGCTTGCGCCCGGTGATACCGGGGGCCTGCACCTCCATGCGGCGGGTCTCGGTGGTACCGAGGGGGCCCTTGCCGTCGATCGGTTCGCCGAGGGCGTTCACGACCCTGCCCAGCAGCGCATCGCCGACGGGCATCAAGAGGATGTCGCCGGTGGCCCGGACGGCCTGCCCCTCCTCGATCTCGTCGACCTCGCCGAGCACGACCGCACCGATCGTGTGCTCGTCGAGGTTGAGCGCCAGCCCGATGGTCCCGCCCTCGAATTCCAGCATCTCGTTGATCGCGGCGCCGGGCAGTCCGCTGATGCGGGCGATGCCGTCGCCGACCTCGACGATGCGCCCGACCTGCGTCTGGCTGATCTCGGGGGAGAAGCCTTCGAGGTTTCGACGGATCGCAGCGGTGATGTCCCCGGTGTCGATGGTGAAGGTGGTCATGTGTCTCCTAGAACGCTTCACGCAGTTGGTTGATGCGGCTACGGACGCTGCCGTCGATGACCTCGTCACCGATGCGCGTCACGACACCGCCCAGCACGGCAGGGTCGACGATCACTTTCACGGTGACGTCCTTGCCGGTGGCCCGTTGCAATGCCTGGGCCAGACGCTGCTGCTGATCGTCGCTCAGCGCGACGGCCGACCGGACCTCCGCCACGGCCCTGTTCCTCAGGCCAGCGCTGCGCTCGACGGCGGCTTCAAGGATCCGCACGAGGTCGCTGCCGCGACCTGCACCGACCACCATGGACACGAGTGCCACGGTGGCGTCGGTGACCTGCCCACCCAGGAGGTCCTCAACGATCTGCTGGCGCCGGGCGGCCGGAATGGCGCGGTCGGCCAGCACCTCGCGCAACTCGTCGGAACCCCCCAGCGCCTGTGCCACGGCGAACAGTTCGTTCTCCGTCGTGGCGAGGTCACCCTCGGCCCGCGCGACGGCAACCAACGCCTCTGCGTAGCTGCTGACCCGGTCGGCGGACATCGTCGCGGCCTCTCTCGCTGCCTGCGATTGCCGGGCTAGTTCCGCGACCCGACTTCGTCGATGTAGCTCTCGATGAGCTGCACCTGCGTGTCGTGGTCCAGATTCCTGCCGATCACCGTCTCGGCGGCGCCGATGACGATCGCTCCGACCTCACCCTGCAGGTCGGCGAGCGCCTGACGCTTCGCCGCCTCCACGTCGAGGTCGGAGCGCTGCCGCAACTCGGCTGCCTCGGCTTCGGCTCGGGCAATCAACTCGGCTCGCACCCCCTCGGCGTCGGCTCGCGCCGCGTCGACGATGCGGCCCGACTCGGACCGGGCGTCCGCGAGTTCGGCCTCATAGCCGGCCTTGACCCCCAGCGCCTCGGTACGGGCCGTCTCGGCCGCATCGAGGTCATCGCGAATCTTGGCGGCGCGCCGATCCATGCCCCGCTTGACGGCAGGGAACAGCTTCCACTGCATCAGCACGAGCAGGATGAGAAAGGCGATGCCACCCCAGATGATCTCGGTCAATTCGGGGATGATCGGGTTGGGCGCTTCGATGCAACTCTCGAGCTTCTTGTCGAAGGACTCGAGCTTCTCGGTCGCACCGACGTCCACCCCGGTCGCGGCCGTCTCCACGAGAACAGCCAGCGCCTCGCCGCCGTGGTGGCCGCCGAAGGTCAGGGCTTCGATCTTCTCGGCCATGCAGGCGCCGGGCGTCTCACCGCTAGCCGCGACCGGTGAGGCGCCGAACCACGCGACGCCGAGGAGGATCGCCGCGCCGACGACGACTCGTCGCCGCAGCCGCGACGGACGGCTCGCCCGCCCGTCGTCTTTGATCCGTGCTCTCATGGCGTGTCCCTTCGCCGGCTACGGCAGCAGCAGGATGAAGACGACGAAACCGATGAGGGCCAGCGCCTCGGTGAAGGCGATGCCCAGGAACATGGTGGTTCGCACCATGCCGGCCGACTCGGGCTGGCGGGCCATCGCCGTGACGGCGTTGCCGACCACCAGGCCGATGCCGATGCCCGGACCGATGGCCGCCAAGCCATAACCGAGGCCGGCGCCGATGGCCTTGAGGCCCTCGAGCATTTCGCCTGCTTCTGTCTGGGCAAGGATGCCGATTGTGGCAAGGAGGTTGACCACGCTTCTTCTCCTCTAAGTGGGGTGCGGTTTTTTCGATCGGGTGGGTGCGGCCGGCCGGCGGGGTGATTCGCGGGCGGCCTGGCTGTCGGGCGGCCTAGTGCTCGGGGTGTAGGGCGCCGCCGATGTACACGGCGGTGAGGATCGTGAAGATGAACGCCTGCAAGCCGCTCACGAAGATCTCGAAGGCGGTCAGCAGAATAAGCATGAAGAACGGCAGCAGCGCCGGTACGTAGCCGAAGCCCCACAGCGAAGCGGACAACACGGCGAAGGTGACCAGCAGCAGGTGCCCGGCCATCATGTTCGCCCAGAGCCGGATCGCCAGGCTCAGCGGCCGGATCAGGAAGGTCGAGAACAACTCGATGGGCGCCACGATGAGGTACAGCGCCTTGGGCACGCCCGGCGGGAACAGGGAGTTCTTGAGGTAGCCGCCGAATCCCTGGCTGCGGATCCCGATGTAGTTGTAGACGACCCACACCACGAGGGCCAGCAGAAGCGGGACCGCCATCCGAGCGTTGCCCGGGAACTGGATGAACGGGATCACCTCGAAGATGTTGATGAAGAAGATGAAGAAGAACAGCGACGTAAGGAACGGCAGGAACCGCCGGCCGTCGGGGCCGATGGTCTGCATGACGACGTTCTGCTCGACGAAGTTGATGCCCCCCTCGGCGACGTGCTGGATACCACTGGGCACCAGCGCCGGCTTGCGGGCGGCAAGGCCGAACGTCACCACGGTGAGGGCCATGGCGACCAGGTAGATCAGCGATGTCTTGTTGAGCGCCAGGGGGGTGCCGGTGAACGCAAAATCGGGCCACTCGAAGAGGTGGGTGACCGCAGGGAAGTCCAAGGCGAAGACGCTCATACCATCACGCTCGCGTCAATCACACGGTTCTCCCCGTCGGCTGGTGTCTCCACCTCGCCGGCACCGCCGCGCGAGCGCCGGCGGGCACCGGTGCGGAAGAGGCCGGTGCCGGGATACAGCCCGGGGTGCGCCAACGACGCCGCAACGTGGCGGAGTTCCCAGATCAGCAGCCCGATGTGCAGAATGAGCAACACCAGAGCGAACGGAACGGCATCGAACCAGCCTTCGTGGCGGATCGGAACGACCACCGCGGTGATGATGCCGAGCCGGAGGACGTAGCCGCCGAGTACGCCTCCCATCAGTACACCCGGCGAGAGACGGGCGCAAAGCCCGATGATGGCGGCTCCGGCCAGGAAGTTCGTGAGGACCAGGCCGAGCGCCAGCAGAGCCGACCACAGCCCGTCGAGACCCCAGCCCAGGGCGCAGAACAGCACGAGCGGCGGGCCTGCCAGCAGACCCCGGCGCGCAATGTCGATAGCGACCCGGCGCTCGGGTGCCTCATCGGCGGCAGGCGTGGGGGTGACCTCAGGCATCTGCGCCTCGCCGTCCGGGGAGTTTGTTCTCGAACGTCTGCATCCGCTGCTCGTAGCGCTTGAACACCTTCCAGGTCGTGTAGGCGAGCACGATCGACATGAAGAGCAGCGTGAAAAGCGGCGTCGTTCCCACACCACGGTCGAGCAGGAGACCGAAGAAGGCAAACAGAGCCGGCGTTGCGGTCATCTCGAAGGCGGTGGACAGTGCGTCACCGGCACCGTGCGGCACGAAGCGCGCGCCCTGCTTTCGGAGATCACGCTGGTCCATACTCGCCTCTTCGCCACGTGCCGCGCGCCGGCCGCGCGACCGCTTGTGAAACCACGCGCAAGCTATCGGCCGCGGGTACGGCTCACAACCCCCGGCGGGCACCATCGTCACCGCCTGACGGCTGTCGTTGATTGGCCGCTCGGTCGGAGAAGGATCAACTCTCGACTGCCCTCGACTGCCCGGCGGCAGGACGGGCGCGCGGCAAGGCCGGTGCAGCGCCAGTAGTCCGACCAGCCGGCATGACCGCCAACCACGAGAAATGCAGGCTCATCGGATCATTCATGTTCATGAGGTCGTTCTGACAAACTGCTCATATAAAGTCACACCGGTCCCGAAACGAGTTGGGGGGTGTCCGGTGAGGCAGCGCGTTGTGTGGGTGTTGGTGGGTGTGGCGCTGTTGGCGGCGGCGTGCGCGCCGGTGGGCGAGGGACCGTCGCTGGTGACGGGCAGGCCCGAGGGGCAGGGGCCGAGCTTCGAGGTGTTGGCGGTGGGCGACGATGTGCCGGTGGGGGAGATGGTCGCCGCGGACACGTCCGGCGACGGTGATGGGGTGTTGGTGTTGGTGTCGGCGGGGATCGATTCGTTGACGGTGCGCTGGGCCGATGGGTTCGCGCCTGCTGCGGCGGGGTTCCGGTTGCAGTGGCGGCTACGTCCCGCCCGTGAGGGTGAGGACCTCGTCTGGTGGGGCGTGGACCTCGACGCGTCGGTGCGGACCTATGAGATCACGGGACTGACTGCCGGGACGCGCTACCGGCTGCGGTTGATAGCGCTGGACGCCGACGGCGGCGAGAGTGGGTTCGCGGTGGCGGGTTTCGAGACGCTGGCGCCGCCGGTGCGGGGCCTCTCCGGCGTGGCGGTCGCGCATGACGCGGTGCGCGTTTCGTGGGACGGCCCCGCGGATTGGTCACCGGTCGGCTATGTGGTGCAGTGGCGCCTGCGCGGCCCGAATGAGTTCCTGGGGCGCTTGGAGTTGCCCGCCGGGAGGCGCTCACAGTTAGTGACGGGCCTCGCCGGCGGCATCGAGCACGTGTTCCGCGTCACGGCGCGCACCGCGGCGGGTTGGCAGAGCGAACCCGCCGCCATCGGCGTCACCACCGTCGCCGCGCCCGCCGGCGACCTCACCGTGGAGATCAGCGCACCTCACCATTGCACCGCCCAGGAGGGCGCCAGCGCGGGCTACGGCTGGGGCGGCCCGGAGGAGGACGAGTACTGGGTGCACGAGGGTGTGGCGACGGTGCCGGTGCAGTGGCGGATCAGTGGCGGCCAGGGCCCCTATGTCGTGCGCGTCGCCGGCATCGAAACACAAGGAGCTGCAGGCACAACTGAGGTGACCTGCGCCAAGGCGGGCATCGATCTCAACAACCTGAAGGACCCCGACATCGATGTCGTCGAGTCCGGACCCAAGACCATCACCCTCGAAGCCACCGACGCCACCGGCGCCACCACCACCAGAACCCACACGTTCGAGGTCATCGAACGCGTCGGCTCGGCGGGTAGTTTCTATGGTGGCGTCTTTCTGACACCGGGACGCACCTACTACAACTGGGGGCGCTTCTTCGAAACCCCCGAAGGCGAACACATCGCCTACGTGGGGCCGGTCCAGGCACACCTGACCGATGGGGGGTCCACGGAAATCGCCGCGTTCCGCCACGTCGTCGACGGTGCGCGAGACACCACGGCCTGGTTTGACATCTTCAGCGGCGAGTTGCGAGGCCGCTGGCCGATCGACGAGACCAAAGGTCCAGACGGCGACATCGACTTCTACTCGCTGATCACGCTGGAGGAGCGCGCCGTGTGGGATGTGTTCTTCGCGTCGATGCGCCGCACGCCGTTCCCCGAAGGCGACCCCCGTAACGAGCCGCCGATCCCTTTAGCGGCTGAGCCCGGCGGCGCCACGAGCGCCCGACAACTGGCCATCGCCGCCGTCTGCGTCGACCGGCTGGGCAACGTGGTGGACACGACGACCGCCAGGCACAGTTGGCGACCGTACGGGCAACTCTCCAACGGACTGCAAGGGCTTCGCTGCTCGGAGACGGTGGTGGTGCACCCGCGACTGCTCGCCGGCGATGCGGTCACGGTCTGCGTCGAAGGAGCGATCCACGACGATCTGTTCAGCCTCCCCGCCGGCCTGTTCAGCGGCGCGCTCAATGCCGCCGTCGGTAATTGGAACACGCTGCTTGCCGGCCTCGGCCGCGACGCTCTCGACTTCGACGCGGCCGCGCCGGCATGCCCCGCGGACCTCGCTCACGAGAACGTCGCGTACATCCAGGTCTTCGACCTGCGGGACTGTCAGGTCATGAATATGTGCCCGTACGGAATCGCGGGATCTGCCGCCAGCAGATCGGACGAGGATCCGCCGCGGATCGGACTGAACATCCTGCGGGTGTTCCGTTCGGTGGGTGGTGACCCCGATGCGAAGCGGGAGGAACTGAAGCGAATCTTCCGCCACGAGTTGGGGCACTTCCTGGGCTTGGCGGACTACGGCGCGGGCTGTTGGCGCCTCGTGGACGCCGGCGGTGCGGTGAAGGCATCGCTGATGAGCTACGGCCAACTCCAAGACCGCGACGGCAATCCGTTGTTGCAGCCCGACGGTCCCGCCGATCCGACCGCTCTCGATCCCCCAGGGTGCGGGTCGGCCGCGATCACAAGCAGGGACCTCGACGACCTGCACGCCATCTACCACCCCCACGCGGTCACCGGCCTGGCGCTGCGACACAATGCCGACGGGTCGTCGGTGCTGTCGTGGAACGCCCCGGAGGGCACACCATCGGAGTACAACGCGGCGTCACTGGGAATCTTCCAGCGCGCACTGTTGACCCGCGACGCGACGACCGGCGCGCCCGCAGGACCAGGACCGTGGGGACTACTCGCCAGATCCTCGCCCGATGAGAACAGGCGGGAGTACATGCTGTCGGGCGATGTGGGGGGTTGGGAGTACGCGGTGGCGGGCCTGACGGGCGGCGATCACCGGCGCGGCAGCGATGTCGATGCTTTGGGTCTGCGCCACGGTGCCGTGGCGCAGACCCTTCCGGACCCGCCGGTCGGGTCGGTTTCGTGGACACTGGGCGAAGCGTCCAATGTCGTCTCCGCGCCGGGGCCGGTGGGTGTCCACACGTTGGGCTTCGACGGGTTCGGGCAACTGCACTTCGGCGAGGACGGTGCGGGCCGGTGGCGGTTCTCGGTCTACGACAGCGCCCGCATCGTGTCGGGGATCCCCCTCGGCGCCGGTGACCTACTGATCTCCTACCTGCCGACCGGATCGACCGACCCGGATCCGTTCGACCCCTCCCGTTTCGTGTCGGTCACGATCCGCTACGGCGCCACGACCGTCACCGCCACCGGATGCCGCACCCGCACAACTAGCAGCGGCGCTCACCTCTGCCACATCGACGACACGTACTTCTCCATCGACGCCGCCGACACGCCGCTGCGCCTCGTCATCGCCACCGCGCCCGGCGCCACCGGCAGCTCACCCGTGGCCGGCAACCACGACCTGGACCGCAACATCGCCGGCTTCGTGAACTACGGCGCCACCGGACCCGGCGAATGGCGGTTCGCTTTCTGGGGCACCACCATCACCAACCTCGGCGTCACCCACGGCGGCCCCGTCACGCTGCGCCCCGGCGACATCGTCATCAGCCACGCCCGACGCTGGGGCCCCAACGGCTTCGCCGACAGCCCCTTCGCGGCAGGCCGGTTCGCGCCGCTGCGTATCAGCCACGGCGACACCACCATCGACGCCACCGCCTGCACCACCCACTTCTACAACGTCGACCGCTACGAATGCCACATCGCCGGCGCGTTCACCTTCGACGACGCCAACATTCCCACCGACATCACCGTCAACCCCGGAACTACAACCACCAGCCGCGACACCCGGGACCAACCCGGCCAGGACACTCCCGCGCAGCCCCTCACCACCTGCACCACCTCCGACCTCGACTGCGGCCAGACCGATCCAAGCGACCAACAGTCCCCCAACACTCCCGAGAACTGACCACCACCGCCACCCGCCGCAGCAATCACCAACGGCACGAGCAACCCGCAATATCCCACCTACTCGGCAAGCACCCTGGTGGGGTGCCGCCACCGGCCGAGACCGCGGCGAGTGCTCGGTTGGTGGCGGGACAACTCACGGGTAGGGCGTGAACTCGGCGCAGAGGGTGCGGACCTCGTCGCGCACCGCACCGAGGATGGCCTCGTCGTGGCGGTGGCGCAGGGTGTGGCCGATCAGTGCCGCGATCTGTGCCATCTCGTCGGGCCCCATGCCCTGAGTGGTGACCGCCGCCGTGCCCAGGCGCAGCCCGCTGGTGACGAACGGGGAGCGCTCATCGCCGGGGATCGTGTTCTTGTTGAGCGTAATACCTGCCCTGTCCAGGGTGTTCTGCGCCTCGGCGCCGGTGAGGTCGGGGTCGAACGTGCGCAGGTCCACCAGCATCAGATGGTTGTCGGTCCCGCCGGAGACGAGGCGGAACCCCTCTTCGGCCAGCCCCTGCGCCAAGGCCCGGGCGTTGGTGACGATGGCGGCGGCGTAGTCGGCGAAGGTGGGGTGCGCAGCCTCGGCGAAGGCCACCGCCTTGGCGGCGATCACGTGCTCGAGGGGGCCTCCCTGGCTGCCGGGGAAGACGGCGCGGTCGATGGCGCGGGCAAAGGGTTGCTTGCAGACGATGCAGCCGCCGCGAGGGCCGCGCAGCGTCTTGTGGGTCGTGAACGTGACCACGTCGGCGTGGGGTACCGGATCGGGGTGCACCCCGCCGGCGATCAGCCCGGCGACGTGCGCCGCATCGAATAGCAGCAGTGCGCCCACCTCGTCGGCAATCTCACGCAGCGGCTCGGAGGGGATCAACCGCGAGTACGCCGTTGCACCCGCCACGATGAGTTGGGGCCTGTGCTCGGCGGCCACCTCTCGCATCTGATCGAAGTCGATGCGCTCGCTGGCGGGGTCGACGCCATAGGCGACGAAGTTGTAGAGGATGCCGCTGGCATTGACCGGTGAGCCGTGCGTCAGGTGGCCGCCCTGATCGAGGGACATGCCGAGCACCGTGTCGCCGGGCTTCAGCAACGCCTGATAGGCCGCCATGTTGGCGTTGGCGCCCGAGTGCGGCTGGACGTTGGCGTGCTCAGCGCCGAACAGCTCGCGGACCCGGGTGCGGGCCAGTTCCTCCACCTCGTCGATCACCTGGTTGCCGCCGTAGTAGCGACGACCCGGGTAGCCCTCGGCGTACTTGTTGGTGAGCGCCGAGCCGGTGGCGGCCAGCACCGCCGGCGAGGCGAAGTTCTCCGAGGCGATGAGTTGCAGGGTGGTGTTCTGGCGCTCCACCTCGGCGGTGATGTGGCCGAACAGCAGGTCGTCATAAATGGTGGGCCACGGCATTGCCTGCTCCTTTGCATGCTCCGCGGACGTCGGGGGCAGTATGCCGCCCGTTCGATTGCAGTGGGTGGCGGGCCGGAGTCGGGGGCGCTATTGCAGACCCTGGGCCAGGCCGCCGTCGACGGGAATGGCCGCTCCGGTGAGATAGCCGGCCCACTCCGAACACAGCAGGGCGGCCAGCCGCCCGAAGTCGGCGGGATCGCCGAGGCGGCGGGCGGGCACCTTCTGGGTCACGGCCGGGAGTTCCTCGCCCCACACCGAGCGCAGCCGGGCGGTGTCGTGCAAACCCGGCTGGATGGAGTTGACGGTGACACCGTCGGCTGCCACCTCGCCCGCCAGAGTCTTGAGGAAGCCGGTGGCCCCGGCGCGCGCGGTGTTGGAGAGGATGAGGCTGGATACGGGCTGGCGGACCGTAATTGAGGTGATGGCCAGGATCCGGCCCCAGCACCGCCGACGCATCTCGGGCGTGACGGCGTAGCACATGGCCACCACCGGCATCAGGCTGAGGTGCAGAGCCACCAGGTAGTCCGCCGGTTCGAACGACTCGTAGCCTCCGTCGGGCGGTCCGCCGGCGTTCACCACCAGGATGTCGATCTCCCCGCCGAGGGCGGCGCGTGCGTCCTGCACGAACGCCGTCGCGCCGGCGGCGTCGGAGACGTCGGAGACGACCGGGATGGCCCCGGGAACCCGCTCCGCCGCTCGGCCCAAGCGCTCGGGGTCGCGTCCGGAGATCACCACCGAGCAGCCTTCGCCCGCCAGCGCCTCGGCAACCGCCAGGCCCAAGCCGGCGGTGGATGCCGCCACCGCCGCCCGCCGTCCGCTGAGTCCCAGATCCATGCGCAGAGGGTACCGACAGGACTCCCGAAGGAACGACGGGCGGAACGCCGCGAGGGCCGGTGCCGCGACGCCGGCGCGGAGCCACGAGGCACACCCGCGGCGCCCGTACGACGAGACGACCTATCCGCCGGAGCCGCCTGCCGCATTCTGCGCCGAGAGGCGCGCGAGTTCGGCTTCGAGCCGGGCGACGTGAGCTTCGAGTTCGGCTATCTCGGCCTCGTTGCCGCTGGCCACCGCCTCTGCGAGCTCGGCGGTGACCCGAGCCGCATCGGCATACCTCTGGGCATCCGCCCAAGCGGCCTCGGCTGCCGCAATCGCCTCGCTGTTGCCCGCGGCTGTGGCCTGGGCAAGTTCGGCTGCGGCTTGGGCGGCCTCCGCCGCCGCTATCGCCGCGTGTGCGGCGGCATCGGCTGCCGCCGCGTCGGCCAGCGCGACGCCTGCTTCCGATCTTGCCGCCTGCGCCTCGGCGGAGGTCGCGTCGAGTCCCTGTACTGCAATGTCACTGGCGTCAACCCCGAACGCGGACGCGTTGCCCGCGGCTACGGCCAGGGCAAGCTCGGCGGAGGCCTGGGCGGCTTCCACACCCACCAGCGCAGCGTCTGCGGCGGCTGCGGCCGCCGCTGAATCGGCGAGCGCCACGGCCGCATCCGATCTCGCAGCCTGGGCCTCCGATCTCGCAGCCTGGGCCTCCGATCTCGCAGCCTGGGTCTCTGCAAGCAGCGCAGCGAGTTCCTCGTCGCCGGGGCGGGCCGGGGTACGAGCCTCCTCAGCCGCAACGAGCGACGCCCGGGCGTCGGCCGCAGCAGCCTTCGCCTCTCGTAGCGCCTCCTCGGCGGTCTCGGAACCGGATCCGGCGCTACCGCATGCCGCCATCAAGACAGCAACGGTCAAGAGAACCGCAAGCGATGCACACTGTCTGACGTGGTTCATACGCTCTGCCTCTCGGCTCCCGATGCGCAGTTTCGCGAGCTACCGGCACCGCCTATCGGACTGGACGGTACAGCTAACCTGCCGCGGTGATGAACCCGAACCGGGGATCCGCTGCGCCCGCGGGAGACGTGTTGCTGATCACCGGCGGTGACGTCGTGACCATGAACGCTCGACGCGAGGTGCTGGTGGGCGGCACCGTGGCCATCGCCGACGACCGCATCGTCGGAGTGGGCTCCAGTTCTGCGTTGCGTGTCGCGCATCCCGGAGCTGCCGAGCTGGACGCCTCGGGGTGCATCGTGACACCGGGACTCATCAACGCGCACCAGCACCTCACCGGCGATCCGCTGGTGCGCAGTTGCATTCCCGATCTGCTGGCGCCCGGTGAATCGATCTTCTCGTGGTCCGTGCCGTTGCACGGCCACCACACCGGCGACGACGACGAGCTGTCGGCCACCCTGACCGCCGCACAGAGCGCGCTCTGCGGTGTGACCACCCTCGTGGAGGCCGGCACGGTGGCGCATCCCGACCGTGTTGCGGCCGGGATGGTGGCCGTCGGGGTGCGCGGCACCGTCGGAACCTGGGGATGGGACATCGACGGCGTCCCGTTCGCGGCGCCCGCCGAGGAGGTTCTCGACCGGCAGCGGGAGGTCCTGGCAGCGCACCCCGGGGGTGGACTCGTGGAGGGCTGGGTCACCCTGGTGGGCCACGACCTGGCCTCTGACGAACTCCTGGCCGGCGCTGCAGAGTTGGCGCGCACTGCCGGCTGCGGCATGACAATGCACATATCGCCCACGTCGTCGGACCCCGAGAGCTACCTGCACCACCGCGGGGCGCGACCCGTCGTGCATTTCAACCGGCTCGGGATCCTGGGCCGTCACCTGCTGCTCGCGCACGGCGTCTGGCTGGATGACGCAGAGGTGGAGTTGGTGTTGGCGACCGAGACCGCCATCGCATACTGCCCCTGGGCGTACCTGCGGCTGGGTCAGGGGGTCACGGTGGCAGGGCGCCATCGCGAGTTGGCGCTTCGCGGCGGGCGCCTGGCGCTGGGCTGCGACGCGGGCAACGCCGGCGACCTGCCCGACGTCTTGCGGGCGGCCGCCCTGGCGGCGGGTCTGGCACGCGACATGGCGGTTGATCCCGAGGGTTTCGGGGCGCACGATGCCCTCGAGCTGGCGACCATCCGGGGGGCCGAGGCGATCGGCAAGGACGCCGAGATCGGCTCGCTGGAGCCCGGCAAGCTGGCAGACGTCGTGGTCCACGACTGCCTGTCGTCGGCTTGGACACCCCGCGGTGACGTGGGCCTGCAGCTCGTATGGGGCAGCGACGGGCGCTGCGTGCGTGACGTGTTCATCGGGGGACGGGCCGTGGTGCGCGACGGGCGCTGCACGACCGTCGACACCGACGACCTCCGTTCAGCCGCGGCGGTGGCGCAGCGGGACCTGCTGGGCCGCGCCGGCATCGAGGTGCCGCACACCTGGCCGCAGATTTCGGCGGGTTGAGCGCTGCGGCGGGCACCCGTGGTAGGGCCGTCGCGGTTACTGCGAGTCGAGTCGCTGGACCCTGGATTCCGGCCTGCGCCGGAATGACAGTTGCGGACGGCCTGGTTACGGCGCGTGGGTCGCGGGGTTCCCGTGGGACGTCAGGCCAGGCCGGCCGCCCCGAAGGCGACGCTGAAGCGGACGCACCAGATCAGCACGGTCGAGTAGCGATCAAGGTCGACGCTGGGCGGGATCTCGTAGTTCTGGGCGCCGACGTTGCCCTTGATGTCGCCGAGGTCGACCCAGTCATCGAGGAAATCCCTCGCCGGGGCATCGGGCGGGGCGGAGGAGAGCCAGACGTTGACATCGGGACCGTTGTCGGTGCGGAAGTCCTCGAACCGCAGGAAGCGCTGCTCGGAGCCGTCATTCAGGACGAGCACCCGGCCGGAGGTCTCGTGGCTGCGGCTGATGAACTCGCCGGACACGAGCGTGACGATCTGCGGCTCCTCGGGCATAGGCCGCTCCTCGCTCATCACGACCTCGCGGGGCATCGCCCCCGACGCCACGGCCTCGTTCATCTCGTCGGCCATCTCCCGGGTGATCTCGTCGCCCGGCATTCCCGACGCCCCCGGTCCGGCGACGAGTTGCCCCTCGGCCGGAGCCGGGGCCGCGGCTGGTGTTTCGGTGGCAGCCGGCGCCGGGGCCGGTGTTTCGGTGGCAGCCGGCGCCGGGGCTGCTGCTTCGGTGGCAGCAGCGGGGGCGGGCGCCGAGCCTTCCGCGGGAACCGGGGCAGGCGCTGCAGGCGCCGTCTCGGTGGCAGCTGCGGGAGCGGGCGTCGCGGCCCCCGGCTCGGGAGCCGGCGCCGGGGAGGCGGGCTCGGCCGCGGGTGCCGGAGCCGGGGCTTCCGCAGGAGCCGCCGGCGCGCCGAACGTCGGGAGCGCCTCGTCCACCGCCTCGTCGATGAACAGAGTCTGCACGGCGAAGAAGAAGAAGATCAGCCAGATACCCAGGCCGATTGCTGCTACAACACCGATCGTGCTGATGATCCAGTGGCGCCGCGCCCACTGCCAGAGGCGTCGGATCGAAGAGGTCAGCGGTCCCGAGGATCGGTCCATGCCCTCACCTCCCTGCTGTGATGGCCGCCCGCCCGGTCGTGGAATGATCGGAGCGCTACGGCGTGCTGTTGATTCCTAGCCCCAAGTCAACCAGACCACGGGATCGATACAGGCGCGCGAAACATCGAATGATCCTTGGCCATTCATACGCGGTTCCTTCGCTTCTCTCGATCAGCGGTTTCTTCGATTCTCTCGATCAGTCGACCGCAGCGCGGTCAGCTCCGGTGAACAGGACACCCACCCGTGCCCCATCGGCCACGAGACCCGCGTGCCGGGCCGCCAGCAGACCGGCCAGACCCGCCGTGCCGGTGGGATCGACGGCAATGTCGGTCCACCGGCGCGCCAACCGATGGGCCTCCGCCACGGCGGCCTCGGGAGCGACCACCACGTCGCCGGCCGTCTCCGCCACACCCCATGCGGTCGGCAACCAGTCGTAGGTCACGTCGTCGAGGATTCCGGTGGCGATGCTCTGCGGGGTGTTCCCCTCCGGTGCCGCCCAGGGCTGCATGAACTCCCCCGGCTGCGCCGAGGCCCGTGCCAGGGCAGCGCCCATTCCGACATCGACCCCCAGCGCCTGCAACCGGTCCCATGCCTGTCGTAGCGGGGCGCACCCCTCGGTCTGCACTGCATAGAACGCGGGCAAACGCCCAATGACGCCCGCATCGGCTGCCTCGGCAAACCCCTGCACCACGCTGGACGCCAGCGCACCGCCACCCACCTGCAGGAACAGCGCGTCCAGATCGGCGACTCCGGCCAGTGACTCGATCATCTCGAACGCCAGCGTGCGTCCGCCGTCGATGGTCCAGATGTTCTCCGAGGCGACCGCGCAGAACGGCAGGGCACCCGCCGCCACCGCATCCTGGAACCGACCGAAGCAAGGGTCACCGGCCTCACCGGCGACGCGCGGGCAGACCTGGATCCTCGCCCCCAGCACACGCAGCGCCTCGACGATGTCCTCGTCGGCCCACGGGGGGATGAAGACGTCCAGCGGGCGGTTTGCGGCCCGCGCCACGGTCGCCGCGGCCAGGGCGGCGTTCCCGCAGGAGGCGATGGCCAGCCGCCTCCCGGAAGCCACCCCCTCGGCCTCGAGGTGTAACGCCAGGCCCATGAGATGGCGCGCCTTGTGGGTGCGCGTGACGTTGCCGGTCTCGTCCTTGACCCAGAGTTCGACCCCGAGTTGCTCACCGAGAGTCCGTGCCCGCACCGTCGGGGTCACCCGAAATCCCCACCCGTCGATCTCGGCCACGCGGCGGTCGAGAGCTTCCACAGTGGCCATGAAGTCCTGCTCCGTGCGTCCCGCCTCCAGGAAGCGCCCGTACGCCCACTGGAGACTGCGGTAACGCACGAACGGGTTGGCGCTGGTGCTGTCGGCAACGAAGGAGGCGCCGGGCGGGGACCCCAGCCAGCCGGCTTCGCGACCAGGCCGCTTCATGCCCTCAGCCCGAGACTCCGGCGGTGCCCGGCGCGGGCTCGGTGGCGCACATGCGCGGACGGTAGCATCGCGACCCGTCGGTGGCGCCGGGCCGCTCGATGCCCGCGCGGTCGGTCCCGGAGACGCTCAGCCGCTGGCCACTGCGCCGCTGCGGGCGTTGAACTCGTCGATCATGGCGTCCCATTCCGGCACCATGGCGTGGAGCCGGTCCCAAAACGCAGCCTCCCGGCGCGCCTCGAAGTCCTCCAGTGACACGCCTTGCTGCTCCACCCACGTGAAGTAGCCCAGATTGAAGACCCGGCTACGCCCAACGTCGTCGAGCAGCGCCACGTGGGAGGTGTCAGCGCCGGCCAGGTGCCGGTCGATCTGGGCCATCGCGTCGCCGGCATCGAAGGAACCGCCGAACCGCGTGCCAACCAAACGCGGCCGCTCGCTCTCGTAGAGGGCGGCACCGTCGGTGGCCACCGTGATGATCACGTCGTCGCTGCCCAGCCCCGCGGTCCGGGCGTACTTGATGGCGGCGAGCACGTTGCAGATGCTCGACAGCCCGAAGTGGTGCAACGACGCCAGCACGCCGCCCGGAACACCCCTATCAGCGAGGATCCGCCGCCCGGCCTCGTGACCGAAGGCCATGAACAGCCCGTCGGTGGCCGTGTCGGATACCGCCACCGCGGCATCGGTGCCCATGACGTTGTGCACCAGCGGGATGTGCTTGTCGCCGATCCCCTGGATGTTGTGCTCCCCGAAACCGTTGTAGAGCATCGTTGGACATTCCAGGGCCTCGACCGCCACGGTGCGCGTGCCGTGGCGCTCCTTGAGGTAGTCGCCGGCGCCGAGCGTCCCCGACGAGCCGGAGGCCGCCACGAAGGCTGCGAGACGCAGAGACGAGTCGGCCTCGGCATGGTGCTCGAAGACGTGCGCGAGGGCGCGACCGGTCACGGTGTAGTGGCCGACATGGTTGGCGAACTCGGAGAACTGATTGAAGATGACGTTGCGCGGATCCGCCGCGATCTCGGCGCAGGCGTCGTAGATCTCCTTGACGTTGCTCTCCGAGCCGGGCGTGGCAACGATGTCGTCCTGGTCGCTCACCCAGCGGCGGAGCCACTCGAAACGCTCGCGGCTCATGTTCTCCGGCAGGACGGCCACGCCCCGGCAGCCCATGATCCGGCTGATGGCCACGCCCCCGCGGGCGTAGTTTCCCGTCGACGGCCAGACGGCTCGCTGCGCGGTCGGGTCGAACGCTCCCGTGACCAGGCGAGGTACGAGGCAGGCGTAGGCGGCCAGCACCTTGTGGGCGCCGATCATGGGGAATGTGTCTCCGAAGGGGACCAGGATCCGAGGCGCCACACCGGTGAACTCGGGCGGCAACACGACGTGTTCGGGGACGTCGCGCAGCCCGCCGGAGGCCGTGTCGTTGTACCAGTGCACCCGCCAGAGATTGCGAGCGTCGGCGTCGTTGCGTCCGAGATGAGCGAGCCCCGCCAGCCCACTCGCCGGCATCCGTCGAGGATCCGCGAGTTCCGCGAACGTGGGCAGCACGATCCCCTGGTCGCCGAAGCGGCGCGCCGCCCGCGCCAGAACCTCCGGATCGGTCACAGCGGTGCCGATGCCCGACGGCGAGCCGAGCGCATCATCGAGTTCCGGGTTGCCCATGGGACGCTCACGCTACCGGGCGACGGCATCGCCGATGGCGTACATGGCGCCGCTGCGCCCCCCCACGTAGATCACGCCATCCCACATCACCGGGGAGGACTCGAAGCGCCATTCGTTACCGACGTGCAACTGCCAGATGACCGGCGGCTCGACCGACGTGTCGCTCACGTCGTAGGCGGTGACTCTCCCCGCGCCGTCGCCCAGGATCAGCGTCTCGTCGATAACGATCGGACTGCTCCATAGCAGGTCATTGAACAGCTTCGAGCCCTCGCGAATTCGTGGGTTCCGGGTCTGCCGGTGGCGGCGGCTCCAGATCCTGGGTGTCGAGCTTGGGGGTTTCGGTTGCGGCGGGTTCTGGCGTGTCGTCGTTCGCGCCGGTTCGTGTCTCGGTGGTGGTGGTCGTCGTTGTGGGGGGTGGTGGCCTGTGCGGCTCGCAGTCGCCTTGGATGATGGCGAGAATCCGGTCCAGGCGGGGGCCCGCCTCGGCTGGTCGCGGTGCGCCGTTGTCGTCGAGCAGATGCGGGTGGAACGTCCAGCCGACGATCCTGTCGGCGTCGAAGTCGATCTGCAGCGCGCCCGTCTCGCCGGTGATGCCCGATCTGGGGTGCCAGACGAAGTTGCCCAGGGAGTAGGCGATCAAGCTGCCGTCGACGAACTCGATGGGCTGCAACACGTGGGGGTGATGGCCGATCACGACGTCGGCGCCGGCGTCGAGCAGCGCGCGTGCGAAGGACCGCTGGTCGGCGCTGGGGCAGGGATCGCGTTCGATGCCCCAGTGGACCGCCGCCACCACCACGTCGGCGTCGCGGTCGGCGCTGCGCACGCTGTCGAGCACGCGCGCTGTGTCCCACCGCGAGGCGATGCCCGGGTAGTCAGTGGCCGCCGTGAAGTTCAAGGGCACGATCATGGACACGCCGACAACAGCGACGGTGGCGGCCTCGCCGATGTCGACGAGGCGGTGGCGGAAGGCCGCGTCGTCGTCGATTCCCGCGCCGAGCGCGATGACGCCGGCTGCCTCCAGCAGTTCCACCGTGTCCAGCAACGCCGCCGCGCCAAAGTCGCGGGCGTGGTTGTTCGCGAGATTGGCGACGTCAACCCCGGTGGACGCCATCGTGTGGGCCGCCGACGGCGCGGCTCGGAACACGTACGTCTTGTCGACGGCAGTGCCACGATCACTGATCGCCATCTCCGAGTTAACAACGACGAGATCAGCCGACGCCAAGGGCGGTTCGATGAACTCGAAAGGATCGATGCCCGCCGCCTCGGTGCGGTCCATGAGGACGTCGCCACCGGCCAGCAGCGTCCACTCTCTCGTCGGCGGCGGTTCTGGGACCGTCACCGCAGACGTCGTCGTGGCCCGTTCGACCCGTGACGGATCCGGAGGCGGGGCTGACTCGGCGGTTGTGGTGGTCGCCAGAGTGATCGTCGTCGTCACAGCCGGCCCGGGCCTGTCGTCGACGAGGCTCGGTCCCTGGGGCTTGTTCAGGAGGATCGGAGCGACGCTCGAGCACCCAACGGCGCCCGTTACCGCTGCGGACACCGCTAGACACCCGCCGCAGAGCAGTCGCGCCATCACCCACCGGCAAGCCACGGCGGCTAACTATACGAACCAACTCCGCCGACGCGTGGGGGGTGTTCGCGGTCGGTGGAGGGTCTGACCCGGCACTCGACGGGCGTCGAGCGCACTAGGACGGTCCGTCACCAGCGCGTTTGCACGAGTGGTCGTCGTCTCGGGCGAGCATCACGTAGACCCTGCAGGCGGCGTAGGCGACCCAGCGGACCGAGAGGTTGTAGTCCTGCCCACCGTCGGCGACGGCGGCGATGCCGAACCAGTCCCCGCTCGGCAGCGCGATGCCCCCGGCGTCGATGATGAGACGGTGGTCGTTCGAGCAACAGTTCGGCGGCAGCCATCCCGCCTTGTGCGTCGCCTCGGCAGCAACCGTCGGCAGGAGGCGGGACAGGAGCGCCCCTGCGATGGTGGCCGATGAGCCGGATCCGCGGGGCGTGTCCCGCAACCAACCCAACAGGGCGACGGTGCCGTCGGCGCCGAGCAACTCGTTACCGTGGAGGAGGGCATAGAAGCGCGCCAGATCCGCCGCTGTGGTGAGGTTGGCGTACCCTCCGCCGTCGATCGCCGATTGGGAAAAGCGCCTCTTGCCGTAGGACCATGACGCCACCTGCGTGCCGGCAAGTCCGGCGATGTCCCGGGTCCAGGTATTCACGGCGTCGATGCCGATCAGGTCGATGACCGACCCGGCGGCGTAGTTGTCCGACTGCGCCAGTGTCGCGTGGGCGAGTGGGGCCACAGCGCTGGTCCCCGCTTGGTCGATCGCGGCTGCCGTCCACAGCGCCTTCACCGCGCTCGCCGAGACGTGAGGGCGGTTCTCGTTGACGCCGTGCAGGACTCCGTCGGCGGTCACGACCGCAATGGAGGCCCGGCCCGTCGGGTTCCAGTCCGCAGCGACTCGGACCAGTTCGTCCAGCAGATCCGCCAAGCTCTCCGCGCCGCTGTCTGCCGGACCGGGCGCATCAACGGTTGCGGCCTGATCTCCGCCCGCGACGTGCGCGTCCAGCGCGTCGCTGCCGGAGGGCGTCGTGTGCACTCCGTCGCCCGCACCGGCGCCATCTGGTGCAGCCGAGGCCGCTGCCAGCGGTTCCGCGGCCGCGCCCTCTGATGGGCGCGGAGCGGTCACGACGGGAGGTGCACGATCCTGACGATCGCCGGCGGGAGTGTGCGTCCGATAGGTCTTCTCGAATAGCGCTGTGTAGACGGCGCGGGTCTCCGCAGACGAGAGTCCCGCCGCGAGATAGCGGTCGTCGATGTGGACTTCCCAGTGCAGGTGTAGGCCGCCGTCGGGGTCGCCGGCCGCGTCATAGCTCGTGCCGGTGTTGCCGATGGTTCCGAGCGGGTCGCCGGCGCGCACCGGTGTGCCGACGCGGATGTCGGCGGCGACGGTCTCAAGGTACGCGTAGATGGTGACGACGTGCCCGGCGCCGTCGATGAGGCCGTGATCGACGACCACGTAGTTGCCGTACAGCGCGATCAGCGTGAACGAGGGCGTGGAGTTGCGCTGCGCGGCGATCGCCAGCAGCGCGTTGCGGCGCGCCGGGCTCGGGGTGCGGTAGTCACCTGCGGCGACCACGACGCGGCCGTCGAGCGCGGCGACCGCTTGGCGCCCCCGCGCCCCGCACGAGTAGTCAATGCCCTGGTGGATGCCGGAGCGATAGGCCCGCGCCGCGTTCGGCAAAAGGGAAGGGGCATCCAGCGGCGGCGGCCCGCAATCAGTCGGCGCCACGATCCCAGGCGCCAAGCGGCGCGCCACCGCGAGCGCCTGTTCCAGTGGCGACGGCTCGGCGCCGGCCGGCTGCGCCGCGGACGTCGCGGGCGCGAACTGGGCGCTCTGGCGCACCTCGTCCTCCAGGGCGCCAGCGATCGCGCTCGGCTCGCCGGCCATCGACGCGGCCGGCGCCGTGTCGGCCAACACGCCGCCCGCCGCAGCGGGAGCGCTTGGCTCCTCTGGGGTCGCCAACGCGGTGGGGGCGTCGGGGTCGGCCAAAGCCGCCGTGTCGGACGGAGAGCCAGGATCAGCAGGACTCGCCGCGTCCGGTGGCAGGTCCGCCGTAGCAGGGCTCCCAACGTCCGATAGCGCGTCCGCTTCGGTTGGTGTGGCCGTGTCAGGGTGCGGAACTGCCTTGCGCTGACTCATCCCGTAGCGTGGCGGGGTGGATGGCTCGGAGGTCTCGGTGACCGGCGGCGGGTCGGCGGCGCCGACGATCTTGTGGTCGCCCGACGACGGATCCACCGCTTCGGTGGCGAGCGCTGGCGCCGCGGTCTCCGTCTCTACTGGTCCTGTTTCGGCGGTGATCTCCGCTGGCGGCGGATTCGACGCTGGCTCTGCTCCGGCGGAGACTGCCGAAGCGCTCGACGGCGGACGCACGGAGACCACCGCCGAGAGTTCACCGTCGCTGAGAGTCAGCGCAGCAGCCTGCGTTAGCGCACAACCGATCAACACGACCACACCGAAACCCCCCCACACCCCGAGCGCGCGGCTAACCCGCAGGATGCACCTGCTGCAACGCGTCCTGCCCGCTCGATCGCTTCCCCGGCGCACCGATCCAGACTAGAGGCCCCTGCTGAATGGAAGCGTGGTGTCCCTCACTTCCCAAGAGCCCCACAACAACTGGACTCACAAACGGGTCCCCCTAAGGGGTTTCGGTTGCGGCGGGTTCTGGCGTGTCGTCGTTCGCGCCGGTTCGTGTCTCGGTGGTGGTGGTCGTCGTTGTGGGGGGTGGTGGCCTGTGCGGCTCGCAGTCGCCTTGGATGATGGCGAGAATCCGGTCCAGGCGGGGGCCCGCCTCGGCTGGTCGCGGTGCGCCGTTGTCGTCGAGCAGATGCGGGTGGAACGTCCAGCCGACGATCCTGTCGGCGTCGAAGTCGATCTGCAGCGCGCCCGTCTCGCCGGTGATGCCCGATCTGGGGTGCCAGACGAAGTTGCCCAGGGAGTAGGCGATCAAGCTGCCGTCGACGAACTCGATGGGCTGCAACACGTGGGGGTGATGGCCGATCACGACGTCGGCGCCGGCGTCGAGCAGCGCGCGTGCGAAGGACCGCTGGTCGGCGCTGGGGCAGGGATCGCGTTCGATGCCCCAGTGGACCGCCGCCACCACCACGTCGGCGTCGCGGTCGGCGCTGCGCAAGGATCGGAGCGACGCTCGAGCACCCAACGGCGCCCGTTACCGCTGCGGACACCGCGAGACACCCGCCGCAGAGCAGTCGCGCCATCACCCGCCGGCAAGCCACGGCGGCTAACTATACGAACCAACTCCGCCGACGCTCAAAACGCCCCCGCCTGCGGCGTCGCAGATCCTGCGACAAGCTGCACCCCCCCATTGACTGTGTGTGCCGACCCGATAGGGATCAGCCTCCGCCGGAGCCTGCCTCGATGTCGGGTTCGGTCTCGTGGTAGATGTGGATCACGCCGGAGTACGCCGACACCCATACCTCGCCGTTGAACGAGTCGTAGGTGACGCCGGTGGGGCGGGGCGCGGTGGCGAACTGTTGCAGCACGGCGAGGTCGCTGGTGCGCAACTTGGTCATCGTGTCGGATCGGTAGTTGACCACGTAGAGCGCGGTGCCATCGTCGGATATGTCCATGCCGCGGGGCTGATGTCCGGTCTCGGCGCGGTGGGTGATGTCTCCGGACGCCACGTCCACTGCCACGACGGCGTCCTCTCCGTTCAGCGTTACGTACAGGACGCGATCGTCGGGGCTCAAGACGAGGTGGCGCGGCGCCACGCCGACGCCGGGGAGATAGGACCGCAGGCCCGGCGCGCCGCGGGTCTTGGCCGGATGGCGCTGCGATGATCCGGGCAGGTCAATGACAGCGATGTCGGTGGATCCCATGACCGCCACGTAGGCGGTGCGGCTGTCGCTGGACACGGCGATGCCCCGGGGGTAACGACCGACGTCAATCTCCGCGATCGTGGCGTGTGCTGCGAGTTCCACGACGGTCACGTCGAATCCGCACCAGTTCGACACCAGCAGGAAGCGATCATCGGGCGTCACGGCGAGGAACTTCGGCACCGCGCCGACCGGATAGACGCGATCGATCTCCAAGGAAGACGTGTCGATCCGGTAGACGAAGCTGTCCTGGCCCTCGCCCTTGTAGCAGTCGTCGCCGCCCGCGTGTGGGTCGTAGCCGGGACCGTACATGCGATAGTTCGAGACGAAGGCGAACGAACCGTCGGCAGTGAAGGCAGCCTCCACCGGCGCCCCCCGATAGACGTCGCCGGTGACGTCGTAGCCGAAGCTCCCCAAATCCACCGCATCGTCGATGGTCTTGACGAGTTGCTTGTTCTCGCCGAACACCGACACCGTGTGCATATACATCATGTTCTGCGCGAAATACAGACCGGTTCCCGACGCCACGATCGACTTGGGAGCGAGATCGCCCACCAAGCTGCCAATCGGCTCCAGAACCAGTTCGTCGCTCGACGGTACCCGCGCCGTCGCGGACGCCTCGACCCCATCGGTGCCCCCGCCGCTGCCCGCGCCCGGCGCCGCGTTCTCCGGCGAGGGGACGACGACAACCGCCGCCGGGTCGGTGGTTGTCGTCGTTGCTGGGACGGCGGCTGTCGTCGGGTCGGTGGTTGTCGTCGTTGCTGGGACGGCGATGGTCGGTGGCGGGGGATGGTGGTTCGCGCCCGCGGCGACCTCTCCCGCCCGCTCCGATGTCTCTCCCGCCCGCTCCGATGTCTCGATGAGAAGGATCGGCAGCGCGACGATCAGCAGCGCCGCAACCGTGAGCAGGGAGACGCGGGCGCGAACCGCCCATGAGGAGGAGTTCACCTAACCCGCAGTGTGCCGTGTCGCAGCGGTGTCGTCAGGTCAAGGCGTGCGCAGTTGTCCGAAACGCTCGGCTCAGAAGAGGGGTTGGGATCGGTTTGGCCACCGCCGGGGCGTCGCCACTTCGAGAGTTCCCGACATCGTCCGGACTGGACGATGTCGCCTCTGGTCCGCTCGATCCGGCGGCACCGGCGGACGCCTCCCGCTCGATGGGGCTGCGCTGCTCGGAGAGAACCCAGCCGACCGGCGGCCGGAACCGGTCGGCGTGCGCCGTGCACATGGACAGCCCGCCGGGCGCCGTACCGTCGACA
Source organism: Acidimicrobiales bacterium (assembly GCA_965206165.1). GTDB lineage: Bacteria > Actinomycetota > Acidimicrobiia > Acidimicrobiales > CATQHL01 > VXNF01. The sequence continues at coordinate 865,290 of OZ242194.1, forward strand.
TCGACAAGCCAGGCGGTCGCCACGCGTGGGTCGAACAGCAGGAGCGCCGTCGCAGGCTCGCGACAGAGCATGTGCGCGCACTCAACCGCCTCGCTCACCCCGTTGCGGGGAAATTCACGGACGCGGGCTGCCGCGCCGACGCCGGCCGGATCTCCGGCGGGGACCCCGTCCATGCAACAAACGTACTCCTCGGCCCCACTCAACCGGGGGATTTGCACGTCAGGCCACGGATCCCCTAGTTGTTCGGACGGCGAGTGTAGGCTGCAAGCCATGAGGCGCACCCGTCATCGCAGATATCTGGCCCTGATCGGACTGATGATCGGGCTTGCACTGGTCCTCACCTCGTGCTTCGGCGGAGACGACGAGACCGACGATTCGACGACCACGACCCAGGCATCAAGTCAGCCGCCCGCGCCGACCACGCAGCCCCCGCCGCCGCAGACTGTGCCGGTAACCGTGGCCCCAACGCCGGAGACTGTGCCGGTAACCGTGGCCCCAACGCCGGGAACTGTGCCGGTAACCGTGGCCCCAACGCCGGAAACTGTGCCGATCGACGTGGACACACCCCTCACCTACACGGTGCAGCCCGGCGACACCCTGTTCAGCATCGCAAGGCAGTTCGGCGTCGACGTGGACGAGTTGATCGAAGTCAACAACATTGCCAATCCCGACGTCATCTACGTCGACGACACGTTGACCATTCCGCCGCCGGGCTGAGACCGCCGGTTCTACCCGATCGTGTGACGACCGCGTAGAGCACTCCTCGCACCCCAACAGCGCGGGCACAGCCGGGCAGTCTGTTCGTCGAGGCGCAAAGTCGTGTAGCGTTTCACGCGTGACCCGGACCGCTCATCGGGGGCGCATCGTTCTGCTCGGACTTTCCGTCGGACTGAGCTTGCTCCTCGCCGCCTGCTTCGGTGGGGACGACGGCGGCGAGGGCCCCACCACCGACACCGGTGGCGCCGGCAGCAACACGGTGGTCACGCTCGCACCCCCGCCGCCGGTGACATCGACGACCGGCCTCGTCCAGCAGCCGCCGGAGCCGCCGCAGCCGCCGCCACCACCGTCGACCCGGCCCGACGATCGGGAGATTGGCGGCCAACTCCTCTACACGATCGAGCAGGGCGACACCCTTTACAGCATCGCGAGGCAGTTCGGCGTCAGCGTCGATGCGCTCATCGAAATCAACAACATCGCCAACCCCGACGTGATCCGCGCCGACGACGAGTTGTTCATCCCGCCGCCCGAATGAGTCGGGTGCCGGTCGCTCCCGCGGGGCGTCGACCGGGCATCCACCACGCCGAGCGGAGGCCTGCCTACAATCCGACGCCGGTGGACATAGCAGACAATGCCGGGGCTGCGGCCAACGCCATGGGCGGCGAGCGAACGCTCATCGTGGTGGCCTGCGGCATCTGCGAGGTCACGTGGCGTGGCAGACTCGGTGACAGTTGCTGGGCGTGCGGGCATTCGGCGCACACCGTGATTGCACCCCCGCTGCAGGTCAAGGTCCCCGCACCTGCGTAGACAGCGCCGGTACCGCGCGGATCACCGACCTGCCGGCTGTTCAGTACTCTGACCTGCCGAAGTGAGCAGCATCTACATCCGTTACCTCCTGCCGGCGTTGGTCATCGCCACGTGCGCGAGTTTTGCGTTCTTCAGCCGGAGGCGGCGCCGGCGACGCACAGCCGTGGTGGAGCACTCCCACCGGATCGTCGGCGCGGCACTCACTCCGGCCCCAACTGATCCCGCCGCCGAGCGGGCATGGCACCAACTGCACGCGCCCGAACTCGAGGCCTGGCTAGCGACGCACGAGCACCTGCTGGACCGTGCCAGCGCCGATTCCTTCACCGATGCCCAGGCGGCGTTGGAACTGGCGAATGCCGCAGCCACCGGTCACATCGATGCTGCTGTTGCCGCGCACCCCAACCCGCTCCGGCGCGCCGAACTCAGTGCCCTACTGGCCGCCGCCCGGTCGACGCTCGCCGCGCTCGAACAGGCCGACTACGCCCGGGCGCGGCGTCATCACCTCGTCTACCGCGACTACAGGGAAATCTGGCGGCAGCACCTGGCGACCGCGGACGGCGCCTGAGGCGAACCCCGTCTCAGGCGCCCCGCGGCGTCGAGAACGCGGCCGCCACGGCCTCGGCGATAGCGGCCATGCCGTCGCCGGTCGGGTGGATGCAGTCGAAGGCACTGACCCATGATCCGGAGGGATCGTCCTCGGAACAGTACGCCCCCACCTGCACGCCCAGGAACGTCTCGATCGGATCGCGCAGCCAGTCGGGGCCGAGAGCATCGCCCGCCTCGTGGCCCTCGAACAGTGGGGCGACGTCCACCAGTTGCACCCGTGAGTCGTACCTCGCCGCCACCTCGGCGAGCGTCCGGTTCAAAGACCCGTGTACCGACTCCGCCAGGTCCGCGAAGCAGTCCGCCCGGCAGCGCCCCAGCCCGGTGGGGTTCCGGGCCGTGGGGTTGTAGTAGGTCGTGAGCACGATGCGTGCATCGGTCCGCTCGGTCAACTCGTCGAGCAGGTATCCGACTCCGCCGGCGACCGCCTCCAGCCGGCGCTCCAGCTCGGCGGGATCCAATTCGCCGCCGGGGGCGATCGACAGGTCGACGACACCCACGTCGTTCGCGCCGACCGTGAGCGTGACGAATCCGGGATTGGTGCGCACCGCCCATTCCAGCTGGCTCCACGCAGCGCCGCGAAGATCCTCGGGCGCGCCCGGGGGTCGCCACGTCGGGGCCGCCCACACCTCGCTCGTCGAAGTGCCCGAGCAGGCGGCCAGCACGACCCGGGCCTCGCCGGCGCGCACCGTGCCCGCCTCCACGAGTCGATCCATGACGAGCGACGGATACGCCTTGCCGGGCGCCCGCCAGCAGGGGTCGCCGAGCAGGGCGTCGGTCAGGTCGAGGCCGAAACCCGCCGCCACCGAATCGCCCAGCGCCACAAGCACGTACTGCCGGCGGGGGTGCCGGGATACGAATGCGACCTCAGCGGTAGCAGTGGCGCCGCCATCGTCGGTTGCCGTCACCTCTCCCCTCCACGTGCCGGCGACAGGGGGCGTCCATGAGAACGACGTGTCGGCGCCTCCCGGGTGGCCGAAGCCCGGCGGGGGCCGGTGCCAAGCGATCCTCGTCACCGTGCCGTCCGGGTCGCCGACCGACAGCCGCGCATCGAGCCGTTCACCCACGGTCCAGACGAAGCTGTCCACGACAATGATCGGTGGCCGGTTCGGGGGCTGCGTCGTGGTCGTGGGGGCGGCGGTCGTGCCCACCGACGCGTCGCCGGTCCCGCTGCCACCGGCGTCGCCGCCGCCGGGACAACCGGTCGCCGCCACGGAAACAACCCCGACCGCCACGACCGCCAACGCCCGCCAACGATGCCCGAATACCCCTGTCCACCGGGTGGTTGCGTTTCGGCCGGCGGTTGCTAGCCTAATTCTCGACAAAATCGGTCTGGAATTACCGGTCACGCGACCACCGACCCGAGGAGGAAGCACACCATGACAGTGCAACTGGGAGACGTCGCTCCCGACTTTACGGCAGACACCACCGAAGGAACGATCAGCTTCCATGATTGGAAGAGCGGCAGTTGGGCCGTGCTGTTCTCGCACCCCAAGGACTTCACCCCTGTCTGCACCACCGAGTTGGGCTATACCGCCAAGCTCCAGAGCGAGTTCGCCAAGCGCAACGTGAAGGTCATCGGGCTCTCGTGCGATTCCGTCGAGGAGCACCGCGCCTGGTCGCAGGACATCGCCGACACCCAGGGAATCGCCCCCAACTTCCCGATGATCGGCGATCAGGACACCACCGTGGCGAACCTCTACGGCATGATCCACCCGAACGCCAGCGACACGATGACGGTCCGCTCGGTCTTCGTCATCGGCCCGGACAACGTGGTCAAGCTCATGATCACCTACCCGGCCAGTACCGGGCGCAACTTCGACGAGGTGCTGCGGGTCATCGACTCGCTGCAGCTCACCGCCAACCACAAGGTCGCCACACCGGTGAACTGGCAGCACGGCGACGACGTGATCATCGTGCCGGCGCTCAGCAACGAGGCCGCCGCCGAGCGGTTCCCCGGTGGCTGGGACGAGCAGAAGCCGTACCTGCGGGTGGTCGCGCAGCCTGTGGGCTGACAACCCACCTCCATCGCTCCAACAACTGCACCCCCGGGCTCGACCCCGGGGGTGCAGCGCGTCCGGGCCGGGGGGACGCGCGGAGCCACAAGAAGTCCGCTCGACAGCAACTGATTGATCCCGACGATCGAGAAGTTTCGACGGGAAGTAAGTTCTTCGTAAGAGCCGCGTGAGGCCAGAGACCGCCCCGGTAGGCTCGCCGAGGTTTCGAACCGGCGACCCTGGAGGACCGAGAGTGACGACCAACGGGCACGAGCCGGCAGGCAACGGCGCGGCGGCGCGTGCGATCGGCGCCGTGAAGATCTACGGCAGCGGCGAGACCGAGGTTCGCGCCCTCGACGGTGTCGACGTGACCTTCGACACCGCGCAGTTAACCACCATCATGGGGCCGTCCGGGTCGGGTAAGTCGACGCTCATGCAATGCATGGCGGGTCTGGACGCACTCACCGGCGGGCAGGTCTTCATCGGTGACACCGAACTCGGCTCCCTCAGCGAGCGCGACCTGACCCTGCTGCGGCGCCGGGACGTGGGATTCATCTTCCAGGCGTACAACCTGCTCCCCACCCTGACGGCGCTGGAGAACATGACCCTGCCCATCTCCCTGGCCGGCGACGACCCCGACAACGCCTGGTTGACCGAGGTGGTGGATGCCGTTGGACTCGGTGACCGGCTGACGCACCGCCCGAACGAACTCTCCGGTGGACAGCAGCAGCGGGTCGCGGTGGCGCGGGCGCTCGTGAGCCGCCCGCGCATCATCTTCGCCGACGAGCCCACGGGGAACCTGGACTCCCGTACGGGCGCGGAGGTCCTGGAGTTCCTGCAGCGAGCCGCTCAGCAACTGGGCCAGACGATCGTGATGGTGACGCACGACGCCGGGGCCGCCAGCTACAGCGACCGGATCGTCTTCCTAAACGACGGCCGGATCGTGGACGAGATGCGAGAGCCGACCGTCGACGGTGTGCTCGACAAGGTCAGGGCCATCGGTGCCTGAGGCCCCGAGCCACCGAGACACCGCCACGAGACGTCCGAGAGGCTGAACCCCCGCCATGTTCCTTTTGCGACTCACCCTCAAGAACATCGCCGCCAGAAAGTTCCTCTTCCTGGGCACGGCGTTGAGCGTCGTGCTGGGTGTCTCCTTCGTGGTGGGCGTCTTCATCGTGACCGACAGCCTGCGCGCCACTTTCGACGACATCGCCGACGACATCGCCGGGTCGATCGATCTCAGAGTGCGAAGCGAGATCGAGTTCGGCGACCGGCTGAACGCGCCCGAGGTGGACCCCGCACTGGCCGACGAGATCGCCGGAGTCGACGGGGTCGCCGCCGCCACCGGTGGTGTCGCCGCCTGGAACGTGGTCATCATCGACGAAGAGGGCGAGCCATTGCAGTCCTTCGGTCCGCCCCAGTTCGGTGTGAGTTGGTCCGACGAGCAGGCCCTGAGCGAACTGTTCCTGGCCGAGGGACGGCCGCCTGGCGGCCCGAACGAGTTCGCCACCAACTCCGGAACCGCCGAGTTCGCCGATCTCCGGATCGGCGAGACGTACCGAATAAGCCTGCCGGAGGGAACGCGCGAGTTCGAGCTCGTGGGCACGGTGAACTGGGCCGACCCGGACGAGGACCAGTCGCAGGGCGTGCAGTTCACCGTCTTCGACCTCGCCACCGCCACGGAACTGCTCAACGGCGGCACCGGCTGGGACGAGATTCTCGTGGACGTCGACCGGGAGGCCGACATCGCCGCCGTCGCCGCCGCGCTCGAGGCGGCATTGCCATCCGGACTCGAAGTGCTGACCGTCGAGCAGGTGGCCGAGGAGCAGAGCGCCGAATTCGGCGACTTCATCACGATCTTCCAATACATCCTGCTGGCGTTCGCCATCATCACCCTCGTGGTGTCGGCTTTCCTCGTCAACAACGTGTTCTCCATCGTGATCGGCCAGCGCATCCGCGAGCTGGGTCTGCTGCGAGTCGTGGGCGCCACGGGTGTCCAGATCAGGCGGTCGGTTCTGGGCGAGGCTGCTGTGGTCGGCCTGATTGCGACGGGGCTCGGCCTCGCAGGCGGCATCGGCATCTCCGCGGCACTCAAGGCCATCTTCGGCGCCCTCGGCGGCTCGTTGCCCATCAACCCGCTGCTGCTGTCGGGGCGCACGGTGGGTGTCGCCGTCGGCGTCGGCGTGGGCATCACCATGCTGGCAGCGCTGTCGCCGGCGCTCAAGGCCCGGCGGATCACGCCCGTCGAAGCCCTGCGGGAGGACGCACGGCTCTCCAGCAAGGTGGTCGCCCGGCGCCCCGCGGTGGGCGCAACCGCCCTGCTGGCCGGCTTGGCGTTGCTGGCGTTGGGACTAGCCGGAAGCTGGCAGACGCTCATCCCGCTTGCACTCCTGGCCGCGATCCTCGCCAATTGGGGAGGTAAGCGGCTGGTCTGGTGGGCGGGAAGGCTGGCGGTGCTCTGCCTGGGGCTGGCTCTGCTCCTGACCGCGGCGTTCGCGGACCTCTCCACGACACACCTGCTGGTCGCGCTCGCCATGGGCGTGCTGACGGTGTTCGTGGGCGTCAACATGACCAGCCCCCTGTTCGCACGCCCACTGGCCCGCTCGCTCGGGGCGCCGCTGGCCCGTCTCGACGGCATGCCCGGGCACCTGGCGCGCCAGAACGCGGCTCGTAGCCCGCGACGCACATCCTCCACGGCGGCCGCTCTCATGATCGGGCTGGCGCTCGTCGTGACTGTGAGCGTCGTGGCCGATTCATTGAAGAGCAGCCTCACCAAGGTGCTCGACGAGCAGGCGAACGCCGACTGGTTCGTCTGCGTCGGCGACTGCACCAACCAGTTCGACGGGTTCAGCCCCCGCCTCGGCGAGGAACTCGGAGCGCTGCCGGAAGTGGGCTCAGTGGCGACGTACCGCTGGCTGAGCGGTGCCTTCCGCACCCCCGACGGCACCGTGCACGGGCTGATGTCGGTGAACACCACCGAACTCGACGCGCACGTGGATGTGGACCCTGTCGCCGGAGCGGTGAACGACCCACCCTTCGGCGCAATACTCGCCCACGTCGATCAGGCCGAGAAATACGGACTTTCCGTGGGCGACAGCCTGGAGGTCGAGGTCCTCGGCGGCGAGCAGGTCACCTGGAACGTCGCCGGCGTCTACTCCGACGACGCGATCGTCGGTCCGTGGGTCGTGTCGCCGAGCACATGGGAACGCTACTTCGACACCAGCGTGGACCAGTTCGTGTCGGTCCTGAACGCCGACGGGGTGAGCGAGGAGGCGGCTCGGGCAGCCATCTCCACCTCAGCGGCCGACTACCCGCAGGTGACCGTGCGCTCCCGCGCCGAGTTCCGCGACGCTGCCGCCGACAACATCGATCAAGCGCTGATCGTGGTGAACGTGTTCCTCGGGCTCTCCCTGGTCATCGCCGTGCTGGGCATCGTGGCGACTCTGGCACTGTCGGTGGTCGAACGCAGGCGCGAGTTGGGCCTGCTCCGCGCCGTCGGCATGACGCGGGGCCAGATGCGCCGCATGGTCTGCTGGGAAGGTCTCGTCGTGGCCACGTTCGGCGGGATCCTGGGCACCGTCCTCGGAGTGGCGTTCGGCGTCCTCGCGGCTGACATCATCCCGGACTCGGTGGTGAGCACGCTGTCCGTGCCGGTCGGCCAGATCATCATCTACCTGGTCGTGGCGGCGCTGGCCGGACTCGCGAGCGGGATCCTGCCGGCCATCTGGGCGGGGCGGCTGAAGGTGCTGGAGGCCATCGGGTACGAGTAGCGCGCCGAACTGCCCCAGGTCGGTCGCTGCGCAGTTTGGCGACCTTCCTGCCGCGCTTCGCCGTTCGGGGCTCCGTCAGATCACAGCGAATCATTTCGGCGGCCATCTTGGTGCTCCCGGCCCCATACTTGTCGGTATGCCGGTGGCGCGTGGCCTGTCGATGAATCCGAGACGAGCCATACTCGTGGGCCTTTTGGGCGTGGCCGCCGGCGTCGGGCTGGTCTGGGGAATGAGCCGCCTTGCCAGCACCGGAGAGGTGACGGTGCGGCTCGGCGACGACACCTTCGAGGCGGGCGATCCAGCCGAGATGAGCCGCGTCATCGCCCGCGACGGGCCGATCCTGTACGCCGATGCCGCCGGCGGCAAACGCGACATCTGGCTGCAGCACCTGGGGGCCAACCCGGCCGGCGGCTGGTACGCCTTCGACGCCCACCGTCCGGGCGCAGGTAGGGACTGCACACTCCACTGGCAGCCGGCGGCCGCGGTGTTCACCGACCCCTGCGACGGGGCGGTTGTGGACGCCCACGGCGAGGGGCTCCCCTCCTACGAGGTGCGCATCAGCGACGGCGAGTTGATCGTGGACCTCAACGCCGTCGGCGAGGACGGCTAGCGGGCGACCCTCTCCAGGGGTGCCCAGGCGACCAGCAGGCGCTTCTCCCCGATGTCGGGGAATCGAACGGTCACTTCGGCATCGGGGCCGGTGCCCGAGGCGTCGACGACCACGCCGGTGCCCCAGGCAGGATGTTGCACGTCGGTGCCCACCGGTAGCTCGGCGGTTCCGAGAGCGCTCGCGGAGCCAACAGATGTCGCAGGCGTGCTGCGAAGGGCACTCTCGACCTCCGCCTCCCGCCTCGCTGTTCGGCGCGCGCCGAAGTCCACGCCACCGGACCGATCTGCGTGGTCGCGCCGTGGCATGCGCTCGGGGCGCCCAGACACCTCGCGCAGCAGTTCGGCGGGGATCTCCTCGAGGAACCGGCTCGGCAGGTTGTACTCCGATCTGCCCCACATGGTCCGACGCTGGGCATCGCTGAGGTAGAGCCGCTCGCGCGCTCGCGTGACGCCGACGTACACCAACCGGCGTTCCTCCTCCATCTCCTCGGGGTCGTCCAGCGCCTGCATCCTGGGGAACATCCCCTCCTCCAGGCCGGTGAGGAACACCACGGGGAACTCCAACCCCTTGGCACCGTGGGCGGTGAGCAGCACCACCTTCGACTCGTCGCTGTCCAGATCGTCGGTGGGCGACACGAGCGCGGTCTGTTCCAGGAAGTCGCCCACCGTTTCGTGGTCCTCCGCCGACCCCAACAACTCGGCCAGGTTCTCCAGACGGCCCTCCGCCTCCACGTCGTGCTGTGCGGCGTCCTCGGATAGCTCTTCCAGGTAGCCGCTGCGGGTCAGCAGGAAGTCCAGCACCGGCTTGGGGCCCTGGTCGAGCCATGCCGCAGCCTCGTCGAGGAGCGCCGTGAACCTCTGGGTGCCCGCCACCGCAGCGCCGGTTACGCCGGCCTCGGCGGGCCGGCGCAGGGCCTCGCTGAAGGGCAGCCCCGTCTGGGCGGCCCAGGCGTCGAGGCGCTCGACGGACCGGTCGCCGATGCCGCGGCGGGGGACGTTCAGGACGCGTTTCAGGCTCACCTCGTCGGCGGGGTTCACCACGGCTCGCAGGTACGCCAGAGCGTCGCGCACCTCGCGGCGGTCGTAGAACGCGGTCCCGCCGATGACCTGGTAAGGCAGGTCATCGCCGTTCAGGGCGGTCTCCAGCGCCCGGCTCTGGGCGTTGATGCGATACATGACGGCCATGTCGCTGAGGGCGTACCCGTCAGTGGCGAGCCGCCCGATCTCCCGCACCACCCAGCGAGCCTCGTCATCCTCGTCCGTGGCCCGGTACCAGGTGATCGGGTCGCCCCGGTCGGCGTCGGTCCACAACCGCTTCGGGTGGCGGCCGAGATTGTGGGCGATCACCGCGTTGGCGGCATCGAGCACGTTCTGCGTCGACCGGTAGTTCTGCTCCAACAGGATCACGGTCGTGTCCTCGAAGACATCCTCGAAGTCCAGGATGTTGCGCATGGTGGCGCCGCGGAATCGGTAGATGGACTGGTCAGCGTCTCCCACCACGAAGATGTTGCAGTGCCTCGCTCCGAGCATCAGCACCAACTCGTTCTGCACCCGGTTGGTGTCCTGGTACTCGTCCACGAGGATGTGCTGGAAGCGGTCCTGGTAGTCGGCCAGCACCTCGGGGTGCTCACGGAACAGGCGAACCGTCTGCCCCAGCAGGTCATCGAAGTCCATCGCCCCGGCACGCTGCAGGCGGCGCTGATACTCGGCGTAGACCGCCGCCGTCCGGGCCCGCAGGATGCTCGGGCCGGTGCCCATCTCAACGAGGGCCTCGGGGGCGATGAGATCGTTCTTGGCTGCGCTGATGCGACCGTGGACGGCTTGCGGGGTGGATCGGCGCGTGTCGAGTTCCAGATCAGCCATGACGTAGCGCGTCAGCCGGACCGAGTCGGACTGGTCGTAGATGCTGAAGCCGGCGGGATAGCCGAGGCGCTCGGCCTCGCGACGCAGGATCCGCGCGCAGGCCGAGTGGAACGTGCGCACCCACATGCTGTTGGCCACCGGCCCTACGAGTTCCACCACACGGCTGCGCATCTCGTCGGCGGCCTTGTTGGTGAACGTGATGGCCAGGATGGCGAACGGCGAGATCCCGCATTCAGTGATGAGGTGGGCGATCCGGTGCGTCAGGACTCGCGTCTTGCCCGACCCGGCGCCCGCGCTGACCACCAGCGGGCCCCGCTCGTGCAGGACCGCGTCGGACTGGGCGGGGTTCAGCAGCGACATCGTCGGCACCCTATCCGTGGGCGCTGACAGCACCCCTCCACCGGATCTCCCCACTCGATGCGGGGAGCCGCAGACGGCAGCGATACCATCGGCGCCGTGACAGAACAAGCCGACCAACCTTCGGTCACCGACGCCGAAACCGCATCGGCTGAGCAGGCCACAGCCGACCCAGCGGAGGCGAGCCGCGAAGCAGCCGGCGTCCCCGCCGCCACCGAAGCTCCGGAAGTCGCCCCGGCCGACGAAGCTGCAGGAGACACAGCCGACACGCCAGAGCCGGCCGACGAAGCTGCAGGAGACACAGCCGACACGCCAGAGCGGGCCGACGAAGCTGCAGGAGACACAGCCGACACGCCAGAGCGGGCCGACGAAGCTGCAGGAGACACAGCCGACACGCCAGAGCCGGACGCCGCGGACGGCCGCAGTACAGGAATCGGTACCCCGATCCCGGTGGCCGCCACCACGGGTGGCCTCAACAGCGGGGACATCGTCTCGGGCGTCGTCAGCTCCATCGAGCAACGCGAGCTCGAACTGGACCTGGGGTCCGGGCGTACCGGTGTGATCGGCAGCCGGCACTGGGCGGTGGGGCTCGATGTCGATCTCACCGCCGAAGTGAAGGTCGGCGACACCGTTGAGGCCGCGGTCCTGGTGCGCGAGGACCACAAGAAGCGCATCGTGCTGTCGCGGAGCTGGGGCCGCCAGCAGCGGGCCTGGGAGTTGGCCGCGAACGCCCGCAAGACCGGCGAGATCATCTCTGGAGTGGTCACCGACGCGGTCAAGGCGGGCCTCACGGTGGACATCGGTGTCCGTGCGTTCGTGCCGGCTTCGATGGCCGGCGAGGAGGATCTCGAGTCGCTGGTGGGCACCACCGTGGAGTGCAAGGTCACCGAGGTGAACCAGCTCAAGGGGCGCTGCATCCTCTCGCGCAAGGCGGCGCTGCGCACGCGCGAGCGCCAGGCCGCCCGCAAGCGGCTCGCCGACCTCTCGCCGGGAACGCTCGTGCGAGCCCGGGTGACGAAGGTCGAGGACTTCGGGGCACTCGTGCTGGCCGAGGGGGATCTTCGGGGTCGCATCCGCCGCAGTGACCTGAGTTGGTTCCGCGTCCGGCGCCCGAGCGACGTGGTGTCGGTGGGAGACGAAGTGGAGGCCCGCGTCGTGGGCTCCACACCGGCCAAGATGAGCGTCGACCTCTCTCTGAGGATCGGAGACGACCCCATGACCCGGATCAACCCGGGCGAGCGGCACCAGGCCACCGTGACCGGGCTGGCTCCGTTCGGAGCGTTCGTCACCGTCGGCGACGGCATCGAGGGCCTCGTGCCGACCGCGGAGTTGGCCGAGCGCCCGATCCGGCATCCCCGGGAAGTAGTGGTTCCCGGCGACAGCGTGCTGGCCGAAGTGACCAAGGTGGACCGCCAGCGCCGCGATCTGGAGTTCTCCGTGAATCTGGCCGTGCTCGTACGTCCCTCCGGGGAGGCGTAGCCACACCCCCGCCGGACGGGCTCACTCCCACTCGATAGTGCCGGGTGGCTTGGACGTGACGTCGTAGACGACCCTGTTGACACCGGGCACCTCGGCCACGATCCGCCCGGCCATGGTCTCCAGCATGTCGTAGGGCAAGCGGGCGAAGTCGGCGGTCATGGCGTCGGCACTGGTGACGGCCCGGATCACGATCGGGTGACCGTAGGTGCGCTCGTCGCCCATGACACCCACCGACCGGACATCGAGCAGCACGGCCAGCACCTGCCACACCTCCCGGTCGAGTCCGCCGCGACGGATCTCGGCACGCACGATGGCGTCGGCCGCCCGAACCATCTCGACACGAGCCGGCGTGACCTCGCCGACGATGCGCACGGCCAGACCCGGCCCTGGGAACGGGTGACGCCACACCACTTCGGGGGGCAGGCCGAGCCGCTCGCCCACGAGGCGCACCTCGTCCTTGAACAGATCCCGCAGCGGCTCGGTGAGCGCCAACTCCATGTCGTCGGGGAGCCCGCCCACATTGTGGTGGCTCTTGATGCGCGCCGCCACGTCACCGCCCGACTCGATCACGTCGGGGTACAACGTGCCCTGCACCAGAAAGGCCGCGTCGTCGAGCGCCCTCGCCTCGGCTTCGAAGACGCGCACGAACAGCTCGCCGATAGTGCGCCGCTTCTGCTCCGGATCGGTGACGCCGGCGAGCGCCGCCAGGAACCTCTCCGAGGCGTCAACGAACACCAGCCCATCACCGCCGAACGTCTCACGCACCTGGTCGGCCTCGCCGGCGCGCATCATTCCCGTGTCGACGAACACACAGGTGAGGCGGTCGCCGATGGCTTGGCGCACCAGCGCGGCGGCAACTGCGGAGTCGACGCCACCGGACAGCCCGCAGACGGCCCGCCCGTCACCCACCTGCGCCCGGATCGCCGCCACCGACGTCTCGACGATGCAGTCGGGTGTCCAGGCGGGAGCGCAGCCGCACGCCTCGTACAGGAAGTTCTCGAGCATGCGCTGGCCGTGGGGGGTGTGCACCACCTCGGGGTGGAACTGCACACCGAACAGCCCCTGTGCGGGGTGTTCGAATGCCGCGGCCGGCGAGTCGGCGGTCACGGCGGTCACCACGGCGCCGTCCGGAACACGAACGACCGCGTCACGGTGGCTCATCCAGACCTCCTGGGTGGCAGGAAGACTCCCGGATACGACCATGCCCGGCCGGGTCACGTCGAGATGCACCCGGCCGTATTCGGCCAGCCCGCTACGGTCCACCTTGCCGCCGAGTTCGTGCGCCAGGAGCTGCGCCCCGTAGCAGATTCCGAGCACCGGCAACCCGAGCGACAGGATCTCGGGATCGAGGCGGGGAGCGCCCGGGGCGTGCACCGACTCGGGCCCGCCGCTGAGGATCAACCCAGCCGGCCGCCGGCGGCGCAGGTGCGCCGCGGAGACGTTGTGCGGCACGATTTCGCTGTACACGCGGGCCTCGCGCACCCGCCGGGCGATGAGTTGGGCGTACTGGGCGCCGAAGTCGACCACCAGCACGCCGTCACGCGCGCGGGCGCCGGGCGTCAGATCTGTCACCGCCCCATGCCCACGCCTTGGTGGCGTTGCAGTGCTTTCCCCTCGGTGGCGATCGACGGCGCCACCATCACTTCGGCCTTCTGGAACTCCTTCAAGGTGGTGTAGCCGCTCGCCGCCATGGCAGTGGCCAGCGCCCCGAACAGGTTGCTGCGCCCGTCGGCCTCTCGAGCCGGCCCCAGCAGGATCTCCTTCAACGGGCCGCGGCGACCCACGTGCACGCGGGCACCACGTGGCAACGCCGCGTGCGGCGTCGCCATCCCCCAGTGGTAGCCGCCGCCCGGCGCTTCAGTTGCCGCAGCCAGGGGGGAGCCCAGCATGACCGCGTCCGCACCGCACACCACGGCCTTGGCAATGTCGCCACCGGTCGCCATGCCCCCATCCGCGATGATGTGCACGTAGACGCCCGTCTCGTCGAGATGACGCATACGTGCCGCCCGCACGTCGGCGATCGCCGTGGCCTGCGGAACTCCGAGTCCCAACACGCCGCGCGTGGTGCAGGCCGCGCCCGGTCCCACGCCCACGAGCACTCCGGACGCGCCGGTGCGCATGAGGTGGAGCCCGGCCTCGTAGCTGGCGCAACCACCCACGATGACCGGCATGGGGAGTTCCCGTACGACCTTCTTCAGGTTCAGCGGCTTTCGGGAGCGCGACTTGTGCTCGGCCGTCACGATCGTGCCCTGGATCACGAGCAGATCCACATCGGCCGACGCGAGGTGATCGAGCAGTTCGGTCGCTCGCTGCGGCGTGACGGCCGCGCTGACCAGCGTGGAGTGCTCACGGATCTGGCGCACCCGTTCACCGATCAACTCGGGGATGACCGGGGGGGCGTACACCTCCTGCAGACACGCTGTCGCCCGGTCGGCGGGCGCGTTCCGGATCGCCTCGAACGCCGGGGAGGGATCCTCGTAGCGGGTCCACAGGCCTTCGGCATTCAGCACGCCGAGACCGCCGAGCCGGTCGATGAGCCCGGCCATCTCGGGAGAGACCACACTGTCCATGGCCGAGGCGAGCAGGGGCAGCGGCCGCCGGTAGGCGTCGATCTCCCAGGAGATGTCAACGTCGTCGGGGTCACGCGTGCGCCGGGCGGGAACGATGGTGATCTCGTCGAGCCCGTAGGCCCGACGTCCGCTCTTGCCCAAACCGATCTCTATATCCGCCACCGCTGCACCTCCCTCCCGGAGCATAGGCAGCACACCTACCCGGCAGCGGCACCCGCGGCCCCGCCGGGCACGTTCAGAGGCGGGCGGCAGCGGCTGTGATGGCCTCCCAGGCGGCCTCGACGTGATGGAAGCGCGTGGAGACCGCGCCCACCGACAGGCGCAGTGTGTACTGGCCGTCGAGGACGGTGTGCGTGAGGTAGAAGCGCCCCGAGTCGTTCACCTCGGCGAGGATGCGCCGGTTGGCCTCGTCGCCACCCCGGTGGCGGAAACACACGAGGCTGAGCGGCGCGGGCGCGGCGAGGGCGAAGTCGGGATGCTGGCGAATCCAGCCGGCGAACTGCTGCGCCCAGGCAACCCCGGAGCGGATGTGGGCCTGCAAGCCCGCCGCCCCGTACCAGCGCAGAACCAGCCAGAGCTTCAGCGAGCGGAAGCGGCGCCCGAGCGGCACCTGCCAGTCCCGGTAGTCGATGACCGTCCCCTTGTCGCTCTCGGGATTGCGCAGGTACTCGGGAGTGACGCTGAGGGCGTCGGTGAGCGCCGCGCGGTCGGCCACCCACATGGCCGTGCAATCGAGGTTGGTGAGCAGCCACTTGTGCGGATTGAAGCAGTAGCTGTCCACGGCTCCGAGCCCACGGTTCACGAAGCGGAACTCGGGGCACACCGCCGCGGCGCCGGCGAGGGCGCCGTCGGTATGGATCCACATTCCCTCGGCCCCGGCGACGGCCGCCAGGCGCGCCACGGGGTCGATCGCCAGCGAGGAGGTCGTTCCGGCGGTGGCGACGACAGCGCAGGGCACCAGGCCGCCGGCGCGATCCTCGGCGACCGCGCCGGCGAGAGCTTCAGGGCTCATGGCGTAGGTGACGTCGCTGCCGACATACCGGATCCTCCCGGGGCTGAATCCGGCGATTCGGGCGCTCTTGTAGATCGACGAGTGGGCGTGCTCGGAGGTGTAGACCACAAGGTCGGCGAGGGTCGCACCGGCCGCCGAGGCCAGCGCCCGCTCCCTGGCGGCAACGAGCGCGCAGAGGGCCGCGCTGGAGGCCGAATCCTGGATCACGCCACCACCGGCGCCGTCACTGCGGAAACGCCGAGGCAACCCGCAGAGTTCCACGAGCCAGTCCATCACGCGGATCTCGAGTTCGGTACATGCAGGGCTGCTGGCCCACAGCATGCCCTGCACACCCAACCCGGACGACAGCAGATCGCCGAGGATGGCGGGACCGGTGGCAGGCGTGGGGAAGAAGGCGAAGAACCCCGGGGCCTGCCAGTGGGTGAGACCCGGCACGATGACGCGGTCGAGATCGTCGAGCACGGCATCGAAGGACTCCGGCTCCACCGGCGGCGATTGCGGGAGCCCGGCGGCCACCTCGCCGGGGCGCACCTGCGACAGCACCGGGTAACTCTCGATCTGCTCGTGGTAGCGGGCCACCCACTCCAGGAACCGCTCACCCCACAGGCGAAACTCCTCCGGCGTCATGTGTGGCGCGACCGGCGCGGGGTCGCCGGGCGGCGTGCGGTCGCCGGGGTGCTCGACGAGATCCATGAGTACTGTCTAGCGCCTCCGCAAGAGGCAGAGCGTCAGGCGGAACGCTCAGACGGCGCCGCGGCGGCGCCATCGCGCCCAATCCCGCAGCGGTCCGAGCATCGATGCCGGTGGCGAGACCGCAGTCACGACCGCAGCGGATCAGCGGGTCGCGCACCCCGGTCCCGGGCGCGCCGCAATCCCGGTGGCGAGGACGAGCAGTTGCCGGAGGATCGCCGCCGTGGCGCCCCAGATGGTGTCGCCAGGGATCTCGAAGAAACTGATCGGCCGCATGGCGCCGTCACGGGGCCAGAGCTCCTGACGGTAGGTCTCCGCTGCCAGAAGTTCGCTCAGCGGCACGTGGAGGATCTTCTCGACCTCGGCGGGATCGGGTCGCAGTTCCTCGGGGCGCCCGGCGGGCAGTTCGGCGACGAAGGAATGAACGAGGGAGTCACTGCCCACGGTGAAGAACGGGTCGAGCTCGCCGATGCGGACGGCGGCAGCGGGGTCCAGCCCGATCTCCTCCTGCGCCTCCCGACGAGCGGTCGCCCACAGGTCGGCGTCGCCGGGTTCGCGGCCGCCGCCGGGGAACGACACCTCACGACTGTGCGTGCGCAGGTGCGAAGCCCGGCGGGTGAGGATGACGGTCGTCTCGCCCCGGTCCACGTAGAGCGGGATCAGGACCGCCGAGAGCCGTTGCGGAGCTTCGGGCGCCTGCGCCGGGCGCCGCTCCCCCAGCCGTTGCCGCAGGACACTCAGATCGACCCGGTGAGCCGCCGGGGGAAGTTCCGTCCACGGCGCTGGCGCGCCCGGGCGCACGCCGGCCGGGCGCGGGATGTGCTGGGCACCACCCCGGCCCACGGGCGCCGGTGCCGATGCCGCTCCGCTCACGAGGGCTTGCCGGAATCCTTGCCGCTACCGGCCGCGGAGGCCACGGCGGCGCGCACGGCGTCGCCGACCGCCACGGTGGCGGCGATACGCACGGCGTCGACCGAGGCCTCGACCTCGCCGACGGAGGCCGCGATCAGGGCATCACCGTCGAAGCGGGTGTGCGCCGGCATGAGGGTGCGCGCCAACCCGTCGTGACCGCTCTGCGCCACCAGCAGGCAGTCGATCTTGCTGAGGCGCGCGTTGGTGCAGATGACGCCGATCGTTGTGCTGGTTCCGAAGGGTGGGCGCGCGGGCGGCCGGAAGTCGCCGGCGCGCAACGAGCGTTCCACCGAGGTGTCGTCGAGATCACCTGCGGCATTCACCGCCAGCAGCGCGACCACGACAGCCTGCCCGCCATCTGCGGCCGCGAACCGCAACTGTGCCGAGCCCAGCCCGCTGGGTGTTCGCGCCGAGCGCCAGGAGCCCACTGTGGCGCCGACGCCGGCGCCGATCGGCCCGATGGGCCAGCCGCCAGCGGGGCCGCTGCCATCCGGTGTGACCGCTGTGCGAGCCGCCTCGTAGCCGGCTTCGGCGCCGGGCCAGACAGGGGTCTCACCGGCGCGCAGGTCGTACAGCGACAGGCCGGCGACGATGGGCACGGCTCCGGCCGGCGTCGAGAAGCCACGCCCGATCTCGGCGCAGTAACGCACCACGCCCTCAGCGGCCGCCAGCCCGAAGGCCGAGCCGCCGGAGAGCACGACCGCGTCGACGCCGGGCACGGTCCGCTCGGGCGCCAGCAACTCCAGCTCGCGGCTGGCGGGCGCGCCGCCGCGGACCTCGACCGACGCCACCGTGCCCGCAGGAAGCAGCACCGCCGTGCAACCGGTCCGGCGGCCCGGGTGCGTCCAGTGGCCGACGCGCACCCCATCGAAAGCCCTCAGGTGCGCGCTCACGGGGCGCCGGACCTCCCCGGTACCGGTGGGACATCCCCCGTGTGGCTCGGGACCGCGGCATCGGTCCGCAGCCCGGCGAACCGAACACGGGAGGTGTGCATGCTCAGCGGGTCCGGCGTCTCAGCAGTAGTGACGGCGGACCCGCCGGCCGACATCGCAGACCACTTCGTAGGGGATCGTTCCCAGCTGTTCCGCCACGTCGGTGGCACCGATGCACTCGTCGCCCTGGGTGCCGATCAGCACAGCCTCGTCGCCGACGGACACGTCGCTGCGCTCACCGCAGTCCACCATGAGCTGATCCATCGTCACCACACCCACCACGGGCCGGCGGCTGCCCCTGATCAGCACGTACCCGCCGCGTAGCCCGTAGTCGCGCCGCACACCGTCGGCGTAGCCGATGGGCAGGGTGGCCACGCACCGATCGGAGTCGAGCCGGTACACCAACCCGTAGGAGACTCCCTCACCTGCCCCAACGCGCTTGACGTATGACACCTGCGTACGTAGCTGCATGGCGGGCCGCAGCCCGCGCATGTCGCCCAGGAAGTCGGCACTCGGCGGCAGTCCGTACAGGGCGATCCCGGCGCGAACCATGTCGTAGCGGGCGCGGCGCCGGATCGGTGAGGCATCCGGCCGGCCACCTGCCAGCAGCAGGGCCGAGTTGGCGGCATGGCGCCGGAGCGACCCCGGTACCCGGTCGCCACCGCCGGCCTCCAGCGCCTTCAGCATCTGCTCGTAGCGCTCCAGTTGCACATCCGTGTAAGCGTTGTCCAACTCGTCGGCGACGGCGCAGTGTGTCCAGACGCCCTCGAGGCGGAGTTGGTCCTTAGCCGCTACGGCACGCGCCAACAGCACGGCGTCGTCGAGGTGGGCGCCGACGCGGTGCATGCCGGTGTCGATCTTGAGATGCACACCGAGGCGGTGGTTGCCTGCGGTGGCCGCGGCGGCGGCAGCAGCCAGACCGGTGGCGCTGTAGACCGAGGGGCGCAGGTCGTAGGCCACCACCTCCACCATCTCGGTGGGTCGCGGCTCCGACAGCAGCACGATCGGTGCCATCACACCCGCCTGGCGCAACTCGATGCCCTCCTCGACGAGCGCCACCGCCAGACACGTGGCGCCCCCGGCGAGCGCTGCGCGCGCCGTGGCCACCGCCCCATGCCCGTAGCCGTCGGCCTTGACCACGGCGCACAACTCCGCAGGAGCGCTCCGGCGGGCGAGTTCGCCGGCGTTGGCCTGCAGCACCGCCAGGTCGACGACGGCCGAGGTAGGGCGCATCAGCGCGTCCCGCTATCGAGGTCGCGGGGCCGCGAAGATGGCTCCAGCGCGGCGCCGAGCGCGGCGGGGATGGCTCCCAGCAGATCGCCGGCGATGAGACCCACCGGCGGTGAGAGGGAGCCGGCCATGCCGTGGACGTGGGCGGCCAGCGCGGCGGCGTCCAGGGGCGCCACACCCTGTGCCAGAAGAGCGCCGATCATGCCGGCCAGCACGTCCCCGGTTCCCGCCGTGGCCAGACGGGCGTCCCCTGCGGTCACCAGGCGGGCTTCGCCACCTGGAGCGGCAACCACAGTGGTCGGCCCCTTGAGGAGCACAGTGGCGCCCGTCGCGGCGAGCGACCGCGCCGCGGCCAGCCGGTCGGAACCGGGCCGCCTCCCCGCCAGCGCCTCATACTCGCCATCATGAGGTGTGAGGACCACCGGCGAGCGCGCCCCCGCCAGGATCGCCGCAACGTCGGCGCCGAGGGCTCCCAGGGCGTCGCCGTCCAGCACCAGCGGCACGGTGGCCGACGCCACCAGCGCCCGCACCGAGGCTGCTGCCTGGGGGCTCGGTCCGAGCCCGGGACCCACCACCAGCGACCTGAAACGCGAGGTATCCACGTGTTCGTGCCAACCCTCGGCGGGCAGCCGCCCGAAGACGACCTCGGTGGGGACGGCCGCGTCCGCCTCGCCGCCCGGCACCGAGAGCCGCACGTATCCCGCCCCGGAGCGCAGGGCCGCCAGCGACGCCAGCGCCGCCGCGCCCCGCATCGGTGGCGAGCCGGCGACCACCCAGCAGGCCGAGCGCCACTTGTGCGCATCGTCGGGACGTCGCGGCCACAGAGCGGCGACGTCGGCTGTGGTGATCAGCTGCGCCGTCGCCGAACTGACGTCCAGCCCGATGTCGGCGATGCTGACAGAGCCCGCCAGGCGGCGCCCGGGATGCAGCAGCAGGCCCGGCTTCAGGGCGGCGAAGGTGACCGTGCGCGTCGCTTCCAGCGCACCGCCGTGAACCTCTCCGGTGAGCCCGTCCACACCGGACGGAATGTCCACGGCCAGTACCGGCATGTCGGATGTCAGCCGCGGCGGCGTCCAGGGCCGGTTCAGCCCGGTGCCGTAGGCGGCGTCGATGAACAGGTCACCAGGCAGGATCCCGGCGCTGTCGGGCGCGACGATGCGGCACTCTGCGCCGGCCCGTTGCAGGTACCGGGCCGCAGCCCGGCCGTCGGCGCCGTTATTACCGCGCCCGGCCACGACAATCACCGTGCGACCACGTAGCGCCTGCCGCAGGGCGCCGGAGGGACGACCTGCTTCGAGGACCGCGGCGGCCCCCTCGCTGCGACCGGTCAGCATCTCGACGGCGGCCACGGCAACCGCGGCCCCCGCCCGTTCCACGAGCACGTCGGTCCCTTCGGGAGCGGCCTCGTCGATGACCGCCATCTCGGCCGGGGTGACGACCGGGATCATGCCCGTGTGTCCGGGGCAGCAGCCGGCAGGCTGGGTGCGTGCGGCATGACGGCCACCGCCACCGCCACGGCCAGACCGGCCGTGTGAGAGAGGCTCAGATGCCAACCTGTCACCCCGGCGTCGTCGGCGCGCGCGGCCGCGCGGCCGCTCAGTCGCAGACCGACCTGGCCGCTGCGGGCCCGTACAACCTCGACTTCCCGGAACGCAACGTCTCCGAACCCGGCGCCGAGTGCCTTCATCGCGGCTTCCTTGGCGGCGAAACGCACCGCCAGGCGCTCGCTGGGGTCGGCGCGACCCTCCGCGTAGGCCCGCTCCGCGGGGGTGAAGAGTCGCTCGGCGATGCGCGGGCGGCGCGCCAGCAGGGCACGAAAGCGCGGCACCTCCACAATGTCCACGCCAATCATGGCGACGCTCTGCGCCAGCGCGCAGCCACGGCAGTGAGGTCGCCCACCAGCAGATCCTCGGTGCGGATGTCCGCGAGGAGCGCCTCGTCGAACGATGACTCGGTCTCGGTGACCGCGTAGCGGAGTCGGCTGTAGCGGTCGCGGTAGCGCCGCATGACGTCGGCGGCGGCGGTGGCGGGCAGCCGCCCATGCAACTCGACGTGCAGCAGCACCACGCCCACAGTGTCGCCGCCCTTGATCTCGGGTACGAGGACGATGAGGCGCCCGTCCCGCAGACCCCTCGTCAGCAGCACCCGGCGCTCCCGGCTGACCTGGCGCTTCGTACCGCGCAACGTGGTGTCGCGGCCCACGCGCGACTCGATCTCCGCCGCCACGCCCGACCGGTCGACGATCTCGATGCGCTCGCCGTCGATGACATAGCGGATGTAGCCGGTGACCTCGGCCACCGCCGGATCGAGTCCCGCCAAG
Source organism: Acidimicrobiales bacterium (assembly GCA_965206165.1). Lineage (GTDB taxonomy): Bacteria > Actinomycetota > Acidimicrobiia > Acidimicrobiales > CATQHL01 > VXNF01. Next base: position 887,158 of record OZ242194.1, read on the forward strand.
CTCGACAGCGTGTCGTAGCTGAGGCGTTCGGGAGCGGCGCCCGAGGCCCGGACGGCCGCGACCAGCGGCACACTCCACAACGCATCCTCGCTGCGGGAGATCCCCACGGTGACCGTCTTGGCCTGGTGCCGTATGGCGTCGACGGGTCGAGTCAACTCCTCGGTGGCCTCGGTGAGCGCGGCCAGCAGCCGCTCGAGTACACCCGCCGGCGTCCCCATCTCGCCGTAGTCGATCTCGAAGGCACCCAGCGGGAGCACACCGGTGGCGTAGCGGTACAGGGCGTCGAGCCGGGCGGCGGTTCCCGCGGGCAGGTGACCGTCGTAGCGACCCGCTCGCAACTGCCGACCGAACTGTTCGGCGCCCGCGGCGATCTCCCCCGACAGGCCGGCAAGCAGGTCCTCCGCGTCGGCGACAGCACCGTCGGGTACGGCGTCGAGGGCAGCCTCGATCGCCCCGCGGGTGCGCCGCAGCGGCTCGGCACCCGCATCGATCGCGAGGGCCGCCTCGTAGCCGAAGAGGTGACCGGCCACGGTTACCAGCACGAACGCCATGTCCGGACCGACGGCGGGCAGCAGCACGGAGTCCCCGGAGGCGCGCGCCAACTCGACGTCGTCGGTCAGCACCACCGGAGCCGCGCGGTGCGCCGCGTAGATGGCAACCTCCTTGGCGACATCACGAGCCGTGGAGCGGTCCAGGCCCGCGGCGCAGACCAGGATCAACGGCTCCGCCGAGAGATCGATGTGCTTCTTGTCCTCCGTGGCGTCGCACGCCACCGACCGGTAACACAACTCGGACAGCTTGATCCGCAGCTCCTCCGCCGCCAGCCGGTTGCGCCCGTTGCCGACCGTGGCCCAATGTCGCCGCGCCGGGGCGAGTCGCTGTGCGATGTCGGCGATCCGGGAGCGTGACTCCAGGACCTCCGCCATGGCGGCCGGCAACCGTTCGAGAGCCTCCAGCAGCTCCGAACGGCGCGCCGGGTCCGCGGGCGACAGTCCGAAGCGGTCCGCTATGGCCCCGGCCAGCAGGAAGCCGGCGGCGACCTGGGCGTAGAAGGCTTTGGTGGAGGCCACGCTCATCTCGACGTCGCGGCCGTCGGAGGTGTACAGCACCCCGTCGGCTCGAGCGGCCAGGTCGCTCTCCCGGCGGTTCACGACGGCAATCACCGCCGCACCCCGGGCCTGAACCAGGTCGACGGTGCGGTTGGTGTCGGTGGTCGTGCCGGACTGGCTGACCGCCACGACGAGGTGATCCGACATGTCGTCGAACAACCCGAAACCCGACAGTTCGCTGGCCAGGCGCGCCGCGACCTCCACACCCGAGCCGGACAACTCTGCGCCGACGATGTCGGCAATGGCCCGGGCGGCCACCGCCGCGGTGCCCTGCCCGATGACGATGATCCGCCGCGGCGACGCCACCGTCGCCGGCAGGACCCCGTCCAGTACCACGTCGCGGCGACCGGGGTCGCCCACCAACCGGCCACGGAGCGTCTTGGCGAACGAGCCGGGCGACTCGGTGATCTCCTTGAGCAGGAAGTGCGGGTAACCACGGCGGTCAATGTCGCGCGTGGTGATGCCCGCCGTACTCACCGGCGGCAGCGGGACTTCGGCACCGCCGTAGGACGAGCGAGCCACACCTGCGGTCCGGCCCGCCTCGGCGGCGTCCAGTCGCACCACCTCGCCTCCGCCGTCGCTGGAGGCTCCCCCGCCATCGGCGCCATCGAAGCGCAGGTAGCTGCTGGTCTGCTCCACCAACCCGTACGGCTCGGAGGCCACCACGAATGCGTCGGTCGCCAGACCCACGTACAACGCCTGCCCACTGCCCCGCCGGGCGAGCAGCAGACGTCCGGGGGTGTCCGTGGCCAGGGACACGATGGCGTGCGAACCTTCGAAGGCCCCAACCACCGCAGCGAACGCCGCGGTATCCGATCCACCCGAGGGGCCCAGGCGCCGGGCGAGCCCGGGCACCACCCGGGCGTCGGTTGTCACGGCTCGGGGGTACGTCAGGTCGTAGCGGGTGGCGACGGCGGCGTAGTTGTCGATGTCGCCGTTGACCGCGGCAAACACCCAGGGCGCTCCGTCGTCTGCGAGCGAGGCGACGGGGTGGGCATTGGGCTCGGTGATGAGACCCACGCTGGCCCAACGGGTGTGCGCCAGGACCGCGCAGCGCGCCCCGGGCCGCGCCAGCGTCGCCCGCAGGGACTCATCGGTGGCGAGAGCCGACCTCAGCGCCCGGGTGTTGTCGCCCAGTTCGCCGACCTCCACAGCCGTCTTGTACACGTACGCCGAAACGTTGCCGTCATGCCAGCGGCTCCCGGAACGACCCAGGGCATCGGGCACCTCGGGCTCCGGCACCGATGGCTCGCCGACCGAAACGATCACCGCGATCCCCGCCGAGTCCCGGCCGCGCACCTCGAGGCGATCCAGGGCCGACAGCGCCACCTGGATCGACCACCACGCCGCCACGAGTTCCTCCGTCGCGCCCGACGCATCGGCACCGAGAAAGTCGGCGACCGCCGACGCCGTGGCCAGCCGGTCCTCGCGGAGGCACCAGAGTGCGTCAGCCAGGGGCTCCTCATTGGCATCAATCCGCTTGACCGATTCCGCCACCTCCGCACGCAGCGCCGCGTCGCGCACGAGACAGGTGAGCCCGGCCGGTCCGGCCAACTGCTGCACCGCCTCGGTCACACCGGCGCGCAATCCGTCACCCTGCCCGCCGAGCAATCGCCGGATCTCCGATCCGGTCGGGGGCCGGCGGCTCGCCGGGCGGCTCAGGACCGCCACGATCCCGCACATCAGCCGGCCCGCCGCGCCACTTCGGCCGCCAGGGATTCGGCCGTCGACGTGGCTTCGGACTCGGTGCTCGCCTCCACCATCACACGGATCAGCGGCTCGGTGCCCGACGACCGCACCAGCACCCGGCCCCTTTCACCCAGCGCCTCGCGAGCCCTCTCGACGGCGGGCTCGATGGCCTCCAGCACGCCGGTCGCCCCGCGGCTCACGGCCACGTTGCGCAGCACCTGGGGGTAGCGGGTCATCGCCGCCGCCGCCAGATCCCCGAGGCGTTCCCCCCGGCGGGCGGCGACATCCAACAGTTGCACGGCCGTGAGCAGGCCGTCACCCGTGGTGGCAAGATCTCGGAAGACCACGTGACCGGACTGCTCGCCGCCGAGTTCCCAGCCTCCGGCTTCCAGCGCACTGAGCACGTGCCGATCGCCAACCGGCGTGGTCACGACATCGATGCCCGCTTCCGCCATGGAACGGTGCAGGCCGATGTTGCTCATGACCGTCACGACAACCGTCGCGCCCGCCAGCCGGCCGCGTTCGTGGCGGTCAATCCCGCAGAGGGCGATGATGTGGTCACCGTCGATCAACTGATGATCGTAGGCCACGACCCGATCGCCGTCGCCGTCGAACGCCAAGCCGATCTCACCGGGGCGCGCCTCGCCGGCGATCAGCCCGGGCGAGGCCGCCCCGCAGCCGTCGTTGATGTTCCGCCCGTTCGGCGCGCACGCCACGGTACGCACCGAGGCGCCGAGGCGGCGCAGCAGCGCCGGTGCGAGTGCCGAGGTCGCGCCGTTGGCACCGTCAACCACGAGTCGCAACCCATCGAGCGCGCCGGGACGCACCGTCGCCGCCACGCCATCGAGGTACGACTCGAGCCGGTCGGAGGCGTCGACGCAGGCCGCTCGGGACCCGCCGGCGCCCGAGGAGACCCCGAGGGTGGCCGCTACCGCCTCCTGCTCGCCGTCGCTGAGCTTCCGCCCCCCGGGTCCGAAGATCTTCACACCGTTGTCCTGGTACAGGTTGTGCGACGCCGATACCACGATGCCCGGCACTCCGTCGGTGGCGCTGAGGAATGCCACCGCCGGTGTAGGGGCCACGCCCAGCAGGTCAACCTCGATGCCGCACAGGCCGCGCAGCAACCCATCGACGAGGTCGCCGGCGGAGAGCCGCGGATCGTGACCCAGGATCACTCGATCACATCGGAACGTGGCGACGACCGCTGCACCGATGCGGGCGGCGATCTCCGGGGTCACGTCGTGGTAGGCGCGCCCCCGTATGCCGTCTGTACCGAACACGTCCGAACCGCTACAACGGCTCGTGGCGGCGCATGCGCAGGCGCCGCTACCTCTTGGAGTACTGCGGAGCCTTCCGGGCCTTCTTGAGCCCGTACTTCTTGGACTCCTTCTTGCGCGAGTCCCGGGTGAGCAGGCCCGCACGCTTGAGCTTCTCCCGGCAATCGCCGTCCAGGGTCTCGAGCGAGCGGGCGATGCCGAGGCGGAGAGCCCCTGCCTGCCCGGTGAGGCCCCCGCCGGAGATCGTGGCATCCACGTCGTACACGGACCCGGTGTCGGTCACGCGAAGGGCTTCGGTGGCGTGGGAGCGGTGGGAGGGCGACGGGAAGTAGTTATCGAAGTCGCGACCGTTGATGACGACTCGGCCTTCACCCGGGTGGATACGGACGCGAGCCACGGCCCGCTTGCGGCGACCGGTGGATTGAACAAGCGGCGTTGTCATGGAGTTCTCCTGCCGAGGAGCAGCGGCTGCGGATTCTGGGCTTTGTGCGGGTGGACCGGTCCGGCATAGACCTTGAGTTTCCGGAGCATCTGGCGGCCCAGACGGGTGTGGGGCAGCATCCCGCGGATGCTGCGCCTCACCACCTCGGCGGGTTGTCGCGCCAGCGCCTTGCCAAGGGTCTCCGAGTGAAGACCGCCCGGGTAGCCGGAGTGCCGGTACAGCATCTTCCGCTCGGACTTGTCTGCGGTGGTCACAACCTTGCCGGCGTTCACGATGATGACGTGGTCGCCGCAGTCCAGATGCGGGGTGTAGATCGGCTTGTGCTTGCCGCGCAGGACGCGGGCCACCTCGGTCGCCATACGTCCGAGCACCTGACCGTCGGCGTCGACGATCCACCAGGCGCGATCCATCTCTGATGCCTTCGGGCTGTACGTGCGCACACCGAAAGGATACGGGCTCAACACCGGAATCGGCTGCGCCCGAAGGCCGGGCGGGATCATGGGTAGGCGACCGACTGCAGACACAAACCGTGCGGTGGCGCCACGGGTCCCGCGGCCGCACGATCCCGGCTCGCCAGGACCCGATCCATGTCGGTGGCGGGGCGGCGACCCCGACCCACGTCCACGAGGGTTCCGACGATCGAGCGGACCATCTGGCGGCAGAAGGAGTTCGCCGCGATATCGAACAGCAGGACTCCCGGCTCGGGGCGACTCCAGCCGGCGCGCAGCACCCGCCTCGTCGTGGGCGCCACTCGCACCTCGCCGTCGACGGCCTGCGTCGCACGCGAGCAGAACGAGGCGAAGTCGTGTTCGCCCACCAGCAGCGCCGCGGCCTCCGCCATGGCAGTGATCTCGAGCGGGTCGGGTACGTGCCAGGACACCTGCCGCCGGAACACGTCGGGCTCCGGTGCGTTCCATATCGTGTAGCGGTACGCCCGGGAGAGCGCCGAGAAGCGCGCGTCGAAGTCGGGAGAGGCAGGCTCGATCGCCAGGACCGCCACGTCCGGCCCGCACATGCGGTTGAGTCCGCCCCCGAGAGCCTCCAGGCGCTCCGGCGAGAGATCCTCGTCGGCCACGTCGAGGCTCACGACCTGCCCGCGCGCATGAACACCGGCGTCGGTGCGCCCGGCGCAGGTCAACTGAACCGGGTAGCCGAGCCGCCGCCCGAGTGCATCGGCGAGCACACCGCCGACCGTGCGCACACCGGGGTTCGGAGCGAAGCCGCGAAAGCCCCCGCCGTCGTAGGCGACGAGTAGACGCAGGCGAGCCACGCCGCGGTGCGCCGGCTAGACGAGCTCGATGCGGGCCATCGGGGCGTTGTCCCCGTAGCGAGGGCCGACTCGCAGGATCCGGGTACAGCCGCCGGCGCGATTCGCGTAGCGCGGACCGATGTCGGAGATCAGCTTGTCGGCGATCTCGCGGTCGTTGAGGAACGCCACGAGCTGGCGGTGGTTGTGTAGACCGCCCTTGCGTGCCTTGGTGATCAGCTTCTCGGCGACGGGCTGCATGGCCTTGGCCTTGGACTCCGTCGTCACGATCGACTCGGCAGCCACGAGGGAGGCCACGAGATTGGCCAGCATGAGCTTCTGGTGTGAGGCACTTCCGCCGAGGCGGCGGCCCTTGCGCGGTCGGCCGGGCATGATCGTCTCGCTCTCAGTCCACCGACGCCAGGGCGAGGCCCAACTCGTCGAGACGGGCCGTCACCTCGTCCAGCGACTTCTCGCCGAAGTTTGGGATCGCCAGCAGTTCGAGCGGCGTCCTCTCCAGGAGCGCACCCACCGTGGTGACCTGAGCCCGCTTGAGGCAGTTGCGCGGTCGTTCCGACAGACCCAACTCGTCGATGGGACGCATCAGGTCAGACGGCATGTCGGGTGCCGTGGACGGATCCAGGCCATCGGGCAGCGACACCTCGGCGAGATTCTCGACGAGTTGCGCCAAGCGGCGCAGGATGCCACCCGCGGTGGCCATCGCCTCGGCCGGCGTGATGGTCCCATCGGTGAGCACGTCAACGACCAACTCGTCGGAGGCAACCTCCCGCTCCCCCGACGTGGCCTCGACCTCGTAGGCGACGCGGCGCACCGGCGAGAACAGGGCATCCACGGGAACGTCACCGATTGTCGCCCCGGCGGGGCGGCTCTCGGCGCCCATGTAGCCGATCCCCCGCTCGACGGTGACATCGGCAGCGAAGCGTGCCCGGCTGTTGAGCGTGGCGATGTGAAGTTCGGGGTTGATCACCTCGACGTCGGGGTTGACCCCGAAGTGCGCGCCTGTGACGTCCGCCGGACCCAGCACATCGATCCGCAGTCGCACGGGCTCGGGGCTGTGGCTGTGCAGCACCAGGTCCTTGAGATTCAGGATGATGTCGGAGATGTCCTCGACGACGCCCTGCAGAGTGTCGAACTCGTGCAGCGCCTCGTCGAAGCGGACATGCGTCACCGCCGCGCCCGGGATCGACGAGAGCAGCGTGCGCCGCAGCGCGTTGCCGATCGTGTAGCCGAATCCGGGCTCGAGCGGGCCGATGACGAACTTCTGACGGTTCTCCTCGGCCTCGGCCGCGGCAACCGTGGGGTGTTTGATATCAAGCATGTGCAACCTCGCTGGAGCTACTTGCTGTAGAGCTCGATAATCAACTGCTCGCGGATGGGCACGTCGATCTGGTCCCGCGTAGGAAGCGACAGCACGCTCGCGGCCCAGCCCTCTTCGACGACGTCGAGCCAGACGGGCGGCACCCGATCCAGAACGTCGACGTTCCACTGCAGAACTGTCATAGAGCGCGACTTGTCGCGCACCGAAATGGCCTCGCCGGCGCTCACCCTGTAACTCGGGATCGTGACTCGGCGATCGTTCACCGACACGTGGCCGTGCCGCACGAACTGTCGCGCCTGGGGTCGGGTGGCCGCCCAACCGGCTCGGTACACCACGTTGTCGAGGCGCGACTCGAGGTAGCTGAGCATGTTCTCGCCGGTGACGCCCGAGCGGCGGCTCGCCTCGGCGTAGAGATTGCGGAACTGCCGCTCGGTCAGACCGTAGGTGAAACGGGCCTTCTGCTTCTCCTGGAGTTGGAGAAGGTATTCCGAAGCAGTCGTCCGCCGCCGCGAGCGGCCGTGCTCCCCCGGCGGGTAGGGACGCTTGTCGAGCGCCACCGCCTCGCCCTTGGTACCGAAGATGTTGGTCCCCAGGCGGCGCGACACCCTCGCCTTGGGTCCGATGTAGCGCGACATCAGACCCGCCGCCTCTTCACCGGCCGGCAACCGTTGTGCGGGACAGGGGTGACGTCCTTGATGCCGGTGACCTCCAGACCGAGGCTCTGCAGCGAGCGGATCGCGGTCTCGCGGCCCGATCCCGGGCCCCGCACCTGCACGTCCACCTTGCGCACGCCGAACTCCATGGCCCGCCGCGCCACCTCCTCGGCAGCCATCTGGGCGGCGTACGGGGTCGACTTGCGCGAACCCTTGAAACCGACGTTCCCGGCGGAGGCCCAGGCGACCACGTTCCCCTGCAGATCCGTGACCGTGATGATGGTGTTGTTGAAGGAACTCTTGATGTGCACAACGCCGTGCCCGATGTTCCTGCGCTCGCGGCGGCGTGGCCGCCTTGTCTGTCTGTCTGCCATGACCCCTCGGTACGTCTTGTAAGCGGTGCAATGCCGCGCTCGCGAGGGCGCGGTTACCGGTCGTCGTGGTTGGGCGCCTCGGTCGGCGCCGCCACCTCTGCCTTACTTCCTCTTCATGACGGTCTTCTTGCCCGCCACCGTCTTGCGCGGCCCCTTGCGCGTCCGGGCATTGGTGTGGGTGCGCTGGCCCCGCACCGGCAGGCCCCGACGATGCCGGATCCCCTGGTAGCACCCGATCTCCAGCTTGCGGCTGATGTCCTGGCTGATCCGGCGGCGCAGATCACCCTCCACCTTGAGGTTGCGCTCGATGTGGGCACGGACACGGGCCACTTCCTGTTCGGTCAGATCCTTGACCCGTACGTCGGGGCCGATACCGACCGCATCGCAGGTCTGCGCGGCAACGGTGGGACCGATGCCGAAGATGTACGTGAGCGCCACCACGGCGCGTTTGTTCCGCGGGATGTCGACACCGGAGATGCGCGCCATGTCAGCCCTGCCTCTGGCGGTGCCGCGGGTTGACGCAGATCACCCGCACGCGACCATGACGACGGATGATCTGACACTTATCACACATGGCCTTAACGCTGGGGCGCACTTTCATCTCCGCATCCGCCTTGTCTCGTCGTGTGCTCGGTTGCCGACCGCGGCGGAATCCACGGTTCGCTCGGGAATTGTTACTTGTACCGGTAGGTGATGCGCCCGCGCTGCAGGTCATAGGGCGTGAACTCCACCTGTACGCGATCGCCGGGGAGGATGCGGATGTAGTGCATTCTCATCTTCCCCGAGATATGTGCCAACACTTGATGACCGTTGTCGAACTCGACCTTGAACATGGCATTGGGGAGAGACTCCAGAACCTTCCCCTCCATGAGGATCGCGTCTTGTTTAGATTTTGCCAGAGTCCTACTCCCGCCTGCGAACGCGACCTACCAGGCTACCGAGAGAACGACAGGCGCACCAACCCGCGGACCACATCCGCCAGCCGGTCGAAGACTTCCGCGGGCTCCCCGATGCCGTCGACCCTCCGCAGCAGGCCTCGCTCGCCGAACCAGTCGACCAGAGGCGCCGTCTGCGTCTCGTAGAGCTCGAGGCGCCGAGTGATACCGGCGGCGGTGTCGTCGGTACGACCGCGGGCCATCATCCGATCCGAGACCTCCTCGGTGCCGACCTCCAGGAGCACCGCGCCGGCGAGACCACCGGGAGCGGTCATCTCGGCGAGGGCGTCAGCCTGCGCCGGTGTACGGGGGAATCCGTCAAGCAGGACGGTGGCCCCGGCCGCAAGCAGCGGGCCGACACGCTCGGCCACGATCTCACACATCACGTCGTCGGGCACCAGCTCGCCGGCGGCCATGATCGCGCCGGTGCGAAGGCCCAGCGGGCTGTCGGAGGTGGCGGCGTCCCGCAGCATGTCCCCGGTGGACACGTGGACCACCCCGTCGAATCGCCCGGCGAGCATCGCGCACTGCGTGCCCTTGCCGGCACCCTGGCGCCCGAGGACGGCGATCACGCCGCCCACGTCAGGCACTCCCGGTGGTCACTTCAAGAATCCTTCGTAGTTGCGCAGCATCAGCTGGCTGTCGATCTGCTTCATGGTCTCGAGTGCAACGCCCACGGCGATCAGGATCGAGATACCGGTGAAGCTGAAGATGCCCTGCGTGCTCGTGGGCACGATGTTGCCGATCACCACGGCGGGGGTCAGGGCGATGAGCGCCAGGAAGAGCGATCCGGGCAGCGTGATGCGCGACAGAATATGCGCCAGGTAGCGCTCGGTGGGTCGTCCGGGTCGGATGCCCGGCACGAACCCGCCCTGCTTGCGGATGTTGTCCGCCTGCTTGACAGGGTCGAAGCTGATGGCCGTGTAGAAGTAGGCGAACCCGATGATCAGCAGGCCGAAGAAGACCAGATAGAACGGGTCGTCGTAGCGGAGCAGGTGATCGTTGACCCAGGTTCGGGTCGCCTCGCCCCACCCACCGGACGGGAGCACCACGACGACCAACTGCGGCAGGTACAGCACCGAACTGGCGAAGATGATCGGGATCACGCCCGACTGGTTCACCTTCAGCGGGATGTACGTGCTGCCTCCCGTGGTCATCCGACGGCCGACGACGCGCTTGGCGAACTGCACCGGGATGCGCCGCTGGCCCTGCTCGACGAACACGATCAGCACGAGCAGCACGAGGTACATCGCCAGAACCTCGAACACTCCCGGCCAGCCCGAGTTGCCCTTGACGAGCGAGAACTGGTTGGGCAACGAACTGACCACGGCGGCGAAGATGATGATGGACATCCCGTTGCCGATGCCCTTCTGCGTAATCAGTTCACCCATCCACATCAGCAGAGCGGTCCCCGCCGTGAGCGTCAGCACGACCAGCCCCACCCGTGGCGCAGTGAAGTCCGGCAGGAGATCGGGGATGCCTGTCCCACCGGCCAGGCCTCCCCCGCTGTTATGGAAGAGGAAGGCGAATCCCGTTGACTGGATGAGCGCGATCCCGATCGTCAGGTAGCGCGTCCACTGGTTGATCTTGCGCTGGCCGACGGCTCCCTGCTGCTGCCACTGCTCGATGCGCGGCACGACGACGCCCATCACCTGCATGATGATCGAAGCGGTGATGTAGGGGAATATTCCCAGCGAGAAGATGGCGAACTGCGTGAGCGCGCCGCCCGAGAAGAGCTGCAGGAAGTTGAGGATCCCGCCGTCCTCGGCCGCCTCCTGGAGGGGGCGGATGGCCTCCAGGTTGATCCCGGGCGCCGGGATGAAGGCTCCGAGCCGGTACACGGTCAGCATGCCGAGCGTGAACAGGATCTTGCTCCGCAGATCCTCGATGCGGAAGATGTTGGCGATGTTCTGCAGGACTCGTGCCACTGGGCGTTCCTCCCTCCGGAAACTCGGGGACCTCTAGCGGTTCGTGAGGGCGTTACCTTGCGCCGGCGGGCGGCGGTCGCCCCACGGCAGGGGCAGGACCTCGGTGGTCGCCCCGACCGCCTCGAGAGCGGCCCGAGCTCCCTCGGAGAACGCGTGGGCGCGGACGGTGACCGCTCGGGTCAACTCCCCGCGGGCGAGAACCTTGATCAGCGCACCCTTGCTCACGAGCCCACGTGCATACAAGGTCTCGGGAGTCACCTCGTCGAGGCCCGAGGCTTCGATCACGTCCAGGTTGACAGGCTGGTAGATCACCCGGAAGGGGTTGTTGAAACCGCGCAGCTTGGGAACCCTGCGCTGGAGGGGCATCTGACCCCCCTCGAAGCCGACCGGCACCTTTCCACGGGCCTTCTGACCCTTCATGCCGCGCCCGGCGGTCTTGCCTCCCTTGCCCCCGATGCCCCGGCCGACGCGGCGGCGCTGCGTGCGGCTCCCGGGCGGGGGCTTCAGTTCATGGACCTTCACGATTCGGGCACCTCCTCGACCTCCACCAGGTGCGAGACCTTGGCCAGCATGCCCCGAACATCGGGGCGATCACTGTGGACTTTCGACTTGCCGATCCTCCCGAGACCCAGAGCGCGCAGCGTGCCCCTTTGGGGGGGCTTGCGCCCGATGCCGGAACGAACCTGCGTCACGCGCAGTGCCACGTCATCCCTCCTCGCCGCGCAGAGCCAGACGCCGGGTGCGCTCGGTCTCGTTGTAGGCGGCCAGCAGCGCGGGAGGGACGAACTCGCTGGGGTCAAGACCGCGCAGGCGCGCCACGTGGTCCGGGCGCATCAGCGAGCGGAGGCCGGCGATGGTGGCGCGGGCAACGTTGATGTGGTTGGCCGAGCCCAGCGACTTGCTGAGCACGTCGGCGACACCTGCCTCCTCGAGAATGGCGCGGGCGGCGCCTCCGGCGATCACGCCCGTACCGGGTGCCGCCGGCTTCATCAGCACCCTGCCCGCACCCCAGCGTCCGAGAACGGGATGCACGATCGACGTGCCCGCCAGGGGCACGGCGAATAGCGAGTTGCGCGCCTCCTCGGTCCCCTTCTGGATGGCGAGGGGAACCTCCTTGGCCTTGCCGTAACCCAGACCGACGTGACCGGCGCCGTCGCCGACCACGACCAGAGCGGAGAACGAGAAGCGTCGCCCCCCCTTGACCACCTTGGCGACCCGGTTGATGTGGATGACACGGGAATCGCGCAACTGCAAGCGCGAGGCCAGCGCACCGGCGGGCGCCATCAGAGCCGTATCCCGGCTTCGCGGGCGGCATCGGCAACCGCCGCCACTCGCCCGTGGTAGTGGTAACCGCCGCGGTCGAACACAACCGCTGTGATCCCGGCGGCCGTGGCACGCTCGGCGGCCAGGCGCCCGACAACCGATGCGGCACTCACACCGGAGGCTTCGCTCTGGCGCAGGGCGGGCTCCAGGGTCGAGGCAGCGACCAGGGTGTGACCGCTGGCGTCGTCGATGATCTGCACCGCGGTGTGGCGGTTGGAGCGGTACACCGCCAGGCGCGGGCGCTCCGCCGTCCCGATGATCTTCTTGCGCACCCTTGCGTGACGCCGGAGCCGGCCTCGCCGCCGTTCTGCGGACACGTTCATCATTGATCTGCTCCCTGCTTCTGCGGCTGACTCACTTGGCGGCCTTGCCCGCCTTGCGGCGGACGTACTCCCCGGCGTAGCGGATTCCCTTGCCCTTGTACGGTTCGGGCTTTCGCAGCGCGCGGATCTGCGCGGCCACCTGACCGACCGCCTGCTTGTCGATGCCGAGAACGCGAATTGCGGTCTGCGACGGCACCTCGAAGGTGATCCCCTCGGGTGCTTCTACGTTGACCGCATGGCTGAACCCCAACTGCAGCTCCAGACTCCCGGGGCTCTTGGCGGTGGCGCGGTAGCCGACACCGATGATCTCGAGGTCCTTGCGGTAGCCGTCGCGCACGCCGACGACCATGTTGTTGATGAGCGCACGCGTCAGCCCGTGCAGCGCACGCGACTCCCGCTCGTCGTCGGCACGGGTCAGTAGTAGCGAGTCGCCCTCCTGACGCACGGTGATCACCGCCGGCACGCGGTGCGCCAGCGTGCCCTTCGGACCTGTCACCGTGACCTCGCCGTCAGCGACGGCGACCGAGACGCTCGAAGGTATCGGGATCGGCGACTTTCCCACACGTGACACGACGCACCTACCAGACGAAGCAGAGGATCTCGCCACCGATGCGACGCCGGCGAGCCTCCTGGTCGGTGATCAGGCCCCTGCTGGTGGACAGCACCGCCATGCCGAGACCGCCCTGCACTCGCGGTACGCGGTCGCCCTTGGTATACACCCGCAGGCCGGCCTTGGAGACCCGTCGAAGACCCCGGATGACCCGCTCGCGCTCCGGTGAGTACTTCATGTCGATGGTCAGCATCCGCCCCGGGCCATCGATGTCGGCCACCTCGTAGCCATGAATGTACCCCTCGCGCCGCAGCACCTCCGCCAGGGCCTCCTTCAGCTTCGAGGAGGGCATCTGCACCTCCTCGTGCATGGCCACGTTGGCGTTGCGGATTCGGGTCAGCATGTCGGCGATCGGATCGGTCATGGTCATGGGCGATATCCCCCTACCAACTGGCCTTGGTGAGTCCGGGGATCTCCCCGGCATGCGCGAGTTCGCGCAGGCAGATGCGGCACAGCCCGAACTTCCGGTACACCGCGCGCGGCCGACCGCACCGGCGGCAGCGGGTGTACGCCCGCACCCGGTACTTCGGTGTGCGGGCCTGCTTGTTGATCAGTGCCTTCTTTGCCATGTCGTCTCTCTCGCCAACTGATATGTCGAAACGTGCGTCGAGTCCGTCAGCCCTGGTCGCGCCGGAGTGGGAAACCGAACGACTCCAGGAGCGCCCGTGCCGTCGCATCGTCGGGCGCCGTCGTCACCAGGGTGATGTCCATGCCGCGGACTGTGTCAATCTTGTCGTAGTCGATCTCGGGGAAGATCAACTGCTCGGAAACGCCGAAGGAGTAGTTGCCGTTCCCGTCGAAGGAATTGAGCGGCAGACCGCGGAAGTCGCGGATCCGAGGGATCGCCAGGTTGATGAGCCGGTCGAAGAACTCCCACATGCGATCGCCCCGAAGCGAGACCTTCACCCCCACGGCGTTCCCCTCGCGCAGGCGGAAGCCGGCGATCGAGCGCTTCGCCCGGGTGGTCAGCGGCCGCTGGCCGGCAATGATGGTCATGTCCGCGATCGCCCCCTCCAGCAGGCGCGCCTGTCTCGACGCGTCGCCGACGCCCATGTTCAGGACGATCTTCTCCAGCGCGGGCACTTGCATGACATTGTCGAGACCCAACTCCGCCTGGAGCCGGGTCCGCAACTCGTCGCGGTAGAGCTGCTTGAGCCGCGGCATGGTCGCCGCTGCAGCCGTCACGGGATGTCCGCCCCGGTGCGGCGGCAGATCCGCACCTTGTTGCCGTCGGGCGTGATCCGGAACCCCACACGCGTTGGTTTGCCGTCCTGAGGGCTGATGAGAGCCACCCGGGCCATAGGAATGGGCATGTCCTTGTCGATGATGCCGCCCTGCATGACACCGGACTGGTTGGGCTTGCGGTGCTTGCGGACGACGTTGACACCGTCGACGAGGACGGTGCCCTTGGCGGGGAACACGGCCGAGACCACGCCCTGCTTGCCGCGATCCTTACCCGAGAGCACGACGACGCGGTCACCTTTGCGGATCTTGGCCATCACAGCACCTCCGGCGCCAGCGAGACGATGCGCATAAAGCGCTTCTCGCGCAGCTCCCGGCCCACGGGACCGAAGATGCGCGTCCCGCGAGGCTGGTTGTTCTCGTCGAGTACGACCGCAGCGTTCTCGTCGAAGCGGATGTAGCTGCCGTCGGGCCGGCGCTTCTCCTTGCGGGTGCGGACCACGACGCAGCGCACCACTTCGCCCTTGCGGACCTTGGCGCCTGGGATGGCGTCCTTGACCGTCGCCACGAACACGTCGCCGATCGAGGCGTAGCGGCGGCGCGAGCCGCCGAGCACCTTGATGCAGAGAACCTCCTTGGCGCCGGAGTTATCCGCCACCCGGAGGCGTGTCTCCTGCTGGATCACCTTGTCCCCCTCTCAGCGCGCCCGCTCGAGAATCTGCACGAGTCGCCAGCGCTTGAGCTTGGAGAGCGGACGGGTCTCCGCAATCCGGACACGGTCGCCGACGCGAAGGACGTTGTCCTGATCATGGACGTAGAGGCGCTTGTGGCGGCGAACGATCTTGTTGTACCGCGGGTGGCGAACCTGCTCGGTCACCACGACGACAGCGGTCCGGTCCATGGACGCTGACGCCACGACGCCCTCCCGACTCTTGCGCCGGTTGCGCGAGGCGGCCGCTGCGGCGACTCCCGCAGCCTCAGGGGCAGTTGACTGCTCCGGGGTCGGATCGGTGATCTGTGCTTCCTCAGCCATCGCGGCGGCGCCTCCTCTTGAACACACGTGCCGGCCCACTCGCGTCGGCCCCGACCTCGCTGGATGCATCCACACCATCGGTCTGGCGCACCGTGGCCATCTCAGCGGCGCTGATCTCGCGGGCGCGGAGTTCGGTCAGGATGCGCGCTACCTGCTTGCGGGAACCCGCCAGGTGTTTCATGTTGTCGAGTTGCCCGGTCACGTGCTGGAAGCGGAGATTGGTGGCCTCGTCCTTCGCCTGATCCAGCATGCCCAGTATCTCGGTGTCGCTCAGCTCGGCCAGTGCCTTGGAGCGGGCCACGACTAAACCGCCTGGTGCCGGGACACGAACCGCGCCCGGATCGGAAGTTTCTGGATGGCGCGCTCGATGGCCTCTCGCGCCACGACAGGGTCGGAGTAGGACAGTTCGAACAGCACGCGGCCGGGACGCACCACCGCCACCCAGCGTTCGGGATTCCCCTTGCCGGATCCCATCCTGGTCTCGGCCGGTTTCTGGGTCACCGGCTTGTCGGGGAAGATGTTGATCCAGACCTTGCCGCCGCGGCGCACGTGGCGCGTCATCGCCACACGGGCGGCCTCAATCTGCGGCGCGGTGATCCATCCCGGCTCGAGAGCCTGGATCCCGTAGTCGCCGAAGGCCACGGTGGTCCCGCCCTTGGCGACGCCCTTCGTACGGCCGCGATGGTGCTTGCGATGGGCGGTTTTCTTTGGCATCAACATGATCAGTCAGCATCCCCCGGTCGGAAGTGGGGCGTCTCGTGCTGCTCTCGGGAGGCCCGCTCGATTTCCTCCTCCTGCTCGAGGAGACGCTCGAATTCCGCATCGGCCTCGGCCACCAGAGGGCGCAGTTCCCCCAGTTCGGTCGGGAACTCCTGCTCGTCGGGCGCAGGCGCCGGCGCAGGCGCCGGCGTCGGCGCCGGCGCAGGCGTCGGGGCGGCTTCCCGCCGTCGAGCCGCGGAGGACACGACCTTGCGCGAGCGGGCGGGTCCGGCGGTCTCACCGACGGCCATCGCTGCCTCGCGGTTGATCCTCTCGTCGGTGTCGAGGCGGTACGGCAGGATGTCGCCCTTGTAGGTCCACACCTTCACGCCGATCCGGCCGTAGGTCGTGTGCGCCTCCCGGAAGCCATAGTCGATGTCCGCACGCAGCGTGTGTAGTGGCACCCGGCCCTCCCGGTACCACTCGGTGCGGGCCATCTCCGAGCCACCGAGGCGACCCGAACACTGCACTCTGATGCCTTTCGCGCCGGCTTTCTGGGCGTTCTGGACGGCTCGCTTCATGGCCCGGCGGAAGGCCACCCTGCCGGTGAGCTGATCGGCGATGCCCTGAGCGATGAGCGCGGCATCCAACTCGGGCTGCTTGATCTCCTGCACGTTGAGTTGAACCCGCTTGTTGCCCGTGATCTTGGTGAGTCCGCCGCGCAGGCGGTCGGCCTCGGAGCCCTTCCGCCCGATCACGATGCCCGGACGGGCGGTGTGCACGTCGATGCGCAGTCGATCCCTCGTGCGCTCCACCTCGATGCGGCTGATGGCGGCGTGCGGCAGTTCGCCCATGAGATAGTCGCGGATCTTCCAGTCCTCGATGACGAACTCCCGGTACTCCTTGCGCGTGGCGAACCAGCGAGACTTCCAGTCGGTCGTGACTCCGAGGCGGAACCCGTACGGGTTGACCTTCTGACCCATCAGATCTCCTTGTCGCCGTCGGCGGCGTCCGACTCGACGTTTTGTTCAGCAGCGGCATCCTGTTCCGCGGCGGTGTCCTGTTCAGCAGCGGCATCCTGTTCCGCGGCGGTGTCCTCCTCCGCGGCGGCCTGCTCAGCGGCGGCCCGCTCAGCGGCGGCAGCACGGCTGGCCGCCACCCGGCGTCGCCGGACCTCGGTCGCGGCCCCGCTGCTGACACCCCGCTCGGCGCGGTCTTCGCGCTCGGCGAGGGAGTAGCGCTCCAGCACGATCGTGATGTGGCACGTTCGCTTCAAAATGGGCGTTGCCCGGCCACGGGCGCGCGGTCGCCAGCGCTTCAGCGTCGGCCCCTCGTCGGCATAGCAGGACGCCACGTACAACTCCTCCGCGGACAGGTTGGCGTTGTGCTCGGCGTTGGCGGCCGCCGAGTCCAGGCAGCGTGCCACCGCGTGCGAGATCCGGCGCTCGGAGAACTGCAGGATCTCGCTGGCGCGCTCGTAGGACTCGCCACGGATCAGGTCGAGCACGGCACGGACCTTGGAGGCGGAACTACGCACGTAGCGCGCCGAGGCGCGTACGGAGGGAGCGGCGAGGTCGGTGGCCATCAACGCCTGCCCCCGCGCTCCTGGCCCGCGTGATACCTGAACGTGCGGGTCGGGGCGAACTCGCCGAGCTTGTGACCCACCATGGCCTCGGTGATGTAGACCGGCACGTGCTTGCGCCCGTCGTGCACCGCAAGGGTGTGCCCGACCATGTCGGGAATGATCGTGGAGCGGCGCGACCACGTGCGAATGACGCGCCTCTCGCCCGAGTCGTTCAGGGCGTCCACCTTGGCGAGCAGGTGATGGTC
The DNA here is from genome assembly GCA_965206165.1 of Acidimicrobiales bacterium. Classification (GTDB taxonomy): domain Bacteria; phylum Actinomycetota; class Acidimicrobiia; order Acidimicrobiales; family CATQHL01; genus VXNF01. Next base: position 905,150 of record OZ242194.1, read on the forward strand.
GACGAACGGACCCTTCTTCAGGCTTCTGGGCATCGTGAATCTCCTACCGCCGGCGCCCGCGGGTGCGCCTGCGGCGCACGATCATCTGCGACGACTGCTTCTTGGGGTTGCGGGTGCGGACCTCCGGCTTGCCCCACGGCGACACCGGGTGCCGGCCGCCGGAACTCTTGCCCTCACCGCCGCCCAGCGGATGGTCCACCGGGTTCATGGCCACACCCCGGGTCTGGGGACGGACACCCTTGTGGCGGTTGCGCCCGGCCTTGCCGATCTGCACAAGTTCGTGCTCGGCGTTGCCGACCGCGCCCACCGTGGCCCGGCAGTCGATGGGCACCCGCCGCATCTCGGTGCTGGGCAGGCGCAGCGTGGCGTCGGTGCCCTCCTTGGCCACGAGCTGGATGCGGGTCCCGGCGGCGCGACCCATGCGCCCGCCGGCGCCCGGCTTCAGTTCCACGTTGTGCACGACGGTGCCCACCGGGATGTAGCGCAGCGGCAGGGCGTTGCCCGGCCGGATCTCCACGCTGGTGCCCGACTCGAGCACGTCGCCGACGGCGATTCCGTCCGGAGCCAGGATGTAGGACTTCGCCCCGTCGTAGTAGTGCAACAGAGCGATGCGGCAACTCCGATTGGGGTCGTATTCGATGGACGCCACCTTCGCCGGAACGCCGTCCTTGCGGCGCTGGAAGTCGATGATCCGGTAGCGGCGCTTGTGACCGCCGCCGCGGTGCCGCGCCGTCTTGCGCCCTGCGTTGTTGCGGCCGCCGGTGGAGTGCCGGGGCGCCAGCAACGCCTTCTCCGGCGTGCTGCGGGTGATCTCGGAGAAGTCGTGGGACGTCTGGAAGCGGCGTCCCGGGCTGGTGGGTTTGCGGCGCCGGATGCTCATGACCTCACACCTCGAAGAGTTCGATCGAGTCGCCCTCGGCAAGGGTGACCATCGCCCGCTTGGTGTCCGGCCGGCGGCCATAGGTGAGGCGGCGGCGGTTCCGGATGCGCTTGCCGGGGCGACGGAGCGTGTTCACGTTGAGCACGTGGACGTCGAAGACCTGCTCGACGGCCTTGGCGATCTCGGGCTTCGTACTCGACGGGTGGACCTTGAACGTGTAGACGTTCCGCTCCAGCAGCGCGAAGGACTTCTCGCTGACGACCGGCTCGAGGATCACGTCACGGGCATCCTTCACGGCTGGTTCACCTCCGCGAGGCTCGCACTGGTGAAGACGACGACATCACTCACCAGAACGTCGTACGTGTTGAGCTGGTCGGCCGGCAGGGTCTGCACGCGTTGCAGATTGCGGAAGCTCTTGTGTGCCATGACGTCGTCGCGCTCGAGCACGACGAGAACCCGGCCGTCCACACCGAGCGCCGCCAGCTTCCAGACAGCCGATGCGGTGGATGGGGCGTCGAATCCCCAGTCCTCCACGACGATGATCTTCTCGTCGGCGGCGCGGTCCGACAGCGCCGAGCGCAGCGCCAGCCGCTTCATCTTCTTGGGGGTGGACTGCGCGTAGCTGCGCGGCTGAGGTCCGTGGGCTACGCCTCCACCCCGCCAGATCGGCGAGCGGATGGAACCGTGCCGGGCTCGACCCGTCCCCTTCTGGCGCCACGGCTTGGCGCCACCACCGCTCACCTCCGAGCGGGTCTTGGTCTTGTGCGTACCGCTGCGGCGGGCTGCCAACTGTGCGGTGACCACCTGATGCATCACCGCCACGTTGGGCTCGATGCCGAACACATCGGGCGTGAGGTCCACCGTGCCGGCATCGGAGCCGGTGACGCTGCGGACAGGGGCGGCGACCATTGCTCGCTACGCCTCCTTCACCGCGTTGCGGATCACGACCCGCGCGCCGCGGGGACCGGGCACAGAGCCCTTCACGAGCAGCAGGTTCCTCTCGGCGTCGGCCTTGACGACCCGCAGATTCAGGGTGGTGGTCCTGCGGGCGCCGTGGCGACCCGGCATCTTGCGGCCCTTGAAGATGCGCGACGGGGTGGCGCACTGGCCGACCGCGCCGGGCGCACGGTGGACCTTGTGGACGCCGTGGGAGGCTTTCTGGCCGCTGAACCCGTGACGCTTCATCACACCGGCGAATCCCTTGCCCTTGCTCACGGCGGTCACATCCACCAGCTCACCGTCGGCGAGGATGTCGACTGTGATCTCCTGCCCGACGGCGTAGTCGCTCACATCGTCGAGGCGGAGTTCCACGAGCGTTCGACCGGGCTCGACCCCGTGGCGCTCGAAATGGCCGCTCGCGGGGCTGTTGATTTTGGCAGCGTCGGCATAGCCCCACGTGACCTGCAGCGCCGAGTAGCCGTCCACGTCCCGCGTCTTGAGCTGCACGACCCGGCACGGCTCGACGCGCAGGACCGTGACCGGGACAACGCGGTCGCTGTCGTCCCAGATCTGGGTCATGCCCACCTTCTCGCCGATAATCGCCTTGGTCGCCATATTGTCGCCGTGGTCGTCACGCCTACTCGTCTTCGGATGCGTCTATCGTGCTGACGCGAACACTCCGCTCGGACAAAGCCGGGCGGAGTGGGTCTCGGTTCGCTGCGTGGTTCCCGCGGGAATCGCCCGGAGGCACGATCACAGGCCTTCGCAGACGTCGATTCGTCCCTGGCATCGCTGCCAGGGGAACGATGCACTATACCGGGCAGGGTCTCGAACAACCACGCTCGGGCCGCCGGGCACGAGGGCTGTGCCCCGCCGGTGCTCAGGTGAACGGGATCGGCGTCTGGACCCACCAGGGGCGGTCGCTGGTGCGGATCTCCGTCACCCACTTGACCCACCAGAGCCCGCGGCGGCCGGGCACCACGAGGCGGGCCGGAGCACCGTGGCCGCGGGACAGGGGTGCGCCGCCGACCTCGTAGGCCAGCATCATGCCGTCGAGATCACTCAGCGGGAAGCGGCGCCCGTAGCCGGTCGCCGAGCGCACCTCGAGACTGCGACCCGACACCTCGCGGCCGAGCAGGTCGGCGAGCGGGACGCCCGTCCACCTCTGGGTGCTGTACCAGCCGCTGGTGCAGTCCAGCGTGGCCTCGGTCGTGCGCTTGTGGCTCAGCAATTCCCGGTAGCTCACGTCGCGCTCTACCGACCCCCGCAGCCGCAGCGCCCAGTCGTCGGCGTCGATGGCGGGTGGGGAGTCGTCGAGCCACTGCACCACCGGCATCCGCCTCGGCTCACCCGACGCCACCTCGTGCGAGCCGGTGAAGCGCCGCTCAGTGGCGAACAACTGCTCGAAGCCGGTGCGGGCCAGCAGTGCGACCCCCACCACGGCGAGTGCCTGCAGTGCCGTGCGCCGGGAGAGATCCACAGGGCGGACCCGCTGCGGCCGGCCGACGACGTGCCACGCCGCCAGCGGCACCGCCCCGATGGCGAAGATCAGGTGCAGGCCCATGGGCGACCACACGCCGATGGCCTGCCACACCCCCAGTGCGTGGACGACCCCGGTCACGAACGCCCCGGTGACGCAGACACCCAGAGCCACCGAGGCGTACCGGGTTGGCCGGCGCCGGCGCAGACCGCGGCGCACCACGGGCACCTTCGGGCGGGCCAGGACCAGCACCGTGAACCCCACAATGCCGTGCATGGTGACGACCCAGGCGGTGGAGGCGCCGCCGAGCAGGAATGCGCACGCGCCGCTCACCCACGCCAGGACCAGCATCATCAGCAGCGCCAGGTTGGTCTTCCGGCTACGGGTCCCGGCTCGTTCGGGTACAGGCAGCCTGAGACAAGGCCATCGGGAAACAGGCCGTTCAGACGTGGGCCAGCGGGGTACGGGCACTCGCCGCGGAGATTACCGACCGGTTAGGCCCCGCGGGTCGCGAGGAGTGGGCGGCCCCGGCCGGCAGCGCGTACGGTGAGCCGACCACTCCGAATACCAGTCCAGCGATACAAGGAGGCACTGTGCGCGCCATCCGGATCTCCGACTACGGCGGCCCCGAGGTTCTCTCCCTCACCGATCAGCCCGACCCCGCTCCCGGCGCCGGTCAGGTGGTGGTGGACGTCGCCGCCGCCGGGGTCAATTTCGTCGACACCTACCAGCGCATCGGCCTGTACAAGATCGCCCTGCCCTACACCGCCGGACTCGAGGGCGCCGGGGTGGTGACCACCGTCGGATCCGCCGTGACGGACGCTGCGGTGGGCGACCGGGTGGCCTGGTGCGGGGGGCAGGGCTCCTACGCCGAGCGGTGCGCCCTGGACGCCGCCGGGGTGGTTCCGGTCCCTGAGGGGGTCTCGCTGGACACCGCTGCCGCAGCCATGCTGCAGGGCTTGACGGCGCACTATCTGGTGATCGACACCTTCCCGCTCGAGCCGGGGAACCGCTGCCTCATCCACGCCGGAGCGGGCGGGACCGGCCTGCTGCTGATCCAGATGGCCAAGCGACTCGGCGCCGAGGTGTTCACGACAGTCGGCACGCCGGCCAAGGCCGAACTTGCCGCCGGAGCAGGCGCCGACCACGTGATCCTCTACAACGACGTTGACTTCGCCGAGGCGATCGTCGACATTGCCGGACCGCGCCCGCTGGACGTGGTCTACGACGGGGTCGGCGCCGCCGTGTTCGACGCCAGCCTGGGCCTCCTCCGGCGCCGGGGCACCATGGTGACCTTCGGCAATGCCTCCGGACCGGTGGACCCGATCGCCCCCCTCCGCCTGTCGCAGGAGGGTTCGCTGTACCTCACCCGCCCGACGCTGTGGGACCACGTCGCCGAGCGCTCCGACCTGCTCGGGCGCTCGCAGGAGCTGTTCGACTGGATCGCCGACGGCATGGACGTCCGCATCGGCCTGGAACTCCCCCTCGCGGAGGCCGCCGAAGCGCACCGCCGCCTCGAGGGCCGCGCCACGACGGGAAAGATCCTCCTGCGACCCTGATACTTGCCGGCCACCGGTCGTTCCCGACCCGCCCGCACCGCCGACGACCCGTCCTCTGACCAAGCCCGCCGCGCCACCTAGTCTCGGCCGCGATGGCTTCGAAACACTTGCGCGCCCTAGTGCCGCGCCGGCCGATTGTGCGGATCCTGCTGCTGCTGGTTGTGGCCGGGGCGGCGATCGGGATTGCCGGCGCCCTGTTCTCCGGAGGGGAGACGGCGGCGCGCAACCCCGCCATCGCGGAGACCACTCCGCCGCCCCCCGGCTCGGCACCGGCCACCAGCCCGACCGCCACTACGGGCACGATCGACCCGCCGGAGGCGGCCGCTCCTGCCGAGACCGCGTCGCCCACGAACGCGGCGGTCGACGAACCGGCTGCATCTGAGGCCGCGGCGCAGTTGATCGAACAACTCCAGCCGCTGGTGGCGGAACGGAACTCGAGCATCCCCGACTACGACCGCGACTACTTCGCGGGCTGGCTCGACACCGACCGCGACTGCGTGAACACGCGTCACGAGATCCTGCAGGCCGAGGCTGTCGGCTTCTCGATGAACGCCGAGGGATGCGCCGTGGACTCGGGGGAATGGTTCGATCCCTACACCAACCGCACGTTCACCGATCCGCGCGATCTCGACGTGGATCACGTCGTGGCGCTGGCCGACGCCTGGGTGTCGGGCGCCTGGGAATGGGCCGACGAACTGCTGGACCGGTTCAGCAACGACCTCGGCAACCTGAACGCCATCGCCGCCGGCGAGAACCGCTCCAAGTCGGCCAGGGGTCCCGCCGAGTACAGCCCCACGGCGCCGGCGGCCCGCTGCGACTACCTGGTGCAGTACGCCACGGTGAAGATCCGTTGGGGGCTCTCGATCACCCCGCAGGACTTCGAGGTCGTGGTCACCAGCCTGACGGGCTGCGACGTGGGCATCGTCCCCGACGCCTCACCGACTGCTGTGGATACGCCATCAGCGGCGACCGAGATCACCACGAGCACCACGCAGCCGGCGAGCGACTGCCATCCGGCGTACGAACCGTGCCTACCGAACCTGCCCGGCGACGCCCTGAACTGCGGCGATCTTCGGGGGGATCAGAAGCCCGTCACCGTGATCCGCCCCGGAACGGATCCGTATCGGTTGGATCGCGACGGCGACGGTCGGGGCTGCACCGGCTGAGCCACCGGCCGGGATAGCGTCGAGTCATGGTCGATCAACCGGTGCACCACGCATGGGCTCCGATCACCAATCTCAGCGACGAAGACCTCGACGCGGCGAGCAGCGAACTTCCTGCGCTCATGTCGGTGTGGAATGAGCACCGCGGGCAACTCTCCGAACGCCAAGTGGCGGAGTTCAACGGGCGCCTCAACCGGGAGTGGGCGATCGAAACCGGCATCATCGAGCGGATCTACACGCTCGATGAGGGCACGACCCGCCTGATGATCGAACAAGGCATCGATGCCTCGCTCATCGCCCACGACGACAACGGCCGCTCGCCGGAACTCATCGCCGGCATCATCCGGGACCATCAAGAGGCAGTCGAGTGGCTCTTCGAGGTGGTCCGCCAAGCGAGGCCGCTGTCGACGTCCTTCATCAAAGAGTTGCACCACCTCATGACTCGGAAGCAGGAGTACGCCGAGGGAGTCGACATGTTCGGACGCGCGACGAAGATCAAGCTCCGCCATGGCGCTTACAAGCAGCGCCCCAACAACCCCACTCGCGACGACGGGAAGACACACCAGTACTGCCCTCCCGAGCACGTCGCCGCCGAGATGGACCGGCTGATCAGTTTCCACGGCGAACACATCGCCCCGGAGGTGCCGCCCGACCTCTCGGCGGCCTGGCTGCACCACCGGTTCATTCAGATTCATCCCTTCCAGGACGGCAACGGCCGCGTGGCCCGCGCCCTTGCTTCGCTCGTCCTCATCCGTGCCGCCTGGTTCCCGCTGGTCGTCAACCGTAAGGACCGCCCGAAGTACATCGCCACGCTCGAGGCCGCCGACACCGGTGACCTCGGCCCGCTGACAGAACTCATCGGCTCGCTCCAGAAGCGGGCGTGCCTGGCAGGGTTGAGCATCCTCGGGGAGGTGCAACGCGAGGGTGCGCGCCTCGACCAGATGCTGGACGCACTCGGCGAGAAGTACCGAACCCGCCATGAGGGGCAACGCGCCGATGCCGGGCAGGCAAAGCGGACATCGACGCATCTCCGGGCGATTGCCGAGGCCAAGTTCAGCGACGTGCGCGCCGGTCTCGAATCACGCGACTTCACCGCGCCCGAACGTCGGGTCTTCGTGGACACCAGCGGAGACGATAGCGAACGGCACTTCTGGCATCGCTACCAAGTTGTGGAAACCGCTGGACGGCTCGACTACTTCGCCAACATGCGCGACTACCACGACTGGGGGCGGATCGTCTTCATCACGGAATCCGGTCGTTCGGAGATTCTCCTTTCGTTCCACACGGTGGGTCGCGACTACGGAGGGTTCGTGGGGGCGTCGATGTGCTTCTACCGCAAGCAGAAGACCGAAGGCAAGGGCATCGAGCAGCAGGTGATCGAGTTGCAGACGGTTTCCGACGATCCGTTCCAGATCAACGACAACGAGCCTCTTGACGAAGCAGTTCGACGATTCGGTCCTTGGCTCGAAGAGGCACTCTTCATAGGGCTCGACCAGTGGCGGCGCAGTGAGTAGCCGCTCACCGCCCACGACTTCACCAACTCCGACAACTTCGCCTACGGACTGCTCGTGGCATGATCAACCCAACCGACGCCAGCAACCCAAAATCCCACGTTCTCGCGCAGGCTCCATTTGCGAAGGCTCTATTCTTGGCCGTAGGCCGCGTCGAACGAGACGCGGCGCTCATCCACCAGAAGTTCCTGGGTCTGCAGATGCCGACGGACTCTGCCAGCGGCCCTACGTGTCCGCGTGTTCTCCGCTCTGACGGCACCCTTGCGAGCGGAGCCTCCGCTCCGGGTGCTGGAGGCGCGTCTGCTGCCACACTCGCTCCGTACTGCGCGACGGCGCACGCAACCATTACGGGCGGTGCGGAGCCTCCGAGCCACGATGCGCACCGCGCCCACTGTCACAGCCAGCGGCGAGCTCACGAGCTAATAGTGGACTCGGGCGGTGGTCGGGAAGAAGCGCACGCTGGGCAGTAGGCGGTCGCCCCACGAATCGTCAGCTTGGCGCTGCTGCAGCCCGAACTCGACCCGCCCGTCAGCGACGTTGCGGGCAACTATCCGCACGACCAAATCACGGGCTGTCTCCTGGCCGCCAGCGGACGATGACACGACAGAACGCGCTCGACACCGCCACCGGCACCGCAGCGATCACACAGGCCACATGACTCCGGCAGGCCCTCGGAACCCTAGGTAGCACGCTCCGACTACCTCGCGCCACTTGGTGGTCGAGATGCGCAACCCTGCAGCAGATCGAGGACCAGGTCACCGCTTAGGGAGTGGCCACCCCCGCGGCGGCCGCTGGTATCCCAGCACCGTACGGTCGATCCTCAACAGCGACCGCCTCAACGCCGAAGCCGCCCTGGCCGCGGCGACCTCAGGGGACTAGTCCTTGCCCGCCGAGTCCCAGTGCTTCCGCACCCAGCGAATGACGTAAGGCCCACCGACAAGCACGATGATGATCCACCAGAGGGGCGTGACGTTCACCCCGTTCGCGCTCATCCAACCCATCGCCATCAGCACCGCCAGTCCCAGGAAGATCCGGAGGAGGGCATGGCGGCCGCTAAGCGTCCGGCGCCTCTTGTCGTCGCCCTCTTGGGTCTCTGTCTCGCGCCGGCGCACGGGTTGAGTTTGCCCGCAGGGCCCCGGGAACACCAACTCCCGCGCATCGGCACCGCCGACGTGGCTCACCAGGATAGCGACGACGTCAATGGTGTCCGCTGCGGGAACGCCCTCAGCCGTCAGCGCCTGCGCCGGGTCGTAGGCGCTCTCGCTCGCGGGTCGCCTGTGCGCCGTAGCAGGCCGATCTCGATCTGAGAGGCCGTGTTGGCCTCCTCGTTGCGCTGCTCGAGTTAGCGCATCCCCACGATGGCCGGGACCACGAGCAGCACAATGAGCACGATCCACCGCCAGAACCGGCGCGGCAACTGCACGGCCAAACGTAGCCGGGGTGGCACCTGGCGAGTCCATTCGGTAGGGCTGCCGACACAACTCGGCGTGTCGTAGCGGAACCTGCCCCCACTATGAGTGCGCAGAGCCAGCAAAGCCGAGCTGTCACCGAACAGCAGCGTCGCACCCCCCGGCGTCTGCCAGAGCCGCGCGGCGCGTCGAGGGTCGTTCAACTCCGGCGCGACCTCCTTAGGAGAGGCGATAGCAATCAGTATTACCGCGGCTTGCAACCAGCCTCTTCGTGCCCACCGCCACCAACGTGAGGCTCCACCCCTGATGCCGTCACAGTCATAGGTGTCGCCCACCGGTCCGCCGACAGTGGCTCGGACTGTGGCCGGTGGTACCTCGCCGGAGGGCACGTGGCCCTCGCGATGGTCCGATCGTGTCGTGCCTTTGATCAGCGGGCGGCCCGTCAGCGGCCGAAGTCGAAGGTGCTGATCTCGACGAGTTGCTCGGCGACGAGGCCGACGGCGGCCTCGAAGAGCCCCTTGCCGGCCTCCGCGGTGGCACCCGTGGGGTCACCGATGTGGCCGTCGGGGCCGAAGTCGTTGGACAGCCAGCCGAACGTGGTCAGCCCTCCGAAACGCACGTGGGTCTGGTTCGCCAGCCCTTCGGGCACCCGCCGGACGGCGCGGTCCATGTGCACGAGTTCGGGGCGCAGGTGCAGCATCACCGACGTCTCGTCGTGGCCGCCGTGAATTCCCATGCCCAACTCGTCGGCGGTGCTGGAGCGTCCGCCGTGATCGGGCGGCACAAATGGATGGACGAGGAAGGTCCGCAGGCCGAAGCGGCGCCGCAATTCCCGGCAGGCCACCGCCAGCAGCGCCGTGTTCCCCCCGTGGCCGTTGAGGAAGACGAGCCGCTCGGCGCCGGTGGCCGCCACCGACCGGCCAACATCGGTGGCCACTGCCAGCAGCGTCTCGCTCGACAGCCACAACGAGCCCGGCGACCAGGCGTGCTCGTCGGACTTGGAGACGGACAGGGTCGGCAGGAGCCAGGCGTCGGCCTCCTCGCCACATTCCGCCACCGCCGCACGGGCGGACTCGTCGGCAATCACGTGATCCACCGACAGGGGCAGGTGCGGTCCGTGCTGCTCGGTCGCGCCGATCGGCCACACCAGCGTCGACGCGGTGCCGATGCGCTCGGCGATCTCGGGGCCGGTCAGGTTGTCCAGCCGCCGCTCACCGGGATCCTTCGATGGGGTCATGCGGTCACGCTACCGGTGCCTGTCGGCGGCCGCCGCCGTACCGGTACATGGATTCCGGCGCCGGATCAAGTCCGGGGCGGGCTGTTCACCAGACTGACGACGGACTGCCACCGGTGTGGGTGGACAGTCGTCCGGCTGCCCGGTGGTCACAGAACCCGGGTCACGACCGAGGCGACGTTTCGTCCCGAGGCGCCCCAGACGCCCGCACCGGGAAACGTGGCCGCACCGGCACAGAACAGGCCGCGCACCGGTGTGGTGTAGCGCGTGAGGTGGCGAGGGCGCCCGAGCAGCGCCGAGAGGGGCGAGCCGGAGAATGACGCGGCGTGCCCGCGTGGCATTCCGAACTGCTGCTCGTAGCTGAGCGGGGTCATGACCCGCCAGTCGACGATGGACTCGGCGAACCCCGGCTGGACCCATTCGCCGTAGCGCGCCAGCCAGCGTTCGGGCTCGGCGGTCCCAATCCAGCCGCCCTGCAGCTCGTACGGGGTGTAGAGCACCTCGAGGCTGAAGACCTCGCCGCCGTCCGGAGAACGCATCGTCGGGTCGAGCGCCGACGGCACGTTGGCGAGGAGCACCGGATCGGCTGCCACACGCCCGGCCGCGGACGAGGCCAGGGCGCTTCGCAGGCCCGCGATACCCGGCAGGATGAATGTCGTCGGAACCAGGGTGCCGGCTTCGTCGAGCCCGTCGAGGGCCTCGGAGTAGGCAGGAGCCGTCGTCAGGACAGCATCGACTTTCGATTCGTACCCATCCTTGCCCGGCGGCGCCCAGATCCGGCCGAAGCGCTCCGGCAGTCCCGCTCCTTCGAGCGCGATCGCCGCCGGATCGCAGGCCACGACGACGGCACCGACCTCGCGCACCTCCCCGCCGGCGAGGCGCACACCCGCCACTCGCCCCGCCGAGGAGCCCCGACCACCGTCCAGCAGCACGCTCTGCACTGGCGTCCCGCAGTACACACGTCCGCCTGCGGCTTCGAAGCAGCGCAGGACCGCATCGGTGAGTCCCCCGCTGCCTCCGGCGGGACGACCCATCTGCACCAGGTGCCGCATCGCATGACCGATGGCGCCGAGGCCGGTGCCGGGGGTCGATCCGTCGAGACCCCACACGATCGGGCCGGTGGCCAATGCCGCGAGGATCAGCGCCTCGTGGCCGAAGAACTCGGCCAGCAGGGATTGTGCCGAGCGGCGCGACCACGACCACAGGCGGCGCGTCGCGGCCGGCCGGCGGCCCAGCACCCCGGCCACGGCGGCCGGGCCCGGCGGCTGCTGAGCCAGTTCGACGAGCAACTCGGCGACTGGTCGCGCGGCCTCAACGAAGCGGCGGTAGCCGTCGACCTCGCCGGGATAGGTCCGGCGCAACCCGTCGAGGGTTACGTCCAGGTCGTGCCACTCCACCCAGGGGCTGTGGCCGTCCCAGAACCGGTGGACACCCACCGGGTCGACATCCAGGTAGCGGAGGCCGAAGCTCGCCAGTTCGAGCTCGTCCGCGATGGGCATGGTCCGCACCAGCGTGTGGTCGCAGTTGCAGATGTTGACGCGGGCGCCGACCGCCTCCACGGTGGAGGCACAGCCGCCGACGGTCGTGCGGGCTTCGAACAGGAGCGTCTGCAGGCCGGCGCGGGCGAGGTACGCCGCCGCGATCAGCCCGTTGTGGCCGGCCCCCAGGACGGCGACGTCGGCGGGTCCGTTCAGGGACATGCCTCGAAGTCTGCCACGCGGTCGAAGACCATGTCCCGGAGCCTCTCGGCGAGCACAGGTGCCGCCGCGGTCCGGAGTTCGCCGTCGCGGACAACGACCCTTCCCCCCACCACGACGTGACGGGGTCGCCTCCCCGGGTTGGCCCACAGCAGGCCCGCCAGCGGATCACCCACGCCGGCGTCGGCCACGCCGGCCACGTCGAAGCAGCACAGGTCGGCGGCGGCACCCCGTTCGAGGTGGCCCAGTTCCGGCCGCCCGAGACCGGCCGCCGATCCGGTGGTTGCCATGGAGAGCACCTCCCGCGCCGTCGGCGGCCGCGAGGTCAGACCGCCCACCTGCAGCGCAAGGCGGGCGTCGGCCAGCAGATTGCCGGCGTCGTTGCTGCCGCCACCGCTCGTGCCCAGACCCACCGACACACCCGCGTCCAGCAGGGCGCCCACCTCCGCCACCCCCCAGCCCATCGGCACGTCGCAGCCGGGGGCGTGCGTGGCGTGGGCACCCGAGGCGACGAACCGTGCCCGCTCGGAGGCGGTGATCTCGCAGAGGTGCGCCACGGTCACGTCCTCGGCCAGCCAGCCCCACTCCTCCAGGAGGTCGAGCGGGCGGCGGCCCCAACGCGCCGCGGCCCGCTCCACGTCCACCTGCTCGTTGGCCTGCGTGCGGCGGCGCAGCCCGTGGCGGGCGGCCACCTCGCCAAGCGCGGCGAACGTCTCGGGGCCATCGGAGTGCACGCCCGCCGGGCCGCAGGCGATCTGCAGCATCCCGTGGGGCTCGCCGCTGCCGTAGCGGCCGACGAGCGCCTCAACGGACGTGGCGGCCGTTTCGGGATCATCGCCGGCGCTGCCCCGCACGAACACCAGACGAGAACCCAATCCCTCGGCGGCGGCGATGGCCGCCGCGGCCAGTTCGGTTGGATCCTGATCACGGGGCCAGGTGAGGTGATGGTCGGCCACGGTCGTAACACCTGCCAGCAATCCCTCCGCAACGCCCACGGCCGCGGCGGTCGCAGTCAGTTCGGGATCGACACGGGCGTGCCGGTAGTAGCCGCCCATGACGGCAAGCCAGCGGTCCATCCGCACGTGGCGGGTGCCCTCCAGCGTCCGGAACGCGGACTGCAGCAGGTGGTGATGGGCGTTGACGAGACCCGGGATGACGACACACCCCGAGGCGTCCAGCCGTTCGCGGGGAACCGAGCCAACAACATCCCGTTCGTCCGAGCCCTTCTGCGACGACATACTCGCAGCACCGGTCCCGACACCGACCACCACCCCGTTCCGGCAGACCACGTCGGCGCCGGCCAACTCACGGCGCCCCGTCCACACCAACTCGGCCCCGTGCACCGCCAACTCCATGGGGCTCCGGGTCAGCCGGCCTCGTGCAAGCGGCGTGCCCGACGAGCAAGGTCGGCGTGCGCGGCCCGAAGGTCGAGGCCCGTCAACTCGCCGTCGGCCACAACCCGGCGCCCGCCCACGAAGAGGTGCCGCACGCGCCGGTCGGGACCCATCGCCAGGGCCACCAGCGGGTCGGCGATGTCGCCCACGTCGTCGCCCGGCCACACGGCCACGTCCGCGGCCATGCCCACCTCCAGGCGACCCAGGTCGGCGCTGCGTCCCAGGCATGCCGCTCCGCCCGCTGCGGCCATCGCCACGACGTCGGCAGGCATGAGGGCATCGGCCCGGCCCTCCCGCAGCCGCGCGGTGTACAGCGCCTGACGCAGCTCCGGGAACAGGCCGCCCACCTCATTGGAGGCCACACCGTCGACCCCCAGACCGACGGGCGCTCCGGCGGCACGCAGCCCCACCGCGGGGCACATCCCGGCCGCCAGCCGGGCGTTCGACGACGGGCAGTGGGCCACTCCCACACCGGCGGCGCCGAGGCGTGTGATCTCGTCGGCGTCCAGGTGGACGCCGTGAGCAAGCCACACGTCGTCGCCCATCCAGCCCCACTCCTCCAGCACCTCCACCGGCCGTCGCCCGAAGCGCGCCAGGCAGTGCTGCTGTTCCTCCAGGGTCTCCACCAGGTGCGTGTGCAGGCGCACCCCGAGGCGGCGGGCCGTCTCGGCCGCCTCGGTCATCAACTCCGTGCTCACCGAGAAGGGGCTGCACGGCGCCACCGCTATCGACACCCACTCGCCGTCGTGGTACTGCGCCACGATCCGTTCGGTGGAGGCGCCAATGGCGTCCCGGTCCTCCACCAGGTGGTCCGGCGGCAAGCCGCCGGCGCTCTCGCCGAGATCCATCGACCCCCGCGACAGGTGCAGCCGCACCCCCACCTGCGCCGCTGCCTCCACGATGGCGTCGAACACCGTGTCGTCGCCGCGGGGCACCACGTAGTGGTGATCGAAGACGGTGGTGGCGCCGCTGAGGGCCAATTCACCGATCCCCACGCGGGCCGCCGCCCCAATGTCGTCGGCGTCGAGGCGCCCCCAGACGGGATAGAGAGCCACGAGCCAGGTGAACAGGTCGCACCCGGTGGCCCAACCGCGGGTCATCCACTGGTACAGGTGGTGGTGCGTGTTGACGAAGCCGGCAGTGATGATGTCGCCGTCGCAGTCCACCACCGTGTCGCCGGGCTCGGGGGGTACCGTCCCGACGGCCGCGATGCGCCCGCCGGCGAGCGCCACATCGCCCGGCCCGCGCCCGCCGCGCAGCACAAGTCGTCGGGTGCTCCCGGGGGTACCCATCGGCGGGCGGGGACCTCAGAGACCGGGCTTGTGCAGGGCCGCGTGGGGGTGGTTCTCGATGAGCCCCGCAGAGGTGACGCGCACGAAGTCGGCGTTGCGGCGGAACTCGGCGAGGTCGGTGGCATCGAGATAGCTCATGGCGCTCTTGACGCCGCCGAGCAACTGGTTCAACACCTTGGCGACCTCGCCCCGGTAGGGCACGAGTCCCTCGACACCCTCGGGGGCGCGGTGCTCGAAGTACTCGTCGTCCAGTTCGGCGCCGTGACGCTCGGCGCGGCCCTCCACCGCCTCCCGCGAGGCCATCCCGCGGATGCGCTTCACGAGCCCCTTGGCGGAGTGCTCCACCTCGCCGGGACTCTCCTTCGTACCGGCGAACAGGCTGCCGATCATGACCGTGTCCGCGCCGGCAGCGAGCGCCTTGGCAATGTCGCCCGAGGTGCGGATGCCGCCATCGGCGATGACAGGCACCCCACCGGCGCCCGCAACGGCGTCGTCGAGAGCGGTCAACTGCGGTACGCCCACGCCGGCCACCAGCCGCGTGGTGCACACCCCACCGGGCCCGACCCCGACCTTGATGGCGTCGGCACCGGCAGCGGCCAGGTCGGCGGCCCCCTGGACGGTGGCCACGTTGCCGGCCACAAGATCCACGTCGGCGAAGGTGTCCTTCAGGCGCTTCACCCCCTCCACGGCGTGGTCGGCGTGGCCGTGGGCGATGTCCAGAACCAGCACGTCGGCACCGGCGGCCACGCAGCTCTTGGCCCGCTCCAGCATGTCGTGATCTGTGCCGACGGCAACCCCCACGCGCAGGCCATCACCGGCCAGCTTGACCTTCTCGACCTCGAGGGCGTGGGCATAGGTGGGCAAGAAGCGGTGGATGATGCCGATCCCGCCGAGACGCGCCAGGGCGATGGCCATCTCCGACTCGCAGACGGTGTCCATGTTGGCGGCCACGACGGGCAGGTCGAGGGTGATGTTTCGCGACAGCCGGGTTGTGAGGCTCACCTGCCGGCGGGAGCGCACCCGTGACCGGCGCGGCACCAGCAGCACGTCGTCGTAGGTGAGCCCGGTGCGAAGATCGTCCAGTGGCATGGAACCCTCCGGCGGTGCGGTCGGCGGAAATCGGGGGCGGTCGGCAAGGTCGAACGGCTGCCGGGCGAAGCGCACCGATCGCACCCGGCAACGCCAGTCTGCCACGCCGGCGCCCCGGGTCGTCCCAGGATCTGCGCCGGCCGGTCCCACTCCTGCTCACGTGCCCCGAACCGGTACTGTGGAACACCGACTCCTCGGCACCGGCCACTTCCTCAGGCGATCCGAGACGTCCCACTGGAGGACCAAATGCACGACGCCGGCCTCACCGATCATGTCTTCGTCATCACGGGCAGCGGGCAGGGCATCGGAGCCGCCACCGCACGGACCGCCGCCGGATATGGCGCCAAGGTCATGGTCTCCGACGTCGCCGACGACGCCGGGCGAGCCGTCGTCGGCCAGATAGTCGACGACGGCGGGCAGGCGGCTTACTGCCATTGCGATGTGAGCGACTGGGAGCAACTGCAGAACCTGATGCGTGTCACGGCCGAGACGTTCGGCGGGATCGACGTACTCCACAACAACGCCGGCATCCACGAGACCCAGTTCACAATGGGACTGTCTCTGGAGGACATGGACCTCGACACGTTCGACCGCGTGCTGAACGTCAACCTGCGCGGCGCTTTCGCCGCCTCGAAGGCCGCGCTCCCCTACCTGAAACAGAGCGACAACCCATCGATCATCAATGCCGGCTCCACCGCCAGTTGGGTCGGCTACCCGATGGCGATGGCCTACGGGCCCTCGAAGGCGGCAATCGCCCTGCTGACCAAGAACCTCGCCGTCGACCTCGCCCCCTACGGCATCCGGGCCAACTGCTACTGCCCGGGGACGGTCGACACCGGAATGGTCTCCACCTTCCTCGAGGCAGCAGAGAATCGGGAGGCTGCCGAGGGGTTCATGGTGGCCAGCCACCTGGTCCACCGCATGGGTGAGCCGACCGACATCGCGGAGATGGTGTGTTTCCTGGCCAGCCCGAAGGCTTCGTTCGTGAATGGATCCGTCATCCTCATCGACGGCGGTTCGCTGGCGTGGCGCGGGACCGTCGACGCGCTCGGCATGGCATGAGCCCGTCGTGAGCGAAGCCGACGCCCTGGCCGGCGTCGCACCGGAGACGCTGCTGGAGATGCAGCGGCGCATGTGGCTGATCCGCAAGTTCGAAGAATCCGCAGCACGGCTCGTCGACTCCGGCGAACTGGAGGGCGAAGTCCATCTCTCCATCGGCCAGGAGGGTGAGATCGTTGGCTCGTGTCTCGCTCTCCGCGCGGACGACTACATGACCGGCAACCACCGTTCCCACGGGCACCCCATCGGCAAGGGCGCCGACCCTGCGGGGCTCATGGCCGAGCTGATGGGGAAGGCAACGGGCGTGTGCAAGGGGAAGGGCGGATCCATGCACCTGGCCGACTTCTCCGTGGGCAGCCTCGGCGAGTCGGGAATCGTGGCGTCGGCGATACCCGTTGCCGTCGGAGCGGCCATGAGCGCCCAGATCCAGGGCAACGGCAAGGTGGTCCTCAGCTTCTTCGGCGACGGAGCGGTGAACGAGGGCGCCTTTCACGAGTCGATGAACCTGGCGTCGGTCTGGCGACTACCCATCGTCTTCCTGTGCGAGAACAACCACTACGCCATGACCGTCGCGGCGTCGGACGTCACGGCCGTGAAACAGGATCTCGCAGAACGCGCCGCCGGGTACGACATGGCGGGCATCGTCGTGGACGGCCAGGACGTCGTGGCGGTCTTCTGCGAGGTGAGCGACGCCGTCGAGCGAGCGCGCTCGGGTGGCGGGCCGAGCTTCGTCGAGGCGAAGACGTACCGCTTCGACGAACACGCCTACCGCCTGCCGGTCGGGATCACGTACCGCGACCCCGCAGAGGTGCAGCGGTGGAGGCAGCGGGATCCGATCCATATCCACCACCGGCGCCTCCTCGCCGCCGGCCACGCGGAGGAGACCGAACTCAGGGAAATCGAGGCTGCTGCAGGAGCGGCAATCGACGACGCCGTCTCGTTCGCGATGGCGAGTCCCGCGCCCGACCTGTCGGCGCTGTTCGAGGACATGTACGCCAACCCGTTCCCGATTCGCGGAAGCTGACCGGAGCCGGCCGATGCGGCACCTCACCTACCTTCAGGCGATCTGCGAGGCCCAGCGGGAGGAGATGGCGCGCGACGAGCGCGTGATCCTCCTCGGCGAGGACATCCGCTCCAACCTCTTCGGGACCGCCGGCGGGTTCCTCGAACAGTTCGGCCCCGAACGGGTGCGGAACGTGCCCATGTCGGAGGCCGCCTTCGTGGGCGCCGGCGTCGGCGCCGCAATGACCGGACTGCGGCCGATCGTCGACATGCTGCTCTCCAGCTTCATGTACGTCGCCATGGACCAGTTCGTGAGCCAGGTGGCGAAAAGCCGCTATATGTTCGGCGGCCAGGCCGACCTGCCGGTCGTGTACCGGGCGGCGATGTTCTACGGCAACGGCGAGGCCGCCCACCACTCGGATCGCCCGTATCCCACGTTCATGACCGTTCCGGGCCTGAAGATCGCCGTTCCGTCCACACCCGCCGACGCCAAGGGTCTCATCAAGACGGCGGTCCGTGACGACGACCCTGTCATCGTCTTCGAGGACGGCTCCCTCTGGCCGACCAAGGGCCCGATCGCCGAGGAGGGGGAGGCACTCCCGTCCGGCGAGGTTCCCGACGAGGGGGATTTCCTCGTCCCGCTCGGCGTTGCCGACGTGAAGCGCGCCGGCACCGACGTGACTGTCGTCGCCATCGCCGGTTCCGTGCCACACGCGCTGTCCGCTGCGGCGACCCTCGCCACCGAGGGGGTTTCCGTCGAGGTCGTCGACCCTCGGACGCTGGTTCCCATGGACTGGGACACGATCCTCGGCTCGGTCACCAAGTCCGGGCGGTTGGTGATCGCCGACCCGGCGCACCGGACGTGCAGCGCCGCCAGCGAGATCGCCGCGACCGTGGCGGACGAGGCATTCTCATCCCTGCAGGCACCGATCAAGCGGATCACCACGCCCGACGTCAACATTCCGTTCAGCGGCGCCCTCGAGGGCGGTCTCTACCCGACCGCGGAGAAGATCCTCGCCGCCGTGCGCTCACTGAACGCACCGGCCGGGTCGCGGAGCCGATGATGCGAACCGAGATCCGCCTACCGCAGTGGGGAATGGGGATGCGAGAGGGAACCATCGTGCGTTGGCTTCAGCAGACGGGCGACGTCGTGGCCGAGGGAGATCCTCTGGTCGAGATCGAAGCCGACAAGGTCACCGATGTCGTGCACGCCCCGACATCGGGAACCCTCCTGGAGACCTGCTTCCCAACCGACGTAACCGTTGCCGTGCGAACGGTCATCGCCGTCATGGGCCCCGCATGACAAGTACGGCCCTACTCACGATCGACGGACTCTCGAAGACCTTCCCGGGCCAGAAAGCCCTCGACAGCGTCCACTTCGAACTCGAGCCCAACGAGATCCATGCCCTCGTCGGCCAGAACGGCTCGGGCAAGTCGACCTTCATCAAGATCCTGGCGGGGTATCACGATCCCGATCCCGGCGCGGAGGCAACCATCGACGGCCGGACGTTCCGCCTCGGCGATCCCGTCGCCGCCTTCGGGGCCGGTCTCCGCTTCGTGCACCAGGATCTCGGGCTGGCGCCGACCCTCGGAACGCTGGACAACCTGGCTCTCGGCCGGGGCTACCTGCGGGGCCGGACGGGCACGATCTCCTGGCGCCGGGAGGCCCGGGAGGCGCGAAAACTGCTCGGGTCCCTGGGTTACGACTTCGACATAACCGCTCCCGTGTCCTCGCTCGCCGCCGCCGAGCGCACCGGAGTCGCCATCGCACGGGCGCTCGAGGGCTGGGAGGAGCAGGCACGCATCCTCGTGCTCGACGAGCCCACGGCCTCGCTTCCCGCCGCGGAGGTCGACCGGCTCTTCTCGGTGCTGCGGATGGTTCATCGCCAGGGTGTCGCCCTGATCTACGTTTCCCACCACTTCGGCGAGGTGTTCGAGATCAGCGAACGGATCACCGTGTTGCGTGACGGCGCCGTCGTCTCGACGGAGGTGACCACCGATCTCGACGAGTCGCGACTGATAGAGCTCACGATCGGGCGGGCGCTCAGTTCGCTGGAGGCGTTGCCGCCGGCACGCCCCGGCACCGAATCCGCCGAGCAGGAGCCGGCTCTGCGCGTGCGCTCGCTCGGTGGCGAGATCATCCGGAGCCTCGATCTGGACGTCGCCCCCGGGGAGATCGTCGGGTTCGCAGGTGTGACGGGCTCTGGTCGGGAGGAGGTCGCCGGACTCGTCTTCGGCGGGAACGCCCGGGTGGGCCAGGTGTTCGTCGACGGCGTCGAAGTATCGGCGCGCCGTCCTGACCTCAGCATGCGCAGCGGCATGGCGTTCGTCCCGGCCGACCGGCTGGCCAATGCCACGTTCCTCGACATGACGCTGCGGGAGAACACGACGATCAGCCGCATGGCGTCGTTCTGTGGCCTGATGGGGATCGACCGGGCCGCCGAACGAAGCGAGGCCGATGTCTGGCTACGCAAGTTGGAGGTCGTGCCACCAAAATCGGAGGCGATCATCGCGACGTTGAGCGGCGGGAATCAGCAGAAGGTGGTGATGGCCCGCGCCCTGCGCCTGGAGCCCCGCGCGTTGGTCCTCGACTCCCCGACGCAGGGCGTCGACGTCGGATCGAAAGCCTCGATCCATACGTTCATTCGTGAGGCGGCCGCGCTCGGCGCGGCCGTCGTCATTGCGTCGCCCGAGTCCGAGGAGTTGTCCCTGCTCTGTGACCGCGTCGTCGTGTTCGTCGGCGGTGAGGTACGCGCCATCCGCCCGCGTAACACGACCGCCGACGAACTGACCGAGCTGACGCTGCGAGGCCAACCCGGGCGAACCGAGGGCGCTCTAGCCGGCTGAGCCGGGCGCCTCGCCCGCGGTGCGAACCTTCGACGGCGAGTCGTGTCTCAGAGCCCGGTCCGACCGTGCTCGCGTGCCATGGGAGCCCACTCGTCGAACAGCCCGACGTACTCGTCGTACGGGCCGGGGCCCGCCGTCGAGCCTGTCGTGACACCGGCGTCCACGACGAGGACGTGGCCGCTCACGTAGCCCGCGTTCTCCGACGACAGCCATAGGGCCGCCCTGGCGATGTCGGAGGCCAGCCCGGGACGCCCGGCGAGCGGCGAGTCCTTGGCCAGCAAGCCCTCCAGGCCTTCGATGTCGTCGGGGTCGCCGACCAGCATCGCCGCGGCCATCGACGTTGCCATGGTGCCCGGAGCGATGGCGTTCACCCGGATGCCGAAGCGGCACAACTCGCTGGCGACGTTCTTCGTCAAGCCGATCACCGCGCTCTTGGCCGCGGTGTAGGCGTGCGGTCCGATCCCGCCCGTGACCCCGGCGATGCTCGATGTCGAGATGATCACGCCGGTCCCGCGGGGCTTCATCACCCGTGCGGCGTGCTTCATGCCGAAGAACGTGCCGTTGAGAAGGACGTTGAGCGTGGCCGCCCACTCGGCGAACGGGGTGGTGTCGATCGGGCCGAGCGCACCACCGATGCCGGCGTTGTTGTACATGATGTCGAGTTGTCCGAATTCCTCGACGGCCCGGTCGACGAGGCCGGACACCTCGTCCTCCTCCGAGACGTCGCAATGCACGAACCTCGCGGCTTCGCCGAGGGAGGCCGCGAACGCCGCGCCTCGCTCGTCCTGAATGTCGCCGAGAACAACGCTGGCTCCCTCGGCGATGAAGAGCTCCGCCGATGCTGCACCGAACCCGCTCGATCCGCCGGTGATGGCGGCCACCATTCCTTCGAGGCTTCCTGTCATGGGTGCTCCCCTCCCCCCGTCCGGCCGGATTCCCGTCGCACAGTCATCGACTCTCGCACGGTGACAGTAGCCGTGCTTCGCGGCCATACTGCCAACCGTTCGTTTGTGCTAGCTTCCGCTTTTTAGTGCAGTGTGCAACTGCATCCAATCAACTCCGTCGGTGGGACGAGCGACGGGTTGCCTGTAGCGGGTGATCGGTCGCGGGGGCGCTGTTGGCGGAGCACCATCAGAGGAGTTGATGATGCGAAACGCCGGCCGACATACAATCGCGATTGCGATCTTTTGCGTACTCGCCCTCGTCGCCGCTGCTTGCGGCGACGACAGCGACGAACCCGCCGCCCAACCGCCGCCGGACGCACCGGCCACCGAAACACCCGCAGATGCACCCGCCGCAGCCGAACCGGCCGCAGAAGCACCGGCGAGCGACGGCGGGCTCGACGAGGCCAGGGCTCTCGCCGATGCGGCCGTCGCCGAGCCGACGTCCATCGGCATCGACGCGCCTCTGAGCGCCACGCCACCGCCGGGCCGCAAGGTCGCGGTCGTCGTCTGCGATCTCCCGCCGTGCACGCGGGTCCTCAATCACGTCAAGGATGCGGGTGCGCTCCTCGGATGGGAGGTCGAGGGAATCCAATTCGACGGGAGCCCCGAGGACATCCTCGAGAAGTTCGAATTCGCCCTCTCGCAGGGCGTCGACGGCATCATCACCAGCGGCGTTCCGCGGTCGGCGTACGAGACCGCCGCCCAGACCGCGATCGAGCAGGGCGTTCCGATCGTGACATTGAGCGTGCCCGACGAGTTGGCCCCACCGCTGATCTCTGTCATCTCAAACGACGACACCTTCAACGCCATTGGCAAGCTCCTGGGGGCGTGGGTGGCCGCCGATGGCGGTGCGGATTCCCACGCGGCCATCTTCATCCTTGCGCCTTTCGACGTTCACGTCTCGCTCGGGGAGGGGATCAAGAGCGAACTCGAGAGGCTCTGCGCCACCTGCAGCGGCGAGATCGTGAACACCCAGGTCACCGACATCGGCACCACGATTCCGAGCCTGTCGGTCAGCATCATCGAACGGAGCCCCGAGACCAACTACCTGATCTACGCCGACGGCAGCATGGCCGGCGGCGTCGTGGCGGCACTGCGCGATGCCAACCTGGTCGATGCGGTCAAGATCGGCGGAATGAACCCCGGCCCGGCCGAACTCCAGGCGATCCTGGACGGCGAGCAGCACGTCTATCTGAATCTCCCGGAGCAGTGGCTCGGATGGGCGGCGCTCGACGCGCTGGCGCGGCACTCCGTCGGCGACGATCCGACCGCCGGCATGTCGGCGACGATGCCGACCCAGCTCATGGTCGCCGGCAACGTGACGAGCACCGATCCCCCGCTGGGCGCTGTCAACCAGGAGGAACTCTTCGAGGCCCTCTGGCTCGTGGGCGACGGGCCGGCGAGTGATCCCGGCCTCGACGAGGCCCGGGCCATTGCCAGTGCGGCCCTGGCCGAGCCGACGTCGATCGGCATCGACGTGCCGCTGAGCAGGCAGCCTGACGCAGGCAAGCACCTCGCCGTCGTCGTGTGCGACGCTCCCACCTGCTCGCGGACGATCCGGAACGTCACGGCGGCCGCGTCGCTGCTGGGCTGGACCGTGGAGGGCGTGCAGTTCGACGGCAGCCCCGAGGACATCCTCCAGAAGATGGAGTACGCCATCTCGATCGCCCCTGACGGCATCGTCACGACCGGCGTGCCCCGATCGGCGTTCGAGACCGCCGCGCAGACCGCGGCGGAGTTGGGCATACCCATGGCGGCGTGCTGCATTCCCGATGAGCTGGCGGATCCCTTCGTCTCGGTCATCACCAACAAGGACACGTTCTTCAAGATCGGACAGATCCTGGGTGCGTGGGTGGCCGCGGACGGTGGCCCGAACTCCCATGCGGCGATGGCCATCCTGGCGCCGTTCCCCGTGCACGTCTCCCTCGGCGAGGGGTTCAAGTCCGAGTTGGAGAGGCTCTGCGACACGTGCAGCGCCGAGATCCTCAACACCCAGATCTCCGACATCGGCACCGCTATTCCGAGCCTGTCGGTGAGCGTCATCGAGCGAAACCCCGACGTCAACTACCTGATGTACGCCGACGGTGTGATGGCAACGGGCGTCGTGGCCGCGCTGCGCGACGCGAACCTGGCCGACTCGGTGAAGATCGGCGGCATGAACCCCGGTCCGCCCGAGCTTCAGGCCATCATCGACGGCGAGCAGCACACGTACCTCAACCTCCCCGAACCGTGGATGGCGGCGATGATGGTCGACTCGCTGGCTCGACACTTCAACGGGACCGATCCAGCCGTCGGCATGAGCGCAGAAATGCCCATCCGCCTCGTGGACCAGAGCAACGTGACCGGGACGGAGAACCCCGCCGGCGCCGTCAACCAGGAAGAGCAGTTCAAAGCACTCTGGCTGGTCGACTGACGTAGCGAGGTCCTCGATC
Organism: Acidimicrobiales bacterium; assembly: GCA_965206165.1. Classification (GTDB taxonomy): domain Bacteria; phylum Actinomycetota; class Acidimicrobiia; order Acidimicrobiales; family CATQHL01; genus VXNF01. Next base: position 929,081 of record OZ242194.1, read on the forward strand.
TGCGCTGCTCGAGCACACGACAGTTGAGCGCCACAGAGGTCGAACGAGACTCTCCGAGCGTGGTGGTGACCGGTGCCGCAGGAGGCATCGGCGCCGCCACGGTCGGGGCGCTCGCGAAACGGGGTGCTCGGGTACTCGCCGTGGACCTCGACGCCGACGGGCTGGCCGAACTCTGCGCGGGACTCGGGCCGAACGTCGTGGCCCACCGCGCTGACGTCGCCGATGAGGCCGACGCGGCGGCAATGATCGCCACCGCGGTGCGGGAGTTCGGCCACCTGGACGGTCTGTTCAACAACGCCGGGATCATCGGCGTCCGAGCACCGGTCGTCGACTACCCGGCCGATGACTTCGACCGCGTATACCGGACCAACGTCCGCGGCGTGTTCCTGGGTATGAAGTACGGGATACCCGCCATGGTGGCCTCAGGGGGTGGCGCGATCCTGAACGCCGCATCCACCGGTGCCATGGTGGGCGCATCGAACATGGCCGGCTACATCAGTTCCAAGCACGCGGTCCTCGGCCTGACCCGGACCGCAGCCCTCGAGGTCGCCCGCCTGGGTATTACGGTCAACGCCATGGCGCCGGGCACCGTCGACACGCCGATGGTGCAGCCGTTCTTCGCAGGACTCTCACCGGAGGAGGCCGAGAAGCGGCTGCTGGGCGTCACCCCGACCGGGCGGATCGCCCAGCCCTCCGAGATCGCCGCTGTCGCGACCTGGCTGCTGCTCGACCGGCCGACGTATCTGACCGGAGCTCTCATCCCGGTCGACGGCGCCCAGACCGCCCAGGCCGGCACCGCATGAGAGCGCGAAGCGCTGCGGGCCGCCGGGCTCGACCGGCACGGGGATCATCGTGAGCGCCACGGCGGGGAGTCCGGCGACCGCCGAGCGCACTCACCTCGTCGACCTCCACCGACGCATGATGCGGATCCGTTTCTTCGAGGAGCGGGTCGCGGCCCTCAAAGCGACGGGGGAGCTGCCCGGCGCAGTGCACATCTACATCGGCGAGGAGGCTGTCGCCGCCGGCGTGTGCGCGGCGCTGTCGGTCGACGACTACATCACCTCGACCCATCGAGGCCACGGCCACGTGCTCGCCAAGGATGGGCGGATGGACCGCTGCATGGCCGAGTTGTTCGGCAAGCGCGACGGCTACTGCAAGGGCAAGGGCGGCTCGATGCACATCGCCGACCCCGGCTTGGGCATCATCGGCGCAAACGGGATCGTCGGCGCCGGGATGCCCATCGCCCTCGGCGCGGCACTGTCGGCGGCACAGCGGGGCTCGGGTCAGGTTGCGGTGTCGTTCTTCGGCGACGGAGGCTCCACGCACGGCACGTTCCACGAATCGCTGAACCTGGCCACCGTGTGGTCGCTGCCGGTGATCTTCGTGTGCGAGAACAACGGCGTGTCGCAGCTGACCCCCACTGCGGAGGTGGCGGCCCTCGGCTCTGTCGCCCAGCACGGAGCGGCCTACGGCATCCCGGGTGTGGCGATCGACGGCAACGACGTCGTCGCAGTGCACGAGGCAACACGAGCCGCCGTGCAACGAGCGCGCAACGGCGACGGCCCGACCCTGATTGAGGCGATCACGTTCCGGATTCACAACCACTCCGAAGGCCTCGAGGCCATCATCGGCCAGATCCGGGATCTCGACGAGATTGAGCGATGGCGGGAGCGTGATCCGCTGGTGCTCCACCGCCGGACCTTGGAGCGATCCGGGGTCACCGTCGGCGTTCTCGACGAACTGGAGCGGTCGATCCGGGAAGAGGTCACCGCTGCGGTGGAGTTTGCCCGCAACAGCCCGTATCCCGAGCCCAGCGAGGCGTACGAGGACGTCTGGGCGGGTGACCTGCCGTCCGCGGCGCTGCGGGGAGCGGGCTAGTGGCCCGCCGGACACAGACGGCGGCCATGCGGGCGGCGGTTTTCGAGGAGATGCGCCGTGACGACCGGATCATCGTCATGGGTGAGGACGTGCGGCGGGGTGTCGTCGGCTACACGGCGGGGCTGGCGGACGAGTTCGGGCCGGACCGGGTCCGCGACACGCCGATCTCGGAATCCACCTTCATCGGCGCGGGTCTTGGGGCTGCCGCCACGGGGCTCGTGCCCATCGTCGACCTCCTCATGTCGACGTTCCTCTACGTGGCGATGGACCAGATCCTCAACCAGGCCGCGAAACTCCGCTACATGATGGGAGGCGCCTGCGACTTCCCGCTGACGATCATCGGCGCGACCGGTGGTGGTGCGGGCATGGCGGCCCAACACTCCGAGAGCCCGCACCCCCTGATCATGAACTCGGCGGGCGTGAAGATCGTCCTGCCGTCCACTCCCGCGGATGCGAAAGGTCTGCTGAAGGCCGCGATCCGCGACCCGAATCCGGTCGTCGTGCTCTACCACGGGGCGCTCGGGGCAGTGCGAGGCGACGTGCCCGACGACGAGGATGTCGTCGTGCCGCTGGGAGAGGGCCGCGTGCTCCGCGAGGGGACCGACCTCACGATCGCAGCGATCGGCCTGATGGCCCGGCGAGCGCTGCGTGCGGCAGACCGCCTCGAGTCCGAAGGCATCTCGGTCGAGGTCGTGGACCCGCGGACTCTCCATCCGCTGGGGTGGGCAGCCGTTGCCCGCTCGGTGCGGAAGACGGGGCTGCTTCTCGCCGTCGACGAGGCCCGGCGAACGTGCTCTGCGGCGTCGGAGATCGTGGCGCGCGTCACCGGGAATCCGGCCTGCTTCGATGCGTTGCGCGGACCGCCGCAGGTCATTGCGGTCGAGGACGTCCCGATTCCCTTCTCGCCCCCGTTGGAGACCGAGGTGATCCCTGGCATCGACCGCATCCTCGATGCCGCCCGTCATCTGGCCGTGAGCCGGCCGGTGCGCTAATGGCAACCGTCGAGGTACGGCTGCCCGCCTTCGGAATGCAGATGCAGTTCGCGTACATCGCCGAGTGGCACGTGGCGGTCGGGCAGTCGGTGGCGGTAGGCGACGATCTCGTATCCATCGAAACCGACAAGGTGGAGACAGCCTTGGAGGCGCCCACTTCGGGGCGGATACTCGAGATTCACGGAGAACCCGAGGATGAAATCGACGTCGGGGCCCTCCTGGTAGTCATCGAATCGTCCTCCGAACCTTCCTCGGACCAATGATGCTCGGGGCCGGAGCTGCCGGACGCCTGCTGTCGAAGGCATCCTTCCTCCGCAAGCGAGCCCCCGTACCGGACCGCGAGCCGCCGGCCGACGAGGAGCCTGCCCGTCCCGCCGCGACCGGGACGCGGAGATACCTGCGACTTCCCGGAATCGAGAATCTGAGCCTGCTCTACATCTGGGCGGGCCTCATCCTCCTGTTCGGTCTGCTCGAACCGGAGACCTTCCTCAGGGTCAACACGGCGCGGACGATCCTCGCGAACGAGGCGATCACGTCATTGATGGCGCTGTCGCTCATCATGCCTCTGGCGGCGAACACCTTCGACCTGTCGATCGGCGCAACCATGGGGACCGGGGTCATCTTCGCCGCATGGCTCCAGTTCGAGTTCGCCATGAATCCGGTCCTTGCGATCTTCCTGACGCTCGCCGCGGGGCTCCTCATCGGTGCAGTGAACTGCATCGTCATCGTCAAGTTCCGGGTGAATTCGTTTATCGCGACGCTCGGAATGTCGTCCATTCTGGCGGCGGTGATCCAATGGGTCAGCGGAGGCCAGTTCATCGTCGAAGGGATCTCGAAGAACTTCAAGAAGCTGGGCACCACGAAGCTCTTCACGATTCCGCTGCCCGTGTACTACATGCTGGCCGTCGCGCTCATCCTCTGGTACATCCTCGAGCACCGCCAGATCGGGCGCTACCTGTACGCCACCGGTTCGAATCCGGATGCGGCACGACTCGCCGGCGTGCGAACCGACCCGCTCAAGGTCGTGGCCCTGCTGGTGTCCGCGTCGATCGCCACGATCACGGGAGTCATCTTCCTGGCGCGGATCGGTTCCGCGTCACTCGACGCGGGACCACCCTTCCTGCTGCCGGCGTTCGCCTCGGTGTTCCTCGGCGCGACACAACTCAAGTCCCGGCACGTCAACGTCGTCGGGACCCTGATTGCGGTGTACGTGCTTGCAACCGGTGTGAAGGGGCTGCAACTCGCCGGTTCGCCGTTCTGGGTCGACGACCTGTTCAACGGTGTTGCCCTGATCATTGCGGTGGCTCTCTCGGGCCGAGCCGAGCGCAAGCAAAGAGGCGGCGGCCCCAAGGGCCAGCGCGCCGCTATCGGACTGTAAACACGTCGTTGGGACCCGCCCACAAGGAGGCCACGGAATGACGCGCTACGACCACTACGAATGCATCAAGGTCGAGATCGAAGACCACATCGCCATTGTCACACTCAATCGGCCGGAACTCGGCAACGCCGTGAACGAGACCCTGCACGGAGAGATCGGCGACATCTTCTACGACATATCCACCGATGAGACGGTGCGTGCGGTGGTGCTCACCGGCGCGGGCGATGTCTTCTGCAGCGGAGGCAACCCCGAGGACCTCGTACTGGCCCAACCGACCGACTTCAACTACGACTGGATGCAGAAGATGCGCCGCCTCGTGTCCAGCCTGCTGGACATCGATCAACCCGTCATCGCCGCGCTCAATGGCGATGCCGTCGGCGTCGGAGCGACGATCGCTCTCTACTGCGACATCATCATTGCGGCCGAGGGTGCCTCGATCTACGACCCCCACGTCACGAAGGAGGGCATCGCCGCCGGCGACGGAGGGTTCCTGATGTGGGCCCTGCAACTCGGCATCCCTCGCGCCAAGTACCACCTGATGACCGGTGCACGGCTTAGCGCCACTCAGGCCGCGGCTGCCGGCCTGATCAACGAGTGCCTGCCGGCTACCGACGTGGTCCCGCGGGCCATGGAATTGGCCCGGCAGTTTGCCGACGGTCCGGGACTGGCCATCAGGAGCACGAAGCGCATCCTCAACAAGGTGATCGAGGTGTTGGGCGTCGGCACCCTGGAGTACGCGGGGGAGAAGGAGCGGGTGACGCTGTTCTCGGCCGACTTCAAGGAGGCCGTGACGGCAAGCGTGGAAGGGCGGAAGCCCTCCTTCCAGAACCGCTAGGCGCCGGTCGCCATACGTTGCCGGGAGCCGATCGGGCTCCGCCGGGCTCTAGGAGCCGAGGGAGCCCACCCTGCTGAGGAGTTGCGCCGCGGCCGCACGTAGGGCAGCGGCCGCCGGCGTGTCGGGCAGCACCTCCAGCGCGGCGGCGGCGCGGTCCGCCCAGACGGAGGCGGCCGCGAAGGCCTCCGCCACCCCCGTCCCGGACCGGATGATCCTGCGGGCCATCTCTCCCTCGGCCGGGCTCAGCCCCGGACCCAGGATCGAGCGCAGCCGCTCCCCGTGGGGTGACTGGACGGCCAGCAGCACGGGCAGCGTGTAGTTGCCCTCGCTCAGGTCGTGGCCAGTCGGCTTGCCCAGGGCGCCTTCGGTGGAGATCACGTCCAGGATGTCATCGACGATCTGGAAGGCCATCCCGTAGCTGTGGCCGAAGTCCGAGAGCGCCTCGGTGAGCACGGGGTCCAGACTCGCCACGATCGCCCCGACCCGGCACGAGGCGGCCAGGAGCGACGCCGTCTTGCCGGTGATGGACAACTCGTAGTTCCGCACCGATCGGTCGCAGTTGAAGGCGTCCTGGTACTCACGGATCTGTCCCTCGCAGAGCTTCCCGATCGTGGCGGCGAGCAGGTCGGCCACCTCGGTGCCGAGCGACGCGGCGATCTGGCTGGCGCGGGCCAGTAGGAAATCGCCGGCCAGGATCGCCGTGGCGTTGCCCCACGTGGCGTTCACGCTGGCGACGTTCCGCCGGGTCGTGGCTCCGTCGATCACGTCGTCGTGGTAGAGCGACCCCATGTGGACCAGTTCGACCGCCACGGCCCCGGCGATGACGTCGTCGCAACAACTCCGTCCCGCCGGATCGGCGATCCCGGCGGCCGCGATCGCCAGGCCCGGCCGGATGCGCTTGCCGCCCGCGTCGATGAGGTGACGCGCCACGGTGGACAGGAACTCCAGATCGCAGCGCACCTCGGCTCGCAACCGCGTCTCCACGCGAGCCAGATCCGCATCCAGGCTGGGCAGAACGAGGCCCGGATCGGTCGTCACCACGCTGCGAGGATAAGGCTGGATACCCCGAGAGAGACCTCACCTGTACACTTGGAATGACCTCGCCGTCCGCGTTGTTGCACCCAACCAAGCCACAATGCGCCGGCGTGTCGACAGCGGGAGGAGCCGATGTTCGAAAGATTCACAGATCGTGCTCGCCGGGTGGTCGTGCTGGCCCAGGAGGAAGCGCGCCTGCTGAACCACAACTACATCGGCACCGAGCACATCCTGCTCGGCCTCATCCACGAAGGTGAGGGAGTCGCGGCGCGGGCGCTGGAATCGCTCGGCATCTCGCTCGAGCGGGTGCGCGAGCAGGTCGAGGAGATAATCGGCAAGGGCGGCACGCTCCCCAGCGGCCACATCCCGTTCACGCCGCGAGCCAAGAAGGTGCTCGAACTGTCGCTGCGCGAGGCCCTACAACTCGGCCACAACTACATCGGCACCGAGCACATCCTGCTCGGGCTGATCCGCGAGGGCGAGGGTGTCGCCGCCCAGGTTCTGTCCAAGCTGGGTGCCGACCTGGCCAAGGTCCGCCAGCACGTGATCCAGTTGCTGTCGGGCTACGGCAGCGGCGGCGAGCGCTCCGACAAGACCCCGACCGGCGGCGGGCGCGGCAAGTCCTCGGGCACGTCGCACGTACTGGACCAGTTCGGCCGCAACCTGACCCAGCTGGCGCGTGACAACAAGCTCGACCCGGTCATCGGGCGCGTGCGCGAAACCGAGCGGGTGATGCAGGTGCTCTCACGACGCACCAAGAACAACCCGGTGCTGATCGGCGAACCCGGCGTCGGCAAGACCGCCATCGTCGAGGGTCTCGCGCAGCGCATCGCGGCCGACAACGTCCCCAACACCATCGAGAACAAGCAGCTCTACACGCTGGACCTGGGTGCGCTCGTAGCGGGCAGCCGCTACCGGGGCGACTTCGAGGAACGACTCAAGAAGGTCCTCAAGGAGATCAAGGGCCGCGGCGACATCATCCTGTTCATCGACGAGTTGCACACCCTCGTGGGCGCCGGTGCCGCCGAGGGCGCCATCGACGCGGCGTCGATCCTCAAGCCCATGCTCGCACGGGGCGAGTTGCAGACCATCGGGGCCACCACCCTCGACGAGTACCGCAAGCACCTCGAGAAGGACGCGGCCCTCGAGCGCCGCTTCCAACCGATCAAGGTCGCCGAGCCCACCGTCGGCGACACCATCGAGATTCTCAAGGGGCTGCGCGACCGCTACGAGGCCCACCACCGGGTGACGATCACCGATCAGGCGCTGGTGGCGGCGGCCAACCTCGCCGACCGCTACATCTCCGACCGGCACCTGCCCGACAAGGCCATCGATCTGATCGACGAGGCCGGGTCGCGCCTGCACCTCAAGCGGATGAACATCCCCACCGACCTCTTGGAGATCGACGCGGAGATCAACGTCGTGGCGACCCGCAAGCAGCAGGCCGTCGAGTCCCAGGACTTCGAAGAGGCCAGCCGGATGCGCGACCGCGAGAAGGAACTGCTGCAGCAGCGCGAGGCGGCCGAGGCAGAGACCCGCAGTTCCGGCGTGGACCTGTTCGACGAGGTCGACGAGGAGGGCATCGCCGAGGTGCTGTCGGTGTGGACCGGCATCCCCGTCTACAAGCTCACCGAGGAGGAGACCGTCAAGCTCCTGCGCATGGAGGCCGCACTGCACAAGCGGGTCGTGGGCCAGGACAGCGCCATCGGGTCGGTCAGCCAGGCCATCCGCCGCACCCGGGCCGGGCTGAAGGATCCGAAGCGGCCGTCCGGCTCGTTCATCTTCCTCGGGCCGTCGGGGGTGGGCAAGACCGAGTTGGCCAAGACCCTCGCCGAGTTCCTCTTCGGCGACGACAACGCCCTCATCAGCCTCGACATGTCGGAGTACATGGAGAAGCACGCCGTCAGCCGGCTGATCGGGGCGCCGCCCGGATACGTGGGCTACGACGAGGGCGGGCAACTCACCGAGGCGGTGCGCCGCAAGCCCTTCTCGGTGGTGCTGTTCGACGAGATCGAGAAGGCCCATCCCGACGTGTTCAACTCGCTCCTGCAGATCCTGGAGGAGGGACGCCTGACCGACGCCCAGGGCCGCACGGTGGATTTCAAGAACACCGTGCTCATCATGACCTCCAACCTCGGCACGCAGGACCTGCGCAAGGCCACGCTGGGGTTCGCTCGAGCGGACAAATTGGTGTCGTACGAGGCCATGAAGGAGAAGGTCACCGACGCCCTGAAGAAGCACTTCCGGCCTGAGTTCCTGAACAGGGTCGACGAGGTGATCGCGTTCCACGAGCTCAGCCTCGAAGAGGTCACCCAGATCGTGGACCTCATGATCCGGCGGGTAGCCGGTCAGCTGGCAGGCCAGGGCATGGGCCTCGAGATCACGCCGGAGGCCAAGACCGTGCTCGCCGAGGAGGGTTACGACCCGACGCTCGGCGCGCGGCCGCTGCGCCGCGCCATCCAGCGGATGGTGGAGGATCCTCTGTCGGAACAGTTGCTGCACCGCGAGTTCCGAGCCGGGCAGATCATCATCGTGGACGCCACGGACGATCCGCCTGACGAGGGCACCGAAGGCGCGACGAACCCCGACGGCACGCCGAAGCGGCGCATCGTCTTCAAGGCCGTCGAGGGATTCGAACCCCCGCCTGCTGTCGAGGAGATGGTCGCCCACTGACCGTGCGACGCCGGCACGGGTCTATGGGCAAATCCGGCGACCCGCACACTCGCCCCTCACCGTCCGAGTATCGCCGGAGAGGCCGCGGCCTCCGGCGATACTTGCTGGTGGCCACGCTCGCCGGCGCCCTCTTGGTGGCGTCCGCCTGCGAGGTCGATGTGGGAGTGGACATCGATGTCGCCGAGAACGGCTCCGGCACGGTGTCGCTGGGAGTGAGCCTCGACCGCGCCGCCGCCGACGCGCTCGGAGACCTCGCCAACCAGATCGACCTGGATGATCTGGCGCTCGCCGGTTGGGAGGTCACCGGACCGGCGCGCGAGTCCGACAACCTGCTGTGGCTGCGGGCCACGAAGCCCTTCGGCAGCGCGGAGGAACTCCCGTCGATCCTGGCGGAGATCGCCGGGCCCGACGTGTTCGGTGGCTTCGAGTTACGGCGCCGCGCGGAATTCGCCGAGCAGACCTGGGACGTGGCCGGACAGGTCGACCCCGCAGCGGCTTTCCCGGAACTGCTCGACACTCTCGCTTTCAACAGGGGGCTGGCGGAGCGGATCCGTAGCGCGGTCGGTGAGTCCGGCGGTGGCTCGCTGACCAGCGGGGTCACCATGCGATTGAGTATCGACCTGCCCGGCGAGTTACGCAGCGGCGGCGACGTCTACACCTGGACTGCCCTCGATGAGAACTCATCCACATCGTCGTCGGCGGTACGGCTGACGGCGACCAAGGAGAACACGACGGCCAGGACGCTGCGGCTCGTGGGACTTGCGGCCGCGGCGCTGTTCGTCCTGGCGCTCCTGTTGAACCTGCTGGGGTGGTGGTATATCAGACGCCACCGCAAGCGGAGCGAGCGGGCACTTCTGGCTCGCGCTGACAGCGAGCAACTGCCGGCGGTGGCGACGGGCGCCGGCGCCACTGTCGCCGCAGCAGCAGAGGGCGACGCCGCGGATCACGGGGACCTGTGGGACCCAGTCGATGCCGGGGAACCGTGGAGCGCAGCGGATGCCGCGGAACCGTGGAGCGCAGCGGATGCCGGTGGTGACCGTCCTGGGGGGGAGTTCGAACCGCCCGAGCAGACCGGAGCGGTAACGGGTATCGACGATGACATCGACTGGGAGAAACTCACCGAGGCCGAGTACGAGGACCTGTCGGCCGATGTCACCGGCATCGTTGATCTTGCCGTGCCCGCCGTCGACGCGTCCGCAGACGATTGGACCGCCTCGCTCGAGGAAACCCAGCCGGACGACGCCGGAGCGGGAGCGGACGACGGTGCTTCAGAGCCTCTCGACGAAGATCGACAGGAGCCTGAGGCAACAGAACAGCCGGAGCCGGTGGCCGACCAACCGGCCCCGGTGGCAGAGCGCCTGTTCGATCCGGCAGAGACCGCCGATGTTTCCGTTGCATCCCCCGACGTTGCCATCGATCCGGAGTCCATCGAGGAGGCACCGGAGCCCGCAGCCGAGCTGGACGCAACCGAGCCGGACGAGACGCCCGAACCGGAGCCCGCAGCCGAGATCGACGAGACGGGCGAACCGGAGCCCGCAGCCGAGATCGACGAGACGGGCGAACCGGGCGAACCGCCCGCCGTCGACGACGCGCCGGACGAGGCCCTCGACGTCGCCGAAGCCGAGCCTGCAGCCGCCCCGACAGCTTCCGGGCGTCCCTCACCGTCGCGCGCCCTTCGGCTCGTGGTCATCGGCGGCTGGGGCGTGCTCGTCCAGCCGGCCGATCCGGCGGGCGAGTTGCTGATCCCGTTCGTGCGGCAATCCGGCTCGACGGCAACCCCCGCTGAGATCCGCGAGGCGTACCGGCTCGCCACCCTCGGGCGTCTCACCCTCGATCAACTGTGGGAGGCGTGCGGTCTGGCTGGGGAGCCCACCTGGACGCACGGCCCCTATACCGGCCAGATGACGGTGAGCACGGGCGCGGCCGATTTCGTCCGCTCGTTGCTGCGGAGGGGCATCGCGGTGGCGTGCGTCACCAACGACGTCTCCGAGTGGTCGTGGCGCCTCCGGGCCTGGACCGGCTTCGACGCGGTGACACCGTGGGTCATCAGCAGCGACATCGGGATCCGCAAGCCCGACCCGGGTGTCTTCGAGATGCTGCGACGCGTCTCGGAGGTTCCTTTCGCCAACTGCCTGGTCATCGACAGTGACCGCCGGACGCTCGACGCCGCACGTTCCCTGGGGATGTCGACCGCCCTCTTCGGCACTCGGACCCCCGGTCAGCCGGTCGCCGGCACCGCACATCCCGCCGTCGGCGACTTCACCGACCTCATCGGGCGCACCTGACGCCACCTCGGGGGAGGAACGTGCTCAGCTCCTCGGAGTCGCCGCTTCGCCACAGTTCGGCCGGTCGGCCACCCTTGTCGCCCGGGAGGATCTGTCGCCCGGTGGGCGTGACGAATCCCCTGCGCTGCCTGACCTTGCGCTGGAAGTTGCCTGCGTCGAGTTCGGTCTGCCAGATGGCCTCGTACACGTCCTGGAGTTCCCGAATGGTGAACTCGGGCGGGCAGAATCTGTGTGCGATCGTGGTCGTCTCGAGGCCAGCCCGCAGCCTGTCGGTGGCGTCGTCAACGATCCGGCGGTGATCGAACGCCAGTAGAACCCGGTCGCTCTGGATCTCCGCTACCGGCTTCCACTCCGCGTCTGAGGCGTCGCTGCCACCCCGGGGCGCCCGATCGAGCCGAGGGACGATTGCCCAGTGAGCCACGGTCACCACCCGCATCCGGGGATCGCGGGTTGGATTCCCGTAGGTCCCGAGCTGCTCGAGGCGGCTCTGCGCGAGACCGATGCCGGTCTCCTCGGCCAGCTCACGCGCAGCGGCATCGGCCAGGTCCTCGTCCGGGTTGACGAACCCGCCCGGCAGGGCCCAGGTGTCCTTGTACGGCTCCTTGCCGCGCTGGATGAGCAGGACCCGCAGCTCGCGGTCCACAACGGTCATCAGCACGATGTCCACGGTCACGGCGAACGGCGTGAAGGCGCTGGGGTCGTAGCCCTCAGGGCGGGGCTCCGGCGACCTGTCAGCCGGCCTGTCCGGCTCCCGCGGCATGGTCTCAGGATAGTTAGTTAATGTTGTATTGACAAATACCTGTGTCACAGGCTTATGGTCATCGTGGCAGCTGTCACGGTCGACCGAGGCGGAGTTGCTGCTCGGTCGGTTCTACACAGACGGGCGGTGCAGCATGGCTAGCACTTCCTGCGCCGCGAAGACCCTCGCATACCGGCCGCCGGTTATCTCCTGGATGATTCCGAGTTCGCTCAACCTGCGAAGTGCGTTGTTCGCCGCACTGGCGCTCACCTCGTGCCGTTCGGCGACGCTGCGCGCGGTCACCATCGGCCGACCGATGAGGTGCTCGACGACGTTCCGTGCGGTTCCTCGAATATCCGCCGCCTGGAGTCGTGCCAGCGTCCGATCACGCCAGGCCAATAGGTCTCGGATGCGGTCTGAACTCTCTGCTGCCTGCGCTGCCAGGGCCTCGCAGAAGAACGTGATCCATTCGTCCCACGCACCGGCGAGGCTGACCCCTTCCAGTAGTCCGAGGTATTGGTCGCGCCGAACTTCGAAGTACGGCGAGAGATTCACCACAGGAGCGTGCAGGATTCCGGCCTCGATCAACTGCAGGACAGCGAGCAGCCGTCCGATGCGCCCGTTGCCATCAGTGAACGGGTGCAGCGCCTCGAACTGGTAGTGCGCCGCAGCGATGCGCACAAGCGGATGGGGTGCGGCATCATCGTTGATCCACCGTTCCCATTGACTCAGACCGTCGGTTAGCAGGTCGCCCGGAGGTGATGGAACGAAACGCGCTTTCCTGATCTGGTCGGCGGGGTCGGCGTCGGAGCCAGGCTCGATTACCACGTATGTCTGACGTACCTGACCCCTCTGCCAATCCTCGCTGCGCGTTCCGGCCACGAGTACCTCATGCAACTCGCATGCAAGCCTCGTGCAGACCGGCAACTGAGCGAGCCGCTGCACGCCATGGTCAGCAGCTCGCACAAAATTCAGCACCTCGGTGATGGCAGCCGTCCGCGGCGACAGCGGCGAGACCTCGCTGGCGAGTACATCTGCGACGGGGGCATAGGTTCCCTCGATGGCTGAGGTGCTGAAGGCCTCGCGCCGGATCGTGAGCCCCGCCAGCACAGAGGGCTCCACCGGAATGTCGCGAGCCATGCCTCCGAGGCGGCCGAGCTCGATGGCCGCGTCGACTACTACCGACCATGTGGCCCGCGTCAGTGGCAACGCATCCTGCAGTGCTGACGGCACAAACGCCTGCTGGGCGACCATTCCCCCTGCGACAGGTACCTCGATCGGAACCAGCCGCCCGACCGGCGAGTCTGCAAAACGGCTCATGTTCACGTTCCCGAGTGTACAAGGGGAAGTAAAGATATAAGGTAACTTCGTAAAACCACTAATTGCAGACCCGGAATTTGTAGCTACCGCTATTTCATGTCGCCTACGTATCGGTTTGTTACACAACCTATATATCTGGACCGTCCCCGGCTCCATCCGGCGCCGTCGTCGATGGCCCGACTCGGGATCCCCAGGCGCGCCCTCAGGCGCGGTACTCCTGTGGGGTGCAGGTGAATATCTCCTCCACCAGTGGGACGAAGTCCTCGAGGGGCAGATCGTCGTAGTGCGGGTCGAAGGAGTTCTGGTCGTAGGAGGCGCAGAAGTCGATGCACCGGTCGTAGTAGGGGGACGCCGCGTGGCGCTCCCGGGCGTGGCGGTCGCCGCCGAGGTGGTGGCAGTAGTAGTAGCCCTGGAACAGCCCGTGGTGCCGGATCACCCACGTGGTCTCCTCGCTCACGTACGGGGCGAGAATGTCGGCCGCCACGGCGCTGTGGTTGTCCGGCGCCAGCACGTCGCCGATGTCGTGCAGCAGAGCGGCGACGACGAACTCCGTCGACTCCCCGTTGCGGAGCGCCCGGGTGGCCGACTGGCGGCTGTGGCGGGACCGGTCGATCTGGTAGCCCAGCGTGGGACCATCGAGGAGGCGGAACGTCGCCAGCAGGTTGCCGACGAGCTCGCCGCGTGCGTGACCGCGGTACAACTCATCGAGGGCGACGTAGTCGTCCCTGGTCCCCTCGCTCATCTGCGCCCAACTTACGGTGAACGGTTCGACCATCGGAAGACCTCCCGGTCGGTACGTGATTGTGATGGAGAGTCGAACAGGGCTCGCCCGAAGATGGCCGGCTAGCGGCTGCGAAGGGTGAGTTGGGCACGGTCGCGGATGGTGTAGGTAGGGCCGGAACGGCCAAGCCAGCCGAGGCGCACGAACTGGGCGATGGCCTTGTTGACCCGTTCCCGTGAGGCGCCCACCATGGCCGCCAACTCCTCCTGGGTGACCGGCAGGACGAAGCTGTCGTCGTCGTCGGCGAAGACCAGCAGTCGCTTGGCGGTGCGACCCACGACATCGAGAAACACCGCATCGGTTAGGGCGCTACCGGTCGCCCGGAGACGCCGGACAAGCATCGACACGACCCGCCAGAGATGATCGGGCTGCTGTTCGTACAGCTTCCTCACCGGTCCGTACGGCACCGCCAGAACCTCCGACGCCTCCAGTGCCCGAGCACTGGCCGATCGTCCCCTCCCGTCGAACAGCCCCATCTCACCGAACAGGTCGCCCTCCTCCATCAGCGAGATGACCGAGTCGCGGCCGTCAGGAGCAGTGGTGACGATCGCGATCCGCCCGGAGAGCACCACGTACATGGCGTCGGGGCGGTCACCCGCCGAGAAAAGGGTGTTGCCCCGCTCGAGCCGGCGGCAATAGGAGTAGAGAGCGAGGTCGGCCAGCACCTCCGCGTCGAGGCCTTCGAAGATCTCCGTTTGAGAAAGCAACTTGGAGTCCACCATGACGGACGCCATGCTAATGACCGTGGCTCACAACGTCGGTGCGACCTGGACCATTCTTGTGGCCGCAGGTGAGGGGCGTCGTTTCGGGGGGCCCAAGCAGTTGCAACCCCTCGGCGGACGCCGCGTGATCGACTGGGCATTCGACGCCGCCGCCGGAGCGAGCCACGGTGTCGTCGTGGTGGTCGCCGCCGAGCAGGTGCAGCTCCTGCGCGAGGGCCCGGGTGCGCTCTCGGCAGAATCGGAACCTGGCGGCACGCTCCTGGACCCCGAAGGCGGTGCCGGAGGCTCGGCGGGCGGAGCGTCGCCGGGAGAAGGCTTACCGGGAGGAGGGTCGCCGGGTTCAGCGCCGCCGGGCAGAGCCTCGCCGGGCGCGCGTCCCCAGATCATCGTGACCGCGGGCGGCGCCACCCGGTCGGAGTCGGTACGGGCCGGAATCGCCGCCACGCCCGGCGACGCCGGGGTGATCGTGGTGCACGACGCGGCCCGGCCCCTCGCAACCGGTGCGCTCTTCGCAGCGGTCGCCGCTGCGGTCGCCGCGGGCGCCGACGGGGCCGTTCCGGCCGTCGCCGTGACCGACACCATTCGCCACACAGACGACGGCCCGCTGGACCGCTCCCGCCTGCGCGCCGTGCAGACCCCGCAGGCCTTCCGCGCCAACGCCCTCCGCCACGCACACGCGGCTGGAGGGGAAGCGACCGATGACGCCACGCTGGTGGAGTCCGCCGGCGGGTCGGTGCACCTCGTGACCGGCGATCCTGACAACCTCAAGATCACCACACCCGGTGACCTGGAGGTTGCCGAGGCGTTGCTGGCGGCCCGGGCGGCCCGGGCGGCGGCGGGTGAGGGTGAGGGCAGACCTTCCAGCACAGCCACCGGCGATGTGACATTCTCCCAGCAGGTGCAGGACGCGAGCGAGAACAGGCCCCCCGCCGAGCACGAGCACACCGGCCGTGTGCCGCTCGTCGGTATCGGCTTCGACGTTCACCCCTTCAGCAACGACCCCGACCGGACGCTCGTGCTCGGCGGGGTCGTATTCGACGGAGAGCGCGGCCTCGCCGGCCACAGCGACGCCGATGCGGTGGCCCACGCCTGCTGCGACGCCATCCTCGGGGTCGCCGGCTTGGGCGACATCGGGAGTCTGTTCCCCGATGACGACGATCGCTGGCGCAATGCAGACAGCATCGTCCTCCTGGCCGAGGCGGCCGCTCGCGTGCGGCGCACCGGCAGGCGCATCGGCAACATCGACTGCACCGTGGTGGCCGAGCGCCCACGCCTCGCCCCTCGGCGGGATGAGATGCAGGCACGCCTCAGCGCAGCGGCCGGCGCGCCCGTGACCGTGCGAGGCAAGCGGGCCGAGTCCTTGGGCGCTGTGGGTCGCGGCGAGGGAATCGCCTGCTGGGCAGTGGCCGTACTGACCTGAGAAACCCGTGCCCGCCGCCCGGTGGCGCCGTCAGCGCGCCGGGCACGGGACCAGCCAAAACCTCGCAGGCATCGGATTTGCCCGGGGCAGAGACAGTTCCCGGGACAGATGCCCCGGCTCAGAGGGAGCCAGGCTCATGAAGAGCACCGCTCAACAGGAGCCCGTCTCACTACAGGCCCGTCTCACGAAAGAGCCCGGCTCAACAGGGGCCCGACCCAAGAGGGAGGAACCCACCACCACCGGCGTAGGGTTCGGAGATGGACGACACACCATCTGATGACCCGGGCGGCGAGCAACGCTCCGGAGGCCCCCCACCCGGCGGCGGGGACGGCGGCGATGGCGGAGAACGCGACGGACCCGGCGGCCCAGGCGGCGGGGACGGCGGACGCGGCGGCGGAGAACGCGGCGGACGCGGCGGCCCAGGCGGCGGAGAACGCGGCGGACGCGGCGGCCCAGGCGGCGGATACCGCGGCGGGGGGGGCGGCGGACGCGGGGGGGGCGGCGGACGCGGCGGCGGAGGCAACTGGGAACGCGGCGGCGGGGGCGGCGGAGGCAACTGGGAACGCGGCGGCGAGGGCGGCGGACGCGGCGGCGGAGGCAACTGGGAACGCGGCCGAGGCGGACGCGACGGCGGCGGCCAAGGGGGACGCGGCGGCGAGGGCGGCGGACGCGGCGGCGGAGGCAACTGGGAACGCGGCCGAGGCGGACGCGACGGCGGCGGCCAAGGGGGACGCGGCGGCGAGGGCGGCGGACGCGGCGGCGGGGGCAACTGGGAACGCGGCCGAGGCGGAGGCGGAGAACGCGGCGGCGGCGGCCAAGGGGGACGCGGCGGCGAGGGCGGCGGACGCGGCGGCGGGGGCAACTGGGAACGCGGCGGCGGCGGCGGCGGATACCGCGGCGGCGGAGGCGGAGAACGCGGCGGCGGCGGCGGATACCGCGGCGGCGGAGGCGGCGGATACCGCGGCAGCGGAGGAGGCGGCGGCGGCGGCGGCGGATACCGCGGCGGCGGAGGCGGAGAACGCGGCGGCGGAGGCGGAGAACGCGGCGGCGGATACCGCGGCGGCGGAGGCGGAGAACGCGGCGGCGGCGGCGGCGGATACCGCGGCGGCGGAGGCGGAGAACGCGGCGGCGGATACCGCGGCGGCGGGGGCGGCGGATACGGCGGCGGAGAACGCGGCGGGGGCGGCGGATACCGCGGCGGCGGGGGCGGCGGCCGCGGTGGGGGCGACCGCGACCAGGGCGGACGTGGATCGCAGCAGCGCGATGGGTACCGAGGCCAATCACGAGGCGGGCCACCCAACAGGCGCCCCGACCAGCGCGGCACCACGCCGATTCGCCAGCGGGACCACGATTCCGGGGAGTCCCGCGGCCTGGGCGGCGACCGGATAGAAGGACGGCACGCCGTCAAGGAACTGCTCCTCGCCGGGACCCGCAAAGTGCAGCAGGTCATCATCGCCGCCGATCAGGACCCAGCCCCGATCCTGGACGACATCATCGATCTGGCGGATGAGGCCGGAGTGGACATACGCGAGCTGCCTCGCGGGCGGTTCGAACAGATGGCCGCGACGGATGCCCCGCAGGGCGTGGTGGCGTTCGCCGCCCCGCTACGGGAGTACTTGCTGGAAGAACTCATCGCGGGTCTCTCGACGGACGGGGCACCTGCCCAAGCGGACGGCCTGTACCGATCGACCGGCTCCGGGCAACCCGCCCCGCGCCCGGCGAGCACCCTGTCCGACGACCCCGCGACCGAGGACGAGCCCACCGATGGGCCGGAAGAGGTGCCCGGAGCGACACCGGGAGAAGCGGGCGAAGAGTTGGACGCCGACACCGATCCGGCTGCGCTGCCGGCACCCGCTGCTGCGCAACCGACCGCCGCCACAACTGGCGTGAGTTCAGAGGTGCTGCTGCTGGTCGTCGACGGCGTGACCGATCCGGGCAATCTCGGGGCAATCCTCCGGACCGCGGAGTGCGCCGGCGTCACCGGCGTCGTGCTTCCGCGCCACCGCGCGGCCCGGATTACCGCGACGGTGGCCAAGCGGGCCGCCGGCGCCATCGAGCATCTGCGCTTCGCGCCGGTCAGCGGGATCCCGACGGCGCTCGCCACACTCGCCGAGTTGGGTGTCTGGTCGGTGGGCCTCGACGTGACGGCCGATCAGACCATCTGGGATCTACCCATCGCCGACGCGCCGCTGGCGCTGGTGCTCGGCGCCGAGGGGCGCGGCCTCTCCCGCCTCGTGCGCCAGCGCTGTGACGTGACCACCCGTATCCCGGTCAGCGGGCGGCTGGACGCACTCAACGTGAGCGCCGCCACCGCGGTCGCTCTCTTCGAGGTGCTCCGGCGCCGCACCACCGCCTGAGCGACTCTCCGGGCCGGCGGGTCGCCGCGTCGCCGCGGCGTCAGTTCCCGAGCCTGGGCAGGTGGAGCAGCAGGTTCTGCAGCAGCAGCTTCTCGTCGGGGTTGCGCACGAGAGCCGCGGTCACGCCCCTCAGCCGATCGATCGCCTCAGCGGCCTGCACGGCAGCCGCTGAAGGCGCGCCGGAGACAATCTCCAACTCCTCGCGATAGCGCTCGGCCAGTACCGCGAACCCGAATCCGAGTTCGGCGTCGCGCGCCCGGCGGGTGCGACGATCGCGCCTCTGCCCCTCGGCGCGGTCGCTCGGATCGACGGGCGCAGCGCGCGCCCCGTCCCCCGCTGCCACGGAGTCGATGAGGGCGCGCAACTCGTCGGTGGTGGCCGCGGCGCGCGCCCCCGTTCCGTCGAGTCGTTCGGGAACCGACCACCAGGCCTCGAGTCGCTCGGCCAGGTTCCCCCCGGCGATCAGGTCGCGGGCACGCCCCGGATCCCCGGCGACCGCACGCGCCGCCTGGCGGGCCGGACCGGGGGGCACCCCCGAGGCGACGAGCCACTCGCGCATCTCCTCGGCCGACGGCGCCGGGAACCGCACGGTCACGCAGCGGGAGGCCACCGTGATGTGGCTCGGTGGGATGTCGTCGGCGAGCAGCACGATGGTCGTGCCCGCAGGCGGCTCCTCGATCGTCTTCAGCAGACTCGCCGCCACGGCGGGCGAGGCGGTATGGAACCGATCACAGACGATCACCTTGCGGTCGCCCTCCATCGGCCGGCGAGCCGCCTCGGTGATGATCGACGTCGCCTCGGAGGCCAGCAGGGCGCGACCTTCCGGCTCCACCAGCACGACATCGGGGTGTACGCCCGTGAGCGCTCGCCGGCGATGCCGTTCGGCCACCTCCGCCCCCTGGCCCGCCGCGGCCGCCGCCAGCAACTCGGCGGCGAACACCGTTGCCACTGCCCGCTTGTCGCCCCCGGGGGTCCCGGTAAGCAGGTAGGCATGGACCGGCGCCACCAGCGCCGCCTCGAGTTGACGCAGCGACCCCGCGCCGCCGACGAGCGGCGGCCACTCCGGGCGGCCAGCCAGTGCGGGCGAAGGTTCGGCCTCACCGCCGCCGGGCGGATCCGGCTCGCCCCACAGGCCGAGCGGTTCGGCCTCACCGCCGCCGGGCGAATCCGGCTCGCCCCACAGGCCGAGCGGGCGCGCGTCCCGATCCGTCACGTCCAGCCCAGCCGAGCAGCCACCAGCCCTGCGATGTCGTCACGCACCACCGGAGCGGGACGATCGGCATCGATCACCGCCCAGAGTCCGGGATCGGCCGCTGCGAGTTCCAGATATCCCTCCCGCACACGCCGGTGGAAGTCCACACCCAGCGCGTCGAAGCGATCCAAGGTGGCCTCGCCTCTCGTCCGGGCTCGCTGCGGATCCATGTCCATGAGGATGACGAGATCGGGCCACAGACCGCCGGTTGCCAACTCCGACAGCTTGCGCACGATCTCGGTGTCGAGCCCGCGGCCGTAACCCTGGTACGCCAGGGAGGAACCGATGTACCGATCGCACACGACATCGCGACCCACCTCCAGAGCCGGACGAATCGTCTCGGCGACATGCTGGGCCCTGTCCGCGGCCATCAACAGGGCCTCGGTGAGGATGTCAAGACGGATGCCGGCCTTGTCGAGCAGAAGGTGGCGCAACTCCTGGCCCAAGCGGGTCCCGCCCGGCTCGAACGTCACCTCGACATCGCGGCGGGTTGCCAGCCAACCGGCCTGGGTGGACTTGCCGACCGACTCGCCGCCCTCGAAGACCACGAAGCTGCCTCGCTCGACCTCCATCGCTCAGCAGTCTTCCAGAGACTCTCCGCCGGCGGCGTCCGTGGCGGCCTGCGCCCTTTGCGTGCGGCGGGCGAGCAGCCCCGCAACGATGACGGTGAGCCCTGCCAGCCAGAGCGTGAGGCGCACACCCGGCAGCTCCACCACGAAGCCGACGTCAAGGGAGCGGTTCCAGAGCACTTCGGAGATGCGATCGAAAGCGGCCGCCAGCAGCGGCCCAGCCACCATCGCCACGACGACACTCAACCGGACGATCGAATAGAGCCCCGCGAAGACCCGGCCCCTGACCTCGTCGGCGGTGTTCTCGTGCAGCAGCGTGAATCCCAGCACGTACATACCACCGGCGCAGACCCCCACGGCGCCGGCCACCAGCACCACCCACTGCAGCGAGCCCAGCGAGGAGGCCACGAGCAGGCACACCCCCGCACCCGTGACCGAGCGGGCGAACATGCGATGCTTGTGGACGCGCCGCTGCAGCAGCGACAGCACCAGCACGCCGACGCCGACGCCGGCGCTCAACCCGGTGAGGATGTCGGCAAAGCCCTGCTCGCCGACCCTGAGCACGTCGATGGCGTAGACCAGCGCCAGCGGGATGAGCATCCCCCCACCGATGAGAGCCGTCGCCAGGCTGATGTTGACCGAGCGCACCGTGGGGTTCACGATGACATAGCGCCACCCTTCCCGGTACTCGCGGAACACCCCCTCCCACCGGACCGGTGCGCGCGCCGTACGGCTCGGGTCGCGCGGGTGGCGAAGCGGCAGCGAGAACACCAACACGGCCGACACCACGAACGTCAGGGCGTCGAGATAGAAGATGGGCCCCTGCTTGTCCAGGTAGAGCAGACCCAACCAGCCGTCCGGAGATACGTCCTCGAGCCGGCTCGCGACCCTGGCGAAAATTAGCGAGGCCACGGGGAACGTGGCATACGTGGCGAACATGGACAGCGAGTTGGCCGCTGTCAGGTGCCCCGCCGGCAGCAGGTTCGGCACGGAGGCCTCCTTGGCCGGAATCCACAGCAGCGTGAACGCCTCCAGCGCAAGCGACACCAGCACGAGCTGCCAGACGCTGTTCACGAGGGGCACGATCAGCAGGATTCCCGCCCGCGCCAAGTCGCACACGACCATCAGGCGGCGGCGGTCCCAGCGGTCGGCCAGCACACCGGCGATCTGCGAGAAGAAGATGCCCGGCACCAGGCGAGCGGCCAACACCACGCCGATCGCCGCCTCGGGAGAACCGGACCAGAGACGCGTCGCGACCACCGAGATGGCCAGGAACCCGAGCCAGTCGCCGGTGGACGTTACGACCTGCGCCGACCAGAGCCGGAAGAACTGCGGCGTGCCGAACACCCGCCGCCGGAAGCCGGTCCACGTACGGCGACGCTCGACCGGCGTCCCCTCAGCTGTCACGGGCGGGCGACCCCTTCCGGCGCCGGGAACTTCCCTTCCGAGCCGCCGAGGGTGGGGCGGCTCGCCGGGCCGCCAGCAGGTCCGAGGCCCGCTGCGCCGTGAGCGTCTCGGGAGTGTCCCCGGCGCGTAGCGAGGCGTTGACCTCCCCGTCGGTGGCATAGGGGCCCCAGCGACCGTCCCGGACCACGATGGGTTTACCGGTAACCGGGTCCGCGCCCAGCTCCCGCAGTGGCGCCTTGGGTTCCTGACCGCGCCGGCGACGCGGCTGCGCCAGTAGGGCCAGGGACTCCTCGAGGCTGATCGTGAACATCTGCTCCTCGGTCTCCAGGGAGCGGGTCTCGGACCCCTTCTTGACGTACGGCCCGAACCGCCCGGCCTGCGTGGTGATCTCCGTGCCGTCGGTCGGATCGGTGCCGACGGTCCGTGGCAGGCTCAGAAGACGCAACGCATCGGTGAGCGTGACATCCTCGAGACTCATGGAACTGAACAGCGAGGCGAACTTCTCCGCCTTGGCGTCGGGATCGTCCGCCGGCGGGCCGAGCTGGACATACGGCCCGTAGCGGCCCTCACGGGCGGCGACCGGCAGACCCGAGGCCGGATCGGTTCCGAGCGTGCGGCCCGTCGCCGGGCGGGCCAGCAACTCCACCGCGTACGCGACGGTCACCTCGTCGGGCGAGGTGTCCTCGGGCAGCTGAGCCCGCTCGTCGCCACAGGTGATATACGGGCCGAAGCGCCCGAGGCGCGCCTCGATGGGCCGCCCGTCGGGGTGGGTGCCGATGGCGACCGCGTTGACCGCCCGGACATCGATCTCGTCGAGATTGTCCTCCACACGGGCCTTCAGGCCGGGACGGCCCTCGGCGCCGAAATAGAACAGGGACAACCAGGGGATGTACTCCTGCCTGCCGCGGGCGATGTCGTCGAGATCGTCCTCCATGCGGGCGGTGAACGCGTAGTCCACGAAGTCAGCGAAGTGGCCCTCGAGCAGCGTCACCACGCTGAAGGCGGTGAACGTGGGGATCAGGGCCGTCCCCTTCTTGCGGACATAGCCGCGGTCGGTGATCGTCGTCATGATCGTGGCGTACGTGGAGGGCCGGCCCACGCCCAACTCCTCGAGGCGGCGGATCAGGGTCGCCTCCGTGAACCGCGCCGGCGGCTGGGTCTCGTGACTCGAGGTCTCCGGCGTCGAGAGATCGAGGACGTCACCCGGAACAACCTGCGGCAGGCGTCGCTGTGCCTCGTCGCCGTCGGCGCCTCCCGCTCCGGTGGCACCGTTCTTCCCGTTGCCGCCGGCGGCCGGCAGCGGGTCCCAGGCGCGACGGAATCCTTCGTGGGCGATCACCGTGCCCGAAGCAGCGAGTGTCACCTCCGAGGAGCTCGCGGTCCGTGCCGTCGCCTCGATCGTGACGGTCTCGCCCGTGACATCGGTCATCTGCGAGGCGAGCGTGCGTCGCCAGATCAACTCGTAGAGACCGGCCTCCACCGGCGACAGCCGCTGGTGCAGCGACTCCGGGGAGGCGAACGTCTCGCCAGCGGGCCGGATGGCCTCGTGCGCCTCCTGGGCGTTGCGTACTTTGCTGCGGTAGTGGCGCGCCTTTGGGGGCACGAATTCCTTGCCGTAGCGTTCGGCAGCCTCGGCGCGAGCGGCCTTCAGCGCCACCTCCGCGAGGGTCACCGAGTCGGTCCGCATGTAGGTGATGAAGCCCTGCTCGTAGAGCGACTGCGCCACGCGCATGACCGCGGAAGCTGACAGGCGCAGGCGCCGCGCCGCCTCCTGCTGCAGGGTGGAGGTAATGAACGGCGCCGCGGGGCGGCGGCGGTACGGCTTGGACGCCACGGAGGTCACCTCGGCTGTCCCGCCCTCCAACTCCGTGGCGAGCTGCTGGGCCCTGTCCCCGTCGAGGACGACGACACCGGGGCTGCTCGGCTTCCCGTCGGGACCGAAGTCCCGGCCGCTGGCGAGCCGCGCACCGTCGAGGGCGGTGGCGGCCATCCCGAAGTGCTCGTCGGCGCGGGTGGCGGCGGTGACGAGCAGCGACCAGTAGCCCGCGGGAACGAACGCCATCCGCTGCCGCTCGCGCTCGACGACGATGCGCGTCGCCACGCTCTGCACGCGCCCGGCGGACAGGCGGGGGGCCACCTTCTTCCACAGCACCGGCGAGACCTCGTAGCCGTAGAGGCGGTCGAGCAGGCGGCGGGCCTCCTGCGCGTCCACCAGCCGCCGGTCTATCTCCCGGGGGTTCGCCAGGGCGGCGCGGATCGCGTCAGGCGTGATCTCGTGGAACACGAGGCGGCGGATCGTGACCCGTTGCGGGGGCGAGAGCACCTCGAGCAAGTGCCAGGCAATGGCCTCCCCCTCGCGATCCTCGTCGGTTGCCAGATACAGCTCGTCCGCGGTGGCAACGAGCTTCTTGAGCGAACTCACCGTGTCCCGCTTGCCGCTGTTCAGAACATAGAGCGGCTTGAAGTCGTTCTCGACGTCGATGCCGAGGCGCGCCCAGGGCTCGGAACGAAAGGTCTTGGGGATCTCCGAGGCCTTCGTGGGCAGATCGCGGACGTGGCCGCGGGAGGACTCCACCGTGTAGGTGTCGTCGAGGAAGCGGGCGATCGTCGTGGCCTTGGTGGGTGACTCGACGATGACGACCCGCTTGGGTGCGGCGGCTGATGCCATGGGCTGCAAGATACGGGTTAGGCGGGACGGGCGGACGCGGGGGAGGATGCAGCGCCGGAGCGGTGCCCCGCGAATCGCAGAACGCCGAGCCCGACCACAGCCGCGATCAGCGAGCCGACCAGGACGCCGATCTTGGCCTCGTCACCCACGGCGGCGCCGTTGAAGGCCAGCGCCGTGACGAACAGCGCCACGGTGAAACCGATGCCCGCCACGATCGCCACCCCGACGACGTGCAGATGCGTCACACCGGCCGGCAGCGAACTGAGACGGAATCTCGTGGCCAGCAGCGTGAACACCGACACCCCCACGGCCTTGCCCACCAGCAGGCCCAGAGCCACACCGATGGTGACCGACGACGTGAGCGCGGTGGTGAGCGAGTCGCTGCTCAGCACCACACCCGCGTTCGCCAGGGCGAAGATCGGCACGATGAGATAGCTGACGTACGGGTGCAGCGACACCTCGAGGCGCTCCGCCACCGAGCGCGATTCGACGATTCCGAAGTTGGCGCGCCGGATGTCGGTGACCGAGATGGTCGGCTTGTCCTGCAGCCACCGCGCCACGGAGCGGGCGTCGGACTCCCGCTGCAACGGCTTCGCCGGGGCCAGCAGACCAAGGGCGACGCCGGCGATCGTGGCGTGGACGCCGGAGTTCAGCGTTGCCCACCAGACCAGCAGGCCGATAAGCGTGTACACGGGCCACTGCCACACGCGGACCCGCGTCATCACGGCGACCAGCACGCACAGACCTGCCGCCAGGCCGAGCCATCCCAGCGATATGTCGGAGCTGTAGAAGATGGCGATCACCAGGATCGCCCCGATGTCGTCGACAATTGCCACGGTCAGCAGGAAGAGGCGGAGCCAGTCCGGCACCCACTTGCCGACGAGCGACACGACGCCGACCGCGAAGGCGATGTCGGTGGCCATCGGCACACCCCAGCCCCGCAGATTGTCACCGCCGAGGTTGAACGCCACGTAGATCAGCGCGGGAACGACCATCCCGCCGAGCGCCGCAACGGTCGGCAGCATCACGTCGCGCAGCCGGCGGAGCCGTCCGGTGACCATCTCGCGCTTGATCTCGAGGCCCACCACGAAGAAGAACAGCACCATGAGCGCGTCGTTCACGAATCCGTGCAGGTCCTCGTCGAACACGACGTAGTCGCTGACCGCGATCTCGATGGGCGTGTGCCAGAAGTGGTTGTAGCTGTCCCCGACCGGCGAGTTCACCCAGATGAGCGCGGCGGCGGTGGCGATCAACAGGAGGATGCCGCCGGAGGTCTCGATGCGCAGGAAGCGCGCCAGCGGACGGCCCACGGTGCGGGCGAGGGCGCTGTCGCGCCCGATGAAGGTCAGCCCGCTGTCAGGCGGCGCTCCCTCGGAGACTTCGTGCTCGGGCCGCTCACGGGCGCCGGCGTCCAGAGTCACCAACTCGGCGTCCCCGTCGCCTGCGATGTTCCGATCATTCGACATGAGCGTTCCCGACAGACTCTCCCGACGACTCAGGCACGTTATCGGCTCCGCTGCTCGGCCAGCCTCGCAGGCGAGATACCCCGCGACGGCGCGTCCGTGACGCTGCGGTGCCCGATGGGTAGTCGAGGAGCCACCGCACGCGGGACTCGACTGCCCCGGGGACTACCGCAGTTCCCGCCGCCCGCTACGAGGAGGACGTATGGACCACGAGGCGGACCTCGGTCCCACGGTGCGATGTGGAGATGGCGTGATCGTCGGACATGATCCGCATCAGCCACAGCCCCATGCCCTTCTCGGTGTGCAACCGGCGGGGGTCGGCCGGCCCCGGAGGCTCCGGGATGCTGGACGGATCGAACCCCCCGCCCCGGTCATGGACCTGGATCTCCACCCGCCCCGGACTGGGGACACAGCAAATCCTGATCGGGTCCTCGATCCGGCGTGTCGCATGGGCGGCGATGGCGTTGGTGACCGCCTCGGAAACAGCGATCCGCAGGTCCTCGAGCCGCTGCGCATCCACACCCGCCTCCCGGGCGACCACCTCCGACACAAGGCCACGGACCATCGCCAGGTACTCGATCCGCGGTGGGATCCGGATCTCCACCGCGTCACCGCGGTCATGCGCTGCAGGCGCCATCGGCACAAGCCCCCAACAGGAGCGGGCAAGACTGTCAGCGGTCCACCGTACCGGGACAGCACGCCCCCGTTGCGGTACCGGTGCCGGGACGCGACAGCAGGCGTGCAGCCGGAGGGTCGCCGCGAACCGCGGCCGGCCGCGCCGAGCCACGGGTCGGTAACAAGTACTGCTCGTCTGAGGACCGGAGCAGCCCCCGCCGGGTGCGGTGCGCTTCGCCTCACCGCTCGGCCCGCATGACCGCCTCCCCGGACAGGACCAGATCGTCGAGCAGGACTCCCAGCGGGGCGAAGCGCACCGCCGAGCGGTAGTCCAACCGGACCGAGACGTTCCCCGCGCCCGACAACTCGTCGACGCGAACCCGCAGTCGCCCGGGGTCCAGGCGCGAGGCTGCCAGCGCCGCAGGGCGCGCCTGCGAGGCGTCGTTGCTTACAGCGACGGCGCGCGCCGCCTCGCGGGCGCTGTGGATCACCATGATCTGATCGCGTGCGGTGAGGGCCATCTGAGCGAGGAACAGCGCCATCAGCAGGAGCAGCGGCAGCAGCAGCGCCAGTTCGACGGCCGCCTGACCCTGCGACCCGCGTCGCCGACGCCGCCCGGCGCCGGCACTCCTCACGTGATGAGCTTGGTGATCGATCGGAAAACGGAGTTGAGGAGCCGGCTGATCATGTTCGTGTTCCTGGCCCAGTCCAGGACCAGAACGGCAATCAGGGCCACACCGAGCAGCACGAGGGCGTATTCGGCGGTGGCCTGGCCCGAGTCGGCGACGCGCCGCAACAGCCGCCGGGGGCCCCTCCGGTGAGTCCGCTGAAGAATTCCTGTAACTTGCGCCATGTCCGTTACCTCCTGGTTTGTCCGTTGGCCGGTCTGTCAGAACTGAAGAAGGTCCAGCGACTGCGCCACCGTGGGCACGATCGTGAGCAAAACGAACGCCGGCAGGACGCACATCGTGAGCGGGAACAGCAGGCGCAGCGGAACTCGCCGTGCCGCCGTCTCCGCCTGCCGGCGTCGCTCGGTCCGGGCCACGACGGCGGCACGTTGCAGTGCGGGCCCAAGCGGGGAGCCGTAGCGCAGCGCATCGGTGAGCGGGCGCACCAGAAGTCGCAACGAGTCGCCCGCAGGCGCGGCCGTCAGTGCTTCGAGGGCCTCCGCCGTGTTGACTCCCAACCGCATCTGCCGGGCAGCCCGGCTCAGCGCACCACCGACGGGTCCCGCGAGGCGCGGCGCCACCACATCGACGGCCAACCGCACGCTCAAGCCCGCACTGGCGGCGAGGGAGAACAGGTCCACGGCTTCGGGCAGTTCGCCCAGCACGTCGGCTCGGGCCCTGTGGCGCTGCCGCGTCGCTCGCCGGCGCTGCACGAGCCAGCACACCACGGCGGCCGCCAGCCCGAGCGTGACGTCGACGACGGCGCCGGCGAGGAGAACCAGGCTCACCAGCCCGGTTCGTCGGTCCGCCGCAGCATCGGCGGGGCGCCCCGCAACCGAACGCAGAGCTCTCCCCAGCGACGCGGCGGGCCGCAGGCGCCGGGGAGGAGTCGGCGGACGGTGGGCGATCAGGCGTGCCCGGGACACCGACGGCGCGGGACGCCACAGCAGCGCACCCCACAGGGCCACAGCCCACCAAGCCGCCAGCAGCGCCGTCATCGCAGCCGCGTGATCCGGTGCATCCAGACGAAGGCCACGACGTTGAGGGCGAGTCCCGTGACGAGGCAGAGCAGACCCACAGGCGTGCGATAGAGCACACCCAGGGAGGCCCCATCGATCATGGACGACAACGCCAGAAAGCAGAGCGGCAGCAGGGCGATCAGCATTCCCGACAGGCGCCCCTGCTGGGCCAGCGAGGCAACCTCGCGCTGCGCTGTCCGGTTCTCGCGCAGCGTCGCCGCCACGCCGTCGACGGCGGGCGCTCGCCGGCCACCGGAGGTGGCACCGATGGACAGCGCCGCAGTTGCCAGATTCACTTCCGGCAACGGGCATCGCACCCGCCAGCGGTCGAGCGCGGCCGGCAACGAGCGGCCAACCCTCACGTCCGCCATCACCCCGCCCAGATCCGCAGCGAGCGGACCACCCGACGGGACGGCCTCCCCCATGGCCGCCACCGTCGAGACACCGGCACGCAGCGAGCGGGCCACCCGCTCCAGGAAACCCGGCAGCGCTTCGACGACGAGTCGCTCCCGGCGGCGGCGTGCGGCCCAGAGCACCGCGGGAGGTCCGAGAACACCGAGCCCAGCCCCCGCGACGGCCCCCGCCCCCGACGCCAGGAGCAGCCCGCCGCAGGTCCCCACAGCGGTGGCGGCTCCCCACACGGCGACCGCCTGCGACTCGCTGCACGGCGCGGCTGCATCATCGAGGGCGCTCCGCAGCAGCCGGCGGAAACGGCCGCGGCCGCTGCGACCTGCTCCCGCAGCTCGCGGCACGGCCGGCGCGACCCGCCCCGCGGGAGACGCCTCCCCTTCGCTTCGGTGGCACAGCATCCCGCTCCGGCGTCGTACCCGCCAGCGGCACAGCTCGACGGGTATGCGGCGCAGCGCCAGCGCCGCCAGCACGATCGCCACCGTGTAGCCGAACGCATTGGTCACGTCCTCCTCCTCTTCGTTTCGGATGCCGTTCAGAGATCCAGCCAGGCCGGGTCAACGGGGGCCGCGTCGAATCCACGCGGCGGCTCCTGCGGCAGTGTTCGCAAGCCGGACGCGTCGGCCAGCATGACCAGCCGCTCCGGGCCACGACGCACCTCGGCGACGCCGACGACGCGCCGCGCGCCCGCCGGAGCGCGTGCCAGATGCACGATGAAGTCCACCGCGGCACTGATCTGATCTCGTACGGCCTGCAGCGGCAGCCCGGCTCCCGCCATGAGAACCATCGTCTCCAGCCGGCCGAGAGCATCGGGCGGGCTGTTGGCGTGGCACGTGGATAGGCACCCGTCGTGCCCGGTGTTCATGGCCTGCAACATGTCGAACGCCTCAGCTCCGCGGACCTCTCCGACCAGAATCCGATCGGGGCGCATACGCAGCGCGTTGCGCACCAGGTCCCGGACCGTGACCGCGGCGAGTCCCTCCACGCTGGCCGGCCGCGACTCCAGGCGTACGACGTGGGTGGTCTTGAGGTTCAGTTCGGCGGCATCCTCGACGGTGACGATCCGCTGGTTGGCCGGGATATGCGCGGCGATGGTGTTCAAGAACGTGGTCTTGCCGGCTCCCGTCCCACCGCTCACGACGATGTTCGCCCGCCCCAGCACCATCCACCGCAGCAGCGCCGCCACCGGCGGTGGGGCGAAGTCCTCGAGTTGCAGGTCGTAGGCCCGGAAGCGGCGGATGATCAGGTACGGCCCGTCGACAGCCACAGGAGGCATGACGACGTTGACCCTTGATCCGTCGGGAAGTCGCGCATCAACCAGCGGCGACGTGCGGTCGGCCCGCAGACCCAAAGGAGCCACAACCCTCTCGATGAGCTGGTGGAGGGTGGACTCGCCGACGATCACCGCGGTTCTCCGCAGCGTCCCGCTCTCCTCCACCCAGACGGCACCGGCGCCGTTGACCATGATCTCGTTGATGGCATCGTCGGTGACGAGACTCTCCAGAGGCCCCAGGCCGTCGAGCCGGGCCCACACACGCTCAGCGAGCCGTTCCTGAAGTTGCGGGCTGAGCAGCGGCGCTCGCTGGCGCACCAGTTCGCCGATCTGCTCGAGCCCGACAGGCTCGCCGCCGAGGCACGCCTCGACGGCGAGGCGATGCAGGTCCCGCTCGACGGCCGCGAGCGGCTCCGGGCCACCGGCGATTCCCGAGTCCGGACGCGATGGGGCGGGCGCGTCCGGGAGCGCAACGCTCACGCCGGGGTTGCCTGCGCCAGAGCCCGGTCGAGAGCAGCGGGAACCCGGGTGGCCAGCAACCCCGCGTCGACGGCTCGCGCCACCGACGGGTCGACATCGAGACGTAGCACGACGGGGGCTCCCACCACGTCCTCGACGTCTCCGGCCGTCAGGGGTCGACCGGGCTCGACCAGGAGCACCACGCCGCTCGGCTGCAGCGGCGCCCGGGCGGCCCGGCGCAACGACAGGAAGCAGGCCCGCGTCACCAGCCAGGATCGCTCGGCGCCGGCGACGATCCGGCGTCGCACGTCGATGTCGTCGGGCGTCGCGCCCGCCGCGGTCCCTCCGGCTTCCTCGCCGCCGGGCCGCCACAGGCAGCCACCATCCACCACTGCGACCCGGTGCTCGGACGCCAGTTCCCGCGCCATGACGTCAGCCCGATCGGTCCGAGCGAGCGGTCCCGAGCCCCGATGCAGCAGGAAGAGCCCTGCGGCAACCTCCCGTTCCAGGCGGCGCAGTGCATCGATCTGCACCTCGTCGCCGACGTTCAACCAGTCGGCGACGCCCGGCGTGGCGGGTTCCGGTACCCCCAGGAGTCCCGCGGCGTCCCCGCAGAGATCAACCAGCAGAGCACCGGCGTCGGTCACCGCCGCCCACCGGCGCGCCGCCAGGGCCGCAACGACCGATGTTCCCGAACCTCCCTTGACCGACCAGCACGCAACGTACATCGTCCGCTTCCCCTTCCTGGACGCGCCCAACAGCGCGCCCGTCAACTCGTCTGCGGGGGAAGCAGGAGAATGCGGCGCTCGATGCGCCGGGAAAAGTGCTCAGGCCCGGATGCTGCGGGCCTTGAGAATCAGAGAGTCAAACCTCGCGGACCTTCTTGGCCACCCAGGCCACGAGTACCGCTACCAACACGAAGAGGAAGAACTTCTTCATTGCAGAAAAGTATACGGCCGCGATATCCAGTCGCA
This sequence comes from Acidimicrobiales bacterium, assembly GCA_965206165.1. Classification (GTDB taxonomy): domain Bacteria; phylum Actinomycetota; class Acidimicrobiia; order Acidimicrobiales; family CATQHL01; genus VXNF01. The sequence goes on from OZ242194.1 coordinate 960,271, forward strand.
AGGTCGCAGCAGTTCCCGAGGTGGACGGGAATCCCGCGCACCCTGGCGGCCACTGGCGAACGGCCCACAGCGGAGGTGGACGGGAATCGAACCCGCCGGACGGGGATCGCCCGTCCCACCCGCTTTGAAGGCGGGGGAGCCCACCAGGCGCTCGGACACCTCCACAGGCGACCTTAGCGGGACCGGACCGCCACGCCGCGGTGCGGCTCGGCTCACACGGCCAGCAGGTCCCGGGCGCCGGTGTCCGAGGAGGGGTGCCGCAGCTTCGACATCGCCCGCGCCTCGATCTGGCGGATGCGCTCGCGGGTCAGGCTGAAATGCTCGCCGACCTCCTCGAGCGTGCGCGGCTCGCCGCGGTCCAACCCGTAGCGCAGGGTGAGAATCTCCCGCTCGCGCTGATCCAGCGGCGCCAGGAGCCGCCTGATTTCGTCGGGAAGCAGCGACGTGGCCGCCACCTCGAAGGGTGACTCGGCGGAGCGATCCTCGACAACGTCGCCGAGTTCCGCATCGCCGTCCTCCCGAAGTGGCTCGGACAGAGACAGCGGCTCGGCGGCGAAGCGCAGTGCCTCGGTCACCTTCTGCTCGGGCATTTCCACTTCAGCGGCGAGCTCGCTGAGCGTTGCCGGCCGGCCGTAGCGCAACTCGAGACGAGCACGGGCCTTCTGGAGGCGGGTGAGGGTGTCGCCGGCGTGGACGGGAAGGCGAATCGTGCGGCCGGTGTTGGCGATGCCCCGGGTGATGGCCTGGCGAATCCACCAGGTGGCGTACGTTGAGAACTTGAAGCCCTTGCGCCAGTCGAACTTCTCGACCGCGTGCATCAGGCCCAGATTCCCTTCCTGGACAAGGTCCAGCAGCGGCAGACCCGACGCCTGGTATTTCTTGGCGATGGACACCACGAGGCGCAGATTGGACTGCACGAACTGCCGCTCGGCCTGCTCACCCTCGTGCACCAGCCGGCGCAACTCGACACGCCGCTTGGGACGCAGCGACTTGCCGACCGCCAACTCCTCCCCAGCCTCGGCCCCGGCCTCGATCTTCTGGGCCAGGTCGACCTCGTCGTCCTTCGTGAGCAGCGTGTACTGGCCGATATCCGTCAGATAGAGGCGAACGAGGTCTTCCTCGTCCCGCTCAACCCGCTCTCTCGCCACAGACGATGCTCCCCATCAATCAGCAGGTAGCCGGGAACTGGCTCCCGGAACCTTTCCCGGTCGGGCGCCGCGAGTTCAGAATACCGAGTGCGGTGGCCGGTTCAACCGCGCGGTCGCTCAGCACGACAGATCGACCAGGCCACGGCCCAACGCCGCCGAGAGCCGCCGCTGGCTCGGCGCCGGTGTCCTCTCGTCCAACAGCGCCAGGCCCCGCGACTGCTGAGCGCGGAGATCGGTCGCCACGGCGACGCAGAAACGCTGCTCCGCCGCTTCGGAAACCTCACCGAGTTGTCCGGCGAAACGCTCCAGCGAGATCAACATCCGGGGCAGCACGATGTGGAGCAGGATGACAAGGCGCTCCGCCGTCCCGTTGGCGGTTCTCCCGAACAACTGGTCCCATCCCGGCGACGGTGCCCGCACCCGCTCGGAGGCCGCCAGAGCCGGTGAGTCCGCCAGGAGTGCCTCCCAGCCGGCGCTGTGCTGCCCGAACCGGCGCGCCGCGCTGTGCAGATACACGGCCACCCCTGCGTCCCTCTCGTCGCCACGCCAGGAGTGCAGGACGCCCGCAAGATGCCGCTGGAGCCAGGCGTAGCCCCCCACCGCATCGGTGAGTTCCTCGATCATCATGGCGCTACCTCCGAGGTGTCTCCCACGGCGAGGCGGATGTCGAGTAGCAGCGGCGTGCCACTCAATCCCGGGCCTCACCCCGGTAGCGGTTCGTGATGGGCATCCGGCGGTCCTTGCCGAAGGCCTTGGGCGTCACCCGCACACCGGGAGGCGTCTGGCGGCGCTTGTACTCGGCCACGTCCACCAGCCGCCCGACCCTTCTCACGAGTTCGGTGTCCGCGCCGGCTGCTATGAGTTCGCCGACGGTCTTGTCGCCCTCGACGAAGGCGCGGGCCACCGGATCCAGCAACTCGTACGGCGGCAGGCTGTCGGAGTCCCGCTGGTCCGGCCGCAACTCGGCCGAGGGCGCCTTTGCGAGTACCTGCTCGGGAATCAGCGACCGGCCGGCGGTGGCGTTGCGCCGCCGGGCAAGCTCGTAGACCTGCAGTTTCCAGATGTCGGAGATCGGTGCGAAGGCGCCCGCTGTATCCCCGTAGAGCGTGGAGTAGCCCACCGCGCTCTCTGACTTGTTCCCGGTGGTCAGCACGAGCCAGCCGAACTTGTTCGCCAGAGCCATGAGCACGACCCCTCGGATGCGCGACTGCACGTTCTCCTCGGCGAGGCCGGGGGGCAGTCCCGCGAACGCGGGTGCCAGCATTGCCTCGAAGGCGCGATGCGCGGGCTCGATACCGATGATGCGCCCCTCGATCCCCAGGTTGGCGCAGAGCGCCTCGGCGTCCGCCACGGAGTGGTCCGAGGAGTAGCGCGACGGCATCAGCACGCCGTGCACGCGGTCCGCACCGAGGGCGTCGGCGGCGATTGTGGCGACGAGCGACGAGTCCACACCGCCCGAGAGCCCCACGCAGACGTCACCGAAGGAGTTCTTCGTCACGTAGTCGCGGGTGGCCAGGACCAGGGCGGCATAGACCTCGTCGAGCGTCTCCAGAGGCGCCGGCACCGCGGTCGCCGGCAGCGGCGCCCGGACGACCGCCGGAGCGGCGCTGACGTGGATCCGCGGCAGGCTGCTTGCGCCGCCGGTCGCCGAGGCGCCGGCTGGAACGACATCGGCGACGAGAAGCTCTTCGTCGAAGGCCTCCGCCCGCGCCACGACCTCTCCGTCGGCGTCCAGAACCAGGGATCGGCCATCGAACACCAACTCGTCCTGCCCGCCGACCAGGTTGACGTACACGACGGGGCAACCGACCCGGTCGATGCGCCGTCGCAGGACGGCGAGCCGCTCGGTGAGCTTGCCGATGCTGAAGGGCGAGGCGTTCACGTTGACGATCACCTCGGCGCCGCCGGCCACGAGCTGCTCGACCGCGCCGCCGTCGATCCAGACGTCCTCGCAGATGGAGATCCCAACCGCCACGCCGGCGATCTCGAAGAGCACCTCCGGCGTACCGGCGGTGAAGTGGCGCTCCTCGTCGAAGACGCCGTAGTTGGGTAGATGGGCCTTGCGCGCCATGCCGGCGATGGCGCCGCCGACGCAGACCGCGGCCGCATTGAACAGCGAACCGCCGTCGCCGGCGACCGGGAGTCCCACGACTGCCGCGCAGCGACCCGTCGCGGCGGCGATCTTCTCGAGCGCCGCCAGGCAGTCCTGCGCGAAACGCGGCTTGGCCAGGAGGTCCTCCGGCGGATAGCCGCAGACCGCCAACTCGGGGAAGACCGCCACGTCGGCGCCGCGCTCGGAGACCTCCGCCAGCGCCGCAATCATCCGCTCGGCGTTGCCGTCGAGGTCGCCGACCGTGAGATTCAGCTGGCAAATGCCGACGCGGAGCATCCCGTCAGGCTACCGAGACCACCCCGGGGTCAATTCCGGGCCACGCCTGCGGTCAGATCGAGTAGTACAGCTCGAACTCCATGGGGTGCGGGCGGAGCCCGACGATGTCGATCTCCTCCTGCTTACCCTCGACGTAGGACTCCAGGAGCGAGTCGCAGAAGACATTGCCGACACGCAGGAAGTCGCTGTCGGCCTCGAGGGCGTCGAGCGCCTCGCGGAGCGAGCCGGGAACCGTGGCTATACCGGCGGCCTCCTCGGCGGAGAGCTCATAGATGTCCACGTCGAGCGGAGCGGGGGGCTCGGTGCCCTTGGCAACGCCGTCCAACCCTGCCAGCAGCAGCGCGGAGAACGACAGGTAGGGATTGGCGGCGGGGTCGGGGCAGCGGAACTCGATGCGCTTGGCGGCGGGGTTCTCCGAGATCAGCGGCACGCGGATGGCAGCCGAGCGGTTCCGCTGGGAGTACACCAGGTTCACGGGCGCCTCATAGCCGGGCACCAGCCGCTTGTAGGAGTTCACCGTGGGTGCCGCGAACGCCAGAATGGCCGGAGCGTGGGCCAGTACGCCGCCGGTGAAGTGGCGTGCCATCTCCGACAGACCGGCGTAGCCGGAGGCGTCGAAGAACAGCGGCGAGCCGTCGGCCCACAACGATATGTGCGTGTGCATGCCGGACCCGTTGTCGCCGTAGATGGGCTTGGGCATGAACGTGACCGACTTGCCGGCCCGGGCGGCGACGTTCTTGCACACGTACTTGTACAGCTGCACCTTGTCGGCCATGGACAGGAGATCGTCGAAGCGCATGTCGATCTCGGCCTGCCCGGCCGTGCCGACCTCGTGGTGCTGGAGTTCGATCTCCACGCCGCAGGACTCGAGCACCCGCACCATCTCCGACCGGAGATCGTGGTGAGCGTCGAGGGGCGGGAGCGGGAAGTAGCCCGACTTGTAGCGGATCTTGTGGCCCCGGTTGGGCTCTCCTGCGGCATCGAGGGCGTCGCCGCTGGACCAGATGCCCTCCACGGAGTTGAGCGCGAAACCGGCGGACTGCGGATCGTTGCGGAAGCTCACCGTGTCGAAGATGAAGAACTCGGCCTCGGGACCGATGTAACAGGTGTCGGCGATGCCGGTCGAGCGCAGATGGTCAACGGCCCGGGCGGCCACCACGCGGGGATCCTTCTCGTACTGTTCACCGGTGACGGGATCCTTGACGGTGCACAGCAGAACGAGGGTCTTGTGCTCGCAGAACGGGTCGATGAACCCGGTCGCCGGGTCGGGGATCAGCAGCATGTCGGAGCGGTCGATGGGCTGGAAACCGCGGATGGACGAGCCGTCGAAGCCCAATCCGTCGTCGAAGAGACCCTCGGTGAGTTCGTGCACCGGCGTGGTGAAGTGCTGCTGCAGGCCGGGCAGATCGGTGAATCGGAAGTCGACGAATTCGACTCCCTCTGCCTTGGCGCGTGCAACGACGTCTGCTGGAGTAGCCATGGATTGCCTCCGGTCGAATTGATAACGGCTTGTGCGTCGTCCCCCGGCGGCTTTGGCTGGAGACCGCGGCCAGTGTAGAAGTCACGCGCCGCGAACCGGACACGTGATGAGCCTCGAATCTCGCCGGATTGCCGCGAAATCCCAGCACAGGCCGCCGACGGCGGCCCGGCGACTCAGGATCGCCGGTCCGTGGGCCAGATTTCCGGGCAGCCTCGCGCCAGCCAGGTGGCGGCTGCAACGGCCACGAACACCGCGTCGGACCCGTTGACGGGCTCAGCGTCGCTACCCACGATGCTGAGCTCGACGGGTGGTGTGCGCGCCGCCGGCACGACGCCGAAGGATCGCACCGTCAGATCCACCACCGTCCCGTCATCGTCGGTGGCGATCGCCTCCGACGTTACGAGGCTGTAGCCCATGTGGGCCGCACCGATGCAGTAGGAGCGAAGCACGACCTCGTCCTGTGGGCGCCCACAGGAGACCTCGACGGTGATCTCCTCTCCCACCTGCGCGGTTGCCTCACCGCCGCCGGGCAGCCGGATCGGCCCCGCCACGCCGCGAGCCCCGGCCAGCAGGGCCAACGCCTCGAGCGTGCCCGCGGCGCGGATGGCCGCGGACGTTGGCGGTCCGGCGATGTCGACCTCGCCGATTTCCAGCCCGGGCGCCACCGCGGCAATGGCGTCGGCTATTCCCGGTGTGCGGGCAACGGCGAGCCGCCCCGTTCCGTCGGCGTTGGCACCGCCGGCCACCGGTGGGCGTTTGGGCCCCAGGCGGGTGGCGTCGGGGCGGGAGTACAGGACACGCACTGCCCGGCCCGTTTCGTCGGCGAGCTTGCGGGCCGCGCTCGCCGCCTCGGATCGTGTCTTGGCGCCGAACGCCCCGCCGTTGGCCAGCGGGTCGGCCGGTTCCCCGCCCGGGACGCACCACGAGGCATCCAGCTCCAAGTAGGCGGGCTCGCTCCAGCAGGTGCGTAGCGTGCAGTCCCAGTCGCCCGGCGGGACCTCCAGCGGCGGCTCCGCACGCAGGGTGCTGCGGCGGCCCTCGACGGAGCCCGCGGCGCGGCGCGCCTGCGCCGGTGTCTCCCCCAGTGCCCAGCCGCCGCCGGGCGCCGGGACCGCCACGAGGGCGTCAGGCGGTGCCATGTCGTCCGCGAAGCCTCCCTCACCGCACGCCACGTGCGGGCCGACGGCCTGCGGGCGGCCTCCCTCGAGCGTCGCACGTCGGGCGGCGGCGGCATAGTCCCGGGGTACCTGCGCACTGGTGCCGGTGTCGCAGTCGACGAGTCGGGCGGCCTCCAGGATGGTCTGCCAGCCGGTGCAGCGACAGAGATGGGCGGCGAGCGCGCCGGCGGGCTCCGCGGTGGGCGAGCGCCGGGCGAGGCTCTCGAGGCGGACGATGATGCCCGGCGTACAGAACCCGCACTGGCTGGCGCCGGTGGCGCAGAAGGCGTCGGCCCAAGCCTGCCGGCGTAGCGGATCGAGGCCCGCCAGGGTCGTGATCTCGCGGCCCGCCACGCGCCGCGCCGGGGTCACGCAGGAGACCCGCGCCGCCCCGTCCACGAGCACGGTGCACGCCCCACACTGTCCCTGGGGGCTGCACCCGTCCTTGACCCCGGAAATCCCGAGGTAATCGCGCAGAACCCAGAGAAGCGACGTGCCGGTTGCCGGAACCGTGTATCGGCAACCGTCGACAGTGAGTGTGATGTCGTCGCCGGCGGGTGCCGGCAGGGTGTTCAGCTGAACGATTGGCCGCAGCCGCAGGTGCGCTGCGCGTTGGGGTTGTCGATCGAGAAGCCGGCGTTCTGCAGGCTGTCGCTGTAGTCCAGGGTGGCACCTTGCAGCAGCATGGCGCTGGAGGAATCCACGATGACCGCCACGCCGTCGAACCTGACGCTCTGGTCGGCCTCGTTCACTTCGGTGTCGAAGTACATCTCGTAGCTGAACCCCGAGCAGCCGCCCGGGCGGACGGCCACCCTTAGAGCCAGATCATCTTCACCCTCCTGTGAGAGCAGTTCTCCGACCTTGCTCGCCGCGGCGGGACTGAGCGTGATCATGGGACACTCCTTGGTCGATTCTCGAGGAGCGGTCGTTCCGCAATTCTGCTTCGGCAATTCTGCGGTCGGACCAGCAAGATTGAGTGTACCCGAGGTCGCCTCGCCAGACGCAGGGACCCCGGCACGGGGCTCGCCCGTAGACTCCGCGGCGTGGCCGCCGTCGTGACGCAGGACCCGGATCCGCCCATCAGCGCAGGATCCGACCCCGGGACAACCGGCGACGGCGCGCCCACGACAGCACCTCCACCTACCCCCGAGGCCGTCCTCACACTGCTGAGCGACGTCATGGACCCCGAACTCGGCAGCAACATCGTCGAGTTGGGCATGGTGCGAGGCACCGAGGTCGCCCCCGACGGTCAGGTCACCGTGACCGTCGCGCTGACCACCATGGGCTGTCCCCTGCGGGCACAGATCCAGCGGGACGTGCGCACACGCGTCGGCTCCCTGCCGGGCGTCAGCGGCGTCAAGATCTCCTGGACCGAACTCTCCGCCGAGGCCAAGGCAGCAGCCATGGCGATCGCCCGGCGGAACGTGGCCGAGAAGGCGCCCGACACGGAGATCCCGATCACGACCAAGGTGCTGCTGATCGCATCGGGGAAGGGCGGCGTCGGCAAGTCCTCGATCGCGGTGAACCTCGCCATGGCGCTGGCCACCGAGGGGCTCACCGTGGGACTGCTGGACGCCGACATCTGGGGATACTCGGTGCCACGCATGCTGGACCTGACCGGACGCCTCGAGGGGGCCGAGACCGAGCGCAAGATCCTCCCTCAGATCCAGGCGGTCGGCGATGGCACGCTGAAGGTGGTCTCGATGGGCCTCCTCGTCGACGACGAGCAGACGGCGCTCATGTGGCGCGGCCTCATCCTGAATCGGGCCGTCCGACATTTCCTCGAAGACGTGCTCTGGGGTCCGATGGATTTCCTCGTCGTGGACATGCCGCCCGGCACCGGCGACGTGCAGATGGGAATCGCCAAGCTGCTGCCCCGATCGGAGATGATCATCATCACGACCCCCTCTCGCAGCGTGCAGAACGTGGCGGCGCGCGCCGCCAACATGGGTCGCAACAACTACCTGCGTATCGCCGGCGTGATCGAGAACATGACCAGCTTCGTGACGCCCGACGGAGTGCACTACGCCCTGTTCGGCGAGGGGGGCGGCGAAGCACTGGCAGCGGAGATCGGCACGCCGCTGCTCGCCAAGGTGCCGATCGACCCGCTGGTCTCTCCCGCCAGCGATGCCGGTGAGCCGTTCGTGCTCGGTGACGGACCGGCAGCCGCAGCGATCCGGAACGTCGCCAGGCGGCTCATCGACGAACGGGTGCCAGCCAGCGCACTCGCCACCTCCTGCAGCGCCCACCTCGCCGGCACCCCGGTCAGCCTGCGACGCCAACACTCATGAACTTCCGCTTCAGCGACGAGCAGCTGGAGTTCCGCCGGATGCTGCGCGACTGGGTCGAGAAGGAATGCCCCAAGTCAGTGGCACGTGACCTCGAGGGTGCCGAAGGGCAGTACCCCTTCGAACTCTGGGACAGCATGACGGCAGCCGGCTTCCACTCCATCGGCATCGACCCCGCCTACGGCGGCCAGGGCGGGTCGGTCATCGATCAGGTCCTGCTCTGTGCGGAGTTGGGCCGGTCTCTCGCCGGCTTGACGTGGATCTGGGGTATCTCCTCCTTCGCCGGGGCCAAGTCGCTCACGGCCTTCGGCAGCGATGAGCAGAAGGAGCGCTTCCTGCCCGACCTCGCCGGGGGGAAGCTGCGCTTCGCCATCTCCGTCACCGAACCCGGTGGCGGTACCGACCTGCTGGGAGCCCTGCGCACCACGGCAGAGCGTTGCGACGGGGGCTGGTGCATCAGCGGGCGCAAGATCTGGTGCACGGCAGCAGCACAGTCGGACTACCTGCTGCTGCTGGCCCGCACCGATCCCAACCCCGCCCGCAAGAGTCTGGGCACCACGATCTTCTTCGTGCCGCAACCGAGTGACGGGTTGGAACTGACGAACATCCCGAAGCTCGGAATGAAGGCGGTTCCCTCCTACGAGGTCTACCTCGACCGCGTCTTCGTCCCCGACGACCTGGTGCTGGGCGAACCCGGCCGGGGATGGCACCAGTTGCTCTCCACGCTGAACAACGAGCGAATCCTGGTGGCGGCGCTCTGCTGTGGCGTGCTGGAGGGCGTCCTCGAGGAGGCTGTGGCTCACCTGAACGACCGCGAGGCGTTCGGGCGCCGGCTGGGCGAGTTCCAGGCCATGCAGCACAACGTGGCGAACATCAGGATGTGGCAGCGGCAGGCCGAGTTGGTGACCTACGAGGCCGCCTGGCTGCAGACCATCGGTGAGCCGTGCGGCACCGAGGCCACGATGGCCAAGGTCCTCGCCTCGGAGTACGCCGTCGCAGCCGCCGACCTGGGCATCCAGATGTTCGGCGGGATGGGCTACGCCATGGAGACACACATGCAGCGCTACTGGCGGGACACGCGCATCTACCGCATCGCGCCCATCAACAACGAGATGGCCCGCAGCCTGATCGCCGAGTCCTGCGGCCTGCCGAGAGCGCTGTGAGGCGGGCATAGTCTGGGCGGCGTGAGCGACCGTCCACACGCCAAGGCGTCCACGCTCGGCGGCACAGGCCACGCCAGGCCGCCGAGCGTGGACGCCTTGGCGCAGTCCCTCGCCGGTAGCGGACTTCCCCACGCGCTGCTGGTGGACGCCGCCCGTGCTGCGATCGCCGCGGGTGATCCGGCAAGCGCCGCCGGGCGCGCCGAGGCCGTCGAGCGGTCACTGCTACGCCCCGTCATCAACGCAACCGGCGTCCTGCTGCACACGAACCTGGGTCGGGCGCCGCTGGGCGCCGCTCGGTCCGGTCTGCGCACCGCGCCGATGCGCTACAGCAACCTGGAGTTCGATACCGAGCGGGGCGGCCGGGGGGATCGCCACGCTCATGCCGGAAGCCTCCTGGCGCGGCTCTGCGGCGCCGAGTCCGCCCTCGTGGTCAACAACTGCGCCGCGGCAGTGACTCTGGTGCTGGGCGCTCTGGCGACCGGCCGCGGTGTGGCGGTCAGCCGCGGCGAACTCGTCGAGATCGGCGGTGGGTTCCGGGTGCCGGAGATCGTGGCGCAGTCCGGCGCTCGCCTCACCGAGGTCGGCACCACGAACCGCACCCGGCGCGAGGACTACGAGCGCGCCGTCGGAGCGGGCGACGTGGCGCTGTGCCTGCGGGTGCACCAGTCCAACTACCGCATCGTGGGGTTCACCGAGGCGCCGAGTGTCCGCGAACTCACCACCCTCGGCGTGCCACTGGTGGTCGACATCGGCTCGGGCCTCCTCGACGAGGCCTGCCAGTGGCTGGCCGGCGGACCGCCATCGTGGCTGCGGGGCGAGCCCGCTGCCCGCCAAACCCTCGCCGCCGGCGCCGACCTGGTGACGTTCTCGGGCGACAAGCTTCTCGGTGGCCCACAGGCGGGGATCATCGCCGGTCGGGCCGACCTGGTGCAGCGCTGCGCGCGCCATCCACTCGCCCGGGCCTTCCGGGCGGGTGGTCTGGTGCTGGCGGAGTTGCAGTCGACCGCACTCGCCTACCTGCACCGGCGCGGCGACAAGATCCCGTTCTGGCACATGGCAACTCGCCCGGTTGCCGAGTTGCGCGACCGCGCCGAGGCGCTCGGTGTGGGCGAGGTGTGCTCGATGGCCGCCACGACCGGCGGCGGCACCCTCCCGGGCGTGGAGATCCCCTCGGCAGGGGTCGTGCTGGCCGGTAACCGGGTCGCGGCTCTGCGAGGCGCGGAGGTGCCGGTCATCGCCCGAGTCGCCGGGCAGCGCACGTATCTCGATCTACGCACCGTCGACCCGGCTGACGACGTCGCGCTGGCCGACGCCGCCCGCCGGGCCTGCGCCGACGCCCGCGACGGTTAGCCCGCGACGTCCCCCGGAGAGGGTCCCGTGCACGTCGTTGCCACCGCGGGTCACGTCGACCACGGCAAGTCGACGCTGGTGAAGGCCCTCACCGGCACCGACCCCGACCGCTTCGAGGAGGAACGCCGCCGCGGCCTGACGATCGACCTGGGATTCGCGTCCGCCTCGCTACCGAGCGGGAGGCGCTGCGCCATCGTGGACGTTCCCGGCCACACCAGGTTCATCAGGAACATGCTGGCAGGCGTCGGCGCTACCGACGCCTGCATCTTCGTGGTGGCTGCCACCGAGGGCTGGAAGCCGCAGTCCGAGGAACACCTCCGGATCCTGGAGTTGCTGGGCATCAGCAGCGGCGTGGTGGTGCTCACCAAGGTCGACCTCGTCGACGAGGAACTGGTCGAGATCGCCCACCTCGACGTCTCCGATCACCTGGCGGGCACGTTCCTGACCGAAGCCGAGATCGTGGCCACCGACAGCGTCTCCGGAACGGGCATGAGCGCGTTCACCGCGGCCCTGGATCGGCTGCTCGCCCGGACCCCGGTGGCGGCCGACGTCGGCCGGCCGCGCTTGTGGGTGGATCGGGCATTCGTGGCGCCGGGCGCCGGGACCGTCGTCACCGGCACCCTCACGGGGGGTACCGTGAGTGTCGGCGACGAGTTGGCCATCCGTCCCGGACGCCGGCGGGTGCGAGTGCGCGCCATCCAGAGCCTGTACGCGGCACAACCCAGCGTCGGACCCGGGCACCGGACCGCCCTCAACCTCGTCGGCGTGAACCACGGCGACGTGGGCCGCGGTCATGTGGTGGTTCGGCCGGACCAGTGGCACCTGGCCAGGACCGTGGACGCCTCGCTCAGCGTGCTGGGGTCACTGGACCACGACGTGTCGCGCCGGGGCGCGTACGTCGCCTACCTCGGCGCCGGAGAGTTCAGCGTGCGCATGCGCATTCTGGGCACGGAATCCCTCCCGCCGGGAGCGCAGGGGCTTGTGCGCCTTCATCTGCCCCGCAGGTTGCCGCTACTGCCCGGTGACCGCTTCATACTTCGGGAGAGTGGGCGCGCCGAGACGATCGGCGGGGGCGAGATCCTGGACGTGGACCCGTGCGTTCCGGCTGCCGTGGCCCGGCCCGATCGCTCCGTCGACAGGGTTGTTGCCGAGCGTGGCTGGGTTCGCCCCGACGATCTCTGGCGGCTCACCGGCGAGCGGCGAGAGCCGACCCTGGCCGGCTGGGTGGTGGATCCGGCGGCGCTGCGGGCCGCGGAGACCAAGATCAGGGCCCGGATCACCGAGGCATCCGATCTGGGACTCGACATGGCCGCTCTCAGCGAGCGGGAACGGGTCGTCGCGGAACACCTCGACGGCGTCATCATCGAGGCAGGGCGGGTGCATGCCGGCCGCCGGGTCGACACGCTCGCCGAGCACCCCTTTCTCGCCGCGCTCTCCGAGCAACCGTTCGCCCCGCCCGAGCCGTCCTCGCCGGGCACACCACCGGTGGAACCCGACCAACTGCGCGAGATGCTGCGGCGGGGCCTGGTTGTGACCCTCGACGGGGTTATCTTCCCTGCCGCTGCGGTCAGCCGGTCAGCCGAAGCCGTCGCCAAGCTTCTCGAAGGGCGGCCCGAGGGTTTCACCGTGGCGGAGTTCCGCGACCACGTCGACACGACCCGGAAGTACGCCCTGCCGCTGCTGGCGGCGCTGGACGGCACCGGGATGACCCGTCGCCGCGGCGACGTTCGCATCGCCGGTCGTCGCCTACCCGGTCTCGCCTCGCCGCCCGCCGACGCCGGCTGAGCAACGTCGCCCGGCTGCCCGGCGCGACCCGCTTAGAACAGTCGGCGGCGCTCCTGCTCGTTGAGACCGCCCCAGATGCCGTGCGGCTCGCGGATCCGCAGCGCGTACTCGAGGCATTCGGTGATCACCGTGCACTGGGCGCAGATGGCCTTGGCGCGGCGCTCGCGCTCGGATCGCTCGTCCTTGCCCTCCGCGACGGTCGGCGGGAAAAACACGACGGACTGCGGGCCCCGGCAGGCCGCCCGCATCTGCCACTCGACGCCGTCAGCGACCGCGCTCACCACAATCCCCTGTCACGAGGGCGACCATAGGACGGCATTCGGGCCAGCACAAGACGAGATCGACGATTGGTTCCCGGCGGGCACCGAACGGCCACTAGGCGCGGTCGCCGTCCGCCTCGGTGCCCGCCGGGGGCGCCTCGGCAGCGTCTCCCGCATCCCTGCCATCGTCGCCGCCGGCCTCGCCGCCGATGTCGACGGGCGACACCTCCAGCAGCAGCCCGTCAATGCCGGTGACCGTTACCGGCTCGCCCGGCGCGATGGGTGACGCCCGGAACGTGCGAGCCCGCCAGAGGGAATCGGCGATGCGCACCACGCCGAGGGGTTGAACCGCCTCGACGGCCTCGCCACCCATCCCGATCATCCATTCGCGGCCGATCGTGGGCGTGGAGAAGCGGCTGCGCACGAGCGGGGGCAGGCCGCCCAGCACCCCGAGCATCAAGCCGACCAGCCCGCCCAGCATGGGCACCCACGACATCGACACGCCGTCGTAGAGCGTCAGCGTGCCGGCGATGACGCTCGCAGTACCGATGACGGTCCACGTGCGCGGCACGCCGGTCTGCACGTCAATGGCGAAGGCGAAGAAGGCGAAGGCGATGAGGGCGATGGCATATGCATTGGTCGGCAGCACCGCCAAGCCGTAGAGCGCAAGGAGGCCGCAGGCTGCGCCCACCACGCCGGCGATACCGACACCGGCGGTGTAGAACTCGAGCAGGACCAGCGAGAGAGCCACGAGGAGCAGCAGGTACGCCATGGGTGGGCTCGCCGCGGTGTGCATGATCCCGCCGACGAACGGGAGGTTCACGAAACGAACCGACGTCTGCGGCTCGAGGCGCATCTCGCCCGTCTCGTCGTCGATGACCTCGACGGTCTCGAACCCCAGGTCCCCCAGGGTGAACAGGAACTCACCGATCGTCGGTGCTGGCGCCGGCACCACGCCCGCGGTGACGGCCTCGCTGTGGTTGACGGTCCGGTCCACCAGCAGGGGCGCATTCGAGCCCCACAGCCGGCCGAACTCGGCGCAGTCGAGTACCTGCTCGCCCGTCTCGCCCAATCGCGCACCCGGCGCCACGCCCACGCGGTCGGTCAGCGCCAGGAGCTGAGCTACTTCCCCGGTGGCCCGGGCACCCGAAGGGCCGACCCAGGCGGTGACCGGTACAGGCGAGTCGACGATGGCCCGTGCCACGGACGCCAGTTCCGTCGAGTCGACGACGGCGCGCCTGCTGTCGACCCGGAGGACAACGGCCAGGACGTCGCTACCGGGCGCCGAGGCGGTGTGAATCCGATCGATGACGAAATCGGCGAGCACGGGGTCCATCAGGCCGACCACGTCGATGACCAGGACCACATCACCCGCGGCGGCAGCGGACGGCGCCCCGGCAGCGGGGGCTGCTCCTTCGGGGCAGTCCTGCACTTGCGCCGCAGCCGGACCGGACGCCGCCAGCAGCCAACCCGAACCCGCGACGACCAGGCCGAGAACAATCCGTCGCGTCATGGCAGGGCGGCGCGCGCCGACGCGGCGGGGGGAACTCCGGAGCATCGAGCGATCAGGATTCGTCGACGGAACCGAGCGCCTCGAGAGCCGCCTCCATGGTCTCGACCATGGGGACGATCCGGTCGAAACCGGTCGTGTGCAGCAGCCGGGTGATGGGGGGACGATCGCAGAGCACGGAGATGCTGCCGCCCCCGTCGCGCACGCGGCGGATCCCGCCGATCAGGGCACCGAGACCGGCGGAGTCCATGAACGGAACGCCGCACAGGTCCACCACGAGGCGCGACGTCTCGTCGACGCCGTTGAGAGCCTCACGGAAGTCGCCGACGGTGTAGGCATCCAACTCACCGACCGGACGGCAGACGGTGTGGTCCTCCGCGACCTCGACCTGAACCTCGAACACTCCGCACCTCCCGTCTCGTCGGGGATGCTACCGCCCCGGTAGCCTCACGATATGGCCGACGTTCTGCTGGCAACCGACGCCGATTGGGTGTTCGACGAGGTTGCCGGCGCCCTCGCCGACGACGAGACCCGCGTCAGCCGCGTCCGTTCGGGGCGCGATCTACTGGCAGTGGCCGAGGAGTTGCAGCCGGAACTGGTGATCCTCGACCTGCAGATCGGCAGCATGGGCGGTATGGCGTCGTGCCTGGAACTGCGAGCCGAGAGCGATGCCGGCCGCCTGCCGCACCAGAACGTGCTGATGCTGCTCGACCGGTCAGCGGACGTCTTCCTGGCGAGGCAGGCTCGCGCCGACGGGTGGCTGATCAAACCCCTCGACGCCTTCCGTCTGCGCCGCGGGCGCGCCGCTCTCAGCGACGGTGGAACCTTCTACGAGAGCGCCGGCTGAGGGCCCCGGCGCTGCGGCGCGGGCTTGGTATCCTCGGCCCCGAACGGGCAGTGGCGCAGCTTGGTAGCGCGCTTCGTTCGGGACGAAGAGGTCGTGGGTTCAAATCCCGCCTGCCCGACCCACCAGAAGCGCCTCGACGACGGGCGGCGGGTTCCGGGACGGCCTCGATGAGTCTCCCCGCCGCGCTGAGGAGCCGCCTGGCCTGGTCGATCCGGACAGTGCTGTCCGGCAGCGCCACCCGGAAGTTCGCCCCAACTCCGGGGGCGCCCACCCTGCTTCCCACCGGTGGCGCGGCGTGGCTGGTGCACGCCGAGGCCTCGATGATGGTCGGCGGCATCCGGGCGCTGCTGCTGCAGTCCCTGCATCCCGTCGCCATGCAGGGTGTCGGCGAGCACTCGGACTTTCGGGCCGATCCACTCGGGCGGCTGCGGCGCACCGTGTTCTTCCTGGGGACAACCACCTACTGCTCCCTGTCCCAGGCCGAGGCGGCCCTGGAGGCGGTGCGGCAGGTCCACCTGAACGTCTCGGGCGTGACACCCGACGGGCGCCACTACCGCGCCAACGATCCCGACCTGTTGGCGTGGGTGCATGCCACCGAGGTGGACAGTTTCCTGGAGGCGTTCCTGCGTTACGGGCGCCGGCCGCAGCGCAGGAGCACGGTCCTCGCCCCCAACCTGCCGGCGCGCCACGGCAGCGGCGAGGAGGCGGGCAGCGGCGGCAACCGCCATGCGGGTAGCGAGAAGGCTTCGAGTGGCGCCGGGATGGCACTGGCCGATCTCCCTGATCGCTACGTGGCAGAGATGGCCACGGTGGCCGAGCGCCTGGGGATCGTCGAGCCGCCGCTCAGCCACGCGGAGCTCGCAGCCACCATCGAAGGGTTCCGTCCCGTCGTAGCGGCCACCGAACTCAGCCGGCAGGCCGCCTACTTCCTGCGCGCCTTCCCGCTGCCGCCCGTGGCGCGTCTGGCGTACGGCGTGTTGTTCTGGGCGGCGTTCGACAGCCTGCCGGCATGGGCGCAGGCTCTCCACGACCTGCGGTGCGGGCCGCTGCGCCGCAAGCTGGTACGCCCGACGGCGCGAGCGATGCTGCGCCTCATGGGCTGGGCGCTGCGTGACGCCCCGGACCCCGAACCCGACGAGCCACCCGAACCGGCACCGATAGCCTGACCGCATGGAAGTAGCGGTCGTCGGCGCCACCGGGCAGGTGGGCGGGGTTATGCGTGCCCTGCTCATCGAGCGCGCCTTCCCGACCGAGCGGGTGCGGTTCATGGCCTCGGCTCGCTCGGCGGGGCGGCGCCTGGCGTTCAACGGCACCGAGATCACCGTCGAGGCTGCGGACACCGCCGACTACTCGACGACCGACATCGCCCTGTTCTCGGCGGGCAAGACCACTTCGCGGTCCTTGGCGCCGGTAGTGGCGCAGGCCGGAGCGGTGGTGATCGACAATTCCTCGGCGTGGCGGATGGATCCCGACGTGCCGCTCGTGGTGCCGGAGGTGAACGCCCACGCCCTGACACGCCGCCCGAAGGGCATCATCGCCAACCCCAACTGCACGACCATGGTGGCGATGCCCATCCTGCGGCCCCTCCATGACGCCGCCGGTCTACGGCGCCTCGTCATCAGCAGCTACCAGGCCGCCTCCGGTGCCGGACGGGCCGGCGTCAGCGCCCTGGCGGACCAGATCGCCGCACCCGGTGAGGCCGCAGCAGGACTGGCCTTCGACCCGAACGCTGCCAGGGTGCCCGCCGACGGACCGTTCGGCGGGCCACTGGCGTACAACGTGCTGCCGGTCTGCGGCGGGATGGTCGACGACGGCAGCGGCGAAACCGACGAGGAGCAGAAGCTGCGCAACGAGAGCCGCAAAATCCTGGGGATACCCGACCTGGCGGTGTCGGCCACGTGCGTACGCGTGCCGACCTTCACCGGCCACGCCCTCTCTGTGAACGCCGAGTTCGAGCGGCCACTCAGCCCCGAGCAGGCCACCGAACTCCTGGCCGGCGCCCCCGGCGTGGTGCTGGACGACATGCCCACGCCGCTGGGCGCCACCGGCGGCAACGACACCCTCGTGGGTCGCATCCGGCGCGACCCCACGGTTCCGCACGGGCTGGCCCTGTTCCTGGTCGGCGACAACCTCCGCAAGGGCGCCGCGCTCAACGCCGTGCAGATCGCCGAGGAACTCCTGGCAGAGCGGAACTGACGACGCCCTCTCGCCAGCGCAACGAGGCCGGCGCACACCGGATTCCGGCCTGCGCCGGAATGACGGTCAGTGGACTGGTTGTCGTGCCCTCATAGGGCGCCGGATTCAGTCGCCGAGGTGGAGTACGACGTCCACTTCGATACCGAAACCGGGCAGCGGGGTCTGGATCGTGGTGCGGGCCGGCAGCGGCTCGGGGAATGCCTCCCGGTAGATGTCGTTCATCTCGGGGAAATCCGCCATGTCATCCAGGTAGACGCCAACCCGAACGGCGTCGGCGAGAGAGCCCCCGGCCGCCTCGGCCACGGCCGCCAGGTTGGCGAACACCTGGCGCGCCTGGGCGCCGAACCCGCCCTCGGGCACCTCCCCGTCCGGTGTGAACGGCCCCTGACCCGACAGGAACACGAACCCCCCGGCGGAGATGCCCTGCGAGTAGACCCCAGACGGTTGGGGCGCGGACGCACTGGTGATCGGCTGCTTACCCATCGCTACTCCTCTGGATCTGTAGATGACAGCGGCTCAGATTACGCCAGGAACTCGTTGAGCACGTTGGCGGTGATCCGTGAGACGTTGTTGTCGTAGTTGTTGTGCGACAGACCCGAGAACCAGTTGATGGAGCTGACCGAGAACACGGCGCCGTCGTTGGCGGTCTCGAAGAACACCATGTCGGCGCGGACGTTGTCGTTGTTGGTGCCGTCGATGTTGGGCTGCATGACGTAGATGTCCTCGTGGCAGACGAGGTAATAGGCGGAATGCTCTCCCGCCGAGGTTGCCAGGACCAGGGTGTGGGACGGCGTGCCCAGCGCGTGGTCGACGCGGTCGAGTTCGTCGCCGGCGCAGCCGTTCATGACCAGGCCGAAGTCGCCGATGATCTCGTCGTCGCCGACCCCCTCGAAGATGAACGCCGCCCGCGGGTCGAAGCTGCCGGGCAGGCGCCGGTAGCCGGGTGTGTTGGAGTCCCAGCCCTGGGTGGCAAAGCCCGTGCCCACGATGGCGTTGGGGAAGCGGCCCAGGTGCCGCCAGATGCCGCACTGCTCGCCGGTTGAGGCGAACTGCGTCTCGCCGGGGTGTGACTCCCAGGCCCGGCTGCCGGCGAAGCCGCGCCGCACCTCGATGAGGTGGCGCCGCTGGGGGTCGTAGACCTCCGCCCAGTAGAAGCCGTTGCCGCCCAGGTACATGAGCCGGCCGCCGCCGTCCAGGTACTCCTCGAGGGCGTCCAGCATCGGGCCGGTCCAGTACTCGGGGTGGCAGCCGGTCATGATGACCTCGTAGTCGGCCAGGCAGTCGAGGCCCTCGAAGTGCAGGTCCTCGTCGGTGATGACGTCGTAGTCGGCGCCCTGCTGCTCCAGCCAGTCCACCAGGTAGAGGTCGAAGGCGTAACCCCGCGGCGCGTTCGACACCCAGTGGCGGGCGGTGGCGCGCATGGACAGCAGCGGGCGCCGGGTGGTGGAGTGGCACACCCCGCTGCCGTCGGTGTGGACGTCGTAGACGGAGCCTCCCAACTCCACGTGGGCCCCCAGGTAGGAGTCGTAGGGATCCACCACGAGGGGGATGTCGGTGAGGCCGCTGAAGTCGTGGCCCCCGCTGAACAGCACGCGCTCGTTGGCATAGGCCAGATAGCTGCAGGTGGGCGCCAGGTACGCGGCGCGGGCGCGGGGCGCACCGGGTGCGGGCGTGACGAAGAAGGGAATGTGGTCCTCCTCGCCGCCAGCACCGTCGGCGGCCTGCAGGTGCGCGGCGTAGTAGCCGCTGCGGGCGTCGTCGGGCACACGGAAGGCGAAGTCGGGCTCCCAGCGCGTGTCGTCGAAGTCGTCGTCGTGGAAGTGGATGGCGCCGTACTGGTGGGGTGCCTCCTCCCGCGTGAATGCGGTGGCGTCCCAGTTGTGGCCGGTGAGGCCGCGCATGGCGTAGTTGATCGCCGTGCCGTCGTGGCCCGACCCGGTGACATCCGCGATGTCGACCCCCGAGGCCGTCGTGGCGGCGAAGTCCCACACGGCCGCCACCCCGGGCATGCCCAGCGGGTCGGCGCCGCCGGCCAGGGCCTCCAACTCCTCTGCGCTGAGTGCCCGGTTGAACAGGCAGGGCCGTTCGATCTTGCCGTTGAAGCAGTGGTAGACACCCACCTCGGTACCGTCGATCCGCGAGCCGGCCGCCAGCAGCAGCGGTGTGTCGGGCTCGGTGGGCACGGGATCGGCCCAAGAGTTGTCCAGCGACCCGAGGTTCGTCTCGGCCACCAGCGAGGTCTCGGGGCCTCGCTCGTAGATCCTCTGCAGCAGGCGCGCCTCGCCGGTGGCGGCGTCCCAGGAGCCGGCAACGAAGTACCAGCGCTTCTCGAGGGGCCAGGCGCCCAGGGAGAAGTCCGCGCGACCGACACGCAGAGTGAGGCCGTCGTCCTCTCCCTCCGGGGGAAGCGTGCATCCGGCACTGTCCACGTCCGGTCCGGTTGGCATTCCTCTCGGGATGCCGAGCCCGAGGCTGTAGCCGCCGGAGCCGCTACGACGAGCCACGATGGTCTGCGGCCCGTCGTCAGGGACCGTCGGCCAGATCCAGGCCGCGATCGTGAAGCCGCCCGAGATGTCGGGCGGTTCGGGCACCTCCACGTACGAGCCGATGTGGGTTTCCTGGTGCCGGCCCGGGTGGGTGCCGTCGGCCGACGTGGCGACCGGCTCGGCCTTGAACCCCGGACTCTCCGGCGAGGTATCCCCGTGAATGAGCCGTACAACCCGTGACTCGTAGGAGTCGAACTCGGTGCTGACCATGATCCGCACCTCGTCGCCCGGATGGACCACCAGCGGGTCGGCGTATCCCAGCAGTTCTCTGCGCTCAGTCATGTCGGTCTTCCTCTCGATTGTCCTCAGATCTTGGACTCGGAACTCCTGCGGGCGCTCACGTGGGCAGCCTCAGATGTAATTGGCCAGCGCTCCGCCGTCGATGACCATAACGGTGCCGTTGGTCCAGCGCGACTCGTCGGAGGCCAGGTAGAGGGCCAGGTGGGCGACCTCGTCGGGGTCGCCGAAACGGCCGATCGGGTAGCGGGCCAGCCGCATACGGCTGCCCTCGTCGCCGTGGGCGTCATGGACCTGGGCCATCTCGGTGCGGATCGTGCCGGGGGCGATGACGTTGGCCCGGATCCCCTGCGACCCGTACTGCACGGCCAGCGACCGGGTGAGCGAGACCAGCGCCCCCTTGCTGGCGGTGTAGGCGTCCATCGGCATGCTGCCGCCTACGAACGCCCGGATGGAGGACGTGTTGATGATCGAGCCGCCGCCCCGGCGGAGCATCTGTGGGATGACGTGGCGGCAACCCAGCATCGGGCCGGTGAGGTTCACAGCCAGGATCCTGTCCCAGGTGGCCAGGTCCATGTCCACGACCGAAACGTCGTGGACGCTGACGGCGGCGGCATTGTTGTAGAGCACGTCGATTCCGCCGAAGGCGTCCCCGGTGCCGGCCACGACGCGAGCCCAGTCGGCTTCGACGCTCACGTCGGCCTCCACGAACAGAGCCTCGCCTCCCGCGGCGGTGACCTCGTGGGCGGTTCCCGCTCCCGCCGTTGCATCGATCTCGGCGATCACGACCCTGGCGCCCTCGGCGGCGAAGCGCAGGGCCGCGGCCCGACCCTGCCCGGCGCCGGCGCCGGTGATGATGCAGACCTTGCCGTCGAGCCTCATGGCCTCAACTCCGGCTGCCTCGAGCCGCATGGGTTCCGGCCTTCGCCGGAATGACGAGGTGGGGCAGATGGCATGGCCTCAACGGCTCTCGCCGCGGCCGGTGGCGACCCAGGTGGCGACGTGCTCGCCGGCGTCGACGACCTCCGACTGGCCGAGCATGTGGAACACAGAGCAGATGTGGTTGGGCAGGATCTGCACCCGCTGGCCAATCGTCACCGCGGTAGGCGGCCCGTGACCGGTCCAGCGCAGCCAGCCGTGCTCCTCGGAGAGTTGGTACAGCTCCCAGCCCGGGAGGTCCACGACGAGACCGTGACCGCCGGGCGCGCCGGGCACGTGGATACCGAGGCGGTCCTGGCTGACCGACTTGGAGCCGGCATCCACGATGGCCCTGCCGGGGGCGGCGTGGCTCACCACCGTCGCCACCACCCGGGCGGCGCAGCGGTCGAGGCCCACGACACCCCGCAGAACCTGGCCGTAGTCGTTGAAGGCGTAGATGCCGGGACGGACCTGCGTGATGCCGTCCACGGCGGTGGTATGACGGGCGGTGGCGCTGGACCCCACCGACACCACGTCGATGTCGAATCCCCGGCTCCGCAGCTCGGCCGCTGCGCTGACCATCAACTCACCGGCATGAACCGAGGCGTTGTGCAGGCCGTCATCGCCGGGCTCTGCGTAGGCGTGGCCCTCGTGAGTGATCAGTCCTCGCAGTTTGACCCCCGGCAGGCGTGCTATCGCCGCCCCGAAGTCGGCCGCCTCGGAGGCCGCCACGCCGCAGCGGTGATAGCCGGTGTCGACGATCACAAGCACGTCGGCGGTCATTCCCTCTTCGGCCATGCCCGCCCCCAGCGCCTCGGCGGCGGCGAACGAGTCCACCGACAGCAGGATCCGCGCTTGCTGCATGAGCCGGCGAGCTCGGGCGATCTTGGCGACGCCCACGATGGGGTAGGCCATGACGAAACTGTCGAGCCCGGCCTCGGCAAACACCTCCGCCTCGCCGAGCTTGGCGATACAGAGCGCCTCGGCGCCGGCAGCCATCTGCAGGTGGGCGATCTCCGGCGTGCGGTGCGTCTTGGCGTGCGGCGCCAGACCGATGCCCCGGCCGGCCGCATAGGCGGCCATGTCGGCGATGTTGCGCTCCATCCGGGTGCGGTCCACGACCAGCGACGGTGTCTCGATGCTGTCGGGGATGTCCAGGAGACCGCCCGAGAGCGCCGGTCCGCCCGCGATGGTTGGCTGCTCAGCCATCGTCTCCTCCTATCACGAACGTCGCTTCCACGACGATTGGCAGATCGAACGGCAGGCTCGCGACACCCACGACCGTGCGCGCCGGTCGGGCCTCGGACCCGAACGCTGTGTCGAGCACTTCGCTCGCCCCATCCAGAACCCGGGCGTGCTCGGCAAAACCGGCAGCGGCGCTCACATACCCGGTCATCCGCAGAGTGCCGCTAATCGCCGAGAGATCGCCCACTGCGGCGGCGGCCGAGGCCAGCAGGCTGAGTGCCGCCGCGGCCGCGGCGGCGCGGCCCTCCTCGAGGCTCAGCGACTCGCCGACGACACCCCGGTGGGTAAACCCGCCGTCGGGGCCGAACGGACCGTGCGCGCTCAGGTGCAGCAGATCGCCGTGGCGCCGGGCGGGTACGTACAGACCCTTCGGAGTCGGTAGCGGCGGCAGCTCCCAGCCGGCCCGGTGCAACCGATCGAGGGGCGTGGTCACGGCGCAACTCCGAGCTGACAGCGGAGTACCTCTCCCGGTCGGGCCCCGGTGTGAACATCGTCGTCCTTCACCAGTTCGCCGTTCACGACAACCCAGGGCATGCCCTCGGGATGCTGCCGGGGGTTCTCGAAGGTGGCGGTATCGCGCACGCCGTCGGGGTCGAAGACCACGATGTCGGCCCGGAAGCCCGGTCGCAGGAGCCCGCGGTCGAACTGCCGCAGCCGCAGGTTCGGCAGGGCGGCCAGCTTCCGGACGATCTCGGGCCAACCGAATAGGCCCTCGTCGCGGGTGTAGTGGGCCAGGTAGCGGGCAAACGTGCCCCAGGCGCGGGGATGGGGGCGGTCGCCGGCCATGATCCCGTCGCTGCCGCCCATATGGAACGGCAACTGCATGATGGTGCGGACATTGTCCTCGTGACCGACGTGCGTGAGGATGTTGACGTTCAGCCGCTCGTCGAACATCAGGCGACGGGCCACTTCCCACGGCGTGACCGCCATCTCGGCGGCGATGTCCACGACACGCATGCCGACCCAGCGACGTCCCTCGTCAGAGCCAACGGAGGAGACCTCAATGGCCGACCAGTCCATCAATGCCCCGTGGAACCCGTCGGTCCCCACGTCCTCCAACTCGCGCCGGATCCGCTCGGCGGCGGCGGGGTCCGCCAAGTGCGCAAGCACCCCCTCGGGACCCTCGGTCCACGCCCAGTTCGGTAGGAACGCGGCCATATACGTCGAGCCGGGCACATAGCAGTAGCTGTCCGCGGACACCTCGACGTGGCGGGGGTCGATTGCCGCCAGCCGCTGGACGAGTTCGCCGGCACGCCCCTCGTTGCCCGGGAAGCTGACCTGGCAGTGCGTCAGATGCAGCGGCGCACCCGAGCGCATGCACACCTCCACCATCTCGTCGTAGGCCTCCATGACGCCACGCCCGTAGCTGCGCGTGTGGGGCGAGAAGTAACCGCCGAAGGGCACGATCTCGGCGCACAACTCCACGAGTTCGTCAGTGCCGGCGTACATGGCCGGCGTGTAGGTGAGACCCGTGGAGAGGCCGAGGGCGCCCTCGGCCATGCCGCGCCGCACCAGGGCGCGCATCTCGGCCAGCTCGGAGCCAGTCGCGGGACGGTCGTCGGTGCCCACCGTCATCATACGCAGGTTGCCGTGGGGGACGAGGAAGGCCACGTTCAGCGACGGTGGCGACGCCTCGAATCGCGCCAGGTACTCCGCCACCGACCGCCAGCCATAGTCGAGGCCAACAGGATCGCCCACCCAGCCGGCGGTTTGGGTGCGCACCGCCCCCAACGTGAAGTCGTCAAGGGGGGCGTACGCCAGCCCGTCCTGGCCGATCACCTCGCTCACAACGCCCTGCATTACCTTGGCGTCCGCCGTGGGTTCGGCCAGCAGGGCCAGATCTGAGTGGGAGTGCATGTCCACGAAGCCCGGCGCAACCAGGTACCCCGACACGTCGATGACACGTCGGGCAGTGCCGGCAGCCCCGAGAGCCGCGATCCGGCCGGCCTCCACGGCCACATCCGCGCGGAACGGGGGACCGCCGGTGCCGTCCACCACATGCCCCCCGGCCAGGACCAGGTCATGCATCGGCCAGGTCCACCACCAGTTCGCGGCGCACGCCACGCACGTCCATCTCCCAGCGCACGTCCATGACAGGCGGGACGCTCGGATACCAATGCACGCTGTCTGCATCGTGACCCGCGTGCGGCAGCACGACCGAGCGCACAACGTCGGCGACGTGGTCGAGTGCGAACACATTGCTGGTCGTGACCTCGTCCCAGGACGCGCCAAGACCGTCCAGTCGGGAGCCCATCGTTCCCATCACGTAGCCGGCCTTCTCCGCCATTGCATCGAGCCCGGTCTCACCGGGCCGCACGACCGCGGCAGCGTCGAGGACATCGTCCCGCAATTCCGCAGCTCCTGCGACGATGAAGGTTCGCCCTTCGCCGGACGAGGGAACCGTGAAAGAGAATGCCTGCAGAGACACCTCCTTGGGGGGCCGGTGGGCGGGCGCCACATTCGTCCGCGCCAGGGGGTTGGCTCCGTCCAACCACAGCCCATAGCGGGTGAGTTCGTCGCCGTAGCCGGCGTTGAAATCCGCGAAGCCATCGAAACTGCGCGGGGCAGGACTGCGCAACTGGATCCCGCACAGGGCGGTCATGGGACGGTCCCTTGCCGCCAGGAACGCGGCGACCGCAGCGAAACCGGCTTGGTAGGGCAGTGGCCGTCGCAGCGTGGCATGCACGATCTCGTAGTTGGCACGGGCCACGACCCCGCAGGCAAAGGGTGGGCCTCCCGGCAGGAAGTCGTAGCCGCCGGGGGCGGGGTGCAAGGGCACCGAACTCAACAACTGGCCGGCTCCCGGCCGGAGCCAGGCGCGGCCGTGTAGCTGGTCATGCGCCCCGCCGACACGTCCTCGGGCGCCTGCTGGGCCGGTGACACCTCAGAGCCCGTTTGCAGCGCCAGGACGCGTCAACTCCGCAGGTTCTGGGAGTTGGCGTCAAAGATGTGGCTGCGCGCCGGGTCGAACGCCAGCCGCACGTTGGCGCCCGTCTTGACCTGGGTGTCCGGGGGCATGCGCACCTGGACCGCCTGCCCGGCCACCATCACGCTCACGAATAGGTCCGAACCCACGGGCTCGAGGAAGCGGACCACGCCCGGCAGCCCGTCGCCGTCGGGCGAGGCCAGCGTGAGATGCTCGGGGCGAACCCCGAGCTGGGCCTCGCCGATGGCCCCCTCCAGCGTGTCGGACGCGATTCCCGACACCACCGGGTCGATGGCCTGTTCGTAGCCCTCGCAGCGGAAGCTGACGTGCCCGTTGGCGCGCACCAACGATCCGCCGATCAGGTTCATGGGTGGGGCGCCCAGGAAGGTGGCCACGAACGTGTTGGCCGGCACGTCGTAGACGTCGGTCGGACCGCCCATCTGCTGGATGCGGCCGTCGCGCATCACGGCGATGCGGTGGCCCATCGTCATGGCCTCCACCTGGTCGTGCGTGACGTAGATCGTGGTGATGCCCAGGCGCTCGTGCAGCGCCATCAACTCCAGGCGGGTCTGCAGGCGCAGTTGAGCGTCGAGGTTCGAGAGTGGTTCGTCCATCAGGAACACCAGCGGCTGGCGCACGATCGCCCGGGCGAGGGCTACCCGCTGGCGCTGGCCGCCGGAGAGTTGCTCGGGAAGCCGCTTCAGCAGGGTCTCGATCTCCAGCATCTCCGCGGCCCGCTGCACCGCCTCGGCGACCTCGGTCTTCGGCATGCGCGCCGTCTCCAGCGGGAAGGCCACGTTCTTGTAGACCGTCATGTGCGGGTACAGGGCGTAGTTCTGGAACACCATCGCCACGTTGCGCTTCGTGGGGTCCTTGAAGTTGATGAGTTCGCCGTCGATGAGGATCTCGCCTCCGGTGGCGTCCTCGAGGCCCGCGATGAGGCGCAGGATCGTGCTCTTGCCGCACCCGGACGGGCCGAGCAGCACGAGGAACTCCCCATCGGGGATGCGCAGGGTCACGTCCTCAACCGCCTCGACACTGCCAAAGTGCTTGCTCAACTGGCGCAGGATTACCTCAGCCATGACGCCTCCGTTGTCGTGTCCGTATCACTGTTGCGTGGCCACCGTTGGACCGGGGATCGCGGCCGCTGCCCGCCGACGGGGCGCGTCCGGTGCCGCACGGGATCATTGCTTCAGGGCGCCGGCCATCGACGCCTGCACGAACCACTTCTGGAAGAACAGGAAAACGATGGTGACCGGCACGATCGTCATCAGTGAGGCGGCAGCCAGCACGCCCCAGTCGGTCACGAACTGCCCTTTGAGCGAGGCGATGCCCACCGTCAGTACGCGGTAGTCGTTGCCTGTGGCCGCCACCAGCGGCCACAGGTAGCTGGCCCACGTGAGCATGAACACGAAGATGCCCAGCACCACCAGGGCCGGTTTGATGAGCGGCAGCACGATCTTGGTGAAGATGCGCCACTCGCCCGCACCGTCGAGGCGCGCCGCCTCGTAGAGCCCATCGGGGAGGGTCTCGATGAACTGCCGCATCATGAACACCCCCAGGGGGGACACGGCGCTCGGCAGGATCAGGCCCAGATAGGTGTCGATGTCGATCCAGTCGCCGATGACCGGCAAATCCCCGATGAAGTTCACTGTCAGGTACGTGGGCGCCAGCACGGCGGCCACCGGCACCATGAGCGTCGCCAGGATCACGAAGAACAGCACGTTGCGCCCCGGGAAGCGCAGGCGGGCGAAGGCGTAGCCGGCCATGGAGTTGGTGAGGAGGGTGAGGAGCGTGGTGCAGCTGGCGAAGATCAGCGTGTTGATCGCCCAC
This sequence comes from Acidimicrobiales bacterium, assembly GCA_965206165.1. Lineage (GTDB taxonomy): Bacteria > Actinomycetota > Acidimicrobiia > Acidimicrobiales > CATQHL01 > VXNF01. Next base: position 987,549 of record OZ242194.1, read on the forward strand.
CGCACGTAGCTGGTGCTGGAGAACAAGAAGCGGTAGTTGGCCAGCGTGGGCTCGCTGGGGATCCACTCCGGCGGGTAGGTGAACAGCGAGACACTGTCGCGGAACGCCGGCGAGATGAGGTAGAAGGCCGGACCGATCGCGATCACCACGAAGAGCGTGAGGAACACGTAGGCCAGGATCATCCGGGTGCGGTCGCTGAGGCGCTTGGAGCGCCCCGCCGCGGCGAGGCGCGCTGCCATGGCGGCGGCCTCGCCGCGCTCGGGCGGCGGCGCCTCGGTGAGGGTCGTGGGATCCGTGGTCATGTCGCCGGCCATGTCACGCCTCACGCTGGCGGCGCTTGCCCAGCAACCAGAACGACAGCCCGGTCAGCACCAGCACCACGATCAGCATCCCGATGCTGGATGCGTACGCCAAGCCGGTGTCCTGGAACTTGAACAACCGCCTGTGGATGAACCACACCACCGTGGCCGTGCCGAGTCTCGGCCCACCGTCGGTGAGCACCTGCACCGAGTCGAAGAGCTGGAAGTTGAAGATGACGGCGATCACCAAGGCGAACAGCAGCAGCGGGCGCAACGTGGGCACTGTGATTCGCCGGAACCGCCGCCACGTGCCCGCCCCATCGACGCGGGCCGCGGCCAGCAACTCCTGAGGCACGCTCTGCAGGCCCGCCAGGTAGAACAGCACCCAGAAGCCCAGGCCGCGCCACACCTCCACCGCCACGATGGTCAACAGCGCGTGAGGGTTGTCGCCCAGGAATCTGATGCCATCGCCCCCGAGGATCGTCCGCTTGATGAGGTTGAGGACCCCGAAGTCGAAGTTGACCATGAAGAACCACATGAGGGCCCCGAGAATCGGCGGCGCCAGCAGCGGGAAGTACAGCGCCACCTTGTAGAAGTTGCTGCCCTTCTTGTAGCGATTCAGCAGCGAGGCCAGGAAGATGGCCAGGGTGAACACCACGGCGATGGCGATCAACACGTAGATGCCGGTGTTCTTGACCGCGGTGCGCAGTTCGGAGTCGGTCCATGTGCGCGTCCAGTTGTCGAAGCCCACAAAGACCCGCGGGTCCCCCCTTATCAGGCCGCCCCGGTTGAAGCTCAGGAAGATGCCCCAGCCGACGGGGATGGCCAGGAAGACGCCCCAAGTGATGAGATACGGCGACAGGAAGCCGGCGGCGCGCCTGACGGTGCGCAGCCGGTAGCGGCGGGCTCGCCAGCGGTACTCGGCGTCGCTGAGGCTGGGTGCCGTCCAGTCGTCGGCCGCCGCCTCGTGCACCGGTACGTCGACCGCGGTCACGTCGCCCTCGCAGCGATGTGTTCCCCGGGAGGTCGCACCTTCACGTACCTACCTCGATCTCCAACCGTCATCCTCCGGGGAGCAATCGGTGTGCCCGGAGGCCGGCGTGCCCAAGGGGTACGCCGGCCTCCGGACCGTCAGTGTCAGCGGCCGGCCCCGTGACCTTCACCGTCGGGGCCGGCCGGTATTTCGCTTACTCGCGCTCGAGGATGTCCGTGGCGCGCTCTTGGGCTCCGGCTAGGGCGTCGTCGACCGACACCTCGCAGGAAGCGGCCGCCTCGAGTGCCTGGCCGTACTCGTCGAGGATCTGAGCGATCCTCGGGTGCGTGACCAGGCCATCCCAGGATTCCAGGACCCACTGGAGGTTCCGCTGCAGCTTGTCGCTGCCGAGGAACGTCGTGACGTCATCCCGCGGCGAGATCCAGCCGTAGACCTCGTTGTAGGCGGTCAGGAAGTCGGCCGAACTGAGGAACTTGGCCAGCTCCCAGGCGGCTTCGGGGTTCGCGGACTCCGCGGCGACCGACCAGTGGCCCGTCGTGGAGAACATCGTCTGGGTCCCGTCGGGCGCCCCCACCGGCGGCGCGATGTCCCAAGCGAAGGGCAGGCCCTCGTCCTCGAAGGCGGTGACGCGCAGCGGCTCATCGAGCAGCAACGCCAACTGGCCGCCCTTGAAGAGCGAGATGCCCTCCTCACGGTTGTACTGACCGATCGGCGGCTGCACACCCTCGCTGCAGATGAGGCCCGCGGCGAACTCCGTCGCCTGCCGCACCGCATCGGAGTCGAGAGTCGCTGCCGTGTAGTCCTCGGAGATGATGTCGCCACCGAAGTTGTGGACGTTCTGCAGGTTGAAGTACCAGTTGAAGTCCACAGTTGTCATTGGCACGTGGAAGCCGATGGCGTCGGTGTTCGCCTCCACGGCTTGGGCCGCGGCGATGAGCTCATCGGTGGTGGTCGGGATCTCGCTGACTCCGGCCTGCTCGAGCAGGTCCAGGTTCGCGAACATCACGGTGCTGCCGATGATGATCGGGACGCCGTAGAGCTCGCCCAAGTAAAGGCTCGCATCAATAGCGCTGTCGATGAAGTGGGCGCGCTCGGAGGCGTACTCGGTGCCGTTCATCAGCGGCAGGACGTCCAAGAAGGCGCCTCGCTCGCCGAACAGCGTGAGGTGCGTACTCACCTGATACGTCACGTCGAACGGGTCGTCGCCGGCGAAGCTGGCGGTGTACGTCGACTCGACGTCGCCCCACGGCACGACCGTGTGCTCGACGTTGATGCCGGTCCTCTCCTCGAAGGGAGCGAGCCACGTCTCGAACAGTGCGATCTCGTCCGCGCCGTGCGGCGCCTTGCCGAACTTCAGCGTGACGCCCTCGAACGGCCTCGCCGTCGCCGCGATCGCTGCTTCGGCCTCGGCCTGCGCGGCCTCCGCGTCTGCCTGCGCAGCCTCCGCGTCTGCCTGCGCGACCTCCGCGTCTGCTCGAGCCGCGTCAGCCTCGGCCTGTGCGGCCGCTGCCTCTTCGCGTGCCGCCGACGCTTCGGCCGCAGCCGCGTCCGCAGACGCCTGCGCCGCTGCCAGAGCCGCTTCGGCCTCCGCCGCGGCAGCCAAGTTGCCCTCGGCCGTGGCCTGTGCGAGAGCAGCTGCTGCCCGCGCTTCGTCTGCTGCGGCAATCGCCGCCGCAGCATCAGCGGCCGCCGCGGCCGCACCAGCAGCAGCTGCCCCGGCCTCCGCCGACGCCGCATCAGCGGCCGCAGAAGCTGCCCCGGCCTCCGCAGATGCCGCGCCGGCGTCGCCGGCCGCACCCTGTGCGGCACTCATCGCCGCGGCCGCGTCGGCCCCGGCCGCGTTGGCGGACGCCTCGATGTCGCTCGTGTCGGCTGCACAGGCGGCCGCCAGCAGTCCAAGGACCCCCAGCAGAGCCAGCCCAAGGGCCGAGCCACGTCTCGATAACAATTTCATCTGTCTTTCCCCTCTCGGTGTGACGTCTTCAGTCTCCCCGCAGTTCCTCCCGGCGGGGAACCGCGAGCGACGGCATCAGCGCAGGAGCCTCACCCCGAGGCAATCTCCCCCACGCTGTAGCATCGTTCGGTGACCCCAAGAGGGAAGAGCTACAGGCGGTTGCTGACTATAGATCAATCCCCGTCGGCGCATCCAAGTCCGCGACGAGCGCTCGCGCCGCCGGCGCCGAACCGACCGTGACCGGCAGCCCTCGCCCCCCGAATGTGCTGCTCACCGGAGCGGCGGGCTACTTGGGCCGGCACATCGCGCGTCGACTGGCGCCGAGCGCCGCCGGCCTCGCGCTGTCCGACATCGACGGTGACCGGTTGGCGAATACCGCCGGCTGGATCACGGACCGCGGTGGGAGACAGACAGGATCGGCCGGCAATCCCGACGCGCCCAACGAGGCCGCACGAGACAATGCTCCGGTGATCACCATCCCAGCGGACGTGACCGACGAGGCGGCCGCTCGGGCCGCGGTCGCCGAGGCACGTGAGCGCCTCGGCGGTCTGGACGTGCTCGTCAACGCCCACGGGATCGAAGGCCCCACGGGACCGGTGACCGCACTCGATCCCGCCGAGGTGCGCCGCACGTTCGAGGTCAACGTGCTCAGCATGTTCTGGCTCTGTGGCGCCGCAACCGAGATCTTCGAGGTCGCCGGCGGCGGGCGCATCGTGAACATGGCCTCTGGTGCCGGCCTTGCCGGAGGCGCCTTCACCGGCGTCTACCACGCCTCCAAGCACGCCGTCGTGGGCCTCACGCGCTCGCTCGCCCGGGAGTTGGGCCCGCTCGGAATCGCCGTGAACGCTGTCTGCCCGGGTTTCGTGGAATCCCCCATGGTCGACCGCATCGTCTCGGCCCTCGGCGACTTGGACCTGCCCACCGAGTACGCCCACACCGTGCCCATGGGGCGCTACGCCGACCCCGACGAGGTGGCCGAGACGGTCCGCTACCTGGCCTGCGAGGCGCCCGAGTACATGACCGGGGCATGCCTGGTACTGGACGGCGGCCTGCGGGCCTGAGCGCCAGCGCCGCCGCTCTTCACTCCAGAAGCCGAGGGAGATCCTGTCGGCGAATCTTTCCGGTGGCGGTGCGCGGGAAGCCCTCGACGAAGACCACTTGGCGGGGTCGGCTCCGGCGATCGAGTTGTGCCGCGACGAGTTCGGTCACTTCCTCGGCACGGAGAGTGCTACCGGGTGAGATCCGAACCGCCGCCGCCGGCGCCTCACCCCAGGTGGGATCGGGCACACCGAAGACCGCCACCTCCTCGACTTCGGGATGGGCGGCGATGACCCGCTCAAGCTGCCCAGGATGGATATTGACGCCGCCGGAGATGATGATGTCCTTGGATCGACCAACGATCGTGATGTAACCGTCGGTGTCGACGGTGGCCAGGTCGCCGGTCAGGAGCCACCCGCCGGCAAAGGCGCCGGCCGTGGCGGCGCGGTCGTCCCAGTAGCCGGACATGAGCTTGGGGCCGCGCACGGTGATCTCGCCGACCTCCCCCGGTGCCACCGCTTCGCCGCCGAGACGCCGGACGACGATCTCCACGCCGTCCACGGCTTGCCCGCACGAGCCCAGTCGCGGGTCGTCGGGACCCCGCAGTGCCCGGTGGTCGGCCGCCGTGAGTGCCGCCACCACGCCGCAGGTCTCGGTCAGCCCGTAGCCGTGGTACAGCCCGCATCCGAGTTCCTCCCGCATCCGCCACACCTGCGCCCGGCTGCTCGGCGCGGTTCCGTACAGCAGCAGTCGCAGCGACGCCAGCCTCTCGGGGGCGTAGCCGCCATCGTCGAGGATCCGGGCGATCTGAGTCGGCACGGCAACAGTGGTGGTCACCCGGTGCGTCTCCACCGCCTCGATCCAGGCGCCCGGATCGAAACTCGGCAGCACCACGTGTGTGTGGGCCCCGTGCAGCATGGTGAACACTCGGGAGGCGGCTGACGTGTGGTAGAGCGGTGTCGAGGTGAGGTACACCTCGTGTGGGCCGAACTCCTGCGACCGGGCGTTGATGGCCGCGTTGGCGGTGATCGCCCCATGGCTGAGGCAGACCCCCCTCGGTCGCCCCGTGGTACCGCTGGTGTAAACGATCAGGACGGTGTCGGAAGGATCGGGAAGCGGCGGTAGTCCGTCCGCGGGCGCCGCCAGCGCGGCACCGTGTCGCCGACTGCCCTCGACGACGACATCGAGGCCTGCCGCGCGGAGCGCCGCGGCGCCCGCCGGATCGGCGAACGCCAAGGCGGGGCGCGCATCGCCGACCAGCCGCTTCACCTCGGGATCTGCCGCAGCTGTCGGCACCGGAACGCAGGCCGCCCCGATCCGGGCCGTGGCCAGGTAGGTATCGAAGTGCAGTTGGCCGTTGGCGGCACGGACGACGACGCGGTCGCCGCGTCGCACACCGCCCGCCGCCAGCCATGACGCTAGGCGATCGCTGCGCTCCGCCAACTCGGCATAGGTGAGCCGCGGTCCGTCTGCGACGACCACGGCCCACCGCCCGGGGGCCGACGCCGACGCCGCCCGCAGCAGGTCGGGGACGGAGTGGCTCAATCGAGGCGTTCCAGCTACCAGGCCGCTCTGGCGACCGCTACCCAACTCTCCTGCACGGGCGGAGTGTAGGTGGCGGCCGTCACCGACAATTCACCGCGCAGCGCGCTCAAGACCACCCGCAGCTTCCACCCCGACCGCTAACTCCTCTGCGCACCACTCGTGAGGCGCTGGTGCGATTGCCCTGGCGATACGACCGAGCCGTCGGCGCCTACGCTCGACCGGCAAGTTCACCACGCCCCGGCCGCGGCCGACATGCGAGGCTCCCGAGAACCCGTCGCGATTTGACCCGTTCGCAGGAACATGACGAATAACTCAGCAGATCAACGTCCGGGGCTGTCGCTCCACCGCGGCCGGCGGCCGTTCGCGGCGCTGGCGCTGGTTTCCGTAGCGCTGCTCGCGGCCTGCGGGGGCAACGGCACGACGCCGAGCGCAGTTGACTCGTCGGAGTCCGACGCGCCCCTCGGCACGGAGACGGACGCTGCGGCCGCCGACACGGAGAGAGAGGCGAGCGGCCCCAAGTGGGGCGGAACCCTCAGATACGACACCACCCTTGAGGTCGCCAGCTGGAAACCGGCGGACCTCACCACTACCAGGGGCGGCGGGGATCGAGGCATGTTCGTCTACGACACGCTGCTGAAGCTGCTGCCCGGCGGATCCGTGGGCCCGAACATGGCCGACATCGCGTCCGAGGACGGGATCACCTGGCGGATGACGTTGCGGGATGGGATCGAGTTCACGGACGGCACTCCGCTCAACGCCGCGGCAGTCGTGTTCAACATCACTGAAATCATGAACCCCGACAACGGTTCCGTGCAGCGTCGCGTCGTCTCCGACATCGAGGAAATGAACGTTCTTGACTCCTTGACCGTGGAGTTCGTTCTCGGCGAACCCGACGGCAACTTCCCGCAGGCGTTCACGACGACTCCCGGGATGATTGCCTCGCCGACGGCATATCAGGCCGACCCCGACGCTTTCGGCCGGAACCCCGTGGGAGCCGGCCCTTTCATGGTCGATTCCCATCTACGCGATTCCACTCTCAAGCTCGTCCGCAACCCGAACTACTGGGATCAGCCCAAGCCTTACCTCGACGCCGTCGAGTTCCGGATTCTTCCTGACCCGTTGACGCGGGCCCAGGCGGTAACGGCTCGGGAGACCGATATCTCCGCCAACGCCCCCTCCGTCCAGGCGGCGGTGTTGCGTGCCGACAGCGACGACCTGAAAGTCTTCACGACCGTCGAATCCGGCGCCCATGCGGTGGTGGCAAACCACGATCGTCCACCATTCGATGACATCCGCATGCGGCAGGCCATCTCCCTCGCCTGGGACTACGACGTGGTCAACGAATCGCTCCTGCAGGGGGCTTGGAGGGATCCGAGCCTCGTGTGCCCGCCGTTCTCACCGAACCAACCGGACTGCTTGCTGGGTGTCTGGCCCGAGCCCGACCCTGCTCGAGCGCGAGAACTCGTCGAGGAGTACGTGGACGAAGGCAACGCTCTCGGCTCCTACGAACTCCTGACCGTTACATCACGAGTAACCGAAGCCCAGTTCATCCAACAGTCGCTGCGCGATATCGGGATCAACGCCAAACTCACGATACTGGCCGTCCCCGAATTCATAGGCCGGCTGGCGAACGGCGAATTCGATCTCAGCTGGCACCGGATCGCACCCTTCGATCGAATCCCGACGAGCTACTACCGGTACATGGACTCCACGGGGCGTCACGCCCAAAAAGGCCCGCCGAACCTCGAACTCGACGAGGCCATGAACCGGGCGGCAAAGGCCATCTCGGCGGACGAGCGCGTTGAAGCGGCACAAAAAGTCCAAGAAATCAACGCCGAGGAGTTGAACTACATCTTCTTCGGCCCATCGGTCGACGGGCTAGTCGGCAAGTCGGACGTCGTACTGGGCGATCGCTATCCGGGCGGGGCCCTGGTCGTCGCCCAGGACATTTGGCTCGACCGCTGACCTGTTGGTCAGCATTGCGCGGCACCCCCTGCGCCTCGCGGCGCACTCACCCAACCAGCCCCGAGGATCGCCCGGCGTCGCGATGCATGTCCGCCAGGGTGTTGAACGCCAGCACTGTCACGAAGAGCGCCATCGCGGGAATCAGAACGATATGCGGTGCAGTGACCAGGCGCGACCGACCCGCCTCGATCATGCTGCCCCACGCCGGAGTCGGCGGTTGGATGCCCAGCCCGAGGAAGCTCAGGGACCCTTCGAGAATAAAGACTCGAGCTGTGGTGGCGAGGGCATATGCCGTAAGCGTGGGAATGACATTCGGGAGAATCTCTCGAATCGCGATGCGCACGTCCCGCGCGCCGCTCCCCTTGGCGGCAATGACGAACTCTCGTTGCGCGACGCTGATCGTGCTCGCTCGTGTCAGCCTGATGAACGTCGGCGTCAGGAGGATCGTGATGGTCATGATCAAGTTGCGCGGAGATGGACCCAGCAGAGCTGACACGACCAGCAGGAGGACGAGCCCGGGAAACGCCAACGTGACGTCCGCCGTCGCGGTCACCAGGATGTCGATCTTCCCACGGAGGTAGCCGGCTGACAGCCCGAACGCCAGACCGAGGGTCATGGCCATCGCGATACTTGCCGCGGCGATCAGGAGCGACATCCGAGCCCCGTAAACCAGACGCGACAACATGTCGCGCCCCAGTTGGTCGGTGCCGAGCAATCGGGTCCCGAAAGGATGCTTCGCTACGCCGAATCCGCCGACGTCAGGTTCGGGGATCGGGAGCCACTGCGCGGTCAGCGCGGCGACGACGATCAGCGCCAGCCACCCAACTGTTACTGCCAGGAAGGCGGTGCGGGCCCCGTCGCGGCGCCGCCGTCGGCAGCCGCCTTCGCCGACGGGCCTCGTGGAATTCTCGCCGCTAAGCACGACGCACCCTCGGGTCGAGCACACCGTAAAGAATGTCGACGAGGCCATTCAGCACGACATACCCGACGCCGATGACCGCGACAACGCCCTGTACCGCAATGACATCGCGCTGCTCGATGGAGTTGATCATGAGGCGCCCGAGTCCCGGCAGGCCGAAGATGACCTCGACCACGACCGACCCCCCGATCGCAGCGGCGGTTGTCAAACCGACAAGGGTCATCAACGAGAACAACGACGGACGGAGTGCGTGACGCAGCAGGATGCGTGTAGCCGACTGGCCCTTCGCTTCCGCCATGGCGATGAAGTCCTCGCGCAGTGTCGCCGCCATATCGCTGCGCAACAGGCGCTGGTAGATGCCAGCCGGCCCCGCGGCGACGGCGATCGTCGGCAGAACCATGGCGCGGATATTCCCCCCAAGGTTCTCCGTGAGCGATACGTAGCCCGACGTCGGCAACCACCCGAGGCCGATGGAGAACACCACGACCAAGATCACGGCAAGCACGAAATGAGGCACCGATATCATCGCGAACGTCGCCGCACTCGTGGCCCGATCCACGAGCCCGCCCTGCCGGTAGGCCGAGTAGATGGCGGTCGAGAGAGCGAACAGCACGGCGAGCAACTGACTGCACACCACGAGCTGCAGTGTCACCGGCAGTCGTTCGGCGATGAGATCGGCCACCGGGATGTTGCCTCGGACCGACCGTCCGAGGTCGCCGGTAGCCGCGTTGCCGAGCCATCTGACATAACGCTCGTGCACCGGTTCGTCGAGGTGGAGACGTTGGTGCAGCGCCTCGATCTGCTCTGGATCGGCGTACTCCCCGATGATCGCGTAGGCGGGCTCCCCCGGCATCAATTCCAGCATGGCGGAGACGGCGAACGTCACGGCGAGCAGGATGAAGAGCAAGTACGCCAGCCGGCCCGACACGTACCTCATGGCTCAAGACCCGTATCGGCGAAACTCATCGCCGGTCAGAACCGGCGGGACCGTCGTGGTTCATCCCAGGCATCGCCGGGCCGATCGCGTCATGCTCCCGTCTCTGTGAGGGGGTGGTGACACGCCACGAAGTGATCCCCGCCGGAGCCAACGGGTCGCATCGGGGGCTCCTCGGTAGCGCAGCGCTCCGTGGCGTAGGGACAACGCGTCCGGAATCGGCAGCCCGAAGGCGGGGCCAGTGGCGACGGTAGTTCTCCGGTCAGCCGACGGCTCGCGCGCGGCGGCGCATCCGGATCCGGCTCCGGTACTGCTGCCAGCAGCGCCTCGGTGTAGGGGTGTGCGGGGCTTCCGTACAAGTCCTCTGGGGCACCGACCTCACAGAGCTTCCCGAGATACATGACGATGACGCGGTCACTCACGTTCCTCACCACCGCCAAGTCGTGAGAGATGAAGATGAGCGTGAGGCCGTATCGCTGCTTCATCTTCTCGAGCAGGTTCAGGATCTGAGCCTGAACCGACACGTCGAGTGAGGACACCGGTTCGTCACAGATGATCAACTTGGGGTCCAGTATCAACGCCCGAGCGATGCAGATCCGTTGGCACTGACCCCCGGAGAACTCGCGGGGTCGCCTCGACTTGGCGGTCGCATCGAGCCCCACAGCATCGAGGATTCGGTCCACCGCGACCTCTCGGGATTCCTTGTCCCCGATTCCCCAGACGCGCAGCGGCTCCTCGACGATGCGTCCGACGGTGCGCCGCGGGTTCAGGGACGAGATCGGGTCCTGGTAGATCATCTGGATCCGTGGGCGGACCTGTCGGAGTGCGATCCTGGACAGGCCCGTCAGATCGTCGCCGCCGAATAGGACTCGGCCGCGGGTCGGGGGAGGCAATTGGATGATGGCGCGCCCCGTCGTCGTCTTGCCGCAGCCGGACTCCCCGACAAGACCGAGCGTCTCGCCCTCGAGGACATCGAACGTGACACCGGAGACGGCGTGGACGCGCCGACCCCGCCCGGCACCGAACTCCACGGTGAGATCTTCGACGCGCAGGAGGGCTCGCTCATCGCCGCGGAGATGGGGGGCTTCGGCCATCACCAGGAGGAGCCTTGTTCGCGGCGCGGCGCACGTCTGTTCACGACGCAACCGACCTCTGCGCGAGCGTATTGCGTTCCAGCGCTTCGCGTCCTGCATCGGTACCCACCGGGAACCAGCAACGAAAATAGTGGCCCGGGGTGTCGGCCTCGACAAGCGGAGGCCGCTCTTCTCGACAACGCGGCTGCGCGTACTGGCAGCGCGGCGCAAACAGGCAGCCGCTGGGTCTGGTCAGAGGATCGGGAGGACGTCCGCCGATGGTGTGGAACCGGGCATGGCGGGAGCCGTCGAGCTTCGGTACCGAGCGGATCAGAGCTTCCGTGTAGGGCATCCGCGTCGACCGGAACAGATCTCTGGTCGGCGCGTGCTCCACGACCTGCCCGGCGTACATAACGACGATCCTGTCGGTTCTCGTCGCCATGACGGCCAAGTCGTGCGACACCAGAATCATCGCCATGTTCAGGCGATCCTGGAGTTCTGCGAGGAGGTCGAGGATCTGGGCCTGCACTGTGACGTCAAGCGAGGTCGTCGGCTCGTCGGCGAGCAACATCTGAGGGCGGCCGGCGAGGGCGATGGCGATCGCCACCCGTTGCCGCATGCCACCCGACAACTCGTGGGGGTACCGGCGGAGCCGACGCCTGGGCTCGGGGATGCCGACGAGCCGCAGCAGCTCGAGTGACCGCTCCCTGACATCAACACGTCGGCCGTCCTCGGTGGGCCGCACCGATTCGCCGATCTGGCGACCGATTCTGACCACCGGGTTGAGAGAACTCATCGGGTCCTGGAAGACGACGGAAATGGCGGTACCCCAGAGCCGGCGCAGTTCGCGCCGCGGCAAGCCGACCAACTCGCGCCCCTCGAAGCGCACGCTTCCCTCACGGGAGGCGATCTCCGGATGCATCAGACCCATGATCGACCGAAGCAGCACGGACTTCCCCGCGCCCGATTCGCCCACGACGCCCAGAGTCTCGCCCTGGCAAAGATCGAGCGACACGGAGTCGACTGCCCGGAGTCTGCCGTCAGGCAGCGGGAACTCAACGGTGAGATCATCCACAACCAGTAGCTGCTCACCTCGATCGGTGGTCCGCTCTGACACTTGCCGCTCTCCGCAATCTTCTTCAGCAGGCCAGGATCTCGCGGCCCGCCGGGACGCCTCCTACGGCTGCGTCGCAGCGGCACGCGCAGCGTGTGGAGGTTGACGCCTTTCGACGAGCACTAACGCGAGCCATCGACACGAACCATGACGATGTCCAAGCCCTGATATTTCCTGTGCCTCACCGACGTCGCGTAGTGCCGCAACAAGCGGAAGGAGATCTCTTCGCCCCCGAAGACCTCGCTCTCGTCGCTCAGAAGCGCGAGGCGCTCTTCAAGATTCTCCTCACCGAGATCAGCCAGAAACTCCAGATCCACTGCCTCGCTAGATGGGCGGGCCAGGATCGTCAACCGTCGCACCTTGCCGGCCAGGTTCTCATCATCCTCACCCATGAGGCTCGCGAGAGCCTCCTCGCCGGCGCCGCGCAATCGCTCTGTCGACGAAGCGTTCCAGCTGAGTCCGGACGCAAGCTCTCGGAGGAATGCGTCGATCTGTGGGAGCGCGGAGATTTCCAGCTCAGCTTCGAGCCGCCTACGTCGCGGTTTGGTCAACTCGATGAACATGGTCATCAGGATCACAACAAGGATTCCGACCGTCATGCCGTTACCGAAGAAAATGCCCGCCGCCCCGCCCAACAGATCGCCAAAGATCTCCTGATTCTCAATGCCCATACCGACCGTGATCGCCAACGCCCCCGCCAGAGCCTTTTGCCGATCGAGGCCACCCTCGACAATCATCTTCATACCCGAAATCCACAGTTCACCGATCACAACGACTACGTATGCTCCAATGACAGGCCGAGGAATTCCAAGAAGCAGAGCCGGCACTTTGGGCAGCAATGCAAGTACCGCCAAGATGACTCCGGATGCGTACGCAACCCGGCGTGAAGCGACCCCACTGAGACCGATGAGTACGATGCTGGAGGTTGATCTCTGTTTGGGAGGCAGCGGCGTGCCAAGAATCCCCCCTAGTAACATACCCACACCGCTGGCGTTGATCGACCCTTGAACTAATCGAAAGTCAGTTGCGCGTTGACGACGCCGCGAGCCTCTCTGAACGGCGACGTTGCCGCTAATGTCCTGAATTGCAGTCACCAGAGCAACCACCGCGAATAGCGGCAAGAAGGACAAGAAGTCCAGACCCAGGTTCAACTCGATCCCCGGCCACCCGATTGCGGGAATGCCAATCCAGCGTGCTTGCGAAACGTACGTAGAGTCATACAACCCAAAGGCGACAGAAACCGCGCATCCGGCCACGATTCCGAGCGACAGTGACCATTGCCGCCAAGTTCCTGTTGCGAGAATCCTGAACAGAATGATCACTCCCGCTGTCGCCAACACTATGGATGGAGCTGCGGCCGACGATGCACCTTCCGGCACTTCCTCCAACTGCTTGAATGCGATCGGGAGGATCGTGATTGCAACCAGAATCAAGACCGAACCAGAGACGACGGGAGTGATGATTCGGCGCAAGAGCGGGAGCCACGCGGCCAGCGCGAACAAGATCAGCGACGAGACAATGAAGATGCTCGCCAGCATGGCGGGACCGCCCTTAACCACTGCCATGAGTGAGATCGCTAAGAAGCTGCCGGCCGAGGTCGAGGAAAGCATGTGCCCAGATCCGATACGCCCGATCCGGCCCGCCAGCAGAACAGTAGTAATTCCATTGACTACCAGCGCTGCAAAAACGGCCCATGACAGGTAGCTACCGTCAGCGCCAGCCTCTTGGGCAACGAGAGTGACATAGAACACTGTAGAAGTGATGGCAAACAAGGTGAGTTGCAGTCCGAGCCCGATGGCAACGGGAAGAGGGCACCGCTCATCCGGCTCATAGACGACTGCGTCACTCGATTCCATCTGCATATCAATGATTGGAGTTGGCGAGAATCTTGGACCGGACGTGGCCACGGAGGAATCCAAGCGAGTCCGCCAAGGCGTTACGAGTCGGGACAAGGAGAGTTCGCACGCGCCACCAACACTCGAGTCCGGGAGGACGTGGATGACGTAGCCGAATCAAACCCACTCGATAACTTCCAAGAGGGCACATGTACCCCAGCAGTGCCTCATCAACCATCACGGGTGTGCGAGGGGCGCAAAAGCGGTCGATGCCCCCAGTATGACACGGAAGCTCTTATCCCGTCTCCGGCACAACGAGATCGCCTGCCAGCGCAAGCAATTCAGCGTGGGCTTCGGGACTCTGTCAGCTGTTGCGGTCGTCGAACTCGACGGGTGAGCGTTGCTCACAGCGCCACGATCCAACCCCGATACTGCGTCATCAACCACCCAAGAGCGGACACGAACCGAGAACCAGACCCCAGGGGAGTTCGGCCCGGTCCACCGTGCACCGAGCAGTGGGCAGCGAGTTGGCCACCTGGCAGATGCCCACGTCGGCGATCATCCCCAGGATTTGCGCGGTGTCGGCACGGGAGAGCCCCGAGGCCGTCGTGCACCACGCCAGCATCTCGGCGAAGGCCAGCTTGGAGCCCTCATCGATGGTGCGGGCGGACACCACCGTGACCAGCTGCTCGGCGCTCACGATGCGCGGCCAGCCCATTTCGGGAGGTCGGAGTCCGACCTCAACGGAGACTTCCAGCCGGGTGCCCACCTCGGGCGCCTGCACGACCTCGCCGTCGCCCATGCGCGCCTTACTGTCGCCGAAGTAGAGGTACGCACCCTCCACCTCGACGGGCAGCACGACCGTGGCGCCCTCGCGCACCTCGTTGCAGTCCATGTTCCCGCCGTAGCGGCCCTGCATCTTCGAGAACACGGTCTCCCGGTCGGGCGCCGTCGCGATGCAGCCCACGACGGGGCGGGCGGCGATGCGCAGGTCGCCGAAGTGGACGTGCCCGTCACGCACCTCCAAGCCGTCGCAGGCGTACCACTCCCCCCACCAGTCGGCAGGCGAGGCAGCCTCACAGGTGCTCCAGGCCACGCTGCCGGCAGTGGTGATCTCCACGCTGTGCAGGGTCACCGCCACGGCGTCGCCACGCTCGGCGCCGGCCACGGCGATGGGGCCGGTCACCCCGTCGAGGTTCTCCATCACCCACGCAAGGTTGTCCGGCGTGAACCCGTCGGGGTGCTGGAACCGCCTCGTGAAGCAGTCCTCGGTCTCCACCACGAACACCTCCCCGGGCTCCACCGTGCCGATGGGGGTGTGCTCACCGCTGTAGGTGAACTTCAGGTCGTCGGGCAGGAAGATCTGCAGCCTTCGACTCCGCCGCTAGTCCCGGCGCAGGGCTTTGCAGTTCTCGCGCACCAGCCGGAGTTGCTCGGTGAGCCCCAGGTCTGCATCGGGTCGGCGAGCGGTGGCGTCGTGGCGCACCCGGGTCCGCAAGTGGATGTCGGCGACTGCCGGCGCGCAGAACGGCACGTCGTCCCCGTCGACGTCCTCCAGCCACACATGGCGGGGAACGTTCTTGCCGCAGTAGGCGCAGTTGTACACATCGAAGGAGAGGTACATGGGCTCCCGCTCGATCCAGCGGCCGCTCATGGCGCTGCCGCTCTCACCAGTGCCGGCGCGGTGCGTTGAAGACGGTTCACAACGCCACGGCCCGTGCCGCCGTCGGAGTGGCGCCCCAGGCGCCGTTACGGCGCTCTACGACCAGGCCGTAGTCCCGCTGCGCCGCCCCGGTCGTCACCAGACCCTCGGCCACGTCGGCCACCACCCTGTCGGCGGAGCGTTCCAGCGGATCGCCCCAGCCGCCGCCCCCCGGCGCCACGATCTTCACCTGGTCGCCGCGTCGCAGGCGAATGTTCGAGAACTTGGAGGGCGACATCGTGCCGAACTTCGCGCTGAAGGTGCTCCAGGACTCCTCACCGGCGAGACGCACGTAGATCCCGCTGTTGGCGCCCGGCTTGCCGCCATGGATCCCGAACGGGTCCACCAGCATCCGGTTGAAGATGGCGCTGACGGTGACCTCCTCGGCCACCATGGTCAGGATGCGCTCGATGCCCAGGCCGCCGCGGTTGAGCCCCGGCCCCCCGGAGTCCTCCAGCAGGCGGTAGGACTCCACCCGCAGCGGGTAGCGGGACTCGAAGACCTCCACGGGGGTGTTCCGGCAGTTGCCGTTGATCACGATGATCTGGCTGTTGCCGTCGGCGGCGGGCCGGCCACCCCAACCGATGCCCTCGAAGTGGAAATGCGAGTACAGATCGCCGCTGTCGGGGTGCTGGCCGCCGAACAGGAAGCAGCAGGAGGTACCGCCGAGGCTGGCCGGGATGCGGTCGGGCAGCGCGTCGGCGAGGGCGCCGAAGATGATGTCGGTGATGCGGGGGCTGACCTCGGTGTTGCCGCCCACCAGCGGCGCCGGGAATTCGCAGTTCACGATGGTGCCCGGCGGGGTGATGATGTTGATGGGCCGGTAGCAGCCCTCGTTGCGCGGGATGGTGGGGTCGGTGATGTGCATGAAGGCGTTGTAGACCGCCGAGGCCGTCACCGCGTAGGTGGCGTTCATGGGTCCGGCGGCTTCGCCGTCCGAGCCGGTGAAGTCGCAGGTCACGTTGCCGCCGTCCACCACGACCGTGCAGTCGATCACGTACGAGCCCTCGGCCACGCCGTCGTCCTCGATGATGTCGCTGAAGCGATACTCGCCGTCGGGAATGCGCCGGATCTCCTCGGACATCCGCCGCTCGGCGATACCGATGAGGTCCTCGGTGGCAGTCGTGACGGTGTCGTATCCGTACGTGTCGATCAGGCTCGTGAGCCGCCGCTCGGCCACGTTCAGCGAGCCGACCATGGCCATCAGGTCGCCGTAGGTCACCTTCGGCGTGCGGTGGTTGGCGAAGATGATCTTCCAGATGTCCTCCTGTTGCACGCCCTCGCGCTGGAGCCACAGCGGCGGGATGCGCAGCCCCTCCTGGAAGATGTCGGTGGCGTCGCCGGCCAGTCCGCCGGGGGCCTTGGCGCCCGGTTCGGCCAGATGGGCGCAGTTGGCCACGAAGCCCACGATCTCGCCCTTGTGGAACACCGCCTTGAGCAGCGTGTGCTCGGGGATGTGACCGCTGCCCCGGTAGGGGTCGTTCATGATGATGACGTCGCCCGGCTTGTACACGTCGGAACCCAGTTCGTCGAGCATCCACTCCACGGTGAACTTGATCGTGCCGATCTGCGAGGGGCAGAACTCGGCCTGGGCGCTGAGGCGGCCCTTGGCATCGAACAGCACGCAGGAGAAGTCCAGCGACTCGTTGAACATCGGCGAGTAGGCGGTGCGCATCATGGCGATGCCCATCTCGCGGCAGGTCGTGGCCAGATAGTTGTCAATGACCGTGAGCGTGACCTGATCGGCAACCAGGTCGGCGGCAACCGACCGGTTCTCCGGGGGCGCGGGCAGGGCGGTCACAGGCTCACCTCCACGATCAGGACATCGTCGGGGGTCGGTGGACCCGCATCCCCGGTTCGATCAGCGTAGTGGACCCGGCCGCAGCCCTCGCCGCCGTCGGCGTGGCGACCCAGGCACCGTCGCAGCGCTCGACGACCAGGCCGTAGTCGCGCGACGCCGCTTCGGGCGTCACGAGCCCCTCGGTCACGTCGGCGAGCACCCTGCCGGCCGGGCGCTCCAGCGGATCGCCCCAACCACCGCCTCCGGGCGCCAGGATCCTGACCTGATCGCCCCGGTGGAGGAGGATGTTGGAGAACTTCGACGGTGACATCGTCCCGAACTTCTCGCTGAACGTGCTCCAGGACTCCTCTCCGGCGAGGCGCACGAAGAGGCCGCTGTTCGCACCGGGCTTGCCGCCGTGGATTCCGAACGGATCCACCAGCATCCGGTTGAAGAGGGCACTGACGGTCACCTCGTCGACCACCATGGTCAAGATGCGCTCGATACCCAGGCCGCCGCGGTTCAGCCCCGGCCCCCCGGAGTCCTCCAGCAGGCGGTAGGACTCCACGCGCAGCGGGTAGCGGGTCTCGAAAATCTCCACGGGGGTGTTCCGGGCGTTGCCGATGATGACGATCACCTGGCTGTCACCGTCGGCGAAGGGCCTGCCGCCCCAGCCGACGCCCTCGAAGTGGAAGTGCGAGTACAGATCACCGGTGTCGGGGTGCCGGCCGCCGAACAGGAAGCAGCAGACCGTGCCGCCGTGGGCCGCCGGGATGCGGTCGGGCAGCGCGTCGGCGAGGGCGCCGAAGATGATGTCGGTGATGCGAGGGCTGAGTTCGGTGTTGCCGCCCACCAGCGGCGCCGGGAATTCGCAGTTCACGATGGTGCCCGGCGGGGCGATGACGTTGATGGGCCGGTAGCAGCCCTCGTTGCGCGGGATGGTGGGGTCGGTGATGTGCATGAAGGCGTTGTAGACCGACGACGCCGTGACCGCGTAGGTGCCATTCATGGGGCCGGCCGCCTGGCCGTCCGAGCCGGTGAAGTCGCAGGTCACGTCGCCACCGTCCACCACGACGGTGCAGTCGACCAGGTACGACCCCTCCGAGACGCCGTCGTCCTCGATGATGTCGCTGAAGCGGTACTCGCCGTCGGGAATGCGGCGGATCTCCTCGGACATCCGCCGCTCGGCGATACCGATCAAGTCGGCGGTGGCGGTGGTCACTGTCTCGTAGCCGTACGTGTCGATAAGGCTGTTGAGCCGACGCTCGGCCACGTTCAGCGAGCCCACCATCGCCATCAGGTCGCCGTAGGTGACCTTCGGTGTGCGGTGGTTGGCGAAGATGATCTTCCAGACGTCCTCCTGCGGCACGCCCTCTCGCTGCAGCCACAGCGGCGGGAGGCGCAGACCCTCCTGGAAGATGTCGGTGGCGTCGCCGGCCAGCCCACCGGGGGCCTTGGCGCCCGGCTCGGCCAGATGGGCGCAGTTGGCCACGAAGCCGACGATCTCGTCGCCAAAGAAGACGGCCTTGAGCAGGGTGTGCTCGGGGATGTGGCCGCTGCCGCGGTACGGGTCGTTCATGATGATGACGTCGCCCGGCTTGTAGACGTCTGGGCCGAGTTCGTCGAGCATCCACTCGATGGTGAATTTGATCGTGCCGATCTGGGAGGGGCAGAACTCGGCCTGGGCGATCATCCGGCCCTTGGCGTCGAACAGCACGCACGAGAAGTCCAGCGCCTCGTTGAACATCGGCGAGTAGGCGGTGCGCATCATGGCCACGCCCATCTCGCGGCACGTGGTCGAGAGGTAGTTGTCGATGACTGTCAGCGTGACCTGGTCGATAGCGAGGTCGGCGGCAACTGACGGGCTCGCCGGCGGCGCGAGCATGGCGGTCACGGGCTCACCTCGACGATCAGGACGTCCTCGGCGCTCCGGCGCACGCGCATCCCCGGTTCCACGAGCGTCGTAGACCCTTCCTCGGAGACAATCAGCGGACCTTCGAGCACGTCGTCGATCGGCATCGCCCGCCGATGCAGCACGCGGCACCGGACCAGCCCCACGCCGCCGAAGTGCACCTGCCGAGCGGTCTCGGGATGGCCGGTCTCGGCTTGCACCCGAGCCAGAGCCGGATGGGGGATGGCGCCGATGGCCGAGACCCGGAAGCTGACCATCTCGATGACGGCGTCGGCGATGACGTACTCGTACATGGCGCGGTGGCGGTCGTGGAACGCCTGGTAGGCCCGCTCCAACTGCTCTGCCGCCCCCTCGACGTCGAGGGCGTCGATCGGCGGCACCTCCACCTCGGTCTCGTAGTTCTGGCCCAGGTACCGCATGTTGATGGCGTAGCGCAGCTCGCAGTCACCCTCGAACCCCTGGGTGCGCAACTCCTCGGTGGCGGCACGGGCGATGGTGGCGAAGCGCTCGGCCACCTCGGCGGGGCCGGCCCGGTCGGAGCGGAACGCCTGCGTCCAGAGCTTGTCGACGCGCAGATCGCCGAGCAGCAGCCCCAGCGCCGAGAAGCTGCCCGGGAAGGGGGGAACCACCAGCGTGGGGATGTGCAGCTTGCGAGCCACCGCGGCGCCATGCAGCGGACCCGCACCGCCGAAGGCCAGCAGCGCGAAGTGGCGCGGGTCGTGACCACGGTCGATGCTCACCATGCGGATGGCGTTGGCCATGTTCTCGTCGGCTATCTGCACGACGGCGTGCGCAAACTCCGTCGGGGACATGCCCAGGTCGGCCGCCATCTCGGCGGCGGCGTTGCGGGCCAAGGTCTCATCGAGGCGCATGGCTCCGCCGCAGAAGTAGTCCGGGTCGAGATGGCCCAGCACCAGGTTGGCGTCGGTGAGGGTGACCTCCCGCCCGCCGGCTCCGTAGCAGATGGGGCCGGGGTCGGCCCCGGCACTCTGCGGGCCCACCTGCAGGAACCCGCCGGCGTTGACCCAGGCAATCGAGCCGCCTCCGGCACCGACAGTGTGGATGTCCATGAGTGGGATCGCCGCCGGGATGCCCCACTCCACCTCGTAGGAGGTGGTGTAGCCCACCTCGCCGTCCAGGATGAGCGCGACATCGGCGCTGGTGCCGCCCACGTCGATGGTCACCACGTTGTCGAGCCCCAGCAGGCCGGCCACGTGACGGCTGGCCACGGCGCCTCCCGCTGGTCCGGACATGGCCAGGTGGATCGGGTGATCGGCGGCCGCCTCGGCCTTCATCAGGCCGCCGTTGGACTTCATCATCGCCCAGTTGACGTCGATGTCGGCCGCCGCCAGCCCGTCGGCGAGACTGGACACGTAACCCTGCATCAGCGGCTTCACGTAGGCGTCGGCGATGACGGTGCTGGAGCGCTCGTACTCCCGCCAGATGGGGGCAACCTCGTGGCTCACCGACAGGGGCAGGTCGGGGAATCGATCGCGGAGGGCCGCGGCCAGCGCCTGCTCGTGGTCGGTGTTGAGGTACGAGAACAGCAGGCACACCGCCAGCGCCTCGAGGTCGCCGTTGGCGGCGATCCGGTCGCAGAGTTCGTCGATGGCGTCAGCGGTCAGCGGTGTGAGCACTGCACCGTCGGCCGTGATGCGCTCGGCCACGCCGAAACAATCCCGCCGGCTCGCCAGCAGCGGCCGGGGCTTGTTCCAGGTGAGGTCGTAGAGGAATTGCCGGTTGACGCGCTGGATGTAGGGGATGTCCTCGTGGCCCGCCGTGCAGATGAAGCCGACCCGGGCGCCGGCTCGCTGGATCATGGCATTGGTGGCCACGGTCGTGCCGTGGACCAGGAAGGCGATGCCGTCCGCCGCCACCTGGGCTGCGTCGATTACCCCCAGGAAGGCCCGCAGCGGCTCGGTGGGTGTCGACGCCACCTTCAGTGAGGTGACCGTGCCGTCGGTGGTGTCGAAGGCGATGAGGTCGGTGAACGTACCGCCCGTGTCGATGCCAATGCGGGTGGCGCTCATCCCACCGCACCGATCGTTCTGTGGTTCGACCTGCAGCCCATGTCGCGCTCCCCCTCAGCCCAGCGGCTCGCCGGCCGCAATCATGGCAGCGAACGGATGCAAACCGCGCCCGGCGGTCGGGCAGAAGTTCAGCGTCTGCCCTCGCACACCCCAGTCCACAGTCACCATCTCACCGGTGTCGTCCACAGTGATGAACAGCGTGGCATGGTCCGCTCCGCCGAAGCACACGTTCGTGGGAGCGGCGCCACCGCAGGCGATCCGGTCGATCTCAGCGCCGCCGGCGTCGTAGACGAACACGAAGCCCGAGCCGTAGTGGGTCACGAGCAGGTTCCCCTCGGCGTCGAACGCCATACCGTCGGGTCCACACACCGCGGCGCCGGGCACGGGCGGCTGCCGGCAGAAGAGGCGTCGGTTGGTTGCCCGGCCTAGCCCGACGATGTCGTAGATCCAGACGCAGGTACGGAGTGTCTCCGCTACGTAAAGGTGGCCACCGCGCACAGCGATGCCGTTGGGGAACGCCATGTCGCCATCGATGCGGTGCAATTCACCTGTGTCGGCCGCGTGGCCGTAGACGGCTCCGACCGGGTTCTCCAGCGAACTCCCCCAGGGGTCGGTGAAGAAGCAACTGCCGCCGGCGTCGAAGCACAGATCGTTGGGGCCGTTCAGGGCCTGGCCCTCGAAGGAGTCCACCCAGCGGCTGCGAGCGCCGTCGGGGCCGATCCGGAGCACGGCCCGATGGCCCTCGTCGGTCACGAACAGGGCACCGTCGGGACCGAACGCAAGTGCCGCCGGGATGCCTTCCACACCGCCGGCGCGGGTGTTGAAGAGTCGCTTCGTCCTGCCCGGCGCGCTCACGTGTGTCGCCGTGATGTCACCGCCGCGTGTGGGCCAGGACCCGTCCCGGGTGAATGAGCAGACGTTGAGAATCCACCCGGTCGGACCGGCAGTTGGCCCTTCGGGTGCACACAACTGCGAGGCGAACGACTTCGGTTCAGCCATCGCAGCCCCGGACTCGGTTAGCCGCAGCGCCGCTAGCCGTCGACCGCCTCGCGCAGGCGCCCGACGAGCCGATCCACCTCCGCAAGCGTCTCCGGGTCGGGGTCGTAGCCCAGCGGCGCCCGCCGCCGAGCGCTGGGAATGATGCCCTGGTCCACCAAGAGGTGCTTCTCGATCGCCACGAAGGCGTCGAGGCTGTCCATCAGCGACACCAGGCGGGCCAGCGGATCGGCGATGGCCTCGATGCGCGACTCGTCGCCGGCTTCGAGCGCCCGCCAGAGCGCCACCAACGCCCAAGGGGTGTCAGCGGCCGGCATCGTTCCGACGATGCCGCGCCGGTAGTTGTCCACCAGCGCAATTCCTCCGGAGCCTTCGAAGACGCGCGCCCGGCCCCCGGTGGCGTCGCGCAACTCGCTCAGCCGCGGGCCGATGGGGACCGCCTCCGGCTTGAACAGAACCCGTTCGCCGTAGGAGTCCAACAGGCCGGCCTGCATCCCGATCGACATCGGCCGGCCCACGTAGCCGCTGGCGTCCTGTACGACCACGGGGATCTCGATTGCCGCCAGCAACGCCTCGTAGTAGGCCGACAACTCGGCGTCGGGCACGCCCACCGAGATGGGCGGGATGGCCATGACAGCCGAAGCGCCGACACTCTCGGCGTGGCGGGCCAGGTCCACCGCCACCTTCGTGCTCTCGGCGCCCACCGAGACGATCACAGGCCCGTGCGGGAGCCCCAGGCTGCACGACAGCTCCGCCAGGAGCCGGCGTTCGGTGGTGCTCAGGCGCAGAACCTCCGACACCATCGCCAGGACGATCCCGTCGACCCCGCAGGCGTACACCCAGTCGATCTCGGCGGCGAGCGCGGTGGCATCGATCTCGTCGTTGTCGTCGAAGGGAGTCTGGAAGACGGGGAACACCCCAGTCAGCGCCTCAGGGGGGTACTGCACGGCGGCGATGCTACCCGAGACGGCCGAAGCGCTTCGAACCGCCGGTCGGGTGCTGGGAGTCCCCACGCCCGGCGGCACGTCAAGGATGGAAATCGCGACGGGCGCCGGGCGCGTAGGGGTCGGGACTAGGGCAGCGACTCGCCCCGCAGCCAGCGGACGAGGGCCTTGGCGGGGTCGGCTATCTCCTCGACCGAGGTGTACCAGTAGTCCTGCCAGTCGTCCTCGCCAAGGCCGGTGAAGACCATGAGGTTCAGCGGGTAGGTCTCGCTGTCGGCGCAGCGGCGAAAGTCGTCGCGGAACAAGAAGGTTGGCTTGCCCCAGGCGATCGCCATGCCCAACTCCACCATGACGCCCTCGTCGGGCGGGCAGCCGTTCACGACGGCGAAGATGCCGTCGGCCTCGCGCACGAGCCGGAGATCGTTCTGGCCGACTTTGTAGGCCCATCCGGGCTGGCCGATCCATCCCTCCTGGTCGCCGAGAGCGAAGGGCTCCCACGGCTCGGCACCGACGGCTTCCAGCGCGTCGATCAGTTCGTTGAGCGGCCCGGCACGCTGGGCCGGCGAGAACCCGTAGGGATTCGCCAGGTAGAGGGTCTTGCGCTTGCTCACGGAGCGCCCGGCGTGAAGTTGCGCGGATCGATCTCCCCACGGGGGAACGGTGGTCGGAACATCGGGATCGATCCGGCGGTCGGATCCGGGACGCACGCCATGCGGCGATGCTACCGAAGGCGCTTCCACCGCGCCGAACCACGACGAAGCGCCGGCCAGGGCGGAGGCAGCCTCAGAGGGAAATAACTATGGTCTGGGTGGCGGGCGGACCGCGATCGGAGGGAACATCATGACAGCCAACGGAAGCGACCATCCGGGAAGCCCCCGGGTCGGATTCATCGGCCTCGGGAACATGGGATGGCCCATGGCCGCTCACGTCGCAGCCGCCGGGCTGCCGTTGCGCGTCCACAACCGGACCCGCAGCAAGGCCGAAGCATTCGTCGAGCACGTCCGCTCATCGAGCGAGGATGCCGACGTGCAGATCTGCGAGACGCCGGCAGAGGTGGCCGCCGCCAGCGACGCGACCCTCAGCATCGTGTCCGACGACGCTGCTGCCTTGGAGGTGTTCGAGGGACCCCGCGGCGTGGCCGCGGGAATCGCACCGGGTTCCGTCGCCGTGGAGATGAGCACCATCAGCCCCGGTTGCGTCCGCCACCTCGGCGGGGTGATGGAGGGCTGCGGCGCCAGTCTGGTGGACGCCCCAGCCGGTGGCAGCGTCTCGACGGCAGAAGCAGGCGTGCTCCTCATGATCGCCGGAGGTGACGCTGCCGCCGTCGAGCAGGCTCGACCGGCCCTGGAACCCTTCAGCGGTAAGATCGCCCACGTCGGCGGCCAGGGATCGGGCGCCGCCATGAAGCTGGCCCTCAACACGCTCGTGCACGGTCTCGTGAACAGCATCGCTGAAGGCCTTGTGCTGGCCGAGAAGGCCGGGATCGACCGCCTCGTGGCGTACGACGTCTTCGCCTCGAGCCCGCTGAACTCACCGTTCTTCCAGTACCGGCGCGACTGGTACGAGCGTCCCGGCGAGCAGCCGGCCATCTTCCGCCTCGATCTCGCCATCAAGGATCTCCGCCTGGCGCTGGATCTGGCTGCAGAGTGCGGGGTGGATCTGCCACAGATCGCCAGCAATCATCGCTCGCTTCAGGCCGCTTCCGCGGCCGGCTTCGGGGACTACGACGTCGCCGGTGTGGCGGAGTCGCTGCGCGGCAACCGCCGCACATCCGAGTAGTCCGCCGGAACGGACCACTCACCGACAACCTCGTCCCTCCCCAGACGCGTCGTCGGCACCGGTCGCCGCCGGAACGAAGGAGGGGTCGGGCCGCGGCACTCCTCGGCTGAGCGCTAGCCGGAGCCTCTCGGGTCTTGTAGATCGAACGCGTCGTGGAGCGCGGATACGGCTCTGAAGACGTCGCTCTCGTGCACCACGCAGGAGATGCGGATGGCCGACGTGGAGATCATCTCGATGTTGATGCCCGCCGCGCCGAGGGTTTCGAACATCGTGGCGGCCACGCCCGGATTGCTCTTCATGCCGGCCCCGACGAGGCTGACACGGGCGATGGTGGCGTCGGTGGTGACGGTGCCCGCCCCGATCTCGGTTGCGAGAGCCTGCGCCAGTGACCTACTGACCTCGAGCTGACCCCGGGGGACGGTGAAGGAGATGTCGGTGACGCCGTGCTCGGAGACGTTCTGCACGATCATGTCCACGTTCACGTCGACGTCGGCAAGCCGGCGGAACAGCGTGCCGGCGATGCCGGGGTGGTCCGGCACGCCGGGGACGGTGATCTTGGCCTCGGACGTGTCGTGCGTGACGGCCGAAACGATGGCCTGCTCCATATCGGAATCCTCCTCGTCGATCCGGGTGCCCGGCTCCCAGGTGAACGCAGAGCGGACGTGCAACCGCACGCGCCGGGCCCGGGCCACCTCGACCGAGCGCATCGCCGGCTTCGGGCAGCCGGTCGCGGTCATCTCCAGCATCTCGTCGTACGACAGCCGGCCGATACGCCGGGCCCGGGGCACGACGCGAGGGTCGGCCGTGAACACGCCGGAGACGTCGGTGTACAACTCGCAGGCATCGGCACCGAGCACGTGGGCCAGGGCCACCGCCGTGGTATCCGAGCCGCCACGGCCCAGGAAGGTCACGTCGGATTCGGTGGAGACTCCCTGCGAGCCGGCGACCACCGGGACTCTTCCCCCGGCGATGGCGGCGCGCACCCGGTCGGGGCGGATATCCAGGATGCGGGCGTTCTGATGGGTCGTATCGGTGATGAACCCAGCCTGGCTTCCGGTGAGCGAGTCGGCCGGCACACCTCGATCGTGGAGTGCCATACAGATCAGGGCGGTGGCCTTGCGCTCGCCGGCCGTCACCAGCATGTCCATCTCCCGCCCTGGACGCTCCTGCGCCACCGCCGAGGCCAGGCGCAGCAACTCGTCGGTCTCGCTGCCCATGGCGCTCACGACGAGGACAATGTCGTCACCCTGCAGGCGCCGGAAGCGCACCTGCTCGGCAATCTCGCGCATGCGCTCGGGCGTGGCGACCGATGTACCACCGAACTTCTGGACCAGCAGAGCCATCGCCGCCACGGTAACGCCGCCCGGCGCGACTGTGCGCCTCGACGACCGGTAGCTTCTACGCGATGAGCAGCGAAAAACGCGCCCGCCAGAAAGCGGGAACGCAGGCACGGCGGGAGGCAGCAAAGGAAGCGGCGGCACGAGCCAAGAAACGGCGCAGGATCGTCAGGATCGGCGTCGTCGTACTGGCCGTCGTGGGAGTCTTCCTCGCCATCACGCTCAGCGGCCGTGATGACGAACCCGAAACGGCCGCGCCCCCTCCGGCACCCGTAGGGGCCGACGTGGCCGCCGAGGAAGCCGACGCGGCGACGGACAGCTCACCCGACGACACAGCGGACGGGGCGGTAGACGACACAGCGGACACCGGCGAGCCCGACAGCGAGATGACCGGCGACGACGGCGAACCATCGGCTGAGGCCGACGACGCCGGCGATGAGACCTCGGACGAATCGAGCGCCGGCGACGAAGAGGCCGAGGCGGCCCCGACCGACGGCCCGAACTACACGCCGTACGCGCCGGGCGACTACGGCACCGAGCCGTGCGCTCCCGCTGAAGGTGCCGGCGAGCCGCTGCTGGACTTCGCAGGAGCGCCCATGGCGTGCATCGATACCTCGATACCGCACACGGCCGTCCTCGACACGTCCCGAGGCGTCGTGCGGGTGGCGCTCGACGTGACCAACACGCCGGGCACCGTGAACAGCTTCGTCAACCTGGCGCGCTTCGGTTACTACGACGACACCCTGATCCATCGCAGCGCCCCAAGCATCGGGATCGTGCAGGGTGGCTCGCCGAAGACCAACAGTGCCGCCGACCCCGGGCCGGGCTACACGCTGTGGGACGAGGGCACCGGCTTTACCTACCGCCCCGGGCAACTAGTGATGGCCCGCACCCCCCAGCCCAACAGCGCCGGCGCGCAATACTTCTTCGCGATCACGCCGGACGCCGGACTGCTCGACGGACAGGGCACCTACGTGGTCTTCGGCGACGTGCTCGAGGGGCTCGACGTGCTCGAGGAAATCCTCGCCAGCCACGCTGACGACCCCGAGAATCCCGGCGGCGGTGCTCCCGATCCGCCGGTCGTCGTCAACAGCGTGAGCATCGAAGCGGGCTGATCCGCTCGGCCGGCGCCGGGTTGGGAATCGGTGTCAGCGGTCCAGATCGGTCAGGGCGATGCGTGCCCCGTCCCTGTACAGAGCGACCTCGCCGGCAACCTCCCACGATCCGTCGGCCCGGAAGATCAGGGCGCTGCGCTCGTCGACGGCGGAGACCAGCAGGCCCGGTGGCGCAAGCCGAACGGTTCGAGAGATCCGCTCCGCCGACAGGGTGTCGGCCCGGGAGATCATGGCAAGTTGATCGGTGAGACCGAGCCCGAGCGTGAAGGCGCCGCCCCGGACGTCCACCATGTGATCGCACAGCACGTTCCCGCCGGCGCCCGCCCCCGCGACGATGGCGCCGGCGGTGGACGCCGCCACGACGGCCTCCCAAACGGCGGTGCGCAGCAGCGTTGAACGTGCGTGAAGAGGCGACCCGCCGGTGAGGTAGATCATCCGGGCACCGCGCAGCCGAGCTGCGGCGTCGGCGTCGGCGGCGTCGGCTCGCCGGTACACATCCAACCAGATGCAGCCCACCCCCAACTCCCCGAACCAGTCCGTGGCGCGCTCCCGGAGCCTGGCAGGATTCTCGTAGGCGGTGGCTGTCGGCAGCACGACGACCTCGCGTGCCCCGCACTCCGCTACCAGAGCGGCATCGAAGTCGCATCCGGCAGAGAACTCGCCGCCCCCGACGAATGCCAGGGTTCCCCGGCTCACGACGCGGCCTCCGCCGCGCTCGGCTGCGTCCGGCGACCGGCGGCCCGGTCAGGGTCCGGCCGGGCGGCACCGATCACCACACGGACCAACCGCGTGCCGCCCGAGCGCAGCGGCCGCCTGTCCAGCGAGGTCACCTCGAATCCCCCGGCCCAGAGGGCGCCGGAGATGTCGCCTGCCATCGAGACACCCCAGAAGCGTCGTGCGATGCGATCCAGCCGGCGCCGCCAGCGACGGGCGTCCCCGTCGAGTTCCACGAACAGCAGGCGGCCGCTGGGCCTCACCATCGGCCGCAGCGTCGCCACGAGCGACTCGATGCACGGGGCGGCCGACAACGCGCCGAACGAGCAGACGGTGTCGAACTGCTCGCCGGCTCGGTCTCCCAATGAGGCGACCGGCGCCACAACCAGATCTCGAGCCGCGTCATGGGCGAACCCACCGGCCAGCGGACCCCGGATGTCCAGAACCCGACCGACGGCGCGGCGCTGCGTCTCGAGCACCTCGGGGCGGAGCACCCGCCGGAGGGTCCCACTGCTTCCGACGACCCGCAGATCTGCGCCGGGGTCGACCGCAGGCCAATCCGTCCCCACAGCAGCAAACGGGGCGCGTCCGCCGCCTGAATCCGACTCCGGCTCCGCCGCCGTGGCACAGTCGGGTCGTACAGGCTGTCCCCCCACATCCGGGCTTGCCGGCGGCGCGACCACCTTGGGCACCCCAGCCGCGCCTAGCGCCACCAGCGGCCCGCGAACCGCCAGCCCGAACGCGCCGAGACCGCCCGGGGCGCGTCCGTTCGCTGAAGCACAAACCGCACGGCAGCGACGATCGCCGCGACCTCGCCATCGTCGCTCGGCTGCGGCGTCACCATCACGTCCCCGACGGCGGAGTCGTTGCGCCGGGAGGTCACAGCGGGATGACGCCGTGCTTGCGCCGCGGGCGCTCGGCGCGCTTGGTGCGCAGCGCGTCGAACCCCGCAATCACCTTGCGCCTGGTCTCGGCGGGATCGATCACGTCGTCGATGTACCCTCGCTCGGCGGCCACATACGGGTTGGCATAGCGCTCGATGTAGTCCGCCACCAACTCGTCGCGCCTCGCGGTGGGGTTCTCGCTCTCCGCCAGCTCGCGCCGGTGCAGGATCTCCACCGCTCCCTGCGGGCCCATGACCGCCAACTCGGCCGACGGCCAGGCGAAGCACAGATCGGAGCCCACGGACTTGGAGTCCATCACGACATAGGCGCCGCCGTAGGCCTTGCGCGTGACCACGGAGATGCGCGGCACCGTGGCCTCGCAATAGGCGTACAGCAGCTTGGCGCCGTGACGGATGATGCCGCCGTACTCCTGATCGACCCCCGGCAGGAATCCCGGTACGTCCACGAGGGTCAGCAGTGGGATGCCGAAGGCGTCGCAGGTGCGCACGAAGCGGGCGGCCTTCGAGGACGACTCGATGTCGAGCACCCCCGCAAGCACCAGGGGCTGGTTGCCGACCACGCCGACGGTGTGCCCGTCGAGCCGCCCGAACATGCAGACGATGCTCTGCGCCCAGTTCGGGAAGTACTCGAGGAACTCGCCGCCGTCGACCAGCGAGACGACCACGTCCTTCATGTCGTACGGCAGGTTGGAGCTGTCGGGCAGCACGGACCGCAACTCCGGGCACATCCGGTCCGGCGAGTCGAGGGGTTCGTAGTGCGGGGGGTGTTCGAGGTAGTTCGACGGCAGGAAGCTCAGGAGTTCCTTCACGGCGTCGAGCACGCCGTACTCGGTGTCGCGCACGAAGGTGGCCACGCCCGACTTGGTGGCGTGACTGCGGGCTCCGCCGAGATCCTCCAGCGAGACCTCCTCCCCGGTCACGGCGCGCACCACATCGGGCCCGGTGATGAACATGTGCGACGTCTCGCGCACCATGAAGATGAAGTCCGTGATCGCCGGGCTGTAGACCGCGCCGCCGGCACATGGCCCAAGCACCACCGAGATCTGCGGCACCACACCGGAGGCCCGCACATTGCGCGAGAAGATCCCCCCGTAGGAGTCGAGGCTCACGACCCCCTCCTGGATGCGTGCCCCGGCGCCGTCGTTGAGACCGATCACCGGCGCCCCCGTGGTGACGGCCATGTCCATCACTTTGTGGATCTTCTGGGCGAACACCTCGCCGAGGGCACCGCCGAACACGGTGAAGTCCTGGGAGAACACGAACACCTTGCGACCATCTACGGTGCCCCAACCCGTGACGACGCCATCGGTGTAGGGGCGCTCGGTCAGACCACTCTCGGTGGCCCGATGCCGGGCGAGCATGTCCAGTTCGTGGAATGACCCGGGATCGAGCAGGTACTCGATCCGCTCGCGGGCCAGCAGCTTGCCCCTGGCGTGCTGGCGCTGCACGGCGCGCTCCGGGCCGGCGTGACGGGCCTGCTCCTTACGCTCGGCGAGTTCTGCCAGGCGCTCGGCCATGGAATGCTCGGCCATAGGCGCGAAAGCGTACAGGAGCATCCGATTGCGCCCCCGGCGACGGTGACGCAGTGGGCGCCCGGTCCTGGCGGGGACAGTCCCGCAGGATCCGGGCCGGGCTATCGTGCGCGGCATGCGGGTGCGCTTCTTTGCGAGTTGTCTCGTGGAACTCCTGCGACCGGACGTGGGCGCGGCGGCGAAGCGGGTGCTTCGGGCGGCCGGCCACGAACCCGCACCGGTGGCGGGGGCGACCTGTTGCGGCCAGCCCGCGTACAACGCCGGCTACGCCGCCGAGGCGCGGCGCGTCGCCCGGCGAACCCTGCGCGCCCTCGGCGACGATGACAGATCCTGCGTGGTCGCCTCCGGATCCTGCGCCACGATGATGACCCATCACTGGCCCGAGCTGTTCGAGGGAACCCCGGAAGCGGCCGCTGCACGCAAGGTCGCCGGACGCACCGTGGAGTTGACCGCGTTCCTGACGAGAGCCGCCGACGATTCCCCGCCTGACGTCCCTTTCGGCCCAGCCGACGGTCACCGGCCCGGTGACGACACCGGCGGACCGCGCGGCAAAGGCACCGGAGATGCCGTGGTGGTGCACGACTCCTGCCACGCGATGCGCGAACTCGGAGCGGACGCCACGGTGCGGCGCGCACTCGTCGATGCCGGACACAGTCCCATCAGCGCGGACGGGACCGAGCAATGCTGCGGGTTCGGTGGATCGTTCTCGGTCAAGATGCCCGGCGTGTCGGTGGCCATGGCCGACGAGAAGCTGGACAACTTCGCCGCCACGGGCTGCGAGCAGGTCACCAGTTGCGATCTCTCGTGTCTCCTGCACCTGCAGGGTCGCGCCCGCCGGCGCGGGCTCGACTTGCGCTTCGACCACGTCGCCACCCTGCTGGACCCGGGGACGTGACCGAGCCCGAGGCACACCCCCCGGGCGCCGCCCCGCAACGGCTCGAGAACGCCGTGAGCACGCCCACCGCCACCCCGGTGACCTTCGCCCGTCGCGCCGACCGCGCCCTCGCCGACGACCGGATGCGAGCGGCGACCGCCCACGGGACCGGGCTCATGGTGCAGCGCCGCCACGACGCGATCTCGGAGCTGGCCAACGCCGACGAGTTGCGCGACGCCGGCGCGGCCATCCGGGCAGCGGCTCTGCAGCGGCTCCCCGAGTTGCTGGAGCTCTGGTCGGACAACCTCAGCGCGCTCGGCGGCCACGTGCACTGGGCCTCCGATGCCGCCGAGGCCACCGCAATCGTGGCCGACATCGTGGCGCGGCGCGGCGCAAAGGTCATCGCCAAGGGCAAGTCCATGGTCTCCGAGGAGATTCACCTCAACAGTGTCCTGGAGCAGGCCGGCGCGGAGGTGGTGGAGACCGATCTGGGCGAGTTCATCCAGCAACTCGCCGGCGAGCCTCCGTCACACATCATCGCTCCCGCCATGCACAAGGACCGTTTCCAGGTTGCCGACCTGCTGACCGCCGATCGGGGCGCGCCGGTGAGCCCGGAGATCACTGCCGAGGCGGCCTACGCCCGGCGGCGCCTCCGCCAGGCGTTCCTCGACGCCGGGGTCGGGATCACCGGCGTGAACTTCGCTGTCGCCACCACGGGCTCGATCTGCCTCGTCGAGAACGAGGGCAACGGGCGGATGTGTTCGAGCCTCCCGCCGACCCATATCGCTCTCATGGGACTCGAGCGCATCGTCGCCGACTTCGACGAGCTCGACGTGATGCTCAACCTGCTGGCCCGTTCCGCCACGGGGCAGGCGCTGACCGTCTACACGAACATCATCACCGGCCCCCGGCGCGCCGGCGAGGAGGACGGTCCCGAGGAGCTGCACGTGGTCGTGCTCGACGGCGGGCGAAGCGCCGCGGTTGGCACCCGCTTCTCGTCGGCGCTCCACTGCATCCGCTGCGGCGCCTGCCTGAACGTGTGCCCGGTCTACCGCCAGGTGGGTGGCCACGCCTACGACTCGGTCTACAGCGGACCCATCGGGGCAGTACTGACCCCCCTGCTGAAACCCGACGACCCGGCGGCGCGCGAACTCTCCGAAGCCTCCTCGCTCTGTGGCGCCTGCACAGAGATCTGCCCGGTGCGCATCCCCCTGCACGACCTACTGCTCCAACTGCGCCACCGGGACGCCCGCGGCGACGCCTCGGTACTGCGGCGCGCCGGGTTCTGGCTCTGGTCGCAGGCGTGGTCACGGCGCTGGACCTTCCGTGCCACCGTTCTCGCCGCCCGCGTCGGGCTGCCGCTGCTGCGGAGACTGCCACGCCTGCCGGACATCGGCTGGTTGGGAGCCTGGCAACAAGGGCGGGACTTCCCGTGAGTGCCCGCACCACGAGAAGGGAGTTCCTGGGACGGCTGCAGGTGGGTGACCCGGTCGGGATCGGCGAGGGCGCACCTCCCACGCCGCGGGCGCGCTTCGTGACGCCCCGCAACGGGCCCGACGGTTTCATGGAAGCGTGGCGGGCTCTGGGCGGTACGGCTGAACGGGTCCCCGCAGACGAACTCTCCGGAGCGATCGCCTCGTACGCCGCCCGCCACGACGGACCGCTCCTGGCCGCCGCCGGTAGTCACCTCCGCGCCGACCTCGTCTGGCCCGACTGCGGATGGCAGGCTGCCGCAGGCGCCGCCGTCGGTGTGGTGCGAGCCGTCGCCGCCGCGGCGCAGACCGGCACCGTGCTGCTTCGCGCCGACGACAACCGGGGCCGCTCGGCGAGCCTGCTGCCCCCGACCTGCATTTTCGTGGTCGACGCCGGCAGCATCGTCGACACTTTGGGCGACTACCTGCGCATCGTCGTGGATCTCCCCAGCCAACTGGTGGGCGTCACCGGGCCGTCCCGGTCGGCCGACATCGAGAGCACGCTCGTCATCGGGGTCCATGGACCGGGGGAAGTACACGCCATACTCACCGGGTGAGGGCCGCGCCAGGAACCGAACGGCTCGTCACGCCGACGTTCACGGCGCTGCTCACCGCCTGCATCTGGTACTTCGTCAGCACGGGCATGATGCTTGTGGCCGTCCCCGTCTTCGTCAGCGACGAGTTGGGGGGAGGAGACTGGGGCGTCGGTGCTGCCATGGGCGTCTCCGGCCTCGCCGCAGCCGTCCTGCGGGTCGTCGCCGGACCCATCACCGACACGAAGGGCCGGCGGTGGGTCATGGTGTTCGGTTCGTCATTGGCCGGATTGAGCATGCTGGGGCTCGTGGTCGCCGACAGTGTCAGCACCGTCGTTCTCTTCCGCGCCCTGACCGGCGTGGGTGAGGCCGCCTTCTTCGTCGGAGCCGCGACCGCCCTGCAGGACATTGCCCCGGAAGGGCGACGGGCCGAGGCAACCTCCTACTTCTCCGCCGTTGTGTACGCCAGCATGGCTCTGGGCCCGCTTCTGGCTGAGTGGCTGATAGAGCGGTTCTCGTTCGAAGTCACGTGGCTGGTCGGCGCGGTGTTCTGCGGCATCGGCGCGATATTGGCCCTACGCGCCCCGCAGAACCGCGTCCCCGCGGCCGGAACCCGCCAGTTCTTCACAAGGCCCATCCTGCACCCGGCGGCCGTGCGGCCGGGCAGCGTGCTCGTGATCGGGCTCCTGGGCTTCGCGTGCTTCATGACGTTCGCGGCGTTGTGGGCCAGAGAGGTCGGCATCGAGCAAGCCGGCAACGTGTTCCTGCTCTTCGCCGGCGCAGTCCTGGTCCTGCGGCTACTGATGGCGCGCCTGCCCGACCGCCTCGGCGCCCGCACCACCACAACGCTTGCCCTTGTGTTCTCTGCGCTGGGACTCGCCGTGATGGCGACCTGGAGGTCACCCGGTGGGGCCTACCTCGGAACTGCCGTGCTGGCGCTCGGCCAGAGCTTCCTCTTTCCGGCGCTCTTCGCGTCGGTCATCCAGGCCGCACCCGAGGCCGAACGAGGACAGGCCGTCGCTTCTTTCAGCATCTCGTTCGACGTGGCGTTCGGAACCGGCGGCTTCATTGCGGGCGCCATCGCCACCCACTTCGGCGGGATCACTTCGGCGTTCTGGTTCGGTGCCGCAGCGTGCACCGTGGCGCTGTTGCTTGCTCGCAGCACGCTCCCGAGATCATCGAGCGCCGCCCTGCCCACCGACGACGCCCCGCTCCCTCCCCGGGCCGGACCCGACGAGGCGAAGCGGTTCAGAGAGGCGAAGCGGTTCAGAGGATCTTGATCTCGATGTCGACGCCTGCCGGCAGGTCGATGCGCTGCAGCGAGTCCACCGTCTTCGCCGAGGAGTTCACGATGTCGAGCAGCCGCTTGTGAATGCGCATCTCGAAGTGCTCGCGGCTGTCCTTGTCCTTGTGGGGTGAGCGGATCACAGTGACGCGGTGCCGCTCGGTCGGCAGCGGTACCGGACCTCGCACCTCGGCCTGAGTTCGCTTCACCGTCTGCACGATCTTGCGCGCCGACTGATCCACGATCTCGTGGTCGTACGCCTTGAGTCGAATCCGGATCTTCTGCCCCGTGGCCACGATCAGCTACTTCAGGATCTTGGTGACGGCGCCGGCGCCGACGGTGCGGCCACCCTCGCGGATGGCGAAGCGCAGACCCTCGTCCATGGCGATCGGGGAGATCAGATCAACGGTCATCTGCGTGTTGTCGCCCGGCATGCACATCTCGATGCCCTCGGGCAGCACGATGTTGCCGGTCACGTCGGTGGTCCGGAAGTAGAACTGCGGCCGGTAGCCGTCGAAGAACGGCTTGTGGCGCCCGCCCTCGGCCTTGGTCAGCACGTAGACCTCGGCCTCGAAATGGGTATGAGGGGTGATGGAGCCCGGAGCGGCCAGCACCTGACCCCGCTGCACCTCGTCCTTGGCGACGCCCCGCAGCAGTGCACCGATGTTGTCGCCGGCCCGACCCTCGTCGAGGATCTTGCGGAACATCTCCACGCCGGTGCAGACCGTCTTGCGGGTCTCCTTGATGCCGACGATCTCGACGTTGTCGCCGGTGTTGACGATTCCCTGCTCGACGCGTCCGGTGACGACCGTTCCGCGGCCCGTGATCGAGAAGACATCCTCGATCGGGAGGAGGAACGGCTTGTCGACGTCACGCGGCGGCTCGGGCACGTAGGAGTCGACGGCCTCCATGAGCGCCACGACCTGATCACTCGCCTCGTCGTCGCCCTCCAGCGCCTTGAGCGCCGAGACCGGCACGACGGGCGTGTCGTCCCCGGGGAACCCGTATTTGTCGAGCAGCTCGCGCACCTCGAGTTCGACCAGTTCCAGCAGCTCGGGATCGTCGACGGCGTCCACCTTGTTCAGCGCCACGAGAATGCGGGGCACCCCCACTTGGCGGGCCAGCAGCACGTGCTCGTGGGTCTGCGGCATCGGTCCGTCAGCCGCCGAGACGACCAGGATGGCGCCGTCGACCTGGGCGGCGCCGGTGATCATGTTCTTGATGTAGTCGGCGTGGCCCGGCATGTCGACGTGGGCGTAGTGCCGGTTGGGCGTCTCGTACTCGACGTGCGCCACGTTGATCGTGATGCCCCGCTCCCGTTCCTCGGGAGCCTTGTCGATGGAGTCGAAGTCGGTGAACTGCGTGGACCCCGGATCGCGTTGGGACAGAACCCGCGTTATGGCGGCGGTCAGTGTCGTCTTGCCATGGTCGATGTGCCCCATGGTTCCCACGTTGATGTGCGGCTTCGAGCGCTGGAAGACTTCCTTGGCCATTTTCTCGCTCCTGATACTCCGTTTGGGTTGAGGTTCTCGTCGATTCGTGTCGCCCGCTCGCGCCGTGCGCCTCAGCGCCACTTCCGCGGTGGTCGCCCCGTCCGGTTGACTCAGACGCCCCGCACGCGGGAGATGATCTCTTCTTGTACAGAAACCGGCATCCGCTGGTACGAGTCGAACTGCATGGTGTACGTAGCCCGCCCCTGGGTGCGCGAACGCAGGTCGGTAGCGTATCCGAACATCTCCGCAAGTGGCACCGTTGCATTCACAACCTGATTGGCTCCGCGCTGCTCGGTGCCCAGGACCCGCCCGCGGCGGCTGTTGATGTCGCCGACGACATCGCCCAGGAAGCGCTCGGGGGCCACGACCTCGGTTGCCATGACCGGCTCCAGCAGGACGGGTGACGCCTTGAGGGCCGCCTCCCTGAACCAGGCCACCGCGGCGATCTTGAAGGCCATCTCCGACGAGTCGACGTCGTGGTGCCTGCCGTCGTTGAGAGTCACGCGGATCCCGACGGTCGCGAAGCCCGCCAGCACCCCGGCGGTGAGGGCCTCGCGAACACCCTGCTCCACCGCTGGAATGAACTCGCGCGGGATGGACCCGCCCTTCACCTTGTTCACGAACTCGAAGTCCTCACCGGGCCCCAGCGGCTCGATCGAGGCAGATATGACGGCGAACTGGCCGAGGCCTCCGGTCTGCTTGCGGTGCACGTAGGTGTGCCCGATCACGGGCGCGGCCAGCGTCTCCCGGTAGGCCACCTGGGGGCGACCCACCGAGGCGTCCACTTTGAACTCGCGCAGCATCCGATCGACGATCACTTCGAGGTGCAACTCGCCCATCCCGGCGATGATGGTCTGCCCCGTGTCGGTGTCGTTGCGCACCCGGAACGTGGGATCCTCCTCGGAGAGCGACTGGAGAGCCTTGGAAAGGCGGTCCTGGTCGGCCTTGGATCTCGGTTCGACAGCCACATCGATCACCGACTCGGGGAAATCCAGTTGCTCGAGAAGGATCGGGTGCTGTCGATCGCAGAGCGTGTCGCCGGTGCGCGTGTTCTTGAACCCCACCCCCGCCACGATGCCTCCGGCGCGCACCTCGGTGCGGTCCAGGCGATCGTTGGCGTGCATCTCCAGAAGCCGGGAGATGCGCTCGGTGCGGCCCGTGCGGCTGTTCAGCACGTGGCCGCCCTTGGACAACGACCCGCTGTACACGCGGAAATAGGTGAGCCGACCCACATGGGGGTCGGACATGATCTTGAAGGCGAGCGCGGCGAACGGCTCGGCCTCGTCGGTGCTGCGCTCGACGACCGCACCCGTGCGGGGCACGACCCCCTGCACCGGCGGCATGTCCAGTGGGGACGGCAGGTAGTCCACGACCGCGTCGAGAAGCGGCTGCACGCCCTTGTTCTTGAACGCCGAGCCGCACAGCACCGGGACGAAGTCCCCCGACAGGGTGCCGCGGCGGATAACCGGTCGCAGGTCGTCTGCGGTGATTTCCTCCTCGGCGACGTACTTCTCGAGGATGCCGTCGTCGATGGCGCTCACGTGGTCGATGATCTCGGCCCGCTGCGCCTCCGCAAGCTCGCGCAGATCGTCCGGAACAGCGACCTCCGTCCAGGTGGCGCCCAGGTCGGCGGCGTTCCATACGAGTCCGCGCATGGCGAGCAGGTCCACCACGCCGACGAAGTCGGACTCCGCACCGATCGGCAGCTGCAGCACGAGGGGCGTGCAGTTCAGCCGCTCCCGGATGCTGCCCACGCAGAAGAAGAAGTCGGCTCCGGTGCGATCGAGCTTGTTGACGAAGCAGATACGAGGGACGCTGTAGCGGTCCGCCTGGCGCCAGACGGTCTCGGTCTGCGGCTCGACACCCGCCACACCGTCGAAGACCGCCACGGCACCGTCGAGCACGCGCAGCGATCGCTCCACCTCCATCGTGAAGTCCACGTGACCCGGCGTGTCGATGATGTTGATGCGGCTGTCACGCCAGATGCAGTGAGTCGCGGCCGCGGTGATCGTGATGCCACGCTCCTGCTCCTGGGCCATCCAGTCCATCGTGGCGGCGCCGTCGTGCACCTCACCGAGCTTGTAGTTGACGCCGGCGTAGTACAGGAAGCGCTCGGTCGTCGTGGTCTTGCCCGCGTCGATGTGGGCCATGATGCCGATGTTGCGTGTTCGTTCGAGGGACTGTGGAGACATGATGGCGCTCTCCGGTGAATGGGTCGGGGCCGCCGGGATCGGGCCCCGGTGACCGGTGGTGACCACGTCACCGAACCGGTCGGAAGTTATTCAGGCGCGGTGACGGTCAGATGCGTCCATGGTTACGCAACCATGACGAATCGAACTCCCACTACCAGCGATAGTGGGCGAAGGCCTTGTTGGACTCCGCCATCTTGTGCAGGTCCTCTTTGCGCTTGATCGACGCCCCGGCGTTGTTCGATGCGTCGAGCAGTTCGCTGGCGAGGCGGGCCGACATGGTGCGCTCACGGCGGCTGCGGGCGTACCCAACGATCCAGCGGATCGCCAGAGTGGTCTGGCGGCGCGGACGTACGTCGACCGGAACCTGGTACGTGGCCCCGCCGACACGCCGGCTTCGGACCTCCAACTGAGGCTTCACGTTCTCGACGGCCCGCTTCAAGACGGTGGCCGGCTCGGCTCCGGTGCGCTCGCTGATGGTGTCGAGAGCCTCGTACACGATGCGCTCGGCCACGGAGCGCTTGCCGCGCTGGAGAACCTTGTTGACGAACTGCGTGACCAGAACCGAGTCGTAGACCGGATCCGTCGGCAGCTCGCGGCGCTGAGGGGGACCTCGCCTGGGCATCGGTTCAGTCCTTCTTGGCGCCGTAGCGGCTGCGGGCCTGCCGGCGCTCGTCCACGCCGCTGGCATCCAGAGCTCCGCGGATGACCTTGTAGCGGACACCGGGGATGTCCTTCACCCGTCCGCCGCGTACCAGCACGATCGAGTGCTCCTGCAGGTTGTGTCCCTCCCCGGGGATGTAGGCCGTCACCTCGATCCCGCTCGTGAGCCGCACGCGTGCCACCTTGCGCAGCGCCGAGTTGGGCTTCTTCGGGGTGGTTGTGTAGACCCTGGTACACACTCCCCGCCGCTGGGGCGCGCCCTTCAGAGCCGGCGTGCTGTCCTTGCGGGGTTTCGTCCCCCGTCCCTTGCGCACGAGTTGCTGGATGGTCGGCACGGCGTTCCTCAGAATCCTGGATGGTTGGTCGTCGGACAAATCTGGTATCGGCTGCGGATGTGCGGGTAGGCACCGCCGCGGGCGCTGCATCGGGTCACATCGCGGACGATGCCGGGCGTCGGTCCACACAGCGTGGGCCACCCGGGCTCGAACACGTACCTTCAGCAGCGTATTTTCGTGGCGAGCGCGTCCGAGGACAGGCCGAAGCCGACAGTTCAGGCTACGCGCGGGCGGCGATGTTCACAACCCGGCACCCTCGGCGGTGAGTTCGGTCGTCTCCACCGCCGCCAACGGATCGTGAGCCTCGGGCATCACGCCGAAAACATCCGCGTAGCCCTCCGCGAACTCGTCGTAGTCCTCGGAATACACCTCCATGGGCACGTAGTCCGGGGCGTGCGGCCGGACGTTGCGGTACTTCGCAATGCCCGTGCCGGCCGGGATGAGCTTGCCGATCATGATGTTCTCCTTGAGCCCCCTCAGGTCGTCGCTGCGCGACTCGATAGCGGACTCGGTGAGCACCTGCGTCGTCGTCTGGAACGAAGCGGCCGATAGCCACGAGTCGGTGGCCAGGGATGCCTTCGTGATACCCATCAGTTCAGGGCGCCCCTGCGCCGGGCGCTTCTCCTCGGTGATGAGCCGCCGGTTGGCGTCCCGGTAGCGGCGGGCGTCGACCCGTTCGCCCGGCAGGAACTCCGAATCGCCGGACTCCTGCACCAGCACCCTGCGGGTCATCTGACGGACGATCAGTTCGATGTGCTTGTCGTGGATCGAGACGCCCTGCTCGCGATAGACCGCCTGCACCTCTTCCACGAGGTACTGCTGGACGGCGCGCAGCCCCTTGATCTCGAGCAATTCCTTCGGATCCACGTTGCCCTCGACGAGCACGTCACCGGCTTCGACCTCGTCACCGTCGGCGAACTCCAGACGGGCTCCGACGACGGCCAAGTGCTTCTCCTCGGTTCCGTCGAGGGCGACGACCCGGAGGCGCTGCTGAAGTCCGTCCGGCTCGTCCACGCGGAGCACGCCAGAGCTTCGCGCCAGGGTCGCCTTGCCCTTCGGCGTGCGAGCCTCGAACAACTCCACCACACGGGGCAGACCGCGGGCGATGTCGCTGACGGACCGACCCAACTCCATGGCACCACCGGTGTGGAAGGTCCGCATCGTGAGCTGGGTACCGGGTTCGCCGATGGATTGGGCGGCGATCACGCCGACCGCCTCACCTGTCTCGATCAGGGAACCGGTCGCGAGCGACATGCCGTAGGACTGGGCCGAAATACCCTGCAGGGAGTTGTCGGTCAGCGGCGACAGGACGCGCACCCGGTCGAGCGACGTGTCGACCGCGATGCGCTCCATGAGTTGGCGCGTCACCATCTCGCCGGCGGGGACACTGGTGCCGTCGTCAAGCGTGACGCCGTCAGCCAGCATCCGACCCAGAATACGGACGTCGAGAGACCGGTCACCCGAGTGGAGATCGATGACGATCCCCGGCACGGGTTCGTTGTTCTCGAACGGGTCCTCGTCGTTGATGATGAGTTCCTGCGCAACGTCGACCAGACGGCGCGTGAGATAGCCGGAATCGGCGGTGCGCAGCGCCGTGTCCACAAGCCCCTTGCGAGCCCCGGGCGTGGAGATGAAGTACTCCAGCACCGACAGCCCCTCGCGGAAGTTCGACTTGATCGGCCGGGAGATCATGTCACCGCGTGGGTTGGCCACCACGCCGCGCATCCCGGCGATCTGGCGCAACTGCATCATGTTCCCGCGTGCACCGGAGTCCACCATCATGTTGATGGGGTTGAGTTCCTCGCTGCGCAAGGCCGCAATCATGGAGTCCTGCACCTCTTGGGTCGCCTCGAGCCAGGTCTCGATCTCCTTCTGGCGACGCTCGCCGTCGGAGATGATCCCGCGGCGGAACTGGTTCTCGGTCGACTGCGCCTGCCGCTCCCGGCGGTCCAGGATTTTCGGCTTGTCAGCCGGGACCTTGATGTCTTCGAGGGAAATCGTGAGTCCGGACTTCGTGGCGAAGCGGAAGCAGAGATCCTTCAGACCGTCGAGGCTGCGCGCCACCTCGGCCTTGGGATAGTTGCGCGCCAGTTGCTCCACCAGCCGGCTCACGGCGGGCCTCTTCAACTCCTCATTGATGAACCCGAAGTCGTCGGGCAACCGCTGGTTGATCAGGATGCGTCCGACCGTCGTGGGCTCGTAGGTCACCTTCGAGCCGTTGCCATCACCAGCGGCGCCGTCGGCAGCGGGGCCCGACCGGCGCAACTCGGGGATCCGGTACTCCAGCGGAGCGTGAAGCTCCACCAGCCCGGCCTCGTGGGCGAACATGATCTCGTCGCTGTCGCGGAAGATGCGTCCCGCTCCGACGGCGT
Organism: Acidimicrobiales bacterium; assembly: GCA_965206165.1. Classification (GTDB taxonomy): domain Bacteria; phylum Actinomycetota; class Acidimicrobiia; order Acidimicrobiales; family CATQHL01; genus VXNF01. Next base: position 1,029,180 of record OZ242194.1, read on the forward strand.
TCGGCTTCATGAGGGTCAGGTAGTAGGTGCCGACAATCATGTCCTGGGTCGGCGCCACGAGCGGAGCGCCGTGCGCGGGCGAAAGCACGTTGTTCGCGGAGAGCATGAGAATGCGGGCCTCGGCCTGCGCCTCGGCCGACAGTGGCAGGTGAACCGCCATCTGGTCACCGTCGAAATCGGCGTTGAAGGCTGCGCACACCAGCGGGTGGATCTGGATGGCCTTGCCTCCCACAAGAACCGCTTCGAAGGCCTGGATGCCGAGCCGGTGCAGGGTGGGCGCCCGGTTCAGCAGCACGGGGTGCTCCCGGATCACCTCCTCCAGGATGCCCCAGACCGCCGAGCGGCGCCGCTCCACCATGCGCTTCGCGGACTTGATGTTGGGTGCCAGTTCGTTCTCGACCAGATTCTTCATGACGAAGGGCTTGAACAGCTCCAGTGCCATGAGGCGCGGCAGACCGCACTGGTGGAACTTGAGAGTGGGCCCCACGACGATCACCGAACGGCCCGAATAGTCCACCCGCTTGCCGAGCAGGTTCTGGCGGAACCGCCCCTGCTTGCCCTTCAGCATGTCGGAGAGGGACTTGAGCGGGCGGTTACCGGGCCCTGTGACTGGTCGGCCGCGGCGTCCGTTGTCGAACAGGGCGTCCACCGCTTCCTGCAGCATCCGCCGCTCGTTGTTCACGATGATCTCGGGCGCGCCCAGATCCAGCAGGCGCTTCAGCCGGTTGTTCCGGTTGATGACGCGCCGGTAGAGATCATTCAGATCGGACGTCGCGAATCGCCCACCGTCCAGTTGCACCATGGGACGCAGGTCGGGAGGAATGACCGGTACCACGTCCAGGATCATCGCCCGGGGGTCGTTGACGCGTCGTCCGTGGTCGTCGCGGGTGTTGAAGGCACTCACGATCCGCAGGCGACGGATCGCCTTGTGCTTGCGCTGCGCCGAGAGCGGCTTGGTGCCCTCGGGAGGGGAGACCAGCCGGCGCAACTCCTGCTCCTGCGCGTCGAAGTCGGACTCGTTGATGAGCCGGGCGATGGCGTCCGCGCCCATGCCCCCGTCGAAGTAGTCCTCGTAGCGGTACTTGAGTTCGTTCCAGAGTTCCTCGTCCTCGATGATCTGCCGTGCGTGGATGGACTTGAAGCTGTTGAAGGCGTTCTCGACCTTCTCGAGTTCGGCCAACCGCAGCTCCTCGAGTTCTTCCAGCTCGCGCTCTGCGGCCGCCCGGCGGTTGCGAATGTCGGCACCGGTACCGCCGCTGTTCTCGAGTTCGATGAGTTCCTGCTCGAGGGCGAGACGGATCTCGCCGCGCCGCTCGTCGAACTCGGTTTCGATGAGCCGCCGCTCCTCGTACATGTCCCGCTCGAGTGCGGGCAGATCGGCGTCGCGACGTTCGGTGTCAACCCGCACCACCAGATGGGCGGCGAAGTAGACGACCTTCTCCAGTTGCTTGGCCTTGACCTCCTCGCGCGGCTCGGTCCCCGTTAGGAGGTACGCCAGCCACGAACGCGTCCCGCGCAGGTACCAGATGTGGACGACCGGCGCTGCAAGCTCGATGTGCCCCATGCGCTCGCGACGCACCTTGGTGCGGGTCACCTCCACGCCACAGCGCTCGCAGATGATTCCCCGGAACCGGATGCGCTTGTACTTCCCGCAGGTGCACTCCCAGTCCTTCTGGGGACCGAAGATCTTCTCGCAGAACAGCCCGTCCTTCTCCGGCTTGAGCGTGCGGTAGTTGATGGTCTCCGGCTTCTTGACCTCGCCGTTGGACCACGTGCGGATCGAGTCCGCGGTGGCCAGACCGATACGCAGACGTCCAAACTCATTGACGTCCAAGGCACTGGAGGTGTTCGGTCGGTGCTGCTCCATCACTACATTTCCCTCCTGCCGGCGTAGACCGGCCGGTCGCCGGTGATTTCACGCGCACGGCGCTCGGCCTCACGACGGGCGTCCTCCTCGTCGGACCCCCGCTCCGGGCGCGAGATGTCGATGCCCAACTCCTCGGTGGTCCAGTAGATGTCCTCGTCGATCTCCTTGATCTCGATCTCCTCGCCGGCGCTGGAGTAGACCTCGACCTCCATGCACAGGGCCTGCATCTCCTTGATGAGCACCTTGAAGCTCTCGGGGATACCGGGATCGGGCATGTTGGTGCCCTTGACGATGGCCTCGTACACCTTCACGCGGCCCAGCACGTCGTCGGACTTGACCGTGAGCAACTCCTGCAGGCAGTAGGCGGCGCCGTAGGCCTCGAGTGCCCAGACCTCCATCTCGCCGAACCGCTGGCCCCCGAACTGCGCCTTCCCGCCGAGAGGCTGCTGGGTGATCATGGAATACGGCCCCGTGGAACGTGCGTGGATCTTGTCGTCCACGAGGTGCGCCAGTTTCAGGATGTAGGCGTAGCCCACCGTGACCCGTTGGTCGAAGGGCTCGCCCGTCCTGCCGTTGTAGAGAACCGTCTTACCGTCGGCGCCGACGAGGCGCTTCCCACCGGCCGATTCCGGCCGCATGTTCTCCAGCAACTTGCGGATCGAAGGCTTGTCGCCGGTCGAGTCGACCGGCGACGCGTCGTCCCAGCGAGCGCCGTCGAAGACCGGCGTCTCGATGAAGACCGACGGCGGCGTACTGGGGCGGGTCTTGCGCTCGGTGCCCCGAACCGGCTCGTCGCCCACAGCCTCGCCGTTCAGCTCCCAACCCCAGCGCGCCACGTAGCCGAGGTGAGCCTCGAGCACCTGCCCGACGTTCATCCGCGAGGGCACGCCGAGCGGGTTCAGGATGATGTCGACGGGCGTCCCGTCGGCCAGGAAGGGCATGTCCTCGATCGGCAGGATCTTGGCGATCACGCCTTTGTTGCCGTGACGTCCCGCCAGCTTGTCGCCCACGCTGATCTTGCGCTTCTGCGCCACGTAGACACGAACGAGTTCGGTCACGCCGGGCGGCAGTTCGTGGTCGTCGTCGCGGCGGAAGACCTTCATGTCGATGACCTTGCCGGCGTCGCCGTGGGGAACCTTCAAGGAGGTGTCGCGCACCTCCCGGGCCTTCTCGCCGAAGATGGCGCGCAGCAGGCGTTCCTCGGGGGTGAGTTCCGTCTCGCCCTTCGGCGTGACCTTGCCGACGAGGATGTCGCCCGGGCCCACCTCCGCCCCGACCAGTACGAGGCCGTTCTCGTCGAGGTCTCCGAGCACCTCGTCGGACAGGTTGGGGATGTCGCGGGTGATCTCCTCGGAACCGAGTTTGGTCTCGCGCGCGTCGATCTCGTGCTCGTGGATGTGGATGGAGGTGAGCACGTCGTCGCGGACCAACCGATCGCTGACGATGATGGCGTCCTCGAAGTTGTACCCCTCCCAGGACATGTAGGCCACGAGGACGTTCTTGCCCAGCGCCAGTTCGCCGTGGTCCGAGGAGGGCCCGTCGGCCAGCAACTCGCCCTTGGTGACGCGCTGACCGGCGCGCACCAGCGCGTCCTGGCGGATGCAGGTGTCCTGGTTGGAGCGGGCGAACCGCGCCAGTGGATGCGCCACGTGGCCGAGTTGGTCGTAGTACATCGTGATGGCCCGCCCGTCGAGTTCGACGACTTCTCCGTCGTCGAGGGCCAGGATCACATCGGCTGCGTCACGTGCCGCCCTGGCTTCGATACCCGTGCCGATGTAGGGAGCCTCGGCGCGCTGCAAGGGCACTGCCTGGCGTTGCATGTTGGCGCCCATGAGCGCCCGGTTGGCGTCGTCATGTTCCACGAACGGGATGAGGGCCGTGGCCACCGAGACGATCTGCTTGGGAGACACGTCCATCCGCTCGATGTCCGCCGGGGGCGCGAACACGATCTCGGTGGTGGCCCCGAAGAAGTGCTCCTCCTCGAGCTGCAGCTTCAGGTCCTCCAGTGACGCCGCCTGCGGGGAGCGCCGTGCCAGCACGCGGGGGTTGCGGAACGTCCCGTCGGCGTTCAGCGGCGCGTTCGCCTGCGCCACCACGTACTCCTCCTCCTCGTCCGCGGTGAGATACTCCACCTCGCTGGTCACCTTGCTGTCGCGCACGACCCGGTACGGCGTCTCGATGAAACCGTGCTCGTTGATCCGGCCATAGGTGGCGAGCGCTCCGATGAGCCCGATGTTGGGGCCTTCGGGCGTCTCGATGGGGCACATCCGGCCGTAGTGGCTGAAGTGCACGTCGCGCACCTCGAAACCGGCTCGCTCGCGGGACAGCCCGCCGGGACCGAGCGCCGAGAGCCGCCGCCGGTGCGTGAGGCCCGAGAGAGGATTCACCTGGTCCATGAACTGGCTGAGCTGGCTGGTGCCGAAGAACTCCTTGATGGCAGCCACGACCGGGCGAATGTTGATCAACGTCTCGGGCGTGATGGCCTCCATGTCCTGGGTCGTCATGCGCTCGCGCACGACGCGCTCCATGCGCGACAAGCCGATCCGCACCTGATTCTGGATGAGTTCTCCGACCGAGCGGATCCGGCGGTTGGCGAAGTGATCCTGGTCGTCGAGCCGGTAACCCTGCTCGTAGCGCACGAGGTGCAGCAGGTAGGTGGACGTCGCCAACAGTTCGGCGACGCTGAGCGTGGGCTGATCGCGCGCGGGAGCCTCGAGATCGATGTCGAAGATCTCCCTGCAGCGTTCGATCTCCTTGCCGAGCTTGCGGTTCAGCTTGTAGCGGCCGACCCGCGACAGGTCGTAGCGCCGCGAATCGAAGTAGGCGCCGGCGAAGTAGGCGCGGGCAGCCTCGGCACTCGGCTGGTCGCCTGGTCGCACCCGCTTGTAGATCTCGATCAGGGCCTCGTCCCGCGACATCTCGTTGCCCTTCTCGTTCTCCCACTGCGGTGCGAGGAAGTCGAAGTGGTTCACGAAGCGGCTGAAGAAGCCGGGGTAGGCCTCCTCGTCGCCGAACCCGAGCGCCCGCAGGAACGTGAAGAGGCTGAGGCGCCGCTTGCGGGCCACCCGCACGCCGGCGCTGACGTCCTTGCCGGGCCGGTGCTCGACGTCGAACTCGATCCACTCCCCGCGGTAGGGGTGGATCGTCCCCGTTACAAGCTGGTGCTTGGACATGTTCCGCAGCCGGTAGCGCTCGCCGGGCTGGAAGATGACCCCGGGGGAGCGCACGAGCTGGGAAACCACGACGCGCTCGGTGCCGTTGATGATGAACGTGCCCTTGGTGGTCATCTTGGGGAAGTCCCCCATGAAGACCACCTGCTCCTTGATCTCGCCGGTATGGCGGTTCAGGAAGCGCGCCCGCACGAAGACGGGGGCGCTGTAGGTCATGTCCTTTTCCTTGCACTCCTCCACGGAGAACTTGGGCTCCATCAGGAGGAATTCGTCGGAAGGATCGAATTCGAACTCCAGAAGCAGGTTCTCGGAGTAGTCCTTGATGGGACTGATGTCACTGAAGACCTCCGAGAGGCCCTTCTTCAGGAACCAATCGAAGGAATGACGCTGGATCGCAATCAGATCGGGAAGTTCGAGAACCTCCTCGAGATTGCCGAACGAGTATCGCTGGCGAGCGACAGATGGAGATGCCACATCTCACTCCTGGGGAAGCACATGACCGACTTGAGGACGCGCGACAGTGCCACGAGGTTCAGAACCCGAGTTCCAGATAGCGGAAGACGGGGATGACTACGCGGAAAGCGACAGCACGGCGCGCCAACTGTAGTGGCTGACGCCCGCGCCGCCAACCTCTCTCGCCGTCGGATCGGCGGAAATCCGCCGTGGGTCAGGAGATCTTGGCGACGGCGCCGGCAGCCTCGAGTGCTACGGCGGCCTTGTCGGCCTCGTCGCGCGGCACGCCCTGCAGGACCGGCTGCGGTGCTGTGTCGACCAGTTCCTTGGCTTCCTTCAGCCCGAGGCTGGTGAGCGCGCGCACCTCCTTGATGACCTGGATCTTTTTGTCGCCGATCTCGGCAAGAACCACGTCGAAGGCAGTCTGCTCCTCTTCCTCCTCGGCTCCGGCGTCCGCACCGGCTGCGGGCATGGCCATGGCCATGGCAGCGGCAGGAGCGGCGGCGGTGACGCCGAAACGTTCCTCGAACTCCTTGAGGAGCTGGCTCAACTCCAGCACCGTCATGTTGCTGATGGTGTCGAGGACCTCATCGATCTTGGACATGGTGGATTCTCCTTGTCATTGGTTCGGTGCGATTACGCCGCCGCCGGCGGTTGCGCGGCAAGAGCGTCGAAGTGCTCGAGCGCGGTCAGTTTTCCGAACGCTCATCGATCAGCGCTTGGATCAAGCCGGCGAAGGTGCGCGCGGGCGCCGCGGCCAATCCGGCGAATTCCTGCAGCGGCGCGGCCAGGAGGCCGCAGAACTGCCGCAGGGGACTCGCCAGCGCTCCCGCAAACTGAGCCTGCAACTGCTCCGCCGGCGGCAGCTTGGACAGTTGCTCGACCGCCTCGGGCCCCAGGAAATCGGTACCCAGCAGCCCACCTTTGATCACGAGCCGGCGGTCGGCGCGCTTGAACTCGAGCAGCGCCTTCGCCACCGCCGCCGCGTCCCCAGGTCGCCCGTCGGCATGACGTTCTACGAACGCCACAGCGGTGGGCCCCACGAGCAGGTGCTCGCAGTCGATACCCAGTTCGCGTACCGCCAGGCGGAACAGAGTGTTCTTGTAGACCTTGTAGCTGCCTCCCAGCGGTGCGAGCACGCCGCGCAGCGCGGCCATCGCCGCGGTGTCAAGACCGCGGTACTCGGTCAGCAGGGCTCCCTGGGAAGCAACCAGTCGCTCACGGATCTCGGCGACGACGGCCACCTTCTCGGGCCGGGGTGTTCGAGATTGTTCACTCGATGACTGGGTCACGGCAGGCTCCGGGCTCGGTTCGGCGTTCGGTCTGGGGCAGTTGAGCGATGTTCAGCGGCGCGGTGCTCGATGCGTACTGCTCGAGAGCCTCGCCACACCCACGACGGGCGCGATGTCGGAGGACTCGCCAGAACCACGAACGGCGCCGCAGAAGATCACGCGGCGCCGGGGGAGTTGGGGGCGTCACCTCATCGGGTGGGCTGCAGCGAGGGGCTGCGGTAACCCTTTCAGCTCCGAAGAGCACCGGAGATCTTCAGCGATCGATCGGTTGTCCGGGTTCGGAGGTTAGCGGGACGCCTCGCGACATCCACCACTCGCAGCCGGGTCGAATTCCGCGCCCGGACGTGCTCCCGGCGCAGCCGGTCGACCCCTCCGAGCCTCAGAGGCTCGCCGGATCGATCTTGACCGGTGGCCCCATCGACGAACTGATCGTCACCTTCTGGACGTAGCGCCCCTTGGAGGCTGCGGGTCTCACGCGGTTCAACTCCTCCATCACCGAGCGCAGATTCTCCATCAGTGCCTCGATGCTGAAGCTCACCTTGCCGATGGGAACGTGGACGTTGCCCTGGCGGTCGGTGCGGTAGCCCACCCGACCGCCCTTGAATTCGGCGACCGCTTTGGCGACATCGGCGGTGACCGTGCCGCTCTTGGGGTTGGGCATCAATCCCCGGGGGCCCAGAGTGCGCCCGAGACGCCCCACGACCGGCATCATGTCCGGCGTCGCGATGGCCACGTCGAAGTCCATCATGCCGCCGCTGATCGCCTCGACCAGGTCGGTGTCGCCGACGTGGTCAGCCCCTGCGTTGCGGGCGGCGATCGCCGCCTCACCACCGGCGAAGACAGCGACGCGGACCTCCTTGCCGCTCCCCGACGGCAGCGAGACGGTGCCGCGAAGCATCTGTTCCGCCCGCCGCGGGTCGACCCCGAGGCAAATGGCCATGTCGACGGTCTCGTCGAACCGAGCCGTGGGCAGTCCCTTCACGACGTCGAGTCCCTCGGTGGCATCGTGCAGACGCTGCCGGTCGTAGCGGCGAGCGGCGTCGCCATAGCGCTTTCCCTTGTTCATCCTTCTCCTCCGGGCTCTGCTCCCAGCCCCTCTCCGGGGCGTTGCCGTGGTCTCCGGTGTCCGAGTCCTGGCTCGGCAACCGCATATGGCCGGGTGTGGCGCGCCGTGTGGCGTCCCAACGGAGTTAGCCCCGCACCACTTGGACGCCCATGCTGCGGGCCGTCCCGGCGACCTGGCGCATGGCCATCGCGACATCGTCCGTGTTCAGATCGGGCATCTTCACATCTGCGATTGCCCCCACCTGCGAGTCGGTGATCGAGCCGACGAACTCGTGACCCACTTCGCTCGCGCCCTTTTCAACACCAGCCGCCTCGCGGATCAGGAACGAGGTCGGAGGCGTCTTGAGCAGAAAGCTGAAAGTGCGGTCCTCGTAGATGGTGATCTCGGCGGGCACGACCTGGCCGGCCCGATCCGAGGTGCGGTCGTTGTACTGACGGCAGAAGTCCATGATGGCGATGCCGTGGGGGCCGAGCGCGGTGCCCACGGGTGGCGCCGGGGTGGCCTTGGTGGCCTCGATGTTGATCTTGACGACTGCTTTTACTTTCTTGGCCATGATCGGCTCTCCTCTTGATGGTTCCCCGGGGCGCCGCTCAGAGCTTGGCGACCTGGGAGAATTCCAATTCGACCGGTGTCTCGCGACCGAAGATGTTGACGAGTACCTTGACCTTCAACTGGTCGGCGTTGATCTCGATGATCTCCCCCGACAACTCCGCGAACGGCCCCTCACGTACTCTGACGGTCTCACCGGACTCGAATTGCAGCCGCGGCCGCCCGCGCTTGATCGCCTCGTCGCCGGTGGTCTTGGACTCCAGGAACGTCTCGACGTCGCGCCGCCCCAGCGGGGTGGGCTTCGGCCCGTGACCGACGAAGCCCGTGATCGAAGGAGTCTCCTTGATGACCTGGAAGGCCTTGTCGGTGAGGCGGCAGCGCACCAGAAGATACCCCGGGAACACTTTCTTCTGGACGACCACCTTCTTGCCGCCCTTGAACTCGACCACGTCCTCGGTGGGAATCTGCGCCTCGTAGATGAGATCCTCGGCGTCGAGGCTACGGACGCGCGCCTCGAGGTCCTGCTTGGCCTTCTTCTCGTAACCCGACTGCGTGTGGACGACGTACCACCGTCCAGGCCGCCGTGACGGACGGTCCTCATCGGGCTCGGGCACGGGTTCACCGTCATCCGCCTCTGCCTCTGCGGTGGCTTCGGCGGCGCTGTGAATGTCATCCTCGCTCAGGACGTCGAACGAACTCGGCCCGCTGCTGGACGCGTCGGGACCGGCCTCGTCGACCAACGGGCCCGAGGGAAGGGCCGCCTCGAGAGCGGCCGCCTCGGGCGCTTCGGCGGGGCGCTCGGGGGCTGCATCGAGGCTCGTCTCGGCGTGGGCGGTGGGCTCGTTCATGGATCCGTTCATCGTTCGAAGAGCTTCAGGATCGCCTCGCCGAAGCCGTAGTCCAGCGCACCGATGATTGCGGTGAGGATTACTACGACGACCAGGGTGACGATGGAGTAGTTGACGACCTCGGAGCGATTCGGCCAGGAGACCTTGCGCAGCTCGGCGCGAACCTCACGCATGAACTGGGCCGGCGAGGCGCGCTCTCGACTCCGCGCGGGCGCCCGGCGCCGGTCGGCGACGGGCGCGCCCTCCTCGTCGATGGCCCCCTGCTTGCGGGCCATGCGGCGAAATTGTCTGTTCATTTCCATCGCAGGGCAGGAGGGACTCGAACCCCCAACCGCCGGTTTTGGAGACCGGTGCTCTCCCAGTTGAGCTACTGCCCTCGGATTCGGCCGTTCGGTCCGGGAAGTGGCGATTCTGAGAGGATCAGGATAACCACGCCGGTAGCCCATCCCCACGGGGGCGCGTCACGGCTGTCGCACGTGAGGTGTGCTGTAGCGGCGGCCAGAATCGAACTGGCGACCTCTCGATTATGAGTCGAGCGCTCTCACCGACTGAGCTACGCCGCTGAATTGTCGGGTCGGCACCCCGGAGCTCCCTGAGAGAATCGAACTCTCGACCTTTTCCTTACCATGGAAACGCTCTGCCGACTGAGCTAAGGGAGCCGAGCGGCCATCATGCCACGGACGGGGGCGGCGCCCAACCTGCGCCCGGCGGTGTCACCACGGGTTCGGGGAGCAGCCGTCCGAGCGGTGACGGTCGCGGTGCGAGCGATAGCGTCGGGAGATGGAGATCCGCCTGGCTCACCGTGCCGATGCCGAGGGCATCAGAGAGATCTACAACCACGAAGCCACCCGGGAGCGCACGGTATTCGACCTCCGTCCCCGCAGTCTGACAGAGCAGCAGGAGTGGCTGGCAGAGCGGTCCGGCGCCCATTCAGTGATCGTGGCCACCGACGGCGACGAGATCGTGGGCTTCGCCTCGCTCTCGCCCTACCGCCCCCGGCCGGCCTATAACACCAGCGTCGAGAGTTCGGTGTTCGTGCGGCGCGACTACCAGCGGCGCGGCATCGGCCGGGAGCTGCTGGAACGGCTGGTCGCCCTTGCCGCCGAGCACGGGTTCCACAGCATGATCGCCCGGATCGCCGGGGAGAACGAGTCGTCGGTGGCTCTGCACGCAGAGTGCGGATTCGAGATCGTGGGCACCGAGCGAGAGGTGGGTCGCAAGTTCGGGCGCTGGATGGACTGCACGGTGATGCAGCGCCTGCTGTAGCCGGCCATTCGACAGCGGGGCGAGCGGTACGCCTCAGACGCCGGCTACGACAAGGGGTCCGACGATCTCCATGGTCTCGGTGAGGATGATTCCCCGGTCGGTGAACCCGACCTCGGGAATGTTGGGAAGACACAGGAAGTTCAGGGCGTAGATGGGCCGGTAGCCGATGGAGCACCCCAACTGCTCGATCAGCACCCGCTCCACGGCGGCGAGTTGCTCGCCGACGACCGCCAGCGGCTCGGGCGACAGCAGGCCCGCGATGGGCAGCGGCACGACCGCCGCCACCTCGTCGCCGACCGCCACCGCGTACCCGCCCTGCGCCTCGATGACCGCCCCGGCGGCAGCGGCCATCGAGCGGTGCGAATCGCCCACCACCACCACGTTGTGGGAGTCGTGGTTCACGGTCGAGGCCACGGCGCCACCGCGTATCCCGAGGCCCGTGACGAACCCCTTGCCGATGTTGCCGGTGCCGTGGTGGCGTTCGAGCACGGCGATGCCGGCGATGTCGGCGGCACCGTCGGGGTGGATCACCCCGTCACGCACCGTGAGGCCCACCTGGTGCATCTTCTTGGGCGCAGAGAAGGCCACGGCGTTGACCGTCACCGGCCCGTCGGGCGCGTCGACGCGCAGGGCCAGGTCCTCCGGAGCCGGAGGGGCGACGGTCAGCGTGTCCATGGACCAGGCCGGGTACTGCGGCGACGGGGGGTTCTGCACCAGGGAACCGCCGGTGGCAACCACCTCGCCACGGCGCAGCACCACGGAAGGGGCGAAGTCCTCCAGGCTGTCCAGCACCAGCAGATCGGCATAGCGGCCCGGCGCCACGCTGCCGAGATGGCGATCGATCCGCATCAACTCGGCCACATTGAGGGTCGCCATCTGCACGGCGGTCACCGGGTCGAACCCGGCATCGACAGCCAGGCGCACCCAACCGTCGAGGTGCCCCTCGGTCATCAGGATGTTGGGGTGGACATCGTCGGTGCACAGCACAAGGCGCCGGGTGTCCAGGCCGAGGCGCTCGACGGTGGCGACTATCTCCGGCCATTCCTCGGCCGGCAGCCGGTCGATGCGCGGTGTCAGCAGCACCCGCACACCCCGGCGGAGTTGTTCGACCACCTCGGCGGGGGATTCCGCCACGTGCGTGTCCTCCACGCCGGCCACGAGGGAGGCGTCCAGCACCGCTCCGGTGAAGCCGGGGAGTTGCCCTCCGACGGTCTTGTGGCGCTCGATGGTCGCCTCGATCTTGCGCAACTGCTCCCGGTCGGCGCCCAGCAGCAGCGCAGGGTTGATGTCGCCGCCGAGGCACACCGCCTCGGGGCGGTCCAACATCGCCAGTGTCGCGGCGATGTCCATGGCGTGGCCCGAGGTCTCGAGGTCGGCCGGCATGGCAGGAACACGGGCGGGAACCCGCAGGAAGAAGTTCAGCGGCAGGTCGGCGGCCTCGGCGACGAGGAGGTCGACGCCGGCGGTTCCCAGCACGTTGGCAATCTCGTGGGGATCCGCACAGATCGACAGGACCCCCCGGGGCACGATGGCGCGGGCCAGTTCGGTCACCGTGACGTTGGAACTCTCGAGATGCATGTGGGGATCGATCAGCGCCGGCGCCACAAACCGTCCACCGGCCTCGATGATCTCGGTGTCCGGGCCGACCAACTGCTGGCGACTGTCACCCACTGCGGCGATGCGCCCGGCCGCCATCACAACGTCCGCCGCAACGATCTCGCCGGTGAAGACGTTCACCACACGCGCCCCGGTGAGCACGACGTCGGCCGGCTCGTCCCCCAGCGCCACCCGGATCAGACGGGTCCGAACCTCGGTGGACATGTCCAGAGCGGCCGCACCCATACGCCGAGAGTACCAACCATGCCGGGCGCTGTCGCCGTCGCGGAGTGCCCCAGACTGCTCGGCAGTATCGTGTCGCCCCCAGGGGTCGGTGCCCGAGCGGACAAAGGGAGCAGGCTGTAAACCTGCCGGCGACGCCTTCGGAGGTTCGAATCCTCCCCGGCCCACCAACTTTCAGCCGCCGGCGCTACGGGGTGGCGCGCCGTAGCGGGTTCCTCCTCGTCTGTGCGCCGCCGTCGGAGGTCAGCCCCCCGGCGGAGTGGGACTCCTACGAGCCGTCGGTGGCATCGGGCTGCCAGCGGAGCACCGGTCGGCGTGCCGCCGTCGCCTCGTCGAGCCGTCCGATGGGCGCACTCCAGGGGGCGCCGTGCAGCGTCTCCGGATCGCTCGGCCTCGGTGGCGATCGCGATCATCGCCGCGGCCAGAGCTTCGATCGCCTCGGGGGGCTCGGTCTCGGTCGGCTCGATCATCAGCGCTTCCTCGACGATCAGCGGGAAGTAGACGGTGGGCGGATGGAAGCCGTGATCGATAAGGCGCTTGGCGATGTCGTACGTGCGCACGCCGTGCTCGCGGCGCTGGCGCGAGCCCGAGAAGACCACCTCGTGCAGCACGGGACGGTCGTAGGGCAGGTCGTAGTGGTCACCCAGCAGCACGCGCAGGTAGTTGGCGTTGAGCACGGCCTGGCCCGAGACGGCTCGCAGGCCGTCGAGACCGAGGGCGCGCATGTACGCGTAGGCACGGATCAGGACGCCGACGTTGCCACCGAACTGCTGGAGACGCCCGATGCTGCGCTCCGGCTCGACGAGGCGCACCACGCCGTCGTCGCACTCGGTGACCACCGGCGTCGGGAGGTAGCGGGCCAGCTCCTCGCTGCAGCAGACCGGTCCCGCGCCCGGGCCGCCACCGCCGTGCGGCGTGCTGAAACTCTTGTGCAGGTTCAGATGCACCACGTCGAAACCCAGATCGCCGTAGCGCACGCGCCCCATGATGGCGTTGAGGTTGGCCCCGTCGCCGTACAGGTAGGCGCCGGCGTCGTGGATCAGGCCGGCCACCTCCTCGATGCCGCGCTCCCACAGACCCAGCGTGTTCGGCACGGTGACCATGACCGCCGCCACCGATCCGTCCAACTCGCGCTCGATGGCGGCGCGGTCCAGCGAACCGTCGGCCGCCGTCGGGATCTGGGTGACCGCGAAGCCGGCCATGGCGGCGGTTGCCGGGTTCGTGCCGTGCGCCGAGTCCGGAACGAGGATGCGTCGCCGCTGCGTGAGCTCCCCGCGATCCTCGAGGGCGCGCGTGATCATGAGCACGCCCGCCAACTCGCCCTGCGCTCCGGCGGCGGGAGCGAGGCTGACAGCACCCAGACCGGTGATCTCGCCCAGACCGTCACGTAGCTCCACCAGCGTGCGCAGGGTGCCCTGGACGTCGGTGGGCGGGGCCTGGGGATGCGCGTCCGCCAAGCCGGGCAGCGACGCCACGAGGTCGTCGACCTTCGGGTTGTACTTCATGGTGCAGGAGCCCAGCGGGTAGGTGCCGGAGTCGATGCCGTAGTTCCGCGCCGAGAGCTCGGTGTAGTAGCGCACGAGTTCGCCCTGGCTCAGCTCCGGCAGCCGCACCGAGTCGCGCAGCAGATGGGCATCCGGCAGCGGCGTGACCTCGCCGCGCCAGCGTGGGACGTCGACTGCCCGCCGTCCGGGTACTCCCCGGTCGAAGCTCAGGCGCGCGCCGACATCCCCCCCGCCGGGCCGGGGCGCGCTCACCCCTCGCCCCCGATCTCCGCCAGCGCCTCGATCAGCGCGTCCACGTGCGTATCGGGCGTGGCCTCGGTCACCGCGAAGAGCAGGGCCCCGGAGGCTTCGGGCTCCGGTCGTGCCGACACGTCAAGGCCGGACCGATGCCCCGCGCCGCCAACTCGGCGGCGAGCGCGGCGGCGGGCAGCGGGCCGCGCACGAGAAACTCCGAGAACCACGGCCCTCGCTCCGGCGTCTCGTAGCCATCCAGCGCGGCGATGCGCCTCGCGGCATCGTGGGCACGCTGGTAGCACAGCTCGGCGGCCTCACGCAGCCCCCGCGGGCCCAGCGCCTGCACGGTGACGGTGAAAGCCAGCGCGATCAGCGACTGCGCCGTCGAGACGTTCGACGTCGCCCGCTCGCGCCGGATGAACTGCTCGCGCGCCTGCAGGGTCAGCACGTAGCCGGTGCGCGGTTCGCCGTCGCCGTCCGGCGGGGCATGCAACTCCCGCGTGCGCCCGACGATGCGGCCGGGCATCTGCCGCAGGAACTCGGCGCGCGCCGCGAACAGCCCGAGCGACGGCCCGCCGAAGTGCGGCGGCCCCGCCAGATCGCGCCCCTCGCCGGTGACGATGTCGGCGCCCGCGTCGCCCGGCGCCCGCAGCAGCCCCAGAGCGAACGGATCGGCCACCGCCACCAGGAGTACGCCATCGGCTGCCAGCGTCTCTGCCAGGGGCTCGAGATCCACGATGGCGCCGAGGAAGTCCGGCTGCTGGACGACGAGGCAGGCGTGTTCGGGCGTCGCCGCATCCCTGGACCGCAGCATGTCGACACGCAGCCCCGCGCCGCGGGCGTAGGTCGCCACGACGTCGGCGGTTGCGGGATGGATCGGTTCGAGCAGTGCGACCGCTTTGCGCTTCGTGGCGCGCGCCGCGAGGAGGCACGCCTCGGCAGTGGCGCTGGCCACGTCGTAGAGGCCGGTGTTCGACACGTCCATCCCGGTGAGTTCGCACACCACCGACTGGTACTCGAACGCCGACTGCAGCGTCCCCTGGCTGATCTCCGGCTGGTACGGCGTGTAGGCGGTGACGAATTCGGAGCGGCCGCTCAAGTGGGCGGTGACGGCCGGGATGGCGTGCCGGTAGGCGCCGGCGCCGAGGAAGTTGGGCCGCGAGGGGGCCGCGTTCATAGTGGCGCGTTCGGTGAGCAGCGCGATCAGCTCCGGCTCCGTGAGGGCGGGAGGAAGGTCGATCGCCGGATCCACCATCGCCGCGGGCAGGTCGACGAACAGTGCGTCGATGTCGGCGACACCGACCCGCTCGAGCATCCGGGCGCGGTCGGCGGGCGTGGCCGGGATGTACGGATGGGGCGAGCTACCGATCGGCGAGGACACCACGCTCAACTCGCGGGAAGCTGCGCCCGGTACGCGGCAGCGTCGAGCAAATCCTCCAGCGCGGCGTCGGCGGTGATGCGCACTCTGATCAGCCACCCCTCGCCGTAAGGCGACTCGTTGACCAGTTCCGGGGTGTCCTCGAGCTCGGTATTGGTGGCGATCACCTCGCCGCTGACCGGCGCGTAGAACTCGGCGACGGTCTTGGTGGATTCGATCTCGCCGCAGGCCTCACCGGCGCTCAGGCGGGTCCCGGTGGCGGGAAGATCGAGGTAGACCACATCGCCGAGTTGATCCTGGGCGAAGTCCGTGATGCCGATGGTGATCTCGCCCGGCTGCTCGCCGTCGCGGCGCAGCCACTCGTGGCTGGGCGTGTAGAGAAGGCCGTCGGGGGTACCGCTGTCCATCGTCACAAGTTCCTCGCTTTCCGGTAGAACGGGCGGCGCACGACCTCCACGGGGAGGGCGCGGCCGCGCACATCGACTTCGAGTATGACGCCGGGGTTTGCAAGCTCGGTGGGAAGGTAGGCCATGCCGATGCCGAGGCGCAGGGTCGGGCTGAACGACCCGCTGGTGAGCCGCGCAACCGCCTCGTCACCGCCGGGCACGCTCACCGCGTGGCCCGCTCGCGGCACGCCGCGCTCGCGAGCCACCAGATGGCAGAGCCGCCGCGTGGGGGCCTGAGCCTTCGCCTCGACAAGCGCCTGGCGTCCCGTGAAGGGCGCCCCGTCGTCCAGGCTCACGGCGAATCCCAGCCCGGCCTCGTAGGGGTGTGTGGTGGCGTCGATGTCGTTGCCGTGCAGCGGCAGCGCCGCCTCGAGCCGCAGCGTGTCGCGTACGCCGAGTCCAACAGGAGTGGCGCCGCCGGTGAGCAGAGCGTCCCACAGCGCCTCGGCACGGTCGGCGCCGACGATGCACTCGCCGCCGTCCTCGCCCGTGTAGCCGGTCCGGGCGAACAGCACGGACGCACCGTTCCAGTCCAACTCCACACAATCCCGCGGTGCGAGCGCACCGAGGTCTCCGCCGAGAACGCTGCTGAGCAGGCTGATCGCCTCGGGCCCCTGGACGGCGAGCATCACCGTGTCCTTGGTGGCCTCGGTAGCGTCCTTGGCGACGGAGCGCAGGCGCTCGAAGTCCGCCTCGGCGTTGGCCGCGTTGTGGACGATCAGCCAGCGCTCGCCGGGCAGGTGGTAGATGAAGACGTCGTCGTCGATGCCGCCGGCCTCGTTGCAGTAGAGCGAGTAGTGCGCTTTGCCTACCTCCAGCGTGGTCACGTCGAAGGTCGTCACCGAGCGCAGCAGTGACGCCGCCTGCGGCCCCTGCACCCAGACCCGCCCCAGGTGCGACACGTCGAAGAGGCCCACTCGCTCACGCACGAATTCGTGCTCGTGAACGATTCCCTGGTACCGCAGCGGCATCTCGCAGCCGGCGAAGGGCGCGAAGCGGGCGCCGGCTGCGATGTGGCGATCATGCAGCGCCAGCCGGCGCAGACCGCCCGCACCGCCGAACTCGCCGTATCCGCCCATGTCTCGAATGTATCGCCGCGCTATCCCCGACCCGTTCAATCCCGTTGCACAGCGCCGCCGCTGGACCAGACCGCTGCTGTCCGGCTCCGGCGCAACGCCGAGAGCGGCGCCGTAGCGGCTGTGGACCCCCTGCCGGGACCGAGGGCTGCCGCCACGCCCAGAGACCGACGGCCGTCGTTCGGCCCTACCGACACCGGGCCGCCGGGACCGGCAGCCGTTCCCGGCGGTGGTCGGCAACCGATCATCGCCGTCGGGCTCTCGGCGAGCATGTCCCACTCGTCGATCACATACGCGATTCGCCGGGCGGTGCGGGCGGTCCCGCTCGCCACCGTCACAGCCCTCTCATCGCCGTTGTTTCCGCCGCTCGGCGTGACCTCGCCCGACCGCCTCGAGGAGGGATCGATGCGGTCGGCCGCCAGCGCGGCCACGCGCACGGCGGCTGCCGAAATTCGAGCCGCGAACGGAACGAGCTCCTCCAGCGGAACGCCAGGGTCGCGACCCTGACCGGCCCCCTGATGCACCCACAGAAGGGCGTCGGGCACCTCGCACTCCGCCAAGATCCGCTCAACGTCGGTCTTGGTGCCGTCAGGGAAATCGGGGAGCGGTTGGGGGCCTCGACGACGGCCGCGTCGGGGTCTCTTGTCGCCACCACCGGTGGGGAGCGTCTTCAGGGAATTCTCCAGAACCGCCCGCGACTGCCCGCACACACCCTGTATACGTGCGGTGATGGCGTTGAGATAACCCTCGGCGTCATTGCCGTCCAATGCCGCGCGCTCGTCGGAGAGGGGGTACAGGAGCGCTCCGAGGAGGACCAGTGACCGGCGAGCGCTGTCCAAGGATGCGACAGCGTCGTCGAAGTCTGCAGCGGGCAAACCGATCTCCTCTCCGGGGCTAGTCCCCGTCGCACACGAACTCCCGGGAGCATCAGGTTCGGCGGACCGTACATATTGCAAGTCGGCGCGCGGCAAGCCGCCGAGACTCGCTGGGCCATGCAAAGGGTACCCCGGGCTCCAAGACGCGTCATGCGCGCGGCGAGGGCGTTCTCGCCGATTGACACACCGGTCGCTGCTCGGTCCCCCAGGTAGTTCGTCCGGCCGGGTCGCCGTAGCGTGGCAACTCTCGCCGGAGGCGAGCTATCCGTGAACGGTGCTGTACTGACAGCGGATGGTGGCGAGACGTCGGGGATCCGCACCCTGCCGGATGCCGAATCGCTCGATCCCGCCCGAGGCGGTGGGACCGGAAAGGAAAGAGGAGAACCATGACATCAACGGGTGCCGACATGTTCCGGCTGGATGGCCGGGTGGCGCTTGTCACCGGGGGATCCGGCGGCATCGGTAAGGCGCTGGGGATCGGCCTGGGGTTGGCCGGCGCCCGCCTGGCGCTCACCGGTCGCTCGCAGGAGCGCCTCGACGACAACGCCGCAGCGGCGGAGGCGGCGGGCTGTGAAGACGTCGAGACGTTCGGCGACTTCGACCTGACCGAGCCCGGCCGGCCCGCGGCTCTGGCAACCGCTGTTGCCGAGCAGATGGGGGGAATCGACATCCTCGTCAACGTCGCCGGCCTGAACCGTCGCAAGCCAGCCCTCGAATTCGCCGAAGAGGATTGGGACGCCGTCATGAACCCCAATCTGAAGGCCGTCTTCTTCCTGTCGAGGGAGGTGGCGCGCCTTTGGATCGAGGGTGGTCGGGACGCCGAGAGCCACGGCAGGGGCAAGATCATCAACATCGCCAGCCTGGCGGGGGCGATCGGCATCCCTGAGATCGCACCATACGGCGCCTCCAAGCTGGGTGTGGTGGCGCTCACGCGGGCTCTGGGCGTCGAATGGGCTCGGGAGGCGATCTGCGTGAACGCCATCGCGCCGGGCTACCACGAGACCCCCATGACCATCTCCCAGGGGATCTTCGAGAATCCAAAGATCGGGCCGTGGGTGCGCAGCCGCATCCCGATGGGGCGGCTCGGGACGACGGAGGACCTCGTCGGCCCGGCGATCTACCTCGCCTCGGCGGCGAGCGACTACATGACCGGCCAGACCGTCTTCGTGGACGGCGGCTTCGAAGCGGGCTAGCAGGCCCACGGCGTGACCCGCTGAGGCCGCTCAGGTGAGGTAGCGCTGGCGCCACTCGCCGGAGCGGAGGCGGCGTACCCGCTCCTCGGTGGCGGGGTGCGTGGAGAAAAGGCCGGCGAACTCCACGCGCTGGCCGGCGAGCGGGTTGACGATGTAATGCGAGGCCTGCTCGCGGGCCACCGGCGTGGGGATGCGTCGCCCGGCGCGATCCAGCTTCTCGAGGGCCCGCGCCAGGGCTTCACCGTCGCCCAGCAGCTGCGCAGCGCTGCGGTCCGCCTTGAACTCACGGGTGCGGCTGATGGCCGACTGCACCAGCGCCGCCGCGATGGGGGCAAGAATCATGGTTGCCAGGAGCACGAGCGGGTGCCCGCCGCCGCGATTCCTGCCGCCGCTGCCGCCGGTGAACAGGGCGGCGAAGAAGGCGATCCGGGCCACGAGTGTGATGGCCATGGCAACGGCGGCCGCCACCGAGCCGATAAGGATGTCGCGGTTGCGGATGTGCATCATCTCGTGCGCCAGCACGCCCTTGATCTCGGGCCAGGTGAGGTGCTCGATGAGACCCGCCGTGATCGCCACCGCCGCGTGCGCGGGGTTGCGCCCGGTGGCGAAGGCGTTGGGCTGCGGGTTGGGCGTGACGTAGAGGCGGGGCTTGGGCAGCTTGGCGCGCGCCGCCAGGTCCTCGACCACAGCGTGGTATTCGGGGAACTCGTGGCGCTCGACGAGCCGGGCCCGGGCCGAGGCGATCGCCAGCCTGTCGGAGAACCAGTAGGAGAATCCGACGATCCCGAAGCCCAGGACCGCCCCGATGATGAGGCCGCCCGTACCGAAGATCCCCCCGATGCCGATGCACAGGCCCCCGAGCAGCGCCAGCAGGACGAAGGTCTTGAAGTTGTTCTTCACATCGCCTCCTCAGTGTCCGGGTTCGGGCCGTCCGCGCTCGGCTTCGGTGCGTCGGACATCCCGCCTCCGCCCCTTCAGCCGTAGTACCCGGAGTGGACGTAGAGGCATGGCAGAGCCTCGGCCGCGTACATCTCCACGATACGAGGGTCGTCCTCGAGGGCGAACGCCGGGTCGAACCCGAACGAGCGCAGCAACGCCAGCGCTTCACGCTTGAAACGCACGGAATGCGTCATGTCCTGGGTCGGGCCGCGCAGGGCCAGCAGATCCCACCGCAACTCGTGGCGTTCGATCCAGTCCAGAGTGAGCCCTCGGAGGCGGAACGGGCGAGCCGTGAGCAGCACGACCTGCAGTTGCTCGTCGAGACACTGGACCAACTCGGCGTGGTGCGCCAGCAGGGCGTCGCCCGTGGCGGCGGCGAAGAACCCGCCCCAGTCACGAACCGGGCCGTCGAGATGCCACTGACGGTGCGAGGCGTCGGCCAGCACGCCGTCGATGTCCACGATGGCGACCGCTCCCGGGACGCCCGGGCCGGCTCGCCATGTCCAGTGCGCCGGCAGCGCCGGGGGGTCACCCATGGGATCGAGGCCGGGGCTCATGCGGTCGACGGACCCGCCGTCCCTCCGGAATCATCCGGGCACCGGCAGCCGCAAGCCGCTCAATCCTCAGCGGGCGTCACCGATGCGCGGCGGCGGATCTCCTCCACCACCGAGGCGTCCGCCAGCGTGGTGGTGTCACCCAGGTTGCGCCCCTCCACCACGTCGCGCAGCAGCCGGCGCATGATCTTGCCGCTGCGGGTCTTGGGCAGATCGGGCACGAGGACCACCGCCCTGGGCCGGGCGATGGGCCCCAGCTTGGTGGCGACGTGCCGGCGCACTTCCTCGCGCAGCTCGTCGCTGGCCCGCGCGCTGCCCCGCAGGATGACGTAGCCCACGATGGCCTGACCGGTGACGGCGTCGCTGGCGCCGACCACGGCAGCCTCGGCCACCGCGGGATGGTCCACGAGTGCCGACTCCACCTCCGTCGTGCTGATGCGGTGGCCCGACACGTTCATCACGTCGTCCACGCGACCGAGCAGCCACAGGTAGCCGTCCTCGTCGAGCTTGGCACCGTCGCCGGCGAAGTAGCGGCCTTCGAAACGCGACCAGTAGGTCTCCCAGTAGCGCTCGGGATCGCCCCAGATTCCCCGCAGCATCGACGGCCACGGCCGTGTGATCGTCAGGTAGCCGCCGCCCCGCTCCACCGGGTTACCGCTGTCGTCCACCAACTCGGCGAAGATGCCCGGGAGCGGATGCGTGGCCGAGCCGGGCTTTGTGACGGTGACGCCGGGGAGCGGGCTGATCATGTGCCCGCCGGTCTCGGTCTGCCACCAGGTGTCCACGATCGGACAGCGCGCGCCGCCGATGTGGGTGTGGTACCACATCCACGCCTCGGGGTTGATGGGCTCGCCGACGGTGCCCAGCACCCGCAGCGAGGACAGGTCGTGGCGGTCCGGCTCCTCGGCTCCCCAGCGCATGAACGTGCGGATGGCCGTCGGCGCGGTGTACAGCTGCGTGACGCCGTAGCGGGCCACGATGTCCCAGAGGCGGTCCTTCGGCCAGCCGGCCCTGTCGCCGCCGCGGTGCTCCGGGAGCGGGGTGTCGGGCGTTCCCTCGTAGATGACCGAGGTGGCGCCGTTGGCGAGCGGTCCGTAGACGATGTAGCTGTGTCCGGTCACCCAGCCGATGTCGGCGGCGCACCAGTACACGTCGGTGTCGGGGCGCAGGTCGAACACATGGCGGTGCGTGAACGCCACCTGGGTGAGGTAACCCCCGGTGGTGTGCATGATGCCCTTGGGCTTGGCGGTGGTGCCCGACGTGTACAGCAGGTACAGCAGGTGCTCGCTGTCGAAGGCCTCCGGCCCGCCGGGCGGGTCGGCGCCGGCCGGGTCGGCGCCGGCCATGAGCTCGTGCCACCAGAGGTCGCGCCCCGGCTGCATCTCCACGTCGAGGTTGCAGCGGTTGACGACCACGACCTTCTCCACCGAGGGTGCACCGCGGGCCAGGGCCTCGTCCACGTTCACCTTCAGCGGAGCGGCGGCGCCTCGGCGGTAGCCGCCGTCGGCACAGATGACCATGCGGGCCTCGGCGTCCTCGCAGCGGTCCACGATGGCGTCCGGTGAGAAGCCTCCGAAGATCACCGAGTGCGCCACACCGATGCGGGCACACGCCAGCATGGCCACGGGCAGTTCGAGGATCATGGGCATGTAGATGGCAACCCGGTCGCCCGCCCGCAACCCCAGAGAGCGCAGCACGGCGGCGAAGCGCAGCACGTCATCGAGGAGTTCCGCGTACGTGATGGTGCGGGTGTCGCCCGGCTCGCCCTCCCAGTAGAAGGCCACCCTGCCGCCCCGACCGGCCTCGACGTGTCGATCCAGGCAGTTGTAGGCCACGTTCAACCTGCCGCCCACGAACCAGCGTGCGTAGGGCAGCTCCCATTCCAGCGTCGTGTGAAAGTCCTCGGACCAGCTCAGGAGTTCGCGGGCCTGGCGCGCCCAGAACGCCTCGAAGTCGGCGGCGGCTTCGTCGTAGAACGACCGCGCTGCGGCGGCCTCGGCAAACCCCTCCGGCGGCGGGAAGGTCCGCTCCTCGACGTAGAAGTCAGCGATGGTCGCTTCGGCCATGGTCTCACCTCGCTTCGCACCGCAGCGGGGCGATCCGGGCCCCGGCCGCGTCCCTAACCCGGCAGTCAGGCAGTTGCCGATCCTACCCGGCGGCCCGCGGCGAGGGCCCGGGGCTGGATCGGCCGGGCTTCTGTAGTCTGGCCAGGTGCATGATTTGCTGATTCGCAACGGCACCGTTGTCGACGGCAGCGGCGTACCGGCGTTCGTCGGCGACGTGGCCGTCGACGGCGGCGTGGTCACGGCTGTGTATCCCGCCGGCGGCGGCGGCAACGGTGGCCGCGACCCAGCCGCCCGGCGGGTCGTCGACGCCGAGGGTCACCTGGTTCTCCCCGGCTGGGTCGACATCCACACCCACTACGACGGGCAGGCCACCTGGGATCCCAACATGACCCCGTCGTCGTGGCACGGCGTCACGACAGCGGTGTTCGGCAACTGTGGCGTGGGGTTCGCCCCGGTGACCGCCGGCACCGAGGACTACCTCATCAACCTCATGGAGGGCGTCGAGGACATCCCGGGTTCGGTGCTGGCCGAGGGCATCGACTTCACCTGGGAGTCCTTCCCCGAGTACCTCGATGCGCTGGAGGCCACGCCCCGGGTGATGGACATCGCCGCGCAGTTGGCGCACGGCGCGCTGCGATTCTACGTCATGGGTGACCGTGGCGCCGACCACGCCGAGGTGCCCGTCGGCGCCGAGTTGGACCGGATCGAAGCGCTCACGGCGCAGGCGCTGCGAGCCGGGGCGCTCGGGGTCACCACATCTCGGACCCCCAAGCACCGGGCGGCCGACGGCCGGCTCACACCGTCGCTGTCGGCCGGGGATCCCGAGCTGGCCGCGCTGGCGCGGGGGATGCGCGCCGCCGGTGCCGGTGTGCTGCAGGTCAACTCCGACTTCGGAGCCGGCGAGTTCGAACTCATGCGGGCCGCTGCTGAACTGGCCGGACGGCCCCTATCGGCGCTGCTGGTCCAGATGGACGCCTGGCCGGAGCGCTGGCGCGAGACGCTGGCGAACATCCACGCCGCCAATGCGGACGGTGTCGCCGCCAATGGGCAGGTGGGCTGCCGACCCATCGGCGTGCTGCTCGGTCTGGACGCAACGGTCAACCCGTTCGGCAACCACCCCGCCTACCGCCGCGTGGCGCACCTTCCGGTCGCCAAGCGGGCGGCCTTGCTGCGCAACGACGCGGCGCTGCGGCGGACGCTGATCGAAGACCGGCCCGACGACGGCTATAGCCGCTGGATCGACTACGCGCTCGGGCGCACCCACGAATTCGGTGGCGGCTTGGACTACGAGCCGCACCCCGACACGTCGGTGGCGTTCCGCGCCCAGGCGGCCGGCATCAGCCGCTGGGAACTGGCCCTCGACCTGCTGGCCGAAGATGACGGCGAGACGCTGCTGCTGTACACGTTCGAGAACTACAGCGGTGGCAGCCTCGATGACGTCGCCGAGATGCTGGCCGACGAGCACACGATCTGCGGGATCGGTGACGCCGGCGCGCACGTCGGCACGATCTGCGACGCCGCCTACCCCACGTTCCTGCTCACGCACTGGAGCCGCGACCGCACCCGAGGTAGGCGGTTCCCGCTGGAGTTCCTCGTCAACAAGCAGACCCGCCGCACCGCGCTCGCCTACGGACTCGTCGACCGGGGACTGCTGGCGCCCGGCCACAAGGCCGACATCAACGTGGTCGACTACGACGCCCTCGGCCTGACCCGCCCGAGAGTGGTGTACGACCTCCCGGCGGGAGGCAAGCGGCTCGAGCAGCGCTCGGTGGGGTACCGCCACACGTTCGTGTCGGGCGTCGAGGTGGCCGCCGACGGCGAGTTCACCGGCGAGCGCCCCGGCCGCTTGATCCGCGGGGCCACGCAGCCGCGCTGATCGAGCCGGCGGACCGGGTCGCACAGGCGCGGCGGCCCCTCAGCGAGTCCACGCGGCGACGGTGAAAGCCCCCAGCCCCCTCGGGTCGCAAAGAGCCTCTGCTTCGTGCACCCGGCTGCGGGCCTCGAGGGCCGCCAGGTCGCCGATAGCCGCCCGCTCGCGCCAGACAGCGCGGCCCTCGGCCACCAAGTCGTCGATGCCGAGCGACGCAAGGTAGGACGCCTGGTCGCAGACGACAGCGCCGGGGTGTGCTCCGAGGATCTGGTCCAGCGGCACCTCCACCGTGATGTCCGCACTGCCGGCGTGCCGAAGCGGTTCGTGACCCCGGATGCCGGAGCGATAGGTGCGGACCCATTCCGAGCACGATCGAGCCGCGAGGGACGTGCTCGTATCGGTGTAGTCGACGAGGACGAGACTGCCACGGCGCACCAGACCGAGAGCCCGACGAACCCAGTCGACCGCTGCCGACGCCAGCGGGATACGCCCGCCCACCGGAGCGTCGGGAGCGAGTGCGCTCGCTGTGGCCTGAACGGCGGCGGGGAGCGGCCGCAGGGTCTCGACGAGATTGCCGGCGCCATCGGTTCCTTCCGCCTGCACGAACACCTCCGCCCAACCGCCCGCGGTGCGTTCCAAGAGACGGCACGGCAGGTTGTCCAGCAGTTCGTTGGCCAGCAGCAGGCCGGTGATCGGTGCCCCAGGAAGGTCGGGACGCGACTCCACGGACGCGCACGGCCCAGGGGGACGCGCCAGCAACTCGTCGTGCGCCGTACGTAGCGAGTTCGAGCGCTCGACCAGGACGTAGCGCAGCGCCACCCCGCATACCGGGCGGGCGGCCAGGACGCTTCGAGCGAGCGTGCCGCGGCCGGCGCCGGCGTCGAGGAGGGTGAAGTCAGTTGGCCGGCCCAACGCCTCCCAGCACCGGTCGGCCAGGCGCGCCACCAAGTGTCCGAAGAGTGGCCCGACTTCCACGCTGGTCAGGAAGTCCCCACCGCGCCGCCCGGCACCCCGCCCGGACGAGTAGAAACCGCCGGGCTCGCCATAGAGCGCCAATTCCATGAAATCGTCGAAGCGCAGCGGTTCCCCGTACGTCAGAGGAAGGCGCAAGTCGGTGCTCTCCGGCGGTGGATTCCGGCCTTCGCCGGAATGACGAGGATTGGCCGCGGAGGAAGCGGAGGCGACGGCGGTTAGGCGGTCGCGGGTTCCTTCCGGCCGATGCCCACCTTCACGGAACTCTCGGAGGCGCCGGTCATGGCAGCCAAATGCATCTCGTGCAACTCGGCGTCGAAGAAGAAACCGTCGTCGAATGTGGCCGGCTTCAGATCGTCCCACCAGACGGCGGCCGGGTCGTAGGCGGCGAAGAACACGCGGTTCGTCCACTCGGCGTTGCGACCCTGCAGTAGGCGCAGAGCGAAGACCTTCTCACCGTTGACGTGCATCACGTCCAACACCTGCACCTTGCCCGGGGTCGCCGACATGGCGGGCCCGCGCATGGTGCGCCCCAAGCCGGAGACGTCCCGGAACGCCCCGTTGTAGACCTCCAGGGCACGCTCCAGCGGCAACTCGAAGTAGCGCTTCGCTCCGGTGTCGCGCTCGACGAACATGTAGTAGGGGATACAGCCCAACTGCACCTCGCGGCGGATCATGTCGGCCCAGATCCGCGAGTCGTCGTTGACGTGGCGGATCAGCGGCGCCTGGCAGCGGATGACCGCCCCGGTGTTCAGGATGTTGCGCACGGCCTTCTCGGCCGCCGGCGTGGACAGCTCCACCGGGTGGGAGTAGTGACCCATGATGGCGAGGTGCCGCCCGGCAGCGGTGATGTCGTCGAAGAGCCGCAGCGTCTCCTCAGCGTCCTTGTCGTCGACGAAACGGTGCGGCCAGTAGGCCCCGGCCTTGGTGCCGATGCGGATGGTGAGATGCTCGAACCCCGGCTCGAGGAGCGGATCGATGTAGCGGCGCAGCACCGCGGTGCGCATGATCATGGGGTCACCGCCGGTGAACAGCACGTCGGTTACCTCGGGGTGCGCCCGCAGGTAACGCACCAGGTTGCCACCCTCCTTGGTGGCGAACTTCAAGTCGTCGAGTTGGACGAACTGCGGCCAGCGGAAGCAATAGGTGCAGTAGGCATGGCAGGTCTGGCCCTGGGCGGGGAAGAAGAGCACGGTCTCGTCGTACTTGTGCTGCATGCCCGGCATCGCGTCGCCGTCGACATGGGGGACGTTCATCTGCACCTGGCCGCTGGGGTGCGGGTTCAGGCTGCGCTGGATATTGTGCGCCGCGACATCGATCTCCTTGGCAGGCAACTCCGCGCGCACCATGTCGGCGATGGCGGCGAAATGCGCGGGATCGATCATCCCCTCCTGGGGGAACGTCAGCTGGTAGATCGGGTCGTCGGGGATGTTGGACCAGTCGATCAACTGCTCGCAGACATAGTTGTTGGTCTTGAAGGGAAGCACCCGCGACACCACGTCGGTGACCAACTGCTGGTGCTCGGTGAGCCGGTCGAAGCCGGGGATGTCCTCCATGTTGCGACGCTGGAACGTCCGAAACACCGGCGCCTGCCCGTTGGTGGCCTGTACCATCCTTCTGCTCCCTTCTGAAGCAATTCCTCCTGCTCGAACCCGAGAAGCCGAGCGTTCCCCAGCGGCCGGCTTGGTACAGACATCCTAGTCAAGATCCCATTCGTTCTCCCCAGCGCCCCTGTGCATAGCGCGGCGCTACGGCAGGCTCCGGAGATGCCATGGACCCGTTGAGTTCAGCCGACCCAGCCGTGGCGCCCCTCGCGGCACGCCTCGGCGCGGCCTCGCCGCTCGACGGGTTCGTGGACTACGTGACGGCGGAGGGCATTTCCCTCTACCCCGCCCAGGAGGAGGCGTTGCTCGAGATCCTCGACGGGCGGAACGTCATCATGAACACGCCGACGGGCTCGGGAAAGTCTCTGGTGGCGGCCGGCGCCCACTTTGCCGCCCTCGTCGCCGGACGCCGCAGCGTGTACACGGCTCCCCTGAAGGCTCTCGTCAGCGAGAAGTTCTTCGCTCTGTGCGAGGCCTTCGGAGCCGACCGGGTCGGGATGATCACCGGTGACGCCACCGTCAACCCGCAGGCTCCCATCATCTGCGCCACCGCCGAGATTCTCGCCAACTGGGGCCTTCGGGACGGCGAGGAGACCGATGTGGACCTCGTCATCGCCGACGAGTTCCACTTCTATGCCGACCCCCAGCGAGGCTGGGCGTGGCAGGTGCCCCTGCTGACCCTTCCACAATGCCAGTTCGTACTGCTGTCGGCCACGCTCGGGCCGACGGATCGCTTCGCCCGCGAGCTGACCGAGCGCACCGGACGGGAGACGGTAACGGTGCGGTCGGTCGAACGGCCCGTGCCGCTGCGCTTCGAGTACGGCGTCGAGCCGCTGCACGCCTCCATCGAGGACCTCCTCGAGCGCAACCGCGCACCCATCTACGTCGTCCACTTCACCCAGCGCGAGGCGATCGAGGCGGCGCAGGCCTACACCAGCATCGGGGTGCTGAGCCGCGCCGAGCGCGACCGCGTGGCCGAGGCGATCGGCGGCTTCAAGTTCGACTCGCCAATTGGCAAGGATCTGCGGCGGCTCATCGGCCACGGTGTCGGCGTGCACCACGCGGGGCTGCTGCCCAAGTACCGCCTCCTCACCGAGCGGCTGGCACAGCAGGGCCTGCTGAAGCTGATCTGCGGCACCGACACCCTGGGGGTGGGAGTGAACGTGCCGATCCGCACGGTGCTGTTCACGCAACTCTGCAAGTACGACGGGCAGAAAACCCGGCTCCTCAGCGCCCGGGAGTTCCACCAGATCGCCGGGCGGGCGGGCCGAGCCGGGTTCGACGAGCAGGGTTGGGTGCGGGTGCAGGCCCCGGCGCACTGGATCGAGAACCGCATCGCCGAAGAGAAGGCCGCGTCCAACCCCAAGGCGAAGCGCAAGCTGACCAAACGCCGACCCCCGGAGCGCAACTACTCCCACTGGAACGAGGAGACGTTCGAGCGGCTCGTGGCAGCGGAGCCCGAACCGCTGGTGTCGAGCTTCGAGGTGAGCCATCAGATGGTGATGCACGTGCTCGACCGGCCCGGTGACGGCTGTGCCGACCTGCGTCGGCTGCTGGTGGAGAACCACGAGACACGGCGGCGCCAGCGGCGACACATCCGCCGGGCGGTCGCCATCTACCGGTCGCTGATCGAAGCCGGCGTGGTGGAGGTGCTGGAGACCCCCGACGAGTGGGGCAGGCGGGTACGGGTGACGGTCGACCTGCAGGACAGCTTCGCCCTGCACCGGCCGCTGTCGCTGTTCGCCATGGAGGCGCTGGGCGTGCTCGACGCAGACGAGCCGGACTACCCCCGCGACGCGCTGTCGGTACTCGAATCGGTGCTGGAGAACCCGGGAGCGGTCATCGCCGCCCAGACCGAGCGCCTGCGGAGCGATCTGCTGGGCGAGCTGAAGGCGCAGGGCGTGCCGTACGAGGAGCGGATGGAGCGCCTCGCCGCGGTCGAGCATCCCAAGCCGCTGCGGGAGTTTCTCTACGGGTCGTTCGACATCTTTCGGCAGCATCACCCCTGGGTGGAGGGCGACAACGTGCGTCCCAAGTCGATCGCCCGGGAGATGCACGAGCGGGCCATGACCTTCGGCGAATACGTCAACCACTACGGCCTGAAGCGCTCCGAGGGAGTGCTGCTGCGTTACCTGAGCGACGCCTATCGGGCCATGGTGCAGAACGTTCCCGCCGAACGCCGAACCCCGCCGCTGGACGAGTTGACCGACTGGCTGGGGGCGCTGGTGCGGGGTGTGGACTCGAGCCTGCTCGACGAATGGGAGCGACTCACGGCGGTGACCACCGAAGCCGAGGTTGCGTGAAGAGCGCGGCGCGGCGCGGCCGGCGTGGAGCTCAGGCGTTGAGGAGCAGGAAGATGCCGACGATCGTGAACGCCAGCATCATCACCAGCAGCCCGTACTGGGATCGCACCGCACGGCGCGGCGAGAATCGGGATACCGCCTTGTCGTGCGCCAGGACCACACCCGTCAGGTGGCCACCCACCGTCGTGAGGGCCTGCACCAGGGCGATCACCCCGGTCGAGACCAGCAGATAGTTGATCTCGAAGTGGGCTGTGCCGAATAGGTCGGCCGTCCCACCGAACGGGCGTGACAGCAGGGCCAGGAAATTCTGGCCCTCGAAGATCACCAGCGAGAAGTAGTGCCCCACGTGATAGGCGAAGGCGATCGGCACGATGGAGGGGCCGAAGTCGGTCAACATCTGCCGAAGAGGCGTGCGGGTGAGCGCGGCGCCGACCGCCATCGCCGCGATGTACAGCACCACGAAGTCGGCCGCGAACTGCAACAAGCCGAAGGTGCCGAAGCCCACCGTGTCCCAGCCGACGCGAGCTCCCACCAGTCCCGCCCACCACTCCGTGCGGGAGATCCCGTCGAAGCTGGTGGTCGCGGGCATGAGCAGGAGAACGAAGGTGTGCGGCAGGGTCATGCGCAGATTCGCCAGGCCCACGATCGGCGGGCGAACAGCCAGCCGGCCCTGCCCGTCGCCGCAGAACACCCCCATGGCCCCGATGTGCCGGAAGACCACACCGAATCCCTCGCCGTGTCGCAGCCACTCGCGACCCCACAGCGACGCCCCCGCCAGCATCAGCCCCGAGTAGACGGCGATGACGATGCCGAGCAGCCGGGTCTCCGGCGGGTTGGGATGCACCAACTCGAGGGCGGCGAAGCACAGTACGACGACCACGCCCAGCCAGCCGCTGCGCACGGGATCGGGTCGCCAGAGGCGGTGGGCTCGAATGTGGCCGAAGAAGCGGCGGCGCACCGCCGCGCCCACCAGAGCCAGGGTCTCCCAGGGGCTGAGGAGTCGCCACACGTCCCCGAAGACGGCGGAGAGGAACAGCAGCCCCACCCAGAATCCCACGTACACCGCCACCGGGGCGATGGTGGCGTAGGCCCCGAGTTCGCCGAATAGAGAGGCCCACAGCACCACGGCGAACATCGCCAGACCGAGCAGCCGCAACACGACAGCGACACCCCGCGCCACCGGCTGGGTAGCGCCGGGCAACGGACGCGGCTTGAAGCGGCCCTCCAGTCGGGGCTTGGGCCAGAAGCTGCCAAGGAGTAGGAACGAGATGATGAGGGCCGCGGCGGCGATGTAGGCGAACATCCACACGGGCAGCGGCAGATCGCCGCGCACCCCGATGCCGTGCGCAAGCACGCCTGCCCGAACCATCACGGTTTCCTAGGAAACCTGCAGCTGGAAGAGTTCCCGGTGCGAGGGGTGCAACTCGGCCTCCCACACACCGGGGAGGTTGGCCTCGAAGGTCAGCGTGACCTCTCCCCCGGCCTCGAGTTGCAGCAGCAGGTCGTAGCCGTGGAGGTGGACCTCCTCAGCCACGTCGGAGGTGACACGCACCTCAACGGTGTCACCGAGAGCGGCCTCATAGCGACGCTCTCCCTCGATGCGCCCGCCGACCAGCGCTACGGAGATGACGACGTCCGCCGCCGGCTCGGTGGTGGTCGTGGTCGGCGGGACAGTCGTGCTCGTCGTGGGCGGGACAGTCGTGCTCGTGGTGGGCGGGACAGTCGTGCTCGTGGTGGGCGGGACAGTCGTAGTCGTCGTGGGCGGGACAGTCGTAGTCGTCGTGGGCGCCAACCCGGGAGTGGTGGTCGTAGGCGATGTGGTGGGCGGCGCCGGGGAGGTCTCCGGCGCCGCCGCGGGGACGTCCGCGGGGGCCGTGGGGGGCGCGGGCACCGCGATGGGCGGTGTCACAGAAACGTCATCCGCCGCTGTGGCCGTCGGAGCCGCTGTGGCCGTCGGAGCCGCTGTGGCCGTCGGAGCCGCTGTGGCCGGCGCGGCGGCCGTGGAGGGGGCCACCCTCGTGGAGGGGGCGACCGTCGTGGTGGGTTCGGGAGCGTCGGCAGCAGAGGAGCACGCCGTCGCAACAAGCAGCGCCGCAACCACCAGTCCGGCCGCAAGGCTCGGGAAGCGCATCATCCCCACAGCTAGCATTCTGCCAGCCGCGCAGCGGCGGCATCTACCCAGCGGGGACAGGGTCGGCGCCGGCAGCCGGTGCTCGCCGATAAGGGAGACAGCGCCACCATGAGCGAGATCAACCACGAGCAACTCCGCTCCATGACGCGCGACCTCGTCGCCGACAAGTCCGGCGACGAGGTCGACATGGTGGCCTTCCGGGGTGAGCAATTCGACCGGGGGCTGGCGCTCGTCCACTTCCCATCCGGTCACGGCGGGCTCGGGCTGGAGCGCGAGGCGCAGTCCGTCGTGGACGCCGAACTGGCCGCGGGCGGGCGGCACTACCACAACCTGGTGGTCAACCCCATCGGCATCGGAATGGGCATGCCTACCGCTTTGACCCACGGCGCCGAGGAGATGAAGGACCGGGTCTTGCGCCCTTGCTTCACCGGTGAGGAGATCTGGTGCCAACTGTTCAGCGAGCCGGGCGCCGGCTCCGACGTGGCCGGACTGGCCACCCGCGCCGTGCTCGACGGCGAGGAGTGGATCGTCAACGGCCAGAAAGTGTGGACCACCCTGGCGCACGTCTCCCGCTGGGGGATGCTGCTGGCCCGCAGCGACCCCGAACAGCCCAAGCACAAGGGCATGACCTACTTCCTGCTGGACATGCAGGCGCCGGGCGTGGAGGTGCGGCCGCTGTTCCAGATCACCGGTGAGGCCGAGTTCAACGAGGTGTTCATGACCGACGTGCGCATCCCCGACTCCATGCGCCTCGGCGCACGGGGCCAGGGGTGGGGCGGAGCCATTACCACCCTCATGAATGAGCGGGTCGCCCTCGGGGGCGGCGCGGCGGAGAGGGGCTCGGGGAGCATCGGAACGCTCATGAAGGAATGGATTGCGCATGCGCCAACAGCCGGCAGCGCCGCGTATTACGTGGCGCGCGACCAGGTGGCCCGATTCTGGATCAGGGCGGAACTGCTGCGCCTCACGAACATGCGCGCCGGCGAGTCGGCCTCGGCGGGCGTGCCGGGCCCCGAGGGTTCTGTCGGGAAACTCCTCTCCGCGGAGTTGAACAAGGAGATCCTCGAGTGCGCCCTCGACATGACTGGCAGCCGCGGAATGCTGCACGCCCACGGGTACCCGATGGTGCGGCCCGAGCACGTGGGCGCTGCCCGCTCCTTCGATACCAGCCGCATGTTCCTGCGAGCACGTGCCAACTCGATCGAGGGCGGCACATCGGAGATCATGCGCAACATCCTCGGTGAGCGCGTGCTGGGCCTGCCGAAGGAGCCCCAGGTGGACCGGGACGTTCCCTGGAGCGACATCCCCCGCAACTAGCGAGGGCCGGACAGCTGTCCGGCCCTCGCGGGTTTTGATCAGTTGTGCCCGTCGTGCGGGCGGGCCGTTAGCGGGTGGCGGTGCGCACGCGCCACCCGGCGCCGGTCTCGGGCATTTCCTACTCGGCCGCAGGCTCCTCGTCGCCGCCGATGATCAGAACACCGACTCCGGCGTCCTCCGCCGTGGCGCTCGCGCTCAGCCAGCCGGCGAGGATGACGACCGCGCCGACGTCGATCATGTCCTGCGTGATGGTCAAGGTGATCTCGGTGGTGAAGCTGCTGTCATCCAAGCTGGCGAACGCGATGTCACCCGTGACGTTCGGGCAGTTCGCCAGAGTGCTCGCCGTGTCGACCAGTACCGTGGGATCGCCCTGCGCCCCCGTGCACGCGGTAATGAAGAAGGGGCTCCGGCGGGCGGGATCCTCCCAGCCCGAGCCATTCACGCTGACCGTGACATCACCCTCCTCGGCGGGCACACTCGCCGGATCCAACGTGATCGAGGGCGGTGGCGCCTCCTCGTCGCCGCCGATGATCAGAACACCGACTCCGGCGTCCTCCGCCGTGGCGCTCGCGCTCAGCCAGCCGGCGAGGATGACGACCGCGCCGACGTCGATCATGTCCTGCGTGATGGTCAAGGTGATCTCGGTGGTGAAGCTGCTGTCATCCAAGCTGGCGAACGCGATGTCACCCGTGACGTTCGGGCAGTTCGCCAGAGTGCTCGCCGTGTCGACCAGTACCGTGGGATCGCCCTGCGCCCCCGTGCACGCGGTAATGAAGAAGGGGCTCCGGCGGGCGGGATCCTCCCAGCCCGAGCCATTCACGCTGACCGTGACATCACCCTCCTCGGCGGGCACACTCGCCGGATCCAACGTGATCGAGGGCGGTGGCGCCTCCTCGTCGCCGCCGATGATCAGAACACCGACTCCGGCGTCCTCCGCCGTGGCGCTCGCGCTCAGCCAGCCGGCGAGGATGACGACCGCGCCGACGTCGATCATGTCCTGCGTGATGGTCAAGGTGATCTCGGTGGTGAAGCTGCTGTCATCCAAGCTGGCGAACGCGATGTCACCCGTGACGTTCGGGCAGTTCGCCAGAGTGCTCGCCGTGTCGACCAGTACCGTGGGATCGCCCTGCGCCCCCGTGCACGCGGTAATGAAGAAGGGGCTCCGGCGGGCGGGATCCTCCCAGCCCGAGCCATTCACGCTGACCGTGACATCACCCTCCTCGGCGGGCACACTCGCCGGATCCAACGTGATCGAGGGCGGTGGCGCCTCCGTGGGGGGAGGCGGCGGCGGAGGCTCAGCCTCGGTCGCGGGCGGTGGCGGTGGCGGGGCTTCGGTGGTTGTGGGCGGCGCGGGCGGGGGCTCAGGCGGCTCGGTCACGGGTGGCGGCGCAGGCGGGGGTTCAGGCGGCTCGGTCACCGACGGAGCCGGAGGCGGCTCCGGTGCCGTCGTCGCAACGGTCGTCGGGGCCGACGCTTCGCTCGCGGGCGGCTCCGGCGACTGCTGCTCGGACTCCCCGGTCGCGCAACCGGCAATGACAAGCAGGCACAGCGCGATGGCCCCGGCACGTAGGAGCAGTCTCTTGGTCTTCATCGTGCGACTCTCCCGATACGACACTCCAACAGGGCGCGAGCATAGCGCACAGGAGGTGTCGCGACCGGGGTCCGAGGGCACCGGAGAATCGGGGTTTCCCGTGCCGGGGAGCGCTGCCGGCCGCGTTCGGCCGGAGACCCTCACAGCCGCAGGAGTTGCTTCCCCTCGTTGGCGCCGGCGAACAGGCGCAGGAAGGTGCGGGGAACGTTCTCGAATCCCTCCTGCATGTCCACCCGGTAGGCGATCTCGCCGGCCTCGACCCAGCGCCGCAGGTCGGCGGTGGCCTCCGGAAGGCGGTCGAGGAAGTCCCACAGCAGGAGACCCTGGATGGAGGCGCGCCGGACGATCAACTGGAACAGGTTGCGGGGACCGGGTCGCGCCTCCGCGTCGTTGTACCCCGAAATCAACCCGCACAGAGCGATCCGCGCGCCGAACGCCAGGTTGTCCAGAACCGCCTCCAGAACGGCACCCCCCACGTTCTCGAAGTAGACGTCCACGCCGTCGGGACAGGTCTCGCGCAGCCGAGCGCTCACGTCGCTGCTCTTGTAGTCGATCGCGTCGTCGAGCCGCGCGTGGTTGAGCAGCCAGCGGCATTTCTCGGGACCGCCGGCGATACCGACGACACGGCAACCCTTGATGCGAGCGATCTGCGCCGCCACTGAGCCGGTCGCCCCGGCAGCACCGGACACCACGACGGTCTCTCCCAGCTGCGGCCGCCCCACGTCGAGCATTCCCACGTAAGCGGTGAGTCCCGTGCTGCCCAGCGGCCCCAGAAGCATGTCGGCAGGCAGATCGGCCGGCACCTGCCGGTAGGCGCGACCGGCCGTCTCCGACGACCACCGGCCGGTCACATACTCCGACCAGCTGAGCATCCCGAACACCACCTCGCCGGGGGCGTAGGCGGGGTCGTTGGACGCCACCACTTCGGCCAGCCCGGGCGCCCGCATCGGCGCGCCGAGTTCCACCGGAGCCACATAGCTTTCTCGGTCGTCCATCCAGCCGCGCATCGCCGGCTCGAACGACAGGTAGCGCACGCGCGCCAAGACCTCGCCGGGCCCGATGGCGGGGACCGGCCGTTCGACCAGTTCGAAGTCCGACTCCGAGACCATCCCCGACGGGCGCCGTGCCAGGAGCCACTGCCGGTTCCGCCGCGTCGTGCCGTCGTGTGTCGCCATCGTCCGCTCCTGTTGGTCAAGCCGTGACGCCGTAACATGGCGCCGGCCTCGTGGTGCCCACGTGCGAGGACGGATGATAGGGGAGGCACATGGCCGGACTTTGCGAGGGACGGGTGGCTGTCGTCACCGGAGCAGGTCGGGGCATCGGGCGGGAGCACGCCCTGATGCTCGCCGCAGCGGGCGCGAAGGTGGTGGTCAACGATCTCGGCGGCGACGCTGCCGGCGGGGGCATCGACATCACGCCCGCCCAGCAGGTGGTCACCGAAATCATCGCCGCAGGCGGGGAGGCGGTCACCAACGGCGACGACGTGAGCGACTTCGGTCAGGCCAAGGACATGATCCACCAGGCGATCGACACGTTCGGCGGCTTGGACATCCTCGTCAACAACGCCGGAATACTGCGCGACCGCATGGTCTTCTCCATGTCCGAGAGCGACTGGGACGCGGTCATGGCGGTGCACCTGAAAGGCACGTTCGCACCCACCCACCACGCGGCGGCCTGGTGGCGGCAACAGGCCAAGGCCGGCCGCGCCCTCGACGCCAGGGTGATCAACACCGCCTCCCCGTCGGGCATCTACGGCAACGTCGGGCAGTCCAACTACGGCGCCGCCAAGGCCGGTATCGCCGCGTTCACCGTGATCTGCGCCATGGAGTTGGCCCGCTACGGCGTCACCGTGAACTGCCTTGCCCCCAACGCCCTCACCCGGTTGACAATTCCGATCGTCGGCGAAGACGCCGCAGAGAAGCTGCTCGAATCCTGGTCGCCGCGTTGGATCGCGGTCGTGGCGACGTGGCTGGCAAGCCCCGAGGCGTCGGGTGTGACCGGACGCGTGTTCCACGTGAGCGGCGACCAACTCGGAATCGCCGAGGGATGGCGGCTCGGTCCGATCACCACTCAGCCCGACGACCCGGCACAGCTCGGCGACGTCGTGCGCTCGCTGATGGGCGACGCCCGCCTCAACGCCGACATGGGGGGTCGGGAGACGGAGGGTCCGGGCCGCCCGTCGAAGACCATCTAGCGGGTCGCCGGCGGCAGTCCGGGGCAGGCACACCGGCCGGGGCACAGGACCGTCGGGAGATCGGGTCGTGACCATCGCCGCCTCGAGACGTCTGCACCGGCAGGTACTCACCACCGCCGACCGCTGGCCCTCGGTGCGGGTCTACTGGCTGGCTCGGAACGTTGGCCTGCTGGCCGGCTTGTTCTACTTCCGGATCATTGTGCGGGGCAAGGAGCACCTCCGGATACCGGGACCCGCCATCCTTGCGCCGGTGCATCGCTCCAACCTGGACGTTCCCCTGATCTCGGGGCACTGCCCGAGACGACTCCGATCCCTCGCCAAGGAGGCGATGTTCCGCGGACCGTTGAGCCGCTGGTTCTCGGCTTCCATCGGCGCCTTCCCCGTGCAGCGCGACCAGGTGGACCGGGTGGCGCTGGAGTCAGCAAAAACGCTGCTGGAACGCGGTGAGATGCTGCTGGTCTTCCCCGAAGGGACCCGTGGCTCGGGCCCCAGCATCGGCGACGTGCAAAACGGCTGCGCCTACCTGGCGGCCACGACCGGCAGTCGCGTCATTCCCATCGGTGTGGCCGGAACCGAAGAGGCAATGCCGCCGCATGCCAGGATCGCCCGACCCCGGCGCGTGGTCCTCACCGTTGGCGAACCCATCGAGCCGGCGCGGGTGACTGCGGGGGTGGTCGGAGGGCGGGAGCAGCGACGTGCCCTGTCCGCGCACGTGCGCTCGGAGATGCAGCGACTTCTCGACGAGTCCCACGAGGCACTGGAGGCGCTCTCCCGGAGCGGTCGCCGACGGCCGGGTTCGCGCCGACGCGCTCGGCCGGCGGGGACAACGAGGCGGTCCGCCCGCGGCGGCGGTGTTGAAGCCGGAGCCGAACGAGAGTAGGTTAGGGACACCTAACCTACGACTGGCGGCACCCGTGAGGCTCAATCGATGATCGTTTGCCACTGCCTGGCCATCAACGACCAGCTCATCGAAGCCGTCGCGGGCGGTGAGCCGGTGACCGTGGAGGACGTGATCGCACGGTGCGGCGCCGGGGCCCGCTGCGGCGGCTGCCGGGAGTCGATCCAACAGGTTCTCGACGAGGCCCACCACCGCCAGCCGGCGCCGCTGGCACTCAACACCGCCCGCTAGGCTGACCCCATGCAGGGGTCACCAAAGATCATCGAATTCCTCAACGAAGCGTTGACGTCGGAGTTGACGGCCATCAACCAGTACTTCGCGCACACCAAGATCTGCGAGAACTGGGGATACCACCGTCTGGCGGCCAAGTACCGCGCCGAGTCCGTCGAGGAGATGAACGACGCCGAGAAGCTCATGGATCGCATCCTGCTGCTCGAAGGGATGCCCAACATGCAGCGGCTCAACAGCGTCCGCGTCGGCGAGACCGTAGCGGAGCAGCTTGCCGTGGATCGGGCGCTGGAGGAACACGCCATCGCCATGTACCGCCGGGGCGTGGCGCTGGCCCTCGCCGAGGGTGATCCCGGAACCCGGGAGTTGCTGGAACACCTCGTGGTCGGCGAGGAGGAGCACCTCGACTGGATCGAGACTCAGCAGCACATCATCGACGACATCGGGATCGAGCGCTACCTCCAGTCGCAAATCGGCGAGTGAGCGTTCGGCACTGAGGTACAGCCGACCGTAGGCTCGCCCCATGGCCGCACGCGCTCGGTACCTCACCTCCCGCCTGCAGGAATTCGGGGCCACGATCTTCGCCGAGATGTCGGCGCTGGCTGTGCGCACCGGCGCCATCAACCTCGGCCAGGGCTTCCCCGACACCGACGGGCCACCCGCGGTGTTACAGGCCGCGATCGACGCCATCGGGAGCGGCCGCAACCAGTACCCCCCGGGGATCGGCGTCCCCGAGCTGCGCCACGCGGTATCCGCCCACCAGAAGCGCTTCTACGACCTCTCCTACGACCCCGACACCGAGGTGCTCATCACTGCCGGCGCCACCGAAGCGATCGCCGCGGCGCTCATCTCACTGTGCGAGGTGGGCGACGAAGTGGTCTGCTTCGAGCCCTACTACGACAGCTACGCCGCCGGAATTGCCATCGCCGGCGCCGTCCGGCGGCCGGTGCTGCTGCGCGGCCCCGAGTCGTCCTACGTGCCCGGGGAACTGGAAGCCGCGATCGGCCCGCGCACCCGCCTCATCCTGCTGAATTCGCCGCACAACCCCACCGGCAAGGTCTACAGCCGCACCGAGCTCGAACACGTGGCCGAACTGGCGATCCGGCACGACCTGCTGGTCGTGACCGACGAGGTCTACGAGCACATCGTCTTCGAAGGTGAGCACATTCCCCTCGCCACGCTTCCGGGGATGCGCGACCGGACGATCACCATCAGTTCGGGAGGCAAGACGTTCTCCACCACCGGCTGGAAGATCGGCTGGGTGTGTGCCACGCCCGAGTTGGTGACGGCCGTGCGCACCTCGAAGCAATTCCTCACCTACGTGAGCGGCGGTCCGTTCCAGTACGCCATCGCCGAGGGCCTGAACCTCGGCGACGACTACTTCCGCTCGCTGGCCAACGGTCTGCGCGATTGCCGTGACCGCCTCTGTACCGGACTCCGTGACGCCGGATTCGACGTGTGGAACTCCGCGGGCACCTACTTCGTGACGACCCACCTGGCGAGCATGGGGCACAGTGACGGTGTGGAGTTCTGCTGGTCCCTGCCGGAGCGCTGCGGCGTGGTGGCGGTGCCCAGTGTGGTGTTCTACGACAGCAAGGACGTGGGGCAACCACTCGTGCGTTTCGCCTGCTGCAAGCGGCCTGAGGTGATCGCCGAAGCAGCCGAGAGGCTGGCCACGCTCCGGTCCCACACCTAGGGAGGTCCACGGTGAAGGTCGCCGCACTCCAGCACGACATCGTCTGGGAGGACCGCGATGCGAATTTTGCCCGGCTGGAGCCGATGATCGCCGGCGCAGCCGCCGCCGGAGCGCGGCTGGTGGTCCTCACCGAGATGTTCAGCTACGGCTTCTCGCTCGACGCCGACCGGATCACCGAGACGCCCGGCGGGCCCAGCACGCGGTTCCTGCGCCAGACCGCGGCCGAGCGCGACGTCTGGGTGTGCGGGTCGATCCCGATCCTGGGACCGGGCGAGGCGCGCCCCTGTAATCGACTGATCCTGGCGGGGCCCCGTGGCGAGCTGCACAGCTACGCCAAGATCCATCCGTTCAGCTATGGCAACGAGCACCTGGTGTACGACGCCGGGGACAAGCCCATGACCGTGCAGGTGGACGACCTGCGCGTCAGTCTGTTCGTCTGCTACGACCTGCGTTTCGCCACGGAATTCTGGTCCGTGGCCCACGAGACCGACCTGTATCTGGTGCCGGCCAACTGGCCGCGCCCGCGACGCTCTCATTGGCAGGCGTTGCTCGTGGCCCGGGCGATCGAGAACCAGGCCTACGTCGTGGGCGTGAACCGCGTCGGCGCCGGCGGTGGGCTGGACTACGCCGGCGACAGCCGCATCGTGGATCCGACCGGTGAGATCCTGGCCGGCGGCGCTGAGGTGGAGGCCACGCTGATCGCCGAGGTGGATCCGATGCGGGTCACGCAGACACGCGAGCGCTTCCCGTTCTTGCAGGACCGCCTCTAGCGCCGGGACGCCCCGGACTCTCGCACGTGGCGCGCCTTCGCCTGACGTCCCGGGCTGCCGGGAGGCAGAAGGTCGGCGCGATCAGCCGCCCGCCCAGGCGGCAACGATGTCATCGGTCGACGAGATCGTGGCCACGAACGCCAGCGAGTGGTCGATGGCCATCTCCGCGTAGTCGGTGGGGATACCCGTCACCGCATCACGGGGAATCACCACGTCGTAGCCCCTGTTGATGGCGTCGAACGTGATACCGGTGATGGCCCAATTCACCGCTACGCCCGCCGGGACGATGGTGCTCACTCCCTCGTTGCGCAGCAGAGAATCCAGCTCGCTGACCGGGAAGGGTGAGACCCCGTGGTGGCGGGCAATGGTGAAGTCGGCGGGCTCGACGCCGATCTCGTCGAGGACCTGTACCGCGGCACTGCCGGGATACAGCTTCACCGGAGACTCGTGGACATGCTTGAACAGTTCCAGGTCGGTGTTGTCGCCCCACCCGTCGGGGCGCAACTGGAAGACGCTGTGGATGACGCGCACGCCCGCTGCCCGGGCGGCGTGCACCAGCCGGGTCACCGCGTCGATACAGCCGGAGGAGCGGGCGATCTCGGCGAGGGCGGGCAGCCCGGATTCGGTCCCGATGATGCCGTTCTGGCATTCCTGCAACACGACGGCTGTGCGGGCGGGTTGGAGGAGTTCTGGGAGAGAGAGCGCCATGGGGCGCACTCTAATGAGTCCGCCGGCGGCGTGTCGCCGGTACCGCGCGTGGGATTGACGGCGAACGGGCCAGAATTGAGCCATGACCGCCCAGAGTTCCGCCACGACCCCCGCATCGGTGTACGAGCAGTTGGGTGGCGCCCCGTTCTTCGACGCGCTGGCGGCGCGGTTCTACGCGGGCGTGGCGGGCGACGAGGTGCTGCGGCCGCTCTATCCCGGGGACATGGCCGATGCCGAGGTCAACCTGCGGGACTTCCTCATCCAGTACTGGGGGGGACCGGACGACTACAGCCGCCGGCGCGGCCACCCCATGCTGCGGGCCCGCCACCTGCCGTTCTCCATCGGCCGACCCGAGCGTGACGCCTGGATGCACCACATGAGTGCAGCAGTTCGAGGCTCCGGCGCCCCTCCCGAACTCGCGACCGAACTGCTGGGCTACTTCGAGCGAGCGGCCACACACCTCATGAACGCCGAGCCGGCACGACCGGGTCACCTGCCCATCGTCCCCCCGCCGTCAGAGCCCCCCAGCGGCAACTGAGGCGCGCCGGCGCGCCGCGAGCCTCGCGATCGCGCGACGCGGCAACGCCGATGCGGCCGCTCGGGGCCGGTGCGCGAGGAGGGACTTGAACCCTCACGTCCATATTGGACACAGGAACCTGAATCCTGCGCGTCTGCCAAATTCCGCCACTCGCGCCGGGCTGGGAATGTTACTCCCCGACTTCGGCTGCGGCACTCTCGCGAGGCGAACCGAGCGGGAGGTTCGGGCGAGGAACCTCCGGCGTGAGGCGCAGTGCTCGACGCGTACAATCGGCCGGATGACCGGATCTCGACCCGCGAGCAGCCAGGACTGCACGTGCCGGCGACGACCGGTCGATTCGGTATGACCCGCAAGGCGTTTCGGCTCGACGCCGATGCCTGCACCCACGTCGGACGGCGCCGCCGGCGCAACGAGGATGCCTACCTCCTGACCGACGACCTCGTCGCGGTGGCCGACGGGTTGGGCGGACATCCCGGCGGTGACGTGGCGTCCGCCACCGCCGTCAAGGCTCTGCACTCCTCGGGTGCGGTGGCCGATCCCGAGAGCCTCCGGGCCGCATTCGCCGAGGCACACCTGGCGGTGCAGCGGCGTGCCGCCGAGGATCCGGGATTGACCGACATGTCCACCACCCTGTGCGCGCTGGCGCTGGACCCGGCCGGCCGCGTCGTCCTCGCGAACGTTGGGGACTCTCGCATCTACCGCTTCAGTTC
This sequence comes from Acidimicrobiales bacterium, assembly GCA_965206165.1. Classification (GTDB taxonomy): domain Bacteria; phylum Actinomycetota; class Acidimicrobiia; order Acidimicrobiales; family CATQHL01; genus VXNF01. The sequence goes on from OZ242194.1 coordinate 1,071,326, forward strand.
GGGCGCTCTGGAGCAGGTCACCTGGGATCACAACTGGGCGAACGAATACATGCGGATGGGGATGAGTTCCTCGGAGGCGTGGCGCGTGCGCGGCGCCGCTTCCCTGTCCCGGGTGGTCGGGGCGTTCCCCGAGCCGTGCGAGACCGACGTGTGGACGTTCGACGCCGTCGCCGGCGATCGCTACCTCCTGGCCAGTGACGGGCTCACCCGGGAACTGCCCGACGGCTTCATAGCGGACATCCTCACCGCCGGCGATGCTCCGGGATCGATCGCCACCGAGCTGGTGGACGCAGCCAACGACCGGGGCGGGAACGACAACATCACGGTGATCGTCGCCGATGTCGCCGACCGTGCTCGCCGGAGGCTCGTGTGATCCTCCGCTGCGCCGAGGCAACAGAACCACACTCGTAGACTTCTCGCAGCTATGGCAACGCAGAACCTTCCCGTGCTGGGCGGACGTTACGAACTCCTTCGCCGCCTCGCCCAGGGGGGCATGGCGAGCGTCTACCTCGCCCGCGATCGGCAGCTGGATCGGCACGTGGCGCTCAAGATGCTGCACCCGCAATTCGCCGCCGATCCGACGTTCGCGGAGCGCCTGCGCCGAGAAGCTCACGCCGCGGCAGGGTTGAGCCACCCCAACATCGTCGGGGTCTACGACTGGGGACGCCAGGGCGAGCGCTACTTCATCGTCATGGAGTACGTCAGCGGCCACAGCCTCGCCGAGATCATCGCCGCCCGCGGCGCCCTCGACCCGATGGCCGCCGCCGCAGTCGCCTTCGAGGTGGCGGCGGCGCTGGCGTTCGCGCATCGCGGCGGCATCGTGCACCGCGACGTCAAGCCCCAGAACGTGCTGCTGAGCGCCGACGGGCACGTGAAGGTCACCGACTTCGGGATCGCCACCATGATGGGGGCCGGGCGCTCGGCCGGCCTGACCGAGACCGGCACCGTGGTCGGGACAGCCTCCTACCTATCGCCCGAGCAGGCCCGCGGCGAGCCGACCGACGCCCGCAGCGACCTGTATTCCCTCGGAGTCGTTCTCTACGAGATGCTGGCAGGCAGGCCCCCGTTCCGGGGCGACACGCCGGTTGCGGTCGCCTACCAGCACGTGCAGGACCCGCCGATACCGCTCAATTGGATCGGCGTGGACGTACCGCGGCCGCTCGAGAACATCACGATGCGGCTCCTTGCCAAGGATCCCGAGGATCGCTACTCCCGGGCCGAGGACCTGCGTGCGCACCTGCAGATCATCCGCGAGCGATTCGAGCAGGACGCGGCCGACCGCGCCGCCCAACCGCCGCCGAGGTCGCAACAACCGGCTCGTCCGCCCCCGCCCGCTCCCCTTCCTCCCCCGCCCCTCAGTCCCCTTCCTCCAGCGCCGCCCACGACCCCACCGCCACGTCGGAGGGTCGCACCCGGCCCCCCACGGCAGCCGCGCGCGCCCAAGCCGGCCCCCCAGCGGCCCTCCCAACCGCAGGTGCGCCGCGCCCCGCCGACAGGGATCACCCAGTGGTGGACCGGGCGGATTCCGGCAGCGCGCCGACCGCCCGGGTACGGGGAGCGACCCGGCGCCGGACGAGGCGGGAGCCGCGACATCTACGGTCGCCTCGAGCGGCAGCGCCGGTCCGGCCTTTTCTACGTCGGATTCGCCGTCCTGCTCGTGGTGCTCCTGGTCATGGTCGTCGTGCTCGTCAACGTGCTGAATCCCAGCGAGAACGACACCGGCCCCCGCGAGCCGGCGACAGTCGCCGTCCCCTCTGTGTTCCAGCTCGAGGAGGCGGTTGCGGTCCGGACGCTCGAGTCCGCCGGCTTCGCCGTCATCACGGTGCGGGAGCAGAACGCCGAGATACCCACCGACCGCGTCTTCGACCAGCAGCCGCGGGCCGGGGCGAAGTTGGCGCCCGGCGCCACGATCACCCTCATCGTCAGCGCCGGCGCGTCGGCGGTCCCGGTCCCCAACGTTCTGGGCTGGCAGGCCATTGATGCCGAACGCGCACTGCGAACAGCGGGGTTCGCGGTCAACCTCGTCCAGGTGGCGAGCGAGCGGGCCGCCGGGGAGGTCCTGCAGCAGGAGCCCTCCCCCCTCGTGCCCCAGCAGACCGGCGCGCCGGTGACGCTGAACATCTCAGCGGGCCCCGCCGCCATTCTCGTCCCGAACGTGGCGGGTATGGACGACGTTGCGGCGGCTGTGGCGATCACCAATGCCGGGCTCGAGGTCGCGCCCCAGTCCGAGCCCTCCGAGACCGTGGCGGAGGGCGTGGTGACGCGCACGCAACCACCGTCGGGAACCCAGGTGGCCGAGGGCAGCCAGATCTTCGTCTACGTCTCCTCGGGCCCGGCCGTCGTGCTGATGCCTGACCTCACGGGCCTCGACCCCACGACGGCATTCATCCAACTCGACACACTGGGAATGACGGCCGACGTGGTGGTCGTGGCACCCCTGCCCGACGAGACACCCGGGCTGATCGTCTCTCAGGCCCCCGCTGCGGGGACGTCGATCGCTCCCAGTTCGATCCTCACCCTCTACGTGACCGGCGCATCCGAGCCCGGCGACACCGACGGTCCGCCGGGGGACGGCGAGCCCACCGACGCCGTCCCGACCGACGTTCCACCCTCGCTGGGCGGGACCGACCCGGCCGGACTGCCCGAGCGGCCGGCACCTGAGGAGGGCTAGCCGGCCCGGTGACGCCCCGCGTCGGGTAGTCCGAGGAAGTTCGCCAGAATCGCGTGGCCGTCGACGGTCATCTGCGACTCCGGATGGAACTGGAGTCCCTCCATGGGCAGAGAGCGATGGCGCAGACCCATGATGACGCCGTCGGCAGTCGTAGCGGTCACCTCCAGGCTGTCCGGGACCGAGGCGGGCTCCACCACCAGCGAGTGGTAGCGGGTGGCCCGCAATGGGTTGGCGACTCCCGCCAGGACACCGGCCCCATCGTGGTGAATCTCCGACACCTTGCCGTGCATCACGACGGGAGCGCGCACGATGCTGCCGCCGAAGACGTGGGCGATGCACTGGTGCCCCAGGCACACACCCAGGATCGGGCAGCGACCCGCCAACTCCTCGATGGCCTCGCAGCAGATGCCGGAGTTCTCCGGGCGACCGGGCCCGGGACTGACGAGCAGCGCCTCCGGCTGGAGAGCGACGGCTTCGCGCACCGTGATCTCATCGTTGCGCACCACGGTCGTCTCCGCACCCAGCTCGCGCAGGTACTGCACCAGGATGTAGACGAACGAGTCGTAGTTGTCGAGGACCAGCACTCGGCGTCGCACGGGTGTTGAGGGTATCGGGCGCCTATCCTGCGAGCATGGTGAATCCTCCAAAGCGCAAGGTCCAGGGGGGCAGGGTGACCCCGAAGGGGACTCGGCCGGCCGGGGAGCAGTTCCTTCCCCCCGAGGCCAAGGTGAGTCCCCTCTGGGTTCCAATCCTGCTGTTCACGCTGCTCGGACTTGGCATGATCCTCATCATCATCAACTACTTGGGCTGGATCCCCGGCGGCACGAGCAACTGGTGGCTGCTGTCAGGTCTGGGACTCATCCTCGGCGGCGTCATCACCGCAACCCAATTGCACTGAAGCCGACATCGCGCTGGCCCGGAGGGATACTTCCCGGGTCCGGTGATCGACCTCCCGATCACAGAACGCAAAGCTGCACAGACCGGCGGGACGCCGGAGTCGACAAACTACACATTGGTGTTTCCCCCTAGCTTCTCCACAGGCTGTGGGAAACGCTGGTGAAGAGCCCCGTCAGTCCTCGATAGGGGCCAGAAGTGACATCTCTTCTCCACAATGGCGGGGGGGTTCTGGGTCTTCGGCGGGCGCGATCGTCATGCGGACCTCGGCACCGCAAAACATGCAGCGGTACGTGAGCCGCACCTTGCGCAACTCCCCGGGCGGTGGCGGTTCGGGCTGAGGCTGCGAGAGGATCCGCAGCGCCCCGATGCCCAGCCAAAGGATTGTGAGGCCCGCGAGGGCCGCGGCGACCGCCTTGAGCGCCGTTGCCAGCGCACCGCCCAGAACGACCGCGCCGGACACGTCGATCGACAACGCGGCGGCGACAGTCACGTCCCCAACAGTACGGCCACGCCGTGCCCGTCGACGGCGTCGCACGCCGCCACGCCGAAACCTTCGCCGGGCAGCGCCGCAAGCGCCCACCCCAGCCGCGCCACGAGGCCGAGGCCCGTCGCACCCTGGGGATGTCCCAGCGCCAGGGAACCCCCGTCGGGATTCACGACATCGGCCAAGTCGGCTCGGGCGAAGTCCCAGTGAACGACACTGGTGGCGAACAGTTCCGCCAACTCCACCCGGCGGACGTCCTCGGCCCGCAGACCACTGGCCGCCAGCACCCGTGCCGCAGCGGTCGGCGACGCCCCACAACCGGCACGCGGATCACCGCCGACCGCTGCGGTAGCCACCACTCGAGCCAGGGGTTCGCCGCCCCAGCGGCGCGCCGCTCCAGGCGACGCCACCACGGCCGCGGCGGCGCCGTCGGCCATCGGCGCCACCGTGGCCGCGGTCAGCAGGCCGTCGTGGCTGTACACGCCTACAGACCCCGATCCCGCGGCTTGCGGCGGTCCGTCCGCGCGCGCAACGACCAACTCGTCGGCGAGCATGGCGTGGGGCTCCGAGGCTCGACGATGCGCCGCAGGCAGCATCTCCGCAGCGAACCCGCCGGCCGCCTGCGCCCGCGAGGCGCGGCTGCGGCTCCGCCGCGCCACCGCTTCGAGACGTTCCCGATCCACACCGTGACGGGTCGCCCACCCTTCGGCAGCAGGGCCAGGCGGCAGGTGCGTGTCGTCGCCGGGCGGCGGGGCGGGAAGGCCGAACCCCCGGTGGGTCATGTCGGCGCCGGCGGGCACCGTGCTCATCGACTCCACCCCGCCCACCAGCACCATCCCGCAGCGGCCCGAGCGCACCGCATCGACCGCACGGATCAGGGCCATGAGCGACGACGAGTCCTGCGTGCTGACCACCGTGGCGGGCACGGGTGGCAGGCGGCCGAATGCCCGGACCGCCTGACCTGCAAGATTGGCGGCTTGCGCTCCCACGGGAGTGGCGCATCCGACCAGCACCTCGTCGACGTCGGCCGGGTCCACGGCGGCCCGCTCCAGGGTGGCCTCGAGGACGGCGGCGAGGAGCTCCGCGGGATGCCGGCCGGCCAGGCGGCCGTGCCGCGCACCGAACGGGCTGCGGCCCGCGGCGAGGATCAGCGGCTCGTGCATGCTCGGCGGTCACCGAGGGCCCGGTCGGGCCGTGCAGGGCACCGCACTAGGATCATCGACCGCACGCCTTGCGGGCCCGACGCTCGGAACCGACCGCGCGCGGTGTCCGCCGAGGCTGGACGGGAGGGCCGTGGAAGAGGTTGACTGGGCACTGCTGCTCTTGCGGGTCGTCGTCGGCCTGACGCTAGCCGCCCACGGTTACAACAAATTCTTCGGCGGTGGGCGCATCGCCGGCACTGCCCGCTGGTTCGAGAGCATCGGCATGCGCCCCGGCCGCCGGCACGCCGTCCTCGCCGCAGCGAGCGAAATCGGCGCCGGGCTGGCGCTCGCCGCCGGACTGCTGACGAGCCCGGCCGCGGCGGGATTCGTCGGGCTCATGGCCGTCGCCCTGTGGGTGGCGCACCGGGGCAAGGGCTTCTTCGTGATGTCCGACGGCTGGGAGTACACCGCCGTCCTGGCCACCGTGGCGGTGGCGGTCGCCATGTTGGGACCGGGCGAACTCTCGCTGGACCGCGTCGCCGGCATCGACGACATGCTGGATGGCTGGGTCGGTCTCGCCGTGAGCCTCGGCGGTGGGCTCGTGGCGGCCGCGTTGCTGCTCGCCGCCTTCTACCGGCCGCCGGCCGCCGAGTCCTGAGCCCGTAGCCGGGCAACGGAACCACTCGGCGCCAGGGAACCCGACCGTTGGCAATCCTCCTCGGCGTTCTCGTGGCCGTCAGCATCGGCTCCGGGGACTTCCTCAGCGGGATCGCGGCGCGCCGCATGCGCACATCGGTGGTCGTGGCACTGTCACAGTTCTGGGGCCTCGCCCCGCTGGGGATCTTCATCGCCGCCACCGACCGGACCCTCCCGCCGGCATGGGATCTCGTGCTGGGGGTCTTCGCCGGTGGTGGGCTGGTGGTGGGCATCTGCTGCCTGGTGCGGGGTCTGGCGATCGGGCGCATGTCGGTGGTGGCCCCGACGGCCGCGGCGCTCGGCGCGGCCGTCGGCGTGGTCTACGGATTCATCGTCGGCGAGCGCCCGGGGGTGCTCGCCGTGATCGGCGTGGTGCTGGCGATCACGGCCGTCGTGCTGATCGCCCACGTCGCCGAGCACCACGCCGAAGATGCGCGTGCCCCGCGTGCCCACGCCCGCAAACTCATCGCCAGCCGGACCCAGGAGATGGTTCTGGCCGTGGGAGCCGGGCTGACGCTGGGCGCGGTCCAGTTGTTCCTTGCTGAGGCGAGCGACGACGCCGGGATGTGGCCGGTGGCCTCGGGGCGCCTGACGGCCGGCATCCTGGCCGGCGTCTTCGTCCTCTGGCGGGTTCGCATCGACGGGCGCCCTGCCCGGCTCACCGCCGGCGACGTCCGCCTCCTGGCGGGCTACGCCCTGCTCGACACGCTGGGCACCTGCCTGCTGATCGAGGCCTTCCGCCAGGGACTCGTGAGCCTCGTGGCCCCGGTGGCCGCTCTCTTCCCGGCGGCGACCGTGCTGTGGGCACGTCTGATCCTGGACGACCGCATGAACCGCGGCCAGATCGTGGGATTCGGCCTCGCCGCAGCCGGACTGGTGCTCATCGGCGTGGGCTGAGGCGCGACCGGCCGTCGCGCCGGGTGCTGAGTAGCCTCGCCGGATGCGCCACCCCTCCCGCCGATCGGGCATCTGAGTATTGGAGGTTCTCCTCGGGCTGGCGGTGGCGGTGAGCCTGGGGGTCTCCGACGTGATCGGTGGCATGGCCGGCCGGCGGCTGGGCCCGCTGCGCACCACGACGGGCATCCACCTCACCGGTGCGGCGGTCATCGGCATCTACCTGCTGGCCACGATGCAGCCCCTCGGTGGTGCCCGCGAGCTGCTCCTGTCGGCAGCGGCAGGCTTGCTCCTGGCGTTCAGCGCGCTCTGCTTCTACGCAGGACTGTCCTGGGGACGGATGTCGGTCATGTCGCCGGTCTCGTTCGCTGCAATCGCCGTGCTGACGTTCACGGTCGGGTTGCTGCGCGGTGAGCGCCCCTCCGGACTGGCCCTCGCCGGCGCGGCCCTCATCATCCCGGCGGTCGTCCTCGTCGCCCGCCCGGTCCGGACACCCCGGCCGTTGGACCGCGGAGACTCCGAGCGGCGGCTGGGGCTCGCCGGCGAAGTGGCTCTGTCGCTGTGCGCGGGTGGCGGCTTCGTGGTCTTCCAGATCCTGCTGCTGGAGATCGGGGTGGACGACGGGCCCGCGCCCCTCCTCGTCGTGCGCTGTGTCGGTGGTTTCCTGGGGCTGGCGGCCCTTGCCGCCCTCCGCAGGAGATCCCCTGCCGGAACGGCTCGACCCCCACGGCGACGAGCCGTCCTCGCGGTCATCTCGGCAGGAACGATGCTGGTCCTGTCCCACGCGTTGCTGATCGAGGCCCTGAACAGAGGGTTCCTCTCGGTCGTCGGGCCGGTCACCTCGCTGACACCCGCCTTCACCGTGCTCGGGGCACGAATCTTCCTGCGTGAGCACGTCAGCCGTGTCCAGGCAGCCGGCCTGGTCGTCATCATCGTCGGGCTGGTGGTGCTGGCACTCGGCTAGCGGGTTCTCCCGGAGGGTCACGGCACGGCGGGGTGTCCGTCGGCGGCCCCGGCGATGGCGCGCCATGAGGCCTCCGGCACCGGTGCCGGAGCCGTTGTCTTTGCGGTCGCTCAGGGGGCGACGAGGATACCGAGGTAGGCGGCCGCCACACCGCTGACCAGTGAGGCAGTTGCATACCCGGTGGCCCGCCGCCGACTGCGCCGCCACAATTCGATGGTCTCGACCGCCAGGGTCGAGAACGTCGTGAGGGAGCCGAGAGCGCCGCTCGCCACGATCACCGTCGTCGCCTGCCCGGCGCCCACGAGCAGCCCGAGGACGAACGACCCGATGACGTTGACGGCCAGCGTGCCGTAGGGGAACGTCTCCCGGTTGAGGCGCGCCGATGCCGCCACCCGCAGCAGGGTCGCGACCCCGGCCGCCGCCAGGAATCCGACAGCGGTCACGTGGCCACCCGCCGGAACGACCGGCCCAACCAGCGGCGCAGGAATCCCGCGGCAACGGCCGCCGCAATCGCCGCGCCGAGCGACATGACGGCATACAGCATGCCTACACCGATCCGGCCCGAATCGAGTTGCTCGGCCACGATCAGCCCGAACGCCGAGAACGTCGTGAAGCTGCCGCAGAAACCCACCCCGGCGACCCTGGCGAACGCACTGTGGCCGGTCTCGGCCGCCACCAGCCAACCGAGGACCGCACTGCCGGCCACGTTCACGATCAGCGTCACCCACGGCGTCGAGTCGCCGGGCCAGACGTCGTGCAGCCACCAGCGCACCGCGGCTCCGGCCATACCGCCGAGGGCGATCGCAGGAGCGGCGCGCAGGTCCATCGACAGCGAACGTAGCGCCAGGGCGGCACTAGCCTCGCCGGATGCCAGCCCCCGCCTCGCGACGTCCCCGCTGAATGGAAGTCCTTCTCGGCGTCGGAGTGGCCGCCAGCCTGGGGTTCTCCGACTTCGTCGGCGGGTCCGCCAGCCGCCGCACCGGGCCGCTGCGGATCCTCACCGGGGTTCAGTTCGCAGGAGCAGCCATCATCGGCGTCTACCTACTGGCGGCGTCACAACCACTCGGGGGTGTTCGCGAGACGGTCCTCGCGGCGATTGGCGGCGCGGCACTCTCCTTCGGTGCCGGATGCATGTACGCAGGTCTCACGTGGGGCCGCATGTCCGTGATGGCGCCGGTGGTCGCAGCGGCGGTGGCGGTGTTCACGTTCGCGGCGGGTCTGGCGCGCGGCGAGCGCCCCTCCGCGCTTGCTCTGGCCGGCGTGGCGCTGGCAATCGTGGCGGTGGTACTCATCTCGCGCCCGCCGCGGGCTGCCGACTTACTGCTGGGGCAGGCGGGTGCCCCGCGGCGGATCGGCCTTGGCGCCGAGTTGGCGCTGTCGATCGCCGCGGGAGCCGCGTTCGCCACGTTCCAGACCACGATCGGCGAGATCGGCGGCGCGGCGGGCGTGGCGCCCCTGCTCGTCGTGCGCGCCGCCGGGGGGACCCTCAGTCTGGCGGTCCTGCTGGTGGTCTGGCGCCGAGCGGGAGCCCCCCGCCTGCGGGTGCCCCGGCGCAGCACACTCGTGTCGGTGATGGCGGGCGGGGTACTGCTGACCGTGGCGCACGTGCTGCTCATCGAGGCTCTCTCCCGGGGCCTCCTGTCGATCGTCGGACCGATCACGTCGCTCTCGCCCGCCTTCACCGTGATTCCAGCGAGGATCTTCCTGCACGAGCACATCAGCCGTATACAGGTCGTCGGGATGGTCCTGGCGACGGTCGGACTGGTGCTGGTGGCGATCGGCTGAGAGCGCAACCGCGAGACGTGCTCCGGCCGAGCACTAGCCTTACCGGGTGCTTCTCAGCGCCGCCGGGCGCCACCTCTAAGGCATGGACGTCCTTTTAGGCATAGGTGTCGCTGCCGGACTCGGGCTCGCCGACTTCTTCGGCGGGATGTCCGGCAGGCGCACCGGGCCGATCCGCACCATCGCCGGTGTCCAAGTCGTCGGCGGGGTGATCATCGGCATCTACCTGCTGGCCACGTGGCAGCCTCTCGGCGGCACCCGCGAGACGCTCCTGGCGGTCCTGGCCGGAGCAGCAGTGACGCTCGGCGTGGGTTTCATGTACACCGGATTCACGTGGGGTCGCATAGCGGTGATCGCACCGGTGACCGCCGCGTTGATCGCGGTGTTCACGTTCGCGGCAGGTCTGGTGCGCGGCGAGCGCCCAACCGAGCTCGCTCTGGCGGGTGTGGCGTTGGCGATCGTGGCCGTGATCCTCATCTCACGACCGGCGCGAACGACCGAAGCGCCGGCCGGGGGTACCGAGACTGTCCGACGGTTCGGGCTGGGCGGCGAGTTGGCGCTGTCACTCGCCGCCGGAGCGTCGTTGGCGACCTTCCAGACCACCATCGGCGAGATCGGCGACGCGGCGGGCCTCGCGCCACTGCTCGTTGTGCGCGCCGTCGGCGCGGCCCTCAGCCTGCTCATCCTGCTGGTGGTCTGGCGACGAGCCGGAGCCCCCCGTCTGCGGCTTCCCCGCCGCAGCACGCTCGTGCCGGTGGTCGTGAGCGGGATCCTGCTGCTACTGGCGCACGCCCTGCTGCTCGAGGCCCTGGCCCGGGGCTTGCTGTCGATCGTCGGACCGATCACCTCGCTCTCACCCGCGTTCACCGTGATCCCGGCACGGATCTTCCTCGACGAGCACATCAGCCGCACGCAGATCATCGGGATGGCCCTGGCGATCGCCGGACTCGTGCTCGTGGCGCTCGGCTGAGGTTGCACGCGCGGCACCGGCCGCGCGGACCAGGGACAGTCCGAGACGAGCGGCGGCGTACCGTACGTGCTGTGCAGCTTCCGGTCATGCCTCCGGTGTCACCCATGCTGGCGCGGGCAGTCGAATCGATACCGGAGGTCGAGCCTGGTGAGTTGTGGTTCGAGCCCAAGTGGGACGGCTTCCGTGCCGTGGTCTTCCGGGACGGCGCCGATGTGGAGATCGGGAGCCGGAACGAGCGGCCGCTGACCCGCTACTTCCCCGAGTTGGCGGGGCCGCTGAGAGCCCGGCTGCCGCAGCGCTGCGTGCTGGACGGCGAATTGGTCGTCGCCGGAAGTGACGGCGGGCTGGATTTCGACGCCCTCAGCGCCCGCATCCACCCCGCGGCGAGCCGCATCGCCCGCCTGGCGGCCGAGACACCCGCAAGGTTCGTGGCTTTCGACATCCTGGCGCTGGGCAACCGCGACCTCACCGGCCGGCCGTTCGTCGAGCGCCGCAGGGTCCTCGCCGAGGTGGCCGCCGGCTTCGCATCGCCCGTGCTCCTGACCCCCGCAACGACCGACCGCTCGGTCGCCGCCGACTGGTTCGAGCGCTTCGAGGGCGCCGGGCTGGACGGGATCATCGCCAAGCCGGCCGCCGACTCCTACCTGGCCGGGCGGCGGGCGCAGTTCAAGATCAAGCACCGCCACACCGCCGACTGCGTCGTGGCCGGCTACCGCATGCACCGCAGCGGCGACGGCGCCGGCTCGCTCCTGCTGGGACTGCACGACGCAACTGGCGTGCTGCACTACGTAGGGGCCGCATCGGGCTTCGCCGCATCCCGGCGAGTCGAGCTGGCGGAGATGCTGGCAGCGCATCGCGTCGACGATCCGGCAGAACACCCCTGGCTGACCGGCGGCGCAGCAGGGCGCCTGCCCGGGGCGCCGAACCGCTGGGGCTCCGGCACCGAGGCCTGGGTGCCGCTGGCCGGCGCGCCGGTGGCCGAAGTGACCTACGACGCCGTGCTGTCGGGGAGGTTCCGTCACAGCACGCGCCTGGCGCGCTGGCGGCCCGACCGGGTGCCCGAGAGCTGCACGTACGCCCAGCTCGCCCGGATCCCGCCCGTGGAATTGGCGGAGATCTTCGGCGCCGCCCGGCCGGCGACGGTCTGATGGCCGGCGCGTGGCACGACAGCCATCGCCAGGCGCACGCCACCCGCCAAGCGGCGGAGTTCCACCGGAGCCGAACGGCCGCCCACTAGACAGCACGTGATGCAGCACGACCCCGATCTCGGCGGCGCTCCCGCGCACGACCCGCGCCGGCGGGGTTGGTTGCTCCTCGCCGGGATCGTCCTCGCCGTCGTCGTGATCGTGATTGCCGTCGTCCGCATCGGCTCCGACGGCGACGGGGAGGATCCGGATCGCTTGAGCGGAGACACCGTTGAGGTGGCGGATGATCAGGTGGATCGCCCTGACGGCCTCGACGGGCCGGCCCCTGAACCGGCGGCAGAGGACCCGACGGATCCGGCCGAGCCGCCGCCCGCGGAGCGCACCTCCACAACGACCGAACCGCCGCCGCCCACGACCACCACAACCGAACCACCCCCACCCACCACCACCACAACCGAACCACCGCCGCCCACCACCACCACAACCGAACCACCGCCGCCCACCACCACCACAACCGAACCACCCCCACCGCCGCCGGTGGCCCTGCTCACACCGGCGGGAATCCCCGTCATGGTCATCGAGCCCACCGAGGCGGGTTACCTCGTCCTGACACCGTGCGGGAACAACGCCGAGATAGCGGGTGGCGATCCCATCGGACCGGTGCGTGTGGTGCTCGACCCCGGCCACGGCGGGCCCATCGAGACCGGCACCGTCGGACCCAACGGCCTCATCGAGCGGGATCTGAACCTCGTGCTCGCAAACGCCGTCCTCGCTGAGCTCGACGCGCGAGGTATCGACGCTGCGACGACCCGCACCTCCGACTACATGGTCCAGCTCGGCGTTCGGGTCGAGTTCGCGGATGCTCTGGAGAGTGAGGCTCTGGTATCGATCCACCACAACGGCCCGACCTGGGAGCTGCGGGACACACCGGGCACCGAGGTCTACGTGCAGTCGGAGTCCCCCACCGAGGCGCGTTCCGCCTCCGCCCGGCTCGGCGGGCTCCTGTACGAGGAGATCACCCAGGCCCTCAGCACTTTCGAGGACGTGCAGTGGAGCGCCCTCCCGGATGCCGGCGTGAAGCGCGTCCTGGTGCCCGACGGGACCGATACGTACGCGTTGATCAGGCACCCACGGACGCCGTCGGCGCTCGTGGAGTACGGGTACCTCACCAACGCCTCCGAGGCCGAACTCTTCGCCACCGAGGAGTACATCGCCGTGGCTGCGGCGGCAACCGCCGATGCCATCGAGGCCTACCTGGAGACCGACCGTCCCGGGACCGGATTCATCGAGGAGCCTCGCTTCTTCAACCCGGCCGGCCTGGACATCGAATGCGCCGATCCGCCGCTGGCGCCCGAGCCGACCGATCCCATCGGCGAGGAGCCAGAACCGCCGGCCGACGGGACCGAGGGCGAACCGGACGGTGAGACTCCCGGCGAGACCACCGAGGAGGCCGGGGAGGCGCCGGACGCCGGCGAGCAGGGCACGACGGCCGGCGGGACCGACGAAGCGCCGCCGGAGCAATCGGACGCCGGGGAGGAAGGCCCCCCGCCGGACGGCGAGAACGTCAACTAGCGAGTCGGCGACCGCGCCCCGCCGCTAGCGCGGGCGCGGGTGGTGGGGTGGCCACGGGGCATCGGCCACGCCCGCGGAGGCATCACGCCGGGCCAGCGCCAGCAGGGGGGCCAGCGAGCCGGCCCGATCCTCCAGCGCCGCTTCGACATCCCCGGCGGTTCGCCAGCGCTGCTCCATCGTGGCCAGCGTGAAGTCGCCGGGCTCAGCGCCGGCCACCTCCTCCCAGCGCAGCGGCGCCGCCACCTGCCCCTCGGGACCGGGACGCACCGAGTAGGACGACGCGAGGGTGCGGTCGCGGGCGTTCTGGTTGTAGTCCACGAACACCCGACGCCCGCGGTCCTTCTTGCGCCAGGCGCTGGTGATGAGATCGGGCGCCCGACGCTCCGCGGCGCGCGCCAGCGCCAGGGCGGCGTCGCGCACCTCCACGAACCCGGCGGTCGCCACGATGCGCACCACGATGTGCATACCCCGCCCTCCCGAGGTACGGGGCCAGCCGACCAACCCGAACTCCTCCAGCAGCTCGCGCAGCAGGAACGTCGCCCGCCGGACCGCCTCGAAGGTCAGATCGGGTGCCGGATCCAGGTCGACGCGCAACTCATCGGGGCGGTGTGGCTCGAACCGCCGCACCGCCCACGGGTGCAGTTCCAGGCAGCCCAGGTTGACGGCCCAGACCACGTGCGCCAGATCGGTGGGGCAGAGCTCGGTGGCGATGCGCCCCGACGGGAACGCAACGACGGCGGTCTGCAGCCAATCCGGGCGCCGCTCGGGAACCCGCTTCTGGTAGAAGCTCTTGCCCTCGGCGCCGTCGGGGAAGCGATGCAGCACCGTCGGGCGGCACGAGACGCCTCGCAGCACACCGGACCCGACCGTCAGGTAGTGCCGGACGAGATCCAGCTTGGTCTCGCCCCGGGCCGAGAAGAAGACCTTGGCCGGATTCGAGATCCGCACCTCGCGGCCGTCCACCTCGACGGTCGTGAAGTCGGCGGCCATCGTCAGGGGCCGGAGGCGGGGATGCTTCAGCCGCCGGCGCGGCGCCGTGCCGCAAGCGCTGCGGCTCGCGCAGCCATGGGCTCGGCGTCGATGCGCGCGCACAGCTCGGCGAATCCGGGGCGGGGCCCCTCCCAGGCCAGGGAGTCCACGGCACCGGCGGCACCGGGAACCCGGCTGTCGAGGACCCCGGCCACGTCGGTCACGAGCGTGGCCAGGCGCCGGTACAGGTAGGCCTCGGCACGGTCCGCCGCCAGCCGTGCCGCCAGAGAGACGGCTCCCCGCACAGCCAGGTCCCACTGACCGGAGGCATCGGGGATATGTTCGATGTGGCCATAGCGCGCCAGCACCGCCGCCGCCGACTTCGCCCCCCAGCCGGCCAGTCCCGGGAACCCGTCGGCGCTGTCACCCACCAGGGCCAGGTAGTCGGGAATCGACTCGGGCGCCACGCCGAAGCGCTCCACGACACCGGCCCGGTCGGTGATCCGGCCGTGCCGGCGGTCAAACTGCACCACCCGGCCGTCGTCGCTCACGCACTGGGCCAGATCCTTGTCGGGGGTGCAGATCATGATTCGATCCACTGCAGGATCGGTGGCCGCCCGGGCCGCCGCTGTCGCCATGGCGTCGTCGGCCTCGTAGTCGGTCATCGCCCAGACCGTGAAACCTGCCGCGGCGGCGACCTCCTCGAGGAGGGGGAACTGCGCCAAGAGGTTCGGATCGACACCCTCGCCACTCTTGTAGCCGGGATACATCTCGTTACGGAACGACGGGATCACATGGTCGGTGGCGACGCCGACATGCGTCGCGCCGTCGGAAACCATCCGCAGCAGGCCGCTCACCACCGCCCGGGTGGCCGCCACTTCCTGCCCAGCGGCGGTGCGATGCGACGGGCGGGCGAAGAACTGTCTGAACAGCTCGTACGTCCCATCGATGAGGTGGACCTGCACCGTGTCTCCGCCCCTCCGGCGCCGCCTCTCGGCCGGTCGCCTACTCCTGGACCAACTCGATGAGCGTGCCGAACGAGCCTTTCGGGTGCACAAAGGCGATGGTCGTGCCACGCGATCCCGGCCGCGGCTGCTGATCCACCGGCGTGGCCCCGGCGGCGACCATGGCGGCAAGCGCCGCCGCGCAGTCCTCCACCCGGTAGCCGACGTGGTGCAACCCCTCGCCGCGGCGTTCGACGAACCGAGCCACCGGTGAGTCGGGTCGCGTCGGTGAGATGAGTTGGATGTAGGAGTCGGCCACCGCCAGGAGGACCTCCTCCACGCCGTCGCGGTCGACCGTCTCCCGGTGCGCCACGGTGGCACCGAACGCCCGCCGGTGGTAGTCCACGGCGGCCTCGAGGTCGCGCACGGCGATGGCCACGTGGTCGATTTCTGTGAGCAGCACGGCTCCATGATGCCCGCTGCGATGCGGCCGCCCAACGCGCCGCGTGCCGGCCCACTGTGCCCGGCGGCGCGCCGCTAGCGTGGACCGGCACAACCCCAGCCGGTGGCCACGGAGGTCGAGATGAGTTCAGCGTTGATCCTGGGCGGCGCCCGCACACCGATCGGCCGGTTCTCGGGCGCGCTGTCTGCCTTCGCCGCCACCGACCTCGGGGGCCTCGCCATCAGCGCCGCCCTCGAAGCCACCGGCGTGCCACCCGAGGAGGTGGACTACGTCTTCATGGGTCAGGTCCTGCTGGCCGGCGAGGGGCAGGCGCCGGCGCGCGCCGCCGCCGCAAAGGCAGGTGTCCCCCTGACGGCGCCTGCCGCCACGGTCAACAAGGTGTGCCTGTCGGGTCTCAACGCCGTGTATCTCGCCGCGCGGATGATCGCCGCCGGCGACGCCGACATCGTGGTGGCCGGCGGCATGGAGTCGATGAGCGGAGCGCCCTACCTGGCACCGGGAGCGCGGGCGGGTCTGCGGGCCGGCGATGCCACGCTCGTGGACTCGATGATGTACGACGGCCTGACGTGCGCCATCGAGGGCCGCTCCATGGGCGTCAGCACCGAGCACCACCTTGCGGCCCTGGGAGGCATAAGCCGCGAGAGCCAGGACGCCTTCGCGGCCGCCTCGCACGAGCGGGCGGCGCGGGCCACCAAGGACGGATTGCTCGACAGCGAGATCGTTGCCGTCGAGGTTCCCCAGCGGCGCGGCGAGCCGGTGGTCGTGGCGCACGACGAGGGCATCCGGCCCGACGCGAGCGCCGAGTCACTGGGCCGCTTGCGACCGGCCTTCGATGCGCAGGGAACGGTGACCGCGGGCAACGCCTCGCAGATCTCCGACGGGGCTTCGGCCATGGTTCTGGCGTCCGCCGACGCCGCCGAACGGCTCGGTGCAGGCCCTCTCGGCGAACTCGTCGGCTATGGCCAGGTGGCGGGGCCGGACACGTCGCTGCTGGTGCAGCCGGCGGCGGCGATCGACAAGGCGCTCGCTCGCGCCGACGCCGAACTGGGCGACATCGACCTCTTCGAGATCAACGAGGCGTTCGCCGCCGTGGTGCTGGCCAGCATGGCCGCCTTGGGCGTGCCGCACGACGTGGTCAACGTGAACGGTGGGGCTGTGGCTCTCGGACACCCCATCGGCGCCTCGGGAAACCGCGTACTCCTCACGCTGCTCCACGAACTGCGGCGCCGGGGCGGTGGCCTCGGCGCGGCCGCCCTGTGCGGCGGCGGTGGTCAGGGCGACGCCGCCTTGGTCAGGGTCTCACCGGCCTCGTAGCGACACGTTACAAGCGTAACACTTTCGCAATTCTCCCTGAACAGGAGAAACAGACTATTTGTTGGGTTGCTTGACATTGCAACGTGAAGTCTGTAACATAACTGGCATGGTTCTCATCGGGGTTTGCACGATCTTCCCCTCCCCCGGTGCGACGGTCGAGGCGCTGCCTCGTCGGGCTGCAACGTAGCCCGCGCCCAGCAGCCTGCGAGCAGCGCCTCGGCCGTATCCCTCCAGCCCGTCGGCGGTGTCAAACCCGCCGGCGGTGTCAGTCTCGCAGGATGTCCCGGCGGCCGGCGAGCGCACGACCCAGGGTCAGTTCGTCGGCGTATTCCAGGTCGCCCCCCACGGGGAGACCGCTCGCCAGGCGGGTGACACTGACGCCGAGCGGCGCCAGAACGCTGGCGACGTACATGGCGGTCGCCTCACCTTCGAGGTTGGGGTTCGTCCCCACGATCACCTCGGAGATCGGCTCGTCGCCGAAGCGCCGCAGCAGCTCCGCCATACGGAGTTGATCGGGTCCCACGCCTTCCATGGGGTTGATCGCCCCGTGCAGCACGTGGTAGCGCCCCGAGAACTCGCCCGTGCGTTCGAAGGCGACGACATCGCGGGGGTCCTCAACCACGCAGAGCATTGACCCATCGCGGCGCGGGTTGCTGCAGATCTCGCATATGTCGTCGGTTGCCATGTTGCAGCAGCGCCGGCAGAACCGGACGGTGCGTTTGGCCACCGTGATGGCCTCCGCAAGCTGCTGTACATCCTCGACAGGCGCCTTGAGCAGCCAGAACGCGATGCGCTGTGCCGACTTGGGGCCGATCCCGGGCAACCGTCCGAGCTGATCGATCAGCTCCAGGATCGGGGTCGTGTAGCCACCGGCCGTCATGGCACGCTCTGCTGGGGATCTTCAAGTTCGATGAGTCGCGCGCCGGGGAAGGCCTGCTGCACCTGCTCGACGCCGCTGCGATCCTCCCCGGCCCCACGCTGCGTGCGTCGTGCCGGAGCGGCCGCAATCTCGCCGAGTAGCGACGACTCCACCGCAGCGCCGCCGGCGGTGGCCGACGGCGGGTCCGGCGCACTGCCGTCGTCCCGCACGAACTCGACGGTGACCGACCGGTCGAAGCAGCGTCCGAATGCGGCCTCGACCTCGGGGCGGTGCGACTCGGACCGGGCCAGGAACCCGGCCGTGGGCAGTGCCAACCGCAGGGCGCCGGGGGCGTTCGGCAGGAAGCGTCCTCCGGCGAGCAGGGCACGAGCCGACTTGGGGAGGGTCGGGAGGACCTCCTGAGCCCAGGCCAGCACGGCCTCGTCGCGATCGGGGGGTGGCTGCGCCGGCGCTCCCGATGCCCTCGCAGGCTCCTCCCGCGGCGGCTGCGCCGGCGCGGGCGCTCCCGATGCCCTCGCAGGCTCCTGCGGCGGTGGCTCCTGCGGCGGCGGCGGCTCCTCCGGCGGACCGGCGGCTCTCGGCTCAGCCGGGGAAGACGCGTCGCCGGCCCCAGAGGATCCTCTGGGGCTCTGCTGGGCCGCGGACGCCCGGGCGATGGTCTCGCGCACGGCCGCGACCTGCGCGGACCGGTGCTCCTGGCGCCCCCCGCGGCGCGCAGCCGGTCGGGAAGGGGCCGCCTCCGCCGGGGGGAGATCGGCCGGTGGTCGGGGCGGTGGCACACCGCCGGACCGCTCGAGGCGCTCCACCCGCTCCGCCAGAGAATGAAGCGTCAGCCCCATCTCCGGGTTGGTGAGCCGCACCAGCGCCAGGTCGAGATCGACCCGGGGGTCGGGCGCCTCGCGCATCTGCACGAGCGCCTCCCCCAGCAACTCGAGGGCGAACGTGAAGGTGCGGGGGCGCAGCCGCCCCGCCAGGTCGACGGCGGCCGCGCGGTCGGCGGCCGGCACGTGATCAAGGGGCGCCTCGACCGAGGCCAGGAAGGCGTTGCGCAGCCTCCCTAGCAGCGCCTCACCGAGGATGCGCGGCTCCTGACCGGCACGGGCGGCGGCGTCGGCGGCGGTGAGCGCCGCGGCGGTGTCGCCCGTCGCCACGGCCTCCAGCACGGCGGCAACCGCGTCGCCGCCGTCGGGCGCCCGGCCTGCCGCCGCCACCGCATCGAGCGCCGACAGGGCGTCGCGGGCCGACCCTCCGGCGGCGCCGAGGACGTAGGCGATGTCCTCGGTGGAGACGTCGAGCCCGGCATCGGCCGCCACGGCCCGCACGTGCCCCTCGAGCAGGTCGGCGTCGAGCAATTCGAAGAGGAGGTGCTGCGTCCGGCTGCGGATCGTCTGTGTCACCTTGTGCGGCTCGGTGGTGCAGAGCACGAACACGACGTGCGGCGGCGGCTCCTCGAGGGTCTTCAGCAGGGCGTTCTCCGCGCCCGGCGTCAGCATGTGCACCTCGTCCAGGACGTACACCTTGGCCCGCCCCGGTGACCCGATGGCGACCCTGCTGACGAGTTCGCGGATGTCGTCCACCTTGTTGTTGGAGGCGGCGTCGAGTTCGTGCAGCTCGTAGGACGTCCCCGCGGCTATGGAGGTACACGAACCGCACGTCCCGCACGGTTCGCCGTCGCTGAGGTTCTCGCAGTTGAGGGCCTTGGCCAGGATGCGGGCGGTGGACGTCTTCCCCGTGCCGCGGGGGCCGCTGAAGAGGTAGGCGTGGCCCACCCGATCGGTGGCAACGGCGTTGCGCAGCGCGGCCATGACGTGCGTTTGGCCGATGATCTCGCCGAAGCGCGCCGGCCGGTAGCGCCGGTAGAGGGACTGGTGCACCATCGGCGGTGAGCCTAGTGACCCCCTGTGACAGCCATCATGCCGCCGGCGCCGCGGGTGCCCGTCCTCGGAAGTGACGGCCAGGCTGCCTGCGGCGCTCCGGGGGTTCCGCTGAGAGCTGCTGCCTCCCGGCCCTGACTCGGTTCGCAGGACCCGGTCGCACAGGACCCGGCCGCCACATCCCAGGACGGGCACCGGCAGCCACAGGGTACCCTTGCGCGACTTTCTGCGCTCCGGCGCGGGGGTGACCGGGAGGGATGCGAGAGCGGACGATTCGGCACGCCTGGAGAGCGTGTGTGGTCTTGCGGCCACCGTGGGTTCGAATCCCACTCCCTCCGCTGTAAATAGCCTCTGACCTGGGAGTTCATATTCTGGCGCCACTTTTGGTGCCGCAATGGCCTCGCCAGATCGTGGCGTGAAAGTGGGTCCGGTCGCCTCGATGTCCCACTCCGGATCCGTGCTTCGGGGCCTCTCGGCATTCCCCTCGGCGCCGCTACCTCGTAGTTCCTTCGCGCTGGAGACCACCGATGGTCGCCATCGTGAACCTGGAGACGTTGTCAACTACTATACTGAGTAAAAGCCCTCACTAGCATAACTCCAGCTCTGCTATGCTGCTGGCATGAGCAGCGAGTTCCGGCGAGCGCAGGTGGCGACGATCGTGCAACGGCTGTCGGAGCCTCCGGACCGACTTGTCGCTGTCTTCGGTCCTCGGCAGACGGGCAAGACAACCGCGGTGCGCCAGGCGCTTGCGATTCTGGATCGAGACCATCGATTCGAGTCGGTCGATGATCCCGGACCCCGTGCGGCGCCCCGCCCGTTCGAATCGGGTGTGGGCGAGACGGCACACGTTCGAGGCCCACGCGACCGCCGGTGGTTGGAAGAGGTCTGGGCCGACAGCCGGCGGCGCGCTTGGGACTCCCGTCGAGGATTCGTACTCGTCCTCGACGAGATCCAGAAGATCGCCGGTTGGTCGGAGACTGTCAAGGGTCTCTGGGACGCCGACCGGGCCGACGGGTGCCCGCTCCACGTCGTCATCCTCGGGTCCGCGCCGCTGCTGATGCAGGCCGGCTTGAACGAGAGCCTCGCTGGCCGCTTCGAGCAGGTGCGGTTCACGCACTGGTCCTTCACTGAGATGTCGGAGGCCTTCGACTTCGACTTGGAGCGGTACGTCTTCTTCGGCGGCTACCCGGGGGCGGCGTCGAGGATCGGCGACTTCGAGCGGTGGGCCGCCTACGTCCGCGGTGCACTGATCGAGCCCAACATCGAGCGGGACGTGCTCTCAATGACCAGAGTCGACAAGCCGTCGTTGTTGAAGCGGCTGTTCTATCTCGGCGCGTTGTACTCGGGTCAGGTGGTCTCGTACAACAAGCTGGTCGGGCAGCTGCAAGACGCCGGCAACACCACCACGCTCACCCGGTACCTCGATCTGCTGACCCAAGCCGGACTGCTGGCGGGATTCGCGAAGCACACCGAGAGGCCGTTGTCCGCGAAGGCCTCGACGCCGAAGCTGAACGTGCTTAACACGGCTCTGATGGCCGTTGTCTCGGGCTACACGTTCGACGAGGCTCGATCCGATCGCACCTTCTGGGGTCGGATCGTCGAGAGCGCTGTTGGTGCACATCTCGCCAATACGGCGTCGCTGAGCACGACGGTCAAGTATTGGAGGGACGGCCGCTACGAAGTGGACTTCGTGCTCCACCGGGGCCCGCACGTCGTTGGGATCGAGGTGAAGAGCGGCAGCGAATCGACTCCGACCGCAGGGCTGGCGGAATTCGAGCGCCGTTTCCAGCCACGGCAGATCTTCGTTGTTGGCGAATCCGGTGTGCCACTGCACGAATTCCTGGCAACACCTGCTGATCACTGGATCGAGGAGGCGCCACAATGACGGCGCCGGGCCCACTCGAAACGGCTCCCACCGAGAGCCCCCAGCAGATGGCGAGTAGTGCCCCGGGCATCCGAGTCGCCCGCACCTGCACCGAGATTCCGCCCGACAGCTCCCCCGGCAACGCCGCTCAGGCAAGGCCGCTTAGCGATTTCAGGCCGGTCCCGGCCTACGTCCTGCTGGGCGACCCCGGAGCCGGCAAGACGACCGAATTCGAGACGGAGTGCGAAGAACTCGGCGCTGCGGCGGCGAAGGTGAGTGCCCGGAAATTCATCACGTTCGATCCGCCGCCCCACGAGTGGCGGAACAAGACACTGTTCATCGACGGCCTGGATGAGATGCGGGCCGGTGCGACCGACGCCCGGTCGCCGCTTGACCAGATCCGTAACCGGCTCCATCAACTCGACGAGCCGTGGTTCCGCCTCTCCTGTCGCGAAGCGGACTGGCTCGGCAACAACGACCTGCAAGCACTGGCGGAGGTCTCGCCCGATTCCCGGATCGCGGTGCTGCGCCTCGATCCGCTCAGCGAATCCGCGGCGCGCGAACTGCTCATCATGAGGCACCCAGATCTCGACACGGCGAGCTTCGTGGCAGAGGCGCGCCGGCGAGGAATTCACTCAATGTTGGGAAATCCGCTGGCGCTGAGCCTCCTTGCAGAGGCGGTCGGGCCGAGCGGAGATTGGCCCGACAGCCGACTGGAAACCTTCGAGACCGCCTGCCGGCGGATGATGAGCGAGCACAACCCGGAGCACCAGGTTGCCGGGACCGGGCACCCGGTTGAGACCCTGGTTGACGCGACGGGGTACCTGTGCGCGCTCCTGCTGCTCTCGGGAATCGAGGTGGGCTCCCCTGGACCTGCGAACGACACATCAGTGTGCGTATCGCTGGACGAGATGAGGGAGATCACCGGTGGTCCGACTCGAGCGGCCGTGCGCGCCGCGCTGGGCACCAAGCTATTCAAGGGCTCAGACGGGATGGGGTTCAGACCGCTGCATCGTCAGGTCGCCGAGTTCCTCGCCGGGCGTTATCTCGCCAAGCGCATCACTGGTGGACTCCCTGCTGGGCGGGCAGTGGCGCTCATGACCGGTCCCAGCGACGGGCGCGTCGTCACGGCGCTTCGGGGACTCTCAGCCTGGCTGGCGGCACACTCGCATGAGGCGCGGCATGTACTGGTCGACATCGATCCCGTCGGCGTCGCTCTCTACGGTGACATCTGGAGATTCAGTACGGACGACAAGGAACGCCTGCTCCGAGCACTGTCCCAGCTCACTCCGTACGAACCGATTCTCAACTACGAGCACTCGGACAGTCCCGACGACACGTACCGAACAGACACATCGTGGGCCTTCCGGCACGTCGCTTCGGTCGACATGGTGGAGCCGATCAGGAGGATTCTCGGCGATGGACGTGCCGAAGGAGCCGACGAGCGGCTCGAGATTCTCGTGCTCGGCGCCCTATCCAAGGCTGAGCGGTCGGAGATTCCCTTCCTCGGCGATCTACTACCCGACCTGCTGGCGCTGATCCACGACGTCTCGCGACCCACAGCACTGCGGCGGGCTGCTCGAGATGCGTACCGGCAGCTTCTCCCCGAGGAGGCCAGAACGCAGGCCCTGCTCGAGCTACTGGATGCACTCCACGCGGATGCCGGCTCTGACCCGGACGGCGAACTCCGCGGCGCCCTTCTCAGTGAGCTCTACCCGACCCCAATCAGCCCATCGCAGATCTGGCGTTATGCGCGCCGGGCGCCATCAGGCGGAGTCGTGAACCGGTTCCAGATCTTCTGGAACGACGAACTCGGCGAGCGGATATCGCACGAGCAGTTCGTGGAACTGCTCGACACACTCTCCGACGATGCCTCGCGTCTGATCCCTGCCTTGCGAGCATCAGGGTTCGGGGATCTTCCACTGGAGCTTCTGGCCCGAGGCCTGACGACACTTGGCGAGACACTCGAGCCGGCACACGTAGAACGCTGGCTTCGCATCGTCGATCTCTACGAACAGCGCTGGGACGGTAACCGTCAACCCCTGGGCAAGATCCGAGACTGGCTGAGGACACATCCCGACGCGCAGCGGATCGCCTTCCTGACCCGGCTCAAGAATCGCCCCGCGGAGGATACGTCCCGACCCTGGGCATGGCGGGAATTCGACCCGGTGCTTCAGGGGACGTTCCCGGCCGACTTCGGGCGTTGGTGCCTCGACAAGGCGATCGAGATTGCCGACGCGAAGCCTTTCCTGTCGCGGGCACTGTTGACTCACTCCTTCTTTTTCGTAGGAGACCGATCGACCAACGACGGGCTGACCCTCGACGTGATGCGCGAGCGCACCCGCGGCTTCCCGGATCTAGCGAAAGAACTAGAAGAGTTGCACAAGGAGCGCTCCGAGAGGGAGGAACCGACGCCGGACCCGTACCTCAAGGAGCTTGAGGAACTCCAGGAACAAAGGCAGGAGGAGGAACGGCAGCGGAAGCAGGAGTGGGCACAGCACCTCCGTGCGCACGAGAACGATCTGCGGGAGAACCGGTTCTCGGCGCCGGACCTACACACTCTGGCCAAGGCGTACCTCGGTCTGTTCTCCGACTTGGATCCACACGCGTCGCCTCAGAACCGCATCGCCGGCTTCGTTGGAAACAACACCGTCGTCGATGCCGCGCTCGCGGGTCTGCGGGGCGCTGTCTGGCGCGAGGACGTTCCCGGGGTCGAAGAGGCGATCGACCTGTATCTGGACTCGAAGCAGTCATGGCTCGCGTATCCCGTCCTGGCGAGCCTGCATCTTCTCGAGGAGGAAGACCCGGCGTTCCTGGACAGTCTCGACGACACCGTCAAGCGCAAGGCGCTCGCGATCCACTACTGCGTCCTCTTGGGCCATCCACATCCGGGGGGCACGCGCATCTACTGGACTGGCGGTTGGGCCTCGAACAATCCACGGGGCGAAGATCAGCCGCGAAGCTGGCACGACCGCTGGATCGATGAAGACCCAGAACTGGTGCTCGACATCCTGTACCGGTGCGCGATCGCAGGGATCCGCGGCGGCAAGGACTCCCCGCCCGGACTCGAAGAACTGGCTTCAATCAAGAATTGCGACAACGAAGTCCAGACCATCTGGCTCAAGCTACTGAAGGCGTTCCCTACCCGAGGCGTCAGCGCGCGGCTGCCGCTCCTCGACCGGCTATTGACGAGAGCCCTCCGACACCCGGATAGGGCGCCACTGGCAGAACTGGTCGAACACAAGCTGTCCCTCAAGAGCACAGTTGACGGGCAGCGGGTTCGGTGGTTGGCAGCAAACGCGGCGATCTCCCCGGCTCGAGGCTTGCCGCGCCTGGAGTCCTTCGCGAACGGCCACGAGACGCGCACGCGACATCTTGCGGAAGTGCTCAGGTACCCCGACCACATTCCCGTGCGCCCGTCGGACTGCGTCTACTCCATCGGATCAATCCTGGCCAGCAGCCGAGATGCAGCGACCCTCAAGTCTCTGTTCGAGATGCTGGGGCAGTTCTTCGCCCCGATCGATTGGAATGGCCAGCCCAGCGTCGAGATAGCAATGCCCGAGTATCTCGGCAGCCTGATCGGGAGACTGGGCTCGCTGGGAGGCGACGACGCCATGCAGGCGCTGAGAACTCTGATCGGCGACTCCCGACTGGCGAGTTGGCGTGGCCACCTGAAGATGGCCCGGCAACGTCAACTCGTCGCGCATCGCGACGCCTCCTACCAACATCCCACCGTCGACGAGATTCAGCGCACACTCGCTGGCGGACCACCCGCAAACGCAGCGGACCTCGCTGCTCTGCTGCACGACCATCTGACCGACATCCGCGCGGACATCCGAGGTGGCAACAGCGAATTCTGGCGTCACTTCTGGAACGAGAATCGGTACGGCCAACCAATCAGACGCAAGCCCGAGAACTCCTGCCGCGACGCGCTGCTCACAGTCCTGCGGCTGCGCTTGCCTCCAGAAGTCCGCGCAGAACCGGAGTACCGCCACGCTGGAGAGACCCGCGCCGACATCGAAGCGATCTGTGGCGAGTTCAACGTACCCGTCGAGGTCAAGCCGAATGACAGCCCTCACCTGTGGAGCGCGCTGCACTCACAACTCATCGCCAAGTACACAAATCTGCCGGAGACATCTGGATACGGGATCTACCTGGTCCTCTGGCTCGAACCCGGCAAGACCCCGCGAGGCCCTCACGGCACGCGTCCTGCCACACCCGAGGAATTGGAACAGCAACTCGAGAGCACGCTCACACCCGACGATGCACGCAAGATCTCCGTGATCGTCATGGATGTCACCAAGCCCGGCGACAGTCCCCGTTAGCTGATGGGATCCTGAGGTAGTCGAGGTGATCCACCTGAAGAATGCCGATCGTGGTGGCGCCAGTACTGGTGCCAGTCACAACCCGGAACCAGCTAGCTCCCGGTGCAGCGCCAATACGGGTACGTATGCTCTCTGAACAGCGTTTTGTCTATGAGCCGGTTCCCACGAACCAAGGTGGAACGAAGTATCTCTCCGTACACCCTCTCCGCAGCGCGCTGCCAACAGGTGAAGCAAGCCGACCGCGGCCAGGGAGTCGATGCCGTCCTGTTGCGGAGGCGATTCCCGTGGGGTGTCGAAGGCCGGCGGGAGATGCAGAGGAATCGTGTGAGACGGTACGTGGCCGCAGGAGCGGTGATGCTGATGGTCGCCACGGCCATGGGGTGGGGGCAGGCGGCGGCGCAGGAGGAGACGCCCGAAGATTCCGTCGAGGTGTGCGTGGCGGCGCGGCGGTTCCTGGACGGACGCGTCGAGATCGCGTTGCAGCGGCGCTCGGAGGACGGTGCCTGCAGCGAACGCCTGCTGCCCCGGCGCCGCATCCTGCCTGTCGATGCGGAGGTCGGGCGGTGGCTGGTGACCTCGCCTGTGACGCTGGACGGCAACGAGCTTCGTGTCGCGGCGCGGCGCCTCCTGGACGGACGCGTCGAGGTCGCCGTGCAGCGGCGCTCCGAGGACGGCTCCTGGGGCGCGCGACTGCGGCCGCGGCGCCGTTTCCTGCCCACCGTCAGCGCCGCGGACCGCTGGCTCTCGTCATCGCCCGTGGACGCCCTGCCGGTACCGCAGCACTCCCTCCTCGAAGAGGCCCAGGTCGTGTCCTTCTACGGCCATCCCACTGCCCCGGCGCTGGGGGCACTGGGCCGCGGCGACCCTGCCACGGTCGCCGATGAGATCGACGTCTGGGCGGCGCGCTACGACCGGCTCAACGGCACGCGTGAGGTGATCTCCGCCTTCCACGTGATCACCGGCGTGTCGCAGTCCGACCCGACGCCGGATGGAACCTGGCTCGGTCGGCTCTCCGCCGAGGGCATCGCCGAGTACGTCGAAGTTGCCCGTGAGCGGGGGATGCTCGTTTTCCTGGACATTCAGATCGGTTGGAGCGACCCGCTCACAGAGGTGGAACTGCTGGAGCGGTTCCTGCGTGAGCCGTTCGTGCACGTGGCCTTGGACCCGGAGTTCGCCACGAGGCGCCAGGGCATACGGCCGGGGCTGGTGATCGGCTCGGTCACCGCCGAGGAGGTGAACGAGGTGCAGCGCTACCTGGCGGCGCTCGTCCAGGCCGAGGGGCTGCCTCCGAAGATCCTGATGGTGCACCAGTTCACCCCCCGCATGCTGCGCGACCGCGGTGCGGTGGAGGACATCGACGGCGTGGACCTCTCGATCGACATGGACGGCTTCGGCCTCATCCCGGTCAAAGTGGCGGGATACAACGCGTTCGCCGTGCCTGAGCCCTCGGAGTGGCCGGCATTCAAGCTGTTCTTCCGCTACGACACGCCGGTCATGACACCGGAGCAGGTCCAGGGCCTCGACCCGCCGCCGGCCCTGATCATCTACCAGTAGCCCGGAGACTATCCCGGGAGCCGCGAAGCCCACGTCCGGTTGACCAGGGACAGATCGGTTCTTTGACCGTGTCCGGAATGCAAAGTTATACGACGTGCGCTATGGCAATAACGAAAGCGCAAATATAGGCGTATAATTGCCACCCGATGGAACCCGGCATCGAGAGCCTCATAGCCGGCGGCGAGACCTACACCGTCGAGTTCAAGAGCGATGTCAACGACGACGAGTTGACGGAGGCGGTCGTTTGCCTCGCCAACGGGGACGGTGGTTGGCTTCTGCTCGGCGCAGCCGACGACGGCACAGTGGTCGGTGCTCGACCCCGGCACGGTGGCTCGACCGACAGCCGCAGGCTCGAGGCGCTGATCGCCAACAGAACCTCGCCCGCCCTCAGTGTCGCGGCCACCGTGGAGCGGTCCGGCGATGTCGATGTCGTGGTCGTCCACGTGCCGAAGGCGAGATCGCTGGTCGCGACCACCTCCGGGCGGTACGTGCGCCGGGCGATCGACGTTGACGGCAAGCCGCACTGTCTTCCGATGCTGCCTCACGAAGCCCAAGCGCGCACGACCCTGCTCGGGAATCGGGACCTGTCGGCATTTCCCCTGGCCGGACTGGCGGCCACCGATCTAGATCCCGCCGAAGTCGACCGATTCCGGCGTCTCGCAGGAGGTGGAGGCGACGCTGTTCTCGCCGAACTCGCCGATCTCGATCTTCTGTCCGCACTCGGATTCCGGTCCATTGACGGTGATCTGACGCTTGGCGCCGCATTGCTGTTCGGCACGCCCGGCACGCTCCGGACCCTCGTGCCGACGCATGCCGTCGTGTTCCAGGCACTCGATGGGCACGATGCCGTCCAGGCCAACCGCGATCTCCACGTCCCGCTGCTCCGCGCCATGGTGGAACTCGCCGAGGCGGTCAAGCCGTACAACCCCGAGGAGGAGGTCGACGACGGGCTCTTCCGGCTGGGGCTCCCTCTCTACGCCGAGATCGCCGTCCGGGAGTTGATCGCCAATGCCCTCGTGCATCGGGACTACTCGATCAACGGCCAGGTCCGTGTGGCCGTCGAGGGATCCCAGGCTCTGACGGTCAGCAGCTCCGGCGGGTTTCCCGACGGGATCACCATCCAGAACCTGCTTACCGCGCCGCCGCAGGCCCGGAACCCGCTGATCGCCGATGCGTTCAAACGCGCCGGGCTCGTCGAGCGGACCGGGCGAGGCGTCAACCGGGTCTACACGAGCCAACTCGCCTTGGGGCGACCCCGGCCCGACTACTCGCGGTCGACACGTGCGTGGGTCGAGGCCCGGCTGCCCGCAGGGCCGGCGGACCGTGAACTCGCCGCGTTCACCGCCGCTTCGGCTCGTGACGGCCTACCACTCGACCTCCGGACATTGCAGATTCTCCACGAAGTGCGGATCGAGAGCCGCGTCACCTCGAGGCGCGCGGGCGACCTCCTGCAGGTCGGCACCGACGAGGCGCGGTCGGTGCTGAATTCGCTCGTCGAACGTGGCCTGCTGGAATCACGCGGCGAAGGCAAGGGACGTACCTACCACCTGGCCGCCGAGTTGTACCGGGAGATCGGCGAATCGGCCGCGTACGTCCGTGCACGCGGTTTCGAGCCGATCCAGCAGGAGCAGATGATCCTCACCTACGTGGGGCGCCACGGCTCGATCGGGCGCGCCGAGGCGACCGAGTTGTGCCGGATCGCACCCGATCAGGCCTCGCGACTGCTGCGCCGCCTCGTGAGGGACGGGACACTCCGCATGGCAGGAAACCGGCGAACCGCCCGCTACCACGGTGTCGAGAACAACCCGGAGTGACCACCGCCGATCGTGTCGGGACGTGAGTCGCCGTTGACCGTTCGGGGGTGCGGCGCCGGATGGGTCGGCGCCGCGGGTCGGGTCTAGTCGGTCAGATGCCGGCCAGGAGCCTGTCGTAGTCCTCGAGGGTCGCGAAGGAGAGTTGCGTGCCGGGGCGGGTGACGCTGTCGGCGGCGACCGTGGTGGCGATGCGCGCCGCATCGGTCTCGCTGCGCCCGCCGGCTAGGGCCCAGATAAAACCTCCGACGAAGGCGTCGCCGGCGCCGGTGGTGTCAACGGCGTCGACGGAGGGGGCACCGATGCGCAGCACCTCACCGTGAGGGCCGACCAGCGCCGAGCCGGCTTCGCCGAGGGTCACGAGCAGGCGGCAACCCACCCGCTCGGCCACCGATCGGAGCTGGTCGTCGCTCGGCAGGTCGTCGACGGCATCCTGCCCGGCGAGTGCGGCGAGCTCCACCTCGTTGGGGATCAGCCAGTCCGACGCGGCCGCCAGGGCTGGGTCCAGCGGTGCGGCGGGGGCCGGGTTCAGGACGGTCACCGCTCCCCGGCGTCGGGCGGCGGCGAACGCCGCGGCCGTCACGTGCTGAGGGATCTCGAACTGGCCGGCGACGACGCCGGGCGCCGGTCCGTCGTTCACAGCGGCGACGGCCACGTCGGGGTCTATCGCCAGGTTGGCGCCGGGTACGATGATGATCCGGTTCTGTCCGCTGCTCTCCACCCAGATGGGTGCCACGCCGCTGGCGCCGGGCACCCGGCGGGTCCACGTGGTGTCGATGCCTCGATCGGCGAAGTTCTGCAGCGTCTCGGCGCCGTAGCCGTCGGTGCCCACGCAGCACACCATCGAGACCTCGGCGCCCAGCAGCCGGGCCATGACCGCCTGGTTGGCCCCCTTGCCGCCGAACCCTGTCTGGAAGGACGATCCCACGACCGTCTCCCCGGCCTCGGGCAGCCGGTCGGCGTAGGCCACCAAATCCATCATGGTGCTGCCCACGATCATGATCCTCGGCGCCGCGGCGCCTCCCGGTGGGGTCATGGGACTACCCGAACATCTCGGGGTTCAGGGCGATGATCGTGAAGACCGCGCCGTGGGGGTCGATCACCACGGCGAACCGCCCCGGCGGGATGTCGGTGGGCGGCACGCCGACCGACCCTCCCAGTTCGGTCACGAGCGCCGCCGCGGCGTCGCAGTCCTCGACCGCGAAATACACCATCCAGTGCGGGGGCATCTCGGCGGGCCAGTGATCGTCCATGGTCATGATGCCGCCGAGGGGAGTGTCCCCCAGCCGCAGCATGAGGTAGTCGAACCCGTGCCCTCCCTCGTCGACCAGACCCCCGACCTGCTGGGTTTCCCACCCGAACATCGTCTCGAAGAAAGCGGCGGCGGCGTCGGACTGGCGGGTGTTCAACTCGACCCAGCACATGGCGTTCGGCTCCATCCGCACCTCGGCGCCGATGTGGTTCCCAGGCTGCCAGAGCGACAGGGTGGCGCCACCGGGATCGGCGATCCCCGCCATGCGGCCCGCGTCGAGCACGTCCATGGGTTCCATCAGCACCCGCCCGCCGGCTGCGGACGCCGCCGCGGCGGCCTCGTCCGCGTCGGCAACGGTCACGTACGTGTTCCAGCACGGCGGCATGTCGCCGAAGAGGGGCCCCAGGCCGGCCACGGCGGCGTCGCCCAGCATGAAGACCGTGTAGCCGTGGGCGCCGGGCTCGGGGGATGGCTCGCCCGTCCACCCGAACAGGGCGCCGTAGAAGGCGCGGGAGGCCTCGGCGTCGGGGCTGGCGAGGTCAGCCCACGAGGGCGTGCCGGGCTTGTATCCGGTGGGTCGCACCATGCGGTGAGTCTCCTTGTTCGATTCCCCTGGTCGCAGGCGCCGGTTGTGCCGGCACTGTCACGTCGGGTTCCACAGTCTGCCAACGACGATCGGCTCTCCGGCGCCGCGGTGCGGCCCCGTCCGACCGCGCGACTAGGGCGTCATGTCGTGGAGGGAGATGATCGAGAAGACGGCGCCGTGTGGATCGTTCACGACGGCGAACCGGCCGGGCGGGATGTCGGTGGGCGGCACACAGACCTCGCCACCCAGTTCGGTCACCCGCGCCGCCACCACGTCGCAGTCCTCCACGGCGAAGTACAGCATCCAGTGGGTGGGCACCTCGGCGGGCCAGTTCTCGTCCATGACGATCATCCCGGCGACGCCGGTCTCGCCCAGCAGCAGTTCGGTGTAGTCGAAGCCGGGCCCGCCAACCTGCCGGGCGTCCCAGCCGAAGAGCGTCCCGTAGAAGGCCTTGGCGGCGTCGGGGTTTCGCGTGTTGAGCTCGTGCCAGCACATGGCGCTCGGCTCCATCGTCACGCCTGCGCCGATGTGGTCGCCGGGCTGCCAGAGCGACAGTGCGGCCCCGCTGGGATCGGCGATGATGGCCATGCGTCCCGCGTCGAAAACGTCCATGGGCTCCAACATCACCTGCCCGCCCGCCGCGGCCGCCGCTGCGACGACCTCGTCGACGTCGGCCACGGTCACGTAGGTGTTCCAGCAGGGCGGCACGTCGCCGAAGGCGGGGCCGAGGCCGGCCGCGGCGGCGTCGCCCCGCATGAACACCGTGTAGCCGTGGGCCTCCGGCTCGGTCGACTGTTCAGCCGCCCACCCGAACAGCGCGCCGTAGAAGGCGCGGGAAGCGTCGGGGTCGGGACTGACGAGGTCAGCCCACGAGGGTGTGCCGGGCTCGTACTCGGTACGTGTCGCCATGGGGGTTGTCTCCTTCGTTGCTTTCGGGTCCGAACGCCACAGTCTGCCGCCGACGGCTCGGGCGATCCACCTCCGCCGGAGGCGAACGGAGGCGAGGTTCCCGCGGCGACATGGTGAGCTGGATGGAGGGTCGCTGTGACGTCTTGTGGCGCCGTAGTCTGCGGGACGAAACGCTCGCCGGCGCCGGGCGGCCCCGCACCGCGGGGACCGGCGACCGCCGTGCCTCGGAGCGACAGGAGCAGCGCGTGCACGATTCACCGGTGTGGTCCTCGACGGTCTTGCAGTCGGTTTGCGGGGTGATCGAACGCTCCCGCCACGTGACCACCGCGGTCGAAGCTGTCGACACCGTGGCGTCGTGGATGGCTTATGAGGAGTTCAACTTCCCGTCAGGCGCGATGGACGGTGCCTTCAGCGACCGAACAGACCCTGCGGAAATCGTCGACGTGTCGTTCTTCTACGCGATGATGAACTTCGCCTTCAGCGACTTCGACACGGGCGTGAAGTTCGCGACCACCCACATGGGCCGCGAGTGGTCCGACAGCGAGGCCATGTTCGCCTGCGTCAACCGTGCGCTGGAGGTCGGCGTGCCGCTGCTCGATGGCGGTTACCTCGCCGAGATGGGCCGCGACGACCTCGCCGCCGTGTTCAGCGGCAACATCGAGCTCCCCATGCTGGACGAGCGCGTCGAGATCCTCAACGAGGCGGGTAGCACGCTCACGGAGCGCTACGGCGGCTCCGTCCACCGCTTCGTGGCGGACTGCGCCCCCGCCATGTACGCCGGCGGCGACGGGCTCATGGAGCGGCTGGTCTCCGAGTTCCCCCGCTTCAACGATGTCAGCACCCACGACGGGCACGAGGTGCAACTCCACAAGCTGGCACAACTCTGGCTGTGGCAACTGCACATGTCGCTGGCGGCCTCGGGCCACTTCGCCGTGGCCGACCTGGACCGCATGACGGCGTTCGCCGACTACATCGTGCCGGTGGCGCTACGGCTCATGGGCATCGTCTCCTACACCCCGGAGCTGGAGGCGGCGATCAACCGGGGCGACCACATCGCGCGGGACAGCGCCGAGGAGGTGGAGATCCGCGCCCACACGCTCTACGCCACGGCCCTGCTGACCGACGCCATCAACCGCATCCGCCCCGCCCCCCTGGCCCTGGTGGTGCCGCAGCTGGACTTCCGCCTCTGGAAGAGTTACCACGCCACCTTCTGGCCCCACCACCTCACCCGCACGATCATGTACTGAGGTCGCCGCGAAAGGGTGTCCGGGTGCCCGCCGGCAGCGCCGTGAAGTCGGTATAGCTGGCGGTGGTACCATATATGGTATGAACAAGACGACGGTGTACTTGCCGGAGACTCTGAAACAGGGCGTGGAGCGTCTGGCACGGCAGCGTTCGTGCTCCGAGGCGGAGGTGATCCGCCGGGCCATTCAGGACGCAATAGCGCGTCCCAAGCCCCGTCCCGGGATTATCCCCGGCGATAGCGCCTGGGCCGAGCGAGTGGACGACTACCTGGTTGGCTTCGGCGAGCGATGATCATCGCCGACACCAGCGGACTCATCGCCTTCTTCAGCGAGTCCGGTTCCCAGCACGAGGCGGTGGCGGCGTGGATGCACGCCCATGATCCGGTGATGGTGGTCTCCCCCTACGTCCTGGCCGAGGTGGACTATCTGGTCGCGACCCGCAAGGGCGTGGACGCCGAGCTGGCCGTGCTGGCGGAACTGTCAGGCGGCGCCTACGAACTGGCAGCGATGGATGCCGAGGACGTGACGGCGGCGCGGCGCGTGGTGGAGCGCTATCGGGATCTCGGTATTGGTCTCGCCGACGCCTCCTTGGCGGTGCTCGCTCAGCGCTACCGGACTCGCACGATCCTGACCCTGGATCGGAAGCACTTCAGCGTCATGCGCCCGCTGGATGGAGGCACCTTCACGATCGTCCCGTGAGCGGAGGGTGTGGGATTCGAACCCACGGTGACCCGGAGGCCACAACGGCTTTCGAGGCCGTCCCATTCGTCCGCTCTGGCAACCCTCCGTCGGACAAGCTATCGGCGCCGCGCCGCGAAGAATCCCTGCAGCAGTTCGGCCGCTTCGTCTGCCAGCAGGCCACCCGCCACCGCCATCTCGTGGTTCAGCCGGGGGTCGGCGGCCAGGTTGTAGAGCGAGCCGCAGGCACCGGCCTTGGGGTCGGCGGCACCGAAGACGATGCGGTCCAGTCGGGCCGCCAGCGCTGCCCCGGCGCACATGGGGCAGGGCTCGAGGGTTGACACCAGCGTGGCGCCGTCGAGACGCCAGGAGCCGCGAGCCGCCGCTGCGTCACGAAGCGCCAGTACCTCGGCGTGTGCTGTGGGGTCGCCCTGGAGTTCGCGCTCGTTGTGGCGCCGGGCGATCACCTCGCCGTCGAGCAGCACCACCGCGCCCACCGGTACATCGTCGTGGTCGGCCGCCGCGGCGGCTTCGGAGAGCGCCAGCCGCATGGCCGCGGTTTCGGGATCAGAATCCATGTGCAGTCCGTTCCCGGCAGTGGCGCGGCCCCGGTCTCGTGTCGAGGACGATGCCGGCCGTGGGCGCTGCGGGACTCGGGCTCTCGCAGCCCGCTCGAGCGGAGGGAGTGTCCGCGCAACTCGGTGTTTCAGTTTGTTCCTCTTGGTGCCGGCTGATCCGCAAAGTCGCAGCTCACATGCAGTATCTGGCCATTGTTAGGGCCCCTTGACGTTCCAGCGAGCTGCCCCTAGTCTCACACGATTAGTGGCACCAGCTCTGGCACCAACAGTTGCACGGAAGACGTGATGAGTCGCCCACAACGGCTTACCGCGGCGTTCGCGCGCACCGTCACCGAACCCGGAGTGTATTCCGATGGTCGCGGCGCGCACGGCCTGCGCCTCGTGGTGCGATCCCGCTCCGCCGGCGGGGTTCGCAAGTCCTGGGCGCAGCGCCTCAGCGTCAACGGCTGCCCGCTGAACCTCGGCCTGGGCCCCTATCCGGTCATCACCCTCGCCGATGCGCGCGACCAGGCGCTCGCCAACGCCCGCGACGCCTACAGGGGCCTCGACCCGCGCGGCGACCGCGAACGCGCCCCGTCGTTCGCGGAGGCGTTCGAGACCGTGGTGGCGCTGCACGCCGCGAACTGGAGCGACGGCGGGCGCAGCGAAAAGCAGTGGCGCTCCTCAGTGGCCACCTACGTGCTGCCCAGCCTCGGCGCCAAATCCGTCGCCGAGGTCACCGCCGGCGACATCCTCGCCGTGTTGACGCCGCTGTGGGCCACCAAGGCCGAAACGGCGCGGCGCCTCAAAGGGCGCCTCTCGGCGGTGCTGCGCTGGGCGGTCGCCCAGCAATACCGCCCTGATGACCCCACCGCCGCCGTGGCTGCCGCGTTGCCGTCCAACAACGGCCACCGCGGCCACTTCGCCGCACTGGCGCACAGCGACATCCCCGCCGCGCTCGCCACCATCGACTCCTCCGCCGCCCTCCCCGCCACGAAACTGGTGATCCGCTTCCTGGCGCTCACCGCCACGCGCAGCGGCGAGGCCCGCGACGCCACCTGGAACGAAATCAACACGAACACCGCCACCTGGGAAATCCCCGCGGCGCGCACCAAGACCCGCAAACCGCACCGGGTGCCGCTCAGCACCCAAGCCCTCACCATCCTCGCCGAAGCGCGCCAACTCGGCCACACCAGCGATCTCGTCTTCCCCGGACCCACCGGGCGGGCGCTCACCAGCGAAGCCCTCTCCAAACTGTTCCGCGAACTCGCCATTTCCGGCACCCCCCACGGACTGCGCTCCAGCTTCCGCAGCTGGGCCGCCGAGACCGGCATAGCCCGCGAACTCGCCGAAGCCGCCCTCGGCCACACCGTCCGAGGTGTGGAAGGCGCCTACCAACGCA
This sequence comes from Acidimicrobiales bacterium, assembly GCA_965206165.1. Classification (GTDB taxonomy): domain Bacteria; phylum Actinomycetota; class Acidimicrobiia; order Acidimicrobiales; family CATQHL01; genus VXNF01. The sequence continues at coordinate 1,107,169 of OZ242194.1, forward strand.
GCGACCTCCTCCACCCCCGCCGCCCCCTCATGCAACGCTGGGCCAACCACTGCACCACCACCCGAGAACCAGCAAGCTGACCGCGCGAAACCCCGGCGCCCGAGTCTCGTAGTGCGCCAGCGAAGCCTTAGACCACTGACCTTCGGGTTATGAGCCCTTTCGAGTCGGTGTCGGTTCGTGCTGGCCTGTACCGGATAGTGCTATCTAGCAGGGAGTTTGCAACCTCGTCGTGGCGATTGGACCCAACTTAGGGTGCTGCGTGCCGCTACGTTCATTAGACAATCCATTAGACATCCAACGCTCAAGCCAGAGTCTTGTAACCAGGGGCGATCCTCAGCGTGGGGCGTTCGCGGTGTGTGCGGAACTCGCGCAGAAGCTTCGTTGCCGGTTGTGGTCCTCCAAGATCGTCGATTCGTCCGTCGCTGGACCGCCACGCCTACAGCCTCCCCGTTTGTTGCCGGCAAATTGGTGTGCTGCTAGAACGTCTCGGCGAATACGTATCCCCGGCTGCGCAGGACACTGCGATGTTTGCGCGCACACCGCGCGCAGAGATATGCCCGAACGAATGTTTCCTCCAACTCGTCGTCGCTGAGGTGAGTGACGGTGCTCGGCGGTGGCCCCATGGTCATCAACCGATCCGCCCGTCGGAACGTGCGGTGGTCCCATGGGAGACCATCACGCATCCACGGGCCTTGACTCCCGAAGAGCGAATAAAGGGCAAACATGCCCATGCAACTCTCGTGGCTCTTCCAGACCGACATGTCCCGACCTCCAGAGTGGGTCGATCAAGTCTCATGAACTCACGGGTGTCGCACCCGCGACGCCCATCTTGTCACGTCGCACCAAACCTCAGGTCCGCCGGAACGCCGTCCCGACGAGCCCCCCGAAGCGCCGCTCTCAGCCGGGCGCTACCACCGAGGCTCAACTCAAGAGCCCACGACTTGATTGAACGCCCGAGTGCGAACGCCGCGCAGCCGCCCCTGTCTGGGGTAAAGCAAGTCGGCAGCGCGAAACCCAGAGCAAACCAGAAAACCCCGATTTCGCGTTCGTCGCACCCGATTCGGCGAGCCCGCCCGTCGATCGCGGGCCCACTGCCCGTTCACTCCCGAGGAGTTGCTTATGCTGGGCCGTCGTGCTTGACCGCCTGCCAAGCTCACCAGTTGCGCGCCACTATGCCCGTGCTGCGGCCCTCGTTGTGACGTTCCTGCTGGCGGCCAGCGTCCTCGCCGCGTGTTCGATCCTAAGTGATGCTCCTGCGTCGGACTCGGCGTCCTCCGCCCCAGAGCCGACAGTGCGGCCATCGAGCACCGCCACGACCGAGGCGCCTCTGTCGGACTCGGCGCCCTCGACTCCGAGACCGGCAGTGTCGCCATCGAGCACCGCTGTTAGCGATCCGGACGCCGCGGAGCAGCAGGCGTTCATATGCGGTCTCAATGCTGCCATGACGATGGGGGGCGACAATCTGGACGCCATCGCGGGGCTTTGGTCGAGAGAAGCCAGCGTGTGTATCGGAAGAGCGCTGCAGGGAGGACCCTGCTGGCCTCGCGCTGAGGCTGCGATGTGGTCACTGCACGCCTTCAGCAATCGTGCCGAAGACTTGGCCAGGCAATGGGACCCCGAGGCTCTTCCCGGACTCTCCAAGGACCCACAAGCCGAGATGTGGCACGACATCGCGAGCGGTTTCTCCAGGGCTGCGACTCAAAATATCGCGTATGGCTGCGTCGGCGGTGATCCGCCAGACCCCCCGACTCGCAGCCAGTGCTATCCCCTGTACGACATCATTCAACTGCACAGGGACCTCGCACGCGAGTCACTCGTGCTAGCAGATCGTCACCGGCAAAGTGCCGATGACGTCGGAACTTCGGCACTGCCCGCCTCCATCGTTGGTGACCAGTTGGCTGACCTAATGGAGAGGGACTTGGCCGCAGCCGCATCCCGCCTACGCGATGAGGCCCTCCGACTTGAGGAGTTCGCCCAATACCATCAGGCATATGTGGAGGATTTAGAGCCCTATTCCTGCTAACCCCGCCCTGCTCGATGCTGCGTAATCAACGACCCAAAACCGGACACGATCCCAGAATCACTACAATCCCGAGTTCGAGGGCAAGGTGACGTGGCGTCTGGCGCGGCGCTTGGTGGGCGACGTGGCGGTGATGCCGATCAGCGCGGCGGCGCGCCGCGCCGGGGTGAGTTGGCACCTCGTGAACGATCTGGTGCGGGCGTGGGCGGCGCTGGTAGGCGAACATCGCCGACGCAAGCCCACTCGGGTGTTGTTGGTCGATGAGACGTCGATGCGCCGCCGGCACCGCTACGTGACCGTCATCGTCTCAGGCGACAGCGGCGAGCTGTTGGCCATGGTTCCCCACCGGTCCACCGACGCGCTGAGCAGGTTCTTCGCCGCCCAGGGCCACCGCTGGTGCGCCGGCGTGAAGGTCGTCGTCACCGACGGCTCGAAGGCCTACCGCGCCGCCGTGGACCGCCACCTGGGCCACGCCACCCACGTCCTGGACCGCTTCGGTGTCATCGGCTGGTTCGCGGCGGGACTGGTCGCGGTGCGCCGCGACGTCCAGCGCCGCCAACCGCCCGGCGTCACACCGGCGTTCGACGCCGAAGTGTTCCGGGCCAGGTTCTTGCTGCTGCGCCGCCCCGACCGCCTCGACGACGCCCAACGCGCCCAACTCGACGGACTGTTCGCGGCGCACCCCCGCCTGGGTGCCGCCTGGGAGGCGCTCGGCGAACTGCACGGCCTGTACCTCGCCGACGACAAGGCCGGCGCCCTCGCCGCCCTGGACAGGTTCACCGATCTCTACCAGACCGGCGACCTGCCCGAGTACCACAAGATCGTCAACACGCTGCTCGCCCACATGCCGCAGATCCTCGCCTGGCACGCCGCCGGGCGGCCCAGCAACGGCCGCATCGAAGGCACCAACAACCTCCTCCAAGTCCTACGCCGCACCGCCCACGGATTCACCAACCAACACAACTTCGCCGCCCGCGCACTCCTCGTGACATGATGCACCCAACCGACACCAGCAGACCCAAAACCCACGTTTCCGCGAAGCCTCTATTCAGTCGACCCACTATTGGCGCGAGATCCGCTTTGACAACGTTCCCAGCTTGGAGGCATGATCAGGAGGGTATCCAGATGCGTACGGTGATCACCGGCGCCGCTAGCGGCATAGGGAGAGCGGCCGTGACCCGATTCCTCGCCGAGGGCCACGACGTGCTGGCCGTCGACGTCAACAAAGAGGAATGGAGAGCGTCGCCACACTCATCTGGTTCCTCTGCTCCAGCGAGGCCTCCTACATCACGGGCCAGGCCATCAACATCGGAGGGGGCTACGTGACATGGTGAACGGAGCGACCGACCCCGTCGGTGTGCACCACATCGGCATCACCGTGCGCAACGCTGATCGATCCGCCGGATTCTGGTCCGCCCTCCTCGACGTCGACCCGATTTGGCGGCGACGTCTCACGGGCGGGTACCTCGGCGGGGTGACGGGATATGCCGGGATAGAGATCGAGGCTGCCTTCGTGGGATTCCCCAACGGCGTCGTGCTCGAGATCCTCGAATATCAGACAGACGACAAGACGCCCAACCCGACCGCCACCGCCAACCCTGGAAACGTGCACATCTGCCTGGAAGTCGTCGATGCCGACTCTATGCGGGACAAGGCCATTTCCCTCGGCGCGAAGCCTGTGAGCACGTCCGTGATCGAGGTAACCCAAGGACCCAACGCGGGCGCACGTGTCTGCTACCTACGAGATCTGGACGGCATCACCTTCGAGTTCTTCCAGAAGCCATGAAGACTGCGGCGCCGGCAGCGCGCCCCGCTCTCGAGTTGCTCGGCGTGAGCAAGTCCTTCGGCGCGGTGCGGGCGGCGCGCAACATCTCGTTCACCGTCGATCGCGGCGAGGTGGTCGGCCTGCTCGGCGACAACGGCGCTGGGAAGAGCACGATCGTCAACTGCATCTCCGGTGGCCTGCATCCCGACGAAGGCGCGATCCTCGTCGACGGAGAGCTGGCGAAGATCGAACAACCGCAGGATGCACGCGACCTGGGCATCGAGACGGTGCATCAAGACCTGGCGCTGGTCGATGTCCTCGATGTCACGTCGAACATGTTTCTCGGCCGCGAGAAGCCGACGCGTTTCCCCCTCTTGCGCGCCCTCGGATGGCTCGACCGCCGCGGCATGGAACGCGACACGCGAGAGAACCTCGACCGGCTGCACATCGAGATCCCATCGGTGCGTACCCCTGTCACCCACCTGTCCGGCGGGCAACGACAGGCGGTGTCGGTGGGGCGGGCGGTGCTATGGGGCCATCACATCGTCCTGCTCGACGAGCCCGTCGCCGCCCTAGGTGTCGAGCAGACGGAACTCGTGCTGGGTCTCATAAAGCGGCTTCGCCACGAAGGAGTGGCGGTGCTGCTCATCAGCCACAACATGCACGACGTGCTCGAGGTCTGCGACCGGGTCGTGGTCATGCGTCACGGCGCCATGATCGGGGAGATCCGCGACCTGTCCCAGACGACGCCCCGAGACCTCGTAGACCTCATCACGGGCGTCACCCTGGGCGAGGTCGACACCGCGCGGCACAACTAGGCGATCCGGTTCGGCTCACGACCAGAGTGCCACCCTGGCGCGCTCGGCGACGTCTCGGATCGTCGGCGCCGGCCTCTGGCACGAGCCAAAGCGCCCCTTTCTGCGACCGTGGGAGTGTACCCGTGGGGTGTCGCGGCGCTCCGGCCGTCACGCCATCACCCAGCCGCCATTGACGTCGACGGAGGCACCCGTCATGTAGCCGGCTGCATCCGAGGCGAGGAAGGCGACCACCTCGCCGATCTCGTGCGGTTGCGCTGCTCTGCCGATCGGAATCTGCGACATGTACGAGGAGCGGTCCTCAGCGGTGACGTGCGAGGTCATGAAGCTGTCGACGAACCCGGGCAGCACCGCGTTCACCGTCACCCCCGACGGGCCGTAGTTGCGGGCGAAGTTCTTCGTCAAGGAGATGATGGCGGCCTTCGTCGCGTTGTAGACCGCCGACTGCGACACGCCGCCCGTGCGAGCGCCCACGCTGGAGATGTTGAGTATGCGGCCCCACCCCCTCTCCGCCATCCCGCCCACCAGGTCCCTCGACAGGAGGAACATGGCGCGCAGATTCACCGCGATCGTCGCGTCGAACTCCGCGACGGTGAAGTCCTCGATGGGCTTGTGCACGAAGATCGCAGCGCTGTTCACCAGGATGTCGACCGGGCCGGCCTCGGCGACGACGCGAGCGCACTCTTCCGGCCGGGCGAGGTCGGCTTGCGTCGCCACGTCGACCTCGATCTCGTGATCGAGCACGTCCACTCCGATGACCCGGTGCCCGTCGGCGCGCAGCCGGGTGACGATGGCGCCGCCGATCCCGCGCGCCGACCCGGTGACAAGGGCGGTGCGGTGCCGCCCGCCTGCGCTCATATCCGGTATACCCGGTCGGCGTTCCCGGCCAGGAACGCCGCCTGCTCGTCGGCGCCGTACTGGGCGACGATGTCCCAATAGGCAGCGATCCGGGTGCGATAGTCCGAGTACATCTTGTCAACCGGCCAGTTGGTGCCGAAGAAGCTCCGCTCGGTCCCGAACGTCTCGAACGACGCCTCGACCCAGGGCCTGATCGTGTCGGTCATCCGAGTACCCGAGCAACGGATGGATGAACTCGGGCTCGAGCCAGACCCACGCGAGTTTGTCGCGGGGTCCGTCCCAGAAGTGAGTCTATGTGTGTCCACGAACGCATAGGTCACGTGGTACCTCCGATCCCGCTCCAACCTAGCCAGCGATCTCGAACCGTTTCCACACTCGTCGTCTCATGGATAGACTGCTCTCATAGTCAGGACCGCCCTCGTCACCGGCAGTGCGCAAGGAATTGGTCGGGCCGCCGCCGAGGCACTCGCCGCCGCAGGACATCGAGTCCACGGGCTTGATGTGCAGCCCCAACCCGATGCCGAGTTCGAAGCCATCCAGGCCGACTTGGCCGACACCGACACCTGTCGCCAGGTCGTCGCCGGGATCAGGGCGGTCGACATCCTGGTGAACAATGCGGCGACCCTGGTCGAGAAGCCCGTCGACGAGATCAGCGACGACGAGTTCGATCGGACGATGGCGGTCAACCTCCGGGCCCCGTTCGTGCTCTCGGTGGCAGCCGTCGCCGGCATGGCGGAGCGCGGTTGGGGCCGGATCATCAACGTGTCGAGCATCGGCGCCCGAACGGGCGGCATCTCGCAGTCGTGCGTCTACTCGGCCTCGAAGGCAGGCATAGTCAGCATCACCAAGAACTTCGCCCGCAACTACGGCCGGTCCGGCGTCACCGTGAACGCCGTGCTCCCCGGGGCGATCAACACCCCGATGGCCCGCGGCCAGTTCGACAAGGATCCCGATCTCGAGTCGTCGGTAGTCGCCGCCAGCCCACTGCGCCGGCTGGGGGAAGGACCGGAGGTGGCTGCGGTCATCGCGTTCCTCGCCTCCGACGATGCGTCCTACATCAACGGAGCGAGCCTCGACGTCAACGGAGGGTGGGTGATGACCTAGTGCGGGGCGACAAGGCAACTGTTGCGGTCGCAGATGCGTCGCACGACCCGCACGCCTACGAGTTCGTCCGTCCCGAGCGGATGGGAGCCATCCTGGAGGACGAGCCGGTTGCCTTCCTCCCGGTCGGCTGTCTGGAGTATCACGGCCCGCACCTTCCTCTCGGTGTCGACATGCTTACGGCCGATGCCATCTGTCATCGCACGGCGGTAGTCACCGGGGGAGTCGTGCTGCCCCCGTTCTGGCTGGCGTCCGGCGTCCTCCCGCTTCCGCACGGGATCGTGGTCGACCTCGACGTTCTTCGCACCGCGATACGGCCGATCCTCCGCCAGCTCGCCGAGGGCGGTTTCGAGGTGATCGTCGTCGTGTCCGGGCATGGTGCGCTCGACCACCTCCACGTCCTCCGCGAGGAGACCGACCGGATCATGGAGGAGTTCCCGGCGGTGAATGCCCTCACGACGGTGTGGAACGAGCTGAACACCGATCTCGACGGTGACATCCACGACCACGGGGCCAAGGTCGAAACGTCATACCTCATGGAGTACCACCCGTCGACGGTCGACCTCACGACGCTCGAGGACGACCCGGCTGCCAAGCACGTCGGTGTGTATGCGGCCAACCCCAGGTTCACCGCCAGCCGGGAGTGGGGGAAGACGATGTCCGACCACGCCGTCAGGCGCCTCGCGGGCTTGATCTCCGGGTATCGGGCCGGCGAGCGAGCGGACAGCTGGGCGCTTCTACGCGAGCTCGTCACGCGCCTCCAGGCAGGGGACCTCGATGTCGTGGCGTACTCGGGAGTCAGCGGAACCGACGGCACGCGGTTCGAGCTGCACAACCCGCATGGGCAGTCGAAGTACATCACTGCGATCCGGTCGCTCGCCGTCGACGGTGAAGCAGTCGATCTCAGCAGGGGGCGGTTGTCCAACCCGAGCGTCGGGGAAGGGCACACCGACACCGCCATCGCCGACCTGGGCCCACTGTCGGGCTTCTACGTGCGCCGCGACCAGAACATGGTGATCGAGCTGCCCGACTTGTCGCTCACGCCAGGCAGGCACGCGGTGGCAGCGGCAATCACGCTGACCGATGTCGTCGAGATCGGCGCCGAGGGCGAGCTGGTCATCTCCGAAGCAGGCTGAGCAGCCCCTTCTCGGAGGCCGTGCCCCCGGTCAGGCCATGTGCCAGCCGCCGTTGACGTCGATGGTGGAGCCGTTGACGTAGCCCGCGGCATCGGAGGCGAGGAAAGCCGCGACGCCGGCGACCTCGTCGGCCCCGGCGAGGCAGCCCAGCGGGATCTGAGCAGTGATCCGAGCCTCGAAATCCGGGTCGCGGTGAAAGATCGCCTCAGACATCTCGGTTCGAATGCCGCCCGGGGCGATCGCGTTGGCGGTGACCCCGCCGGGGCCGAAGGTGCGCGCCAGGTTCTTGGTGAGTGAGATAAGGCCTGCCTTGGTGGCGGCGTAGGCCGCCGAATCGGCGACCCCTCCCAGCCGCGCGCCGATGCTCGAGATGTTCACGATGCGCCTCCAGCCGCGCTCCATCATGGCCGGGGCGAGTCCGGCTGCGAGCAGGAAGGGCGCGCGCAGGTTGACGGCGATCGTCCGATCGAAGTCCTCAGCCGCGTAGTCCGCGAATGGCGCCTGGATGAGCACCGCGGCGTTGTTGACAAGGATGTCGACCGGGCCTGTGTCCGCAACGACGCGGCGCCAGTCGTCGATCGCGCCGAGGTCAGCGACGAGCGCCTCGGCGACGACGTCCTCCGACTGCGGTGCGATGTCCACGCCGACCACGGTGTGACCGTCGGCAGCCAGGCTGCGAGCTACGGCGAGGCCGATGCCCCCGGCGCTCCCCGTCACGAAGGCGCGTCGGCCGGGCATCAGCGCACCGTCGCCACGCGTCCCGCGGCGGCGCTCCGGTAGGCGGCTTCAGTGATCTCCACCGATCTCGCCCCGACGTGTCCCGGTGACCGGTTGCGGGTGTCCTTTCCCAGGGCGAGGTCGATCAGCGTGTGCACCGGGCCGTCGCAGTCGTAATCCCCGGCGTGGTCGTCGAGCTCTACATCGATGTCCTGGTCGGCGCCGCCGAACCAGTGGACGAGTTCACGCCCCAGATCCACTGACAGCATTCCTTCGGACCCGATGATGCGCACCGACAGGACGTGCTTGTTGCCGTGGTACCCCAGGTGGCACGAAGTCCCCGAGACCGTGCCGATGGCCCCGTTGGTGAATCGGACGGACATCGCGTCGTGGAGCTCGACGGGCGCCTCGAGGGGCGCCGTCATCATGGAGAACACCTCGGACGCCCGCAGGTCTTCGGCCAACCACAGCGCTAGGCCGAGTGCGTGCGACACCTGGGCCTGGGCGTATCCGCCCCCCGAGAGAGAGGGATCTGTGTAGGTTTCGGGCCGCGCCGTCGCCACCGGCGACCCTGCGTCATACGACCGCGCCTCGGCGAGCAGCTCGCGTGCCGCCGACGTCATGTCGACCATCACGTGCTCCACCTCGCCGAAGCCCCCGTGCTCCTCGACCAGTTCCTTGGCGCGGACGACCATCGGCTTGTAGTTCCAACCGAGCGCCAGGACGAGGTGTCGCCCGAGCCGCTCGGCTGTGTCGACGAGATCCCAGGCATGGGCGGGGTCGATCGTGAACGGCTTCTCGACCATCACATGGGCACCCGCCTCCATCGCGGCCTTGGCGTGCTCGTAGTGGTACCGGTTAGGGCTGGAGACGATGCAGACGTCCAAGCCCAATTCGAGGAGCTCGCGGTGATCGGTGACGCCGCGCTCGAACCCGAACTGCTCGGTGATCCACGGGATCAGCGCCTGCTCGGGCCGCGCAAAGCCGCCGAGTGCGACGTCGTCCGAGCGCTTCAGCAGGTTGGGGATGTGGGAGGCGACGGCCCACGAGCCGGCTCCGATCACGCCCGCTGTCAGCCGAGCCATCCCTCAGGGCCCACCGGCGCCGGTCATGCTGAACACCCGCTGCGGGTTTGCTCGCAGAATCGTGTCGAGAACCTCCTGGGACGTGCCTCGCCTCCGCATCCAGGGGACGATGTGCTCCACGATGTAGTCGTAGCCGTGCCCGCCGTAGCGGTGCAGGCGGTGCTTGGTGCAGATGTCCATCGACATGAGGACCCGTTCCGCGAACCCGTGCTCCACCAGGAGATCCACCCGGTCGAGACGTTCGGCGTCGTTCGGCATCGACAGCCCGGCCGGACGCCTCGGCACGAGCCCGGCGTCCGTCATCGCGCCCACGGTGGGGAACATGGAGGTCTCCTGGCCAAAGATGTCGTACTCGAGGTAGACGCCGGTCTCGGCGAGGTCCAGGACCTCCTTTGGCTCGAGGACGGTCCGGTCGATGTGGGCGATGATGATCCTGCTTGTGTCCATGCCGACGGTGGTGAGCACGTCGATGATCTCGGCCGGGGCGGCAGGATCGCGGCCCGGGTGCACCATCACCGCGGCGTTCGTCTCCAGTGAAGCGATGGCGGCGGCGCGTAGTGCCTTGCGTTCCGCGTCCCGCATCGGCCAGTAGCAGCCCATCTCGCCGATCAACCCGGCCTTGACACCGGTGTCGTCGATCCCCTCGGTGAGCTCGTGGATCATCTCGGCCGCCAGGTCGGCGTCAGATCGCCGGTCCATGTCGCCGGGGTGGGTCTCGGCGACGTAGAACCCGGTGCCGGCGACGATCTTGACCCCGGTGGCCCGCGAGACCCGAAACAGCGCCCTGGCGTCGCGTGCGATCCACCGCGTCGTCGGGTCGACGATGGCGTCGCCGCCGGCTCGGTAGTACCACCGCACCTCCTCGATGGCGACCTCCTCGTCGTACAGCTGGAGGTTGTCGACATTGCTGGTCCAGTACTGGCGGACCCATTCGATGTTGCTCTCCGACACCGGCTCGTGGGCCCGGAAACGCTCCGACGCCTCCTGCGGCTCGACGAACGACGGGTTGAGCAGGAAGACGTGCTCGTGGGGCATCGTCACGCCGAGCTCCTCCGGTGCGACGGGGCCGGTGACCGTCTGGACGAATGGCGCAGTCTCAGTCATGCACGCTCCTCCCACCGAAATCGTTGGGTCACCGCTGGCTCACCCTGATTCTGAACTGGTCGAAGGCGACCGCCGACAGCAGGAGGGCTCCCAGGATGATCTCCTGCCAGAACGACTGCACGCTCAGCAGGTTGAGGCCGTTGTCGAGCAATCCAATGATGAAGACCGCGACGATCGTGCCCATGATGGAGCCACGGCCACCGCTGAGGCTGGCGCCGCCCAGGATGACCGCGGTGATCACTTGCAGCTCGAGCCCCTGAGCGGCGATAGGTGACGAGGCCCCGAGCTGTGACACCAGGATCAGGCCGGCGAGGATCGCGCTCACCGACGACAGCAGAAAACCGACGAAGATGTTCCTGCTGACCCTGATGCCGGCGAGGCGGGCGGCCCGGTCATCGCCGCCCATTGCGTAGATGTGCTTCCCGAACCTGGTAAATCGCAAGACCAGGTAGTAGACCAACGCTACGAAGGCGAACATGTACGCCGAGAGTGGAACACTCAGGATCCGGTTGGTCCCGAGCCCACCGAACCCGTCGAGAATGAGCGTCTGGCCTCCGGAGACCAGTTTGGCGGCGCCCCGGAAAGCGGCGAGCGTCGCCAGGGTTGTGATGATCGAATTGACCCGGAGTACGACCACTCCCACAGCATTGATGATCCCGACCAGGAGGCCGGCTCCGATGGCGGCAAAGATGGCCAGTGTCATCGACTTGGGGGCCACATTCGCCATCACCATCCCGACGAACACGGCGCAGGAGGCGACCGACAGGTCGACCTGTCCGGCGATGAGCAGCATCGTCGCAGGGGCGGCGATGATCCCGAGCACCGCCACGTTTGTGACGACGTTGACCAGGTTGTTCGGTCTCAGGAGGAACTCTGACTGGATCGAGAAGAAGGTGCCGAGGGCGAGCAGCACCACGAGCAATGCGGCCCACTCTGGAACGCGCCCAAGCCGCGATCCGGTCCGAACGTCCCGCTCAGCGGTGTTGGCGGGACTCGACGCCTTGGTTGTCCTCACCGTTGATCTCCTACTTCAGCACCTCGGTGGGGCCTTCCTCCGTCTGGTCGAAAAGGGAACCCCGGGCCCTTCGCTGGAAAGGGCCCGGGGTCCTTGTGCACTCAGGCTTCCATCAAACCTCGGTCGCTACTCGCAGGTCTGGTCTGGATAAAAGTCGGTGAAAGGCGCAGTCGGGAACAGATCCGTTCCCAGGATCGCAGGGTTGTTCGTCAGCACGATGTGGTTGACGAACAACGGATCTGGGATCGGGATCCCCTGAGCCGCCGCGATGGCTGCCGGAACCGTCGTCCGCCCGTACCGCTCTGGGAAGTACGCCGTGTCGGCGACCCAGCTCTCGTCACAGACGATCCGATTCCAAGAACTCGGGTCTGCTCCCTGTGCGGTGCCGAAGACCTGACCGCCGCGACCTGCCGCCTCAGTGGCCGCGATGGCGCCGAGGAACATGTCGTCGTTGGTCGAGCCGACGGCGATGACTTCGGCGTCCGGGTGAATGGTGAGCCAGTCACCAAAGTTCACCCTCGCCTCGTCCACTGCGATCGACGGCACGTCGACGAGCGTGAACTTGTCCTCGGGGATCTCTCCACAGATCGCCTCGAACCCCGCAACGGTACCCTCTCCGCGCTCGATGACCACCTGACCCGCGGCCAACGCGTTGAGCAGCACGAACTCGTCGTACTCGCAGTTGAAGCTGGACTGGATGTGAAGTCCGGTCGAGGCTCCGGTCATAAAGCCCGCCTGGAAGTTGTCCGCCCCGAAGAACGAGGTCTCGCACGTCTGGTGGATGTCGATCGAGATGGTCGGCTTGTTGCCGTATGCCTCACAGATCGCCGCAGCCGCATCCTCGAACAGGTTGAAGTTGATGACCACGTCAACCTCCTGAACACCTAGCGTGCGCGCGCACTCGAGCGACTTGGTCGGATCCACCTCACCGTCGCAGAACACGAATTCGGCACCGGCGATTTCGGCCTGCTCGCGAATGTTGTCCGAGACGAGCTTCACGAACGGGATGGAGTCGCCGAGCGAGATGTACCCGATCTTGATGCCTTCACCCGAGCCGGGCTCGGCGCCGACATCGATCAGATCGGCCTCGGTCAGCACCGGCGGGGTGGTGGTGGCTTCCTCAGGCGCCGCGGTCGTCGTAGTGACCTCGGGGGCTCCAGTCGTCGTAGTGACCTCGGGGGCTCCAGTCGTCGTAGTGACCTCGGGGGCTCCAGTCGTCGTAGTGACCTCGGGGGCTCCAGTCGTCGTAGTGACCTCGGGGGCTCCAGTCGTCGTAGTGGCCTCCGTCGCCGCCGCCGGCTCGTCGCCGCTGCCACACGCAGCCGCGACCATGGCGAAGACGACCGCCAAGAGAACCACCAACGACCGTGGCTTGATCCTCATTTGATTCCATCCTCCCGGTCTCATTGAGACGGCGGGGCCGTCTCGCCAGTCAGAGCGCTCAATTGGTGGACGGCCAACAGCCGTGACCTTGTGAGTTTGGTGGGATTCGTAGGGCGCTACGCCAGAATCCTCTCTCAGACTCGCTGATCCTTCCAAGGTCGACACCAACCCTAGAAACCATAGCAGGATTGCACGACTCGCTCCAGGTCCGATCGCCAATCGAATTGCGCGGGCCATCGTCCGCTCGATCAGCAATCAATAGCCCGGGGAGCGATGCGTCTCGTTCAAAAAGGGACAATGCGCCAACCGGGTGGAAGGCGCAGTGACGGTGTAGCGGGGCATTCTCGGCCCGTTCAGCGCACGCCCTCCGAGGCGAGCCTCCTCCTGGCCTCGCGCCAAGTCGGGAACTTCGGAGTCGGCAGTTCCCAGCGCAGGAACGCCGAGGCGTCGCGGTCGGCGATCTCGTCGAAGACGACCATCGAGTGCAGGTGGGCGCCGGATCTCACGAAGTCGTCGATCGCCGCGGACTCCCGCCAGATGGACTGCGTGTAGAACCGCAGCCGCAGGAAGTCGGCCCGCCGGCGGTAGCGGACAACCCCGGGGTCGTCTCTCAGCTGGGCCTTGATCTCACCGTTGATCCCGAAGAAGCGCCGCAGGTGCCGCCAGCCCCTCAACTGCAGCCGGGTGGCGACCACGATCAGCGGCTCCCGGGGAACGTCGTCACCTGCCATAGCGAGCCCTCTAGAAAGAATGGGCCCTGCGCGAATTTGTGGGATGAGGGGTAGCTGAGGGTCCCTGGGATGGGGTCGAGGCCCTGCTGGAATCGGTGATTGTGAGATCGCCGAGCCAGGAGGGCCTCGATGAGTTTGGATCATATGTCGGTGCGGTTGCAGCTGTGTGGGTTGCGTGTGTTGGAGGTGTCGGTGGATACCCCGACGCGCTTGGAGGTGGTGGTGGAGTCGTCTGCGTGGCGGCTGCGGTGCCCGCACTGCGGGTTCTGGTGTCGCCGTGTGCACGATCGGCGGGACAAGATGGTGCGCGATCTGTCGGTGTCGGGGCGGTGTGTGACGCTGCGCTGGCGGCGGCGCCGGTTCGTTTGTGGGGGCTGCGGCGAGCGCCATCTGGAGACCCACCGCTAGTTCGACGGGAAGCTGACCAGGCGTCTGGCGCGGCGCCTGGTGGTCGACGCGCAGCAGATGAGCCTGCGCGCGGTGGCGCGCACCCACGGCGTGGGCTGGGGGCTGATCATGGGCCACGTCGGCGTGTGGGCGACGCTGATCGGCGATCATCGCCGCAGCCAGCGCTGCGGGGTGCTGTTAGTGGACGAGACGTCGATGCGGCGCCGTCACCGCTACGTGACGGTGATCGTCAACGGCGAGAGCGGACAGATCCTCGACATGTTGCCGGGACGCTCAGAGGCGTCTCTGAGCAGGTTCTTCGCCGCCCAAGGCCACAAGTGGTGCGCCGGCGTGAAAGTGGTCGTTTCCGACGGCTCCAAGGCGTACCGGGCCGCCATCGAACGCCACCTGGGTCACGCCACGCACGTGCTGGACCGCTTCCACGTCATCGGCTGGTTCGCCGCCGGGCTGACCGCGGTGCGCCGCGACATCCAGCGCCGCCAACCCGAAGGCACCACACCCGTATTCGACCCCGACGTGTTCCGGGCGCGGTTCGTGCTGCTGCGCCGCCCGGACCGCCTCGGAAACACCGAACGCGCCCAACTCGAGGCGCTCTTCGAGACACACCCCCGCCTGCGGGCCGCCTGGGACGCCCTCGGCGAACTGCACAGTCTCTACCTCGCCGCCGACGAAGCCGGCGCCCTCGCCGCCCTCGACAGGTTCACCGACCTCTACCAGACCGGCGACCTGCCCGAGTTCCACCGAATCGTCAACACGCTCATCGCCCACATGCCCCAAATCCTCGCCTGGCACGCCGCCGGACGGCCCAGCAACGGCCGCATCGAAGGCACTAACAACCTCCTCCAAGTCCTACGCCGCACAGCCCACGGCTTCACCAACCCCGACAACTTCGCCGCCCGCGGCCTGCTGATAACGTGAACGCCACACCGACGCCAGCAAGCCAAAATCCCACGTTCTCGCGCAGGCTCAAAGAATGTCAAACAGCGAGCCGCTGTCCGGCGCGCGATCGCGTCATTCTTGCGCGGTTCGCCGGAGGGGCGCTTTGGGCGGGTGAGCAGCCAGCGGTCGTGAATCTCCTGCTCGACGTCTCCCCAGGCTGAGCCTCGATGCCCGCTTGGAGCAGCTACTGGAACGATACGAACACCGGCGTCGGGGTGAGGTTCAATACTCGATCCGGCCCAGCGGTCGGGGAGTCCTCGTCGTAGAAGTTCTTCCAACCCCAGTAGAAACCGTCGGCATCGGGCGCTGCGGTCAAGGCGTCCCAAGTGTCTTGCTTGTGTCCTTGGGTGCCGTGGCCGTCCATGTGAATCAGCACCGCGAGCTCCGGGGGCGTCTCGATCCGATGACGGTTCGTGATCATGGAGAAGTGGAATTGGTGAACGATGAGCAGCTTCTGGGGAAGGGCTTCTTCACGCACCAGACCGGCCAGCCACTCGGAAACCCGGTTGATTTCCGCCGCGTCCACCGTTCCGACCTGGCGCATATGGACCTGGTTCGCCTTGAGCCTCTGTGTTGCGTCTGAGTTCGACGCGGAGATGGTGTTGAGAAAATACCCAACTCTGGCAGGCTCTCGGGGTGTTCTGAGAGGAGTTGTTAGAGATGAGCGAGAACGAGACTCGTCGGCGGGGGCGTGTGTTGTCGCCGGAGACGAAGTGGGAGATTTTCTTGCAGGTTACGTCCCGGGAGATGACCCAGGCGGACGCGGCGCGCAAGTGGCAGGTAGACGTGTCGACGGTTATTGGGATCCGCCGGTCGGTGAAGGACGCGGCGCTCGCGGCGTTGGTTGCGCGCCGGGGCCGGCCGGCGAAGGAGCGGAACTGGGAGTTGGAGGCGGCGCGCCGGGAGGTGGAGCAGTTGACCGAGGCGGTCAAGGCGCAGGCCATCGAGTTGGCGATGTTGCGGGGAAAAGTCGGTTGGGCCTGAGCGGTCCGCTGCCTGCGAGGGTGCCCGGCGCGGTGAAGGAACAGATCCTCGAGCTGGTCGACGACGCTGTGTCCGGTGGCGCTTCGCACCGTTGGGCGTGCTCGCTGCTGGGCGTGTCCGATGATCGGGTGCGGCGCTGGCGGCGCCGGTTGCGCGCTAGGGGCACTGTTGAGGATATCCCCAGGTCTCCGGCGACTGAGAGGGGTGGATCGGCGGTCTGCCAGGACGCAAATCTTGCGTGCTCCGCCGGGGGTCAGGTTGCTCTCCAGTTGCTCGTCCAGTTGCTTCGGCGTGGCGGGGCACGTGGTGCCGTTGGGGTCTCGTGCTGTGTTCTCCGCCCCGAACTCGGGGAGATCGCCGCGTCGACCGCCAACCACCGGCAGTCGCGTTGTCCCCGTCGCTGCGCCGAGGGGAACACCGAGAGGTCCCGAAGGACGGACCCAAAGTGAGACATCGGGGCGACGGCACCCACTCCCACGCCACGATCTGGCGAGGCCGTTGTGGCACCAAGACTGGCGCCAGAATATACAACTGCTGGTCAGAGGCTATTTGTGGCGGAGAGGGTGGGATTTGAACCCACGAAGGGCTTGTCACCCTTACTCCCTTAGCAGGGGAGCGCCTTCAACCGGACTCGGCCACCTCTCCGTGAACGCAGGAGCATAACGGACCGACGTCCGGTCGGTCCCGGCGACAGCGACGTCGATCGGGCCAGGCCCCCCGATCGGCTCCGGCCTGGCACACCTCTCGGCGTTCGTCGGGCAAAACTCGTCGCACACCCACGTTGAAGAACTCAACAGGCACTGATTCGAAGTGTCTCCTCCAACACAGTTTCTGCGGCAACAACAGGTGAATCCATAGACGGAGCTCAGACATCGGGCCCCGAATGAAAGCTTCTCTCCTCGTGGGCGGATGTCACACCCGCGCGCGCGCCGACACCGAGAATCCACCGATAGGAGTCACACAGATAACACTCAAACCATGCGGCACTCATGGATAGTGCACATTCATAGGAGTAGACAATGAAACTGCGAGGAAACGCCGATCGTTCGCAAGCTTGCAGAGGCGAGCCATCGGCACACGCCCAGCCGGCACTCGTGTACCGGAGGCAGCCGGGCCACACCGCGACAAGGACCGCTCCGACTATTGCCCGCCGCTGGACCCTGCACGGCCTGCGGCTCGCAGCCGTCGTGGCCGTGGTGTTCGCCGCCATCTGGGTCCCCGCAGCGACGGCCTCGGCGCAGACCTCTCCGGACATCCAGATCACGGCCGACGATCACACGCCGGCCAACGGCAGCGACGTCGAGGTCTCCATCGTGCTCATCGATGCTGATCTGAACCCCACGACCACCGATGAGGACATCCTCATCTCGTTCACGCTCCACGGGGAAATCAACCAGGACTATCTCCCCTCGCGGTTCGAGTTCGAGGTGGACGGTGCTGCTCCACCACCCCTCCGCGGCGGTGAGTACAGCGTGGTCGTCCCAGCAGGTGCGACTTCGGTGGAATTCACACTCAAAGTGACCGTCAGCGACATCGGCGAGGCCGACACCGTCGAAGCGATCATCGGTGCCTGGCACGACCCCGATCCCTCGGAGGCCGGCGGTCTGACCCCGCTCGGTCAGGGGGTCCTGGTGGTCGTCCCCGACACCACCACCCCGGACCCCACGCCGAAGCCTCCCGCCGACCTTGAGGACACCACCACCCCGGACCCCACGCCGAAGCCTCCCGCCGACCTTGAGGACACCACCCCCACGAACCCCGGCGGCAACGACGACCACCGAGTTGACTACACAGGTGCTCGCCAGGGCGGCATCGGGCGCAACCTGCCTGACGTTTGGGCGGAGCGACTGCTACCCGAGCGCCGGTTCGTCCCCGCCGACACCGACGCCGGACGCTGGCTCCTGAGTTCGCCCGTGCAACTGGCCCGCTGGGACGGAGGCGACGCCCCGTTCCCGGAGTCTTCCATGCGGGTCGCCGCACGGCGGCACGATGACGGTCGCGTCGAATTCGGCCTCCAGCAACTCCGCCGCGACGGCACGTGGAGCGGGCGAGCACTGCCCGGACGGCGCATCGTCCCAGTTGACGCCGAAATCGACCGCTGGTTCGCCGGCTCCACTCAAACAGCGCAGATCGCCGCGACCGATGTGAAAGTGCGCATCACGGCGCGGCGCCTCGCCGACGGTCGCACAGAATTCGCCCTCCAGCAGAGCCTCGCGCGCCTCTGGTTCCAGGGCCGCGACGAAGTGCGGATCACGGCGCGGCGCCTCGCCGACGGTCGCACAGAATTCGCCCTCCAGCAGAGCCTCACCGGGGGCACGTGGAGTAGCCGAGCCCTTCCCGGGCGACGCACCGTCCCCGCTGATGCTGAGGTCAACCGCTGGCTCGCCGGGTCGCCCGTGGCGCTGCGAATCAATGACACAGCCGACGCGGCTGCCACTGACATCGTGGTGCGGATCGCGGCACGATCCCTCACGGACGATCACGTCGAATTCGCCCTCCAGCAACGCCTCGTCGACGGCACGTGGAGCGAACCCCTGCTGCCCGCATGGCGGATCCCCCCGTCCGGCGGCGTCGGTAACTGGTTGAACAGCCCGCCGATGCCGGTCGACGCCGGTCAATCGATTGAGGACACCGACCAACCGGCGCAGACCCCCTGAGACACCATCACCCTTGCGCCCGCATGGCACCGCATGCCGGATCGCCCGCCCGCACCCGGTGCCGGGAAAGCCAAAGAGCTCCCACCGGTAGGCTCGCCGCATGAGTGAGCCTGTGATCTCGACGTTCCCGGTTCCGGAGTTGGCAGACATCCCGGAGGATCTGCGCGAGCGGATCGAAGAGGTGGCGGTCAAGACGGGCTTCGTACCCAACGTGTTCCTGGCGCTGGCCCACCGGCCGGCGGAGTTGCGGGCCTTCCTGGCCTACCACGACGCCCTCATGGCGGGCGACGGTGGGCTCAGCCTGGCCGAGCGGGAGATGATCGTGGTGGCCACCAGCGCGGCCAACGGCTGCCTCTACTGCACCGTGGCCCACGGAGCCGTGCTGCGCATCCGCTCCAAGAACCCGCTGCTGGCCGATCAGGTGGCCATCGACCCCGCACAGGCCGACATAACCGACCGCCAGCGCGCCATGCTCGACTTCGCCCTGAAGCTGTGCCGCGACCCGGCCAGCATCGGCCCGGCCGACCACGATGATCTGCGCGCCCACGGATTCAGCGACGAGGACATCTGGGACATCGGCGCCATCACGGCGCTCTTCGCCATGTCCAACCGGATGGCCCACCTCACGGCGATGCGCCCCAACGACGAGTTCTTCACGATGGGCCGCGGCTGAATCGGTTCCTGACTGCAGAATCTCTCACAGCCGAGCTAGGTGCGCACATGCCGACAACCAGCGTCCGAATCGACCTGGCGACCCATCGCGAACTCAAGAAATTGGCCGCATCGTTGGGGATCACCATCGGAGCGACCGTGGCGCTGGCAGTCAGGCACCTGAGTCAGGAGCGCATGGGCGCCCAACTCAACCGCGAGCCGACCTCGGAAGATATCGCATGGCTCGATGCCGACCTCGGGTGACGCCGGCGACGGGTGGTCCGCCGCCGGCGACTCCCTAGGTTGAGCGCTACTCGCCGCCCTCGTTCAGGACGACGGTGGCGCGGGTCCAGCCGCTGCCGCTGGTGTCAAGACCCTCGGATTCGAGTTTGGCAATGGCCTCGGAGACGATGTCGGTGCGGTAGGCCTCGCCGGTCGGTTGCGCCGAGAGGATCTCCTCCGCCACCGCCACGTCGATGGTCTGGTCCCACAGATCGGCACCCACGACACCGATGCCGTTGCTGGACGGCCAGATCAGGGCGTTGATCTCGTTGAGCTGCCAGGCCTGGTGGGAGCGCCCCAGCGTCGGGGCGTTGTCCAGGACCACTTCCACGCAGGCATCCGGCTCGTCACGGCACCAGATCCACCCGGCGAGCGTGCCTTGCACGAACGCCACGGCGGTGTCGCGGTAGGCGGCGTCGCTCTCCAGCCGATCGGCGTCGGCCCACAGAGCGTCCTGCAGCATGGCCGTGCCCACGTCGTTCCAGTTGATGACCACGAGGTCCTCGGGCTGGAACAACTCGCCGGTGTCGGGGTTGATGGCCTCGAGCACCTGGGCGTACTCGTTGTAGATCATCGCCTGGGCGGCATCGATCTCCCGGTTCAGCAGCGCCGACATGTCGAAGTTCTGCTGCACGAGGGTGACATCGGATGCGGGATCGATGCCGTTGCGGCGCAGCCCGGCCAGCAGCTCGAACTCGTTGCCGAAGCCCCAGTTGCCGACGGTCTTGCCGGCCAGGTCGTCGACGCCCTCGATGCCCGAATCGGCCCACGACACCTGCAAGGTGGCGCTGCGCTCGAAGATCTGGGCGATGTTGACGACGTTGTGCCCCTCCTCACGGGGGACCAGCGCCCGCGGCACCCACGAGACGGCGAAGTCGGCGCCGCCTGAGGTCAGCACCGGGATCGGGACGATCTCCACGCCGCCCTCCAGGATGGTCACGTCGAGGCACTGATCCTCGTAGAAGCCCTGGTCGCGGGCCGCGTAGTACCCGGCGAACTGCGACTGCGTGAACCACTGGAGCTGCACCGCCACCTCGGTCAGGCCGTCACAGCCCTCATCGGCCGGCGCGGCCGCCGGCGCAGGTTCGGGTGCAGGAGCAGGTTCGGGTGCAGGAGCAGGCTCGGGTGCGGGCGCCGGCTCGGCCGGAGGAGGCGGCGGGGGCGCTGCCTCCTCCTCGTCGTCTCCTCCGCACGCAGCGGCCACAAGCCCGACGGCCAGCAGGACCGCCAGCAATCGCCAAGTAATTTTCTGTCTCGGAGTCTTCATCGTCTCCCCTTTCATGTTTGTTCTCTCCCTTTTCTCGGTGGGCGGGCTGCGAGGCCCCCACCCGGAGATTCTGTTGCCACGCCTCAGGCGGCCGCCGTCGCCCGGGCGTACCGGCCCGTCACGAGCCGCTCGACGACCACGGCGGCGAAATAGAGGGCGATACCGACGATGCTGCCGGCAACGACGGCTGCCCAGGCCACGTCGTACCGCGTGAACTGGGCGTTCTGCGTGATGATGTTGCCCAGAGTGTCCTGGCGGCCGCCGAAGTACTCCACGACGATGGCGGCGATGACAGCCAGCGACGCAACCAGGCGCAGCGCCGTGAAGAAGAACGGCAGGGCGTTGGGGATACGCACGGTGCGCATGATGCGCCAGTCGCTCGCCGCGTAGGAGTGCATGAGTTCAACCTGCTCGTCGTCCACCTCGACAAGGCCTCGGGCGGTGTTGATGAACACGGGAAAGAACACCAGCAGCACCACCACGGCCTGGTTGGAGCGCGGCGAGATGATCCCAAGCCAGTTGTTGAACAGGGGCGCCAGGGCAATGATCGGGATGGCGTTGATGGCCACCGCCAGCGGGGTCAGCGTTTCGTTGGCGGTGCGGAAGCGGATGACGACCAGCGCGGCGACGACGCCGAGCACCACGCCGCCGCCGAGTCCGGTGAGGATGATGAATCCGGTGACCCGCGCTCCCATCCACACCTCGGAGATGTTCTCGCCGAGGGCCAGTGCAATCTCGCTGGGACGCGGCAGCACGAACCCGTCGGAGTCGGTCAGCCACAGCACCAGCTCCCAGAGCCCGAGCGCTCCCGCCCCAAAGACCGTGGGCGGCAGCCACGAGCCGCCGCGCAGCAGCTTCACTGGCCTTCCACCGATCGCAGCGTGCGCCGCACCAGGGAGACGCTTCGGAAGAACTCCTCGGTGTCGCGCACCTCCGGCGAGCGCTCGGGAAGATCGATGGGTATCTCGGTGGCGATCCGGGCCGGCCGCGGCGACATGATCGCCACCCGCGTCGACAGGAACACCGCCTCGGGAATCGAGTGGGTGATGAAGATGACCGTCGTGGCCGTCTCCCGCCAGATCTTCAGCAACTCCGCCTGCATGTGCTCGCGGGTCATCTCGTCGAGAGCGCCGAAGGGCTCGTCCATCAGCAACAGCGCCGGCCCGAACGAGAGCGCCCGGGCGATCGATACACGCTGCTGCATGCCCCCGGAGAGCTCACCCGGGTAGTGGGAGGCGAAACCCGACAGTTCGACCAACTCCAGCATCTCGGTGGCACGAGCGCGGCGGCGGGGCTTCGACCACCCCATCAACTCCAGCGGCAGCTCCACGTTGCGGACCGCCGAGCGCCATTCCAGCAATCCCGCCGCCTGGAACACCATCCCGTAGTCGCGGTTCAGGCGCGCCTCGCCAGCGGTGCGCCCGTTGACGAACAGGGTTCCGGCGGTTGGCTCGGTGAGTCCGCCGATCAGCCTCAGCAGCGTGCTCTTCCCGCACCCCGACGGGCCGATGACCGACACGAACTCCCGGGGCCGCACCGACAGGTCCACGTCGGCAATGGCCGTCACGGCGTTGGGTCGCCCGGGGTTGAACGTCTTCTCCAGGCCGGCGACCTCGAGGACCAGTTCCTGTGCCACTTCTCCGGCTCCTCTCTCCGGCTCCTGGCCGCTCAACGGACCAGTTGCCCGCGTCGCGCCAGCACCAGCCGCTCGGCCAGCGCCACCAGCCCTACCGCCACGAGCCCGGTGATGCACGCGCCGATGATCGAGACGTAGAGCCGCTCGGGTCCGGTGATGTACTTGCCGGCGAAGTCGAGGATCAGCCTGCCGAGGCCGCCGCGCACCCCGGCAGAGATCTCCCCCACGATGGCTCCGACCACGCTGGCCGTGGCGGCGATGCGCAACGCCGGGAACAGGAACGGCAGCGACGCCGGCAGCTGCAGCCGCCGCAAGACCTGCCGGCGGCCGGCAGCGTACGACTCCATCAGTTCGGTGGCCTCCGCCGACGGTGACTGCAGCCCGCGCAGACCGCCCACCGCCACCGGGAAGAACGTGAGGTAGGTGGCGATCAGCGAGACCGACATCCAGTCCTCCCACTCCCACGGCAGGAAGTCGAAGTTGGTGCGCCCCCAGATCACGACGATGGGGGCGATGGCGATGAGGGGAACGGTCTGGCTGGCGATCACGTAGGGCAGCACGCCACGCTCGGCGCGCCGCGACTGCAGCAGTACGACGGCGATGGCGAGGCCGATGACCGTGCCGGCGACGAACCCCACGGCGGCCTCCCGCAGTGTGAACAGCGCGCCGTCGAGGGTGAGGCGCCCGATTGTGGTGCCGCCGGCCCTCGGCGCCTTGCCGAACTCGGCGAGGATGTCCAGCACCGGCGGCATGTTCTTGTCGTCGCTGCGCGGCAGGAACGAGCCCACCACCCACCAGTCCCGCTGCGTGTCGTCGATCGCCTGGCCGAACGCCTTGTAGCCGGTGTAGAACAGCGCCAACGCCACCAGGAAGACGGCGAAGATCAGCGTCCGGCGGGTCCTGTTCCGGCGAGGCGTCGCGGCTTCGGCCACAGCCGGTTCAGCCCGTCCCGGTCATCGTCGCGATGATCCCGCCATAAGCCTCCAGCGTCTCGTCGGGCTGGTCGTGCATGAGGTAGATGGCGAACTGGTCGACACCCAGCGCCGCCAGCTCCTCGAGTCGCTCGACGTGCGTCTCGGGCGGCCCGAGGATGCAGAACCGGTCCACAATCTCGTCGGGCACGAAGTCGGTGTGCGTGCTGCCGGCCCTGCCGTGCTCGCTGTAGTCGTAGCCGGCCCGGCCGGCGATGTAGTCCGTGAGAGCCCGCGGCACCCCGGAGCCGGCGCCGCCGTAGCGCGCTACGAGGTCGGCCACGTGGTTGCCGACCATGCCGCCGAACCAGCGCACCTGGTCGCGCTGGTGCGGCAGGTCGTCGCCCACGTATGCGGGCGCCGCCACGCAGATCGTCAGCTCATCGGGGTCGCGACCGGCCTCGGCGGCTGCGGCGCGCACCGCGCCGATGGTCCAGGCGGCGATGTCCACGTCGGCGAGCTGCAGGACGAAGCCGTCGGCCTGCGCCCCGCACAGCGCCAGAGCCCGCGGCCCGTACGCCGCCATCCAGATGGGCAGGCTGCCCTCGCCGCGCCACGGGATCCGCAGCGGCCGGCCGTTGTAGACCACCTCGCGTCCCTCGGCGAGCCCCTTGATGACACCCATCGCCTCGGCGAGTGTGGCGAGGCTGCACGGCCGGTGGCCGATGACCCGCATGGCCGAGTCACCGCGCCCGATACCGCACACGGTCCGCTCCCCGAACGTGTCGTTGAGCGTGGCGAACAGCGAGGCGGTGACCGTCCAGTCGCGGGTACCGGGATTGGTGACCATCGGGCCCACCACCATGCGCTCGGTGGCCGCCAGCATCTGGCTGTAGATCACGAACGGCTCCTGCCACAGCACGTGGGAGTCGAACGTGTAGGCGTGGCTGAAGCCGAGTTCCTCCGCCCGAGCGGTGAGTTCGACGACGCGACGGGCAGGCGGGTCGGTCTGCAGGACGAGGCCGAAGTCCATGCCGGCTCCTTTCTCCGACGAGGTCTCCCGAGATCCGCCTCAGCGGTTGCGCGGGAAGCCCAAGTCGACGCTGCTGGTGGCCGGGTCGGGCCAGCGGCTGGTCACGACCTTGGCACGGGTGTAGAAGTGGATGCCCTCGGGTCCGTACATGTGCGTGTCGCCGAACAGCGACCCCTTCCAGCCGCCGAAGGAGTAGTACGACACGGGCACCGGAATCGGCACGTTGATGCCCACCATGCCGGCTGCCGCCTCGAACTGGAAACGCCGGGCCGCGCCGCCGTCACGGGTGAAGATGGCCGTCCCGTTGCCCCAGGGGTTGTCATTCACGAGACGCACCGCCTCGTCGTAGCTGTCGACGCGCACCACACCGAGCACGGGCCCGAAGATCTCGTCGCGGTAGCACGCCATGTCCGGCGTGACGTGGTCCAGCAGCGACACGCCCAGGAAGTAGCCGTCGAGGTTGGCGGCGTCGGGGCGCCCGTCTCGCACGACCACCGCACCCTCCGCCCGGCCGCTGTCGATGTACCCCGCCACGCGGTCACGGTGCTCGGCGGTGATCAGCGGGCCCATCTCGGCGTCGGGATCCTCGAGACCGTCGCCGATGCGGATCTTGTCCAAGCGAGCATCGATGGCAGCCACCAGCGGCTCGGCCACGTTGCCCACGGCCACGACCGCCGAGATGGCCATGCAGCGCTCGCCGGCGGAGCCGTAGGCGGCGCTCACCGCAGCGTCGGCGGCGAGTTCCACGTCGGCGTCGGGCAGGACCACCATGTGGTTCTTGGCGCCGCCGAGCGCCTGCACTCGCTTGCCGTTGCGCGTACCGGCCTCGTAGATCGCCCGAGCCACCGGCGTGGAGCCCACGAAGCTGACCGCGGCGATGTCGGGGTGGGTCAGCAGCCGATCCACCGCCACCTTGTCGCCCTGGACGAGGTTCACCACGCCCGGCGGCAGACCCGCCTTCGCCAGCAGCTCCATCGTGAACAGCGGCGCCGAGGGATCCTTCTCCGAGGGCTTCAGCACGAACGTGTTGCCGCAGGCGATGGCGTTGGGGTACATCCACATGGGCACCATGGCCGGGAAGTTGAACGGTGTGATGCCCGCTACCACGCCCAGCGGCTGGCGGATGGAGTACACGTCCACCCCGGTCGAGGCCTGCTCGGTGTGCTCGCCCTTCAGCAACTGCCCCACTCCGCAGGCGAACTCGATGTTCTCGAGGCCGCGGCTTACCTCCCCCGCGGCGTCGGCGAGCACCTTGCCGTGCTCGGCGGTCAGCAGCCGGGCGATGTCGTCGCGGTGACGGTGTACAAGTTCCCGGTAGCGGAACAGGATCTCGCTGCGACGGCTGACCGGCACCTCGCGCCAGACGGCGAAGGCCTCGCGCGCGGAGGCCACCGCGGCATCCACCTCGGCGACGGTTGCGAAGTCCACCTCTGCGGTCTGGGCGCCGGTGGCCGGGTTGTACACGGCGCCGCGGCGTTCTCCGGTGCCCGGCGTCAGCTTCCCGTCGATCCAGTGATGTATGCGCTTCATGTCGTCTCCCTGCTGATCGGTTGTCCACCCTGGTCACCCGCGCCGGCGGCGCGGATCACAAGAGGTACTGCGACAGTCCCCGCCGCAGGTACTCGCCGTCGCCGGCGCTGCCGTGGTAGGCGCCCCCGTCCACGATCACCCGCCCCCTCGACAGCACCGTCTCGACCGCCCCGGCGATCTCGAAGCCCTCGAAGCACGAGTAGTCCAGGTTCATGTGATGCGTGTCGGCGCTGATGCGGGTGACGGCGTTCGGGTTGTAGATCACCACGTCGGCATCGGCACCGGGGCTGATGGTGCCCTTGCGGGGGTACAGCCCGAACATGCGCGCCGGCGTGGTGGCACAGGTCTCCACCCAACGCTCGAGCGACAGCTCGCCCTGCGCCACGCCCTGGTAGATGAGGTCCATCCGGTGCTCCACCACGCCGAGCCCGTTGGGGATGAGGCGGAAGTCGTCGCGGCCGAGTTCCTTCTGTTCCTTCATGCAGAACGGGCAGTGGTCGGTGGACACCACGCACAGGTCGTTGGTGCGCAGACCCCGCCACAGATCCGCGTGATGGGTCTCGTGGCGGCTGCGCAGGGGCGGCGAGCACACGTAGCCGGCGCCGGCGAAACCGGGAGCGCCGAGGTGCTCCTCCAGGCTCAGGTACAGGTACTGCGGGCAGGTCTCGGCGAAAACGTTGTAGCCCTCGTTGCGCGCGGCGGCCACGTGCGTCAGGGCGTCGGTGGCCGAGAGGTGCACGATGTACAGCGGCGTGCCCGCCACGAGCGCCAGCTGGATGGCCCGGTAGGTGGCCTCGCCTTCCAACCGGGGCGGCCGCGTGATGCCGTGGTACACCGGGTCGGTCTGGCCCCTGGCGGCCGCCCCGGCGGCGATGACGTCGATGGCAATGCCGTTCTCGGCGTGCATCATGATGAGCCCGCCGTTGTGGTGGGCCTGCTGCATGGCCCGCAGGATCTTGCCGTCGTCGCTGTAGAGCACGCCCGGGTAGGCCATGAACAGCTTGAAGCTGGTGATGCCGTCGTTGACGAGCGTGTCCATCTCCTTGAGCGACCGCTCGTCGATGCCACCGAGGATCATGTGGAAGCCGTAGTCGATGGCGCACTGCCCCTCGGCCTTGGCGAACCAGGCGTCGAGGCATTCCCGCACGTCCTCGCCCTCGCGCTGCACGGCGAAGTCGATGATGGTGGTGGTGCCGCCGTGGGCCGCCGCACGGGTGCCGGTCTCGAACGTGTCCGAGGCGAAGGTCCCCCCGAAGGGCAGCTCCATGTGGGTGTGGACGTCCACGCCGCCGGGCACCACGTAGCGGTCGGAGGCGTCAATGACGCGTACGTCACCGCTGCGGCGAAGGGTCTCGGCCAATTCGCTACCGGGCGCCACGACCGCTTCGATCGTGCCCCCCGACACCAGAACGTCAGCTTGGACGCGGCCGGTTGCGCTGATGACCGTCCCGTCGGCGATGAGCGTGCGCATTGCCTTCTCCTGTTCAGTGGTTGCCGGGGCGGGGCCCCGGGTGATGATCTCGTGCGGCGGCGAGCGGCCCTCCCGGTGCTCTAGCTGAGGTCCCGCGCCGCCGCGGCCA
Source organism: Acidimicrobiales bacterium (assembly GCA_965206165.1). Classification (GTDB taxonomy): domain Bacteria; phylum Actinomycetota; class Acidimicrobiia; order Acidimicrobiales; family CATQHL01; genus VXNF01. The sequence continues at coordinate 1,134,777 of OZ242194.1, forward strand.
GGATGTCGACGGCTTCGTCGATCTCCTCTGCGGTCACGCACAGCGGGGGGGCGATACGCAACACGTTGCCGTAGAGCCCGCCCTTGCCGATCAGCAGTCCTCGCCGGTGCGCGCCCTCGTGCAGCGCCGCGGCTGCTTTGGGATGTGGTTCGCGGCCACCCGGATGGTTGAACTCCATCGCCAGCATCAGCCCGCGGCCGCGCAGCTCGGCGATCTCAGGGGTCTCGGTGGCGACCGGCTCCAGCCCCAGACGCAGGCGGTTGCCCATCTTGGCGGCGTTGGTCTGCAGGTCGTGATCCAGGAGGTACTCCAGATTGGCCAGCGCGCCCGCGCAGACCAGCGGGTTGCCGCCGAAGGTGGAGATGGAGTTGGCGCCGAGACTGTCCATGAGCTCGGCGCGGGCCACCAAGCCGCCCAATGCCAGACCGTTGCCCACGCCCTTGGCGAAGGTCAGGAAGTCGGGCACGATGCCGTGGGCCTCATAGCCCCAGAAGTGTTCGCCGGTGCGCCCCCAGCCGGTCTGCACCTCGTCGCAGATGAACAGGATGCCCCGCTCGTCGAGCACCTCGGCCATGGCGCCGAAGAAGCCGTCGGGAGGCGAGGCGAAGCCACCCACGCCCTGCACCGGCTCGGCGATGAGGGCGGCCACGTGCCCGGTGGTGCACATGTCGATCACGTCGCGCAGGTCCTGCACGCAGGCCGCGGTGTACGACTGGTCGTCGTGGTCGGGCCAGGGGCTGCGCATCCGGTAGCCGCCGTGCACGAAGTTGACCGACAGGCCCGAGAGGCGCGACGCCGACCAGTAGCGGTTGCCCGTGACGGCCTGGGTGCTGAAGGAGCGGCCGTGGTAGCTGTTGCGCAGCGCCAGGATCTGGTGGCTGCTCCGGTAGTTGGTGGCCAGCAGCAGGGCGGCGTCGTTGGCCTCGGTGCCAGAGGTCGTGAAGAACACCTTGGCGTCGTCCATACCGCTGAGGCCGGCGATCTTCTCCGCCAGCGCCACCATCGGCTCGATGAGGTAAAGGGTGGACGTGTGGAGCATCTTCCCGGCCTGCGTCCGGATGGCGTCGACCACCTCGGGCACGTTGTAGCCGGTCATCGTGGTCAGGATCCCGGCGAAGAAGTCCAGGTGGCAGCGGCCCTCGCTGTCCCAGACGCGACAGCCCTCGCCACGGGTCAACTCGATGGGCTCCTCGTAATACAGGCTGAGCCAACTCGGCATCACGCTGCGGTGGCGGGCGAGCAATTCTTCAGGCACGAGCCTCTCCCTCCTCTGTGGGCCCAGGCGCTAGTCGGCAACCAGCGAGTCGTAGGCGTCGGGACGGCGGTCCCGGTAGAACGCCCACTGGTTGCGCACCTCGCCGATGAGATCCAGGTCGAGGTCGCGGACGATCACCTCGGGCTCCGTGTCGGAGGCGATGTCGCCGACGAACTGGCCGCGGGGGTTGGCGAAGTACGACGTGCCGTAGAAGTCGTTCTCGCCGAGCGGCTCGACGCCCACGCGATTGATGGCGCCGACGTAGTACATGTTCGCCGCGGCCGAGGCGGTCTGCTCCAGCCTCCAGAGATAGGCGGACAGCCCGCGGCTGGTGGCCGACGGGTTGAAGACGATCTGCGCACCGCCGAGCCCCAGCGCCCGCCAGCCTTCGGGGAAGTGGCGGTCGTAGCAGATGTAGACGCCCACCTTGCCCACTGCGGTGTCGAAGACCGGGTAGCCCAGGTTGCCCGGACGGAAGTAGTACTTCTCCCAGAAGCCCTTCACCTGCGGGATGTGGGTCTTGCGGTACTTACCCAGGTACGTGCCGTCGGCATCGATCACCGCGGCCGTGTTGTAGAGCACGCCGGGCTGTTCCTGCTCGTACAACGGCAGGACGATCACCATGCCCAACTCGGCGGCCAGTTCGCACATCAGCTTCGTCGTGGGGCCGTCGGGCACCGCCTCCGCCGTGGCATAGAACGAGTCGTCCTGCACCTGGCAGAAGTAGGGGCCGTTGAACAGCTCCTGGAAGCAGATGACCTGCGCCCCCTGCTCGGCGGCGGAGCGCGCCCAGACCACGTGCGCGTCGACCATCGAGTCCGCATCTCCCGTCCATGCCTGCTGCACGAGAGCAGCACGTACGACGTTCTCCATGACGTCTCCGATCTACAACCCGCCGCCGGTGCCGGGCGCGGGACCATGTCTATGCGACCCGATGCCGGCTCCGGCACGGGAGGGCGATAATACCACCCCGCAATTCCGGCAAAACTCCTGCGCCTGACAATGCCCGAACCCGCAAGAAATACGCCTCCAGACGTGCGTTCGACTACCGCGACGGGCATCATGGTGCAATGAGTGTGCGCGTCGCAGAGTCCCTCGAGGAGGCGTGCAGCCTGCTGGCGGCCGATCCGTCCGCCAGCCTGCTGGCCGGAGGCACCGACTTCATGGTGGAAGTCAACTACAGCCGGCGGCGGCCGGCCTCGGTGATCGCCGTGGATCGCGTCCCGGAGTTGACCGGCTGGCGGCGCCGCAACGGCGACGTGGAGATGGGCGCGGCCATGACCTACGCCGAGATGGAGCATCCGCTGTTCGCCGCCTACGTGCCGGCGCTGGCGCAGGCGGCGAGGACCGTCGGCTCACCGCAGATTCGCAACGCCGGAACGCTCGGCGGCAATCTGGCCACCGCCTCGCCGGCGGGCGACACGCTGCCCCCTCTCGCAGCCCTCGACGCCCGCATCACCGTCTGCTCGGTCCGGGGCACCCGGGAGCTGAGCCTCGACGAGTTGATCGTCGGCCCGAAGCAGAACACGCTGGCGCCCGACGAGGTGATCCGCAGCGTGTCGGTCCCCGTGGTCGACGGCCCGCAGGAGTTCCTGAAGGTCGGGACGCGCAACGCCATGGTCATCTCGGTGGCGACGGTGGCGCTGGTGCTGGACCGGGCACAACGCAGCGTGCGCGTCGCCCTTGGCTCGGTCGCTCCCGTGGCGGTGCGCGCTCCCGAGGCCGAGGAATGGATCGTCGGAGCCATCGACTGGGACTCCCCGGAGGTGCCTGCGGGCGCCTTGCTGACCCGCTTCGGCGAGATGGTGGCGGCGGCGGCCCGCCCCATCGACGATCACCGCAGCACAGCGGACTACCGGCGCCACGCCGTGGCCGTGATGGCCCGCCGGGCGCTGGCCAGGGTCCTCTCGTGAGCGCCGATCCAGGCGTCGGCGGCGAGGCCACGCTCTACTACACACTGCACGTAAACGGCACGGACCGCGAGGTGGCCGACGCCTGGCTGGGCGAGAGCCTGCTCTACGTCCTGCGCGAACGCCTCGGCCTGCCGGGCACCAAGAACGCCTGTGACCAGGGCGAATGCGGATCGTGCACAGTGCTCGCCGACGGGGTTCCGGTCTGCTCCTGTCTGATGCTGGCGGCTGCCGCGGTCGGGCGGGAGATCGTCACCGTGGAGGGTCTCGGCACCGACGGCGAGCTGACCGACATACAGCAGGCGTTCGTGGACCACGGCGCCGTCCAGTGCGGGTTCTGCACCCCTGGCCTCATCGTGACCGCCGACCACCTGCTGGCCTGCAACCCGTCGCCGACCGAACTGGAGATCCGAGAGGGCATCTCGGGCAACCTGTGCCGCTGCACCGGCTACGGCAGGGTGATCGCCGCCATCGCCGGCGTGGCCCAAGAGCGCGCCGCCGCCGACTGACGCCGACTGCCCGGTACTACTTCGACGGCAAAACCTTCTCGGGGGCCCAACATTATGCTGGTAGCGATGTCCGAGAACGAGGCCGCATCACCTGAGCACGGTGCGAGAGTGGTGGTGCGTCCGAACGGGCCTTATGTGGTGTCTGGGGCCGTGCCGTTGCGGCTGAGGCGGCCGATCATGTCCGAGCACGGCGAGCCGTTGGCGTGGCGGGCCGAAGAAGTGAGCGACCGGGGACCGGCGTACGCACTGTGCCGCTGCGGCGAGTCCTCGCGCAAGCCCTACTGCGACGGGTCCCACGCCGAGGCGGACTTCGACGGCACCGAGGCAGCGCCTACCGACACCTTCGAACAGCGCTGCACCAACCTCGGGGGCGTAGGCATCGAAGTGTCCGACGACCGGGCCATCTGCGTGCACGCGGGATTCTGCGGCAACCGCGTGTCCAACATCTGGAAGATGGCCTCTGAGACCGGCGACACAGTGGTGCGAGGCCAAGTGATGGCCATGATCGAGCGATGCCCGTCGGGCGCGCTGACCTACACCGTCGACGGCGAGTTGGTCGAGCCGGCGCTGCCGGTAGAGATAGCGGTGATCCCCGACGGACCGCTGTGGCTGACCGGCGGCATACCCGTTGACCGCTCAGACGGCGAGCCATTGGAGACTCGCAACCGCGTTACGTTGTGCCGCTGCGGCCACTCGGCCTCCAAGCCACTTTGCGACGGTTCACACAAGGAGGCCGGCTTTATCGGCTAGATCTTGCGCGGCCTCCTACTGGATTTTCCGCGATCCGGGTTCAGGCACCCAAGAACCACTCCACCCCCCGGGGCGCGCCGCCGGCTACGGAATGGGATACAAGATCCGGTGATTTACATTAGCCGGCGGCGGTGCCCAGGCGCCCCGCCGATCACGAAGGACAATGCCATGCTCACGATTGGACTCGATCACGTAGCACTGATCACGAATGACTCTGACGCCCTCCAACGCTTCTATATCGACATGTTCGACGCCACAATCGAATACGACGGAGAGGAGTACCCCGGCGGGCCCCGCATGACCGTCATCAACATCGGACCCAGCACCGAACTCAACGTGTTCGAGATCGAAGGCAACAACCAGGCAGACCACCAGACTCCGATGTTCGGGCGCGGCCGCCTCGACCACATCGGCCTGCGCGCCGCCAGCCTCGACCATTTCGCGCACATACGCAAGCGTCTCACCGACGCGGGCGCCACTGACGGCATCATCACCGACTTCGGACGCAAGCTCAGCCTGTTCTTCCGCGACCCCGACGCGCTCGAAGGCGAGGTGCTCGTACCGAATCCCACCCCCGGACGCCAACCGATCGGGTCCCGATCCGACATCTTCGACTAGCCATTCCGCCCAGACAACTCCAGACGAGTCAGCACGCTCGCCGCGACGTCGTCGCGGGGTGCCCAGGGATCGGCTGCAGTCCGGCACCGTCGATCCTGGTAACCCAGCGTCAAGGGGCAAGGCAGACAGGAGAAGTGTGATGACAGCGCCGGTCGATGCTGATCGTGTTCGTTGGGGGCGGGTCCTCGGCTTGTTCGCGCCTCACCGGGGGCGAGTGCTCGTCGTCGTTGCTCTGGTGGTGGTGGTCTCGATCCTGGGCATCGTCAATCCGCTGTTGATCCAGGTGGTCTTCGACGACGCCCTGTTTCCTGCCGACGGCGGGGTCGATCTGGGTCTGGTGATATGGCTGTCGCTGGTGATGCTGGCCGTCACAGTCGCCGGGGGCTGGCTCGGGGTCGTGCAGACCATGCTCACCAACCGGTTGGGGCAGAACGTGTTGCGCGACCTCCGCGACCGCCTGTATTCCCATCTGCAGCAGCTCTCGCTCGGGTTCTACACGTCGACTCCGACGGGCGAGCTCCAATCTCGGATCACAAGCGACGTGGGCGGGATCCAGACCGCGGTCACGACAACGATCTCGAGCATCTTGTCCAACGCGATCATCTTCGTGTCTGCCGTGGTGGCCATGGCCTTCCTGTCCTGGCAGCTGATGCTGCTGTCGCTGATCACCTTGCCGATGTTCGTGTGGTCGACACGGTGGGTCGGCCGCCGCCGAGAGCGCTACACCGACGAGACCCAGGCAGCCACGGCGGAGATGAGCGTCATCACCCAAGAGACCTTGTCGGTATCGGGAATCACTCTGGCGAGACTCTTTGGCCGCCAAGACCGCGAGATCGAACGATTCAGGATCGCCAACGAGCGCCTGTCGGCCGCGGCGACGGCCCAGCAGGTGATCGGGCAGGCCTTCTTCACGGTGATAGGGGCGTTCCTTTCGGCGCTCCCGGTCCTGGTCTATCTCGTCGGGGGCTTCTTGTTGGATCGCGGCACCGGTCTCACCGTCGGGACCATCGTGGCTGTCACCACGTTGCAGAGCCGGCTGTTCTTTCCCGTGGCCCGGCTGCTGGAGACCACCGTCGAGCTTCAGTCCTCGCGTGCGCTGTTCCGGCGAGTGTTCGCCTACCTCGACACCGAGCCGGACATGGTCGAGGCCCCACACGCCGTGCGGTTGGATGTTGCTCGGCTTCGAGGAGAGCTGACGTTCAACGACGTTCACTTCTCGTACCCGTCCGACCCCGGCCACCAAGCGCTCGACTCGGTGACCTTCACCGCCCGTCCCGGTCAGCTCGTGGCTTTCGTCGGACCATCGGGCAGCGGCAAGTCCACGGTGTTGAGTCTGGCCGCCCGGCTCTACGACACCACCACGGGAGAGGTCCGCATCGACGGGATCGACGTGCAGGAGCTGAGCCGCGCCTCGATGGCCCGCCTCGTCGGGTACGTAACCCAGGAGAGCTATCTGTTCGCCGGCACCCTGCGAGCCAACCTCGTCTACGGAGACCCCAACGCCTCCGACGCCGAGATCGAGAAGGCCTGCCGGGCGGCCGCCATCCACGACAGGATCCTCGAGTTCCCCGACGGCTATGACACCGTGGTGGGCGAGCGGGGCTCACGGCTGTCGGGCGGCGAGCGGCAGCGGATCGCCATCGCCCGAGTCCTGCTGCACGATCCCCACCTCCTGGTCCTTGACGAAGCAACCTCGGCGCTCGACACGGCCTCCGAGCGCCGTATCCAGCAAGCGTTGGGAGAACTGATCGCGAGCCGGACCACCCTGGCCGTGGCCCACCGGCTCTCCACCATCCAAGCCGCCGATGTCATCCACGTTGTCGAGAGCGGCCGGATCGTCGAATCGGGCGACCACAACACCCTCCTCGACCGGGGCCGAACCTACGCCACGCTGTACCGGGACCAATTCGGCAACGGCCTGATCGAAGCCACCTGCGCCGATGGCGTCGTGCTCGCGAACGGCCAATGCGAGTTCTACGAGAGCTTGGACTCGACCGGTCGGCTGGCCGTGCTGCGGGACCGAGTCTCGGCCGGTTCCGACCAGCCTGGTTGACGCCGCGAACGGCCGCTAGTTCGAGGTCGGGGCGATCGGGGCGATCGGCGCGCAGTTGCCGATCGCCCCGTCAACCTGGGCGTCGCCGGACGCTCCCTAACCTGTCGGCATGGAATGGGGGCTGCACGCGGCTCTGGGGCGCGACGCAGAGGCGGTGAAGGGGCGCACCCTGGACCGCGCTGTGGGCCGGCGGGTGCTGGGTTTCGCGGCGCCCTACCGGCGCATGATCGGCGCATTCGTGGTCGTCATCCTGATCGGCGCACTGCTGAGCCAGGTGCCGGCGCTGCTGTTCCGGGAGATCATCGACGTGGCCATCGTCAACTCCGATCGGAGCGCGGTGAACCTGCTGGCGGGCCTGATCCTGGGCGCGGCGTTCGCCGAGGCGCTGGTGGCCTTCGGCGAGCGCTGGTGGTCGGCTCGTATCGGCGAGGGTCTGATCTACGACCTGCGGGTGGCGCTGTACGACCACGTGCAGCGCATGGGGGTGTCGTTCTTCACCAGCGTCCAGACCGGAGCGCTGATCAGCCGCCTGAACAACGACGTGATCGGCGCGCAACGCGCCATGACCGGCACGCTCGGCCAGCTGGTGTCCAACTTCTGCGTGCTGCTGATCACCCTGCTGACGATGTTCATCATCCTGGACTGGCGGCTCACCCTGCTGGCCCTGGCACTCCTGCCGGTGTTCATCCTGCCCGCCAAACGCGTGGGGAGGCGCCTGCAGAATCTGGCCCGTCGGCAGATGGAACACAACGCCGACATGAACACGCTCATGACCGAGCGGCTGGGCGTGGCCGGCGCGCTGCTTGTGAAGCTGTTCGGGCGCCACGACGCCGAGCGGGACGCGTTCGGCGGCAAGGCGGGGAAGGTACGCGACCTGGGCGTGCGCACGGCCATGTACGCCCGGGTGTTCATGATCGCCCTCACCCTGCTGGGCGCCGTGGGCACCGCCGCGGTCTACTGGGTCGGGGCGCACCTGGTCATCTCCGGTTCGGTGACGATCGGCACGCTGGCCGCCATGGGCCTGCTGGTGGTGCGCATCTATCAACCCCTCACCGGGCTGACCAACGCCCGCGTGGACATCATGACGGCGCTCGTCTCCTTCGAGCGGGTGTTCGAGGTGCTGGACACCCCCAATGCCGTCCCCGACCGCCCCGGTGCAGCCTCTCTGGGCCGCCCCCGGGGCCAAGTGCAACTGCGCGACGTGCGGTTCACCTACCCGGCCGCGGATGCCGCCGCCCTGGCGTCTCTGGCGCCGGCGGCGGCCGAGTCGGCGGCCAACGGTGAGCAGCCCTCGGGACCGGCGCTGGACGGGGTGAGCCTCGACGTCGCCCCCGGCGAGTTGGTGGCGCTGGTGGGGCCGTCGGGAGCCGGCAAGACGACACTCACAGCACTGCTGCTGCGCTTCTACGACCCCGACGAGGGCAGCATCGCCGTCGACGGGACCGACCTGCGCGACGTCACGGGGGAGTCGCTACGAGCCGCCGTCGGCGTCGTGCCACAGGACCCGCACCTGTTCCACGACACGGTGGGGGCGAACCTCCGCTACGCCCGACCCGACGCCACCCCCGCAGAGATCAACGCCGCCTGCCGGGCCGCGGGCATCCTGGAGGTGATCGAAGATCTGCCGCTGCGATTCGACACGCTGGTGGGCGAGCGGGGTTACCGCCTGTCGGGCGGGGAGAAGCAGCGGCTGGCCATCGCCCGGATGCTGCTGAAGGACCCCGCCATCGTGATCCTGGACGAGGCCACCAGCCACCTGGACAGCGAGAACGAAGCCGCCGTACAGGAAGCCCTCGCGGTGACGCTGGCCGGGCGGACGGCCTTCGTGATCGCCCACCGGCTGTCCACGATCACCTCCGCCGACCGCATCGTGGTACTGGACGAGGGCAGGCTGGTCGAACAAGGGCGCCACGAGGAACTTCTGGCCGCCGGAGGCCTTTACGCCAAGCTCTACCGGACACTGCTGCGCACCGAGGCGACCCGGTGATCCCGGCCTTGCGCGAGGGCGCGGCCGAGCCGCCGGGCGATGAGAGGACCGCCGGCGGTGACACGACGAGCTGCCGGGTGGTCCCGTGAGCGACATTCCGGACGCGCACGCTCCGGCCGACGACGCTCCGGCGGAACTCGACGGCGCCACAACCACCTACGAGGTGGCCGAGCTCGTCGACATACTGAGAGACCTCATCGAGGACACCTTTCCGGACGAGATCTGGATCAGAGGTCAGATCCGCAACCTCAACCGCCGCTCCCGCAAAGGCCACGTGTACTTCGACCTCGCGACGCCGGCGCCGGCCGAGCAATCCCCTGAGGCTGTGCTGCCAGTCGTCCTGTTCGACTGGTACCGCAAGATCGTGAACCGGATTCTCGGCTCGGGGGCCGCGGGGCAGATGGTCGACGGCGTGGAGGTTCGGATCCGGGGCCGGGTCTCGGTGTACAAGGCCCGCGGTCAGCTACAGATGCAGATGAAGGCCATCGACCCCGCCTACACGCTCAGCAGGCTTGCCGACGAGCGGGACCGGCTGCTGGGCGAGCTGGCGGCGTCCGGACTCCTGGAGCGCAACAAGGCGCTCCCGCTGCCGACGCTGCCGCTGCGGGTGGGCCTCGTGACCAGCGCCGGCAGCGCCGCCGAAGCCGACTTCCGCGACGTGCTGTCGACGAGCGGCATCGGCTGGGAACTCATTGTGCTCGACACCCCCGTGCAGGGCTTCGGCAGCGAGCAACGCATCGCCGAGGCGCTGGCGCTGGCGGAGCACCACGGCGCCGAGGTGATCGCCCTGGTGCGCGGTGGCGGCGCCCGTACCGAGCTGGCGCCGTTCGACAGCGCCGCCGTGGCGCATGCCGTGGTGACCCGCTCGGTACCGGTGTTGACCGGCATCGGCCACGAGATCGACCGGTCGGTGGCCGACGTCGTGGCAAGGCTGGCCTGCAACACCCCCACCGCCTGCGCAGCCGCCCTCGTGGAGCACGCCGGCCGGTTCGACCGAGCCACCCTCGAGGTCTGGCGGCGCATTGAGCGAGCAGTCTCCGGAAGGCTCGCCGGCGACCGGCACCGGGTGGACGCCGCCGCCGAGCGGACTGTCGCCGCTGTCGAGGTCTCCTGCCGCAGCGCCCGCAGCGACGTGCGCCGCCTCGCTTCGGACATCGGCAAAGCGGCGCGCCACGGCGCCGACCGGGCCCGCTGGCATCTCGACGGCCAGCACGCCCAGACCGCCGATCGGGTCTCCGATCGGCTGGCAGGACACCGCCGGGCACTCGACGCCGCCGCCGACCGCCTGCGTCTGGATGCTTCGCACTCCCTGGAGTCCCAGGTCCGTCAACTCGCCGCGCTCGACGCGCAGGTGCGCGCCTACGACCCGCAGCGGGCACTCGACCGGGGTTGGAGCATCACAAGCGACGGCGCCGGACGGTTGATCCGCTCAGTCTCCGAGGTCACCCCGGGCGCTACCCTGCGAACCCGTATGAGTGACGGCACAGTGACGAGCACCGCCGTGGCGGTCTCGCGCTCCGAGCAGGGCGGGAAGTGACCATGACCGGCGACGTATCGCAGCCGGCGCCGGCGGACGGCTACGCGGCCGCGCTGGCCGAACTGCAGAAGATTCTCGACGCCCTCGAGGCCCCCGACGTGGACGTCGACGCCCTCACCGCGCACGTTGACCGCGCCGCCGAGCTGCTCCGCTTCTGCAGGGAGCGCCTGGTCGCGGCAGAAACGCAGGTGACGGAGATCGTCGCCGGTCTGGGTGACCTCGCCCAGGACGCCGATGGCGCGGCGGCGACCCCCGACAGCGTCGAGGCCGACCCCGCCGATCGATGACGGTCCGCATGCCGCCCGACGGCCGGATTCCGACCGTGACCGGATGGCACCACTCCGACATGGGGGCCGCCTGATGGCGATGCGCAAGCTCTCGGGCACCGACGGCTTCGTGGTCGTCGATCTCGACGGTGCCGCGGAGTCGTCGGGCCTGATGCGGCTGGCGCCGAAGATCCTGCCCAGCGGCACCAAGGAGTTGGCCCGGTCGGGCACCTACACCTTCGCCGCCGTCGGGATGCGCCGATCGGGCGCCTCAGGGGGTATCAACGCCCGACCCGACGGCCGGGACGAAGCGGTGGCCGCTTTCCTGACCGAGTGCGAGCCCTGGGTGAGCGCCGGCGAGTTCCTGCCCAACCCCGGCAAGGGTCTCGCCGCGGCCGACCTGGCCCCGCTGCAGGCACACGACCCGCGCCACCCGATCCGTCTCAGCGACGCCGGCGGGATAAGCCTCGCCGAGCATCTCGCCGGCCAAGGGGCTGTTGCCGCCACAGCGGCGGCCCTTGACGGCCTCGAGGGGCGCCGCGTCGTGATCGAGGGATGTGGTCCTGCCGGAGTGGCCGCCGCCGAGGCCGCCGCCGCGCGCGGCGCTGTCCTGGCGGGCGTGGCAACCGAGAAGGGCTTCTGCGCCGCTGCAGGCACCAGCGGACTCGATGCTTCGGCGCTGCGCGGCGCCTGGGCGGAGCACGGCCCTGCGTTCGTCGGGCACCTGGACGGCGCCTGCACCGAGGCGGGCGACGTGTGGGGCGCCGGCGCCGACGTGCTGCTCGTCGGATCGAAGATGGGCGCGCTCGACCACAACATCGCCGGCGGCCTCGACGTGTCGGCCGTGGCGTGCCTGCACCCGATCCCGTTCACGACCCGGGCGCTGGTGGTCCTTCAGGCAGCCGGGGCGGTGGTGCTGGCGGACTTCGTCTGCCTGGCGGGACCGCTCTTCGCCGCCTGGCCCGGCGAGTTGGCCGGCCTCGAGGGAGACGCCGTCACGCCCGAGGCCGTGCAGGACGCCGCCCTCGCAGCCATCGGTGATCTGGTGGGCGAGACCACCGGCCACCCCGAGGGCGCCTTCCTGGGCGCCTGCCATCACGCAGAGAGCTTCCTGCGCACCTGGCGAAACGAACTCCCCTTCGGCCGCCCCCTCGCCGCCTGAGCCAGCCGGCAGAACGCCAACTCGGGCTGCGGGCATCAATCCTCCCCCACCTGCGAGAAATTGGTGATGGTGATCTCGCCCTCAGGGAACTCGGCGACGATCTTCAGCCGACCACCCACCGCCTCGATATAGGAACGGAGACTCGAAACGTAAGCGTCGGTCCGGTGCTCCAGCTTGGCGACAGCAGGTTGGTTCACCTTCAGTGACCTTGCCACGTCCCGCTGGGTCAACGCCCGCGCACGGCGCAACTCGTGCAACGGCATCTCGGCGAGCAGTTCGCCCTTGATCGCCTCGATGCGGCGGCGGCGCTGCGGCGCGAAGTCTTTCGTCAGATCCTGAAACGGCCGATGTCCGCTCATTCGATCAGTCCATCCTGTCGTAGTTCGGCCAGATGCATGTCGTAGAGGTCATCGGCCACCGGGACGTACTCTTCGTAGAACCTGTCCCTGCCCGTCTTGTCGCCGCCGATGAGGAGTATCGACGTACGCCTCGGGTCAAAGGCGTAGAACACGCGCAGCGGTCTACCGGCGCTTTGGGCACGCAACTCACGCAGGACCCCGTGCCGTGAGCCCTTGACGTCCGAGGAGAAGGGATACGGCAGGTTGGGGCCGTATTCCATCAGCAACTCGACCCTCGCCACGACGGCGTCCTGCTGAACCTCCGAGAGGTCCTGCCACCACCGCCCGAACTCGTCCGTGTACTCGATCTCCCACACGACCACTCTACAATATTCCTTCTAAGGAATCAATTGCCGCAGGCGGGCGGCGCCCGGCGCCGTGCAGTCGCTCAGCCAGACCGACTGTGTCGTTCTCGCCAAGAATGTCGGCGATGAGACCGATTCCGATCCGACCGTCCTCATAGACACGCAATGCTCGGTCCAGGAGTCGTACGGGCGCCCGGCGACTCGACGGCTCCTCGCCACCTCCGGCAAGCAGCGAGGCACGGAGGGCAACGTCGACAGCGTGCTCCCTGCTGAGGAAGCGGACCGAGCCAACCTCCTCCAATCGCCGGGTCATCGCCTGGTGGCTCATCCCGAAGAGGCGGGTCATCCGCCTGACCAGGGCCTCGTCGAACCGTTGGGATCCCACGGCTCGCCGGACACCTTCGGCGGGCGCCAGGAAGTTTGCGGCAAAGGCATCGGCGCGATGTTCCGCTGGAGTCTTGTCGACCAGACTCGACAGCACCTCCACATCGACCGGGTCGCCGGCGAGGAGGTGACACAGCTCGTGCGCGAGGGTGAACCTTCGGCGTGCCGACAGATCCTCTCCGTTGACGATGACTACCGCTGCCGCAGGCAACCCGCCGGCCGACGGGCTCACCGCGCAGAAGCCGTGTACGCCTGAAGGGAGCGGTTCGACCAAGACGTGCGCTCCGAGGTGCTCCTCGATGAGTGCCGTGAGATCACCGATCGGGCCATCCCCCAGCCCCAGAGCCTGCCGTGCCCGCTCCGCCAGTTCTCGCCCACCTTGTTTCGTGACCGGTACGTCGTCATGGAAAATCGCGGGCATCGATAGAGGCGCACTCGGTGGCACGATCCGGCTCAAGAGATCATCCGCCTCCAGAACCTGTCGCGCACGGTCGGCCACTTGCTGCAAACCTGCAGACGACACTTGCGTGACCCGGGCCGCGAGCACCAGCGCCGCCGACCGCTTCCGCGTCCCGAGTAGGTCCTCGACGTTGACGCCGAGCACATCCGCTAATTCGGCCAGTTCGTGGCTCGCCACCCGCCGCTGGCCCGACTCGATCCGGCTGAGGGCGCTCGGGCTCAGCCCATCCACCCGGTCGGCTGCTGTGATCTGCGCTGCCAATTCGCGTTGCGACAGACCTGCCGCCTTTCGGGCCGCGCAGATCCGCTCGCCAACCGTCGCCCCCGTCATGACCGCTCCTCGGTGTGCTTTGAGATTGATTCAAGTCTAGTACAGTATTAGTGCGATTTTCACAAGGATCTGGCTATCCACTGAATTAGACAGCGGGGAGCGCTCACGAGCACGGGGGCGGCCCGAGCAGCGTGACCTGCATCTGTCGGCGGGTGCCGCCGCAACGGCGGGAGCTTCTCGGGGACCGTCGGACACCGACGGCGCAGGTTGGATGGTGCGGGCTCAGAGCTCCCACAGGAGCGTGTCCGGCATGAACTGGCTCCAGGCGAACCAGAACGCTTGGTGACCCTCGATCTCAACTCCGGCGGCGTCGACGGCGCGCAGCCCGCCCCCGTCGAGGAGGAGCGTCACACCGCCGAGTTCCACAGTCCCACCGGCTTCGAGAGCGGCGGCCGCGGCCTCGACGGGGAATGCGATGGGGGTGCCGTCGTCGAGAACCACACCGAAGACCTGGTCGTGGACACCGAGGCGACCGTCGGCGTCGCCGATCGGGAAGATGGGCCCGTCGTCGTCACGGCCGCGGAGCGGGTCGAGCGGGTAGCTGTGGCCGATCCCTCCGTCTTCGGCGACGATCGTCGTCTCGGGATGGGCGGCCTTCCACGCGCCCCAGGTGGTGGTCACGACGGTCGCCTGATGAAGCACCACTCCCTTCTCGCGGAGTGGGCCCGAGACCGCTTCACCGGTGAACGTGTCGAACACCGATCTCGTCACCAAGTCGTACATGACCTTGTTGGATCGCGACAGCAGCCCCGATGTCCGCAGGACCGGCGTGGCCACACCGGGAGGAACATCGTCGGTGAAATAGGCCTGGGCGGAGCCACACAGCGTGCAGTACGGGAAGCCGATCCTGCGTCCCCCGAGCGTGTCGTTGACCATCTCGTGGACTTCCATGAAGTTCTTCGGATACGCCCGGGCTTCGTCGCCGATGACAACGGCGAACACGATGCCGTCGTCGGGGTACCACGAGCCTCCGGAAGCGTCGGTGACCGGGGGGTCGTCGCGGGCCGGGATGCAGCCCCGCTGGCACGGGTTCGGGTCGCCGAGGGGGCGGTCGTCGATCCGCACGCCACCCCAGCTCACGACACGCCAGTCGATGGCGGCGTCGGTGTCATCGAAGAACGGCTGCCAGCCGGGTTCGATCAGCGTGAACAGTCGCGCCTTGTAGTCGACGTAACCCTCGAAGGCGGGGAGATCCCAGGCGATCAGGTGATCGGTGACGGATTGCCACGGGCTCCTGTCGGCCACGGGGTCGTCGGCCAGGCTCACGCCCGTCAACGTCTCGAAGGCGGAGACCGCCGCTTCGTGGACGTCGCCGATGTAGAAGAACCTCAGGAGGTCGGAGAGTATCCAGGCCAGTCTCGGGTCTCCCGACTGTCCGAGCCCGGTGACCGCGGCGGTGTCGACCTCGGTCTCGAAGCCCGACCAGATGATCTCTAGGTCGTCGACCGCGGTCTGGTCGAGTGGGCCCGTTGGCACCTCAGGTGCGGCCGGGAACTCGTACCCGCGGAAGTTCCGCAGGGCCCCGCGCTCGATCGGGTGCAACTGGGCAACACCATCGTCCGACTCAACCCCGTCCGCCGGCTGCACCTCGACAACCGACCCATCACCGTCGGCCCGCTGCAACTCAACGACATCGGAGTCCGATCCAACACCGTCAGCCGGTTCCGACCGGGCAACATCGGTCTCCGACCCAGCGCCGTCGGCCGGTTCCGACTCGGCCACATCGTGATCCACCTCAACACCGTCGGCCGCTTGCGACCGAGCCACATCGGTATCCGACCCGACCGCCGGCGTCGCAATACGGGGCGAGGGCGTCTCGATCTTGTCGCCGCCCGAACAGGCTGCGGCCAGGAATACGAACCCGATCAGAAGAACACAGAAGCGGAACGCGTACACGCCTCCACGCTACGGGCACAGGCCCGGGCGATGGTCGAGTTGCACCCCGAGCGCGTAGGATTCTCTCCCGCCAGAGGCCGCCGTCATCGGTGTGTGTCGGACCCGATACCAGAGGCCGTCACCCCGCCCAACGCGAGCCGAGTGCCCGCGCGTTTCCGAAGAGCCACTTTACCCGGCGCGATGGGCTACAGCGGGAGACGAGGGCGAACGGCCGATCAGAAATAGACGCAGCGAATACAGTTTCTGAATAGCTAACTAACGAAGATACGCGAACATTTGAAGAAGCACCTCGCGGCGGCGGGGCCTGCCCGGAGCGATGACAATCGTCGGGGCCGTCTGGGCGCGGGTCCACCGACGACCACGGCCGCGATCTTCGCGCCGTCGAGTTCGTCCGCGCCGTGGCCGGCTGGGGCACTCGTACAGGAGCCGCTCGTCGCCGTTGCTAGCCTGCGTGGAGCCGGGCCCGCCGGATTCGCCGGAGCCAGGTGACGCGGGGCTGTAGCTCAGCTGGCTAGAGCACTTGCTTTGCAAGCAAGGGGTCGTGGGTTCGAGTCCCATCAGCTCCACCGCACCGGATAACCCGCTCGCGGCCTGGCTCGAGAGGGAGAACCCACTATGGACAGTGCACGTAATCACGAGCAGAGCCAACCCTCTCCACAGACCTGTGTGGGGCTAACATGCTCAGAGACGTCGATCGGTTGACCTCCACGTTTCCCAGTTGATCGAAGGTAGTGATGCGCAGGATTCTGACCCATGGCGGAACCGCAACAGCCATAGCCGTTGCCGCCCTGGTCATCTCACTCGTTGCGCTGCTCTCCCCCGGAGGAGATTCCGGGCCTGACGATTCGGGCTCTGACCGAGCACTGTTCGCCCTGCCCGCCCAAGCGGAGAACACGGTGAGTTTCGTGCAGCGGGCTATGGGCTTCTACGACGCCGAAGGTCGGGACGCCACCCTCGATCTCTCCAACTCTCCCGCCGGCACCGAGGGCGAGAACTACCTCTTCATCGTCGACGAGGACGGTCTCATAGCAGCCCACATCGATCCGGACTTGCTGGGCAGGGATTTGAGGAGCGACCTGGGGGTCGACGCCGACGGCTACCGGTTCGGCGACGTGATGCTCGGCGCCACCGAGGCGGGGCTCTGGGTGGACTACGTCTATCTCAACCCCGTCAGCGGCTACCGGGAGATGAAGCACTCCTGGGTCGTGCGCCACGACGGGCTGATCTTCGGCTCCGGCTGGTACGAGGTTCAGTCTCCCTCTCCGGCCGAACTCGAATAGGTAACACCGGCGGAGGACGCGTTCGCCGTCCTGCTCGCCGGCGCCGTCCTGCCTGACGAGCCGCGCGCCCCGGCTGCGAGGTGGGCTGCGCCCGATACGGTTTGGCAGTATCGCTGACGACGCGAACAGGCGCGAACAGGAAGGGAGCGACCATGATCGATGCGCTCGACCGACTCGAGGGACTGCTCGTCGACGGCAACGGGCGAGCTCCCAACGGCAAGCTGGACGTCTACGACCCGACCACCGGCGAGGTGATCGCCGGCGTTGCGACCGCCTCGACCGACGACTGCCGCGACGCCGTGGACGCCGCGGCGCGCGCCGGGGGCGGCTGGGCGACCACACCGCCGCGGGAGCGGGCCGAGATCCTGCGCCGCTGCTTCGAGACGATGATGGCCGAGCAGACCCAGATCGCCACGCTGCTGCAGCTCGAGAACGGCAAGCCCGTCGCCGAGGCCCGCGGCGAGGTGGCCTATGCGGCGGAGTTCTTCCGCTGGTTCAGCGAGGAAGCAGTGCGTGTCGCCGGCGAGATCCGCCAGGCCCCCGCCGGCGACAAGCGCATCATGGTGCTGCCCGAGCCGGTGGGCGTGTGCCTGCTCATCACGCCATGGAACTTCCCCGCAGCCATGGCGACCCGCAAAATCGCCCCCGCACTGGCCGCGGGCTGCACTGTCGTGCTGAAGCCCGCTCCGCAGACCCCGCTGACCGCCCTGTACGTCGCCGACCTGATGGCGCGCTGCGGCACGCCCACCGGCGTGGTCAACGTGGTGCTGCCGGAGCCGCCGAACGAGGCCACCGTCGCCATGATGGCCCGCCGCGCCGTACGCAAGGTGTCCTTCACCGGCTCCATCGCGGTGGGTAAGCACCTGCTGCGCCTCGCTGCCGACCGTGTGCTGCGTACCAGCATGGAACTGGGCGGCAACGCCCCGTTCGTGGTGCTTGCCGATGCCGACCTGGACACCGCCGTGGAGTCGGCCATCGCCGCCAAGATGCGCAACACAGGCGCAACCTGCGTGGCCCCCAACCGGCTCTACGTGCACGAACGTCTCGCCGACGACTTCACCGAGGCGCTCAGCGCGCGCATGGCAGGTCTGACCATCGGCTTCGACCGCCGGCCCGACGCGACGGTCGGCGCACTGGTCAGCAACGGCGAACGGGACAAAGTGGCCGGACTCGTGGACGCGGCCGTCGGAGGGGGCGCCCGGCTGGTTACCGGCGGGCGCGCACCCGACGCTCGTGGCTACTTCTACGAGCCCACCGTGCTCGCCGATGTGGAGCCGGACGCCCCCATCCTGGCCACAGAAATCTTCGGGCCGGTCGCACCGCTGGTGCGATTCAGCGACGAGTCAGCGGCCGTGGAGATGGCCAACAACACCGACGCCGGGCTGATCGCCTACGTCATGAGCGCCGACCTCGGCCACGGGCTGTCCGTAGCCGAGCGACTGGACGCCGGCATGGTGGCCGTCAACCGGGGCATCGTGTCGGATGTGGCCGCACCATTCGGCGGCACCAAGGAGAGCGGTATCGGCAGGGAGGGCGGCTTCGAAGGGATCGAGGAATACCTCGAGCGCAAGTACGTGGCGACCTCCTGGTAGAAGCGGCGCAGGCGGGCACCTGCCCGGCTCGCCCGCCACTCCGGCGACCACCGAATCCGCGCCGAAGGCCGGCGAACGTATTCAAAGGCTCTGAAAGCCCCCAGGCGTCGCCGACGGTTGAAAACCCCCCGCGACGGTTGAAAATCCCCCGCGCGGGAACCTAGTATGGCGACACTGAACAGGCGGGCCGGCGGCCAGCCCGCAGTTGGCGCTTTGACGCTCCGGGCCTGTTAGCAGAGGCAGCAACAAGAGTTCGACTCCGCCCCCGGACCGGAATCATCCCACAGACTCGCCAGAACGGAGTTCGACCGCGATGCAGACACCGGCCACCATGCAGATGCCGACCACCTACAAAGAAGGCTACGAACAGGCCCGCGTCCTCGACCCCGACATGGCAACGCGCTACGTCACCCACACGATGATCGAAGACCCCATCGCCGACGCGGCGATCGACGAACTCGCCGACGTGAGCCCCCATGAGGTGGGGAAGTTCATCAAGGCGGGCATAGACGGGGCCGATAACGGCGCGCTGCGCGACGCGCCGCCCCTGCTCCAGAAGTTCTTCGAGGATGCGGCCACTCTCCCCGACTGGCTCGACCTGGAGGCCTTCATCCCTGGCATACGTATGTTCCACAAGAATACGAGATTAGTGCTGGCAGGGATGGCGGGAGGAGTCCTGGTCGAGGGCTTCACGACGAACATCGCCAAGTCCTTCTTCATAACCGGGAGGTTGCGCGATCAGGGCGTCCGGCGCCTGCAGCAGAACAATCGCCACATGGTGGAGATATTCATGCCGGGCGGGCTCGAGAGGTACGGGGACGGCTGGAAGCTGTCCGTTCGCATCCGGCTGATACACGCACAAGTCAGGCGCCTGCTCAACAACTCCGAGGAGTGGGACACCGCATCATGGGGCGTGCCGCTCAGCGCAGCCCATACCGGCTTTGCGCTCACCGCCTTCTCCGCAAGACTGCTCCACCACATGCGACAACTCGGCGCCCGCGTCAGTGACGAGGAAGCCGAGAGCTTCATGGCCGTCTGGCGCTACTCGGGACTTCTGATGGGCATACCGGAGGGCATCCTGATGCACGACAGAGCCGACGCTCTGAGACTCTACGAGATCGGGTGGATGTGCGAGCCCGAGTTCGACATCGAATCGATCGTGATCGCACACAACTTGGTCAATTCCTCTCCGCTGGTCGTCGGAATAACCCAGCCGGATGAACGCCGCGCCCTGGCCAAATACATCTACAGCGTCTCGCGTGCCATGATCGGCAACACCATGGCCGACAAGCTGAACTACCCTCGAAGCCGAGGCTTCAACGTTGCAGCGCTTGCCCGGCTACGGCTGCAAGCCCGGTACAACCGCGCCATGGACAGGTATTTCCCCAAACACGTTCGGGCCAACAACTACACGAACTTCACATCCATACTCGATGCCTCGGTGTACGACGAAGGAGGCATCACCTACCAGATGCCCGCTCATGTGTACGCCGAAGAGTCCGGCAAGTGGTGAGGCCGGTGGTTCGGTGACACTGCTGTCCTGACGCCTCGGCGCAGGTGCACGTGCGCCGAGGCGCTGGGGGAAGAGGGCAGACCCCGAGCATCTAGCAGCAGTAGCCACGATCTTGGTTGCGATCGGGAGAACCCCCGGTCGAATCCTGCTGCCACTTGACCGATACCCTTCGGGCGGCCGCCGCGACTCCGAATCCGACTGCCCCCACAGTGATGATGAACCGGGCGGTCGCGAGCGGCTGAACGGGCGCGGCCCCGGCGACGAGGGAGAGTTCCATGACTCATGATGGATCGGGCGAACCGCACGGGATCCGGCCGGGTGCCACCTCGGCCACCGACTTCCTGGCGATCGACTCGCTGCTGAACGATGACGAACTGCTGCTACGCGACACGGTGCGGCGCTATGTGGACGAGCGGATCGTCCCCCACGTCGCCGACTGGTTCGAGCGGGGCACGTTCCCCGCCGAGACGGTCGGACCCGAGTTGGGTGCCCTCGGCCTGCTGGGGATGCACTTGGAGGGCTACGGCTGTGCCGGCAGCAGCGCCACCGCCTACGGCCTGGCCTGCCTGGAACTGGAGGCCGGCGACTCGGGTCTCCGCAGCTTCATGAGCGTGCAGGGCTCTCTGGCCATGTTCCCGATCCGCGCCTACGGCAGCGAGGAGCAGCGACAGCAGTGGCTGCCTGCCATGGCAGCCGGTGAGGCCGTGGGCTGTTTCGGGCTGACCGAGCCCGACGCCGGCAGCGACCCCGTAAGCATGCGCACCCGGGCGCGGCGCCAAGGCGACGACTGGGTGCTGAACGGCACGAAGATGTGGATCACCAACGGCTCCATCGCCGACGTCGCCGTCGTGTGGGCGCAGACCGACGACGGTGTGCGGGGCTTCGTCGTGCCGACCGACACGCCGGGCTTCACCGCCAACGACATTCACAAGAAGCTCTCACTGCGGGCGTCGGTCACCTCCGAGTTGGTGCTCGACGACCTGCACCTGCCGGCCGAGGCCGCGCTCCCGGGCGTCGTGGGGATGCGGGGACCGCTGTCGTGCCTCAACGAGGCCCGTTTCGGGATCCTTTTCGGCGCGGTCGGCGCGGCACGCGCCTGCTACGAGGCCGCCCTCACCTATGCCGGCGAGCGCGACGCCTTCGGTGGGCCCATCAGCCGTTTCCAACTCACGCAGCAGAAGCTCGTCGAAATGATGATCGCCACCCAGCGGGGCGCGCTGCTGGCGCTGCACCTCGGCCGCCTCCGAGACGCCGGCAAGCTGACGGCCGCGCAGATCAGCGTCGGCAAGCTCGACAACGTGCGCATGGCCCTGGAGGTTGCCCGCACCGCGCGCGGCGTGCTGGGCGCGAACGGCATCACGCTCGAGTACCCGGTCATCCGTCACATGAACAACCTCGAATCGGTCTACACCTACGAGGGCACCCATGAGATCCACACCCTCATCCTCGGGCAGGCGATCACCGGTCAATCCGCTTTCGCCTGAGCCTGGGTCCGCCGAACCAATGCCGCCCAACCGGCCGCACTGCTCACGCTCGGCGCTCTGCGCATGATCTAGCGTTCGATCATGTTCAAGTGGCAGGCCCGCAGGATTCAGCAGTCGCCGAAGCTCGTGCTCGCGGTCCTCGGCGCCGTGACGGTCGCTCTGCTCGCCGGACTCGCCGTTCAGGACCCGCAGCCGGAGGTCATCGACGGCTCCGCCGCCTTCCTGCCTGACGGCAGCGAACTCGCCGAGGCCACCGACGCCATCCGGGAGAGTTTCCCGGCCTCTGCGGACCTACGGATCGTCCAGATACTCGCCAAGGGCGACGTCCTCACAGCAGATTCCCTCCGGGCAACAAAGGACCTCCAGACCAGGATCATCAGCGATCCCGCGATCGAACCGTTCCTCGTGGCCCAACCCCTCGCCGGGTACGTCCAGATCATCGAGCCCCTCCTCGCGGGCGCAGGCCTGGATCTCGCCACGGTGTCCGACGCCGACGTCCGGGCCGTCCTGGATCAGTTGGCCCGCACCCCGGAACTGGCCGCCGCCAACGATCTCCTCAACCGGTTCGTCCCGCGCGACGGCGCCGGGGCGCCGATCGCCGGCATCTCGCTGGTCACGCTCGACGATGCCGGGGACGCCCTCGGCCAGCAGGACGCACAGCTGCGCGCCCACGACATCGCGGAAACCACGAGTCTGGCCCCGCTGGAGGTGTCCGTCATCTCCCCGGCGAACCTGGAGGTGGAGGCCAAGGATGTCCGCGAGACGAGCCTGTTGCTTCTTGCGGCCATCGCTCTGGCAGTGATCGGCCTCCTGCTGGCCATCTTCTACCGCACCCAGTCGGACGTCCACATCACGATGGCCGGTCTGGGGATGACGCTCCTCTGGACTCTCGGCGCTCAGGCCTGGCTGTCGCCCGGCGGCGCCGGCATCGTCGAGCGCGACAACCTACTCGCCGCCCTCGTGCCGGTCCTGCTGATCAGCCTGACCGTGGACTACGCGCTGCAGATCACCGGTCGCTACCGGGAGGCGCTGGTGCTCGACGGTGACGGAACAGGTGCGGACCTGCCCGGCCGGGCCATGGGTCGCGCGGTCAGGGCCACGGGCGTGCCGGTCCTGCTCGCGGCGGGCACGACCGCCGTGAGCCTGCTCGCCAACCTGACGAGCAAGTTCGAGCCGGTGGCCGACTTCGGCATCGTCGCCGGCATCGGCCTCGTCTCCGGTTGGATCGTGATGACCAACTTCGTGCCGGCCGCGCGGCTGGCTCTGGACCGCAGGCGCCAGGCCAAGGGGCAGGAACCGGCGACCAGACCCATCGCCGACACGATCCCCGGCGCCACAGCGATCCTGCGGCGCATCTCGGCAGCCGTCGTGCGCCGCCCGCTGCCGATCCTGGGCGGCGTCATCGTCGTCACGATCCTCGCCACAATCGCCGCCACAAATCTCGACTCGACCTTCACGCGAAAGGCCTTCCTGCCGCAGGACTCCGAGACGGTGCAGACCCTCGATTTTCTGGAGGAGAACTTCGACGGGCGCGCCACGACGATGACACTCCTCATCGAGGCCGACCTCGATACCGTCGGGACGGTTCGCCACCTGTTCGACCTCTCCTCGACCCTCATCGACCCCGAGAGGCGACCGGACGGCATCGCCGGGCCGCCCATCGCCTCGGCGGGAACGCTGCTGGCGGACTGGACGACCGACAGCGGGCAACCGGGCGACAACTACGACCCCGCCATCGCGGCCGCATTCACCGACCTGAACCTCAACCTCCTTGCAACCGACGAGGACGCCCGCCACGCCTGGGCGCTGCTCGAGGGCGCCGATCCTGCGGGCTTTGCCGGCGTCGTGGACCTCCGCTCCAACGGGCCCGATCGCACCATCCTCGAGATTCCGGTGGCGGCGGGCAGCGAGGGGGCCCTGCAGGGGTTGATCGAAGAACTCGACGCGCTATGGGGTGGCAACGCCTCGGAGATCACCGCCACGGGGGGCGATGCACTCACCGCCCTGATCAACGACGAACTGAGCGGGAGCCAGGCCGTCAGCGTGGCGCTCACCGTCGCCGCTGCACTGGCGATCCTGTTGCTCTACTTCGGCCTCACCGATCGCCGGCCCGTTCTGGGGCTGATCACCATGGTCCCCATCGCAGCTGTCCTGGTGTGGATACTGGGCGTCATGTTCGTCCTCGGGATCTCCTACAACGTGGGAACGGCCCTGGCGGTGGTGCTGGCGATCGGCATCAGCGTCGACTACACGATCCACCTCACGCACCGGTTCCTGGAGGAAGAACGAGAATCGCAGCGAGTCGGCGATGCGCTGCGACGGGCGATGGACACGACCGGTGGAGCGCTCCTGGCCAGCGCCCTCACAACGGGGCTCGGGTTCCTGGTGCTGCTGGCCTCGCCCGTGAGGGCGATGCAGGAACTGGCCGTGCTCGTCGCAGTCGTGATCCTGCTGGCGCTCGTCGCCACGTTCACCGTGCTGCCGCCGCTGCTGGTGCTGTGGGCGCACTACCACCGCTGGCGCGCCCACGAAGCCAGCCTCGAGAGCCCGCAACCGGGCACGGCGGCCTAGCACCGACAGGGTGGGCGCCACCCGCAGTCGACATCGGGCTCGGACTAGAGGATCAGCGGCGAGAGTTCCAGGGGCACGCCGGCCCTGTCGGCGACGGACTGGAACAGAGTCATGTCCTTCACGACGAGGTCCATGGTGAAGTTGATGTTGCGGCTCCCGTTGAGGATCACCTGGCTCTCGGTCTCGTGCACGAAGGAGTTGCCCGAAGAGATGCGGATGGCCTCGTAGGTGGTGTTGAGGTCCATGCCCGCCGCCTTGGCGGTCACCAACGCCTCGCAGAGGGCAACGAGGTTGGCGCTGGCGAGGTAATTGGTGACGACCTTGAGGACGGTTGCCGAGCCCAGCGGGCCGGTGTGCAGGATGCGGCGGCCCATGGTGGTGAGTAACGGCAGGACGCGTTCGAACGTGGGCCGGTCGCAGCCGGCGAAGATGGCGATATTGCCCGTGGCGGCCCGGTGACAGCCGCCCGACACCGGGCAGTCCGCGGCCGCCGCACCCGTGGCGGTAACCAGCGCTCCGAGGCGGCGCACCTCGGCCTCATCGGTGGTGCTCATCTCCGCCCCCGCCAGCTTGGCGCCCACGTTGCCCAAGCCGATGAAGCCCACACTCGGAGCCATCCCACACCTCCCGGTCGCCGCAGCAGCGAATAGGCGGCCGAGCGGGTAGCGTCGGTGCGCCCCTGCGGGTGTAGTTCAATGGTAGAACATCAGCTTCCCAAGCTGAATACGGGGGTTCGATTCCCCTCACCCGCTCAGCAACGGCCGCCGGCACGCAGCCGTGTCACCAGTTCCTGCGGCGTGAGATCCAGCAGCTCGGCGAGTTCGCCGGCCGGAGCGTTCAGCGGGTGAAGTTCAAGAGCAACTCCACCGTCCCGGTGTCCTCCACCGACAGCACGACCGGAGCTCTGGGAGGATTGATCCCGTAATCCTCGAAGCGGATCTCGAAGATCGCTCCGACGATGACGACGCCCTCGATCCAGGTGGCCTCCACTGTGATCACCACCGGGCGGCTGGCGCCATGAACGGAAAACGTGCCTGCGACGGTGGCCGTCACCGACTCGCCGGCCGCGGGGAGGGCGTCGAACGACACCGGCTCGGCCAATGCGAAGCGGGCCGACGGGAACTGCGATGTGTCCAGGGCCCGCTGCACGAGACCGTCCCGCTGCGGCCGGTCGCTCACCAGGGTCGTGAGGTCGACGTCGACGACCGCGACCACTACGGTCGCCCCGGCAATCTCCAGTGTGCCCGACACGGCCGGGGTGCGTCCGACGGCTTCGGTCGTTCCGATCCCCGAGAGTTCCTCGCCCACCCGGTAGCCGGCCCACGAACTGGAGTAGTCCTCGAAGCTGCCCAGCGCCGTATCCACCGACCACACGCCGCCGAGGTTCACCGGTCCGGCCGACTCCGGCTCGGTAGCAACGGTGTTGGCGGGCGCGGGGGCCGGGGACTCCGGCGGCGACGGCTCGGCCGGCTCGGACGCCGGCGGTTCGGGCTCCGGGTAGGGCCCGGACTGCGGAGCCGGCGGGGCCGCGGGCTCAGTGGGCGGCGAGGGCGGTGCGGCCGCGGGAGGCTCCGCCGGCATAGGAGCCGGCGGGGACGACTCCGCGGGAGGAGGCGGCGGGGACGGCTCGGCGGCAGGCGGGGACGGCGCCGCGGCAGGTGGCGGCTCCGCGGCGGCAGGAGGCTCGGCGGTCGGGGCCGGCTCCGCCGCGGACGGCACCGCTGTGGTGGCTGTCAGCGCTTCGCTGCGCTCCAGCACCGACGGAGGCGGCGGAGCGTCGCCACTCCAGACGAGCAGCCACACCAGCACCACTGCGACGACGACCGCCACCAAGGCAGCCGCGCCGAGGGTCAGCGCCTTGCGGCGCCGTGACCACCCGCTGAAGCGTTCGAGAACCATGAGAAACCACCCCCTCCGGCATCGTAGGCCCGGCCCGAACGAACCGTCCGGGACCGACCGTCTCCCATTCATGGCGTGCGAGCAAGAATCGCCTAAGAATCCGGCGCGCCACTCCGGCGCGCGCTCCCACCGCCGCTACGGTCGCAGCAGCCATGACCCGTCCCAGCATTCTCGTGGCCGAGGACGACCCCGCCATCGGCAACGCCCTGCAGCGGGCGCTCAAGCACGAGGGCTACGAGGCGCGTCACGCCGGCGACGGCGCCCAGGCGCTGGAGATGCTGGCGGGGCGGGCAGCCGATCTCGTCATCCTGGACGTGTCCATGCCGTACGTGGACGGCCTGGAGGTTTGTCGGCGCATCCGTCGCGCCGGCAACCCCACTCCCGTCCTCATGTAGCCGGGAGACGCTGCGCGTCGGCGACTTGGAGGTGGACCGCGCCGGGCGCGCCGTGCGGCGGGCCGGGGAAGCGATCAGCCTGACGAAGACCGAATTCGATCTGCTTGAACTGCTGGTGCACAACGCCGGCATCGTGCTGAGTCGCGACCTCATCGCGCAACGCGAGTTGCACCAGGAAGTGGATCAGTTCCTGGAACGGCGCGCTCGCGCGGTCTCCGAGGTCGTACAGCGTCCGGCGGACCTCGCATTGCAGCGTGAACGCGGCGCCCGGCCGTTCATCGGCAGGATCGCGCTCGCCGACTTCGACGCCCACGTCCAGATTCTCAACACAGACGGGCGTCCGGTCTTCGCCATCAGCAACGTGCAACTGCCCGTCGGCGCCGAGGACACACGGCTCGCCAACGAGGGCGGGGGATCGGTGCGCCGGACGGTCCATCTCGACGGGCGGCGATACCGGATGCTGACCACAGCGCTCGGCGGGAACGGCGCTGTACAGGTCGCACGGGATCTCGGTGAGACCGACCGAGCATTGAACGACCTCCTCAGCCGGACGATCCCGCTGGGTGTGATACTGGCCGCTGCGGCAGCCGCAATGGCGTGGCTGCTGGCGCGCCGGGCACTACGGCCTGTCGAACGGCTGACCAGCGCCGCCGAACACGTCGCGCGGACCCAGGAACTGGCCGGCACGATCGACGTCGCCAGGGATGATGAGGTAGGCCGCCTCGCCCGCAGCTTCAACGCCATGCTCGAAGCACTGCAGACGTCGCGCCGGCAGCAGCAGCAACTGGTGGCGGACGCCGGACATGAGCTGCGCACGCCCTTGACCAGCATGCGCACGAACATCGAGTTGCTGCAGCGTGCGGAATCACTGGAGAGGTCCGAGCAGGGCCGCATCCTCGCCGACGTCAACGCGGAACTCCGCGAACTGAGCGAGTTGGTACGCGAGTTGGTGGAACTCGCGGGCGAGCCCGGAGCCACAGACGAGCCGTCGACGACGATCGACCTGGCCGACCTGGCAGCCGACGCCGCCGCTCGCGCGGGCCGCCGCACGGGCCGCGACATCACGACCGAAGCCACCTCGGGCGGCCTCATCGCCGGACAGAGAGGATCGCTCGAACGCGCCGTCGACAACCTGGTGGGCAATGCCGTCAAGTTCAGCCCCGATGGCACACCGATCCGGATCGTCACCGGCGGTGGACGACTCGAAGTGCATGACAGCGGGCCGGGGATCCCGACCGAGGACCGGCCGCTGGTCTTCGAGAGATTCTTCCGGTCGGCTTCCGCACGCGCCCAGCCCGGGTCCGGGCTCGGCCTCGCCATCGTGAAACAGATCGTCGAGCGCCATGGGGGCCGCGTCTGGGCCGGCACGTCACCGACCGGCGGAACCGCGGTCGGCTTCGAGATCCCGCTCAGCGAGGCCGACGACCGTTAGCCGGGGTCGGAACCGGTCGCCACGGGACGCCCTTGATCGGCGCCCCAGGCCGACCAGGAGCCCACGAACAGGCGGCCACCGCCGAGGCCCGCCACCTCGAGTGCCAGGAGGTCGAGGCAGGCGCTGACACCCGAACCGCAATAGGTCACCACGTCGACGTCACCATCGACGCCCACGGCCTCATAACTCGCCCGCAAATCGTCGGGGCTACGCAGCGTTCCGTCGGGGCCGAGATTGGCAGAGGACGGCGCGCTCAGCGCGCCCGGGATGTGTCCGAATCGAGGGTCGATGGCGTTCGGTTCGCCCCGGTACCGCTCGGGCGAGCGAGCATCCAGCACGACCGTGCCGGGGTCGTGGCGCAACTCGCCCACCTCGTCGATGGTGACGTAGGCCTCCAGAGGCCACGGCCGGGGGGTGAAGCCGGCCGGAATCGTCTCGGGGACGGCGGTGGTGAGCGTGCCCGGCCAGCCGGCAAGCCCTCCGTCAAGCACCGCCACCGGCTCGCCGAGCGAGTGCAGCATCCACCACAGCCTGCCCGCCACGACGCCCGAGGCATCGTCGTAGGCGACCACGGGGCACCCGTCGCCGATGCCTGCTGCGCCGAGCGCAGCGGCGAAGACCTCCGGATCTGGGAGCGGATGCCGTCCCGACGGGCCTGGGGGCGCCGAGAGGCCCCCGTCTAGATCGATGAACACGGCGCCGGGGATGTGACCCGCCTCGTAGGCGGCACGCCCCGGACGGCCGTCGAGATACCAGCGCACATCGGCCACGACCACCTTGGCGATGTTGGCCTTTAGCCAGGCTCCGCTGACGATCGGCGACCGCAGGAGACCGCCGGCCGGAGAACCCACGATGCCCCCGGTCAGCGTCCCACGAAGACGGCCTTGCCGGGGCCGTGCTCGACGAAGCTCTTGACGCCGATGCGCGCATCCTCCGTGGCGAAGGCGGCGACGAATTCCTCGGTCTCCAGGTCGAGCGCCTCGTCGAGCGGCAGGTCGACGCCGTCGCCGATGGCGGCCTTGGCGTGGCGGAGCGCGGCGGGGCCCGCCGCGAAACGCTCGGCCATGGCCACCGCACGCTCGTAGGTCTCCGCCGCCGGATGTACGGCGTCGGCCAGCCCGATGGCGAGGGCCTCGGTGGCGCTCACCCGCCGCCCGCTGTAGATGATCTCCTTGGCACGGCTAACGCCGACGAGGCGCGGCAACCGCTGTGTCCCGCCGGCGCCGGGGATGATGCCCAGCAGGATCTCCGGCTGACCGAAGGTGGCATCGTCCGCAGCGACGCGGAAATCGGCAGCCATTGCCAACTCGCAACCACCCCCGAGGGCGTACCCGTTCACCGCCGCCACGAGGATCTGAGGTATGCACTCCAGTTGCCGCAGAGCACCGGTGAGGCTGACGGGTGCTCCCGAGCCGCCTCCACCGCCGGAGGAGCCCGGGTTGAACTCCTTGATGTCGGCGCCGGCGGCGAAGATCTTCGGGCCGCCCCACAACACTGCGGCACGAAGGTCCGAGCGCCCGCGCAACTCGCCGGCAATGGCGGCGATCTCGGCTGTCACGGCATTGCTCACGGCGTTCATGCGCGGGCGATCGAGGCGGATCGTCGCCACACCGGGCGCGGTATCGGTCTGGAGATGCACGAACTCGCTCATGGCCGGTCAACCTATCCGGCGACGAGACTGGCCAGTGCCCAGATGGCCGCGAGCGTGCCAACGGCGATCATGACGAGGCTGCGGGCGAGAGGCGGGCGGCGCAGGTCGTCGGTGGTGCGCCCCGGCGGACGCGGGCGAGTGAGAGCCAGGATGTTGCCGACGGCCATGGCACCTCCGAGGGCAAGGACAAGCCAACGCAGGATGTTGTCGCCCAGGAACACCACAGGATCAGAGTTCTCCGACGGCGGAGCGTTGGGCGTGGTCGTCGAAGCGCGTGTACTGGGGCAGGAAGCCGAGTTTGATGGTGCCGGTGGGGCCGGTGCGGTGCTTGGCGATGTGCAGTTCGGCGATGCCGCGGTCGGGAGTGTCTTTGTCGTACATCTCGTCGCGGTACAGGAACATGACCACGTCGGCGTCCTGTTCGATAGCGCCGGACTCGCGCAGGTCCGCCAACATCGGCCGCTTGTCGGAGCGAGCCTCCGGAGCACGGGACAGTTGGGAGAGCGCCAGCACCGGGCACTCGAGTTCGCGGGCGAGAATCTTCAGACCCCGGCTCATCTCGCTGACCTCCACCTGGCGGCTTTCGGCGCTGACACGGCCGCCCATGAGTTGCAGGTAGTCAACGACCACCAGGCCGAGGTTCCCCACGTCGGCGTGCTTCCGCCGCGCCTTGGCGCGAATCTCCAGCACCGAAGTGTTGGGGTTGTCGTCGATCCACAGCGGCGCCTCGGCAAGGCGCCCGACAGCGGAGTTGATGAGCGTCCAATCGTCGTCGCTGAGTTGCCCGGAACGGACGCGCTGCGTGCTGACCCTCGCCTCGGAGCACAGCAGGCGCTGGGTCAACTCCAGATGGCTCATCTCCAACGAGAAGAAGAGCACCGGGCGCCCCGAACCCAGCGCCGCCGCTGACGCCACGCCCAGCGCCAGGGAGGTCTTGCCGATACCCGGGCGTGCGCCCAGGACAACCAGCGTCGACGGCTGCAGGCCGAGCAGCAGGTTGTCAAGCTCGCTGTAGCCGGTGGGCACGCCGGTGAGACTCTGACCGTGCTCGTACAGCTTCTCGAGGTGATCCACACCCCTGTCGAGCAGGCCGTACAGCGGCTCCATCGAGGAGGCCGCGCTGCCGCTGGCGACGGCGAAGACGAGCGATTCGGCTTGGTCGAGGGCCGCGTCCACGTCGGCAGGGCGGCTGTAGGCCAACTCGGCGACCTCACCCGCCGCGCCGATCAGGCGGCGCAGCGTGGCGTTCTTCGCCACGATGTCCGCGTAGCGGGCCGCATTGCCGGCCACCGGCGTGCTGGCCTGCATCTCCACGAGCGCGCCGGGGCCGCCCACCGCATCCAGCAGACCGCTCCGCTGCAACTCCGCCGCCACCGTGACCGTGTCCACCGGCTCACCCGCGGCGTAGAGCCCGGCGATGGCGTCAAAGGTGTGCGAATGCGCGGGACGGTAGAAGTCCGCCGCCGACGTCAACTCCACCGCATCGGCAATAGCCGCCGCGGTCAACAACATCGCCCCCAGCAGCGCCCGCTCTGCCGCCAGGTCGTGCGGCGGCACCCGCGCCGTCGACGACCCGGCCCCGGAGTGGCGCGGCTCTCCGGTGCCCTCGCGGGCGCCGGATCCAGATTGCAGCGTGCTCGACGTGGTGGTGATGCTCACCGCTTCAGTCTGTCGAGGGGGTGTGACAGCCCCGATGGGTCAACAGGGACAATGGGCCGAGGAGGCTAGGGGCCGGACGACCCGAGAGACGATGGTGATCGCTCGGACCGTCCGGCGTTCAGGCCGCGCCGCCGAACGGCGCAATCAGGCCGGAACTCTTTGCGGATGTGAGGAGCGCCGTGGCCCGGCTTGGTTCAGAACGGTTCCTCGCCACCGTAGGAAGGCGCGCTGGAGCGGGCGGGCGACGGCGCGGACGACGGCGCAGGCGCGGACGACGGGCCCCGGCGCGGGGCAGTCCCGTTGCCTTCCCGGAACTCGTTGCGTTGGATCTGCGCAGACGCCCAGCGCAGGCTCGGCGCCACATCGTCCGCCACGATCTCCACCTTGTTGCGGCGCTCGCCCTCGGGGGTATCCCAGGAGCGCTGATCCAAGCGGCCGTAGACGACGACGCGGGTGCCCTTGGTTATTGACTCCGCCACATTCTCCGCCAGTGAGCGCCAGCACGTCACATCAAAGAACGAGACCTCCTCGACCTGCTCGCCGCCGCGCTCGAAGCGACGGTTCCATGCCACACCGAACGCGCAGACCGGAGCCCCCGAGGGCGTAAAGCGCAACTCTGGATCGCGGGTGACGTTGCCCACGATCGACACCGTGTTGTCATAAGCCATCTGTCTTCTTCTCCTTTATTCCTCCGAAACGCCATGATACAGACGTTCGGATTGCGGTGCTCGGCCGGGCGCCGGACCGTCCGGCAAGATCGCGCCGCCAGGCTGTTCATTGCCAGTCGGAAGCCCTAGGGATTTCCCGGTCCGCAGCAGTGGATTACCCGGGCAGCGAGCGTGGATAAACGCGGGGAAACTCACGGCTTGAGTGTGAACAAGGCGACCATGAACGCCGCAAGCAATTGTGAGTGCGCCAAAATGTCGCTCAGTAGGATACAGAGTATCCTGAAACTGATCGAATGTCAACTGGCGGGTGGGTACACCAAGCGCTCGCCTCAGGTTGCGGCGACCACCTCGACGGTCACCTCACTGGTGACCTCGGGGTGCGGCTTCACCGCAACCGCGTAGGTGCCGATTTGCTTGATCGGCTCGGCGAGGTCGAGCATGTCCGGCGAGAGGACGACGCGCTCCTGCTCCGCGATCGCTGCAGCAAGGTTCACGGCGTTCACCGAGCCGTACAGACGCCCCGCTTCGCCGGCACGAGCCACGACGCGGATGCTCCGCCCGGAGAGCCGGTCCGCCATCTCCTGGGCCTGGCTCCGAACGGCGGCGTCCGCGAGTTCGCGGCGCCGGCGCATGGCTTCCGCTTGGCGTGCGGAACCGCGCGTCGCCTGGATCGCCAACCCGCGCGGGATGAGGTAGTTCTGAGCGTAGCCATCGGCCACGTCGCAGATGTCACCTCGCCGGCCCAAGGCCGGCACCTCGGCGCGAAGTACGACCTTCACGACTCCGTACCTTCCATCGCATCGGCGGCGGGCTCAACAATCGCTTCGGGGGAGAGTTCCCCTCCGAATGGAGGCGGCGCGCCGGGAGGAGCAGGCGGCGGGCCATCGGTCCGGCGCTCCCCGCGCTCCCCGCGCTCCCCGCGCTCCCCGCGCTCCCCGGTGCGACCCGCACCGCGCTGGGTCGTGACCCGGTTGGCATACGGGAGCAAGGCCATCTCGCGCGCGTTCTTGATGGCGCCGGCCACGGTGCGCTGCTGTTGCGCGTCGTTCCCCGTCACGCTGCGACCACGGATCTTGCCCCTGTCGGACATGAACCGCCGTAGCAACTCGACATCCTTGTAGTCGATGTAGTCCACCCGCTTGTGGGTGAGGATGCTGACCTTCTTCTTGTTGTTGCGCCGGGCTTTGTCCCGGCTCTTGGGACGCGGTCGACTCTTCGGCATGGCTCCTCGGGTATCCGTTCAGCGCCTAGGCGTCGGCAGGCACGGGGTCGGGCGCCGACTCGATGAGGCCACGCGTGGCGGCCTCGGAGCGGGGCAGGCGGATGAGTTTGTGGCGGACCACCACGTCGGTCAAGCGAAGCGAGCGCTCGAAACCGGAGAGGTCAACGCCGCTGCTCACGAACTCGATGATCACGTAGTAGCCCTCGCTGCGGTGATCGATCTCGTACGCGAACCGGCGTTTGGGCCATCTGTTGATCCTCTCGGGATCCACATGGACGCCCAGTGAGGTCAACGCGGACACGGCACGCTCCAACGGCTCGTCAACGTCGTCCTCCGCCAAGTCGCCGCGATAGATGATCATCAATTCGTAGGCCCTCACGGGAACGGGGCACCTCCTCTGGTCCTGCCGGGGCAGGGCCCCACCGTCGAGAGCAGCGGAGCAGGGTTTATGTGGGCAGTCACCCTACCGGCCCCAGACTCGGGCCGGCGCGGCGACCGATGTCACGATGCGTAGAGTCGCAGCGCTTCGGCCGCCTCCGCACCCATCGAGTAGGACTCCTGTGCGGACGGGAACCCGCCCGAGCGTACGTCCGACGCGAACCGGCCGAGAGCGTCGACCACCTCGGTAGCCAGATCGGCGTAACGACGCACGAACTTCGGCTGCAGATCGCTCTGAAGGCCGAGCACGTCGTGATACACGAGAACCTGCCCATCGCAGTCGGGTCCGGCGCCGATGCCGATCGTCGGCACGTCGACCGCGCCGGTCACAAGACCCGCCACATCGGCGGGCACGCCCTCCAGCACGATGGCGAAACAGCCGGCATGCTCGAGCGCCTTGGCGCTTTCGACGAGTTCGATCGCCGCCTCGGCCGTACGGCCCTGGACCCGGAAGCCGCCCATGGCATGCATCGACTGCGGCGTCAGCCCGATATGGCCCATGACGGGGATCTCCGCGGTCACCAGCGCCTCGATCATCGGCACGCGCAGCTTGCCGCCCTCCAGCTTCACGGCCTCCGCGCCGGCACGGATCAGGCGGGCCGCGTTGCAGATGGTGTCCCGCGACGAGACGTGGTAGCTCAACCACGGCAGATCGGCCACGACAAGCGCGTCGGGCTCGCCCCGTACCACCGCCGCGGTGTGGTGAACCATGTCATCGATGGTGACGTTGAGTGTGTCCGGATAGCCCAGCACCACCATGGCGACCGAATCGCCGACGAGCAGCAGGTCGACGCCGGCCTCGGCGGCCAGCCGAGCGCCCGGTGCGTCATAGGCGGTGAGCATCACGAGCGGATCGTCGCCGGAGCGCACCTTGCGCGCCCGCACGGCGGGAACAGTGAGACGGGTGCCCATGGGCACCTCCTTTCCGTGTCCAGCGCACAATGGCTGCCGGCGAGAAATCAGCGTACCGACCTCGACGAGAGTCACCACCGAGGTCTCGGGGCGAACGCGGCCCCGCAGGTCGTCGGTGGGCCGCGTGTTCAGGGGAGGGCGCGGTGCGTTGATGGGCCGGCTCGTGCTCGTGACGTTCGGCACCGCGTGCGGTGCCGCGGCCCCGGGCCGTTCGGACCCCTCAGCGGGTGCCCGGGACGCCGAACCGAAAGCGGAGGTGGTTCCAGGAACAGTCCGGGCAGACCTCCACCACGTAACAGGTAAAGTCGCCTTTGCGCCTGCGGATGCGCTCCCAGTCGAGGGTCGTGGCCACACAGCGACCGTGCGCCGGCAGGCGCGGTCCGAAGACATACCGGACGAGGACCAGTGGTCCGGCACCGCACAGGGGGCAGGGTTCCTCGGTCGACTCGCTGTAGGACCGGGCAGCCCGGAGCAGTTCGGGGTGAGCGTCGCAGGCATCGGATCGGCTGATGCGCCCCTGCCGGACGCCGGCCACCGTTGCCTCGCGCAGGAGCCGGTAGTCAACCGAGCCGGGCCCTCGTGTCTCCAGGCGTGCCGCTGCGGAGTTCGGCTCCACGGCCCCAACAGTAGTCAGCCGTCGGGCTCGTGCTCCACGACCGCCTCCCACCAGGAGTTCAACCGCCGGCGAGCCTCGGCGGCCCCCAGAGGGCCTGCTTCGATCCGCAACTCCTCGAGATGGCGGAGGGCGGCACCAACCACGGGGCCCTCATCGATTCCCAGTTGCGCCATGACGTCAGCGCCGCTCAGCGCCGGCGGCGCGGCGAGATCCTCCGCGCCGGCCAACCGGCGCCACCGCTCTGTGAATGCCAGCACCGCGGTCCGGCGCGACGCGACCGCCGCAGCCAGCACCACCGCCGGCGGCGCCGCTGACCCGGCCCCGCTAGCCCAGCGGCGAACCGTTGCATCGTCGCCGGTCGTACCAGCGACGGCAAGCAAGGAGCGCGCCGCAGCCGCGATTGCCTCCGCCCGGCGGGCAACGGCCGCAGGAAAACGCAGGCGCCGCACAACGCCACCCACGTCGTGCACCGGCCACAGCAGCGCCGCCAGTCGCAGCGGCACCTCGCGAGGCACCGCGTCGAGCAGTGACACACCGGCTGCGACGTCGGTCCCGGCCGCGGCAAGTTCAGGCACGATCTCGGTCAGGACGCCCGTGCGCGCCAAGAGGTCGGCGCCCGCGGCGGGCGCCTCGGCGGCGAGCAACAGGGAGAGTTCCCGGGCGCAGCGCTCCACAGACACGATCTCGAGACGGCCACGGAGCGTCTCCATGGCCGCTTCGACTTCGAGGTCGGCCGTGAGTCCCAGTGTGGCCACGAACCGACCGGCGCGCAGCATCCGCAGCGGATCCTCGCTGAAGGACCGCTCGGGGGAGCGCGGCGTGCGCAAGCGTCCGCTCGCGAGGTCCTCCCGCCCCCCGAAGGGGTCGATGAGTCCAATCGCCGCGGCTCCTGCGGGCGTGGCGGGCAACTCGAACGCCATGGCGCCGATCGTGAAGTCCCGCCGAGCCAGATCAGCGAGAAGATCGTCGCCATAGGACACCTCGGGCCGACGTGAACCCTCCACGTACACCTCGGCGCGATGCGTCGTGATCTCCACGGTGCGGCCCGCCCGCCGGCACCCCACCGTGCCGAACCGCTCGCCCTGGGTCCAGACGGTGTCCACCCAACCCGTGAGTATCTCGCGCACCGCCGTAGGAGGTGCATCGGTTGTCATGTCCACCTCGTCATCGGAGCGCAGGGACTTGCCCCGGAGCAGTGCGCGCACCGCGCCACCGACCACGTACAGCCGCCAGCCGCCCTGGTCGGCGAATCGCCCGCCCCAAGGTGCCAGTGCCGCTGCGGCGGCGCGGATCGCTTCGGTGCTCATCGGTGACCCCGTATGGCTCAGCCGGGCCGCTCAGGAATCCAGATGCAAGCGTGCCGCCGCGTCCACGACGGCGCCGCCGGGACCGCCGGCGGTCAGCGGCTCCGGACGGTGCGTCACGCCTGCCAGAGCCGCAACGCACGCGGCGGCGCTTTCGGCCAGAGCGGCGAGGTCGTAGCCCCCTTCCAGGAAGGCCACAATGCGCCCGGCCGGCGCGGCCGCACGCACGGCCGTCGTCAGATCGGCGAAGTCCCCCGAACTCAGTCCCAACATCGTCAGAGGATCGGCGCGGTGGGCATCGAAGCCCGCCGACAGCAGCACCCACGTCGGTGCGAACCGCTCGACGGTTGGCGCCACGACCTCGTCAAAGGCTCGGAGGTAGACATCGCCGGTGGCTCCGGGCGGAAAGGGGAGGTTCAGGGTGGTGCCCAGGCCCGCACCCGCACCCGTTTCGCCGAGGGCGCCCGTCCCCGGGTACGCGGGGTACTGGTGCAGCGAGACGTAGAGAACGTCGGGCGATTCGTAGAAGACCTCCTGGGTGCCATTGCCGTGATGCGCGTCGTAGTCCACGATCAGCACGCGCTCCCCCCGCTCCAGCAGCCGCGCCGCGGCGATGGCCACGTTGTTGAAGAGGCAGAACCCCATGGATCGGGTGGGTGTGGCGTGATGACCCGGCGGGCGAACTGCGCAGAAGGCGGCGTCTGCCCGGCCGGCTAAGAGCTCCGCTATGGCAGTCAGGCCCGCGCCGACCGCCACCCGCGCCGCCAGTGCCGATCCACCACTCACGGTGGTGTCGGGGTCGATGGCACCGCCGCCGGCGGCAGAAAGCGTGGTGGCCCGGTGCACCACATCGGGAGCGTGAACAACCCGGAGATCCTCATCGGTGGCCGGCGACGGCGTGCACGCGACGATGGCGTCGCCGAGACCGGCCGCCAGTACGCCCGCATGCACGGCGTCGACGCGCCGGGGCCGCTCCGGGTGACCGCGACCGGGATCGTGATCGAGGCAGCGCTCGTCGGCGAAGAAGAGGACCGACACCGCGGCGAGCCTAACCCAGTGCCATTCGGCGACCTCAGTGGCTACAAGGGACATTAAGGTCGAGGCTGCGATACCCACCGAGGAGGATTGCCATGAGCACCATCCGCATTGTCACCGACAGCGCCTGCGACCTCGAAGAGGCCCTAACCGACCAATGGGGCATCACGGTCATCCCGCTGATCATCACCTTCGGCGATACACCACTGATCGACCGCGAGGAAATGACCGCGGAGGATTTCTACAGGCGCATGGCCGGCGCCGCACAACTTCCGATGACAGCAGCCCCCTCACCGGGCCGCTTCGAGGAGGCGTTCCGGTCTCTGGCCGCCGACGGCGCCGACGGGATCGTGTGCATCAACCTGTCCTACGAACTGTCAGCCACCGGAGAGGCGGCGCGCACGGCGGCCAACGCCGTCGCCGACGTCGTCGAGGTGCGGTGCGTCGACTCGCGCTCCCTCACGAGCGGGTTGGGTTCGATCGCCCTCGAAGCGGCCCGCGCGGCCGCCGACGGTGCGGGTCTCGACGACCTCGAAGCGTTGTGCGGTGACATGGCCGAGCGCACGCGCATGTTCGGGGCCATCGACACCATGGAGAACCTCCGCAAGGGCGGCCGCGTGGGCGGGGCAAAGGCGATGCTCGGCGGCATGCTCTCGATCAAGCCCATCGTCGATGTGAGCACGGGGCGCGTGGAGGAAGCTGCTCGTACGCGCACGCGGCGGCGGTCCCTCATCTGGCTGCGGGACCGGATCCTCGCCGACGAGCCGGTCACCCACCTGTGCGTGGGGCACGGCGCGGCCGACGACATGGACGACTTCCTCGCCATCCTCGGCGAATCCATCGACCTCGACCGGGTCCGCGCCGGGTGGATCGGGCCCGTCATCGGCACCCACGCGGGTCAGGGTGTGATCGGCGTCACCTACACGGTCGCCGGAGACGGCTGACCGGGATGGCTCCGCCGGCCGGCGGCATCGAGGACCGGCGGGCCCGCGAGATGCGGGCCGGTGAATCCCTGAAGGGGCGCTACCGGCTGTTGCGCCACATAGCAGCCGGTCCGGCGACCGAGGTGTGGACGGCGCGCGACGAGATTCTGGACCGGACCGTGCTCGTGAAACTCTTGCACGTCACTGCCGGCGACATCGCCACTCGGGAGCGCTTTCGGCGCGAGGCGCTCGGCGTTGCGCGGCTCTCCCACCCCGGCATCGTGGCGGTCTACGACACAATCCTCGAGGGAGGCGCCACCGGACTCGTGCTCGAGCACGTGCAAGCCACACCGCTCAGCCGCTTCCTGCACGAAGGCGGGTCGATGTCGCCGGACGAGGCGGTGAGCATCGGTCTGCAGGTGGCCGACGCGCTTGAAGCGGCACACAACAACGGCGTGCGTCATGGCAACCTGTCGTCCGACAGCGTCTGGCTGTGCAGCGACCAGCGAGTCAAGATCACCGACTTCGGCACCTCCTGGGAGCCCAAGCAGGCCGGGGCGGGCGATCCGCCCACGACTGCGGCACAGGGAGTGCAGGTCGACATCGGTGCGCTGGGTCGTCTCCTCGAGGAGTGCCTGACGGCGGACACACCGCCGGGCCGGCTGCCGGACCCGCTGGCGGACTTCGTCGCGGACACGCGGGCACCGGCAGGCGAACCTCGTCTCGCCTCGTTCGCGGAGGCGCGCGCCCGCCTTGCGGATGCTCACGGCCCCCCTGGCGCATCCGCCGGCTCGTGGGCGCACCTGGCGACCGGGCCCCCGGGCTCCGTCGACGACGGCCACGACCCCCCGCGGGAGGACGATCGTCGCCCCCGTCGACGGGTCCGTGCCCTGGCGCTCGTCGCCGCCGCGGCGGTCGCTGCAATCGCGGTCACCGTCGTGTCTCTGACCGGGGGCGACGAGTCGCCTCCCGGAGAGGTCCCACGGAGCGTCCAACCCTTCGCGCCCACCCCCGCGCCTTCTTCGCCCGGCGACACGGGAGAGCCGACGCCGGCCGGCGCCGCAGGCGCCGCAGGCGCCGCCTCGGGGGATGGTGACTCCGGTGGAAGCGACGAGACACGCGACGACCCCGAAGCCGGCCAGGTGACGAGCGGCGAGCCGGGCGATCCCGACCCCGGCGTGGCGATCGTCGACGTGCAGATCGTGACGTTCCGGCGTACCGAACCCTCCGAGGGCGACCCCGATGCCCTCCGAACCCTCGACGGCGACGAGTCCACCCACTGGTCCACGCCAGGGCTCGGCGCCGGGGACACCACTGTCAACGGCGTCGGACTCGAGTTCCGGCTGGCCGAACCGACCGAAATGACGCATCTGGCGGTGACCTCCGACACGACCGGCTGGGTGGCTGCGGTGTACGTCGGCGAGGGGGGTTACGACCGGTTGAGCGACTGGGGCCCGCTCTTCGACCAGCAGACGAACACCACCGGGCGCATGATCCTCAACCTCGCCGGCCACGAAGCGGCGGCCGTGCTCCTGTGGATCCCCGACCCCCGCGCTGCGGTCACCGATGAGATCCGAATCGCCGAAGTGATCATCTCGGCGCCACCCAGCGCGCAACTACGCTGAAACCATCATGGGTCGGTTCCGAGAAGACATCCGGCGCGAGCCGGCCCGCGCGCGGACCGAGTCCCCGCCTACGACGCGTCAACGGACCTGGATGCAGCGTTCCGACGACGCGACTCTGGTGCGTGCGGCCTCGAAAGGCGACCGCGAGGCCTTGGAAATCCTGCTGCGCCGTCACTACCCCCGCATCTACGCCATCTGCCGTCGCCTGGCCGGCAACGACGCTGACGCGGCGGACGCCGCGCAGGAGGCTCTGCTGGCCGTCAGCCGTGGACTCACACGCTTCGACGGCCGGTCGAGCTTCACGACCTGGAGCTACCGGGTCGCCACGAACGCCTGCCTCGACGAGTTGCGGCGGCGACAGCGTCGAACGGCCGATGCTCTTCCTGATGAGGTTCCCGGCACCCGCAGAGACCCCGTGGGAGACCAGATCACAGCCCGGCTGGACATCGACTCCGCTCTGGGAAGTCTCTCCGAGGAGTTCCGCGTGCCGGTGGTCCTGCGGGACCAAGCCGGGCTCAGCTACGACGAGATCTCCACTGTCCTGAACATCCCTCCTGGCACCGTGCGCTCACGCATCGCCCGCGGCCGGTCTCACCTGACCGAACTCCTCGACCAAGGGAACCAACCCGACTGTCCCCAACGTCAGAAGAGGGACGGCACATGAACGAGCAGAACATTCCCCCTGACGAACTGGCCTCGGCCTTCCTCGACGACGAACTCGTCGAGAGTGCGGCCGACGACGTGCGCCGCGACCCCGAGTTGACGGCGAGAGTCGACGAACTGCGCCAAGCGTCCGACGCCGTGGGCGCGCCGGTCACACCGCCGCCCGGAGCCGCCGACGCCGCTGTCGAAGCCGCGCTGGCCGACTTCGATGCCCGCAGGACGACCACTCTCGAACCCGCGAGGCAGCGATCGCGACGGCTCTCGCTGATCACCGGCGTGGCAGCGACGGTTGCCATCGGGTTCATCGTGGCCGCGGCGGTCGGGCTGTTCAGCGAGAGGGACGACGCCGACCTCACGGCCGCGCCGGCACCCCCACCGGCGGCCGAGGCGGCGCCCGCGGCCGCGCCCGAGCCGGCCCCCGCGCCGGCAGCGGAACCACCACCCCCTGCCGAACCCGCAGCCCCTGCCGCGGACCTTGAGCCCGCGGATGCCGCAACCGCCGCATCCGCCGCATCCGCCGAAGCCGCATCCGCATCCGCGGAAGCCGCAGCCGCCGGAGCCACGGCGAGGGAGGCCCTCCAAGCCGCCGAAGCCGCCCTGGCCGCAGCTGAACTTGCTCAGGCCACTGCCGAAGGTAACCAGGAAGCGGTCTCGGCAGCAGAAGCCGCCCTAGCCGAGGCTCAAGCTGCCGCGGACTATGCCAGGGCGGAGGCAGCAGCAGCACAGGAAGAAGCGGACGCCGGGAGGCAAGCGGCATCAGCAGCGCAGGCCGAGGCATCAGAAGCACAAGCAGCAGCCCCAGCGCCCCCGCCGGCGGCCGAACCCCCGCCACCCGCACCGGCAGACGTCGTAGCAGAACCCGAAGTCCCGCCGGCGGACGGCGGTGACATGGCAGCCGACGACATGACATGGCAGCCGACGACATGGGAGACATGGAGGACATACCCACGGATCCGCCGCCGGGTGGCTGCGCCGCGGCCGTCGGCGACGGCACCGTCGAACTGCAGATCACCACCGGCGAGACACCCGTCCTCGTCATCCGCACCATCGACGAGCGACTTGTAGCCCTCAACGGCACCACCTGCGGTGAGATCCCGCCCGAGCCGCCCGACACCGTGTACCCGCTGCCGTCGGAGAGTTGCGACGCGGCCGTCGGCGACGGCCGCGTCGCACTGCGGATCGCCGTCGGCGAGACACCCGTCCTCATCATCCACACGATCGACGGGCGACTTGTGGGCCTCGGCGGCGACACCTGCAGCTATATCCCACCCACCGAACCGGGCTAGGTAGACTTCTCGTTTCATGCCCACCGAGTCGTCCGACCCTCTGCGCCGCTCCCTCCCGGGGCTCTCGGAGGACTGGCCGCGCCGTGTCGCCGACCGCATCGTGCGGGTCGTCGAACGGATTCGCACCACCACGGATCGTCCCACCGCGAACGTGGCGCGCCGACTCGTCTACGGCTTGGTCATGGCCGTCCTGGCCATACTGATGTTCGTACTCGGAGTCGTCGGATTGGTGCGCCTCATCGATGTGTACCTCCCCGCTGACATGTGGGCCACCTACGCGGTACTGGGTGCCTTCTTCAGCGGAATCGGGCTGCTGCTGTGGGCGAAGCGACCGCCACGCGCCGCCTCTTGACCGCGTGAGTCCAGCGCCCCACGACGTCGCCATCATCGGCTCGGGCCCGGCCGGCCTGACGGCCGCCATCTATTGCGCCCGCGCCAACTTGGCGCCACTGGTCTTCGAGGGTGAGCCCTCCTCCACCAGCGACCAGCCCGGCGGCCAGCTCATGCTCACGACGGACGTGGAGAACTATCCGGGATTCCCCGACGGCGTCCTAGGCCCGGACCTCATGGCGGCGTTCCGCGCACAGGCCGCCCGCTTCGGCACCGAATTACGCTCCGAGAAGGTCACGAGGGTCGACTTTTCCCAGCGCCCCTTCCGGCTGTGGATCGGCGGCGAGACCGGAGGCGAACCGTCCGCCCGCGCCCGCGCTGTCATCGTCTCCACCGGCGCCCAGTCGATCCTGCTCGGGCTCCCTGCCGAGGAACGCCTCATCGGGCGGGGCCTGTCGACGTGCGCCACCTGCGACGGGTTCTTCTTTCGCGGCCAGGAGATCGCCGTGGTCGGCGGCGGTGACTCCGCCATGGAAGAAGCCCTTTTCCTCACGAAGTTCGCCAGCAAGGTGACCGTCATCCATCGCCGCGAGCAGTTGCGGGCATCGAAGATCATGCAGGACCGTGCTTTCGCCTCCGACCGCATCGAGTTCCTCTGGAACCACATTGTGACCGACATCGTCGGTGCTGAGACAGTGGAGGCGGTGCGGGTGCAGCACTCGGGCACCGGCGCCGAGCGAACGTTGGCGCTGGCCGGCCTGTTCATCGCCATTGGCCATCGCCCCAACACCGACCTCGTCAAGGACTCTCTCGACATGAAGCCAAATGGCTACCTGATCACCGCTCCCGGTTCCACCAGGACGAACGTGCCAGGGGTGTTCGCCTGTGGGGATGTGCAGGACGACGTCTACCGCCAGGCCGTCACCGCCGCCGGGAGCGGCTGCATGGCGGCAATCGACGCCGAGCGCTGGCTCGAGGCGCAACACGACACCGGGCACGGATAGCGTGCAGGGGGCGGCGGCGGTGATCGTCGCGCCACCCCCCAGAACTCTCAACCCAGCACCCCACCCGGCGGTGCGCTCGAAACGGCCCTTGGAGGACACATGCCAGGCATCAGCTCACTCTCCTCAACAACCTTCGACGAAACAGTCGGCGCCGCGGCGAAGCCGGTTCTCGTGGACTTCTGGGCCGAGTGGTGCGGTCCCTGCAAGATGATCGCCCCGGTACTCGACGAACTCGCCCGCGAGCACGGCAACCGCATCACTTTCGCCAAGCTGAACGTGGACGAGGCACCCGACATCGCCCGGAAGCAGGGCGTGATGAGCATTCCCACACTCATCGTCTTCGAGGGCGGTCAGCCCACCAAACGCATCGTCGGCGCCAAGAGCAAGGCCGCTCTTCTAGAGGACCTCGCAGAGTTCCTCTAGATCGCGGTGCGCCTCCGCGCCATCCGGGCGAAGGGAGAACACCGATAGCGGACGGGGCCCTGCCTCTCAGAATCGGTACCTGCGGCGCAGCCGTGCGTGATCTGCACCGCAAGCTGACCGCAGCCGGTGAGACCGGAGTCACTCCGTCAGAGGTGTATACGGCCGAGACCGCCGAAGCGGTGGAGCGCTTCCAGCAAAGCCGCGGCTTGCCCGCCGACGGCGTGTGCGGGCCGGCAACGTGGTCGGCGCTGGTCGAAGCCGGCCACCGCCTCGGGGATCGACTCCTCTACCTGCGCACGCCGTACCAGCGAGGCGAGGATGTGGCCGATCTCCAGCGCAGGCTGGGCGCCCTCGGATTCTCCGCCGGCCGCGTCGACGGAATCTTGGGGCCGGAGACCGCTGCCGCCATCAGTACCTTCCAGGAGAACGCCGGACTTACCGCCGACGGCATCTGCGGACCCGACACCGTTGCCGTCCTGGGTCGCATCCCCGCGGGCGACAGCCACAGCATGGAGATGCTTCTCGAACGGGAACGTCTTCGCAGCAGGCCGCGTCTGCTGCGCGACGCGCCGATCGCCCTCTGCGGTGCCGACTCCCTCGTGGTGGCCGCCGCGCGCCTGCTCCGCCGCCGCGGCGCCAGGGTGGTCGTCCTTGCTCAGCATGACGGTTCCGCCGTCGCCGCCGCGGCCAACGAACTCGACACGATGGTGCTTCTCGACGTCCAGCTTGCGGAGGAGCAAGCCTGCGAAGCCTTCTATTTCGCCACGGAGGGATTCACATCGAGCGGGGGCAAGCGACTTGCGGAGATGCTTGCCGACGGGTTGGGCGGTCTCCTCGACCTGCCGGCGGCGGCGCCGGTCGGCATGCGCCTTCCGTTACTGCGGGAGAGTCGGATGCCCGCCGTCGCCTGCCGGCTGGGACCACCACCGGTCGTCGTCGAGAGACAGGCGGCGCTCGCAGAACAGATCGCCCGGTGTCTCGCTGACTGGATCGCTGAGCCGCTCTGACGGAGCCCGGCACTACGACCCGAGGGACCGAACAGTTGTTCGTATTCGGAAGCGGAGCGGGCTCGCCGCCTTCC
Organism: Acidimicrobiales bacterium; assembly: GCA_965206165.1. Taxonomy (GTDB): domain Bacteria; phylum Actinomycetota; class Acidimicrobiia; order Acidimicrobiales; family CATQHL01; genus VXNF01. The sequence goes on from OZ242194.1 coordinate 1,179,603, forward strand.
TAACCCGTCACCAGGTGGTAGATCCGCTCGAGGTCGTCGAGGTCGGCAAACTCCACCGTCAAGCGGCCCTTGCGATCGCCGATCTCCACCCGCACCGTGGTGGACAGGAATTCCGCCAGAAGGCTCTCCAACTCCAGCAGCGCCGAAGATTCCTCCATCGGGGCGTGCGGTTCGGCAGCGGCACCTGGAGCAGCCTCTGCTGGGCTTGAAGGCCGCGACGGTTGCACTTCGCTCGCCGACGGCCGCACATGATTCTCCAGCTGACGCACCGACCAACCCTCGCTGACCACCCGCCGGGCGAGGCGTGCCTGTTTGGCAGGATCGGCAATCGTCAGCAACGCACGCCCATGGCCGGCGGAGATCTGCCGAGACACCACGAGTTCCTGCACCTCCCCGGGGAGTTGCAGCAAGCGCGTCGCATTCGTGACCGCAGCCCGACTTCGGCCAACCCGGTTGGCGACGGCCTGCTGCGTCAACCCGAAGTCCTGCTGCAACTGCACGAACGCGGCGGCTTCCTCCAAGGGGTTGAGATCCTCGCGGTGAAGATTCTCGACCAGCGCCTCCTCGAGTGACTCCCGCCCCTCGACATCGCGGATGAGCGCGGGGATCGTCTGCAGCCCCGCCCGCTTGGCCGCACGCCAGCGCCGCTCACCCGCGACCAACTCGAACCGGTCAGCATCGACCTGGCGAACCAGAATCGGCTGGAGCACCCCGATTCGCCCGATCGAGTCAGCGAGCGCGTCGAGCGGCTCCTCCTCAAAGTGCATTCTCGGCTGGTGACTGTTGGGCACGATGCTGGAGATCGCGATCTCACGGTACCCGCCGCCGACACGCCCACCCGTCGGGATGAGGGCATTCAGACCCCGGCCGAAGCCCCGTTCAATCTGCGCCATCAGCTTCGAACTCCTTGGCGAGCAGGCGGTAGGTCAAGGCTCCACGCGAACGCGGCGAATAGACCGTGATCGGCTGCCCTCGGGAGGGAGCCTCCGCGAGCTTCACCGACCGAGGGATCGCGGTGCGACACACGCGCTCGTTGTAGAGACTTCGAACCTCCTCGGTTACCTGTCGCGACAGGTTTGTTCGGGAGTCGTACATGACGAGCACCAGTTTCGACAGCACCAGTGCGGGGTTGAGGTGCCGACGGATCTGGTTAACATGCGTCGTCAATTGCGCCAGCCCCTCGAGCGCAAAATACTCGCACTGGATCGGAACGAGCACCTCCCGGACAGCCGTGAGTGCGTTCACCGCCAAGAGCCCAAGGGCCGGCGGGCAATCCACGAAGATATAGTCGAAGTCGTCGCAAATATCGGACAGTGCTGCAGCGAGACGACGTTCACGATTGAAGGCCGACTGCAACTCAATCTCCGCCCCCGCCAGATCCAGATGAGATGGGACGGCCATCAGCCCTTCGACTGCTGTCGGAAAGATGCAGTCCGTTATCGACCTGCCGTCGAGGAGCACGTCGTAGACCGAACTGTGCAAGTTGCGAGGGTCCAGGCCGATTCCCGTCGTGGCGTTGGCCTGCGGATCTAGATCCACAACCAGGACCCGGCGCCCCAACTCGGCCAGAGCAGCGCCAAGGTTGATCGCAGTCGTGGTCTTCCCAACGCCGCCCTTCTGATTGGCGACGGCGATCGTACGGCATTCAAACGTCACAGAAGCAACACCTCCGACAGCGGCTGGCTGAACAACATCCTATCGAAGGGTGACCCGGCGAAGAGTCATGTTTCACGTGAAACATTCCGTCCCCGAGGTGCCGCTGCGAGATCCTCAGTACAGGGGCTCGCGCTGCATCGCCGCTGGCCGACGCGGGAAGCGTGCCTCGTGCGGCGCCGCCTTGAGAATCTCCACGACGCGAGGCGCCACGCCGGTGCTTCGAACCGCTAGCCCCAACCTGGCGAGCGGCTCCGCCGGCCAGCGCCCCGGCTCGTCGACCTCAGGCTCGCTCACGAGGAGGCGGCTCCCGATCGGCAGGAAACCCGTCGCGCACTCCGCGGTCGTCGCCGGTGGTCCGAATGCCCGCGCCACCACCAAACCGAACAAACCTGCCAGCTCGGGATCCCGAGCCAGGAAGGCCGCTTCCCCGCGGCGGAACGTGGCCCGAGCGTCTATGCCCAAGAGCCCGATGGCCCACGACACAAGGGCCTCACTCCGAGGCCGCCGATCCACGAAGATCCATCTCGTGCCGGGCCAGCATGCCGCCATGACCACCCCCGGCAGGCCTCCACCGGTCCCGAGGTCGAGGCAGCGAATCTCCCCCGGATCGCCCAACTGCCGTGCCATCCCCACGGCATGCGCGATCTCCCTCTCCGGCGACGCTCCTCGCCCGATCAGGCCCTGTTGCTGCGCACGGGCAAATATCCGGTACAGGTACCGTTCAGCCCCCAGCAATCCCGCGTCGAGCGGTTTCTCAGTCCTCAGGTCGGACCGCCACTCGCCGACGGGGCTCCTCGCCCTCCGAGACCGTGTCGACGCCGGGTATGTCCACGATGGCGTCGTGGACGATCTTCCGATCGGCGGAGTTCATCGGCTCCAGAACCTTCGGCTCACCAGTCGCCACAACATCCTCCGCAACACGCCGTACAAAGCTCTCCAGCGCTTCTTGCCGGCGCTTCCGATAGCCACCGATTTCGAGGCGCACCCTGCTGTGGCGACGTCCCTGGGCCTGGCGCTGCACGACAACGCGTAGCAACTCCTCGATCGCCGCGAGCGTCGACCCACCGTGGCCGATCAACAGCCCAACCTCCTCGCCGTCCAACACCACCTCGAGTGTCCCATCGGAGGTACGGCCCGTCTCCACGGTCGCATCGATACCGAACGCCTCAGCCAGTTGCTCGGCAAACGAGTTGACCAGCTCCTCCTCATCTGTAAGTTCCACTGCTTCATCCCGACTCTCGGGGTCGATCGTCGTCATCTTCTCTCCTCTGCCCTTCGCTTCAGAAGTCGGCACTTTATTGGTGGGTCTCTTGGTCGGTCGGCTGTTGGCGGCCTGGCTCGCTCGCCGACGCTCGGCGGGTTTCGATCTCTGAGGTTCTCGGGACGACGCCCCCGTGGACTGCTTCTTTGCGCGCCCGCCAGCGGAGCCATCCCGCCGCGCCGTGTTCGACGATTGCTTGGGCTTCTCCCGCCTCTCGTTGCGGGAACCGCCCCCGCGGGCGCGCCGCGGCCGGCCGCGGCGGTCCGGCGGCACCTCCACACGCGGCATCACCCGAGCGCGAATCTGAGCATTCGCCCGGCCCAGTCCCAGGAGACCGCGCTGCGGCTCAACGAGGACCTCGAACTCGGCCTCCCGCTCGTCGACCCCGAGTTGGTCGAGTGCGACTTCCTTGGCATCGGCAACCGTCCGTGCCTCTGTCACTATCCACTCCATGAGCCTCTCACTTCTTGTAGCGCTTCGCGCGCCGCTGCTGCGCGCCCTTCGGCGTCACGCGGCTCGGCACCGGCTTTGGTGGCGGCGCGTCCCTCTTCTTAGAACGTCTGTTCGCTCGCTCGCTTGGCGCCCGGCTGGCGCGTACAGTCTGCCCCCGAGATGTCGCGACGCGAGCAGGCTCGGCACGAGATGAGTCCCGGGCCGGGCGGGGCGGGGCGGCCTTTGCTGCCGGAGGGACGGGCTTCTGCTTCGCCGTGCTGCCGCTCACCGGACGCTCGCGGCCGTGCCGGCGGGGGTCGGGTGCGTTGACCAAGCCCAGTCGCCCTCCAAGCCCCCGCGGTCGCTCGGCGGGCTTGGGGGGCGGGGGCTCCTCCCCGCGCTCGGTGGCCTCCTCCAGGGCGGCCTTCCGAGCGGCCTCGCCCTCCGCGAACGGTCGATACAACCTCCGTGTGATCAGTGCCTGCTGGCCGATGCGGATGAGGCTCTGCGCGTTGTAGTACAGCACCAGGCCCGCGGACAGGCTGAAGGAGATGATCGGCAGGAAGACCGGGATGATGCGCATCATCATCCGAGCCTGCGGGGTCTGCTCCTCGGAGGACATCCGGCCGCTGATCTGACGCTGCTGGTAGAAGCCAAGTACCGCCACCAGCACGATCATGCCGAGGTACGGCAGGCCCGACACGAACGAACTGCGCAGTGCCGAACTGGCACTCTCGGCGAGATCGAGGCCCCACGCCCGCATCTCCGTGCTAACGACGAGATCCTGGTAGAGCTGGCTGTCGGGCCTGAGGTAGTCCGGATTGAACGTCTGTTTGGGTGCCCCCACGAGTTGCGGCGCGCATTGTGTGCCAGGTGTCACCGCACACGTTGCCGCGGCCTGACCGGACGACCACCCCAACACCGATGTCCGTCGCGTGAGGCCGCGCAGCAACTGGAACAGGGCGATGAACACCGGCGACTGCATCAACAACGGCAGGCATCCGCCCAGCGGGTTGACGCTATTGGCCCGGTAGAGCGTCATCACCTCTTCGTTCATCTTCTGGCGATCGTGGCGATACTGAGCCTGCAGCTCCTTGACTTGCGGAGCGAGGCGCCGCATCGCCAACATCGACTTCGTGCTGCGGATCGTGACCGGCGTGAGCACCATCATCACGCACACCGTCAGCAGCAGAATCGAGCCGGCGTAGCTCGGCCAGACGTCGTAGAAGAAGGAGAGCACACGCGCGCTCAGCGTCAGCAGAGGATTGAAGGCCCGACCGATGGCGTCAAACATCAGACGACCCCCTCGCAGGCTGGATCCTCGCGAAGCGTGGTCCGCGGCGCCGGCACCGGATCAACTCCGTACGGTCCGAAGGGATGGCACTTGCCCAACCGGCAAACCGCGTACCAGAAACCTCGCAGCGGACCATGGACCGCGATGGCCTCGGTGGCGTACGCGGAGCACGTCGGTAGGAATCGACACCGAGGCGGGCGAACCGAACTGAACGCCTGGTAGGCGCGAATACCTCCGACGAGCACGCGGCCGAGGGGATTCACCTCAGCCCCTCGTTCCGGCAGATGCGCTCCAGCACCTGCTCCGCATCCCGCCGTAGCCGGGAGAATACGACGTTCGTCGCACCGGGCCGGGGACGGACCAGGTAGTCACCGCTCGGCAACGACGGTTGCCGCCCGGGGTGACTCAACTCGTGCATCACCGCTCGCAACCGGCGACGCAGTCGATTGCGCACCACCGCTGAGCCCGTGTGCCGACCGATGGCGAAACCGACGCGAGGGGGATCGTGACCGCCGTCAAGGACGTACCGCAACTCCAATACACCGTGCCGAACGGCCCGACCATCGCGGCTGAGCCGATGAAATGTCGCCAGACTCCGAATGCGCCGGATCAGGCCGACAACCTCTGGCGCCCCCTACGACGGCGGGCCTTCACAACGGCCCTCCCGCCTCGGCTGCTCATTCTCTTCCGGAAACCGTGCCGCCGCGCCCGGCGGCGAACGTTCGGCTGGTACGTCCGCTTCACTCCCGTTCCTCCTTGCGCCAGGCCAACCCGCTATTACCGGTATGAATGCAGTGGGTGGTCCTGAAGCGCCGGCTCCCCGGGCACAGGTGCCGCGGGACCCGTCAACGTCGGCCGGCCGAAGAGGGCACAGCTCGACCGCTTCACGCTACGGCGAGACCGCATGTACCACAACCGTGGTCGCCGCCGAGACCGGGAGAACACGACGACAGAGCAACGCGCGCGGGCATCCCGATCCCCAATCATGACATGCCCAAAGGATCGCCCAACGCCTACGAAACCCAGTAACAGTCGTAACCCTGCCCCGACAGCAGAAAATCGACGCGGCTAGATTCCCAGCCACGACGAACGCCGCAGGTCCGTCGGACAGCCGAGCAGCCGGACCACCCTTCGCTGACGCCGCAGGCGGGAGTCGGCACGGTGGCCGCCCCACCAGAACTGAGCCGCCACTGTGAACGATCCAGCGCACCTGTGGAGCGCATGTGCGACAACAATCCAGAACCACGTTTCCGACGCTGTCTGGCATTCAACGTTCCGAGACATCCGCCCGTACGAGTTGGCGAGCGACGGTCTGCGCATCCACGTTCCCAACAGCATCGCCCGTGACAAGATCGAACGCCGCTACCGCCATCTGATCGAGGACGTTCTCACCGAGATCACCGGCCAGCCACTCCGGCTGCTCATCGATGTCGAGGCCGTCTCTGTGGAGGCCGGCGATCTGCCGTCTGTAGAGGAACTTCTCCTGCCCGCCGCGGCCGATACGACCATAAGTGCCCCGCTTGACGAGCACCGTCCGGCGGGACCCCCCAGCAGCAGCGGAGGCCTGTTCGTCGACGAGCCGCTCAACCCGCGGTACACCTTCGAGCAATTCGTCTGCGGACCCTCCAACAGCTTCGCTCACGCAGCCGCGCTCCAGGTGGCCGAGCAGCCGGGGCGCGTCTACAACCCCCTATTCATCTACGGCGGCGCCGGCCTCGGCAAGACGCATCTCCTCCACGGCATCGCCCACTTCGTCAATCGGCACTATCCCGCCTCGCTGGTGAGGCTGGTCTCCACCGAGACGTTCCTCAACCGTTTCGTCTACGCCATCCGGTCGAACCAACTTCCCGCGTTCAAGGACTACTACCGGCGGCTCGATGTGCTCCTCGTGGACGACGCCCAGTTCTTCGCCGGCAAGGAGGGCCTGCAGGAGGAGTTCTTCCACACGTTCAACACGCTCTACGAGACCAGGAGCCTGCTGGTCATCACCTGCGACCGGCCCCCCGACTCGATCCCCACGCTGGAAGACCGTCTGCGCAGTCGCTTCAAGATGGGCCTGATCACCGACGTCCAACCCCCCAACATCGAGACCCGACTGGCCATTCTCGACCACCGCGTCCCCGATGAATGCCGCGACCTTCTCCCGAACAAGGTGCTCGAGTTCATTGCCGAGCGGGTCACCAACAACATCCGTGAACTCGAAGGCGCGCTCACCCGGGTCTGCGCGTTCGCCACGCTCAACAGGCAGATGATCTCGGTGCCCACCGCGCAAGACCTCCTACGCGACCTCTTCACGCCGCAGAAGCAGCAGGTCGTGACGCCGATACACATCCTGACCGCGTGCTCGACAATGTTCGGCATCTCGATCGACGACATCATTGGCACCAGCCGGCGACGCCAGCTCGTGACGGCCAGACACGTCGCGATGTATGTGATGCGCGATCTGACCGACCTCAGCTTCCCGGCGATCGCGGCCGAGTTCGGTGACCGCGACCACACGACAGTCATCCATGCGGTCAATAAAATCAAGCAGCTTATGTCAGAACGACAGCAAGTGTACGAACACGTAACACAGCTGATCCGTATGCTACGCAGTAACCTGGTGAGTGCCGCCTGACACATCCGGCCGCCTTGGGGAATGCTGTGAAAAACCGACGGACAACCTCGGCTGAATTCCCCGCATCGCAGTCTCGGACATCAGCAGTACCCGAACGGCCTCGGGACAACCGGTCCCCTGTACTCACAGCGCTCCACGGCGTTGACCAGCCCGATCAGCCGGAAATACACAATCCCCACTGCTACTACAACTACAAATATATATACAAGCACATCTTCGAGGAAGGACGGAACCTGTGAAGTTCAGATGCGAACGGGACACCCTCATCGCCGCGCTCAGCAAGGCCGGTCGTGCGGTCACGACTAAGGCAGGGCCGGTCGCTGGCCTGTCCGGAGTGCTGCTGGAACTCAGCGGTGACAGCCTTGCCGTGACCGGCAGTGACGTGGATCTGACTATTGCGGCCCGTGTCACAGTCAGTGGAAGCGAGAACGGCACGGCGCTCGTCCAGGCGCGGTTGCTCACCGATGTGGTCCGCGCGCTGGATCTTGGTGCTGTGGAGGTTGAGTTGGTCGACCACGCGCTGCGAGTCTGCGCCGGCCGTTCTGAATTCTCGCTGCGCACCATGCCACCGGGGGACTTCCCGAGGATTCCCCTGCTGGGGGAGGCGACCGCCACGGTCGACGGGCCGTCATTGGTGAGCGGGCTGCGGCAGGTCGTTCCCGCGGCGAGCCACGACGAGTCGCGCCCGGTTCTCACCGGCGTGCTGCTCATGTCGCGCGGTAGTGGGCTGCGAGTCGTCGCGACCGATTCCTACCGGCTGGCGCAACGTGATCTGGAGAGCGTGGCGATGGAGGTCGGCGAGAAGGGTGTGCTGGTGCCGTCGCGAGCCCTCGACGAGGTGGCGCGCTTGGTGGTCGGGGACGTCCGGGTGGGGGTGCAACTCGATGAACGAACGGTGCTGTTCGAGGTGGGCGACACACGGCTGTCAGCGCGCCTGATCAACGGTGACTTCCCCAGCTACGAAGGTCTCATCCCCACTGATCATCCGAACAGGCTCGTCACCGACCGGAAGCTGCTGTTGGATGCGATCCGGCGAGTACGGCTCCTGGCGCCGGCGCAACGATCGATGCGCGTGCGGATGCAGGCCGACAGTCTCACTCTGTCGGCAACGGCGCAGGACGTGGGTGAGGCCACCGAGGAGGTGACCGCGGTCTACGACGGTGAGGAACTCCTCATCGCCTTCAATGCCGAATACCTGCACGACGGTGTGGAGGTGCTGGACTCCGACGAGATTGTTCTGCTTACTGCTGACAGCCTGAAGCCCGCTCTGCTGCAGTCCGCTGAGACCGAAGACTTCGTGTACGTTCTGATGCCGCTTCGCGTGACCTGAGGAGGCGCTCTGCTTCGCTGGTTGGAAGCGAGCGACTTCCGTCTCCACGAGAGCATCTCGTTTCATCCCGCAGAGGGGCTGACCGTCATACGCGGGCCCAACGGCGCCGGGAAGACGTCACTGCTGGAGGCTGTCGGCTATCTGGCGTCGCTGGCGTCGTTTCGTGGAGCCGTCGCCTCGGACCTTGTACGCGTGGGTGCTGATGCGGCGATCATCCGCGGCGAGTTCTCGGCCGGCGGGCGTCGCCTACTCGTCGAGGCGAGTGTTCCGGCTGCAGGTGGACGCGCCCGCGTACAGGTGAACCGCCAGCCACTGCGGCGAGCTGCGGATCTGCAGGAGCAGTTGCCCGTCCTGACGTTCCAGCCCGATGATCTCTCGATCGTGAAGGGTCCACCGAGTGCACGCCGCGACGCCGTCGATGACGCGATCGTGACTCTGCGACCGCGGACCGGCGAGGAACGTCGCCGCTTGGCGGCCTGCCTCCGCCAACGGAACGCGCTGTTGCGCCAGGCGGGGACTCTTTCGGTGGCGCGGCTCGACGACGCCACCCGGCGCTCGCTGGACATCTGGGATGACCGGCTGGCCGCGGCCGCCGAGACGTGGGCGGAGCATCGACGCCGGCTGGTCGGGGAGTTGCAGCCCCGCATGCAGCGTCTCTTCACGCAGCTCTGCGGGGGTTCGGTGACTCCGATCGGGATGTCCTATGAGCCGCCGTGGCTGAGAAGAGGGTTGGCGGCAGCACTCACCGAATCCCGGGGCGAGGATCTACGACGGGGTGTCACGACGGTTGGCCCGCACCGCGACGACATCGACTGGCGCCTCGGCGACCTGGCGGCCCGCACGCATGCGTCCCAGGGCAATCAGCGGGGTCTGTCCCTCGCCTTCCGCCTGGCGTTGCATGAGGTCCTGACCGAGACTGCAGGTGAGCCGCCGTTGCTACTGCTCGATGACGTCTTCTCGGAGCTTGACCCCGTTCGCGGGGAACGGTTGCTCGAGTTGCTCCCCGCGGGGCAGATCCTGCTGGCGACCGCCGGAGACATCCCCCCCGCGGCACGTCCGGCGAGCGTGCTCTCGGTGGTGGATCTGCGCGCTGCGCCAGGCGTCTCGCGATGAGCGGTGCGGCCGGTGGGCGGCGTGAGCGCCGCGGGCCTCGCCATGTTGCAGTCGGGCTGAACCGGCTGCTCGGCACTCTGGGCGCACCCCCTGCCGAAGTCCTAGCGGCGCTCTTCGAGCACTGGCCGGCGATCGTGGGGGAGGACTTCGCCCAACATTCCCGGCCTGTCCGCCTCGTAAACCGGCGCTTGGTCGTGGAGGTCGATGACCCTGCGAGGGCTGCACAGCTACGCCTGGAGGAGAGTGCTCTGGTCGCTCGCCTCGCCGCTCGACTGGGGGACGGGAGAGTGCAGTTCGTGCGCCCCCGCGTGGTCCGCAGATCCAACCGGGATCGCCCCTGGAGCCGGTAGGATAGGTGCGGGTCGAGCGACGCCGTCGGCCGGCACCACCGGTGCATGCGCCGCCCCTGGCAGAGCGCGTGACATGGCCTTGAAGAGGCCCTGAGACGAACCGCTACCAGACGGAGATGTGTTCGAGTGCTTGATAGGGCTGGGTCGTACGAAGCGGCGGACATCGCCATTCTCGAGGGCCTCGAGGCTGTTCGTAGGCGCCCCGGAATGTACATCGGTTCCACGGGTCCGGCCGGGTTGCATCATCTCGTCTACGAGGTTGTCGACAACGCAGTGGACGAGGCGATGGCCGGCTACTGCACCGAGGTGGACATCTCCCTGTATGCCGACGGCTCCTGTGAGGTGATTGACAACGGGCGGGGAATCCCCACCGGCCCGCACCCGGACATGCCCGAGCAGTCGGCCCTCGAAGTGGTGATGACGATGCTGCACGCGGGCGGCAAGTTCGGCGGCAGTGGTTACAAGGTGTCGGGTGGCCTGCACGGCGTGGGCGTCTCGGTCGTGAACGCGCTGTCGCGGCGCCTCGAGTTGGAGGTGTGCCGCGACAGCGCCCGCTGGGCGATGTGCTTCAGCGACGGCGGCGCCATCGAGTCGCCGCTGCAGCGGGTCGATGATCTGTCGCCGGACGCTCCGACCGGCACGGCAGTGCGGTTCTGGCCCGATCCCGTGGTCTTCGACGAGGTGATCTTCCACGCCGACCGGCTGACCGAGCGGTTGCAGGTGATGGCATTCCTGAACGCCGGCCTGCGCATCCGCTTCCGAGATCTGCGAGCGGCGTCGGCAACCGGCTGGACGACCTATTGCTACACCGGGGGCATCGAGGATTTTGTCCGCCATCTCAACACCTCCAAAGAGGCTCTCTTCTCCGACGTGGGCTATTTCCGCCAGGTCGAGTCCGACCAGGAGGTGGAGGTGGCCTTCCAGTGGAACACCGCCTACAACACCGACGGGCTGTACTCGTTTGCCAACGGCATCACCACCACCGAGGGCGGGATGCACGAAGAGGGCTTTCGCAGGGCACTCACAGGCGCGGTGAACCGCTACGCCGATCGCAAGGGCCTGCTGCGCGGCATCGACAATCTCCAGGGCGAGGACATCCGGGAGGGGTTGACGGCGATTGTCAGCGTGCGTCTGCGTGAGCCACAGTTCGAGGGTCAGACCAAGAGCAAGCTGGGCAACGTCTCCATTCGTTCGCTCGTGGAGCGCGCCACCAACCTCCATCTCGAGGATTGGTTCGAGGAGCATCCCACTGAAGCGCGCAGCGTGGTCACCAAGGCCGTGGAGGCCTCCCGCGCCCGTGTCGCGGCGCGGGCGGCGCGGGAGGCAACCCGCCGTAAGTCGGCCCTCAATGGCGCGGGTCTTCCCGGCAAACTCACCGACTGCATGTCGGGGGACGTCGACGAGAACGAGCTGTACATCGTGGAGGGCGACTCCGCCGGCGGCTCGGCCAAGAAGGCGCGTGACCCACGGATCATGGCCGTGCTACCCATCAGGGGGAAGATTCTCAATGTCGAGCGGGCCCGCCCCGACCGCATGCTGCGCAACACCGAGATAGCGGCGCTCATCAGCGCGATCGGTGCCGGATTCGGGATGCACGACGAAGAGGGGCAGGACCCAGGCGAGACCGTCGATAACGGCCGCCGGCCGGGCAACGGCTACGGCGGCGACGGGTTTGACCCCAACCGGGTGCGCTACGGAAAGATCATCCTTCTCTGCGACGCGGACGTGGACGGCAGCCATATCCGTACGCTGCTGCTCACGTTCCTGTTCCGTCAGATGCGGCCACTCTTCGAGATGGAAGATGAAGCGGGCGAGAAGAAGAGCCGCGTCTACATCGCTCAGCCGCCGCTGTACTCCACCGAGGTCGGTCGCGACAAGGTGTACCTGAAGGACGATCGGGCGAAGGCCAACTTCCTCGACGCCCATCCGAAGCACCGAAACGACTTCCAGCGCCTGAAGGGACTCGGCGAGATGGATGCCGAGGAACTCTGGGACACAACCTTGGATCCGGATCAGCGCACCTTGCTCCGAGTCGGTATCGAGGAGGCCGCAGTGGCCGACGCCGTGTTCTCTCGACTGATGGGTGACGACGTGGAGGGCCGCAAGTCGTTCATCCAGGCCAAGGCGGGCGACGTGCGCTTTCTGGACATCTGAGTGGCGTGAGTACCGAACCGCCCACGGTCGGCAACGTCGCGGAGAACGGTCCGGGCTCCGGCGTCGAGGACATCCAGATCCAGACCGAGATGGAGCAGTCCTTCCTGGACTACGCCATGTCGGTCATCGTGGCGCGCGCTCTACCGGACGTGCGCGACGGCCTCAAGCCGGTGCATCGCCGGATCCTCTGGTCGATGGCCTCGCACGGGCACCGCCACGACAGGGGCCACGTGAAATGCGCCACCGTGGTCGGTGATGTGATCGCCCGCTACCACCCCCACGGCGACACCGCCGTGTACGACGCACTTGTGCGCATGGGCCAGGACTTCAGCCTGCGGCACCTGCTGGTCGATCCGCACGGCAACTTCGGCTCACCCGCCGACCCGCCGGCGGCCTATCGCTACACCGAGTGCCGCCTATCGCAGTTGAGCGCCGCCATGCTCGCCGGAATCGACGAGGAGACGGTCGGCTTTGTCGGCAACTTCGACGGGCGCCACCCCGAGCCCGAGGTCCTCCCTGCCCGGTTCCCCAACCTGCTGGTCAACGGGAGCCAGGGAATCGCCGTGGGGATGGCCACCAACATTCCGCCGCACAATCTCGGCGAGGTCGTCGATGCCGTGCTCCACCTGCTTGAGCAACCCGGCGCCGGTGACGACGAGTTGATGCGCTTCGTGCGGGGTCCGGACTTTCCGACCGGTGGACAGATCCTGGGCCGCGCCGGCATCGAGGAGGCTTATCGCACCGGCCGCGGCGCCCTGCGTCTCCGCGGCTGCGCCGAGATCGTGACCGAAGGACGCAACACCCTCGTCGTCGTCAGCGAGCTCCCCTACCAGGTGAGCGCCGAGGCCATCGAGCGCCGTGCCGCGCACTTGGTGGAAACCAAGGTGCTCACAGGCATCAGGGACATCCGCAACGAGTCGGCGAAGGGGGTCACGCGCCTGGTCTTCGAACTGACGCGCGACGCCCCCGCACTGGTGATACTCAACAACCTCTACAAGCACACACCGCTACAGGTGTCGTTCTCGGTGAACATGGTGGCACTGGTTGACGGCGTGCCTCGCACGCTCAGCCTTGCCGGGATGCTGCGGGCGTACGTGGCGCATCAAATCGATGTCGTACGGCGGCGCTCGGAGTACCGCCTCGCCCGTGCGTCAGAGCGGGCGCACGTGGTCGAGGGCCTGCTGAGAGCCGTCGAGGGGCTCGACGCCGTGATTGCGCTCATCAGAGCAGCCGCCGACCGGAGCGGTGCCCGCCAAGGCCTCATGGGGGAGGACTTCGGCTTCAGCGAGGTGCAGGCCAACCACATCCTGGACATGGCCCTCGGACGGCTCACGCGCCTGGGCCGCAGCGAGCTCGCCACCGAACTGGCAGGGCTCCGTGCGACCATCGCCGAACTGGAGGCCATCCTGGCCGAGGAGGGACGCCTGCGGGACGTGATCCGGACCGAACTGACCGCAGTGCGCGAGGAATTCGCCGACAGCCGGCGCACCGAGCTGGCGATCGATCCTGGCGAGTTCGACATCGAGGACCTCATCGACGACGAGGACGTGGTCTTCATCATGACCGGCGGCGGCTATGTCAAGACCACCGCTGCCGACGCCTTTCGAACGCAGGGTCGTGGCGGGCGCGGCGTGGCGGGCGCCAAGCTGAAGGAGGGCGACTACATCAGCGCGGTGATCCACACCTCCGCGCACGCCTACCTGCTGTTCTTCACCAATCGCGGCCGGGTCTACCGGCTGCGTGTGCACGAGGTCCCGATGGCGGGTCGCTCAGCTCGCGGCACCGCGGTCGTGAACCTGCTGCAACTTTCCGAGGGCGAGCGGGTGGCCGCTGTGATCGACACCCGGGACTATGAGACCAACCCCTACCTGCTGTTTGCCACCAAGCGTGGCCGGGTGAAGAAGACCAGGTTCGTCGAGTACCAGTCCCGGTACAGGGGTCTGCACGCCATCGGCCTCTTGGAGGATGACGAGTTGGTGCAGGTGCTGCCGTTCGGAGAGAGCGACATGGTCTGCTTCGTGACCCGGCGCGGCAATCTGCTGCGGTTCGACTCCGGCGAGGTGCGGGCGATGGGACGCTCAGCCGCCGGCGTCCGGGGGATGCGGATGCGTGAGGGGGACGAGGTGGTTGCCATGGTGCGCGAGCTACCAGAGCAGCAACTGCTGATCGTGACCGACGAAGGGTTCGGGAAACGAACCGGCTTCGGCGCGTTTACGCCGCGTCACCGCGGTGGGATGGGCGTTCGGGCCGTTCGACTCGTCGAGCGGAAGGGCGAAGTGGTGGCCGTCCTGGGCGTCTCGGAGAGCGACGAGGCCATGGTGGTGGCGAGTGACGGTGTCGTGATTCGCCTGCCGGTCGCATCGGTCTCCACCCAGGGGACCTCCGCGAGCGGCGTGAAGGTCATGCAGATCGACGGCGACCGGCAGGTCAGCGCGGTCACGTTGGTTCCCCGCGAAGAACTCTGATCTTCCACCCGCGAGGGTCTCGCCGGGCATCGCGCCCTGGCGGCGACGGGGGGCAGGTCCTGCCCTTGGTGGTGCTGGGCCTCGCTGCGGGTGCCGTGGGTGCCCTTCTGCTGGCGCATCTGGCGGGCCGCGCCCAGCTAATGGCGCAGGCACAGACCGCGGCCGACGCGGCCGCACTCGCAGGAGCGCCGGATGGCCGGGGCGCCGCTGAGGAACTGGCGGAGGCGAACGGTGCGGTGCTCGGTCAGTTCGACGCTACCGGTGGCTCGGTACGGGTCGAGGTCACCCTCGGCGCCGAGCGAGCCGTCGCTGCGGCAACTCTTCCCGCCACCGAGGCGACCCCAGCCCTGGCGGCCGCCCTGGACCGGCTCAGCGACATCCTGGGCCCAGATGCGACGGCATCGATCCGCCTTGTCGGCCCGGCGGGATCTGGTGGGATCGAGGTGTCACGCGATCTTGCGGCCCGGATGGTCGTGCTGAGCCACCGAACAGGCCTGTGCCGAGCCGGAGACGGTCGTCCCTTACACTTCGTCCTGTGCCCGGCGATCCAACGGCCGTGAGGACCTCGCCCGAGCCGTCGGGCGGCGGTCGCCCGAACGCATCGGTGGCGGGGCGTTCTACGCCTGCGGCGACCGGGCCCGAGTCCCCCGTCGACCGCTGGACGCTGGCGGAGCGCCGCCGCCGCCGCCGGCTGCAGATCCGGAGCGTGCGACGGATCGTGCGACGCGTGGAGTTGTGGTCGGTACTGAAGCTGTCCATGATCCTGTACCTGTGCCTGTGGGCGGTTCTGCTGGTGGCGGCCTTGATCCTCTGGAACGCCGTCGACTCGACCGGACTGATCGAGCGGATCGAGGCGTTCGTTACACAGATCTTCGGGCTCGACAGCTTCGCCTTCGACCCGGGACAGATCTTCCGGGTGTACGCGCTGGCCAGTCTGGTGATGGCGTTCCTCGCGACGGTGTTCAACGTCATGGCGGCGATTCTGTTCAACCTCATCAGCGAATTGGTGGGGGGCCTGCGGATCATGCTGGTGGAGGAGGAGTCCACTCGCTTCCGCCCGGCACGGTCGAGACCGCGGCGGGCGAGGCCGAGAGGTCCCGCCCGGCGGTCGCTCTGGTAGCACCGCCGGGGCCGGTGGGCGCTGCGGGGTGGGGCGCTAGCGTTGGATGTTCCGGGGCTATAGCTCAGTCGGTTAGAGCGCACCCCTGATAAGGGTGAGGTCGCTGGTTCAAGTCCAGCTAGCCCCACGCGGTCGCTAGAGTCGCAGGCGTGCGCAACGTGTTCGGCCGGGTGTTGACGTTCATTCTGGCGGCGCTGGCGATCCTCGTCATGGATCGGATCATGCGGATCTGTACGGAGGTCCAGCCGGCCCGCCAGGGCGGTTGGCGGCCGTTGCGCGGTCCCGGGTTGGACTGAGAGTCCGCACCCAGGGGGCTTGGTCTATGCGCATCGGGGTTGTCGGGACCGGGGCGGTCGGCGCGAGGATCGCCCGGATTCTCACAGCCGACAGTGGCGTGGAGTCGGTGCCGGTGTGCGGTCAGAGCCCTGCCTCGGCGGCCGAAGTCGTTCGGGCGGTCGACGGGACCGTGGCAGCGGGACTGGGCGACCTGCGGCGCGCCGACGCGGTCGTGCTGGCCACGCCGGCGGGGACGCACTGGCCGATGGCGGTGCAGCTCCTGCGAGCCGGCGTGGCGACAGTCTCGGTTTCCGACGATCCGTCCGAAGTGCGGGGCCTTCTGGCGCTGGATGCCGCGGCGCGTGAACGCGGCGTCTCGCTGCTGCTGGGTGCCGCCTTCTCGCCCGGACTGACGTGCGTCCTGGCAGCGCACGCCGCGGGATGGTTCGAAGCGGTCGAAGCCGTCCACATCGCCCGTCAGGGAACGGGCGGTCCGGCCTGCGCCCGCCGGTACCACGCCGCGCTGGGGCGCACCGCCTGGGTGTGGATGAACCGCACCTGGGTGCGCCGCCACGGCGGTTCGGGGCGCGAGTTGTGCTGGTTCCCCGACCCAGTCGGACCGGCGGACTGTTACTTCGGCGCTCTGGCCGAGCCCCAACTCCTGGTACCGGTCTTCCCGGCGGCGACCGCCATCACCGCACGTCGTGCCGCCGATCGCCAGGATCGCCTCACCTCGCGCCTCCCGATGCTGTCGCCGCCCCATGCGGAGGGGGGCCTGGGGGCGGTGCGTGTGGCTGTATGCGGCCGGTTGCAGGGAGAGAGCACCCAGCGGGTGCTCGGCGCCGCTCACAACCCCGCCGCCGCCACGGCGACGGTGGCCGCAACCGCGGCACTGGCCCTCGCGCGAGGCGCGGCGCAGCGCAGCGGCGCGATGGGTTTGGCTGAAGCGCTGGCGCCGTTGCCGTTCCTGAGCGAGTTGACCGAGCGAGGCGTCAACCCCGTCCTTTTCGAGGGGGTCGGCCTCTGAGGCTCAGTGCGCCAGCTGCTGCACGGCGAAGTCGTGGAGGTGGCCGTTGCTCGCTACCACGTCGCCGGCGATCGGGCTAGGAGCGCCGTCGTAGTCCGTGATGGTCCCGCCGGCTTCGGGCACGATCACCAGCATCGGGGCGACGTCCCACAGCGCGAGTCCGGCGTCCAGCATGATCTCGGCCCGCCCGGTGGCCAGCAGGACGTAGCCGTAGCCGTCGCCCCACGTCCGCACCAGGAGGCCGGGGTGCAGCAACAGCCGCCGGCCCCGGGTGGGTAGGTACTCGATGCCGCTGGTCACCAGGTAGGAATCCTCGGGGCGGCGGCGGTCGCTCACCTGGGCGCGCCGGGCCTCTCCGGCGTAGTTGTGCTCGGCGCCGAGGCCTCTACCGGCGGAAACGGTCTCGTCCAGTGCCGGAACGTGCGCCACGCCCACGGCGGGCCCGGACTCGTCGATCAGCGCCAGCAGGGTGGTGAACAGCGGCACGCCGCGCACGAAGCTGCGGGTTCCGTCGATGGGGTCGATGATCCAGCGGCGCCCGCTGCTGCCCTCAATGGTGCCGTGCTCCTCGCCGACCACGCCGTCGTGGGGGTATCGGCGGGCCAGTTCACCCCGTAGGAACTCCTCCGCAGCCCGGTCGGCCTCCGTCACCGGGCTGCCGTCGGCCTTCGTGTGGCTCGCGAGGCTCCGCGACGAGAACCACTGCATCGTCACCCGCCCGGCTCGGGTTGCGAGATCAACTCCCGAGGCCACCAACTCCGGGTCCACCGCAGTCGAATCCCGCACACTCGCAGGCTACTGCCGGCGGGGTCGGGAGCCGTCGGGGCGGTCCGGGCGGGGCGCTGGGAGCGCGCCCTGGGCCACCGCAAATCCCGGTTGCGGTTTTGTGGGGGGAGCGCGCTCGGAGGGACTCGAACCCCCAACCTTCTGATCCGTAGTCAGACGCTCTGTCCAAATTGAGCTACGAGCGCTTGTCGCCGTCTGGCCGGCAGGGTCTCAAGTATGGCCGATGCCGGGTGAATTGGTGCAGAACGTGCGGACTCGTCGTCGGGCCCGCCCGGCGGAGGGAGGGGGATTCGAACCCCCGGGGTCGCAAAACCCAACGGTTTTCAAGACCGTCGCAATCGTCCGCTCTGCCATCCCTCCGAAATCGAGGCTACCGGCGGGCACGGTCGCGCATTCGACGGCGCGGGCGCTGCGCTGGTCTTGCGTCGGCGGTCGCCGTAGCGTGTCCTCCCGCCCGACTGTTGCAACCCCCGGGGGATCGGTGCGCCATGGCGACAATGAGTGGGGGCGAGGCCCTTGTCAAGTCGCTCGTGGCCGAAGGAGTCGAAGTCGTCTTCGGTATCCCGGGTATCCAGATGTACGGGATCGTCGCCGCAATCCGCGACGAGCCCGGCATCCGCATGATCACCACACGCCACGAGCAGGCCACGACGTACATGGCCGATGGCTACGCCCGCGTTGCGAACCGGCCGGCCGCGTCCGGTCCTGATCGAGATCCCGTCTGAAGCCTCCGTCGAGCGGGAAGGGCACCATCCCCGACCGCCACCCGCTCTCCTACGGCTCGTGTCTGAGTCCCGAAGGGGAGAGATACGAGATGAACCAGCTCTACGACGTGGTGCAGTCCGCCGATGTCGTGATTGGGGTCGGTACGCGTTTTTCCATGGGCAATCCCGCCGGCGAGTCATCCACCCTCGTGAACATCAACATCGATGACACCGAACTCACCAGGGTTCAGGCCAACACCATTCCCCATGGCATCCCGGAGGAAGCCTGCATCGTCTGGGGAGTCACGCAGTTCGGCTACTACGCCCGCACGCACTACCAGGTGCATCACCCCAAGACCTACGTGGAGTCGGGGTACTCGTTCAACCTTGGCTACTCGTTCCCGACGGCGCTGGGTGCGAAGGTGGCCGAACCCGACCGCCCCGTTGTGTGCATCGTCGGGGACGGCGGCTTCATGTTCAACTCGTCAGAGCTTTCCACGGCGGTCCGGTACGGGATCGGTGTGGTCACCGTCGTCTTCAGGAACGACTCCTACGGCAACGTGGCCCGCGACCTGAACGAGTTCTTCGACGGGACCTATGAGACCGATCTGACCAACCCGGACCTCGTCGATTTCGCCGAGTCGTTCGGGGCTATCGGGATGAGGGCGAACGACCCGAGCGAACTCGAGGCACTGATCCCGATCGCACTGGATCGCGAGGCGCCGGTCGTCATCGACGTACCGGTCGGGCCCGTGGAGTTGCCGCGCCCCAAGCTGCTCGAGCACGTGCCCAAGATGCCGCGGACCCTGCCTCAGGAGGGACTCTTCCCCTCCTGAGCCTGGCCGCCGGCGGCTGCCGGCAGCCGTGGTGGCAAGTGGCTCAACGGGAACTGTGCCCTCGGATGTCGGCCAGCCACTTCTGTGCCCGCTGCCAAGCGGCGTCGGCGTGTTGCCTGTTCGCCTCGCCCTCCCGCCACGTGGCGGCCGGGTACGAGCCCAAGAACTTCACGTCGGCCTTCTTGGCCTGGATGTTCAGCAGGCTGTCGGCCAGCAGATCGTCGGAGATGTGGCCCTCGAGGTCGATGGCGAAGCAGTAGTCCCCCAGCGCCTCCTTCGTGGGACGCGACTCCAGTTTGGTGAGGTTGATGGAGCGGGCGGCGAACTCGTGCAGGATGCCGGCAAGCGAGCCGGGCACGTCCTCGCGCTGGAAGATCACGATCGAGGTCTTGTCGTGGCCCGTGGGTGCGGGGATGCCGGCTGCCGCCACGGCCACGAAGCGAGTGTGCTGGTCGTGGGCGTCGCCGATGTCGGCCGCAAGTGATGCCAGCTGGTAGATCTCAGCGGCTCGGCTTGCGCCGATGGCGGCAGTGCCGGGGTCGGCACCGTCGGCG
This sequence comes from Acidimicrobiales bacterium, assembly GCA_965206165.1. Taxonomy (GTDB): domain Bacteria; phylum Actinomycetota; class Acidimicrobiia; order Acidimicrobiales; family CATQHL01; genus VXNF01. Next base: position 1,199,578 of record OZ242194.1, read on the forward strand.
ACGGTGCGCACCGCCTCAGCAGTGGACGTGGCCGACTCGATACTGGCGTGCGGCATGCGCGTCCGCAGGAACGTGCGGCACTGCGCGGTGGCCATCGGGAAGGACAAGACCCTCCGCACGTCGGCCAGTTCCGCCCCGGGTGGCGCCAGCAGGCTCAACTGAACGGGCATGACGATCTCGCACTGGATCAGCAACTCGGACTCGAGGGCGAGGTTGTCCAGAGTGACGTTCACCGACCCGCCGAGCGAGTTCTCGATGGCGACGAACCCGAAATCCACGTCCCCGCGAGCTGCGGCGTCCAGCACATCGGGGATTGTCGGCATCGGGATGTGTACGTCCTCGCAGAAGGCCGTCTCCAGCCGGAGTGCCTCCTCGGTGAAGGTGCCAGGTGGTCCGAGATAGGCCACGCGGCGCGGCGCGGACGCATCGGAGGGCGGCGAAGCGGCATTGTCGGCCATGGGCGGCAAGGATACAGAACCACCGGTAGGGTCGACCAGTGGGTGTCGCGAGCCGCGTACCCACGAAGTCGGCTTGTCTCGCGGGCGGCGCAGAGGACGAAGAGCATGGATGAACGTGTCTTGCGCGAGCTGCTGGCCGGTGTTCGAGCCGGGGAGATCCACCCCGACGACGCCGTGCGGGAATTGCGCCGGCTCCCATTCGGGGATCTTGGCTTCGCGCGGGTGGATCATCATCGGCGCCTGCGCTCGCCGCTCGGCGAGGTGGTCTACGGACCGGGCAAGGAGCCGGGGGAGTGCGCTGCCATCGTCGCCGAGCTGCTGGCGGGGGGCCCTGGGCCCGTCGTCTTGACCCGGGCCGGCGACGAGCAGGCCGCTGCCACCCTTGCGGCGAATCCGGGGGGGCAGCAGAGCGGCTCAACGGTGGTGTGGCGACCGGCGGCTGGCCGCCCGGGCGCTGTCGTGATCGCCACGGCGGGCACGGCGGACGGCCCGGTGGCGACGGAATGCGAGACCGTGCTCGCGGCGCACGGTGTGGTGGCGCGGCGACTGAACGACGTCGGCGTGGCGGGTCTGCACCGCCTGCTCGTTGACGTGGCCTCACTCCAAGAGGCCGACGCGGTGGTTGTGGTGGCAGGTATGGAAGGTGCGCTGGCCAGCGTGGTGGGCGGTCTCACCGGCGCGCCGGTCGTCGCGGTCCCCACGAGCACCGGCTACGGGGCGGCGCTGGAGGGAGTGACGGCGCTGTTGTCGATGCTGGCGTCGTGCGCGGCCGGGGTGACGGTCGTCGGCATCGACAACGGGTTCGGAGCGGCCGCGGCCGTGCTGCGGATGTTGGACGGCTCCGACGCGGCATCCTGACGGAGGAGAAAGGCGCTAGGCGGATGCACGATCAACCCACCGTGGCATGGTTCAATTGCTTCTGCGGTGTCGCGGGCGACATGGCGCTCGGGGCGCTGCTCGACGCCGGGGCCGAGGCGGAGGCCGTCGCCGACATCGTGTCATGCCTCGGCGTGGGGGGCTGGGAGTTGGTCGTCGTCCCGACCCTCCGTGGGGGGATCACCGCCACGGACGTGAAGGTGGAGGTTGCCGAGTCCGGTGTCGTCCGCACGGCCGCAAACATCCTGGGTCTGATCGGCGAGGCCGACCTCCCCGAGCGCGTGCGCCGGCGTGCGCTGGCGACCTTCGGCGCTCTGGCCACCGTTGAGGCCCGCCTGCACGGCCGCCCCGTGGAGCAGGTGCATTTCCACGAGGTCGGCGGCCTGGACGCCATCGTCGACATCGTCGGGACCTGTGCGGCACTGGAAGTGCTGGATGTCACCGAGGTGCATGTGGCCCCGATCGCCCAGGGGCAGGGCATGATTCGCAGCGCGCACGGGTACCTGCCCATCCCCGCTCCGGCGACGGTGGAGCTTCTACGTGGCGCCCCCACCTTCGGTACCGAAGTCCCGTTCGAACTCACCACACCGACCGGGGCCGCCCTCATGTCCGCCCTGGCGACGCGTTTCGGAACGATGCCCGCCATGTCTGTCACGGCGGTCGGATACGGAGCGGGTGACCGGGAATTGCCCGATCGCCCGAACGTCACGCAGGTCGTCATCGGCCGGACCGCGGCGGCCCTCAGCGCCGGTCAGGAGGTCCAGCTCCTTGAGACGAACGTGGACGACGTGACGGGTGAGACGCTGGCGTACACCGTCGAGCTACTCCTGCGGGCGGGTGCTCACGATGCCTGGATCACCCCGGTTGTCATGAAGAAAGGCCGCCCGGCGTACATAGTCAGCGCGTTGGCTGATCCCGCGCTGGCCGGCAGGCTCGCCGAGGTGATGCTTGCCGAGACCGGGAGTCTCGGCGTCCGGGCCACGACGCTGCAGCGCTGGCCGCGGGCGCGGACGCCGGAAGAGGTGCAGGTGGACGGTCTTCCCGTTCGCCTGAAGGTCGCGTCGGATCGGGTCAAGGTGGAGCATGCCGACGCCGCCGCTGTCGCCACCGAGACGGGGAGACCGCTCCGTGAGGTCGTGGAACTGGCCACCGAAGCGTGGCGCCGGCGGCAAGGGTCACCCGAACCGCACGAGGACTGAGGGAACGGAGACCGCCACCACCCGTAGGCTCGCTGTCGTGGACGAGCGCTTCTACTTCCGCCAACTCCTCTCGGGCGCGGACTTCGGGGTCGGTGACGAATTGGCCCGGCAGATGCGCAACTTCGTCTATCTGATCGGCGACCGCGACACGGGGGAGGCTCTCGTGGTGGATCCGGCGTACGACCCGCAGGGCATCGTGGATTGCTGTGCCGCGGACGAGATGCGCCTCACCGGGGTTCTCGCCACGCACTACCACCCTGATCACGTGGGCGGGAACATGATGGGGTTCTCGATCCCGGGCGTCGCCGAGTTGCTCGAGATCACCGACGTCCCGGTGCACGTGCAGTCCGACGAGGTGCCATACGTGTCCGCGACGACGGGCCTGGGGCCTCCGGAAATCCGCACCCATCGTGGCGGCGACGTGGTGGAAGTCGGCGAGTTGAGCATCGAACTGATACATACACCCGGCCACACCCCCGGCAGCCAGTGTTTCCTCGTGAGCGGGCGTTTGCTGTCCGGGGACACGCTCTTCCTCGAGGGCTGCGGTCGCACCGATCTGCCGGGCGGCGATCCGGCGGCCATGTACGACAGCCTGACGCAGCGCCTCGGGCGAGTTCCCGACGACACGGTGCTGTTCCCAGGGCACTTCTATGCCTCGGAGCCGTCCGCCCCGCTCGGGGAAACCCGCAGGTCGAACTATGTCTTCGCCCCGTCCAGCGCGGCACAGTGGCTGGCGATGTTCGGCAACTGAACGTCGCGATTGCGGCTATCGATCCGCCGATCAGCCCGGCGAGTCCGCCATTCGGAAAGGGCCCACCGTTAGGCTGTCAGGGGCAATGGAGTGGAGATGTGCCGCAACCCGCCAGCGGCGGATGCGGGCACGACAGGGCGGATCCCGCAACGAAGGAAGCGAAATGATCAGGCGATCTTCTTCCGGCCGTGTCGCGCCGCGCCGGCCGATGTTCCGAGCCCTTGCTCTGATTCTGGCGGTGGCATTCTTCGCCACCGCATGCGGTGGAGCCGAATCCGAGCCCAGCCTCACCAGCGATCGTCCGGAGCCACCGACGACGACCTCGGCTGCCCCGCTGGTCGAACCCTCGACCACGACCGTGGTGCCGCTCAGCCGGACGACCGAGCCGACCATCCTCGTGACCGCTCCACCGGGCGCGGAAGGAACCGAACCCGGTGTTCCCGCGCCTCTGCTCCCGGACGTTCCTTTGCCGGAGGAGATGGCCAATCCGGCTCTAACCGAGCTGCCGCCCGAGCAGCTCCCGCCGCCTCCCCCTCCCCTCGAACCCCCGCCCGCGGCGCCCGCCTGGGAGCCGGTGACCATCCTGGTCTCGAACGACGATTTCAACGGCATTGTCCCGGTCTACGACTCGCCGAATGGCACCCGGCTGGCGTTCCCCGACGGTGACGTCTGGAGCTACACCTTCCGGCGCAGCCGGTTGGTCGTGAGCGTTCTGCAGGGAACTCAGGGCGATGAGTGGGTTGAGGTCGCACTGCCGGTGCGGCCCAACGGAGCTCGCGGTTGGGTGCGAGCGGAGAATTTCACCTGGTCCACGGTGAGCCACCACATCCTCATCGACGTGTCGGATCGCAGCGTGACGCTCTACGAAGGTGACAGCGTCATCGCATCCACCAGGGCCATCGTGGGCAAGCCGGCGACGCCCACGCCGGCGGTCAGGGGCTTCCTCGTCGAGAAGTTGGAGAATCACAGCCAGCAGAACGGCAGCATCGTGCTGGGGGACTGGATCTTGATGCTGTCGTTCTTCAGCGAGGCCCTCAATAGCTTCGGTGGGGGACTGCCTCGCATCGCTCTGCACGGCACACACATCCCTGAGCGGGTGGGCGAGGCGCTGTCCAACGGCTGCATCCGGATACCGAATCAGATCGTGGAGACCATTGCCCAGAGAGCCCCGCTCGGCACGGTAGTGAACATCGTCGCCTGAGAGCGACGCAGGACGCGGTCGGTGAGAAGAGTCGGGAAATCCCCGGGGAACGTCTCGATGTGGTCTGCCGTCCCCGACATCCCGGCCGTCCCGCTTTGGATCGGACTGTGGCCGCGGGGCACGGCGGCGGGCCGCGTCGTGGCGGGGATCGTCGTGGTTGCCGTCCTGGTCGCCGCCTGCGGCGCGAATGTGGGCGAATCGGCCGACATCGCCGAGAGTGCTGCCGCGGTGAACGGCGGGCCGATCCTGGATCGTGCACCGGCGGTGCGGTCCGCTTCCGTGGCCCCAGCCGCCGTGCCTCCACAGCCGGATCCCCCTTCGCCGCCGGTGACTGAGCCGGATCCCCCACCACCGCCGGTCACACAGCCGGATCCCCCTTCGCCGCCGGTGACTGAGCCGGAGGTCGCTTCCCCGCCGGTCACACAGCCGGATCCCCCTTCGCCGCCGGTGACTGAGCCGGAGGTCCGGTCACACAGCCGGATCCCCCTTCGCCGCCGGTGACTGAGCCGGAGGTCGCTTCCCCGCCGGTGACTGAGCCGGATCCCCCACCACCGCCGGTGCCTCAGCCGCCACCACCCCCACCCCCACCCCCGGGCGAGCCGCCCAGCTGGCAGCCGGTGAACATCCTGGTTGCCAAGGACGATGTGAACGGGGTCATCCCGGTGTACGACGCGCCTGATGGCACCCGGCTGTCGTTCCGCGACGGGGAACTGTGGAGCTATACGTTCCGCGGCAACCGGCTCGTCGTGCGCGTCACGCAGGGGTCACGTGACGACGAGTGGGTGGAGGCAGAACTGCCGATGCGCCCGAGTGGCGTCCGCGGCTGGATCCGGACCGAGAACTTCAACTGGACGACAGTGAACCACCACATCACCGTCGACGTCTCGCAGCGCAGCGTGGCGCTGTACGACGGCGACGAGTTGGTGATATCGACGCGCGCGATCGTGGGCAAGCCGGCGACGCCCACTCCGAGAGTGCGCGGCTATATCGTCGAGAAGCTGCCCAACCACAGCCAGCAGAATGCCAGCGTCGTGCTGGGGGATTGGGTCTTGATGCTGTCGTTCTTCAGTCAGTCACTGGACAGTTTCGGCGGCGGACTGCCTCGTATCGCTCTTCATGGCACGCACATTCCGGAGCGGGTGGGCGAGGCGCTCTCGAACGGCTGCATCCGCATACCGAACAACATCATCGAGACGATCGCCCGCCGAGCACCGCTCGGTACGGTAGTGAGCGTCGTGGTCTGAAGGGGGGCGGCAGTGCGATCCAGTAACCGTCGAGTAGACGCTCCGGCACCGCGTGGGATGGGGGTCCCCGATCTGGCAGCCACTCTCGAGCGCCAGCGGTCGTGCCGCGACCGACGCTGTTTCCGCATCACGGCGCTGGTGGTCACGGCCGCGCTCCTCGTGGCCTCCTGCGGCGGGGACGCCGACGAGGTCGCCGTCGTGCCTCCGGAGCCGGCGCCGCCCGCTCAGTCGCCGCAGGTCACCGTGGAGCCTGCAGCGCCGGATTCTCCAGAGCCACCACCGACTGCGTCGTCGGAGCGGTCGGAGTCGGCGGCTGCGCCTGAGTCGCCGCCGGACGACTCTGGTTCGTCGGAGCGGTCGGAGTCGGCGGCTGCGCCTGAGTCGCCGTTGGAGGAGCCTGGTTCGTCGGAGCGGTCGGAGTCGGCGGCTGCGCCTGAGTCGCCGCCGGACGACTCTGGTTCGTCGGAGCGGTCGGAGTCGGCGGCTGCGCCTGAGTCGCCGTTGGAGGAGCCTGGTTCGTCGGAGCGGTCGGAGTCGGCGGCTGCGCCTGAGTCGCCGTTGGAGGAGCCCAGCTCCACTGCGCCGCCGGTGGACCCTGGTTCGTCGGCGCCGACGGAATCGTCCGAGACGGCGGCGCCCTCACCGCCGGCCGCTCCTCCGCCTCCGCCTCCGACGACTCAGCCTCCGCAGCCGCCGGCAACGCCTGCGTGGAGCCCGGTGACCGTCCTCGTGGCCAAGGAGAACATCAACGGCGTCGTTCCGGTGTATGACGCTCCGGGCGGGGACCGCTTGTCGTTCCGTGACGGGGACGTGTGGAGCTACACGTTCCGCGGCAATCGCTTGGTGGTCCGTGTTCTTCAGGGGTCCCAGGGCGAGGAATGGGCCCAGGTCGAACTTCCTGTCCGCCCGAACGGCAGTCGCGGTTGGGTACGGACGGCGAATTTCAACTGGTCGACGGTGCGGCACCATGTCCTCATCGACATTTCCGATCGCCTGGTGGCCTTGTTCGACGGCGACGAACTGGTGACCTACACCCACGCCATCGTCGGCAAGTCGACCACACCGACACCGAAGCTGCGTGGCTTCATCGTTGAGAAGTTGCCCAACCACAACCAGCAGAACGCCAGTGCTGTGCTGGGAGATTGGGTCTTGATGCTGTCGTTCTTCAGTGAGTCGCTGACGAGTTTCAGTGGCGGTCTACCCCGCATCGCCCTTCACGGCACCCACATCCCGGAACGGGTCGGCGAGGCGCTCTCGAACGGCTGCATCCGCATCCCCAACAACATCATCGAGGTCATCGCCCGCACCGCCCCGCTCGGCACGGTCGTGAACATCTCCGCCTGAGATGACTACTCCGCTAATGCGGGCCACCCGAATGTTCGTGGCCGTGCTGCTGCTGGCGACGGCCTGCGGCAGTGACCGTGAGGACCCTGGCGACGGCGGATCCTCTGCCACGAGCGCACAAGCGCCGGCCGTCACGACCGAGGCCGCGGACGGGCAAGGCTCCAGCGGAGCGACCGATCATCCGCCGGTCGGAGCCAGTGAGGGGTCTTCCGCCTTGCCTGATGGCCCGGTTCCCGATCTGCCCACCGAGCCGCGGCCAACGACCTGGCCGTCGTTCGTTCCGGCCGGTCTCGAGTGGGAGCCGGCGACCATCCTGGTCTCGAAGGAGGGTGTGAACGAGGTCATCCCCGTCTACGACGCCCCCGACGGGAATCGCCTCACGTTCCCCGACGGCGAGCTGTGGAGCTACACCTACCGCGGCAATCGTCTAGTGGTGCGGGTCACGCAGGGGGCCGAGGGCGACGAATGGGTGGAGGCCGAGTTGCCCATTCGCCGCAACGGCACGCGCGGCTGGATCCGCACCGACAAGTTCAACTGGTCCACCGTCAACCATCACATCTTCGTGGACGTGTCCGACCGCAGCATGGCGTTCTTCGACGACGACGAATTGATCACGCGCACGCGGGTCCTCGTGGGCACACGCGCCACGCCCACGCCTAAGTTGACGGGCTTCATCGCTGAGAAGCTGGCCAACCACGAACAGCAGGTCGGGAGCATCCTCTACGGCGACTGGATCCTCATGTTGTCGTTCTTCAGCGAGGCGCTCAACAGTTTCGGCGGTGGGCTGCCGCGCACGGCGATACGCGGCACGCTCATCCCCGAGCGAGTTGGTGAGGCGCTCTCCAACGGTGGTGTGAGGACTCCAGCCGAACCTCTCGAGATCATTGCCCAGCAGGCTCCCTTGGGCACGGTGGTGAGGATCGTCGAATAGGACACGGTGCGGGGCCCGTGCCCGGCGCCTCAGCGCAGCGCTTCGGCCATGGTGTCGACTAGACGGTCGATCTCGGCGTCGCTGATCACGAGTGGCGGGCAGATCGCCAGGGCGGTGCCGATGGGGCGCACGATGACGCCCGCGTCCAGCATCGCGTTCCGTACGCCGGCGGCATCGCGACCCAGCTCGGCGGCCCAGACGGCGCCGTCGCCCCGGTAGCCGGCCAGAAGCCCGTCGTCGGTCAGTGCCCGCAGGCCCGCCGAGATGCGCTCGCCGACGTGCGTCGCCCGACCGACCAGTCCCTCGTCCGTCATGAGTTGCAGGTTCGCCACCCCTGCAGCGCACGCCGCGGGGTGCCCTGAGTAGGTGTAGCCGGTACGCAGCATGAAGTCCGTTTGGGCCTCCAGCACGTCACAGACTCGCCGCGACAGGATCACCCCGGCGAGGGGCTGGTAGCCCGAGGTAACGCCCTTGGCGAAGGTCATGATGTCGGGCGTGACGCCGTAGAACTGCGCCCCGAACCACTCCCCGGTGCGCCCGAACCCGCAGATCACCTCGTCGAGGATGAGCAGCGCTCCGTGGGTGTCGCAGAGTCGCCGCAATCCCCCCAGGTAGCCCTCCCCCGGTGGCCACACGCCTCCGGCGCCCTGCAACGGCTCGGAGATCACCGCGGCCATTCGGCCCTGCTGGTCCGCCATCGCCATGGCGGCGGCCTCCAGGTCGTCGTGGGGTACCTCGGTGAAGTGCGGTACCAGGTCGCCCCAACCCTCCCGGTTGGGAGCGATGCCCTGGGCCGTCGTGCCTCCGAAGTTGGTGCCGTGGTAGCCGTTGGTGCGCCTGATCACCGTCTGGCGCTCGTTGTCGCCACGCAGCCGGTGCCACAGGCGGGCGATCTTCAGCGCCGTGTCCACGGCCTCGGACCCCGAGCAGCACAGGAACACCCGTCCGTCGGGGTGGGGGGAGCGCTCGGCGACCATCGCCGCGACCTCGTCGGCCGGCGGGTTCGTGAACGGGGCGAAGGTGTTGTACGCATCGAGCCGGCGCATCTGGTCCGCCACGGCGTCGATGATCTCGGCGCGTCCGTGGCCCACCTGGCAGTACCACAGGCTGGCGATGGCATCGAGATAGGTCTTGCCGGTGTCATCGGTGAGGGTGCAGCCTTCCCCGCGGACGATGTTGATGAATTTCTCCTGCGTGGGCGGGGTGAAGCCGTGGAGGAAGGCACGGGGCATGGCGCCGGCTCCTTTCGATCAGTGACGAATCGAGGGTAACGTCGCCACGACATGATTCTGTCCGATCGAACCATCCGTGAGCAGATTGCAGCGGGGCGTATCACCGTCGAGCCATTGGCGGAGAGGGCGATCCAGCCCTCATCGGTGGATCTGCGTCTCGACCGATTCTTCAGGGTGTTCCGCAACCACACGATGGGCTGCATCGACGTCAAGGAGAATCTGGCGGCGCTGACCGACCTCGTCGAGATTGACGCCGACGGGGTGTTTATCCTGCACCCCGGTGAGTTCGTGCTGGGCTGCACGCTGGAGCATGTGGCTCTGCCCGACGACCTGGTGGGCCGCTTGGAGGGAAAGTCCAGCCTGGGGCGGCTCGGGCTGCTCATCCACTCGACGGCCGGCTTTGTGGACGCCGGCTGGCAGGGTCAACTGACTCTGGAGCTGTCGAATGTGGCGACCCTGCCGATCACCCTCTACCCGGGCATGAAGATCGGCCAGATCAGCTTCATCCGGATGACGACCGCGGCGGACAACCCGTACGGCTCGCAGGCGGTCGGCTCCAAGTACCAGGGCCAGATCGGCCCGATCCCCAGCCGCTACTGGGAGAACTTCTAGACGACTGTCAGTCCTTGGCCGGGTAGCGTCGTAAGAGGTCGTGCGCCTGCGCCACCCAGTTCCATTTCTGGATGCGGCCGGGCGCGCCGATGGTCTCCTCGAGCGCCTCGACGCCATCGGCATCGAGGGCGGCGATCTGGTCGTATCCGGTGATTCCCTGCTTGGCCAGCTCGGCCAGCAGCATCGGGTCGGTGCCCTTGATGAGGCGGAGGTCGTCCTTGCGGGGTGCGGTGGGCGCAGGCTCGGGCGTCGGCGTCGCAGCCCGCATCGCCGGCACCGGGGCGGGGACGCCGACCGGAAGGGCTGCGGGCGTCGCACGCGCCGACGACGGTCGCAGCCGTGCCATCGGCGCCAGATCCAGCCCGGAGACCGACACCGCCACCGGCACGCCGGAGGTGGACGTATCGCCAACCACCACCGGTGAGGTGATCTCGGCAGTAAGCCGGGTGGCGGCCTCGTCCTCGCCCCGATGGATGGCCTCCAGGACGTGCAGGGCGATGTCGCCCACGTTCACGTCGCTGGGCTCCACGCCTTCACCTCGCACGCCGTCGTCGATCATCACGTAGCAGAAGGGGCACGCGGTGGCGATGCGGTCGGCTCCGGTGGCCAGCAGTTCCCGGCTGCGCACCACGTTCACCTGCTCGCCGACGTGCTCCTCCATCCACATGCGGGCTCCGCCGGCCCCGCAGCACATGCCCTTCGTGCCGTTGCGCGGCGCCTCCACCACCTCGAGGCCGCCGATGGCCCCCACGACGCGACGCGGCGCCAGGTAGACGTCGTTGTGGCGACCCAGGTAGCAGGAGTCGTGGTAGACGAGCCGCTCGGGCAGGCGGGCCTCGGAGAGGTCGAGGCGCCCGCTGTCGACGAGTTGCTCCAGCAACTGGCTGTGATGGATCACCTCGTAGTGCCCACCCAGTTGCGGGTACTCGTTGCCGAGCGTGTTGAAGCAGTGCGGGCACTGGGTGATGATCTTGCGCACGCCCATGCCGTTGAGGGTCTCGACGTTCTGCATGGCCAGCATCTGGAACACGTACTCGTTGCCGGATCGCCGCGCCGGATCGCCGGTGCACATCTCCGCGGGCCCCAGCACGGCGAAATCCACCTCGGCGCGCTGCATGAGTTCGGTCATGGCGCGGGTGACCTTGCGGTTCTTGTCGTCGTAACTGCCGGCGCAGCCCACCCAGTACAGATACTCGGCCTCGATGGGATCGCTGCCGTCGAGCACGACGATGCCCTCGAAGTCGGCGGCCCAGTCGGCGCGACTGGCCTGGGCCATGCCCCACGGGTTGCCGGAGTTCTCCATCGAGCGGTAGGCGGTGCCGAGTTCGGTGGGGAAGTCGCTCTCCATGAGCGACAGGTGGCGCCGCATGTCGAGGATCTTGTCCAGGATCTCGATGTTCACGGGGCAGATCTCGTCGCACGCCTTGCACGTGGTGCAGGCCCAGACCTCCTCGGCGCTCACGCGCTCGAAGACGCTGGCGCCCGCCACGGTGATCTCCGCGTCGTGGCCCAGCGGCGGGGAGGTGGCCGGCGTGCCGCTGGCGGCCATGACCTGACCCACCTTCAACACGATCTCCCGAGGGTCGAGCGGCTTGCCGGTGGCATGCGCCGGGCACACCGACGTACACCGCCCGCACATCGTGCAGGAGTCGAGGTCGAGGAGCTGCTTCCAGGTGAAGTCCTCCACGACTGCGGCGCCGAAGGAGTCCAGGTCGGTCTCCATGAGATTCGGCAGCTCGCGCATGGCGCCCTTGGGCCGCTCCCGATCACGCAGGTACATGTTCAGCGGCGACGTGATGATGTGGCGCAGCATCGTGACCGGTATCAGGATCAGGAAGACCACGAACGCCGCCACGTGCAGGATCCACCAGGCCTGATGCCAGCCGGCGGTGTTCGAGAGGCCGTCGGCCAGGGTGGCCAGCGGGTAGCCGATCACCGACCAGCGCTCGAACGACGGCGTACCGGCCTCGGCGATGCGGAACGCCTCGGCGCCGAACCCGGTCACGCCGATGGCCAGCATCGTCCCCAGGATGACGGCGTGCTCGGGGCGGGTCTTGTGGCGGATGCGGTACGGGCGCAGGTGCCAGGGGCCCCAGCGGCGCAGGATCGCCCACAGCACGCCCACGAGGAAGATCGCTCCGGCCACATCGCCCACCAAGGAGTAGCCCTGGTAGACCCGCCCGGTCAGGAACTTGGCGCCGTCGGGAAGCTGGTGCTCGATCTCGAGCGTGATCGTCACCGCCAGCAGCACGAGGAAGCTGAAGTAGATGAGCGAGTGCATGATGCCGGCCACGGGTTCGCGCAGCAGCGTGCGCATGGACACACCCGCCCGCAGGTCCGCGAGGCGCCGGTGGACGTTCCGCCAGGTCGTGCGGCGCTCCTCGCGCGCTCCCCTCTGCCAGTTCTGGACGCGGTGGGCGAACAGCACCGAGGCGTAGACGAGAGCGACCGGAATGACGGTGTAGAAGGCCGCCCGCAAAGGCCCGGGAATGTTGCCGAACACCTCCCGGGTGACGGTCGCGGAGCTGCCGAATCCCGTGATGGCGGCTGCGATGCCGGAGGCGACGGTGAACAGTGCCACACCGAGTCCCAAACCGATGACGAGGCGGCTGGGCGACATGCGGCGTAGGCGGGACGGTGTGGTGCTCATCGTGACAGCGAGGCTACGGCCAATGGCACCTGCGGCCGAATCACCGCGGCACGGAGCGTTCGGGTGCTCATTCCGCGGGCGAGGTTACGGGCATCGGCGCGGGTTCGCGTTGTTTTCGCCATCCATCCCTTCCGGTGAGGCGCCGGTCAATGCCGGCGAGGTCTCGTCGGCGGGTGGGGGTTGCAATCGTCGCCCTCGACGGTACGGTTCGGGTGCGCCAAGGGAGTCGCCCCTTCGTTCATCGTCGGCCCGAAGAGGCACGACTCGACAAGAGAGGCACTCCCGTGAAACGCAGAACACTGGTGGCGCTCGGCGTCTCAGGCGCCGTGATCGTACTTTTGACCACTCCTGCCGCGGCGCAGACCGAGGATCCTTCGATCGCCGTGCAGGCTGTCCTCGACAACATCTGGGTGCTCGTCGCGGGCGTATTGGTCTTCTTCATGCAGGCAGGGTTTGCCCTGCTGGAAGCGGGCCTGACGAGAGCCAAGAACGTCACCAACATCCTGGCCAAGAACCTGGCCGACATGAGTGTGGGTGTGCTGGCGTTCCTCGCCGTCGGCTACGGCTTGGCCTTCGGCGCAGGAAACGCCTGGTGGGGCACCGAGGGGTTCTTCCTCTCCGGAAGCGGGCTCTTCGAGTTCGGTTCGAGCGGGGTCGGCAACCTCAGCACGGCCTCGTTCTTCTTCTTCCAGGTCGTCTTCGCGGCCACGGCGGTCACGATCGCCTCGGGCGCGATGGCCGAACGCGCCCGGTTCAAGGCGTACCTGCTCTTCAGCGTTGTGATGACCGCCTTCGTCTACCCGATGGTCGTGCACTGGACGTGGGGCGGCGGTCTGATCGCGGACATCTCCATCGGCGGCGCCGTCTACAGCGACTTCGCCGGCTCGACCGTCGTGCACTCCACCGGGGGCTGGGCGGCGCTCATGGGGGCGATGTTCCTGGGGCCCCGCCTGGGGAAGTACGGCCCGGACGGAGCGCCGCGTCCGATGCCCGGCCACTCCATGCCGATGGCCGTCCTGGGTGTGTTCATCCTCTGGTTGGGATGGTTCGGGTTCAACGCCGGCTCCGAGCTCGCCGCCGACGGTGTGGTGATGGTGGTGGCCCTCAACACCATCGTGGCGGCAGCCGCCAGCACGCTGACCGCCGGCGCGGTCGTCTGGCTGAGGACCGGCAAGCCGGACGTTGCCATGGCCGGCAACGGCGCGCTCGCGGGGCTCGTGGGCATCACCGCCGGCTGCGCCACCATGAACGTCCTCGGGGCGCTCGTCACCGGCGCGCTGGCCGGCGTACTCGTCGTCTACTCGGTGTTCTTCATCGAGCGGAAGGGCATCGATGATCCGGTCGGCGCCGTCTCGGTCCACGGCGTCTGCGGGGTCTGGGGCACCCTGGCCGTTGGCCTGTTCGCCCGCTACGACGACGCCTTCCTGGGCAGGGACAACGCCGGGCTCTTCTACGGCGGCGGAGGCTGGCAGTTGCTCGTGCAACTCGTCTTCGTGCTGATCGTGCTGGCCTGGACGGTTGTCACGACTGGAATCCTGTTCGCGGTGCTGCGGCGATTCGGTGTGCTGCGGGTCTCTGCGGCGGACGAGGCCAGGGGCCTCGATCTCGCTGAACACGGTGCCGGGGCCTATCCGACCGACCCGATGCCACGGGACGAGAGGGCCTACGAGCAGCCGTAGCAACCCGGCAAAGGGCAAGCGCTGAAAGGGGTCCCCAGACGCGTCGCTGCAGTCGGTTCGCAGCCGTAGTCCGCCTCGGTGGTCTATTGTGAGCGACCGTTAACGCAGATCAGCAGAAAGATGAGATCCTGTGAAGCGCAGGTCAACTGTGATGCTGGCCGCGGCGGGCACGATCCTGGCCCTTCTGTCAGCGCCGGCGTTCGCGCAGTCGGACAACCCGTCGGAAGCTGTGCAGGTCGCCCTCGACAACGCCTGGGTTGTGCTGGCCGGCGTGCTCGTGTTCTGCATGCAGGCGGGTTTCGCGCTGCTGGAGAGCGGGCTCACGCGGGTCAAGAACACCACCAACATCCTGGCCAAGAACCTGGCCGACATGAGCATCGGTGTGCTGGCCTTCCTGGCGGTCGGGTACGCATTGGCGTTCGGCGCGGGCAACCCCTTGTGGGGAACGGAGGGATTCTTCCTGGCGGGAAGAGACTTGGTTGCGCCGGGCTCCAGTGGTGCCGGCAATCTCAGCACGGCTGCGTTCTTCTTCTTCCAGGCGGTCTTTGCCGCCACGGCGGTGACGATCGCCTCGGGGGCAATGGCCGAGCGGGCCCGGTTCAAGGCGTACCTAATTTTCAGCGTTGTGATGACCGCCTTCGTGTACCCGCTGGTGGTGCACTGGACCTGGGGCGGCGGGTTCATCGCCGACATCTCGATCGGCGGCGCCCGATTCAGCGACTTCGCCGGCTCGATGGTCGTGCATGGCACCGGCGGTTTCGCAGCGCTTGCGGGTGCGGTATTCCTCGGACCGCGCCTGGGCAAGTACACCCCGGACGGTCGGCCCCGCCAGATAGCGGGCCATGCAATGCCGATGGTGGTGCTCGGCGTGTTCATCCTGTGGCTGGGCTGGTTCGGCTTCAACGCGGGTTCGCAACTCGCCGCCACCGCGGGCAGCCCCATGACCCGCGTGATCCTCAACACCGTCATCGCCGGCGCGGCGGGCACGGTCACCGGCGGCGCGGCGGTGTGGCGTCGGCAGGGCCAGCCGGATATGTCGATCGTTGCCAACGGCACGCTGGCCGGGCTCGTGAGCATCACGGCGGGCTGCGCCAGCATGAACGTCCTGGGGGCACTGGTGACCGGAGGGGCGGCCGGGGTGGTCGTGGTGTACTCGTTGCACTTCATCGAGCGTCGGGGCATCGACGATCCGGTCGGTGCCGTCTCGGTGCATGGCGTCTGCGGGGTCTGGGGCACCCTGGCCGTCGGCTTGTTCGCCCGCTATGACGACGGCTACCTCGGTCAGGACGGTGCCGGGCTGTTCTACGGTGGCGGTGGGTATCAACTGGTTGTGCAACTCATCCTCGTGGGCGTCGTTGTGGTTTGGACCCTGCTGACGACGGGCACCCTGTTCGCACTGCTGCGCCGCCTCGGAATGCTCCGGGTCTCGGCGCAGGAGGAGGCGCTTGGACTCGACCTGACCGAGCACGGCATCGGCGCCTATCCGGCCGATGTCCTGCCACGGGACGCGCGGGCCTACGAGCCTCCGAAGTAAGCACGGGGGGGGGAGACCGCACTAGCCGGTCGGCAACGATCGTCCCGCGGGGACCACGTGCACAACCTCTTGGGAGAATCGGCGTGATCAAGCCGAGAAACCTCGCGATCCTCATGCAGCGTCTGGCCGACCTCATGTCGACCAGTAGCTACGACCCGACGAGGCAGACATGCTTCGTTTCCTACCACGCCGCCGATTTCAGCGAGGTCGAGTCCTTCATCCGGCAATTCGGCGGTGAGTTCATACCCCGCTGCATCGGGGTCGCCGAGCAGGACCGGTTCGTCGGCAGTCTCGACGAGACCTATATCAAGAGTCGCATCGCCCAGGAGAATCTCAGTGATTCGACGGTCACGATCGTTCTGCTCGGCAGGGAGACCTGGCATCAGAAATTCGTCGACTGGGAAATCGCGGCATCTCTCGAGGAAGGAGTGGTGCGTCGCCAAAACGGGATCCTCGTCATGCCGCTTCCGTCGATGAAGAACAGGGCGATTCTCCCCGAGCGAATTCGGGACAATCTGGTCGCGGCCGACAACGCCAAGTCGTATGTCATCTACGAGAGCCACCCAACCACGCGGGATTCGCTCCGTGACAAGATCAACCGCGCGCATGCTGCTCGGTCCGACGTTGGCAGGGAAGTCAACAACAGCAGGCCGCTCCGCAGGACGGACGCTCCCTGACGGCACGAGCCGCACGGATGCCGCCACGCACGGCCGCGTCTAGGATTCCGCCGAACGAAGGAGGCGGACCGGATGCGAGTCGGCGTTGACATAGGCGGTACGTTCACGGATGCGGTGTTGGTCGATGACGCCGGGGGCATCCGCACGGCCAAAGTCCTGACCACACCCCGTCGGCTGCACGACGGAGTCCTCGAGGCGCTCGAGCGTCTCGAGGTGGACTGGAGTCGCCTGGAGTCCATCACGCACGGCACCACTGCCGGGCTGAACGCCTTCCTCGAGCGGCGGGGTGCCAGGGTCGCGCTGCTCACGACCCGCGGCTTCCGCGACGTCTACGAACTCGGACGGGCGAACCGGCCCGATATGTACAACGTCCGCTACCGCCAGCCGACGCCGCTTGTGCCACGGCGGTGGATCTTCGAGATCGACGAGCGGCTCGCAGCTGACGGTTCGGTGATCGTGGCGCCCGACGACGAAGCGGTGCGGACCCTGGGGCGGCGGTTGGCCGACGAGTTCGAGGCGGTGGCCATCTGCTTCCTGCACTCCTACGCCAACCCTGACCACGAGCAGCGTGTCGCCGATCTGCTGGCCGATCTTGCGCCGAGCCTGTCGATTGTGTGTAGTCACGAGATCGCGCCCGAGTGGCGGGAGTACGAGCGAACCAGCACGACGGTGATCGCCGCGTACGTCGCCCCCATCGTGCAGCACTACCTGGCCGAGTTGGACCAGGAAGTCACCGAGCGGGGCCTGCGCGGGCCGCTGCGGGTGATGCAGTCCAACGGCGGCGTGATGATGGCTGCCATGGCGCGCCGCAAGGCCATACAGACGCTCTTCTCCGGTCCGGTGGGAGGCACCATCGCCTGCGTGGCCGTCGCGGAGGAGCTGCGCGACGAGGTGGACGTGAGCCGGCTCATCTGCGTGGACATGGGTGGGACGTCCTTCGACGTGAGTCTCGTCGTGGACGGCGAGGCCGACGTGGAACTGAAGTCGGAGTTGGAGGGCCACCCCGTGCTGTCGCCAACGGTCGCCATCCACACCATCGGGGCGGGTGGCGGCAGTGTGGGCCACGTCGCGGCGGGGGGCTTGCGGGTGGGACCCCGCTCGGCCGGCGCGGAGCCGGGTCCGGCGTGCTATGGCGCCGGCGGGACCGAACCCACCGTCACCGACGCCAACGTGCATCTGGGCCGCCTTCCGGCTGTTGCCCGCCTGGCCGGGGGCATGGCACTCGACGCGGCCGCCGCGGGGCGTGCACTGAACGGTGTCGGCGAGGAACTGGGACTCGACGCCGAGCAACTCGCCACCGGCCTGGTGGCCGTTGCCGACGCCACGATGGCCAACGCCATCCGGGAGATCACAGTCCTGCGCGGGATCGATCCTCGCACCTTCGCCCTGGTGGCCTTCGGGGGCGCCGGCCCGCTGCACGCGGTTGCCCTCGCTGACGAACTTGAGATCGACACGGTCGTGGTGCCCGCCGATCCCGGCGTCCTGTCGGCCTACGGGATGTTGCACGCCGACATCCGCCACGACGTCGTCCAGAGCTTCTACGTCCGGGTCGCCGACGTGGACGCCGAGGCACTGGAGGCGACGCTGGCCGAGTTGGCCGAGCGCGCACGCCTGCTGGCCAAGGAGGACGGTGTTGACGAGCGCGCCATCGGGCTGGAGCCCTCGACCGATCTGCGCTACGTGGGCCAGGAGTACACCGTGACGCTCCCGCTGGCGGCCGCCACGGCGACATCGCAGATGCTGGCGGAACTGCCACAGCGCTTCGCCGAGGCGCACGAGGTGCGCTACGGCCACAGCAACCCCGCCGAGGACGTCGAGTTCGTCAACCTGCGGATGACCGCCCGCGGTTCGCTGGGCCGACCTGCCGCCGTCGACCTGCCGACCGGTGAGGTGGGCGAACCGGTGACAGTCGAGCGCACGTGGTTCGCCGGCTCCTGGCTGCCCACGCCGGTGCATCGCCGCGAGGCGCTTCCGGCAGCGGCCACCGTCGACGGCCCGGCCATTGTCCTGGAGGACGCCTGTACGACTCTGGTGCCGCCATCGTGGACAGCTGTGGTCTCGACGCGCGGTCATCTTGTGCTGCGACGAGCCCGCGGAGCTTGACAGCGACCGCCGGACCCGATGACGAGCGACCAGACGACTGGAACCGATTGAGCCCGACCACAACCGAGGAGGCGCCGTCATGCGCATTCTGCTGATCAATCCGCTGGGAGTGAGTGTCTACGACGAACTCGTCGACGAGGTGGTGCGTCCTGTGCTCAGTTCGGACACCGAGTTGGTGGTGCGCTCGCTCGCCGGGACCGGTGTGCCCGAGACGGCGTTCCTGCCCGCGGCGTCGCTGCTCATGAACCAGTTGCTGTCGGCCGTGCAGCAGGGTGAGCGCGACGGCTTCGACGCGGTCGTGATCGCCTGTGCCTCCGACCCGGGCCTGGCCGACGCCAAGGAGTTGGTGTCGATCCCGGTGACGGCGCCCATGGAAGCGGCCATAGCGACCGGGCGCGCCCTCGGTCGGCTGGGCGTCGTGGCGCCGCGCATCGAGAGTGGCGAGGGCGAGAACCTGCCGCAGGACGCCAACTGGGTGCGCCGGCTGGTGCATGCCTATGACGGCGAGTCAATCTTCGCGGGCGTGTTCTCGGCGCCGTGCGGGCACCCGCCCGCTGAGTTGGTGGACCGGCTCGTTCACGAGAACCCCAAGGAGTTGCGGGCCACGGTGCGCCGCGAGATGGCTGCGGCGGTGGCGGGCCCGGCCGGGGATGCGGCCGAGTCGGCGTGGCGGGACCACGACGCCACCGTGCTGTTCTTCGCCTGCACGATCTGGTCCGGGCTGCTGGATCCGGTCCGGGATCGTGTGCCTGTGCCCGTGCTGGACCCACTCATCACACCGGTCCGCTACGCCGAGATGCTGGCCGGCGCCGGGCGGAAGTTCTGACGTCGTGACCTGCCGTCCGGTCGTGCCGGTCGGAGGCTCGTTCCGGGAGCGCTGACATGCCGCTCGCCATCTACATCGCCCGCCGCCTGGTCTTCCTCGTGGTGGCGTTGTTCGGCGTGTCGCTCATCACCTTCGTGGTGACCCGCGTCCTTCCCGGCAATCCCGCGTACCTGATCGTCGGCGTGCAGGCCGACGAGTCCACGGTGGAGGCGGTCATCGAGCGACTCGGCCTGGACAGGCCGATCGTGGAGCAGTACGGCCACTACATGCGTCAGCTTTTCACGGGCGATCTCGGCGATAGCTGGCGCACCAAGAACCCGGTGACCACCGACATCGCCGTCCGCTGGCCCGCAACCATCGAGTTGGCCTCCGCCGCGGCGATCCTGGCGGTCTCCTGGTCTGTGCCCCTCGGCATCGTCTCGGCGCTGCGGCGTCGATCGCTCTCGGATCGGTTGGCCAACGTGGCCTCCGGGCTGGGTGTTTCCATCCCCGAGTTCTGGTTGGGGATCATCCTGATCCTCGTCTTCTTCTACCATCTGGACTTCGCTCCCGCTCCCATCGGACGATCGCTCGGGACTGTCCCTCCGGATGTCACCGGGCTGTACACCCTCGATTCGGTGATCGCGGGCGATTGGGGGGCGCTGCGTTCTGCGCTGGCGCAGTTGATCCTCCCGGCGGTCACGCTGGCGGTGGTCACCGGCGGCCCCCTGCTGCGCGTCACGCGAGGCTTCATGCGCGAGACGATGGCGTCACACCACATCCGCTCGGCTCGAGCGTTGGGCGTGCCGGAGCGCTCCATCGTGCTCCGCCACGCCTTGCCGAACGTGCTGCTGCCGGTGTCCACGATGGCGGCGATGATGTACGGCTACCTGCTGGGCGGGACCGTGCTGGTGGAGTTCGTGTTCGCCTGGCCCGGAATCGGTAAGTACGCCATCGACTCCATCAACGCCTCGGACTACGCCCCGGTGCTGGCCGCCGTCCTGCTCAGCGCCTGCAGCTACATCCTCGTGTACCTCGTGATGGACATCCTGCACTTCATCATCGACCCGCGGACGCGGACGTGAGCGCCGCCCCGCCGCGCGCCTCGGGAAGCACGGCTGCGGCGGGAGGCCGCCGCGCCACGCCTGCGATGCCCCCGGCCCGCGTTCTCGTCGCCGTCGCCACGGCGGCGATCGTCCTGGCCGCCCTGGTCTGGGATCCCGATTGGCGGGCAGTCCGGGCGGTCGTGTCCGTGCTGGCGGTCATGTTGGCCCCCCTGGTATGGGACTCTCAGCGCCGGGCGATCCGGCCCGCCGTGGCCGTGATGCTGGCGTTAATCCTGGCGGCGCTCATCGGCCCGCTGTTCACGCGGGATCCGCTCATGCTCAGTGCCGGCGAGTCGCTGACATCCCCCAGCGGCGCCCTCTGGTTCGGGACTGACCAGTTCGGCCGGGACATCTTCGCCAGGGTGATGCACGGGGCGCGACTCGACCTCGGCGTTGGCTTCAGCGCAGCGGCGCTGGCGGTCGTGGTGGGGATGCCCCTCGGCGCGCTGGCCGCCCTCCGGGGCGGCCTCTTCGACTCCGTGCTGCTGCGCATCTCCGAGTCGTTCCAGGCGTTTCCCACGCTGCTGCTGGCGTTGGCCATCGTGGCGGCCGTGGGCCCGAGCATCCCCATCCTGATCTTCATCATCGCCATCGTGAACGTGCCGGTCTACCTGCGCCTAACCCGCAGCGCCGTGGCGCCCATTGTGAACGCCGATTTCGTCCTGGCGGCGCGCTGCGCCGGGCAGCGGGAGTTGACCATCCTGCTGCGCCACATCCTTCCGAACGTCAAGCAGGTGGTCTTGGCGCAGTTCTCGGTGAATGTGGCGTGGGCCATCCAGATCCTGGCCGCGCTGAGCTTCGTGGGCCTGGGGGTGCCGGTGCCCACGCCGGAATGGGGCGGCATGGTGCGCGACGGTTACGAGCAGCTGGTCTACGGGCGCTGGTGGGTGGCGCTGTTCCCGGGCCTGGCCATTTTGGCGACGGTCCTCACGCTGAACCAGTTGTCCGACCGTGTGAGGCATACGACATGAGCGCCTCGGGCGGGCCCGAAGCGGTGGTTCCAAGCAACATCGATCTGAGGGTGCCGGATCGTGCGGAGATCCCCGTCCTCGAGGTCGTCGACCTGACCGTCGGGTTCGGCTCGGCGGCCAAGCGGCATTCCATCCCGCTGCAGGGCATCAGCCTGCAGGTCGACGCCGGCGAAACGATGGCCCTGGTCGGCGAATCCGGATCGGGCAAGAGCCTCACGGCTGCCGCGGTTCTCGGGATGCTGCCCGAGGGGGCGGAGGTCATCCGCGGTTCCATCCGCCTCGACGGCGAAGAGCTGATCGGCGCCCGGGAGCGCCGCCTGCGCGAGCTGCGGGGCGGCCGGATGGCGATCATGTTCCAGAACCCGCGCGCCTCGCTGAACCCGGTGCTCACCGTCGGGGGGCAGATCGCCGAAGTGATCAGGGTGCACAGCGACGCCGGCCGGCGGGAGAGCTGGACGCAGGCAGTCGACCTGCTGGCGGAGATGGGCATCCCCGACGCCGCCCGCCGCGCCAAGGACTACGTGCACCAGTACTCCGGCGGCATGGCGCAGCGGGCCGCGCTGGCCATGGCATTGTCCTGCCGCCCCGACCTGCTCATCGCCGACGAGCCCACCACGGGCCTCGACGCCACGCTGCAGCAACAGGTGCTGGAGTTGGTGGTCGAGCAGGTGGGGTCGCGCGACGCCACCCTGCTGCTGATCACCCACGACATCGCCGTGGCCCGCAGCCACTGCGAGCGCACGACGGTGATGTACGCCGGCCGGGTGATGGAGACCGGTCCGACCGGCTCGGTCGTGGGGACCCCGAGGAATCCTTATACCGCCGCTCTGCTCAAGGCGTTCGTGACGATCGATCAGGGCCGGATGTACGCCATCGGCGGCACGGTGCCGACGCTGGTGGGCGAACTCAGCGAGTGCGCCTTCGCCGACCGGTGCCCGATGGCGGGCCCCGAGTGCCGTGACGGCGTTCCCGCGTTGCGCTTACTCGACGACCGCCGAGTGGCATGCGTGAAGGCATGAGCGAAGGAGCACCACCCCCGGGCGGCCCGGTTGTCGAGGTCCGCGAGCTCGTGAAGGACTACGTGACCCGCGACGCCCGGCTCCGCCAGCGCACGGCACGCGCCGTGGACGGGGTGAGCTTCGAGATTCAGGCCGGTGAAACGTTCGCCATCGTCGGGGAGTCCGGATCGGGCAAGACCACGGTGGGGCGGGTGCTGCTGAAGCTCACGCCCGCGACCGATGGGGCGGTGCTCTTCGAGGGCGACGAGATCCACGACGTGCCGGAGCGACGGTTCCGGCCTCAGCGCCGGCACATGCAGATCGTCTTCCAGGACCCGCTCGCGGCGTTCGATCCGCAGACCACCATCCGGTCGAGTCTGCGCGAGTTCACCCGGCTGCACGGCGAGCAGAGCCGCGCCGCGCAGAGCGAGGCCATCGCCGAGGCGATCCGCAGCGTCGGGCTCGATCTCGAGATCGCCGACCGCCGGCCGTCACAGGTGAGTGGCGGCCAGCTCCAGCGCCTCAGCATCGCCCGCTCCCTACTCCCCGAGCCGCGGCTCCTGTTCCTCGACGAGCCCACCTCGTCGCTGGACGTTTCGATCAGGGGCCAGATCGTGAATCTGTTGCTGGATCTGCAGGAGCGCAACGATCTGGCGTACCTGCTGGTCGCCCACGACCTGCGCGTGGTCTACGCCATGGCCAACCGGGTGGCGGTGATGTACCTGGGGCAGTTCGTGGAGGTGGGTGCGCGCGATCAGGTCTACGCCGCTGCCCGCCACCCCTACACTCGCGGCCTGCTGGACGCAGCAGAGTTGGACGAGCCGCCGCGGCACGGCGAACGAGTGCGCCTCGTCGGCGAGATCAGTGAGGAGCAGGCCACCAAGTCGGGCTGTCGCCTCACACAGCGCTGCCCGTTCGCCGTGGAGCGCTGCGACGAACCACAACCACTCCGGGAGGCCGCGGACGGGCACTTCGTTCGCTGCTGGCGGGCAGTCGAGCAGCCCGTCCAGATCGGCCTCCCATCCGACGACTGAGAACCAAGGAGCTTCCGATGCAACAGATGGATCCGGTCACCGTTGAGGTGATCCGCAACGCCTTCATCTCGATCGCCTCGCAGATGAACAACAACCTGGCGCGATCGGCGTACACGCCGATTATCTACGAGATGAAGGACTGCTCGGTGGGGCTGTTCAACGAGAAGGCGGAGTTGCTCGGCCAGGCGCCGGGCCTGCCGATCTTCCTGGGAAGTCTCGAGGCGGCGATCAACGCCACGACCGAGCACTTCGACGGCCTGGACATCTACCGGCCCGGTGACGTCTACGCCGTCAACGACAGCTACCTGGTGGGCAGCCACCTGAACGACGTCAGCGTCTTCTCGCCCATCTTTCACGAAGGCGACCTGGTCGGCTTCGGTGCCACCAAGGCCCATTGGATGGACATCGGCGCCAAGGATCCCAGCCAGACGAACGACGCCACGTCCATCTACGAGGAGGGTTACCGGCTCGGCCCCACCCACCTGTACCGGGAGGGGCGACCCGAGCGGGGCGTGCTGGAGTTCATCACCCGCAACAGCCGCCTGCCCCGATCGATCTGGGGCGATCTGCACGCTCAGATCGCCGCCTGCCGCACCGGCGAGCGGCAACTCAGCGAGTTGATGGACCGCTTCGGGCGCCCGACGACCGAGGCCGCCGCCGAAGTGGTGTTCGCGCAGTGCGAGCGCCTCGACCGCGAGGCCGTGGCCGCCATCGCCGACGGTGTGTTCCGCACCGAGGGCACGATGGACAGTTGGGGTCCCGGGGGCGGCCCCGTGTACGTGCGGGCCACCGTGACCGTCGAGGGGGACGAGATGCTCCTGGACCTCGACGGTTCGTCGCCGCAGACCCCCGGCTGCATGAATTGCGGCTTCGCGCAGACAGTGGCAGCCGCCCGGTTGGCCTACAAGCTCCTCATCAATCCCGAGGTGTCGGTTACTGCGGGCACGTTCCGGAACCTGCGTCTTGTGGCGCCGGAGGCGTCGATCTTCGACGCCCGGGAGCCGGCGGCGTGCCAGTACTACTACCCGCACCTGGGGCTGATGATCGATCTGTTCATCAGTGCCCTCGCGCCGAGCATGCCCGAGCGGGTGGTCGCCGCGCAGGCTGCGGACCCGATGAACGTGCTCTTCGTGGGCACCGATCCCCTCACCGGCGAGGACTTCGTCACGGGCGAGGCGACGGCGGTGGGCTGGGGGGCCTGGGCCGGTGGCGACGGTACGAACGGGATGATCAACTACGGCGGCGGCGACTTGAAGAACATCCCCGTGGAAGTGCTTGAGTCGCGCTACCCGATTCGGGTTCACCGCTACGGCGTGTGGCCGGATTCCGGAGGGCGGGGCCGCTGGCGGGGCGGCTGTGGCGTGGAGCGCGAGTACGAGGTGCTCGCCGACGGGGTCACACTCTCGACCTGGTTCGAGCGCACGACGACGCCTGCTTGGGGGTTGTTCGGCGGCGAGTCGGGCAAGGCCACCGAGGCGGTGATCACCATCGACGGGGAGTCCACCTCGGTGATGAAGGTGAACCGCTTCTCTGCACCCGCCGGAAGTCGCCTACGGGTGGCAACCGGCGGCGGCGGTGGGTACGGCGACCCCGCCGAGCGCAGCGACGAGGATCTGCAACGTGACTTCATCGAGGGGTACACCACGGTGGTGCCGCCAGGACTGGACATCGACCTCGGCGACGGGGGCGGCAACGGCGCAGCGGGGAATGGTTCGTGAGTCTGCCCGCCGGACCGCTGCGGATACGGGGCGCCTCATGGCTGGACGTCGCCACGGGCGATTCCGCCCTGTGCGACCTGCTGATCGACGGGGGGGTGCTTCAGTCCGACGACGGGCGTGAAGCGGTCGATGTAGACGCTTCGGGGCTCACCGCCATGTTCGGTCTGTGGGACTGCCACGCCCATCCCGGCGGCCTCATGTACGACAACGCCGGCGTGGGATTCTTCGAGGGAGTGCCCGAGCGCACCATCCGCGCCGGGGAGAACTTCGCCGGTGCGGTGCAAGCAGGTGTGACCGGCGTGCGCTGCATGGATGAGGCGGACGAGTTGGATCTGGCGTGGGGGCGGACGTACGCGGCGGGAACCACGCCGGGCCCACGGGTCACCGGCGCCGGGCGGGCCCTTCGCACCACCGCGGGTCACGGCACCTGCTTCCCGCGGCACTACACCGGCGTGAGCATGGAGTTGATCTGCGACGGTCCCGACGCCATGGCCAAGGCGGTGCGCCGGCAGTTGGAACGCGGCGCCCAGTGGATCAAGGTCATGCTCACCGGCGGCCTCTACAGCCCGCACGAGACCTGCGACGGCGGGCAGTTCACCACCGCAGAGCTGGACGCGGTCATGGGCGTCGCCAACCTGCGGGGCATCCCGGTGGCGGCGCACTGCGGCGGCGCCGAGGTGGCCATCGCCTTCTCCCAGCGCGGCGGCCGCTCGGTGGAGCACGGCTACCTGCTCAACGAGGAGGCCGCAGCCGCCATGGCCGGCAACGGCACCTGGCTGGTGCCCACGGTGGGCGTCACGCACGACCAGGAGTACATCGAGGCCGAGAAATGGCCCACCCACGCCGCCGAGCGCTCCCGGGAGGTCCTGCCGGGACACGCCGACGCGCTGAAGATGTGCATCGCGGCCGGAGTGCGGATCGCCGCCGGCGCCGACCTGAACCCCATCGGTGTGCGGCTGCACCGCGAGCTGGAGATGATGGAGCGGGCCGGCATGGACCGCCGCTCGGTGCTGCATGCCGCCTCGGTCGGGGGACGTGAACTGAACGGCTTCGGCGGTGCCCCGGTGGCAGTGCCGGGAGCGGCGGCCGATCTGATCCTGCTGGAGGGGAACCCCATGGACTCCCTGCAGGCGCTGCGCCGCCCGCGGCTGGTGGTCACCCACGGCCGCCCCGTCGCCGGCGATCTCGCCATCGGCCTTCAGACCTGAGCAACGTGGCTGCACGCGTTGTTCCGCTGACCACCCAATTCGTCATTCCGGCGGAGGCCGGAATCCACCCCGCAGCGGTCCGGCGTATGCCGCCGCAGGCTCAGGAATGATCGGAGGCCTCCATGACAACTGAGACCACTCTCGACTACGCCGCCCGCCGGGCGGCCTTCGGTGCCGTCATGGACGGCGCCGGCGTGGATCTGGCCTGGTTCCCCACTGGAGCGGACCTCGAGTACCTGACAGGTCTCCAGCGCCGCGTGCCCACGTTCGGTGACGTGAACTACACCCACGGGTGGGTGGCTGGGGCGTTCATCATCGGTGGCCGCGATCCCGTCTTCCTGCTGCCACGCAACTTCGTGGAGTTCGACCTGCCCGAAGGTGTCCCGGGCGAGGTCATCAGCGTGGACGAGATGGACGACGGCGACGCCCTGTTCGCCCGGGCGGCCGCCTCCTTGGGCCCCGCCCGGCGTATCGCCATCGGTGCCCGCACCTGGGGGTCGGCGGTGATGCGGTTGCTGCAGGCGTTTCCGGCGGCGGAACTCGTCGACGGCAGCCGCCTGGCGAACCGGTTGCGGCGCATCAAGACACCGCAGGAACTGGCGCTCATGAAGGGGGCCTGCGGGATGGCGGACCAGTCGATGGCCGAAGTGTCCGGTCGTGTGCGGGCCGGTGTGACCGAACTGGAGCTCGCCGAGGAGGTCAACTTCCACATGCTGCGCCTCGGGGCACGCACCCCGTCGTTCGACACCGCCGTCTGGTCCATGGGCCCCAGCGACGACCGCGACGCCAACGTGCGGATCTCCCAGCAGGCGCTGCAAGGCGGCAATGGGATCTCCTTCGATTTCGGTGCCGTTCTCGAGGGCTACTGCTCGGACTTCGGGCGCACGGTGCACGTCGGCGACCCCGGCGAGGAGTACCGGCGGGTGTACGAGGTCGTCATGGCCGCGCAGCAGGCAGGCATCGACACCGTGCGACCGGGGGTCACGGCCTCGGCGGTGCATCGGGCGACCAGGAAGGTGATCGTCGACGCCGGCTACGGCGACTGGTTCCGCCACCGCACCGGGCATTGCATCGGTCTTGACGTGCACGAGGAGCCGTTCATCTCCCCCGAGGACAACACGCCGCTGGAAGCGGGCATGACCTTCACCATCGAACCGTCGGTGTTCTGGCCCGGGCGGGTCGGGGTACGAGTCGAGGACATCATCGTTTGCACGCCCGACGGCGGCGTCAAACTCAACGAGTACCCGACCGACCTCATCGCCAACGACTAGGGGCGATGGTGACTCAACCGCAGGTCGGCGCGCTCGTGACCGGCGGGGCGCGCGGCATCGGTCGGGCGATCGCCGAGCGGCTGGCGCGCCGCGGCGACACCGTGTTCATCGGTGACCTCGGCTCGACGGCGGCGTCCACGGCGGCGGAACTCGCAGCAGCGGGTCTGGCCGTCCACGCCGTCGAACTCGACGTCCGCGACCCCGGATCGCTGGCCGCGGCGGTGGCGAGCGTCGAGGAGGTGGTCCCGCTCACCACGATGGTCAACAACGCCGGCGTGGGGTGGATCCGGCCGCTGACCGAGGTCACGCCGCAGGAATTCGACGACCTGATGTCGGTGAACCTGCGGGGCGTGTTCTTCGGGATCCAGGCGGCCGCCCGCGCCATGGCGTCCCGCGGGGGCTGCATCGTAAATACCGCGTCGACCTCGGCGTTCACGGCGTCGACGACCCCCATGGTGCCCTACGACACCTCCAAGGGGGCGGTGCGGATGCTCACCATCGCCGCGGCCCGTGAGCTGGCTCCGGCGGGCATCAGGGTGAACGCGGTGGCGCCCGGCACGGTGGACACGGACCTCACCCGCTCGGTGCTCGATGACCCGGATGTGTTGGAGCACCAGGCGGCCGAGCGCATCCCCCTCGGCCGGCTGGGCAAGGTCACCGACATCGCCGCCGCCGTGGACTTTCTCAGTTCCGACGCCGCCTCCTACGTGACCGGCCACGTGCTGGTCGTCGACGGCGGCTGGTTGACTTGAGCACGGTCCGCCACGGCCACGACGCCGAGAGCCCGATGACCCGAAAGGATCCTCCATGTCCAACATCACCGTGACCACCGAGGGCGCACCTGAACCGAGGGGCCCGTACCCGCACGTCCGCATCGACGGCGATCACGTCTGGGTCACGGGCCAGATCGGCCGGGATCCGGCGAGCGGCGACTTCGTGGCGGGAGGCTTCGAGCCCGAGTTCCACCAGGCCATCACCAACCTCACCGAGATCCTCGCCGAGGTGGACTGCTCGCTGGCCGACGTTGTGCAGACCTGCGTGCAGTTCATCGACGAGGACGATCTCGATGCCATGAACCGCATTTACGGCGAGCGATTTCCCGTGCCGTACCCGGCCAGGACCAGCTTCGGCGTGGCGTTCCTGTGGAAAGGTGCCAAGGTGCAGATCGACTGCGTCGCCCGCCACTCCTGAATCGGGCGACGGCCGTATATTCACGCAGTCCGAGGCTCGACGGGGAGGCACCGATGTCTGCAGAGTCCAACGAATCCCGAGCCGCGTCCGAGGGTGCCCGGCCCGATCTCTGGTCCCGTACATACCAGATCGGCGTCGTCGTGCGTGACATCGAGCAGGCGGCGGCGTTCTACGAGCGACTGGGGATCGGGCCGTTCGAGGAGGGACCCTCGGCGCACACCGTCGAGCGCAAGATCTACGGCAACGACGCCCCGGACGTGGCGGTCAAAGGACTGGTCGCCCAGATGGGCAACATCGAGTTCGAACTGCTGCAGCCCGTGGCGGGTAAAGGCATCCAGGCCGAATTCCTGGAGCGCCACGGCGAGGGGGTCGTCCACCTGTGCGCCTACACCGACGACCTGGACCGGGACATGGCCGAGCTGACGTCCCTGGGCTGTGCCGTGATCTCCTACGGCCGGGTTTCCGATGGAGGCCGCTTCGCTTATTTCGAGACCCGCGAGGTGGGCGGCCTCGTGCTGGAGTTGTTCCAGCCGGGGGAGACTTTCACCTAGGCCTGCCCACCACATGGTCGGCGTCTGCGCTGGGCGTAGACTCCGACCCGGCCGTCCGCCAGGCGTCTCACCGGACGGCATTTACCCGGAACGAATGAGGAGTGAACCGCATGACTACCTACGACAAGGTCGAGATCTCATACCCGGAGTTGAAGGAACTGGCCGACTCCATCGACGACGGGCCCGGCGACCGGCTGGCGCGCACCAAGGCCGGCGGCAACGTCGACCACGAGGGCCAGCGCCGCTACCTCGAGCGCTACTACGAGATCGCCGCCGACGATCCGATCCAGCTGGGCTGGGACGCCAACGAGAACGAGTTCCACGCCAAGACGAAGATCTTCTCGGTGTTGGCCGACGCCATGGAGCTTGAGCTCGGTAAGGAGGAGGGCCGTGCGGCTGTGTCGCGCGCCCGGCAGCGCCAGGGCACGCAGATGGGCACGCTGATGGCCGAGCGGTCGCGCGCCAAGGGTGACCGCCTCAGCCTCAACAACTTCTTCAAGGAGTTCTGGAGCTACTTCGCGTGGTCGCCGAAGCTCGACACCGAGCGTTACTTCGAGCAGGACGGGAACATGGCGAAGTATGTCCTGCGCCTCAACTGCCCCATCGGTGACTACCTGCGCGACAACGCCCCCGACGTGGAGTACTCCTCTAACTTCTGCGACCTCGACGAGCACATTGCCCTCACCTACAACCCCAACATCCGCTACTCCCGCAAGCGCTGGGTACCGGCGGGCGACCACTACAGCGAGCTGGTCTGGGAGCTCGACAGCACCGACGTCCTCGACTGATCGACCCGGCCCGACGTACCGAAGGCCGGTCGATGACCATGCGCGCGTTGCTGATGCTCGGCGAGAACCACTTGGCGATGGCCGACATCGCCGTGCCCGAACGTCCGCCGAATTGGGCCCTGGTGCGGGTGCGCGCCTCGGCGCTGGGCCTGTTCCACCAGCAGATGGCTTCGGGCATGATCGACACCGGCGGTCTTCCCCGGATCCTCGGCCATGAGATCGTGGGAGAGATCGTTGAAGCCGACTCGCCTGCCACGCCTCCGCCGGGCTCGCTCGTGGTGGCCGACGCCGTCGTGGGCTGCGGGGTCTGCGAGTGGTGCGTGCGGGGCTCCGAGAGCATCTGCCCGTGGATGCGCCACCTGGGGATCGACCTCGATGGCGGCTTCGCCGAGTACGCCGTCGTACCCGAATCCAACGTGTTCCCGCTGAGTGCGGAGACCCCGCTGGACGAGGCGGTGATGCTTTCTTCCGCCCTGCCGGCCGCGGTGCACGGGATGCGCCGCTCGGGTATCCGCGCGGGGACCCGGATGGTCGTCTCGGGCGTCGGCAGCATCGGGTTCACGGTGTGTCAGGTGGCCCGTGCCATGGGTGCCACCACGATCGTGGCAGCTGACGTCGCAGCCGATCACCTCTCAGCGGTCGAGCCCTGGGTGGACGCCACGGTCAACGTCTCGGGCTTGTCACCGACCGAGTCGGCGGAGGCGCTGCGGGAGGCTCTCGGCGCCCCCCACGGCGCTGATCTCACTTTCGAGGCGTCAGGTCATCCCGCCAGCGTCGACACTGTGCTGCGCGCCGCCCGCCCGGGCGGGACGGTGGTTCTCATGGGCATCGTCCACGGTGCCGCCACACTGCACTTCGACGACTTCCTCTTCGACTGCATCAAGCGCGAACTCAACATCATCGCCACATTCGGCTTCACCCGCGCCGACTTCCTGCTCGGCAACGCCCTCTACGAGTCCGGCCGCCTGGACCTGCGGTCACTGATCGGTCCGACCGTGCCGCTCGAAGGCATCCCCGCCGCCCTCGCCACCATCGCCACCGCAGGCACTGGCGGCAAACGCCACATCGTCGACGTGGCGATGAAAGGCCGCTAGCCGGCGAGCCAGCCTCCGTCGGCTGCGACGTAGGCGCCGGTCATGAAGGAGGCGGCGTCGGACGTCAAGAACGCGGCCACCTCGGCGATCTCCTCCGGCTCGCCGGGGCGCCCCAGCGGCGTGCGGCCCATCAAGAATGCCCCCCGCACCGGATCGGCGATGCTGTTGGCGCTCATGGGCGTGTTGATCACGCCCGGGCCGATCACGTTGACCCTGATGTCGTGCGCCGCGAAGTCGAGGGCCAGGGCCTTCCCGAGCATGAGCACACCGCCCTTCGAGCTCACGTAGGCGGCGAACGTGGGCAGGGCGATCTGCGAGTTGATCGAGCCGATCAGCACGATCGAGCCGCCGTGGCCCTGGTCCCGGATCGCCCGTGCGGCCCGCTGGGCTGTCAGGAAGCAGCCGGTGAGGTTCACGTCGACGACACGCCGGAAGTCGTCGAGGGGGAAGTCGAAACTGTGCCCGCTCAGCTCCATGCCGGCACAGGCCACAACGTTGTGTAGGTCACCGAAGCGCTCCACGGTGGCGGTGACCATGGCGTCGGTGGCGGCCTCGTCAGCCACGTCGAGA
The DNA here is from genome assembly GCA_965206165.1 of Acidimicrobiales bacterium. Classification (GTDB taxonomy): domain Bacteria; phylum Actinomycetota; class Acidimicrobiia; order Acidimicrobiales; family CATQHL01; genus VXNF01. The sequence goes on from OZ242194.1 coordinate 1,231,374, forward strand.
GCGAAGGCGATCGCCTGCTCGAGGTCGCCCGCGGTGGCCGCGGCGCCGTCACCGTCGAGGTCGGCGCAGACCACGGCGTCGCCGCGTGCTGCGAGGCGTCGGGCCGTGGCCGCGCCGATCCCGCTGGCGGCGCCTGTCACAAGTGATACCTGCATGATGCTGTTCTCCTCGCTGGGACGGTCGTGGTCGAGAGGGACGGCGGACGGATGGTCCGGGTCGCTCAGGGACGCTCGTGGTCGTAGACGCGGTCGGGGCTGATGACCAGGATGACCCGCTCGGAGAGGATCGGCGCCGGGTAGGCGGTGCCCATGTACTTCATCGCCAACTCCTCGATGTGCTCGTGGGCCCGTGGTCCCCGGATCTCGGAGGTGACGCGGCCCCTCACCTCGCTGAAGATGTAGGGGTTCTCGTTGTCGGGCAACAGGATGGTGACTCGCGGGTCGGCCGCCACGTTGCGGTACTTGCGGCGGTGCACCTCGGTGTTCATGAGCAGGTTGGTGCCGTCGGTATCCACCCACATCACGTGGTTCTGCGGCTGCCCGCCCGGCAGCAGCGTGGAGAGGACGGCGAATGTCTTGGACTGTGCGCGCCCGATGGCGGTGTCGCTCAGTGGCTGCGGTGACCTGGTGGTGGCGTTCATGGCGGTCTTGCTCCTCTCCGGCGCGCCGGGTATCTCCGGCGGTGAAGCGGTCATTGTACGGCGAGCGTGGCTTCCATCAGGTGCCTTGCCGGGCGTCGCTGCGCCGGCGCGAGTGCCGATGGTGCAAATGCCCGGATCACCGTTCGGGCCCACATCGCGCCGCTCGCGTGGTAAGAACATCGTTCGTGTCGACGACTGACTGGTCCCGCAGGACATGACCACCGTTCTGGTGTCCGGCGTGGGACAGCTCGGCGGCTGGGCGCTGGAACTCCTCGCCCGCACGCCCGGCGTGGAGCGCATCGTCACCGTGAAGCGCAGCCCGTGGCAGGGCCCGTCCTGGACCACCATCGCCATGCTGGGCTCGGCCATCGAAGGGCACACCAAGCAGTTCGAGCACCGTCAGGCCGACCTGGCCGACGAGCAGGCGGTTGCCCGGCTGCTGGCCGAGGTCCGCCCCGACGCCATCGTCCACTCGGCGACTGTGCAGTCCCCCCGGGTGATCGGCGGGGCGGACATCGATCCCGGCCGACGCGCCGAGATCAGGGCGGCCACGTTCGGGATGTGGCTGCCCTGGCACCTCTGGCCCGCCGCGCAGCTGACGCGGGCCATCGAGCTGGCTGGCATCGATACCCATGTGGTGAACGCCGCGTTCCCCGACGTCGTCAACGTGGCGATCTGGAACCACTTCGGCCACGGACCCATGGCGGGCGCAGGCAATCTCGAGGTGTGCGCCGCGCGCGTGCTGCGCTACGTCATGGCCACCACGGGCCGCCCAGCGGCGGAGATCGATGTCTCGCTCGTCGGATCCCATGCCCTGCTGACCCGCGGCACGGTTGTGCCCCACCACTTCCGGTTGACGGTCAATGGGGTGGACGTCACCGAGCAGGTGGATCTCGCCGCCGCACTGGAGTCCTGGCCCGAGGTGATCGACTGGCATCGGATCGATGTGTTCTCGTTGTATGCCGCCTCCGCAGTGAAGAACGCAATCGCGCTGAGCGGGTCCGAGCCGCTGGAAACCCACGTGACCGCGCCGGTGGGACTGCCCGGCGGCTACCCGGCTGTGATCGGGTCTGGCCGCGTGGAATTGCGGCTGCCCCCCGGACTCGACGAGGCGCAGGCGGTGGCGATCAACGATCGAGCGGCCCGTTTCGACGGTGTCGACCGCATCGAGGCCGACGGGACTGTCGTCTACACCGCCGACGTACGTGCCGCCATGGAAAATCTCGGCTACCGCTGCGAAGCTGTGGGCTTCGACGACCTTCGCGAGCGCTGCGGGGAGTTGCAACGCCTCTACAGGCGCCTGACATCGGAGGGAAGAAATGCCTGAGTTTGTCCGCAAACCGCTCGAGGGGCTGCTGCCGCTCATCCCGCTCAGCCTTGACGACGCAGAGGAGATCGACCTGGATGGCGTCCGCCACAGCATCGGGCTCGTGGCCGCCTCGGGGGCGCCGGGGTGCATCGTGTTCGGCTCGATGGGTCAGATGACCAACGTGTCGCCGCGGGAGTTCGACGCTGTCTGCGAGACGGCGGTGGCAGCAGGCCACGAGGGTGGCCTCGCCGTCGTGGTGGGGTCCACCGCCACGTACCAGCAGGAGGCCATCCGCCGGGCGCGCTACGCCGAGGCGGCCGGGGCCGATGGCTCGATGCTGGCTGCCCCCTACGCCCTGCCGCTGACACCGGAGTGGGCGATGGACTTCTTCGTGGATGTGGCGGAATCGCTGGACGGTGACATGGCGCTGATGCTCTACAACTACTCACCGCTCAACGGTGTGAACATCTCGGTGCCGATGTGGGAGCGACTCCTGGATGTGTCCAACATCAAGGCCATCAAGGAGTCCAACATGGCGCTGCCGCACTTCGACCAGGTGCTGCTGACCATCGGCGACCGCGTGAACGTGTTCACGGGCAACGATCCGGCCTTCTTCCACGGTTCGGTGCTGGGGGCGGTCGGCTCCACGGGCATCTTCTGTTGGGCCGGCATGCGGACCGCCACCCGGTTCGTCGACGAGTGCCGCAAGGGCAACCACGGAGATCCGTGGGTGCGCCGCGCCTATGGTGCCCTGCAGCAGCTCTCGGCGTCGATCCGCCTGCCCGACATGCCGCTCATGCTCAGCTACGAGTACGCCTACCTGAAGGTCATCGCCGAACTCGGGGGTGCCCGGCCGGGGCTGCCGCGCAAGCCGTACCGGCCGCTACCCGAGGCCGCCGCCGCTCGTGTCCGGGCCGCGGCGACCGCGCTCGCCGAGATGGAAGCCGAATTGTGAGCGACCTTCTCGCCGTTCGGCGTATGCCCGAGCGCCAGCAGGGGCTCGGTACATGACCGTGGGACCTCGGAAGTGAGTGCTCCGACCGGCCGCGGCCCGGGGGAGATCCTCGTCGTCTCCCGGCGGGAGGTGGAGGAGCTGCTCACGCCGGCGGCAACCCTGCAGCGCGTCCTCGACACGTTCGCCTGGGTGGGGACCGGGCAGGTCGACCAGACCAACCCGGTGAACCTCTGGGTGCACGACCGCACCGGCCCGGGGCCCGAGCCTCCCTTCGGCTACGGCGTCGTGCAGGCCTTCCCGGCGCTCATCCGCCCCCTGGAGCGGGCGGCGCTGAAGTGGCTGAGCAGTTGGTCCAAGAACCCGCGGCGGTCCCTGCCGGCCATCTCCGCGCTCGACTTGGTGACCGACACCGACACCGGCATGCCGCTGGCGCTGGTGGACGGCACCTCTGTCACGAACATGCGCACCGGCGGCCACGCCGCGGTGGGCGCCAAGTTCCTGGCCCGCCCCGACAGCAGCCGCCTGGCGATCATCGGCTGCGGCAATGAGGGCCGCACCCACCTGTGGCTGCTGGCGGAGTTGTTCGACGTGTCGCACGTGACGGCGTTCGACATCGACGAGGCCGCGGCGGCCCGGTTCGGCGCCGAGGCCACCGAGCGGCTCGGTGTCGAGGCCCGCGTGGCCCCGAGCGTCGAGGCCGCCGCGGCCGACGCCGACATCGTCTGCGTGGTCACCACGGCGCCGCGGCCGGTGCTGATGGAGCCGTGGATCCCGCCAGGAGCCCACGTGTGCGCCGCCACCGGTTTCCGAGACGTGGACGTGGCCTGCGCCCGCGCCTTCGACAAGTGGGCCGTCGGCTGGTACGGCCGCGATCTGGAATGGATCACCGGCGACGAGGTCGGGCGCATCGGCGGACTCCAGCACGGCTGGCTCTCTCGCGAGGACATCCACGCCGACATCGCCACGGAGATCCTGCCCGGACACCGCCCGGGGCGCGAACACCCCGCCGAGCGCACGATAATGACCCACATGGGCATGCCCGCACTCGACGCCGCGGTGGCAGCGCTGGTCTACGACATTGCGCTGGAGGCCGGCGCCGGCACCTGGATCGAGGTGTTCTGAGCGATGCCGGATCGCTCCGATGGCGCCCCGCCACCAGTGGGCAGCTCGCTGCCGGTCGACATGGACGTCCTTGCCGAGGCGCTGGACTTCGTGCGCCCCGCCCTGCAGTCCGACGGCGGCGACCTGACCCTGCTGGGAGTTGACGACAGCGGCATCGTGGAACTGGAGCTGATCGGAGCCTGCCGCACGTGCCCGCTCTCGATGGTCACGCTCACCGCCGGCATCGAAGCCGTGCTGCTGAAGCGCGTGCCCGGCGTGACCGGCGTTGTGTCCCAACTCCCCGAGCCGGTCGAGGGCTCGAGTGCGCCGCCCTTCAGCCCGGCCGCATCGCTCGCTGCCGGCACGCCGGGGACCACCAAGGCCGCGCCGAGGACCGTCGCGCCCCCCACACGACGCCCCCGATTCCTCCGTCGCCGCTAGCGCCGGCGCGACTTCCGACAACATCTGCGGCTGCAGTCCGCCCGCGCCCCGATGCGGTGACTCCCCACCCGCCGGCAATCGCGTAGCGGCGCCCCGCCCGAGCCTTTCGTGGCCGGACGGGGCGCCGCTTGCGTTGTTGCCCCGGGAGTCAGGCCGTGCCCACCTCCCGGCTAGTGGCTCAGCCCGCCGGTCTCAGCCCGGCGAGGCGTGGGATGGCGTTCGGGTACAGCACGAAGCCCGTGACCGTGTCGCGCATGGCGATCTTGTAGTCGGGCAGCGCCAGGAACGCCCACGGGGCCTCCTCCACGATGATGCGCTGCGCCTCCTCGAAGGTGGCGGCACGCTCGTCGCGGTCGAGGATGCCCCAGCCCTCGTTGATGATCTGATCGACCCGCTCGTTCACGTACTGGGAGTAGTTGCCGAACACACCTGACAGCAGGAACACCGACAGGGTGTAGTTGGGATCGTCGATCCAGGGCAGGCCCTCGTCGATGAACATCTGCATCCGGTTCTCGCCCACCTTCCGCTCGGCGTAGACCGGCGACGGCAGCTTCTCGATCTCCACGTCCATGCCGATGTCGGCAAGGTGTGCCTGGATGCGCACGGCGATGAGTTCGTGCTCGCCCTTGGCCGCGTCGATCGACAAGGTCACCGAGGAGCCGTCGTAGCTGCTGGAGTCCAGCAACTCCTGCGCCTTGGCAAGGTCACGCCGGTAGCCGATGGTGTCGCCCAGGCTCGAGTAGGAGCCGGGGGCGATGGGGCCGTAGAGACGCTGGGCCTCGCCCTTGTAGACGTTGGTGAGGATGTCGTCGTAGTCCACGGCGTAGGACACGGCCTGGCGCACGGTCTTGTCGTCGAACGGGGCGAGCATGTTGCCCATGCCCATGTAGGCCAGGTTCTTGGACGGGAACCGCTCCACGGTCACGCCCTCAGCGCCCTCCAGAGCGGCGAAGTCCTCGGTGCCGAGGGCGATGGCCACGTCGATGACACCCGCCTTCAGCAGCTGTACGCGCTCGGCGTTGGACGGGATGATCTTCCAGATGATCCTGTCGTAGGCCGGCGGGTCGCCGTAGTAGTTGTCGCGCTTCTCGAAGACGACCTCCTGGTCCGGCGTACGGCTGACGATGCGGTACGGGCCACTGGGGTTCTCGACGTTGCGGGAGAAGTGCTCCATGGCCCACGGGTCGTCCTCGGTGGCGTACTTCTCCACCAGCCTGGGATCGATGATCGCCGAGGAGGTCATGTAGAAGTGCTCCATCACCATCGGGCTCGCCTCGGTGGAGGTGAAGCGGAGGGTGTACTTGTCGAGTACCTCCGGCGGGTCGTTGATGAACGCGATGTTCCGCAGCAGCCAGTTGGCCCCGCCTGGTGTGTTGAGGTTCCGCTCGGTCATGAAACGCACGGTCTCGGCGGTGACCTCCGTCCCGTCGTCGAACGTGACGCCGGGGCGCACCTTGATGGTGTAGGTGAGCCCGTCGGGATGTGCTTCCCAGGACTCGAAGTAGTGGGGCAACAGGTCGCCCGCCGCGCCGATGAGAGCGCCGTTCTGCTCCACGGTCCTGTGGAGAACAGGCGGCTCGTACACCAACTCGAGTGCCTCGTGAGCGCGAATGAAGTTGGCGCAGCACGTGTCCAGCGTCTCGATGTCGCCGGGGACTCCGACCACCAGGACGAGTTCCTCGTCCTGGGCAGTGGCTGCTGTGGCGGCCGCGGCGGCGTCGCGGGCTTTGTCCGCGTCAGCCTGCGCCGCGGCGGCATCGGTACGGGCCGCCTCGGCGGCAGCCTGCGCGGCGACCAGATCGGCCTCCGCTGCTTTCACGGCCTCCTGGTTGCCCTCGGCGGTGGCCTGCGCCAGCGCGGCGGCTGCAGCAGCCGTGCCGGCTGCTGCCTGCGCCTCACGCGCCTTGGCGGCTGCGGCCTGAGCGTCGGTCAGCGCCGCGTCTGCGTCGGCCTGGGCGGACTGTGCCTCACCCATGGCGGTGGCCGACGTGTCGGACGCGCCGTCGTCGGTGCCACAGGAGGCTGCAACCAGCAGTACCCCCAGCAGCGCCACCAACCAGCGGCGTCGGGTTCGCGCGAGTCCACGCATGTTGTCTTCCCCTTGTGTGAGCGGCGCCACGTCGGCGCCAGATGAATGAACGAATCGCCGGACTTGCCGGCGCGGAGATGTTAGCGCCGCCCGCGGCGTGGGTTTGGAGGCGGCCGGGGACGGACGGTCCGACCCAAAACGGCGGCGGCGCCCCGTCCGGACCCTGGAGGGCCGGCGGGGCGCCGCGCGGTTGGTCAGATCAGCGCAGGCTCACGCCCGCGCCTCATCTCACTGGTCCAGTGGATACAGGTCGGCGAGCCGCGGGATCTCATTCGGGTAGAGCGCGAAGCCGCCGACGTTGTCGCGCAGAGCGATCTTGTAGTCGGGCTGCGCCATGAATACCCACGGCGCCTCCTCGGTGATGATGCGCTGCGCCTCCTCGAACATGGCCCGACGGGCTGCCGGATCCTTCTCGGCCCAGCCGTCGCGGATGATCTCGTCGACACGCTCGTTGTTGTAGTCGGCGTAGTTGCCGAAGACGCCCGACTGCAGGCTGAGCGACAGTTGGTAGTTGGGATCGTCGATCCACGCCAGCAGCTCGTCCACGAACATCTGCAACTGCTTGCCGACCTTGCGCTCGGCGAACACGGCGGCGGTCAGCACCTCGATCTCCACGTCCATGCCGATCTCGGCCAGGTGCGACTGCACGCGCACAGCGATCAGCTGGTGCTCGCCCTTGCCGGCGTCGATCGACAGGGTCACCGGAGAGCCGTCGTAGCCGGCCTCGGCCAGCAGTTCCCTGGCCCTCTCCACGTCACGGGTGTAACCGACCTGGTCGCCCAGGGACACTGCGGAGCCGTTGGGGATGGGACCGAAGAGGCGCTGCGCCTCGCCCTTGTAGACGTTGGTGAGGATGTCGTCGTAGTCCACGCCGTAGGACACGGCCTGGCGCATCAGCACGTTGTCGAACGGAGCGATGGAGTTGCCCATGCCCACGTAGGCCTCGTTCTTGGACGGGAAGCGCTGCACGACCACGCCGTCGGCACCCGCGAGGGCGGCAAAGTCCTCGGTGCCCAGGCCGATGGCCACGTCGATGACGCCGGCGCTCAGCAACTGCACGCGCTCGGCGTTGGACGGGATGATCTTCCAGATGATCTTGTCGTAGGCCCGCTCGGTGCCCCAGTAGTTCTCGCGCTTCTCGAACACGACCTCCTGGTCCGGCAGCCAGCTGGCGATCCGGTACGGGCCGCTGGCGTTCTCGACGTTGCTTTGGAAATGCTCGATCGCCCACGGATCGTCCTCGGTTGCGTACTTCTCGACCACCTTCGGGTCTACCGGTACCGATGAGGTCATGTAGAACTGCTGCATCACCATCGGGCTCGGCGCCTCGGTCGTGAACTTCACGGTGTACTTGTCGATCACCTCGGGCGGATTCTCGATGAAGGCGATGTTGTTGAGCAGCCAGGCGCCGCCGCCGGGCGTGTTGAGGTTCCGCTCGACCCAGAAGCGCACCGTCTCGGCGGTGACCTCCGTGCCGTCGTCGAAGGTCACGCCCTCGCGGATGTGGACGGTGTAGGTCAGTCCGTCGGGGCTCTCCTCCCAGGATTCGAAGTAGAGCGGCACCAACTCGTCGGCCACCGCGATCAGGGCGCCGTTCTGCTCCACGATCGGGTGGATGACGGGCGGGTCGGACACCAGCAACTGGGCCTCGTGGCCGCGGATGAAGTTGGTGCAGCACGGGTCCAGCGTCTGGATGTCGCCGGGGACGCCGACCACTAGGACGAGTTCCTCGTCCTGGGCGGTGGCTGCTGTGGCGGCCGCGGCGGCGTCGCGGGCTTTGTCCGCGTCAGCCTGCGCCGCGGCGGCATCGGTACGGGCCGCCTCGGCGGCAGCCTGCGCGGCGACCAGATCGGCCTCCGCTGCTTTCACGGCCTCCTGGTTGCCCTCGGCGGTGGCCTGCGCCAGCGCGGCGGCTGCAGCAGCCGTGCCGGCTGCTGCCTGCGCCTCACGCGCCTTGGCGGCTGCGGCCTGAGCGTCGGTCAGCGCCGCGTCTGCGTCGGCCTGGGCGGACTGGGCCTGACCCATCGCCGAGGCGGCGCTGTCGGACGCGCCGTCGTCGCTGCCACAGGACGCTGCGACCAGCATCACCCCCAGCAGCGCCACCAACCAGCGCTTTCGAACTCTTGTGAACCCGCGCATATTGTCTCCATTCGGTTTATGAGGCCCTGTGCGGGCGCTCAGCGTCGAGTGCTCTGCCGATCCCGACCTCCCGGCGAAAACGACCCTCGAAGGCTAGCCGCCGGTTACGCGTCGGACACAAAGCGATCCGCCGGCGCAAGTCGCCGGTCGGGCCGCATGTCGGCGCCGATCTCGTAACGGATGGGCACACCTGTGGGGATCTCCACGCCCGTGATGGCCTCGTCAGCGATGCCGTCGAGGTGCTTGACAAGCGCCCGCAGGCTGTTGCCGTGGGCCGCCACGAGCACGCACGAGTGGGCGCGCAAGTCGGCAGTGATGCACTCGTCCCAGTAGGGCAACAGCCGCACGAGCACGTCGCGCAGCGACTCGGCCAGCGGGATCTCGTCCGGTGCCAGGTCGGCGTAGCGGGGGTCCGAAGCCGGATTCCAGGGGTTGTCGGCTCGGATCGGTGGCGGCGGGGTGGCATAGCTGCGACGCCACCGCCGAACCTGCTCCACCCCGTGGCGGGCGGCCGTCTCCGTCTTGTCCAGTCCGGTCAGGTCGCCGTAGTGGCGCTCGTTCAGGCGCCAGTGACGGCGTACGGGGATCCCGGTGCAGCCGGCCTCGGCCAGGGCCAGGTCGCAGGTGTCGATCGCCCGGGCTTGCAGCGACGTATGGGCCACTTCGGGCCGGATGCCGCGCGCCGCCATCACCCGGCCGGCCCCGGTGGCCTCGGCGCGGCCCTGCGTTGACAGCGGGCAGTCGTACCAGCCGGTGAAGCGATTCTCCAGGTTCCAGGTGCTCTGGCCGTGGCGGACCAGGATCAGTGTGGAGTTCATTGGCTCACATCGGTGGGACGGGGTTGCTCGACCGTACCGCTGCGGGAAGATTTTCCGCAGCGGCGGTGTTGTTCTGGATGCCGGACTCGCCGGCCGTGGTCTCCCAGAGGCCAACGGCAGGTGAACCGAGCCTCGGTAGCCTGCTTCGGGAGAGGCAGAACCAGCCGCGAAACATCAGATAACGCAACATTCACCGGCCCGGCATCCGGACCGGTGAGAAGAATTCAGAGAGGACACACAGTATGGGCAAGGCAGTCGGTATCGACCTCGGTACGACCAACTCGGTGGTCAGCGTCCTGGAGGGCGGTGACCCGGTGGTCATCGCCAACGCCGAGGGAGCCCGCACCACGCCGTCCATCGTGGCGTTCGCCGGCGGGGGTGACGTGCTCGTCGGCGAGGTTGCCAAGCGGCAGGCCATCACCAACGCGACGCGGACGATCCGCTCGGTCAAGCGTCACATGGGCGAGACCGTCCCGGTCACCGAGATCGACGGCAAGAAGTACATGGCGCAGGAGATCGCGGCGCGCATCCTGATGAAGCTCAAGCGCGACGCCGAGTCATATCTCGGCGAGGACGTGACGCAGGCGGTTGTCACCGTGCCGGCGTACTTCGACGATGCCCAGCGCACGGCCACCCAGGAGGCGGGCCAGATCGCCGGCCTGGAGGTCCTGCGCATCATCAACGAGCCGACCGCGGCGGCTCTCGCCTACGGGCTGGAAAGGAAGAACACGGACGAGACGGTGCTCGTCTTCGATCTCGGTGGCGGCACGTTCGACGTGTCGGTCCTGGAGATCGGTGACGGCGTCTTCGAGGTCAAGTCCACGAGCGGCGACACCAAGCTGGGAGGCGACGACTGGGACCAGGCGGTCATCGGTTGGATCGCGGACCGCTTCAAGGGTGAGCACGGAGTGGATCTGACCAGCGACCCGATGGCGCTGCAGCGGCTGAAGGAGACCGCCGAGAAGGCCAAGATGGAGCTGTCCCAGAAGCAGGAGGCGCAGATCAACCTGCCGTTCGTGACCGCCACGTCGGCGGGTCCCCTGCACCTCGACTACACGCTGACGCGGGCGACGTTCGAATCCATGACCTCAGGCCTGCTCGACCGTTGCCGCCGGCCGTTCGAGCGGGCCGTTGCGGACGCCGGCGTGGCGGCCAACGAGATCGACCACGTCATCCTGGTCGGAGGCTCGACACGCATGCCCGCGGTCTCCGCGCTCGTCACCGAGATGACCGGCAAAGCGCCGCACAAGGGGGTCAATCCCGATGAGGTCGTGGCCGTCGGCGCCACCATCCAGGCCGGGGTGTTGAAGGGCGACGTCACCGACGTCCTCCTGCTCGACGTGACGCCGCTGTCGCTCGGGATCGAGACCAAGGGCGGGATCATGACCCGGCTCATCGACCGCAACACCACCATTCCCACGAAGCGCTCGGAGGTGTTCACGACGGCAAGTCACAACCAGCCGTCGGTGGAGATCCACGTCCTGCAGGGTGAGCGGGAGATGGCCGACTTCAACAAGACACTCGGCAAGTTCCAACTCGTCGAACTCCCTCCGGCACCGCAGGGAGTTCCGCAAATCGAGGTGACGTTCGACATCGATGCCAACGGCATCGTCCACGTGTCGGCGCGGGACAAGGCCACCGGCAACCAGCAGTCCATCACCATCACCGGCCAGTCCTCGCTCGACGACACCGAGATCGACCGGATGGTGCGTGACGCCGAGGCCCACGCTGAAGAGGATCGGCGCCGCCGGGAGGTCGCCGAGACCCGCAACCGGGCGGACTCGCTGGTCTATCGCTCCGAGAAGCTTCTCGACGAGGAAGCCGCCAAGGGTGACGCCGAAGGAGCGGCAGATCTGCGGACCAAGATGGACGCGACGCGCAGCGCTCTCGAGGGTGACGACGTGGCTGCCACCGAGGCGGCCGCAAATGACCTGCAGAGCGCCGTGGACGCTTTCGTGTCGGCCATGTACGCCCGGGCGGCGACACAGACCGCCGAGAGCGATGACGGAACCAAGTCCGCCGGCGATGGCGGCGACGACGTCATCGATGCCGAGATCATCGACGAGGAGGATTCGTGAGGTGACGCAGCCTTACGAGCACCCCACCGACGTCGAGGCGTCCGAGCGGCCGGAGGCAGAGGAGTCCACCTCGGCCGGCGCGGGGGCGACGCCTGAGGCGGGCACGACAAACTCCGCGGACCCCGCAGACATCGGCCCGACGAGGGCCGGGGACGATCCCGCAGCTTCCGCCTGCGCGCAATGTCCGGAGTACCTCGGCTCCCTCACTCGTCTCAAGGCGGAGTTCGCCAACTACCGCCGCCGGGCGTCCGAGCAGCAGGCGCAGGCTGCCGAGCGGGGCGCGGCCGACCTGGCGACCCGGCTGCTGGCCGTGCTCGACGCTTCCGAGGCCGGCGCCGCCCACGACGCCGACCTGATCGGCCCGCTGCACAGCGCACTCGTGGACGCTCTCAGCGAGGGTGGGCTCGAGGTGATCTCGCCCGCGGGCGAGCCGTTCGACCCGAAGTATCACGAAGCCGTGATGCACGAGTCCGGCGACACTCCCGGCACCCAGATCGTGACTGACGTTCTTCGCACCGGCTACGCTTGGGGCGGGCGCGTGCTGCGTCCGGCGGTGGTCGGCGTCCGGGGATGACCGCCCGCTCCCAGAGTTGCTGAGGCGGGTCCCCTGATGGCTGACATACGTCAGGAATGGCTGCAGACGGACTACTACCGCGCCCTGGGAGTGTCGCCGGACGCTTCGCCGGCTGATATCACCAAGGCCTACCGGGCGCTCGCCCGTCAGCTGCACCCCGACCGCAACCCGGACGACCCGGCCGCCGAGGAACGGTTCAAGCAGGTTTCGGCCGCCTACGACGTGATCGGCGACGCCACCAAGCGCAAGCAGTACGACGAGATCCGCCGTCTCGCCGCCGGCGGGAACCCGTTCGCCGCTCCCGGCCCCGGCGGCTCGCACTCGTTCCAATTCTCCGGCGCAGACGGGTTCGGTGACGTGTTCGCGAACCTGTTCGGCACCGGTGGCGGCCCGCCCGGGGCCCACCGCCCGCAGCGGGGACCCGACCATCAGGCGCAGATCTCCCTGTCCTTCTCCGAGGCCCTGAAGGGTACGACGACCTCCGTCGCCGTCGGCGAGCGTCCCGCGCGAGAGCAGATCAAGGTGCGGATCCCACCGGGCGTGAGTGACGGCCAGCGGATACGCCTGCGAGGCAAGGGGGGCGCGGGTGACGCCGGCGGTCCGCCGGGTGACCTGTACGTCATCGTCCGTGCCGGCGAGCACCCGCTGTTCGGCCGCGAGGGTGACGACCTGACGTTCATCGTTCCCGTCAGCTTTGCCGAGGCCGCTTTGGGGGCGCGCATCGAAGTTCCCACCTTCGAGGGGGAGCCGGTCACGGTGCGTCTGCCCGCCGGAACCCGTTCAGGCCAGACCCTGCGCGTGCGCGGCCGCGGCGTGCCGACCGGCAGCGGGACCGGTGACCTGCTGGTTACTGTGGAGGTCGTGGTGCCGGAGAAGCTCAACGCTGCGCAGCGGCGTGCGCTCAAGGACTTCGCAGAGGCCACGAAGGGGCGCCCGCTTCGTGAGCACTTGGGGCTCTCCTCTTGAGCCCCGCCGCCGGAACGACGTCCGAGCGCTACGCGGCCATCCGGGAACTCACGGAGCAACTGGCGGCGCCGCTCTCCCCGGAGGATCAGTGCATCCAGACGATGGATGACGTGAGCCCCACCAAGTGGCATCGCGCCCACACCACGTGGTTCTTCGAGACGTTCCTGCTGAAGCCTCATCTCGACGGCTACCGCGAGGTCGATCCTCTCTACGGCTACCTCTTCAACTCGTACTACGAAGCCGTCGGCCAGCGGCATCCACGGCCACGGCGGGGGATGATCTCCCGGCCGTCTGCCGCCCAGGTGGCCGACTACCGAGCCCGGGTCGACGAGGGGATGGCCCGGCTACTGGGCGGCGAGGTTCCCGAGCCCGTCGAGGGCCTCGTCGAGTTGGGTCTCAACCATGAACAGCAGCACCAGGAGCTCCTGCTCATGGACATCAAGCACGTCCTCGGTTGCAATCCCGCCCAACCCATCTACCACTGTGGCCGTGAAGAGCCGGCACCGCCGGCGGTCTCCGCAGGAGCCGGCTGGTCACGCTTCGAGGGAGGGCGGCGTGCGCTGGGCCACGATGGCGGTTCCTTCGCCTTCGACAACGAGGCGCCCCGCCACGAGGTACTCCTCGGCCCCTACGAGCTGTCCCGGCGATTGGTCACGTGTGGCGAGTGGCTGGCGTTCATGGTCGACGGCGGCTACCGCACGCCGTCGCTGTGGCTGTCCGACGGATGGGCGGCGATCCAGTCCGGTGGCTGGTCGGCCCCGCTGTACTGGCGATCTGAGGATCATGCCGGAGCGGACGACCCCGATGCCTGGTCGGTGTTCACCCTGGGTGGACGGCGGCCCGTCCGCTCCGGCGAGCCGGTGTGCCACATCTCGCACTACGAGGCCGATGCCTTCGCAAGGTGGGCCGGCGCCCGCCTGCCCACCGAGGCAGAGTGGGAGACGGCCGTAACTCACCAGCCCGCCGAGGGGGCGAACCTGCTGGAGTCCGGTGCCCTGCATCCGCGGGCTGCCACCGGAGACGGCCTGGCACAGGTGTTCGGCGACGTGTGGGAATGGACGTCGAGCGCCTACAGCGCCTACCCGGGTTTCGTGCCCGCAGCCGGCGCTGTGGGCGAGTACAACGGCAAGTTCATGATCAACCAGATGGTCCTGCGCGGCGGCTGCTGTGTCACCCCCGCCGGACACATCCGGCCGACCTACCGCAACTTCTTCGCGCCGGGCACACGCTGGCACTTCTCCGGCTTGCGGCTCGCCCGCGACATTCGCTGAACCTGCCGTCGGCATGGCCCCGGGATCACGCTCCGCCGCGTCCGTCGCGACCGCTACAGGAGGTGCGGGCTACCGGATCAGCCTGTGTACCGACGAGGCGACCCAGGATCGGGCGCTGGCGGCCGACGTGTTCGCCGGGCTGACCTCGGTCCCGAAGGATCTGCCCCCGAAGTGGTTCTACGACGACGAGGGTTCGCGGCTGTTCGGCGAGATCACGCGGCTCGCGGAGTACTACCCGACGCGCCGCGAGCACGAGATCCTGCGCCGGGCCGCCCCGGACATAGCGGCGCTCTCGGGAGCCGGGACGCTCGTCGAGTTGGGCTCGGGTTTCTCCGACAAGACGCGCCTCCTGCTCGACGCCATGGCCGAGGCGGGGACGCTGGAGGGGTTCGTTCCCTTCGACGTGAATGAGGCCGCCCTGCGAGCCACGGCCGAGCCGGCGGCCGAGGCCTATCCGGATGTGGCCGTCCACGGCGTCGTGGGGGAGTTCGGCAGGGACCTGCAGGCACTGCCCAAAGCCGGGCGCCGACTCGTGGCGCTGCTCGGGGGAACGATCGGCAACTTCACCCGGATCGAACGTCGGGATTTCCTTGCCGAGATCGCCGGCATGTCGGAGGTGGGCGAAACGCTTCTTCTGGGCGCCGATCTGGTCAAGGATCCCGGCCGACTGATCGCCGCCTACGACGACGCGGCCGGTGTGACGGCGGAATTCAACCGCAACGTGCTGCACGTCATCAACCGGCGGCTCGATGCGGACTTCAACCCCGAGCGATTCGCGCACGTGGCCACCTACAACGACGAGACCCAGTGGGTGGAGATGTGGCTCCGCTCGTTGGGGCCGCAGGTGGTCCACGTGCGGAGTCTCGACCTGCGCGTCGTGTTCGCCGACGGTGAGGCCATGCGCACCGAGATCTCGGCCAAGTTCCGCCCCACCCAGATCGACGCCGAAATGTCCGACGCTGGATTCGCGGTCCTGGCGCAGTGGCTTGACCAGGCGGGGGACTTCTCGCTCACCCTGGCCGAGCGCGTCGACGGGTCCGGACCGTAGGCTGGTCGGGGCCGTTACGGGCGCGAGGGAGGCTGCTGTGGGGGCAACCGTGGTGGTGGGCACCCAGTGGGGCGACGAGGGCAAGGGCAAGCTCACCGATCTCCTGGCGGCCGAGATGGAGATGGTCGTCCGCTACCAGGGCGGCCACAACGCCGGGCACACCATCGTGGTCGGTGAGGAGACGTTCGCCCTGCAACTCGTCCCTTCCGGCGTGCTCTACGACCACATCACGCCCGTCATTGGCAACGGCGTGGTCGTGGACCCCTTCGTACTCCTCGACGAACTGGCGATGCTGGAGTTGAGGGGCATCGACACCAGCCGGCTCCAGGTGTCCGGTAACGCCCACCTCATCCTCCCCTACCACCAGCAGCTGGACATTCTGAGCGAGCGCCGCCTGGGCTCCAACAAGTTGGGAACCACGAAGCGAGGCATCGGGCCGGCCTACGCCGACAAGGCCACCCGCATCGGCCTGCGCCTGCAGGACCTCTTCGATCCCCGGATATTCCGCGAGAAGCTGGAGGCGGCGCTGCGCGAGAAGAACCCGCTGTTGGCGAAGGTCTACAACCGGCTGGGCTACGACGCCGAGGTCCTCGCCGACAAGTACCTGACCGAATGCCGTCCCGCCCTCGAGCCGTACGTGACCGACACCGTGACAACGGTGCATGAGGCGCTCGAGTCGGGCCGGGAGGTGCTGTTCGAGGGCGCGCAGGCCACGTTCCTGGACCTGGACCACGGCACGTACCCGTTCGTGACGTCCTCGAATCCGGTCGCCGGCGGCGCCTGTGTGGGCGCGGGCGTCGGGCCGCGACACATCGACCGGGTCATCGGGATCACCAAGGCGTACACCACGCGTGTCGGGTCGGGGCCGTTCCCGGCCGAGGTGCACGGCCCGGTGGCGGACCGGCTCGTCAGCGACGGCGCCGAGTTCGGCACCAACACCGGCCGGCGCCGGCGTGTCGGCTGGCTCGACCTTGCCATGCTGCGCCACGCCGTCCGCCTCAACTCGCTCTCAGAAGTGGCCATCACCAAGCTCGACGTGCTCGACTCTCTCGATGTGGTGAAGGTCTGCGTGGGCTACGAGATCGACGGGCGGCGGACCGACTACATGCCGTACCACCAGTCCGATGTGCATCGGGCCCGTCCGGTGCTGGAGGAGTTCAGTGGCTGGCGCGTGCCCCTTGGGGACATCTCCGCGCCGTCCGATTTACCTGCTGAAGCGGCCGCCTACCTCCGGTTCGTCGAACGCCAAGCCGGAGTGCCGATCACGCTCGTCGGCGTTGGTCCCCGCCGCCGCCAGCTCGTGCGCCTGAGTCCGCCGACGCCGTGAGTATCCCCAACCTGCTGGCCGAGCGCTATGCCGGCGGGGAGATGCGGGCGATCTGGTCTCCCGAGTCGAAGATTCGCCGGGAGCGGGAGTTCTGGGTCGCCGTCCTCGAGGCGCAGCGTGCGCTCGGCGTCGACATTCCAGCGGAAGCATCCGAGTGCTACCGGGCCGTCATCGACGACATCGACCTGGCGTCCATTGCGCGTCGCGAGCGCCGGTTGCGCCACGATGTCATGGCCCGTCTGGAGGAGTTCTGCGCGCTCGCGGGATGTGAGTACCTGCACTGGGGTCTCACGTCCCGCGATGTCACGGAGAACGTCGAACAGACGCAGATCCGCGACGGCCTGCTCCTGGTGCTCGCCAAGGCCGTGGCGGCGGTCGACGCCACCGCGCGTCGGGCCGCCGAGCTCGCTGCAGTGCCGGTCGCGGCGCGTACCCACAACGTCCCCGCACAGACCACGACGTACGGGCGTCGCTTCGCCGCGGCGGGCGAGGAGTTGATCGGCGCCGTCGGGCGTCTCGAGACTCTCATCGAGGGCTACCCGCTGCGTGGCCTGAAGGGGCCGGTTGGCACGCAGGCCGACCTGCTGGCGCTGCTCGGCGGTGACTCCGCCAAGGTGGAGGCGCTGGAGGCGACTCTTGCCGAGCGGCTCGGCTTCGCCCGGACCCTCGGTGTGGTCGGTCAGACCTATCCGCGATCGCTCGACTTCGACGTCGTCTCGTCACTGTTCCGGATCGCCACCGGACCGGCCGGTCTGGCGACCACGATCCGCCTCATGGCCGGGCACGAACTCTTGAACGAGGGATTCGGTGCCGAGCAGGTGGGGTCGTCCGCCATGCCCCACAAGACGAACGCCCGCTCGTGCGAGCGAATCAACGGGCTGGCGACGGTGCTGCGCGGCCACGTGACCATGGCCGCCGGCCTCGCCGGGGTGCAATGGAACGAGGGCGACGTGAGTTGCTCGGTCGTACGGCGGATCGTCCTGCCGGATGCGTTCTTCGCCATCGATGGCGCGCTCGAGACTTACCTGACGGTGCTGAAAGAACTGCAGGCGTTCCCCGAGGTGGCCGCTCGGGAAATCCGTCGCCGGGCACCATTGATGGCGAGTTCTGCGCTGCTCGGAGCCGCTACCGATGCCGGTGCCGACCGCTCGAGCGCTCACTCCGCACTTCAGCGCCACAGCTCGGCGGCGGCCGCGGCACAGCGATCAGGCCGGCCGTACGATCTGGCGGCGGCAGTGGGCACCGACGGTGAGATCCCTTTGACCGCCGACGCTGCAGCAGCGGTGCTGGAGGGAGCCACAACACCCGGACGGTCCGAGGCTCAAGTGGCGGCGTTCCTGCGTCAGGCAGCCGAACTCGTGGATCGCCACCCCGAAGCGAGGGAGGTTGTCCCGGAACCGATCCTGTGAGGAGCGGTCCCGGGACAACCCCATCAACGGTCAGCGAATACCGGCCGCACGAAGAACCCGTGCGTCCACACCGACCTCACGCCACGCCTGGTATGAGATGCTCTTGCGCTCACTGTAGGAGGCGGCGATCCGCACGAACTCGTTCTCGAGTTCTTCAATGTCGACGCTCTGCTCTGCCGTCTCGATCGCCTTTTGCAAGTTGATCCGCTCCTGAACCAGATGCAGGCGGCCCACGGCGTCGGCTGCTGCCAACTCCTGTTCCACCGCTGCCAACTTCTTGTCGAGGACTTCTTTGGAACGACGCCTTCCCCCGGATTGCCTGGCTCCTTCGAGCGCCTCGAGATATTGGCGCACGGTGCGGGTCTCTGTCCGACCCTGGATCATTGCAGCCTTGTGTTCCGGTGTGACCTCTCGGGTCCTGCGATCTGCACTCTCATCAGTCTGACTCACAACTAATTCTCCTCTGGTCGCTTATTTTCTCTCTATCCGGAGAGATCTACTTCGGACAAGAGAAGCCTAACTGCTTCAAGCCATCTGTGTTAAGCATGCTGCCTTTGTATCCATAGGTATGCACTATCGGGTTCCAATCGTGACAGCGCGTCTTCGACTTGAGTTCGTTCTGGTCTTGCTCCGTCCGCATAGTGCGTGCCTGCGGACTAGCTTTGCAATGTGGAAATCTTGCGCCAGCACCTCTTGAAGCACTCGATTCGTTCTGGTGACTTCGTCTTGAAGTCAGGTCGCCATAGCAACTGGTTCTGTGATGCCAAGCAGACTGTTTGCCGTTCTGACGGAATGCTCTTGGTTGCTGATGCCGTGCTGGATGCCATGGGGGACGACATCGATGCAATCGGTGGTCTCGCTGCCGGAGCCGACCCGATCGCGTTCGGAGTGGCGGCCGTTGCTGCGGTGCGCGGGCGCCCGCTTCGAGCATTCAGCATTCGTAAGGAGGCAAAGGACCATGGCGTGGAGGGCCGTCTGGCGGGGGCGCTGGAAGCCGGTGACCGTGTTCTCATTGTGGAGGACACCGTGACCCGGGGACGCTCTCCCCTGGAGGCGGCGCGAGTGGTGCGAGCCCTGGGGGCCGAGCCGCGGATGATCCTGGCGGTCGTGGACAGGGGCGGCACGTGCGCCGCCGCGGCCGCAGCAGCGGGGCTGGAGTTTCGAGCGCTGGTCACGGCTCTGGAACTCGGATTCACCTACGAGTCCCCCGGGGAGGCTTGACGGAGCATCCGACGGGCTTGTGGGCCGCGTGGTCGGGCCCGGCATCGATCCGGGGACCTTCCGCTTTTCAGGCGGACGCTCTGCCGACTGAGCTACCCGACCGGGGCGGTCCTGACGGGATTTGAACCCGCGACCTCCGCCTTGACAGGGCGGCGTGCACTCCAAGCTGCACCACAGGACCAGAGGAGTCGACAGCCTATCCGGGCCGTCCGCCGCGCGGCGCGAGCGATGTCGGGACGTGGCGAGAGTTCGCACCCCCAACGGGATTCGAACCCGTGTTACCGCCTTGAAAGGGCGGCGTCCTAGGCCGCTGGACGATGGGGGCGGGACGGGTCAGCCTAGCGGGGCCACCGAATGCAGGACTCCACTGCCGGCGGCCGCTATGGCGTCAGGGAGGCCGCAACCGTGGTCTCCCCGTCGATCACCGGATCGGACGCGTCGCGCACCGCAAGGTGCAGCCGCAGGACCGCGGTCCACAGAGCGGCTGCGCCCGCGATGTGAATCCCGACCAGCAGCGGCGGTACGCCCGTGAAGTACTGCAGGTAGCCGATTGCGGCCTGCGCGGCCAGCACTCCGACCACCAGTCGTGCCGCGCCCGAGTAGCTCTGTCGCCGCCGGACCGTCCGGCGGAGCCGCAGTGAGCCCCGCTCCGCCGATGCCCATACCAGCAGCGCCACCACGGCGCACAGTGCCATTGCCGTTCCATGCAGGCGCGCCAGCGACGGGATGTCCAACTGCAACCGCTCCACGCTCGCGTCCCCGCCGTGTGGTCCGGCGCCCGTGAGCAGGGTGCCGCTCACGATGGCCAGCACGGCCAGCACCATGAGTAGTCGCGTCATGTGTGCCACGAGTTGGCGCGTCCCGCTGGCCGCATCCGGCGGACGGCCACGGGGGGATTCGCTCTCGTCGCTCCACCCGGCGCGATGGTGCAGCATCACGGCGTTCGCCACGAGCACCATCGACAGCAGGAAGTGTGCGATGACCAGCCCGGGAGAGAGGTGGTACCACACCACCAGCCCTCCGAGGATCACCTGACCCGCCACACCGCCGACGAGACCGAGTGCAAGACCGATCAGGTCGCGCCGGCGTGGGCGCCGCAGCAGGGCTCCGAGGGTGGCGAGAGCCACTGCCGCGGAGACGAGCCCGGTGATCACTCTGTTCACGAACTCCACCATGGCGTGGTACTCGAGGTCGGCCACGAGTTGGTTGTCCTCGCAGGTGGGCCAGTCCGAGCAACCGAGGCCCGAGCCCGTGAGCCGCACGGCGCCCCCGGTGATGATGATGAAGATCAGAGCGGCGAGGGCGAAAAGGGTGATGCGATGGTAGGTCGACGGTGAGATTCCCTGCCGCCCGAATGCCATCGGCGGCCAGCCTACGAGCAGGTGGGGTCATGGGTGGCGGAGCGAATCGGTGTTCTGATCGGAGTATTGGACACGCCGGTCTCGTACGCTTGCGCCGATGCCTGCGACGAGAGCCCGGGCCAGAATCGCGTCCTATGTGGCGTTGACCAAGCCTCGCATTATCGAGTTGCTGCTCGTGACGACCGTGCCAACGATGATCGTCGCCCAGCGCGGCCTCCCGCCGGTGTGGCTCATGGCCGCGGTCGTCTTCGGGGGTGCTCTGGCGGCCGGCGGCGCCAACGCTCTGAACATGGTCATCGACCGCGACATCGACAGCGTCATGGAGCGCACGCAGGGGCGGCCTCTGGTGACCGGTGCGGTGAGCCCGCGCAGTGCCCTTGTGTTCGCGGTCCTGCTGGAGGTCGCGGCGTTCGTCTGGCTCTGGCTGCTCGTGAACCTTCTCAGCGCCGTGCTGGCTGTGAGCGCCACGCTGTTCTACGTGTTCGTGTACAGCCTGTGGCTGAAGCGGCGATCCGAGCGGAACATCGTCATCGGTGGTGCTGCGGGAGCGGTTCCGGTGCTCGTGGGCTGGACGGCTGTGGAGGGACGCCTGGGCTGGGCGCCGCTGCTGCTGTTTGCCGTCATCTTCTACTGGACCCCGCCGCACTTCTGGGCCCTCGCGGTCCGCTACCGCGACGACTACGCGCGGGTTGGGGTGCCGATGCTGCCCTCCGTCCGGTCGATTCGAACCGTGGCGCTGCGGATCATCGCCTACACCGTGGTCCTGTGGGTGACGAGCATTGCGTTCGGCCTCGTGGCCGAACTGGGGGTTCTCTACCTTGCGACCGCGCTGGTGACCGGTGCGATCTTCGTGGCTCTGGGGATCCGGCTGCTGCGCCGGGGGACGCCGCAGGTTGCCATGGGACTGTTCAACTGGTCGATCACCTACATCGTGGTGCTGTTCGGCGCCATGGCCACCGATCGGCTGCTCTGATGGATCCGCGGGCAGTCGGGACGGTGTCCCGGTCGCGCTCGGTGCGGCCGGCACCCGGACACGCTGTACAGTTCGGGGCTGGATCAGGCCCCTTGGCCGTCAAGCGAGCGGATCTTGTCGTGCGGTCATATCGAACGGACAAACTGCGCCCCGTCACCGAATTCGTATGACCGTGATCGAGACCCACGCTCCCGTTCCGGGCGAGCATGTCCCACCAGCGTCGCTGGGCGCAACGCCCGCCCGAGGCTTGGCCGGGCTGCTGTCCAGCGGCGATCACAAGACGATCGGACGGATGTGGATCGTGGTCTCGCTGCTGCTGGGCGCGTTCGTGCTGGTCTGCGGTCTGCTGCTGCATCTCGAGCGAACCGCTCTTCCCGGTATTCAGGTCTTCGCGGGGATCGAGTCCTTCTGGCAGTTCTTCACGCTCTATCGGGTTGGGCTGGTCTTCCTGTTCGCCGTGCCGCTGTGGATCGGTCTGGCCACCTACATGGTCCCGCTGCAGATCGGTGCCCGCGGCGTGGCCTTCCCGCGGGCCGCGGCATCGGCGTTCTGGGTCTGGCTCACCGGAGCGGGCATCCTCATCGCGTCCTGGGCGATCGACGGGGGGCTGGCCACCGGGGGCGAGCAGCGCGCCGTGGAACTCTCGTTGCTCTCCTTCGCCATGGTGGTCGTCGCCCAGCTGGCTGCGGTGGCGGTGCTCCTCACGACCATGTTCACGCAGCGGCCCCGGGGAATGAGCCTCGAGCGGATGCCGATCTTCTCCTGGTCCGTGCTGGTCGCGTGCGCCGTCTGGCTACTGAGCCTGCCGGTGCTGGTAGCCAACCTCGTGATCATGTGGGTCGACCTGCGCGGCCCCAGCGCGGTTCGCTACGGGGCCGGTCAGAACCTTTTCGAGCAGGTCTCCTGGGTGTTCGAGCAGCCGCAGGTGTTCGTTTTCGCCATTCCCGCCGTCGGCGTCATCGGAGAGATCCTGCCGGTTGCCTTCGGTGCTCCTCAGCGACGCTGGGGAGTCATGCTCTCGCTCATCGGCCTGTTCGGGGTGTTCAGCTTCGGTGCCGGTCTGCAGCGCTTCTTCAGCCCGGCGGCCCGGACGACGCCGCTCTACGTCGTGAGTGGCATCGTTCTGGCGTTCCTGGTGGTGGCCCTGCTCGGAGGTTGGGCCGATCTTGGGCGAAGCGGGCGGCGGCTTCCGCGCCCCAGTGGGCATCTCGCTCTGGCTCTGTCGGCTCTCGGCGTCCTCGTGTTCGCGGCGGTCGTGGGCTTCATCCGAGTGCTCGGCGGGGCGATCGGGTTCCTGCGCAGTTTCGCCCGGCACAACGAGTCCTGGCAGAGCGATCTGGACAGTGCCCTGGCGCCCCTTGACGATCTGCGGGGGACCACGGCCGGTGCCGGCTTGCTCGACCTCGTCGTGATGGCGGCTGTGCTCGGTGCCGTGGCCGGGCTGTTCTACTGGAGTCCCAAGATCTTCGGCCGGAAGGCATCGCACGCCGCCGGATTCGGCGTGGCGGGGATCCTCGGCGCCGGAGGCCTGCTGGTGGGGTTGACGGGTCTCGTTGCCGGCTTCCTCGGACAGCCGGACCGCCCCAGTAAGAACTTCTCCTCGGGGGGCGCCGAGGTTGCCGCAGTCCTCGGCGCCGTCGGCGTGATCGGGATCCTGCTCGGCTTGGGCATCGTCATGATCGTGACGATGCGGGGTGCGGCTCAACTGGCTCGAGGGGCGTCGACGGTTCCCGACCCATGGGGCGGGCACACCCTTGAATGGGTAGCCGCCTCGCCCCCGTCCGTGGATAACTTCGCCGACCAAGCGGTCGCACCGGTACGGTCGGCCCACCCGCTCTGGGAAGCGCCCGCTCCGAGCGGTGGCGACGCGGTGCGGAGTGCCCCGTGAGTGATGTGACCACCGAGACCACCGAGGCCGTCGCGCCCGCGATCGTGCCGCGCCGGCGGACCCTGCAGGTGGGGACCGGGTTCGCGGCGGCCGCCGTGCTCATGTACTTCGGCGGGCTGCTGGGGGTCTACTTCGCCGAGCGAGCCGACTTCCTTCGTGCGAACCCCGGCCAATCGTGGATACCCGCGGGCGCCCGTGTCGAGTTGACGGCGCCCACGGTGATGGCCTGGACGCTGCTGCTGAGTGTGGTGACGATGCAGTGGGCGGTCCACGCCACCGCCCGCGATGACCGCCGGCACACGCTCATCGCCCTGCTGGTCACGGCGATGTTCGGCGTTGCGGTGATCAACCAGACCGCCTTCCAGTACGGGCAGATGGGCTTGACCATCGACGGCGGCAGCCTGGCGGCGCCGCTGATCTACACGATCTCGGGAAGCCACCTCGCTCTGGTGGTCGTGGCGCTCGTCTACCTGTTCATCATGGCGGTGCGCGCCTTGACGGGGCCTCGGACCAGCGTCCACCTCGACGGGATGTCCGCGGCCGCAGTGCTGTGGCACGTGATGGTTTTCGTGTACCTGGTCATCTGGGTCGGACTCTTCGTGACGAGATGATGCGCCTTCTTCCTTGCACCGCCGGCTTGCCGCCCACCCTGGTTGGGAGGGCCGCGGCATGCTGACCGCCGGTTTCAAGCTCTTCTTCGGCTTCGGCGCCCTCGCCGCCGTCGGTGCCATCGTGTACGGGGTCGCCACGGGTGATCCCGGCGGCGCCGACTACGTCGGCGTCGTGGATCGGGACTCCTGGAAGGGCGTGATCAGCCTGGGATGGCAGGGAGGAATCGGGGAGCACACCGGCTTCATCGTGCTGTTCTTCGCTGCACTGGTCAGCGGCGGTCTCGGCTGCATGCTGGTGGCGTTCCGAGACGCCGATGCCGAGTCCGTTGGCCAACTCGCTCCGAGCGGTGAGACCCCGCCGACCGTCGCGCCGACACAGCCCTCCTACTGGCCGGTGCTGTCGGCCTTCGCCGTGGCAGTGGCGGTTATCGGACTCGTCACCCACGCGGCCGTCTTCGTGATCGGCCTCATCCTGGCGGGCGTGGTTGCCTTCGAGTGGATGATCAGCGCCTGGGCGGATCGCGCCACCGGCGACGCCGGAGTGAACCGGGCGCTGCGCAACCGACTCATGCATCCCATCGAGATTCCCGTTCTGGGTGCCGCCGGTGTGGCCATTCTGGTCGTGGGCGGTTCGCGCGTCCTGCTGGCGGTGAGCGAATTCAGTGCTGTCTGGATTGCCGCCGGCGTCGCCACGGTCATCATGCTGGTGGCGATGCTGTTCGCGGCCCGGCCGCGCATCGGGAAGTCGGTCATTACCACGGTGCTGGCCTTCGCCGCCGTGGCGGTCGTTGCCGCAGGGATTGTGGCGACCGCCGCAGGTTCGTACGACCATGGCGACGGCGAGGGGCACGGCTCCGACGATGCAGCCGAGATCCACGAGGACGAAGAGTGATGGGCACTGCTGGCATCGGTCGCTTCGGTGGCCGCGGTGGGCGGACGTTGCGACGGCTTCGGCTGCTCGTGACCGCCGCGGCCGTGGCGCTGACCGTCGCGGCGTGCGCCGACGAACACCCCCTGGACACTCTCACCGAGGCCGGCCCCGATGCGCAGAAGATCAACGACCTGTTTTTCCCCGTCCTCGGGGTGGCCATCATCGTCTTCTTCCTGGTGCAGGGCGCCATCATCTATCTGGCCGTGCGCTACCGCGCCCGCCGTCGTGTCGCTTCGGCAGCCGCCGGGACGGGCGGCGGCGAGGACGACGACCTCTACGGAGACGAGGAGTATCCCGAGCAGGTGCACGGGAATCTTCGGCTCGAACTGGCCTGGACAATCATCCCCACCATCCTGCTGGCGGTGATTTCCGTGTTCACGTTGATCTCTCTCGTCGACTTGAACAAGGTGTCGGCGGCCGAGGACGATCTGCGTGTGACCGTCGTGGGCCAGCAGTGGTGGTGGGAGTTCCAGTACCACCTGGACGGTGACACCTCGACGCCGCCGGACATCGTGACCGCCAACGAGTTGGTGATCCCCGTGAGCCAGCAGGTACCGCTGGAGATCACCTCGCGCGATGTCATCCACTCGTTCTGGATCCCGCGCCTGAACGGCAAGCGCGACGCCGTGCCCGGCCGTACCCACCCGTGGGTAATCGAGGCCAGCGAGACGGGCCGTTTCATGGGTCAGTGCACCGAGTTCTGTGGGCTGTCGCACGCCTATATGCGCATGTACACCGTCGCGCTGAGCGCGACGGAGTGGAGCGAGTGGGTCGAGGGGCAACTCGTCGGTGCGGCGCCGCTCGAGCCAGGCGAGCCGGGATACGAGGGTCAGGAGATCTTCCTGGCGAACTGCGCCAACTGTCACGTCGTCAACGGAGTGACCGACGTGAACCTGGACACCTTGGTCGACGGCACGGACGACTACGCCGGTGCCAACGCCATCACCTCCGCGCTCGTGTCCGGTGCGGCGCCGAACCTCACGCACCTGGCGAGCCGCACAACGTTCGCGGGCTCGATCTTCGATCTCTACGAGGACCGTGCCGAGCGGATTCCCTACCTCGAGGTCGCTGAGCGGGGCGACTTGAACCGCGGAGACCTCGAGGCGTGGATCCGCAACGCCCCGGAGCGCAAGGCCAACGATGCCGACGGGGCTCGTGGCATGACCGCGTTCCCGGGCCTCACCGACGGCGACATCGACGCGCTCGTCGAATACCTGACGACCCTGCGATAGACAGGGTGCACCCCCAGCGGGAGCGATCCGAGCCGAGACCGACAGCGAGACATCCAGAGAGACCCCGGCAAGCACGATGACCAGCACCTCCGAACCTCCGCTGCAGCTCACCGCAGGCGAGCAGCTGGTGCGGCCCTCGACGTCGCTCGGCGTGCTGGGGCGCCCGACGGGCGAGGTGGGCTGGAAGAGTTGGCTGTTCACCGTTGATCACAAGCGCATCGGCATCATGTACGGCGCCGCTTCCCTGTTGTTCCTGGTGATCGGCGGCATCGAGGCTCTGCTCCTCCGGTTGCAACTGGCCGTCCCGGGTGGCAACGTGCTCAGCGAGGACGCCTACAACCAGGTCTTCACGATGCACGGCGTGACCATGGTCTTCCTGGTCATCATGCCGATGGCTGCGGCCTTCGCCAATTACCTCCTCCCGCTGCAGATCGGTGCGCGTGACGTCGCCTTCCCTCGCCTCAACGCCTTCAGCCTTTGGTGTTTCCTGGCCGGCGGGATTTTCCTGAACACCTCGTGGTTGCTGGGCGGGGCACCCGACGGTGGTTGGTTCGGCTATGCCCCCAACAGCGGTCTGGCGTTCTCACCGAGCCACGGCATGGACTTCTACGCCTTGGGTCTGCAGATCACCGGTATCGCCTCGCTGGTCAGCGCGATCAATCTGATCACGACCGTGCTCAACATGCGAGCCCCCGGGATGACCCTGTGGCGCATGCCCGTCCTCACCTGGATGCTTCTGGTCGTGCAGTTCCTGCTGCTGTTCGCCATTCCCGTGATCACGGTGGCACTGTTCCTGCTGACCTTCGGCCGGCTCTTTGGCGCCCACTTCTTCAATGTGGCGGCCGGCGCCGATCCACTGCTGTGGCAGCACTTGTTCTGGATCTTCGGCCACCCCGAGGTGTACATCCTCATCCTGCCTGCATTCGGCATCATGTCCGAGGTCATCCCGGTGTTCAGCCGCAAACCCATCTTCGGCTATCCGTTCATGGTGTTCTCCGGTATCGCCATCGGCTTCATGGGTTGGGGCGTGTGGGCTCACCACATGTTCACATCCGGGATGGGGCCGGTCTCGGTGGCGGCCTTCTCACTTTCCACGATGTTCATCGCCGTTCCCACCGGCGTGAAGATCCTCAACTGGTTGGCCACTATGTGGGGGGGCCGGATTCGGTTCACCACGGCGATGCTGTACTCCGTCGGGGCGGTGGCGATGTTCACCATCGGGGGGCTCTCCGGTGTCACCCATGCCGTCTCGCCGGCCGACACGCAGCAAACCGACACCTACTACATCGTCGCCCACTTCCACTACGTGATCTTCGGCGGTTCCTTGATGGGGATGCTGTCGGGTCTCTACTTCTGGTGGCCGAAGGCGTTCGGCTACAAACTGAACGAGCGCTTGGGCAAGGTCGGGTTCTGGGTGCTGCTCATCGGCTTCAACCTGACGTTCGGGCCAATGCACATACTCGGCCTTCAGGGCATGTCGCGCCGCATCCACAGCTATGCCGCCGACTCAGGATTCAACCTGTGGAACGCCGTGGCGACCGCCGGTGCTTTCGTCATCGCCGTCGGCGTGGCCATGTTGTTCTGGAACATCGGGCTCAGCAGGCGTCGTGCCCGAGGGGCACCGCCGGTGGGTCCGGATCCCTGGGATGCGCGCGGCCTCGAATGGATGACGGCGTCGCCGGTCCCCACGCACAACTTCGACCGCGAGATCCACGTCACGCGCCAGGACGAGTTCTGGCACCGCAAGTGGGGTTTCGACGAGGGTGGCAAGGTGGTGCGCATCGCCCCGACCGCGGAGGTGGCTCACGACGGGAGCGCCAAGGGCGTGCATCTACCCTCCCCGTCGTACTGGCCGGTGGTTGTCGCGCTTGGGCTGCCGTTCGTGGCGTACGGCCTCATTTTCAACCTCTGGATCACCGGAGTCGGCGCTCTCCTGCTCCTGGGTGGCCTGTACGGCTGGGTCTTCGAACCACCCGACGACCCCGAGGGCCACGCGCACGACGATCATCATGAGGCTGATCCCTCCGACGACGCCGGCAACGGTGCCGGGGGAGGATCGCCGGGCGACGACGCGGGGGGATCCTCCGACGGCGACCCCACGCGCCAGTTGGCCACCGCAGGCGCCTCCGGAGGTCCGGCCGCGGAGGCATCGGGGGATCGGCCATGACCGACATCATCACCCCGGAGACGGACGTGAGCGCGCCGGCGACCGGTGGCCACGGAGCCGCCGCGCATCCGCCGACGACCACGGGTCTGACGCACAACAAGCTGGCAATGTGGCTGTTCCTCGGCTCGGAGTGCCTGCTGTTCGGTGCTCTCATCGCCACCTACATGTTCGCCAAGTCCCGCCTGCCGGCCGGCGAGTTGGGGCCGAACGACGTGTTCGACATCCCGTTCACTTCGGTGAGCTCGTTCGTGCTGCTGATGAGTTCGCTGACGATGGTGCTGGCGCTGTCGGCGCTCAACCGGGGCGAGGAGCGGGGGTTCCGTGTCTGGATCGTCGCGACCGCGCTGCTGGGAGGCACGTTCATCGCCGGGCAGGTCTACGAGTTCACGGTCTTCTACAACCAAGGGCTCGGATACACCACGAACATCTTCGGGTCCGCCTTCTACACCCTCACAGGCTTCCACGGCGCCCACGTCACCCTCGGCATCGTCATGCTGATGTCGGCGCTCGTATCGAGCCTCCGTGGACGCCTCAGCCCCAGGAATACCGAGACCGTCGAGCTCATCGGCCTCTACTGGCACTTCGTCGACATCGTGTGGATCCTGATCTTCACGATCATCTACCTGTTCCCGCAGTAGAGGAGGTCGCCGTCCCATGACGCAGACGCCTTCGGCGCCCCCGGAGGCTCCCGACGAGGCCCAGCCGGCCGACGCCGACGAGCACACCGAGCACCACGAACACCCGTCGGACCGGCAATACGTCAAGATCGCCCTCATCCTCGGCGCTCTGACCGCGCTCGAGGTCGCCACCTACTTCGAGTCGGTGCACCACCTCGGCGACGCGGCGCTGTACGCGCTGCTTGTCGTGCTGATGGTCCTCAAGTTCATCTACGTCGCGGCCTGGTTCATGCACCTCAAGTTCGACTCGGTCCTGCTCCGGCGAATCTTCACGGCAGGAATTTCGCTGGCTCTGGGGGTCTACCTCGTCATGCTGACGGCGTTCCGCATCTGGGGAGGGTGACCCCGGCGTCCGGGGCGGGCGATGGGGGACCTGATCGACTACGACCTGTGGCGCTGGACGCCGCACCCTGAGGTGTGGCTGATCGTCCTCGCTGCCTTGGGTGTCGGGGTCTACGTCGTCAGGGGGTTGGCTCGGGCGGCGGGTGAGACGGTCCAGCGTCGCCAGAAGGGGTCCTACCTGCTTGCGGTGGGGCTGCTCTGGCTCGCCAGCGACTGGCCCGTACACGACATCTCCGAGCAGCATCTCTACTCGGTGCACATGGTGCAACATCTGCTGATAACGCTGGTGGTGCCGCCGCTGCTGCTTCTCGCCACGCCGGAATGGCTCGCCCGGCGGGTTGTCGATCCCGCCCGGCCGTTGGCGCGGCGCCTGCTCCGCCCGATCGTGGTGGGCGTCACGTTCAACGTGGTCGTGGCGATCACGCACATCCCATGGGTCGTGAACACGAGCGCCACCAACGGCGTCTTCCACTACACGGCGCACCTGCTGCTGTTCGTGACGGCGATCGCCATGTGGCTGCCCGTGTGCGGGCCGTTTCCCGAGTTGCGCCTGCAGCCCCTCGCCAAGATGTTCTACCTCTTCGCCATGTCGGTGCTGCCGACGGTCCCTGCGGGTTTCCTGACCTTTGCCCAGACCCCCATCTACGAGGCCTACGACACGCCGCTGCGGCTCTGGGGAGTGACGGTGGCCAACGACCAGCAGATGGCGGGTCTCATCATGAAGATCGTCGGTGGCGTGTACCTGTGGACGATCATCGGCGCAGTGTTCTTCCGCTGGTCGGCCCGTCAGCGGGCAGCCGAGCGCTCCGGACGGCCCGGTGGCGTGGCGCCCGAGGGTGGTTCGATACCGCAGCCCGTGCCCGCAGTGCCCGAGTCGCTCACCTACTCGGAGGTGGTCGAGGCCTTCGAGCGCGCCGGCGATCCACCGGCCGAGAGCCGGGAGTGACGCGGCTGACTACGGTGGTTCAGGGTGGTCGGACCACCCGCCGAGGTGAGGCACCTCCACACGCCCCACGAGGAAGGAGTGCGATTCGCTGTGAGTTCTACCAACGGGCTACTACAGGCTCTCGAGGCGTCAATCGTCGACGTCAACGAGGCGGTGCCTCTGCCGCCGGCGTGTTACGTGACCGAGGAGTTTCTTGCCTTCGAGCGTCAGGCCATCTTCGATCGGGACTGGGTCTGCATCGGCCACGAAGGGCAGATTCCCAACGTCGGCGACTATTTCACGGTCAAGCTGTTCGACGATCCGCTTCTGGCCGTCCGCGGGACCGATGGGCAGGTTCGCGTCCTCTCGGCGGTTTGCCGGCACCGCGGCATGATCGTCGCCGAGGGCACCGGCAACGGGAGCAATTTCCGCTGCCCGTACCACTTCTGGGTCTACGGGCTCGACGGTCAACTGCTCGGAGCACCGGCGATGGACCAGCGCGTCGACTTCGACAAGTCGTGCCTCGGCCTTCCCCAACTGAAGAGTGAGATCTGGAACGGCTTTGTCTTCATCACGTTCAATGACGAGGCGCCGGAACTGGCACCCACGCTCGGCGGCCTCGAAGGGATCCTCCGCAACTACCACCTCGAAGAGACGGTCTGGGTCGACGGCGGGGTCTTCGAGGATCTGCCCTGGAACTGGAAGGTGATGCTGGAGAACTTCGTCGACGGGTATCACAACAACCGGCTGCACAGCGGGATCGGCGACGTGATGCCGTGCATTGACGCCACGTTCGTGCCGTTCGACGAGGAGCGGGACAACCACGTCTCGCGCTCCAACCGCATCGCGAAGCGCGACGCCTCGTTCAACCTGACTCGGGAACCGTTGTTCCCGGTGTTCCCTCATCTTTCCGAGGAGGACCGCTGGCACTGGAACTTCGCGCTCGTGCCCCCCACTCTGGCGCTGGCGATCGTGCCCGATCAGGTCGCGTACTTCACCGTCTTCCCCACCGGGGCGAACAGCATTTCGATCCAGATCGGCTACCTCTTCCACCCCAGGGTTGTGGAGATGCCGATGTTCGATGTTCTCTTCGCGCAGGCCAAGGCCGACGTCGACAACTTCAACGGCGCCGACATCCATGCCGACACCATGGTTCAGCAAGGATTGCGCTCACGTTTCGCGCCCCGAGGCCCCTACTCGTGGCAGGAGGCAACGCTGCAGCAGATCAACCGCTGGCTGGTGAAGCGCTACCGCGAGCACTCCCAGCGCGACCCCGTAGCGGCCCGCGCCGCCGGCCTGTAGCCCCTTCCGGGGGCGGCCATGGCACCGACGGACGGATTGGAGATCGTTCCGGCGACGTTCGGCAAGGGGTGGCGTGTCGCGGCGGGTGAACGCGTGGCGGTCGTCGATGTCGAAGGCGGTCAGGTGGTCGACCTGTTCGCGTTCTGCGCAGAGGATCCTTCCGAGCATCTCAGCGCCAGCCACACGCGGGTCACGCTGGAGCGGATGTTCCCCGCGGTCGGTGAGTGCTTCCTCACCGACCGGCGGCGGCCGATCCTCAGGCTCGTAGAGGACACCTCCCCGGGACATCACGACATGCTCGTCGCCGCCTGCGACAAGCGGCGGTACGAACTGCTCGGCCACCCGGACCACCGGAACTGTGCGGACAATCTGGCCGACGCGCTGTCGGCCCTGGGCACCGAGATGCCGTTGGTCCCGCAGCCGGTCAACCTCTTCAGCCGGATCCCGATCACCTCGGGCGGCGATCTCGACTTCAGGCCCGCGGCGAGTCGGCCCGGTGATCGCATCGTGTTCCGCGCCGAGCGTGACATCCTCCTGGTCGGCTCCTCGTGCCCCCAGGATCTCAACCCCATCAGCGGAGGGCGGCCCACGGCGTTCGGCGTCGAGATCACCGGATGCTGAGCGCGGCGACGAACGAACTGCGGTCCACGCCGCGGCTCGGGGTGGACCTACCGCAGATCCACGGGCAGGCACCGGATCACGCTGACACCGTCCGCCGCTTCGCGGTTCGCGCCGAAGAACTCGGATTCGACGCCTGCTGGGTGCATGAGGGGGCGCTCGGGCCGGTGGCCTCGCTGGAGCCCATCACGCTGCTCGCCTTCGTGGCGGCCGTTACCAGCCGCGTCCGGCTTGGCACATCCGTCGTCCTGGCATCGCTGCGCCTGCCGCTCCCTCTGGCGCGCGCCCTTGCCACGGTGGACCGCCTCTCGGAGGGTCGACTCGTTGCCGGGCTCGCCCTCGGCCCGACGTCGGTCGCAGGCGTCTACGGCACCGACGACGAGCGACCCGGCGAGCGCTTCAGCGAACTCGTCGATGTGCTGCGCGCCGCGTGGGATGGCGACCCCGTGGAGCATCGGGGCCGCCGGTGGTCCGTCGCAGACCTCTCCGTGCAACCGAAACCCCTCCAACGGCCAGGACCGCCGGTCTGGCTCGGCGGGCGGAGCCCCGCTGCGTTGCGCCGCGCGGCTGCGCTGGGTGATGGCTGGATCGGATCGGGGGTGTCGTCGACCGAGGAGTTCGCGCGCGACGTTCAGGAGCTGCGGTCGCTGCTCGCCGCCGCAGGACGATCGGTCGGCGATATGGCGATCGCCCGACGTTGCTACGTCGTGCTGGACGGCGACCCGCAAGCCGCGCGAGATCGGCACCGGGCGTGGTTCCAGGCGGCATACGGTGACGCGAGCCTGGGAGACCAGGCTCTGTTCGTCGGAACCCTCGGCGAGCTGCGTGCCGTCATCGGGCAGCTGGGACAGGCAGGAGCAACCGATCTGATCCTCAGCCTCCTGGAGCGCCCCGGCGAGCACCTCGAGGAACTCTCGAAACTACTGTGACGCGCGTCAGGAGACTGCGATGACCCACCCGAACGTGCTGAACTCCGCCGCCGGGTCGTGTCCGATCCCGCTCGACGAGTTCGAGCGCTCCACGGGTGATGTCAACGAGGCGGTGGGTCTGCCGCCGGCGGTCTACACCGACCCCGCCTTCTTTGCGTTCGAGCGTCGCGCAGTGTTCGCGAGCGAGTGGCTGTGCGTCGGTCGCACCGAGCAGATTCCCGAGGTGGGCGACTACTTCACCGTGACGCTCGCGGGCACCGAGCCCGTCATCGTGGTCCGGGAGCCGGGCGGGACGGTCAACGTGATGTCGTCGGTCTGCCAGCACCGCGGCATGTGCATCACCGCGCCGCCGGAGCGCCCGCGGGAGGACTGGTTCGCTCCCATACCCCAGGTCTCGGGCTCCGCCCGGACGTTCCGCTGTCCCTACCACTGGTGGATCTACGACCTCGAGGGGAAGCTGCTGGGTGCGCCGTCCATGGAGCGCAGGAGGGGCTTCGACAAGGCCGACCACGGCCTCCCTCGACTGCGAACAGAGATCTGGCGCGGCTTCATCTTCGCGAACCTCGACGACGAGGCCCTGGCGCTCGGCCCCAGGATGTCGAAGATCGACGACCTGCTGGAGCCGTACGGATTGGACGGCTGGGTGACGACTCCGGTGGACACCCACGAGGATGTGCCGTTCAACTGGAAGATCATGGCCGAGAACTTCATGGAGTCGTACCACAACTACGGGCTTCACAACAGGCTGCTCAAGAAGCAGGAGTACGGCGAGGGTGCGGCCGCCGACGGCGGGTACCAGCCACCGTACGAGCAGGGCGATGGGGTGATCGTCCACTGCGGTGTTGCCCCGGAGATCGATCCTGCCGTCAACCCCACCCAACGCGGTTTGTTCGCTCCCGTTGCGGAACTGACGATGGAGCAGAGGAGGCAACTCATCTTCGCGTTCGTCCCGCCGACGCTCCTGGTGGGGGTCTTCCCGGATTCAGGGTTCTGGTTCACGGTGCAGCCCGAGACGGTGAGCAGCCACACGCTCTCGATGGGGTATTTCTTCCCGCGACCGACCGTTGAAGAGAAGCTGTTCCCGGCTCTCCTCGACCTGTACGACGCGGCGATCCAGCAGTTCAACAGTCAGGACCTGCCGGCGAATCTGGCGCTCCAAGTGGGCATGGAATCGCAATTCGCGCCACGCGGGCCGCTCTCCCACCTGGACTCGTTCCTTCCCAAGTTCAACGCGTGGCTACTCGAGCGCTACCGCAACGCCGACGACGGGGAGAGCAGACGGGTGAGCAACCCGACGACGAATCGAGGCTGAGAGAGTCCTGCGCAGTGCGGGACCGGTGCTGCGGTCCCGCACTGCTCCGGGCGCTGCCCCGGTACGGTTTTGTGGTGCTCGACGTTCGCCTGCTGCGCAACGACATGGAGCGGGTACGTGCCGCCGTCGCCTCCCGCGGTGACGACACCGCCCCGCTGACCGAGGCGCTCAATCTCGACGTGCGCCGCCGGCACCTCCTGGCACGCCGCGACGAGCTCCGGCACGAGGTGAAGCAGCTCTCGACCGAGATCGGGCGGCTGCACCGGGACGGTCGCCGCGACGAGGCCGTCGAGTCCACCGAGCGCAGCCGGATGCTCGGTGACGAGACCCGAGCGGTGGCGGCACAGGCCGACGAGTTGGGCAGGCGCCTCGACGACTTGCTGATGCGGGTGGCGAATCCGCCTGCCGAGGACTGCCCTGCCGGCGCCGGGGCGGAGGACAACAAGGTTCTGCGCGTCGAGAACTTCACCCCCGACGGCTACGGCGCGCACCAGCGTGTCCCCCACTGGGAGTTCGCCGGCGAGATGGGCCTGCTGGATGTCGAGCGTGCCACGAAACTCTCCGGCGCCATGTTCGCCATGTTCCGGCGGGAGGGCGCCATGCTCGCCCGTGCCCTGGTGCAATACGCGCTCGATCGCAATGCCGACCTCTACGAGGAGGTTCGCCCACCCACGCTCGTCCACACCGACACCATGACGAGCACCGGGCACCTGCCGCGCTTCGCCGACGACGCCTACCACCTCGAACGCGACGGCCTGTGGGCGATCCCCACCGCCGAGGTGCCGCTCACGTCCCTGTGCCGCGACGAGGTGCTCGCCGAGGCCGACCTCCCCATGCGCCTCATGGCCCACACGTCCTGTTTCCGGCGCGAGGCCGGCGCGGCGGGCCGCGACACCCGCGGCCTGCTGCGCGTGCACGAGTTCGACAAGGTCGAGATCCTGGCCTACGCCACCCCCGAGCAGGCTCCGGCGATGCATGCCGAGTTGCTCGAGCGGGCGGAGGGCGCGGTGGCGGATCTGGGTCTGGCCTACCGGATCGTGGATATCTGCACAGGCGACCTGGGGGGCTCGGCGGCCCGGACCTTCGATGTGGAGGTGTACTCCCCGGGCACGGACCGCTGGTTGGAGTGCTCGTCGGTGTCCTGGTTCAGCGACTACCAGGCTCGACGGGCCAACGTCCGCTATCGGCCCGCCGGCGCGCGGGGGACCCGCCTTGTGCACACGCTGAACGGTTCGGCCCTGGCGGTGCCGCGGGTGTGGGCGGCGCTCACCGAGACGTGGCGCCGGGCGGACGGGTCCATCGAGGTGCCGCCCCCGCTGCGCCCCTACATGCGCGGCCTGGACGCGATCGAGTGACCGAGGCCGACCGGGGCTCCATTACCCACCTCCCCGTCGTGATCCCGCCGCCGGAGGTCCCTCCGGACTTGGACGGCTCAGATCATCCCGTGCGGTCGGTCACGCGAGCGGTTGCGGCCGACGAGACGTTCTGGACGCCCGCCGAGGCGGCGGAGATGACCGAGAGATTCGACGAGCTGGCGCCGGACTGGGCCAACCGTCTGCGCCCCGAGGAGTTCGTCGGGCTTCCCGACGCCTGCGAGCGCGGCCACCTCGAACGCTCGGCGCTCTGCGCCGAGGTGGGCTCGGGCACCGGATTCGGCACCATGCACCTCGCCGCGCACTTCCGGCAGGTGATAGCGGTGGACCTGTCGGCGGGCATGCTGGCGCTGGCGCCGCCGGCCTTGGCGCCGCGGGTGCGGGCCGACGGCGCCAGCCTGCCCCTTGCCGACGACTCGGTGGACGTCGTGGCGCTGATCAACATGCTGCTGTTCCCCTCCGAGGTCGACCGCGTGCTGCGACCCGACGGTGCCGTCCTCTGGTTCAACACCCTCGGGGTGCGCACACCCATACACCTTCCGGCCGCCGAAGTCGCGGCGTCGCTGCCGGGGCAGTGGTATGGCGTCGCCAGCGAGGCGCTCTGGGCAACGTGGTGCGTGCTGCGGCGGGATACCGGTGTGGGCTGACGCCGGCTGAACAACCCTCAGGTGCTTGGGTCGGGCGAGACTCGCAAGCGTCGCCGCAGCCGCAGCCGGAGCCAGACCAGACCGCCGACGGCGACCGCTGCGATGAGTTCGAACAGCACGGCCCAGCGCAGCGGATCGGACCAGTTGGCGACACGCTCGGGAATGTCCGCGATCGTCCGCACGATCGGCAGCACGAACAGGTCGAACCGGTAGTAGGCGCCCTCGACGGCCAGCCAGAGCACCCCGAACGCGGCCACGGCGATGTGGGCGTTGCGCGGCGCCATGCTGGGGCGCAACGCCGCCAGCAGGATCCCCAACACGAGGTAGCCCGCCGCCACCGCCAGACGTGAGGGCCCGGCCGAGGCGGCCCACGAACTGAGCGCGCCCTGTGCGTCCAGAGAGAGGTCCACGAGGACGTTGCCGGTGAGGTTGCCGCGCAACACCTGCACCTCCCACCAGCCGTACAGCGCCAGGAACGCGCCCACGACCACCAGGAAGCCGCCGGAGATGCGGTTCACGTGCGGCAGGATGCGGCGCATCTTGGCGAGCACCTCGGTGCGGGCGACGGCCATCGCCAGCGTCAGAACCATGATCACGGCGCAGAGGCCGGCGCCGTAGGCGATGAACACCAGCAGCCCGTCGAAGAAGTCCCGGCTGGAGAAGGCGCTGACCACGGTTCCGAAGAACACCGGCATGGTGCATCCCAGCGAGACGATGGCGTAGGACATCCCGAACAGGAAGATGGAGGAAAGGCGGCGACTCTCGCCCCCGCGCTGCAGCCGTGGCAGGCGGAACTTGGGTTCGAAGCCCGTCAGCATCGCCACGCCCAGGATGCCCATGACGATCCCCAGCACGAAGGTCACCCAGGCCACCCGGCCCTCGATGGCGCTGCGGCTCAGCACCGTCGAGGCGAGGGCGCCGATGGCGGCGAACACCGTCATGAAGCCGGCGGAAAGAGTCAACCCCACGCCGAGCCCCCGGAAGATGCTCTGCGCCGGCCCCAGCCGTTTGTTGCCCTCGACGCCCAGGAAGTACGAGAGGTAGGCCGGCATCATGGCAAAGCCGCACGGGTTGAAGGCGGAGATGAACCCGGCCGAGAGGGCCAGGCCCGCCAGCGTGGTGAGGCTGACGGTGTTCACGGCCGGACACTCACGAGATGGCGTCCACTGCTCAGACCCCCAGGTGCTCGGCGATGAGCGCTCGCAGATCCTGCGCCCGCAGGCGTGAACTGATCATGGACACAATCATGCCCTCCGCATCGACGAAGACGGTGGTCGGCATGCCGAAACCGCCGAAGGCCTGGAAAATCGTCGAGTCGGGATCCTCTCCGAGTGGGTAGGTCACGCCGGTACGTTCCGCCAGCTCGCGGGCCTCGCCCGGCTCGTCGCCCACGTTGATCCCCAGGAAGGCCACGTGGGGGCTGAGCTCCCGATGCACGGCCTCGAAGGCCGGCATCTCGACGATGCAGGGCGGGCACCAGGACGCCCAGAAGTTGATCACGGTGGGCGTGCCGGCGAAGTCGGCCGGAGAACCCTCCGACCCGTCGAAGTAGCGGAAGAGCACGTCGGGGACCTGCCGACGATCCTCATCAGCGGCGCTGCCGGAGTCGGGAGTAGGGGCAGCGGCCTCCGTGGTGGCGGTGTCCGGTGGTTCCTGCACGACTCCGCAGCCCGCCCCCACCAGGAGCGCCACGACCACCGCCGCGGCGAGCTCTCGGAGGAGTTGGCGAGCCCTGCCGGCGGATCCCAACGTTTCAGGCAGGGGAGAAGACGGTCTGACCGTCGCGCTGTGTTGCGACCAGTTCGCCGAGGACGCGGAGGTGTTCGAGGTGGGCAAACGTCTCGCTCTCGGCCATGTTCCCCCACGACCGCTCGGAGAACAGCCGCTGCATGTACTGCGGGACCGTGGCTGTGCGCAGTTCCTCCGCGGCGCTGCGGATGGTGTTGAGCCGGTGCTCGTGGTGCCGCCTGATGGCCTTGGCCCGGCCGCTGAGGTCGTCGAACGGATGCCCGTGCGCCGGCAGCACCTTCGTGACTCCCTCGATGGTGTACATGCGCTCCAGGGACTCGAAGAAGCGGGCGAGCGGATCGGGGTACGGGGTGAGCCCGCTGATGTGCGGCGTGATGGTCGGCAGGACATGGTCGCCGGAGAGCATCAGTCCGTACTCCGGGTCGAACAGGCAGAGGTGGTCCTCGGTGTGGCCGGGGGTATGGAGGCAGAGCCATTCACGGCCTGCGAGACGGACGACCTGCGCGTCGGCCACGGTGCGTGTGGGGCGGGGCGTGGCGAACCAGCGTGGATTGTCCCGGGCGATCTCCTGCCAGGTGTGCCACTCCTTCTCCGGCAGCGGTTCCCGTTCGGTGCCCCAGGGGTTGCTCTGCAGCGTGAACCAGGGAGGACGGCGCTCGTCCGCTGCGTCTTCCTCCGCCGTCGGGAGTTCGGGAGGTTCGGCGACCTCCGTCGACTCCCAGACCGGCCGGAACGTCTCGTGGGTCAGAATCTCCGCCCCGGCCAGGATCCGCAGTCGCTCGGCCCCGCCGAAGTGATCGAAGTGCGAGTGCGTGATGATGACCGTGTGCACGTCGTCGACGGCGTACCCGGCGGAGCGGAGGCGCTGCTCGAGCGCCGCGAACGACGCCGGGCTCGGCAGACCGGGATCCACCACGGCGACGCCGCGCTCGTCGGTCAGCAGGTAACAGTTGACGTGGCCGATCCCCGGCAGGTTCACCGGAAGCTGCGAGCGCAGCACGCCCGGGGCCATCTCGGTGACTTCGGTGCGCGCCGGTTCCCGTTCCTGGCGAAGCGGTCTGGTTGGGGGTGGGTCGGCCGGTGGCTGTCCTGTCACCGGGTCAACCTATCGCTGTCCCCGTTGGCTCGAACGGCCGTCGGCGGTCTCCGTGGCGCCGGGCGCGAACACGGCGCTCCGCCAGTACTTCAGTTCGTCGATGCTCTCGAGGATGTCGTCGAGAGCCCGGTGCCCCTTCTTCTTCCGGGGCCGCTTCCCGGCGAGGGTTGGGTACCAGCGCACGGCCAGTTCCTTGATGGACGTCACGTCGACCACGTGGTAGTGGAGGTGGTGCTCGATCTCGGGCAGCCACCGGTTCAGGAAGCGCCGGTCGATGCCGATGGAATTCCCGCAGAGCGGAACCCTGCCTGCGTCGGGGACGTGCCGGCGGATGAAGTCGAGGGTCTGACGCTGAGCGTCCTCGAGACTCAGCGTCGAGAGGCGCACCTCGGCTGTCAGCCCACTCGCGTGGTGCATCTTGCTGACAACGTCACCCATCAGGCTGAGGACCTCCGGCGGCTGGTCGATCACCAACTGGAGGCTGTCGCCGACGACACTGAGATTGTCATCGGTGATGACCGTGGCGATCTCCAGGACGTGATCGCGGCCAGCGTCGAGGCCGGTCATCTCAAGGTCGATCCACACGAGCATGAGCGGGATGCTAGCGAGACAACGCGGCGACGGAATCGACGTCCGATGCGCGTCGAGGCGGCTCCGCCCTGGTGCGCGCGTGTATTGGGGTCAAGCTGGGGACGGCTCCGGGGATCCTGGGGAACAATTCTGGACATCATCTGAATCCTGCCCCAGAGCCCGGACGGGACTGGTGGTGAGGGCACCCGATCCCCTACATTCCCCCCATGGCCGTCACGCTCCCGGTGCAGCACCTCGACGGCATGAGGGTGACGGTCCTTCTGCAGCGCCTCGACTCCGACTTGCCGCTCCCCGCCTATGCCCGTCCCGGGGACGCCGGGCTGGATCTGCGCGCTGCCGAGGACGTGAAGCTGCCCGCCGGCGGCGGGCGGGCTCTCGTGGGCACAGGCTTGGCGATCGCCATCCCCGAGGGATACGCAGGGTTCGTGCAGCCGCGGAGCGGTCTGGCGCGGGACCACGGCGTGACCTGCCTCAACACGCCGGGTCTCATCGACAGCGGCTATCGCGGGGAGTTGAAGGTTCTGCTCGTCAACACCGATCCCCGCGAGCTGTTCATCGTGCGCCGCGGCGAGCGGATCGCCCAGTTGGTGATCCAGCCGGTGGCGACCGCCGTGCTCGTTGAGGTTGGTGTGCTACCGCCGTCGGAGCGGGGAAGCGGAGGATTCGGCTCGACGGGACGCTGAGGTCCGCGCTCCGGCGGGATCGAGCCTCGCCGTCCAGTTACCTCGCGAGTGGCGTTCTGCCCCTCTGTGCCTGCCCGCCCGACGTGGGGTGACCGGTGACGCCGGCGGCGGTCATGGCGAGGCTCTGCCGGAACAGGGTCCTGGATTGCCACCGACCGCGGCGCCGGACTTCCACGGTCACCACGATCTCCGCCGGTGTGACGTCGTAGTGGATCCAGAGCCGGTCCTGCGGGCGGGAACGGGGGAGACCGGCCTCGACGAGTTCTGCGCTGACCGAAGCGAGCTGCTTGGCCGCCACGGTGGTGCCGTTGCGGTGTTGCAGGAGCCCGCGGGCCGCGGCCTCGGCCAGTGTCACCGACGTACGCGACGCCGGCAGGCTCAGGCTGACGCGGTCGGGTGGCGCCGCAGTGCGCGGGCCTCTACGCACAGGACTCGAGCGTCACGATCTCCGTCCGTCCGGCTCGGAAGCGGATGACCTCGCCGCCGGAGATATCGAAGGCGATGCGGAAAGCGGCGTCGTTCGGATCGGTCGGGACGAACGTGGCCAGCGTCCACCCGGCGAGGAAGGGGTGATCCTCGACGACGAGCTTCTCCCCGAGGCGCGACTGGAGCTCACCGACGTGCGTCCCCACGCCCAAGCCGGACTGCGTGCGCAGCAGGGTGGTGTCGATGTCCACCCGTTCCATGGTCCCGTGATAGACCCACAGCGCCACGCCGGGGGGTCCGCTGGTCGGTGTGACCACGTAGCAGTCCGCCCCGCCGGTGGGTATCCCTGACCAGGAGGTGCCAACCCGCTCGGCCGCCTCCTCCGGTGACATGCCGAAGTAGACCGAGCCAATGCCCACCGTCGAGACCTTCGAGCGCTCATCGAAGGCTGACTCGGCGCCGGTGGGCGTACCGGTGGGGTCCGGCGCCGGCGCGGTGTCCGTCGAGGGGACACCGTCGGCGGTCTCGGCAGCGGCGCCGGTGGCGGGGGGTGCAGCAGCGGTCTCGCCGGCCGTTCCGGTTTCGGCGCCGGTGGGCTCGCCGGCCGTGCCAACGGCTTGTTCACCTGCGTCCACCGGCTGCTCGCGCTCGTTCTCGCCGCTGGTTCCGGCGACGTCGGGACCGGCGCCCGCGCCATCGTCGAGGGTCGTCGCGGTGTCCGCCGCAGCGGGGCCGTCGCCGGCCGTGCCGCCCGTCGCCGCGTCAGCGTCGCCGGCCTGGCGCGCTTGATCGGTCGACTCGTCCGGGGTCGCAGCCCCGCCGCCGGCCGCCGAGGTCGTCGTCGTCCCGCTCGAGGGTCCGAACCGACCGCTCAGAGACGCGGCGTCCGGGGATTCCGAACTGATCGTGCAGGCGCCGATGAGAACCGCCAGAGCGGCCAGGGCGCCGGCGCCCAGCGTGAATCGGTAGCGGCGCTCGCCTGGCCGTCGCGCCCGCCGCCGGCGGCGTCCCCGGAGAGATGTCATGGTTCCAGGCTACGAGGCACCGCCGAGCGCCCCGCGCACCTGGAAGAGGAGGCGGGAAACGGGTGCCCCCGGTGGGATTCGAACCCACGGTCCGCGGATTAAAAGTCCGCTGCCTTGCCTGACTTGGCCACGGGGGCGCCCTGATTATCGCAGTTGGGAGCACTCACCCAACGCGATCGGCACGACGCCGCCGGTCAACCGGGCCCGCCCGGAAACCACCGCGACGGTCTCTTCAGGGTGCCGCGGCTCCGCCTCCAGCCTCGACCGCCGCCGAGCTGTGTGCCTCGGCGTCGCCGACGGCGACCGTTTCGCCGACGGTCACCGCGCCGCCCGAGACGGTTACCCAGCGCCCCGAGAGGTTCGGCATGGGAGCCATCGTCAAGCCGGCCCGTACGGTGAGGTTGTGGATCACCCCGCCGTGGGTGATGACCAGTACCTCCGGGGTGCCCTGGCGGTCCGCCTGCACTGCGAGGTCGCGCAGAGCCGCCTCCACTCGTGGGGCCATGCGCTCGTCCGTCTCGTAGTCATCGGGTCGGCGGCCACTGCCCAGGTAGCCCGGCCAGTCCCGCTCGATCTCGTCGCGGGTCAGTCCCTGCCACGGTCCCGCGTACCGCTCGCGAAGGCGCGGCTCGGTGGTGATCGTCTTGATGCCGGCACCTGCGGCGATGATCTCGGCGGACTGGCGGGCACGCCGTAGGTCCGAACTCACGAGCATCTCGAAAGTCGCCAGCAGCGCGCCGGCCTGGGCCGCGTGACGCCGGCCGCGCTCGGTGAGCGGGGTGTCGGCCTGGCCCTGCCAGCGCCCCAGGGCGTTCCATTCGCTTTCAGCGTGTCGCAGGAGCAGGAGTCGGGCCACGACCGGCGACGCTAGCGGCGAGCGGACCGCTCCGGTGGTGCCACCGGCGGCGGCGACTTCTACGCTCATGGTGTGCCCACCCTGCGTCTCTTCGCTTCCGTGCGCCAGGTCGCCGGCGTCGCCACCGCAACCATTGGGGGCGCCACGGTGGGCGATGTGCTCGCCGCCGCTTCGGTGCGGTTCGGGCCGGCGTTCGAGGAGCAGTTGCAGGCGTGCCGGATCTGGCGGAATGGGGAGCCCGCGGAGCCATCGGACCCGGTCGGGGCCGATGACGAGATCGCCGTGTTGCCGCCGGTCTCCGGCGGTGCCGGCACCGCCGGCCGCCTGGCCGTCATTTCGATGCACACGTCCCCGCTGGTCCAGCCGGGTTCCGGCGACAGCGGCGGGATGAACGTCTATGTGCGCGAGCTCGCCGCGGCGCTCGCCCATCGCCAATTCGAGTGCTCGGTGTACGTCCGCCGGTTCCGGAGCGACCTGCCCGCCGAGGTTCACGTGGAGCCGGGAGTGCGGGTTGTGCACATCCCCGCGGGCTCTCCCGATCTGCCGAAGGAGGTGCTCGGGGGCACCCTGGACGCCTTCACCGAGGGGGTCCTCGCCGACATCCGGCGGACCGGGGGCGTCGATGCGATCCATGCGCACTACTGGCTGTCGGGGGTCGCCGGCCACCGCATCAAGCACGCCCTCGATCGGCCCCTCGTAACAACGTTCCACACGCTGGCGCGGGTCAAGGAAGCTCTGGGCGAGGTGGAGTCACCGGGGCGCGCCCGTGCCGAGGAGGAGGTGGTGGCCTGCTCGGACGTGATCTGCGCCGCAGGACCGACGGAGGCCGAGCAACTGGTGCGCCTGTACGGCGCGCCGGCCGACCGGGTCGAGATCGTCGCGCCGGGCGTCGAGCACGCCCTGTTC
The DNA here is from genome assembly GCA_965206165.1 of Acidimicrobiales bacterium. Classification (GTDB taxonomy): domain Bacteria; phylum Actinomycetota; class Acidimicrobiia; order Acidimicrobiales; family CATQHL01; genus VXNF01. The sequence goes on from OZ242194.1 coordinate 1,275,380, forward strand.
TCGCCCGGCGATCCCGAGGGCGCCCGGACGGCCCTGGGGCTGGGCCCCGAGCCGGTGCTGCTGTTCGTGGGGCGGGTGCAGCCGCTGAAGGGCCTCGATCTGGCGGTGGAGACCTTGGGTGCTCTCGGTCCCCACACCGGGCGCGCCCAACTGCTCGTCGTCGGGGGGCCGAGCGGGCAGCACGGCCGGGCCGAACTGGCGCGAGTCCGCCGTCTGGTGGCGGCCGCGGGGCTCGGTGACCGCGTGCGGTTCGTGGCTCCCCAGCCGCATCACCGTCTGGCCACCTACTACCGGGCGGCGGACGTGGTACTCGTGCCGAGCCGGAGCGAGTCGTTCGGGCTGGTGGCGCTGGAGGCGGCCGCCTGCGGCGCCCCGGTGGTGGCGGCGGAGGTGGGAGGGCTCAGGGCGCTCGTGCGACACGGGCGCACGGGCTACCTCGTGGGAGACCGCGACCGGCAGACGTGGGCGCGTCGCACCGAGGAGATCCTGGAGGATCCACTGACGGCCGCAACAATGGCACTCGAGGCGACCGCCCGCGCCAGGGACTACTCGTGGGAGGCGACCGCCGAGTTGCTGTCCGGTTGCTACGACCGCCTGCGGCAGCGCCGGCTCGTGGAGTGCGTTGCCTGATGGGCCCCCGGCCGGCGACGCCTGCCGAACTCGACGAGATTGAGCGATGGATCGATGCGTGGGCGGCCCGGCAACTGGCCGGGGACAACTCCGTGGCCTCCGTCGAGCGCGCCGAAGCACCCCTGCGACGCTGGTACATCCGCCTCCTCGGCGAGGAGAAGGCCGTCTTCTCGATATGGCTGACGCTCCAGCAGCGCTCGCTGCACTTCGAGACCTACTTCGTTCCTGCTCCGGAGGAGAACCGCGCCCGGCTGTACGAGTACTGCTTGCGGCGCAACCTCAAGTTGCGCGGCGCTCGCTTCGCCATCGGGGCGGAGGACGCCGTCTTCCTGGTGGGCGAGACCGGCGTCACTGACGTCGACGACGACGAGCTCGACCGCATCGTGGGCACTCTCTACGAGGCCACCGAGCAGTACTTCCGCCCGGCGATGCGCATCGGCTACGCCTCCCGGTTCCGCGGCTGACCAGAGCGCCGATCGGGGAGCCCTGGGGCGTGCCGGAAAGGCGGGAGTCTCCGTAACTTCTGGATTCAGAAGTAAGGAAATATCGTCAGACATCTTGACAAAGCGGTGATCTTTCAGTATCTTTCCATGTTAGCCACCAGGCAGGGGTACCCAGGCCGGCTCGATTGGGGAAGCGGCCGGCCGGGTGCCCCCTGGGGCCGAGGAGGCCCAGAGGCCGGGCTAGGGTGCAGGCGTGGGCTTCCGGCTGCAGTTCATCGGCGGCGGCAAGATGGCCGACGCGCTCCTCGGAGGGCTCTGCGCAGAGGCGTGGGCGCAGCCGGCGGAACTGGCGGTCGTGGAGACCTTTGCCGGGCGCCGTGCGGAACTGGCCCGCCGCTATCCCGAGACACTGGTGACTGACGTGGCGCAACCGGGCGTCGACGCCGTCCTGGCCGTGAAACCCAACGACATCGAGGCAGCCGCCGGTGCGCTGCGCGGCCTCGGCGTGCCGCGGGTGCTGTCGATCGCCGCGGGGGTCACGACGGCGTCCCTGGAGCGCATGCTCGGAGCAGGGACCCGGGTGGTTCGCGCCATGCCGAACACGCCCGCACTCGTGGGCGCCGGCGTCTCGGCGGTTGCTCCCGGCGTCTCGGCGCTGGCCGACGACGTGGCCTGGGCGACCGACGTGCTGAGCAGTGTCGGCGCGGTGGAGGTCACCTCCGAGCAGCATCTCGACGCTGTGACGGGGTTGTCCGGTTCCGGCCCGGCCTACGTCTTCCTCGTGGCGGAGGCCCTCATCGCCGCAGGAGTGGCGCAGGGTCTGGCACCGGAGGTGGCGGACACCCTGGTGCGCGAGACAATCCGCGGTGCGGGCGAGTTGCTCGTCCGGGCCGACCGGCCGCCGGCCGAGTTGCGGGCGGACGTCACCTCGCCGGGCGGCACCACGGCGGAGGGGTTGCGGGTTCTGGAGCAGGCCGGGGTCCGCGCCGCCTTCGCTGCGGCCGTGGCTGCGGCCACTCGACGCTCCGTGGAGTTGGGCTCCTCCTGAACCAGTCCCGCCCGGGGATCCCTAAGGCGATGTGGGCACTGTGGCGTGCGGGCGATTTGTTCGGCGTGTTCGGCCTGCCTACTGTGTGACCCACGGAGTAGGGGGAGTAATGGACAGCGTACAAAATAGGCCCCGGTTCATGACCGTGGCAGAGGTGGCGGAGTTGATGCGCGTCTCGACGATGACGGTGTATCGCCTCATCAAGGCCGGCGACCTTCCCGCCGTCCGGTTCGGCAAGTCGTACCGGCTCGACGAGGCCGACGTGGACCGCTACCTGGCGAGCCAGTACACCCAGGCTGTCTGAAACCCTGCGCTACGGCACGGTCTCCTTCCTCACCGACTATGGGCTGACCGACGAGTTCGTCGGCGTCGTCAAATCGGTCGTCCTCTCGATCGCACCCGACATCCGGATTGTCGACATCACCCACGAGGTCGACCGGTACGACATCCGCGGCGGCGGACTGACCCTGGCGAGGGCGGCGCAGTATCTGAATCCCGGAGTCGTGCTCGCCGTGGTGGACCCCACCGTGGGCACCGACCGTCGACCCATCGCCGTGGAGGTGGGTGGGGGTTCGTCGGTCCTCGTGGGCCCCGACAACGGCTTGCTGGCGCCCGCGGTGGGCCTCGTGGGCGGCGCCACGCGTGCGGTGGAGTTGCGTAACGAGCGATACCGCCTCGCCGGTGGCGCCTGCACCTTCGACGGCCGAGACGTGTTCGGACCGGCTGCCGGCCACCTCGCCGCCGGCGTGCCGCTGACGGAACTGGGGCCGCTCGTGGACCCCGCCGGTCTGGTGCCGGGCATCGTCGCCACCGCCGCCGTGCATCCGGACAGGGTCGAGGCTGAGGTGCTGTGGGTGGACCACTACGGCAACGTGCAACTGAACGTGGATCCCGACGATCTGGCGCATCTGGGTGACTCGATGGCGCTGCGGACCGCAGATGTCCGGCGAACGGCGCGCCGTGCGGCAACGTACGCCGCTATCGGGCCCGGCGAGATCGGCTTGGTGGTGGACTCCTACGGGCTTGTCTCGCTCGCACAGGATCGCCGTGACTGTGCGGTCGAACTCTCCGTCGGGCCGGGCTCGGCGGTCATCCTCAGCCGCCCTGAGCAGGACGATTCCGCCGGCGGCGGCACCGAGGGCGAGGCGGGCGGTGGCGCTACCGTGTCGGTGCGTCTCGGCGGCCGCACAGGAGGCAGGCGATGAGATACGGCACCAGCATCGTGATCGCCGTGCTCCTGGTCGCCGTGCTGGTGGCCGGCCTTCTGCAGATCTTTTTCCTGGCCCGCTGAATGCCGCGGCCACTGCAGGGGCCTCCGGGCGATCGGTCCCCGGCACATCGAGAGCCTGCCGCGGCGGCCCGACGGGCACGGGAGGCCTGGTCAGCCCACTTTGTGAATTAGAGAATTCTCACTAGCCTCACGCCATGCGCGCGGGCGGCTCGGCGGGGGACGGCTACAACTCGATCCCGGTCGCCGCTGTGGCACGCCTGCCGATCTACCGGCGTGTCCTGCTGGAGCTGCTGTCCACACGGGTGACGACGGTGTCCTCGACTCGCCTGGCGTCCCTGGCGGGCGTCAACGCCGCCAAGGTTCGCAAGGATCTCTCCTACCTCGGCTCGTTCGGCATCCGTGGTGTCGGCTACAACGTCGAGCACCTGCTCTACGAGGTGAGCCGGGAATTGGGGCTCACCCATGCCTGGCCTGTCCTCATTGCAGGTCTCGGCAATCTGGGCTCCGCGCTGGCCAACTACGGCGGTTTCGTGGACAGAGGGTTCCCCGTGCGGGCGCTCGTCGACACCGACTCGGCGAAGATCGGCCGGGTGCTCGCGGGTGTGCCGGTCCGGCACCTCGACGAGTTGGAGGCGATCGCGGTCGAGAGCCGGATCGCCATCGGGATCGTCGCCACGCCCGCCTCCGCTGCGCAGGATGTGGTCGACCGCATGGTGGCCGCGGGCATCGGCTCGATCCTGAACTTCGCCCCCGTCGTCGTGTCCACCACTGCGGGCGTCAGCCTCCGCAACGTGGACCTGGCGGTCGAGCTTCAGGTGCTCAGCTTCTACCAGCGCCGCCATGTTCCCGCCGGTCTTGGTGAGCTGCTGGAGCCGCCACCGGTCCCCGGGCGGGTATCGAGCCCCGGTCGGTAGATTGAGCGCGTGTCCGTCCTCGCCATAGGGCTGAACCATCGCTCCGCACCGCTGGAGCTTCTGGAACGCCTCAGCGCACAGCACGCTCATCTCCCGAAGACGCTCGCCCGGCTGGGAGAGCTGCCGGACGTCGACGAAGCGGTCGTGCTGTCGACGTGCAACCGGCTGGAGGTGTACGCCTGGGCGGAGAAGTTCCACTCGGCGTACGAGAACATCTTCGACCACCTCGCGGGGCAGGCCTCGATGGCGCCCTCGGAGTTGGCGGGGTCGGTCTACTCGCTGTACGGCATCGACGCCGTTCGTCACCTGTACGCCGTGGTCAGTGGGTTGGACTCGGTGGTTCTCGGCGAGGCGGAGATCCAGGGCCAGGTCAGGCGGGCCTGGCAGACCGCAGAGGCGGCCGGCACCGCGTCGGGCAACCTCAACACGCTCTTTCGGCAGACCCTCGGGGTCGGCCGGCGGGTCCGGGCCGAGACGCGCCTGGGACGGGAGCTGGCGTCGGTCTCCGAGGCGGCGGTGGCGCTGGCCTCGAACCGCCTCGGTGGTTTCGCTCAGCGGCGCATTGCAGTGCTGGGTGCCGGCGAGATGGGCGGCGGTATGGCGAAGGCCATCGCGCCGGTGCGGGGCGCGCAGCTGGTTCTGGCCAGCCGGTCGTGGCAGCGCGCGCAAGATCTGGCGCTCACGCTGGGCGCTCGTGCCGTCCACCTCGACGAGTTGGCGGCCGAACTCGTCGATGCCGACGTGCTGTTCACCTCGACGGCGGCCACCTCGCTGGTCATGGACTTCGATGAGTTGGACAAGGTGATGGCGGAACGTGGCGGGCGGGAGTTGCTCGTCGTCGACATCGCCGTTCCCCGCGACGTGGATCCGGCGGCCGCGGCGATCGATGGCCTGACACTGTGCGACATGACCGACGTGCGGGCCTTCGCCGTCGCCAATGCCGGCCACAGCGAGGCGGAGACCCGCAAGGCCTGGGGAATCGTGTGCGTCGAGGCCGAGCGCCACGGCATGGGGGCCGCCGGGCGCGAGGTGGCGCCGCTCATCGGGGAGTTCCGGCGCCGGATCTGCGACATCTCCCAGGCCGAGTTCGAACGGTTCGACTCCCGGCTCGCCTCGCTCGACCCCGAGCAGCGCCGGACGGTGGAGGCGCTGGTGCACGGCATCGTCAACAAGGTGCTGCACGAGCCCACCGTGCGCCTGAAGGAAGCCGCCCCCGACGGTGGGAGCGACCAACTGGCTGGTGCTCTCCGCGAGCTCTTCAGCATCTGAGGGCGCCGTCTCCGGCCGCACGATTCGGGGTGCGCCGCGAAGGCTGCGCGCCGCCACCCGTTCCAGCCCCCTGGCGCTCTGGCAGACCTCGGCGGTTGGCGACCTGCTGGCGGAGGCGCACCCCGGCTTGGTTACCGACGCCGTGCCGATCCAGACACGGGGGGATCGCCTCGCTGAGGCCTCGCTTGCCGACATCGGCGGGAAGGGCGTTTTCGTCCGCGCCCTGCAGGCTGCGGTCCTCGATGGTCGCGCCGACATGGCGGTCCACTCGGCGAAGGATCTGCCGTCGGTTACCCCCGACGGGCTCTGCATCGCGGCGGTGCCGCGCCGGGGTGAGGTGCGCGACGCCCTCGTCGGGACGCGACTGGAGGATCTTCGGGCAGGCGCCGTGGTTGCAACCGGCTCAGCGCGACGGCGCGTCCAGCTCGCGGATCGGCGCCCCGACCTCCGCTTCGACGACCTGCGCGGCAACATCGACACGCGACTGGCCAAGGCGGCGGCTTTCGATGCAATCGTGGTGGCGCTGGTGGCACTCGAGCGCCTCGGCCGGCGGCCGCCCGTGCTGGAGGCTCTGCCGATCGATCTGATGGTGCCGCAGGTTGGCCAGGGGGCTCTTGCGGTGGAGTGCCGGGCCGGTGACGCCGGACTGCGCGACCTGCTGGCGGCGATCGAGGATCCCCGCACGCGCCGCTGCGTGGACGCCGAGCGGGCCTTCCTGGCCGCCCTGGGGGGTGATTGCACCGTGCCCGCCGGCGCGCACGCCCGTCTCGCCGGCGGTGCGGTGCACATGACCGGCGTGCTGGCGTCTGCGGCGGGTGGTCCGCTGCACCGCGCCGCGATCAGCGGTGACGACGGGGCGCTCGCCGGCAGGCAGCTGGCCGAGACCCTCATGGCCGCCGCCGCGCTGTCCGCAGACGAGTCGCTCACAGCAGTGGAGCCTCCCCGCGGTGTCTGAGGGACGGTCACTGGCGGGGCGGCGAGTTCTCGTCGTGCGACCCGCGGCTCAGGGTGTCGCAAGTGCAGCGGTCCTGCGTGCCGCGGGAGCCGAGCCGGTGCTCGCGCCACTCATCGAGCTGACACCGCCGACCGATGGGGGGGCCGCGTTGAGGGGTGCAGTGCAACACCTGGCCGCCTACGACTGGCTGGTGCTCACCTCGGCGAACGGTGCGGAGCGCCTTGTTGAGGCACTCGGAGACCGGCGTCTGCCGTCGACACTGCGGGTGGCCGCCATCGGACCCGCGACGGCCGCCGCGCTCGCCGCGGCCGGGGTGCCGGTCGCTCTGCTGCCCGATGAGTATGTGGCAGAGGGGCTGCTGGAGGCCTTCCCCCCACCGGGAGGCGGCGGCGTCGAGGGCCGGGTGCTCGTGGTCCGGGCCGCTGTCGCCCGCGACGTACTGCCCGACGGGCTGCGAGCCGTGGGCTGGTCCGTCGACGTCGTGGCCGCGTACCGGGCGCAGTCACGAACGCTGGCGGCCACCGAGCGCGCCGCGGCCGCCACGTGCGACACCGTGATCTTCACCTCCCCTTCGGTCGTCGACGCGTTCTGCGATCAGCCCGAGCCCCTCCCGGTGCCACAGACGGTCGCCGCAATCGGACCCGTGACCGCCGCGGCCGCACGCCGTCGTGGTCTGCCCGTGCATGTGGAGGCCGTCGAGCACACCGTCGCGGGAGTCGTGGCGGCGCTCGCGAACCACGCCGCTGCCGCCGGCGACGCCTAGCACCGTCGGGCACCGGCCGTAGCCGTTCGTAGACTCCCGCCGTGGCCTTTCCCACCCAGCGTCCCCGGCGTCTGCGCCGCACCGCGGCGCTTCGACGACTCGTGGCCGAGACCGTGCTGGGCATCGACGACCTGGTGGCGCCGCTGTTCGTCCGGGAAGGCATCGATGAGCCGCAGCCCGTGCCGTCGCTCCCGGGCGTGGTGCAGCACACGGTCGCTTCGCTGCGAGCGGAGGTCCGCCGCCTTCGTGACCTGGGCGTGCCGGCGGCGATTCTCTTCGGCGTGCCAGCCCGTAAGGACGCCGAGGGCTCCGAGGCGTGGAACCCCGACGGCATCGTCCAGGTGGCGCTGGGGGAGTTACGCGATGAGGTGGGCGACGACGTCGTGCTGATGGCCGACCTGTGCGTCGACGAGTACACCGACCACGGGCATTGCGGCATCCTCGACACCGACGGCTGCTCGGTGGACAACGACGCCACGCTCGCCATCTACCAGCAGGCCGCCGTGGCCCAGGCCACCGCCGGCGCCCATGTCTGCGCACCCAGCGGGATGATGGACGGCCAGGTGGCGGCGATCCGCAGCGCCCTCGACAGCGCCGGGCACGAGACCACCGCGATTCTGGCCTACGCCGCCAAGTACGCGTCGGCGCTCTACGGGCCGTTCCGGGACGCCGTGGACGTGACGATCCGCAGCGGCGACCGCAAGGGCTACCAGCAGGACTGGCGCAACGCTCGCGAGGCCCTCACCGAAGTGCACGCCGACATCGACGAGGGTGCCGACATGGTCATGGTGAAGCCGGCGGTCACGTACCTGGATGTCATCGCCCGCACGCGCGCCGCGGTGAACGTGCCGGTCGGCGCCTACCACGTCTCCGGTGAGTACGCCATGATCGCCGCCGCCCACCAGCGGGGCTGGATCGACGGCCCGGCGGTGGCACTCGAGCAACTGACCGCCGTCAAGCGAGCCGGTGCCGACTTCGTCCTCACTTACTTCGCCGCCGAGATGGCCGAGGCGCTCGGTGGCTGAACGCGGTGGCGACCCTGCGGGCGCCGGGTTCGTCCTGACTTACTTCGCCGGGGAGATGGCCGGGGCGCTCGGTGGCTGAGCACCCCGAAGATGCCACTGGCGACGCTGCGGTGACCAACGCCGAGTTGTTCGAGCGGGCCTGCGAGGTGCTCCCCGGCGGGGTGAACTCGCCGGTGCGGGCGTTCGGATCCGTCGGCGGCACGCCCTATTTCGTGGCGAGGGCGCAGGGGGCTCATGTCTGGGACGTCGAGGGCAACCGCTACATCGACTACGTCCAGAGCTACGGACCCGGCATCCTGGGCCACGCACCGGATGCCGTCACCGGGGCGCTGACCGCGGCGGCCGCCGACGGCACCAGCTACGGCGCCCCCACAGAACGCGAGGTGCGCCTCGCGACCGAGATGTGTGCCCGCGTGCCGGGTCTGGAGATGCTCCGGCTGGTCTCCAGCGGCACAGAGGCCGCCATGTCGGCGGTGCGCCTGGCGCGCGGTGCCACGGGGCGCAACAAGATCATTAAGTTCGCCGGCTGCTACCACGGCCACTCCGACGCGCTGCTGGCTGCCGGCGGCAGCGGGGTGGCCAACCAGGGCCTCAGTGGCTGCGACGGCGTGACCCCGGGTGCGGTGGCCGACACGGTGGTGGCGCCCTACAACCTGGTGCCCGACGTCGACGACGCCACCGCGGCAGTGCTGGTGGAACCGGTGGCTGCCAACATGGGCCTGGTGGCGCCGGCAGCCGGGGTTCCTGGAGGGACTCCGGGCGGCGTGCGACCGGGCCGGGGCACTGCTGGTCTTCGACGAGGTGATCACCGGCTTCCGCCTCGCCCGCGGCGGGGCGACGGAGTACTACGGGGTTCGGCCCGACCTGTGGTGTTTCGGCAAGGTCATCGGTGGAGGCCTGCCGGTGGGTGCCTTCGGCGGCAGCCGCTACCTGATGCGCCACCTGGCCCCGCTCGGCGGCGTGTACCAGGCCGGCACGCTGTCAGGCAATCCCCTGGCGACCGCGGCAGGGCTGGCGACGCTCGAGGCCCTCGACGCCGCCGCCTACGAGCGTCTCGAAGCGATCGCCATACGGCTGGCCGCCGGGCTGGAGGAGGCGTTCGCTGCCGCAGGGGTGGCTGCGGTGGTGCCGCGTGTCGGCTCGTTGCTCGGACTGTTCTTCGGCGGCGAGTCGCCGCAGAACTTCGACGAGGCGGCCGCATCGGTGGCGCGCGGCCTGTACGCACCCTTCTTCCAGTCGATGCTGCGCCGCGGCGTGGCGTTGGCCCCCGGCCCCTACGAGGCCATCTTCGTCAGCGTGGCCCACAGCGACGCCGACATCGACGCCACGGTCACCGCCGCCGCCGAATCCGCCGCCGAACTCCCCTAGCCCGGGCGGGGGCACCGGAGCGGGAGGGCGCTGCTCAGTCGGGCCAGAGCCAGGCGGCGCGGGCCGCCACCTGGTAGATGCGCTCGGCCGCGCGGGGTTCGTCCTCGTGCATCAGGTTCGCCATGATGCGCAGCGCCCACTCCATCAGGGTCTGGGACTGCATCCCGAACTGCACGAGGCGGCTGACGAGGCGGGGCCGGCCGATGGCGTAGGCGAAGAGGCGGGCCACCTTGAAGTAGGCGCCGTAGGTACTCTCCAGTAGTTCGGGATAGCGGGACAGCGCCAGGCCGTCGTCGCAGATCACCGCCTCGGCCACCAGTTCGGCGGCGAGGCGTCCGGTCTCGTAGGCGTAGTCGATGCCCTCGCCGTTGAAGGGGTTCACCGACCCGCCGGCGTCGCCGACGATGAGGAAATTGGGTCCGGCCTTGGGGTTCACGGAGCCAGCCATCGGCAGCCGCCCGCCCACCGGTGGTGCCAAGGGGGATTCGGGGTCGAGCCCCCACCGCTCGGGCGCGGCGTACGCCCATTCGGTCATCAGGTGGCTCGTGTTCACGTTGCGCCAGTCGCGGTAGCTCGTGAGCAGGCCGATGCCGACGTTCACGGTGCCGTCGCCGAGGGGGAAGATCCACCCGTAGCCCGGCAGGGTGGCGCCGTTGCGGTCGCGCACGTCGAGGGCGCTCTCGATCCAGGGGTCGCTGTGGTTGGGGCTCTCGTAGTAGGTGCGGATAGCCATGCCCTGCGGCCACGAGCGCTCGCGGCGGCAGCCGAGCGCTCGCCCGAAGCGGGAGTTCGCGCCGTCGGCCACCACCACATAACTCGCCTGCACGTCGCTGGAGGCTCCCGAGTCGCGGTCCACCACGCGCGCGCCCCCGCAGAGACTGCCGGTGAGCAGTGGCTCGACGGCTTCGGCGCCGCACCACACCAGGGCGCCGGCGCGGCGGGCGTGGTCCAGCACCGCGGCGTCCAGCGTGCTGCGCCGCACCACGTAGCCGTGGGAGGGGAAGATGGCGTGGTCCGGCCAGGGGAGTTCCCGGGTGTGGCCGTGGGCCACGGCCCGCAGGCCGCGGAAGCGGTGGTACGACTCGATCTCGTCGCCGAGGCCCATGTCGAGGAGTTGCTTGACCGCCCGGGGCGTCAGCCCGTCGCCGCACGTCTTGTCCCGGGGAAAGCGCTTGCGCTCCACCACGAGCACATCGAGACCTTGCAGGGCCGCCCAGTAGGCAGTGGCCGCGCCGGCGGGTCCGCCGCCGACGACGACCAGATCGTGGCGGTGGGCGATTGTCAGGCCCCGTCGCCGGCTGCCAGAAGCGGCGCCAGGAGTCGCGCCACGTCCGTGGGGGTCACGTTCTCGTCGAACTGCTCGGGGAGCTGCAGCGTTCCAGCGGCCAGCATCTCGTCGACGATCGGCGCCAGCGTGGCTGCGATGTCGCTCTCCCCGTGCTCGGTCCGCTCGTAGAGCACCGCCGCCAGGATTTCCGTGGCGGTCAGCTTGCCCTTGTGGCCGGGCATGTTGGCGAACCAGCCGGCCACCCGGCCGCGCTCCGCGGCGCCGTACGGGTTCCCCTCGCCGGTGCCGTCAGTGCCGAGCGCCACCCAGGTGACATGTTGGGACAGCCCCACGTTCTCGGGGTCATCGGGGAAGGTCGCCAGAACCTCGCCGTCGTTCAGTTGGGGACCGCTGCCGGCTCCGGCGCCCGAGGCGGTGTGGCAGACGGCGCATTGCTGGGCATACACCTCGGAACCGTCGGCCAGGATGCCGGTGGCGGCCCGCGTGGGATCCTCCAGGGTGCCGATGTACATGAACGCCCAGATGGGCAGGAACAGCAGAACGGGCATCACCCAGTAGGGGATCTTCTGGCGCCGCAGCGCCGCCTGCACCCAGGGCTTGGGCGGTGGCGGTGGCGGAGGTGGTGGTGCCGGTGGCACGGCGGGCAGCGTTGTTCCTGCCGGAGCGGGTGTAGCAGGCGACCCGGCCACGCTCGCAGCAGCCGCCGCGGGCGCAGCGCCTCCGGCCACCGAAGCCGCCGAAGGATCGGCCTCGCCGGTCAACTCCAAGCGACGCTGGCGCGCTCGCTCGAGCAGGTAGTCGGGTACTTCGGTCACTGGTCCTCCGTGTGCGGTGGCGGCCGCCAGCAAATCCTAGCGTCGGCCCCCTTCGCCTCGGTACGGCCGCCCTCCGCGGCCACGGTCGCGAACACCACGGCAGGCTAGACTCCTTGTGAGCACTTTCACGAGCGCAGCGGTGCGTGGGTGTGTTCCTGCGGCATGCGTGGCTAACATCGCTTGGCCGAGGCAGAAGGAGCAGCGTGGCTGAAATCCGGGCGATCGACCTAGCGACGAAGAAGTTCAACCGGGCCATGGTCGGAAGCTCGGTGCTGCTCTTCGGAGTGCTCGCCCTCTGGCTGGGTATCACGGGCGACGCCGACCCTCCCTACTTCAACGTCGCCTTCACCTCGTCGTGGATCGTGGGGTGCCTCGGGATCGCCGGGGTGCTCGTGTTCGCACGTCGCCGGCCCGTGGGTGAGCCCGTGACCTGGGGCGGTGCCATGTTGGGTGCCACGGCGTCGTTCTTCCTTATGTTCTGGATCTATGGCGTGGTGCCGCACTGGTGGCTGGTCTTCGCCGACAGCGAGTTGAACTGGCGCGCCGACCGCATGCTGGTCGGTCCGCTACTGCCGGAGTGGTGGGCACCGAGCCAGAATCTGCTCCCGTGGGCGCTTCCTTTCGACCTGACCTACCGGGTCGTCCGCGACGTCTTCGCCGTCGTCATCTACGGCCTGTTCTTCGGTGGCCAACTCGCCATCCATGCCATGTGGCAGAACCGGGACCGTCCACCTGTGGAGGTTCCGGAGCCGGCGTCCCGTTACGGGCGACCCCTGGTGAGGGAAGGAGTTGAGGGCTGATGGCTTCGAACGATGCAAATCCCCCGATGCCGGAGTTCCGCGACGATTACGTGCTGGCCGAGGTCGACGCCACGTGGCTCTCGGCGGCCGTCAAGCCCAAGCAGTTCATCCACATCGACCAGTCCGAATGCATCATGTGCGAGGGCTGCGTGGACATCTGCCCGTGGAAGTGCATCCACATGGTCACGCCCGACGCCATCGACATGGCGATCGGCACCGAACGGCCGGGCGCCGACCCGAGCGATCACGTGATCTTCACGATCGACGACGACGTCTGCACGCGCTGCGCACTGTGTGTGGACCGCTGCCCCACCGGTGTCGTCATCATGGGCAAGGTTGGCGAAGCGCCGCCGGACGGCGATCCTCACCAGCGCGTCGCCAGCTACGGCTACGGCTACGGCATGCGCCTGGCGTAGCTGCGACGGCGACCGAAGACGAGAGAGGCGAAACGAGTTGGCTCCAAGGCTTCCAACAGCAGACGACCTGCGCCAGGCCGGCGACAAGGCGAAGGATCTCGGCGGCCGGGTCCAGGGGTCGCAGGCCTGGGTCTCGATCTTCCGCCCCGGGTCGATCTTCCGCAAGGGCTACACCGACAGCCCCCGGAACCGCTCCTACGTCATCATGAACAGCGTCCTGTACCACCTGCACCCGGTCAAGGTGAAGCGTCACGGCGTGCGGGTGAGCTACACGCTGTGCCTCGGCGGGCTCAGCTTCTTCCTGTTCATCCTCCTGACCGTCACCGGCATCTTCCTGATGTTCTTCTACCGTCCGACGGCGGCACAGGCCTGGGACGACATCTACATCCTCCAGACTGAGGTCGCCTTCGGGCTGCTGGTGCGGAACATCCATCGCTGGGGTGCCCACCTGATGGTGCTGACCGTCTTCCTGCACATGGCGCGGGTCTTCTACCACGGCGCCTACAAGCCGCCGCGGGAATTCAACTGGGTGATCGGCGTGATCCTGCTGACACTCACGCTCCTGCTGTCGTTCACCGGATACCTGCTGCCGTGGGACCAGCTGGCGCTGTGGGCGGTCACCGTGGGCACCAACATGATGGGCTTCACCCCCGTCTTCGGTGACCAGGTGCGGTTCGTGCTGCTCAGCGGCGTGGAGATCGGCACGGACACGTTGCTGCGCTGGTATGTGCTACACGTACTGATGTTACCTTTCGTTCTGATTATTCTCCTTGCGGTTCACTTCTGGCGGGTCCGCAAGGACGGCGGGATCTCCGGACCGCTGTAGGCCGGTGCGAGGGACTAGCGAGCCATGACGGAAATCCCCGAATACCTCGTGCGGCGCGCCAAGGAGGCGCGCGAGCGGCTCGAGGGTGCCGCCGAGCCTGCCGCGGGCGCGCCCGGCCCCGGTGCCGCTCCGCCGCCGGAGGCTCCGTCGGGTGCCGCTTCGGCGCAGTCCCCGGGAGGCGAGGAGAAGATCCCGGCGCACCTGCTGGATCGCTCGCGATCGGCTGACGATCAGGCCGCCATGGCGCCGGCTGCGCCCGGCGGGCCCGTCGCCCCTACCGCTCCGTCCCTGCCAACCGGTCCGGGTGGTCACACGCAGCGCCTGCTCACGGTCGTCAAGTCGGGATCCATCCAGGATGTCAAGGCGATGCCGCAGGACAGGGTTCACGTCTGGCCGCATCTCCTGCTGGGGGAGTTCGTCGCGTCGCTGTTCTGCACGGCGTTCCTGCTGATCTTCTCGGTGTTCGTGAATGCTCCCCTGCTCGAACTGGCGAACGTCAACGAGACGCCCAACCCGTCCAAGGCACCGTGGTACTTCCTGGGTCTGCAGGAACTGCTGACGATGTTCCACCCGATGGTTGCCGGCGTGACGATCCCCGGCATTGCCCTGTTCCTCCTGATTCTGGCTCCCTACATTGACCGCAACAAGGAGAAAGCGCCCGAGAAGCGCAAGTTCGCGGTTTCGCTGATGACCGTGCATCTCATGTTCTGGTCGGTGCTGGTCATCATCGGCTCGTTCTTCCGTGGTCCCGGGTTCAACTTCATCTTCCCGTGGAACGACGGGTTGTTCTTCGACTTCTGAGGCGCATGCAGTGATCGTCCTCGCCATCGTCATTCCGGTTCTCGCCGCGGCCGGGCTGATCGTGCTCGTTGCGGCGTATCGCCGCCGGGAGGTGCGATCGGTCACGGGGCGGCTCTCGCGGCGTACCCGGCTGCGCGACCGGCTCGCCCGGCGCACCCGGCGCGCCGAACGTGCTGCTGCCGGGCCCCCGACGGGGCGCGAGGTGGAGCGCGCCGCGGTGCTGGCTCGGCGGGCGTCGGATGACCTGCCGGCGGTTCCCGAGGCGTACGACGATGACATTCCCTGGACGCCGCCCGACCCCGAGGCCGTCGGTTCCACCCGTCGGCAGTTCCTGAACCGATCGATCGTGGGGTTCATGGGCCTCAGCCTCACGGGGTTCGGCGCCGCCGTCCTGGGCTTCCTCTGGCCGCCGTTCGTGACCGGCTTCGGTGCGGTCCTCAACATCGGCACCGTCGACAGCCTCAAGACGCAGGTGCGCGACGAGGACGGCTTCCTGAAGCTGCCCGAGGGACGCATGTGGATCACCGAGTACCCCGAGGGCGCCCTCGCCAAGGCTCGGGAGGTCTACTCCCCGACGGTTCTGCGGGGCATGGAGTCCGGGCTGGTGGCCCTGTACTGGAAGTGCCCGCACCTGGGTTGCACAGTGCCGGAGTGCATCAGTTCGCAGTGGTTCGAATGCCCGTGCCACGGCTCGAAGTACAACCAGGTCGGTGAGAAGCGTGGCGGCCCGGCGCCCCGCGGCATGGACCGCTTCGCCACCTCGATCAACGACCGCGGTGAGTTCCTCGTGGACACGGGGAAGATCGTTCAGGGCCCGCCCATCGGTACGAACACGACCAACCAGGAGGCGCAGGGCCCGCACTGCATCGGTGAGGCGTCCGAGTAATGCCGCTCGTGCTTGCCGACTTCGGTGTTCTCGCGGCCTCCACGCAGCGCACCGTGGGTGTGCTCCTGGCCGTCGTCGCCATCGGCGGCTTCATCCTCTACTGGGTCTTCAACTGGTTTGTCGGCCGCGCCGAGACCGGCTCGGAGATCGAACTGGCGCCCAACCGCAAGCCGCTCCCCGACGACACCGAGATGGAAGGCCGCCGTCTGGATCAGGGCCTCATGGCCGGGTTGATCAGCATCGTGATCATCGCCATAGCGCTCCCGCTGTACTGGCTGGGCGAACCCGGTCGCCACGACGGGCTCATCGAGGTGAGCGACGAGGCCGCGAAGAACCGCGGCGACCACCTGTACGAGGAGCGTTGCGCGACCTGCCACGGTTCGGTGGACGGCCCGGGCGGCGTGCGGGACCACACCCTCGTCGACAACAACGGGCTCTTCCTGGCGCAGGTGGATTGGAAGGTGCCTTCGCTGGGGGCCGTTCTCTACCGTTACTCCACCGACGAGGTGCGCTACGTGATGGAGTACGGCCGGCCGAATACGCCGATGCCGGCCTGGGGTATTGCCGGCGGTGGTCCGTTCACCACGCAGCAGATCGACGACATCATCGTCTACCTCGAACACGAGCAGATCGACATCGCCGAGATCCGCCAGCGGGCTCAGGACGGCATAGCGTCAACGGCCCGCCGCGTGGCGAGCGAGGAACTCGGCGAGGGCGCGGCGGCCACCGACGTCACGGCCGCCGCGCAGCAGATCCTCGCCGATGCCGCCGACGACCCCGTGCGGATGGGCGAGTTGCTGTTCAACAACACCGGCGACGGCGGCGTCTACGGCTGCGCCCGCTGCCACACACCGGGCTCGTCCTACGACGCCGACGAGGTGGCGGCACAGAACCCGCTGGTACCGCACGAGATCGCCGGAGGCGGCGGCTTCGGCCCGCCACTCGCCCACGGCTCCACCACACGGCAGTTCGACACGGCCGCCGAGCATGAGGCGTTCGTCACCTCCGGGAGCCAGAACGGCATCAAGTACGGCAACTTCGGCCAGGGTGACGGTGGGGGACAGATGCCGTCGTTCGGCGTCTGTGTAGCCGACCGTGACGCCGGCGACCTGGAGTACATCCGCCGCATCGACTTCTGTGCGACCCACGGTGGCGAGGGCGTCCTGACGCCCGAGCAGATCGCCGCCATCGTGGCGTACGAGCGGCAGTTGTAGCGGGCAGGGCCATGAGCACCTACGACATCGTCACCATCGGCGGGATCAGTTGGGACCCGGAACTCCGCGGTCTGCTGACCGTGGCTCTCGCCGCGGTGCTGCTGGCGGGAACGGTCTGGCTGCTGCTCGTGCTCAACTGTGGCATCCGGCTGGGCTCGATGCTGGCGCTGGCGGGACTCTTCGGCTGGTTCACGATCATGGCCGTGATCTGGTGGCTGCACGGCATTGGCTACACCGGTGACTCCCCCTCCTGGGAGTACGAGGGCACGTTCTCCGACGCGGCGGGCGCGGAGGCGACCGGTATCGAGGACGCCTACGTGGCCAACGTGGGCGAGCTACCGGATCCCAACTGCGAGACCGGCCGAATCTTCCCCGTCGAAGAGACGGGCTGGACCTTCTCGCCGCCGCGTTACCGATGCCTGCCCCGGGCCATCGCGCTCGCGATGCACTACTCGGGGCCGGATCGCGACGAGGTCCGCGCCGCGGTCGCCACCGTCGACACCGGCACCATCCGTGACCGGCTTCAGGAGCGCAACGACCTGCTGGCCGCCGATGATCCCCGCTACCTGGACGGGGCGGCCTTCGAGGCCGAGGTCGCCGAGCAGGAGGCCATCGAAGCCAACCGCATCGACAACCTGTCGCTGGGTGCCCTGGCGGCGCTGGCGCCGCAGGTGATCGAGTGGGCCGAGACGCTCGGCTACGTCGACCTGGGCGACTGGACACTGCTCTCCACCGCGGAGTCCGGCGAGGCGGCGGCAAGCGCGGAGGTCTTCCTGGTCGAGCGGGACACGTTCGCCTTCGTTCCCACAACCGTCTCGGGGGCCGACGGCAGCGAGGAGCCGTCGGTGAGTCCGCTGTTCGTGTTCGAGGACGCCTACGAGACGGGCGGCAAGCCGGAGGCGGGCGACGGGCTCTGGGCCCGGGTGGCCAACAAGATCTCCAACTCGGCGCGTATCACGCATCCACCTCACTACGCGGTGGTCCAGGCCCGTCCCGCGGTGCCCAAGGCCCAGGTACTCGGTGAGGCTCCTCCACTGCCCGAACCGGACCGTAACGGTGAGACGTTCTCGATCGTCATGGTTCGCAACCTCGGTGACCTCCGGCTGGTGCCCGCTCTCGTGGCGATCGGTTCAGGCCTCATCTTCCTGACCCTGGTGCTCAGCCTGCACTGGCGCGACCTGCGGTTCCGCCGGGAGCAGGAGGCCCTCGAGGGCGCAACGGCGTAGGCAGGGAGGGCGGCGGCGTGGGCCAGTATCTTCCGATCCTCGCCCTCGGCGTGCTGGCGGTGGTGTTCTGTGCCGTGAGCTTCGTGGCGTCGCGCCTGTTGGCGCCCCGGCGCCCGACCAGGGCGAAGAACGCCCCGTACGAGTGCGGCATCGTCTCGCAGGCGGAGATTCCCGAGCGGTTCCCGGTGCGCTTCTTCCTGGTGGCCATGATCTTCATCGTCTTCGACGTGGAGATCGTGTTCCTCTACCCCTGGGCGGTGACACACGAGGCGCTCGGGCTGTACGGACTGGTGGCGATCGGCATCTTCTCCTTCGCTGTCTTCGAATCGTTCGTGTACCTCATCAGCAAGGGTGCTCTGGACTGGGGCCCACTGCGGTCACACCGAGAGGATCCGGGGGTCGATGCGGGACGCACCACGTACGTCACCATCCGCCGCGTCGGACCCGAAGACTCCCGACCGGGTATGGCGCATCTAGAGGCACCCGCGACATCGGCGGCTCCGGCGCCGTGAACGCCGTCCCGCCGCCCGATGCCGGACTCCCGGACGCCGCGCCGCTGGGCGCTGCTTACGGAGGCCTTGCCGAACTCCCGCAGAGCCGCGCTGTGCCACCGGGTGCCGGATCGTCCGAGGCCGCGCCGCTGGGCGCTGCTTACGGAGGCCTTGCCGAGCTTCCGCACAACTTCGCCACCGGGCGTCTCGAGGAGTTGGTGAAGTGGTCGCGCGCGCGCAGCTGCTGGCCGGCCTCGTTCGGCTTGGCCTGCTGCGCCATAGAGATGATGGCCACCGGGGGGTCGCATTACGACATCGCCCGCTACGGCATGGAGGTGTTCCGGGCATCGCCCCGCCAGGCCGACCTCATGATCGTGGCCGGGCGGGTCTCGCAGAAGATGGCGCCCGTGCTGCGGCAGATCTACGACCAGATGATGGCGCCCAAGTGGGTCATTTCGATGGGCGTGTGTGCCTCCTCCGGGGGCATGTTCAACAACTACGCCATCGTGCAGGGCGTCGACCAGGTGGTGCCGGTGGACGTGTACGCGCCGGGTTGCCCACCGGGTCCCGAGACCCTGCTGCACGCCATTCTGACCCTGCACGGTCTGATCACCAGCGGGGAGCTGACCCGCCGGGAGGCTGCCTCCGGCGCAGGGGCGGGCGTCGTTGTCGAACAGCGCGACGGCCAGACGGCGACCCGGATGGTCGTCAGCCCCAAGCGCGGCCGCTTCGGCCGCCGGTGACGGCGGTGGAGGCGCCCGCAGTGGTCGACATTCCAGACCTCGGCGTCCCTGTGAGTGTGGATCCAGGCGGCGCAGCGGTGCTTCACCCCGACCCCGGCCGGCTGCCGGAGGTGGTCGAGGCCCTGCGCGGCGCCGGCTACATCCAGTGCCTCGATGTCTGTGGCGTGGACTATCTGGGTGCGGTGCGCCGCGACGACGTTCCCGCCGAGGTCACGCCGCAACGATTCGAAGTCGTCGTCACGTTGATGTCCCACGAGGCGCGCCGCCGGGTGCGCCTGCGCGTGCAGGTGTCTGCGGACGATCCGTGCGTCCCCACGCTGTTCGACCTGTTCCCCGGTACGGAGAACCCCGAACGCGAGGTGTTCGACATGTTCGGCATCCGCTTCGACGGCCACCCGGACATGACGCGCATCCTGATGCCCGAGGACTGGGAGGGTCACCCGCTCCGCAAGGACTACGCCGTTGGGATCGTGCCCGTGCGGTTCAAGGCGGCCGGGGACACGCGGTGAGCACCGAGGCCCCGCCGGCGCGCGGTCGCGTCTATGCCCGCAGCGGTGGACCCGTCCTGCGGCTCAGCGAGTCGGAGTCGCTGACCGCGGTGCCGTCGGCGCCCGAGCGCATGATCATCAACATGGGACCGCAGCACCCCTCCACGCACGGCGTGCTCCGGCTGCTGCTGGAACTCGACGGCGAGACGGTGACGCGTTGTAAGTCGATCATTGGCTATCTGCACACCGGCATGGAGAAGACCGGTGAGACGCTGACCTACCTGCAGGGTCCAACCAACGTCACGCGCATGGACTACGCCTCGCCCCTGTTCTGCGAACTGGCCTTCTCGACGGCCACCGAGATGCTGCTGGGCCTGGAACTTCCGTCCCGTGCCGTCTGGATCCGCATGCTGATGTGCGAGTTGAACCGCATGAGCTCGCACCTGCTGTTCCAGGCCACCAACGGCATGGATCTGGGGGCCGTCTCGATGATGCTCTACGGCTGGCGCGAGCGCGAGGAGGTGCTGCGCCTGCTGGAGAAGATCACCGGTCTGCGGATGAACCACAACTACATCCGTCCCGGTGGGGTGGCCGCAGACCTGCCCGACGGTTGGCGTGACGATGTCCTGCGAATCATGGATCCCATCGGGAAGCGGCTCGACGAGTACGACACGCTGCTCACGGGCCAGCCGATCTGGCGGGAGCGCCTGCAGGGAGTCGGTGTCATCAGCGCCGACGAGTGCCTCGCCCTCGGCGTGACGGGGCCGATCCTCCGCAGCACCGGTTATTCGTGGGATCTGCGCCGGCACGCTCCCTACCTGGCCTACGACCAGTTGCGTTTCGACGTCATCTGCGGGACCTACGGCGACTGCTTCGACCGCTACGCCATCCGTCTGAACGAGATCCGCGAGTCCATCCGCCTGGTCCATCAGATCCTCGACGGCATGCCGTCGGGCGATTACCGCATCCAGGACAAGAAGGTCACGCCGCCCCCGCGTGGACGGATCGACGAGTCGATGGAGGCGCTCATCCACCATTTCAAGATCTTCACCGAGGGCTTCAAGGTGCCCGCCGGCGAGGTGTACGCCGCCGTGGAGTCACCCCGCGGCGAGCTGGGCTGCTACATGGTCAGCGACGGGGGCTCCAAGCCGCTGCGCATGCACGTCAGGGCCCCCAGCTTCGTCAACCTGCAGGCTCTGCCGTACATGCTCGAGGGCCGCCTGGTCGCCGATGCCGTCGCCATCATCTCGTCTGTGGATCCGATCATGGGCGAGGTGGACCGCTGATGGCCCGGCTCAGCGACGACAACGTGAGGCTGGCGACCGAGATCATCGGGCGCTACCCGGTGGCGCGCTCGGCGCTCATCCCGCTGCTGCACGTGGCGCAGGCGCAGGAGGGCTACGTGAGCGACGAGGCGATGGAACACGTCGCCGGACTGGTGGGGACGACCCCCTCGGAGGTCCTCAGCACCTGCTCGTTCTACGAGATGTTCAAGCGCTCGCCGGGAGGCACGTACCGCGTCAACATCTGCCGGGGCATCAGCTGCCACCTCAGGGGAGCCGACGAGTTGATCGCCCACGCCTCGGAGTCGCTGGGTGTTGCGGTGGGCGGTACCACCCCTGACGGGAAGATCACCCTCGAGGCCGTGGAGTGTGTGGCGGCCTGCACCGAGGCACCCTGCCTGCAGGTCAACTACCGCTATGTGGGCGACGTCGGCACCGACGACTTCGATCGCCTCGTCGGGGAGTTGCGCAACGGCGAGTGCCCCGACGTGCCGCCGCACGGCGTCGTGGCGACCGTGCGCCAGCGGATCCCGCCCGAGCGCGCAGCGGGTGTCTCTCCGCCCGACACGGACGGCCCGCCGTCGTGGTGGGAGCGTCACCAGAGTTCCGGCGACGCCAACGGGGCCGCTGACGCCCTGCCCACGCCGGCGCCCGCGCCCGCCGAGGGGATGATCGTGACCGCCAGGCGGCACCAGGGCGACGCCCACACCCTCGAGGGGTATCTACGCACGGGTGGCTACGAGGGACTGCGCCGGGCGCTGGGCGCCGCGCCGGCCGCGGTGCACGCCGAGGTCAGGGCCGCCAGCCTGCTGGGTCGTGGCGGCGCCGGATTCCCGGCCGGGGTGAAGTGGGGCTTCTGCCCGCCGAACACTTGGCCCCGCTATCTCGTCGTCAACGGCGACGAGAGCGAGCCCGGCACCTACAAGGACCGCCTGCTGATGGAGCGCGACCCGCACCAGCTCATCGAGGGGTGCCTGATCGCCTGCTATGCGCTGGGCCTGTCGCAGTGCTTCCTGTACGTGCGGGGCGAGATGGCCCTGGCCGCCGAACGGATCGCCGCTGCTCTCAACGAGGCCTACGCCGCCGGGTACGTGGGCTCGGGCATCCGTGGCAGCGACTTCGGTGTTGACATCGTGTTGCACACCGGCGCCGGCGCCTACATCGTCGGCGAGGAGACGGCGCTGATCGAGAGCCTCGAGGGGAAGCGGGGGATGCCTCGTCTCAAGCCGCCGTTCTTCCCTGCCGCCGTCGGGCTCTACGGCCGGCCGACCATCGTCAACAACGTCGAGACGCTGGCGAACCTGCCGTGGATCGTGACCCACGGCGCCGCGGCGTTCGTGGACCGAGGCGCGGAGCGCTCAGCGGGCACGCGGGTCTTTGCCGTGTCCGGCCATGTCCGTACCCCCGGCGTGTTCGAGGTGCCGTACGGCGTCACGACGTTCCGGGAGATCATCTGCGATGAGCGCTACGCCGGCGGGATCCCCGAGGGACGCAGCCTCAAGGCGTTCATCCCGGGCGGGGCCTCGGCGCCCTGGTTCACCGCCGAGCACCTGGACCTGCCGCTGGAGAAGGCCACCGTGGACGCCGCCGGATCGATGCTGGGCTCCGGCGCCATCGTCGTCATGGACTCCACGACGGACATTCCCCGTGCGTGCCACAACCTGGTGCGCTTCTTCGCGCGCGAGTCCTGCGGCAAGTGCACGCCCTGCCGGGAGGGCACCAGCTGGCTCGAGGTGATCCTCGAGCGAATCCTGGCGGGCCGTGGCCGCCCCGGGGATCTGGACCTGCTCACCGACGTCTGCGACAACATCAGCCCCGGCCTGGCCTGGCCGCCGCGGATGACCACGATCTGCCCACTGGGTCCGTCGGCCGCCTCGCCCATCGTCTCGGGCCTGCGGGACTTCCGCCACGAGTTCGAGGCCTACCTCCCGCGCCGCATCCCGGTCGCCGCGGCGCCCGTGGCGTCATGAGCGAGACGCCGGTACGCATCACCGTCGACGGCGTCGAGATCGCGGCCGCACCCGGCCAGCTGCTGATCGACGCCTGCGAGCAGGCCGGCACGTACATCCCCCGGTTCTGTTACCACCCGCGCATGCGGCCGGTGGGCATGTGCCGCATGTGCCTCGTGGACGTGGACACCGGTCGAGGACCGGCGCTGGCGCCCTCTTGCATGCTGGAGGTCCGCGACGGGATGGTCGTGGAGACCGCCAGTGACGCCGCCCGCAAGGCTCAGGACGGGGTTCTGGAGTTCCTACTGGTGAACCATCCTCTGGACTGTCCCGTGTGCGACAAGGGCGGGGAGTGCCCCCTGCAGGACCAGACCATGGCGTACGGGCCCGGCGAGAGCCGCTTCGTCGAGGAGAAGCGGCACTTCTCCAAGCCCGTGGCCATCAGCGAGCTCGTGTACCTCGACCGGGAGCGCTGCATCCTGTGCGACCGCTGCACCCGTTTCGCCGACGAGGTGGCGGGCGAGCCCCTCATCGGGTTCCAGGGCCGTGGTTACCACACCGAGGTGAACACGTTCCCCCACCGTCCGTTCGACTCCTACTTCAGCGGCAACACGGTGCAGATCTGCCCCGTCGGGGCCCTCACGGCACGGCCCTACCGGTTCCGGGCGCGCCCCTGGGATCTCACCGAGATGACCTCCACGTATCCGAACGCCACCGGCGACCGGGTGTCCGTGCACGCCTCGCGGAACCGTCTCCTGCGCATCCAGGGGGTCGACTCCGAGGCGGTGAATCACGGCTGGCTCGCCGACCGTGACAGGTTCAGCTTCGAGGCTGTCCACAGTCCCAATCGGCTGAATGAGCCGCTGCTGCGCAAGGACACCGAGCTGTCGAAGGTGTCGTGGTCGACCGCGCTCGGCGCGGCGGGCGACGCTCTGCAACATGCCCTCGGCCGTCACGGTCCATCGTCGGTGGCCGTCCTGGGGGGCGCCCGGCTCTGCAGCGAGGATCAGTACGCGTGGGTGAAGCTGGCCAAGGGCCTCATCGGCACCGACAACGTCGACGCGCAACTGGGCGACGGCCTGCCCGCGGAGTTGGTGTGCGCCCTGCCGAGAGCCACGATCGCGGACGCCTGCCGGCCGGGCGGCACCGTGCTGACGCTCGCAGGTGACCTCCGCGAGGAGTTCGGCAGCCTCTTCCTGCGCCTGCGGGGGGCGGTCGGCTCCGGCGACGTGGCGCTCGTGGAGATGGCGCCACTCAGCGGCAGCCTCACGTCGCTGGCCCGTCACTCCCTGAGGGTGCGCCCCGGCGACGCCAACATGATCGCCGAGGCGATCCTGGATCCGCCGCACGGCGCGGCCATCGCCGGGATCGCAACCGACGAGTTGCGTGCCGCCGCCGCGTTGTTCGCCGATGGGCCGCTGACCGTGCTGGTGGGGCGCACGTCGGTGGCCGAGTCGGCTGGCGCGACCGCGCAGGCGGTCCTGCGCCTGGCCCGTGCCTTCCCGCACGCCCGCTTCCTGCCGCTGCTGCGGCGCGGCGCGGCGGCGGGCGCCATCGACGCGGGGCTTGCACCCGGGCTGCTGCCGGGGCGCACGACGCTCAACTCTGCCGGCGCGTGGTACGGCGCGGCGTGGGGCGGGGTACCCGAGCACGCCGGCGCAGACGCTGCCGGCATCCTCGTGGCCGCGGCCGCAGGCCGGATCGACGTCCTCGTCCTTCTCGGCGCCGATCCGCTCGCGGACTTTCCCGACCGGGAACTCGCGCGCCGTGCGCTGGAGCGCGTCGGGACGGTCGTCGCCGTCGACGTGTTCGGCACCGCGTCGGTGGGTTGCGCCGACGTCGTCCTGCCGGCGGTGACCTTCGGCGAGCGGTCCGGCACCCACGTCAACATCGAGGGCCGTGCCACCGCGGTGACCCGCCAGGTCACCCCTCCGTCGCAGTGCCGGCGGGACTGGGAGATCGCCGCCGAGTTGGCGCTGCGGCTCGACTTGGATCTGGGGATCTCCTCGCCGGAGGAGGCCTGGGCCGAACTGGCCGACCTGTCGCCGCTGCACGCGGGCGCCGGTTGGGACGAGGTGCGTGCTCATCTCGACGGCGTGCTGCTCCCGGTCGCCGGTAACGGCGCAGCGATGTCGGGCCCCGGCACCGACGGCGTGCGGCCGAGCGCCGTCGGCGTCGACGACGTGCGCCTGCCCGCCGCCCCGGTCGTCCCGTTCGACCGCTACTCCTATCGCCTGGTCGCCGACCGCAAGCTCTACGACCGCGGCACGGTGGTGGCCAACTGTCCGTCGCTGGCGTCCTTCGCCCGCCCGGGGCGGCTGCGGCTGAACCCGCGCGACTTCGAGCGGCTCGGCTGCGGTCCCGACGAACTGCTGCGGGTCAGCTCGCCGGCGGGAGCCATCTCGGTGGCGATAGCCGCCGATGACCGGGTGCCACCCGCCGTGGCCGCCTTGGCCGTCAACTCCGGGGGCGCCGACCCCGGCGAGCTCATCGACATCGACGCTGCGGTCTGCGAGGTCCGGGTGGAGCCGCCGATCCAATGAACGTCCTCGCTCTCGATCCGGCCTACATCGGCGGCTTCGGTCTCGACGAGGCGCTGATCCTGATCATCAAGGTGGTGGCCGCCTTCGCCATCCTGATGGTGGCGGTCATGTTGATGATCTGGTTCGAGCGCAAGCTCATCGGCGACATGCAGAACCGCATCGGGCCGGCGCTGGCCGGGCCGTGGGGCATCCTCCAGACGCTGGCCGACGGGGTCAAGCTCTTCTTCAAGGAGGATCTGATCCCGGCGCGCGCGGACCGCTTCGTCTACAAGCTGGCGCCCTACCTCTCCCTGGTGCCCGCCTTCCTGGTGTTCACCGTGGTGCCGGTGGGTGGCAACTTCACGACGGGCGACGGCACCGTCAGCTGGTGGGGCAACACGACGTACCTGCAGGTGGCCGACCCGCACATCGGGATTCTCCTGGTGCTGGCCTTGTCGTCCATGGCGGTCTACGGGATCATGTTGGCGGGCTGGTCGTCCGGCTCGAAGTACCCGCTGCTGGGGTCGGTGCGGGCCTCGGCGCAGATGGTCTCCTACGAGGCCGCCCTTGGTCTCTCCCTGGCCGCCGTGCTGCTGCAGTCGGGCAGCCTCTCCACCCACGACATCGTCGCCGGCCAGAGCGGCTACGACTGGAACCTCTGGGTCACCGGCATCGTCCCGTTCGTGGTGTTCCTCGTGGCCGCCACCGCGGAGTTGAACCGGCCCCCGTTCGACCTGGTCGAGGCCGAGCAGGAACTCGTGGGCGGGTTCCATACCGAGTACAGCTCCATCCGCTTCGCGCTGTTCTTCCTGGCCGAGTTCATGAACGTGATCACGATGTCGGCCATCATGGTCACGCTGTTCTTCGGCGGCCCCGACGGGCCGATCCTCGTGGCGGGCGTGGACTGGCTGTGGGGGATCATCTGGTTCTTCGGCAAGCTGATGGTGTTCCTGTTCGTGTTCGTCTGGCTGCGGGCGACGCTGCCCCGCCTCCGCTACGACCAGCTCATGGACGTGGGCTGGAAGGTGCTGATCCCGCTGTCGCTCGGGTGGCTGCTGTTCCTGGGTGGCCTCAGCATCGGCCGCGACCGCGGCTGGCCGACCGCGGCGGTGATTGTGGTGAGCGTGGCCATCCTCGCCGCCGCCGGCGGGCTGCTGCGGCTGGCCGTGCGGGCCGGCCGGGCGGAGCGGCAGGCCGAGGCGGCCATCGAGCAGCCGGCTGAGGAGAGGGTGCAGCGATGAACTTCTTCGGTGGCTTCCGTGTGACGTTCGCCAAGCTGTTCGAGGAGCGCGTCACCTCGCAGTACCCCACGGTCAAGCGGCCCAAGCCCGAGCGCTTCCACGGCCGGCACGTCCTCGGGCGTTACGAGGACGGCATGGAGCGCTGCATCGGCTGCGAACTCTGCGCCGGCGTCTGCCCGGCCAACTGCATCTACGTCCGCGGCGCCGACAATCCGCCCGGCAGCCCCGTCGCCCCGGGTGAGCGCTACGGCTACGTCTACGAGATCAACTACCTGCGCTGCATCCACTGCGACCTGTGCGTGGAGGCCTGCCCCACCGAGGCCATCACGGAGTCCAAGCTGTTCGAGTTCTCCTTCACGTCGCGCGACGACGCCGTCTACACCAAGGACGAACTCCTCGTGGGTGACGACGGCAGGCCCCGGCATCTGCCCTGGGAGGACTGGCGCCCGGGTGACGACGAGCACACGTCCGGTTGGATGCGGGCGACCGCTCCGTCGGGCTCGGCGGCGTGGGAGGGTCGGGCGGCGTGGTCCGCCGAGTTGGGCTACGGGGTGCGGTCCCCCGAACGCGGTCAAGCCGACGACATCGCGCCCGAAGCGATCGCCGAGGAATCCTCCGGCTGATGGCGATCGCCGTTTTTGCCGTCTGCGCCGCGATCGTCCTCGCGGGTGCGCTCGGGGTCATCGTGACCCGTCACCCGGTGCATGCCGCGCTGTCGCTGGTGGCGACCCTCTTCGGCATCGCCGTGCTGTTCCTGACGCTGGACGCCCAGTTCCTGGCCGCGGTGCAGGTGATCGTTTACGCCGGCGCCATCGTGGTGCTGTTCCTGTTCGTCATCATGCTGCTGGGCGTGGATCGGGCGGAGAACCTTCGCACCGAACCCCTCGGCGGCCAGCGCCCGGTGGCGCTCGGGCTCGGCGTGGCCGTGGTGGTCCTGGCGTTGCTCTTCGCGATCGCCGCGGGCTCCGGCGGTCTCGGAGGCGACGACAAGGTGGCCACGGGGCGGCCCGCGGCTGTGGCGCCCGAATTCGACAGCTGCGATGCCACTCCCAAGGTGCTCGCCGAGTCCGCTCCGCTGGTTGCTCCCTGCGACGGGCCCGAGCGCATCTCCAATATCCGCCAGGTCGCCGTTTGGGTCTTCACCGACTACGTCTGGGCCTTCGAGCTGACCGGGCTGCTTCTCACTGTGGCCGTTGTGGGGGCGGTGGCCCTGGCGCGCCGTGACCCGTCGGCCGGCGGTGAGACCGACGAATCCGCCCCAGAGTCGGCCCCCGAGGCGGTCTGAGCATGGTCGGCACGTTCTGGTACCTGGCGCTCGCCGCGGTCGTGTTCGCGCTCGGCGCCGTCGGGCTGCTCGTGCGGCGCAACCCGCTCATCATGTTCATGTGCGTGGAGCTCATGCTCAACGCCGTCAACCTCACGTTCGTGGCGTTCGGCCGCGACCTGGCCGACCTCGGCGGGCAGGTGTCGGTGTTCTTCGTGCTCGTCGTTGCGGCGGCCGAGGTTGTGGTGGGTCTGGCCATCGTCGTGGCCATCATGCGACGGCGGGTCGGGGCGACGGCCGACGACGTGTCGGCTCTGCGGGGCTGAGGTAGGCAGCGATGGTTCTCGCCGAACTCGTGTGGTTGGTCCTCCTGGCACCGCTGCTGGGCGTCGTGGCGCTCGCCCTCGGCGGCCGCCGCCTGGGCGAACCCCGCGCCGGCTGGCTGGGCACCGTCGCGGTCGGAGCCTCTTTCGTGGCCTCCCTGCTGGTGCTGGTCGGGCTGCTGAGCCTCGACTCGCATCACCGCTCCGTCGAGGTCAGCCTCTTCAGCTGGGTGCCGGTCGGCGACCTGGCCGTCGACGCGGCCTTCCTGGTCGACCCCCTGTCGGTGACGATGATCCTCTTCGTCACCGGGGTCAGCGCACTCATCCACCTCTACTCCATCGGCTACATGCACGGCGACGAGAACTACTCGCGCTTCTTCCTGTACCTGAACCTGTTCGTGTTCTCGATGCTCGTCCTGGTGCTCGGCAACAACCTGCTGGTCACGTTCCTGGGCTGGGAGGGCGTCGGCGCCTGCTCGTATCTGCTCATCTCCTTCTGGTTCGGCGACGAGGCCAACTCCGTAGCCGGGAAGAAGGCGTTCGTCACGAACCGGGTGGGCGACTTCGGGTTCCTGCTGGCGATGTTCTTCGCCTTCGGGGCGTTCGGGACGCTCAACTACAGCGGCATCCTGTCCGGCCACGCCGCCCAGAGCACCGCCACGGTCATCCTCGCGTGCCTCATGCTCGGCGCCGCGGGCAAGTCGGCGCAGTTCCCGCTCTACGTCTGGCTGCCCGACGCCATGGCGGGCCCCACGCCGGTCTCTGCGCTTATCCACGCCGCCACCATGGTCACCTCGGGCGTTTACCTGCTGGTGCGGTTCAACCCGCTCTTCGAGCAGGCCTCGCCGTGGATGGGCGAAGTCATCGCCGCTGTGGGGCTCGCCACCGCCGTGGTGGCCGCGACCATCGCCCTGGCCGCCAACGACATCAAGAAGGTGCTGGCCTACTCCACGATCAGCCAGTTGGGTTTCATGTTCGTCGCGGTGGGAGTCGGGGCTTGGACGGCTGCCATCTTCCACATGGTCACCCACGCCTTCTTCAAGGCGCTGCTGTTCCTCGGCGCCGGCTCGGTCATTCACGGGATGGGTGGCGACCAGGACATTCGCCGCTATGGGGGGCTGGCCCGTGCCATGCCGTACACGGCGGCCACGTTCGCCGTGGGGACACTCGCCATCGCCGGGGTGCCCCCGCTGGCGGGCTTCTGGTCCAAGGACGAGATCCTGGCGCACACCTGGGGGTCCAACAAGGTGCTGTGGGCTCTGCTCCTGCTGGCCGCGGTGCTGACGGCCTTCTACATGAGCCGCCTGCTGATCCTCACCTTCGGCGGCAAGCCGCGCTGGGCCGACGGGGTCACGCCGCGCGAGTCGCCGCTGCTCATGCGGCTGCCCTTGGTGGCACTGGCCGGTCTGGCCACCGTCGCCGGTGTGCTGAACCTGCCGTTCACCCATGACACCGAGTTCCTCGGCCAATGGCTCGAGCCCGTCTTCGCCGCCTCGCACGCGGGGCCGCTGGGTTACGCCGGTGGCACCAAGTGGATCCTGGGCGGGCTGGCGATCCTCGCCGCGGCCGGCGGGATCTGGGCTGCGGTCACCGTCTACGTGCGGCGACGCGTGCCGTCCGAGAAGGTCGAGCGCCAACTCTTTGCCGATGCCTGGGGGTTCGACGAGGCCCTCGGCGAATTCGTGGGCGGGCCGGGCCGCCGCCTGTTCGACTCGGCGGCGCGCTTCGATTCCGCCGTGGTCGACGGTGCGGTCAACAAGGTCGGTGCCCTGGTGCGCCGCACCGGTGAGCACCTGCGGCACACGCAGAGCGGTCACGTGCGCCGCTACGCCCTGGGCGTGGCGGCCGGTGCCGTGGTTCTGCTGGCGTACTTCGCCAGCCGGGTGGCGCTGTGATCCTGGCGGCAGCGTCGACGCAGGCCTTCCCGGTGCTGGGAATGCTGGTGATCCTGCCGCTGCTGGGCGCGGCGGCGGTCCTGGCGGTGCCCCGCAGCCGGGTGGAGTTGGCGCGTCCGGTGGCGGTGCTGTTCATGTCGGCGACCGCCGCGGTGGCGGGCTGGATCCTCGCCGCGTACCCGGTCGCCTCGGGCGGCTTCGAGATGCTCGTCGACCAGCCCTGGGTGTCCGCCTGGGGGATCAGCTGGAAGCTGGGAGTGGACGGGATCTCACTGTTCCTGCTCGCGCTGACGGCACTGCTGTTCCCGCTGGGGGCCCTGGCGGTCGATCCCGGCCACGATCACAAGGCCTACTACGTGTGGCTGCTGCTGCTGGAGTTCGGCTGCCTCGGCGTGTTCTCGGCACTCGATCTGCTGCTCTTCTTCCTTTTCTTCGAGGTCGTGCTGGTGCCGATGTACTTCCTCATCGGCCAGTGGGGACACGGCAACGCCCGCTACTCGGCGGTGAAGTTCTTCCTGTTCACGATGTTCGGCTCGGCGTTGATGCTGGTGGGCATCCTGGCGACGGCGTTCCTGCACGCCTCGGCGACCGGTGGTCCGCTGACGTTCGACGTGGTGGAGATCGCCGGTGCGCAGTCCCTCGCCACCACCACCGCCCGCTGGATCTTCCTGGCGTTCGCGCTCGGCTTCGCCGTGAAGGTGCCGCTCATCCCGGTGCACACGTGGTTGCCCGACGCCCACACCGACGCCCCCACCGCGGGGTCGGTGATCCTGGCCGGGGTGATGCTGAAGCTCGGCGCCTACGGCTTCGTGCGGTTCGGTCTGTACCTGTTCCCCGAGGCGTCGCGCTTCTTCGCCCCGCTCATGTTGACCCTCGGCGTGGTGGGCATCCTCTACGGCGCCGTGGTCGCCACCATGCAGAGCGACCTCAAGCGGCTGATCGCCTATTCCTCGGTGGCGCACCTGGGCTTCATCATCCTGGGGATCTTCGCTCTGAACACCGAGGGCATCAGCGGCGGTGTCCTGCAGATGGTCAACCACGGCCTCTCCACCGGAGCGCTGTTCCTGCTGGTGGGCTACATCTACGAGCGACGCCACACCCGCACCATCTCCGAGTTGGGAGGTCTGGCGCGCCCCGCTCCGGTTCTGGCGATGGTGTTCCTGGTGGTCATGCTCTCCTCGGTCGGCCTTCCGGGCCTCAACGGTTTCGTGGGTGAGTTCCTGGTGCTGCTGGGTGCCTTCGAGGCCCACCGCTGGTGGGCGGTGGCGGCCACTGCGGGGGTGATCCTCGCGGCCGTGTACCTGCTCTGGGCCTACCAGCGCGTGTTCCACGGCCCGGCGAGGGGCGACAACGCCAAGATGCGCGACCTGCACTGGCGGGAGGGCCTGGTCCTGGCGCCCCTCCTGGCACTGATCATCTTCCTGGGCGTGTACCCGCGCCCTGTCCTCGACCGGATGGAACCCTCGGTCGACGCTCTGGTGGCGCACGTCGAACTGCACGGCAACCCCGGGTCTGACACCGCCGAGCGGGAGGCGGCGCCATGATGCGGCGCGGCGGCAGAGGCTGCGCTCCCCATGAGGCGGTCGGGCTGTGACACCGCACGTCGACTGGGCGGCCCTCCTGCCCCAGATCTTCCTGGGCGGCGGCGGCTTGGTGCTGCTGACGATCGGATCGCTCCTGCGCCGGCGGCTGCCGTCGTGGTTCCCGACCGCCTTCAGCGCGGGCGCGGCTCTCGGTGCTTTCGGCGGGGTGATCTGGCTGTGGATCCGGGTCCAGGATCCGGCCAGGGGTGCCTTCACAACCATCGCCGGCACCATCGGCATCGACGGGTTCTCGGTGTTCCTCAGCGGCGTCGTCGTGGTGGCCGTGTTGCTGGCGGCCGTGCTGGCGTCGGGCACGTTGCGCCGCGAGGGCCTTCCCGTCGACGAGTTCTGCGTCCTGTTGCTGCTGTCGGGCGCGGGCGGTGTGACGATGGCCTCGGCCAACGACCTGATCGTGCTGTTCCTGGGCCTGGAGGTGCTGTCGATCGCCGCCTACGTGCTGGCGGCGCTGGATCTGCGCCGGGCCACCTCTCAGGAGGCCGGGCTGAAGTACTTCGTGCTGGGGGCGTTCGCCTCGGCCTTCTTCCTGTACGGCGTGGCGCTCCTGTACGGCGCCACCGGCTCCACGAAGTTGGCGCTCATCGCCGACTTCCTGGCCGGCGGCGGCCCGGAGTCCAACGGCCTGCTCCTGGGCGGCATGGCGCTGCTGCTCGTGGGTCTGTTCTTCAAGGTGGCCGCGGTGCCGTTCCACGCCTGGACGCCCGACGTCTACGAGGGATCGCCCCCCGTGGCGGTGGCCTACATGGCAGCCGGCGTGAAGGCGGCGGGTTTCGCCGCACTAATGCGGGTGTTCAACGCCGCGCTCGGCGCCGGCGCCGCCGACTGGCAGCCCATCGTGTACGCCATCGCCGCGCTGACGGTGCTGGTGGGCGCAACCCTGGCCGTGGTGCAGTCCGATGTCCGGCGACTGCTGGCCTACTCGTCCATCAGCCACGCCGGGTTCATTCTCGTGGGCGTCGAGGCCGCCACCGACGAGGGTGTGGCCGGTTCGCTGTTCTACCTGGGCGTCTACGCCTTCCTGGCGCTCGGTAGCTTCGCGGTGGTCGCCATCATCGGCACCGGTCCGGACGGCCGCCAATCGCTCGACGCCTACGACGGCCTGGCCAAGCGCTCGCCCACACTGGCTGCGGCCTTCGCCGTGCTGCTGCTGGCACAGGCCGGCGTGCCGTTCACCACCGGTTTCTGGGCCAAGCTGGAGGTCATCGGCGCCTCGGTGGAGGCTCGCTCGTACTGGCTGGCAGCCATGGCCATGCTCGGCGCGGTGATAGCGGCGTTCCTCTACCTGCGGGTCGTGGTGCGGATGTACCTCACAGCACCTTCGAAGAGCACACGCCCGGCCGTGTCCCGCTCGGCCGGTTTCGTGGTCGCCGTGTGCGCGGCCGTCACGATCGTCTTCGGCATCATTCCCGGCCCGCTCATCGAGCTCACCAACGACGCCACGATCCTGCTCGGCGGCTGAGCGGCCCGAGCCGGAGTCGCTGGCTCGTCCACAGTCGTCGGTCCGAGTTGCCAGGAATATTCGAGTTGGTGGGAACCGGCAGGGGTTTGCTTTCGTCTCATCCATGATGGATACGTCAGCCGACTATCGTCGCGTTCGCGTTCCGGCAGGGTGTCGACCGGCCGACCTGCGCCGCGGCGGCGATGCGCCGCGTCGAGAGGGGGGTTGAGAATGCGACGACTGCTCGCCGCGGCACTCACCGCAGCTCTTGTTGCGAGCGCCACCGCGGGCGCGGGAGCGACCGAGCACACGACCGACCCGGTGCCACCCCCCGACGCGGTGCCGATCACCGTCGGCGCACCGCCCCACGAGGCGCGCCTCGACGAGTTCGACGAGGTCCACTGGTACCGCTTCGACGCAACCGAGGGCCACGACTACTGGATTGTCGTCGACACCGGGGGGACCAGGTCCCTGCCGGCGGTCGACGCCTGGCTCTCGCTGCACGACGCCGCCGGGGCACGAGTTGGCGTCGCGTCTGCATCCGACGACGACGAACTGCGCTGGAAACTCCTCGCCGGCGCCGAGGAGACTACGTACTTCATCCGGGTCTTCACCAACCAGCGCTCGCATGTCTTGACCGGCCGCTACGGGCTCACGGTCCACGCCATCGACGATGACCACGGAGACACGCCGGCCAAGGGAACAGCGATCGATGTCGCTGACACGGCGGGTGCCACCGGAACGATCGACCACCAGGACGATGTGGACTGGTTCCGTTTCAGCGCCGAAGCGGGTGACCTCTACCGCATGACCGCACCGGACACCGTCGAGATGGGCCTCCAACTGCTCTTTGCGACCGGCGACGACGCCGCAGCGGCCGACGAGAGGGAACTCACCCAGTGGGGTACCGATCGCGGTCCGGATGATCTCGAGGGCAAGCCGTGGCTGTTCGCGGTGTCCGGCCGCTACGCCATGAGCATCGAGGCTCTCTCCGGCGAGCAGGGCGATTATCCGCGCCCTTACGCAGTCGATTTCGAGATGCTCACCGATGATCACTCGAATACGCCGCAGGGCGCCACACCCCAGCCGGTCGGCGAGGAGATTCTCGCGAGTCACGACTACGGGCTCGATGAGGACTGGTTCTCGGTGGACTTGGTCGACGGGGCCAGCTACGTCGCCGAGTTGAGTCGATCCGATCGCAGCTCCTCCGAACTGTCGATCGACCTCTTCGGGTCAGCGCGGGAAGTGGGGCCGAGCATCTCCTGGCAAGACCGGTACGTGTCAGCAAGCGTCGGCACCGCGGTGGTGTGGCGAGCGACCGAGACCGGTCCGCACCTCGCCCGGGTCACGGACTCGTCGAACGGTCCCGGCGGGCGATTCCCCGGGGAGTACACGGTGGTTGTCCGCCGGCGATCCCCCGACGACCATGCCGATGTCGCGACCGGTGCCACCTCGCTGTCGGCGGGAGCATGGACGGAGGGCACGCTGGAGGTTTCCGGGGACCTCGACTGGTTCCGGTTCCCGGACCGAGGCGGTGTGCTGTACGCCCTCGATCACGGGTTGCGCGAGGGGGGTACGGCTGAGTTCGTGCCGGCTGGGGATCATGCATCGGGAGGCGGTGTCCACGCCTACTTCGTTGATGAGGACGGAGCGTCCCTCGCCGCCTCGGGTTACCTCAACGAATCGGGCGGTACGCGCTATCTGGCTTTCCTGAGCGAGTCAGGCGACAGTGACGGTGGAGTCGACTACCGCTTCCGTCTCGTTGAGCACGAGCGGGAGCGGGTCGACCATGCCGACGACCGCGCAGGCGCACGGTCTCTCCGAGCAGGAGAAACCGCGGCGGGCGAGGTGAGCACGGACGATTCCGACTGGTTTGCGTTCGACGCTCAGGCGGGTGAGATCTATTCGATCGGCACCGTGTCACGTGTACCTGGAGCGATTGCGATCGAGGTTCTCGACGACAAGGCGCAGGTGCCATCGATCAATCGACGATTCGGATACGTCGGCGACGATTGGTCGGAGGCAGGTTACGAGTTCTGGATGGCTCCCGAATCAGGCAGGTACTGGGTCCGCGTCCTCGGCCGGTCGAGCGGACCGGAGGTGTACGGACTCAATCTCACCCGGCCCGCGCTTGCCGAGGACGATCACGGAGACACCAGTGCCGGTGCAACACTCCTGGACCTGAATCCGGGAATTGCCCTACTGGGGGCCCTGGCCCTGCCGCCGGAGCACGCAGCCTCCGCAGCAGGGGGAAGGCTGCGGGTGGCCACCGCGCGGGGGCGGCTGGAGAGCTTCGCGGACGTCGATTGGTTCGCGCTCAACTTGCAGAAGGGCGTGAAGTATCACATCGCCAACGCGGCCAGGGACTCGGACCCCTCCTCCCCGTCGATGTCCAACGAGAACGTGCAGTTCAGTCTCTGGGACGGCGACACCCTCGGCGGTCGGGGCACGGTCATCGAGTACGCCCCGACGGTGACGGGAACCCACTTTCTCGTGGCCGAAGGCAGCCTCCCCATCGCACTCCCGGGAATTCCCGGAGGCCTCCCGCTCGTCGGGTTGTGGGGGCCGTTCGGATTCGCACTCGACGTGGAGATCCTCGCCCCCGACGATGTCCCGGATCTTCGCGAGGCGGCGCCGCTGGTGTCGGAGGGGGATTCCCTAAGCGGGACCCTCGACACTCCCGCCGATCTCGACTGGTTCCGGGTGGATGCCCGGGAGGGTCAGACCTGGATCCTCCAATTCGACAGGTCACATTGGGGATGCGTGCAGATCCACGCTCCCGGCGACGCCGGTGTCGTGCTCGAGCGGTGCAGCGAGGATCACGTCCATTGGACCGCCTTCGAGACCGGCGAGTACGGCATCCGGCTGTCCCCGCGCGGCGATGCGGGCGACAGCGACTGGTGGCCGAGCGACAGCCATCCGGCGCCCTCCGGCTACACGATGACACTTCGGGTCGCCGATCCGGACGATCACGGCAACAGCCCGGCCGACGCGTCGGCGTTGCAGACCGGCGAGGAACGGTCAGGCCGGATCGATTACGTCGGCGACCGCGACATGTTCAAGCTGAACGTCGAGCGGGGTGACGTCTGGCGGATCGAGGTCGCGGGGCCGGGCACAGGCATCGTCTACACCCACCGATTCGTCGCCCGTGACGAGGCGGCCGGCGCGGCGGGCATCTCTGAGGGTTTCGACCGCCCGCCCGGCACGGGCCCGTTCAACGTGGCGCCGCCAGCCGACGGGGTGTGGCTCGTCGCGCTCGGTGGTGACAGGGCCTGGGGCGGGTACAGCATCACGGCCGAACTCCTGGGCATCGGTGACGACTTCAGGAATTCGCGTGCGAACGCCCATACCCTCAGGGCGCCGGTGCTCTCCGGAACCGCCTGCGCTGCGGACGGCACGGCGGGCGCCTGCGAAGACGTGACCAGTGTGACGGGAGATCTCAACTACCCGGGAGATGCGGACTACTTCCGGGTGTCGCTGGAGGTCGGAAAGAAGTACGAGTTCCGCTTGGAGAGGCAGTCGTCCGCATTCTTCTCGCTGCTGGATGAGGGGTGGTGCGCCCACGGGGGGCCGGCGGTGGGGTGGGGATGGACTCACCGGGTCTGGGCGCCGTACGCCACCGGCGACTACTGGATCCGCGTCGGTCGGTTTGGACGGTCGGGGGTCGAGTCCGAGAGCTACACCCTGTCCATCAGCTCGCGGGGCGACGACTATCCCACCACCGAGGAAGCCATCGAGAACGAGGCCACGCAACTCGAACCGGGGCAGGTCCACGAGGGAAGCATTGCCAGCAGCGGTACCCGTGACCTCTACCGGGTGAGCTTGGATGACGCCAGATACGTGATCGAGGTGAACGGGGCCGCCGTCGAGGTGCAGGGAGCGAACGAGATCGACGCCTACAGCCGTACGTGGGTGGACGAGCGATCGCGCTGGCTTCTCGAAGTGCCTTCGAATGCGGCGAGCGTGTACCTCTTCAGGGTCTCGGGCCCGTCGTTCCGCTCATACACCGTCGTCGTGCGCGAGTTCGCGCCCGCCGACGCGAGCCTTGCCTGGCAGGGGGTTCAGATCTCGCCGGCCGGACCGCCCGGCTGGTGCGAAGCGGACGGTTAGCGGTGGCGACCGGACAACTCCGGCGACGGAACCACTGCCTGCAGGTGCGGTAGGTTTTCCTCACCACCCAATGAAAGGACGCACATGGTTGGGCTCGTCGAGGAAATCGTCCTTCTCCAGTTGCGAGACGAGGGTGGGTCGTTCGTGCGCGTGCCCACGTGGTCGCTGCGCTATGCGATTGCCGGGGCGGTGTTGATGGAGTTGGCCATCGAGCTCCGCATCGACAACGACTTGGAGCACATGTTCCTGATCGACGACACTCCTACCGGTGATGTCCTGGTCGATCCGACGCTGGTGGAGATCGCCGCCGCCGAGCGGAGCAACACGCGGTCCTGGATCGAGCACATCGCGGCATCAGGCGACGAGATCCGGGCTGCGGCGCTCGGCCGGCTGGTGGAACGGGGCATTCTGGAGGAGCGGGACGAGCGTTTCCTGTGGGTGTTCCACACGCGGCGCTACCCCGCCGTTGACGGCCAGGTGCGGCGTGAGGTCAAGCTGCGCATCATGGAAGTGCTGCTGAGCGACGAGATCCCCGACCCGCGTGACGCCATGCTCATCTGCCTCGCCGACGCCTGCGGGATCTTCCGGGAGATGCTGTCGGGACGGGAGTTGGCTGAGGTGACCCCGCGCATCGAGCAGGTCTCGAGGCTCGACCTCATCGGCCAGGCCATGTCCCGGGCCATCGACGACGTCCGCATGGCAGTCGCCGCCGCTACCGCCGGCCACCTGTAGCGGGCAAGACCAGAGTCGGTGCGCCGGGCGCTGGCGGGCTCGGCCGAGAGCAACCTCACTCGCTCGTGCCGGCCGCAAGGAAGCGTGCCGCGTTGGTGCGCACGCAGTTGGCTCGGTCGATGGCATCGGGGTAGTGCTCGCGCAGCCGCCGGGAGCGGATCTCCAGCGAGAGCGGGATCCCCGCCGGTAGTGCCGCCAGGAACTCCCGCACCGGCAGAGCGCCCTCGCCCAGCAGCCGCCGCTCGTCGCGGGCATCGCTGAACAGCCCCGGCCGGGAGGCGTCGGCGGGCCTTGCAGCGGCATC
Source organism: Acidimicrobiales bacterium (assembly GCA_965206165.1). Lineage (GTDB taxonomy): Bacteria > Actinomycetota > Acidimicrobiia > Acidimicrobiales > CATQHL01 > VXNF01. The sequence continues at coordinate 1,313,682 of OZ242194.1, forward strand.
GCAGACCTGCGCGTAGGGCACAAGAGCGGGATCGAGTTGCCTTAGAACAGTGATCGGCTTGCCGCCAGCGCGGTCCACATGCAGGTTGTCCGCCAGAATGGCGCCGTTGGGTCGCCCGGCGCGGGCAACCACTTCCTCGGCTTCATCGAGCGTGGCGACCGAGTACAGCAGCGTGGGCTCCACGACCACCGTGATGCCAGCCGGAGCGGCGTGGTCGCACAACTCGGCGAAACGGTCCACGAACCTGGCCGGCTCGAGGCCCCGGCTCACGGTCAGCACGTTGCGGGCGCCCACTTCGGCGGCAGCGTCGATGAGTCTCTCCCCGTGGTCGCCGTCGGGTGTCACGAAGATCGGCTCCATGTCCAGGGCGACCAGGCCGGTTGCGTCCAGGCGTAGGCGAACCTCGCGGGCGCGGGTCACCGACCACGTCTCGGCATCGAACCAGATGCCCACCATCCCGAAACCCGCCGCCGCCGCCGCCGACACAACCTCCGGCGGTTCGAACTCGGGCAGCACACCCGCAGCCAGGGACAGTGGCCCAACGGTGTTGCCGAGACGGCCGCCGGTGGCGGGGTCGCCTGCAAACCGGTTGGTGTTCGTCACTCGGGAATTCCTACACGTCTGCGCGGTTACGGCTCGGACTGGCACTCACACGCCGATGACACTGAGGCCGGCCGAGCGAGCGGCCTGGGCTTGGCGCACATCGAAGGTGAGCAGGACCGTGCGATCCCCGGCGCGGCGGGCGGCCGCGATGTGGAGCGCGTCGAGGGAGCGGCACAGGGTCTGCTCGGCGATGCGGGCGGCCTCGTTGCAGGTGGTGGCGTCGAGGCTGACGAGTGCGAAGGCGTCGAGGTCGGCTTGAACCTGGCGGCGGGTACGGAGGAGGTCCTCGCCGTCGAGGAGCCGGGCCAGGTTGCGCCGCAGCTCCACCTCGGTGAGGTGGGAGGTCACGAGCACCGGGTCGGAGGTCATGAGCCGCTCGGCCACGTCGCGGTCGCGCTCTGCGATGTAGCGCTTCATGAGAGCGCTGGTGTCCACGTAGAGCGTCATCCGCGGTCCTCGTCGAGCACGTCGGCCGTGCTGCGCGCCGACGTGCAGGGGATTATCGGCTTTAGGCCGCTGCGCCGCGCCGGTGTGATCCAGCCCTCCTCGATCCCGCGTTCGAGCGTCGACTGATCGTCGAGTCCCGAGAGTTGAGCGACCGGCTTTCCGCGGTCGGTCACGACGATGTGCTCACCCGCTGCCGCCTTCCCGACGTACTCGGAGAGGCGAGCCTTGAGTTCCCTGATCCCGACGTGTATGTAGTCACAATATCTGGACTATGTGACTACAACAAGCGGGGACAGCCGTGCGGCGACGCTGCGGTAGCTTCGTCTTGTCGCCCACCGATGGGATACACATGCTGGGGCTCGTCGAGGAAACCATCCTGCTCCTGTTGCGCAAGGGAGGCTCGTTCAGGCGCGTGCCCGTGGCGTCACAGCGCTGCGCGATTGCCGGTGCGGTCCTGATGGAGTTGGCCGACGCCGATCGTATTTGCACCGACCTGGGGCACCTGGATCTGGTGGACGGGACGCCCACCGGCGACCACCTCCTGGATCCGACGCTGGCGGAGATCGCCGCCAGCGAGCGGCAGGCGACGCTCTACTGGATCGACCACGTCGCCGAGCGCGCCGACGTCATCCGCGCGGGGGCTCTCGGCAGACTGATCGGTAAGGGGATTCTGACCGAGCGAAACCAACGCTTCGGTTGGGTGTTCCGCACCCGGCGGCGCTACCCCGCCGTCGCCGCCCATGTCCCCCAGGAGGTCAAGCTGCGCCTCAGGGAGACGCTGCTGAGCGCCAACATTCCCGATTCGCGCGACGTGATGCTGATCTTCCTGGTTTCCGCCTGTGGCATCTTCCGGACGCTGCTGCCCAGGTGGCAACTGGCCAAGGCGAAGCCGCGCCTCGAGCAGATCTACTGCCTCAACCCCATCGGCCAGACCATGTTGCTGGGGATAACCGAGTTGCGCAGTGCCCTCTTTCGCGGCGCCCTCAGCCTTTAGCCCACTCTGGCGCCGGCGGGCCACACCGCCGACAGTACCGGTGACCACGTCTCGCGGCCGGACCGCACGCGGACCAACTCGAACCGTGCCGCTGCGGCTATCCGGATGATGTGACTATACGAGTCTGAGGTGGTCACTCCGCGGAGTGTGCGCCGGTCCGGTACGCCCCCAGCACAAGACCGTGGAAGTGGTGGACGCCGTGCTCGCTGACGCCGCCGCCGGCAGGGTCGTACACGAGCCGGCCTGAGGTGAACGCCGGCGTCTGCATGCCTCGCTGCACGTTCTCGACGAGTCCGATGTCCTCGACCTGCAGCACCTCGTCGACGTAGCGGATCGCCTCGGCCTCGGCGGCGTTGGGCTTGGCGTCCTCCAGGTAGAAGTCGTAGGTCTCCAGCGTGCGGTCGGGGCCGGCGGGGATCACGTGCATCATCATGACGTTGCCCCGGCCGGGGTAGCGCATGAGGCAGGTGTTGGGCCACAGCCACCACGCCTCGTGGATCCGCACCGTGGCGTCGGCGACGTCGTAGGCGGAGTTGGCGCTGCGGCCGGCCTCGGCCGTCTGGCTGGAGTAGATGTCGCGTGTGGTGATCTTGTACGTGGACATGTCCACCAGCGACACGAAGTCCTTGTGGGCGATATGGCAGTGGTAGCACTCCAGGTAGTTCTCGACGACGTTCTTCCAGTTGGAGGCGATGTCGTAGGTGAGCCTGCGGGCGAGCGTGAGGTTGGCGATGTCGGGCGCCTTGGCTGCGATCTCGGCGGCCAGGTCGCTGGCCTGCAGCCGCAGTGGCGCGGCGGTCGGGTCGAGGTTCACGAACACGAACCCGGCGAACTCCTCCACCTGTACCGCGTCGAGGCAGATGCCCGACGGGTCGAAATCCACGAGGTATCGCGTGTGGCGGGCGGCGGCCAGTGAGCCGTCGAGACCGTAGGTCCAGCCGTGATAGGGGCACCGCAGCGACCTGGTCGACCCCTCGCCCGTGACGAGTTGGTGCGCCCGGTGTTTGCACACGTTGTAGAAGGCGCGCAGTTCACCATCGCCGTCACGCACCACCATGATCGGGAGCCCCGCCACCGTCGTCGTGACGTAGTCACCGGTCCCGGTGAGCTTCTCCCGGTGGCACACCCACTGCCAGCTCCGAGCGAAGACGGCTCCCTGCTCGAAGTCGTACCACCGCTGTTCGGTATACGTCTCGGCGTGCAGAGTGCCCGCGGCGGCGGGATCTTCGGCGTGGTCGCGACCCACCCGATCCACGTCGGCGATCGTGATCGGTGCCGCGGTCGCTGGCATGGTCACGACAGGACTCTAGGGATGGAGCCGCTCCCGCACACGGCAGCCGGGACTAGGGCGACTTACGCTGATCCGATGACGGCATTCGACCGCGCAGCGGACCGTGTTGCCGCCGGTGCCGGATCCGGTGCCGATGCCCGAGCCGAGGCGGCGGGGCTGGTGGCGCTGATGACCCTTGAGGAGAAGCTGGGCTGCCTCGACGGGGACGTGCCGTTCTGGCCAGGCCTGGCGGACCTCGTGGGCGGGGGATACAACGCCCATACCTGGCCGGCGGCCCGCGTCGAGCGGCTGGGCATCCCCGGTCTCGACTTCGCCGACGGCCCTCGGGGATGTGTGGTCGGGCCGGCCACTACGTTCCCGGTGTCGATGGCGCGCGGGGCGTCGCTCGACCCGGCGCTGGAGCAGCGGGTGGGGCGGGCCATCGGCGCCGAGTTGCGGGCGTCCGGCGCCACGCTCACCGGAGCGGTCTGCATGAACCTGCTGCGCCACCCTGCTTGGGGCCGGGCGCAGGAGACCTATGGCGAGGATCCGCACCACGTGGGCGAGATGGCGGTGGCGCTCAGTGCGGGCCTGCAGGAGCACGTGATGGCCTGCATGAAGCACTTCGCCTGCAACTCCATGGAGAACGCCCGCTTCAAGGTGGATGTCGCGGCCGGGGAGCGGGCGTTGCATGAGGTCTACCTGCCCCATTTCAAGCGGGTGGCGGACGAGGGTGTCGCCGCGGTGATGAGCGCCTACAACTCGCTCAACGGCGACTGGTGCGGCGACAGCCGCCCACTCCTCACCGAGATCCTGCGCGACGAGTGGGGATGGGACGGCCTCGTCGTGACGGACTTTCTCCTGGGGCTGCGCGATCCCGCGGGATCGGTGGCCGCCGGGTGCAACGTCGAGATGCCCTTCCGGCAGCAGCGGGCCCTGGCCCTGCCCGAGGCCATTGGCGCCGGCGCTCTCGACGAGGCCGACGTCGACGCGCGCGCCATCGAGACGGTGGCAACGTTCCTGCGCTTCGCACACCTGTATCGGAGCTGCCCGGATCACTCCGTCGTGGGGTGTGCCGAGCACCGTCTGCTGGCACGTGAGACGGCTGCCGCGTCGATGGTGCTGCTCCGCAACGACGGCCTCCTGCCCGTGGATGCCGGCGCGCTCGGGAGGGTTGCCGTGCTGGGGCCGCTGGCTGCTGTGGCGAACCTGGGCGACGGCGGGTCCAGCGACGTGGCACACACCCCCGAACCGGTGACGCTGCTGGCAGGCATCGAAAGTGCGCTCGCCCCGGGAGGGGTCGACGTCGTGCACAGCGACCGGGATGCCTCGGTGGCGTCGGGAGCCGACCTCGCGGTCGTGGTCGTCGGCTACACCCGCCACGACGAGGGTGAGTATCTCGGCTACGACAACGTGGGCTTGATCCTGGCGCACGCACCACCGATGGACCATCCCGAGTTGGGATTCACCGATCCGGCACAGGCCGAGGCGCTGGCCGCCCTCGCCGGCGGCGACACAGACCGGCCGACAGGCGGCGATCGGGCGTCGCTTAGGTTGCACCCCGCCGACGAGCAACTGATCGCCAATGTGCTGGCGGTCAACGACCGGTTTGTGGTCGCCGTGATGGCCGGCAGCGCCGTGGTGATGCCGTGGCTCGACAGCGTGCCCGCGGCCCTCATGGTGTGGTATCCGGGTTCCGAGGGCGGTCACGCCTTTGCCGACGTGCTGCTCGGACGCGCCGAACCCGGCGGCCGACTGCCGTTCGTCGTGCCTCGGGACGAAGCCGATCTCGTGGATTTCGACGCCGATGCGGACACGGCCGGCTACGGGCTGCTGCACGGCCAGTGGCATCTCGACGCCAGCGGCACCGCAGCGCACCTGCCCTTCGGTCACGGGTTGATCTACACCGACTTCACGCTGGGTGAGGCCCAGCTTGACGGCGACCAGGTGATTGTGACGGTCGCCAACACCGGGCGGCGCCCCGGCGCCACGGTGGTGCAGGTCTACGGCGGCGTTCCGGGCTCGGCGTACGAGCGCCCGCAGAAGCGGCTCGTGGGCTTCACCAAGGTCCGGCTCGATGCAGGCGCGGAGGCAACCGTGGAGGTGTCGATCATCCGATCGCTGCTCAACGTGCGGATCGATGGAAGCTGGTTGCGGGAGGATCTGCCCGTGGAGTGGGCCATCGGGTTCGACGCGGTGTCAACCCGCCCGATCTAAGCCAGAACGCCAAGGGGCGCTCACCGGTTCAGGAGGTCTGCCAGCCGTGCCATCTCCTTGGCGAGGTCCCGCTGGAGCCATCTCCGGTGCATGGTCTCGAGGATGCGGAACGGGCCGCGGAACGTCAACTCGTAGGAGTGGGTCACGAGCGTGCCGTCCGGGGTCGATTCGCACTCGACGGTGCCGGTGAACCCCAGGACGAGCCGGGAAGGCTGTCCGGGGGCACCAGTGAAGGTGAGACGGCTCCAACGTTCCAACTCGAAGAGTTGCACGTCGGGAACGGGAGGGGTCCACTTCAGTCGCGTCCACAGCCTCACCCGGCCGCGCCCGTTTTCGTCCGGCCCGACCATGGCGCCGACCGCGACGATCTTCGAGTCGACCTGCCGGTAGCGCTCCAAATCCAGGACGAGTTCCATGACGTCCTGCGGGCTGGCCGGCGTCACCATCGATGCACTCGCCCGCAACGTCATTGGTGGACTCTAGGAGTTGAGTCACTGCTGGGCGTCGCGGGCGGGTCGCCTCCAGGGGCCGGCTTTGGCGTCGGCGATCATCAACTCGTCGAGTGTGGCCCGAAGGTCGGCGGTGGCGCCGGCGAGTTCGCCGGGGAAGCCCTTCCAGCGCAGCGTCCCGCCGGCGAACGATGACGGGGTGTCTGGGCGAGCGACTCGAGCACCGGAGCGGTTCGCGGGGTGCTGGCTAGGGTTTGGGGCCGTGCTACATCCGCTCGGGGAGATCGTCCAGATTGCCTATGTCGTCAACGATGTGACCGAGGGGGCGCGCCGGTGGGCCGAGCGGTTCGGGGCCGGGCCGTTCTTCGTGCGTCACCACATTCCCGTGCACGATGCCACGCACCGGGGCTGGCCCACGCACTTCGACCACAGCAACGCCTGCGGCCAGTGGGGGCGGATCATGGTCGAGCTGGTGCAGGACCACGGAACCGGCCCATCGGTGGTGCGCGACCTGTTCGCTCCTGGCGAGGAGGGCCTGCACCACGTGGCCTGCTTCGTGGACGACATCGACGAGGCCATCGCGGGCTACGCCGCCCTCGGCTACGAGCTCGCGGGAACCGGCAACGCCTACGGCCTCACCAGGTTCTGCTACATCGACACGACCGCCGAGCGAGGCCACCTCACCGAGCTCTACGAGCCGAGCGGGCGCCTGCGGGACTTCTACGCCATGGTGGCCGAGGCCGCCGACGGCTGGGACGGCACCGACCCAGTGCGCATCCGGGAGTGAGCCGACTCGTGACGGAGAGCGCGACCGGTTTCGGCTCGGCTCTGGTGTTGCCGCTGCGGGAAGCGGCGTGGGCGACGTCATGACTGAGAACCCGGCTGCTTCCGGCCCGGCTGAGGGCCACTACGAGGATGTCTCGGCCTGGGGGCTCGCCGAGGCCGCTGAGGAGGCCATGCTGGCGGCGCAGACCGAGTGCACGTTCATCTGGTCCAACCGGGAGGGCTGGCCGGTGGGCGTCATCATGAGCTTCGTCTGGCGCCGGGACCGGTTCTGGCTCACCGCCAGTGGCCAGCGGGCCCGCATCGCCGCCGTGCGCAGGGATCCCCGCGTCTGCATCGTCGTCACGAGCACCGGCGCCGACGGCGTGCCCAACCGCCGCACGGTTACCTACAAGGGAATCTGCCGCCTCCACACCGACTCCGGTACGAAGGTCTGGTTCTACGCCGAGCTGGCCGCCGCCCTGCATGCCGACCCCGAGCGACGCCGCCACTTCGCAGCGTTCCTCGACTCACCCCGCCGGGTCATCCTCGAGGTCGAGCCCACCCAACGCATCAGCTTCGACGGCACCAAGCAGGCCGCCGCCACAACAGCCTGGATCGCCGCCGCCGAATAACCGCTCACCGACCGGCCGGCCGGACCGCCGGCAGCGTCGTGGTGTGGGAACTGCTACAGGCCGATGCGCGGGACAGGGGCCGGCGGGGGAACCTCGGGCATGGCGGAGACGTATTGCACTTCCAGCTTGTCGAGAACTCCCTCGCACTGCGCCCACGCGTGGATGCGATCGATGAGGTCGAGCAGATCGTCAGCCCCTCCGGTGAACCCGAGGTCGTCCTCGGCCCACCAGCGAACGCCTTCGTCGCGGTTCTCATAGACGCGTACCGTATGCATCAGGTCTCTCCTCCGGCCCGACGGCGACCCCATAGTAATTCGGCCACTTCCTCGTCGTTCAGGCCGGCCCGGTCGACCAGCATGTGACGAAGCGCCCGCGGCGGCACCTCGACGCTGTCGTGGAACGCGAAGCCGATGGGCAGCCGGCTGGGGGCCACCATCTTGCGATGCGAGCCGCGCTGTCGTTCGGTCTCGTAGCCGATCCGGCGGAGCAGCCGCCGCACTTCGCGGGCATTGAGTGCCGGGAAGCTCGCCGCCGGAATTGCCATTGTGCCAACCTGCCGACGCTTTCATAGCAGATGTGAAGGATGGAAATATAAGGGAACCACATTGTAATACTGATACTACGGGTTGTGGCGGCCTCTTGAGGGTGGGGATGTCGGGGGCGACGGAGGTGCCCCTACTGGGCCGACGGAGCGCACCGGCGGCGCCGCCCGGACACCTGCAGACCGTCTCGATCCGGGGCTGAAATCCCGCGGGCGGCCGGCCCGACGACGGCCTACTCTGTGCCCATGGCTGAACGCATCAAAACATTCCTGCCCGAAGAACAGATGCCCACCCAGTGGTACAACGTGATCCCGGACCTGCCGGCGCCGCCCCCGCCGCCGCTGCACCCGGCCACGATGGAACCCATCGGCCCGGAGGCACTCGCCCCGCTGTTCCCGATGGCGCTGATCCTCCAAGAGGTCAGCGGCGAGAGCTACATCGACATCCCCGACCCGATTCAGCAGGTGTATCGCCTGTGGCGCCCCACGCCGCTGATCCGCGCCCGGCGACTCGAGCAGGCCCTCGGAACCCCGGCCCGCATCTACTACAAGTACGAGGGCGTCAGCCCGGTCGGGTCGCACAAGCCCAACACGGCCGTACCCCAGGCCTTCTACAACGCCGAGGCCGGCATCACCAAGCTCACGACCGAGACAGGTGCCGGGCAGTGGGGCTGCGCCCTGGCGTTCGCCTGCCAGATGTACGACATGGAATGCGAGGTGTGGCAGGTCCGCGCCTCCTACGACCAGAAGCCGTACCGCCGTTCGATGATGGAGCTGTTTGGGGCCACGGTGCATCCCAGCCCCTCGACGGTCACCGAGACGGGCCGGAAGCTGCTGGAGGCCGACCCCGGCAACCCAGGCAGCCTCGGTATCGCCATCAGCGAGGCCATCGAGGTGGCCGCCGGCGACCCGCAGGCGCACTACTCCCTGGGAAGCGTGCTGAACCACGTGCTGATGCACCAGACGGTCATCGGCACCGAGGCCCTCCTCCAGATGGCCGAACTGGGTGAGACCCCCGACCTGATCGTGGGCTGCACCGGTGGCGGTTCCAACTTCGCCGGGCTCTCGTTCCCGTTCCTGCGCGAGAAGCTGGCCGGGCGGATGGCGCCGGAGATCCGCTGCGTCGAGCCGGCGGCCTGCCCGTCCATCACGCAGGGCGTCTACGCCTACGACTTCGGTGACATGGCCGGGTTCACGCCGCTCCTGAAGATGCACACCCTGGGCCACTCGTTCGTGCCGGCGCCCATACACGCCGGCGGCCTGCGCTACCACGGCATGTCGCCGCTGCTGTCGCACATCTACGAGTTGGGTCTGCTGACCGCCGAGGCCAAGCCCCAGACGGAGTGCTTCGAGGCTGGCATGCTGTTCGCCCGCTGCGAGGGCATCATCCCGGCGCCCGAGCCCACCCATGCCCTGGCCTCCGCGGTGGCCGAGGCGCGGCGCTGCGCCGAGACCGGCGAGGAGAAGGTGATCCTCACCGCCCTCTGCGGCCATGGCCTGCTGGACCTGGCGGCCTATGACTCGTACCTGTCGGGGCAACTGGTGGACTACAGCCACCCCGCCGAGGCGATCGAGGCGGCGATGGCGGGAATCCCGTCGATGGGCGGTTGAGGGCGCCGAGTCCGCGCTCCACAGAGCAAGACGCAGGCTCGATGCGGGTGGCGAGGCGTCTTGCCACCCGCATCGAGCCGTCGGTAGCGGCCCCTGTCGCCGCCCGGAGCCGGGCTCCAGTCGCTGCTCCGGAGCCGCCTCCGCGCGGCCGGTGCTAGGTAGGCTCTGACCCCGTGTCGGAGTTCCTTCGCAGCTACTTGACGGTCGGCTTATTTGCCGTGCTCGCGGTGCTCACCGTGGCCGCGATGCTGACCATCGCGAAGATCCTGCGCCCGGAGCGCCCGCAGAACCAGAAGTACGTCAGCTACGAGAGCGGCGTGGACCCGGTGGGCGAGGGATGGTCGCAGAGCACGCTGCGGTACTACCTTTTCGCCCTGCTGTTCGTGATGTTCGACGTCGAGGCGGTGTTCATCTTCCCGTGGGCCACCCGCTTGGAGGTCTACGGCGTCTTCGGGCTCGTCGAGATGGCGATCTTCATCTTCATCCTGGCACTGGGCCTGTTCTATGCCTGGCGAAAGCGAGTCCTGCAATGGGTCTGAGCGGAGTCCGCGAGGCCCGGGGAGGTCGCTGCTAGATGGGTCTCGTCGAGAGCGGCAAGATGCCCGCGCCCCTCACCAAGCTGCTGAACATGGGCCGCAAGTATTCGCTGTGGGTGTACCAGTGGGGCCTGGCCTGCTGCGCCATCGAGATGGGCGCGGCATTCGGTTCGCCCCGCTACGACGTGATGCGTCTGGGGGTGATCCCCTTCCCGGCAAGCCCCCGCCAGGCCGATCTGGTGGTCATCTCCGGGACGGTCACCGACAAGATGGTCCCATCCATTCTGCGTCTCTACGAGCAGATGCCCGACCCCAAGTACGTCATCTCGATGGGGTCCTGCGCCAACTGCGGCGGCCCCTACTGGGACTCCTACTCGGTCACCAAGGGCGTCGACCAGATCATCCCCGTGGATGTGTACGTGCCGGGGTGCCCGCCCCGGCCCGAGGCACTGCTGGAGGGGATCGTCCTGCTGCAGGAGCGCATAGCCAACGAGGACATGGTGTCCCGCTGGAAGGGCGAGCCGATCATCGTCGGACAGTAGGACTCCCGTGACCGACACCACCACCGCCGACACCCCCGGTGTCGCTGTGCCGGAACCTCTGGACCCCCGCCACGCGGCCGCGCTCGCCACGCTGTCCGATGTTCTCGGCGGAGCCATGCTGGCGAGTCATTCCCAGCGGGGCGAACTGTGGGTGCGGGTGCACCACGAGTCCTGGCAGCAGGCGGGCTACGCCTTGCGCGACGAGCTGAACTGCCGCTGGTTCGATTTCCTGTCGGCCATCGACTGGCTGCCCTCGCCGTTCGGGCGCGACATGGACGCCGAGCAGGACTGGCCCACCACCGGCCCGCCACCGCGGGACACCACCATCGAGCCGGGCGTCACCGGCGGGGATACGCGCCTGCAGATCTTCGCCCGGGCGCAGGCGGTCGAGGAGAACCCCGGCGGCGACAACCTGGCGGTCATCCTGAAGGCCGACCTGCCGAACGAGAACCCGGCCGTCGACACGTGGATCCCGGTGTACGCCGGCGCCAACTGGCACGAGCGTGAAGCCTGGGAGATGTTCGGCATCGGCTTCGTCGGTCATCCCGACCTGCGCCACATTTACCTGCCGGGAGAGTTCGAGGGACACCCGTTGCGCAAGGACTTCCCGTTGCTGGCTCGCCGGGTGAAGCCCTGGCCCGGCCTCGTGGATGTGGAGGACATGCCCGAGGTGCAATCGTGAGTGTCACCGAGCGCGAGCAGCGGGCGTTCATCGCCGCAGCAGCGGCGGACGCCCGCGTCAACGTCGAACTCGAGACCGAGGGCATGACCCTCAACATCGGCCCGCAACACCCGGCCACGCACGGCACGCTGCGCATCGTGGTCCGCCTCGACGGCGAGCAGGTGATCGCTGCCGAACCGGTCATGGGCTACATGCACCGTGGCTACGAGAAGCTGGTCGAGGTGCGCACCTACCCGCAGGTCACGACACTGATCAACCGCATCGATTGGCTCGGCAGCTTCGCCAACGAGGTGCCGTTCATCCTGGCCGCCGAACAGCTCATGGAAGTGGAGGCCCCCCCTCGGGCGGCCTGGATCCGCACCATCCTCTTCGAGCTGTCGCGGCTCGCCAACGTCACCCTGTTCCTCGGCGATATGGGGGTACAACTCGGCGCCATAACCCCGGTGTTCTTCGCCTTCCGGGACCGGGAGTACGTTCTCAACCAGATCGAGGCTGTCACCGGCGGGCGTTTCCACCCCAACTTCGACCGGATTGGCGGACTCAAGGACGACTTGCCGAAGGGCTGGATCGCCGAGACCCGCGGCGTCATGGAAAAGATGCGCACGTTCTGCGACGAGCTCGAGACCCTCCTGATGGGCAACGAGATCTTCGAGGCCCGCACCCGCGGCGTTGGCGTCATCCCCGCCGACGTGGCCCTTTCGTACGGGCTGTCGGGGGCCAATCTGCGGGCTTCGGGGGTGGACTGGGACATGCGTCGCGACAACCCCTGCGGCTTGGTTTACGACCACGTGGACTGGAAGGTCTGGACCCACCCCGACGGCGACTCCTTCGCCCGCTACTGGGTGCGGCTGCAGGAGACCCGTGAAGCCACCTACATCATCGAACAGTTGCTCGACGGGCTGCCGTCCGGGCCGGTCATGGCGAAGGTGCCCGTCATCATCAAGGTTCCTGCCGGCGAGGCCTACGTGGCCACCGAGAACCCGCTCGGCGTCATGGGCTACTACGTGGTCAGCAAGGGCGACCTGGGGCCGTTCCGGGTGAAGATCCGCTCCGCCTCGTTCAACAACATCTCCGTCGTGCCGTGGGTGATGCGGGGCGTCTACGTGCCCGACGTGATCACCATCCTCGCCAGCCTCTACTTCATCCTGGGGGACATCGACCGGTGATCTGGACCCTGGCCATCGAGCTGGCCTACTGGCAGCAGACCGCCGTCAAGCTGGTCGTGGTGTCGCTGGTGATCCCCACCGCGTCCATCATCCTCGGCTACGTCTTCCTGATGAAGATGATGAGCTTCATGCAGAGCCGCCTGGGTCCGATGGAGGCCGGCCCCTACGGGAGCCTGCAACTGCTGGCCGACGGCATCAAGTTCCTCCAGAAGGAGGACATCTTCCCCCGTAAGGCCGACCGCTACGTCTTCGCCCTGGCGCCGGTTGTGGTGATGGTGTCGACGTTCTTGCTGTTCGTGATCCTCCCGGTGGGGCCCGACGCGGTGGTCAGCAGTCTCGACGCAGGGCTGTTCTTCGCCCTCGCTGTGTCGTCGCTGTCGGTCATCGGCATCCTGATGGCCGGTTGGGGCTCGGCCAACAAGTACGCCCTGATGGGCGGGATGCGCGCCGCCGGGCAGCTCATCGCCTACGAGTTGCCGCTCGTGCTGGCCGCCATGGGCGTGGTTATCCAGGCCGGCACGATGGACCTCAACAAGATCGTGATGGCGCAGGCCACCGGCGAGATCTTCGGCTGGGGAGCCATCGGGAATCCGTACATCCTCACGCAGTTCGTGGGGTTCGCCATCTTCCTGGTGGCGGTGCAGGCCGAGTTGACCCAGCCCCCTTTCGACATGCCGGTCGCCGAGACCGAACTGGTCGGCGGGTACCAGGTGGAGTACACCGGCTTCCGCTTCCTTTTCTTCTTCATGGCGGAGTTCGGCACGGCGTTCGCCTTTGCCGGCATCGCCTCGGTGCTGTTCCTGGGCGGCTGGTACGTGCCGGGCCTCGACCCCACGTCGGGCTGGTTCAACCTCATCGGGCCGTTCGTCATGTTCATCAAGATCATGGCCGTCTCGGCGCTCATCTTCTGGTTCCGGTTCACCTACCCGCGCCTGCGGGAGGACCAACTGCAGAAGTTTGCCTGGAAGGTGCTGATACCGCTGTCGCTGCTGAACATCGTCGTCACGGGCGTGCTGAAGGTTGCGTTCTGATGGGGTGGGGGTCATCGAGGGAATGAGAGGAACGTCATGCGAGGAATAGGGATGATCAAGGGGCTCGGGGTGACCGGCCGGACGATGCTGCGCACGCTGTTCCCCGACGGTCTGCGCAAGCCGATCCCGGCGCCCTCCCGGGGCGCGCACACCGTGCAGTACCCACACGTCAAGGAGGCGCCGGCGACGCGGGCACGCGGCGTCATCGGTCTGCACCACGACAACTGCACCGTGTGCATGCTCTGTGCCCGGGAATGCCCCGACTGGTGCATCTACATCGAGGGGCACAAGGAGTTGGCCCCGCCGCGGCGCCCCGGCGGCAACCCCCGCCCGCGAGCCAAGATCGACCGGTTCGACATCGACTACGCGCTGTGCATGTACTGCGGCATCTGCGTGGACGTCTGCCCGTTCGACGCCCTGTTCTGGAGTCCCGAGTTCGAGTACTCCGAGCCCCGGATCGCCGACCTGCTGCACGACGCGGACCGCCTGGCCGACTGGATGGAGACCGTCCCGCCCTTCGAGACGTACGAGCCCGGCGCCGCCGTCAAGCAGGCCACCGTACCCGAGCCGTCGAAGCACCGTCCCCCCCGGAGCGCCACCCGGTGACCGTCGTTGGGGCCCTCGTGGCCCAGAACATCGCCTTCGGGGTGATCGCCGCCATCATGGTGTTCGCGGCGATCCGTCTCGTGACCACGCGCAACGTCGTGCATGCGGCGCTGTTCCTGGTGGTGGTGCTCGGAGGTGTGGCGGCGCTGTTCCTGCTGATGGGCGCCGAGTTCGTGGGGATCACCCAGATCCTGGTCTACATCGGCGCCGTGGTGGTCCTGTTCCTGTTCGGCATCATGCTGACCCGCACCCGCATCGGCAACGAGGAGGGGACCGACCACCCCAACCGCCTGCCGGCGGTGCTGTCGGCGGTGCTCGTTGCCACGGTCACCATCTACGCCGTGGTGTCGGGGTTCGGCGACGCCGAGCTTCCCGCCGAGAGCCGCACCACCACCGCCGAGGTGGCCGATTCGATCTTCAGCCAGTACATCGTCCCGTTCGAGGCTGTCTCGGTGCTGCTGCTGGCGGCGCTGATCGGCGCCATCGTGATCGCCCGGAGGGACTGAGGCCATGCTGCGTAACCAGTTCCTTGTCCTCGCTGCTGCTGGCGGCGCTGATCGGCGCCGTGCTGTTCGCCCGGAGGGACTGACGCCATGCTGCTGAACCAGTTCCTCGTCCTCAGTGCCGTGCTGTTCGCCATCGGCGTCTACGGCGTGCTGGCGCGCCGCAACGGGGTGCTGGTGCTGATGTCGATCGAGCTGATCCTCAACGCCGTGAACATCAACCTGGTGGCGTTCGGCAGTTACGTCTCCAGCATCTCCGGCGAGGTGTTCGCCCTCTTCGTCATCACCGTGGCCGCCGCCGAGGTGGGCGTCGGTCTGGCGATCCTGCTGCTGCTGTACCGCAACCGTCGAAGCGTCGACCTCAGCGAGGCCGACCTCATGAAGGGCTAGGGCGGGGTGTCAGGCATGAACCCCCAGGGCATCGGCGTGCTGGCGGCGGAGGCGTCCGCGGAGATCGTGCACGCGGGCGGGTGGTTCCTGTCCAACGCCTGGATCATCCCCGCCATCCCGGCGGCGAGCTTCTTCGTCATCCTGTTCTTCGGCAAGCGCATGCCCCGGGGCGGCTCGGAACTGGGCATCGCCGCGGTCGGCGCGTCGCTGGTGCTGGCTGTCTGCACGGTCGTGCAGTGGATCGGCGAGGTGAACCACGCCGGCGGGGCCGCGGTCGAGCCGGTCGTCAATCGGTGGACGTGGTGGGTCGCCGGCGGCGTGGACTTCAACATCGGCACCCTCGTGGACGGCCTGACCGTGGCGCTGCTGTTCGTGGTGACCGCCATCTCGCTGCTCGTGCACGTCTACTCCACGGACTACGTGGCGGGCGATGTCCGCTACACGCACTTCTTCGCCTTCCTGTCGCTGTTCACCGCGGCGATGCTGTTCTTCGTCCTGGCCGAGAACACCATCCAGATGATCGTGGGCTGGGAGCTTGTGGGCGTCTGCTCGTTCGTGCTGATCGGCCACTGGTGGGAGGAGAAGCCCAACTCCGACGCCGCGCTCAAGGCGTTCCTGACCAACAGGGTCGGCGACGTGGGCCTGCTGGTCGGTGTCAGCGTGCTGTTCTTCGCCGCCGGGGGCACGTTCTCGATCCTCGAGATCAACACGAAGGCCATCAACGGCGAGATCGGCCACACGCTGCTGCTGGTTTCGGCGCTGTGCCTGCTGGCCGCCGTCATTTCCAAGTCGGGGCAGTTCTTCCTGCACACGTGGCTGCCCGACGCCATGGCCGGGCCGACGCCGGTCTCGGCGCTCATCCACGCCGCCACCATGGTCGTGGCCGGCGTCTACCTGGTGGCGCGCATGTACGGGGTGTTCTTCGAGGGCATGGTCATCGCCGGGTCTTCCATCAACGCCCTGGCACTCATCGGCGGGATCACCACCCTGGTGGGGGCCAGCCTGGCGTTCGTGCAGAACGACATCAAGCGGGTGCTGGCGTACTCCACCATCAGCCAGCTCGGCTACATGATCCTGGCGCTGGGCGTCGGCGCCTGGACCGCCGCGATCTTCCACCTGTTCACGCACGCCTTCTTCAAGGCCTGCCTGTTCCTGGGCTCGGGTTCGGTGAGCCACTCGGTGCACAGCTTCGACATGAAGAAGGACATGGGCGGGCTGCGCCACCACATGCCGGCCACGTTCCGCACGTTCGTGATCGCCTCGGTGGCGCTGGCAGGGCTGCCGCCCCTTGCGGGGTTCTGGTCCAAGGACGAGATCCTGGCCGGGACCGGCGGCTGGGGCCTGTTCGGCGGCACCGGGGGCAACGGCGCCTACACCGCCATGCTGTTCATGGGCATGGCGACGGCCGCCCTGACCGCCGCCTACATGACCCGTTGCGTCTACCTCACGTTCTTCGGCACCTACCGGGGCCACGGTCACCCCCACGAATCCGGCCGGCGCATCACCGTGCCGCTGTGGATCCTGGCCGTCTTCGCCGTCGGAGCCGGCTGGACCAACCTCCCCAAGGGATTCCAGATCGTGCCGCAGTCCTGGACCGAGCGGTTCGGGCACTACGTCGAACCGGTCGCGGCGGAGCACTTCTACTTCCCCCACGTCAGCCACGCCACGCCCAGCTGGACGCTGGCGGTCCTGTCGGTGCTGGTCGTGCTGGTCGGTGGCGGCGCGGCGGCGGTCTACTACGCCCGGGTGAACCGGCGGGCGGCCGCCGGCGGGGCGGCCACGGAATTGGCCGACGGCCCCACGAGCCGCTGGACGGTGGCCCGGCTGGGCCACACGCTGCTTGTGCAGAAGTACTACCTCGACCACCTCTACACCGGCATCGTCGCCAAGGGCATGGCCGGTCCCGTCGCCCAGGGCGCCTACTGGTTCAACCAGCACGGGATCGACGAGGTGGTCAACCAGGCCGGCCGCAAGGCGGTCGCGGCCGGACACGTTATCTACGACCAGATCGACCAGAACGTCATCGACAGGGTCGTGAACACCACCGGCACGGCATCGCACGGTGCCGGTGAGGAGCTTCGACGGATGCAGACGGGGAAGGTGCAGCAGTACGCGGGCGTGATGTTCGTGGCGTCGGTCGTCCTGGCCGCTGCGCTGATCCTCGTGCTGTGACCCTGCCAGGAGGGCTTAGATGGATGCATTTCTGAACGTTTGGGGGCTGACGCTCATCACGTTCGTCCCCCTGGTGGGCGCGGTACTGGTGATGGCGCTGCCCAGCACCCAGGAGCTATGGCTCAAGGCGGCGGCGCTGGGCACCTCGCTGGTCACGGCGCTGTTCGCGGTGCTGCTGCTGGCTCGCTTCGACCTGTCGCGGGCCGGAGACCTGCAGTACGTCGTGGACCGACCCTGGATCGACGTGATCAACAGCCGCTACATCATGGGGCTCGACGGCATCTCGCTGCCGATGGTGCTGCTGACGGTGCTCATCGTGCCGCTGTGCATCGTGTACTCGTTCGGGCACTTCCCCGAGCCGCGCAACCCGAAGGCCTTCCTGGCGCTGCTGCTGGTGCTCGAGATGGGCATGGTCGGCACGTTCACCGCCCAGGATCTGATCCTCTTCTTCGTGTTCTTCGAGGTCGTGCTGCTGCCGATGTACTTCATGATCGGTGTCTGGGGGGGCGAGAACCGGCGCTACGCCGCCATGAAGTTCTTCCTGTTCACGCTGTTCGGCTCGGCGCTCATGCTGGTCAGCTTCCTCGCCATGTTCTTCCTGGCCGACGGCACGCTGGGCGGCCTGGACGTCGCCCGCACGTTCGACATGCGGGCGCTGTCGGGTGGTGCCACGGCGGCCATCGCTCGCACCAGCCAGCTATGGATCTTCGCCGGCATGTTCCTGGGATTCGGCATCAAGGTGCCGATGTTCCCGTTCCACACCTGGCTGCCGGACGCCCATACCGAGGCTCCCACGGTGGGCTCGGTGATCCTGGCGGCGGTGCTGTTGAAGCTCGGCACCTACGGCTTTGTGCGGGTCGCCATCCCGATGCTGCCCGAGGCGGCGGCGGCCTGGGCGCCGGTCATCGGACTGCTGGCGGTCATCGGCATTATCTACGGCGCTCTGGGGTGTCTGGCGCAGCGAGACATGAAACGTCTCATCGCCTTCAGTTCCGTGGCTCACATGGGGTTCGTGATGCTTGGCATCGCCACCCTCACACCGTTGGGGGTCAACGCTGCGGTGTTCGGCATGGTGGCGCACGGACTCATCACCGGGATGCTGTTCTTCCTGGCCGGGTCGGTGAAGGACCGCTATCACACCCTCGACATGTCCCGGCTCGGGGGCCTCCTGCAGCAGGCGCCCCGCATGGGCTGGATCCTGGGCTTCTGCGTCATGGCCTCGCTGGGTCTGCCGGGTCTGGCGGGATTCTGGGGCGAGTTCCCGGCCATCCTGGCGTCGTACAACCCGGCGGGCATTCTGAACGAGGCGGTGTTCCGCTCCTACATGGTGATCGCCGCCATCGGCACGGTCCTGGCCGCCGGCTACCTGCTGTGGATGTTGCAGAAGGTCGCCTTCGGTACGGCGCGCAAGGAGTTCGCCGGCTCGCCCGACGTGACCGACGCCTCGCCGCGGGAGTACCTGGCGTGGGCGCCGCTGCTGGTGCTGATCGTCGTGCTGGGGTTCTTCCCCCGGCTGCTGCACGAGGCAACCGACCCGGCCGTGCGGGAGGTGCTGCAGGTTGAGGCCGTGAACGGGTCGCCCGGCGATTGCCTGGAGGTGGCCCGGGGCGAGGACTGCTTCGAGCGGCTGCGCCGCGTTGGTGAGCAGGCGAGGGGCGGCGGGTGATCCTCGGCGCGCTCGCCGGCCCCCTGGGGGTTCTCGGGTTCGTCCGCCCGCACCTGGACTGGCACGCGCTCGCGCCCGAGCTGACACTGCTCGGCGTCGGGGCGCTGCTGACCTGTCTCGACATCGCCCTCGCTGAGCGGGGGCGGGCGATCACCTCGGCACTGGCGGGCCTCGGGCTGCTGGGAGTCCTGGTCCCGATCCTCACGCTGGCGATCGCCGGGGTGGCCTCCGAGCCACGGGTCATGTTCGACGGCGCCTACGTGGTGGACGGCTACTCCCTCGTGCTCAAGGCGCTGTTCGTGATCTCGGGCTACGTCGTGGTGCTGCTGTCCATGAACTACGTGGCCGAGGGCGACTACTGGGAGAACGAGTACTACGGCCTGATGCTGGCGTCGCTGCTGGGCATGGTGATCATGGCCTCGGCTCGAGATCTCATCAGCATCTTCGTGGCGCTGGAGCTGCTGTCGATTCCCGCCTACCTGCTGGCTGCCTGGCGCAAGCGCGACCTGCGCAGCACCGAGGCCGGCTTGAAGTACTTCCTCATGGGCGTGTTCGCCTCGGCGATCATGCTCTACGGCATGTCGCTGCTGTTCGGTGCCTCGGGGTCGACGGTGCTGGCCGACATCGCCGCGTCCGCGCCGCTGGACCGTGGGGCCGACGCCGTCCCGAGCGCTGCCATCACCGTGGGCGTCATCTTCGTGCTGGTGGGGTTCGCCTTCAAGGTGTCGGCGTTCCCGTTCCACACCTGGGCGCCGGACACCTACGAGGGAGCGCCCACGCCGATCGCGGCCTTCCTGTCGGTGGCCTCCAAGACGGCAGGGTTCGTGGCGCTGGGGTCGCTGGTATTCGTGGGGTTCTGGGAACGCGACGACGTCTACGGCCCGGCGCTGTGGATCCTGGCGGCGGCCTCCATGACGGCGGGCAACCTCATGGCGCTGCGCCAGAAGAACATCGTGCGCCTCATGGCCTACTCGGGTATCGCCCAGGCCGGGTTCATGCTGGCTCCGCTCGCCATCGCCGGGGTGAGCGTCATTGCGGCCGATCAGGCGGTCTCGGCGGTCCTCACCTACCTGGTCATCTACGCGGCCATGAACCTGGGCGTCTTCGCCGTGATCATGACGGTGGCGCGCCGCACCGGCACCGGCGACGTGGCCTCGTACAACGGCCTGTTCAGGGTCTCGCCGGGCATCGCCGTGGTGATGACGGTGTTCCTGGCGTCGCTGGCGGGGGTGCCCCCGGCCGGCGGCTGGTACGCCAAGTTCGCCGTCTTCCAGGCACTCGTGTCCGCCAACACCCCCGCGGCCTACGTGCTGGCCGGCATCGGCGCCGTGAACGCCGTCATAGCGGTCGGCTACTACGGCAAGATCGCTTCGCGCATGTGGTTCGAGAAGCCTGCTGAGGAGATGGCCGCGGCGGGGCGTATCCCCGTGCCGTTCTCGCTGCGCTCGGCGCTGGGGCTGACGCTGGCCGCCACCCTGGTCTTCGGCGTCGTGCCCGCCACGATCACCCGCTTCACCGACGTCTCGCTGCTCGCCGTCGCCATCGCCGGCTGACCCTGCCCCGCCGCCGGAGCCACGGGCCGCCGCCGGCTGCGGGACCGTGACCGGAGCCGCCTACTTGCTCTAGCTTGGGGTTCGTGCTCACGCTGGCTTTCGGCCGCGGACCGGATCGGCCGGAATCGACGCCGGATCCCCAGCCGGCGTATTCGCGCCGCCGCCGGGCGCTGCACGGGGGGCTCGCGGCCGCGGTGGCGCTGGCGTTGGCGGCCGGCGGATGCGCCGGAGGAACGTCCGGTGGCGGCGCGCCGGTGACATCGGGAGCCTCGAGCGCAACAGCAGCAGACGTCGCGCCGGTTGCACCCCCCGCCGGCGCCGTCCCGACCACGACCGCCGCCGCGCCGGCGACCAGCACGACGATCACCACGACCGCAAGGACCGAGGCTGCGCCGCCGGACGCATCGACGGACGCCGGAAGCACCCCCGCCGCGCCGCCAGCGCCCGAGACCCCCGAGGCCCCCACACCGACCGAACCGGCTGGGTCCGAGCCGACCGAGCCGGCTGACGAAACCGCGGAGCCGGCTGCCACGACGTCGACGGTGGCTGTCGCCACGGAAGCGAGCGCCGCGACCTCCACGACCACGACGACCTCGGCAACCGCCGCGCCACCGATCACGCCGCTGCCGCGACCGGAGGCGTCCACGCTCGACGGGCTTCTGGCGCTGGGCCGCCCGCTGGTGATCGCCCACGCCGGTGGAGACCAGGATCACCCGCACTCCACGACGTACGCGTACTCGCGGTCGGCCGCCGCCGGCGCGGACGTCCTCGAACTCGACGTGCAGCTCACCGCCGACGGCGTGCTGATCGTCCAGCACGACGACACGGTGGACCGCACCACCGAGACCACCGGACCGGTGGCCGATCTGACCCTGGCGGAGATCCAGGCGCTCGACAACGCCCACTGGTTCGTGCCGGGCCTGTGGGGCGACCAAACGCGGCCCGCCACCGAATACGTCTTCCGGGGGGTGCGCGGCGGCGCCACCGAACCCCCGCCGGGTTTCGATGCCGAGGACTTCAGGGTTGCGACGTTCCGGGAGGTCGCTGAGCGCTTCGGGCACCATGTGCTCGACGTGGAGATCAAGCTCCAGCGCGGCCCCGACGGCGAGGAGGATCCTCGCTCGGGGATCGCAACCGCGGAGGTGCTTGCCGCGGAGATCGCCGAACTGGGCCGGGAGGATTCGGTGATCGTGGCGTGCTTCGACGACGAGGTGCTCGCCGCCTTCCAGGAACTGGCTCCCGATGTCGCCACAAGCCCCGGCACCGATGAGTTGGTGGCGTGGTGGCTTGCAGGCGAAGCGCTGGATCCGCGCTACCGGGTGCTGCAGGTGCCCTTCACCTACGGCGGTGTGGAGGTCGTCCAGCCCGACCTCGTCGACAGGGTGCACAGCGAGGGCCGGCACGTGTGGGTTTGGCTTAGCGGCACCGACGTGCGCGAGAGCCGCGAGTTCTACACCGAACTGCTCCGCCGCGGCACCGACGGCCTCATCGCCGGCCGCCCCGCCGAGGCCGTGGCCGCGCTGGCGGAGGCTCCGTGAGTTCAGCGATCATGAGCGCCCCGCGGCGGCCGCCATTGGTGCTGGCGCAGGCGAACCGATCAATCAGCGGCGAGTGAGGGCCTCAGCCTCTCCGATTATCTGTTGCGGGAGTTGCAACAGAACCTGGCGGTAACGCCGGCTGACCGGATTCCCGCGGTAGCGGTTCAGGCCGCCCAGGCGTGGTCGCGCCAGAGCGTGTCGATCGGCGCGGTGTGCAGCCGGTCGCCGACGCCGATGGCGCCCGTGCCAGCATGGAGGAGGATGCCGGCACGGAAGGCGCCCGGCTCCACCGCGTCCAGGCGGTCGCGCAGAGCAGCGACATGGCGCAGGTCGACAGCCCGCGGCGACGCGGTGGCTTTGATCTCGACGGCCACAACTGCGCCGTCGGCGCGCTCGAGGACGAGGTCCACCTCACGCCCCGCGTTGTCACGGTAGTGGTGCAGGGTGACGCGGCGCGCAGCTGATCCGAGCTGCCGGGCGATCTCGCCGACGACGAAGGTCTCGAGCAGCGGCCCGGTGGCGGTAGCCGTCGGAGGGCGCAGCGCTGGGACATCGAGCCCCATCAGCGCAGCGGCGAGCCCGCTATCGGTGAGATGGAGCTTGGCGCGGCGCACGACACGTGCGGCGCGGTTGCGCGTCCACGGCGCCAACTCGTAGACGAGAAACACGGTCCGCAGCCATCCGAGGTACGAATCCACCGTGGCGCGGTCGGCGCCGAGGCGCTGGGACCAGTCCGCGATGTTGACCTCGGTCGCCGTTCTCGCCGCCGCCAGGCGCAGCAGCCTGGGAAGCAGCGCAGCGCGGCGGATGTCCCCGATGGCCACGATGTCGCGGCCGACGACGGTCTCGACGTAGCTGTCGAACCAGCGCGCCCGTGCATGCGGCCCGAGGCGGAGCGCCTCGGGATAGCCACCGGCGCAGACCATGTCCAGATAGTCGTCGCGCGCGGTCTCCGAGACGCTCGAGCCGCCGAGTCGCCCGTCGAACCACTGTCCGATCACTCCTGGCACGCCGTCGCCGTCGCCGTCGCCGTCTGCACGCGTACCTGCAATCTCGGCCCGCGAGAGCGGCCAGAGACGCAGGATGGCAGCCCGCCCGGCCAGGGACTCGCCGATGGTCGGCACGGTCAGGAAGTCCGTTGAGCCGGTCAGCAGGTAGCGGCCGGGCGCGTTGTCGGAGTCGACGGCCATCTTGATGGCACGCACGAGGCGTTGGCCGGCGACTTGAATCTCATCGATGACCAGTGGTGGGGGGTAAGCGCGAACAAACGTGTGCGGGTCCGCGAGTGCGGCGTCGAGCACCTGCTCGTCGTCCAGCGTCACGTACGTGCCGCCCCGTTCGCCGGCCACCGACCGGGCCAATGTTGTCTTGCCACTCTGGCGCGCCCCATGCAGGACGACCACCCGCGCCGTGTTCAAGGCCTCCGAGACTCGGTGCCTCAAGTGCCGCGCGACATGCGACATACTGCGAGCCTAGCCGCCGATCCTACATGCTGGTCCTAATTTGGCGTATCGCCACACCATAGTTCTGATGTACTTCTAATCGCAGTTCGGTCACACTCCTATGCGAAGAAGTGCACAGCCGCTGCGCCCCGGGAGTTCGGCCGGGCGAGAGCGACGACTCAGTGGGGGTCGGTGTGCTTCTGCTTCGGAACGGCCGGCCCTACGAAGTCGCGGTCGCCAGCGGGGCGGTGAGTTCGACGGTGGTGCCGCCGGGCGTCGATCGGTGGACGAGGTTGCCCCCGAGGTCGTGCTCCACGAGGGTGCGGACCAGGGTGAGACCCAGGCCCTCGCGCAGCGGGCCGTCGGGCATGCCGACGCCGTTGTCGGTGACCGACACCCGCAGATCGGAGCCCTCCCGGCTGATCCGGACCACGATCTCGTTGCGGTCGCTGCTCGCTGCTCCACCGCCGAAACCGTGGTCGACCGCGTTCTGTGCCAGCTCGTTGAGCACGATGGCCATGGTCGTCATCACCTCGCTCGGGAGAGGGCCGACGGCACCCTCCACGGTGATCGAGATCGGCGCATTCGGCGGGGCCAGCGACTCCCGCAGCAGCAACGACAGCGAGGTCACGACGCTCTCGAACGGCGTGCTGTCGCCATCGGGCCCGCTGAGGATCTCGTGCACGGCGGCGATCAGGCGGATGCGCCGGGACGACTCGGCCAGTGCCTCTTTCGCCTCGGGAACCTCCAGCCAGCGGCTCTGCAGGCTGAGGAGCGACGACACCGTCTGCAGGTTGTTCTTCACCCGATGGTGCACCTCGGCGAGGGCGGCGTTCTTGGTGATCAGCAGGCGGTCCACCCGCCGCAGCTCGGTGATGTCGCGCACCAGCATCAGGACGCCACCGACGGTGTCCTCCTGGATCAACGGCAGGCAGCGGACCACGACGCTGTGGCCGTTGCGCTCGATCTCCTCGGTGTGGGGTAGTGCCGCCGACACGGTGAGCTGGACTGCGCGGGGTTCGATCCCCACCTGGGCCAGGCGGCGCCCGGTCGGGTCGCCGTTGATGCCGAGTCGGCGCAGCGCCGAGTGGGCATTGGGCGTCAGGTACTCCACCCGTTGCCAGGCATCCAGCAGGATGAGGCCGTCGCCCACCCGGGGCGGATGGTCGTGGTCCCCGGGGGTGGCGGCGTAGGGGAATTCCCCATCGGCGATCATCCCGGCCAGGCGGCGGTAGAGGGCGAAGTAGCTGTTCTCCAGGCGTCCCCAGACGCGATCGCTCACCGCGGGGAATTCGCGCAGCAGCACGGCGATGGTGCGGCTGCGGAAGTTCACGGGAACGGCCAGGGACTGTACCCAGCGGTGCTGATCGGCCAGGTAGGCGCCGCCGTTGGTGCTGACACCGGTCTGCAGCGCAAGCGCACCGAGCGGCCGCTCCGCCGAGGAGACTGCCCGGCCGAGGAGGTCGTCGGGATGAACGGTCTGGCTGGTGATGGGACGGCTGTGTGCGGTGACGACGAAGTCGGTACCGCGCCCGCCGTGCTCGTCCTCCGACCCGCCCTCCTCGTCGTCGTCGACCTCGGCGGCCGGTAGGAGCAGGAGAATGTCGGCGAAGGAGATGTCCGCCAGGAGTGCGGTGGTTGCGGTGAGCCGGTCGTAGTGAACTCGCTCGGCCTCGTTCAGAGCGTCGAGTGCCCGGCCCAGGCTGCTGCTCCCGCTCATCGCCTTCGATGGTACCGGCGCTCCCGGTGGCGGAGAGTGGCGGGCTCGCTCCCCCCAGCGCGACGCTCGCCGACGATCGTGAGTACATCCGACCTTCTTACAATGGCGTCGAGAGTGCCAACGACGGCGCAGCGTCTCACTTCGGGTCGGTGCGGGTTCGGAGGGATCATGCAGTTCGGCCTGTTCTACGAGATGCAACTGCCGCGGCCATGGGAGCCGGGAGACGAGCACCGGCTCTACAAGGAGTGCCTCGAGCAGGTCGCGCTGGCCGACCGGCTGGGATTCGACTACGTGTGGGAGGTGGAGCACCACTTCCTGGAGGAGTACAGCCACTCCGCGGCGCCCGAGGTGTTCCTGGGTGCGGTGGCCGCCGTCACGCAGCGCATCCGTCTCGGCCACGGCATCGTGCAACTGCCCTTGGAGTTCAACCACACCGCCCGGGTGGCCGAGCGGGTGGCCACGCTGGACCTGCTGTCCGACGGCCGTGTGGATCTCGGCACCGGCGAGGCGTCGTCGCGGGCCGAGCTCGGCGGCTTCGGCGTCGACTGGGACACGAAGCGGGACCAGTGGACCGACCACATCGAGGCCTTGTCCCGCATGATGGTCGAGACGCCATTCGCCGGCTGGGACGGCAAGTGGCTGCAGATGCCGCCCCGCAACGTCGTGCCCAAGCCCTTGCAGAAGCCCCATCCGCCGCTGTGGGTGGCCTGCAGCCGCAGGGAAACCATCCTGCTGGCCGCCCAGTGCGGCATCGGTGCCCTGTCGTTCCAGTTCATCGAACCCGAGCGGGCGGCCGACTGGGTGGCGGAGTACGAGTCGATCCTGGCCTCGGAGGACTGCGTGCCGGCCGGGTTCGCGGTGAACCCCCGCATCGCCATCGTCCTGCCCTTGATGTGTCACCCCGACGAGCAGACCGCCGTCGACCGGGGCCTCGACTCGGCGCACTTCTTCGGCTATGCACTGCTCCACTACTACGCCTTCGGCGACCACCGCCCCGGGCGCACCGACGTGTGGCAGGAGTTCCTGGCCAATCGCGAGAGGGCGGGGTTCCGCCGTGAGGACGCGGGCCGGACGGGCGGGCCGCTCGGCGCCTCCTACGGCGACCTGGGGGTGCTCGGACTGCGCGGCGCCATCGGCACGCCCGATCAGGTCCGGTCGCTGCTCCGCCGCTACGAGGAGGCCGGCATCGACCAGGTGATCTTCATGGCGCAGATGGGGCGCGTCCCCCACGAGCAGATCTGCGAGTCCCTGGAACTCATGGGCGCCGAGGTCATCGGCGAGTTCGCCGAGCGCCACCCGCAGCAGTGGGAGCGCAAGTGCGAGCGCCTCGCCCCGGCCATCGAGGCCGCCCTCGCCCGCAAGGCCCCACCCCGCACCACCGACGAGGGCTACAGCTTCGAAGCCGCCGCCAAGGCCTGAACCCGATGGGGCTCCGCGCCCCCCGGAAGCAACTCAGACGGCGGGGGTGATCGGGTCGAGCCAGCCTTGCTGCCGAAGCCGTTCGCACGCTGCCGTGATGTGCTCGGGGGCGAACAGTCGACGTTTTCGTGGGCTCCAAGCCTGTACCCGCTCGACGAGCTTCTCGGGCCGTCGTCGGGTCCCCGTTCGATGCGGGTGGCGACCCAGTGGACGGTGGCCAGTAGTTCGAGGCCGAACGGTGACTCGTACCCCTCGACGAGTTCAAGCACACGGTTCATTCGGCTCGAGATGCCCGGATTCTCTGCGAGTACCGCCCGGGCCTCGTCTGTCGCACCGGGAAGGACGACAATGGGCTCCGCGTGGGCGACTGGGTTGGACCCGTCGCCGTAGCCGCGGAGATGGTGGCCTTCGAGTGCCTTGAGGACGTGGCGGAGGTTGTCGGCGTACGGGCCGAAGTGGTGATCCTTGTACCTAAGGCGAAGTTCCTCACCCGATTCCTGCAGGAAGTACATGAGCTTCTGGATTTCAATGAGTGAGGTGGACAACGCGACCGCGGTATACCCATCGACCATCGCTACCAGTGCGGCCTTGCCAGGTGTGAGTATCGGCCGCTCGGTAGCGACGACCATCTTGCCGGCGGCCGGTGTACCGCCGGGTGGGTAGATCCATACTTCGGCGTTGAGTTCGTCGAGCCGTGTGAGGATCGATGGCAGCACATCGGCCCAGTCGAGCCCACCGCTGCCGCAGCCGAGCGGAGGCACGGCGATCGACTTGATCTGATGCTCGCGGATCGTCGTGCAGAGCGCGACGAGTCCCGCTTCGATGTCGCGCAGTCGCGAGCGGGCACGCCAATGCTGCTTCGTGGGGAAATTGATGATCCAGCGTGGCCGCCCGAGTGTTCCGGTCTCGAACACGAACATCTCCCCGAGCCGGACCGTCTCCTTCTCACAGGCGCGGCGATAGGCCTTGTAGTTCTCCGGAAACGCGTGCTTGAACTGCAGCGCGATTCCCTTGCCCATCACGCCGACCGTGTTCACGGTGTTGACCAGCGCGTCGACATCGGCCTCGAGCAGGTTGCCGGTCGCCTCGGTGAAGGTCGTCATCAGTAGTACCAATCTTGGCGCACCCGTATGACAAGGTCGGCGCTCACCTTAGCCAGACTGGCCTGCGCCCTCGCCGCATCCTCGTCGGTCCGGGCGGCGAGTTCGAGGAATGCGTCCCACGGCACTCGGCGGTGGACTAGGCACTCCGCCATCCTGCGTTGCATGCGATCAGGGTCGGGGGGCGTGTTGTTCCAGTAGCGCGTCTCCATGAGCGGCCAATCGATGAAGTCGTCGAGATCCTCAATTCGGCTGCTGAATCTCGCGTACGTAGTGGCGGCGTTGTAGTCGGTTAGGACGAACGGAAGATCCATTTCAACAATCTTGTCGACATCGGTGACTAGGTAGACCAAACCGTCCTGTCCGCCCTCGTAGGTTGACACGTCGCCCTTGTGGATCACGTAGAGCATGGGTGACCGGGCGGCGAGGTAAAAGGGTACGTAATCCGCGACCATGCCGCCGGGACTGATAGGTACGGCTCTCTGCCGTCGGCGGGACTTCACGTCTTGTTGTCCGATGTCGATGCTCACGAGATCGCCGACCGTTGCGCAACGATCGCAGACGAGTCCCGCAGTCACGATCGCCGGCAGATTGTCGACGTGTGTGAAGTGGAACAGCAGGCCCCTGCGCGGCGTCGTCACGACGCCATTCGACCCTTCGATCGTGTCATGGCGTGAGTATGGCGTTTGGGGCTTGCCTTCAGCGCGCTGCTGTTCCGCGATTTCGTGGGTTGGAGTGCGCCGTTCGGGGGCGATGCCGAGTTGAGTTCGGGCGGCCGCCGCCAAGGCCTGATCACCGGCTGCAGGCGGGCGGCAGCGTCTCGCCGAGTACCGCCGCGCACGGAGCCGGCCGAGCGGCTCGGGGGTCAGCCGGCAGCCACCATCGAGGCGGCTCTCGTTTCCGCCGCGGGGCCGGCTGCGTCGTCGGCGAGCTCTCGCAGCAGTCTGCGGTAGACCATCGAGGCGCCGTCGGCCACCTTGAGGTGCAGCTCCTCGCGGGGGTCGAGGGGCAGTTCGGGCGGGTTCTGGGACTCGACCACGCCGCGGTCCTGCTCCATGACCACGGCAAAGCCGTCCACGAAGTACTCGTCCGGTACGTCGAGAGAATGATTGCGGGACAGGTACCCCAGGATGAACGTCTCGCCCCGATCGGTGGGCGAGGCGATGAACGTGACGGTCGTGACGTCGCCGATCTTGGATTCTGCCTCGGAGTCGGTCTGCTCGGTCCAGGTGACCCCGCCGGTGGTTGACGTCACCACCTTGCGGTCGTGCAGCGTGAAGGGAAGGTGCAGCCTGTAGTCCCGCGTCAGAACGCTGTCGTTGTAGGCGTAGGTCATGCCGTAGTCGGTGGTCGCCACGTCGTAGGGCTTGATGAACGGCCCGTCGGCGAGTTCGGTGAACCCTGCGTGCACGAAGTTGAAGTGGGCGAAGTCGATGACGTTCTCCGTCATACGGCCCGCGGAGGTCTGCCAGCGCCATGATCCCACCAGGAGTGCGCGCCAGTCGGGGTCGTTCCAGTCATCGTCGGGCCACGGCGGCAGGTCGGCCACCGGCTCCTCGAGGGCGATCCACACCGCGTCGTACTGGTCGCGTACGTCGTAGCGGTGCACCTTGGCCTGACTGGGGATGATGCCGTCGGGCCCCAGCGCGGGGATGAACGACACCATGCCGGTGCGGTCGTACTCCCACCCGTGGTAGGGGCACTGCAGCTGCCCGTCGCGGATGCAGCCGCGCGACATGGCCGCGCCCCGATGCACGCACTTGTCGCGTAGAGCCACCAGGCCCTCGTCATCGCGGTACAACACGATGGCCTCGCCCAGCAGGCGTACCTGCTGCGGCTCGGCCGTGACTTCGCTCGAGACGGCGACCGGGTGCCAGTAGTGCCTCAGTGCCTGGTCCAGCATGGTGTTCCCTCCAGCTCGGTGTGCTCGGCGGTGACGATGGCGACGCGTGGACGGGCGGAATCCTGAGGCCCCACCCCGACTGCAGTCCCCAGAGTATGAGGTTTGTCGACGTGCGTGCAGTGGTCAGGCGGGAACGGCGGCGGCCAGTTCTCGCAACAGCCTGCGGTAGACGATCGAGGCGCCGTCGGCCAGCTTGAGGTGCAGTTCGGAGCGCGGGTCCAGCGGCAGCTCGAGCGGGTCCTGGTCCTCCACCACCATGCGGTCCTGCTCCATGATCTCGTCGAAGCCGACCGCGAAGTCCTCGTCGGGGACGTCGAGAGAGTGATTGCGGGACAGGTACACGAAGATCAACGTCTCGGCCCGGTCGGTGGGCGAGGCCACCGACGAGATGGTGGTGATGTCGCCCGCCCTGGAGTCGCCCTGCTCCGACCAGGTGATCCCGCCGGCGGCCGCCACCACCGACTTGCGGTCGTGCAGCGCGAAGGGAAGGTGCAGGGTGTACTCCCGCACCAGCACGCCGTCGTCGTAGGCGTAGGTCATGCCGTCGTCGGTGAGCTTCACCTCGAAGGGCTTGATGAAGGGCCCGTCGGCGAGTTCGGTGAACCCTGCGTGCACGAAGTTGAAGTGGGCGAAGTCGGCGGCGTTCTCCACCATCCGGCCCGCGGAGGCCTGCCAGCGCCACGTCCCCACGAGGAACACGCGCCGGTCGGGGTTGTTCCAGTCGTCGTCGGGCCAGGGCGGCAGGTCGGCCACCGGCTCCTCGAGAGCCACCCACACCGCGCCGTACTGCTCGCGCACGCGGTGGCGCTGCACCGTGGCCTGGCTGGGGATCGTGCCGTCGGGTCCCAGAGCGGGGATGAACGACACCTTGCCGGTGCGGTCGTATTGCCAGCCGTGGTAGGCGCACATCAGCTGCCCGTCGCGGATGCACCCGCGCGACAGAGCCGCACCCCGATGCACGCACTTGTCGTGCAGCGCGATCACGCCCTCGTTGTCGCGGTACAGCACGACGGGCTCGCCCAGGAGTCGCACCTGCTGCGGCTCGGCCGTGACGTCGGTTGAGACCGCCACCGGATGCCAGTAGTGCCTCAGTACCTGATCCAGCATGGTTGTTCCCCTCCAACCGGGTCTATTGGGCCCCGACGTTGGTCACGCGTGGGCGGCAAAATCCTTGGCAGGACCGCCGAGTGGGGTGGTGCTGACCAACCAGCCCACGACACCCGGACGTCTAGATGGCGCATCGTAACGCCCGCTTGGCGGTCCATCCCGCCCTCGACCGCAGGCCCCAACAGCATGAGTGCTGTCGAGGAGTGGAGCGGCAGTCCCCGCCGCGGCGCCGTCACTCTGCCACGTCCTCGTCGGATACCGTCGAGTCTGCGAGTGTTGCGCCGGCGGCAGCGTTCGAGCGCCTTCCTCGGAGAGGGTCGATGCCGGCGGGGCTACCGCGTCACCGAACGCGAGACAGGGGAGAGAATGGTGGCTGAGCGGAAGGTTGCGGTGGTGACCGGTGGCGGCACCGGGATCGGAGCGGCGAGCGCCCTGGAGTTGAGCGCCGGTGGCTGGGCGGTGGCGGTGTGCGGGCGCCGGCCGGGGCCGCTTGACGATGTGGTGGGGCGTTGCGGTGGCGACGCTCTGGCTGTCGTGGCCGACGTCTCGGTGCCGGGCGATGTGGAGCGCCTCTTCGCTGCGGCCGTGGAGCGATTCGGCCGGGTGGATCTGCTGTTCAACAACGCCGGTGCCGGGTCGAAGCCGGTACCGGTGGACGAGTTGCCGGTGGAGGACTGGCTGCGGGTGGTCGGCGCCAACCTCACGGGGAGCTGGCTGTGCGCTCGGGCGGCGTTCGCCCAGATGAAGCGCCAGACGCCCTCGGGCGGGCGGATCATCAACAACGGCTCGATCTCAGCGCATACCCCGCGCCCGTATTCGTCGCCCTATACGGCCACCAAGCACGCCGTCACGGGCCTGACAAAGGCGCTGTCGCTGGAGGGCCGCGCCCACGGGATCAGCGTCGGCCAGATCGACGTGGGCAACGCCCGCACGCCGATGACGGCGCGGATGCAGGCCGGCGTGCCGCAGGCCGACGGCTCGATGCGGCCCGAGCCGGTCATGGACGTTGCCGACGTGGCCCGGGCCGTCCGCTACATGGCCGAACTGCCCCCCGACGCCAACGTGCTGCAGATGACGGTGATGGCCAACGAAATGCCCTTTGTCGGCCGCGGCTGACCGGGCGTCGCCGACCGCGGCATCGCCCACCGGCGACCCGCAGCGGGGCATTGTCCAGGGCACACAATCGGGTAGACAGAGCGTGTGATGGTGGATCGACTCTGGCGATGGGCGCTGCACCTCGTGCGATGGGGGCTTGTGGCGATGCTGGTTGGCGGGCTGATCGCCGATCTGGAGCGCCTCGACGGCAAGGGCTGGCTGGTGCGGACGCTCACCTTCCCGCTGTGCATTGCCGTGGCGCCGCTGCTTAGCCGCTGGTCGCAGCGCGGGATCGCCTACTACACGGCCGCCGACGTCTGCATCGTGGCGCCGTTCTTCCTGGACATCGGCGGCAACATGCTCGGCCTGTACGAGAGCGTGGAACTCTTCGACGACATCCTGCACCTGGCCAACTGGCTGCTCCTGGCGGTGGCGTTCACGATGATCCTGCGCGGCACCCGGCCCATGACGCGGCTGGGCCTGGTGTCGGCCGGCGGCGGGTTCGGCGCCTTCCTCATCGTGCTCTGGGAGTTGCTGGAGTACATCATCATGAAGACGGGAACCAGCCGCCTTTTCCTCACCTACGAGGACACGGTCGTTGACCTGGCGCTATCCACGGGTGGCGCCATCGTCGGAGCGGCAGTCGTGGCGTTCCTCGTCGAGGCTCGCCCCGGCCAGCGCCCGGCACCGGCGGCGGCGGAGGTTCCGCTCTCGGCGGTCTGAGGCGAGAGGCGCGATCCGGCGCCAGGAGACGGCGCCGATCGGAACCGCGCTCTCTCTAGCCGGTGAGTGCGGCCATGCGGCCCAGGGTTGCCGCCGCCGCTCGGACGAGTGGGAAAGCGAGGCAGGCGCCGGTCCCCTCGCCGAGGCGGAGGTCGAGGTCCAGCAGCGGCTGCAGGCCGAGGTACTCCAGGGTGATACCCGAGGCAGGTTCGGCGGAGCGGTGACCGGCGATGCCGTGGCGAGCGGTTCCGGGGCTCAGGAGGTCGGCGGCGCAGAGTGCAGCGCAGGCGATGGCTCCGTCGACGATGAAAGGCGTGCGGCGCCCGGCGGCGGCGATATAGAAGCCGGCGAGGGCGGCGATTTCGAGGCCGCCGAGTCCGGCGAGCAACTCCAGGGGCCCGGCGTACCCCTCGGCTCGGCTCATGGCGGCCGCCACGAGGCGCTGCTTGTGGTCCTGACCGCTCGCCGGGATGCCAGCGCCCGGTCCCGTGACATCGGTCGCCGGCCGGTCGCAGACGGCGCCGATGAGCGCAGCGGCCGGCGTGGTGTCGCCGATGCCCATGTCGCCGCCGATGAGGCAGTCGGCTCCGGCGTCGATGAGCTCGCCGGCGATCCGAGTTCCCACGTCGACGGCTGCGGCGGCTTCGACGGTGGTCATCGTCTCGACCATCGCCGCAGTCACAGCAGACGGCCAAGCGCTGGCCCCGTCGGCCACGACGCCATGGTCACCGGCGAACACCGCCACGGCGGGCGAGGCTGGCATGGGCGACCGGGAACGCTGCAGCGCTCATCGTGATAGCCGGCCGGTGCCGACGAGCCAGCCGACGATGAGGAGGGCGACAACGATGGTCTCGACCTTCGCGGCGATCGCGATCGCGTGAGGAATGTCAGCGGGGGTGGGACGTGGGCCGGTGCCGAGGCGGGGGCGGTTCTCGACGGTCGCGCCGTAGCGGAGCGGGCCGCCGAGTTCCCTGCCGAGGGCGCCCGCCACAGCCGCCTCGGCCACCCCTGCATTCGGGGAGGGATGAGCCGCCGCGTCCCGGCGCACCGCGGTGCGGATCGCTCGGGCCCGATCCGGGGCGACAGCGGCGACGAGGGTGGCGAAGATCCTGGCGGGCAGGTCGTTGGCGATGTCGTCGAGGCGGGCGGCGGCCCAGCCGAACTTGCGATAGCGGTCGTTGCGGTGGCCAACCATGGCATCCATCGTGTTGACCGCCCGGTAGGCGGCGGCGCCCGGCGCGCCCGCCACGACGGCCCAGAAGGCGGGGGCAATCACGGCGTCGACACTGTTCTCCGCCAACGATTCGATCACCGCCGCGGCCACCCCGGAGGAATCCAACTCGCTGGGATCGCGCCCAACGAGTGCGGGCAACTCGGCTCTGGCCGCTGCGATGTCGCCAGCGTCGGCCAGATCGCCCAGGCGCCCGGCTCCCCAGCCAGGCGGTCCAGGAGCAGTCCGGCGGCGACAGCCCCGCAGCGCTTCGCGATCACGGCGCGGCCACGAGCGTCAGCAGGGCGGCCGTCTCGCTCAGCATGATCACGGCGCCGAGAATGTCGCCCGTGAACCCGCCGAGGCGTCGCTTGGCGACGGCGACGATCCCGACGCAGGTCACGCGACGGCGGCGCCCACGGCGATCGGACCCAGCGGTCCGGCGACGAAGAAGAGCCCGGCCGCGATGGGTGCCAGCCATGCCAGCAACCACCGGCAGGATCCGGCGCAGAACGCCTCGGCCAGCCCGCCGGGCCGGGCGTAGCCGACGAAGGCCGGGACTGTTGCGGCGAGGATCCGGCTCGCTGCCCACACGCCCACGAACGCCAGGAACTCGATGTCGGGATCGGCGAGCAGCGCCCAGCGGCTCACGAGCACGGTTCCGCCTGCCGCAAGGGCGAAGGCGCCGATCCCGGGTTCGGCCATCAACTCGAGGCGTCGCGCCCGCTCCACCTGTGCTCCCAGCCCGTCGGCCGAGTCCGCCAGGCCGACCTCCTCGGACACGAGGACGGTCGGAGCGTCACGTTCCGCCAGGACCGCGAGCAGGTCGTCGGTCTCGGCGCTGACGTCGAACTCGGGCTGCAGCGTGACCCAGGTCCCGAGAGAGTCGACCAGCGCCGTGCCGCCGATCTGCCGCAGCCGGCGGGCCAAGTCGGATACCGCGGTGCATTCCACCGTCGCCCAATCAGCCGGGCGGCGTGCCCGGTGAGCCTCGATGCGCGCCACGTGGTCGGCGTCGCGGGCGGCGGACACAGCGGTGGCAACGTACGTGACGCGGGCCTCGTACGATCCGGCGATCCCCTCGGCGACGAGCGACTTACCCGAGCTCGCTCCGCCCAGGACGAGCGTGATCCGGTCTTGTGCCCTCGATCTCAGTAGTCGATGCCCTTCTTGGCTCTGATCTGTCGCTCGAACGCGTGCTTGACGCTCACCATCTCGGTGACGGTGTCGGCCACCTCGATCACCTCGGCGGCCATGTCTCGCCCGGTCAGGATCACGCTCACCTTCTCGGAGCGGTCCACCATGGCGGCCGCAACCTCGTGCGGGTCGATCCAGCCCCACGTCATGGCGTAGCTGATCTCGTCCAGCACGACGAGCCGGTGTTTGCCCGCCATCACGAGTGCCGTAGAGAACTCCCAGGCCGCCGCCGCCTTGGCCCTGGTCTCGTCGAGGTCATCGGAGTCCCAGGTGAACCCGTCGCCCGCCGAGTACCACTCCACACCGAGGCTGCGGCAGGTCTTCTCCTCGCCGGTGTGCCAGTCACCGCTCTTGAGGAACTGCACGACGGCCACCGGCCAGCCCTGTGCCAGGGCGCGCAGGATCGTGCCGAAGGCTGCCGTGGACTTGCCCTTGCCGTCGCCGGTGTTGACGAGCACCAGAGAGGGAGCCGAGCGCAGTTCGCGCTGCTCGTACGGTCGGTCGGTGAGAGGGGCTTCGTCGCTGGTCATGGGAGATTCTCCTGTCGGGATCGGGGGGCGGGTAGGACGACGATCTCGCCGTCGACGGTGTGGACGCTGAGCGGCGTGGCGTAGATGGCCGAGAGTCTGCCGGGAGCCAGCACGCTGCGGGGTGGGCCGTCGGCAACGATGCGGCCGCGATCGATCAGCGCCAGGCGGTCGGCGAAGCGGGCGGCCGTGCCGAGGTCGTGCATGGCGGCGATCACCGTGATCCCGTCGCTGCGGCGCAGCTCGTCGATGAGTTCCAGCACGGCGCCGCGGTGTCCCAGGTCCAGAGCGCTCGTCGGCTCGTCGAGCAGCAGGATGGGGGCCTGCTGGGCGAGCGCGCGGGCGAGCACGACGCGCTGGGTCTCGCCGCCGGACAGCTGCGAGACCGGTCGCTCAGCGAAGCGCTGCAGGTCGAGGCGTTCCAGGACCGACGCCACGATCCGGCGGTCCCGGCGCGACTCGACCGCCAGCCAGCCGAGATGTGGACTACGACCCAGCAGGGCGTATTCGGCCACGGTCATGCCCTCGGGGAGGATCGGGATCTGCGGTACCAGCGCCACGTCGACGCCCGACGGCCGTCGGCCACAGGCGAGGGTCACCGTGCCGTCGTGGTCGACCAGCCCGGCGATGGCCCGCAGCAGGGTGGACTTGCCGGCACCGTTGGGTCCGATCAGCCCGAGCCATTCGCCCGCCGCGAGGTGCAGATCCACGCCGCGCAGAACCTCGGCTTCCCTGAACGCCACGCGCACCCCGACGCAGGCGAGAGCTTCGGATCGCCTTCGAGTTGGCTCGGCTTGCGACGGTGCCGCCGCGGTCGTCATGCCGAGACCCGCCGAGCCCCGCGCCAGAGCACCAGGGCGAAGAATGGGGCACCCACTAACGCGGTGATCACGCCGACCGGCAACTCGGCCGGGGCGGTGAGGGTGCGGGCACCGGTGTCCACGAACGCCAGGAACGCCGCCCCGCCGAGCGCCGAGAGAGGCACGATGACCCGGTAGCTGTGGCTCACCAGCAGGCGCACGACGTGCGGTACGACGAGGCCGACGAAGGCGATGAGACCGCTGACCGAGACTGCTGCGGCCGTCAGCAGGGACGCCGCGACGATCACGACCAGGCGTGACCGGCCCGGGTTCAGCCCCAGCGAGCGAGCCTCGTCGTCACCCACCCGCAGCACGTCGAGGTGCCGGCGGTGCAGCAGCAGGACGGCTCCACAGACCACCACGTAGGGCCCGAGGATCCCGACCTCCCTCCACCCGCTGGTGTTGAGCCGGCCGAACAGCCACGAGAGCACTTCGCGGGTACGTGTCTCGCTCAACTGACCTAGGGCGTAGGTCTGGGCGGCCGAGAAGAGGGCCGCCATCGCAACACCGGCAAGCAGCAACGTCGCCGGCGAGTGCCAGGCGCCGCGGGCGATGGTGGCGGAGGCTGCCACCGCCACGAGCGCGCCCAGGAACGCCGCCGCGGCCACGGCATCGAAGGGTCCCCGTCCCAGATCGAGACCGAACCCGAGCGCCAGGACCGCGCCGAATCCGGCGCCGGCGGAGACGCCGAGCAGGTACGGATCGGCCAGCGGGTTGCGGAACACCCCCTGGTAGGCCGCGCCCGCCATGGCCAGCGACCCTCCCACCAGCATGCCCAGGACGAGTCGCGGCAGGCGGATCTGGAACAGGATGCCCTCCTGGCGGCTGCTCAGCGGCGAATCGAGGTCGACGAGCGGCAGGCGGTCCACGAGAGCGGCGAGCACGTCACCGAACGCCAGCCCTGCGGCGCCCTGCGTGGCACTCAACAGCGTGACGGCCGCCAAGGCGACGAGGGCTCCAACCGCGGCCAGCGGCGGCAGCCGGAAGGCGCGCTGGGTCGCTTCGTCGACGCCTGTTGCCGGAGGCTGTTCCAGATCGCCCAGGGCTCGGGCGGCGCGGTCGGGTGTCGCGGGGCGCGTGCGGGCTCGCCCTGGTGATCCGGGGATCCGTCTCGACGCCACGGGCTGTCGCCGCGCCTAGCCGTTCGACCCGTCGTCCGCCGCGGCGATCGCCTCCAGCGCCTCGGCGATGGCGGCGACGAACTGGGGCAGCCGTGGTCCCCAACGAGAGGCGATGTCGGCGTTGACCACAAGGATCTTGCCGTTGCGGGCCGCGCTGACGGACTCCCAGCCCGCTCGGGCGGCCACGTCCTCGGCTGTGTATGCAGTCTGGTCGGTGATGACGATCAGTTGCGGGTCCGCCTCGATGATGTATTCCTCGGTCAGTTGCGGGTAGCCGTAGCCCTCGGTGTCGGCCTCATCGGCGATGTTGGCGGTGCCGAGGGCGGCGTAGACGGCGCCGATGAAGCTGTTGGAACTCGCCGAGTAGTACGTCGAGTCCAACTCGTGGTACACGCGGACGGGTACGTCGGGGGCGTTGGCCAGGGCTGCCGCCATGTCGGCGCGCATCGTTTCGACGACCTCGCGCGCCTCGGTCACGTGGCCGGTGACCGCGCCGAGTGCGAGGACTGCCCCGTAGCCGCCCGAGATGTCGAACGGGGTGGCGCTCACGAGCACCGGTATGTCCAGGGCCACCAGACCGGCGATGAGGTCGCCGGTGTCGTTGGCAATGACGACGAGGTCGGGTTCGTACGCGGTGATCGCCTCGATGTTCGGATCGAATCCCGAGAGGTCGGTCGTCGGCGCCTCCGGCGGGTAGGTCGACCAGGTGTCCACGGCCACGACCTGCGGGCCGGCGCCGATGGCGAAGAGAATCTCCGTCGCCGCCGGCGACAGCGACACGATGCGCTGAGGTGGGGAGTCGAGCGTCCACATTCCGCCGTCGGTCTCGATCGTGACGGAAAATCCGTCGCCGCCGCAGGCCACGGCGGACAGCCCGAAGAGCGCCAGTAGGGCGATGGTGAGGGCGGTGGAACGGTGCCGTGGCATCTCGGAGCCTCCTATCGGTCGAGGATGGAAGCTCGATCGACAGGGGCTGCCGGCCGAACCAACCCTTATCCCCGAGGGTCATGCGGTTCGCATCGGACCAGGGTTCGACCGGACTTGGCGATGGCTTGGCGCATCAGGAGTTGCCTGGGCGCCGAGCATCGCTTCACCGTTGCGGGACAGTGCCGGATTTCAACCGGACTTCGTCCCTGGACCGAGTCGAAGTCTAGACCTCGGGCGCCCGCGCGGCCTGTCGCCGCCGACCCGGTACTCGTCTCCTCAGCGGAGGAACCGTTCGACCGGCTCTCCGGGGCTCCGACCACCACCGGCGCGGACGAAGTGCGTGCCGGCCGCCGCGGCGGCGCCCGCGTCCGCGTCGGCGTCGCCCACGAACAGCGTCCGCTCGGGAGTCACCGCGAGGCGCCGCATGACCGCTCGCAGGCCACGGGGATCCGGCTTTTCGGCCCCCACGTCGACCGAGGTCACGATGACCTCCAGCAGATCCGCCAGCCCGCAGGTTGCGAGCGCCTCGCGCACCTGCTCGCCGGTCATGACGGAGGTGTCGGTGAGAGCCGCCAGCCGGTAGCGCTCGCCGAGTCGCCGAAGGTCACTGACCACCTCGCCGATCGGTTCCGCACGCAGCGCCGCGACGGGTGTGCCGGGTGCTGCCGCGTGCAAGAGCGTGTCCCCGACGTCGAAGATGATCGCCGCCACGTCGGGGGCGAACGGATTCAGATTCTGCGACAGGTCCAGCATCGAGGCAGGATCGAGCCCCAGAGCCCGAGCCACCCGAGGCCCGTCACCACCATGCGGCCCCGCTGCCGGCACTGCCGAGTCACCGGAAATCACGGATCCGACCGTACCGGTCCGCTCCGCATTCAACGAGTGGCCCGATCGTCTCGGAGGTCCGGCGGCATCCGCATGCGCTGCGGCCGCCCACCGGGAGTGCTCCGACGGTGCGTTGCGCGGAACCCGTCGGAGGTTGCTGATCGCCCCAGGTCAGGTCGAGCGGGTGTCCGGAGCGAAAAAGGTCAGGTACCACGCCCTCGTCACGAGCCGCGCTGCGTCCTCGACACTCACCTCGGTGTCGTTGAGTGCATGGTGGGCGAACCACGCGTAGGCGGACTGTTCCACCAGCGATGCCATGGCCTGCGCCGCCGTCCGGGCGTCGAGACCGTCGACCTCCGTCACCCCGAGTCGACGGGCGACCGCCACGAACCGGTCGACGTGGCGCTCTCGCATGCTCCACCAGATCGTGAGGAACCGCGGTTCCATCGCCGTGGACTCGACGAACGCCCGGAGGAGATCGCGGTTCTCGTGGTAGAGCGCCAGGTAGCCGCGATTGGCCTCCAGCAGCGCCGCGTAAGGATCCTCCTGCAGGCTGACCGACGATCGGCTGGCCTCGAAGAGCAACTCGTGGAGGTCGGCGATCACCTGGGCGAACAGATCCTCCTTGTTCTCGAAGTAGCGGTAGACCGCTCCCATCGACAGGCCGGAGGCACCGACGACGTCGGACATGCGCGCCTCGACGTAGCCGACCTCCGAGAAGACCTGCCGGGCGGCGGCGAGGATTGTTCCCCGCGTGCGGAGCCCCTTCGGCGTTGTGGGTTCGACGGCCATGTGGTGGTGCAGGTTACCGGTACTCGGCCGTGAGAATAAGCAAAAGCGATGTCGCTCTCTTGACGTTCGCCGGGTACTCGACAAGAGTGACGTTCGCGCGGTGTCGCCCGCCCGCAATCTCCTCACCGACGGGCGGCTCGCCGCCAGCTACCTTGACTCGGAGATCTGAGATGGACATTCCTGCGGAGTACTACCGCCGGTGTGGCTGGTGGACGGGCGAGGCACTCGTGGACCGGTTCGCCCGCCACGCGGCGGCGCACTCGGATGCGCTGGCGATTGTCGACGGCGAGGACCGATGGTCGGCGGGCCGGCTCTGGGATGCCGCCGGCGTCGGGGCCGAGCGGCTCGTCGAGGCGGCGGGAGGGGGCCGGCGCGTCGTGCTCATCCACCTTCCCAACAGCGTCGAGTGGATGGTCTCGTTCCTGGCCACCCTGCGAGCCGGACACGTGCCGGCGACGACCCCCATCACCACGCCGGGCGCGCACCTCGCACACGTGGTCGATCTCATCGACCCAGCGGCGGTCATCACGTGCGAGCGCCAACTCGACGTCACCGACCACGCTCGCATCGAGGAGGTGATCGGCGAGGTCGTCGAGACCACGGGACGCATCGACGTGCTCGTCAACAATGCCGGTTGGTCGAGGATCGAGCCGGTGGCCGAGATGTCGATCGAGACCTGGCAGCGCTGCCTCGACGTCGACCTGACCGGCACGTTCGTCTGCACGCGCCACGTGCTGCCACCGATGATCGCCGCCGGCGGCGGCTCGATCGTGAACATCTCCTCCATCGCCGCCTGGGAGATGTCCACCGATCACGGCGCCGCCTACTCGGCCGCCAAGGCCGGTGTGTTGGCGCTCACCCGCGTGACCGCGGCCGAGAACGGTCGCCACGGCGTGCGGGTCAATGCCGTCGCCCCGGGGCTGATCTACAACGACTTCCTCCGCAGGATCTACCCGGAGGAGTTCTTCGAGAACTACGCCGAGACGAAGTCGATCCTCGGCCGGGTGGGTCGTCCCGACGACGTGGCTGAACTCGTGGCGTTCCTCGCCTCCGAACGTGCGGCTTACATCACCGGTGAGGTGTTCGGTGTGTCGGGAGGCGTCTCGCCCCGTGGATGATTCGCCCCTCTGGTGGACCGTCGACCGCCTCGTCGGCGCCTACGCCGACCGCGAGCTGTCGCCGGTCGAGGTGGTCGAGTTGGCGGAGGCGCGCATCGAGGCGACCGACTCGTTGCTGCACGCCTACGTGGCCCCGAGACCGTCAACCCGTGGAATCCGGCGACCACGTCGGGCGGCTCGAGCGGTGGTGCGGCCGCGTCCGTTGCGGGCGGCACCTGCACGCTGGCGCTCGGCTCCGACGGCGGCGGGTCGATCCGCATCCCCGCCTCCTTCTGCGGGCTTGTGGGCCTGAAGCCCACCTACGGCAGGATCGGTGGCGCCGGCGGCCTGCAGGCCTTCAGCCCGTTCATCTCTGCGGGGCCCCTCGCTCGGACTGTCTCCGACGCCACCCGGCTCTTCGAGGTGCTGACCGGGGACGTGGTTCCGGCCGCGGTGCCCGCCCGCCGGTCAATTGCGTGGTGTTCCAACCCGGAGGGCCGCCCGGTGGAGCGGGCGCTGCTGGCGAAGGTGCGCCAGGCGGCGGAGTTGTTCTGCGGGCTCGGGCACGGGCTCGAAGCGGTCGATCTCCAACTGGAGGGGTGGGAGGAGATCTTCGGTCCGCTGGTGCTCGCAGAGGAGGGTGAGCGCCGGGGCCACCTGCTCGAGGGTGCGCACCCGCTGACGCGCTACGAGCGGCGTTCCCTCGAGGCTGCCCGGGAGCTGGCGCCGGCCACGGTGCATGAGGCGCGCTCGGCCATGGCGGCCTACCGGGAGCGCATCGATGCGCACTTCGAGATCTTCGACGTGCTCGTCACGCCGGCCACGGCTACGCCGGCCTTCGAGGCCGGTCGGCGGCCCGACATGATCGCCGGTCGGCGGCCCGACATGATCGCCGGTCGGCGGCCCGACATGATCGCCGGTCGCCGCGTCGGGCGCCTCTGGGGTGCGTTCCCGTTCGCGGTGCCGTTCAACGTCTCGGGTCATCCTTCGATCGTCCTGCCCGTCGGGCTCGTCGACGCCATGCCCGTGGCGATGCAACTCGTCGGCCGTCGGGGGTCCGAGAGCGAACTGCTCCAACTTGCCGCCGAACTCGAAGCAGCCCTCGACCTCGACCTCTACAAGCCCGAACGCCCGACGGCGCCGATGCTGTGACGCAGATGGAGTGCACCATAACTAGTTCCTGAAACGCGCAATAACTCACTCCCGGAACGCGCTATTCTCTGTTCCCGGCAGGCTTGCAGAGTCCGGCAGATGAACTCCGAGAGCAACACATCGCAGACACTCACGATGCCGGGCTACCTGCCCCGCATCGTCGGCACCGGCATTGAGGGCGCGCTCGGGCGGCGGGGAGCGGTCCTGATCGAGGGTTGCCGCGGGTGCGGGAAGACGTGGGCCGCACGACACTTCGCGCGCAGCGAGGCTCGTCTGGACGACGAGCGATTGCTGCTTCTGGCCAATTCCGATCCCGCTGCAGTGCTCCGAGGCACACGCCCGCGGCTGCTCGACGAGTGGCAGAACGCGCCGCAACTGTGGAATCGCGTGCGCCGGGAATGCGACGACCGCGCACTGCCGGGCCAGTTCATCCTCACCGGCTCGGCGTTGCCGCAGGACGACATCACTCGTCACACCGGCGTCGGACGCATCAGCCGCGTGTTGATGCGTCCTATGTCTCTCGCAGAGGCGGGCCGCTCCACCGGTGAGGTCTCGCTGCGACAACTGTTCGAGGGCGAGACCACCTCGGCGCTGCCTCGACCCGACATCGGGCTGCGGGAGGTCGCGTCGGCCATCTGCGTCGGTGGATGGCCCGGGAGCCTGAACCTCGACGAGAATCGGGCCCGTCTCGCGGTCGGCGACTACGCGCGCGAAGTCGTCCGGCTGGACATCCTGTCCGCCGATGGTGTCCGCCACCGACCCGGTGCGGTGAGTCGCCTGCTCCGTTCTCTGGCACGCCACACGTCGACCGAGGCGAAGATCACGACGCTGGCGTCGGACGCCGGCGGCGACACTCCTCTAAGCCGCAACACCGTTGCCGCCTACCTGGATGCTCTCGAGCGCATCTTCGTGGTGGAGGACCAGCCGGCGTGGTCGGTGAGCCTGCGATCGCGCACAACCCTGCGCCGCGCGCCCAAGCGCCACTTCGTCGACCCATCGCTCGCAGCGTCCCTTCTGAGGGCCTCACCCGAGCGGCTGCTGGCGGATCCCGAGACCTTTGGGTTGCTGTTCGAGTCGCTCGTCGTGCGGGATCTTCGCATTTACGGTCAGGACGACCGGTGCGAGGTGTTCCACTACCGCGACGACACCGGTCTTGAGGCCGACGCCATCCTCGAACGTGACGACGGCGTCTGGATGGCCGTCGAGGTCAAGCTCAGCCCGGCCCCGGCGGTGGTCGACAAGGCCGCCAAGTCCCTGCTCCGCCTGCGGAACAAGGTGTCCCGAGCTCGGGTTGCCGAGATGGCCGGCCTGCTGGTGGTGACCTCCACCGGCCCCGCCTACCGCCGCCCTGACGGCGTCCACGTGACGCCGATAACCGTCCTCGGTCCATAGAGGATGCAGCCGGTCAGCGCTCCGTCCAGTCGAGGTCGGACGCTTCGGCGAGGGCGAGGATGAGGGATTGGGTGCCGAGGCGGCCGCGGTCGGCGGCCATGAGGCGTCCGTAGAGTTCGCGGGCCAGACGCAGGCCCGGCAGGGCGAGGCCCATGCGGTCGGCCTCGGCTACGGCGATGCCCATGTCCTTCACGAAGTGCTCCACGAAGAAGCCCGGGTCGAAATTGCCGGCCATCATCCGGGTGCCGAGGTTCGAGAGCGACCAGCTGCCCGCCGCCCCGCTCGCCACCGACTCCATGACCGTCTCGAGGTTGAGGCCGGCCCGCCAGGCGTACAGCAGGCCCTCGCAGACGCCGATCATGCCCGAGGCGATGAGCGTCTGGTTCACCATCTTGGTGTGCTGGCCGGCGCCCGGGCCGCCCTGGTGCACCCAGGTGCGCCCCATGGCCTCCCAGCAGCCCTCCAGGGAGGCGACCACCTCGGCGTCGCCGCCGATCATGATCGACAGGGTCCCCCCTCGGGCCCCCACGTCGCCGCCCGACACCGGGGCGTCGACCGCGGCTACGCCCCGCGCCGCCGCGGCCTCGGCGATCTCGACGGCCAGCGAGGGCTCGCTGGTGGTCATGTCCACGATCACCTCACCGCCGCTGCACCCGGCCAGCGCGCCGTCGTCACCGAGAATGACCTCGCGCACGTCGGCCGGGTAGCCCACGATGGTGAAGACGATGTCCGACGCCTCGGCCACCTCTCGGGGCGAGTCCGCCCAGGTCGCGCCGCGCTCCAACAGGCCTTCGGCCTTGGCGCGGGTGCGGGTGTGCACGGTCGCCGGGTGCCCGGCGACCATCAGGTGCCCGCACATGGAGGCGCCCATGACGCCGGTGCCGATCCAGCCGATCGGCACGTCGGCCGGGCTACGAGTGTTCAAGTTCACGGTTGCAACCTTCCCGGGTCACCTACGTCTGTCGCCACGGCGCCGGCAGCACGAACCCCAGGGTCGGCTCCTGCCGGTCGTCTCTCCCGGCGCTGCTCGGTGGCCCCTACTCCGCCTACTTGATGGCTTGAGGGTTCAGCGGCGAGCCCACGGCGCCGGGGATGACCAGCGGCGGCGCCACGAGCTGGAACTCGTAGACCCCGTCGTCGGCGCAGTCGGCCGCCAACTC
Organism: Acidimicrobiales bacterium; assembly: GCA_965206165.1. Lineage (GTDB taxonomy): Bacteria > Actinomycetota > Acidimicrobiia > Acidimicrobiales > CATQHL01 > VXNF01. The sequence continues at coordinate 1,358,365 of OZ242194.1, forward strand.
GTCCAGGTACCAGATCTCGCCCACGAAGAGCCCCATGCTGGGGATCATCACGAGGTGCAATGGTTGGAAGGTACCGGGGATCTCGTTGGGGCGCACCTCGGCCCCCCACGTGTCGGTGACGACGGCGGCGATCTCCTTGGTCGCCAGCCACGGGGCCGACAGCAGCGACAGGCCGGGTGAGTCACCGGCGGAGTAGCCGTCCCAGCCGGGCAGATGGCGACGCCGGGCCATGTCGCCGGTGCGGATCAGCACGATGTCGCCCGTGGTGACCTCCACGCCCTGGTGTCGGCAGGTCTCTTCGAGAAGGTCGCCATCGATGGGCTCGCCCGGCTCGAGGTGGTCGCGCCCCAGCGCACGCGGCACGTCCAGCAGCACGCCGCGCGACACCACCGTCTTCTGGTTCTCGATGCCGTTGCGCTTGGCCCCCCCGGCGGTCACGAGGTTGGCGTCGTAGCCGTTGTACATCTTCCCGTTGTAGAAGATGTGCGACAGGGCGTCCCACTGGGTGCCACCCTGCAGGAACAGGAACAGGGTGTCGTCGGCGACACCCCAGTTCTCCGGCCAGTCCTGGAGACCGGCGGCGTGGTCGCTCCCGGTGGCCACCATCTGGTGGACGGGGTTGACCCGGCCGAATGCGCCGGTCTGTGGCCCGTTCCCATCCAGGGGCAGCTCCAGGGAGAACACCTTGCCGGCGCGCACCAGCGACGCCGACTCGCGGATCTTCTCGGGCGTGATGAAGTTGAGCGTGCCCAACTCGTCGTCGTCACCCCAGCGGCCCCAGTTGTTGAACCGGGCGCAGTACTCCTCGAGTAACTCGTTGGTGAGTTCCTGGCGGTTGATGGTCATGCGGTTTCTCCTTCCGTCGGAATTGAAGCGGTGACATTCGCTGAGCCGGCGGCGCCCGGGCCGGCATCGGCTGGCGCTGGGGGGGCGAACAGGCGGCGCAGGGCGGCGGCGTCGAGGTCGCCGAGTGCGGCCTCGAGGCCTCGCCGGTAGAGCGGTAGGGCGGCGTCCAGGAGGGGGGTCTCGGTCCCGACCTCCCGGGCGAAGTCGGCGATGATGCCGGCGTCCTTACAGATGATGGCCAGCCGGGCTGAGGGCGGATCGAACCTGTCGGCCACCATCATCGGCCCCCGGATGTCGAACATCGACGAGGTGCCCACCCCGGCGGAGATCACCTCCTGGGTGACGGTCGGGTCGAGACCCGCGGCGGCACCGAGGGCGTGCGCCTCGGCGGCGGCCAGGGTGTGCACTGCCACCAGCAGGTTTGCCACGAACTTCATGCGCGTACCGTTGCCGAACTCGCCGAGGTCGTAGGTGCGGCGACCGATCACGTCGAACACCGGCCCCGCCCGCTCGAAAGAGGAGCGGTTGCCGCTGCTGTAGACCACGAGCGTCGCATCTGCGGCCTGCAGGCCGGTGCCGCTGACCGGAGCGTCGAGCAGGTCGCAGCCGGCGGCAGCCAGGCGATCGAAGGCTCGCTTCTTTGCTTCGAGGGGGAGCGTTCCCATCTCGACGGCCACCAGACCCGCCGGCGCCGCCGCGGCCAACTCGACCGACACGTTGTCCAGCGAACCCACCGACGGCAGCGAGAGGAGCACCACATCACTGCGGTCGGCCACCTCGGCGATTGAATCGACCTCTGCGGCGGCGGACGCGGCCGCCTTGGCGGAGTCGATGTCGTAGCCGCACACCTCGAATCCCGCATTGACCAGGTGACCCGACATGGCGCCGCCCATCACCCCCAGGCCGATGACCCCCACTCGGGGAAGACCCTCAGCGCCCGGCGAGTCCATCAAAGCTCCAGGACCGCCACACGGCCCTCGTTGCCGTCGACGGTGCCGAGGTGGAGAGACTCGCTCGCGCCGCCGCCCGGCGCGCCGATGCCGCGCAGGTCGTCGACCGGGCATCCCACGACGGCGGGCACGGTGAGGGAGCGGGCGACCTCCATGAGGTGCGCCGAGGGGGCGCCGCCCAGAGCCACGAGTCCGGCGGCGTCCCACAGCAGCGGGGCGAAGTTGGGCAGCGGGTACTGCACCACGATCACGTCCCGAGGGCGCACATGGCCGACCGACGTGGGGCTCGATACCCACACCAGCCGCCCGGCCCCGATGCCCCCGGAGGCTCCGATGCCGGTGCGCGCCTCTCCCCCGAGCGCCGCAACACCGGCCAGGAAGGGCTCCCAACGGTCCCGACCGACCCGCCCCCGCGCCGGCGAGGTCCGCCCGGCCACGATCTCGGCCAACTCATCGACCGTGTGATACCAGACGCCGTGCGGGTCACCCAAGGCCTCGCCCAACCGCTCGATGATCCAAAGCACCTCAGCAGCCGCAACAGGATCGGGCGCAGCCAACCCCCCCAGAGCCTCGATCGACTCATTGGGCCGATCCCCCCGCAACCGCCGAAGAACCAACCGAGCAAGAGCAGCAGCCTCCCCAGAATCCCGCCCCCAAGCAGCAGCAGTGAGGTCGGCAGCCAGCAACCGAGCCCGAGCCAACAGACCCCCACTCTCCCCACCAAAGGGCTGGCCGGCGGCGGCGCTGCCGCCAACCCGGGAGGAGGGGGCGCCGGAGGCCGGCGCCGGAGCGATTTCGCCAGACGATCCGCCGACGGCCACCGGCGCCCCCTCCGGACGCGCGCCGACGAACCCAGGCGCCGCCGCCCAGCCCAACACCAACTCCTCTCCCAGCGCCCCCGGGAACCGGATCACCAGGCGCGCCAGGCGCCGGGCATCCGGGTGCCCCAGGGCGGCCGGCAGCACCAGGCCGTCGGCCGCTGCGGGCCGTGTCGGCGTCCGCTGCACCTGCAGCAGCACGGGCGCCCCGCCAGTGACGGCCCATTCGGTGAGATTGCAGTCCAGTTCTCCGGCGGCCTCCCGCGCCAGGGCCGCCACCCCGGTGAGCGTGCCGGCGCCGATCAGCTCCAGCGCCTCCTGGCCGCTGATCGTGCCGTCGGGCGCCACCGTGGCCCGCACGCCGGGGACCCAGCCCGCCAGCAGATCGCGCGGCGACCCCTTCACTGCGGAGATCCTCACGGCGCCGAGTTCGTCGACGATCGCCGCTCCGCCGCAGTCGGGCGCCAGTTCGGTCTGCACGAGCACGCCCATGCCGGCAGTGCCCGGTTCGATGCCGACCGCCTCGAATCGTTCGAGTGCTTCGAGCGTGAACATGCCGGACCACACGCTGCGCAGTGCCTTGGGCACCTCGTCGCGATGCAACTCGGGCAGCGAGGCGAAGGCCCCGGCCCAGGTTCCCTCGCCCTCCAGGGCGCTGGAGGAGCGGGCGATGAGGGGTTCGGCGAGCCCGGCTGCGGCCTCCGCGATCTCGGCGATGAGGGTTTCGTCCAGATCGCTGCGCAGCACCGTCATCCGGGCCGCGCCGGAGCCGCGCCGGGCAAGTTCAGTGGCGGCCTGCTGCAGCGGCTCCGCGGAGGCGGCGAGGGTGACGACGAAGCCGTCGAGGGCCGCCAAGCCGGCGAGCCGGGCGCGGGCCAAGCTCGCCGCCTTGGCGCCGACGAGCGAGACGTCGAGCGCTTCTGGATCGTCCAGCCGGACGACCCGCGGGCTCATAGCCGACCGGGCCGCGCCGGTTCCCGACCGTGCCGCCAACTCAGCCGACGGCGATGATCTCCGGAGCCGGCGTGGAGATCATCTCGATGCCGGTGTCGTTGACGATCAGCATCTCCTCGAGGCGCACGCCGAACTCGTGGAGCTTGCCGTGCTGGGTCTCGAGGGCGAACACCATGCCCGGTTGGATCTCCACGGGGTGGTCCAGGGACCAGATCCGCGAGATGACCGGGATGTCGTACTGGGCGAGGCCCAGGCCGTGACCCCAGAGGTTGGCGGCGGCCTCGTCCTCCTCCTCGTAGCCCCAGATCTCCTTGGCGGAGGGCCACACGCCGGCAATGTCGGCGGTGGTGACGCCGGGCCGGGTGGCTTCGATGGAGTCGTTCAGCCACTTCAGCGCCAGGTCGTAGTACTGCTTGTGCTCGTCGGTCGGTTTGCCGCCCACGCAGTACGTGCGGTACACGCAGGACTTGTACCCGTTCCAGGTGAGGGCAGCCAGGTCGATGATGACCAGTTCGCCGGGTCGGATGATCCGGTCGCCGTGGTTGCGCCAGTTGGGCCAGGCGTTGGGGCCGGAGGAGACGATCACGTCCTCCACGTTCTCCATGCCCGGAATGTTGTAGAGCCGCTCCATGCCGAAGGCGGTGACCTCGTTCTCGGTCAGGCCGGGGCGCAGGAACTGGCTGAACTGGTAGTGCACCACGTCGCAGATGGCGCCGACCATGCGCATGGCCTTCTGCTCGTTGGGGCTCTTGATGGCGCGGGCCTCCATCATCGGGGTCATGCCGTCGGTCCAGTTGATGCCCCGCTCCTCGAAGACCCGGATCATGTTCAGGTCCATGAAGTCCACGCCGACCGGCTGGTCGGCCACCCCGGCCTCCTCGAGGTCGGCCATGAGGGCGTTGGTGAATTTGTTGACCTGCGAGCTGGCGGCCGGGCCGGCGGCGCCCTTGATCCAGGCGTAGGAGTAGCGGACGTTCTCCTTGGGGATCCACGGCGAGTGTTCCCGCAGGTGGTAGCCGATGTCGCCCTGCTCGTAGATGATCGGCTCGCGTCCCTCCACGAGGACGGCATAGCGCAGGCCCGGCTTCAGCTGGTTCCAGCCGGGGGTCATGGTGGAGGTGACGTAGCGGATGTTCTCGTCGTACATCAACAGCATGGCGCCGAGTTCGTGGCGCGCCATCGCCTCCCGGGCGCGGCGCAGTCGCCACTCCCGGACCTCTTGCCAGTTGATCCCTTCGCGCCAGTCGGTGCTGAGAACGCCGAACGCTTCCCTCATGGTGGGCTCCTTCTACCGTCTATGTCAGGCGACCGGTTCCGCTGACCAGCGGCGCCGCGCCGGGTAAATGTAGTGGCTGGCGCTCGTCGGGTGCAGGTTGACGTGCTCGACTCTTGGCGATGCCGCTCATCCCGACGCAACGCCGGCAGGGATGGGCGGTATCTCAGATGACGGGGGCAAGCGGCTCGGCGTGGGGTGGGCGCTCCGGTGGGCCGCTCCCGTCGCGGGTGATGCGGCGGTGGATGACCGTAAACAGGTAGGCCTGCAGGACCGCCGCCCCGGTGAGCGTCAGCAGGCTGGCGCCGAAACCGCCGGTGGCGTCACCGATGGCGCCCACGGCGAAAGGCCCCGAGAATCCGCCGATCTCACCCGCCGTGAAGAACAGACCGCTGGCCACGCCCATGTTGCGCCCGTCCACCCCGGGCACACTCATGAGCGTCAGGAGGCAGAGCCCCGCGAGGCCGAACCGCAGGAAGCCCACCAGGACCAGGAGGGGTGTTACCGCCAAGCCCGACACCAGCGCCAGCATGCCGATGGTCGCGCCCAGACAGAGCGAGAGCGTCACGGGGGCTGCCAGCGGACGCCGGGTTCCCAGCCGGGGCAGCGTGAGTGAGCCCGCCGCTCCGGCCGCAAAGGACGCCGCGGTGAGGTAGCCGGCGGTCTCGGCCGACAGGCCGCCGTCCTCGATGATCTTTGGCAGCCAGTTGTTCAGCCCGTGGTTCACGAAGAACACGGCCAACGCCATCAAGAGCACCAGCCGCATGACCGGGTTGCGAATCAACTCGGCGACCCCTGTCCGGGCAGTGCCCTCCGCGCTCGCGGATCCGGTTCGCCCGCCTGCTCCGCCGGGTGTCGTGGTGTCGATTCGGGCCGTCAGCACTAGCCACAGCACGCAGATGACGCCCGTGAGAACCGCCAGAACCAACGGCACGCTTCGCCAACTGCCGCCGGCCGCGGGGCGGATCACGCTGTTGGCGGCCGCCAGAGCGATGATCTGCCCGGCCACCGGACCGGTCAGATAGATCCCCGTGGCCTTGGCGCGCTCTGCTTCGCTGAACCGGCTGACGACCAGTTTGGGTGCGCCGTTGGAGATCATGGGAGCGCCCAGACCGAAGACTCCCACCGCTACGAACAGGGTGACGCCGCCGGAGGCCAGCGCGCGCAACACCCCCGAGAGGCACACCAGCACGCCTCCCGCGAACAGCGCCCAGCGCAGCCCGATGCGGTCCAGGACCCAGCCGGCGGGCACCGAGGCGAAGATGAACACCGCCGGCCACGTGCCCAGGATGGCGCCGAGGCTGGACTTGCTGAGGCCAAGATCCTCGCTGAGGGGGGTGAGCACCGGCGCCAGCGACGCCACGATCAGGCCGAAGGCGGCGTACATTCCCCAGACGCCGGCGAGCAGCGCCCAGCGGAGGGAGTCCTCGGCGGCGGTGTGGCTCACCGGTGTACCGCCGGCCTCCGACCCGCCTGTCATGGGGACGGCGTGCGGGTTGTCGGTCGGTGTGGTTCCTGCCCGCCCCGGAGGGGAGTTCCCGCTGCGTCGTCCGGCAGGGTCAATAGCCCAGGAACGTGAGAGCGTTCCGGGTGAGCTGTTCCACGTCGAGTCCGGCTGCCGTCGCGGCCCCCACCGGGTCCTTGGCGGCCATGTCGAACGGGTAATCCGAGCCGAGCACGAGCCGCTCGGCACCGGCCACCGAGGCCAGGAACTGGAGGTGAGCGGCGCTGTGAGTGAGGTTGTCCGCCCAGATGCGGTCGCGGAACACCTCACTGGGCCGCCGGGCGCAGTCGGCGGACACGTCGGGGCGGGCCGACCAGCCGTGATCCCAACGTCCCAGCACGCCGGGGGCGCAGCCGGCGCCGTGCAGGAAGGCCAGCCGCAACCCGTCGAGTTCGTCGGCGAGGCCGGAGAGGATCACGCCGCCGATGGCCGCGGCCGACTCCGTGGGGTTGCCGAGCAGATTGACGAGGTAGTGGTGCCCCAGGCCGGGGCCGGGGAGTTGCATCGGGTGCACGATCATGCACATGCCCAGGCGGTGGGCTTCCCGGAGGATCGTCCGCAGCGGGTCGGTCTCGAAGGAGGCGCCGCCCACGAGCGGTGGCACAGTGACGCCGCGGACCAGGTCGATGTCGCTCAGGCGGTGCAGCTCCGCCATCGCCGCGTCCAGGTCGGCCAGCGGGAGCGATCCGAGGCCCCTCAGCCGGTCCGGCGCCTGCTCGCACATCGCCACCAACCCGTCGTTCACCGACGTGATGAAGGTGGCGGCACGGTCGGCCGGAGCGTCGAGGGCGAACGTGAACGGCGGCGGCGACATGGCCCGCACCGCCAGCCCGTAGGTGTCCATGTCCTCGACGATCATGTCGAGGTCGTACATCGTGACCGTCCTGATGGACAGCGACAGGTCCCCGAGGTGCAGTTCGCCGTTCACCTCCCGCAGTTGCAATTCGCCGGTGGCGGTCGGTATGGCGTGGCAGTTCGCAGGCAGCACGTGCGCGTGCACGTCGATGGGTCCGGATCGCATGGCTCTCCCCCGGATGGGCGACAGAATCCCGCACAAGCTAGCGGGCGGCCACGCTGGCACCCTTAGTCGTGGTCGTGACGGTGGTGGAGGTCGGGCACGTGGGGATGGGTGTGGACGATGTCGGGGTGATCGTGCGGGTGTGAGTGCCGACCGGTGAACCCGTCGGGGTGGACATGATCGTGGTGGCCGTCGTCGTGGGTGTGCTCGTGGTCGTGCGAGAAAGGGTCGTGCCGATGCTCGTGCTCGTGGGCCGTCTCCAGCGACGTGGCCACCCCGACGACGGCGAGACAGATGGCGATGATTTGCACGAGGCTGATCGACTCGCTGAGCGCCAACCACGAGAGTGCGGCGCCGATGAAGGGGGCGGCGGCGAAGATCACCTGGCCGCGTGCCGCTCCCAGATCGCGGGCTCCCTTGACCCAGAGCGTGATCGAGAGGCCGTAGCCGCCCATGCCGATGACGAGCGCGGCCACCAGCGCCTCCCATCCCCAGTCGGCCACCGATCCGGCGACGGTGAGTCCCAGGAGCAGGTTGGCGCCGCCGGCAACGACACCTTTGAGGAACACCACATGCTCGGGGGCGAGGTGCTCGATGCGAGCCGTGACGCAGTTGTCGAGGCCCCAGCAGGCACAGGCGCCGACGATGAGCAGTGCGCCCACGTCGACCGAGGCGCCCGGGGACCGGACGAGCAGCACGCCGGCCGCCGTCACGAGTGCCGCTGCGGAAAGCAACCGTCGACCGAGGTGCTCACGGAAGAGGGTTGCCGCCAGGATCACCGTGGCTACCAGTTCGGTGTTCAGCAGGATCGATGCGGTCGCGGCGTTGGTGCGTGCCAAGCCGGCGACGAGCAGAGCCGGGCCGACCGCGCCACCCGCCACCACGGCCGCGAGGACCGGCTTCCATTCCGCGACCAGCGCGGTTCGCGGGGGCGGGCGGCGGGCCGTCGTCGGCAGGACTGCCAGCGCAGCGCCCAGGTAGAGCAGGCCGGCAAGCGCCAGGGCGCCCACGTCGTCAGCCAAACGCGAGGCCGCCGGCGCCGAAGCACCGAACAAAACCGCCGCCAGGAAGCAGCGGATGACACCTCGCCGACTCATGGCGAGACGTCCGCCGGCACTCGGTTCGGGAGCACGCTCCGACCGTAGTTTCGGGTCGCTGGTGTCAGACTTCGGAGACGGTGGTCAGGGCGTAGTCGATAAAAGTGCCGTTGAGCTCCACGCCGTGGGGTTCTGCACGGCCCCGGTGCTGCATCTAGATCTCACCGCGCGTCATCGACCCAATCTGCCCATTCCTCCGCCGGCCCCCAGTGGGCGACGGCAGTCAAGGGGAGCAGTTCCCCACAGTTCGGCAACGTCTCGAACCACTCCTCAGAAGGGTCCTGACCACTCATCCGTTGATCTTATTCCGCAGGACATCTCCGGCTGCTGACGAGCGAGGGATGTCCGCCGGTGTGGATTCGCATGGCGCTAGCCGCACAGAGGTCTGCGCTCGGTCGCTACGGCCAGCGCTTCTGGAGCTGCTTGGGCATAACCGCGTAGGCGTACGGGCCACTGGTTGCGGCACGGCGCAGAATCGCGTCCCAATTCGTCACGAGTCGTCCGACGATCTCAGTCCCCGGCAGGTTGGCGTTGGGAATCAGGAACAGCCGGAGTGTCGTGGCTTCCAGCATGTCTGTGTGGTCGCGCGGGATCGCGTTGTCCTTGCTGATCGCAACCCAGCCCTCGCGGTCTGCTCGTCGTATCCAATCGGAGTCGGGTAGGCGCAAGTCTCGGCCATCGGTGTATACGTCGACCATGGGCAACGCTTCGTACCCCATCGCGCGTATCGCGTTGGCCACCATGTAGCGCCCCAAGCCGCGGTCGAGGAAGAAGACCGGCCTCTCGTGGTCAGGCTGCTCTTGTTGCCGGCCAGATCGCATGGAGGGATTCGGCGATGTCGTCGATCGGTACGTCGTAGTCGGCGGCGACCGATTCCAAGGGCTCTCCTCCCGCGATCCGCGAGCGCACGGCTGACAGTGGGGCACCCCCCTTCATGAACACCGGGTCACCTCCTGCCACGTCGGGAATCACCCGAAGCAGTGGGCGCACCGTGACGGGCAGGATCAGTTCCGTGGCCCAGTTGTCGCCGAAGGTGATGCGCGTGAGGTACTGCTGGATGACCTCGTGAAAGACTCGCTGGCCCGAACTCACCACTGTCAACAGGCGCAGTTGGAGATCGTTCTCGCTGGCGGCGTAGTCGTACAGCACGTTTGCGCCGTCGCTGAAGAGCTTCTTAGAAGCCAGCGCATATTCGAGTTCACCTTGCTTGACCAGTACCTCCAACGCCCGGCGGATCCGCTGTAGGGGAAGACCGGTCTGCCGGAACGCCTGCACGACGGCGGCTTCCACAAGTCCGATGAATGGGATTGTCCGCTGGTCAGCGTCGACGGTCCCAAGCGACGTGATCACGGGGCCTTGCTTGACTACCGGCCGCCCCGGAGGTCGCCTCTTGTAGCCTCGTGCCCATGTGTCCAACGTCGTAGGAGGCATGCCGACGTAGCGCGCAGCGCTGGCCACGGTGTATAGACGCCTGTCGAACCGCTGGTCGCGCACGGCGCACCCTCCTGCTCGCCTCGTGGTTCATCGTAGACACGCTGGCCGCTCCCGCCGAGGACAACAGAGACACTACTCATCCCACGATTTCCGTCGCGAGGTGTCTGGCGCTTAGGGACGGCGCGGGCCCTCATCCGATGACCCGGCGGCGCGTTTGGATCGAGCGGACGATCCTCTGAGGTCAATAGGGTTGCTTCGGTGCCCGAGGAAGCGGAAGTGGCGGCTGCCGCCGTTGAGAGCAGGGGAGACCGCGGGAAGCGCTCGCGGACGGTGCGGCTGGCGCTGTTTGCCGCTGTCGGGTTGGCGGTGGGGCTGGTGCTCTGGGGGACGCTGCACGAGTCGCGGGCGGTCGGACCGTTCGTGACGGTGACGGGGACCGGCTGCGGCGGCAGGTCGCTCGCCAGCGGGTTTGCCGTGAGCGACGATCTGGTCGTGACGGCGGCCCACCCGGTAGCCGGGCGCCGCCGGGTGGCGGTCACCGACGACACTGGAGACACCCGGTATGGCTTCGTTGTAGCGCTTGATGCGGTGCTCGACGTTGCCGCTGTCAGAGTGCCCGGGCTCGGCGCCGATCCCGTCGGGCTTGCGTCTGGCGACGCGGCGGCCCTGGTACCGCCTGGAAGTACCGGCATCGTGGCGTCGATGGTCGAGGGCGGCGAGTTCGTGGTCAAACCGGTCGAGCTCACCCGCCGCGTGAGGGCCACCATCGACGATATCTACCTCACCCGTCGAGTGTCCCGCCGTGCCCTGGAGTTGAGCTTCGACGGTGGCGACGGCGACTCCGGGGCCGCAGTGCTCAACAGTGACGGCCTGGTCGTGGGCATGGTCTTCGCCACGTCGAGATCCCGGGAGGACGTGGGCTACGCCGTCCGGACCGTCGAGATCACCGGTGTGCTGTCGCAGGTCGCCGAGCTGCCCCGGCGCACGGCCTGCCCCTAGGAGCTGGCCGCCTGTCGGACCGGCAAGACGGCCTGGCTCGACCGCCTCACAGGGGAAAGCTCAACTGCTCGTGAGCGGGTCCTCGGGCGCTCCCGTCGAGTTGCACATACCCGGGCACCTCGTCGTGGCGCGTGTCGAGGTAGATCTTCGCCTCGGGCGGGCCGCAGAACGGTCGATGGCTCCAGCGGATCTCCACGTGCCCGCGGACGAAGCCCTGCTCCCCGGTAGTGCGCTCGCGGTAGCGGGCCGTCCAGTTCACCCGCGGCTGGCCGCGGCCGTCGGGTTCGACGGCGAAGGACCTGATCTCGAAGGCCTGTCGCCATTCCCACGGCGTCACGACCCGTAGCCGCATTGTTCTGCGGCGGTCGATGCCCAAGATGTAGTACGTCGCCGAGTAGACGCGTAGGAGTCGCCACAGCATGCGTTCCTGCTGGGCGGGCTCGCGCAGCGCCTTCCGCCACCGCTCGGCGGATCTCTTGCTGACCCGGTCGATGAGCGCGTTGTACTCCGCCCGCAATTCGGTCGGCATCCCGCGCCCGCCCCGTTCCCGGAAGGCGGCGCGGAGCCGGCCACGCTCCGCGGAATCGAGGTCGCCGGGTTTCTCCGGCATGCCTTCGAGGCCCAGCAGGTCCAAGGCGCTGCGGTAGAGCGCCAGGTGCTGGCGGGCCGCCACCTTCGCGAACCAGTCGGGGTGCCTGGCCTGGGAGGACGGGGCGAGGATGTCGTCGAACACTCGCGCGGGGGCCGTGTTGTGCAGGATCTGCGACAGGTACTTGCAACTGATCATGTATACCCGGTCGATCAGCAGGTCGGCGGGGATGGCCTGGTCGCCGGGGATGCGTCGATCGCCGCTCCACTCGATCAGCCGGGGCGCCCGCCCGTCGAGGCCGGCAGCGTGGCCGGCGAAGAACACCCCGTTCCCAAACGCCGCCAAGGCGAGTCCGCTGTACCTGCCCGTGGCAACGATGCGGTCGAGCCGCTCCCAACTCTCGCTCGCTATGTCCAACGCGGCGGGTCGCTCGGCAACCGCCTCCTCGAGCGTCTCGTACCCCGCCGTGCCGAGCGCGGTGGCCAGCTCAGTGATCGTGGTCCGGTCGTCAGGCACCTGGATCGTCGAGGGTTCGGCTTGCGGCGAGCGCTAGCCGGCCGGTCCGCTCACAGGGCAACCTCCCCGATGGCGTCGCCGTCTTGCTGGGATAGTTCGGATTCGAGCCGTTGTTCGGCGAGGGCGACGTAGTCGCGGTCGGTGTCGAACCCGACGTAGTGGCGTCCGGTTCGCAGCGCTGCGACCGCCGTTGAGCCGGAGCCGATGAAGGGGTCCAGAACCAGGTCACCGCGGTACGTGTACAGCTCGATCAGGCGTTGCGGGAGCTCGACGGGGAACGGGGCGGGGTGCCCGACCCGAGTGGCGGACGCCGGGCGGATCTCCCAGACGTCCATCGTGGCCTCCATGAACTCGCTGGCGCTGATCGAAGGTTCGGATGGGAGCGCGGTGGCAGCCCGCTGGTCGCGCGGCACGGCCCGATCGAAGCGTCCCTTGGAGGCGATGACCACCCTCTCGGTGACATCACGTAGCACCGGGTTGGTGGGTTTGCGGAACGAGCCCCAGGCGCAGTTGCCCGAGGCGCCGCGGGCCTTCTGCCAGATGACCTCGCCGCGCAGCAGCAGCTTCAGGCGGTTCTGCAGGATGTCGATCACGTCGGCGGAGAGTGACCGGTACGGCTTGCGACCCAGATTGGCGACGTTCACGGCAATCCGTCCGCCTGGTTCCAGCTTGCGGACGCACTCCGCAAACACATCGTGAAGCATCTCGAGATAGTCGATGTAGGTGGCCGGGATGTGGCCTTCTCCCACCGCTTCCTCGTACTCCTTGCCGGCGTAGTACGGCGGCGACGTGATGACGAGCGCAACCGAGGAGTCAGCGATCGTGCCGTGGTGGTCCATCTCGCGGGCGTCACCAACCCACAGCCTGTCGACGGATTCCGGGTGCTGGCGGACGACGTGCTCGTCATCGTCGATCTTCGGCAAGGGGAACCGGCCGTAGAAGGCAGAGGAGTCGTGGCCCTCGCGTCGCCCCACCCCGAAGTTGGACGTGGAGGTGCTCTCACGCCGCCGCTCAGGTCTGTTCACGGTGCCTCCGAATACGGTCCCGAGGTGCTGGTCAACCATGGCGCGCTGCGGAAAACCTGCCGGTCAACACCTGTGTGCAACCTACACGAGTGGTGTGACAGTCTTGGGGAATCCGAGGGGATACAGGTTGTGGTTCGCGGGCGTCCGCGGGGCCGCAGTGGAGGTGACCGATGAGTGAGATTCGACTGGTGCTGTGCGGCGTCGGCGGTGTCGGCAGGAACGTGACGCGCCTGGCCCTGTCCCGGCCCAACCTGGACGTGGTGGCCGCCTGCAGTCGCAACCCCACCCTGGTGGGCGCAGACATCGGCGAGCTGGCGACCGGGGAGCCGATCGGCGTAACGGTGACCGACCGGGACACCGCGCTGGCCACGCCGGCCGACGTGCTGCTGATCGCCACGACCTCGTTCATCGCGGAGGTGAGTGGTGACATCGCCGCCGGAGTGGACGCCGGGCTGAACGTCATGTGCACCGCCGAGGAGATGGGTTACGCGTGGGCGATCGATCCCGGCTTCGCCGCCGACATCGACGCCCGGGCCCGCCAGGCCGGCGTCACCGTCATCGGTTCGGGTGCCAACCCCGGCTACATCTACGAGGTCCTGGGCCTGGCGCTCACCGGGGCCGCCTGCCGGGTCGACCGCATCGAAGTGCGCCGGGTGGTGGACCTGTCACGCTTCAGCGCCACCGTGCAGCGGCGCCTCGGCCTTGGCTTCGACCCCGATGACCACGCCGCCGGCGTTGCCGCCGGCCGCATCTACGGTCACATCGGCTATCCGCACACCATGCGCGCGTTCGCCGGGCGCTTCGGCCGCATGGTGGAACGCTTCACCGAAACAATCGATCCGATCCTGGCAACTGAGGCCATCGACAGCGTGGCGGTACCCATCGCCGCCGGCCAGTCCGCCGGCTTCAAGCAGGTCACGACGGGCTACACCGGCGATGAGGCGTGGTTCACGGCCACGTTCCTCGGTCACGTGAACCTCGCCTCCATCGACTTGGCGCCCGAGGACTCCTACAACGTCATCGGCGACCCGGACCTCCACGCGGTCGTGCGCCCCGGATTCAACCCGCAGGCGACCACGATGGCGGTGCTGGTCAACATGGTGCCGCACGTCGTGGCTGCCCGTCCCGGCCTACTCTCCATCACCGACCTGCCCATTCCCGCCCCCTGGGGCTGACCGTCACCTCCGCCGCTGAGCCGGGCGCAAGCAAGGAGACACTCATGAGCAACTCCACTACACCCCACCGGGTCGCACTCCTCACCGGTGCCGGCGGCGGCCTGGCCGGTGCCGCGGCCCGCATCCTGGCCGAGCGCGGCGCCTACCGGCTGGCCCTGGTGGACAACCGCGCCGATGCCCTGGCGGAGACACTGAGTGGCGTGCGGGCTCTGGGCGCCGAGGCGCTGGGCATCGTGGTCGACCTGGGCGACGCCGAGCAGGTGGAGTCGGTCGTGCCGCAGGCGGTGGCGCACTTCGGGCGGGTGGACGCCCTCGTGAACTCTGCCGCCGTGCTCTTCCGCATGCCGCTGGAGGATGTCACCGCCGAGCGGTTCGACTTCGTGTACCACATCAACGCCCGGGCACCGCTGCTGCTCTGCCGCGCCGCCATGGCCGATATGGCAACGCGCGGCTGGGGGCGTGTCGTGAACGTCACGTCCACCGGCGTGTACGAGGGAGGATTCACCACCACGTCGCTGCTCTACGAGACCACCAAGGGGGCAGTGGCGGTGATGACCAAGATGTTCGCCAACGCGGGGGCGCCCGACGGGATCCTCGTCAACACGGTCTGCCCCGGCGCCATGCGCACCCGCATGCTCACCGAGCAGACCGATCCGGCGCTGATCGCCAAGGCCGAGCGCGAGATGATCCCTCTGCGGCGCCTCGGCGAGCCGGAGGAGATAGCGGAGATGATCGTCTGGTTGCTGAGCGACCTGAACACCTACGCCACGGGCTCGGAGTTCGACATCACGGGCGGCATCGCGCTGCACTGAGACGGGCGAGGCCGGTGGGTGTGCTGCGCCCGGCGGCTCGCCCCGGTCCCCGACGTCGGGTGGGAGCAGCGACCTCAGGGGCGCTACCCGACCGGATACGGTCCGGGTCGCGACCGGGGAGGTGTTGATGCGCAGGTTCGAGGGCAAGGTGGCGCTGGTCAGCGGCGCCGAGGGGGGCATCGGCGGCGCCACGGTGGCGCGGCTGGCCGCCGAGGGGGCCACGGTCTGGGCCGCCGTGCTGCCCGGGCTGGAAGCACCCGCTGGCCATCCGGCGCTGGAGGTGGACGTCACCGTCGAGGCGCACTGGACGGCCGCCCTGGACACGGTCGCGGAGACCTCGGGGCGCATCGACGTGC
Source organism: Acidimicrobiales bacterium (assembly GCA_965206165.1). Lineage (GTDB taxonomy): Bacteria > Actinomycetota > Acidimicrobiia > Acidimicrobiales > CATQHL01 > VXNF01. The sequence goes on from OZ242194.1 coordinate 1,373,731, forward strand.
TCGTCAACAGCGCCGGGATCCTCGGCACCGGCCGGGCCGAGGACACCAGCCTCGAGCAGTGGCGCCGCGTGCTGGACGTGAACCTCACCGGGGTGTTCCTGGGCTGCCGGGCCGCGGTCCCGCACATACGCCGCAGCGGCGGCGGCTCGATCGTGAACCTCAGCTCGTTCGCCGGCCTGCGGGGCCTGTTCGGCATGGTGTCCTACGCCACTTCCAAGGGGGGCGTCATCACCCTGACGCAGTCGCTCGCCAAGGACCACGCCACAGACGGCATCAGGGTCAACGCCGTGTGCCCCGGCTCGGTGGACACCCCGATGGTCGCCGAACTGCTGGCCAGGGCTGAGGACCCTGTGGCACGGCGGGAGCGGATGACGGAGGGATACCTCATCGAGCGCCTCGCAGAGCCGGAGGAGATCGCCGCCACCATCGCCTACCTGGCCAGCGACGACGCCTCCTTCGTCACCGGCCAAGCGCTGCCCGTGGACGGGGGCCGCACCATTCACTGAGATTCCGGGTTCGAGGCGGCAACGGTCAGGGGGCGTTCGCCCTTCTCGCCGCTCGCGCGGGATGCATAGTTTGAGTCGCGCTAATACCGTGGATCTTTCTTGATTTCATTGACTCTTGTTGTACGACCAACTGACTAGCGTCGATCTAGACAAGCACGGTGAACGTTCACACCTCGCCGGCTGACCGCTAGGAGGTACGAGATGGGAGTCGAACCAGCGAGACCGAAACAGAAGACGAGCATGCTGGCCCCCAGACTCATGGCCCTTCTCGTCCTTGTCGTCGTGCTCACCCTGGTAGCCGTCGGCCTTGTTCTTGCCGGACCGGCCTACGCAGGTCACGCGGAGTTGTACACCGTGTGATCCTCTCCTGGGCCGGCACCAACAACCGAGGGCGGGGGTGCCGGGGGCCGGCGCAGGCGACCATTCCGAGGCCGCCGGAGCGCCACCGGCGGTCCCGCCCGGGCTGCCGCAGGTCAGCCGGCCCGGCGGCGGGGCTGTCAGATGGCGGTCCAGCCGCCGTCGACCTTGAGGGCCGATCCGGTGATCAGCGCCGCCGCGTCGGAGGCCAGGAACACGACGGCGCCGGTCACGTCGTGCGGTTCGCCGAGGCGTCCCAGCGGGATGCGCGCCAGCGTGTCGGCCTTGAACGCCTCGTCGTCGAGGAAAGCGGCGGTCATGGGGGTCAGGATGAACGTGGGGCACACGGTGTTGACCCTGATGCGATGCGGTGCCAGATCGATGGCCATGGCCTTGGTGATGCCCTCCATGGCGTGCTTGCTGGCGCAGTAGACCGAACGCCTCGCTCCGCCCACGTGGCCCATCTGGGAGGACATGTTGACGATGCTGCCGCCCGCTCCGGCGGCGGCCATCTTGGCGGCCACGGTCTGTGCCACGAAGAACGCGCCCGTCACGTTGATCCGCATGATGTCCTCGAACGCCTCGCGGGTGACCTCCAGGAACGTCTGCGGCTGGTTGGTGCCGGCGTTGTTCACCAGCACGTCCCAGTGGCCCGGCGCCCCGCCGATCGCTTCGGACACCGCTGCGGCGTCGGTGCAGTCGCAGATCAGCACGTCGGCCTGTCCGCCGGCAGCCTCGATGCTTTCGGCGGCGGCCTCCAACTCGCTGCGGGTGCGGCTCAGCAGAGTCACCGCGGCACCGGCCGACGCCAGCGCCTCGGCGCAAGCCAGGCCGATGCCCCGCCCGGCGCCGGTCACGAGCGCCCGGCGGCCGTCCAGACGCATGTTGGCCGGGGCGCCGTCGCGCCTAGCGACGGTCTCCTCGGCGGGGGAGCCGCTGCTCATGCCCGGTTCGCCCGGTCAGCAGGCGCCGTCGCGGATGTCGCCGCCACGTTTGTCGCCGCTCGCCTGCTCGTCCCGCCGCTCATGCCAGCCGCCGCACCCTGATGTCGGCCTGTGCCTTGTGGCCTGCGAAGCCCTCCAGGGCGCACAGTCGGGAGCAGTACTCGCCGATCAGCACCGACGCCTCGTCGGTCAGCACCTTCTGGTAGGTACAGGTCTTCAGGAACTTGCCGACCCACAGGCCGCCGGTGTAGCGGGCCGCCCGGCGTGTGGGCAGCGTGTGGTTGGTGCCGATGACCTTGTCGCCGTAGGACACGTTGGTGCGGTCGCCGAGGAACAGCGAGCCGTAGTTCGTCAGCCGGTCGGCGAACCAGTCCGGATCCGCCGTCATGACCTGCACGTGCTCGGAGGCGATGTCGTTGGCGACCCGAACTATCTCGTCGTCGTTGTCGGCCACGATGACCTGGCCGTAGTCCCGCCAGGCCGTCCCGGCGATCTCTCCGGTGGACAGCACCTTGAGTTGCCGCTCCACCTCGGCCATGGTGTCGATCGCCAGGGACTCCGACGTCGTCAGCAGGATCGCCGGCGAGGTGGGTCCGTGCTCGGCCTGGCCCAGCAGGTCGGTGGCGCAGATCTCGCCGTCGCTGGTGTCATCAGCGATGACCAGGGTCTCGGTCGGTCCGGCCAGCAGGTCGATGCCCACTCGCCCGAACAGCTGGCGCTTGGCCTCGGCCACGAAGGGGTTGCCGGGGCCCACGAGCATGTCCACCGCTGTCATCGAGGAGGTGCCCAGCGCCATGGCGCCGACCGCCTGTACCCCGCCGAGGCAGTAGATCTCGTCGGCTCCGCCGAGGTGCTGGGCAGCCACGATGGCCGGAGCCGGCCGGCCACCGAACGGCGGGGCGCAGGTCATGATTCGCTCCACGCCGGCCACCTTGGCGGTCACGACCGACATGTGGGCCGATGCCACCAGCGGGTACTTGCCGCCGGGCACGTAGCAACCCACCGAGCCGACGGGGATGTTGCGGTGCCCCAGAATCACGCCGGGTAGCGTCTCGGCCTCCACGTCCCGCATCGAGTCCCGCTGGATCTGGGCGAAGTTGCGGATCTGGGCCTGGGCGAAGCGCACGTCGTCGAGCGTGTCGTCGGGGATCTCGGCCAGCGCGGCGGCGATCTCGTCGTCACTGAGCCGGAAGTCCGCGGGATCCCAGTTGTCGAAGCGGATCGACAGCTCCCGTACGGCCTCGTCGCCGCGCAGTTCGATGTCGTCGAGGATCTTCGTGACGGTGTCCCGCACCTGCGCGTCGCGGGCGCGCTTGGTCTCCTCGGCGATACCTGTCTTGAGCCAGCGGGCCATGGTTCCTCCTGCTCGTCGGTCGTCGAACTGCGGCGGTTACCTACGTCGTTGCCGGGCCGAACCTATCGGGATGGGCGACGTTCAGCCTCCGCCGGCGAATCGCGGCTCGGGCAACCCGCTCACGCCGGGGTCGACGGCGAAAACGCCGCCCGCCTGCGGCTGGCCCGGAGCCTGCGGGAAGCCGCCACCCGGGCCGCTGGACGCGAGATAGCCGCTGGACGTGAGATAGATCGTGTCGAGGTCGGCGCCGCCGAACGCCGGCATCGTGGGGACCTCCACGGGCAGTTCCACGACGCGGTCGATGTCGCCGTCGGGGGTGAGGCGCGCCAGCGACCAACCGAAGGCGCAGGCCGCCCAGTAGCACCCGGTCTCGTCCATCGCCGCCCCGTCGGGTATGCCCGGCAGGCCCGACCAGTCCGAGAACACCGCCGGGTCGGTGGCACTGCCGGTGTCGGCGTCGTAGCGATAGCGCCACACCATCGCCTTCGACGAGTCGGCGAAGTACATACGGTCACCCTCGGGCGAGAAGGCCAGCCCGTTGCAGACCCCCACGCCGTCGCGCAGCATCGTGTGGGTGCCGTCGGGATCGATGCGGTGCAACTGCCCCGTGGTGGCGCCGGCGAGCACGTCCTCGCACATGCTGCCCACCCAGAAGCGTCCCGCCGGATCGCAGCGCCCGTCGTTCATGCGGTTGGTGGCCATGCCAGGCTCCAGGTCCAGCCACGGCGTGAACGACCCGTCGGCGGGGTCCAGCCAGCCGGCGCCGTTGCGCATCGCCACGAGCAACCGCCCGTCGCCGCAGAGCGCCATCGAGCCCGGCTTGTCGGGCGTCGGCCACACCTGCTCGCCACCTCCCGCCGGGTCGAACCGCCTGATGTTCCGACCCTCGATGTCGAGCCACCAGAGCACCCCGGCCTCGCCGTCCCAGACCGGGCACTCGCCGAGCAGGGCTCCGGCACCGGTCACATACTCGACCACTTGATTTCTCCCTCTCCCGTTGTGGTTCCGGCCGTGGCTGCAGCCGCCGTTGCGGCCGGGGCGGGCAGCGCACGAGCGCCTCTCGCACCGCCGCAACCGTACTCCCCGGCCGTAGTGGTCCGCCCCGCCAACCCGACCGGGATACCGGTCCTTCTGGTTCGCCGGGGCGTCATCCGGGCGTCACGTCGGCGGCTGACACCGTTGGACGGCGACGACTACAGTTCGCGGGCACCGGGCGCCGCTGCGTGCCAGGACTTTCACAACAAACAGAGTCCCGCCCCAGCGGGCTCGTCAGGGGGTTTCCATGTATCCGTCCTCGTTCGATCTGACGATGGCCGGCTCCGTGGCCGAAGCTGTCGCCGCGCTGGCTGAAGGGGGGGAGGACGCCCGCATCCTGGCCGGCGGTCAGAGCCTGATCCCGATGATCAAGCTCCGGTTCGCGGCGCCGTCCCTACTCGTGGACATCAACAACGTTGCGGGCCTCGATGTCCTGGAGCGGGCCAACGGTTACTTGCGGATCGGGGCCACCGTTCGCCACGCCGACATCGTGGCTTCCGACCTGCCCTCTGGTGCTGTCGCCTCGGCCGCGCCCTGGATAGCCGACCCGCTGGTGCGCAACCGGGGCACGCTCTGCGGCGCTGTGGCGCACTGCGACCCCGAGGGCGACTGGAACTCCGTTCTGCTGGCCACCGGGGCAACGGTCGTGGCGGCCGGTCCCGACGGTGAGCGGTCCATCGACGTCGGCGACTTCGTGGTGGACTTCTTCACGAACAGCCTGGCTGCCGGCGAGATGGTCACCGAGGTGCACGTCCCGGTGCCCTCGGGTGCCTCCGGCGGCGCCTACATGAAGCTGGAGCGCAAGGTCGGCGACTACGCCACCGTCGGGGTGGCCACCCACCTCGAGTTGGGCGGCGACGGGCGGATCAGCGCCGCCGGCATCGCCATGACGTCGGTGGCGCCGGTGAACCGCAAGGCCACCGACGCCGAGGCGCTCCTCGTTGGCGAGGCTCCCAGCGCCGACCTGTTCGCCGCCGCCGCCGAGGCGGCCGCGGCAGCCTCCGAGCCGCGCAGCGACGTGCGCGGCTCGGCCGAATGGAAACGCAACGTGGTGCGGGTCTACACCCGCCGGGGCCTCGAGCAGGCTCTGGCGCAGGCGCAGGCCGGCGGGGAAGGAGAGTAGCCATGGAGATCAGTGTCACCATCAACGGCACCGCTCAGGCCAATGACGTGGAGCCGCGACAGTTGCTCGTGGACTACGTCCGGACGACGGTGGGCCTCACCGGCACGCACATCGGCTGCGACACCACCAGTTGCGGCGTCTGCACCGTCCTGCTCGACGGCGTGCCGGTGAAGTCCTGCACCGTCCTGTCCGCCCAGGCCGACGGCTGCGAGGTCACCACGGTCGAGGGGCTCAAGGCTGACGGCCAACTGCACGCCGTGCAGAAGGCCTTCAAGGAGAACCACGGCCTGCAATGCGGGTTCTGCACGCCGGCCATGATGCTCGTCGGCGCCGCCCTGCTGGAGCAGAACGACGACCCCACTGAGGACGAGATCCGCTGGGCGATCTCCGGCAACCTGTGCCGCTGCACGGGATACATGAACATCGTCAAGTCGATTCAGGCCGCAGCGGCCGAGAGGAAAGCGCAATGACGGCTACCCACGAACTCTCCACCCCGCCGGAGATCGGCGGCATTGGACACAGCGTGCTCCGGCAGGAGGACGACAGGCTCATCGAGGGTCAGGGAGACTTCCTCGACGACATGGTCCTGCCGGGGATGCTGCACATGGCCATCCACCGCTCCCCGGTGGCGCACGCCCGCATCCGTGGCGTCGACACCGCGGCGGCGTCCGCCGTCGAGGGGGTCGTCGCTGTCGTCACCGGCGAGTTGATGGCGGCCCACAACCTGGCCTGGATGCCCACGCTGTCGGGCGACACCCAGGCGGTGCTCGCCACCGACAAGGTGCGTTACCAGGGCCAGGAGGTGGCGGCGGTGATCGCCACCGACCCGTACATCGCCGCCGATGCGGCCACCCTCATCGAGGTGGACTACGAGATGCTGCCGGCCGTGACTGGCCCCCAGCAGTCGCTGTCCGCCGACGCCCCGCTGATCCGCGACGAGAAGGAGGGCCAGACCGACAACCTGGTCTACACCTGGGAGAGCGGTGACGCCGAGGCCACCGACGCGGCCTTCGCGCGCGCCGCCAGGGTCGTCTCGCTGGAGACGCACTACCCGCGCTCGCACCCGGCGCCGCTGGAGACCTGCGGCATCGTGGCCGACGTCAACTCCGTCACCGGCCAGGCCACGCTGTACCTCACCTCGCAGGCCCCCCACGCGCACCGGACGCTGTTCGCCATCGTGGCGGGGCTTCCCGAGCAGAAAATCCGGATCGTCTCGCCGGACATCGGCGGGGGATTCGGCAACAAGGTGCCCATCTATCCCGGGTATGTGGTTGCCACCGCCGCCTCGCTACTGCTGGGCACGCCGGTGAAGTGGATCGAGTCGCGCAGCGACAACCTCATCTCCACCGGGTTCGGGCGCGACTACCACATGCGCGGCGAGCTGGCGCTCGACGACGACGGGCGCATCCTGGCGCTGCGGGCCGACGTGCTCTCCGACCAGGGCGCCTTCTACTCCGACGCCCAGCCGTCCAAGTTCCGCGCCGGCCTGTTCCACGTCGTGACCGGGTCGTACGACTTCCCGGCCGCGCACGTGACCACCCGGGGGGCGTTCACCAACAAGGCGCCCGGCGGGGTGGCGTACCGCTGCTCGTTCCGCATCACCGAGGCCTCGTACCTCATCGAGCGTCTGGTGCAGAACGCGGCCTACGAGATCGGCATGGACCCCGCCGAGTTGCGGCTGAAGAACTTCATTCAGCCCGAACAGTTCCCGTACACCACGCCGACCGGTTTCGTATACGACTCCGGCGACTATCCCACTGCGCTGCGCAAAGCGATGGACGCGGTGGGCTACGAGCAGTTGCGGGCCGAGCAGGCGGCGGCGCGGGCCGAGGGCCGGCTCATCGGCATCGGCATCGCCCACTTCACCGAGGCCGTCGGCGCCGGGCCGTCGCACACCTACGACATCGCCGGGCTGAAGATGTTCGACTCGGCCGAGTTGCGGGTGCACCCCACCGGCAAGGCCATCCTGAAGCTGGGCGTGAAGACCCAGGGCCAGGGGCACGAGACCACGTTCGCCCAGATCGTGGCCAGCGAGTTGGGTATCCCCGTGACCGACGTCAAGGTCGTGGAAGGCGACACCGACAACACGCCCTACGGCCTGGGCACCTACGCCTCGCGCTCCACGCCCACCAGCGGCGCGGCCACGGCGATGGTGTCCCGCAAGCTGGCCGACAAGGGGCGCAAGATCGCCGCCCACCTGCTGGAGGCCGCCGAGGCCGACATCGAGTTGGCCGCCGGGGTGTTCTCGGTGCGGGGGTCGTCGGAGCGGTCGGTGACCATCCAGGACGTGGCCTTCGCCGCCTACACCAACATGCCCGAAGGCCTCGAACACGGCCTCGAGGGCAGCCACTACTACGACCCGCCGAACCTCACGTTCCCCTATGGCAGCTACATCGTGGTCGTCGAGGTGGACGCCGAGACCGGCGTGTGGAAGGTGGACCGCATGGTGGCACTGGACGACTGCGGCGTGCGGATCAACCCCATGATCGTGGATGGCCAGATCCACGGCGGCCTCACCGAGGGATTCGCCAAGAGTTCCATGCAGTGGATCACCTTCGACGACGACGGCAACTGCATCGGGTCCAACTTCATGGACTACCTGGTGCCAACGGCCTGGGAGACCCCCCGGTTCGAGTTGCTGGAGACCTGCGTGCCGTCGCCGCACCACCCCATTGGGGCCAAGGGAGTGGGCGAGTCGGCCACGGTGGGCTCCCCGGCGGCGTACGTGAACGCGGTCATCGACGCCCTGGCCCACCTCGGCGTGCGCAACATCGACATGCCGGTGCTGCCCGACCGGGTGTGGGACGCCATCCAATCGGCTTCCTGAGGTCGTCGAGCCGAACAGCTTGTCCGGCGGGGACGCCGGTGGCCGTCGGCGGCGCGTCTGGCGAAATCGCGCCGGCGCCGTCCCCCGGCGTCCCGCCTCTCCTGTTCGTCATTCCGGCGAAGGCCGGAATCCACCGCTAGCGGCGCTGGTCGTGCTGCCCCCCGTCGTCATTCCGGCGGAGGCCGGAATCCATTGCCCAGCGGCGCTGATCGGGCTGCTTAGGAGGGTGATGCAGTGACTCTGTCCGTCCTGCAGGAGGCCGTGGCCTTGGCGGAAGCGCGTACGCCGTTCGTGCTGGCGACTGTTGTGTGGCGGCGGGGGCCTTCGTCGGGGCAGCAGGGGTCGAAGGCGGTGATCCTGGCCGACGGCACCGTGCGGGGCTGGCTGGGCGGGGCGTGCGCCGAGCCGACGGTGGTGGTGCAGGCGCGGGAGGCGCTGCTGGACGGCGAGCCGCGGTTGCTGCTGCTCGGCGACGTGGAGGATCCGGCCGGCGGTTCCGTGGACGAGGGGGCAGAGGCCGATGCTGCCGCCTGCGGCTCCGGGGGCGGCGGTCCGAGTGGCACGTACTCGGTGCCGATGGCGTGTGAGAATGACGGTGCCCTGGAGGTGTACTTGGAGCCAGTACCGCCCCGCCCGCAGCTCGTCGTGATCGGCCGCTCGCCCGCCGTGGGCACGCTGGCGCTCATGGGGCAGGCCCTGGAGTGGGACGTGGCCGTGATTGACGACGGTGGGTCGCCCGACGAGCACCCGCTGCCGGGATTGGTGCGCACCACGCTGGATCTGTCCGGGCTGGGTGTCGGCGTCGGGTCGGCGATCGTGGTTGCAACCCAGGGGCACTACGACGACCTTGCCCTGGAGGTGGCCCTCGCCACCGATGCGGCCTACGTGGGGCTCGTCGCTGGGCACAAGCGGGCCGACGCCGTTGCCGAGAACCTGCGGGGCCGTGGCGTTTCCGAAGAGGACCTGGCCCGAATCCAGGCGCCGGCGGGGCTCGACCTGGGACGCCTCACGAACCGGGAACTGGCGGTGGCGATCATGGCCGACCTGGTCGCCCGGCGCGCCTCGGGGGAGTTGTCACGCTGGGGCGCGGTGCCCGAGGCGCCGGCGACGGCGCTCGACCCGGTCTGCGGCATGACCGTCCTGGTGGCCGACGCCAAGTACCACTCCACGCACGGCGACGCCGACTACTGGTTCTGCGCCCCCGGCTGCAAGAAGGCCTTCGACGCCGAGCCGGCAGCCTTCCTGTGAGCCGGCAGGGCTGTCCGGCGCCTCGGCATTTGCTCCCGGCTCTGGGCGCCGACTCGGTGACCCGCCCGTGACTTCCGCTCGGTCGCTTCGCTGGGGACTCATCGGCGCCAGCGACATCGCTGCGACCTGGGTTCTCCCGGCGATGCGCAACGGCGGCGACTCCGTCGAGTTCGTCTACAGCTCCACGCCGGCCTGGGCGGCGGAGTACGCCGACGCCCACGGGATCGCACATGCGACCGGCGACTTCACCCGAGCCTGCGAGTGGCCGGGGGTCGATGCCGTCTTCGTCTCCGGCACCAACGAGCGCCACGCCCCCCAGACCGTCGCCGCGGCTGCGGCCGGCAAGCACGTGCTGTGCGAGAAGCCGATGGCGCTGACGGTCGCCGAGGGCCGCGGCATGGTCGACGCTGCCGAGCGTCACGGCGTCGTGCTCGCCATCAACCATCATCTCCCGGGCGCCGATACGCACCGCACCATCGGGCGGCTCGTCTCGTCGGGTTCGGTTGGCACGCCGCTTGCGATGCGCCTCGGATTCGCCATCATGGTCTCCGAGCGGTTCCGCGGCTGGCGGGTGGACGACCCGATCGGCGGCGGCGCCATCCTCGACCTCACCACCCACAGCATCTCGGTGGCGCAGGCCATCCTGGGCACGACCGCCACGGAGGCCTCGGCCATTGCGGTCCGCCAGGGGCCTTGGTCCACGCCGGGCGACGGCGGCCCGCCGGATGCGGTCATGGCCACGCTGCGCTTCGGCGAGGTACCGGTGCAGACCCACGACGCCTATACCGTCGCCCACTGCCCCACCAGCGTGGAGGTCATCGGCACCGAGTCGTCCGTGCGTGGCGTTGGCACCCTGGGCCAGGACCCCGTTGGCACGCTCTGGCGCACCGCCAACGGTGAGACCACCGAGATCGAGGTCCCCGACCGCCGGAACCTCTACGAGATCGTCCTCGACGGCTTCCGCTCAGCCATCGCCGGCACCGGCCGCCCCACGGTCACCGCCGCCGAAGGCCTATCCGCCCTGGCCGGAGCCCTCGCCGTCGCCGAAGCCGCCGCAACCGGCCGTACCGTCCCGGTCGCCGAACTCGACTGATCCCGGTGTTGGCGAATGCTCCAGTCGGTTGACGCGCCAGCACGCATAGGACATACTGAGGAGGCCGACCGACTGGTCGGTCGACACAGGGGGAGCAAAGTGATGGACGGTATGCGTTTTGGTAGGTCGCGTCGGCGGTCCGCTTTGTTCGGCCTGATCGGTTTGGTGCTCGTACTTGTCGCAGCTGCGTGTAGTAGCGACGATGAATCGAGTCCCTCTGCTCCGGCACCCACCACCACGGCTGCCGCCGCGCCGGAGGCTCCTGTCGCGCCGGAGGCCGCTGAGCCGGAGACTCCTGCAACGACGGAGGCTGCCGCCGCGCCGGAGGCCGCTGAGCCGGAGACTCCTGCAACGACAGAGGCTGCTGCTGAGCCGGAGACTCCTGCGACGACGGAGGCTGCTGCCCCGCCACCCGAGGAGAACCCCTTCGTTGCCGGGAACCAGAACTGTTCGAAGACCGCAGGTATAACCGATGACGAGATCGTTGTTGGCTTCATCGCCGGTTTCAGCGGGCCGTTCGGCTTCTACGCCCAGAACAATGCCTCAGGTCTGGACGCGTACGTGGCCGAGATCAATAGTGCCGGCGGGATCGACGGCCGCCAGATCACGGTGCAGCGCATGGACCACGAATACAACCCGGAGGTGGCCGTCAGCCGCTTCGAGGAGTTGGAGCCTGATGTCGCTTTCCTCCTCAGCCACGGCACGCAGCCGACCAACCAGATTCTCCCCCTGACAGAGGACAGCTGCATGCCGACAGTGGTCATGGGCCAGGGCGGCATCAACGCACTCAGCCCGAACACCACCATCTACTCGACGCCGAACGCATACATGGCACTGAATGCGCTGGAGTGGGCAGCCACCGAGCGGGGCGCGACAGGCAAGTGGGGAATCATCTACCAGCAGGACGTTGCCGGCGACGAGATTCTCACTGCGATCCGATTCGGCGTTGACTTCTTGGGCCTCGACCTCGCAGCCGAGACCTCCTTCGCACCGGGAGACAGCAACTTCACAGCCCAGATTCGGGAGATGCGCGACGCAGGGGTCGAGTGGGTGCTGCTCGGCGCCTTCCCGACGCCCTCGATCCAGATCATCGGCGAGGCGGTTGCCCAGGGTGCAGACTTCCAATTCACCGGACCAGCCGTGTCGTGGGGAGGCGAGGTGAGCTTCAGCCAGGCCGACCAGACGGCGCTGGCGGATCAGGTGGGCCTAACCCAGTCGAGCTACACGTCGGGATGGGCTGCCAGCAACGATCCTGCCCTCGAGGCGGCCAAGGAAATCATCAGGCGCCACTCCGACATCGAAGGCCAGGTTCCGTTGCTCGGCTACTCCGGCGGCACTCTGCTCGTCGAGATTCTGCAAGCCGCGAGCAACGATGGGGATCTGTCTCGAGGCGCAATCGTCAACGCAATCCCGAAGGTGGGCGAGATCGATCTGCGCAATCTCTTCTGCGGAGTCTCGTTCGGAGAGCCGGGGCAGCCGCGTAACCCGAGCAGGTCATCGATGATCATGAGCATCTCAGCAGACAATCCGCCCGACGGCTACGTGCTGGAGAAGGAATGCTTCACCGGAACGGCTGCTGCGGTGTTTGAACTCGAACAGTTGGGATGACAACCCGTAGATCAGCCAGACGGAGGCAGCCGGTCCAGTCGCATGGTCGCTGATCGGCGGGATGCTGCACGATGGAGCTTCTGGTCGGCGGGCTCACGGTGGGGTGCATCTATGCCCTCATAGCCGGGGGGTTCGTGCTGATCTTCCGTGGCACGTCGGTCATGAACTTCGCTCATGGCTCGTTCGTGCTGGTCGGCGGATACATCGCCTATTCGATCTCGGCGGCCGGACTGCCGTTCGGGTTCTGGGGCAGCCTCGTGGGCGCGATGGCTGCCATGGGTGTGGCGGCGTGGTTGGTCCAGAAGGGGATCTTCTCCCGGCTCGGGGGTCTCCCGCTCTTCGCACTCTTCATGATCACCCTGGGGCTCGACACGATCTTCGTCTCGCTGGTTGGCGGTTACTTTCCGTGGTCGGCGAACCCGAAGGAGGTCGGATCGCCCTGGGGGATCAACATCGTCGAAGTCGGTAACTGGAGGTTCCCGCAGGCCTCACTCTGGATTATCGGCATCACGGTCGTTGTCGTTGCAGCTCTCGCGCTGTTCCTCAGGTTGAGCAAATGGGGGCTGGCCATGCACGTGACAGCCCTCGACAACGAGGTGGCCAACATCCTCGGCATCCGCGTGGACCGCGTGTTCGCTCTGTCGTGGATGCTGGCCGGCTGCCTCGCAGGTCTCGCCGGCGCCTTCCTGGGAACCTTTCCGCGGCTGCTGGAGCCGGCGACCCACGGTCTCGCACTGCGGGCGATACCGGCGGCGATTCTCGGCGGGGTCGACTCGCTACCCGGCACGGGCTTGGCGGCTCTGGTGTTCGGGGTTGTCGAGGTGTACACGGCGGCGTTCGCGCCGGACTGGCTCGGTCAAAACTTTCATATCATTATGCCTTATATCGTTATGTTCGCTGTCCTGCTGGTGCGTCCGCAGGGATTTCTCGGAACCCGTGAGCGGGAAGTGCACCGCACGTGAAGGCGCGACTTCTCGTCGGGGTCTTCGGCATGGTGGTCCTGATCGTCTACCCGTTTGTCGTCTCCCCCACGTTGGTTCGAACTGGCGTCCTCACTGCGATAACGATCATCGCCGCGCTCGGCATGAACGTCGTCACCGGCCTGGCACACCAGTTCTCGGTGGGCCACGCCGCCTTCGTCGGAATCGGGGCCTATATGGCGGCCTACGGCATCATGGATTGGGGTTTGCCGTTCCCGGTCGCAGTCGTGATGGCGACGGTCGCGGCCGGACTCGTGGGCCTCGTGTTCTCGCCGGTTGCCTTCAAGCTCAGGCACCTCGGGCTGGCCCTGACGACGCTCGGGTTGGTCTACGTCTTCCAGCATGTGCTGAAGAACGTTGCCGTTCGCCCCAAGTCGGTATCCGACGTGACGGTGTTCGGCTTCGACTTCGGGAGCCAGACCGAGGTCGCCGGGCTCACCCTGACGAGGAACATCAACTACTACTTCTTGTGTGTCGCCCTCGCCGTCATCTGCGGGGTCCTGACCCACAACGTCCTGCGGTCTCGAACGGGCAGGGCGATGTCGGTCATGGGGGAACTCAGCGCCGAATCCGTGGCGGGTCACGTCGGTATCGGCATCCGCTCCACGAAGGCGCAAGCCTTCGTGATGTCGTCGGTGTTGGCCGGGCTCGCAGGAGCGCTCCTGGCGCCGTTCACCCGAGTACTCCAGTGGCAGTCGTTCGGCCTGTCACTTTCCGTGCAGTATCTGGCGATCATCATCATCGGCGGGCTGGGGACCGTGGCTGGCGCGGTACTCGGTTCGCTGTTCGTGACGGCCCTCCAGGACGTCATTCGGGTTGTTGCCCCGAGCCTGCCCTTCGTCGCCGATTCGGGCGCAAGTGGCGGACTCACGATCGCCCAGACGGTGACACTGGCATACGGCCTGCTCATCGTGCTGTTGTTGGTGTTCCAACCGGGAGGCCTCGAGGCCCTGTTGCGTCAGGCACTTGCCCGGATTCGGCGGGGTTCACCCGGTCCGCGGACCGCCGCCGCGGTCCCCGCGCAGAGCGTCGACCAATGATCTCGGTGGGCGAGGGCGGGTCGCTGAGGGTCACCGACCTGAGCGTCAGGTACGGCGCTGCCGGGTTCGCTCTGCGGGGGGTCTCGGTCTCCGTTGCCTCCGGTGAGTTGGTGGCGGTTTTGGGGGCGAACGGCGCAGGCAAGTCGACGCTCGTGCGGACCATCGCCGGCACACACGGCTACTACGGGGCGCGCATCGTGGACGGTGAGATACACCTCGACGGACGCAGCGTGACCAGGACCTCGACGGGAGATCGTGTGCGAACCGGTCTCGTCCAAGTCCCCGAGGGGCGACGGATACTCGCCCAGCTGACCGTCGAGGACAATCTTCGTGCCGGAGCCATCGGTGCGGGGCGACGGAAGAACGACGACGAAGCCTTACATACCGCCTGGGATCTTTTCCCGGTTCTGAAGAGCCGGCGCAGAGTGCGCGCCGGATATCTGTCGGGCGGCGAGCAGCAGATGCTCGCAATCGGCCGGGCGCTCTGTGCTGATCCGAAGCTCCTGCTACTTGATGAGCCGACGCTCGGCCTGGCGCCGAAGCTCGTGGACCTCGTGGCTGATGTGATCGTCGAGTTGGGGCAGCGGGGTGTTGCCGTGCTGCTCGTGGAGCAGAACGCAGCCATGGCTCTGGCGCTGGCGCATCGCGCCTATGTGCTCTCTCTCGGTGAGGTCACGACCGACGGTGCGGCGGCCGAGGTCGGCAAGTCCGAAGCCATCCGGTCGGGATACCTGTCGGATCTGGCGCCGACGAGCCGTGATGCTCCCAGCCAACCCAGCGGTCCACCTCCTGCTGAGGCGCGCCGCGGGGACCGGGCCGCATCCGCTGACCGGCAGACCGAAGAAGCCGAGTACCTGCTCGACGTGCAGGACCTCTCCCTATCCTTCGGCGCCCTGCAGGCGCTCAGCAATGTGTCGCTCAACGTGAGGCCGGGCGAGTTGCTCGGACTCGTTGGCCCCAACGGCGCCGGCAAGACGTCGATCCTCAACTGTGTGACCGGCCACTATGCCGGCGAGGGTCTGATCCTGTACAGCGGCCGGCCGATCCGGAGACCGACGCCGACGAAGGTGGGCCGCCACGGTGTCGGCCGGACGTTTCAGCATGTCTCCGCGCCACCGGGGGCAACGGTCATGGAGTTCGTGATGTTGGGCCGCGAGCGCCTCATGCGTCGGGGGATCATCTCTGCGGCGCTTCGTCTGAACAAGGCCGAGGAACGGGCTCACAGCGATGTCTGTCGAGAGATCTTCGAACGGTTGGGGCTCGCCGAATACGAGGCCACTCGGATCGCGACCTGCCCATACGGCATCCTGAAGCGCGTCGATCTCGCCAGGGCACTCGCAATGGAGCCGCAGCTCCTCCTCCTCGACGAACCCTTTGCCGGGCTTCACCGCGAGGAGGTCGAGGAGCTCCTGCATGTCGTCCAGCAAGAGGTCGCGGCTCAGGGTGTGGGGGTCGTTCTCGTCGACCACAACACCGCAACCGTGTTCGGCGGCACGGATCGTGTCGTCGTAATCGATCATGGGATCAAGATCGCCGAGGGCACGCCCCGAGAGGTGCGAAGCGATCCGGCCGTCATTGACGCCTACCTCGGGCGTCGAGGGCAGGTAGGCCGCTCGGGAGAAGCGATGTTCGAGAGATGAAGATCGGAGTCGCGCTGCTCGTGCGCCCCTCCTTCATGCACGAGGTTGCGATCGCGGCGGACTGCACGGGATACGAGTCCGTATGGGCTCCAGATCACCTGGTGCTTCCTGCGAGCCTCGGCGCCGGGTCGCCGGTGTCGGGTGATGATCACCTTGGTCTCGATCCGGGCTACCCGTATTGCGACAACGTGATGGTTCTGGCCACCCTCGCCATGGTCACGGAGCAGGTGAGGCTCGGCACGTGGGCGTACAACCTCGCGCTGCGTCATCCGTTCGTGAGTGGGCGGGCCTTCTCGACACTCGACATCTGCTCGAATGGACGGGCGATCCTCGGTGTAGGGACGGGTTGGGTCAGGGCAGAGTTCGAGGCCGTCGGCGTCGCCTTCGCCGGCAGAGGCCGCCGAACGGACGAGTGCATCGATATTCTCCGCAAGCTGTGGCACGAAGCCGAGCCGGCTCACGAGGGCGCGTGTTTCCGTTTCGATCCGGTGCGTTTCGAGCCGAAACCTGTCCAGGATCGTCTTCCGATCCTCGTCGCCGGTGATTCGAACCGCGCGTTGCGACGGGTCGTCGAGCGGGGGGACGGCTGGCTGGGGTCCTGGCATACCGTCGACAGCGCCGCCGAGCGCATCGCCGCCCTGTCGGATGTGGCGCTGTCGCTCGGGAGGCATCCCGGCGGCTTGGAGATAACCGTCGGGGCGCAGCGCCCCGGCGTCGAAGAATGCGAGGCCTACGCCCGCGCCGGGGTCGATCGGCTCATCGTCTGTCCCTGGACTCGAAGCGAGGACGCCCTGGCAGGGGTGCGGACCTATGCGGAGGAGGTCGTCTCACGGATCGGGTCAGGGGTCGGATCCGGCAACAATCCACCGCCGATGAGGTCCCAGAATGCGTCGGCAACGCCGCGGGCATCCAGCGGGCCGGCAGGGTCGAACCATTGATAGGCCCAACTGCACATCCCGAAGATCGCCATGCGGGTAATGCCCACATTGACTTCGCGCATCTCGCCCGTCGCGACTCCGTCAACGATCAGCCCCGTAATCATTTCACCGTATTGATCCCATCTCTCGGCGATCGCCGCGGCGTGCTCAGGCAGGAGCTCACGGTGGGATTCGTTGAAGACGCGAACGTAGCCACGGCGCGAGGCGAGCAACTCGAGAATGTCCTCGATGGCACCGCGAAGGTATCCGGACGGCGTCAGGGATTCCGTCGAGAGGCGTTGCTCATGAGCCGTGAGAAGTGGATCGATGACCGCTTCACAGATTCCGAACAGGATCTCGTACTTGCTGCTTATGTAGTGATAGAGCGTGGGTTTGCGGACGCCGACCGCCGCCGCGATGTCCAGCATGCTCGTGTTGTGGTAGGAGCTCTCCTGGAACAGGATTGCTGCCTGCGTGATGATCTCTTGTCTCTTGACATGTGCCAGGTCGCTGCCGCTCGTTCGAAGCGCTTTTGCGGAGGTGCCCACAGGGCCTCCTCGGGGGCCGGCGTCTTGTCCGTCTGCGATCTCACTGCTCACGTAGCAAATCCTTTGCGCGGAATCCAGTGTAGGAAAGTCTACCAGCCGCGCCCTACCGTCCGGCCGGTCGGGCCGACCGGACGCCACAGGCCGCCGTTCAGACGCGAAAGTATTCGCCATATCGAAACAGAAAGTGCATGATGATCGAGAAGAAGGTCGCCAAAGGTGAACCGGGCCAAATCAGATACGAGAAGCGCGATCACATCGCGTACTTCATCTTCGACGGGTCCAACGACCTCAATGCCTGTACCACGGAGATGTACGCCGACTTCTATGAGAATCTGGTCGACTTTCGCGACGATGCCGACTCCTGGGTGGGAGTACTGACGGGTGCCGGCGACCGGGCCTTCAACGTTGGAGGCGACCTCAAAGAGATGCTCTACGTGTCGGAGAGTGCCTCGCCCGAGACAGCCTCCAAGCACTTCTGGTACCCGCGAACCGACAAGCCGTATCGCACCTCACAGATCGCCGAGGAGATCTTCACCCTTGAGCTCTTCAAGCCCATTATTGGCGCCGTAAACGGGCTCTGTCTCGGTGGCGGGCTGGTTTATCTCCTGGCCCTTACGGATATCAGAATCGCCGCCGAGGACGCTCAACTGGGGTTCTCCGAAGTGAAGCGCGGCCTCGGAGGTGGGGGGGGATTCTCCGGGATCGCCCAACAGGTACCACTCACGACCGCCATGTGGTTGTGCCTGACCGGGGAGACCATCGACGCTACCGAAGCGCTGAGGCTCGGCATCATCAATGAGGTGGTTCCGCGGGACCGGGTCCATGACCGTGCCCAGGAACTCGCAGAAATGCTGTGCGAGAACTCGCCGACAATCCTGAAGCTCGAGAAGGAGCTTCTGCTGCGGTCGCGCGACATGCCTCGGCGCGACCTGCTCCGCCTCAGCTGGGCGATGCACTTCGCCACCCGCTACGCACAGGACGCCACGGAGGGTCTCGCAGCCTTCCGAGAGAAACGAACGCCCTCCTACCGTGGGTGGTAGCCCGGCGAGGCCCACGGATGCCGCGACGTTCGGTAAGCGACCCACCTGCATGGGAACGTCGAGAACGTCGTTGCCGAGAGAGACGAAAGACATGACAAGGACAAGGGGAAGTCGATGAAGAAGGAATTGCAGGGAATCAGGTACGAGACCAATGGGCGAGTCGCGACCATAACGCTCGACCGTCCTCGCTATCGGAATGCCCAGAACCTCGCCATGCTCTATTCGCTCGACGACGCGTTTGGGGAGTTCGCGCGCGACGACGAACTCGGTGTCGCCGTACTCAAGGGTGCAGGACCCGCCTTCTCGTCCGGCCACGATCTCGGCTCTCCCGGCGTGGACTATGACCAGAGCTTTGACCACGTGACGATGTGGTGGGACCCTGTTGGCAAGGAAGGCGGGGAGAACTGGATGGCGCGTGAGGAGGACGCCTTCCTGGGCATGTGCCGGCGCTGGCGTGAGATTCCGAAGCCGACAATTGCCCAGGTCCATGGCCCGTGTATTGCGGCCGGCCTGATGCTCGCCTGGGTTTGCGATCTCATCGTGGCGTCGGAGAATGCAACTTTCTCGGACCCGGTCCTCCTCATGGGCGTGCCCGGTGTCGAGTTGTTTGCGCATCCCTGGGAGTTCGGCCCTCGGCAGGCGAAGGAACTCCTCTTCACGGCGGACTCGATCGACGCGCGGCGCGCCTACGAATTGGGAATGGTGAATCGAGTCGTAGCCATGGACGAAATCGATGCCGAAGTGATGAAGCTAGCCGACGGCATAGCGCAGAAGCCGCGGTTCGCGCTTGCGCTGGCGAAAAAGGCGGTCAACGCCGCGCAGGACGCAATGGGCTACCGGGCAGGAGGAGAAGTTGCCTTCGGCCTTCACCAACTCGCCCAGGTGCACAACGAGCTGACCACGGGCAAGCTCGGTCTCGGTGCGACGGCCGCAAGCATGAAGGCAGGGATGACCGGCGATGACTCAAAGTAGTCACGACCGCGAGCCGCTCTTCTCGCCCCCCGGCCGGTCGGCCTGCTGACGTGCCCGAAGGAGTTCTCGGAGATCGACGGTGTCTGGAGTGACGCCGGCGTCGCGCAGCACGTACTTCTCGACTCGCTCGGAGTGATTCTTCGGAAGGCTGCCGACCTTGCGGAGGAAACGGGGCACGGCGAACGGGGGGAGTGTCTCGGCGCAGAACGCCACGAAGTCGTTCGGGTCGATGGTGCGCCCGCGGCGGATCACCGCAGCGACCATGACCTCTTCGTCCCCTGATCCAGGTCGTACCGGGAAGGCCGCGCTCTCAAGTATGTCCGGATGTTGATTCACGACGGACTCGACTTCGAACGACGAGATGTTCTCGCCGAGGCGTCGGATGGAGTCTTTGATCCGGTCGACGATTCGGAGGTAGCCGCCGGGCTCGAGGACGCCGGCATCACCCGTGTGGAACCACAGGTTCCGGAAGGCATGGACGGTCTCGTCCGGCTGTCGCCAGTAGCTGCGGAACATGACATCGGGCTCTCGGGGGCGAACGACGATCTCGCCGACGGTGCCCGCTTCGACCGGTCGGTCGTGGTCGTCATGCACTTCGATCTCGAATGCGGGTCGTGCCCGACCGGTGGTGCCGATGTGCTTCGGTTCTCCCACGTTCGGTGCGCTGACGGTCCCGGTCTCGGTAAGGCCGTACATGTCGAGCAGTTCGACTCCGAATCTGTTCTCGAAACGCGTGTGTAGCTCGGGCGGCACCCGACCGGAAGCGATGAGCCTGAGCCCGTGTCGGCGATCGGCCGGCGAGGGGTCCCGGGCGTCCAGCAACTGGAGGATTCCCCCAACAGCGACGGTCCAGGTCGCCTTGACATCGGCGGCAACGCGCCAGAAGTCTGTGACCGAGAAATTGTCCGACAGGCAGACCCGACCTCCGGTCCACATCGGCGCCATGACGCAGTAGGCGCGGCCTGAGATGTGATATAGCGGGAAATAGCAGTAGATCACATCCACAGCTCGGAGTTGGAGAGCATCGACAGCGGTCTCGGCGTTCGCCAGGGCACTCCCGTTCGTGTGCACGACCCCCTTCGAGGGACCCGTCGTGCCCGACGTGTAAATGATCCAGGCGAGGTCGTCTTCGCCGCGGTCCACCGGCGCGCACCCCTCGGCTGCGGTCAACTCATCGAACCCGAACGCGCCGCCGCCCGGTTCGGGGTCGGCGCCGTCGATCACGACGATCTTCAGGTGGGAGGCAAGTCGTAACTCCTCCACTTGCTGCAGCCGATCGGACGCCACGACGAGCATCGACGGATCCGAGTGGGTCAACACGTGCCCCAGAAGATCGCCCTTGAGCATCGGATTCACCGGGACCTCGACGGCGCCACTCCATGCGATGCCGAACCACGACGCGAGATATTGCGAACTCGCGCCGGCGGCCATCGTCGCGATTCGATCTCCGGCGCGGACACCCAGCTCCTTCAGCCCACCGGCGAACCGGGATGCCGAGTTCGCAAGGTCGCCATACGACAGGGTCTCGGTCGATGTAGTGATCGCCGGGCGGTCGGCGAGCCTGGTGGCCTGATCCGCCACGAGGCGGGCCACGACCCGAGGTCCCCGGTACATGTCGTCGGCTACGTCAGTCGCCATGTGATCTGCATGGCGAATGAGCGTCGAGAACAAGGTAGGAGGTCATGGGCAGACCATCGAGTCGGTCAGGGTGACGGCGGAGGGTCGGCAAGCGGGAGCTCGACCCGACCGATGCCCGAGGCGACCTGCTTGCCGTCCTGATTCGTAACCTGAAGATCCACGACGACGGTGCCTGACCCACCGGCGGCGGCCGGCTCCTTGGCCGTGACGGTGCCGTTCAGATAGCTCGCGTCTCCGCTGAGAATCGGATGCCGCATGTCGACTTTCCGATAGCGGAGGAAACCCAACTCCCCGGCCCAGTTGGAGAGGTAGTCGGTCACCCACTTCGACAGGCTCGGGCCGTACCCGTATTCGCGCGGCATCCCGATTCTCCGGGCCCACTTCTGAATCTGATGGCCACGTCCGGTGCCGAAATTGAGCATGTCGGAGGCGACGGGATCGAACACATCACCACGCTCTGGTTCTCTCAGTTCGCGGATCCAACCGGGATCATCGGTATAAGGCAGATCGCGCCAGTCGTCGGCGCTTCCCCAGCCACCGAGCCGGAACGCGCGCAACTCGGTGACAAACGTCGCAATACTGTGGGGCCCGATTACGTATGTGGGGAGTTGATCACCCTCATTCACCCTCTCGAAGGTGCGCTTGTCGTGTCCCACGGTCGCACGAATGAAGTCGATCCTCTGGGCGGCGATCGTACCCAATTGCTCGTCCGTCCAGTCCGGCTCGCCTGAGGTGTCACTGCTGAGTTTTCCGATCGCTGCCGCGTTGGACACGAGGTAGCGAATCGCAGTGGCTCGATGCTTCGCGATAAAGTCACCGTGCTGGTTGACGAAAGTGGTGTCACCCCGGGCGATCACGGACGGGCCGGCGAACCGGGTATTGACGACCTTGTAGTCGTACATCATCCGATCCTGTGTCAGGAGGTCACCCGGAAAGACCCGTGGCCCATAGAACCAGAATTCGTCGCCACCGTGGAGGTTGTGTGAACCGGGGATAGTGCCCTGCATGTGCACGGTATCGGCCACACCGGAACCGAAACAGGATTGGGGTGCGACGATTCGACCGAAACGACTGCCGGTGGCGTAGGCGGCGTCGAAATGGAGCGGGTGCGGATTGGCAAATGCCTGGACGAATCGACGGACATCGCTGACTGAGATCGGCTCGTTGGCCTGTAAACCACCAATAGGAACACCGACCCAACGATCCAGATCGGTGATGTCGGGCTGTTCGAGTTCGATCTCTTTGTCGGCGCTCATTGTCCTTCTCGTGTGTTGAGACTTGGCCGACCGGTATAGACGGACGCACCGCCTGATAGGCGGCAGCGGTCACATCCCGCTATGGCTTCGGAGCACGAACCGACGGCCCGAACTGCTCGGATGCGAGCGCAATCTGTGTGCGTATGAAGCCAAACCGTAACAGCATCTGCGATGTCCTGTCGTGGCTCGACCGGCACTGCGCGGGCCCGGGGTCCGGCGTCCCAAGGCGGCCCGGGGGGAGGCTGCTAGCGCCTCCTAGGTATGGACGGTGAATGCTTGACGGCGGTCGTGGCCGAAGCGGTAGATCGAGAAGTCGCGATCGAAGGCGATGGCCTCGTGCACGCCGAGCCGTTGCATGACCGACCAACTCGTGCGGTCGACGATCGAGAACCTCTGATCGGGGAAGGCTTCGTAGATCTGAGCCGCCACCTCGAAATCGGCCAGGGTGGCCGGCTCGACCCGAGCTATGCCCATACGGATTCGATTCACCAGCGCTTCGGCAACGTCCGATCCGAGGCGGCTCGATGCGAGATACCAGGTCTCGACGAGAACGTGATCGCTGGTCAGCAGTCCGCCGGAGAATTCCTCTAGCCGGGTGGCGGCTCGGAGATGGCTCGCGTCGTCCGCGTCCGCCGCTGCGTACCAGGCCGAGGTGTCGACAAAGACGGTCACCGCGCCGGAGTGTGCGCGGCGATTGCCGCTGCGACCGCGCTCTTGCCTTCGGCCGCGATGTCGCTGCCGCCCGATCGTCCGATGCCGATGACGGTCGCAGGGTCAGCATGCGTGTTGTTCGACCCGAGATCCTTCTCGACGAGTCGCCGGATGTATTCGGCCATGGAGATCCCCAGAATGGCGGCCTTCTGCTTCACCATGGCGTGCTGCTCCGGCTCGAGCGCAATTTGTGTACGCATGACGCTACAGCATAACATCACTACCCACTGATCCGCTGTCGCCGTGCCGCCCGTCGTGGCCGCCAAGCTCGCCCTCTACTCGGCCATGCGCGCCCAGAGCATTACCAAGGTGGAACTGGCTCGCCGGCTAGGCGTCAGCGAGTCGGCTGTCCGGAAGCTGACCAATCCCGACCACCGCTCCCACATCGGCCAAGTCCAAAAGGCACTCCAAGCCGTCGGGCGCAATCTGGCGGTCGAGGTAACGCCCGTCTGATCCGGTCAAGTCCTCCACTGGGCAGCGGATGATGGTTCGTAATCTCAAGTCCTGGCCCGAACCTGATTGGGTGATCGGCTGGATAGGAGCATTGTCATGAACCGGCAGGAGCGGCTTCGCCGAAGGATTCTGGATGGGCGCTCGGACACCAACGTTCGTTTCGATGAGTTGCGCTCGCTGCTCGTGAACCTAGGATTCGTTGAGCGGGTCCGGGGGAGCCATCACATCTTCAGGAAGACCGGAGTGGCCGAGAGGATCAATCTGCAACGTGACGGCAGCCACGCGAAGCCCTACCAGGTACGGCAGGTCCGTCAGTTGATCGTCAAGTATCAGCTGGAAGGGAATGAATGATGTACAAATATGAAGTCATTCTCTATTGGAGCAATGCCGACGACTCATTCGTGGCCGAGGTTCCGGAGCTCCCCGGGTGCATGGCACACGGGCCCACTCAGGAGGCCGCACTGGCGAACGTCAACCAGGCGATGGATCTCTGGATCGAGACCGCCAAAGAATTCGGTGATCCGATTCCCGAACCCAAGGGCGAGCGGCTGATGCTCGCCTGACGCAGGCGGGCCCAGATCCAGAGCCCAGTCACCCACTATCGGGTCGGCGCTCTCGGCAATTCCCGGCAGAGTTCCGTCTCGCCTACGGTCCGCTGCTCCCGAGCACCTCGGCGAGCTTGCGCAGTCGGAGTTGTGCCACCGCGAGACTCGTCGCCGGAATGTACGTCGTGGGGCTCTCGCTGTCGCTGGGAGCCAACTCGACGGCTGCGACGAGGTCACCCGACAGGACGTTGAGTACCTGTTGGATCTCTTCCTCCGCCCACGGGTGATCTTTCAAGAGGGCCTGAATCTGCCCTGCTGACATCGGCCCAAGTCTCTCGCACTCGTCAGCCAGAGTGCCGACGACAGCGCGAGCCAGATCACGGCGGCGGGCGACCTCGTTGCGCTTGCCATCAAGGGGACTCATGTCGATGTGGCCACCCTCGGCGAACAGCGCCTCGTAGTCCCCGAGCCCCAGCGGCATCTCCTCGTGCTGCAGGCAGAGCTGTGCAAGTTCATCGGAGGACATGATCGTCACTCCATATTCACGGGCTCGTGCGAAGATCCGTTCTCCGGTGGGATCCGGTCCGATCAGCATTGAATGGTCGGCTCTGTGATTCGTCCGATGCTCTTGGAGCGTTACCCAGTCCACCTGCTGATCTCGAAGCCGGCCCTTCGACGAGCTGCTCTCGCCAACACTCTTGGCATCCACTGTCACGCGATACGAGTGATCCTTGCCCCGGATAGCGTTCAGGAGGACATCCGTCTTGCCCGACCCGCCCAGCCGTTCTGCCCTGAATCCAAGAAACTCGAAGGCGTCCCGCACGGCAGCCTCCAATCGCGTGTGGTCGGCGCTGTGTACGGAAGATGCTCGCAGCTCCGAGGCGAGAGCAGCGGCCGCCGCCGGCTCATGATGTGTGTCCGGCCGCTCGTCTCGCCTTTCCTCGGCCGGCGGCGAGTGCTGTGCCGACTCCGGAGAGACCGCTCCGGGCAATGGATCAAGAGCCCGAGACGCCGCTGCCGGCTCTTGCGGGGACTTCGCCAAGGCTGCCTCGGCAGTCGGCACGTGCAACTCGAGCCGTTCCAGAAGCGCATGGCCTGCCGGTGTGACCTGGAATTGCTTATCGGAGGGGACGCTGACGAGTCCCGCGGACTGCAGCCAACCGCGGCGGCTGTCGATTTGCTTGGCGCTCGTCCAACCGAATCCGTACCGCTCCTTCGCTACCTTTAGAACGTCCCAGGTATGCAAGCGGCTCCCGGAGTCGTGCGCGGCCCGCAATTCGTTCAGCATCTCGCCGATGAACTGAGTCCGGCTGTGGAGCTGAGCGATGATCACGGCATTCTCACCTGTGTCGAGCCAGCGCCGAGTTAGTGCGGCGACGCTGCAAACATCTCCGCGCATGTCCAGTAGTCCCACCCTGACGAGGAACGACATCCTTATCTCCACCGAACCTGCTGTAAGTTTGAAGCTCTCCATGAGCCAGCGGTGGAGTTGGGTCAGTTGTGGGCGATCGTCCTGAACGTAGTGGCAGACGTTTTCGAGACAAGTCAGGTATCCGTCGTACCCTCCAAGCAATGGGTCGACGCCCTTGAACCGTTGATCCCAAGGAAGCGCGGTGGGAATGTCGGGACTGGTTGCGTCTGGCATCGGTGTCACTCCTCCGGCCGACTCGCCGGTGGGGATGGCTGGGTGATCGGGCAAGGGATTGGAGCCGGCGCCGCCCCGCCTCGGGGTATGTATAGCCGAGGGGTGCGTCAGGCTCCCAGGCGAGCGCGTGCCGGAGCCGCCGCGACCGGCCGCAACGTCTCCGTCGCCGACATCCACTGAACCCCCGTGGCCGGTTTGGCGAACCCGGATTCCTGTCCGACCACTCGATGGGATGCCTACCGGAGCGAATCCGGCTCTCACAATTGAGGTATATTTCGACTATGCGTTCTTCGAATTCGTTGCGCGTGCTGCCACTTCTGGCGGATGGTTTTAGTACCGGGGACTTCGCCGTTGCTGCGGGAGTGGCCGCCTCGTCGGCGTCGCGGGCTCTCGGGCGGGCCGAGGTGGCCGGTCTGGTGATCCGTGTGGGGAACGGTACGTGGGTGCGCTGCGACGATCCGGCGCCGGTGGACTGGAGGCGGTACCCGCCCGAGGCGGCCCGCGCTCTCTGGTCACCGCTGCTGGAGCGGGTCCTCGACGCTCTCTACGGCGACGGGCTGCGGCGCATCGGTTACCTGTCGGGTCTGGCGGCTGCCGGTGAGCCGATGACCGTGCGTCCCATCGTCGCCGCCGACCGTCACATCGGGGGGCGCCAGGCGCGCCGTCTGCCGTTCCGCCACGTCCGCGAGACCGTCGGCTGCGGGCGTCCCGGTATCACCGAGCACGCCGTCTGGATCACCGAGCGGACGTGGCTGTCCGATCCGCACCGGGCGCTGCTGGAGTGCGCCCAATTCCCGGTTCGCGCCGGCAATCCCGAGCAGCACATCGCCGCTGTTGTAACCCTCCCGCCCGGACTGTGTCCGGCGGACCCCGCGCGGGTCGCCGCCATCGCCGGGGAGTGGGGCTGGTACGCGGGTCTGCGCCGTATCGCTTCCATTGCCGAGGGCATGGCCGGCTGCGATCAGGCCGAGCAGGTCGGCGTCCCCGCCCGCGAGTGGGTGCAGCTCGCACCCGCCGCCCGCCACGGCGACAAGTGGATACGTCTGAACCCGCTCGGCAGCCGGACCTCGCCACCGGGGTCCGCCTACAACGACCGAGCCCGCAAGGTCCGCTGGCAGACGAGCCCCGCCGGCCTCGCTGATCTCATCCTCAACTGACCCCGACCGCCCGACCAACATGCCCACCAACGACTTCCTGGCCGAACGCGACAGGGTCATCCACCACGCCCTCGCTGCCGTCGCCCACTTGAACGACCGGTCAGTGGTCCTCAAGGGCGGGACCAGGCTGCGCGCCTACTGGAAGCCGTACCGGTACTCCGAGGATCTCGACTTCGACCACGTCACTGCCGACGCCGACGGTGCCCACAGGTTCTGGCCGCTCATCGAGCGCATCCTTCCGGCTGCCGCCTCCTCTGCGTCGATCCGGCTCGCACCGCAGGTCCGTACCCGCGGTCGGCGGGCCATTCTGTGGGACAACGGCAGAGGGCTCTCCGGGGCGATCAAGGTGGACTACCGCCACTACTACCCGGTTGATGCGTACTGGGCCGAGACCGAGGCCGGATCGCTTCTGGGCAACCATCCCGACCTGCCGGCCTGTCCCCCGATGAGGATCCGCACTCTGGAGCAGGTCACGGCCGACAAGTTTCGCTGCCTCTCGTCGTGGCGACGGGCGAAGTCGCGCGACTTCTACGACCTCGACCAACTCCTCTCGTCGGGGGAGGTCGACCTGGACAGGGCGATGGCCAACTATCTGGCCGACTGGTCCGATCCGGAGAACCGCCTCGACCGGAACCGGGCCATCGCTCCCGACGAGATCACCACAGCCGCTCTCAGCAGCCTGGCCGAGATGGATCGGGACTGGCGCGACTCCGTCATGGGAGGATTGTTCCCCGGTCAGGACCTCGACGGGTTCGAGGACATGTTGCTGCGGGTGGCCGAACGCGTTGAAACGCTCATCGCCCGGACACCTGGAGCGTTGCCCCCGCCGTAGTCGTGGGAAAGCATCTCGCCGATCGACTCCGATGCCTTCCGCGACTTGCTCGCCGCCGTCAGCGGCCGGAACGAATCCGTAGCCGTCGTCCGATGAACCGCCGGGCCATGGTGGTCCGGGCGGGCCGCGGTGCCGTGTCCGGCTCCCGCCTCCGTGATCGATCCGGCCCCAACCCGGCCTTGTGTCAGGCGCTGAGGCGGGTTCGGGCGGAGGCGCTTCTTTCGAGGAGGTAGTCGGGGACCATGGCGCGGAGGTGGGCGTTGGGACTGTCGTCGGCGGCGCTGTCGGCGGCTGCGGTCTCGCCGTCTGCTGCTTGGCCGGAGGCTGCTGCTGCGGCCGCTGCGGCTGCTGCAGTCTCACGCTCGGCTCGGGCGGCCAGGAAGTGATTCCAGTCACTCGGGCGCACCAGCTGGTGGTTATCGAGGGACCCCATCTGGACGCCGTTCTCGAAGAAGACCCAGTAGCGCTTCCACGTGAAGCCGGCCACCATCTTCACCTTGCCCGAACTGCGGGCGGGGACGCCCCGCAGGTCCTCGGTCGCCAGCACGACCTCGTTGCGAGTGAACGGCCGGTCCAGCGTGTTCGTGTTGCGTCGCAGGCCCATGGTCCTCTTCTGGCTCGGTCGGGGGTCGGGTGGTCGGTTCATACCGTAACGGTCGGCCAAGGCTGTGCCGCGCCCCGGCGCGCCGAGGCCCGAACCTGGTCGCGGCGATGCCGGCCGGCGGTGTCACGGCGGGCGTCGCTCGGCCGCGCTCCCGTGCGCCGGTCGGGGCCCTGGTGCCGCGGGCTGCCCCTACCATGAGACGACCCGTGCGTCCGGGAGAAGGAGCCGTCCATGGCGTGGAGACCCGATGATCTGCCCTTGGCGGTGGAGCTGTTCATGGCCGAACGCCACTTGGCCACGCTCAGCGTCCCGCGCCCCGACGGGGCCCCGCACGTGACGCCGGTGGGGTTCACGTGGGACGGCGAGGCCGGCCTGGCCAGGATCATCACGTTCGCCGGGGCGCGCAAGGTGCGCCTGCTGGAGTCCGCCGGCCCGGTACAGGTGACGCTGTGCCAGGTGGACGGCGGGCGTTGGCTGGCGCTCGAGGGCCCAGCCGTCGTGACCGCCGACCCGGCGCGCTGCGCCGAAGGTGTCAGCCGTTACGCCCGGCGCTACCGGCCGGCCAGCGACCGCGGGGCGGACCGCAGGGTGATCGAGATGACCGTCGCCCGCGTGACCGGCCGGGCATAGGTCCTCCGGCGACGGACCCGCTCCAAGGCGGCGCGGCCACGTGGAACGGATAGGCCACAGGGGCGAGCGAGAGCTCGTGCGCTCGTGGGGCAGCGATATCGAAGACGGCACACTGCGGCAGGCGCTGACCTCGGCGCGCTGCGAGGCCGTCTCCGGCCCTGTCGCATTGATGCCGGACGCGCACGTCGGGATCGGGGCGACCGTCGGGTCGGTCATCCCCACCGAGGGCGCGATCATTCCCGCGGCGGTCGGCGTGGACCTGGGCTGCGGCATGATCGCCGTGCGGACCGATCTGGCGGCTGCCGACCTGCCTGACAGCCTGGACACGCTGCTCGTCGACGTGGAGCAGGCCATCCCAGCCGGATTCGCCGCGCACCCGCGGACCACCAAGGCCGGCGCGCGCTGGCTGGCGGCCGACCCGCTGCCGCACCCCGAGGGACTCAAGCGCAAGGATCTCGCCAAGGCCGGCCCGCAGCTCGGCACCCTCGGTGGCGGTAATCACTTCGTGGAGGTCAGCGTTGACGAGGCCGATCGGGTGTGGTGCGTGTTGCACTCGGGCAGCCGCGGCGTCGGCAACCGGCTGGCCACCGGGCATATCGCCGGCGCCCGCCAGCTGTGCGCCGACCTGCAACGGGCGCTGGTGGACCGCGACCTGGCCTACTTCCTCCAGAGCGACGAGCAATTTGAGCGCTACGTGACCCACATGCTCTGGGCCCAGCGCTACGCCTTCGCCAACCGCGAGATCATGATGGACGCCCTGCTGGCGGCCGTGGGACGGGCCGTCCGCCGGCAGCCCGTCGAGCATGAACGCATCAACTGCCACCACAACTACGCGGCCCGCGAGACGCACGAGGGGCGATCCATGTGGATCACCCGCAAGGGGGCCATCCGGGCGAGGGTCGGCGACCGCGGCGTCGTCCCCGGCTCGATGGGTGCCGATACCTACGTCGTGACGGGCCTGGGCAACTCGGATTCCTACGAGTCGGCGGCCCACGGCGCCGGACGGCGCATGAGCCGCCGGCGGGCCAAGCGCGAGGTGTCGATCGACGACTTCCAGAAGGCGATGGCCGGGCGCACTTGGCAGCACGACCGGGCCGCGCGGCTGGTGGACGAATCACCGATGGCCTACAAGGACATCGCTACCGTGATGGCCGATCAGGCCGACCTGGTGCGGGTCGACCACGTCCTCCGCGCGGTCATGAACTACAAGGGGTGCTGAGATGGCAGCGAACGGTGCATTCGAGGGCAAGGTGGCGGTCATCACCGGAGCCGCCAGCGGTCTCGGCCGGGGTATAGCCGAGCGATTCGGGGCCGCAGGCTGCAGCCTCGTCCTGGCCGACGTGGAGGAGCCGGCGCTCGCTCGGGCGACCGCTGAATTGAGCGCTGCCGGCGTCGAGGTCAGCGCTGTCCTCACCGACGTGTCGGACGCTGCCGCGATGGATGCGCTCGGCGAGGCCGCTCTGGAGCGCCACGGCGGCGTGGACCTGCTTTTCAACAACGCCGGCGTGGGGATCGAGAAGCGGACGGACCTGATGACCACGCAGGACTGGGAGTGGATCCTGGGCGTGAACCTTTGGGGCGTCATCCACGGCCTGCGGGTGTTCCTGCCGCACATGCTCGCCCGCGACACCGGCCGCATCATCAACACCGCCTCCTCGGCAGGGCACGTCACCGTTCCCCGCCTCGCCGCCTACAACGCCTCGAAGCACGCGGTCGTCGCCATCTCCGAGACCGTGCGTGCCGAGCTGGCTCAGCAGGGCAGCGCCGTCAGCATCACCGCCTTCTGCCCGGGCGTGGTCCGGACCAGGATCACCAGCTCCGCACGGAACCGCCCCGAGGAGCTGCGCAGCCCGGGCGAAAGCCTGCCGGAGAGGGACAACTGGGACGAGAAGATGGCATCCGGGCGCCAGGACGCGCTCGAAACCCGATTCGGTCGCGCCAAGCGGCCCGCCGAAGCCGCGGCCATCCTCCACGACGCCCTGCTGGAGGGACGCTTCTACGTCTGGACCGACGACATCTTCGTCGAGGGCCTGCGCCAGCGCCACGCCGAGATCCAGGACTCCTTCTGGACGGGCGGCTAGCCGGTCCCGCGGGAGTCGGGGTCGAGTAGCCCCGGCGAGCTCAGACCAGGGTGGGGTCGCAGATGATCTCGACGAGAGCCGGTCCGGGGTGGGCCAGCGCCTCGGCGATGGCGCCGTCCAGCTCGCTGCGGTCGGTGACCTGTGTGCCGTGCGCTCCGCACAACTCGGCGAAGGCGGCGAAGGACGGGTTCACCAGCGAGGTCTGCCACACACCGAACTGACCGGCGAGTTGCTCCTTGCTGATCTTGCCCAACTCGCCGTTGTTCAGCAGCACGTGGGTGATGTCCATGCCGTACTTCACGGCGGTGGTCAACTCCATGGCGTACTGCCCGAAGCCCCCGTCGCCGGTCACCGCCAGTACCGAGCGCTCGCCGCCGACCGCCGCCCAGGCCCCCATGGCGGCCGGGAATCCGAAGCCGATCGACCCCAGGTAGCCCGACATCAGCACCGACTGCCGTTGCACCTCGAAGTAGCGGCCGAAGGAGTACGTGTTGTTGCCCACATCGACGCACACGACGGCGTCGGCGGGTGTCAGGCGCCCGAGCGAGTCGAAGATCGCCGCTGAGTTGACGCCCCGCCCCCGGTCGTCTGCGACCCGGGAGGCCTTCTCGGCCCGCCACAGCGCCCAGCGCTCGGCCACCTCAGTTGCGACAGCGCTCGCTCTGGCCTGCTCGGCGGCGTCCAGCGCGGCGTGCAGCGCTAGGGCCGTCACGCCCACGTGGCCTAGCACGCCGATGTCCACCGGATGGAAGCGCCCGAGGGCCATCGGGTCGAAGTCCACCTGCACGATGGGCTTGTAGGGGGCGATTCCGGTGTGGTTCGAGAACGACGCCCCGAAGGCCACGATCAGGTCGCTCTCGTTCATGAACCAGCTGGCGATGGGCGTGCCGCTGCGCCCCAGCACGCCACAGCCCAACGGGTGGCGGTCGGAGATCTGCCCCTTGGCCTTGAACGTGGTGGCCACGGGAGCGGCGATCCTCTCGGCGAGGGCCACCACCGCGTCCATGTCGAAGCGGGCGCCGGCGCCGACGATGATCAGCGGTCGCCGAGCGGCAGCGATGCGCTCGACCGCTGCGGCCAGGACGTCGGCCGGGGGAGCCACCTCCCGCTGCGCCACCCGACCGGCCGGCCCGCCCGCGGCCGCGCCCGCGGCTGCGGGCAGCACCTGCACCTCGTCGGGCAGCACCAGGTGGCCCACGGCCCGCTCCACGACGGCGTTCTTGCAGGCCAGGGTCATGAGTTCGGCGTGGTTGCTGCCGGCGTGCACCGTCTGGCTGTACGTCGCCACGTCGGCGAACGCCGCCTCGAGGTCGAGATCCTGGAACGCCCCCCGCCCCGCCACCGCCGAAGGCACCTGCCCGGTCACGGCCAGCACCGGGGCGCGGTCCACCTTGGCGTCGTACAGGCCGGTCAGCAGGTTCGTCGAGCCCGGCCCGGCGATGGCGAAGCACGCCGCAGGGCGCCCGGTCAGCTTGCCGTAGGCGCCGGCCGCGAACGACGCCGCCCCCTCGTGGCGGATGCCGAAGAAGCGCAGGTCGCCGCGCTGCTCGGCTCGGCGCATGGCCTCGGCGAAGCCCAGGTTGGAGTGGCCGACCATGCCGAAGACGGCGTCCACGCCCCAGTTGCACATGGTCTCGACCAGCACGTCGCTGACGGTGCGTGCCGGCGGCGGCAATGGCGGCAGCTCCACGTACACGCCGTCGGGGCGGACCTCGGTGGCGAAGCACGGCGGGCTGTCGTCGAACGGCGGCGGCGGGGTGCCCGTCAGCGGGTCGTAGTCGTAGCCGTGCCACGGGCAGCGCAGCCAGCCGTTCTCGATGGACCCCTCACCGAGGGGACCGCCCTGGTGCGGGCAGCGGTTGTCGAGCGCCCCGTAGCGCCCATCGTGATGGCTGAGCGCCAAGGCTCGCCCCCCGGCCACCACCGTCTTGACCCGGCCCTCCGGCAACTCGTCCGGCCCCGCCACCCTGTGCCACGTCGTTGCGGTCTCGTCGGTCATGTCGTCTCCTGTGTGGTCACGAGACGATGGGTGTCGCCCGTGATCGGTGATGGTCTCCGTGTTGAGCCGTCCCGCGCCGCTGGAGCGTGCCACGGCGACGGCCGGTCGTCCGGTGCGGTGGCTGACCCGGGCGCCGGTCGGGCCGGGCACCGGATGGCTCACCGTAGCGGGCCTTGGCCCAGCCGCCGGAGCGACCGGGGGCATGCTCCGGCAGCGCCCTTCCGGATCTGAGGGCGATCAGTCGCGCCCGCGTCGTCGGGGCCGAACCGGGCCGAACCGGGTTGGACCGGGGGTCGAACCGGGGCCGGATTCGTGCCGGGCCGACCGGTCTGTGGCGGGGGGGGAGCGTTAGGGTTTTCCAGATGGCAGTCGGTGGACCGTCGGAGGATCCCGAGCACGAGGCTGCGGCCGGCCGCGACGAGCAGAGCGCCGGAGCCGCAGACAGGGACGCAGCGGCCGAGAACACAGCGGGAGAGGGCGTCGCCGGAGGGAGCGCCGCAGCCGGCGGCGAGGCCGATCAGTCGTTGCCCGCCCCGGCCGGAGACGGTTCCGGCGGGCGTAGCCGCCGGTGGCGCATTGCGGCCATCGTGCTGGGTTCGGCGGCGGGTGTGGCCGGTATCGCCGTTCTCTCGGTCTTCATCTACTCGATCTTCGATCGTGACGACTGGTTCGGCTCCGACGCCGCGATCTTCGCCGACGGCACCGATAGCGGCTGGTTCGGCTACGCACCGCTCTCACCCGACGAGGATCGCCGGTCGGGTCGCGACGGCGGCTGCTTCGCCGACAACGACGGCGTCTGCTTCGGCGACGCACCGCTCTCACCCGACGAGGATCGGCGGTTGGGTCGCGACGGCGGGCGCGGTGATGGTCGTGACCGCCCGGTCGCAGTCCCCCGCCACGACGAGGCCGCCGGCCGCGCCAGGGACGACGGTCGTGCCGATAGCCGCGCCGGCCACCCCCACGGCGCCGTTGGCGACAAGGCCGACGGTTACGAAGGCGCTCCCGCGGTCGCAGCGTCGAAGGGTTGTGTAGAGGTCAAGGACCTCGGTCGCCGAGTGCTGCTGATGTGCGACCGGGAGTATGCCGGCGGCAAGGGTGTCGAGGGGTGGTGGAAGGGATACGAGGAACGGCCCGGTCGGGAGGGGCTCGGCGGCGGCCGATTTCCTGGCTGGGGCGCCGAACCGGGAGCCCGCTGGCGCGGACCCCCTTGGTGGCCGCCCGAGGGCGGGCTGTCCAGCCCAGGGAACTCCTTCGGCGGGTTCCCCAGCGGGGACTTCTACGGGCTTGCGCCGGAGGTTTGCCGGGAGATCCCGCTGCGGGGGACGTCGCTCGAAGGCGGTACCGCATCCCGCGTTGAGTGCGTCACGCCGTCCTCGGCGTTCTGCATGGGTCTTGGTCACCTTCGTGACGACGTGCTCCGGCGCATTGAGTGCGTCACGCCGCTCGCGGCGTTCTGCACAGAGGGCGAGGTGTACGGCCCCCGCGGGTTCGCCTTCGCTGAGTGCTCCGGCTTCGCCGGCGACTTCCCGCCGGACTGGCCGGGACTCGGGCGTGCATCTTCCGGGGGCCGGATCCCGTTCTCGCCGGACGATTCCCCCGGCGACGACAACTACGCCTCCGTCGAGGACTTCCCGTTCCGGTCCGAGGACGGATATTCCGAGGGCGAGGCGGAGTTCGTGGAGGGTTGGCCGGCCCCACCGGAGGAATCGTTCGGTGTGCCCGACTGGAACGTCGGCTTCGACTTCGAGGCTCTCGTCGAGTTGCTTCCTTACGTGCTGGAAAGCGAGATGTTCGAGGAGATCCTCGGCGTGATCCTCGGGGGTCTGCTGGACACCTTCGAGGGCCTTCCCTTCGAAGGTGTCCCCTTCGAGGGTCGCCCCGAGGGCGGAGAGGATTTTGATTTCGACTCCGGCGCCCGCGATGAGTCGAATCTGGGCGAGTTGCTCGAGGGGCTCGACGACGAGTTCCTCGGCTTGATCCTCGGAAGCCTGCTGGCGGGACTCGAGGGATCCCCCGGGGCGGAGGTGGACCTCGACCTCGGGGGTTTCGGGG
Organism: Acidimicrobiales bacterium; assembly: GCA_965206165.1. Taxonomy (GTDB): domain Bacteria; phylum Actinomycetota; class Acidimicrobiia; order Acidimicrobiales; family CATQHL01; genus VXNF01. The sequence continues at coordinate 1,408,566 of OZ242194.1, forward strand.
ACACGACGTCGGAGGTGCCGAGCGAGGATTGGCTCGAGGAGCTGGAGGATTGGCTCGAGGAACTGTTCGGATTACTGTTCGAGAACCTCGACATCGAGGCTTGATCCCCGTGGCCCCGAACCGGTTGCCGGGCGAGGAGCCGACCGTCGCCCGAACCTTGCGCGCCGGGGTCCCGATCTGCCCGTCGTCAGGGCCGGTGTGAAGCTCCGCACTCGGTAGGGTGACCGCTTGTGCGGTCGTGTTCGGGAGGTGCGTGGTGACGGCGGCGGACCGCCCGAGTGGCGTCGCCGGCCACACCGATGACTCCCGGGGCGACCCGGCCGGTGACGCCGGCCGCTCGGGGGATTTCACCGGCCGGCCGGGCGTGGTGTTCGTGAGCGGCGGCAGTGGCGGCATCGGCGCGGCCGTCTGCCGGTTGCTGGCCGAGCGGGGTGCGGAGGTGGTGTTCACGTACCGCAGCAACGCCGAGAACGCGGCCGCTTTGGTCGACGAGATCGAATCCGGGGGCGGGCGGGCGCGATCGGTGCAACTCGAACTTTCCGACACTGCCGCGACATCGACGATCGTGGAGCAGGTCGCCGGCGGCGGGCTGCACACCGTGGTCTACGCCTCCGGTCCGTACGTCTCGATGGAGTACGTGGCGCGCATCGACCCCGAGCGGTTCTGGCGGCAGTGCACCCAGGACATCCTGGCGTTCTACAACCTCGCCCACGCCTCGCTGCCGCACCTGCGGGCCGCCGCCGGCGCGCTCGTGGCCGTCACGACCTGCGCCACGGTGCGGTTCCCCAAGCGCGACTCCCTCTCCTCGGCGCCGAAGGGTGCCGTCGAGGCGCTCGTGCGGGCAATCGCCAAGGAGGAGGGCCGGTACGGGGTGCGGGCCAACTGCGTCGGGCCGGGGCTGATGGCCGACGGCATGGCCGAGACTCTCATGTCGACCGGCGAGGTCGACGAGCGCGCCCAGGTGGTAGCCCTCGGTGACATCGCCCTGGGCCACTTCGGGAAGGCGGACGACATCGCCGAGGCGGTGTGCTTCCTGGCCTCGGAGCGTGCCGGCTACATCACGGGCCAGAAGCTCGACGTGGACGGCGGCTGGACCCTCTAAGTATCGGATGCCCTCCGGGCGCTGCCGGCGGCGGGGTCCCTACCCCGTGTAGGGGCGGGAGTAGCTGAGCCGGATCAGGGGGATCTCCCGGTCGGTGCGTCCCTGGTAGCGGGAGTAGCGGGGAGCGCTGGCGATCCGTGACTCCCACATAGCCGCCCGCTCGTCGCCCGTGAGGGTCTCTGCCGCCGCCCAGAAGACCCGTTCCCGGTCGCGCACGATCACCTCGGGATTGGCCCGCAGGTTGTGGTACCAGGCCGGGTGGTGCTCGGCGCCGCCGAAGGAACCCACGACCACCATCGAGTCCCCATCGGGCAGGTAGCTGAGGCAGACCGTGTGCGGCTTGCCCGAGCGGCGGCCGATGGTGCGCAGGACGATGCACGGCATGCCGTCGACGTGGCTACCGACCTTGCCCGCGCTCAGCTTGTACAGGACAACGTGCGTGCGGGAGATCCACGGGATGAGCCAGCCCGGAGGGGTCCAGTCACTGACGTTTATGAGGCTCATCGGTCTCCTCTCCCCGCGGTATCGCGATCGTACCCTCCGGTGTGCGCGGCCCGCCCGCCGGGGCTCGCACACCGGGCTCCGGTACCGGGTCGCGCCGTCGCTCCGGGGGCCGATTCGCGCCGTCGCTCCGGGGGCCGATTCGCGCCGTCGCTCCGGGGGCCGATTCGCGCCGCTTCTATACTCTGGCCCGTGAGCATGCACATCGATCATCCGGCATTCCAGGTGGTCGCCGCGCGTCGCATGCTGGCGCGAGCCGGCTGCGAGAGCCGCGTCGCCGGCCAGGTGGCGCTGCGCGATCCGGACCGGCCCGACACCTTCTGGATCTCGCCGTGGGGTTACTTCGACGAGACGCTGCCGGAGCACGTCGTCCAGGTGAGCATGGATCTCGAGACGCTGACCGGCGCCGGCGGCGTCTCGCCCGCGGTCGGGTTTCACGCTGAGATGCTGCGCACCCGACCGGCTGCTCATGCGGTGATTCACACCCATTCTCATTTCGTCGAGGTGCTGAGCACGACGGGCTCCGACATGGGCATGTACTCCGCGGACGCCTGCCTGTTCCACGACGAGCAGGCCCACTACTTCGACGACGGGGTCCGGCCGATCGTGGACGGGCCGCGCATGTCGGCCGCCCTCGGGAGTCGCAGCGTCCTGTGGCTCGGCAATCACGGCGTCGTGATCGTGGACGAGTCGCTGGCGCTGGCCACCGTCAAGGCCATCACCCTGGAGACTTCGGCTCGCTGCGCGGTCGAGGCGCAGATGATCGGCGGCAAGGAGATGCCGATCGCCGAGGCGGTCCGCAGCAAGCGGCTCTACGTCGACAACTTCATCGGTGCCATGTGGGACGCCAACTGGCGCCGCCTGCGCCGCAGCGACCCCGACCTGTTCGACGTTCTCGACCAATAGCCGGCGACCCGCACGGGCGGGCCGGCTCCGCATCAGCCGCTCGAATCGCCGCCGGAAGGCGATTCGCCCTCGCCGGTCACAGGCTCGGCTTCAGCGGGCTCAGCGGTGGGTTCCTCCGCTTCCGGCACCGGCTCGCTGCTCCCCGGCGGTGACTCCTCGCCGTCGCCCTCCGGCGGGTCACCGCCCGATCCAGCGGGTTCGGTCCCTCCGGGGGTCTCTCGCCGCCGTCCGCCACGGGCTCTTCAACCGATGGCGGCTGATCGATCTCCTCGCCCTCGGCCTCGGCGTCGTCGACTTCTTCCGGCTCCGGCGGCGGGAGCCACAGCTCGGGCCGCGACGTGCCGTCTCCGGGGAGATCGCAGGCATGCGAAGTGTCGCCGGCCAGCAGCACGTAGACCCGGCAGGCCGCCAGTTCCACCCAATCCACCGACAGGTTGTAGGCCGCGCCTCGGTCGCTGACCGCGGCGATGGCGAACCAGCCGCCGTCGGGCAGGGGAACGGTCCCCGCATCGATGACGAGTCGCACGTCGCCCCGGCAGCAGTACGGCGGCAGCCAGCCCGTCTTGTGGACCGCCGCGGCGGCCACCTCCTCCGGTAGGCGGGCCAGGAGAGAACCGTTCACGGCACCGGGCGCAGTGGACCCGCGGGCGGTGGCGCGGAGCCAGCCCTCCAGTGCGGCGACGCCGTCGGGGTCCAGCAGCTCGCCTCGCCGCAGGCGGGCATAGAAGAGCGCCAGATCGGCCACCGTCGTGAAGTTCGCCCTGGTCCCGCTGGCGATGACCGACTCCGCCACGCGGTCGGCGCCGAAGTGCCAGGCCGCCAGGTGGGTGCCGGTCGAGCCGGCGATGTCGGTGCTCCAGTCGTTGACGGTGTCGATGCCGACCAGATCGATGATCTCTCCGGCGGCGAAGTTGTTGGACCGCACGAGCGCCTCCTCCGCCAGCGGCATCACGGCGTCCAAGCCGGCGAGGTCGATGGCCGCCGCCGCCCAAATCGGCTTGACGGCGCTGGCGGAGATGTGCTGGCGGTGCTCGTTGAGCCCGTACAGGTTCCCGTCGGCTGTCGCGACTGCCACGGCGGCTCGACCCGTCGGGCTCCATCTGCCGGCGATCTCGGCGAGTTCGTCCACCAGTGCATGCAGACGGTCCTCCAAGTCGGCACTCAGGCCGGCCGGTGGTTCTGTCTCGTCGGGGTCCTGGACGTCGGGCGGGTCACCCTCGGCGCCATCGGCCGGCGCCGCGCCGTTCGCATCTGCCTCGCTGGTGCCGCTCGGCGCCACTTGCGGCGCGGGGTCGGGGATGGGTTCGGGTGGTATGTCGGGCGGCGGCACCGATGTTGCGGGGGGTTCCGCCGGCTCCACACGCGCGGGCGGCTCCGCCGGGGCAGTGTCCCCCGCTGCTGCAGGCGGCGGCGACCAGCACCGCGACGACCAGCACCGGGCCGAACCGACCGAGACCCGACATTCGGGCCGGGGGCGACCTCTGGCCACGAGGCCGCCTCAGCTCGCCGTTGGGTCGAGGACGACCTTGATGGCGCCCTCGGCGCGCCGGGCGGCGGCGTCGAAGGCTTCGTCCACCGCGTCGAGCGGGTACCGGTGGCTGATGAGCGCCCGAGCCACCTCGGGATTGGCTTCCATGACGGCGGCTGCCACTTCGATGTCGCGCCCGGCCGGTCCGCGCCCGTACATGATCCCGGTGAGGATGCGCAGTTCCTTGAACATCACGCTCGTGCCGGGCAGGACGATGTCGGTGCCCCAGTAGTTGGCCAGCAGCACGAGGGTGCCGCCGCGCCGCGCCTTGCGTGCCGCTTCGGCCAGAGCCTCGGCCGAGCCGGCGGCGTCGACCACGACGTCGTACGGGCCACCGTCGGGCGCTCGGGCACCAAGGCGATCGGCTGCGGCGCGCTGGGCCTCGTGGCGGGCCTCGACCGCCACGTCCACACCGGCGTGGCGGGCCGCGGCGGCGGCGCACAGCCCCAGGGCCCCGCCGCCGATGATGAGTATCCGCTGACCGCTGCCCACGCCGGCCAAGCGCAGGCCGTGGACGCACACCGCCAGAGGCTCGACGAGGCAGGCGTCACCGATCGCATCGCCGATGCCACCCAGCGGCACGATCCCGGCGGCGTCGGCCACGACGAACTCGGCCATGCCCCCGTCGGCGCCGATGCCGAGCACCTGGCGCACCGACGTGGGGCAGAGGTTGTAGTCGCCCCGGCCGCAGTACTCGCACGGCCGGCCGCAGGGCGTCACCGGCTCGACGGCCACCGGGGTCCCGTCGGCGAGACGGCCGGCGATCTCGTGGCCGACGGTGAACCGCGGGTCCAGTAGGCCCAGCCGGGCCATGTGCAGGTCGGACGAGCAGATGCCCGCCGAGGTGACCGACACCAGAACCTGCCCGTCGCCGGGAACCGGTTTCGGGACGTCGCAGAGTTGCATGCGTCCGTCGATGCAGCGCACGGCCTTCATGAGGGAGTCATCCTAGGAGCGGGCCGGGTGGGTGATCGCAGGTCGGTAGTGTTGCAGGACCGTCGCCGGCCAACCCAGGAGGCGTGCCATGCCCATCAATCCTGACGCCCTGGGAGCCGAGGGCTCATCCGTCGTGAGCAGCTGGAACTCCAAGGATTGCCTGCTGTATGCGCTCGGCGTCGGTGCCGGCATGGACGATCCCGTCGGCGCGGAGTTGGAGTTCACGACCGAGAACAGCCACGAGGTCACCCAGAAGGCGCTGCCCGCGATGTGCGTGGTGCTCGGCGACGGTATGGGCCGCAACCCCGACAACCCCATGCGGCACCTCGGCCCGTTCAATCCTGCGCTGCTGCTGCACGGCGAGCAGACGATCACCCTGCACCGCCCGCTGCCGGTCGAGGCCACCATCAGCACCGTCGCCAAGATCACGGGGGTCTACGACAAGGGCAAGGCGGCGGTGGTGGAGACCACCTCCCGTGCCAGTGACGTGGCCGACGGGCAGCCGGTTTACACCAACGTCTCCACGCTGGTGCTGCGTGGCGAGGGCGGCTGGGGCGGCGATCGCGGCCCGTCGGCTCCCGGCACCGACCGGCCCGATCGCTCGCCGGACAAGGTCGTGAGCTACACGACCCGCACCGATCAGGCTCTGCTGTACCGGCTGAACGGCGACCGGAACCCGCTGCACAGCGACCCGGCGTTCGCCGCCCTGGCCGGATTCGACCGGCCCATCCTGCACGGCCTCTGCACCTACGGCTTCACCGGGCGGGCGCTGCTGCACGCCGTCTGCGATGGTGATCCCGAGAGCTTCGGCGGCATGTACGGCCGCTTCTCCGCTCCCGTCTTCCCCGGTGATCGCCTCGACATACACGTCTGGATCGACGGCGACCGCGCCTGGTACCGCACCTTCGTCGGCGACCACCCCGTGATCGACAACGGGACCATGACCCGCGCTTGAGCGGGGCCCCGGGAGCCGGCCGGGAACACCTGCCGGTCTCTTTTGCAGCGCTCGCCCGCCCGCTGGCGAGGAGCGGCGAGGGGTCCTGACCCGATCCAGGGCGCCGTCCGTTCAGAGGACCTTGCCGGGGTTGAGGATGCCTGCGGGGTCGAGGGTGGCCTTGATGCGGCGCATCAGGTCGAGTGCGGCGGGGGGCTTGCGGCGGGCGAGTTCGTCGCGCCAGCGTTGGCCGATGCCGTGCTCGGCGCTGAAGCTGCCGCCGAGCGATTCGGCCACGTCGAAGACCGCGCCCGTCAGGCGTTCCTCGCTGTCGAAGAGCAAGTGGGGAGCCGCGCCGGGCGGGGCGAGCAGGTTGAAGTGGATGTTGCCGTCGCCGAGATGGCCGAAGGCGTTGACCCTCACGTCGGCCAGGACCGAGCGCACCGCGGCCGTGGCCTGGGTCAGGAAGTCAGCCATGCGCGCCGGGACCACGGCGATGTCGTGCTTGATGGAACCGCCGGCGTGCTTCTCGGCCTCGGGCGGGGCCTCGCGTACATCCCACAGCCGCCCGGCCGCGGCGGTGCCGTCCGCCACCGTCGCATCGCCGATGATGCCGGCCTCGAGGGCGGAGGCCAGGACACCCTCGGTGAGCAGGCGCAGGTCGTCGCCGGGACGTGACGAGGTCAGCTCGACGAGCACCAGGGACTCCGGCCCGCCACCGAAGGGGTCGCGGGCGCTGCTCGGCGGTGCGCAGGCCAGTTGCCGTGTGGTAGCGCTCATCCACTCGCAGGCGCTCACCCGCCCGTCGGCTGCCTCGTCCAGCAGCCGCAGAAGTTCGAGTCCGTCGGAAGCCCCTCGCACCGTGGCCATGGCGGTTGCCCGCTGCCGGGCAGGTGCGAACAGCGCCAGCGTGGCCTCGCAGATCACCCCGAGAGTTCCCTCGCTGCCCACGAAGAGGTTCTTCAGGTCGTAGCCGGTGTTGTCCTTGCGCAGCCCGCCGCCGAGGCGTGCCACTTTGCCGTTGGCCAGCACCACTTCGAGTCCCAGGGTCAGCGAGCGCGCCGTTCCGTAGCGCAGGACCGCGGTACCGCCCGCATTGGTGGACAGGGCGCCGCCGATCTGGGCGCTGGCCTCGGCCCCGAAGCTGAGCGGGAACAGCAGGCCGGCCGCCGCGGCTGCGCCGGCCACCTCCGCCACCGTGGCGCCTGCGCCCACCGTGATCGTGCGTCCCAGAGGGTCGACGTGGCGGATCTCCCGCATGCGGCGCAGGCTGAGCACCACCGAGGGAATCTCGCGCAGCGGTGTGGCTCCGCCACAGAGCCCGGTGTTGCCGCCCTGAGCCACGACGGCAACGCCCGCGCCGGCGCAGAGTCGCACGACCGTCGCCACATCGACGGTGTCGGCGGGGGAGACCACCGCCAGGGCCGCACCGTGATAGCGCCGGCGCTCGTCGACGAGGAAGGGCGCCAGGATGTCCTCGTCGGTCTGCACGTGATGGGCGCCGACCGCCGCGGCGAGGTCGGCGATCAGGTCACGGCGATCAACGGTGGCGTCGGGCGTGAGCATCGGCCCGCCTCAGGTGCCCCTGGCGCCCGCGCCCGCCTCCGCTGATGCGACCTGGCGGGTGGCGGTTCGGTGCTTCGGGTACATCCGGTAGACGATGGCCGCGGCGATGAGTAGCACAGCGGCTGCAACCGAGTAGGCCAGGGTCATCCCGCGGTCGAAAGCGTCCACAGCAAGACCATGCAGCCGTTCAGCCGCCTCGGGGGGTAGCTCGCGACCGGCTCGGACAGCGCCGCCGACCGAGTCGGATGCCGCCTCGGCCGCCGCCGGAGGGAAGTCGCCCAGCCGGCCCGATATCCCGCCCCGGTAGCCGATCGACACGAGCGTGCCCAGAACCGCGATGCCGATCGCCCCGCCCGCCTCGCGGGTCGTGTCGTTGACGGCCGAGCCGACCCCCGACTTGTGTGCCGGGAGCGAGCTCACGATGGCGTGCGTAGCGGTCGGCATGATCAGCGCCAGCCCGGTGGCCAGGACTATGAGGGCCACTGCCGTGAGCCAGTAGGGCGACGCCGTGCTGAGCGTCCCCAGCATTGCGACCCCGATGGCCACGACCACCAGCCCCGCACTGAGTGTGGCCCGCGCTCCGAATCGGGCGACCACCGCAGGGGCACGGGGTGCCAGCAGCAACACGACCGCCGATGGGGGCAGCGACCGGAGTCCCGCGCCGAGCGGCGAGTGGCCCTGCGCGAACTGGAAGTACTGGGTGAGGATGAAGAACGTGCCGTACAGGGCGAAGAAGGTGAGGATGACGGCCATCGAACCGAGGCTGAAGACCCGGTTGCGGAAATACGCCGGGTCGAGCATGGGGAACCGGACCCGGCGCCCCCACCGGACGAATCCCCAGGATCCCGCCAGCGCCCCGCCGAAGCAGCCGATCACCCACGGGTTCTGCCATCCCAGTTCGGGGCCTTCGATGATCCCGTAGAGCAGGCAGCCGAGCGCGACGATCGACAGCGCCGACCCGACCGCGTCCAGTGGCCGCTGGTCTTCGTCTCGGGATGTCGGCACCAGCCAGGCGACCAGTACGAGGACCACCCCGGCCATGGGGGCGGCGACCAGGAAGACCGATCCCCACCAGAAGAAGTGGAGCAGGAGACCGCTCGCGAGGGGGCCGACCAGCCCGCCCAGGCCGGCGGCCGCGGACCAGACGGCGACGGCCTTGGGTCGCTCGGATGCAGGAAAGATCACGGCGGCGATCGACAGGGTCGCCGGCATGATGAGGGCGGCTCCGACGCCCATGACGGCCCTGTAAACGATCACCTGGTCGGCGGTCGTCGAGAAAGCCGCCAGCGTGGAGGACACTCCGTAGACCACGATCCCGGCAAGCAGCACCCCCTTCCGGCCCCGGCGGTCGCCAAGGGCCCCGAAAGGCAGCAGCAGACCGGCGAAGGTCAGGATGTAGGAGTCGGTGATCCACTGCAGATCCGAGCCGCTGGCGCTCAGCGCCGTCTGCATGGTCGGCAGGGCGACGTTCATCGAAGTGACGCTGACGAAGACCAGCACGAGCGACGTGCACAGGACAAAGAGGATCAGCCAGCGCTGCGGGTGAGGTTCGGTGGAGTGCCCCGCGGGGTATTCGCGCATGCCCGGCGAATTGTACGGGGCTCGCCTCTGGGGCCGGATCGCCGAGGGCCCGGTGGCCGGCCCGCTCAGGCCCTGCCTTCCGGGGCGCCCGCGTCCGCCGGCGCGCCCTGACGGGTGACGGTTCGGCGCCTGGGGTACATCCGGTAGACGATGGCTGCGGCGATGAGCAGCACAGCGGCTGAAACCGAGTAGGCCAGGGTCATTCCCCGGTCGAATGCATCCACAGCAAGACGGGAGAGCCGTTCGGCCGCCTCGGCAGGTAGCTCGCGGCCGGCCCCGAGGGCGCTGCCGACCGAGTCGGATGCCGCCTCGGCCGCTGCCGGTGGGAAGTCGCCCAGCCGGTCCGAGATGCCCTCCCGGTAGCCGACCGACAGGAGTGTGCCGAGCAGCGCGATGCCGATTGCCCCGCCCGCCTCGCGTGTCGTGTCGTTGAGGGCCGAGCCGACGCCCGCCTTGTGCGACGGGAGCGAACTCACGATGGCGTGTGTTGCGGTTGGCATGGTTAGTGCAAGCCCGGTGCCCAGGACCATGAGGGCCACCGCCGCGGGCCAGTAGGGCGACGCCGCGTCGAGCGTCCCCATGATTGCCGACCCGACGGCCGTGACCGCCAGCCCCGCACTGATCATTGCCCGCGCTCCGAATCGAGCGACCAGGGCAGGGGTGCGGGGTGCAACCAGGACCACGACCGCCGACGCGGGCAACATCCGGAAACCCGCTCCGAGCGGCGTGTGACCCTGCGCGAACTGGAAGTACTGGGTGAGGATGAAGAATATGCCGTACAGGGCGAAGAAAGTGAGGATGGCGGCGACCGCCCCGAGGGTGAAGACCCGGTTGCGGAAGTACGCCGGGTCGAGCATGGGGAACCGGACCCCGCGCTCCCAGCGGACGTAGGCCCAGAACCCCACCAGCGCCCCACCGAAGCAGCCGATCACCCACGGGTTTCGCCATCCCAGTTCGGGGCCTTCGATGATCCCGTAGAGCAGGCAGCCGAGCGCCACGATCGACAGCGCCGCCCCGACCGCGTCCAGCGGCCGTTGCTCCTCGTCTCGGGACGTCGGCACGATCCAGGTGACCAGCCCCAGGACGACCCCGGCCACGGGGACGGTGACCAGGAAGGTCGAGCCCCACCAGAAGTAGCGAAGCAGGAGACCGCCCGTGACGGGACCGAGCAGCCCGCTCAGGCCGGCGGCCGCCGACCAGACGGCGACCGCCTTGGGTCGCTCGGAAGCAGGAAAGATCACCGCGGCGATCGACAGCGTCGCCGGCATGACGAGGGCGGCGCCGACACCCATGACGGTCCGGTAGAGGATCACCTGCCCTGCGGTCGTCGAGAAGGCCGCCAGCGCGCAGGACACCCCGAAGACCACGATCCCGGCGAGCAGCATCCCCTTTCGGCCCCGGCGGTCGCCGAGGGCTCCGAACGGCAGCAGCAGACCGGCGAAGGTCAGAATGTAGGCGTCGTTGATCCATTGCAGATCCGAGCCGCTGGCGTTCAGAGCCGTCTGCATGGTCGGCAGGGCGATGTTCATCGAACCGAGGTTGCTGAAGACCATCACGATCGACGTACAAAGGACGACGAGGATCAGCCAGCGCCGCGGGTGCGGTTCGGTGGACTCACCCGCGGGGTGTTCGCGCATCTCCGGCGAGGGCGGCGGCGATGGCGGCGACGTGCGCAGGGGCGCTGCCGCAGCAGGCGCCGATGATTCGGACGCCGCCCTGCCGCGCCCGGTGGGCGTGGGCCGCCAGCATCTCCGGCGTGCCGGTGTAGTGGAAGGTGTTGCCACTCCAGTAGGGGATCCCGGCGTTGGGCTTGCAGATCACCGGGACGTCGGGCAGGGCGGAGCGCACCTCGAGCGCGGCCGCCTCGGTGTCGGCGAGGTTGTTGCCGCAGTTCGCTCCGAGCGCCGCCAGCTCCAGGCTGCCGAGCCGCTCGGCCGTCTCGGTTCCGGTGGTGCCCATCATCGTGCGCCCGGCGGTGTCGAAGCTCATTGTCACCGCCACGGGCAGGTCACAGCCCCGGCGGGCGCCCCGCACGGCGGCCTCCACCTCCCCGAGGTCGCTCATCGTCTCGATCCACAGCAGGTCGGCGCCGCCCCGCGCCAGACCCTCGGCCTGCTCGGCGAAGGCCTGCTCGCAGGCGGCGGCGGTCAGCGATCCCAGCGGCTCCAGCAGTTCGCCGGTCGGCCCCATCGAACCGGCCACCAGCATGGTCCGGCTGTCGCGGCGGCACTCGGCCTCGGCGGCCTCGCGGGCGATGCGGGCGGCGGCCTCGTTCAACTCCAGCACGCGCCCGTCGAGGTTGTGCAGGCGCAGCCGGAGGCGGTTCGCGCCGAAGCTGTTGGTCAGCACCAGGTCGGCCCCGGCCCGCAGGTGGCCGCGGTGCACGTCGCGGATCCTCCCGGGGGCCGACAGGTTGAAGCGCTCGGGCGCGTCACCGGAGATCAGCCCCATGCTGAAGAGCCGCGTCCCCATGGCGCCGTCGGCCACCACGTAGCCCTTCGTGTCCCAGAACTCGGCGAACACATCGCCCCCACCGGCCATGCGGGCAACGGTACCGGCCGCCTCGCCGGCCACCGCGGGCGGGGGTTCCGGCCTATCGTCGACGGATGGCCGCGGACCTGTTGCACCTGCCCGAGGACTGGGATCGGGCGCTGGCGGTGGTGGCGCATCCCGACGATCTGGAGTACGGGGTGGCCGCGGCGGTCGCTCGCTGGACCGGCCAGGGCAAGGACATCCGTTACGCCCTCGTGACCAGCGGCGAGGCGGGCATCGCCACCATGGCGCCCGCCGAGACGGGACCGCTGCGCGAGGCCGAACAGCGGCGCTCGGCCGCCATCGTGGGCGTGACGCACGTGGAGTTCCTGGGGTTCGCCGACGGCTACGTGATGGCCGATCTGGAGTTGCGCCGGGCGCTGGCCGGCTGCATCCGGCGCCACCGGCCCGAGGTGGTGCTTTCCATCAACTACCGGGACACGTTCGGAGGTGGCGACTGGAACCACGTCGACCATCGCAACGTGGGCTATGCCCTGATCGACGCGGTGCGTGACGCCGCCAACCCGTGGATGTTCCCCGAGCTGGCAGCCGACGGGCTGGAGGCCTGGGGTGGCGTGCGCTTCATCGCCTTCGGTGGATCGCCGGAGCCCACCCACGCCGTCGACGTCACGGGCCACCTCGAGGCCGGGTTCGCCTCCCTGGCGGCGCACGCCACCTACCTCGCCGCTCTCAGCGGCCCGATGGCCGATCCCGAGGCCTTCCTTCGGCCGGCGGCGGAAGCCGCGGGGCGGCGTCTCGGTGTCGCGCTGGCCGTGGATTTCGAGGTCATCGAAGCCTGAGGGCAATTCCCCGGGCGCCGGGTCCGGCGGACCTCAGCACCGGAGTCACCCGGACGTCCGCGCAACCCGCCGGCGAGTCGGTCAGATGGTGGTTTGCACAACCGCGCCGGCGAGTTGGTCAGTTGGTGGTCTGTGCGACCTCCGCCGTCGAGACCTTCGCCGTCTCGCTGTCGGGCTGCTCGCTGGGAGCCTCGCGGGGGTAGAGCAGGTGGACCGCGGCCGCGGTCACGAGGAGCACCCCGGCGCTGACGCCCATGGACAGGGTCATGCCCCGATTGAAGGCATCGATGGCGTTTTCGGTGAGTCGCGCCGCCCGCTCGGCCGGCAGATCCTGTGCCACCCGCAGGGCGGCGCCGATGGAGTCCGAGGCGGTGTCCGCCGCCGCGCCGGGAAGATCGGTCACGTGCGAGCGCATCCCGTCCCGGAAGCCGACCGCCAGCAGCGTGCCGAGCACGGCGATGCCGATCGATGCCCCCACCTCCCGAGTGGTGTCGTTGACGGCCGATCCGACGCCGGCCTTGTGCTTCGGTAGCGAGGTCACGATGGCGTGCGACGACGCCGGCATGAGCAGGGACAGTCCGGAGGCCACGACGACCAGTGCGACGGCCATCAGCCAGTACGGCGAGGCCGGTGTGAGTGCGGCCATGATGCCGAGCCCGGCGGCGGCGAGCAGCAGTCCGCCACTGATCGTGGCCCGCGTGCCGATGCGGTGGGCGACGGCGGGGCTACGTGGCGCCAGCAGGATCATGGTGAACGCAGCCGGCAGGTTGCGGAACCCGGCATCCATCGCCGTGTGGCCCTGCGCGAACTGGAAGTACTGGGTCAGCACGAAGAACATGCCGAGCATTCCGAAGAACACCAGCGTGATCGTCACCGCACCCAGCGTGAACAGTCGATTGCGGAAGTACACCGGATCGAGCATCGGAAAGCGCACGCGACGTTCCCAGCGGACGAATCCCCAGAAACCGGCGGCGGCGGCGGCGAACATGCCCAGCACCGGCGGGCTGCCCCACCCGAGTTCCGGCCCTTCGATGACCGCGAAAAGGAGACTTCCCAGAGCGGCGATGGACACGAGCGCTCCGACGATGTCCAGTGGTCGCTGCTCGTCGTCCCGGGAGGTCGGCACTATCCAGGCGGCTGCCAGTAGGACGACGCCGGCCACCGGAACGGCGACGAGGAATGTCGACCCCCACCAGAAGAAGTTGAGCAGGATCCCGCTGACGGGCGGTCCGATGGCGGCTCCCGCTCCGGCGAACGCTGCCCAGATGGCGACGGCCTTGGGACGCTCGGAGCGCGGGAAGATCACCGTGACGATCGAGAGCGTGGCCGGCATGACGAGCGCCGCCGCGACGCCCAGGCCGGCCCGGTAGACGATGATCTGCGTCGGGCTCGTCGAGAAGGCGGCGAGGGCGGAGAGCGTCCCGAACATCGCCATGCCGACCATCAGGGCCTCCTTGCGGCCCCAGCGGTCCCCGACGGCGCCGAACGGCAGCAGCAGGCCGGCGAAGACCAGCACGTAGGCGTCCACGATCCATTGCAGGTCGGATCCGCTGGCGCCGAGTTCCCGCTGGATCGACGGCAGGGCCACGTTCAGCGAGCTCATGCTGATGACCACCATGGTCAGCGACAGGCACAGGATGTACAGGATCAGCCAGCGCCGCGGGTGCGGCTCGATCTCGGGGTTCGGCGAGCCTCCTCCACCACGCCGCGCCGAGCGTCGCATGCTCGCAAATCCCGAATCTGCGGTGCGGGGCGGAGGCAGTTCGGCGATGCCCTCAGGCTAGAGCGGCCCACCTTTCGGCGTCCGCGCCCGGTCCGGCGGCCGCCGTTGCTGATCCCGGGACGTCTGATCGACCTGACCGACTGAGCGCCGGTGCCGCCGAGCGGCGCAGGGCACGGCCGGCACTAGCGTCGTCGCGGGTGTCCGCGATGTCCGAACTGGCGGCATGGTCCGATATGGCCATCGAGGATCCCGCCACCATGGCTCTCTTCACGGCTCGCCTCGACAGGGTGGTGCTCACCCGGGTTCTCGACGGCGAACTCCTCATCGAGAACTGGACGCCGTCCGGCGGGCGGGCGCTACGAACGCTCTAGGCGCCAGAGCGCTTCGCTGGTGAGGACGTAGATCTCGCCGTCGGGGCCCTCGCCGAAGGACAGCACAGAGCCGGGTGGCGCCCCTGTGGCCAGGAGGAGGGGGTGCGCGCTGGCCGCGTCGCTGAAGCCCCAGAGCGTGCCGTCGCAGAAGTCGCTGTAGAGGTAGACGCTGCTGAGCCCCGGCAGCCTGCTGCCCCGGTAGACGTAGCCGCCGGTGACCGAGCAGCGTTCGTCGTCGCCGTGGCGGTACTCGATGACGGGGCGGACGTGGCCCGGTGGCTCGTCGTTCGACCAGAACGGGGCGCTGCCCTCGTAGTCGCTCCAGCCCAGGTTGGCGCCCCGCCCGGCGCCTGTCCCGGCTTGGCCTGCCGGCAGGCGGTTGATCTCCTCGAGGAGGTCCTGACCGACGTCGGCCACCCAGAGGTCGCCGGTGGCGCGATCGAAGGAGAACCGCCACGGGTTGCGCGCTCCCCACACCCACACCTCCGGCGCCCCGGCTGCGCCGTCGGCGAAGGGGTTGCCGGCCGGGATGGTGTACGGCTCGCCGGACGGGCCGGGCCTGGGGTTGATGCGCAGGATCGTGGCGAGCCAGTCGTGGGGGTCCTGGCCGGCGCGCAACGGATCGCCAGCGCCCCCGCCGTCGCCGAAGCCCAGGTAGAGGTAGCCGTCGGGGCCGAAGGTGACGTCGCCGCCGTTGTGGTTCCAGAAGGGCTGCGGCAGCGACAGCACCAGGCGGCCCCGGCTCGCGTCGACGCTGCCGTCGGGTGCCACCGGCCACTCCCACAACTCGCTGACCTGCTGGCGATTCACGGAGGAGGTGTAGAGCCGGTCGCCGGCGGGCGAGAAGGTGAGGCCGAGCAGGCCCATCTCACCTCGGGTGTCCACGCGGGCGCTCATGTCCAGGACTGCGTTGCCGTCGCGGAGCAACGTGGCCGAGGAGTCGGCGCGTCCGCCGTCGCCGCGCAGGCGCATCACGGCGCCGTGGCGCAGCGCCACGTAGAGCGATTCCGGTTCCTGTGCCCGGACGGCCAGGGCCAGCGGTACAGGGAGTTCGACCATCCGGGTGAGGGTCAGCCCCAGCGGCTCCGGGAACCGGGGACCCGGCGCCGCGATCGGCGGAGCCGAAGCAGGGTCGCCGGCGTCGGCGGTGGAGCCACTTGCAGTGCCGCCGGTGTCACCTGCGGCGCTGGAACCCGAGGGGGGAGTGCCGCCGCCGTCACTTCTTGCCCCACCTTCATCGACGTCTCCGCCGCTGCCGGCTGTGCCGGGCCCGTTGCCTGGAACTGCGCCGGAGACGTCGCCGGCCTGGCCGTCACCCGTATCCGCGCCATCGGGGCCGGCCGTCGATGCGCCGAGCTGCTCGTCGCCGCCCGATGCACCGCCCGCTGTGTTCTGCTCGCTACCCGGGCTGGCTTCACCTCTGTCGACGGGCACCGCCGGTTCGGACTCGCTTCCAGCGCCTGATCGGGATGGCGGTTGCGAGTCGGTGTTTCCCGCCGGATCGACGGTGCACGCGGCCGCCAGAAGGACGAGCGTTACCAGAGCGACCGGTGCCAGAGGCCAACGTTGGAACGGGCCACAGGTCACCGGCGAATTCTCGCGCGCCGACCGGCGACGGTCGTACCCTTGCGGGAGTGACCTCCGGCGGAGTTGCTTCGATGCTCGGGTTCACCATCCCCGAGCGGGGCGACTGGGAAGACCAGGTGAGCCGCGCTCTGCGCGGCTCGACGGCCGACGACCTCGTTGCTCGCACCGACGACGGATTGCCGATCCAACCCCTCTACACCGAGGCGCAGTTCCCAACCTCTGCCGACCCGGCGGGCCTACCGGGCACCGTGCCGTTCACCCGCGGCCCGCACGCTGAACCTCGCCGCTGGGAATTGCGCCAGCGCCACGATCTCGATGATCCCGCCGTGGCCGCCGCCGCCATCCGGGCCGACATCGCCGGTGGTGCGTCCTCGATCTGGCTACGGCTGCAGCGGCCGCCGGCGCCCGGGGAGTTGCTGGCGGCGCTGTCGGCAGTCGATCTCGGCGACGTGTCGGTGCTCGTGGACGGCGGACCGTGGTTCGCCGAGTCGGCTGCGGCCATCGAAGCGCTCGCCGCGGCGGTCCCTCCCGGCAGGCTGGTCGCCGGCGCCGACCCGTTGGGCGGTCTGGCCCGGCACGGCTTCCTGCCCGGTGGACCGGCTGCGGCCCTCGGCGAACTCGTACCGCTGGTGGCGGCCGCCGCGGCACACCGATCCTCCGCTGGTCCCGGCGCCTCGATGCCCGGCGTCGATGCCGGGGGACGGGCGGTCGCCCTGGACGCCACCGTCTACGCCGACGCCGGGGCGCCTCCTGCGCTCGAACTGGCCTGCGCGCTGGCGACCGGCGTGGCCTACCTCCGCGCGCTCGAGGCCGGCGGTATTGGGCCGGAGTTGGCGGCGCAGCACATCGAGGCACGCCTGGTGGCCACAGCCGACCAATTCGCCACGATCACCAAGCTCCGAGCCGCTCGCACTCTCTGGGACCGTGTCCTGGCTTCATGCGGTGTGGAGGCGCCCCGGCGCCGGGCGCTGCGCTGCTGGGCCGTCACCTCCGAGGCCATGTTCGTGACGCAGGATCCCTTTGTGAATCTCGTGCGCGCCACGACGGCGACCTTCGCTGCGGCCGCAGGTGGCGCCGAATGCATCACGGTCCTGCCCCACGATGTCGCGCTCGATCGCAGCAGCGAGCGGGGCCGGCGCCTGGCCCGCAACATCGGGCACCTGCTGGCCGACGAGGCGCACCTTGGTGCCATCGCCGATCCGGCGGGTGGCTCCTGGTATGCCGAGGACCGCACTGCCCGCCTCGCCGGGGCCGCCTGGGAGCGGTTCCGGGAGATCGAGGCTGCGGGTGGGATGGCAGCGAGCCTGCTGGATGGATCGGTGACCGCAGCGATCGCCGATGCTGCCGAGCGTCGCAACGAGCGTCTGGCCGCTGGCGCCGAGCACGTCGTGGGTGTCACGTGTTTCGCTCCCCCGGCGGGTGACGCCGGTCCCTCGCACGACCCTGCCGGGGCGCCGCCGCCGCTCGCGGACACAGCGCAGATCCCGCTGGACGCCGCCGTACGTATCCCGCCGCTGCCGCTGCGCCGCCCGAGTCCCGCGAGCCGCCACGCCCGTTCCGAGGACTTGCCGTGAGTGCGATCCCCGACTTCGCGGCGATGCCCTGGTCGGTGCCGCGGTCGGAGCAGCCGGAGCCGCCCGCGGGCCGCGCATCGCCTGGCCGGTCGCAGTCCGACGTCGCATCAAACGGTGACGGGCCGCGGCACCAGACTCCCGAGGGCATTGCCCTGCAGCCCGTCTACACGGCGGCCGACGTGGCCGGTCTGGAGGCCCCGCACACCTATCCCGGACTTGCTCCGTACCTGCGCGGGACGCATCCCACCATGTACCTCACCCGCCCGTGGACGATCCGCCAGTACGCCGGCTTCTCCACCGCCGAGGAGTCCAACGCCTTCTACCGGCGCAACCTGGCGGCCGGTCAACGGGGCCTCTCGGTGGCCTTCGACCTGCCCACCCACCGGGGCTACGACTCCGACAATCCCCGGGTGACCGGCGATGTGGGCATGGCCGGCGTGGCCATCGACTCCGTCGCCGACATGCAGACCCTCTTCGACGGCATCCCGCTGGACCGCATCAGCGTGTCGATGACCATGAACGGCGCGGTGCTGCCGGTCATGGCCATGTACATCGTCGCCGCCGAGTCCCAGGGCGTCGCGCCGTCAGCGCTGACCGGGACCATCCAGAACGACATCCTCAAGGAGTTCATGGTCCGCAACACCTACATCTACCCGCCGCGGCCCTCCATGCGGATCGTGTCGGACATCTTCGCCTACACCGCCGCGGAGATGCCCCGGTTCAACTCCATCTCGATCTCCGGCTACCACATGCAGGAGGCCGGAGCGACCGCCGACCTGGAGTTGGCCTACACCATCGCCGACGGCTTGGAGTACGTGCGCTGCGGCCTCGACGCCGGCCTGGACATTGACGACTTCGCCCCGCGGCTCAGCTTTTTCTGGGGTATCGGCATGAACTTCTTCATGGAGGTGGCGAAGCTGCGGGCCGCCCGGCTCCTGTGGGCGGCCCTGCTGCGCCAATTCGAGCCCGCCGATCCGCGCTCGCTGCTGCTGCGGGCCCACTGCCAGACATCGGGCTGGAGCCTCACCGCCGACGACGTGTACAACAACGTGGCACGCACCTGCATCGAGGCCATGGCCGCCACGCAGGGCCACACGCAGTCGCTGCACACCAACTCCTTCGACGAGGCCCTGGCGCTGCCCAGCGACTTCTCGGCTCGCATTGCCCGCAACACCCAGCTGGTGCTGCAGCACGAGAGCGGCACGTGCGCCCCGATCGACCCGTGGGGCGGCAGCTACTACGTGGAGCGGCTGACCGACCTGCTGGCCCGGCGCGCCGGCGAGCACATCGACGAGATCACCGAGATGGGCGGCATGGCGGCCGCCATCGAGGCCGGCGTGCCCAAGGCGCGCATCGAGCAGGCCGCCACCCGCACGCAGGCCCGCATCGACGCCGGCACCCAGGCGCTCATCGGGGTGAACCGCTACCGCCCCGAGACGCCCGAGTCGGTGGAACTGCTGGCGGTGGACAACGCCGAGGTGCTGGCCGCCCAGACGGCCCGCCTGGCCGCCGTGCGGGCCGAGCGAGATCAGGACGTGTGCGACGCCGCCCTCGCCGCCCTGACCCGGTGCGCGGCGACCGGAGCCGGGAACCTGCTGGAGCTGTCGGTGCGCGCCGCCCGGTCTTGGGCCACCGTGGGTGAGATCAGCGATGCCCTGGAGCGGGCATGGGGACGTCACGTCGCCGTAGTCCGTACGATTTCCGGTGTGTACAGCCAGGCCGCCGGCGCCGACGGGTCCGTGGCGGACGTGCGTCGCCGGATCGAGGAGATGGCGGGCCGGCACGGTCGGCGGCCGCGCATCCTCGTGGCGAAGATCGGCCAGGACGGCCACGACCGGGGCCAGAAGGTCGTCGCCAGCGGCTACGCCGACCTGGGCTTCGACGTGGACATCGGGCCGCTGTTCCAGACCCCCGCCGAGGTGGCCCGCCAAGCCGTCGAGAACGACGTGCACATCGTGGGGGTGTCGTCGCTGACGGCCGGACACCTCACGCACATTCCGGAGCTGATCTCTGAACTGGCCGCGCTCGGTCGGGCCGACATCATGGTCGTCGTGGGCGGCGTGATCCCCGAGCGGGACCGCCCGGTGCTCTTCGAGGCCGGCGCAGCGGCGGTGTTCGGCCCGGGGACGTCACTCACCGACGCCGCCGGCGAGCTGCTCGACGCCCTGGCTGCACGGCCGGCGTGAAGACGCCGGAGCGCTCCGAGCCCCCGCAGGCGGAGGACTACGTCGACGGCGTGCTGGACGGTGACCGCTCGTGGCTGGCCCGCACGGTGACACTGGTCGAGAGCACGCTGCCCGCCGATCGCGCCGCCGCCACCGAAGTACTCGAGCAGCTGGCCCCCCATGCGGCCGATGCCCACCGGGTAGGTGTCACCGGTCCGCCCGGCGCCGGCAAGAGCACCCTCATCGACGCCCTGGGTACCCGTCTCTGCGAGCAGGGCCACCGGGTGGCGGTCCTGGCAGTGGATCCTTCCAGTGCGGTCAGTGGCGGCTCGATCCTGGGCGACAAGACCCGGATGGCGCGCCTGGCCGGCATCCCGGCGGCGTTCGTGCGCCCGTCACCGTCGGGCGGGGCGCTGGGCGGCATCACCGGCGCCACCCTGGAGGCGGTGGAGGTGGTCGAGGCTGCCGGCTTCGACGTGGTGTTCATCGAGACCGTGGGCGTGGGCCAGTCCGAAGCGGGTGTCGCCGACATCTGCGACACGGTGCTGGCCGTTACGACACCCGCCGGCGGAGACGAACTGCAGGGCATCAAGCGGGGCCTGTTCGAGGTGACCGACATCTTGGTGGTCAACAAGGCCGACGGCGATCTGGCGGCGGCCGCCCGCCGCTCCGTCGCCGACTACGCCGCCGCCCTGCGCCTGTTGCATCCTGGGCATCCTGAGGGCCCCTCGGGGTCAGGCTGGGAGCCCCCGGTGCTCGCCGCCAGCGCAATCGGAGGCATGGGCCTGGCCGAGCTCTGGACGCAGGTGCAGGCCCACGCCGAGATTCTTCGACAGGCCGGCCGCTGGAGCGAGCGCCGCGGCGAGCAACGCGTCCGCTGGATGTGGCACCTCACCGAGCAGCAGACCATGGCCGCCCTGCGCAGTAACCCCGACGTGCAGGCCGCCCTCGCCGACCTCACCGAGCAGGTCCGCACTGGCCGGCTTCAACCCGCCCGAGCCGCAGCCCAACTCCTCGCCGCCTCCCGCGCCTGACGGCCGGGCTCGACTGGAAGCCAAAACTGGGGCCGGGCCGGCGGGGGTGGGCGCCAGCCCGGCCGAGGTGCCTCTTGGGGGAGAGAGGCGATCTGTGCGATCCGGATCTGTGGGATCTGGGACGGGTTCTAGAAGTCCTCGTCGAAGGCCACGGCACCTTCGACGCCCGTCTGGTACGCCGAGACGGTGCGCTCGAAGAAGTTCGTCAACTCCTGCACGTCCTGCAGTTCCATGAACGAGAACGGGTTGTGGGCGCCGTAGCGGGCCGGCAGGCCGAGCTGCGCCAGCCGCTGGTCGGCGACGTATTCGAGGTACTGGCGAGTTTCGGCCACCGACATGCCCGGCACGCCCTCGCCGAGTAGGTCCTCGGCGAACTGGTGCTCGCATTCCACGGCCTCGGCCATCATCTCGCCGATCTCCATTGCCAGTTCGTCGTCGAACAGTTCGGGCTGCTCCTCCCGCACGATGCGCACCACCTCGAGGGCGAAGTTCATGTGGCAGCTCTCGTCGCGGAACACCCAGTTGGTGCCGGCGGCCAGCCCGTTCAGCAGCCCCTTGGAGCGCAGGAAGTACACGTAGGCGAAGGCGGCGAAGAAGAACAGTCCTTCGATGCACGTGGCGAAGCAGATGAGGTTCAGCAGGAACTGGCGCCGGTCGGCTTCGGTCTCCAGCCGGTCGACCTTGTCGATGGAGCCCATCCAGCGGAAGCAGAACTCGGCCTTGCGCCGGATCGAGGGAATGGTTTCGACCGCGGCGAAGGCGGCGTTGCGCTCGGCGTGGTCGGGCATGTAGTTGTCCAGCAGCGTGAGGTAGAACTGCACGTGCAGCGCCTCCTCGTAGAGCTGCCGTGACAGGTACAGGCGCGCCTCGGGGGCGTTGATGTGCTTGTACAGGTTCAGGACCAGGTTGTTGGCCACGATCGAGTCGCCGGTGGCGAAGAAGGCCACCAGCCGCTGCACCAGGTGCTTCTCGGAGGCCAGCAGCTTGCGGTCGAGGTCGACGATGTCGTCGGAGAAGTTCACCTCGTCGACCGTCCAGGTGTTCTTGATGCCGTCGCGGAACATGTTGAAGAAGACCGGGTAGCGCATGGGTCGCAGCGTCAACTCGAAACCCGGGTCGAGCAGGTTCGCCTGTTGCCCCGGCGCGCCCCCCGGATCCGGCGCAGGCGCCGGCTGTGCCCCGTGGTCGGGAACGGGAAACTGGAGGATGGTCACGTCGGGTTCCTTTCGTTCATCGGGCCGCTAGTCGCAGGCCTCGCAGATCTGTGTCTGCAAGCGGGCAAACCGTTGCGGCGGCTTGAACCGACGATTCGGCGACCCGAATTACAATAGCGAAAGAATAACCGTGTAATTTGGTTCGTGCAATTTGACGGAATCAAGAGCCGCTTGGGTCTCTGAACTGGGAATCGTCATGCCGGACGCGAGGCGGTCTCAGATGATCCCGACGGTCACGTTGATCATGCCGGACGCGGGACCTGCGCTTCAGTCATGCTGACGCCGCGCCTGAGGGTGTCGAGCTGCTGCCTGTCCGCGTTCGTGCCAGGCGTCGGCCTGTGGCGCGGTCGGCAATCCATCCCGCCAGGGAGAACCTCCCCGGTCGTCACACCTGGTCGTGGGCGGAACAATCGCGAACCGAGGACGCGGTGCCACGGTGTAACTTTTGTGTCACGCTTTGTCTATAGTTGTGCGCATCGTTGAAGCACGGACCGGGGCGGAGCGCTACCTCGCGGGTCGCCGTGAGGATCTGGAGTATCGGCAGGCGTATGACGCAGCGCGCCGACGCATCGATCAGATCGACTCGATCATCCGCATGCTCGATCAGCGTCGGTGCAGCCTCGACCTGAGCAAGGCTGAGTTGGCGCGGAGGGCCAATCTTCGTCCCGAGGTGATCCGGCGTCTATTTTCGGCCGAGCGCCCTAACCCAACGCTGGCGACGCTTGTGGCGCTGGCAGAAGCGCTCGAACTTGAGTTAGCAGCCGAACCTCTCGAAGCGAGCCGCGTCAGTTGAGGACGCGGCAATGCCGCTCGAACTCCTCCCGATGCGAGCGGATGCGCGCGTAGTCCCGCGCTTCGGCCGCCTGGCGTCGAGGCTTGGATAGGCCGTCGAGGCAGACGATCGATGATCCCCCCAGATCGACAGCATCACGGATGAGCAGGCAGAAGAGTCGGTGGTTCCGGCCGTCGAAGAAGTCAAGCGCCGGTACTGACTCAGCCGGATCGTCGGATAGATGGCGTTGGAAGAAGTGGATGAGCCACGGTTCGCGTGAACCCGCTGCGGGAACCATTCCTTGCTAGTCGCAGGCCTCGCAGGTCTCGGGGTTCTCCAGCGAGCAGGTCACTGCCGCGGCGCCGTTGCCGAGCGTGGCCTGATTGATGCGCGTGGCCGGGCGGGAGCGCAGGTAGTAGGTGGTCTTCAGGCCCTTGCGCCAGGCGTAGGCGTACATCGACGAGAGCTTCCCGATGGTGGGCGTCTCCATGAACAGGTTCAGCGACTGGCTCTGGTCGATGAAGGCGCCCCGTTCGGCGGCGAGGTCGACGAGTGCCCGTTGCGGAAGTTCCCAGGCGGTGCGGTAGAGCTGCTTCATCTCCTCGGGAATGCCGGTGATGTCGGCCAGCGAGCCCTGAGATCGCTTGAGGGACTCCAGCATCCCTCCGGTCCACAGCCCCCGGGCCTGCAGGTCGCGCACCAGGTAGTGGTTGATCTGCAGGAACTCCCCCGAGAGCGTCTCGCGCTTGAACAGGTTGGAGACCTGCGGCTCGATGCACTCGTAGCAGCCGGAGATGGAGGCGATGGTGGCGGTGGGGGCGATGGCGATGAGCAGCGAGTTGCGCAGTCCGTGGGTGGCGATGCGCTCCCGCAGGTCGTCCCAGCGGGCCTCGTCGGTGACGCCGACGCCCCACAGGTCCATCTGCAGCTTCCCGGCGGCGACCCGGGTCTCGGCGAAGTTCGGATGCGCGCCGAACTGCTTGGCCAGGTCGACCGACGTGGACAGTGCCCAGTAGTAGATCTCCTCGGAGATGCGCCGGGAAAGTTCCCGCGCCTCGTCGCTGTCGAACGGCAGCCGGAGCTTGAAGAACACGTCCTGTAGGCCCATGAGGCCGAGCCCCACCGGACGCCACACCCCGTTGGAGGACTTCGCGGCGTCGGTTGGGTAGAAGTTGATGTCGATCACCCGGTCGAGGTACCGGACCGCGGTCTGCACGATCTCGCCGAGTCGCTCGAAGTCGAAGGCGCCGTCGCTCACGAGGCGACCGACGTTCACCGAGCCCAGGTTGCAGACCGCCGTCTCATCCGCGCTGGTCACTTCGATGATCTCGGTGCACAGGTTGGAGAGGTGCACCACCCGGCCGTCGGCGCCCGTCTGGTTGCACTTCAGGTTCGAGGTGTCCTTGAAGGTCATCCAGCCGTTGCCGGTCTGGGCCAGGGTGCGCATCATCTTGCTGTAGAGGTGCCGGGCCGGGACCTGTCGTTCGAACAGGCCCTCCTCCTCCGCCTCCACGTAGGCCCGCTCGAATGCGGCGCCGTAGAGGTCGGTGAGGTGGGGGACCTTCTTGGGGTCGAACAGCGACCACTGCCAGTCGTTCTCGACGCGCTGCATGAACAGGTCGGGAACCCAGTTGGCGATGTTCAGGTTGTACGTGCGCCGGGACTCGTCGCCGGTGTTCTCCCGCATCTCCAGGAATTCGTCGATGTCGGCGTGCCAGGTCTCGAGGTAGACGCAGCAGGCCCCCTTGCGGCGCCCGCCCTGATTGACCGCCGACACCGAGCTGTCGAGCGTCTTGAGCCACGGCACGATGCCGTTGGAGAGGCCGTTGGTGCCCCGGATGAGCGAGCCGCGGCTGCGGATCCGGCTGTAGGAAAGGCCGATGCCGCCGGCGTGCTTGGAGAGCTTGGCGATGTCGGTGTAGCGGTTGTAGATGGCCTCGAGGTCGTCGGCCGGCGAGTCCAGCAGGTAGCACGACGACATCTGCGGGTGCGTGGTGCCGGAGTTGAACAGCGTCGGGCTCGACGGCAGGTACTCGAGGGACGAGATGAGCCGGTAGAAGTCGATGGCGTCGGCGGGGTCGGTGGACAGCCCGCAGGCCACCCGCAACAGGAAGTACTGCGGGGTCTCGATCGCCTTGCGGGTCTCGGGATGGCGAAGCAGGTAGCGGTCGTAAACCGTGCGCAGGCCGGAGAACTCGAACAGGTCGGTGCGGTCGTTGTCGATGGCCTCGTTGAGGGCGGCGGCGTGGGTCTCGACGAAGTGGGCGGTCTCGTCGCCGATGAGCCCGAGCAGCCGGCCGGCTGCGATCGACTGCGAGAAGGTGCCGATCCGCTGGTTGCGGACCTCCTCCTCGGTGTAGGTGGCGAGCAGGCGGGCGGCGAGTAGCGAGTAGTTGGGTTCCTCGCAGATCAGTGCCGCGGCGGTGCGGATGGCCAACTCGTCGAGTTCCACAGTGGTGGCCCCGTCGCAGAGGCCGCTGATGGTGCGCGTGGCGACGCGCATGCAGTCCACGCCCTCGAGGTCGCCGCTGCAGCGCTCGACCCGGCGGACGATCTTGGTGACGTCAACCGGCTCGAGGCTGCCGTCGCGCTTGCGTACCCGCATCGGCGAGTTGAACGGGCGCGCCTCGGGAGGCCCGGGATCGGCGGCCAGGTGGGCGCTGCGGCCGTTGGCCGGCGCGCTGGCCAACTCTTTGGCATTGTGCTTGTTTGAGTGCTCGACGACGGTCACGCCGCTGCCTCCGCTCGCTCGATCCGTGCCAGGGCCCGGAGAATGATTCTTGCCCGCCTCTGGAACTACCTAGGTGTAGTTGCACGATTGTAATTTGTCCGAAGGCCCGGAGGCAAATTGACTTCGCGTCAGAACGAATATGCGCTGCTCAGACGTGCGGCGATCCTGCCGCTCGGGCGCTGCGGCGTTTCGGACGGTTCTCGCGGGGCGACCGGCGAGCGCTTGGCGGAGTCTCAGTTCAGGGTTGCCCGGTCGGTGGGACGTCGGCGCCGGTGGGGCGTCCCCGCCTCGGCTGTTGGCGGTTGGTGTGGTGCTGTTGTCAGCGTCGGAGGGGTTGATTGACGGTGCCGCACGCTCCGGCGGTGCTGGTTGGGTGGCCCGACGGGCCGCGTTTGCTCTTGTGGGCTTTGCCGTTGCGGGCCGTGGTGGGTGGCCGGTTGGGTGGGGGTTCGAGGCTGAACTTGCCGTCGGGGCCGCGGGTGAGTTGGGCGCCGAGTTCGTGGATCTGCTTGTGATGGCAGTCACCGCAGAGCAGGCAGAGATTGTCGATGTCGGTCGGCCCTCCCTTCTCCCACCAGATGACGTGGTGGGCCTGGCAGAAGCTGTTCGAGGCGCCGCAGACGGCGCAGCCCTTGTCTCGAACCGCTAGGGCGACGCGCTGCGCGGTGGTGGCGTGGCGGTACTTGTGGCCCAACCACAGGGGCTGGCCCTTCGTGTCGAACAGGGCCGGCAGGATGTCGGCGTCGAGGGCCAGTCGGAGGAGTTCGCTGGGTGCCAGGGGGGTGCCGTCGATCAGGCGGGCATCGCGTAACTGCCCGGCGACGAGGTCGTAGTCGGCGACGATCACCAGCGTGGCGCGTTGGGGTTTGCCGGCGCCTTGGCGGGTGATGAGCGCTTCGAGCGCGTCCGCGTACCGCTGAGCGGGCGTGGCCCGGTTGCGGGCGTCCTCGGCGTGCCAGACCTTGTTGGCCATCGCCGCGAGCGCGATTTCGATACGTGCCCCGGCGACAGGATCGAACTTGCCGAACAGCTTGTACATGCCGTCGGACTCTTGCTTGATGTTGGCCTCCCGCTGCGCGCGCTGGCGGCGGCGGCGCTCTTCGAGGTCCTCGCCGGCGGAACGCTCGTTGACGTGGCCGCGCACCGTGTGGCCGAACACGTCGGCGGGTTCCTTCTCAGCGGCGGCCAGCAACACCGCCTCGTCGACAGGCGTGTGCGCAGACGCATCGGCGATCGCCCGGGCGTGCTGGGGGGTGATCGCACCGTCCGCGAGCGCTTCGGCGGTGCCCGGCAGGTCGGCGAGCCGCTCCGCGAACTGAATCTCCCGCTTGGCGCCACCCCGGGACTGCTTCAAGTCACCCCGCAGCACCTCCGCAGCGCGCGCCTCACCATCACGGGCGGCCAGAGCAGCGATCGTCTCGGCCCGCACCCCGGCCAGCCGAGCGTCGCAGCGCCCAACCAGGCCCAGACGCTCCTCCAGCTGCTCCCCACCCAGCGCCCGCAACCCAACCACCAGCGCATCCAGCAACCCCAGCAGATGCACCGACGAGGGCTCCCCGGTGCCAGGCGCACCGGAGGTGGCGGCGGGAGGTGACGCCGATGCCTCTCGCCGACCCGGCGCATTCTCCGAGGCGGCAGAACCAGCACCGGCCACAGCAGCCGGAGGCGTGAGGTCCGAGAAGGGGTTCAGGTCGGTCATCGGTGGCTCCCCCGGAGAACGCGTCGTTGGCGGGTTCGGGTCGGCGGGGCCGACGAACCGGTTGGGGAAGCTCGACCCCCGCCGCAGCAGGGGTCAGTGACCGGTACCCGTACTCTACACGAACCCTGCAATACTCCCAACACCTGTTCGTGCCATCAGGGAAATATATTTGCAATACCCGAAGATTGCCGACCACACCGGCTACACGCTGACCTTGAGGCCTGATCGCACTCTGGCCGGCCGACGGCCTCCTGGAGCCGCCTCAGACCGTGGTGCGGTCGGCGGCGCGGCCGGCGTCGAGAATGAGCACCTCGTCGGCCAGCTCCTCGGCGTCGGCGGGGTCATGGGTGACGAGCACGACGGTGGCGCCGGCCGCGTGGATCTGCCGGCGCAGGACGGGCCGCACGTCGGTGTCGGTGGCGGAGAACGGTTCGTCCAGCAGCAGCACCGGCGGCGCCCCGGCGAGCGCCCGTGCGAGTGCCACGCGCTGCGCCTGCCCGCCCGAGAGTTCTGCCGGCTTGGTCCTGGCGGCACCGGCCATCTCCACCGCGTCGAGGCCCGCGAGCGCGCTGCGGCGGGCGGCGCCCCGTCCGGCGCCGCGGCAGCGCAGGCCGAACGCCACGTTGTCGAGGGCGCTGAGGTGGTCAAACAGGCGAATGTCCTGGTAGGCGTACCCGGCGCCACGCCACTCGGGAGGTATCCAGACCCCTTCGACCGGGTCGTCCACGAGCCGCCCCGCCAGGCTGATCCTCCCGGCCTCGGTGGCCTCCAGGCCCGCCAGGCAGCGAAGCAGCGTCGTCTTGCCCGAGCCGTTGGGTCCCATGATGGCGGTGATCCCGCCGGCGGCGACCTCCAAGTGGACGTCGAGGGTGAAGTCGCCCAGGTGCACCCGCACGTCGGCTGAGATGCCGCCGGACACCGGTGTGGCTGCCCGGGCCGGACTGCCGGTGGCGCTCCGGCGTCCTCGGAAATGGCCGCCTGCGCTGGCCCCCGGCACCCCTGCCCTCGGGGGTTCTGCGGCTGCTCGGCCGGGGATCGGTCGCCTCATCGGCTCAGCCAGCGGTCGCGGAGTGCGAGCAGCACGGCGACGGAGACGGCCAGCAGGATGACGCTGAACGCCACGGCCTCGCCGGGGCGTCCGGACTCCAGGGCTTCGAACGTGGCGAGCGGGAGTGTCTGGGTCCGGCCCCGCAGGTTCCCGGCGAAGGTGATCGTGGCGCCGAACTCGCCGAGGGCGCGCGCCCAGGCCAGCGCCGCACCCGCCGCCAGCGATGGGGCGATCAGCGGCAGCGTGACGCGCCGGAAGGCCACCGACCGGCGGGCGCCCATGGTGCGGGCCGCCTCGACGAGGCCCGCGTCGGCGCTGCGCAGCGCCGCCTCGGCGGTCACCACGAAGAACGGCATGGCCACGAACGTGGCGGCGACGACCACGCCGGCGGTGCTGAAGGGCAGTGACCAGCCGAACCAGCGGTCCAGCCACAGGCCCACGAGGCCCCGGCGCCCCAGCGCGAACAGCAGGGCGGTGCCGCCCACCACCGGCGGCAGCACCATCGGCAGCAGGACGGCGGCCCGCATCACCCGGCGCAGCGACGGCCCGCAGCGCGACAGTGCCAGGGCCAGCGGCATCCCCAGTATCACCGACGCGCCCGCCGCTGCCGCGCTGGTGATCGCGGACAGCACGAGGGCGTCGCGCAGGCGCCCCGAGCCGAGCAGTGACGGCAGTTCGCTCCACGGAGCCCGTTGCAGCAGGCCGACGGTCGGAACCACCAGGAGCGCGAGTGCCACGCCGGCAGGCAGCCAGAGCCCGCCCACCGGGCGGTGGCGCAACTCCCTGCGCCGCTGCGCCCTGCCGGGCGGATCCCGTGGCGCCGGATCGCCGCCCGAGGCGCGGTCGGGAACCTTGGGGAGGGTTGTGCTCACGGCGTCTCGAACCCGGCCCCGGCGAGCAGTTCCTGCGCCCGCGGCGAGAGCACGAAGTCGACGAATGCACCCGCCTCGGGGCTGTCGCTGAGAAGCACGAGCGGGTAGGACGTTCTGGCGGGGTGGTCGATGACGGTGCCGCTGATGGCGTCGCCGGCGGCAAGCAGGTCGGTGGCGTACACCACACCGGCGTCAACCTCTCCCAGCAGCACCTTCGTGAGCACGCCGCGCGCGTTGGCCTCCCGTGTGTCGGCCGCTGCGGTGAGGCCCGGCCCGCCGACCTTCTCCGCCAGCGCGCCGCACGGCACTTCGGGGGCGCAGAGAGCCAGCAGTATGTCGCCGCGGGTCAGCGAGGCCAGACCGCTCACGCCGGCGGGATTGTCCGGCGGCGTGACGATCGCCAGGCGGTTGCGGGCGAAGGTCGTGAGCTGCCGTGCGTCCACCTGTGCCGCTGTCCGCCCGTCGGCTGCGGCGAACACGTCGGCGGGAGCGCCGGCGTTGATCTGGGTGGCGAGCCGGCTGCTGCCGGCGAACTGCAGCGTCACGTCGATGCCGGGGTGGGCTTCCTCGAAGGCGGCGGCGATGTCACCGAACACGTCGGTCAGCGACGCGGCGGCAAAGACCGTGATGCCGCGGCGCCCGCCTTCGCTGCCATCTCCGCTGCCACCGCAGGCGGTTAGCGCCGCCAGCACCGCCCCGCAGGCCGCCAGGACGGCCGCCAGCCGCACGCCCGGCGGCACGACGCCGAGCGGCGCGGACCGTCCCCCCACCCGGCGGCGGGCGGGCGGGTAGTTGCGGTGTGGCAGGTGTCGGCGACGCATTCGGCGCGCGACATCCGATGGCTCGTGCACGGGACGTTCACTGCCGGGGGCGCTCAACGACGACGTTGGTGGACTTGACGACGGCGACGGCCTCCACGCCCGGTGCCAGGCCCATGTCCTCAGCGGCCTCGCGGGTCATGAGCGAGACCACGCGATACGGCCCCGCCTGGATCTCCACCTGGGCCATGACGTCGTCTGCGACGACCCGCGTGACGAGTCCACCGAACCGGTTCCTCGCCGAGGTGCGAGCACGGCTCTCGCCCGGGCGCTCAGCCCGCTCGGTGGCCAGGCGGGCCAGGTCAGCGCCCGACACCAGCCGCTGGCCCCCTGAGGTGCGCAAAACCGCCAGGTGACCGTCGTCCGCCCAGCGCCGCACGGTGTCGACCGAGACGCCGAGTAGCTCGGCCGCGTGCCCGATCCGGTACAGCGGTCCCCCCTGGGATGCCTGCAAATCGCCGTCTATCCGTTCAATAAGCTTGCTCATAAGAGGATTCTAGATGAAAAAGCTTGTACGTGCGGCTCGAGGGCGACGCGCCGCACAACGATGGACACCGATGTGCCGCGAAACCACTTGGCGCCCTCCTAGGGTGTCCGTTCGAAGCATTTGATCGGGGCGCCGCGGCGAGGCTGCCCCGCCCACCTCGAGGAGTGCTGCCATGAGCATTGCTGCGCAACTGGCCCAGGTGGCTCAGGCCGATGACGAGGCAGAAAGGCTGACCGATGCCTGCGGTCTCGACCCGGCGCAGACCTGCCGCTGGGTGTTCGACCGGACCGACAACGAGTTCCTGGCGACGGCCACCGAATGGGTCGTGGAGAAGCCCCTGAAGGTGGTGCTGATCGCGCTGGGCGCGTTGATCGTGAGCCGCTTGGCGCGCCGCGGGGTGCGCTCGCTGGCCAAACGCATCATGGCCACGAGCACGAGCACGCGTCTGGCGCGCCTGCGGGCGCAGGGGCCGGCGCTGCTCATGGGCGACCAGGACGAGGGCAAGCGCTCGCAGGCTCGGGCCAACACGCTCACGTCGGTGCTCTCGAGCATCATCTCCGCCGTCGTCTGGAGCGTGGCCGGCCTCATGATGTTGGGCGTGTTCGACATCAACATCGGGCCGCTGCTCGCCGGCGCCAGCATCGTCGGCGTGGCCGTCGGCTTCGGCTCGCAGACCGTCGTCAAGGACTTCATGTCCGGCTTGTTCATGCTCATTGAGGACCAGTTCGGGGTGGGCGACGTGATCGACGTGGGCCCCGTCACGGGGACCGTCGAGGCGGTCTCGCTCCGCACGACCACGGTCCGTGACGTGAAGGGAACCGTCTGGCACGTCCCCAACGGGGAGGTCAGCCGGGTGGGCAACTTCTCCCAGCTCTGGTCGCGGGCCCTGCTGGACGTCGAGGTCTCCTACGACACCGATCTGCGCTTCGCCGAGGGGGTCATCCAGCGCGTCGCCAACGAGATGTGGGACGACCCCGAATGGGGTGGCGACGAGTTGATGGAGATGCCCGAGGTGTGGGGCATCCAGAGTCTCGGTGCCAGCGGCATCGCCATACGGCTGGTGGTCAAGACCGAGCCGTCGGTGCAGTGGAAGGTGGAGCGGGAGTTGCGTCTGCGCATCAAGGAGGCCTTCGATGTGGCCGGCATCGAGATCCCCTTCCCGCAGCAGACGGTCTGGGTGCGCGACCAGGGCCGGCACCAACTGGCCGAGGCGCCGGATCCCGCCAGCATCGAGATCGTGGAGCCGCCCCGCCACAGGGTCGTCGTCTCCGACGCCGCCGACGACGGCGAGTGAGACTTCGTCTCCTCGCCCGGTTCTGGCCGAGGTCCGGTCGGGGCGCCGGTGGCCGTCGTCGGGAGCGTCTGGCGAAATCGCGCCGCCGGCCGGCCCCGGCACCCCGACCTCGCCGTTGCGCTGCCTATTCGGCGGACAGGCGGACGTCTACGGTCGGTGCGCGGTCGGCGCTGCGGCTCAGCACCAGGTCGGCGATGTTGCCGGCGTCGCACAGGTCCGCGGTGGCAGCACCCAGCGCTGCCAGGAACACCGGTGATGCCGTCACGTGCGCCTGCTCGACGGGGGTGCGCAGCTTCCGGCGGGCCTCGCTCTTGGCCCGTCGCACCTGGCCCAGGACCTCCGCTGCGGCCGCCAGGACCGCCGGGTCGCCGGTGCCGATCAGTTCGGCCCGCCGGGGCCAGGGCGCCCGGTGGATCGAGCCCTGCTGCCACCACGACCACGCCTCCTCGCAGGCGAACGGCAGGAACGGTGCGAACAGCCTCAGTTGGGCGCTCAGCGCCATCTGCAGGCATGCCCGGGCACTGGCGCCGCCCTCGCTGTCGCGGTACGCCCGGTTCTTGACCAACTCCACGTAGTTGTCGGTGAAGTCCCAGAAGAACCGTTCGGTGCGTTCCAGCGCCCGTGCGTAGTCGAAGGCCTCGAAGGCCTCGGTCGCCGCGTCGAGCAGGTCGCCGAGCCCGGCGAGGAGCGCCCTGTCGATCGGCTCGCTGACGGCATCGGCGCCGGTGGGGGCGCGATCGCCGTCATCGGTCGCTCCGGCCAGGCCCAGCACGAAGCGGGCGGCGTTGAGGATCTTGATGCCCAGTCGCCGCCCCACCTTGATCTGTGACTCGTCGAAGGCGGTGTCGGTACCGGGGCGCCCGCTGGCCGCCCAGTAGCGCACCGCGTCGGCGCCGTAGGTCTCCAGCAGCCCGATCGGCGTGATGACGTTGCCCTTCGATTTGGACATCTTCTTGCGGTCCGGATCCAGCACCCAGCCCGAGATGGCCGCCCCCCGCCAGGGGAGCGAGTCGTGCTCGAGGTGGCTGCGCACCGTCGTCGAGAACAACCACGTGCGGATGATCTCGTGCGCCTGCGGGCGGACGTCCATCGGGAACGTGCGGGCGAAGAGGTCCGGGTCCTCCTCCCAGCCGCAGGCGATCTGCGGGGTCAGGGAGGATGTGGCCCACGTGTCCATCACGTCGGGATCCCCCACGAAGCCGCCCGGCTGCCCCCGCTGGGACTCCTCGAAGCCCGGGGGTGCGTCGGATGCGGGGTCGACGGGCAGCGCCCCTTCGTCGGGCACCAGCACCTCGTCGTACCGCGGGCTGCCGTCGGCGTCGAGGGGGTACCACACGGGGAGAGGCACGCCGAACCAGCGCTGGCGGCTCACCAGCCAGTCGCCGTTGAGGCCCTCCACCCAGTTGGTGTAGCGGGTTCGCATGAACTCCGGCACCCAGGCCAGCTCGACGCCGCGCTCCAGCAACTCCTTGCGCAGGGCGAGGTCGCGCCCGCCGTTGCGCAGGTACCACTGGCGGGTGGTGATGATCTCCAGCGGCCGGTCGCCCTTCTCGAAGAACTTCACGGCGTGTTGCGTGGGCTCCGGAGCGGCGACGAGTTCGCCGGAGTGCTCGAGGAGTTCGACGATGCGCCGGCGTGCCCCGTTCGCACTGAGCCCGGCGATCTCGGCGTACGCCGCCCGGGCGCCGGCGCTGTCCAGGGCGGCGGGGGGCTCGGGCAGCATCCGCCCGTCGGGTCCCATGATGGGTCGAACCGGCAGTTCCAGCTCGCGCCACCAGGTCACGTCCACGGTGTCGCCGAACGTGCAGACCATGGCGATGCCGGTGCCCTTGGCGGGCTCGGCGAGGGCGTGGGCCAGCACAGGCACCCCGGTGTCGAACAGCGGCACGTGCACCGTCGAGCCGAACAGCGGCCGGTAGCGGTCGTCGTCGGGGTGTGCCACGAGCGCCACGCAGGCCGCCAGCATCTCCGGCCGCGTGGTCTCGATGAGTACGTCCCCGCTGCCGTCGCTGCGGGCGAAGGCCAGCCGGTGGAACGCTCCCTGGCGGGGGCGGTCCTCCAGTTCGGCCTGCGCCACGGCGGTGCCGAACGTGACGTCCCACAGGCACGGGGCCTCGGCCTGGTAGGCCTCGCCGCGAGCCAGGTTGCGCAGGAAGGCCCGCTGTGACACCCGCCGGCAGCGCTCGTCGATGGTGGTGTACGTGAGGTTCCAGTCCACCGACACGCCGAGGCGCCGGTACAGGTCCTCGAACGCCTGCTCGTCGGTGGCGGTGAGTTGCAGGCACAGGTCGATGAAGTTCCGCCGGCTGATCGGGACAGGCTCGGCGGGATCGGCGGGCGGTTCGAAGTTCTCGTCGTGGGGCACCGACAGGTCGCAGCGCACGCCGAAGAAGTTCTGCACCCGGCGCTCGGTGGGCAGGCCGTTGTCGTCCCAACCCATCGGGTAGAACACCTCCAGCCCCCGCATCCGCTGGTAGCGGGCCACGCAGTCGGTCTGCGTGTAGCTGAACACGTGCCCGACGTGCAAAGCCCCACTAACGGTCGGCGGCGGAGTGTCGATGGAGAAAACCTCCGACCGCCCCCGCCGACGATCGAACCGGTAGACCCCCTCCGCCTCCCACCAGGCACCCCAACGAGCCTCCAACCCATCCAGGGTCGGTCGCTCAGGCACACGCCCCGCACCAGCAGCCTGATTCATCCAGTGCACGCTACCGGCGCCGCCCAAGCCGACGACGGTTGGCCGCGTCCGTCTCTACGTTGCCGTCGTGTTCGACGAGCAGATCGCGGAGGCGGAGTGCGTAACGGCTCCCCTGCGCCGGACGGTTCCGAGGCCGACTGGTACCGGACGTTCGGGGTGTCGCTGCATCCCCGGGCGGTCTCAAGGGGGCGTGGTCGGAACTCCGCCGGGCGCCGCGCCGAGTTGAAGCACGAGGCGCAACCCTGCCTCCACCCTGCGCATCGTGTCGCCGTCGAGGCATCCGGCTCGCTCCCCCAGGTACGTCTTGTCGAGAGTGACCACCTGGGAGACGTTCAGGACCGATTCACGAACCAGCCCGGAGTCTTCCGCGGGCAGGTCCACGTTTCCCGGCGCGTCCGCCAGAGCCAGGTTCGATGTGATCACCACGACGACGACGGTGTGGATCCTGCTGTCGTTGAACGCGTCCGCGGAGACGATCAGGACAGGCCGCCTGTAGCCGGGTTCGGATCCGACCGGTTCTCGCAGGTTCGCCCAGTGGATGTCGCCGCGTCGCAGCACCCGTCGCTCGCGATCACCACCGCTCGCGCACGGCTTCGGCCTGTGCGGCGAGCAGGCCGGCATCCAGTTGGGAGTCCTGCGCGCCGTACACGGCGTCGAGCCGGCGGGTGGTCTGGCTGTCGTCCTCGAGATCGACGAGCCTCTCCAGCGCCACCGCGTACAACTGGGAGCGGGACATCTTGCGGCGCCGGGCCAAGCGCTCCACCCTCCGGAAGAGAGGGTCGGGGATCGACACAGCGACCTTCACGATGTCAGTATAACCGAGTATGACCACACGGGTCGCGTGAGACTCCACAGCCTCCGGAGCCTCTGCCCCGAACGCCACGCGGCTAAAGGATCTGCTCCAGGAAGCGCCTGGTGCGCTCCTCGGTGGGGGCGGTGAAGAAGTGCTCGGGGGTGCCGACTTCCACGATCTCGCCCTCGTCCATGAACACCACCCGGCTCGCCACCTCCCGGGCGAAGCCCATCTCGTGGGTGACGCAGATCATGGTCATGCCCGTGCCGGCCAGCTCCTGCATCACGTCGAGGACCTCCTTGATCATCTCGGGGTCCAGCGCCGAGGTGGGCTCGTCGAACATCATGACCTTCGGCTCGGTGGCCAGCGACCGGGCGATGGCGACGCGCTGCTGCTGGCCGCCGGAGAGCTGGCCTGGGTACTTGCGGGCCTGCTCGGGGATCTTCACCCGCTCGAGCAGTTCCATGGCCAGATCCTCGGCCTCGTGGCGGGGCATGCGCCGTACTTGCCGGGGGGCGAGGGTGATGTTGTCCAGCACGCTCAGGTGGGGGAAGAGGTTGAACTGCTGGAACACCATGCCGGTGAGGCGCCGCACGTGGCGGATGGTCTTCACGTCGTTGCTCAGTTCGACGCCGTCCACGGCGATCCGTCCCCGGTCGTGGCGTTCCAGCCGGTTCACGCAGCGGATCAGCGTCGACTTCCCCGAACCCGAGGGTCCCAGCACGACGACGACCTCCTGGCGGGCCACGGACAGGTGGATGTCACGCAGCGCCTGGAAACTGCCGAAGTACTTGTCAACCCCTTCGAGGGTCACCATGGGCTGTGCGTCGGCGCCCGTCGTGGTCGGTGTTTCTGTCTCGGTCATCGTTCTCCAACCCCCAGTCGGCGCTCCAGCCGCTGGCTCTCCCGTGACATCGTGAAGGCCAGAGCCCAGAACGCGAAGGCGACGAACACCAGCGTCTCGGCGATGCCCACGACGAGGAACTCCCGCTGCCCGTGGATGCTCTCGCGGATCCGCAGGATCTCGGTGAGAGCGATGATCGACAGCAGTGTGCTGTCCTTGAACAGGTTGATGAACTGCCCGACCAGGGCGGGGATGACCGCCCGCAGGGCCTGGGGCAGCACGATCATCCCCAGCACGCGGGGCGCGCTCAGGCCGATGGCCCAGGCGGCCTCCACCTGCCCGCGGGGCACGGCCTGGAGGCCGCCGCGCACGATCTCGGCGAGGTAGGCGCCGGTGAACAGGGTCATCACGGCGATCGCCCGGGTGACCTTCGAGAGCGGATCCTCGGTGGGCAGGAAGAAGCCGAGGAACAGGTCGCCCATGAACAGCAGGGTGATGAGCGGCACGCCCCGGATCACTTCGATGTAGCCGACGGACACGAGCCGCACCGCCGGCAGCTTCGAGCGCCGCCCCACGGCCGCCGCGAGTCCCACGGGGAAGGCCAGCACGATCGAGGCGGCGGCGGCCACGAGGTTCAACTGGAAGCCCGACCAGTCGTCCCAGCCCACGCCGCTGAAGTCGAATTGGGTGTACACCGCCCGGACCACGGCGACGGTGGCGGCGATCAGCGCCAGGCGCGCCAAGGGTTGCCAGCGGGCGTCGGTGCGCACGTTGCGAGTGATGCGGAACACCGCCGCGGCGACGAGCGCTCCCCCCCACCACCAGGCGATGCCACCCGTGCCGGAGAGCACCTGCCAACCGGCCAGCGCGCAGATACCCGCACCGAACCAGGCGAGGCGCCGCCCGACCTCGCTGAGCGCCTCCATCGCCCGGCGGGCCACGACGCCGACGGCCAGCGCCGAGGCCACGAACCCGAGCGGCAGCCAGGTGCGCGTCATCCCGAGCAGCGCTGCCAGCAGCACGAAGACCGGCCACCAGCGCCGTACGCCGTCGCGCAGGCCCGCCCGGGTGAACGCCATGCCGGCGTCGCGGGCGCGGTCACGCGCCGAGGCCGTGAGACCGCCCCACGCCAGGCCGGCCGCCGCACACAGCAGGTAGACCTGCACGACCACCCGCCACTGCTCATCGCGCGGGAAGGTGCCGATCATCAGCAGGGTGAGGTTGGTGCGCACCGGCTCCCACTGACCGGTGACGAAGAGGAAGCGGGCACCGAAGGCGGCCAGCACAGCCACGCCGGCGCCCAGGACCAATGTGAGGGCGGTGTTGTGCTTGTTGTTGAACAGGTTCTCCCGCGCCCAGACGCCTGCGGTGGGCCGCGGCGGCGCGCCGCGGCGGGCACCGGTGTCGCTGCTGTCGGGAGGCGGGACGGTGGCGGTCATCGTTCGCGGAGCTGCACGGTGCGGTTGTAGATGTTCAGCAGGAGCGAGATCGTCAGCGAGAACACCAGGTAGACACCCATGAGCACGGCGATGGACTGCGGCGCCGGGTTGGCGTTGCCGATGGACGTGCGGGTGAGGTTGGTGATGTCGGCATAGCCCACGACCGTGCCGAGCGAGGTGTTCTTGATGAGGTTGAGGTACTGGTTGATGGTGGGCGGGACGGCGATGCGCAACCCCTGGGGCAGGATCACGTGGCGGTAGCGCTGGAACGGCGACAGGGCCAGCGCCCCGGCCGCCTCGCTCTGGCCCTTGGGCACCGCCTGGATGGCGGCCCGGACCACCTCGGCGATGTGGCTGGCCGTATAGAGGGCCAGGGCCATGGTCAGCGACAGGTAGGCGGCGCTGGTGCCGAATCCCGAGATGAGCCGCCGGCCGTTCTCGGAGCGGGCCGGCCACGACCAGTCGTACGGCCCGCCGAGCGACATGAACACCACGATCACCACGACGGCGACGGTGCCGACCGCCCAGAACATCCGGTGGTGCGGCTCACCGGTCCGGACGTGCCGCCGGCTTCGCCAGATCCACACGCCGGCGGCCGCCACGACCCCGCAGGCCACGACGAGCCAGAACAGCCCGACGTGCCGCTCCGCCGAGAGACTCGGGATCCCGATCCGGCTCTTGGAGAGCACCAGCCAGTTGCTGCCGGAGCCCGGCAGCTTCAGGTCGAGGGCCTCGGGGAAGACCGGCAGCGGGCCGAAGCTGAACACCGCGAAGCTGAAGAAGACGATCACGACCAGCGGCGGCGTGTTGCGGAACCCCTCCACGAAGACCTGCGCCATCCGGGCGACGAGCCAGTTGCTGGAGAGCCGGGCGATGCCCACGATCAGCCCCACGATCGAGGCCAGCAGCACGCCCACCAGCCCGGCCAGAAACGTGTTCTGCACGCCGATGAGGATCATCCGCCAGATGGGCAGGCTCGGGTCGAAGCCGAAGTTCTCCGGGATGGCGAACCCGGTGGGCTGGGTGAGGAAGTCGAAGTCGGTGGGGATGCGGGTGCGGGTGAGGTTTTCGACGAGGTTCCCGTAGAGCCACCACCCGGCGAGGCAGACGGCGGCGACCAATGCCGCTTGGCCCAGCGCCGACAGGAACCCCGTCCGGCGCCACCAGCTGCTGGTGACCCGCGTGGGCGCTGGGCCGGCAACCGGCGAGGGGGCGTTTCGGCTGCTCAGCGCCATCGGATCCGAAGCTAGTACAGGGCTTCGGCGTACCCGGCCACCGCGCCGCGCCTACGGCCTCGTCGCCCGGCGGGGACCGACCCGCGGACCCGCGGAAAAAGGCGGAACGCCCGCCCGGGCTCTCCGCGGGGGAGGGCCCGGGCGGGCGTCCGGTTGTGCGGGCCGCTGAGGGCCCGCAGCGCGTTGTTTACCGGTAGGGCGGCACGTACATCAGGCCGCCGTTGGTCCACAGGTCGTTGACCGAACCGTCCAGCGGGAGGCCCAGCGGCTCGAGGTGCTCGC
The DNA here is from genome assembly GCA_965206165.1 of Acidimicrobiales bacterium. Classification (GTDB taxonomy): domain Bacteria; phylum Actinomycetota; class Acidimicrobiia; order Acidimicrobiales; family CATQHL01; genus VXNF01. The sequence goes on from OZ242194.1 coordinate 1,447,632, forward strand.
GGTAGATCTCCTCGTAGTTGCCGACCTGGCTGATCACCTGCACGGCGAAGTCGGACGGCAGGCCGACGCCCGGATCGAAGTCGTCTTCGCCCAAGAACCGCCCGAGCGCCGGGTTGGTGCCGGTGGCTGAGGCGATGTTGTCGGAGTCCAGCCCGAACTCCCACGCCTGGATCGTGGCCATGACGGCCCACTGCACGACCTGCGCCCACTCGGTGTCGCCGTCGAGCACGGCGGGACCGAGCGGCTCCTTGGAGAGCGTCTCGGGCAGGATGAACTGCTCGCCGCCGCCGCTGTCCTCGATCTCGAACTTGAACACCGCCAGACCGGACTTGTCGCTGGTGAACGCCTCGCACTGACCGGCGGTGTAGCCGACGCGGGCCTCGGACGACTCGCCGAAGGTGACGGGGTTGAAGGGGATTCCCCGCGACCGCATCACGTCGGTGAGGTTCAACTCGGTGGTGGTGCCCTGCGCCACGCAGATGTTGGCGTCGTCCAGTTCCTCGAGGCTCTGGATGCCCGTCGAGGCCGGGACCATCACGCCTTGGCCGTCGTAGAGCGTGGTGAAGACGAAGTTGGCGGCCTCCTTGCCGTCGCGGCTGGCGGTGAAGGTGGTGTTGCGCACCAGCACGTCGATCTCGCCGGATTGCAGCGCAGTGAAGCGGTCGGAGGTTGCGAGGTCCACGAAGTCCACGGCGTCGGCGTCGCCGAGCACGGCGGCGGCGATGACCCGGCAGAAGTCGGAGTCGAAGCCCTCGTGTTCGCCATCGGGGGTCAGGAAGTTGAACCCGGGCAGGGCGTCGCGCACGCCGCAGCGGACCGAGCCCCGAGCCTGCACGTCGGCGAGTCGGCCTCCGTCCTGCGACAGTTCGACGGTGTCCTCGGCGGGTGCGGCGGTGTCGTCGGGCGGTGCCGGAGCAGCGGTGTCGGACGGGGGCGCCGGAGCGGTCGTGTCGTCGGGCGGTGCCGGTGCCTCGGTGGCCGGAGTGGGCGCCGGAGTGGTCGTGTCTCCGTCGTCTCCCCCGCACGCCGCTGCCAGCAACGTGACGGCGACGGTCGCCGCGATGAGAGCGGTCGTTTGGATGGTCATGTCTTCCTCCCCCTCGACGTGCGCGATTGTCGACGCATTTCCTGCGTTTTGCTCGTCGAAGACTGGACATCAGAATAGCCAACAAATGTGCCCGACGTGGCCCTCTAGCTGGTCATTCGCAATGTCGAAATATTCGAGTTGCTCCCAGGACCCCGTTTCGCGCGCGTCCCGCCGGCGATGCTCGGCCAACAGCACCCGGTACTAGATTGTTGACGTCGCGACCGGGTCCGCTGAGGCCCCGCGGGAGGAGGTGATGCGATGTTCTCCTACCACAAGCCGCTGCTCGGTGAGCCCGAGTTCGACTCGACCGAGGATCTGCGCCTTTTCCGCAAGCGCCGGGTGGCGATCGGCTACCGGGTGTTCGCCGCCCTCGGCTGGGGCCACACCGGCGACGGGCACATCACCGCCCGGGACCCCGAGCGCACCGACCATTTCTGGCTGCTGGGCTACGGGGTGCCGTTCGGTGCGGCGACGGTCGACCAGTTGGTGCTGGTGGCTCCCGACGGCTCCGTCATCGAGGGCGACGACGAGTCGGGTTACATGCCCGCCGCCTACGTCATCCACGCCCCCATCCACGACGCCCGCCCCGACGTCGTCTCGGCTGCCCACACGCACACCCCGTACGGCACCCCGTTCGCCGCACTGGGCCGGCCGTTCCGGCCCATCTGCCAGGAGGCGTGCCTGTTCTTCGAGCAGCACGGCGTGTACCCCGGCACCGAGGTGTCGGTGGACAGCATCGAGATCGGCAAGCGGATTGCCGTTGCCCTGGGGGAGACCCGGGCCGTCATCCTGCGCAGCCACGGCCTGCTGACGGTGGGAGCCTCGGTGGACGAGGCGGTCGGCTGGTTCGTGATGGCCGAGCGGGCCGCCGAGGTGCACGTCAAGGCGCCCGGCGCGGAGGCGATTCCCGACACCGACGCCCGTTACGCCTGCGAGGATCTGGGCCCCGGTGACGGCTGGAAACGATTCCAATGGCTGGTGAGTTCGCTCGTGCCCGACACCTCGGTGGTGGACTGAGCGACCGCGCACCGGTTCGGGGCGTCGAGGTGCCGGGCCTGCGAGCCGCCAGCGCTGGAGCCGCCCGCCCGGGGCGCGGCCCCGCCGGCTAGGGCACTTCGGCTCGCCGCCATCCCCAGGTGGTCAGCAGCAGACCCGCGGCCCCCACCGCGAGGGGCACGGCGACCGAGGCTGCGAACGATCGTCCCACCGGCGTTCCCACGTCCCAGCCCTCGCTGACCACCAGGCTGGCGGCGTAGGAGCGGATCGTGAGGCGCGCCGTGGCGGCGCTGAGCGAGCCGATGACGTTCTCCCACACCAGCAGCACCAGCAGTCCGGCCAGCAGCGGCCGCGACAGGAGCATCCCGAAGGCCAGGAACACGCCCGTGTAGGCCACCGCAGCCAATGTGGCGCCGGCTGCCACCCGCACATCCAGGATGAGCCCCGCCACGATCAGGGGGACGACCAGCAGGGCGAACGTGACAACAAGGGACGCGGCAGCGGCGCCCGTGCTCGCCGACCACGCCCGCACGGGTCGCAGCCACAGGTACACCAGGGTTCGCTCGTCGCGCAGGTCGCCGAACGCCTCCGAAGCGACGAGAAGTGCTCCGAACGGGAGGATGATCGAGAGGCCGTACCAGACCAGGAATGCCGCCCCGTCCTCCGGCGTCACCCCGTCGTCGCTGGAGCGCATCACGATCGCAATGACGATCGCCAGGGCTGCCAGGACGACCAGGACGACGATTCTGCCCCAGCCGCGCAGCAGCTTCTGGAGCATGAACCGGAACACCAGCGCGGCGTGGTTCACGAGCCCCCCACCAGGTAGCGGAAGACCGACTCCAGGTCGGCGTCCAGAGGCCGGAGTTCGTGGAGGCTCGCCCCCCGGTCACGGGCCAGCGGAGCGATGGCGGTGGCGAAGCGGCCGGCACTCGCGGTTGCGACCGTCAGCGCGCCCGGTTCGTGGATCTCCACCGCGACGGCGAGCCCTTCGGCGATGAGCCCGGCCGCCAGCGTCCGGGGGGCGTCGGTGGCGATGCGGAAGCGGCTCGGCCGATCGTCCATGAGGTCCCGGATGCGGCGGAAGTCGCCTTCGGCCAGCAACCGGCCCTGGCCCATGACCAGCACGTCGGTACCCAGGCGCTGCACCTCGTCGAGAACGTGGCTGGACACCAGCACGCAGCGCCCACTGGCGCCGATGCGGTGGAACAGGTCGATCATGAGGTTGCGCTGGGTCGGGTCGAGACCGGTCAGCGGCTCGTCCAGCAACAGCAGATCGGGCGCGCACACGATGGCATACGCCAATTTCGCCCGCTGGCGCATTCCCTTGGAGTAGGTGTTCAGGCGGCGCCGATCACTGTGGTCGAGTCCCACGGTGCCGATCGCCCGTTCGGTGGCGGTGGCGGGGTCCGGGATTCCCGACAGGTCCGCTGCGAACCGCACGAACTCGCGCAAGCGCATGTGCTCGAACAGCGACTCCTGCTGGGGCACCAGGCCGATCTGCCGCCGCAACCCGATGTCGTCGCGGGGGTTGCGGCCGAGGACGCGCACCGTGCCCTCGCTGGGCGCGGCGAGCCCGCACAGCATCCGCAGCATCGTCGACTTGCCGGCACCGTTGGGACCGAGCAGGGCCGTCACACCGGCGCCCAGCCGGAACGACACGTCCGAGACGGCCACCAGATCGCCGAAGCGCTTGGACACGCGCTCGACGGTGATCATGACCTCGGTGGGTGGCGCGCCGCTCACCGTTCCACCTCCAAGCGCCCGTAGCGCCAGTGAGCGACGCCGCTCAGCGCGGCCGCCCAGGCGAGGTTCGCGAGCACCACCAGCCAGGTGGCCATGGCGTCGAGTGATCCGCTCGCGTCACTGCTCAGCGGCAGGGCCTGGGAGCGCCTGGCGAGCGACTGAGATAGGCGCATCGGGTCCAGGACGCCTATCTCGACCGCGACGCCGGCCTGTTCGATCAGCAGCGCGGTGATTCCCGCGGGAACCAGCAGGCACAGGGCGGTCACCACGATGGCCAGACCGGCTCGCCGCACGAGACTGCAGATGGCGACGCCAAGCGCCGTGGGCACCAGCGCCAGCGAGATGGCCCCCGCCACGCTGCGCAGGCAGAAGATGACGAAGTCACCGCCATGGCCCGGTCCGGACCCCACCGCGGTGTAGACGATGCCGAGTGCCAGCAGGGGCACGAGGGCCATGGCGAACAGCAGCGTGAACACTGCGGAGGCCTGAGCGCTCAGATAGCGGCGGCGGCTGAGCGGTGACGCCAGGTACAGGCTCAGCAACCCGCTGGAGCGGTCCGTGTTCAACAGCATGGGCGTGGCCAGGACGGTGAAGAGCACGACGCCGGCCACCGGGTAGAACTCGCGCACGACATCGAAGTCGAGATCGCCGAGCTCCGAGAACAGCGTCGCCAGGAAGATCAGCACGACGGGCCTGATCCAGGCGACGAAGAACGACGCCAGGCCGATCAGCTTGCTGCGGAACCGGCGCTTGCGACCGAGGAGCCGCCCGAGCGAGTACGTGTAGAGCGAGCGGAACGAATGCCGCGGTGGTAGCCGGGGACCGGTGTAGGGGCGGAAGCCGCCCTCGAAGATCTGTGCCTGCTGCCCTCCGGCCCAGTCGCTCATGATCCGCCGCCCGCGGGATCGCCGGGCTCGGATTGCGAGGCGCTGAAGACCTCGGCCAGGGACCTGTGCTCGGCGAGAACGGATCGCAGCCGCAGTTCGAGGTCGGCGACCGCGTCGCGCACGGCGTCGGCGCAAGCGGACTCGCCGCCGGGGACCGGGCTCGCCGCCGCCACGCGCACGACCTCGTCGCCTTCGGCCCGCGCCGTGAATCCCCCCGCCCCCAAGGCGGCGGCGAGATCGGCGGCCCGCTCGTAGACCTCGACGACCAGACCGGCTCCTGACGCCGTGAGCTCGCTGACCCGCCCGGCGCGCGCCACCCGCCCGGCGTCCAGCATCACCACGCTCGTGCAGACGCGCTCGACCTCGGTGAGATGGTGGGAGCTGATGAGCACGTTGATGCCGTGCTCGGTGGCCAGCCGGCTGATGAGCGCCAGCATGTCGCCCCGCTGCATGGGGTCGAGGCCGTCGGTTGGCTCGTCGAGGATGACCAGTTCGGGGTGATGCGCCACCGCCTGCGCGAGCTTCACCCGCTGGACTTGCCCCGTGGACATCGTGCCGATGGGCCGGAACCGCTCCTCGCCAAGGCCAACCTCCCACAGCGTGTCGCTGGCCCGCTGGGTGGCATGGACGCCTGGCAGCCCGTGCAGGCGGGCGATGTGCGCCACCAGGTCGGCGGCGGTCATGTCGCCGGGCAGTTGATGGTGCTCGGGGGCGAACCCCAGCCGCTGGCGGACGTCGGGGCCTGCGGTGTCGGGGTCGATTCCCAGCACGCTGAGGCGCCCCTCGTCGCGGTTGCGCAGCCCCAGTATCAGCGTCAACAGCGTCGTCTTGCCGGCACCGTTGGCCCCCAGCAGTCCAGTCACGCCCTCGCCGATGGTGACGTCCACACCGCTGAGTGCCACCGTGGAGCCGAAGCGCTTCACCACGCCCGCCGACTCCACGATCACCACGGGCGGCAGCCTAACGGCGCGCCCTTTGAAGCCAGCGGACGGCGGCTGTCCGGGCGGGGGACCGGAGTGCCGGTCAGGCTTGGAGCCCCATGTCGGCGAGGAGTTCGGCGATCTGCTTGCCGATGACCTCCATGGACAGGTGTTGCTCGACGACTTGGCGGTTGTGCTGGAGCAGTTCGGCGTTACCTGTGGCCAGGTGCTCGCGCAGGGGGTTGAGGTTGTCGGGGTCGAACCAACCGAATCCGAGGGCTCGGAGCTCCTCGGCGACCGGGTAGTGGCTGACGACCGCGGGGCGGCGCCAGAGGGCCGCCTCGACCGGGGGGTTGCCGAAGCCCTCCCAGATAGAAGTGAACACCACCACGTCGGCGGCCGCGTAGATGTCGGCGGCGCTTGGTGCCGGCCGGTGGAGGACGCGGCAGCGGGCGCCGTCCAGCGCGCGGGCCAGGGTGAGTTCGTAGCCCTCCTCGGTGGCGCCGGTGAGCCAGTAGGTGGCGCCGAGGTCCTCGCAGACTCGCACGGCTCGCGGGATGTCCTTGCGGGCGATGGCTCGTACAGGGTGGGCAGCGAGCAGCTCGTCCTCGGCGACGCCGAGCAGCCGGCGGGTTTCTGCTCGGTCGCCGGGCGCGGCGTCCACGTCGAAGGGGTTTTGGATGGTCGTGGCGTGGATCCCGCGGGCTGCCATCTGCCGGGCGGTCAGCCGGTTGATCGTGATGTGTCGCCAGGCGGCGTCGTCGGGTGGCAATTCGGTGATGTGGGCGAACCGTTCCCGCTGCCAGGGAGGGTCGTGGTGGTGCAGTAGGGCCGGCCGTCCTGCGAGCACCTCGGCGACGACTCGCGCCGCGGGCAGGTTCAGCGGGATCGTGCAGAGGTTCTCGACGACGACAAGGTCGGCATCGGCGAGTGCGCCGGCCACCTCACTCTCATCCGGGGGCTCCGGCGCGCCGATCGCCAGGCCCGGCAGCAGCCGATCCACCGGTCCCTCTCCGGCCACGGTCACCACCTCGTAGCCCAGCCGCTCGAGGAGCGTCCCCCAGCGTGCGGCCACCACCGAGACGCCGTCGCTCAGCCCCAGGCGGAACGACACGATCGCACACGTCGCCACCCCGCCGACGCTACCGGTGCCGCCTCCGCCAGGCGGCCCGACGGCTTCGCGACGTCACTCCAGCGGCACCTCGACGCATCGGCTGGGCGCCGGGGCCGGGTCGAACACGCGGGGCCGCTCGACGAATCCTGTGCCGGCGCGGTCGGTGTTCAGGTAGGCCTCGATGGCCTCGGCGGTGGCCTCAGCGGCGACATCGATGTACTCGTCGGTCGCGAACAGTTCGGCTTCGGAGCGGTTGGAGAGGTAGCCGTACTCCACCAGCACAGCAGGGATTGCCGGTCGGCGGATCATCCCGTAGGCGTCGCCTCCGTCGGGGGACAGGACGCGAAGCACTCCGGCATTGGGAAGGCGGCTCCATGTGACGTCGTCGAAGTCGGCGAGTGCTCTCGTGATCTCCTCGTAGAGAAGGCTCCCGAGGCGGGCGGAGTCCGAGCGAGGCGTGCCGTCGGCGTCCGACTGTACGTAGACCTCGGTTCCCGGTGAGTCTCCCAGCCGCCAGGTAGGGGCATTGTGGTGGATCGATATCAAGGCATCGGCCCCTGTGGCGTCGGCGAACTCGGCGCGCGCCGACAGCCACATCCCGTAGTTCCCGGTGCGGGTGATTGTGGCGGGGATGCCGCGTCCGTCGAGTTCGTCGACGATGGCGCGGCTGAGTCTGAGGTTCAGAGCGCGTTCGGCGAGGCCGTTGGGTCCGACGGCGCCGCTCTCGAACCGTCCCCCGTGGCCCGGGTCGAGCACCACGCGCACTGCCTCGACGGGTTCCCCGGTCGTGATCTCCGCGGTGTTTCCGCACGGCGTGCGGACGAGATAACCGCCCGCGGTTCGCTCGAGGACCGCGACCGGCACGCCGGTCGGCGATATCAGGGCCCCAGGGGCATCGGAGTCACGCTCCTCCGTCGGTTCGCTGCCCCCCGAGGATTGGGGTTCGGGCTCGCTTTGGGGTTCGGGCTCGCTTTGGGGTTCGGCCGGGCTCCGGGGTGCCGGTTCGGCCACCGGCGAACTCGCCAGCCAGCGCCCGGTCGTTACGTCTGCGGGGACGAACCGCAGGGCGGGCAGTATCCGGTCTCCCCATGTGCCATCGGGGTGCCGTTGCTGGAGCGCCACCTCGACGCTCCCGTCGGTGTGGCGACGTGCCGCGATGCGCAGTTCCTGTACGCCATGCGTGGCGCCAACCGCGAGCGGCGAGCTCGCCAGCCAGCGCCAACTCGGGGCGTCGGCGGCCACGAAACGCTTCGAGGGCAGCATGCGGTCCCTCCACTCGCCGTCACCGTGGTGTTGCTGCAGCGCCACTTCGGTTCGCCCGTCCGTGAGGCGCTGTGCCGCAATGCGCAGCCGGTGCTCGGTCTGACCACCGGCGGCCGTGGTGACCCCAGCGACGATGGTGACGACCAGCAGCGCCACGACCGTTGTTCGGCAGAACCGGCCTCGGCGTGCCTCGGAATTCATCTCGTCTCGCGACATATTGGTCCCACGCCCGCATCGTCTCACGCCCCAGCCTTCAAGCGCTAGCCCACCGACGGTGCCCGTGTACCGGTTGGCGACGCTCGGTGCCGCCGCGCCGGGCGATAATGCGCGGGTGGAGTTGCGAGAGCGGGTGCATGCGGTCCTGCGGCGGCACTGGGTGGACATCCCGCCCGGTGGAGGTTACACGGCGCCCAACCGGGGGCGGTACCCGTGGCAGTGGCTTTGGGACTCGTGCTTCCACGCCCTCATCTGGGCGGAGTTGGGTGACGACCGCGGCCTCGACGAGTTGGCGGGAGCGCTGGGGGCCGCCGACACCTCCGGCTGTGTGCCGCACATGACCTACCAGTTGGATCCGCGTCATCACGAGGAATTCTGGGGCCGCCAGGGGGCGTCGAGCATCACCGGTCCACCCATGTACGGCCATGCCCTGGCCGAACTGCACCGGCGAGGTGCCCACGTGCCCGAGCGCCTGCTGGCGGCGGCGGCCGAGGGTCTGGAGTTCCTCTTGGGGCGCCGGGAGCGCCACGCCGACTCGGGTCTGGTGCTGCTGTGCCACCCGTGGGAGTCGGGCGCCGACAACGACCCCCGCTGGGACGACTTCTGCGAGGGCGGTTTCGACGAGCGGCGGTGGTTCGAGCGCAAGGGGGAACTGCTGGGCGGCATCGTGCGCAGCGCCGGCGGCGCCCCGCTGGCCAACCCGCGCTTCGCCGTCGCCTCGGCGGGGTTCTCGGCTCTCGTGGCCTTCAACGCCTTGGACCTGGCCGATGCCACGGGCGCCATCGAGGCCGCTGGCGCCCGCAGGCTGGCCGACGCGGTGCGGGCGCGCTGGGACAACGACCTCGTCAGCTACACCGATGCGGGCGACGCAGAGGGCGGCTCGGGCCGCGCCCGCACGGCTTACGGGCTCTTGGGGCTATTGGTGGAGGACCACCCCGAGCGCGCGGCTGCAGTGGCCGGCGACCTGGGCGACTCCCGGGCCTACGGCGGCGCCTACGGACCGGCGGGCGTGCATCGCGGCGAGCCGGCGTTCGCGGCACGGACGTACTGGAGGGGACCGTCGTGGCCGCAGATCAACTACCTGCTGTGGCTCGGCCTGCGGCGCGCCGGGCAGGAAACCGCCGCGCAGGCGCTGGCGCAGGCCACGATCGCCGGGGCCGAGAAGTCGGGCCTCGCCGAGTACTGGGACAGCGACGACGGCACCGGTCTCGGCGCCATCCCCCAGAGCTGGGCCGGCCTCGTTCTGCTGATGGCCTGACGGCGGCCGGCGGCACGGTGAGGTGTGCCCGCCGCTCCTCAGCCGCCGGTTGCGGTGACCAGAATCTCCAGCAGGTCGTCGAAGAACCCGAAGGCGGCTTCGCTGTCGATCCACTGCCCGCCGCTGTTGAGGATCGACGCGAAGCTGAACACGTCGCCGCTCGCGGCCTCGGCGAATCCGGCGAGCGAGGCTACGCCGCCCAGCGTGCCTGTCTTGCCCTGCACGAGGCCTGCCACCGGGGACGTCCGGTAGCGGTTCTCCATCGTCCCCGACCGGCCGGCCACTGCAAGATTGCTGCCCAAGTGGCCGTCAGGTCCGCCGAGATCGAGCACGTCGGTCACCTGCGAGCAACTCAGGCGATTCCGCGGGCTCAGCCCCGAACCGTCGGCCGGAACGGCGAGTCCGGCGATCCTGCGGGCCAGCGCTTCCTGTACCGCCAGGGCGCCGGCCGCCGAGGTGCCGGTGCCGCGTGCCACCACGCCGATCTCCTTCAGCAGCATCTCGGCGAGGGTGTTGTCGCTCTCGGCGAGCAGGTAGTGCAGATTGGCCGCCAGCGGTGCCGACTCCAGGGTTGCCAGCACCACGTGGCCGGTGTAGTCCCCGCCGCCGGCCACGCGCGGCACGGCGGGAATGCGCACCGAGCGGGCCTCCAGAAGGTCGTCGAAGATCTCCGCCGCCCGGAGCGCCGGAGTGGGGTGCGACGGCAACCCGAAGGTGGTGATGAGCCCCGGCGGGGCGCGCCACCCCTGGTTGACGCTGATCGCGCTGAGCGACCCGGCAACACTCTGGCTAGCGAACCGGGCGGGCCAGGTGGGTACGTCGATGAGGGTGTCGTAGCGGTCCGCCACGGCTACGACACCGCCTCCGATGCGGGTGAGGCCTGCGTCGGTGAGGTCCGCGGCAAGGTCGGCCAGCGGCGTTCCCGCCGAGTTGTGGTCGGCAAGCATCGCCACGAAGTCCGGGGTGGACAGCAGCGGGTCGCCGCCGCCCACGAGATATAGATCGCCGTCGAGGACGCTGCCGGTCAATCCGGTCTCCGCCAGGGCGACGGTGGTGAACGTGTAGCCGGCGCCCAGGATCTCCAGCGCGGCCTCGGCGAGCGGCAGCTTCTGCAGCGAGGCCGGGATCAGCATGGCCTCGGCGTTGCGGGAGAACACCGTCTCGCCGGCCCGGCGGACCACGAGGCATCCACCCGCCGGCGCCCGGGCCGCCAGCGCGTCCAGGGCGCCGACGAGCGCCGCATCTCTCGGGCTGCTCGACCCGCCCGACCCGCCGCGGAGTCGGGGAACCTCGAGTGCATCCTCGGGGGGCTCGTCGTCGGTGCCCGAGTCGTCGGGTTCGGTCGGCTCGGGTTCGGTCGGCTCGGGTTCGGTCGGCTCGGGTTCGGTCGGCTCGGGTTCGGGGGCCATTGGAGCCGGCATGTGCGCCGCGCAGTCCCCGCCGATGGTGTCGGCGATCCGGTCGAACCTGGTACCCGAGTCGACGGGGCGCGGCGCGCCGTTCTCGTCGAGCAGGTGCGGGTGGAAGGTCCAGCCGACGATCCGGTCGCCGTCGAAGTCGATCTGCAGCACGCCGGTCTCACCGGTGATCCCCGGCCGCGGGTGCCAGACGAAGTTGCCCAGCGAGTAGGCGACCAGCTTGCCGCCGTCGAACTCGACGGGCTGCAGCACGTGGGGATGGTGGCCGATGACGACCTCGGCCCCGGCGTCCAGGAATTCCCGAGCGACGTCGCGCTGCTCGGCCACCGGACAGGTCTGCCGCTCGACACCCCAGTGGACGACCACGATCACCACGTCGGCCGCTCGGGCTGCGGCACGCACACTCTCGAGGGTGCGGTCCGTCGGGCGCGCCGAGGCGATGCCGGGCCGGTCGGGTCCCGCCGGGAATGTCCACGGCACGACCATGGACGTCGCCACGAACGCGACCCGCACGTTGCCGGCGTGCAGCACCCGGTAGCCGTAGGCCGCGGCATCATCGGCGCCCGCGCCGAGGGCCACGACGCCGGCGGTTTCCAGCAGCGCCACCGTGTCGAGCAGGGCGTCGGGGCCGTAGTCCCGAGCGTGGTTGTTGGCCAGGCTTGCCACGTCGATCCCGGCGGCGGCGATCCGCTCGGCCGCCGGTGGTGGGGCCCGGAACACGAACTCCTTGTCGATGGCGCTGCCGCGGTCGCTGATCGCCATCTCGGCGTTCACGACGGCGACGTCCGCCGAGGCCAGGGAAGGCTCGATGAACTCGAAGGGATCGATGCCCGCCGGCTCGGTGCGGTCCATGAGCACGTCGCCGCCGGCCAGCAGCGTCCACACCCTGGAGGGCTCCGGTTCGGGCACGGTGGTCGTGGTCGTGGTCGTCGATGTCGACGGCGGCGCCACCGGTGGCGGCTCGGGATCCGGGGCGGTCGCGGTGGTCGCGGTCGGGGCGAGCGAACGAGGCGGCTCGTCCACCAGCGTCGGGCGGAGACCGTCCGAGCACGCCGCGGTGAACGCAAGCGCTGCGAGCAGACCGAGAAACCGGCGGATCGGCGGCGCCGCCCGACGCCTCTTCATCTCCACAGGCGCGAGAAGATACCGGGAGCCGATGGCACCTCCGCCGGAGTTGGGCCGGCCTGGCCCTGCTGATGCCCTGAGCCGCCGCCGGCCCCCCTCCGACTACCGAACGGCTGGGCCGCTGGGAGCTGGATCCTGGCCTTCGCCGGAATGACGAACGAGAGGTGGGCGCCTCGACCGGCGATCTAGAAGGGGCTGAGGCCCATCCGGTTGCGGATCGACACCAACTCGCCGAGGTGGTTGAGGCCGTGGCCCACGGCGCTCCACTGCAGGAACCACGACGTGGGTTTGCCGTCCCACATCGCGTAGAGCCAGTCGAAGCGGTCGGTGGGTGTCCCGATGGCCTCCAGCGCGGCCGCGGTGTCGGGCCGCCGGTCCATTGGCGGAAGGCCACCGTCTTCGAGCCAGCTCGCAGTGCGCTCCATCACAGCCAGCGTGTAGGCCCCCACGGCCTCTGGATCCAGAACCTCGACCAGGTCGGCGTCCTCGCCCTCGGCCAGGCCGCGCCACAGGTCATCGTCGATACCCAGGCGATCGGTCCAGCCGTCGACGACGGCATCGCCACCGCGCAGCACGCCGTTCACTGCCACGTCCTGGTGGCGGGCCAAGTGCCACAGCACGTACAACGGCGCAATCCCGCCACCATCGACCCGCTCCCGCAGCCGCTCGGGCGGGATCAGCCCCAGCACCCCACCGGCCAACTTCCCCCGCAGCGACTTCAGGTCCCCAACGATCCAGTCCCGCAACTCCACGCCCGACACTCTAGAAGTGTGATGAGCGACCGAACCGAGGGTGGGGATGCCGGGGGCCAGCGCAGGCGTGCCATTTTCAGAGGCCGCCGGAGCGCCACCGGCATCCCCACCCGGACAGCCCCCACCCGGCTACCGCGGCCTCCCGGTGCCGCCCGAGAGGCCGCTGCCGCGACTCAATGGGCGCACTAGGGTCTGCGGCATCCGCCGCAGCGAAGTGGCGGGTGCAGCCGGTGTCACGCCTCGGCTTGGAACGTCACGACGGGCGCTGGCGCAGGTAGAGACGCTTTGCGGCGGCTTCCGGCCGTGGGGTTCGGGCAGCCACCGCCGAACGAAAGGAAGATCAAAGTGAAATCGAGAAAGACATGGCGAATCCTGCTGGCGGCCACGCTGTCTGTGGCGCTGCTGGCGACATCCTGCGGGGAGGACGAGGACGAGACCCTGCAGTTGCGGATGGCCTCCGACGGGTTCATGCTCGCATCGTCGGCCTGGGTCGCGAAGGACCGCGGCTTCTTCGCCGAGGAGAACCTCGAGGTGGAGATCTCCGCCTTCGGCACCGGCATCGAGGCCATCCAGGCGGTCATCGCCAAGCAGGCCTCGATCGGCCCGGCTCTGGACTTCGCCGTTCTGAACCTGGCCGGGGCGGCCGAGGAGAACATGCGCGTGGTTGCCGCCATCGCCGCCCCCGATCCGGGATGGCACAGCCTGGCGGTCCGCAACGACATCAACGGACCTCAGGACCTGAGGGGCAAGAGGATCGGCTACGTGCAGGGCACGTCGGAGCACTTCGTGACCCTCCAGCACCTGGCGCAGAACGGCATCAGCGTCGACGAGGTCGAGCTGATCCCGCTGCCCGGGCTGTTCGAGTTGGTCGGGGCGCTGCGCACCGACGACATCCAGGCGTCGTGGGTCTGGCTCAACGGCACGCAGGAGGCCGAGGATGATCCGAACCTGCAGGTGCTCGGCGACGACTCCAACGTTCTGGACACCTCGGCGATCTACCTCGTATCCGCCACCGAGTGGTCCGACGAGAACCAGGAGATCATCGAGCGGGTGATCCGTGCCTACGCCAAGGCCAACGAGGTGATACGGAACGAGACCCAAGCGGCTGCCCAGATCGTGGCCGACGCCGTGTCGGGCGACGCCGACCTGTTCGCCCGCCTCATGCCGTCGCAGAACACCAGGATCGAGTTCAACCAGACGATGCTCGATTCCTTCGACGCCATCGCCCAGTTCCTGATCGACACCGGCAAGCTGCCGGCCGACTTCGACATCCGGGAGTTCATCGACTTCCGGGCCATGGAGAAGGCAGTGCCGGGATCGGTCACGGCCGACCTGTAACCGCCGGAGCCTGACAGGCGACGACCAACTACGACGATGAACGGAGCGGCCGGCGCGCGCCACGACGGCGCACGCGGCCGCTCCGTGTCGTTCAGCGGCGTGGAGTTGAGCTACGGCAAGGACTCCCCGCCCGTCGTCACCGACCTGTCGCTGGAGATCGCCGAGGGTGAGTTCTTCGTGATCGTGGGCCCGTCGGGCTGCGGCAAGTCCACGCTGCTGCGGCTGGTGGCGGGCTTCCTGGCGCCGAATGCGGGCACCGTCAACGCCGGTGGTACGGCGATCACCGGCCCCGGTCCCGACCGCGCCATGGTGTTCCAGAGCGTCGACGGGCCGCTGATGGACTGGCTTACGGTGCGCCAGAACGTGACGTTCGGGCTCAAGCTTCAGGCCAGGCACAAGGGGGAGGAGTTCGATCCCGCTGTCGTGGACCACTGGCTGCAGCTCGTGGGTCTCACCAGTGCCGCCGACAAGCTGCCGCACGAACTCTCCGGCGGTATGAAGCAGCGCGTCCAGATCGCCCGGATCCTGGCCGTGAAACCCGACATCGTGCTGATGGACGAGCCGTTCGCCTCTCTCGACGCCCAGACCCGGCGCATCCTGCAGCGCCAGGTGACCGAACTGTGGCAGACCGAGGGGGGCACCGTCGTGTACGTCACCCACGACATCCGCGAGGCCGTGCTGCTTGGCCAGCGCATCGGCGTCATGCGCGCCGGTCCGCACTCCGACTTCCGATCCGTGCACAGCGTGGACATCGGCTACCCGCGCGACGAGTTCTCCCCGGAGTTCTCCGAGGTGGCCCGCGCCGTGGAGGCCGAGATCGTCGAGGAGGTGACCCGGGTGTGGCAGAACTGACCGACGTACCGGCCGGCGGGGCCCCAGGCGCGACCCCGGTTCCCGAGCGCACCGGAGTCCTGCGTGCCGGCGTGAGTGGTCGGCGGGGACAGATGCTGATCTCGGCGCTGGCCGTCGCGATCGTCATCGTGGCCTGGCAGATCGGCTCGTGGAACTACAACCCGCAACTGCTGCCGGCGCCGGGCAAGGTCGCCCGGGGCGCCAAGGAGTTGTCCGACTCGGGTCTGCTCTGGGACTCGATCGCCATCAGCCTGCAACGGGTCTTCATAGGCTGGTTGCTGGGCTGTGCCATCGCGATCCCGCTGGGGCTGCTGGCGGGTGTTTCCCGCTATGCGCGGTCCACCCTCGATCCCTTCATCCACTTCTTCCGGTTCATCCCGGCCCTGGCGCTCACCTCCCTGTTCATCCTGTGGTTCGGTATCGACGAGCCCTCGAAGGTGAACCTGGTGGCCTATGCGGCCCTGTTCGAGGTGCTGATCCTGACGGCCACCGGTGCCTCCTCGGTGAATCCCGACAAGGTCAACAGCGCCCAGATGCTTGGCGCGGGCCGCCGTGACATCTTCTTCCGCGTGGCGCTACCGGCCACGTTCCCGTCGATCTTCGTGGGCATGCGGCTGGCGCTGGCCAACGCCTTCCTGGTTATCGTGGCGGCCGAGGCCATTGCCGCGCAGTCGGGCATCGGCTTCCTGATCTGGAACTCCCGCACCTTCTTCCGCACCGACTTCATGTTCGTGGGCATCTTCTGTTTCGGGATTCTGGGATTCATCTGCGACCGGCTCTGGAAGCTGCTGGGCCGCACGGTGCTGAGCCGCTACCTCACCGGGGTCGGCAGCTACTGAGCCCCAGTCGCCGGCGCCTGCCGCCCGAGCACCCCGCACGCACCCGACCGCACGCACCCGCCCTTGGAGGTCCGCCCATGACCGCACACCAGAACGACGCCACCGGCAGCTTCTCGGGTCGGCTCGGGCGCACCTACCGCGACAGCGATCCCTGGTACCCGGCGCCGCAGGTGCCCGGCGGGCCGAACGTCGTTGTCGTGCTATTCGACGACCTGGGTTTCGCCGACCTGGGCTGTTACGGCTCCGAGGTGCGCACCCCACACCTGGACGCGCTGGCGGCCGGCGGCCACCGGTACAACAACTTCCACACCACCACGCTGTGCTCGCCGTCGCGGGCCTGCCTGCTGACGGGCCGAAACCACCACGCCGTGGGGATGCGCATGCTCTCCAACGTGGACTCCGGCTGGCCGAGCGGCCGGGGCCGCATCAGCCGCCGCGCCGCGCTGCTGTCCGAGGTGCTGCGCGACGCCGGCTACAACACCTTCGCCGTCGGCAAGTGGCACGTGGCGCCGATGCGGCAGGTCACCGGCGCCGGTCCCTACGAGGAATGGCCCCTGGGGCGGGGCTTCAACCAGTTCTACGGCTTCATGAACGGCGCCACCGACCACTACTACCCGGAGTTGTTCCGGGACAACCACGCCGTCGATCCGCCGGGAAGGCCCGAGGACGGCTACCACCTCACCGAGGATCTAATGGACCGGGCCATCGGCTACATCTCCGACCACATCGCCCACCGCCCGGCCAGCCCGTTCTTCTGCTACGTCCCGCTGGGAGCCGCCCACTTCCCGCACCACGCCCCGGCGGAGTTCCTCGAGGCGGCCCGGGGCCGCTACGACGCCGGCTGGGAAGCCATCCGCCGCGGCCGCTACGAGCGCCAGCTCGCCGCGGGCGTCATCCCCGCTGCCACCGAGCTGCCGCCCGGCAATCCCGACGTGCCCCCGTGGGACTCCCTCGACCCCCGTGAGCAGCGGGTGGCGGCGCGCCTCGCCGAGGCCTACGCCGCCTTCGTCGAGCACACCGACGCCGCCCTCGGCCGGCTGTTCGAGTTCCTCCGCACCACCGGCCGCTGGGAGGACACGCTGGTCGTCGTGACGTCCGACAACGGCGCCGCCATGGAGGGCGGCCGCCTCGGGTTGTTCAGCGCCATCCGGTTCTTCAATGACATGCCCGAGGATTTCGACCGCACGCTCGGCGCCCTCGACGACATCGGCGGCCCCCTGGCCGACAGCCTCTACGCCACCGGCTGGGCACAGGCTTCCAACACGCCGGGGCGCTGGTACAAGTACCACACGCACGGCGGCGGGGTGCGCGACCCGCTGATCGTCTCGTGGCCCGGCCGCCTGGCGCGCCCCGGAGCGATCCTTCCGCAGTTCGGCCACATCATCGACATCGCCCCGACCATCTACGAGATCACCGGGGTGACGCCTCCGGAGACCTACCGGGGTGTCCCGCAGATGCCCGTGCACGGCCGGAGCCTGGCCTACACGTTCGAAGACCCGGATGCCGCCACCGGGCGCCGCACGCAGTACTTCGAGATGTTCGGCAACCGCGGTCTGTGGGCCGACGGCTGGAAGGTGGTGACCCACCACGACCCCGGCAGCGATTACAGCGAGCGTGAGTGGGAGCTGTACCACCTCGATGAGGACTTCTCCGAGGCGCGCGACTTGGCGGCCGTCCACCCCGGGAAACTCCGCGAGTTGACCGAGCTCTGGTGGATGGAGGCGGGCCGCTACGACGTGCTGCCCCTCGACGACCGCTCGGTGGAGTTGTTCACAACACCACCCCCTCCCGGCACCCCCCAGACGCGCGCCGTCTTCGAGTACTACCCGCCGGTCTCGCACATCGAGCCCAGCGCGGCGCCCCCGGTGGGCCACGTCGATCACCGCATCACCGCCGAGATGTCCGGTGAGAAGAGCGGCGTCATCGTCAGTTTCGGCAACGTGCAGTCGGGATTCGTGCTGTGGGCCGGCGACGGCGCCCTGCACTACGAGTACAACGCCGCCGGCGACGTCACGACCGCCGTGCTGCCGCTGCCCGATGCCGAGGAGGTCGCCGCCACCTTCGAGATGCGGCTCAACGCCGACCGCTCGGCCCGCGGCCGCCTCGGCGCTAACGGTCACCTCGGCGACTGGTTCGAGATCCCGCGCGCGCTGGCCTTCCTGGCCCTCAGCGGCATGGACGTCGGCCGCAACTCCCTCAGCCCCGTGTCAAATGCCTACGAATCACCATTCCCCTTCGCCGGCCAGCTGCACAAGGTCACCGTCGAGCTCGACAAGCCCGACGTACCGCTGAATCTCCCTCTAGACGACTGAGCCCCGCCGGCATCATTGCCCGGCAGGTCACCAACCGAGGGTGGGGGACGCCGGGGCCCGGCGCCGGAGCGATTTCGCCAGACGATCCGCCGACGGGCACCGGCGTCCCCCACCCGGACGACCTCAGAAGCCGCTGAGGCGCATGGAGCCCAGCAGGCGGCCGCCCCGCCAGGCCTCGACGAAGCAGGTGATCTCGCGGTGGCGCCCGATCGGGTCGGACCAGGTGACGTCGGTGGGTTGCAGGATGCCGATGTCCAGCTCCGACAGTTCGTACTCCTGACCCACGAAGCCTGCAAACTGCTCGTAGCAGTGCCGCTCCGCCCAGGCCTCCATCTCGTCGGTTCCGGGGAACGGCTCGCCGACCTCCGCGGGGTGGAAGATCTGGAAGTACACCTCGCCGTCGTGCGGGCCGGTGCAGTCCACGACGGTGGTCAGCTCCTGGAAGTCGTTGTCACCGAGCACCGTGAGGTAGCTGTTGAAGCACTGGCCGACGTCCATGTTGTAGGGGTTGACGATGAGGCCCTCGAGGCGGTCGGTCTCCTCGACGACGGGAAGGCCGCCGCGCCGCTGGATGTCCTCCTGATCGGTGGCCTCGGGGTCGGGACGCAGGATCCGCACCGGCGCCGTGTCGTCGGGCCCGGACTGGTCGTCCTGGGAGCTGCAGCCACCCAGCACGGCGAGCAGCGAGATCGCCACGACGGCGCCTCGACCGAACCGGCGCGCTCCGCGGGGGTGCCGGGCCGGGGAGTCGGTGAGCGGTCGGCGGCGCGGCATCAGTAGGCGGGCAACGCCCGGTCGACGTAGCTGAACATCACGTAGAGGACCACCAGGAACGGCACGGTGGCGATGGCATAGACCCGCAAGCGGCGCCCCGACCGACCGAACGCCCAGCCGAGCGTCCAGACGGCCATCGCGGCCAGTCCCCACATCACGGCAGGGAGTATCGCATCGCGGTCGCCGCTGAGACCCTCGCCGAACCCGTCGTCAGGTACCGAGGTCGCCGGCACCGGAATCTCCCGGGGGGCCGCAGTGGCGGGCCGCGCCTCGGGCGCTGTGGCTGAGGTGGCATCGGCGGTGTCGCTGCGGTCATCGGTCGTGTCCGGGTCGGCGACGTCACCGGTGGGTGTCTCCCGCCGGTCGGTGTCGTCGCTGCTGTCGGTGTCGTCGCTGCTGTCGGGTCCGTCGCTGCTGTCGGTGTCGTCGCTGCGGTCGGGTCCGTCGCTGCGGTCGGGTCCGCTGCTGCCGGCTGCCGCCGGGTTGGGCTCGTCGGGGAGTTCGGCATCGACCTCATTGTCGGGCAGGTCCTCCGGTTGGGCCAGTTGGACGAACTCCGCGCCGATCGGCTCGCCGGGGCGGGGCAGGCGCACCACGGGGTCGCCGACCAGTTCTGCGTGCACGATGATCCGCTGCTTCGAGCTGTATTTGGGGTGGCAGGACGTGAGCGTCAGCCGGTTGTCACCGTGGTCGTCGAGTACCTCGAGAGCGGTCGGCGCCACGATGCGGTGCCCCGGAGTCCGCCCGGCCATGCCGCGGCCACCCGGCAGCACCCGGTAGACGAACCTGCCCTGCAGGGTCTCGACGATGATCTCGTCGCCGGGCGCCAACTCGTTGATTCGCCCGAACGGAGCCCCGTAGGTGGTGCGGTGACCGGCGATGGCGGCGTTGCCGGGCTGGCCCGGCAACGGCGTGGTGCCGTAGTGGCCCGGTCCCTTGCGGAGATCGTCGACCTCGACGCCCGCCACGACGATCTCGTCGACATCGATCGCCGGGATGATCATGCGGGCGATCGCCTCGCCGTTGTCGGGGTACACCAGCGGCAGTAGGGCCTCGACCTCAGGATCGAGCAGGCGGGCGACCGAGCGAGCCCCGGCCGCCTCGGAGATCTGCTCCACCATGTGGGGGAGGGCCTGGTGCTCGGGGAGGGACTCCGGCGCGGCCGGCGGTGGAGCGACCTCGGCGTCGCGCCCCTCGGGCGCTGCGCCGGCCGTCTCGCCCGCGGCGGTGCTGTCGCCGTCCTGGCGCGGGGCGGGTGCCGCGGGGTCCGGGTCGCCGCTCGGCGCCGCGGAGCTGGCCGCGGGTGCCGCAGTGGCCGGGTCGGGATCGGGGGCCGTCGGTGTGGCCAGGGCGCTGCCGGCGTCAGGGGCGGGAGCGCCCTGGCCGGCTGCGACGGCCTGGCGGAGGCGCTCGGCGAGGTCCCCTTCGAGATTGGTCTGAGCCTGCGCCTGCTGCAGCCCGGTGCCCCAGAGCTCGAAGGCCACGAAAAGGAGCATGACGACGCCGAGGACCGCCAGTGTTCGCCCGACGGCAGTGAGGATCCGGGGCAGCGTCACGGCCCGATCGTACCGACGCCCTCCGGCGGGCCGGGTCCCGGCTTGTCAGAACTAGCCTGCACTCGTCTCCGAAGGGGTTCGTTTTGGAATCTGCAATCTGGCTTCGTGATGCCGTCTGCTGCCCGGGAGGCTTCCCGGCCCTCGCAGGCGTGGACCTCGACGTCGCCTTCGGTGAGATCCTGCTGCTGCGGGGTCCCAACGGGGCGGGCAAGACGACCTTGCTGCGATTGCTCGGCGGTCTGGCGACCCTCGACGGGGGTCGGGGCACGGTGCTGGGCTGCGACCTCCGGCGCGACCGCCGGGCGTTGCGGCCGCAGGTCGGGCTATTGGGCCACGACCTGATGCTCTACGAGGACCTCACCGTCGTGGAGAACCTGCGCTTCTTCGCCGCCCTGGCGGGGGCGACCGAAGCGGAGTCGCGCGCCGCTCTCGACAGGATGCAGGTGGCGCCGCGCCTCGCCGACGTGGCTCTGCGGCGGCTCTCGGCGGGCCAGCGCAAGCGGGTCGCCACGGCGGCTCTGGCGCTGCGTCGCCCTCGCCTGTGGCTGCTGGACGAGCCGCACGCCGGCCTGGACACCGCCGGGCGCGACGCGGTCAACCGGCTGCTCCGCGACGCCGCCGGGAGCGGAGCGACGGTCGTGCTGGCCAGCCACGAGGCTCCGGCTGCGGCCGAGGTGGCGACGCGCACGGTGGACCTGGTGGGAGGGATCGTCCCGAGCGCCCCCAGCGCAGACCGGTCGCCGATGGTGCAGGTGCCCGATGCGTGAGGTGCTGCTCGTTGCCGCCAAGGATCTGCGCATCGAGCTGCGGTCGCGCGTGCTGCTGTTCCAGGTGGCGCCGTTCGCCGTGGCCACGCTGGTGCTGCTGGGTTTCGCCCTCGACGCCGACCGCGCCGCGCTGCGGAACTTCAGCCCCGGCCTGTTCTGGGTGGCGGTCCTGCTCAGCGCGCTGCTGGCCGCGCAGCGCTCGGTGGCCATCGAGCACGCCGGCGGCGCCGCCGATGCGTTGCTGCTGAGTGCCGTGAATCCGGCCCGCATCTTCGCCGGCAAGGCCCTGGCGCTGGCGGCACAGCTGGCGGTCCTGGAGGTTCTGCTGGGCGTGGCCATAGTGGTCCTGTACGACGCCGGTATCGAGCACTTCGGTCTGGCGGTGGCGTCGGCCGCCGTGGCGACGGTCGGGATCGCGGCCGCCGGTACCCTCTATGGCGTGCTCGCCGCCCCCATGGGAGTCCGGGAAACCCTGCTGCCGGTGCTTCTCCTGCCCGTCTTCGCCCCGGTCCTCATCGGCGCCACCCGCGCCTTCGGCGACGCCCTCGGAACCGCCGCCGTGAACGGCTGGGCCTGGTTCGGGTTGCTGGGACTGTTCGCCGTGGTCTACGCCGTCTTCGGCGCGCTGGCCTACGGGCCGCTGCTGGAGGCCGGCGCGTGAGTGCGGCCACCGGGCCCCTCGACGCACCCACGGTCGAGCCGCGATGAGCATCCTCCTGGGGCCCTCCCCCGACCAGCGCGCGGCACCGGGCGCGCCCACCCATACCGGGTCGCGCACCACGCGGATCCTCGGAGCCGCTTCCCTGGCGGGGCTCGTGGGGCTCGGCCTGTGCGCCTTCATCTTCAGCCCGCCCGACGCCCGGCCCGGTCCCGAGCCGGGGACCGAGATCGGTCAGTTCGACGCGGTGCGGCTCATGTACGTGCACGTTCCGGCCGCCATCTGGACCTACGTGGCCCTGGGAACGTGCGCCCTCGCCAGCGGTGTCTACCTGTGGCGTCGCAGCGCCTGGTGGGATCGCCTGGCCCACGCCTGCGCCGAGATCGGCGTCGTGCTCTGCGCCATCACGCTGCTGACCGGGATGATCTGGGGGCGCCCGGTCTGGGGCACGTGGTGGGAGTGGGGTGACGTGCGGCTCGTGACGACGCTCGTGCTGTTCCTGGCCTACGCGGGCTACCTGGCGGTGCGCTCGGTGCCGGCGGCCCCGGAGATCCGGGCCCGGCGGGCGGCGGTCCTGGGTGTCGGCGGGGCGGTGCTTATCCCCATCGTGAACCGCTCGGTGGAGTGGTGGGAGAACCGCACGCTGCATCAGCAGTCAACGCTCGCGGAGTTGCGCATCGAGGATCTCACCCTGTTCACGCTTGTCCTGGGCATCTTCGTCCTGGGGCTGGTCGTCCTGTGGCTGCTGGTGCACCGCTTCCGGCTCGCCTGGCTGGAGGCGGAGGCCGAGAGCGCCGGGCTGCAGGCGGCGCTTGCCGAGCGCCGCGCCGAGGCCGCCGAGGCCGCCGAGTTGTCCGGGGCGGTCGTCGGCGAGGCGGGTACGGATTCCGGGGGACCGGACCGGTGACTCACGCCGCGTACATCGCCGCCGGCTGGTCGATCAGCGCGGCCCTGATCATGGCCTACGCGGCCATGATCCTGCTGCGCGGCCGTCGTCTCAGCGGCAGGGTGCCAGCGCGCCGTCGGCGCTGGATGACAGCCGAGGACTAGATCCCGTGGGCGCCGCTCCCAGCGACGCAAGCCCAGCGGCGCCGCCTCCGGAGGGCGCCGGTGACGGCAGCTCCGGACCGGGCGACGACCTCGACCTGACGCCTCGACGCCGTGACCCCCGCGTCGGGCGCCGGCCGCCGTCGGCGCGGCGGGTCATCTCGCTGCTCGTGGTGGCCGCGGCCGTCGGCGGCATCACCTTCGCGCTGGTGCGCCTCGTCACCGATGCCTCGCTGTTCTTCCTGAACGCCGACGAGGCAGTGGAGCGCCGCGACGAGCTTGCCGGCCAGCGGTTCCGCCTGCAGGGCACGCCGGTGGCGCACAGCGTGGTGGCGACGCGTCTCGACTTCGAGCAGGCGGTTGCCTTCACCGTGTCGTTCGAGGGTGCCGCCGCCGACGTGGTGCACGTGGGCAGCCCACCCGATCTGTTCACACCGGGCGTACCGGTGGTGCTGGAGGGGCGGTGGGTGGAGGGCGTTCCCCCTGACCTGGACACGTTCGCCTGCGGTGTCAACGACGGTTACTACTTCTCCAGCGACCACATGCTGGTGAAACACGACAACGAGTACCGCGACACGTATCCCGACCGTCTGGAGGCGGCGGGCGCCGCCGGCGCCGCAGCGGGCTGCTGAGGCTGCGAGCGACCCGACGGTGAGCAACCTGATCCTGGGCGACCTGGGGGTGGCGATCGCCGCCGCCGCCGCCCTGGCCGCCGTGGCGTCGTTCGGCCTGGGTCTCCGGCGGCGCGATCGGGTGTTCCTGGCCCTCGGGCGCGGGCTGCTGTGGCTGGTCCTGGCCGGTGCGGTTCTGGCCTTCGCGGCGCTGGAGCGGGCGCTCATCACCCGCGACTTCACCGTGGCCTACGTGGCCGACAACGGGAGTTCCACCACGGCCCCACTGTTCAACGTCGCCACGGCGTGGGCGGCGCTGGAGGGCTCGATCCTCCTGTGGGGGCTGGTCCTGGCGGGCTACGTGGTGGCGATGTCGGTGCGCTTCCGCCGGCGTGGCGACGACCCACTCGTGGTGTGGGCGCTGATCTGTGCCCTGGTGGTGGTGCTGTTCTTCTTCGGCCTGATGATCGGGCCTGCCGATCCGTTCGTGGGGTTCGACCCCCCCCTCGGCTACGACGGCCCCGGGCCGAACCCTCTGCTGCAGGACAACCCGCTCATGGCGGTGCACCCGCCGATCCTGTACCTGGGTTACGTGGGATTCACGGTGCCGTTCGCCTTCGCCGTGGCCTCCCTTGCGCTCGGGCGCACCGACGAGGGCTGGCTGGCGGAGACGCGACGCTGGTCGCTGTTCGCCTGGGGGTTCCTCACCGCCGGCATCGTGCTGGGCGCCTGGTGGTCCTACGACACCCTGGGCTGGGGCGGCTACTGGGCGTGGGATCCGGTGGAGAACGCCTCGCTGCTTCCCTGGCTGACCGCCACCGCCTACCTGCACTCGTCCATGGTGCAGGAGCGGCGCGGCATGTTGCGGGTGTGGAACCTGTCGCTGGTGTGCGCCACGTTCTCCCTCACCATCCTCGGCACGTTCATCACCCGCTCGGGGGTGCTCGACTCGGTGCACTCCTTCACCGCCTCGGGCATCGGCCCTGCCCTGCTGGGGTTCTTCGGGGTGGTGGCCGCCGTCACCGTCCTGCTCATCGGTTGGCGGGGCGACCGGCTGCGCGCCCCCGGGCGGTTCGATTCGTTCTTCAGCCGGGAGGGCACGTTCCTGGCCAACAACCTGCTGTTCGCGCTGTTTGCCGCGGTTGTGCTGCTGGGCACGGTCTTCCCCCTGGTGGCCGAGGCGGTCTCCGGGGAGCGGCTCAGCGTCGGGGCGCCGTACTTCCAGCGCATGACCATGCCGCTGGGCATGTTGTTGCTGTTCCTGATGGCCGCCGCGCCGGTGCTGCCGTGGCGCAAGGCCTCGACGGAACTGCTGGGGCGGCGCCTGCTGTGGCCGGTCTGGTGCGGCGTCGGCGTGCTGGCGGTGGCGGTGGGCTTGGGGGCGCGCGGGCCGGCGCCGCTGGTGGCGTTCACCCTCGGGGGATTCGCCGGCGGAGCGGCTGCCCGCCAGCTGATCCTCGCCGCGCGGCGCTCGGGCTGGCGGGGTCTCGTTGGGCGCACCAACGGCGGGATGGTCACGCACATCGGGGTCGTGATCCTGGCGGTCGCCCTGGCGGCCAGCGGCTCCTACCTGCAGCAGGCCGAACTGCGGTTCGCCGAGGGTGAGACGCTGCGATTCTCCGGCCAGGAGTACACCTTCGTCGGGGTGCGGGAGGTGGTCCACGACGAGCGCGTCGAGGTGCGCGCCGAGATGGCCGTCGACGGTGCCTGCTGCGCGGCCCCGGCGCTCAGCCGCTACACGCTGCGAGGCCAGGTGGTGGGCCACCCGGCCACACTGAGTTCGGCTCGCCGCGACGTGCAGCTCTCGGTGGTGCGCCTCCCCTCCGAGACGGGCGGGAACCTCGTGCTGCGGGTCACCGTCCAGCCGCTGATCCTTTGGTTGTGGGTTGGCGGCGCCGTGATGCTTGCCGGCGCCGTGCTGGCCGCCTTCCCGGGTCGGCGCCGCCGTCCCACCGACCCGACGTCGGCCATCACCACGATGTCGGCCATCACCACGACGCCGGCAGAGGCGACGCCGTGACCGAACCGGCCGCGACGCCCGATCCGCAGCCCACCGTTCGGCCCCGGCCCCGGCCCCAGCCCCGGCCCCGGCGCCGAGCGGGACGGGCGGTGGCTCTCGTGGCGCTGGCGGTGGCGGTCGCCGTGGCGGTCCTCGTGATCTTCCTGGCGCTCGGCGATCCGCAGCGGGGCACGCTCATCGGGCGCTCAGCGGTCGGGAAACCGGCGCCGCCGATCACCGGGCTGACCCTGGCGGGCGACGTCTTCGACCTCGACGATCACCGCGGCCGCTGGGTGCTGGTGAACTTCTTCGCCACGTGGTGCGCGGGCTGCATCCAGGAGCATCCCGAACTGGTGGCCTTCAGCGAGCGCCACGCCGCCGGCGACGCCATCGTGGTCACCGTGGCGTTCGACGACTCCCCGGAGGCCGTGCGCGCCTTCTTCGAGCGCGCCGGCGGCGACTGGCCGGTGCTGGTCGGCGACGTGGGGTCTGTGCCGGTGAACTACGGCGTGACAGCCGTGCCCGAGACGTACCTGGTGTCACCGGCGGGCTACGTGGTGGACAAGCTCGTGGGTGCCAGCGGCGTGACCGCCGATCAGCTCGATGCCCGCATAGCGGCCCTGGCGGCCCTCGCCGAGCAGGAACCATGATGGCCATCGAGCGGTCCGATGGCATGGCGGCCCGGCCGACCGGCTCGCTGCCCGAGGGGGGTGCGTCCCCGGCGACGGCGACGCCCTCCGCCGTCCGCCGAGCGCCGTCGCGGCGGCGACGCCTGGCCTGGGGGCTGGCGCTGGTGTCGTTGGCGGTCCTGCTGACGTTCGGCTCGCTCGACGGCGGCGACACCCCGACCGATGCCGAGAGGGCCGCTACCATCGCCCGCAGCCTGCGCTGCCCGCAGTGCGCCGGGGAGTCGGTGGCGGAGTCCAACGTGTCGGTGGCGCGGGAGATCCGCGCCGACATCGCCCGCCGGGTGGATGCCGGCCAGGGCGACGCCGAGATCAGGGACGCGTACGCCGTCCTCTATGGTGAATCCATCCTGCTGACCCCGCCGGCGAGCGGCTTCGGAAGCCTCGTGTGGATCATCCCGGCCGCCGTCGGTGTCACCGCCGCCTCGGGGCTGGCCTTCGCCTTCAGGCGCTGGCGGTGACGTCGACGTGAACGACTTCGCCGACGACGTTCCTTCGCCCGAGGGACCCCCCGGGCAGCCGCCGGAGCCGCCGCGGACCTCGCCGCCGGAGGTCGACGGCGATCCGCACGCCGGCCACGACCCCGACGGGGAAGAGTTGGTCTTCCTGGAGCGGTCCCTCGCCGACCTGGATGCCGAGAAGTCCGCGGGCGACATCAGCGAGGACGACTACCGCTCGCTCACCGGTCTCTACGCCGAGCGTGTCGCTGCGGTTCGCCGCCGTCACCGAGGACGCTCCGCCGGACGCAACGCCGGGGCAGGCAACCCCCGGCGTGGGCGCCGCCTCATGGCCGTGCACGGAGGACGCTCCGCCGGACGCAACGCCGGGGCAGGCAACCCCCGGCGTGGGCGCCGCCTCATGGCCGTGCTGGTCACGGTGGCGATGCTGGGCACCGGCGTGGGGGTGGGTCTGGCCTCGGCGTTGGGTCATCGTTCCTCGGTCGACACCACCACCGGCGACATCCGCCAGAGCACCCGGGGAATGCTCTTCGAGGCGCAGGAGCACATGGCCGCCGGTCGCTGGGCCGAGGCCGAGGCGCTGTACGCCGCCGTCCTGGCAGCGCAGCCTTCCAGCGCCGAGGCGCTGGCATGGTGGGGCTGGCTGGACTTGCTGCGGGGTGACCTCGAATCCGCCGACGAGCGCCTCGCCGCCGCGGTGGCTGCCGACCCCCTCTACCCCGACGCCAGGGTGTTCGGGGCCGTCGTGACGCTCCGCCTGGGCCGACCGGACACAGCCGCCGCCCATCTTGACGCCTTCGACGCCGTCGGCCCGCCGCCACTCATGGTGGAGCTCGTGGAGACCTACGAGCTGCGCCCGCGGATCCTCGCCGCCCGCCTCGCCGCGGCGGATGAGGCAGGCGACGCCGCGGCCACCGAGACGCTCCTCGCGGCCTCGACCCCCGACGAGATGGCGGCCGCCGCCCGCCACCTCGCCGACGGCGGGCAGGTGGTGCTAGCGGCCCGGCTGTTCGGCGCCGCCCTGGAGGCCGATCCCACCAACGTGTCGGCGCTGGTCGGCCGCGGCGCCCTGCTCACCTCCCCGGACTTCGCCGCCTTCGAGGACCTGCTGGGCGAGGGTCTGGCCGCGCTCGACCGGGCTGTTGAACTCGCCCCGGACGATCCCGAGGCACGCTTCTGGCGTGCCCTGGCCGCCGCCCGCCTGGGCCTCTTCGACAACGCCCTCGCCGACCTCGATCACCTGGCGACACTCGAAGCCCCCGCCGGCCTCCTGACCGAGGCCGCCCGCCTCGCGGAGGAGATCCGCACCGCCGCGGAGGCCGCCTAGCCCAGCTCCACGTCGGGCTTGCGGCGGGTCTTGGCGTATGAGGCGGTCAGCATTGTGCTGCCGTTGGTGGTGATGGTCCAGATCGAGCCCTTGGCGTTACCGGACGCGCCGACGATTTCGGTGCCCATGATTCTCAGCAGGCGGATCGTCTCGGGGATGACGTCGCCGTGGCTGCACAGCACCGCGTTGTTGCCGGCTAGGTCGCGCATGAGGGCCAGCGTGAGCCGACCGTCGGCGGCCTCGGCGAGGGCCGGGTGTAACTCCACCTCCACGCCCACCCGGCGGGCCAGCGGCTCCACCGTCTGGCGGCACCGCGGGAACGGGCTGGAAAGCACGTGGGTCACGCCGGCATCCCCGAGGCGATCAGCGATACGGATGGCCTGACGCCAGCCGTCCTCGCTGAGCTCGCGCAGGTGATCGACGGGTGAGTACGGGTTGCGCTTATCGGCATCCGCGTGCCGGATGAGGTAGAGAGTCACTCAGCAGGTCCCCGAGAGTCGGCTGCAGCGGCTCGAAAGCCTACGGCCCGGTGGCCCCGCCGGACAGCCGCGAGCCGTGCCGGGAAGCTGGTAGGAGCCGGGTAGCCTGCGTTTACCGGTGTCCACGGCGCCGGCGGCGACGTTGGAGGTTCCCGTGCCCGCCCTGAAGGTGCCCACGAACGAGCAGATCATCGAAGCTCTCGACGGCGTGGAGGACCCCGAGCTGCACCGCAGCATTGTCGAGTTGGACATGGTTCGCGACGTGCGCATCTCCCCGCGCGGCGTCGTGGAGGTGGAGGTGGCGCTGACGGTGGCCGGCTGCCCGATGCGCGCGGAGATCACGAGCCGCGTCTCGACGGCGGTCGGCGAGCTGCGGGGAGTCAAGGATGTCCGCGTCGAACTGAGCGTCATGACCGACGCGCAGCGAACCGCCCTTCGCTCCAAGCTCATCGGCGACCCGGCAGCCACGGCGGGCTCCCAGCCCGCCCACGGCCATTCCGAGGGCAGGACCATCCCGTTCGCCGACCCGTCCTGCCGCACCCGCTCGCTGCTGGTGGCCTCGGGGAAGGGCGGCGTCGGCAAGTCCTCGGTCACCACCAACCTGGCCGTGACTCTGGCCGCGCGCGGACGCAGCGTGGCGGTGGTGGACGCCGACGTGTGGGGCTTCTCGATTCCCCGGATGCTCGGCATCGACCGCACGCCGGTCGTCATCGACGAGATGCTCGTGCCGCCCGAGGCCTACGGCGTGCGCTGCATCTCCATGGGGTTCTTCGCCGCCGAGGACCAGCCGGTCATCTGGCGCGGGCCCATGCTGCACAAGGCCCTGGAGCAGTTCCTCACCGACGTCTGGTGGGACGATCCCGACTACCTGCTGGTGGACCTGCCGCCGGGCACGGGCGACATCGCGATCTCCTTGGCGCAATACCTGCCGCGCAGCGAGGTGTACATCGTCACGACGCCTCAGGCGGCGGCGCTGAGCGTGGCCCAGCGGGCGGGCTATATGGCTAAGAGGGTGCAGCTCACCGTCAAGGGCGTCATCGAGAACATGTCCTGGTTCACCGGCGACGACGGGAGGCGCTACGAGCTGTTCGGCTCCGGCGGGGGCGCCGAACTCGCACGGCGCCTCGAGGTGCCCCTGCTCGGGCAGGTGCCCCTGGTGGTGGACCTGCGCTCCGGTGGCGACTCGGGCAACCCTGTGGCTGCGGTCGATCCCGACGGCGAGGCGGGGCGAGCCTTCGCCGCCATCGCCGAGACGATCGACGTGTCGATGGCGCCGACGCGCCGCTACAACCCGGGCCTCAAGCTGATCGACTGAGCGCCGGGTCGGCGGGGCTCAGGCCCTGCTCCGGCGCCGAAGCCGGTGCCGCTCGTCCTCGGTCATGCCGCCCCACACGCCGGAGTCCTGGCGGGTGTTCAACGCGAAGTCCAGGCACGGCTCGCGCGCCGGGCACTGACCGCACACGGCCTTGGCGCTGCGGATCTGGTCGACGGCGGGACCCGTCGTGCCGATCGGGAAGAACAGAGCAGGGTCGCTGTTGCGGCACGCGGCGAGCATGCGCCAGTCGGTGCCGTGCGGCGACAATACGGGCAAGGTGAGTGCCAACAGGCCCTCCCGGCTGCGGATGATGGGTACGGCTGGCGCGATCGTCGTCGGTCACGCCGGTAGGTCAGACCTGAAACAATACCGATCGCCTGTGGAAACTTCAAGGTCACCTGTGGGAAGATTGGGAACAACCTGTCGGCGAGCGTGGCGCGCACGGCCGGAGGGAGGGTTGTGACACCAACGGGCAGCAGCAACGCCGGCCCGTCGGCGAGGTGAGCCGGTGACGCTCGTGATCGCGCACCGGGGAGCCTCGGTGGGCGTGCGGCCGAACACCGCCGAGGCCTTCCGCCGTGCGCGTCAACTCGGCGCCGACTGGGTCGAACTCGACGTGCGGCGCACCGTCGACGGCGTCCTCGTGGCCCACCACGACGCCCACCTCCCCGACGGCCGGCTCGTTGCCAGGACGCCGCTGGATGAGTTGCCGGGCTGGGTCCCCCCTCTGGCGGAGGCGCTGGAGGCCTGCGAGGGCATGGGCGTGCTCGTGGAGATCAAGAACGATCCCGCCGAGGCCGGCTACGACGGCGACAACACGATCTCGGTTGCCGTCGCTGGGCTGGTATCGGCCTACCGCCCCTACGACGAGGTCATGATCTCGTCGTTCAATCCCGCCACGGTCGGACGGATCCGCCACGTCGACTCCCGCCTGCAGACCGCCCTGTTGATGTTCGACCCTGTCGTCGTGGCGCAGGGCGTGGACCGGGCCTCCGCCGCGGGGCACGTGGCGATCCACCCCTATTTCACCGCCGTGGACGCCGCCCTGCTGCGCCGGGCGCACCGGGCCTCCGTGGCGGTGTGGGCCTGGACGGTCAACGAACCCGCCGCCATTGAGGCACTCGTGCGCCGGGGTATCGACGGGATCATCACCGACGACTGCCCGGCGGTGCGTGCGGCCACCGAGCGGGTCGCCGCGGACCGCCGATCCCCGGCGGACCGTCAGTAGCCACCGTCAGTAGCCGAAGGGCAGCACCAGCCGCAGCGCCTCGGGTCGGTAGCTCAACTGCAGGTTCGCCAGCCTGCCGGCGAAGTCGCCATCCACCTGCACGGGCACCGGCCGGTGGCCGATGACGCGCAGTTCGGTGAGCCCCTCGACATAGTCCACGTCCCCGTTGGCCGCCACGCCGCCGTCGGTGCGCAGAGCCTGCAGCGCCAACCGCCCGAGGCCCCTGGCGGTGAAGTCGCGCACCGACACCAGCGTCAGGGGCTCTCCCAGCGATGCCCGCGGCGCCAGGTTCAGAGGTCTCGTGCCCAGATACGTGTAGGGGTTGGTGTTGAGGCACACGGCGAAGTAGCCGTCGTCGATCCGGCGCCCGTCGGGCAACTCGAGGGCAAAGTACGGCTCGGCGCGGTCGATGTGCCGCAGCCAGGTGACCACCGTGGCGTACACGAACAGGGCGTGGTTCAGGGTGCGTTTCAGGTCGCTGCGTCGCTCGACGCGCTCCACGACGGCGGCGTCGAAGCCGATGCCCACGTGAAACAGGAAATACCGGTTGTTGACCGCACCGAGGCCCACGCGCTCGGTTCCCCCGTCCTCCAGTGCCGCCAGGACGGCTTCGGTCGCATCGATGGGCTCGTCGGGCAGGCCCAGGGTGCGGGCGAACACATTGGTGGAGCCGCCCGGGAGGACCGCGAGGGCGGTGTCGGTGCCGACGAGGCCGTTGGCCGCCTCGTTCAGCGTCCCGTCGCCGCCGAGCACCACCACCGCCTCGGCGCCCCGGGCGACCCCGCGGCGGGCGAGGGCGGTGGCGTGGTGGCGCCGGGTCGTGATCGCCACCGACACGTCGTGGCGCGCCGAGAGGATGCGGTTCACGACGACCCGCGTCCGGGGCGACACGGAGGACGCGGAGGGGTTAACGATCAGGAGCAGCTTCAGCGTCGGCTCCTCTCCAGAGCCCGTGCCCGTCGGGTGACGCTAGCGCCACCACCTGGCCCGCCCACAATCGCACGTCTTGTTCGCCGGGGCCGGGACGCCGGTGGCCGTCGGCGGCGCGTCTGGCGAAATCGCGCCGGCGCTGTCCCCCGGCGTCCCCGCCTCCTGTTTTGTCCAGGTGGGGGATCGTTGGGCGCGTTGTAATCGGGGCGAGGGAGTTGCAGACTCTCACGGTGCGAATCGCCGTCTGCGTGAAGCAGATCCCGGATCCGGCCAACCCCGGCCGCCTCGATGAGACGACGAGGACTCTGGTCCGCGACGAGAAGCTCATCCTCGACGAGTCCGACTCCTACGGCGTCGAGATGGCCCTGCAGATGGCCGAGGCCACCGGCGGTGAGGTGGTTGCGGTATCCATGGCTCCGAATGAGGAGTTCGGGGGCCTGCGCACGGCGTTGGCCATGGGCGCCGACCGGGCCATTCTCATCAGTGACGAGGCGCTCGCCGGCAGCGATGCCCTCGGCACGGCGAAGGTCCTGGCCGCGGCGATGCGCCGCGCCGAGCCCGACCTGATCCTGACGGCAACCGAGTCCACCGACGGCTACACCGGCACGGTGCCCACCCAGATCGCCGAACTGCTCGGCCTGCCGTCGGTCACGTTCGCGAAGTCGGTCGAACTCGGCGACGGCGAGGTGACCGTCCGGCGCCAGACCGAGGCCGGCTATGACGAGGTCGTGTGCCCCCTCCCGGCGGTACTGTCGGTGACCGCCGGCACCGTCGAGCCCCGCTACCCCTCCTTCAGGGGGATCATGGCGGCCAAATCGAAGCCGGCCGACCGGCTCGGGATCGCCGATCTCGGCATCGACCCCGCAGAGGTCGGCTGGGCCGGCGCTCGCCAGGAGATCGTCGAGGTGGTGCCCGTCGCGGCCCGTGAGGCCGGCGAGATCGTCACCGACGACGGCGCCGGCCACGAGCGCATCGTCGCCTTCCTCGAAGAACTCAAGATCCTCTAGGGAGCGCGCCATGGGTGTCGGAACCGTCTGGGTGCACGTCGAGCCCGCCGGCGACGGTGTGGCGTCCATCTCGCTGGAACTGCTGGCCGCGGCCCGCCGCTTCGGCGACACCATCGAGGCGGTCTGCGCGGGGGGCGACCCCGGCGCGGTCGGCGCCGCGGTGGGCGAGCACGGCGCGACGGTGCTGCGACACGTCGAGAACCCCACCGAAGCGCTGGTCGGGCCGCTGCTGGCGGCCTCGCTGGCGGCGGTGGCGTCCGACGATCCTCCCGCGGTGATCCTGGCTGCCACCACCTACGACGGGCGCGACGTGGCGGGGCGCCTCTCGGCCCGCCTGGACGTTCCGGTCATCACCAACGTCACCGAACTGGCGGCCGGCGACGGTGCGCTGGTCGGCATCGAGCCGATCTTCGGCGGCACCATGAACGTGCACACCCGCTTCAGCGCGCCGGTCGGCCCGCACATCTTCCTGATCCGCCCCAAGTCGTTCCCGGCCGACTCCGTCGGCGGTTCGCCGGCGCGGGTGGTCGGGTTGCCCGCCGTCGAGGTCGGCGTCTCGGGCGCCGCCCGCGTGATCGGTCGTCACACCGAGACCTCCGCAGGACCCAAGCTCGACGAGGCCGCCGTGGTGGTGTCGGGGGGCCGCGGCCTGGGCGAGGCCGGCAAGTACGAGATGATCGAGCAACTGGCGGGCCTCCTGGGTGGCGCCGCCGGGGCCTCCCGGGCGATCGTCGACGCCGGCTGGGTGCCGTACTCCCAGCAGGTTGGCCAGACCGGCAAGGTCGTCAAGCCCGACGTCTATATCGCCTGCGGCATCTCCGGAGCCACCCAGCACCTCGTGGGGATGAAGAACTCCCGCAACATCGTGGCCGTCAACAAGGACCCGGACGCCCCCATCTTCGGCGTGGCCGACCTGGGCATCGTGGGCGACGTCCACAAGGTGCTGCCCCGCCTCATCGAAGCCCTGCAGGCCCGCGGCTAGCGCCGAGCGGAATCGATTCGATCCCCGTCAGCAGGGAGGTAGCGACGTGATCGACGTCTCAAGCCAGTTCATCCTCAACACTTTCGTCTTCCTCATCTGGGGTGTGCTGGTGATGTGGATGGCAGCCGGGTTCGCCATGCTCGAAGCCGGCTCGGTGCGGTCCAAGAACACCTCGATGATCTGCCTGAAGAACATCGGGGTCTTCGCCATCGCCGGCATCGCCTACTACCTCATCGGCTACAACATCATGTATGTCGACGTGGGCGACGCCATCGGCAGTTTCAGGTTCTTTTACAACTCATCGGCCGCCGAGGTGGCGCTGCTCGGAGGGGACGAGGGTGCCCTCGGAGCGGTGGTCGGGAACGGTTACTCCGTCATGTCGGACTGGTTCTTCCAGATGGTCTTCGTGGCGGCCGCCGCCTCGATCGTGTCCGGTGCTATCGCCGAGCGCATCAAGATGTGGTCCTTCTTCGTGTTCACGCTGGTCCTCACGGCCTTCATCTACCCCATCGTCGGCTCCTGGACCTGGGGCGGCGGCTGGCTGGCCGAGCGGGGCTTCCAGGACTTCGCCGGTTCCACCATCGTGCACAGCACCGGCGGCTGGGCGGCGCTGGCAGGCGTGATGATCATCGGCCCGAGGCTGGGCAAGTACCGCAAGGACGGCACCGCCCGGCCCACGCCACCCTCCAACGTGCTGATCGTCACCCTGGGCGTGTTCATTCTCTGGATGGGCTGGTTCGCCTTCAACGGCGGATCGCAACTGGCCATCGGCAGCCCCGCCGACGCCGTGGCTCTGGGCGTAGTGCTGGTCAACACCAGCCTGGCGGCGGCGGCCGGCGTCGTGGCCGCGCTCGCCGTCTCGAAGAAGATCCTCGGTCGTCTGGACCTCATCGCCGGCCTCAACGGCGCCATCGCCGGGCTGGTGTCCATCACCGCCGGCCCCGACATGACCGAACACTGGTGGGCGCTCATCATCGGTGCCGTCGGCGGCATCCTGTGCACCGCCGGCATCAGGTTGCTGGAGAAGCTCAAGCTGGACGATGTCGTCGGGGCCATTCCCGCCCACTTGATCTGCGGAATCTGGGGAACCATCGCCGTCTGCATCGCCTCGGGCGGCAGGTTCGGTATCCAGTTGCTCGGCATCGCGGCCATCGGCGGCTTCTCGTTCGTCTCCTCCTACATCACCTGGCGCCTGATCGAGGCCACGATGGGCCTGCGGGTGTCGAGGAAGGTCGAGGAGATCGGCCAGGACGTCGGCGAACTGGGCATCGAGGCCTATCCCGAGTTCGTGGTCGTCCCCGACGAGATCCTCCGCGACGACGACTAGCAACCACCGCCCACGGGCACCGGCGTCCCCGCCGGTCGGCAGGATCTGAGGCGCTAGGCGTCGAGCAGCCGCTTGGCGACCTCGCGGGCGCCGTCGAGGTCCTCGACGATGTGGTCGGCGGGGATGTGCCGTAGCACGTTGAGCGAGTTCAGCGTCGTTGCCGGTACACCCTCGAGGCCCATCACGATGCACTCGGTGTCCTCGGCTCTGGCGACGTCGATCATCTGCTCCACCACCAGGGCGGCGCTGTCGTCCATGTAAAGGGTCTCGGAGAAGTCCAGGATGACGACCTCGTGCTCGCCGATGTCCTGGCTGAGTGCCCGGATGAGCCTCCGGGAGGAGGCCACGGTGAAGCTGCCCTTGAGTCCGACCATGCCGGTGCGGGCCGCGAACATGTCCACGTCGTCGTCGAGGTCGAAGATGTCCACATCCGCGTAGAGGAAGGTCTGGTCCAGCAGCGGCACGGAGACCACGCGGTCGAGTTGGAAGAGTTCGAACCGGCGCGCCCCGACCATCCCGGCCACGACGAGCCCCACGGCGACCGCCGTCAGCAGATCCACGAACACTGTGAGCGCCAGGGTGACCACCATGACCGCGAGGTGTTCCCGCTGGATCAGCTTCATGCGGGTCAGGAACCGCCAGTCGATGATGTCCCAGCTGATCTTCATCAGGATGGCGGCGAGCGCAGCGTGCGGGATCACCTCGAGGAACCGCCCGAGCCCGAGCACGATGGCCAGCAGGATCGCCGCGCACAGCACGCCGGAGACCCGGGTCCTGGCGCCGGCGCGGATGTTCGCCCCGGTCAGCACGGTGATTCCCGCGCTCGGCATGCCGGCGATGAAGCCCGTGGCCACGTTGCCGATGCCCTGGCCGATGAGTTCGCGGTCCGAGTCGTGCTGCGTGCGGGTCATGGAGTCGGCCATCAGCGATGTGAGCAGGGTGTTGATCGAGCCCAGCAGCGCCAGGGTGATCGCCGGCTGCACGGCGCGCCCCAGCAGGTCCACCGAGAACGGCGGCAGCGTGATCGCCGGGAAGCCCAGCGGTACGTTGCCGATGATGGGCGCGTCGCTGGACCAGACCACGCTCAGCAGCGTCCCGGCGATGAGCGCGGCGAGCGTGGCGGGCAGATATCTCCGCAGGCGCCCCGGCCAGAAGATGCTCACGAGCAGGGTCACGGCGCCGATGACGATCGCGTGGGTGTGGATGTCACTGAGGAGGTCGGGCCAGGCGCGGATCGCCCCCAGCGGCCCGCCCTCGACAACGGACATTCC
The DNA here is from genome assembly GCA_965206165.1 of Acidimicrobiales bacterium. GTDB lineage: Bacteria > Actinomycetota > Acidimicrobiia > Acidimicrobiales > CATQHL01 > VXNF01. The sequence goes on from OZ242194.1 coordinate 1,484,174, forward strand.
GCCGAACGGAAGCGTCTGGGAGATGATGATGATCACCCCGACGCCGGTCATGAACCCCGAGATCACCGAATAGGGCGTGTAGGCGATGAAGCGGCCGATCTTCAGCACGCCGAGCAGGATCTGCAGCACGCCGGCCATGATGGCGATGGCGAACACCTCGGTGATGCTCTCCACCTGCGTCGCCACGATGACCGACACGGCCACGGTCATGGGCGCGGTGGGGCCCGAGACCAGGGTCTGCGTGCCCCCGAAGAGCGCCGCGAACATCCCCATGGAGATCGCCGCGTAGAGGCCGGCAACCGCCCCGAGCCCCGATCCCTCGCCGAACGCCAGCGCCAGCGGCAGCCCAATCACGCCCGCGGTGATGCCGCCGAAGACGTCGCTGCGGAGGTCCTCCCTGCTGTAGCGGAGTTTCCCCTTGCTCAGGAGCATGGCATCAGGCCTCCGGGCTGGCTTGGGTCCGAGCGCCGAAACTACTCCCCGAGCAGCCTGTGCGCGATCTCTTTCGCCTCCTCCAGGCTTGTGGCGAACCGGTCCGCAGGGACGTGCTCGAGAATGTCGAGCGTCTCGAGCCCGACTCGGGCGGTGAACACGTCCGCCTCCCCAGCCCGGCGCGCAGCACGCCGGAGAACCTCGTGGCGCCGCCGGCGCGCAGGTTCACGACCGTGCCGAGCGTGGCCCCGGCGCCGGGCAGGCCGCCGATCAATCCCGCGGCCATGTTGCCGATGCCCTGGCCGATCAGCTCCCGGTTCGAGTTGTGGCGGGTGCGCGTCATGTTGTCGGCGATGAGGGAGGTGAGCAGGCTGTCGATGGAGCCCAGCAGGGCGATGGTGAGCGCCGGCTGCACGGCGCGCGCCAGCACCCCCGGGGAGAGTTCAAGCGTCTGCAGGGTCGGGAGTCCGGTCGGCACGTTGCCGATCACGGGCACGTCGGTGAGCCACAGCACCCCCAGGAGGGTCCCGGCGGCCAGAGCAGCCACGGTGGGAGGCAGGTATTTCTGCATGCGTTGCGGCCAGGCGACCCCGACGACCAGGGTGACGGCGGCGACGACGAACGCGCCGGCGTTGAAGTTGGCGAACGCATCCGGCCAGGCGCGGAACGAGTCGATCGGCCCGCCCTTGACGACCGGTGACCCCAGGAAGGGCAGAGTCTGCATAACCATGACGATGATGCCGATGCCCGTCATGAACCCCGAGATCACCGAGTACGGCGTGTAGGACACGAAGCGGCCGATCCTGAGCACGCCGAGCAGGAACGGAGGGACCGCAGGTTGTAGCTCACCGCGTGGTCCCGCTTCCGTGGTCGCTCAGGAGATCTGAACCCTTCCGTTCTTCGCGGTGGTCTACGGTGCCCTTTCCCTCCCTTTGTTTACACGACGGGCCAGGGCCAGCGCCTGCCCGATGGGTCGGTGGGGAAGCGGCCGTCGGCGAGCAGCGTCTCGGCACGCACCGCCAGGGCGGCGCACTCAGCCGGGTCGAGGAGTTCGGCCAGCGCCTGCGGCGGGCCCTCCCTGTCCAGCCGGCGCAGGCCGTCGCTCACGTCGGTGGGCAGCGGCTCCCCGCCGAAGTCCCACACGACCGTGCGCAGCTTGAAGACGGCGTGGAAGCACAGACCGTTGTCGATGGCCCACACGTGGTCGTCGCCCTCCAGCAGGACGTGGCCCCCCTTGCGGTCGGTGGCGTTGGTGACCACATCGAAGGCGCAGAGGCGGCGCAGGGCGGGGTGCAGTTCGGCACGTTCCCGCAGCGTGAAGTAGTGCTGCTCGAAGTCGGCGAGCACGAACAGTTGCACCGATCCCGACCCGAGCGGACCGTCGCGCACCACCGTGGGCGGTACCAGGTCCCATCCCAGGGCCGCCGACAGTTCGTAGGCCGCCGCCTCACGCCGGTGTAGCCCCTGTGGGAAGTCGTGCAGCGGCCGCTCACCCCGTGCGGGCTTGTAGACGGCCTGCAGGGCGGGCTCGGTGTCCGGATCGTCGGCACGGGCCACGTCCACGAGGAACGTGGCGTTGGAACTCCACGGCAGGCGGCCCAGGACGCGCAACTCGCCCGTCCGCAACACCTCGAGGGCGTCGCCGTCGGCGATGGGCGCCCTCGCCCGGATGGGGGATTCGCCCACGGCGCCGCCGGGTCAGTTCCAGCAGGGGCAGAAGCCGTCGTCGTGGTTGAGGGGCGCTCCGCAGAAGTGGCACGGCGGCCGGCCTGCGGCCACGAGCGCGTTCGCCTGACGAACGAATCCGGCGACCTGTCCGGGTCGCAGGGCGATGCGCGCCGAGGCGGCCTCATCGTCTTCCTCCCCGGTGAGTTCCTCGATCCACAGGATGATCCGGCTGTTGGTTTCCTCGTATGCGGCTCCGATGGTGCCCACGATCCAGTCGGGGCCTTCGGGCTCGCGGAAGTCCGCTTGCTCGGTGATGTGTCGCAGCGGGTCGGTCGCCGAGGCGGCGGCCCGTTTGCGTTCGATGTCGGCGAGCATTTCGCGGAGGAACCTCGCCAGCGCCGCCACCTGCTGCTTCTCCATCTTCAGCGAAGCCTCGACGTCACCCTCGCGCACCTGGAGGAAGAAAACCCGCTGACCCTTCGGGCCGACGGTTCCGCAGGTGAAGCCGTCCACATCGGAGAAGTCGTAGGAGAAGGGCATGGTGGATCAGGGAATCCATTCAGCTGGGGCGAAGTGTTCGCAGGTCGTCGCCGGTCGAGTTTACGGCCAGCACGAGGGGGCTGTGGCTGCCGTAGGCGATGACGCTGATGGAGCACGGCGAGATGACCAGGCGCTGGAACAGGTCCAGATGGGTGCCGACCGCTTGGGCGACGGCCGCTTTGATGGGGTCGGCGTGGGAGACCGCCACGATGGCGCCGCCCCGGTGGCGGGCGGTGAGTTCGCCCAGGGTGCCGCAGATGCGGGTCTGCATCTCGGCGAAGGACTCCCCGCGGGGGAAGCGGAAGCCGCTGGGCACGCTCTGGACCTGCCGCCAGGCGTCGAGGCGTTGCAGGTCGCCCAGCTTGCGCCCGGTCCAGTCGCCGAAGTCGCACTCGTTCAGCCCGTCGACGGTGCGGACCCGGCGCCCGGCGGCACGGGCGATGGGCGCGGCGGTCTCCTGTGCCCTCTCCAGCGGCGAGGCGTACACGGCGCGCACGTCGGCGAGGGCACCGATCCGCGCCGCGGCCGCCTCGGCCTGGGCGCGTCCCGCCTCCGCCAGGTGCAGTCCCGGCGCCCGTCCGGGCAGAACCTTGCCGGTGGTGGCGGTCGTGCCGTGGCGCACCAGCAGGACTGTGACGGGGCGGCGAGCAGCGGCCATTGCCCGCTCAACCTAGCGTTCGAGAGTCGTGCGCGATCCCTCGCAGCGAGCCTTCAGGACGCAGTGCCCCGGAGCGAGTCGATGGGCGTCGGTCAGGTCGGTGCCGGACTTGCGGACGGCGATGGCGACGGCTTGGCGGCGGAGGACAGGATCAGGCGTCGTGCCGGCGCCGGAGAGAACGGCGCGCTCCGAGTCAGAAAGCGACACGGAGCAGTCCCAACTCCTCCTGTAGGCAGTCGCCGGCGAGTCGTTCGGTTGCCACGGCAACGTATCCCTCGAGCAAGTCGATGCCGCCGGCCCGACGTCCGTGACGACGCGCCACGACCATCGTGGTGCCCGATCCTGCGAATGGATCGATGACGACCCCGCCCGGTGGGCAGGCCGCCTTCACGAAGAACTCCGCCAATCCCTCTGGCATGACAGCGGTGTGCCGCCCTGCCGGGCCGTGGTGCTGGTTGTAGCTCTGGCTGACCGCGATGACGTTGCCCGGGTCGGCGCCGCCGCAACGGTACGTCTTGGTGCGATCCCGGCCGAACCCGGCGTCGGTGTTCTTGCGCCCGTTGGGATCGCCGAGCCGTCTGGCGATCTCCGCCGGATCCGACTTGTAGGGGACCCGCACTGCGTCGAGGTCGAAGAACGGTTTGAGCCCTTTGGCGAAGTGGTACACGTACTCGAAACTGTCCTTGGTCCGCGGCCCGAACCGGCCCGGGATGGCGTTCGGTTTGCTCCAGATATACGTCTCAACCCAACGCCAACCCAACCGTTGTATGGCGAGCACCAATTCGTAGACGTAGGGGTGGCGCTGGCCCTGCAGTTCCCCCGATTTTGCCACCCGGTTCTTGATGTTCAAGACGAAGGACCCGGTGGGACTCGTCGCTTCGCGCATCGCTGCAGCGAAGGGCAGGAACCACTCGACGTAGTTGTCGGGGTGAATTCTCGAGTACGCACGTGCGTCCGCATACGGAGGAGACGTGAAAAACAGGTCCACCGACTTCGCCGGTAGGCGCTGGAGCCATTGCGCCGCGTCTCCCCACACGACGCCCTTGTCGAGGATCCGGTGTAGTGCCTCCGCGCCGTGCTCCGGGGGCGGTGGCACGCCCGCGACGGTGTCCGACTCCATGCGGCGATGGTAGCTACAGGGGTGCGACAGTCAGGGGACGGTGGAGTCATTGGACCCGGCGATTCTCCGAGCTTGCCCGGCTCGGGAGGTGGGCGGGGTTAGCGTTCGAGTGTGGGTGGTTCGGGGGACTCCGCAGGCTGCGGGAAGGATGGTGCCGGGCGTGAGCCCGGCGAGGCTGCGCCGCGCTCGCCGGCGACGCGGCTGGGGGAGCTGGAAACCGAGGTGGTCGGCTGCCGGGCGTGCCCCCGCCTGGTGGCGTGGCGCGAGGAGGTGGCGCGCACCAAGCGGGCCGCCTATGCCGGCGAGGACTACTGGGGCCGGGCGGTGCCGGGTTTCGGCGACCCCGAGGCTCGCCTGCTGGTGGTGGGCCTGGCGCCCGCCGCCCACGGGGCCAACCGCACCGGGCGCATGTTCACCGGCGACCGGTCCGGCGAGTGGCTGTACCGGGCGCTGTGGCGGGCGGGGTTCGCCAACCAGCCCGAGGCGACCCATGCCGGCGATGGGCTGCGCCTGACCGGCGCCTGGGTCACGTCACCGGTCAAGTGCGCGCCACCCGCCAACAAGCCCACCGCCGAGGAGTTCGCCGCCTGCCGCGGCTTCTTCGAGGCGGAATTTGCGGCGCTGGCGCACGTGCGGGTGGTGGTGGCGCTGGGCGGCCTGGCCTGCGGGGCGGTGGCGCGGCACTGGAACCTGCGGCCCCGGCCGCGCTTCGCCCATGGGCTGGAGGCGCCGCTGCCGGGCGGGCGCACGCTGCTGTGCTGCTATCACGTGAGCCAGCAGAACACGTTCACCGGCCGGCTGACCGCCGAGATGCTGGACGCCGTCTTCGACCGGGCCCGCTGCCTGGCCGGGTAGCCTGCGCCGGTCATGGGTGATTCGCCTCGAAGCCGGCGCCGGTCGCGGTTTGTGCTGCTCGGCGCTTGTGTCGCCACCGTGGTGCTGCTGGCGGCCTGCGGGAACAGCGGCGAGCCAACCTCCTACGACGACACCGTCGAGGACAACTTCATGAGGGGCTGCGAGGTGGCCGCCGAGGCCGACTCCTCCATCAGCCCGGTGGCGCCGAAGTACTGCGCCTGCGCCTACGAGCGGCTCGTCGCCGAGATCAGTTTCGAGGACTTCAAGAAGCTGGACGACGACGTGAAGGACGACGCTGACAAGATCCGCGCCGACGAGGAGGACTCCACCGGAGCGGCTCTCACAGCAATCTTCGCCGACTGCCGGGAAATCCACGGCCGCGGCTGACGGCCGCCCACCCCGCCCCCTCCCCCCGGGCAGCGGTCAGGCCCGGGAAGGCAGCCCCACCCGAGCCTCAGGAGCGGCCCAGTCGGGCCAGCGCTGGCGGCTCTTGGCCGAGAGTTTGTGCATGAGCGCGATGGCGCCGGGGTCGGAGTCGCCGGGGCGCCCCTCGATCACACCCTCCTGCAGCATCCGCACGATGATCTCCCGGCCGAGTTCGGTGCGCACCACGGTGAGGGTCCAGTCGCTGGCGTCGCCGATGCCGCCGGTGGAGATGTCGGCGTGCTCGGCGGCGAAGTCGGGGCAGTGCAGGCAACCCTCGCGGGTCCAGGCGTGGCACTCCTTCAGGCTGATCTCGTGGTAGTCGCCGTTGTGCATCCACACCTGGAAGACGCCCTTGATGTTCATCTTCTTGATGTTTTCCTTGCGCAGCCCGTACTTGATCCAGAACAACTCGTCGAACAGCGAGTCGTCGAAGCTCTTCGAGCACATCAGGCCGATGTTCAGCTTGATGGGCCGCCCCACCTTGCCCACCTTGCGGTGCCACATGACCGGGCCGATGGAGGTCTGGCAGCTCATCCCCACCAGGGCCAGCTTGCTCAGCCCCCGCTCGACGGCCTCGGGGAAGGCCATGGTGTTGGCCGAGTAGGTGTAGCGGCTGCCCGCCCCGGCCAGCACCTCGTCGCGGTTGGTGGCCACGCCGGGCACCGCCTTCCAGCCGGCCTCACCACCTTCCAGGTGCGAGACGAGGGCGCCGTCGATGATGCCGTTTTCCAGGCACCAGATCAGGATGGCCGACACCAGCCCGCCGTCCTGGCCCGTCTCGTAGACGAAGTCGTCGCTGGCGCGGGTGAGGATGATGTCCTTGTACACGCCGGACAGCTCGTCGTCGTTGCGGCGCCGGCCGAAGATGTGCTCGTCGGCCTCGGGCTCCCAGGCCCGGAAGCGGGGGCAGGCCCGCGTGCAGGAGGTGCAGCCCTTGACGCCGTGCCCGCAGTCGTCGAGCCCCAGTTCTTCCTCCAGGTGGAAGGGGTAGTACTGGCCGGGCTCGTGGCGGTAGCCGATCACGTCGTGCGGGCAGGCGATCACGCAGCCGGCGCAGCCGGTGCAGAGGCCGCTGGTGATGACCTCTTCGTAGAGCTCCTTCCACTGGAACGTCCAGCGGGGGGCCTTGGCGGGTGGTGCCGGCGCGGCCGCGGTCGTGTCGCTCACGGCCCCGATGGTACCGCCGAGCGGAGCGGCCACCGGATCGGGGACTGCTGAGTAATGCGGCAAGGCCCATCTGCTCGTCATTCCGGCGCAGGCCGGAATCCATGTTCCAGCGGCATCGTGGACGTTTGCAGGTGAATTACTCGGCTCACTGATCGGGGCACTGCCTGGCACGGCATCGGTGCCGCCGGCCGCGCGCCGATGCCGCGCCGGCAGCGGCGATCACATCCCGGTGCGGCCCGCCTCGCGCATGATCGGCAGCGGCTCGGAGTAGGGGGCGCTGTCGGCCTTGGAGCCGGTGGTCACCCCCGCGTCGGTGGTGAGGCAGTGGCCGTTGGTGTAGCCCGACTCGTCGCTGGCCAGCCACAGGGCGGCGTTGGCCACGTCGGAGGCCAGCCCCGGACGCCCTGCGATAGGTGACTTCCTGGTCAGTTCGGCCACCACACCGTCGATGTCGTCGGGATCGTTGAGGTGCGCCATCGCAACCATCGGCGTGGCCATGGAGTGGGGGGCGATGCAGTTGACGCGGATCCCGAACCGGCACAGCTCGGCGCCCACGTTCTTGGTGAGCCCGACGACGGCGTGCTTGGCGGCCGCGTAGGCGTGCGGGCCGAGACCGCCGATCACCCCCGCCGTGGAGGACATGCTGACGATGGAGCCCGTCCGGCGCGGCTTCATGACCCGGGCCGCGTGCTTCATGCCGTAGAAGACGCCACCGAGCAGCACGTCGATGGTGAACTGCCACTCGGAGTCCGCGATCTGGTCGATCGGCCCCCGGGCACCCACGATGCCGGCGTTGTTGAACATGATGTCGAGCTGCCCGAAGCTGTCCACCGCCAGATCCACGAGCGCCGCCACGTGCTCCTCGCGGCTCACGTCGCATTCGATGAAGCGGGCCGCGTCGCCGAGTTCGGTGGCGATCTCCCGGCCCCGATCTGTCTGGATGTCGCCTAGCGCCACCAACGCCCCTTCGGCCACGAAGAGGTGGGCCGCCGCCTCGCCGAAGCCGCTTGCACTCCCGGTGATGGCGGCAACCTTGCCCGCGAGTCGTCCTGTCATGATTCGTCCTTTCGTCTGTCCGCGTGGCGCGGCCGGTCGGTGTCGATGGTGTCCGGGCGGGCGCCGCCGGTGCTGTGTCCGGCTCTCGCCTCCGTCATCGATCCGGCCCCGCCCCCGGCATCCCCCCAGAGAGACCGGCCGGGCCGGCACGAATCGCGCCACCACCGCGCCCTCAGCAGGATACGCGATTCTGGGATTCCAGGCGTTCCCCTGAGATCCCACGCATCTCGCAAGAGGCAAGTTGGAGATCCTGTTCTCGAGTATCGAGGCTTCCAATTGGTCGCTCCGCGTGAACCGAGACCGTTTGCTGATTCACTAGTCAGGGTCGGCCAGCGTCGGATTCGAAGTGTCGGTGCCGCTCCTCTTGACGATCGTGCTGCCTGATCGAGATGCAGGACTTCATCACCTCAGCATCACGGTCTTCGATTACCTGAGCCCGGTGCATTACGGACGCTTCGGAAATGAGCGGGGAGTGGGTCCGCGGTAGGCGGGTTGGGGGTCTCCTGCTTCGGGTTTGAGGTACGCCGAGTTGAGGGAGCCTCTCGGTGGAGAGGGGTTCTACGCATGTCTGCGGGTTGCTGGTCGGTCTGGGCGATGTGGAGGTGTTCGGCGTCGACGGCGCGCTCGGTGAGCCGTTGGGGGTGCACTTCCGCGGCCTGTATGACATCGGCTGCGCGCAACTCGCCGACACGTATGCCATCGACCTCGCCGGCCCCGACTGCCCGCCCGAACTCCGCCGCTTGGGCCGTACTCTGGCCCGCTGGCGTACCCGCATCGTCAACTGGCGCCGCGCCGGTTGTCGGGGGTCAGCTGTTTTCAGGTGCGGAGGATGGGGTTGGTTTGGGGTTGCGGGTTGGGTGGCAGGCGGAGGTGTTCGGGCGGCCGGAGTTTGGGGTGGCCGTCCGGTGGGGTGGTGACCTTCCAGTTGTGGTCGTGGACGAGGTCGTGGCAGGACGGGCAGAGGGTGGCGAGGTTACCTATGTCGGTGGGCCCGTGGTTGGACCAGAATTTGATGTGGTGGGCGTGGGTGGCTTCGGTGTGCGCTTGGCAGGAGATGCAGCCGCCGTCGCGGGCGGCGAGGACGAGTTTCTGGGCGTCGCTGGCGTTGCGCGTGGAGGTGCCGAGGGCGAGGTTGGACCAGGTGGCGTCGAAGACGGCGGGCAGGACTTTGGCGTTGGTGGCGAGTTCGGCGAGCAGGTCGGCGGGTAGTGGGGTGCCGTCGTCGAGGCGGGGATGGTTCAACTGGCCGGCGACGGTGTCGTAGTCGGCGATCAGCAGCAGGCTGGTGGCGGGCCGTAGGTGGTCGCCTTCTCCGGTGATCAACTGGGCGAGCGCGTCGGCGGCGCGTTGGGGGTAGCTGCGCGCCGCGTCGCCGGCTTCTTGGCGCAGCGAGGCGATCATGGCGTGGAGCTTCTGGTTGATGCGCCGTCCGGTGAGATAGTCGAAGCGCCCCGACAGTTCCCTCATCCCGTCTGTGGTGGGGCGCAGCGACGCTTTGCGTTCGGCGCGCTGCGCCTGGTATTCGGCGTCACCGGGCTCGTTCGACGCGGCCGCGGCCGCGGCCGCGTCGTCGGCCATCTGCTGGTGGCTCTCATAGGCCAACGTGTAGCGCCCACAGGTGTCGACCGCGTAGTCCTGCGCCAACGCCAAGAGTTCCGATTCGCTCTTGCGGTGCGGCTTCGGCGCCGCCTTCGCGATCACCCGCGCGTGGCCCGCGGTGATCTCACCCGCCGACATCGCCGCGACCGTGTCGGACAGATCGTGCTCGGCGAGGTCGCCCGCCAACGCGGTGTCACAGCGCGCCTGGAAACCCGACACGCGGGTGTACTCGCGCATGATCCACGCCGTCGCGGCCCGGCCGTTGGTCTCCACCAGCCGGCCCGCCACCTGCGCCAACAAACCATCGACTGCAGCGCGCGCCCGGGCGACATCCACCAGACGCGCCACGAGTTCCCGTTCCTTCAAACCGTCCAGTTCCAGCGGCGCCACACACACCGCACCGGCGCAGCCAGCCACCTCGCCGGCGGGATTCTCCCGGGTCGCAGCGCTGGATTCCATACGTGTAACTCTACCAATACTCAGCCCTTATTACAACTCGAAACAACATATGATCGTGAAGAAATCCTGCGCGTCAAACGCGCCGCCTTCGGATTCCGCCGCTTCGCCCACTACCGAATCCGAGCCCTCCTCTACGCCAACAAACCCAACTGGACCCTCCTCAACACCCTGACTCCCCGCTCAAATCCGAAGAGCCGCATTACGCCGTGCTCGGGATGAAGCACTGCCTCCACCGCATCACCGACTGCTGGGGTCTGGAGCCTCCGGACGACTACATACTTCCTGTGCTCGAGAGACTGAAGCTCGCGATGGCTCAGTCGGGGCAAGAACCGCTCGACATCGACGTCGACGAACCGTGGATCACCCGAACCTGAACCGAGACGCTACTGAGCAATACCCGGGGAGACTCAGGACGACGACCTACCTCCGCGCGCTCTGCGAGGAGAGAGTCTGGCTAGTGGCGAGAGAAACCGATTACTAGTCAGTCCATCTTCCCGACACCCACTCGCCCTCTCTCGGGTGATCAAGATGGAAACACGCGGGAATGAGAATGTCGAAATACCATCCTTCTTCATCACAGGCCAACTGCGCTAACATGAAGAAGAACTCCGGTATTGTTTGACCGACGCATATGCCCCATAGCACGTCCCACTCACAACCATAGAGCCTGCCCTTATCGCGTATAAAGATCTCGGTATCTTCGGGGTGGTTGTGGCACTGCTTGTACTCGTCGTCGTACCAGCCGCAAGCGATCGCGAAATTCTCGATCCTCATTAGTTCAGCCCAGTAATCGCTGTTGGGGGGGACTGGGCCTAGATTCTCTGGCGGGTCGGGCTCCGTCGTCGGCACCGAGTACGGCGAGGCGAACAGCCAGCGGCCCACCTCCGCGGTCGCGTACGGGAACAGGCGAGCCTGCGGCAGCCACTCCCGCTCCCCGTCGAGCTGCAGACCGAACTCCACCTTGCCCGAGGCCAGCAGGCGCGCCTGGATCCGCACCACGGTTCCGTCACTCAGCGTGTAGGGGGAGGCGAACAGCCAGCGGCCCACCTCGGCGGTCGCGTACGGGAACAGGCGAGCCTGCGGCAGCCACTCCCGCTCCCCGTCGAGTTGCAGACCGAACTCCACCTTGCCCGAGGCCAGCAGGCGCGCCTGGATCCGCACCGTCGACGCCGCCGCCTCGGATGCGCCACCATCCTGCGCGCCCAGCGGCGCGATCCCCAGCACACCCGCGGCGACCACGACAACGACCACAATGCCCAAACGGCGCAGCATGCTCGCCCTCCTCCCCGAGACGCACAACAGCCCGCACGGTAGTGGATACTCCGAGTCCGCGAAATACCTCCTGGACGTCTTGACGGCGAACATGGGCTCAGCGGCCCCTGTCGTGGGGAACGCCGTTCGACTCCTGGTCGTGCCGTTGCGCAGGCCTGACACCGGACAGCACCGCGCTACTCGGCCACTTCGGACAGTCATCGGCGTCGGTGAGTCTGCACATTGATCCACGGACGGGCGCGTAGCTCTGACCGCCGTCGGACTGGTGCTCCACCAGAACCCCGTTGTGGGATGCTGCGAGGGATAGCTCGCCCACGACATCAGCACCAAGTGGCGTGTGATCTAGACACACGGGGTACTTCCGCGGCGCCCCCGGCAGGATTCGAACCTGCGCGCACGGCTCCGGAGGCCGCTGCTCTATCCCCTGAGCTACGAGGGCCGGACCCGCAGGCTAACGCTGCGGGCGCCCGCCCCGGTTCGGTGTGGTTGGTCCGACCCCGCCATGCTGCAGGTTCGGCCCGTCGCGCTCGGGTGAACCCGACACGGCGGCGCGCCGGGCGAGACCGGGTCGCCCCGGTGGCTCCGCGGCCCGATGCGACGTCGGGGCGCGCCGCCGCGAAGCCGTGTGGCGGGCGTGGCCGGGGCGGTCGCGCCGGTACGCTGACGGACGTAGCCGGATGGCGGGCCACCCGCATCAGCAGCGGTTCCGTCGGGTGATCCTGTTCGCAGCGGGGCCTGTGACCGCCGCCGGGGCGGACCTCCGAGGGATCGCAGGGAACGTCCGAGGCGCTCGAGGGGATTTGCATCATGATCCGCAAGCACCTGATCGACGCCCTGCGAGCCGGACTCGCCGAGATCGGTGTGGAGCCGCAACCCGCCACCGTCGAGTTGGGGCGCCCCGCCCGGGCCACCCACGGCGACTGGTCCTCCAACGTGGCGCTGAGCTGTGCGAGGGCCGCGGGCCGCAATCCCCGCGACCTGGCCGGAGCCCTGGCCGAGCGCATCGCCGCCCACCCACCGACCCACGTGAGCCGTGTGGAGATTGCGGGTCCGGGGTTCGTGAACTTCTTCCTCGACGACGGCTGGCTGCACGACGTGCTGCGCCAGGTGGTCGCCGAGGGCACCGGCGGCTACGCCCGCCACGACTTCGGGGCCGGCCTGGCGGTGAACGTGGAGTTCGTGAGCGCCAACCCCACCGGGCCGCTGCACGTGGGCGGGGGCCGCTGGGCCGCCTACGGCGATGCCCTGTGCAACATCCTGGTGCGCTGCGGGTACGCCGCGCACCGGGAGTACTACCTCAACGACCGGGGCCGGCAGATGGCCGCCTTCGCCGAGTCGCTCGTGGCCCGCAAGCAGGGCGCCGAGCCGCCCCCCGACGGCTACCACGGCGACTATGTGCGTGAGTGGGCGGTGGAGATGCCCGCCGGCGCCGATGCCGCCGAGTGGGGCTACGCCCGCGCCCGCCGGGACGTGGCCGAGAGCCTCGGGCGCCTCGGCGTGAGCTTCGACACCTGGACCAGTGAGAGCGCCCTCATGGACTCCGGAGCCGTGGACGAGGTGCTTGCGACCCTGGAGGCCGCCGGTGCTGCTTACCGCGCCGACGGGGCCGTCTGGTTGCGCACTGCCGAGGGCGGCGACGACAAGGACCGGGTGCTGGTCCGCTCCGGCGGCGAGCCCACCTACCTCCTGCCCGACATCGCCTATCACGCCGACAAGTTCGCCCGCGGCTTCGATCTGCTGATCGACGTGTGGGGTGCCGACCACCACGGCTATGTCGAGCGGCTGGCGGCGGGCGTCAGCGCCCTGGGGCACCGGCGCGAGCAACTGGAGGTGATTCTCGGCCAGTTGGTCACGGTGATGCGCGGCGGGGCCGAGGCCAAGATCTCCAAGCGGGCCGGCAATCTCGTGCTGCTGGACGATCTGGTGGACCTCGTCGGCCCCGATGCCGCCCGCATGACGTTCCTGCTGCAGTCCCTCGGCAGCCGACAGACCATCGACCTGGACGTGGTGGCGGCTCAGTCCATGGAGAACCCCGTGTTCTACGTGCAGTACGCGCACGCCAGGGTCTGCTCGCTCATGGCGATCGCCGCCGAGCGGGGTATCGAGCGCCCGGCGCTGGGCGAGGTGCCGCTGGAGGTTCTCACCGACCCCCGCGAGCTGGAGGTGCTGCGCGCGTTGCACGCCCTCGGCGACGTGGTGGCCGAGGCTGCCCGGGAGCGCGCCCCCCACAAGCTCACGACCTGGGTGCGCGAGCTGGCCGGCGCCTTCCACGGCTTCTACCACGACTGCCCGGTGCTGCGCAGCGACATCGATCCACCGGTGGTGGCCGCCCGCCTCTGGCTGGTGGAAGCGGCCCGCATCGGCCTGGTCATCGCCCTCGGCCTGCTCGGGGTCAGCGCCCCCGAACGGATGGACACGCTCGACGCGGCCGAGACGTAGGAGACTGCCAGGTAATGCTGCTGACCACCTCCCCCGTCATGCTGACCACCTCCCCCGTCATGCTGACCACCTCCCCCGTCATGCTGACCACCTCCCCCGTCATGCTGACCACCTCCCCCGTCATGCTGACCACCTCCCCCGTCATGCAGGCGAACGCGTCCGTCGTGTCGGCCCCCTCGTTCGTCATTCCGGCGGAGGCCGGAATCCACCGCCCGGCGGCCCGATCCGTCGTTCCGGCCCCCTCGTCCGTCGTTCCGGCCCCCTCGTCCGTCGTTCCGGCCCCCCGATCCGTCATTCCGGCGGAGGCCGGAATCCACTGCCCAGCGGCCCGATCCGTCGTTCCGGCCCCCCGATCCGTCATTCCGGCGGAGGCCGGAATCCACTGCCCAGCGGCCCGATCTGCACTGCGGACGGCTCACCGGGCAATCCTCTAGGGACGAGCCATGGCCGGACCTCTTCCCCCGCACCTCCTGCCCGACGGCGCCGCGGCGGATGCAGCCGGCCGCCTGTCGGTGGCCCGCTGCGACCTCGTCGACCTGGCCGGTACGTTCGGCACGCCGCTGATCGTCTACGACGAGGACCACGTAAGGGCACGCTGCCGTGAGGCGCTGGCCGTCTTCGGCGAGGGAGCCGTGGCTTATGCGGCCAAGGCATTCCTGTGCCGGGCCATGGCGCAGCTGGTGCGCGACGAGGGTCTGTTCCTCGATGTGGCCACCGGCGGCGAGCTGCACGTGGCCCTGGCTGCCGGCTTCCCGCCCGAGCGACTGGTGCTGCACGGCAACAACAAGTCCGCCGCCGAACTGGCCGGCGCCGTCGATGCCGGCGTGGGACGCATCGTGGTGGACAGCCTCGACGAGTTGGACCGCCTCGACGCCCTGGCCGCCGAGCGCGGCTGCCGCCCGGCCGTGCTGCTCCGGATCACGCCGGGCGTGGAGGCCCACACCCACGTCTACCTCTCGACGGGCCGGGACGACTCCAAGTTCGGTTTCACGGTGTCCTCCGGAGCCGCCGCCGAGGCCGTGCAGCGCGCCCGCGCCGCCGACTCGGTGGAGCTGGTGGGCATCCACGCCCACATCGGCAGCCAGGTGTTCCGCCTCGACTCGTTCCGTCAGGCGGTGGCCACGGTGGCCGCCTTCGCCAATCCGTTGGACCTGCCGGAGTTGTCGGTGGGTGGCGGTCTGGGCGTGGCCTACGTGACCGGCGAGGAGGCGCCGTCGATCACCGCCTGGGGCGAGGCGGTGCTGGGCGCGGCCGCCGAGGCCGGGGTGCGCGCCCGCCTGAGCGTCGAGCCCGGCCGGGCCGTCGTGGCACAGGCTGCGGTCGCCCTGTACACCGTCGGCACCATCAAGCACCTGCCCGGGATCCGCACCTACGTGGCTGTCGACGGCGGCATGAGCGACAATCCCCGCCCGGTGCTGTACGGCAGCGGCTACGAGGTGTTCCTGCCCCGTGCCGCCAACGCCGAGCGGCCCCGCGAGGTCACCGTGGTGGGCAAGCATTGCGAATCCGGCGATGTCCTGGTGGCAGACGGGTGGGTGCCGCAGGACCTCGCCATCGGCGATGTGCTGGGTGTGCCGGTGGCCGGCGCCTACGGCTACTCCATGGCCTCCAACTACAACAAGGTGCCGCGCCCGGCAGTGGTCTTCGCCCGCGCCGGCGAGGCCCGTGAGGTCGTCCGCCGCGAGACCTACGACGACCTCCTCCGCCTCGACCTGTAGGCACGAGTTGCTCGGAGGGCTTGACGCCGCAGGTCACGCGGACGGCGCAGCCAGGGACGACACGACGAACCAAGCGCGTTGCGCCATCTCGGTCGGGAAGCGCCCGGCTTCTGCCTGTTCCTGGAGTTCTTCCCACGTGCAACCAGCCGCCGCGAGAGCATTCTCGATGGCTTCGGCTACGCCCGACTCGTCGAGCAACTCAATGTGGATGTCTGCGTCGCTGCTCACAGTGGTCGCCCGTCCTGCCAGGCGGTCTGCCCGACCGCGCTTCGTCTGGAGTCGTGGATGCTAACTATCCTTCGCCGCATGGCCACTGCCCACGTCAATCCAGCGGTGCTGCGGTGGGCGGCGGATAGGGCCGATACCGAGCCGAATGACCTGAGTAAGTCCATGCGGCAGTCGATTAGCACGATCGAGGGTTGGCTCGACGGGTCGTCCGCTCCGACGTTCAGGCAGGCTGAGGACCTGGCGAAACGACTGCGGGTGCCATTCGGCTACCTGTTCCTCACCGACCCTCCACCGGACGAGCTGCCGCTTCCCGACTTCCGCCGTACAAGCAGCGGAAGCCCTCAGAAGCCGTCGGTGGATCTGCTCGACGTGATAGCGGACGCGCTGCGGCATCAGGACTGGTACCGGGACTTCAGACTTGACGCCGACGAGCCCCCGCTGCCGTTTGTGGGTCGATTTTCCGCCCAGTCGGCTGTTACCGAAGTGGCCACCGACATCCTCACGAGCCTCGACTTCGAATCTGAGGTTCGTCGGGAATCCCAAAGGGACCAGTTTCTCAGAGCTTTCGTTCGTCAGGTCGAGTCGTTGGGAGTCCTCGTGATGAGGAATGGAATCGTCCGCCAGGCGACGAATCGCTCCTTGGACATCGAGGAGTTCCGAGGGTTTTCGATTGCTGACCCTATGGCGCCCGTGATCTTCATCAACAACGCCGATAGTCAGGCGGCCCAGATCTTCACCTTGGCTCATGAACTGGCCCATATCTGGATCGGCGAAGGCGGGATTTCCGATGCTGACCTGACCATCGCGGGCAGCGCGTCTGCCCACATCGAGGCGTACTGCAATGAAGTTGCGGGCGAAGTCCTGCTGCCGTGGGATCGCATCGCTTACCGCTGGAGACGCCGTACCTCGTCGGAGAGAGAGTGGCTCAGGAGGATCTCTGGCGATTTTCGAGTCTCCACCGTCATGGTCGCCAGACAACTCTGGGCTCATGAGGCGATAAGTCGCGAGAGATTCTTCGAACTCTATGAGGCTGAGCGAGCGCAGTGGGTCGCGCAGCGCGCTGTCGGGTCGCCCGGGGGGGACTACTACAAGAGCGTTCCGATCCGTAATAGTCGGCTTCTTACCGAGGCCGTTCTCGAGAGCGTCGCTGCCTCGGAGACGTTGATACGTGATGCTTCTCGGCTGCTGGGTGTCAAACCTGCAAACCTTCCCAAACTCCGGGAATCGATGGGCCACGCATAGTGCTTCGCCTACTGGACGCCAATGTGTTCATAACGGCGAAGAACACGTACTACGGATTCGATCTGGTCCCGGCTTTCTGGACATGGTTGGAGCGTGAGGCTGCTGCTGGAACGCTCGCGTCTGTTTGAGACGTCCAGCGGCGAGATCGCTTTCCAGGCGTCCGGTGTCGGGCGACTGCGCCGGTAGCGTGAACGGGATGGTTTCTCCCTCTTCTCCTCCATCCGGCGGCGCGCCCGCGCCCGCTCGGATCGGCGTTGGCATCCTGGGTGGCGGCACGGTGGGATCGGCGCTTGTCGGGTTGCTGGACGAGCGGCGGGCCGACATCGTCGCTCGCTGCGGTGTGGATCTCGTTCCCGTGGCCGTGGCGGTCCGCACCCCCGATCGCGCCCGCCCGGGCGTGCCGGCGGGCCTGCTGACCGGTGACGCCGCCGGCGTTGTGGCGCATCCCGATGTCGACGTCGTGGTGGAGCTCATCGGCGGCCTCGAACCGGCGCGGGAGCTCCTGCTGGCGGCCCTGGCGGCCGGCAAGCCGGTGGTCACCGCCAACAAGGAACTCATCGCCACCCACGGCGCCGAACTGTCCGCCGCGGCCCGCGCCGCCGGCGTGGACCTGCTGTTCGAGGCCGCGGTGGGCGGGGCCATCCCCATCGTCCGGGCGCTGCGGGAGTCCCTGGCCGGCGAGTCGGTGCGGCGCATCATGGGCATCGTCAACGGCACCACCAACTACATCCTCAGCAGGATGACAGCGGGGGGCACCACCTACCTCGACGCCCTCGCCGAGGCGCAGGCCCTCGGCTACGCCGAGAGCGACCCGCGGGCCGACGTGGAGGGCCACGACGCCGCCGCCAAGGCCGCGATCATGGCGGGCATCGTCTTCGGCGCCGAGGTGACCGCCGCCGACGTGCACTGCGAGGGCATCAGCACCCTCAGTCCCAACGACATCGCCTTCGCCCGCCGCCTCGGCCACGTCATCAAGCTCCTGGCCATCGCCGAACGCATCGACGACGGAGCGGTCGCTGTGCGGGTGCATCCCGCGATGGTTTCCGAGGACCATCCGCTGGCCTCGGTGCGCGACAGCTTCAACGCCGTGTTCATCGAGGGCGACGCGTCCGGCGAGCTGATGCTCTACGGGCGGGGCGCCGGCGGCCGCCCGACCGCCTCGGCCGTCCTCGGCGACCTGATCGACGCGGCCGTGAATCTGCGCCGTGGTGCCGCCGCCGGACCACCCCCAACCGCGCCGGCCCGCATCCACCCCATCGGCGAGCTGCGGACCGCCTACTACCTGGCTCTGGAAGTGATCGATCGCCCGGGCGTGCTCGCCAACGTGGCGGGGGTCTTCGGTCGCCACGGCGTGTCCATCCGCTCCATGGAGCAGGAGGGCCTCGGCGATCAGGCCCGCATCATCTTCATCACGCACGTCGCGTGCGAGGGGGACATGCGGGCGACGCTCGACGACCTGCGTCACCTCGAAGCCGTCCGGCAGGTCGGCAGCGTGCTGCGGGTGATCGCCGACGAATGAGCCTCCACTACGTCTCCACCCGCGGACGGGCCCCCGAACTGGCCTTCGCCGACATCCTCCTAGCAGGCCTGGCAACAGACGGAGGCCTCTACGTCCCGGAGTCGTGGCCCACCCTCTCCCCAACGAGCGAGGAGGGAGCGCCGGGGGCCGGCACCATCCCATACGCGGCCATCGCCACCGAGGTCATGTGGCCGTTCGTGGCGGGCCAGATCGACCGGGAGGCGTTCGAGAAGCTCACCGCCGAGTCCTACGCCACCTTCGACCACGCCGACGTGGCGCCCCTCGTCCCGCTCGACGAGGACCAGGGCCTCTGGCTGATGGAGCTGTTCCACGGGCCGACTCTGGCGTTCAAGGACATCGCCCTGCAGCTCGTGGGCCGGCTCTTCGACTACGAACTGGCCCAACGCGGCGAGCGGGTCACGATCGTCGGCGCCACCTCCGGCGACACCGGCTCGGCGGCCATCGAGGCGTGCCGCGACCGCGACTCCCTCGACATCTTCGTGTTGCACCCGCGCGGCCGTGTCACCGACGTGCAGCGTCGCCAGATGACGACGGTGCAGTCGGCGAACGTGCACAACATCGCCGTCGACGGCAGTTTCGACGACTGCCAGGACCTCGTGAAGGCCATGTTCGCCGACGAGGGGTTCCGGCGCCGTCATCGTCTCGGCGCCGTCAACTCCATCAACTTCGCCCGTGTGATGGCGCAGATCGTCTACTACGTGGTGGCGTCGCGGGCCCTGGCGGGAGCGTCGGGCGGCGGGCCCGTGGGGTTCGCCGTGCCGACCGGCAATTTCGGCAACGTGTACGCGGGCTACGCGGCACACCGCATGGGCTTGGAAATGTCGCAGCTCGTCGTGGGCAGCAACACCAACGACATCCTCACGAGGTTCTTCGCAACCGCCCGCCTGGAGATCCGCGAGGTCGTCCCCACCATGTCGCCGAGCATGGACATTCAGGTGTCGTCCAATCTGGAGCGATTGCTGTTCGAGTTGATCGGCCGCGACGGCGCCGCCATCGCGGCGCTGCTGGAGGGGTTCCGTGCCACTGGCGAGGCCGACCTGGCGCCCGGTCCGGCGGCCGGGCTGGCGCCCCTGTGGTCGGGGGCACGCGTCGACGAGGTGCAGACGCTGTCGGTCATCGGCGACGTGCACCGCCGCACGGGGATGATGATCGATCCGCACACGGCGGTCGGCGTGGGCGCGGCCGCGGCGGGCCGGCGCGACCCGGACACACCGATGGTGGTGCTCGCCACGGCGCATCCAGCGAAGTTCCCCGACGCCGTGGAGGCGGCCTGCGGGCTGCGGCCCGAGTTGCCGGACCGCCTCGCCGATCTGCTCGCGCGCCCCGAGCGCTGCGCCATGCTCGACAACGATCTTGCTGCCGTGCAGCGGTACGTGGCGGCGCACACTCGCGTGGACGGCGACCGGTGAGGGGGGCGTGGTCGTGAAGTACGTGGTGTGCATACCCGACGGCTGCGCCGACGAGCCGGTGCCGGCCCTCGACGGCCGCACCCCGCTCGAGGTGGCGTCCATGCCCACGCTGCGGCGCCTCGCCGCCCGGGCCGAGGTGGGGCGGGCCCAGGTGATTCCCGAGGGGCTGGCCCCGGGCAGCGACGTCGGCAACATGTCGATCCTCGGCTACGACCCGGCGCGGTACCACAACGGCCGGGCGTCGATCGAGGCCGCCGCCATCGGGCTGGATCTCGGTGACGACGAGGTGGCGTACCGCTGCAACCTGGCCACCGTTGCCGACGACGGCACGATGGTGGACTTCGCCGGCGGGCACCCGTCGACCACCGAAGCCACCACGGTGATCGCCGCCCTGGAGGCCGAACTGGGGGGCGAGGTCTCGTTCCACGCCGGCGTCCAGTACCGCCACATCATGATCGCTCCCGCCGCCTGGGCCGACGCCACCTGCGTTCCGCCCCACGACCTCACCGGGCAGCCGGCGGTGCTGCCGGCCGGGCCGGCCGCCCCGCATCTCCAGAAACTCATGGACGCGTCCCGCGACGTGCTCGCTCGCTTCGACGTGGCCGCCAACCAGATCTGGCTGTGGGGACAGGGCCGGTCACCGCAGATGCCCGCCTTCGCCGATCTCTACGGCAAGTCGGCGGGTCTCGTCAGCGCGGTCGACCTGGTGCGGGGGCTGGGCGTGCTGACCGGCATGGACGTCGTCACCGTGCCGGGCGCCACCGCCTGGTACGACACGAACTACGAGGGCAAGCGTGACGCCGCCCTGGCGAGCCTCGAGGCCGGTGCCGACCTGTTCGTGATCCACGTGGAGGCCAGCGACGAGGCCGGCCACGCCGGCGACGTCGCCGAGAAGGTACGCAGCCTCGAGAACTGGGACCGGCGGATCCTCGCCGACCTGGTGGGCGGGCTGGACGCGCTCGGTCCCTGGCGACTGCTCCTGCTGCCCGATCACGCCACGCCGCTGGTGCTCCGCACGCATACCTCCGACCCCGTGCCGTACCTGCTGGTGGATTCGCAGGCCGACGGACCCGGTGGCGTCTACACGGAGCCCGCAACGGCCACGGCCCCGGTCGTGCCCGGGCACCGCCTCATGCGAGAGCTGCTCGGCGCCTGACCCCGAGGCCTCGTGGTGCCCAAGGTTGTGGCCTCGGTGGCCTGCGGTTACGCTGGACTACGCCCTCGGCACGCAATCGCATTTCGAGGGTTCGGTGTGTACCCCAGAATGCTTCGTGAGTGCATCCTGTACTGACTGCAAGCAACCGTGGCAATGGTTGTGCCGGGGTTCACCCTCTCCAGGTTTCATCCGGGCGTAATGACATGCCGGTTGCTGAACCGGCATGTGGAAGTGAGGTTGAGGTGAGTACCGAGACCGTCGATGCGCAACGCAGCCTTTTTGAGGCAAAGAGTCGCGCTGAACTGATCGATATCGCTGTGGCGATGGGTGGCCAACCCCCGTCGCGGAGCCGCAAGGCCGAGCTTGTCGATCTGATCGTGAAGTTGGCCGGGTTCGACGCGGCTTCGTCGGTACCCGCCCCTGATGGTGCCGGGCAGGTGGCAGTGGCCACCCCTGATGGTGCCGGGCAGGTGGCAGTGGCCACCCCTGACGGTGCCGGGCAGGTGGCAGTGGCCGCCCCCGATGGTGCCGGGCAGGTGGCAGTGGTCGCCCCCGATGGCGACACCGCTGACACCACCGTCACGCGGCCCGAGGTCTCCAACGGATCGGAAACCAGAGCGGACGCCGCCGAGCCCCAGGGCCGCGAGCGCGCCCAGTCCACCGAGCGCGCCCAGCCCACCGAGCGCGCCCAGCCCACCGAGCGCACCCAGTCCACCGACCGCGCCCAGTCCACCGAGCGCGCCCAGGGCCGCGACCGCGCCCAGCGCCAGCAGCGGCCCGCTGCGCGCCCCGACGCCGCCGAGCAGCGCGAGGGACCCCAGCGCCGCGAGGGCGGCGAACGCCGGGACGGGCACCAGCGCCGCGAGCAGGGAACCGACGGAGAGGGTCGCGCCACGGCGAACGCCGAGCGGTCCGAGCGCAGTGACGGCGAGCGCGGCCGCTGGGAGGAGGGCGGCGCGGACTACGCCAACCGCCGCCGCCGACGGAGTCGCGGCCGCGTCGAGGATGAGCAGTGGGAGGGCGACCCGGTTGACGTGTCCGGCCACCTCGACCTGCGTGAAGAGGGCTACGGGTTCCTGCGACTCAACGGCCACCTGCCCAGCCGCGACGACGTGTACGTGTCGGTCAAGCAGGTGCGCCAGCACGGGCTTCGCAAGGGCGACCACATCAGCGGTGGCTCCCGGCCGGCGAACCGCAGCGAGAAGAACCCTGCGCTCCTGCGTCTCGACGCCGTCAACGGCAAGCCCCCCGAGGCGTCACGCAAGCGCCCCAACTTCGCGGATCTCACGCCCCTGTTCCCCGACGAGCAGCTGCGCCTCGAGCGCGCCGGGGACCGCGGCAACATGACCGCCCGCATCGTCGACCTGGTCTCCCCGATCGGCAAGGGCCAGCGCGGCCTCATCGTCTCGCCGCCGAAGGCCGGCAAGACCACGATCATGAAGGAGATCGCCCGCTCGATCGAGATCAACAACCCCGAGTGCAAGCTCATCGTGCTGCTCGTCGACGAGCGCCCCGAAGAGGTCACCGACATGCGGCGCTGGCTGATGAGGGGCGAGGTCGCCGCCTCCACGTTCGACCGTCCCGCCGATGAGCACACGCACGTCGCCGAACTGACCATCGAACGAGCCAAGCGCCTCGCCGAGTCCGGTGAGGACGTGGTGATCATGCTCGACGGCATCACCCGCCTGGCCCGCGCCTACAACCTGGCGGCACCGGCCACCGGCCGCATCATGTCCGGCGGCCTGGATTCGGGAGCGCTGTACCCGCCGAAGAAGTTCTTCGGCGCGGCGCGCAACCTGGAGGAGGGTGGCTCGCTCACCATCCTGGCCACGGCGCTGGTGGAGACCGGCTCGAAGATGGACGAGGTGATCTTCGAGGAGTTCAAGGGCACCGGCAACATGGAGTTGCGCCTCGACCGGCGCACCGCCGAGCGGCGCATCTATCCCGCCATCGACGTGGACGCCAGTTCCACCCGTCACGAGGAATTGCTGTTCGAGCGCAAGCAGTTGCAGCAGGTCTGGAAGCTGCGCCGCGTGCTCTCGGGCCTCGCCAGCGACCACGGCAACGGGGCCGCCGGGCTGGAACTGCTGATCGATCGACTCAAGACGTTCCCCGACAACGACGCGTTCCTCGAAGAAGTGGCGCGCGGGCCGGTGGGCGGCTGAGAAGACCACCGAGGAGAGGAGCCGAGCGATGAAACCCGACATCCATCCCGCATACCGGACGGTCGTGTTCCAGGACACGTCGTCGGGGGAGATGTTCCTGACCAAATCCACCATCGGTACCAGCGAGACCGTGGAGTGGCCCGACGGCAACACCTACCCCCTGGCCAAGGTGGAGATCTCCAGCGCCAGCCACCCGTTCTTCACCGGCACGATGACCATCGTGGACACCGCCGGGCGGGTCGAGCGCTTCGAACGGCGGTACGGCAGGCGCGAGCGCGCCTAGACGGCCCGGCCTGCTGTTGCCGGGCCGGATCGCGCCCCGGTGAGCATCGACCCTTACTCCGAGCGCTTCGAGGCGCTGGTCCGCGAGCGCACCGAACTCGAGGAGCGCCTCGCCGGTGGCGACTTGGCGCGCGACCGGGAGGCGTTCCGGAAGGTCACGCGGCGCTACAAGGAGCTAGTCGTGATCATGAGCCGCGTCGACGACCTGCGCGCCGCCGCCGAGGATGGCGAGGCTGCCGCCGAACTGCTGGTCGAGGCGACGCCGGAGGAGGCCGAGGCGTTGCATGCTGAGGCGGACGACGCCGAGCGGCGCATGGCCACTCTCGGCGAGGAGCTCGCCGTGCTGCTGGCGCCACGTGACCCCAACGACGGCAAGGACGTCATCGTCGAGATCCGCGGCGCCGAGGGCGGTGAAGAGGCCAACCTCTTCGCTCGGGAACTGCTCGAGATGTATCTCGCCTACGCCGAGCGGCAGGGTTGGAAGGTGGACGTCCTGGGCTCGCAGGCCTCCGACCTCGGCGGTATCACCCACGTGGCGTTCGGTGTGGCCGGCGACGACGTGTGGAAGCGGCTGCGCTTCGAGGGCGGACCGCACCGGGTGCAGCGCGTCCCCGAGACCGAGTCGCAGGGCCGGATCCACACCTCCTCGGCGACGGTCTCGGTGCTGCCGACCGCCGACGAGGTGGAGGTGCAGATCGACGAGGCCGACCTGCTCATCAGCGTCTTCCGGTCCTCGGGCCCCGGCGGCCAGTCGGTGAACACGACGGACTCGGCGGTGCGCGTCACCCACCGCCCGACCGGGCTCGTGGTGAGCATGCAGGACGAGAAGAGCCAGCTGCAGAACCGCAACAAGGCGCTGCAGGTGCTGCGGGCGCGGCTGCTGCGCATGGAGCAGGAGCGGGCCGCCGCCGAGGCGTCCAACCAGCGCCGCAGCCAGATCGGCCGGGGTGGGCGCTCGGAGAAGATCCGCACCTACAACTACAAGGAGAACCGGCTCACCGACCACCGGATCGGGCTCACGCTGTACAAGCTCGACCGGGTGCTGGCGGGCGACCTCGACGAGATCATCGACGCGCTGGCCCGCCACGACCGGGACCAGGTGCTGGCCGGCGCCGCCCCGTAAGGGTCCGCTGAGGAATGCGGCGGATCAACCCTGCCGATGCTCCGGCGGAGGCCGGAATCCAGTGCCCAGCGGCTAGGTCTCTGCCCACCATCGGCTACTCGGCGGTCTCCAAGGTGACCTCGCGGTGAGCGACGGCGGCGTCGTGCTCTGGCGGGAGTTGCTGCGGGAGGCGACCGAGCGCCTGACGGCGGCCGGGGTGGACTCCGCCGCCGTTGAGGCTCGGCGGATCATGGTGGCGGCCGCAGGCTGCGACGACACCGCCTGGCACGGCGTGCTGTCCCGGCCCGCCACCCGGCGCGGTGTGGCCTCGTTCGACCGGATGCTGGGGCGGCGGGCCGCCGGCGAGCCGCTGCAGTACGTGCTGGGCGCCTGGGGCTTCCGCACGCTGGACCTGTTCGTGGATCACCGGGTGCTGATCCCCCGACCCGAGACCGAGATCGTCGCCGGCCGCGCCCTCGACGAGCTACAGCGCCGCGCCGACGAGTTGGTGTCCGGGGGCGGGGTGCCGCCCTGCTCCTCCGACGCACGGGCGCAAGTCGTCGCGGCCCGGCCCCCCGCCCCGCCCCCTCGCACTGCGCTGTCTGAGAGATCGCCCATGCTGCTCGCCGCCGACCTGGGGTGCGGATCCGGGGCGATCGGGCTGTCGCTGGCCGCCGAGCGTGTGGATGTGGAGGTCGTCTGCACCGATGTCTCGGCGGACGCTCTGGCGGTGGCGAGTGCCAACCTGGCCGGGCTGGGCCGACCGGCGCGCCGGGTGCGCCTGGCGGAGGGGTCGTGGTACGAGGCGCTGCCGGCGGAATTGCGGGGGCGCCTCGACGTGATCATCTCCAACCCGCCCTACATTGCCGCGGGCGTTTCGCTTCCCCCGGAGATCGCCGACCATGAGCCGCCGGTGGCGCTGTACTCGGGGAGCACCGGCTTGGACGCCACCGCGACGATCCTGGCCGGGGCGCCGGAGTGGCTGGCGCCGGGTGGCGCCGTGGTGCTGGAACTGGCCGACGGCACTGCCGGCCGCGTGCAGGAATTGGCCGACTCGGCGGAGCTGGCGGACGTGGCCGTCCACCCCGACCTGGCCGGCATCGACCGCGTCCTCGTCGCCCGCCGCCAGGTATGAGCCCCACTGCCGGCCCGGCTCCGGAGATGGTCGACCTACGCACCGAGCCCGAGCGGGCGCTTGCGGAGGCCGCTGTCGCGCTGCGGGCCGGGGGAGTCGTCCTGGTTCCGACCGACACGGTGTACGGCCTCGCCGCGCTGAGCGCCGCCGCGGTGGAGGATCTCTTCGATCTGAAGGGCCGCCCGGCCGACCGCTCAATCGCGGTGCTGGTGGCGGACCGCAGCGCCGCCGAGTCGCTCGCCCAGTCGGTCCCGCCCGCCCTCGCCGAGCTGATGGACCGCCATTGGCCGGGGCCCCTCACCGTGGTGCTGCCCCGCCCGCCAGCAGACGGACCGCGCCTCGGCGGCGACGCCGAGACGGTCGGTGTCCGCTGCCCCGATCACCCCTGGTTGCGCCGGCTCCTGGCCGAGGTCGGGCCACTCGCCGTCACCAGCGCCAACCGCCACGCCACCCCCACACCCCCCGAGGCGGCGCACGTTCTCACCGCCCTCACCTCCGACCCCGCCATGGGCGCCACCATCGCCACGGCCATCGACGGCGGCCCCTGCACCGGCACGGCCTCAACCGTCGTGGCCTGGCGCAACGACGAACTCCAAATCCTCCGCCCCGGCCCCCTGCCGATCCAACTACCCAACCTGTCCGGCTGAGCCCCACCGGCGGCCCCGCCGTTCACCCCCCGCCGACGGCTGCCTACACTTCCACCTGTGCGTATCGCCACAGGATCAGACCACGCCGGATACCGGCTGAAGGAACTCTTCGCCGACCGGCTCGCCGACCGCGGCTTCGACGTCGTCGATCTCGGCGCCCACGACGAGAGCCGCGTCGACTACCCCGACTATGGCGCCGCCGTCGGCAGCGCCGTGGCGGCCGGAGAGGCCGACCTGGGCGTCTGCGTCTGCGGCACCGGCATCGGGATCGCCATGGCGGCCAACAAGATCACCGGCATACGGGCCGCCACGGTTCATGACGCCACCTCGGCTGCCCTCGCACGGCAACACAACGACGCCAACGTGGTGTGCTTCGGCCAGCGTCTCATCGACGAGGACGTCGCGCTTGACGCCCTCGACGCTTTCATGGATGCCGCCTTCGAGGGCGGTCGCCACGTCGCCCGGGTCGCCAAGCTCGACGCCCTGTGAGCCCGCCCCCGGCCGCCGGCGAGCCCGCGCCGGCCGCCGGCGAGCCCGCGCCGGCCGCCCCCGCCGCCGCGCCCAACGCCGGCCGCTTCGGACCGCTCCCCGAGCATGTCCGGCGCCGCTGGGCGAAGTTCTGCGACTGGGACGAGGAGTACTTCCCCAACCACATCGGCATGGTCGTCGAGGACCTGCGCCGCGACTACGCCCGCCTCCGGCTGCCGTGGCAGGGGATCGTCCGCCAGCGGGAGGGCGTCATGCACGGGGGCCTCATTGCCGCGCTCGTGGACACCTGCGTGGTGCCGGCGATCGCCACGCACTACGAGGTGCACCCGCGCATGGCCACCGTCCACCTCGGCGTGCAGTACCTCCGGCCCGTGAGGGGGCGCGACATCGTCGCCGAGGCCTGGGTCGAGCACCGCGGGCGGTCGATGGTGTACTGCCGCGCCGAGGTGCGCAGCGTCGGCCCGGACGGCGACGTCGAGTTGGTGGCATCGGCCAACCTTGTGTTCCGCGTGTCGGCGACCGCCTCGACCGCACCTGTGGGGTAGCCCGGATGAGGAACCCGGCTGGCAAGATGCCACACTTGGGCGTCGGGCATCTGCAGGGAGAATCATGAGCTACGACGTTGGAGACCGGGTCGTGTACCCCCACCACGGGGCTGCGGTGATCGAGCGCAAGGAGATGCGGGAGGCCTTCGGTCGCCAGACCGAGTACCTGGTGCTGCGCATGGCCCACGGCGAGATGACCGTGTCCGTGCCCTCCGACAAGGCCGACGATGTGGGCGTGCGCTGGCCTATCAGCGCCGACGAGGTGGAGGACCTGTTCGAGGTCCTGCGCAAGCGGGACGTGCACGAGCCGGCCAACTGGAGCCGCCGGTTCAAGAACCACCAGGAGAAGCTGAAGTCCGGCGACGTCTACCAGGTGGCCGAGATTGTCCGGAACCTGGCGCTGCGCGACCGGGCGAAGGGTCTGTCGGCAGGCGAGAAGTCGCTGTTCCAGAAGGCCCGCAGCGTGCTGATCTCCGAGTTGAGCTTCGCCCTCGACATCTCCGAGGAATTCGCCATCGAGCAGGTGGAGAAGACGCTGCAGTAGCTGTCGCGCCGCGGTCGGTAGGCTCCTTGCCGGGTTCCCCCACGGGCTGTAGCGCAGCTTGGTCAGCGCACCTGCTTTGGGAGCAGGGGGTCGCCGGTTCAAATCCGGCCAGCCCGACTCCGCCGGTACCGCCCCGACCGTCGTGGCGGGGCGCTGCCGTTCGATGAACCCCGGCTAGCCCTCGGGGAGGACGGTGATGTTCTTGGCGCCGTCGTAGGCGCGGTACGCCCCGCACACCGTGCACGTGCCCGCCAGCACGCGAGTGCCGTCGACGTGTTCGACGCTGAATTGCACCAGCGTCAGGCAGCCACGATTGGGGCACGGCCCGTCCACGATGTAGGTCGACATTGGCGCCTCGCGAAGTTCGGTGGCGGAGCACCCCGTACGGGATTCGAACCCGTGCTACCAGATTGAGAATCTGGCGTCCTAGGCCTCTAGACGAACGGGGCAGAGCAAAAAACAGGCTACCGCCGCCCGCTCGGAGCCGCGCCGCCCGTTCGGGGCCGCGCCGGTAGGGTGAGATCGTGCTTGGCGGCGGGATGGTGCGGCCCTTCGCCGTGCTTCTTGCGGTGATCCTGGTCGCGGCGGGTTGCGGGGGCGGCACCGCCGACGACGGCTCGGCTGGCCCGGCGCCGGCCGTCGACACCGATGTCCCGACCGAGCAGCCGGCGCCCTCGCCTCCGGAGGACGGGGGCGAGCCGGCGGCACCGGAACCGCCCTCGGACTCGGCTCCGGCCGATCCGGCCGAACAGTCCGAGGAAATCGCAGCGGCTGCTCGGTCCGGCGACTCGCAGGAACCGGCGGGCGAGGCGACCACTGCGACGGAAACCGGGGAGGCGGCGCCATCGGCCGGCGAAGCCTCGGACGAGCCCCCGGTTCCCACCGACACAGCGCCAACGCCCGAGCCGGCCGAAGAGCCGGGCACCGCAGGGGATGTAGCCGAGCCCACCGGCGAGCCGGACGCGCCGGCGGGGGAGGCCGAGTCCGCCGGAGAGCCGGACGCGGCTACCGCGGGGGAGCCCGCCGCTGGCGACGCCGACATCGACGCTGGAGGTGGCCCGGTGTTCGCTGACTGCGGGCAGGTGTACCTGTGCGCCACGCTGGCGGTGCCGGTCGACCATGACGATCCCGACGGTGCGACGGTGGACCTGGCCGTCGGCATGATCCCGGCCGGCGACACCGCCCGGCGCATCGGCTACCTGCTTGTCAACCCCGGCGGCCCCGGCGGGGGCATGCACCAGTTCCTCAACGCCGGGGCCAGCCTGTCGACCGACCTGCTGGATCGCTTCGACGTGATCGGCTGGGATCCCCGCGGCGTCGGCGGCAGCGTCCCCGCCGGGTGCTGGGGCGAGGCCCGTGACCTCTACCTGCTGGACCCGATCCCGGACTCGCCCGACGAGCAGGACGCGCTCGACGCTGCGGCGCGCACCCTCGCCGAGGCGTGCGCCGCCCGGCTCGGCGATGCGGTCGGCCACATCGGCACGATCGACACGGTGCGCGACATGGACGCCATCCGCCGGGCGCTGGGCGCCGAGACGATCAGCTACCTCGGATTCAGCTACGGCACCTTGCTGGGCGTGCACTACGCCGGGATGTTCGGCGAGCACCTGCGGGCGGCCGTCCTCGACGGCGTGATCGACCCGTCGCTCACCGGCTTGGAGGCCGCGGTCGGGCAGATGGTGGGGTTCGCCCGCACGATCGACGAGATGTTCGCCTGGTGCCGCACGAATCCGATCTGCGCGGTGAAAGGCGACCCCACCGAAATGTACGACCTGCTGCTGGAACAGCTCGACGTCGCGCCGAGCGTGGACTCCGCCGGCACGGTCGTGCTCGACCCCGCCCGGGCGATCCTGGCAGGGGTGGTGGCGTCGTACACCTCGGACTTCTGGCCGGTCTTCTTCACTGCGCTCGCTGCGGCGGTCGACGGCGACGGGACGATGTTCGGCCAACTCGGTGAGGCCTACATCGGGATCGCCGACCTCGGTGCCTTCACCAGCATCAACTGCACCGACGGGGGTGCCGCGACGCGTGCGGAACTGGATGCGCTGACGGCGGCGCTGGCCGAGGTGGCGGGCGATTTCGGAGTGGCCTCGGGGGTGTCGGGTTTGCCGTGCGAATACTGGCCGGTGGCCGCGGGCACGCTGCCCGCCGGAGCGGTCGCCGCGCCGGATGCGCCGCCGATCCTGGTGGTCGGCAACCGCGGCGACAACGCCACTCCTTACGAGTGGGCGGTGTCGGTGGCCCGCCAGCTCACCTCCGGGGTACTCGTCAGCTACGACGGCAGCGAGCACACCAGCTACGGCCTGAGTGCCTGCGTCGACCGCATCGTCGACGACTATCTCATCGACGGGTTCGTGCCACCCGGCGACGTGGACTGCCCGGCGGAGGGCTAGCGGCCCCGGCGACGGTGCTCGGCGGCCGTGGCGTCACTGCGCGGTCCGGCGGCCGTGGCGTCACTGCGCGGTCCGGCGGCCGTGGCGTCACTGCGCGGTCCGGCGGCCGGAATCAGCGTCCGCAAAGCGAGAGAGCGCCCCCGCCGGCCGGCAGGAGCGCTCTGCGGTGCTCGGGGGGGAGGACTCGAACCCCCAACGACGGGACCAGAACCCGCTGTGTTGCCTATTACACCACCCCCGAAGGGTCCAGCAATATTACCGGCTGAGGGTTTGCGTCCACAGTCCGGGCGGCTGTCCGGGCGGGGGTGCCGGTGGCGCTCCGGCGGCCTCTGAAAATGGCACGCCTGCGCTGGCCCCCGACATCGCCGCCCTCGGGAGTTGTGCGTTAGGGCGCAGGGTCCAGGCGGGCCCGGGCGTTGCGTAGGCGGCGCAGCACCTCGGCCCGGTCCAGCAGCACCATCGACTCGAAGAGTGGCGGCCCCACCGTGCGTCCTGTGATGGCCACACGGATGGGTGCCTGCGCCTTGCCGAGTCGCATGCCGTGGCGCTCCGCCAGTGCCCGCGCGGCGGCGTGGGTCGCCTCGGCCGTCCAGTCCACCTCGGCAAACGTGGCGATGGCGTCGTCCAGCACTGCCGGCGCGGCCGGGGCGCCCATCGCCTTGGTCCACGACTCGGGATCGGTGGGGGGCTCGGCGAGGAACAGCCAGTCCACGTAGCGCCCGATGTCCCCCAGCGTCCGCACCTTCTCCTGCACCACCGGCGCCAGCGCAGCCAGCGCGTCGGTGCGCATCCGCTCGGGGGGCCACGGGGCCTCGTCGCCCAGCCACGGCTCCGACCGGCGCAGGTACTCCTCGGTGCTGAGGGTGCGGATGTACACGCCGTTGAAGTGCTCCAGCTTCTTGGTGTCGAAGAACGCCGGCGCCCGGTTCACGTCGCTGAGGCGGAACTGCGCCACGATCTCGGCCATGGGGCGGATCTCCACCCCGTCGGTCGGCCCCCAGCCCAGCAGCGCCAGATGGTTGGCCATGGCCTCCGGCAGGTAGCCGCGGGCCCGGTAGTCGCCCAGCGACACGTCGTCGCGGCGCTTGGACAGCTTCTTGCGGGAGGCGTTCACCAGCAGTGGCAGGTGGGCGTAGATCGGCGCCTCGGCACCCAGCGCCTCCAGCAGCAGCACCACCTTGGGCACGCCCGACAGCAGGTCCTCGCCCCGGATGGCGTGCGTGACGCCCATGTCCACGTCGTCGACGGCGTTCGCCAGCAGGAACGTGGCCGCCCCGGCCGAGCGCCACACCACGAAGTCCTCCAGGTCGTCGCTGGCGAAGGACACCTCCCCCCGCACCACGTCGGTGAACGCCACGGTGCGCCCCTTGGGCATGCGGAAGCGGGCGGCCAGGCCGGGCCGCAGCGCCGTGCCGGTCACCGGCCGGTTCTCGGCGTCGCACAGGTAGGCGGCGCCGGCGGCCAGCAGGCTCTCGACGGCCTCCCGGTGGCGTTCCCGGCGCTGGGACTGGAACACCGGCTCCTCGTCCCAGTCGATGCCCAGCCACGACAGCAGGTCGTAGATGAGGTCCACCAACTCGGGGCGGTTGCGGGCCTCGTCGGTGTCCTCGATGCGCAGCAGCATCCGCCCGCCGACCGAGCGGGCGTAGATCCAGTTGAACAGCGCCGTGCGGGCCGAGCCGACGTGCAGGAACCCCGTCGGCGACGGGGCGAACCGCACCCGCGCCGCGAGGTCGGTCGGGGCGCTCATGCTCTCACCCAACCCGGCCACGGGTTAGCCGGTCCGGGGAGCACGGCTGGGGAGCGGGTCGCCGGTTGCCGCCGGGCGCTCACTGCGCCGTGGGACACCCGAGCGCCCCGGGGGATACCTCGTCGGCGATGCGGCAGCGGATGGGGTAGCCGTCGTGGCCGCCGGCGCCGGCGAAGAGCGCCCACCGGGAGGCCACCACCTCGATGGGGGCACCCGGGTCGAGGTAGGCCCAATGCTCGAACGCAACCCGCAGGTCGGCGGTGATCGGCGCACGGCCGAACAGCGAGGCCCGCTTCATCGCCACCGTCACACAGCCGGCCAGCACGTCGCCGGCCTTCTCGCCTGCCTGCAACCGCAGCCGCGGCACGAATTGCTTCGCAAGGCGCAGCGCGTAGCCCTGGTCGGGTCCCTGGTGGCCGAATCCCTCGCCGGCGGGCTGCGGCCCCTCGGCCAGCTCTCCGGGGCGGTCGGCTCGCCATCCGCCGTGCCGCTGCGGCGGCGAGGTGTAGTGGAGGGCCGTCGTGCCGGGCGCGTGCGGGACGTAGGGGGGCTGGGCCATGCGGCTGAGCCTAGAAGGCTGTTCGGCGATTCCGCGGACCGCCTCCGCGTCGTTCCGGCGAAGGTCGGAACCCATCGCACAGCGGTCCGGATTGCGCCAACGGAGGATCGCTCGAAAGGGTCCGTGGCCGGTACCGTGCGGCCATGCTTTTCGGAATCAAGACCTCACAGCAGGACACCACCTGGGCGGACATGCTCGCCGTCTGGACCGAGGCCGACGACATTCCGGTGTTCACCTCGGCCTGGAACTTCGATCACTTCTACCCGATCTTCTCGGACTCCACGGGCGAGTGCCTGGAGGGGTGGACCACGCTGGCGGCCCTGGCGCAGGCCACGAAGCGGCTGCGGGTGGGGTGCATGGTGACCGGCATCATCTACCGCCATCCGGTGGTGCTGGCGTCGATGGCTTCCACGCTCGACATCATCAGCGGCGGCCGCCTGGAATTCGGCATCGGCGCCGGCTGGAACGAAGAGGAGTGCGACGCCTTCGGCATCGAACTCGGCACCCTCACCGAGCGTTTCGACCGCTTCGAAGAGGCTTGCGAGATCATCAAGGGCCTGCTCACGCAGGAACTCACGACGTTCAGCGGCCGCTACTACTCCCTTGCCGAGGCCCGCAACAACCCGCCCGGCATCCAGAAGCCGCACCCCCCGATCTGCATCGGCGGCCAGGGCGAGCGGCGTACTCTGCCGCTGGTGGCCCGCTACGCCGACCACTGGAACTGCCCCGGCTTCGACGTCGCCACCTACCGCTCCAAGCGCGACGTCCTCCACGACGCCTGCGCCGCCATCGGTCGCCCGCCGAGCGAGATCATGAACTCGGTGGCCGTCCGGGTGCCTGCCGACGGCGACCCCGGCCCCGTCGCCGAAGCCGCAGCCGCCTACGCCGAGGCCGGCGTCGACCTCGTCATCGCCTACCTCCCCCCGCCACACACCCCGGCGGTGCTGGAGCCCCTCGCCGAGGCCTTGGCCCCCCTCACCGGCTGACCGTCGATAACCCTCACACAACCGGCCTCGTGTTTGTTATTTGCGACTTAGCAACCACGGGGCGTTTGCTACTGGACTGCTCTCAGTGCTTCTGCCACTGTTCCAGGGCGAGAACACCGAGTCTGTGAGCGCCGGCTAGCCGGCGGTGCCGGCGGGTGGTGTGGCGCCGATGTGGAGGAGGCCCCAGACGATGGAGTCCGCCAGCGCCTCCAGGTAAACCACGACGTCCGGCAACTCCGGCACGTCAGCGCTCCCGCCTCGCCGCGGCCATTCGAGCAGGCTACGTGCCCGGTACCATGCGCCCATGCTCTTCGGGATCAAGACCTCGCAACAGGACACCAACTGGGCGGACATGCTGGCCGTCTGGACCGCGGCCGACGACATCGACGTGTTCACGTCGGCCTGGAACTTCGACCACTTCTACCCGATCTTCTCGGACTCGACGGGGGAGTGCCTGGAGGGCTGGACCACGCTGGCGGCCCTGGCGCAGGCCACGAAGCGCCTGCGAGTGGGCTGCATGGTGACCGGCATCGTCTACCGCCACCCGGCCGTGCTGGCCTCGATGGCGTCCTCGCTGGACATCATCAGCGGCGGCCGCCTGGAGTTGGGCATCGGCGCCGCCTGGAACGAGGAGGAGTGCGACGCCTACGGCATCAACCTCGGCACCCTCACCGAGCGCTTCGACCGCTTCGCCGAGGCCTGCGAGGTCATCAAGGGTCTGCTGACGCGGGAGCTCACCAGCTTCGAGGGCCGCTACTTCACCCTCGACGAGGCCCGCAACAACCCGCCCGGCGTCCAGAAGCCCCACCCGCCGATCTGCATCGGCGGCAAGGGCGAGCGCCGCACCCTGCCGCTGGTGGCCCGCTACGCCGACCACTGGAACTGCCCCGTCTGGAACTGCCCCGTCTCCGAGGTCGACGAGTTCCGGGCCAAGCGCGACGTCCTGCACGAGGCCTGCGCCGCCATCGGCCGGGACCCGGCCGAGATCATGACGTCGGTCCACGTCACTGTGCCCGCCGACGGCGACCCCGCACCGGTCGTCGAGCAGGCCGCCGCCTTCGGCGAGGCAGGCGTCGACCTAGCGATCTGCTACCTCCCCCCGCCGCACCCCCCCGCGGTCCTCGAACCCCTCGCCGAGGCCCTGACCCCCCTGGCCGACTGAGCGCCGAATAACCCTCACACACCGGCCCGATGTTCGTTGTTTGCCGAACAGCATTCACGGGGAGTTTGCTACTGGCGAGACTTCAACAGTCTTAATGCTGTTCGGGGCTGTTTCAGACCCGAATTCTGTGGGCGGCGGGTCTAGGTGCTGGCGGGCGGCGCGGCTAGCTGCTGGCGGGTGGTGTGGCGCCGCTGTGGAGGAGGCCCCAGACGATGGAGTCCGCGAGCGCCTCCCAGGACGCCTCCACGATGTTCTCCGAGACGCCGATGGTGGTCCACGTGCGGGTGCCGTCGGTGGAGTCGATCAGCACCCGGGTCACCGCGGCGGTGCCGTTGGTGGTGTCGAGGACCCGCACCTTGTAATCGGTGAGGGAGATGCGGTCGATCTCGGGGTAGTGGTCGCCGACGGCCGCCAGCAGCGCGTTGTGCAGGGCGTTCACCGGCCCGTTGCCCTCGCCGACGGTGATGCGCCGCTGGGCGCCGACCCACAGCTTGATGGTGGCCTCGCACTGGCGATACATGGCCTCGTCCTCGGGCGGCCGTGCCCCGGGCGTGCCGGACTGCGCGCCACCGGAGCGCATGTGCCGACCCACCTCCGCCCGGAAGGACTCGATGGCGAAGTAGGGCTGCTCCCAGCCGACCGCGGCGCGCATCCACAACTCCAGGGAGGCGTCGGCCACCTCGAAGTGGTAGCCCTCGTACTCCAGTTGCTTCAGCGTCTCGATCAGCTCGGCGACGGTGGCGTCGTCCATGTCGATGCCCAGCTCCCGGGCCTTCAGTTCGATCGACGAGCGCCCCGCCATCTCCGAGACCACGAACCGGGTGCCGTTGCCGACAGACCCCGGATCGATGTGCTCGTAGGCGTCGGCGCGCCGGGCCAGTGCGCTGGCGTGCAGCCCGGCCTTGTGGGCGAACGCCGAAGTGCCCACGTAGGGCTGCTGCGGGTCGGGCGCCCGGTTGACCATCTCGGCGACCCGGCGGGAGACCGACGTCAGCAGCTCCAGCCGCTCGGGCGGCAGCGTCCGCACGCCCATCTTGGCGCTGAGGTTGGCGATGATCGGCACCAGGTCGCAGTTGCCGGTGCGCTCGCCGTAGCCGTTGATGGTGCCCTGCACGTGTCCGGCCCCGGCCCGCACCCCGGCGAGGGCGTTGGCCACACCGCAGCCGGTGTCGTTGTGCAGGTGCACCCCTACGGGGGCGCCCAGCCGGTCGACGATCTCGGCCACGATGGCGTACACCTCGTGCGGAAGCGTCCCGCCGTTGGTGTCGCACAGCACCAGCCGCTCGGCCCCGGCCTCGGCGACCGCCGCCAGCACGGCCAGTGAGTAGTCGGGGTTGTGCTTGTAGCCGTCGAAGGCGTGCTCGGCGTCGAAGAACACCCGCCGGCCCTTCCCGACGAGGTACGTCACCGACTCCGCCGACATGGCGATCCCCTCGTCGAGGCTCGCCCGCAGCGCTCCGGTGACGTGGTAGTCCCAGCACTTGCCGACGATGCAGACCGTCTGCGTGCTCGCCGCCAGCAGGTTCGCCAGCACCGCGTCGCTCTCGCAGCGCCCGTTGGTCCGCCGCGTCGAGCCGAACACGGCCAGCCGGGCGGTCTCAAGGCGCAACTCGTCGGCGGCTCGGGCGAAGAACTCGTCGTCCTTGGGGTTGGCGCCCGGCCAGCCGCCCTCGATGTAGTGCACGCCGAGGCGGTCGAGTTCCCGGGCGATGCGCAGCTTGTCCTCGACGGTCAGCGAGATGCCTTCGAGCTGGCTGCCGTCCCGCAGCGTGGTGTCGTAGATCTCCACCGACGCCGGGATGCGGTCGCCGGTTGCCGCCGCCGCCCGTGCCCGGGCCTCCAGGTCGCCGGCGAGCGCGGCCCCGCCGCGGCGGACAGCGGCGGGGCCGGCCGCCTCGTTGCGGCCAGCACCGCTACTCGTTGACATACTCGTTCCACTCCTTGTACCGGTCGACCCGCCCCTGCACGGCCTCGTAGAAGACCTCC
This sequence comes from Acidimicrobiales bacterium, assembly GCA_965206165.1. Classification (GTDB taxonomy): domain Bacteria; phylum Actinomycetota; class Acidimicrobiia; order Acidimicrobiales; family CATQHL01; genus VXNF01. The sequence goes on from OZ242194.1 coordinate 1,520,903, forward strand.
TGGATCTGGCGGGTGATGGGCCCCGGATCACCGATCTCGCGGTCGTCCACCGAGCGGATCGGCACCACCTCGGCGGCGGTTCCGCTGAGGAACGCCTCGTCCGCCGTGTACAGGTCGCTGCGCAGCAGGTTGCCCGTCTCATACGGGATCTCCAGGTCACCGGCGATGGTGCGCACGGCGTCCTGGGTGATGCCCCCGAGGGCGCCGGCGCTGGTCGGCGGAGTGATGATCCGCCCGCCGACCACCACGAACAGGTTCTCGCCGGTGCACTCGCTCACGTGGCCCTGCGGCGACAGCAACACGGCCTCGTCGTAGCCGGCGTTGATGGCCTGCACCTTGGCCATCTGGCTGTTGATGTAGTGCCCGCAGCCCTTGGCGGCCGGCGGCATGGCGTTGGCGTCGTGGCGCTGCCACGAACTGATCATCATGCGCACGCCCGTGTTGACGGAGTCGGCGCCCAGGTAGATCCCCCAGGGCCAGACAGCGATGGACACGTTCACCGGGCAGGGCAGCGGGTTGAGCCCCATCTCGCCGTAGCCCAGGTAGACCAGCGGGCGGATGTAGCACGCCTCCAGCTCGTTGATCGCCACGGTCTGCTTCGTGGCCTCGATCAGCTGCTCGGGCGTGTACGGGATCTCGATGCCGAGGATCTTGGCGCTGCGGAACAGGCGCTCGATGTGCGGCGTGAGGCGGAAGACGGCCGCTCCGCGGTCGGTGTTGTAGGCGCGGATGCCCTCGAATACGCCGTTCCCGTAGTGCAGGGTGTGGGTGAGCACGTGGATCTTGGCGTCGTGCCAGTCCACGAACTCGCCGTCCATCCAGATCTTCTCGACGGGCTGAATCGGCATGAGGTATCCCTTCTGTGCGGTGCTTTGTGCGGTGTTCGGTGTGCTGCGCGGTGTGCTGCTCGGTGGGGTGGTCTGCGGATGGGTCGCTGGGGCCCGCTGGCGGTCCGGGAGTCTCCGTTGTGACCGGCGGGGCTCGGGCGAGCCCCGCCGCCGGGGGGCTCTCAGACCGTGTCGGCTACGGCGGCGGCGATGGCGTCGCCGATGGCGCTGGTGCCAGTCACGCTGCCGTCGACGGCAATGCAGGCCCGGTCCACGGCGGCCGCGGCGGCGCTCTCGCCCAGGAAGTCCAGCATCATGGCGGCCGACAGGATCGCCGCGCTGGGATCGGCGATGCCCTGCCCGGCGATGTCGGGAGCCGACCCGTGTACGGGCTCGAACATCGACGGCCCGCCGCCGGCCGGGTTCAGGTTCGCCGAGGCCGCCTTGCCGATGCCGCCGCTGACGGCCCCGCCCAGGTCGGTGAGGATGTCGCCGAACAGGTTGTCGGTGACGATCACGTCGTAGCGGTCGGGCGAGTTCACGAAATAGATACAGGCGGCGTCCACGTGGTTGTAGGCCGTGCCGAAGTCGGGGTACTCGGCCGCCACCTCTTCGAACGTGCGGTACCACAGGTCGCCGGAGTAGGTCATCACGTTCGTCTTGTGCACCAGGGTGACGTGGCGCCGGCGGTCGGCGGCCAGCTCGAAGCCGAAGCGGATGGCGCGCTCGGCGCCCATGCGGGTGTTCACCGAGCCCTGCGTGACGACCTCGTGCGGGGTGCCCTTGCGCAGGAAGCCGCCCTCGCCGGCGTAGGCGCCCTCGGTGTTCTCCCTGATGACCGCCATGTCGATGTTGCGCTCCGGCAGCCGGAAGGGGCGCAGGTTCACGTACAGGTCGAGTTCGAACCGCATCCGCAGCAGCAGCCCCCGCTCCAGCACGCCCGGCGGCACCTCGGGGGTGCCCACGGCGCCCACGTAGATGGCGTCGAGGCCCCGCCATTCCTCCATGACGCTGTCGGGCAGGACGGTGCCGTCGCGCAGGTAGCGCTCGCCGCCGAGGTCGTAGTCGACCGTCTCGAAGTTCACGCCCGAGGCCTTGATGACCTTGAGACCCTCCCCGATGACCTCGGGGCCGATGCCGTCGCCTGCTAGGACGCCGATGCGATGTGTAGCCATCGGAACAATCTACCGGCCCACTCACCCGTCCTGCCCGGCCGGGCGGGGGTCTTTGGCCGGTCCGCGCCGGTGCTCAGTAGATTGATGTGATGAACGCCCCGCAGTTGACCCGCGGCGCCTACGAGCGCCTGCAGGAGGAACTCGCCCACCTCACCGGCCCCGCCAACGAGGAGATCACGGCGCTGATCGCCTCCGCCCGGGCGCTCGGAGACCTCTCCGAGAACGGCGACTACCACGCGGCCCGCGAGGAGAAGGGCAAGATGCAGGGGCGGATCCAGCAGATCCAGGCGCTGCTCGATCACGCCGAGGTGGTCTCGCCCAACGCCGGGTCAGCCGACCGCGCCTCGGTGGGCTCCCTGGTGGATCTGCGGTTCGACGGCGCCGACGAGGTGGAACGTTTCCTCCTCGGGACCATCGAGGAACGCCCGGAGGACTACGACGTCGTATCGCCCTCGTCGCCCCTGGGCAGGGTGATGATCGGCGCCAGAGCCGGTGACGTGGTGCGCTACGAGGCGCCCGCCGGCCCGGTGGAGGTCACGGTCGTGGCGGTGGCGGCTTCGGACACCGACACCACGTGATGGCCGCGTCGCCGCGAACTCTCAGCGAGAAGGTCTGGGACGCCCACGTCGTCCACGCCGGCGACGACGGCACCGACCTGCTGTTCATCGACCTGCACCTCGTCCACGAGGTCACCTCCCCGCAGGCCTTCGACGGGCTGCGCATGGCCCGGCGCCCGGTGCGCCGCCCCGACCTCACGGTGGCCACCGAGGACCACAACGTGCCCACCACCAACATCAGCGGACCGGTGGCCGACCTGGTGTCGCGCCGCCAGCTGGAGGTGCTGCGGGACAACTGTGCCGACTTCGGCGTGCCGCTGTACCCCATGGGCCACGACCGCCAGGGCATCGTGCACGTGATCGGCCCCGAACTCGGCCTCACGCTGCCGGGCAGCACCGTGGTCTGCGGCGACAGCCACACCTCCACGCACGGCGCCTTCGGTGCGCTGGCGTTCGGCATCGGCACCAGCGAGGTCGAGCACGTCCTGGCCACGCAGACCCTGCCGCAGGCCCGGCCCCGCACCATGTCGGTCACCGTCGACGGCGAGTTGCCGGCCGGGTCGGGGGCCAAGGACGTGATCCTCAGCATCATCGGCCGCATCGGCACCGGCGGCGGCATCGGCTCGGTCATCGAGTACCGGGGCGCCGTCATCGAGTCCCTGTCGATGGAGGGCCGCATGACGGTGTGCAACATGTCGATCGAGGCGGGAGCCCGTGCCGGCATGGTCGCCCCCGACGACACCACCTTCGCCTACCTCTCCGGGCGCCCCCACGCCCCCGCCGGCGCCGCCTGGGACACCGCCGTCGACTACTGGCGCGGCCTGCACACCGAACCGGGCGCCCGCTTCGACACCGAGGTGCATCTCGACGGCGCCGACATCTCGCCGCACGTCACCTGGGGGACCAACCCGTCGCACGTGGCGCGCCTCGATGGCGCCGTGCCTTCGCCCGACGAGGCCGCCGACGCCAACGGGCGCGAGGCCGCCGCCCGGGCGCTGGCCTACATGGGCCTGGCGGCGGGCACGCCGATCCGGGACATCCCGGTGGACACCGTGTTCATCGGCTCGTGCACCAATAGCCGCATCGAGGACCTGCGCACCGTCGCCGACGTGGCGCGGGGCCGCCGGGTGGCTCTGGGGATGCGCACGCTGGTGGTGCCCGGCTCGGCGCAGGTGAAGCGCCAGGCCGAGGCCGAGGGGCTGCACGAGGTGCTGATCGCCGCCGGGTTCGACTGGCGCGAGCCGGGCTGTTCGATGTGCCTGGGCATGAACCCCGACAAGATCTCCGCCGGCGAGCGCTGCGCCAGCACCAGCAACCGCAACTTCGAGGGCCGCCAGGGTCGGGGAGGCCGCACCCACCTGGTCTCGCCGGCGGTGGCTGCCGCCACGGCCGTAGCCGGCCACTTTGCGGCCCCGGCCGACCTGGACTGAGGCGGCGAGGAGCCGACGATGGAACCCACCCGAGTCGTGGAGGGTCGGGCGCTGCCGCTCGACCGCTCCGACGTCGACACCGACCAGATCATTCCCAGCCACTGGCTCAAGCGCGTCGAGCGCACCGGATTCGGCGAGGGCCTGTTCTCGTCGTGGCGCGAGGACCCCACCTTCGTGCTGAACGACGAGCGCTACGCCGGCGCTGAGATCCTCGTCGCCGGCCCGAACTTCGGCACCGGCTCGTCGCGTGAGCACGCCGTGTGGGCCATCCAGCAGTACGGCTTCCGGGCCGTGATCGCCCCCCGCTTCGGCGACATCTTCCGCAACAACTCCGCCAAGTGCGGCCTCGTGACCGCGGCGGTGGATCCCGACTTCGCCCGGGCGCTGCTCGACGCCACCGCCGCCGACCACACGCTCGCCGTGCGGGTGGACGTCGAGAACCTCACCGTGGAGGCCCCCGCAGCCGGCCTCGCCACCACGTTCCCGCTGGCCGAGGCCGTCCAGGAGCGCCTCCTCGGCGGACTCGACGACATTGCCCTCAGCCTCCGCCACGCCGACGCCATCGCCACCTTCGAGCAAACCCGCCCCACCTGGCTCCCGGTCACCGCGTAGCCGGCTAGCCCGCTGCGAGCGGGTATCTGCCGACGTGCACGCCGGCAGTGCGCAAACCGCATTCGCCGGCGCTGACGGTGCTGAACTCCCCGTCGAGCACCTCGGTCTGCCCGCTTTCGTTGTCGCTCCAGCAGATGATCGTGCCGTCCGTGCTAGGTGTTGCCCCAGCAGGTCAGGGTGCGGTTGGTGCGCAGTCCACAGGTGTGCCAGGCGCCGGCGGCGACGGTGGTGAAACGCCCGCCGAGTGAGTCCGTCTGCCCCTGGCTATTGACCCCCCAGCAGGTGACGGATCCGGTCGTGCGCAGACCGCACGAGTGGTTCGCCCCGGCGGCGACGGCGCGGAACTCCCCGCTGGGTGTGTCCGTTCGCCCTTCGCTGCTGTTGCCCCAGCACGCAATGGTGCGATCGATGTGCAGGCCGCACGAGTGACTTCCGCCAGCGGTCACGGCGATGAACTGGCCGGCGGGCACATCGGCCAGACCTCGAGCGGTGGAGCCCCAGCAGGTGATGGTGCGGTCGGAGCGCAGGCCGCAGGTGTGCCTGCCGCCAGGGCTGACGGCGATGAACTGGCCGCTGGGCGCCTTCGATTGCCCGAAGTCATCATTGCCCCAGCAGGCGATCGTGCCGGCGGCTCTCACGCCGCACGCGTGCCAGGCGCCTGCGGCGACGGCGGTGAACTGGTCGTCGGGCGCGTTCGTCTGCGCGTGGGCGTTGTCGCCCCAGCAGGCGATGGTTCCGGAGGTGCGCAGGCCGGTCGTGTTCGTGCGCAGCCCGCACGAGTGACTTCCACCGGCGGCGACGGCGGTGAACTGGTCGTCGGGCGCGTTCGTCTGCCCGTGGACGTTGTCGCCCCAGCAGGCGACGGTGCCGTTCGTGCGCAGGCCGCAGGAGTGACCGAAGCCTGCGCTGACAGTTTGGAACTGCAACCCGGATGTGGGGTTCGGCTCCGTTGTCGGATCCACGGTCAGCAGCGAACTCGCCAGCCAGCGCTCGACGCGGGCGTCGCTGGGGAAGAAGCGTCGCGTGGGGAGTTGCAACTGGCCTAACCCCTGCCGGAGCCCGAACTCGATGCGATCGTCGGGGAGGAGTCGTGCGGTGATTCGAACCCGCGCGCCCGGGCACTCCTCTCCGGCGCGAACGGTCAGTGGTGCGCTGAACAACCAACGATCGACCTCGGCAACAGTTGGGAAGAAGCGCCGCGCTGGCCGCCGTATGTCGCTCCAGTCCGGATCTCCGTTCCCCGGGGAGCCGCGGTCCTGCTGCAGTGCGAATTCCGTACGCCCGTCGGCGATCCGCTTTGCGACAATGCGGACGACGGTCCGGGAACAGTCCGACGGCTCGGATTGAGCCTCTGCGGTCGAAGCGAGGGTGCCTGTCGTTGCGGCGGTAGTGGCGGCGAGTAGCGCCACCGTCGCGATGCGAAAGCGCCGCGTTCGGGGAGTCGTCGGCCTATTGGCGGGCGAGTGTGGTGTTACCTGAGCCATCGGTGGCGGTGAACCTCGCGTGTTCTATTGGCACCTAAGGTCTCTCATCGAAGCATCGGACGCCCAACGGTACTGGCGTGCTCCGGCCCTTTCCAATACCGTACCGGGCAGTCCAGGTGCCAAGGACGGCCCGCTGGCAGGATCCGGCGGCTTCTACCCAAGCATCGCCTGGGTTCGCTCGCCGCAGCCCTCACACCGCCACCGGTGCTGGCGTGGGCCCAGTGCCCTCTCACTTCCGAACGGCCTTTTCGTGGCTCTTCGGAAATGAGAGGGCACTGGGCCCGTGGTCGGTGGGGTGGGGGCCGCCGGCGACCGGGAGCTTGAGGTGCGCATCGTGGCGCGCAAGCTCCTAAACGGCCTCATCGAGTTCGGCCTCCAAGAACTCCTATCCGACGCCACCTGGCACAATCGCCTACTGTCCCGCAGCCGTTTCTTCCCCCCGCCGCCCGTATCGGCCGCTGGCTCGCCAGTTCCGCTCCGCCCCTCACCGCCCGCGAAACCGTCACCATCGTCGGCGGGCGCGTCAGAGCCGTTTCCACCGGCGGATCTGGGACTGCGGGCACGACCTCGGCCCCGGGGCCGAGGCCGGTCTCGCTGGCGCCGCGACGGCCGTTACGCCAGTGGAATCTCGTCGTACCGGAAGGGCGGCGTCGCGGGGTCGAAGACGCGTGGGCGGTCGATGCGTCCGGTGCCTTGGCGGTCGCTGTGCAGGTAGGCCTCGACGGCGTCGGCGGTGGCCGTGGCGGCCGCGTTGATGTACTCGTCGGTGGCGAACAATGCGGCTTCGGCGGGGTTGGAGAGGTAGCCGTACTCGACGAGGACGGCGGGCGTCGCGGGTCGGCGGATCATGCTGTAGGCGTCGCCGCCGCTGTGGGGGGACAGCACGCGCAGCACGCCGGCATCGGGCAGACGGGCCCAGCGGATGCCCTCGAAGCGGGCGAGCGAGGCGGTGATCTCCTCGTAGAGCAGCGCCCCGAGTCGGACCGAGGATGCCCGCGGCGCTCCTGGGGACGCCGATTGGACGTACACCTCCGTGCCCGGGGAATCCCCCAGCCTCGCCGTGGGCGCGTTGTGGTGGATCGAGATGAGGGCGTCGGCCCCCAGCGCATCCGCGAAGGCGGCGCGCACCGCCAGCAGCGACCCGTAGTCCCCGGTGCGTGTCATCACTGCGGCGATACCGCGGTCGGCGAGTTCGGCGACGATGGCGCGGCTGAGTGTGAGGTTCAGATCACGTTCGGCGAGTCCGTTGCTGCCGACCGCGCCGGACTCCCAGCGGCCGCCATGACCCGGGTCGATCACGAGCTGCACGCCCTCGATGGGTTCGCCGGTGGCGATCTCGGTGATAACACCCCACGGGGCGCGCACGAGATAGCCGCTGCCCGTCTGCTCGATGACGGCGACCGGGATACCGGTCGGGGTCATCACGGCGCGGGGACTGCCGCCGGCGGACCCCTCAGCCGGGTCGCCACCGCTGGTGGTTGTCACCGGTGCCGGTACGGCGACAGGAGAGGTCCCCAGCCAGCGCCCGATCGCGGCGTCCGCGGGCACGAAGCGCCGCTGAGGCAGCAGCCGCTCGCCCCACTCGCCGCCGGCGTGGCGCTGCTGCAACCCCAACTCCACCCGCCCGCCCGCGACATGCCTCGCCAGGACGCGGAACCCGGTGTCGGTCTGCGCGACGGCGGCCGTGCCGGCCATGACGCCGGCCACACAGAGCAGGACGACGGCAAGCGCCCGCACGCGCCGGGCCGTGCCGCCTTTCGCCGCCCTCGTTCCCGGCAACGAGGAGCCGTTCGACCCCCAGGCGTCTACCCGGATTGCACGTCCACCTGTGGCCCAAAGAACTCGTCGCCCCAGCAGGTGAGGGTCTCGTCGGTCCGCAACCCGCACGTGTGGTTGCCGTCGGCGCTGATTGCGGTGTAGCGCCCGGTGGGCACCTCGGTCTGCCCGCTGAAGTCGTCGCCCCAGCATGCGATGGTGCTGTCGGTGCGCAACCCGCACGTGTGGTAGTTGCCGCCGGCGATTGCGGAGTACTGCCCGGCGGGCGCCTCGGCCTGCTGGCTCTCGCCCACGCAGGTGAGAGTGCCGTCGCTGCTCAGCCTGCACGTGTAGGTGTCGCCGACTGTGCCCGTGTAGTGGTTGCTGGTGCTGGCGGTGTACTGGCCGGTTGCTTGGGGGGCTGTGAGGGTGAGAGAGGAGCTGGCGAGCCAGCGGTTGACGGTGGCGGTGGTGGGGAAGAAGCGGACGCGGGGCAACTGGCGGTCGCCCCAGCTGTCGTCGCCCTGGCGTTGCTGGAGGCCGAACTCGATGCGGCCGCTCGGGAGTTTCTGAGCCACGATGCGCACCTCGCCGGAGCGGCCTGCGGTGTCCTGACCGGCGACCGCTGTGGTCGCGAAGACGCTGGTGGCCGCCACCAGCACCACCGCGATCGTCGTGCCGGCGCGACGTGTGGGACTGCAGCGACGCGGCGTCACGTTTTTTTGCTTTTTGCGGGGACCTGGGCGGGGTGTCATCGCGAGCGCCTCCTTCCCGGATCCGGCTACGACCCGGCGCGAGCAGTCCACGGCGCGGCCCTAACAGAGGGGGGGTGTTCGGTGGGGTGGTGAGCTTCTATGTCAAGTGGGGTGGATTCGGGTTAGGTGAGGTCGTGTTGGAGGTGGACTCAGATGCGGTCTGAGATGCGCCGTTTGAGGCAGCGGAGTGCTTGTCGTTCGGTCTTGCCGTCGGCGCGTGGGCCGCCGGAGTGCTCCGAATTCTCCACCCGCCTACCGGTCAGTCGGGCTTCTTGCCGTTGCTGCTGAGCAGGTCCTCCAGGCGGGCCAAGCGCTCGTTTACCTCTCGCAGTTCGTTCTGCACCTCCTGCTCGCGGCGCCCCGCGCCGCGGATTCCCTGCAGCAACTCCTCCTGGCCCTCCTCGCTTTCGAGTTCCACGAGGCGGGCGGCAGTGGCTGCCGACAGCAGGGCGATGAAGCTGATGCCGAGGATCATCAGCACTGTGGCCAGCAGCCTCCCGAGCCCCGAGTGGGGGATGACGTCGCCGTAACCCACCGTCGTGGCGGTGGTGACTGCCCACCAGATGCCCTCGGGGACGTTGTGGCTGCCCTCCACGTACGAGAACAGCGTGCCGCTGACGATCACCAGGACGACGAGACCCGACAGCATCCAGCCCAACCCGGACGTACCGAAGACGCGCTGGATGAGAGCACCCGTCCGGTTCATGAAGGCGGCCAGCCGCAGCAGCCGCAGCAGCCGCAGCACTTCCACGATGCGACCCAGCCGGGCGATGCGGAGGCTGGCCAGCAGGTAGGGCAGCAGCGGGATGGTGGTCGTCACGATGACCACGTCCAGCCAGGCACAGCGCAGGTAGGCCTTCCGATCGGGGGTGACGATCAGCATGATGGCCAGTTCGACGGCGAACACACCCCAGATCAGCCAGTCGATCACGCGCAACCAGGTCACGGCGGTGGGGCTGGTGAACTGTTCCTCCATGACGAGCAGCGGGATGACCGCCACGGCCGCCATGACGACCAGCGGACTCATGCGGCGCTTCAGCACCCGGCCTTGGGGTGTGAGGATGGTGTCGAAACCGGATCCTCCGAGAAGCGGATGCGGCCTGAACAGCAGGAGCGACTTCGTGATCAGCCGCTTCTGGGGGTCTGCCTGGCGAACTGTGCTCTTGTCGTTCGATCCGACCACGGGCGGTTGTCTCCTTCGATTCCTGCCGCCGAGAGTAGTTCCGCGGTACCGGCACTCCGGGCATCTACCAGGGCCTCCGTCGGGCACCAGCAACGGGGGGGACGCCGGGGTCGAGGTCCGGATCGATTACGCAGGCGAGAGCCGGACTCGGCACCGGCGTCCCCTGTCCGGATACCGGATCGGCGTGCCCGGACACCGGCCCGCCCAATTCCCTACCTCTGAGGTCAGATTTCGGCACCGCAGCCGTAGCCTGTTTCCGGCGGTCGCTTACCTGCGGCCGTTCGTCAAACAGAAGGAGAAAATGACGTGTCCGATTCAACCTGGGGTTTCGAGACCCGCCAGATCCATGCCGGACAGGCACCGGACTCGGCGACGAATGCGCGAGCCGTACCCATATACCAGACCACTTCGTTCACCTTCGACAGCAGCGAGCACGCTGCCAACCTGTTCGCCCTCGCCGAGATTGGCAACATCTACACGCGCATCATGAACCCGACCCAGGCGGTTCTGGAAGCGCGAATGGCCAGCTTGGAAGGCGCCACCGAGACCGCAGTGGGCCTCCCCGGTGCTCTGGCCGTGAGCAGCGGCCAGGCGGCCGAGACGCTCGCGATCCTGAATCTGGCCGAGGCCGGCGACCACCTCGTCTCCTCGGCCTCCCTGTACGGCGGCACCTACAACCTGCTGCACTACACGATGCCGAAGATGGGCATCGAGGTGACCTTCGTCGAGGACCCGCACAACCTCGACGAGTGGGAAGCGGCCGTGCGCCCCAACACCAAGTGCTTCTACGGCGAGGTGTTCGGCAACCCCGGCAACGACTTCTTGGACATCGAGGCCGTCTCCGACATCGCCCACGCCAACCGTTGCCCGCTGATGATCGACAACACGTCCGCCTCGCCGTACCTGGTGCGCCCCATCGAGTGGGGCGCCGACATCGTGGTGCACTCGCTCACGAAGTACGTCGGCGGCCATGGCACCTCCATCGGTGGCGCCATCATCGACGGCGGCACGTTCGACTTCGGTGCGGCGAGCGACAAGTTCCCCAACTTCAGCGAGCCCGACCCCAGCTACCACGGCCTGGCCTTCTGGCCGGCGCTGGGTCCGGGGTCGTACATCATCAAGGCCAGGGTGCAGCTGCTGCGGGACCTCGGGCCGGCGGTGGCGCCGCTCAACTCGTTCCTGTTCCTGCAGGGGCTGGAGACGCTGAGCCTGCGCATGGAGCGGCACTGCTCCAACGCCCAGGTGGTGGCGGAGTACCTGCAGGGCCGTGACGAGGTGGAGCAGGTGTTCTACGCCGGCCTGCCGTCCAACCCCACCCACGAGCGGGCCAAGCGGCTCACCGGCGGGCGGGGCTTCGGCGCCATCCCGTCGTTCGTCGTGTCCGGCGGCCGGGAGGCCGGCCAGCGCTTCGTCGAGGCGCTGGAGATGCACAGCCATGTGGCCAACATCGGTGACGTGCGGAGCCTGGTGATCCACCCGGCGTCCACCACGCACTCGCAGTTGACCCCCACCGAGCAGGCCGCCGCCGGGGTGCTGCCCGGCTTGGTGCGCCTCGCCGTCGGCCTCGAGTTGATCGACGACATCATCTCCGACCTCGAGATCGGCTTCAAAGCCCTGTAACGGGGCCGCTGCGGCGTCCGCAGCCCGGTCCGGTTCATCATTCCGGCGAAGGCCGGAATCCAGGACTGCATCGGCGTGCCGGGCGCGGCACCAACCAACCCAACATTCACATACGGTGCCCCGCTACCTCCGGGTGGCGGGGCACCGCCGCGCCCCGGATTGCCAGTGACGCCCTTCGCCGGCGGCTGCACCGACTATACGCTTCTTATCATGTCTTAGTCTTCTTAGCGGAAATCCAATAAGACGACTAAGACGAGATAAGCTCTGTTGATATGGATCGCTTCGCCAATCCCTACCGCCCGGGCGCTGGGACGCCGCCGCCGGCGTTGATCGGCCGAGACGACCTCATCGAGGGTTTCGAGTTCACACTCCGCCGGGCCATCGACAACCGTCCGGGCAAGAGCTACATGGCCGTCGGGTTGCGGGGCGTTGGCAAGACGGTCCTGTTGAATCGCTTCGCCGGCATCGGCACAGAACTGGGTATGCAGGTCGGCTTCATCGAAGCGCCCGAGTCGGGTGACTTCCGTAGCCTCCTCTCGATCCGCCTGCGGAAGATCCTGCTGGAGTTGCAGAGCAGACCGGTGCGGGACGCTGCCCGCAGGCTCATCACAAGAGCGCTCAGCGTTCTGAAGTCGTTCACGCTTCACCTGCCCGGCGGTGTCTCGTTGTCCCTGGGGGTGGATCCTCTGGTCGGCCATGCCGATTCGGGCCAACTGGCGGAGGATCTGACCGATGTGATGGTGGCGGTCGGCGAGGCGGCCTCCGCATGTGAGTCCGGGCTGCTTCTTGCGGTCGATGAGGTGCAGTACCTATCCGCTGACGAACTGGCCGCCCTGATAACAGCGATCCACCGGACCACACAGGTGGATCTCCCGATCGTCCTGGTCGGGGCGGGGCTTCCGCAGTTGCCCGGTTTGGTCGGCGAGGCGAAGTCGTACGCCGAGCGCCTCTTTGAGTTCGCCGAGGTCGGCTCGCTATCGGGATCCGATGCGGCCGAGGCGATCGTGCGTCCGGCACGGGACAATGGGGTCGAGTTCGAGCCGGCTGCCATCGACCTGATCGTCGAGGAGTCCCGCGGGTATCCGTACTTCCTGCAGGAGTGGGGATCCCACGTATGGAACGGCTCGCCCGCCAGTCCGATTGCCGGCGGGGACGTGCGCTCGGTGCGCACGGGAGTCATCGCGGCCCTGGACAACAATTTCTTCCGCGTGCGGCTGGACCGCTTGACTCCCAAGGAGAGCGAGTATCTCCGGGCGATGGCAGAGCTGGGGCCAGGACCGCACCGCTCGGGCGACATCGCCGCGCAACTGGGCGTCAAGAGCGAGTCTGTAGCCCCCCGCCGAGCGAATCTCATCTCCAAGGGGATGATCTACAGCCCCGCACACGGCGACACGGCCTTCACGGTCCCGCTGTTCGACGATTTCCTGCGCCGCTCATTGCCGGAATTCTGATCCGCCGCCCGCGGGGGTGCTGGATTGGCGGCGCGGTCGCGGGAAGGGGGGCGCTGCCGCGCCGCCGGCGTCAGGTGGCGCGGTGGAGGGTGGCTTCGAGGTGGTGGGTCATGGGCTCGCCGACGGCGGCCATGTGCATCTCGTACCGCATGGTGTCGCCATCCACGGAGATGCGGCGCTCGGTGCCGTCGACCCGCTTCGCCGTCGGGGCCAGGAAGACCCGGCCCTCGGCTCCGGCGCGGGTGCCGGGTTCGGCTGTGCCCTCGGGTTCGGCTGTGCCCACGGGTTCGGCTGTGCCCTCGGCACCGGCGGCGCCCACGGAGCCCCCCGCCCCGGCGCGCAGCATCACCAGCAGGCCGTAGTGGGTATCGGTCACGGTGCCGACGAGCATCTCGCCGATGCCGCTGGGGTGCACGATCAGCAGCTCCAGGCCCCGCTCGCCGGCGGGGCGCCAGTAGCCGCACTCAGCGTGCATTGGCGTGCCGTCGGCGCTCTTCGTTCGCTGGTTGTACGCCAGGAACGGCTTGCCGACGTGACCGATCGTGACCTCTTCGGTGTACTCGAAGGGGTCGATGGTGGGGTAGTCGCCCCGGCCGACGCCCCGCCAGGTCCCCAGGAGCGGGGCCAGGTGGGCGACGGCCGGGTGCAGATCCACAGGGTTGCCTAGCCGGCCGCCGCCGGAATGACGGACCGTGCGGCTGCGGTGATTGCCAAGCGTCCTCTAGAAGTCCATGTCGGGCATGCCGCCGCCGGCGCCCGCGCCGTTCTCCTCGGGCTTGTCGGCCACGACCGCCTCGGTGGTGAGGAACAGCCCGGCCACCGAGCCGGCGTTCTGCAGTGCCGAGCGGGTCACCTTGGCGGCGTCGATGATGCCGGCCGCGGTGAGGTCCTCGTAGTCGCCGGTGGCGGCGTTCAGGCCGAAGCTTCCCTCGAGTTCGCGCACCCGCTCCACCACGACGCCGCCTTCCATGCCGGCGTTCACGGCGATCTGGTACAGCGGCGCCTGCAGCGCCCGGGCCACGATGCGTGCCCCGGTGGCCACGTCAGGGTCATCCATCCCGTCGGCCAGAGCGTGCACGGCGGCCTGCGCCCGCAGCAGCGTCACGCCCCCGCCGGCCACGACGCCTTCCTCGATGGCTGCCTTGGTGGTGCTCACGGCGTCCTCGATGCGGTGCTTCTTCTCCTTCAGCTCCACCTCGGTGGCGGCGCCGACCTTCAGGACGGCCACGCCGCCGGAGAGCTTGGCGAGACGCTCCTGCAGCTTCTCCCGGTCGTAGTCGGAGTCGGTGTTCTCGATCTCCTGGGTGATCTGGCGGATGCGCCCGTCCACGTCGGCCTTGGAGCCGGCGCCCTCAACGATGGTCGTCTCGTCCTTGGTGACGACGACCTTGCGGGCCCGGCCCAGCAGGTCGATCGTGGTGTTCTCGAGCTTCAGGCCGATGTCCTCGGAGATGACCTGGCCGCCGGTCAGGATGGCCAGGTCGGCCAGCATCGCCTTGCGGCGGTCACCGAAGCCGGGGGCCTTCACGGCCACCGAGGAGAACGTGCCGCGGATCTTGTTGACCACCAGGGTGGCGAGCGCCTCGCCCTCGGTGTCCTCGGCGAGGATCAGCAGCGGCCGGCCGGCCTGGATGACCTTCTCCAGCACGGGCACGATGTCGCGCACGGCGCTGATCTTGGAACTGACCAGCAGGATGTGCGCATCCTCCAGCACGGCCTCCATGCGCTCGGCGTCGGTCACGAAGTAGGGCGAGATGTAACCCTTGTCGAAGCGCATGCCCTCGACGAGGTCCATCTCCATGCCGAAGGTCTGCGACTCCTCGACGGTGATGACGCCGTCCTTGCCGACCTTGTCGATGGCCTCGGCGATCTGCGCGCCGATCTCGTCGTCGGCGGCGGAGATGCTGGCCACCTGGGCGACCTGCTCCTTGGAATCGACCTCGACGGACTGCTCGGCGATGGACTCCACGGCGGTGGCCACAGCGGCCTCGATGCCGGCCTTGATCGCCATGGGGGCGGTGCCGGCGGCCACGTTCCGCAGCCCCTCGCGCACCATGGCCCAGGCCAGGACGGTCGCGGTGGTGGTGCCGTCGCCGGCCACGTCGTCGGTCTTCTTGGCGACCTCTTTGACCAGCTCGGCGCCGATCTTCTCGTAGGGGTTCTCGAGGTCGATCTCTTTGGCGATCGAAACGCCGTCGTTGGTGATGGTCGGGGCGCCCCACTTCTTCTCGAGGACGACATTGCGACCCTTCGGGCCGAGCGTCACGCGGACGGCGTCGGCGAGTTGGTTCATCCCGGCTTCGAGCGAACGACGAGCATGCTCGTCAAAGGCGATCATTTTGGCCATGGTTGATTCCTCCGTGGCAGAGTCGATGTACTAGCACTCTCGTTGTGAGACTGCTAGGAAGCCTACGGTCGGCCGGCACCGTCACCAACATGTCCCGATGGTCGCCGTTGGGGCCGGCTTGCGGCCGACCTGACGGCGGTCCAGCCCTCGCCTTCCGTCATTCCGGCGTAGGCCGGAATCCATGTGGCAGCGGTCCGGGCGGGTTCGCCCCCCGGCGGATCGTCTGGCGAAATCGCTCCGGCGCCGCCCCCCGGCGCGGCCCCACCTCGGGTGTCGCCAGGGTCTAGCGGGGGCGGTTAGTCGCTGACGGCGCCGCCGGCCACTGCGGGCACGATGGCGACGGTGGATCCCGCCGGAACCTCTGTGGCGGGTCCGTCCAGGAAGCGCACGTCCTCGTCGTCGAGGAACACGTTGACGAACCGCCGCAGGGCGCCCGACTCGTCCAGGACGCGCTCCCGCATCCCGGGATGGCGCGCTTCCAGATCGGCCAGAACGTCGGCCACGGTGGCGCCCTCGGTGGTGATGCTGGCTGCGCCCGCGGTCAGGGGTCGCAGCGTGGTGGGGATTCGCACGTTCACACTCATGGCCGACATGCTACCGAGCCGCCCCCCTGCGACCCCCTCCGGCCACCGCCAGTCGCTGCCGCCCCGGTGGAGGCTGGGGAGCCGTTCTTCCTCGGTGCACGGGCGAAAGTCGTCGCAGCCCGGCTGCCACTGACAACCGGACGGCTAGCCGGCGAGGTGTTCCGCCACGAGTTCCTGCACACAGGCCGCGGTGTCGGTCCGGGCCCGGTCGGGGCCGAAGCGCCGGCTCAGCGAGAGCACGGGGATCGGCCCCGGCGCCTCGGCGTCCACCTCGCCCGCCACGGCCACCACCGGAACCCCCAGCCGCCCCGCCACCGCGCACACGCCGCCCACGACCTTGCCGTTGAACGACTCGGCATCCAGCCGGCCCTCGCCCGTGACGACCAGGTCGGCACCCTCGAGCCGTTCGGCCAGGCGGGTCTCCTCGGCCACCACGTCGAAGCCCTCGATGATCCGCCCGCCCAGTGCCGCCAGCCCGCCCGCCAGCCCTCCGGCTGCGCCGGCGCCGGCCATGTCGGCCACGTCGACGCCGTGCTCGGCGGAGTACACACCCACGAGCCGCTCCAGGCGCCGCCGCAGCAGCTTCACCTCGGCCGGCGTGGCGCCCTTCTGCGGCCCGAACACCTCGGCGGCGTCGCAGAACCGGGTGCGCACGTCGCAGGCCACGATCAGTTCCACGCCCCGCAGGCGGTGACCGGGCAGCAGCGCCCGCAGCGCTCCGAACCCTCCGTCGGTGGTGGCCGAGCCGCCGACGCAGACGATGATCCGCCGGGCGCCCCGCTCGAGCGCCGCCTCGATGAGTTCGCCCGTCCCGTAGGTGGAGGCCGCCAGCGCATCGTTGCCTCCGGCGCCGCCCACGAGCTCCAGACCCGACGCCTGGGCCATCTCGATGACCGCCGTGCCGCCGCTGAGGCGCCAACCGGCCGTGACGAGGTCGCCCAGGGGGTTCGTCACCACCGTGTGGCGATTGGCTCCGCCGAGGGTGTCCAGGGTGCCCTCCCCGCCGTCGGCCAGCGGTAGGGCCTCGCCGCCCCAGCCTGCCGCCTCGGCGGCCCGGCACACGGCGGCGGCGATCTCGGCGGCGGACGCGGTGCCCTTGAACTTGTCGGGGGCGGCCACCAGGCGGGGCCGGTGCATCTTCGCCGTCGGAGCATCAGGAGCAGGTCGAGGAGCCGCTTGACCGGGTTCTGCCGGAGGGCCCATGTGCGCTATCCCGCCGGTGGCTGCTGCGCCACCGGGGAGTTGGGGGTCACTGGCCCGGGCTTTGCCGGAGGGCCCATCTGCTCGTCCTCGCCGGTCGCTGTCGTCCCGCGGGTGCCCGTGAACGACCCCGGCAGGGCCTCAGCAGTTGGGCTGGGCGAGGTCGTCGGCGCCGATGTGGAGCAGCACGTGGGCGTCGCCGGGCGCCGTCGGCGGCGGCGAGGGCATGGCCAGCACCTGCGAGGAGTCGACCTGGAGCAGCGAGGCCACCACGCCGGCGTCCGCTCCGTACCCCTCCACGTAGTAGACGGCCGAAGCATCGGCGGGATTGTCGGCGTTCGTGGCGGGCAGCACGTTGAACCCTTGGGCGCTCAGCGAGGTGGCGAGCCGGCCGGCCGCGCCGCAGAGGGGGGTGCCGTTGGCGACCAGCAACCGCACTTCGCTGCGGTTGTGGGTCGGCGGCGGGGGCGGCGGCTCAGCGAACATGTCCTCAGGAGCCTCGGGGGGGAGGTCGGCTTCCGTCGCTGCCGGAGCCGGCGGGACTGCAGCGACGGTGGTGTCCACGGCGATGGTGGTGTCCACCACGGGCGGCTGTGTCGTGGACGAGTCGGCGGGAGGGGGACTCACGGCGGGCTGCGTCGTGTCGGTGGTCACGGCCGGCTCGTTGGCGGTATCGGGATCGTCGAGGCCGCGCGCCAGAATCACCACGCCGATCACGAGGGCGACAACGACGACGATGGCACCACGGACGGCGTTCATGGGCGCGTCACCGACGTACTGGTGGCCATTGGTGACAGGCTAGACGCGCCGAAGCGACAGGTGGGTAATACCTGGCGCATTCCCCGCACGGCTCCGCGGCCCCGCGCAGCGAGTCGCCATGCGGGCCGACCCCGAGTGCTCTGTGCTCTGCCTCCACCGCATCGGTTCTGGACTCCTAGGCTGGGAATCGCTGCCCGAGTAGCTCATCTGGTCAGAGCACCGGTCTTGTAAACCGGAGGCAGTGGGTTCGACTCCCACCTCGGGCTCCGGGGGTTGGCGTCTCGGCTCGGGCCGGTATCTTTAGCACTCTCAGACGGAGAGTGCTAACCAAAGGGAGAGCCAATGAACCTTCAGCCCCTGGAGGACCGCATTGTCGTGCGGCCCAACGAGTCCGAGGAAGTCACCGCCAGCGGTCTTGTCATTCCTGACACCGCCAAGGAGAAGCCCCAGCAGGGCGAGGTCCTCGCAGTCGGGCCGGGCAAGCGTTCCGAGCAGACCGGCGAGGTCATCAAGCTCGGCGTCAGCGTCGGCGACACGGTGGTGTACAGCAAGTTCGGTGGAACCGAGATCACGATCGGTGGCGAAGACCTGCTGATCCTGTCGGCCCGCGACGTGCTGGCCACGATCAGCGCCTGAGCGTCCCGCAACCCGCCGGGACCACAGGTCACCTACACGAAGGAGTCACCGACACCACATGACCACACTTTTGAAGTTCGCCGACGACGCCCGTAAGGCCCTCGAGGCCGGCGTCAACCAGCTTGCCGACACGGTCAAGGTCACGTTGGGCCCCAAGGGCCGCAACGTGGTCCTCGACAAGAAGTTCGGCGCACCCACGATCACCAACGACGGCGTCTCGATCGCCCGAGAAATCGAGCTCGACGACCAATTCGAGAACATGGGGGCGCAGCTCGTCAAGGAGGTCGCCACCAAGACCAACGACGTGGCGGGCGACGGCACCACCACGGCCACCGTGCTGGCCCAGGCGCTCGTGAACGAGGGTCTGCGCAACGTGGCGGCCGGTGCTTCGCCGATGAGCCTCAAGCGGGGCATCGAGAAGGCGGTTGCGGCCGCCACCGTCGCCATCGCCGATCAGGCCACCTCCATCGAGGACAAGAAGGAGATCGCCCAGGTGGCGGCCCTGTCGGCCGCCGACCCTGCGGTGGGTTCGGTTATCGCCGACGCCATCGACAAGGTCGGTAAGGACGGCGTTGTCACTGTCGAGGAGTCCAACACGTTCGGCATGGAGCTGGAGTTCGTCGAGGGCATGCAGTTCGACAAGGGCTTCCTGTCGCCGTACTTCGTCACCGACCCGGAGCGCCAGGAGGCGGTCCTCGACGATCCGTACATCCTGTTCAACCAGGCCAAGATCGGTTCGGTGCAGGACTTGCTGCCCGTTCTCGAGAAGATCATGCAGACCGGCAAGCCGCTGCTGGTGATCTCCGAGGACACCGAGGGCGAGGCTCTCGCCACGCTCGTGGTCAACAAGATCCGCGGCACGTTCACGTCCGCGGCCGTGAAGGCCCCCGGCTTCGGCGAGCGCCGCAAGGCGATGCTGGCCGACATGGCCGTCCTCACCGGTGGCCAGGTCGTGTCGCCGGAGG
This sequence comes from Acidimicrobiales bacterium, assembly GCA_965206165.1. Classification (GTDB taxonomy): domain Bacteria; phylum Actinomycetota; class Acidimicrobiia; order Acidimicrobiales; family CATQHL01; genus VXNF01. The sequence continues at coordinate 1,540,243 of OZ242194.1, forward strand.
TGGGCCTCAAGCTGGACGGCGTGACGATCGATCTGCTCGGCCGGGCGCGCAAGGTGATCATCACCAAGGACGACACCACGATCATCGAAGGCGCCGGCAACCGGGCCGACGTGGATGCCCGCGTCCGTCAGATCCGCGCCGAGATCGACAACACCGATTCGGACTGGGACCGCGAGAAGCTCCAGGAGCGTCTCGCCAAGCTGGCCGGCGGTGTGGCGGTCATCAAGGTCGGCGCCGCCACCGAGGTGGAGCTGAAGGAGAAGAAGCACCGCATCGAGGACGCTCTGTCGGCGACGCGTGCGGCCATCGAGGAGGGTGTCGTGGCCGGCGGCGGGACGGCGCTGCTGCGCTGCCGTGACGCTGTGTCCGCGGTGGTCGACGAGCTGTCCGGCGACGAGGCCACGGGTGCCCGCCTGGTGCACAAGGCGCTGGAGGCCCCCACCAAGATGATCGCCCAGAACGCCGGTTACGAGGGTTCGGTGATCGTCCGCCGCGTGTCCAATGCCGAGGGCACGATCGGTTTCAACGCCATCACCGGCGAGCTCGAGGACCTGCCCGCGGCCGGCGTGATCGACCCGGCGATGGTCACCCGCGCGGCGCTGCAGAACGCGGCGTCGATCGCGGCCCTGCTGCTCACCACCGAGTGCCTCGTCGCCGACAAGCCCGAAGCGGCGCCGGCGATGCCACCCGGCGGCGACATGGGCGGCATGGGCGGCATGGGCGGCATGGGCGGCATGATGTAGCAGCCCCCCGGCGCCAATCCGCGGCGCCGGTGTCACCACCAAACTGAGAGACAGCCCCCCGAGCCCCCAAACGGGAACCCGGCCGGGGGGCTGTCCGCGTCCGGGGGAGGCCGGTGGTGTCCCCCGGCGTCCCCACCCTCGGGTGGGTGGAGTTGGCGACTTGGCGTTTGGTGTCCCCCGGGCGGAGTTATGTGGAGTTATGAGGGGTTTGCGACTTTCGACAGCGGTAATCCGAGAAATGAACAAAACCCACATAACTCCACATACTGCCGGAATCGCCGCGAATAGTTAGCGAGACCTGTCCCCGCCGGGTGCGCCGAGCAGCAGCGATTCCATGGATCGAATAGTACGGACGGGGTGTGACAGTGGTCATGGGCTGCCAGTCGCCGGCTTCGCCGACGGGGTCGGCGGCGCGGTGCACGCAGTGCTGTCGAACCGGGAGCGCTGCTGCGAGGCGGTCGCCAGTCGCCAGCCGCCCGCGGCAAGCCCGCATACTCAACGGTCGACCCCTGTGGATGTGACCCGCAGGCTTGGTCAACCTCGATTCGTTGCGATGCGTCCGGCGCTCAGCCGTCCCGCTGAGCAGTTCCCAGGATCTGCACCCGCGGCGTGAAGGCGACGGCTTCGCGCAAGCTCCGCTTCACGCTCTTCGACTTGTTGCCGATCACGAGGGCGTGTGCGGGGTTGTCCAGAAGGGGATCGGCGACAGTCCGCTGGTCGAGTTCCTGTGCCACGGAAGCCTCGAATTCTGCGACGCCCGCATCATCGCCAAGTGTGATCGACATGGCCTGCTGGATTCTCGCAATGTCGACCGACATCTCAATGCCGGAGAAGGCCGCCGATGTCAGCCTTCCATCTCTCAAGTGGTTCGGATGGATGCGCCGCCAAAGGCGTTCGCTGCCTTCCAGGAGCTCACCCTTCTTCAAGCGGTGCTATGCCCCATCGCCGCGATCCGGTCGTGCAGCTGTTCCCATATCTCGGTGCTGTCGGAGAATGCGGGCATCTCAGATTCTTCGCCTGACGGCTCGACGATGAGAATCTGCGCGGGTCCGGTAGGCGAAATCTCGATCTCGATCTCCAGGCCGTTGGATGCCCACTCAATCTGCACCCCGCCGTCCGACGTGGGGACGACCCAGGGTTCAGGCCCCGCGGGACAGACGGTATTGAGCACGGCGACGGCTCGCTTCACTGCGCTCTCATGGGTGGCTTTTGCCCCATAGCCGTCCCAGTCGTCGCCGACGGAGAGAAACTTCGCGAGTTGGCTGAGGGTCGAGTGGAACCAGGGTTGGTTATGAAGCGTTGCCGACACGGTGAGCGTGATCTCGCGTCGGTCCGGCCCAAGAGTCGGATCAGCCGCAGGTGTCAAGGTTTGCGACAATCCGGCTACCGCCATCCTCGACCACGATGGCCCTGGCAGGTCCGACTCGGTCAGCAGTCCTCGGCCCATGGCCCCCATAACACTCATGTCTTGCGTCTCCAATGCTTGTGTGCCTCCGCCGTGGTGATGGATGTGAAACCACGGACGATCCACTCGTGGGCGAGATCCATGAAGTCAAGTGCGCCGGCGAGATCCGGTGAAGCTGCGTGTCCACGCGAGACTAGATTCAGCGTCATCGCCCTTCGGCCATGACGGAGTTGCCCGGACCGCCCATCGACGGCGAGCCATCCACGCCCATCGGGGAGTTCGAACAGCAGCGACAACCCGGCCTCTCGGGCCGGTGGCAGGAATCCGTCGCTCATGGACCCATCCCACGGAGCAATGACCGCGGGCGTATTGCCCACAGAGCGCCATCCGCTGTGCTTGTCAAGGTGGTTGACGTACTGGACTTCGCAGATCGACGGCTCGGGCACGGTGCGCCCGAGTTCATGAACTACAGCCGTCAGCCGGTTCCATGCCTCGACGAGGAACTCGCGGATAGACCCGTAGTGGGGGTACGGAATGTCGCTCGGGAGTCTCCGCCAGTTGACCACCAGCCGGTCCTGCTGGAGTTGGAGAAGTTGGCTGCCTTGCTCGTTCATGAGCCATAACCGGGGCGTCTCGGTCTCCTCGCTCACCTTGAACGCCACCGTAGGACCCTCGAACTCGACTGCCATCGGTCCGAGCGGGGGTCGCTCTGACACCTCGGGCAGCCTGTCCGACCAGCACGCAGCGACCTTGCCAAGATCGAACGACCGAAAGCCAATAGCCGACTTGAACTGAACGGCCAAAGCGACCTCGACCACCGGTGGCTGGTCGTAGTCCGGGAGTTCACCGGGGTGAGAGGCCATCGTCACGATGAGGCTAGCGGAGGTGACATCGGACGGCGTACATCCTGTTGGGGGGTATGCGCCTCCACCCTGTGACCACGTCGAAGGGTGGAGGCGCATCTTAGGGTCAGTCATTTGGGAGAGGTGTGGCCCCGACGACGGTGCGGTGATCTCAGGCTGCTCTTGGCCATCAGCGCTATTCCAGCGGAGTGACGCCGATGAGCGGCGCGTGGTCGCTCACAACGGCGTGATCGGTCGCGGTCGCAGGGCCGTCGGTGGCCGTCGGTGGCCGTCGGCGGCGCGTCTGGCGAAATCGCGCCGGTGCCGTCCCCCGGCGTCCCCGCCCTCTGTTGAGTGGAGTTCGCGACCCGTCCCCCGGCGTCCCCGCCCTCTGTTGAGTGGAGTTCGCGACCCGTCCCCCGGCGTCCGCGCCCTCTGTTGAGTGGAGTTCGCGACCCGTCCCCCGGCGTCCCCGGCGTCCCCGCCCTCACCTGTCGGAGGTGATCCGGGCAGCGGGTCTGCTGCCGACGGTCATTCCCGTGGAGGCCGGAATCCGGTGGCCGCCGCTCCGCTGGATCGGGCTCTGGCGCCCGATCCAGCGGTGGTGTCGGTGTTGTGGGGGCCGGGGTGTCTCCGTCGGCGGGCGTAGCGGGGGTCGGGGGCGGTGCCCCAGGCGCCGTCCGGGCTCCGGGTGAGGACGCGTTTGTGGTCGTGCAGGCGGCGGTGGCAGGTGCCGCACAGGAAGGCCAAATTATCGATGTCGGTGGGGCCTTCGCCGGGTTTGGCCCACGGGACGATGTGGTGGGATTCGCAGCGGGCCGGCTCGTCGGCACAAAGCACACAGACGCCATCCCGGGCGAGCAGTGCGCGGCGCTGCGCGTCGGTGACGGTGCGCTCGCCGCGTCCGTGCCACAGCGGATCGCCGTCGCCTGAGAACAGCACGCCGAACAACTCGGCGTCGCAGGCGAGTCTTTCGAGTTCGCTCTGGGGGATGGGACCGATGCCGGGAATCTCGCAGCGCCCCTGGGGATCCTTGCCCGTGACGACATCGGCCGAGGCGACGATCACGATCTGATGGCGCGGCGGCACCGGCTGATGGCGCGGCGGCACCGGCTGCTGGGGGTTGGGTGGGAACCCGTCTCCGGCGGGCGCCGAGCCGGCTCCGCCCGCGGCGGACCCGTTCGCTCCTGCCGCGGGCTCCGGCTCGAGGCCGACGGCGATGGCCAGGGCGTCGAGGCGGCGCTGTTCGGCGCTGCGGCTGTCGGGGTTGTCCCGCCCGCCCTCGGCTCGCCAGATGCGGTCGGCGATGCCATTGATCAGCGACCGGAACTGCGCGCCCAGCACACGGTCGAACGCCGCGTGCGCCATCAGCATCCCGTCGTCGCCGTCGCCGAAGTTCAGGCGCCGCCGCCGACGCTGGCGCAGGTGCTGCTCGTGGAGGTCGGCCGGATCCTGGTTGCGCTGGGTCCACGCCTGGATCTGGCGCCCGGCGCGATCAGCGGGCACCCCGGCCACCTGAGCCAACAGATCGGCATCCCTGTCCACGGCCTCGTGGCTGGTGGCCGCAGCGGCCCGAGCCAGCGCCTCGGCGTGCTCGGCGGAGATGTCACCCGCAGCGAGCGCACCTGCGACGTTGGGCATCTCCGCCAACGCCTCGGCCCGGCGCTTCCGCCGCTGCGCCTCCCGCTGCGAGGAACCCGCATTGTGCCGCAGCACCTCCACAGCGTCCACGCCGCCGTCGCCCAGCCTCTCCAGAGCGGTCACGGCACGCGCCTCGGCCGCGTCGGCTCCGGCGCGCACACGCCCCAGCACAGCCACCAGCGAACGCAACACGTCCCGCCCCGCATCCGCCAGCGACAGGCCGGCCAGTTCCGCCACCAGCGCGTCCACCAGCGCCGTCACGCGCCCCAGGGCATCGGACGCCCCCACGAACACGACGCCGGGCACCAACTCGCCGGTGCCCGCCACCGCCGGCCCACCAACACCGCCTGAAACGACCGCCACGGGCCAGCCCACAGCGGCGTCCCCGCCGGGTTGGCTGAGCAGCAGCGATTCCATGCCCATCACAGTACGGAGGGGGTGTGACAGTGGTTCGGGGGGCGCCGCCACGCCGGCCTCGAATGCTTCGCCGGCGGCGATGGCGGTTCCTCCGAGCCCGTTCGACTCCCCGGTTTCCATGGATCGAACAGTACGGAGGGGGTGTGACAGTGGTCCGGAGCGCGGGCCGAGGCGCTGATGCCGCCCCGCAAGAAGCGCCACCGTCGCCCCGTGGGGCGGTTCGAGTGGCCCGTGGGGCGGTTCGAGTGGCCCGTGGGGCGGGAGGATGCCCCCGAGTGAGGCGCAGTGCTTGCAGCTGTACGAACAACTGGTCAAGGAGTTTGGAGACGAGCCGGCGATGACACTCATGGAGAGCCTTCCGCCCGTCGGCTGGCACGAACTCGCCACCAAGGACGACCTGGCAGCTCTCGAGGAACGTGTGAATGCCAGGTTCGAGGTGGTCGACGCCAGATTCGACGCGCTCCGGGTCGAGTTGGGCGCCAGGATCGACACGGGCCTCGCCACGCCGATGCCGAGGATTGCACCATCGAGGACGCCATGGCCGGCGTGTTGCCGTCGGTGTTCGCGCGGTCGGCGGGCCGGGACAACCTCGTGTCGATGTGGTTGACGGGCCAGAACGACGTGCCGATCGGGATAGCCCAGTTCCACGTGGGCGGCCTCAAGGACGGGCTGAAGGAACTGGGGTGCTGAGAAGCTCGCCATCACCACCTCCTGGACCAACCCGAAGGTCTGCCGCACAGCGCCAACTGTTATGATCGCCTGAACATTCGGGAGCGCCGGTTCCCCTCTTGGTCATGCACCCCAGGGTCACGCACACCGAGCAGGGAGTCGAGGATGCCCCCGAGTGAGGCGCAGCGCTTGCAGCTGTACGAGGAACTGGTCAAGGAGTTTGGAGACGAGCCGGCGATGACGCTCATGGAGAGCCTCCCGCCCGTCGATTGGCACGAACTCGCCACCAAGGACGACCTGGCGGGCCTCGAGGAACGCGTGAACGCCAGGTTCGAGGTGGTGGATGCCAGATTCGACGCGCTGCGGGTCGAGTTGGGTGCCAAGATCGACACGGGCCTCGCCGGGTTGGGCGCCAAGATCGACACGGGCCTCGTCGGGTTGGGCGCCAAGATCGACACGGGCCTCGCCGACCTGCGCGGTGAGATGAAGCTCGACATGGCTCGCCAGACCCGCGACATGGCCCGCCAGACCTACGTGATCCTGGCCGGGCTGGCGGCGATCATCACCCCCATCTACATCGCCCTGTTCACCGGCGCCGCCGGCTGAGGGTCCCGCCGGCAGCGCCACAATCACCGCCAACGACACCGCCGGCGAATGTGCTGCCCCAGGGGTGCGCCTAAAGGTCGAGACCCCGGTCCAGGATGCCGGCAACGTCGTTGGCGACCAGTTCGGCGTCGACCTCGGCGAGGTAGCCGAGTAATCCGGTGTTGTCGAAGGTTCTGCCCGCGGGGCTCACCGCTGTGGCCGGCCGCGATCCAGCAGGTCGGCCTCGAAGTAGACGCCGTGCTGCGCGCATACCTGCGGCGCCTCGGCCACCGCCAGGCGCCCAAAGTTGGTCGTCGTCGCGTGCCCGGAAATGAGCCGCGCCGGTTCCACGCGGTATTGGTGGACCCAGGCGGGCACCTCGACGCCGTCACGGGCGACGAGGGCATGCACGACCGCGGCGATGCTGGCGGCGTGGAACGGATCGGTACCCGTCGGCGGCGGGCCGTCGAGCATCTCAGCGCGGGACTCGACCCAGTAGTTCCAGTCCTTGACGAACAGCGATCCTACCGTGCGCCCCTCGGGCCAAGAGCGAGGCGCCGCCTCCCGGGTCGTTCGCTTCCGCAGTCCCTCGGCGAGCTTCGCCCGCAGAGACCAAAGCGACGGCGATCCCCGCGGTTCGGACGGCGTCTCGCAGCGGGAACCAGGAATAGTGCGCCGGCCTTCGTGAGCATGATGTTGCCCCCTCGGCGCACGACCATGCCACGTTCCTCCAGCGCGGCGGCTGTGTTCTGCTCGTCAAGCCTCAGATCGATCTCGACGTATGAGCAGTGTCCCGTCCGATGTCTGCGCCACGGCATCGAGCCGCTCGGCCACTGTTATGACGGTTATGTCGACCTCGCCGACTCTGCCGCACAGCGCCAACGGTTATGATCGCCTGAACATTCGGGAGCGCCGGTTCCCCTCTTGGTCATGCACCCCAGGGTCACGCACGGCAAAGAGGGGAACCGGCGATGGCACCGACTGAGACGCAACGGTTTCAACTACGAGAACGACTGCTCGAGCTGCTGGGGGAGGAACGGACGATGACTCTCATGGAAAGCCTCCCGCCCATCGGTTGGGACAAGCTCGCTACCAAGGACGATCTGGCGGCCCTCGAGGAACGTGTGAGCGCCAAGTTCGACGCCAGGATCGACAAGGGCCTCGCCCGCCAGACCTATGTGATCCTGGTGGGCCTGGCGGCACTGATTACTCCCATCTACATCGCCTTGTTCACCGGCGCCACCGGCTGAAGTCTTCGCCGACCCGGCCCACCTCGTCATCCCGGCGGAGGCCGGAACCCACTCGGCAGCGGCATTGCCGGTTGATCGACCACGGCTGGCCATGGTCGGTCGCCGGCCGGAGCGGCACGCCGCCTGGCCGGCGCTGCTAGCCTGCCGCCGACGCTACGGGAGACGGGGTTCGCCCCGTCGCCCTGCCGCATCGGTTCGATGTTCCGGCGCAGTGCCCGGCCCGGTTTTCCGCCCGGGCGCCGGCGGCGGACCTCGTTCCGGCGGGATGTACCGGGCCCGTTTTTGGGGCCGGGTTCCCGGTGCGGCGGAGCGCCGTGACGGGCGGCACCGGTTGGTGGTTGCTCGCAGCGGAACCGGGGTGTAATGTAAGGACCCTGTTGGAGTGAGGCAGTTTTCCCGGCGCGCGGCGTCGGGCCGCCTCAAGGAATCAAGAAAAGGAACAAAGCGAGATGAGAAAGATTTTGGTCAGCGTCCTGAGCGTCGCTGGTCTATTGGCTGTGGTACTGGCGCTTGCGTCCAGCCCGGCCTCCGCGGCTCGGCAGGTCGTTACGTTCAACTCCGCCGACAACGCCGGTGTTTACACCATCAGTTGGGAAACCAACGGTGGATGCGATCCCGGCTCAGCCACTTCCGGTGCAGAGGGGTCGGCGACGATCACGGTGGCCACCACGAATGAGGCCGCAGCCCGCACTGCCCTCGTCGGGGACGCAACTTTGGCGGACCTGGCCTTTGAGGGCACACCCGGGCAGGAGTTCGTGACGGTGAACGACGACTGCACCTACAGCTTCAGCGCCATCTTGATCGAAGATACGAACAAGTCGATGTGCGCGCTCGGCGGTCTGCCGGGAGCCGACGATGACGACGGCATCCCCGATGCCGCGGTCACGCTGACTACCGATGTGGCCAACTGCGCCCCAGGCGGCCTGATCAACGTGGTCGTGGGAGACCACTCCCGCGCGCAGTCCAAGGCCGCAGTGCCGTGCACGGACGATGAAATCTCCGATCCCGGCAACACAACCTGCGCAGAAGACGGTGACAATTCCGCGGAAGCCGAGTACAGCGCCGACGGCGTGAGCAAGGGCGCCATCAGCCGGAGCAGCTTCGTGGTCACCGCCACCCCGGTGCCGAACTCGAAGGACCAGTGCCAGTCCGCCAGCGCCGAGACCAGCAAGACCCGGGGAGGGGCCATCGCGGCCAAGCTGTTCGTGACCGGTAACACGGCGGTCGTCGACGGCAGCCTCACCCCCGTCAACTGCAGGTACGACGTGGCGATCGCGCTGCCCGCCGGCTTCGACGGTGGTCCGAGCGACGCGCACGAGGCAGCGGATGTCGCGGCTGCAGGCGGGGATCCCGGCCTGCGGGTGCAGGTTTCCACCCGGAGCGTCTACCTGATCCAGGACGTGGACGGTGACGCCGGTGACGCGTACGCGACCTACCGCTTCCGCTCGAACGCTGCTCCCGGCGACCTCGCCGCGGAGAGGTGTGTCGCCGGTCTGCCGGGCGACCTGAGCCCGACCAGCGGCGGCGGCATCGTCTCCTCGACGACCGTCGAACTGCGCGATGGTCGGTTCAACATCACCGCGGCGATCAACAACGGCGTCTTCGACGGTGTCAAGTTGTTCGCCATGGACCACAAGGCGGTGCCCTGCTACGCATCGTCCGAGGTGAAGAACCTGCCCGACGACTGCTCGGCGGCGAACCCGACGAACAACGCATCGGCCAGCCTCGTCGAGGATGCTGACGGCGAGGGCAACGTCCTCGTCGAGCACGTCATCACCTGCGACGGGCCTGCAGCTGAAGAGCCAGCAGCCGACGACATGGGCGACGACATGGGCGACGACATGGGCGACATGGGCGGCGACGACGCAGCCGACGACGCAGCCGACGACATGGACGACATGGAGGTCACTGAATTGACCGACGCCGAGAGAGCGGCCTACTGCCGTAAGCCGCGCGGCACACTGCCAGCCGGGTATGTTGGCCCGAAGCCGGGGTGCCCCGCCGGCTGATCCAACCCTAGATTCCAAAACCCGAGGGGGCCGGCAACCGCCGGCCCCCTCGCCGTTTTCCCCATCGTTCGTTCGTCATTCCGTGCCCCACCCCCCGTCATTCCGGCGGAGGCCGGAATCCACGTGACAGCGATTCGACCGGCCGTCACTGACCCGCCTCTCGGGTCCCCGCATCCGCAATCCCACCGCCGGTCACCACTACGCTGATCCAACCAACATTCCCCCCACACCCCGGCGAGGGAGACGCAGCGTGTCGCATCTCCGACGTTTCTATGGACCGCTCACCGTGCTCTCCCTGCTCGTCTCCACCCTGGTGCTGGCCACCGCTCCTGCCGCAGCCCAGGACGACGACTACCAGATCCCGCCGCCCATCGTCTTCGTCTTCGCCAATGTCATGACCAACGCCGACAGGATTGGCCAACCCGACGAGGACTGGCAGGTGCAGGTGTCGATCCGGACGCTCAACGACACCTGCACGCCCACCCGCGGCGATCTCCCGGGCAACTCGCGCTGGATTGAGGCGGGCGGCGAGACGGGGGCGCTGCTCAGCGTCTGGGAGTGCCTGTTCAGCTTCACCGCAGTGATCCGTGACGCCTCGGTCGCCCAGCAGTGCAACGTCGCCGCGGAACTCGCATGGGGGCGGGACCCCGACGATGCCGACTACGACGAGGGCCCCCTGCTCACCTCCAGCCGCCCCGACGGCGAGACCCGGATCTCGATCAGGCGCCAACCCAACAGCTTCTGCGCCAGGCCGAACCACACGAACTTCGTGATCCACGGCAGTGGCATCGTCGAACCTCTGCCCGCCGGCTCGGCCGACGACGACCTGCTCGCCCTCGCCCGGCGCGCCGCCGAACTCGCCGAGTTCGAGATCAGTGTCGCACCCGATCCCTCGCCCGGTGCCAGGCTCCCCGCCGGCTGCGACCGGACCACAACCGTCAACGTGGCGGGCGACGGCAAGCGGGTTCCGGCGGTCGTTAGCGACACCGGCGAATCGTGCCCGCTGCGGGCGATGGCCTCCGATGCGCCGGCCCCGTTCGAGGCGCGGCGGGGTCTCGGCGTGGAGTTCGACGGCGCAGGACGCAATATTCTGGTCGCCGTCAGCCGGCTGTTCGGCCTGTCGCCGGCGCGCATCGCCATCATCCAGGACGTGACGGGGTCTCTGAACCGCGGCGGCGTCTCCTATGCGATCAGCCGGTCCTGCGGCGATGCATCGACGGCGGAGCCTTCGGCCCGTGATGCCGCCACGCCGCTATATCTGGGCCGGTTCACGGTGCACGGGCCGCATCTGCCTGCCTTCGGCGCCACCGCCATCTATCCCGTGGGTGCCGAGAGCGCCACGTCGACCGACGTGGTGGGCTGTTCGGTGACCGTGACGGTCTCGGGCGTACCCGCCGGCTGCGCGGTCGCCGGCGGACCGACCCAGACGCTCACCTGGTCGGCCGACGCCCCCTTCGAGCACTTCGACTTCGAATTCGACATCGGCTGCGGCGTCGGTACCGCAGACCCCGAGGTCGGCACCGCTGAGCCAGAGGGGTCGACCGCCGACCCGGAGGGGACGTCCGACGATGACTCGGCCGTGGTCTCCACCGAGCCCGAGGTGCGCATCGTGGCCCGGAAGCTCGGCAACGGGAAGATCGAGTTCGGGCTGCAGCAGCACCAGACCCACAACACGTGGGGTGATCGCCAATTCCCCCGGGCACGGCTCTTCCCCACCGACGCTCCGGCGGGGCGCTGGCTGGTGAGTTCCCCGCTGACCCTGACCGTGGCCTTGGCGGCTGATGAGCTGGAAAGCCAGGTCGAAGTACGGATCGTCGCACGGCGGTCGGGGGGCCGGGTGGAGTTCGGGTTGCAGCAGCGCACCGCCGGCGGCTCGTGGGGCGACCGGCACTTGCCGCCGCGCCGGTTCTTCCCCGCCCAGACCGTGGTCGAGCGCTGGCTGGGGAGTTCCGTGATCGACCTGAGCGGCTAGGTCGCTCTTTCCCTGCCTGCCGGGCGACGGCGGCCTCCGGGCCGGCGCTCAGGGGACCGAGGGTGTGACCCGAGCCGGCCGGCACGGCCGGACACCGGAGTGCAAGTATTTTCCCATGAGTCCCGGCCGGGCCATCCCCCGGTCGGCGGGTATCGAGCACTACGCTCACAGGGCCGATACGTAGTCTCGCAAGCCGGACTGCTAGAGCCCGGCAAGGAGGACGCGCCGTGCTGCATCTTCGATATCTGATTAGGTCACTTGTGGCCGTCGCGGTCCTGGCCACGGCCGTGTCAGTGGCGGCATCGTCCGTGGCGGCGCAGCAGCCGAAGGTCTTCACGTTCACGAACACCGAAGGCGCCGACACGTCGGACTGGGAGGTTCGCGTGACGATCGACTCGTTCGGCGGCTGCGGCGAGGGCAGCGACCGGGGCGACGACATGTCCGGCTGGCTGGAGCCGGGCGAGGAATGGGGAGACCTCCTGGACCTGGAGTGTTCGTACACCATCACCGCGGTGGCCCGCAACGAGGACGACCAGCGGGGGAAGGTCTGCGACGCCCTCCTGGGATGGGGCACCGGAGCCCCTGCGGAGGACGAACTCCGCACGCGTAGTACCGCCAGGGGAACAGAGACCGACGTCAGCATCCAGCACGACCCCAACGGGTCCTGCGACGCCGGACTCAAGGTGACGTTCTTCTTGGAGCCCGACGACGTCGTCGAGCCGCTCCCGTCGACCGCCGCAGAGCCGGGCCTGGAGGAACGGGCCGAGCGTGCGGTCGAGGTGGCCGAATTCGACATACGCATCACGCCTCACTCCTCGACCAAGGACCGGCGTGGTTGCAACCAGCTGCACCGCTTCACGATGAGCGGCGGCGATGACGGGGAATACGAACAGGACTTCCCGGGAATCCCGGTGGGGTTCGACTGCACGTTCATCGTGACCATCGAGGACGCGCCGCCGCCGTTCAAGATCGTCGACGCCGACGGGACGTCGTTCCGGACGGGCGAGGTCGGCGACGACGGTCGCATAGACATGGACCTCAGCAAACTCGTCGAGTTGCCGTGGGCCCGGATCGCCATCATCCAGGACGTCACAGGCTCCAACAACCAGGGGCACGTGGGCTACAAGATCGTCCGCTCGTGTGCCGGCGTCGATGCGCTGCCACCGTCCATCGTCAGCGGTGGCGGGCCCGGCATCATCACGCTGCCCGGCGGGCAGGTGGTCGCCACGCTGTCCGAGGGACGGTTCACGGTTCATTCCGCCAACTTCGCCAACTTCGGGGCGGGTGCCAACTACCTCGCCGTGGCCCGCAGCGTCAGGTCGACCGTGATCGACGGTTGCGACGTGAGCGTCGCGGTCCAGCACCTGCCGACGGGCTGCACCGTGGGGCCGTCGGCCGTGCAGTCGCTCTCGTGGCGGCGCTCCACCCAGTTCGACCACTACGACTTCGAGTTCGACATCGACTGCAGTGGCCGGAGAGGATCGCCTGCAATCGACACCGGCCTGCCGCCGGCCCCGCCGGAGTCCGACACCGTGGAACTCGAGGCCGTCTCCGACAGCGCCGACTTGCGCGTCATCGCCCGCAGGCTGCCCAACGGCAAGATCGAGTTCGGGCTGGAACAGCGCCAGGACGACGACTCCTGGGGCGGCCGGCGCCTGCCGAGGGCACGGCTGTTCCCCGCCGTCGTCTCGGATGGCAGGTGGCTGGTGAGCACCCCGATCACCCTGACCGTGTCCGCGTCGGACGACGCCCTCGCCGGCGAGGCCGAGGTGCGGATCGTGGCCCGCCGAGGGAGCGACGGCAGGGTGGAGTTCGGGCTGCAGCAGCGCGAGAACGGTTCCTGGGGCGAGCGGACGCTGCCGACACGCCGGTTCTTCCCGATCGCGGCCACGAACAACCGCTGGCTCAGCAGCACAACCATCACCATCGACGACTAGCCCCCTCCCAACTCCAAACAGCCCGCTGGGCCGGTTGTCGGACTCCAATCCGGCGACCGGCCCGCAGCGTTTTTGGCGGTGTTCTGGCCGGTTAGTGCGGCTGGCGTGCCGCTTCATGCCTGAGGAGGCCATCGAGTTCGAGTGGTGGCTCGCAATTTCTCGCTTCAGCAGATCGGCGAGCAACCCGCCCAACTCGGCATACTCACCGCGGCGCTTCAGTAGTCGTCAACTGACTGCAGGACGCCGTTCGGAGATCAACTGCCGAACGCCCGGAACCGTTCCTGCCCCGCCGCCGGCGCCACTCGGCTGCTGGTGGGTCTGCTGTAGGGTCGCTCGGCCCGCGGTGGGCCGGTCGCGGCCTCGCTCAGCCGGCGACGGTCGGGAGCAGCAGAGCCAGCCAGATCGTGATGGCGATCCCCAACATCGTGAACACCATGGTGCGGGTCTGCCGGGCGAGGTCGTACTTGATCTCGCCGCGCAGTTCGGTGATCTCGCCGCGAACGTCGGTGATCTCGCTGTGCAGGCGTCTCTCGGCGAGCAACACGGCGGTGTTCACGTCGTCCTTGGTGGCGACCTTGTCCCAGCCGCCAGGGGGAAGGTGCTCCATCAGCGTCGCCGCCCGCTCGTCTCCCAGCAACTCGATCAGCCGTTCGTACAACACCAGGCGTCGCATATCGGTCGGCGACATCGCCCGCCTCCTCCTCGTCGGTCCAACCTGAGGGGAGGCTCCGTGCGGCTCCCAAATGTTGTCTCCACTGTACCGGCGGCCCCACCCGGGGGCAATCGGAATATCCCTTGACCGGTTATCGACCCCGACTGCGTTGGGGCTCGAGTTTCCCCGACCGGCTTGTCGGCCCGGCCGACCCAAGGCCCACGACCATCCGTGCCCGCGGGGAGCAACCGATGACCGATCTCACTCTCTTCGCCGGCGACGGCTACCTACTGTGCGGGCTGCAGTTTCGGCCGACCGTTGAGGGCATCGAGAGTCCGGCTCTGCGCGGTGATCCATTTCTGGGTGTCGGTGCAGATCCATCCGGCAAGGTCGACGACGTCACGGAGGTCTCGGCGAAGATCGCGTTGGTGGATCGGTTCATGGTGTGCAATCCGGTTTCGGATGAAGTGGAGCCGTTCGATCCGAGCACTGACGCCTGCCAGAACCGCTCGCGGGTTGTTCGCATCGGGATGCCGCGGGAACGCGCTTGCGAGTGCTGGAACCCAGAGCGATGTGAAGTACGGCTTGATGCACAGGAATCTCCAGAACCCAAGATTGAGTTGAGCGATCACCTCGCCGTGCTCTGCACCCCCCTTCGACTCCCCGGCTCGCTTCTCCGCGGCAGCGATTGTGCTGTTAGTCCGTTTCCCGCTCTTGCCCGGAAACAACTTCGAGCATTGATACCAGGGTTTCGACCACGCCTGCGACACGCCGTAGTCCACGAGCGCAGCGTCCAGCGCGTTTCGGAACGCGACCTCGAACCGCGCGAGATTTTCGTGGAATGCACCTGCGATCCGAATGTTCCAGTCGTACAGCCTGATGCCGGCCTCTAGGCTCCCGCCAGCCGCCTTGAGATAGGGGTTGAGGCGACCCTCGGTGATACGACGGGCGACGGCTTGATGGTTGATCGGTGACACAGTTCGGGTCAAGGCTATAGTGAACTGTGAAAGCCGCGAAACCGTCCCTGCTCCGGCAAACGGTCGAGGTTATGCCTTCGAGTATCCCTGTCTGCTGTCCGGCGTTTCGGATAGCAGGCAGGGGCTCGACTATTCGAACTCCTCACCTGCGTTGACGGCTGTGCTAGGTAACGGTCGATGATTGATGTTGCGATCGGTTCCCTGGGCCTGGCCGAGTTGGCGGGCGTGGCTGCAGGCTGCACGCTGTGCCCGCTGTCCGATGGGCGCACCAACGTGGTGTTCGGCACCGGCGACCCGAACGCCGACCTCATGTTCGTCGGCGAGGGGCCCGGCGCCGAGGAGGACAAGCAGGGGCTGCCGTTCGTGGGTCGGTCGGGGAAGCTGCTGGACGAACTGCTGGCCCAGGAGATCGGCCTCGAGCGCTCGGCTGTGTACATCGCCAACGTGGTGAAGTGCCGCCCGCCCGACAACCGTGACCCGCTGCCGGAGGAGATTGCCGCCTGCCGCCCCTACCTGCAGCGTCAGGTGGAGCTGGTGGCGCCCCGGGTGCTGATGACCCTCGGCAACTTCGCCATGAAGGTGCTGCTGGACACCACCGACGGCATCACCCGGGTGCGGGGGCGCCGCTACGCCTGGGGCGACGGCGTGGTGCTGGTGCCCACCTACCATCCGGCCGCCCTCCTGCGAGGCGGCGGCGAGCGAGTCGCCGAGTGTCGAGCCGACTTCGTCCGAGCGAGGCTCTCACTGATGGAGGCCTCGGCGGGCTGACCGTGAGCTGGTTCTCCATGGATCTTCGTGGGCTGGGCGCCACACAGCGCCTGGCCGAGTCGGTGGTCTGAGTGTGAGCGAGTTCTCCGTGGAGCTTCGTGGGCTGGCGGCCACGCAACGCCTGGCAGAATCGGTCGCTGCGATGCTGCGCCCGGGCGACGTGATCGGCCTCGACGGCGACCTCGGCGCCGGCAAGACCACGTTCGTGCGCTTCCTGGCCAGGGCACTCGGCGTCACCACTCCGGTCACCAGCCCCACCTTCACCCTCGCGAACACCTACGAGGCCCCTCAGTGGCCGGATCGCTCCCACCCGCTCGTCATCCATCACATCGACGCCTACCGCCTCGAGGGTGACGCTGACGCCGAGGACCTGGCCCTGGCCGAGTTGCTCGACAGCGGCGGCATCGTCGTCGTCGAGTGGGCCGAGCGCCTCACTCTGCCCGCCGACCGCCTGGACCTTCACTTCGCCTACCCCCCCGAGCCACAACCCGCCGCAACCGCCCACGATCCCCCCGACGCCACCGACCACCGCATCACCACCATCACCCCCCACGGCGCCGGTTGGCAGAGTCGCCCCATCGGCGTGTTGGAATAGGCCGATCGGGTCCGGTTGCAATCTCCCGCGTCAGTTGAAGTAGCGGGGATCTCTTGAGATCCGGTGTTTCGGCCGGAATGAGCGGCCGGAACTTTCGACATCGTCGGCTATGTCGGCGGCGTCCGCAGCCGTGATCTCGCCCATCGCCACTGCCGAACGGAGGATATGGATCGAGTCGAATACCCGTCCTGGCCCCAGAGACCCTCGGCGACGAGCGAAGTCGTACGCAGCGTTGTCATCCGTCACGAAGTCTCCGCCGTGCTTCTCGGCGAAGTAGATGCCTTCCGCCTCGCCCCGGTGGTCGCTCGGGGGCTGGTGACCCGCGTTGAGTCCGATCTGTAGACGAAGGATGGCAGTCAACCCTCTCGTGCCGGCCGGGATTGCAGGGTTGCCAAGCCAGGTCTCGCCGAGGACATCTGAGCAATGGGCTTCGCCGGCTGCCGCAGCCGATGTGACTTCGGCTCTGATTCCCTCCGTCCATCGTGGTTCGGGACGGTGACCGTGTTGGACTTCCAGAACTCCCATGCGCCCAACGGCGGCAAAGTGGCGAAGCGTGACGGTGTCATGAAGCACCGGCGTCGTCGCGGGCATCGGTGCCGATCGCTAGGCGGCGAACGGATCGGCGTCGAAGCTCGAGAGGGCGTCCTCGTCCGAGTCGGGCGGCGACGAGTAGTCGCCGTTGATGGCATCCGCGGCGCCCGCGATCGAGTCGATCACCCGGATCATTTCGTCGACCGATACATCCAGTAGTCCCGCCAGGGGTGCCGCGCTGATCGTTCCATCGAGGGCGCCGCTGAGGCATCGCGTCGCGAGCAGCACCGGCGGTCGCCTCTCCGGTCTCGATCCTCGGGCCGCGAGCAGTGTCCGAGAACTGTCCTCGTCGTCGAGTTGATTGAGTAAGCCCGCCCAGCCAGCGGCCCTGAGTTGGTTTCGACCGTGCGCGTTGATGACTTGGAGGTTATGGAGCCGGTAGATCAGCGACTCGTAACTCACTCCGAATCGGGTGAGCATCTGCGCGAGGGAGCGTGCGGTGCGTCCCTGATCATCGAGGACTTGCTCGATCTCGGGCTCGGGCATCAGGAAGGCGGCGGCGAAAGCGTTCGCCAGTCGCTCCCCGTCAGTTCGCGCCCGTAGGTCCACGTCCACGTTTAACGTCGGCCCGTCCCGGTGCAGGAGGTGGCCGAGTTCGTGGGCGAGCGTGAACAACGCACGCGGTCTTGGCCGGTCCGCGTTGACGAGGATGAACGGGAACTCAGCGTCGGTGATCGAAGCACCCTCGCTTGCCTGTTCGCCGAGACTCTCAACCATGACATCCGCCGAGAGGTGTGTTTCGATCGCCTCCGCCAGATTCGTGAACGGATCATCCGCCCCGAAGCTCGTGCTGAGTCGCTCCCGAGCCCAGTCCGCGAGTTCGTTCGCATGTTCCAGCCAAGTCGAGGATTGTCCGTGTGGTGGCTCGCCAATGTCGGCTACGGCAGGGTGACCGCCCTCACTGAGCACCTGGTGGAGTTCTGCGAGTACCGTGAGGCGCCTCGCAGCCTCCAGGCTCGATTCCGCGTCGCCCTCGATGTGGTGCGCGAATGAGAGTCGCCCGAGTAGCGAGTCGGGTTCGAGGATCGCAAGTTGTGAGACGTCGAGGCCATTGGCGATAGCCGAGAGTTCGGCGGCCGTGATATCTCGGCTATCGCATTCCAGGGCGGCGACGATAGCGGCGTCGAGTCCCGATGCCGCTGCCAACTCGGACGTCTGGAGTCCGGCAGCCTTGCGCAACTGCCGGATCCGGCTGTCGGTGGACACAACCTGAAGAGTACTCCCGAAGCGATTCAGTGCATCGACGGGCGTGAGGTCCGACCGCCGCCGCCCGCGTCTCATGGTGCGGGCGTAGTCCGCTCGGACCAATCGGGGGTCACCCGCACGTGGATGCCTCGGGAAAGCTCCTGCGAGTGCCGGGACCCAAAGCGACGTGAGGTACGAGGCCGCGCACAGGTACCTCCAAAATCCGAGCCGAGTCTTTCGACCGTAAGCCGGTCTGCAACGACGGGATGATTGATTGCCGTCACGCCTGACAGGCGCTAAGTTGATCGCTGAAGACCCCGGAACCGTCCCTGCTTCGGCAAACGGCCGGGGTTACGCCCTTTTCGGCCCCCGCCGGTGCACGTGTGGAGGCGGGAGGCGGAACGACTCTTCCTGTACTGGTAGACAAAGCGGACAGCTACAACGGTCGAGACAGAGGCGGGACTGAGTGGCGATGTTGGTTCTGGGTATCGAGAGCGCCTCGGATCAGTGCGGGTGCGCGCTCGCCGCCGAGAATGGCGTGATCGCCGAGGCTCGCCTGGCGCTGCCCCGGCGCCACGCCGAAGCCCTGGCCCCGCAGATGAAGTTCGTGTGCGAGCAGGCGGGTGTGGCGCTCAGCGACGTCGAGGCGGTGGCCGTCGACCACGGACCGGGGCTGTACACGGGTCTGCGGGCCGGCCTCGCCACCGCCAAGGCCGCAGCCGCGGCGCTCGGCATCGGAGTCGTGCCGGTCGGAAGCCTCGAGGCCCTGGCCTTCGGTGCGGCGGTCGATGCCCGACCCGGCGAAACCGTCCTCAGTGTGCTCGACGCCCGCCGAGGCGAGGTCTTCTGGGCCTGGTATCGCCTTGCGGCCGGTTCGGCAGCCGCTCCCGGCAGGCTCGTCCAGTTGAGTGCTCCTCAAGTCGGACCTCCGGACGATCTGCTGGCAGGACTCGCCTCGCCCGGCGACCGTGCATACGGCCGCACCGTCGTCGTGGGTGACGGCGCTCTCCGCTACGCCGACCTGCTGGCAGTGAGCCACGTCGTCATCGCCGGAGCGGAACTGCGCTTCCCGTCGCCGGGCGCCGTGGCGCTGCTGGGCCGGCAGCGTGCCCTCGCCGGCCAGACGGTGCCGCCGGAACAGGTCGAAGCGCTCTACCTCCGGCCACCCGACGCCAAACCGCAGCCCCAGCGGTAGGAGTGGCGCCCTCGACCGTCCGGGTGCCTGGCGGGCTCGAGGCTCCCCTCGACGTTCGGCTCCGAACAGCCTCCCACCCGGACGAGCGTTCCGCGCCGGCCGGCGTCCGCCCCCCGCCATCTGCTGCGCGCTGGCGAATTCGGGGCATTTCCGGCGCGAGTGGGGGCGCGTCTAAGCTGATAAGCAGGTGTAAGAATCAATATCGGATCATTTGTGGAGCCGAATTCGAACGAAAGGACCGGCAAGATGGTCGCTTCAATTGGAGACAGGATCCCCGATGTCGAGGTGCAGGTCCTCGGCGACGACGGCTTCCCGAAGCCGGTCCGGACCGGTGAGGTGCTGGGAACCGGCAAGGTGGTGCTCTTCTCGGTGCCCGGCGCGTTCACCCCGGGATGCACAAACATTCACCTGCCGGGCTTCATCAACGGCTATGACGAACTCGCCACCAAGGGTGTCGAAAAGGTCGTCTGCATCGCGGTCAACGACCCGTGGGTCATGGAGGCCTGGGCCGAGTCCACCGGTGCCGAGGGCATCCTCATGCTCTCCGACGGCAACGGCGACTTCGCCGTGGCGATGGAGCTGACGATGAATGCCACCGCCTTCGGACTCGGCATGCGCTCGCAGCGCTACGCCGCCGTGCTCGAGGACGGGGTCATCACGGCGCTCCAGGTAGAGCAGGGAGGAGGCATCGACGTCTCGTCCTGCGTCGCCGTGCTGGAGATCCTCTAGCAGTCCCGAAGGCCGCGCCTGTAGCCCTCATCCGTCATTCCGGCGAAGGCCGGAATCCAGGATCCAGCAGTTCCACCGGCGCCTGCGGTCCGCTACTCGGCACACTCCTAGACGCCTCGTAGTCCGTCGCAGCTCGTCCCGCCGCTGCCCGTCCGTCGCAGCTAGTCCCGCCGCTGCGAGGAGTCGCGAACGCCCGGCGGCCGTATCGTCGATCCCGTGACTGTCGCTTCCCGCACTGCCGCAGCGCCTGCTGTCGACTCGGCGGCGGCCGGTCTGCTCACTGTGCTCGGCATCGAGACGTCGTGCGACGAGACGGCGGCCGCGGTGGTGGCCGGCGGGCACCAGGTGCGCTCGTCGGTGGTCACCAGCCAGATCGACCTGCACCGGGCGTTCGGCGGCGTGGTGCCCGAGATCGCCAGTCGGGCCCACCTGCAGCTTCTACCCGCCGCCGTCGAGCAGGCGCTGGCGGACGCCGACATGGACGTTCCCGATGCGGTCGCCGCCACGGCCGGCCCGGGCCTGCTCGGCGCACTCGTCGTGGGGGTCTCGGCAGCCAAGGCCCTGGCGCTGGCCTGGGACGTGCCGTTCGTGGCCGTCAACCACCTCGAGGCCCACCTCTACGCCGCCTTCCTCGACGGCGCCGGCCACACCGGCGGCATGGGCAATGCGGGCCCGGCGAACGGCGGTGGTGCCTCGGACATCACGCATGGTGCCGGCCAAGCGGGACCAGCCGCCGCCCCGGCCACCGCCACCGGCGGCCCCCCAGGGCCCAGCCTGCCGATGATTGTGCTGCTGGTCTCCGGCGGCCACACGATGCTGATCGAAATGACCGGCCACGGCCGCTACGAGCTGCTGGGCCAGACGCTCGACGACGCCGCCGGTGAGGCCTACGACAAGGTCGCCCGCCTGCTGGGCCTGGGCTATCCGGGCGGCCCGGCCATCGACCGGCTCGCCACCGAGGGCGACCCCGAGGCCATCCGCTTCCCCCGCCCCATCCTGGCCGACGGGCTGAACTTCTCGTTCTCGGGTCTCAAGACGGCCGTTGCCGTGCACCTGCGGCGCCATCCTGATGCCGAGCCGGCCAACGTGGCGGCCGCCTTCCAGCGGGCCGTCACCGACGTGCTGGAGACCAAGGCGCTGCGAGCCGCCCGCAGCCGGGGCGTCACCAGCCTCTGCCTCGCCGGGGGAGTGGCCGCCAACTCCGAACTGCGCCGCCGCTTTGAGGCCCTCGACATGGAGGTCTTCATCCCGTCGAGGGTCATGTGCACCGACAATGCCGCCATGGTCGCCGCCGCCGGCTGGCACCAACTCCAGCGCCAAGGCCCATCGCCCCTCGACGCCTCCCCAACAGCCACCTGGACCATCCCCACGATCTGAGAGGGCCCCGGTCGGCCCCGGCGAGCCCCAGTCAGCCCACTCCGCCCCGGCCGCCCCGCTCCGCCCCGGCCGCCCCGCTCGGCCCCGGCCGGTTCCGGCACGCCCCGGTCGGTTCCGGCACGCCATAGACTTGCGCGATCCTACATGGAGACATCAGGTGATTAGTTAGAACCACATAGAACGTCATATGATAGGGAAGGTGAACGTAGGCGTCTACGTCGATGGCCTGAACCTCTACTACGGGGGCCGGAGTCTGTGTGGCCGGAACGGGCCGGAATGGCGCTGGCTGGATCTCCGCCAACTCGCGATGCGGCTGATCATGCGCCGTCACGACTGGTTGGCCCAGGGGGCCGTGCTGTCGCGCATGGTCTATTGCACCGCGTTCATCGACGGGCAGATCAACCGCGAGGGCCGGATGCGCCAGGACGCCTACATCAGGGCACTGCGGGAGCACGGCTCCATTGATCACCTCGAACGGGGGAGGTTCATGGCCCGGGTCCGCAGCGGACTCCTGGCGACTCGCGGCCCCCACGGTCGTCCGATCATCACGAGCGCCCAATGGCCGGTCCTCGTGCGTGACGGCGAGAACAGGCACATCCCCGATGCCCAGTTCATGGTCTCGTACCTCAACGTCGAGGAGAAGGGAACGGACGTCAACGTGGCGTCGCATCTCCTGGTGGACGTGCTGGAGCGGAACGTCGGTGCGGCGATCGTGATCTCGAACGACAGCGACCTGCGGTTCCCCATCCAGTTCTGCCGCCGGCGCGTGCCGGTGGGGACGGTCAATCCCGGGTCCGCCCACCTGGCGGGCGACCTGCGTGGCAGACCCGACGACGGGGTCGGCGGGCATTGGTGGGACCGCCTCTCGGAGGACGACTTCCGGTCGTGCCAACTCCCGGACTCGGTCGGCTCGGCAACAAGGCCCGAGGGATGGTGATCGTGCGAACCCGCGCCTGCCGCGACGACCGCCAGCGGCCATCGGGAAAGGCGAACAGGCGATCTCTTGCCCCCAATCGTGGGGCGTAGTAAAATAGGGGATTGTTACCCACCCGGCCCTGTTGGGGCCGGGTTTTCTGTTCCCCGGCTAGGCCAGATCAGGCGCCCGCTTAGAGGGCTTGCTGAGCAGTGCGCCAGGATCCCTCACCCGTCATTCCGGCGAAGGCCGGAATCCAGGGTCCAGCGGATCCCGAGCGCGCCCGCCGTCCGTGACTCAGCAGTCGCCTAGAGAGCCTGCCTGTCGGCCAGCGAGAACCACTCGTCGTGGACGCCGTGCCGGCCCCAGAGCCGGAGGTCGTTCGAGCCGCCCTCGTCGGTCTCGGCCATGACCTTGTCGGCGTCCTTGAGGCGACCGTTGAGCACAGCCGTGGCGATGGGGTCGGTGAGGCGCCGCTGGATGACCCGGCGCAGCTCGCGGGCGCCGAACTCCGGCGACCAGCCCTCGGCCAGCAGGGCGACACGGGCCGGCTCGGCCACCTCCAGGGTGATGCGCCGCTCGGTCAGGCGCTCCCGCAGCCGGTCCAGCTGCAGCTCCAGGATCGACTCCATGTCGACGGGGCTCAGCGCATCGAACCGCACGATCTCGTCGATCCGGTTCACCAACTCGGGCCGGAAGAAGTCCCGAGGCTCCCCCGGCAGGTTCGACGTCATGATGACCGCCACGTTGGAGAAGTCCACGGTGCGGCCCCGACCGTCGGTGAGGCGCCCGTCCTCCAGCAGTTGCAGCAGCACCCCGAACACCTCGGGATGCGCCTTCTCCACCTCGTCGAGCAGCACCACCGCATAGGGCCGGCGCCGCACGGCCTCGGTGAGCTGACCGCCCTCGTCGTAACCCACGTAGCCGGGCGGCGCCCCGATGAGCCGGCTCACCGAGTGGCGGTCCAGGTACTCGCTCATGTCGATGCGCACCATGGCCCGCTCGTTGTCGAACAGCGCCTCGGCCAGCGCCCGGGCCAGCTCGGTCTTGCCAACGCCGGTCGGTCCGCAGAACAGGAACGACCCCACGGGCCGCCCCGGGTCGCTGAGCCCCGCCCGGTTGCGGCGGATGGCGTTGGCGACGGCGGTCACGGCCGTGTCCTGGCCGACCACCCGATGGTGCAGTTCCTTCTCGAGGTGCACCAGCTTGTCGATCTCGCCCTGCAGCAGCCGGGCGATGGGGATGCCGGTGGACTGGGCCACCACTTCGGCGATGTCGCCGTCGTCCACCTCCTCTTTCAGCATGCGCCGGTCGGCCTGCAGCTCGGCCAGCGACTCGGTGGCGGCCTCGATCGCCGCGGCGGCCTCGGGCAGGCGCCCGTAGATGATCTCGGCGGCGCCGGCCAGGTCGCCGGCCCGCTGGCGCCCCTCGGCGGCGGCCGCCAGCTCGGTATGGGTCCGTTTCAGGTCACGCAGCCCGGCGATGGCGGCCTTCTCGGCCTGCCAGTGGGCGCGCATGTCGTCGAGGTCGGCCCCCACGGTGGCCAGCTCGGCCTCCAGGGCGGCCAGCCGCTCCTTGGAGGCAGCGTCGGACTCCTTGGCCAGCGCCATCCGCTCCATCTCCAGCTGGCGCACCCGCCGGTGGGCCACGTCCACCTCGGTGGGCATCGAGTCGACCTCCATGCGCAGCATGCTGGCCGCCTCGTCCACCAGGTCGATGGCCTTGTCGGGCAGGAACCGGTCCGACACGTAGCGGTCCGACAGCGCGGCGGCCGCTACCAGCGCCACATCGGCGATGCGCACGCCGTGGTGCACCTCGTAGCGCTCCCGCAGCCCCCGCAGGATGGCGATGGTGTCTTCCACTGTGGGCTCGCCGACCAGCACAGGCTGGAAGCGCCGCTCCAGGGCGGCGTCGATCTCGATGTGGGTGCGGTACTCGTCGAGCGTGGTGGCGCCGATCATGTGCAGGTCGCCCCGGGCCAGCGCCGGCTTCAGCATGTTGGAGGCGTCGAGGGCGCCGTCGGCCTTGCCGGCCCCCACCACGATGTGCATCTCGTCGATGAACGTGATGATGCGGCCGCCCGACTCGACGATCTCCTCGAGCACAGCCTTGAGCCGCGCCTCGAACTCGCCCCGCAGCGACGAGCCGGCCACCATGGCGGCGATGTCGAGGGCGATGACCTGCCGGTCGGCCAGCGTGCTGGGCACGTCCCCGGCGGCGATGCGCTGGGCGAGCCCCTCCACGATGGCGGTCTTGCCGACGCCGGGCTCGCCGATGAGGATCGGGTTGTTCTTGGTGCGCCGGGACAGCACCTGCACGGTGCGGCGGATCTCGTCGTCCCGCCCGATGACCGGGTCCAACCGGTCATCCCGAGCCAACGCCGTCAGATCCCTACCGAAAACCTCCAGCGCGCTCGGAGCTGACTGCCCACCTGCCATGTCGCGATGTTGCGTGTTGCGATCTGTCACACCCTCTACAACACCCCCGCCCAACCCCATATTCCGCCCTCTGGTGGATGATTGCGGGTCTCCAGCGGCGGCCACGCGTGAGCGCAACCAGGTCTCCGTCCGCCCCGGCACCGAGTTCCTGCCTTCCGACCGAACGCCGCCGGAGTCCCTGGCTGTCACCTGCGCGTCGGCGGAGCCGACCGCGGAGATGGCGTTGACGAGTGTGCCCGACTTTCTCAGATAATTAGAGAAGCCTGACTTTGGCTTGTCAATACGGCAATCCTCAGGTACTTATAATTATCTGAGAAAGTCCATGCCTCAACTCCGGGCGAGTTCTCCGCCCCGGACAACCGAAGCAACGCAAATGGAGTCAATCGGGAAAATCAGGCCCGGGGCCGTATTCCACTGAACGTCCCCGACGCCGCTCCGATGTCCTGGAGCCCGTCAGGAGACGATTGGCTGGAACTCCGGCGCGGACAATGGCTCGTAGCCGTCCGGCCACGGCGCCCGCAGCCGGCACAGCAGCCGCATGTGCGGGGGTGTGGTCTCCGGGTTGACGTGCTCCGCCGTGATCTCCACGTCGACCTCGAACGACTCCCGCAGCTCGTGAATCATGTCGACCAAATAGTTCGGCACCCATCCGACGCTCTCGCCGGTCCGGTTGCTCATCAGGATGGCCTGGGGGTTCACGTCGTTGTCGGTGTCGTCGACCAAGGTCAAGGGGTCGCCTGGCCGAACGTTGGACACGGCGTCGGCCGCACCGGGCAGATGGCGAATACCCCGGGCGAAGAACAGCGTCGTGAGATCGCCCTCTGGCGTGCGCTCCGGGTACGCGAAGACCTCGATGCGGTCGGTTGCTCTCCATCCTTCGCTTCGGGCGAGGACCTCGAAGGGGTCGCTCGTTACGTCCAAGTCGAGTTCTCGGACGTAGTCCTCGTAGTCGGGCCGGCGCCGAGGCATCTGCCGGTTCCGGAAGACCGGGAACAGATGCTCGCTCTCGTAGACGGCATGCAACTCGGGCAAACCCGGCAGATGTCTGAATCCATCGATCTGCTCAGCGGACTTCAAGTAGACGAAGCGGAACGACACCTTCCCGCCAGGCTCATCCGACACGCGGCGCGTGAGGATCCCGACAGGGTGAATCAGGCCCTCGGGATGGCGCCACGTTGCGTAGAGGCGACGGTCGGCGTGCTCTGTCATTCGGCCACCATACGGCTGGAGTGTGACAGTTGGACTGTGCGGTGAGGCTGCAACGAGCGTAGTAGGCGTCAGACCGCCAACAGGCGTTCCCTGTTGCGGCGAAGGACGCGCTCCGCGAACCCACGCGCCGGCTGCGACATTCGGTGCTGTGGCACGAGCCAGATCGGTTCGACGAGCCGGTCCACGTCTTCGCATCGATCGAACCAACGATCCTGCGCCCCGCTGTCCAGCATCCGCCGGGCTTCAAGGGCCGCGTCCACGGGATGCGGCCTTCCGTCGAACTCGGACTTGGCTCGATCGGCCCAGGCCTCCGGCGTATAGCCGCGGTCATTGGTTGTCAGCCTTTCCTCCCTTTCCGCATCGTCGAGGAGGAATCCAAGACTCGACGCGTGGTCGAAGGTCGGAGAAAGACGGCGCGAAGTCCCGCGGTCGATCACCGCCCAGTTCTCCTCGTGGCGGTCGGTGTTGCCGATGAGGGCATCGAGGACCAGGTAGCCGGCGAACACGTCCCACCCCGAGAGCCCACCACCGACGCCCGGCGGGGCTTCAACATCCTCGAGCGCCTCACGGACTGCGCTGATCGTGTAACCCGCTCTGTCGTGACGGGCGACGGGTTGTGCCAGCAGCTCGTTTCCGAGGACGAGTTCCTCGTTCGTGTCCAGCACCGACTTGCTGATCACGCCGGGCCTGATCTCGCCGCGGCCATGTTGAACGGCGAGTTCCGTGCGAGCCGCGGGCAGGCCCAGGCAGTCGGCCACACCCGTCGCGATGCGCTCAGCCCAGTCGTCGCCTTTCCGGTACCTCCTACCGTCTGTCCACGTGTTGTGCGTTGCGTCCTTCATCAGCCACCGGATCTCGGACTCAGGGTCACGGAGCCAGCGCTTCGGCTTCGTTCCCACGGACTCGCTGCCGGCGGGAAGCCAGGTGGACACGTCGACCTCGACATAGCTCGTTCCCAATGGATAGGTCGCGCTCGACATCTCGCGACGCGTACCGACTCGGGCTCAGGGCCTGGTGCGATGCCGCAGGGCGGAGAAGGCCAGGTATTGGGAGACGGCGCCGATGCCGGCCACGGCGGCCAGGGTCTTCCCCAGCGCCACCCCGTCCCAGCCGATGAACAGGGTGCGCAGCCCCTCCAGGATGTAGGTCACCGGGTTCCAGGTGGCAATGGCTGCCAGCCAGCCGGTCATGGCCTCCCGGGGCAGCCACGCCGGCGTCAGGAACACGAACGGGAAGAACAGCAGGAAGGAGTTGTTGACCGCCGTCGGGTTGCCGGTCCGCAAGGCGATGGCGTAGGGGAACCCCGTGTACGACAGCCCCCACGCCATCGTGATCGCCACGAACACGATGATCCCGGCGATGCCGGTGGCGAACCGAACCCCCAGGGCCAGCCCCATCGCCAGCACAGGCAGCGACAGGAACAGCAACACGATGGTGTCGGCCACGAACATGCCCAGCAGCAGCGCCCAGCGGTTCACCGGCGTCAGCAGCAGCCGGTCGAAGTAGCCGCCCTGGATGTCCAGCACCAGGCTGGGCGCCCGAGAGATGCCGGTCACGGTCATCACCAGCGCCAGGGGCAGTTGGAAGGCCTTGTAGTCCAGCCCGATGGCGGCCAGCCCGGCCACGTCCTGCAGTGCGCCGATGGTCACCGCATAGAAGAACACCGGCACGATCAGCGCCGGGATGATGGCCGCCATGTCCCGGGGCAGCAGGATCACCGCCCGGTGCCCGACCGCGAACAGGTCGTGCCAGAAGCCCAGGGCGCGGGCTCCGATCGGCGCGGAAGCAGCGGCGGCGCCGGCCGCCCCCTCGCCGGTGCCGTGTCCGCCCGAACCCGGTCGGTCAGACCCCATGGCCCGATCGTCGATCGTCGCCTCGCTCATGATCCGCCCGCCCGCGGTTGGTGGGGCTGTCGGTGCTGTGCAGGTGGCCGGTTGGCGCTCATGATCCGCCCGCCTGAGGGTCCTGGGGATCCTCGTCCACCACGATGTGCCGCCCGGTGAGGTCCAGGAACACGTCGTCCAATGTGGGCCGGCGCAGTGCTATATCCAGCACCGACAGGTCCGCCTCGGCGAGAGCCACCGCAACCGGGCTGATGGTGGCCGCCCCGTCCTCGCTGGCAACTGTCACCTCGTGCCCGTGCGCCTCGACGTGGGACACCCCGGCCACGCCGGTAAGCACCGTCACCGCCCGGGTGGCACCGCCGCCGACGCCCGCACCGCCGGCGCCGCCGTCACCCCCCACACTGCCGTCACCCGCACTGTCGTCACCCCCCACACCGCCGTCACCCCCGGCACCGTCGCCATCGCCCCAGCCGGCCCCGGCATCCTCGGCCAGCCGCACCACGATCACGTCGGTGCCGATCTGGCGCTTCAACTCCTCCGGCGCCCCCTCGGCCCGCAGATGGCCCCCGTCGATGATCCCCACCCGGTCGGCCAGGGCGTCGGCCTCCTCCAGGTACTGGGTGGTCAGGAAGATCGTGACCCCCAGGTCGGCCCGCAGCCGGGTGATCTGCTCCCACACGACGGCCCGCGAGGCGGGGTCCAGCCCTGTGGTGGGTTCGTCGAGGAACAGGACGCGGGGGTTGTGCATGAGCGACGCCGCCACGTCGAGGCGCCGCTTCATGCCGCCCGAGTAGGTCTTGATGCGCCGGTCGATGGCCGACGCCTCGAGGATGGGCAACACCTCGCTGATGCGGCGCTCGATCTCGTCCCGATTCAGCCCGTAGAAGCGACCCTGCAACCCCAGCAACTCCCGGCCGGTGAGTTTGTCGTCGAGGGCCCCCTCCTGGAGTGTGACCCCGATGCTCAGCCGCACCGCAGCGGCCTCCCGCACGATGTCGAAGCCCGCCACGGTGCCGCTGCCCGCCGTGGGCCGCAGGAGGGTGCACAGCATCCGGGTGATCGTGGTCTTGCCGGCGCCGTTGGGTCCCAGGAAGCCGTAGATCTCGCCGGGGGGCACCTCCAGGTCCACGCCGTCGACCGCCCGAACCTCGCCGAAATGCCGGGTGAGGCCCCGGGCCACAATGCTGGCGTCACCGTTGGAGCGGGCGCCGGCGAGGTGAGGATGCCGAGTGCGCATGAGTCCCGGCACGATATCCGGGGCGCGCCAATCCACCCCCGGAATGCGCCGCACGCCAGGGCGGGCGCACTACGGTCCCAGTCGTCCCGCCCGCCGAGGCGGATCGGAGCGGGCGCACACGCAGGGCGAGGCGAAGGGGAGCACACGGGTGGGAAGCCAGAAACTCGATATCCGCAGGGTCGGGGTCGTGGGCGGCGGCACCATGGGCTCGGGCATCGCCGAGGTATGCGCCCGCAGCGGACTCGACACCACCGTCGTGGAGATCGACGCCGCCGCCGTCGAGCAGGTGCAGCGCCGCATCGCCGCCTCGCTCGGTAAGGCCCAGGCCAGGGGTCGCATCACCACCGAGGCCCACGACGCCGCCATCGACAACCTGTCCTACTCCCACGACCTCGCCGAACTGGCCGGCCGCGACCTCGTCATCGAGGCCGTCATCGAGCATCTCCCCGAGAAGCGCCGCATCTTCGGGCTGCTCGACACCATCACGCCGCCGCACGCCGTCCTGGCCTCCAACACCTCCTCCATCGCCATCATCGACCTGGCCACCGCCACGAAGCGCCCCGAGCGGGTGGTCGGCATGCACTTCTTCAACCCCGCCCCGGTGCAGCCGCTGGTGGAGGTGGTGCGGTCGGTGGCCGCCGACGAGCGGGTGGTCGATGCCGTCGTGGCCTTCGGCACCGAGGTGCTGGGCAAGCACGTCATCCGGTGCGAGGACCGGGCCGGGTTCGTGGTGAACCGCCTGCTGGTTCCCTACCTGCTGGCGGCCATCGAGCTCGCCGACACCGGCCAGGCAACCGTCGCCGACATCGACGCCGGCATGAAGTACGGCTGCGCCCACCCCATGGGTCCGCTGGAGCTGTGCGACCTCATCGGCCTCGACGTCATCGAGGCCGTGGCCGAGGTGATGCACGCCGAGTACGCCGAGCGGCTCTACGCCCCGCCCCCGCTTCTGCGCCGGATGGTCGCCGCCGGCCGCCTCGGCCGCAAGACCGGCGCCGGCTTCTACGACTACGACTGAGGATCCACGGAGGAACCATGACCGAGCAGCGGGAGATCATGACGTGGGATTCCTACGGCACCGGCGCCCGGGAACTGGCACAGATGGTCGTGGACTCGGGCTTCCGGCCCGACCTGATCCTCTCGATCGCCCGCGGCGGGCTGTTCATCGCCGGCTC
The DNA here is from genome assembly GCA_965206165.1 of Acidimicrobiales bacterium. GTDB lineage: Bacteria > Actinomycetota > Acidimicrobiia > Acidimicrobiales > CATQHL01 > VXNF01. The sequence goes on from OZ242194.1 coordinate 1,570,598, forward strand.
CCTGGGCTACGCCCTCAGCACCAAGAACATCTTCGTGATGAACGTCGAGTACTACACCGACATCGACGAGCGCCACGACATGCCCGTCGTGCTGCCCCCGTACCTCGAACTCGTGGACCTCGACGACGCCAAGATGCTCATCGCCGACGACGTGGCCGACACCGGCCACACCCTCGAGATGGTCCGCGACTTCTGCATCGCCAACGTTGGCGAGGTGCGCACCGCCGTCCTCTACGAGAAGTCCCGCTCGCTCGTCAAGTGTGACTACGTCTGGCGCCGCACCGACCTCTGGATCGACTTCCCCTGGTCGTCGGAGCCCCCGCTGATCGGCGGCCCCGCCGCCGCCTGACACGAGGCCGGCTGCCCGTTCGATCCTCTCGGCGGCGCCCCGGATCCACGCATCGGAGCGCCACTCCTCCCAATTGCGCGGGGCTGTAGTGTTACTCGCGTATCCCTATCCGGAAGACAGGCACGTGCCCGGTAGCAACGAGCCGCGTCGCCGGGTCGCCGTAGATGACACGACGAGGCGGCTGTTGGAAGCCGCCGCCATGGAGTTCGTGGAGCACGGCTATGACAAGGCCGTTGTCAGCAGCATTGCTCGCCGCGCCGGAGTAACCACAGGCGCCATCTACGCGCGGTGGCCCCACAAGAGCGACGTGATGGTCGCCGCCTTCGACCACATCTTCGAACAGCTCCTGCCCGACCATCGGGTGAAGGACTTGAGTATCGCCGAGTTGCCGGCGGCGGACATCGCGGCGATATGGGGGGCCAACCTGCTGCGCTCCGACGCAACGCAGGACGTGTTGGTCCAAGTGTTCGGAAGCGCCCGCAACAACGAGGCGGTTCAGGCACGCCTGCAGCGATTCCTCAATGATCAGGCCGACCAACTGACCCAACTCGTTGAGAGGGGCAAGGACGAGGGGTTCTGTGACCCCGAACTCAGCACGGTCGCCGTCACCCTCCTGTGCCAGGCAATAGGGATCGGCCCTCATCTGCTGCTGTCCGCCGGGCGGGAGGATCGCCACATTCCTCCCGAACACGAGTGGACCGCGCTACTCCTGAAGCTGATCGGCACTGCGAACCCGCAGACGCAGCAAACGCAGTAGCGCCGGGCCCGTCCACAGGACGAGGCGCCCGGCAGGGGCTCCCTGCTGAATCGAGGGTCCGCGCGGAGCCCCAATCCTTTGACAAAGTGTAAAACGCAGCAGTGTCCAGCTAGTACCACGAGAAACCAGATCGTCCATTTGACCTGGGGTTTTGTCTCGAAGGCCGTCCAGAATGTGCTAGCCAATACCGTTGCGTATTGCGCCGTTCGTTAGAAGTCCGCCGCCCAGCGCCCAGGCAGCGTCCCGTTCAGTTAGACGCCCCGTGCCACTCGCTGCGGGAGATCCCGGCTTGACGGAGGATCCTCGTGAGGAGGTCTGGCCCGATGTCGCCACGGTGGTGCCGGTTAGGGATGCGGACTTTGTGGCGACCTTTCACCATGAAGCTGTGGTCGCCTCCTGGGCGAGGGCCTTCCCAGCCGAGCCGGCGGAACCGCTTGATGAGTTCGGTGCGGTCAACCGGCGCGAGCCGCCGACTCATCCGGGCGGGACGAGATTGAGCCCCTCCATCGGCGGGATGTCGGTGTCGCCGTCATCGAGCTTCAAGGTCGCCCAGCCGATCAGGACTGAGTTGAGTTCCGTCGCGGCGTCTTCGGGTGTCGGCCCGAAGGCCCACGCGCCGTCGAGGCCAGCGACGGTAGCGATGAGTCCCTCGGGGTCGTTGATGGGACGAACGATGGCGTGGCGGACGGCGATCTCAGCCCACAGCGCAATCAGCTTCTGGCGCGCGTCGCCCGCGCCCGTCGCGTAGGCGTCTGGCGTCGCCTCCCCGCCGTCCTCGCCCGAGAAACGGGCCGTGAGGCAGTCCACTCGCGGGACCTCCCTCAGGTCCACCAACTCGTTCAGACGAGCCCCGAACTCGCGCTTAAACTCTGCCAGCGACATCGTGGGCTCTTGGATGGGCACTTTGCCGCTATCGGTGACTCGGACTCGTGCGACCATGTCTGTCATCAGCTTCCCTCCTCCTCGCTGGCTGAAATCGACGTGACGTTCGTTGACTCGATGAGGTAGACAGGCTGTCCCTTCTGGTCGCGCATGCCGTCGAGCCGGAGGACGCCGGTGACGACGAGTTTGATGCGCGCGACGGTGCCGTCGTCGAGCAGGTATTCGTTCCAGTGCTCGCCCGAGGAGCGGAAGCCGATTTCAGTGGCATCGTTCATCGCCCCGTCGGGACCCGGAACCTGCCGTTTGCGTTCCATCGTTGGTCCTCCTGGGCACGAGTGTATGCCGGTCGCCCCGCGGCTCCCAAGCGGGCGCATGTGTGCCGTCGTCCCGCTCCGCCGCCTAGACGACCTCGAATTCTCTTTCCGGGAACCAGATGCCGTGCGCTTTAACGCCCGCGGCGTGGCGCCACGAGCGGAGGCTTCCGTTCACGGTTGCTGATCGCGAGGGGGAGCGGCAGAAGGCCCGTCACGGGGGCGAGTTACGGCGCCTCTTCTTGGAAGGGTCGGGTGCGGGAGAGGGTCAGGTCGTCGGTGAGGGACCGCAACGGCAGGGGCGTGCCGGGGTGGATCTCCCAGAGTTCGCACAGGGCCTCGTTGTGGGGCGCGAACGTGCGGTACTGCGCGTGGACGACGGCGACAAGTGGTAAATGCCGCTGACCAGGGGATTTACTGCCTCAGCCGACAGCGGCGACCCGAATCGCTCTTGACAAAATGTAAAAGTTGGTGTGTACTTACGGGGTGAATCGGCTGGTGACAGATGAGGCAGAGGTGTTCGGCTGGTTGGCCGATGTGGGCACGACCGATGGCGACTCGAGCGGAGCGGTCGGCGTGACCGGGGCGGGCCCGGGCGCAGCGCTGAGCGCGGCCGGCGGCGTCGAAGCGCCGGCTAGGCCCCGCACCACAGGGCGCATCGGCGAGAGCGTGCCCCGCCCCGACGGCATCCCCAAGACCACCGGCACCTTCCAATTCTCCTCGGACCTGTGGGCCGACGGCATGCTGTGGGGTCAGGCGCTGCGCTCGCCGCACCCCTACGCCCGCATCCGCTCCATCAACATCGCCCCCGCCTTGGCCATCGCCGGCGTGCGGGCCGTCCTCACAGCCGACGACGTGCCCGGCAGCGGCGCATACGGCCTCGAGCACGCCGACCAGCCGGTGCTGGCCGCCGACATCGTGCGCTACTGCGGCGAGCCGGTGGCGCTGGTGGCCGCCGACCATCCCGAGACCGCCCGCCTGGCCGCCGACGCCATCGTCGTGGACTACGAGCCGCTGCCCGCCGTCACCGATGCCGCCGCCGCCGCCGACGCCGCGCCCATCCACCCCGACGGCAACCTGTTCCGCCACATCCGCATACGCCACGGCGACCCCGATGCCACCGCCGAGGTGGTCATCGAGGGCGACTACGAGGTCGGCATGCAGGACCAGGCCTTCATGGGGACCGAGTCGGGCCTGGCGCTGCCCAGCGGCGACGGCGGTGTGGAGCTGTTCATCTCCACCCAGTGGCTGCACGCCGACCAGCGCCAGATCGCCGAGGCGCTGGACCTGGCGCCCACCGACGTCCACATCACGCTCGCCGGCGTGGGCGGGGCGTTCGGCGCCCGCGAGGACGTCACGCTGCAGATCCACCTGTGCCTGCTGGCGCTGCACACCGGCCGCCCCGTGAAGATGCTCTACAACCGCGAGGAGTCGTTCTTCGGCCACGTGCACCGCCACCCGGCCCGGCTGCAGTACCGCCACCACGCCACCGCCGACGGCCGGCTCGTGAAGGTGGAGGCCACCGTCACCCTCGACGGCGGCGCCTACGCCTCCACCACCGCGGCCGTGCTGGCCAACGCCTGCTTCTTCGCCGCCGGCCCCTACGACGTGCCCAACGCCGTCGTGGATGGCTGGGGGATGCGCACCAACAACCCGCCCTGCGGGGCCATGCGCGGCTTCGGCGTGGTGCAGGTGTGCTTCGCCCACGAGGCCCAGATGGACCGGCTGGCCGCCGCCCTGGGGATCGACCCGCTGGAGTTGCGGCTGCTCAACGCCCTCGGCCCGGGCGACACGCTCATCACCGGCCAGAAGATCACCGGCACGGCGCCCATGACCGAACTGCTGGAGGCGCTGGCCGACTACCCCCTCCCACCAGGAACCGACGGCCCCAGGACCGGCGGCAGCGGTGACGGCGTCAGCGGCAACGGCGCCGCCGGCGCCGCCGCCGCCATGTCCCGCCCCGGCGGGGCCGGACGCACCGCGGATGACTCCCACGTGCGCCGGGGCGTCGGCTATGCCGCCAGCATCAAGAACCTCATGTTCTCCGAGGGCTTCGACGACTACTCCACGGCCGCCTGCCGGCTCTCCGAGGGCGTCGCCACCATCACCTGCGCCTGCGTGGAGGTGGGGCAGGGCTTTGTGACCCTCGCCCAGCAGATCGCCCGCGAGGTGCTCGGTGTGCAGCAGGTGCAGCTGGACCCCGCCGACACCGCCATTGGTTCGGCCGGGTCGTCGTCGGCCAGCCGCCAGACCTGGATGTCGGGCGGGGCGGTGCTGGCGGCCTGCGAAGGGGTGCGCGACAAGGTGCTGAGGTATGTCGCCGCCGAGACCGGCATCCCGCCCTCCGAGCTGTCGCTGCGTGACGGCCAGGTGATCTCCTCCAGCGGCCTCGGCCGCAGCCTCGCCGAGATCAGCTCCGAGCGGGACTTCCGCCACGAGATCGAGTACCACCACGCACCCACCACCACCGTCGACGCCGACGGCCAGGGCGAACCCCACGTGTCGTTCGCCTTCGCCGCCCACCGCGCCGTGGTGGACGTGGACGCCGACCTGGGCCTGCTGCGCGCCGTGGAGGTGGCCACCACCCAGGACGTGGGCCGCATCCTCAACCCGGTGCAGGCCCTCGGCCAGATCGAGGGCGGCATCGCCCAGGGCGTCGGCCTCGCCGTGATGGAGGAGATCGTCCTCGACGGCGGCCGCGTGCGCAACGCCAGCTTCACCGACTACCTGATCCCCACGGCGCTGGACATGTGCAACGTGCGTGTCGCCCGCCTGGTGGAGGAGCCCGAGCCGGGTGCCCCGTTCGGCGCCAAGGGCATCGGCGAGCCGCCCACCATCTCCTCGACGCCTGCCGTGGCCGCCGCGGTCCGCCAGGCCACCGGCCTGCCGCTGAACCGGGTGCCCATCCGCCCGTCCGATATCGCCCTGCACCCCGACCGCACCCCGCAGCGGCCCTGAACCCCATCCGCCCGCCCTAAACCGAGCCGAACCCCCCAGGAGGAACCGCCGTGGCGCAGTTCGAACTCAACGGCACCACCGTGACGTGCCGTGACGACCATCCCCATCTGCTGGAAGCCCTGCGCACCGAGTTGGGCGTCATCTCGCCCAAGGACGGCTGCTCGCCCACCGGCCAGTGCGGCTGCTGCGCCGTGCTGCTGAACGGCCGCGCCCGGGTGGCCTGCCAGGTGCCCCTCGCCAAGGCCGAGGGCGCCTCGATCGTGACCCTGGAGGGCTTCGACCCCGCCGAGCGGGAGCGCTATGCCGGCATCTTCGCCGACCACGGCGCCCTGCAGTGCGGCTTCTGCACCCCCGGCATCCTGGTGCGCGCCAAGGCCCTCATCGACCGCAAGGGCGCCGACCTGACCCGAGAGGAGGCCTCCCGGCACCTCGGCGGCCACCTGTGCCGCTGCACCGGCTACATCAAGATCCTCGACGCCGTGGAGGACCTGGCCCACGGCAAGGAACCCGCCCTCCAGCAGCCCGGCATCGTCGGCACCCGGGGCATCCGCTACGAGGCCACCGACCTGGCCTGCGGCTTCCGCCCCTACATCGACGACATGGCCCCGGCGGGCTGCCTGCACGGGGCGCTGCGCCTCGCCGACCACGCCCGCGCCGACGTGGTGCGCATCGAGGTGGCGCCGGCGCTGGCGGTGCCCGGTGTGGAGGCCGTGTTCACCGGCGCCGACGTGCCCGGTGAGCTGCGGGTTGGCCTCATCCACAAGGACTGGCCGGTGTTCATCCCCACCGGTGGCCGCACCTCCTACCTGGGTGACGTGCTGGCCATCGTCGTGGCGACCGACCGCGAGACGGCCCGGAAGGCGGCCGCCCTCGTCGACGTGGAGTACCGGCCGTTGCGGCCCATCGTCGACCCCATCGCCGCCGTGTCCGGCAGCGAGGACGCCGTCTGGGGGCTCGACGGCAACGTCCTGTCGGTGTCCCGCTACGCCCGCGGCGACGTGGACGAGGCGCTGGCGGGCTCGACCCACATCGTCAACGAGACGTTCCAGACCCAGCGCATCGAGCACGCCTACCTCGAGCCCGAGTCCACCCTGGTGGTGCCCCGCCCCGATGGTGCCCTCTACGTGTACTCCGGCGGCCAGGGCGTCTGGGACGACCGCAACCAGATCGCCTCGGTGCTCGGCATCGACCCTGCGATGGTCACCGTCGAGCTGGTCAGCAACGGCGGGGCGTTCGGCGGCAAGGAGGACATGTCGAACCAGGCCCAGACGGCGCTCGCCGCCCACCTGCTCGGCAAGCCCGTGAAGTGCACGCTGTCGCGTGAGGAGTCGCTGCTGCTGCACCCCAAGCGCCACCCCATCCGCATGGACTACACGGCCGGCTGCGACGCCGAGGGCCGGCTCACCGCCCTGCGCGCCCGCATGATCGGCGACTCCGGCCCCTACGCCTCGGTGGGCATGAAGGTGCTGGAGCGGTCCGCCGGCCACGCCAGCGGCCCCTACGTGGTGCCCAACATCGACGTGGAGTCGGTCGCGGCGCGCACCAACAACCCGGTGTGCGGGGCGTTCCGGGGCTTCGGCGCCAACCAAGCCCAGTTCGCCATGGAGGGCGTGATGGACCGCCTCGCCGCCGCCGTGGGCATCGACGGCTGGGAGATGCGCTCGCGCAACGTGGTCACGCCGGGCTCGGTGTGGGGACCCGGCCAGATCATGGACGACGGCAGCGAGGGCGCCCGGGTGTGCCTCGACGCCGTGAAGCCCGCCTACGACGCGGCGCGCGCTGCCGGGCGGCCGGTGGGCATCGGTCTGGGGCTGAAGAACTCCGGCCTGGGCAACGGCTTCTACGAGGTGGCCAAGGCGGTCGTGCGCTTCGAGCCCGACGGCACCGTGGAAGTGCGCCACTGCTGGACCGAGATGGGCCAGGGTGTCCACACCGTCGCCCAGCAGGTGGCGGTCACCGAACTGGGTGTGGCCGCCGAGAACGTGCGGGTGGTGGTGGACACCACTCGCGAGCTGGGCGCCGGGCAGACCACCGGCAGCCGCGGCACGCTCATGGGCGCCGGATCGGTGGCCGACGCCTGCAAGGTGGCTCTGGCCGACGGCTGCCGGGAGGGCGTCGACTATGAGGGCAGCTACATAGTGGACTGGACGAACTCCCTCAACGACGGCCTGGAGAACCCGAAGATCCACTCGTGCTTCGGGTTCGCCTGCCAGCTGGTCGAGCTGGATCCCGATAGTGGCGACATCACCCGGGTGCTGGCGGCCCACGACGTGGGCAAGGCCGTGAACCCCACGATGTGCGAGGGCCAGATCGAGGGCTCGGTGCACATGGGTCTGGGGTATGCCCTCACCGAGGGGTTCCCCTCCGATGCCGAGGGGCGCCCGCTGAACACCACGCTGCGCAGTCTTGCCATCGTGCGTCCCAAGGACATGCCGCCGGTTGACGTGAAGCTGGTGGAGGTGCCCCAGCCCGACTCGCCCTACGGCATCAAGGGCGTCGGCGAGATCGGCCTGGTGCCCACGGCGGGAGCGGTGGCGGCCGCCCTGGCGGACTTCGACGGCATCTGGCGCAGGGAGCTGCCCATGCGCAACGACTCCAACCGCGAGCGCCCCTGGGGCACCAACGGCAACGGCAGCGCCGGCAACGGTTCCGCCCCCGGAGCCGAAACCCCCACCCAACCCGCCACCGTCTAACCGTGCCACCCGACTACACGACGCCAGGGCTGGTCTGCGCCCACCACCATCTCTATTCGGCCCTGGCGCGGGGGATGCCGGCGCCGCCTCGCACCCCGCATGACTTCGCTGACATCCTGGAGTTGATCTGGTGGCGCCTCGACCGGGCGCTGGACCTGGATCTCATTGGTTGGTCGGCCATGCTCGGCGCCCTGGAGTGCCTGGAGGTGGGCGCCACGGCGGTCATCGACCATCACGAGTCGCCCAACGCCATCGACGGTTCGCTGTCGGTCATCGCCGACGCCTGCGCCGCCGTGGGCGTGCGGGTCAGTTGCGCCTACGGGGTCACGGACCGCCACGGCGCCGACGGTGCCCGGCGGGGCCTCGCCGAGAACGAGCGGTTCCTGCGCTCCGGTGGGCAGGGGTACGTGGGCGTTCACGCCGCCTTCACCTGCACCGACGCCACGCTGGAGGTCGCCGCCGGTCTGGCCGCCGACCTGGGCACCGGCGTACACATCCACGTGGCCGAGGGGCAGGTGGACACCCCGGCGGCGCAGCGCCTCGCCGACCTCAGCGGGCCCGACTGGCTGCTGATCCACGGCGTGCACCTGCCCGACGACCACGGGCTGGCCGGCACCGTCGTGCACAACCCCCGCTCCAATATGAACAACGCCGTCGGCTACGCCCGCCCGGCCCGCTTCGCCGCCACGGGCAACCCGGTGGCGCTGGGCACCGACGGCATCGGCTCCGACATGCTCGACGAGTTCCGCGTGGCCTACGCCCGTCTGCGGGAGAGCGACGTGACCGCCAGCCCCGAGGCACCCTGGCAGTGGCTGTCGGCCGGCTGGGACCTCATGCCCGACGCCCGGGACGACACCGTCACCTGGAACTACGCCCCCATGGAGCCGTGGCACCTGGCGTTCAGCCCCGGCGTGCGCCCCGAGCGGGTGGAGGTGGCCGGCGAGGTGGTCTGGGAGAACGGCCAATCCACCCGGGTCGACGCGGCCGAGGTGCGCGCCAAGGCCGCCGAGGCCGCCCAGCGCCTCTTCCGTCGCCTCGACGACCTTGATTGACCCGAACCACCGACATGATCGGCCCGACCACAAGGAGGCAGCCATGACCGACGACGGCACCCGCGTGGCGATGTACCTGCAGGACGCGCACCCCCTGCGCGAGGCCATGGAGTACGTCCAGTACGCCGAGGCCAAGGGCTTCGAGGCCGTCTGGCAGGCCGAGAGCCGCCTCGTGCGCGAGGCCACCGTGCCGATGGCGGCGTTCGCCGCGGTCACCGACCACATCAAGGTCGGCTCGGGCGTGGTGGCGTCGTGGACCCGCAACGCCGCGCTGCTGGCGGCCACGTTCTCCACGCTCGACGACCTGGCGCCCGGGCGGGTGCTGCTGGGCGTCGGCGCCTGGTGGGACCCGCTGGCCCGCAAGGTGGGCATCGATCGGCGTCGCCCGCTGCGCCAGATGCGCGAGATCGTGGAGTCGGTGCGGGCTCTGCTGGCCGACCAGAACGTCACCTACGACGGCGAGTTCGTGCAATTCGACGGCGTGGAGCTGGACTATGTCTTCCAGGAGCGCCGCCCCAAGGACGTGCCCATCTACATCGGCGCCACCGGCATGAAGATGATGGAACTCACCGGCGAGATCGCCGACGGCGTCGTGCTCAACTACCTCGTGTCGCCCACCTACAACGAGCGGGCCATGGACGCCCTGGAGCGGGGCGCCGCCCGGGCCGGCCGCTCGGTGGACGATCTGGACCGGCCGCAACTGGTGGTCTGCTCGGTGGACGACGATCGCCAGAAGGCGCTCGACGGCGCCCGCCTGCTGGTGACGCAGTACCTGGGCCAGCAGCCGCACATCATGGCCGCCTCCGGGGTGCCGGATTCGATCCTCGAGGACGTGGGGCGTGTCCTCACCTGGCCGGCCACCCTCGAGCAGGTGCAGGAGGCCTCCAAGCTGGTGCCCGACGACGTGGTGCAGATGATCTGCGCCGCCGGTACCCCCGACGAGTGTCGCGAGAAGGTGGAGTACTACCGCCGCAACGGCTGCACCAGCCCCATCCTCTACCCCCTGGGCGACGACGTCCGCCTCATGATCGACACCTTCGCCCCGGCCGCCTCGTGATGCCGTCTCCCCGGTATGGGCCGCCGGTGGCCGTCGGCGGATCGTCTGGCGAAATCGCTCCGGCGCCGGCCCCCGGCGCCCCCGCCCTGCGCGGCTCATGATTGACGAGCGGGACTACGTCGCCCACGACGCGGTCGGGCTTGCGGCGCTGGTCCGTGCCGGGGAGGTCACGCCGCGGGAATTGACCGAGGCGGCGATCCGGCGGATCGAGGCTCGCAACGATGCGCTGAACGCCGTCATTCACCCTCTGTTCGACAAGGCGCTGGCGGCGGCCGACTCGCCGGACCTTCCTGATGGGCCGTTCCGGGGTGTGCCGATGCTGTTGAAGGATCTGTGGCCGGCCTCGGCGGGCGATCCAGTGCATCTGGGGATGGCGGCGCTGCGTGACGCCGGCTACTCACACCCGACCGACGGCAACCAGGTGGTGCGCCTGCGCCAGGCCGGTTTCGTGTTCGCCGGCCGCACCAACACGCCGGAGTTGGGCCTGGTGGCCACCACCGAGCCGCTGGCCTATGGCCCCACCCGCAATCCCTGGAACACCGAGCACGGCTCCGGCGGCTCCTCGGGCGGTTCGGCCGCGGCGGTGGCGTCCGGCATGGTGCCGGTGGCCGGCGGAGGCGACGGCGGCGGCTCCATCCGCATCCCTTCGGCGCTGTGCGGGCTGGTGGGCCTCAAGCCGTCGCGGGGCCGTGTCTCCAACGGCCCGCGCGAGGACGAGTCGGGCCTGTCGGTGGTGCACGTGCTCGCCCGCACGGTCCGCGACACTGCCGCGCTGCTGGATGTCCAAGCGGTCCCCTTTCCGGGTGACACCGTCGTAGCCCCCCGCCCGGAGTGCCCGTTCGCCGAGGCCGCCTCGCGGGCGCCAGGAAGGCTGCGCATCGGCCTGCGCCTGGAGACCCCCGGCGACGGCAGGGTGGAGGTCGACCCCGAGTGCGCCGCCGCAGCCGGGCGGGCCGCCGCATTGTTGGAGGAACTGGGCCACACGGTCGAACCCACCGGCCCGCCCGCGCTCAGCGATGAGCGCCTGCTGGCCAACTTCGCCAAGACCTGGGGCGTGAACACGGCGTTCGCCCTCGACCAGGTGGGGGAGCTCCTCGGTCGCCCCGTCACCGAGGACGACGTCGAGCCGGCCACCTGGTTCTCCGCCGAGCGGGGCCGCCAGACACCCGGCACCGACCTGCTGAAGACCCAGAATGCCCAGCAGCTCTTCGGCCGGGCCATGGCCTCCTGGTGGGCCGACGGCTGGGACCTCCTCCTCACCCCTACGACGGCGCGCCCCGCCCCCGTCATCGGCGAACTGGTCTCCACGCCCGACAACGTCCTGGCGAGCTTCATCAACTCGCTGCCCTACGGCACCTTCACCCTGCCCTTCAACCTCACCGGCCAACCCGCCATCTCGGTCCCCATGGGCCGAACCGCCACCGGCCTCCCCCTCGGCGCCCAACTCATCGCCGCCTACGCCCGCGAGGACCTCCTCCTCCAAGTAGCCGCCCAACTAGAAGCCACCAACCCCTGGCCCCTCCTCGCCCCCGACTGATCACAGCGCCCTCCGCTCGATATCTGGAATCCAATAGTTCCTTTTAGAACAGAACTATTGGCCTTAGACTGTCGCGATGGTTAGAAGTCGTGAGCCTGGCGGGTTGTCGGGCGCCAGCCGGCGAGACCTTGCGGTTCTGTTCGGGGCCGGACGGCGGACTGTGACTGTTGAGGCTGCGGCTGAAGCGCTGGGCCTGAGCCCGGAGGTGGCAGCACGGCGGTTGTCGGCGCTGGCGTCGCGTGGGTGGTTGCGGCGTGTGCGCCGGGGCCTCTATCTCGCGGTGCCGGTGGATGCGCCGGACCCTGCGGCCTGGACGGATGATCCGTGGTACCTCGCCGACTTAGTGTGGGAGCCCTGTTACATCGCAGGATGGTCTGCGGCAAATCACTGGGCGCTTACCGACCAGGTCTTTCGATCCACTGCGGTGGCTACGACCCGGCGAGTCCGGAGAGTCGAGCAGGAACTCGCCGGAGCGACTTATCTGCTTCACCACGTCGGACCCGAACGTCTCACATGGGGCCTTGTGGGGGAGTGGCGCCACGACCGGCGCGTGCTCATCTCTGGCCCTGAGCGGACAGTTGCCGACCTCCTCTCCAACCCGGCGCTTGGTGGAGGGATCCGCCACACGATGGAGATCCTTGATGCCTTGCTGGCGGACACGAGCGTCGAGAGTGTTGTCGACGCGGTGGACCGGCTCGGCAATGGCGCCGGTCTCAAGAGGCTCGGCTATCTCTTGGACGTACTCGGGCACGACAGCGGCGTGATCGATCAGCCGATGACTTCGGGAATATCGCTCCTCGACCCCGCGTTGCCGGCACGAGGTCCGAGATCAAGCCACTGGGGTCTACGGGTGAACGCAGACATGTCCGCGTGATTCCACAGCGCGAAGTCGCCGACACAGCCAATGAGTGGCAACTCGCCCACAACGTGGTCGAGAAGGACTACGTCCTCGGCTGGTTGCTTGCCGGAATCGCTCAACACGCGGGGACGAGATCGTGGGCGTTCAAGGGCGGCACGTGCCTCCGCAAGTGCTGGTTCGAGACGTATCGATTCTCCGAGGATCTCGACTTCACAGTGTCGGAGGCCCACCTCGACGTGTCCCTACTGCACGATGCGTTCGGGGAGATCGCCGAATGGGTGCTCACCCAGTGTGGCCTACGACTTGTCTTGGACGAGAAGTCCTTTCGCGAGAGACAGAACAAGCGAGGGAATCCCACGATCGAGGGCCGAATCGCGTACATCGGGCCGCTCGGAATGCCGACACCTCCGAAGGTGAAGCTCGACCTCACGGCCGATGAGGTACTCGTCCGGCCTCTGGAGCGCCGGCCCGTGTTCCATCCGTTCAGCGATGTCGTATCGCGCGGTGCCACCGATCACATCGCCGAAGTGTTGTGCTACTCACTGCCCGGACTGCTTGGCGAGAAACTCCGAGCCCTGGCTGAGCGATGCCGCCCCCGCGACCTGTACGACGTCGTTCACACGCACCGGCATCCAGACCTGATCGGACGCGCTGGCGACGTGGCGGAGATTCTCGAAGCCAAGTGCGCACATGTCGGTATCGATCCCCCGACGCTGGGGACAATTCTCGATACGCCGTTCAGAGACGAGATCGAGACAGAGTGGTCGAACATGCTCGGCCATCAACTGCCGTTCCTTCCGCCGTTTGAGGACTTCTGGTCGCAGCTCGACAACGTCTTCGCGTGGCTGAGCGGAAGCCGGCCGCTTCCCCAGCTGGCGGAATTGTCCCCTACTGAGTCAGTCACCGACTGGCGGCCCGCACGCCACATGACAACCTGGCGGAACGGGTCGCCGATGGAACTCATCCGTTTTGCCGGTGCCAATCGCCTGATGGTCACTATCGACTACGCGGCGAAGGAGGGTCGGCGAGGTTCAACGCGCCGGGTCGAACCGTCGAGCCCTACTTGCTGCGCCGTTCCAGGGACGGGAATCTGCTGCTCTTCGTGGTCAACGACCGTCGTCAACTTCGCGCCTACCGCGTCGACCGCATCCGCGAGGTCAGGATCGAGTCTGAGACGTTTGATCCTCGCTACAGGGTGGAGTTCTGACCGAGCGATGACGGCACCGTCTTACTCGCGCAGTAGCGGCGCGGCGTCGACGACAGCCCAGGTGGGCTGGTGGGCATGACGTCACCGCCACGCTGGGGATCGTCTCGTCCGGCGTCGACACGGACCGGCGGTGACGTAAGCCCCCCACCCGTGGGTCCAGTCGCGGCATCCCGTTAGCCTGTGGCGAGATGATTGCCGCGGGTCGGTTCGCGGCGGCGCCTGCGCCCGAGTAGCTCAGTCGGAAGAGCGATTCATTCGTAATGAATAGGTCCGGGGTTCGATTCCCCGCTCGGGCTCAAGGGGATGTTTGCCGGTCGCCTGACCGCCGATGGCCGGCCGCCGGCGGCTTCTAGGCTGGGTGTGTGGCTGATCGGGCTCGATTCGCCGAGCAGGCGATGCCTTACATGGACCAGCTCTTCGGTACCGCCCGTCGCATGACGCGCAACGCCGCCGACGCCGAGGACCTGGTGCAGGAGACCTACCTGCGGGCCTACAAGAGCTACGACCGCTTCACCGAGGGCACCAACCTGCGGGCCTGGCTGTTCCGCATCCTCACCAACCAGTTCATCAACGACTATCGCCGGCGCAAGCGGCGGCCCGACGAGGTCGACCTGGGCGACACCGACACTCTCTACATGTACCGGGGCCTCGGCGGCGCCGAGCTTGCCCGTCAGGCCCGCAGCGCCGAGGACGAGTTCCTGGACGGGCTCACGTCTTCCGAGGTGCGCCACGCCATCGAGTCCCTTCCGGACGCCTACCGCGTGGCCGTGCTGCTGGCCGACGTGGAGGGGTTCGCCTACAAGGAGATCGCCGAGATCCTCGACGTGCCCATCGGCACGGTCATGAGCCGGCTGCATCGGGGAAGGAAAAAGCTCCGCGAGACGTTGCAGGAGTACGGACGCACCCGCGGGCTCGTCGCCGGCGTGGATGTGAACAGCGACAGCGAGGTGACGGTGGTGACGGCAGGCACGGCAGCACCGGGAGCGGTGCGATGAGTGACGCCGGAGGGCTCGGACGACCGGGGGAGTGCCCGGGCATCCCCAGCGACTGCGGGCACGCCTCACGCCTGCTGCTGGCCGTCGGCGAGGGCATGCCCAGCCCCGCCCGCACCGCGGCGCTGCGCCGGGAGCTAACAGGCTGCGCCCCGTGCCTCGATGCCTTCGACCTGCAGGTGAACGTGCAGGATCTCGTGGCGCTGCACTGCCGCGAGCAGGCGCCGGAGTCGCTGCGCATCCGCATCTCCGAGACGCTGCAGCGCATCGACCTCGGCAGCATCGACGTCACCGATCTGTAGCGCGGCCCGGACCGCCGGTGCCGCGGCTGACGGGGCGCCTCTAGGATGTTGCCATGGCGCTCATGGCGGTTGTCTGGCACTGGTGGATCGCCCCCCTCCTCGTCGCCCTGACGGTGCTGGCGATCATCGCCACCATCGCCGGCTACGTGAAGGTGGTGCACGGCCAGCGCTATCCCCCGCGGGGCAAGGAGCGGGCGTCCGAGTGAGCCGGTCCGCCGGGGCGCGGCCGCAGCGCCCGCGCCGACGGCGCGATCCGAGCACCTCGACTGTCCTTCCCGCTCACCGGGACGAGTCATGACGCAAGCCGTCGACTGGGATCTGGCCCAGAGGGTCGCCTTCCGGGTGGCCGAGCGCGGCACCCAGCCGGATCTTCGCTCGCCGGCGGTCCGCTCGATCGGCCGCGACTTCGCCGAGGCCACCGAGCAGGCCGAACGCCTCGTGGGCGAGGCCACCGGTCTGCGGTCGACCACCACGGCGCGAGCCCGCGTCGTCGACCGCCGGTCGTGGATCAGGGCCAACGTGGCGTCCTTCCAGCGCCTGCTGCGCCCCCTCACCGACCGCATGGACGAACACATCAACGAATCCGGCCCGATGCACGAGATCACGCGGATGATCAGCGGCGCCGAGGTCGGGGCGCTGCTCGGCTGGATGTCGACGAGGGTTCTGGGCCAGTACGACCTGCTCATCATCGAGGACGACAAACCCGACGACCAGGACATGGTGTATTACGTCGGCCCGAACATCGCCGTCCTCGAGCGCCGCCACGGGTTTCCCCCCAGGGAGTTCCGCCTGTGGCTGGCCCTCCACGAGTGCACGCACCGGGCCCAGTTCATGGGGATCCCGTGGCTCCGCCAACACTTCCTGGGTCTCGTGGACGAGGTCCTCGACGTCGTGGATCCGGACCCGGGCCGCATGCTGGAGGCCGCCCGCCGCCTCATGGAGGCCCGCCGCAACGGTGAGGATCCGTTCCGCCAGGGAGGGCTGACGGCGCTGCTGGCGCCGCCGTCGCAGCAGGGCGTGCTGGACAAGCTGTCGGGGATGATGAGCCTCCTGGAGGGCCACGGCGACGTCACGATGGATCGAGCCGGCGCCGACCGCCTCTCGGAGTCCGACCGGTTCAGCCGCGTGCTGCGCACCCGGCGGACCTCGGCTCGCGGGCTGTCCAAGCTGCTGCAGCGTCTCGCGGGCATCGAGGCCAAGCTGTACCAGTACCAGGCGGGCGAGGCGTTCATCGCCGCGGTGGAGCGCGTGGGTGGGGCGGAGTTCGTGGAGCGGGCCTGGGGCGGGCCGGAGTGCCTTCCCAGCATGGGCGAGATCAGGTCCCCGGAGTTGTGGATCGAACGGATGAACGCCACAGCGGCGGCCTGACACCTCTGCGTACCGCCATCGCCGCCGGTGCCTTCGAGCACCACCTGCGGCGCTGCAACTTCCCTCCGGCCGGCACGGCCGTGACCTGCGCCGTCTCCGGCGGGCCCGATTCCCTGGCGCTGCTGGTCCTGGCCACCGCGGCCGGCCTCGACGTCACCGCCGTGCACGTCGATCACGGCATCCGCCCTGGCTCCGGCGACGACGCGGCCGTCGTGGCCGCTGCCGCTGCGGCGGCGGGCGCCGGCTTCGCCTGCGAGACCGTGCAGGTGGCCCCCGGTCCCAACCTGGAGGCCCGCGCCCGCAGCGCCCGCTACGGCGTGCTGCCCTCCGGCGCCCTCCTGGGCCACACGGCCGACGACCGCGCCGAGACCGTGCTGCTGAACCTGCTGCGCGGCGCCGGACTGCGCGGCGTGGCGGCCATGCCGCCGCAGCAGCGCCGACCCCTGCTCGACCTCCGGCGTGCCGACACGCTGGAGGTCTGCGGGCTCGCCGGGCTCACCCCGATTCTTGACGAGTCGAACCTCGATCCGGCGCTGCGCCGCAACCGGGTGCGCCACGACGTGTTGCCGCTGCTCGACGAGGTCTTCGAGCGGGACGTCACGCCGCTGCTGTGCCGCCACGCCGACCTCACCGGCGAGGCCGCCGAGGCGCTCGACGCGGCAACCGCCGACCTGGATCCCACCGACGGAGCGGCTCTGGCGGCGGCGCCCCGGGCGCTGGCCCGCTGGGCGCTGCGGCGCTGGATCACCGAGGGACGCGGCGCCACCGGTGGCGGCGACGAGCGCCATCCCCCCGATCTGGCCGCGGTGGACCGGGTGCTGGCGGTGGCGCGGGGCGAGGCTCGGGCCGCCGACGTCGGCTGCGGCTGGCGCGTGCGCCGCCGCGCCGGGCGACTCCGTCTGGAACCACCCGCCGCGAGCCCGGCGTGTCTGCCAGACTGACCGCCCATGAGCACCGCACAGGAAACCTCTGTCCCCGCGTCCAACGGGTTGAGCGCCCCGCCGGGGCCGGCGTTGATCCCCACCGAGGATCTGCAGCGGCGGATCGCCGAACTCGGGCGGGAGATCACCGCCGACTACGCCGGGCGCCGTCCCCTCCTGGTGGGAGTCCTCAAGGGGGCGTTCATGTTCATGAGCGACCTGATCCGCCAGATCGACCTGCCCGTCGAGTTGGACTTCATGGCCGTGTCGTCCTACGGCAACTCGACGAAGACCAGCGGCGTCGTCCGCATCCTCAAGGACCTCGACGCCGACCTCGCCGGCCGCGACGTGCTGCTGGTGGAGGACATCGTGGACAGCGGCCTGACACTGGCGTACCTACGCGATCTGTTGTTGGCCCGAGGCCCGGCGTCACTGCACGTGTGTGCTCTGCTCGTGCGGGAGGGCAGTAGTCCCCGCGCCGCCGACCTGCGCTACGTGGGTTTCGAGATCCCGCCCGAGTTCGTGATCGGCTACGGGCTGGACCTCGCTGAGCGGTATCGCAACCTGCCCTACATCTGCATCTACGACGAGGCCGCAGCCGAAGCGCAGTCCTAGATCCCCGCGGGCCGACCTTCGGGCATCCGCCGGTAGCCTTCGGTTCAGGGAGAAGCCGAGACGGATCCGGTCCGATCATGCAGATGAAGGTCATGGGCGTGCTCCGCGTGGCGCCCGCCGCGTTCGCCGAGGGCGACCGGTCCCCGGATCGTGCGGCTGTCGCTCGCGGCCGCCAGATGATTTCCGAAGGGGCCGACATCGTCGAAGTTGCCTGCGCACCGGTCGGCGCGGGGTTCCCGGCTGTGGATCCGGCGATCGAGGAGCGAACAATTCTGGGAGTCGTCGAAGCCCTCGCCGGTGACGTCCGGGTGGCAATCGCCACCGGCTCGGCGCCCGTCGCCGCCGCGGCCGTCGCCGCCGGCGCGACCCTCCTCACCGACGCAACGGCGGCTCCGGGCCAGGACTCACTGCCTGGCGTGGCCGCGGCGGCGGGCGCCGGCTGGGTGGCGGTGCACGATGCCCGCACGCTCCCGCGGGCGCCCGACGCTCGGGCTCCGGGCAACGGGTCCGGCGGCCGTCACCTCATCGGCGACATGGTCGAGGCGCTCGGCGCCCGGGTGGCGCAGGCGAGCGCCGCCGGTGTGGCGGAGATCTACGTGGATCCCGGGATTGGCACCGGCCGCGCCGCAAACGACGATCTGGACCTGCTGGGCGGCCTGGACCGGCTGGCGGACCTCGGCCGGCCCCTCGTCGTGGGCACCGGTGACGGCCGCCTGATCGATGTCCTGCACGACGCCGCCGACACCGGAGGCGATGGCCCTGCGATCGGGGGCCGGTCCGATCGCCGGGCCGACCGTCTGGAGGGGGCACTGGTCGTGGCGGTCTGGGCGATGCTGGCGGGCGCGGCCATCGTCCGGACGCGCCACGTCGCGGCAACCACAGAGGCCGCCCGGATCGTGGGAGCCAAGCCTCCCGTGGGGACGCCATGAGGGGGCGCTGGGCTGACGGCATCGAGCCGCGGAACCTCACCTGGGTGCTCAAGGATCGGCTTGCTGTCTGCGAGCGGCCCGGCGGCTACGGCCCCAATCACCGGGCGGTGCGGCGCACCGAGGAGATCATCTGGATCCGCCGCAACGACTTCTCGCGCATCGTGTCGCTGCTCGCCGGTCCGCACAATCTGCACAGCTACGAGGAGCAGGACGTGCCGTACCTCCACATGCCTCTCAGCGAGGCGCCGCAGGTGGACGAGGTACTGGCGGTCTACGACGAGGTAACGCGCCGGATCGAGGCGGGGGAGCGGCTGCTGCTGCACCACGAGCGGGTGGATGACGTCCTCGGCGGGTTCCTCGCCGGGTTCTGGCTCTGGATGGGCCGCTACACGGATGTCCCCTCGGCGCTGCACGCCACCGAGCGGCTCCTGCGACGGCCGATGGGTCAGCGGGGCCGCGAAACGGTCATGGCCATCGCCCACGCCGGGGTCACGCGCGTCGCCCCCGTGTCGCTGCGTGTCATCGGGGACGCGGTCACCGGCGAGGCCGAAGCGCCCGGCGGCGCTGCCTGACCGGGTTGCAGATCGTTGAAACGCGCCTTCCTGGCCATGGGCTCCAACCTGGGTGACCGGCGGGCCGTGCTGGCGGCCGCTGTCGCCACCCTGGACGACGTGGTGGCGGTCTCGCCGGTCTACGAGACGGACCCGGTCGGGGGGCCCACGCAGGGCCCGTACCTCAACATCGTCGTCGAACTCGAGACCGGGTGCGGTGCCCGGGAGCTGCTGAGGGCGGCGCTGGCGCTGGAAGCCGACGCCGGGCGCGAGCGGCGTGTCCGTTGGGGGCCGCGCACCCTCGACGTGGACGTCCTGTGGGTGGACGGCGAGACCGTCGACGAGCCCGACCTGCGGGTCCCGCACCCGCGGATGCACGAGCGGGGCTTCGTGATGGTGCCTCTTGCCGACCTGGCCCCCGACCTGGCGCCGGGCTGGACCGTCGACGGCGCCGACGGCGTGCGCCGGGCGGGCGAACTGGGCGGCGCCTGAGACGGTCCCTTGGGCGGCGTCACCATCATCGACACGGTTGGGGCCGCGCGGGCGTTCTGCGAGGCGGCGCGCGCCGGCGGCGCCACCGTGGGGCTGGTGCCGACCATGGGGGCGCTGCACGCCGGCCACCTCAGCCTGCTGCGGCGATCGGTGGCCGAGACCGACGTCACGGTGGTGTCGGTCTTCGTGAACCCACTGCAGTTCGGTGCCGGCGAGGATCTTCAGGCGTATCCCCGTGGCCTCGACAGCGACGCCGGCCTGTGCGCCGCCGAGGGTGCCGCGGCGGTGTTCGCCCCCAGCGTCGCCGAGATGTACCCGGCGCCGCCGGTCGCGTCGCTCGACTTCGGCGGGCTGTCGGCGGTGCTGGAGGGAGTCCTCCGCCCCGGTCACCTGGGCGGTGTCGGCGTGGTGGTGGCGAAGCTGTTCGCCATCATCGGGGCCTGCCGCGCCTACTTCGGCGAGAAGGACTGGCAGCAGTTGGCCGTGGTCCGCCGCCTGGCGGCCGACCTGTCGCTGGCGGTGGACGTGGTGGGGTGCCCCACGGTGCGCGAGGCCGACGGGTTGGCGCTGTCGAGCCGCAACGCCTACCTGGCGCCGGCTGAGCGTGCGGCGGCCCCGGTCCTGTACCGGGCGCTGCGTGCCGGTGCCGCGCGGATCGGGGTGGGCGAGCGCCGGGCGGCCGCCGTCGAGCGGGCCATGGCCGAGGTCCTGGCGGCGGAGCCGCTGCTGGGCCCCGTCGACTACGCCACTGTCACCGAGGCGAACACGCTCGGTTCCGTGAACCCGCTGGCGGGAGAGTTGCGCCTGCTGGTCGCCGCCCACCTCGGCGCCACCCGCCTCATCGACAACATCGGCGTCACCGTGGCGTCGGCGTAACCTGCGACGTACCGGAGCGGACGCCCACAAGCCGCCGCCCATCCCGCCGGAGACCACCCCAGAGGCATCCTCGTGACCGACCGCAGGGACATCCCCTACCGCTTCGAGCCGACCGCCACGGCGGCGCAGCTGCACAGCGCCCACGGTGACCTCGAGGCGGGCGGCGAGTCCGGTGTCCGGGCCACCGTGGCTGGGCGGCTCATGTTGCGCCGCGTGCAGGGCAGGCTCTGCTTCGGCACGCTCGACGACGCCAGCGGCCGCCGCATCCAGCTGTTCGCCCCCGCCGCCGTCACGCCCGACTACGACGACTTCTGCGCGCTGTCGATCGGGGACTGGGTGGGAGCCACCGGCGAGGTGATGAAGACCCGCCGGGGCGAGCTGTCGGTGAAGGTGGAGGACTGGCGCCTGCTGGCCGAGGCCCGCCGGCCCTTCCCCGACAAGTGGCACGGCATCGCCGACGTCGACACCCGCTACCGGCAGCGCTACGTCGACCTGTGGGTGACGCCGGCGGCCCGCCGCGCCTTCGAGATCCGCACCACCATGGTGGCGGCCATCAGGGCCGAGCTGGCCGAGCGCGGTTTCGTCGAGGTCGAGACGCCGATGCTGCACCCCATCGCCGGCGGTGCCGCCGCACGACCCTTCGTGACGCACCACAACTCCCTCGACTGCGACTTCTACCTGCGGATCGCCCCCGAGCTGTACCTGAAGCGGCTCATCGTCGGCGGTCTCACCCGGGTCTTCGAACTCGGCCGGATCTTCCGCAACGAGGGCCTGTCGCCCCGCCACAGTCCCGAGTTCACCATGCTGGAGCTGTACGAGGCCTACGCCGACTACACCGACATGATGACGCTCACCGAGGAGGTCACCGCCGCGGCGGCCCTAGCGTCGACCGGCGGCACCGAGGTGCTCGTGGGGGAACGCAGCCTGGATCTCGCCACACCGTGGCGCCGGGCCACCATGGCCACCGTCGTCTCGGAGTACGCCGGGCGCGAGTTGCCGGCGACCGGCGAGCCGTCGAGCACCGCCGCCGCCGAACTGCGCACCGAGGCGGACCGCTTGGACGTGGCCACCGAGGCGGGCTGGTCGGCAGGGCGCATCCTGGCGGAGATCTACGAGCGCCGGGTGGAGGGGCAGCTCTGGGATCCGGTCTTCGTGTGCGACTTCCCGGTGGAGGTGTCGCCGCTGGCACGCCGCCACCGCCGCATCGAGGGTCTCGTGGAGCGCTTCGAAGCGGTGGCGGCCGGCCGGGAGCTGGCCAACGCCTTCAGCGAACTTGCCGACCCCGACGATCAGCGCAGCCGCTTCGCCGCCCAGGAGCGCCGCCGCCGCAGCGGTGACAGTGAGGCCATGAGCACCGACGAGGACTACCTGCGGGCGCTGGAGTACGGAATGCCCCCCACCGGCGGTCTCGGCGTTGGCATCGACCGCCTCGCCATGCTGCTGTGCGGCGCCGAGACGATCCGCGACGTGGTGCTGTTCCCGACGCTGCGACCCGAGGCCGGCACCGCCGACACTGCCCGCGACCTCGACGGGGGAGACTCCCAGCCGTGCTGCTGAGCATCGACGTGGGGAACACCCAGACGGTCCTGGGGCTGTACGAGCTGGACGACCCGGCGAGCCTCGAGACTGCCGAGGGCGGCCTGGTGGGCCACTGGCGGGCGGCCACCAACGCGGATGTGACGTCCGACGAGCTGGCGGTGCTGCTCGACGGCTTCCTGGCGGTGGAGGGCTGGGAGCTGCTCAGCGACGTGTCGGGCGTCGCCATCGCTTCGGGCGTGCCGCGTGTCACCGCCGCGCTGCGGGCCATGGTGGCGCACTACTTCGACTTCGAACCTGTCGTGATCGAGCCCGGCGTGCGCTCCGGCATCCCGATCCGCTACGACGACCCGCGCGAGGTGGGTGCCGACAGGATCGCCAATTCGGTCGGCGCAGTGGCGCTCTACGGCGGGCCGACGATCGTCGTGGACTTCGGCACCGGCACCACGTTCGACGTCATCAGCGAGGCCTGCGAGTACCTCGGCGGGGTCATCGCGCCGGGCGTGGAGATCAGCCTCGAGGCGTTGTTCGAGCGGGCGTCCGCGCTGCGCTCGGTCGAGTTGACCGCGCCGCGCAGCGTCATCGGCCGCAGCACCGCCGAGGCGCTGCAGTCGGGGGCGATCTACGGCTACGCCTCGCAGGTGGACGGCCTGTGCCGGCGCATCATGGCCGAGATCGGGGAGTCGACCGTCGTCGGGACCGGCGGCCTGGCGTCGCTGATCTCGCCGCACACCGCCTGCGTCAAGCACATCGCGCCGTGGCTCACGCTGCACGGCCTCCGGCTCGTCTGGCGCAAGAACGTCGAGGGCCATCCGGACGTTCCCGCCGGGAGCAGGGCCAGGGGCGGCTAGTGGCGCGGGGCCGCACGGAGCAGTTCATCACCCGCCGCCTGGACGGGGACACCGTCCATCGCGAACCCGACACCCTCATCGTCGAGGAGCCGCTCTCGATCCGCCTCGACGGCACCCTCGTGGCCACGACGATGCGCACCCCGGGAGCGGATTTCGAGTTGGCCGCGGGGTTCTGCCATGCCGAGGGGTGGCTGGACGGGGCGGCGATCCGCCGCATCCGCTACTGCGGCGAGGGTCCGCCCGTTGAGTCGGAGTTCAACATGGTCTCCGTGGAGACCGACGGGGCAGGTCCAATCCCCGTGCCGCGGCTGGGAATCACGTCCTCGGCGTGCGGGATCTGCGGGTCCGACGCCATCGAGCGCCTGACCGAGACGCTGCGACCGCTGCCCGACGTGGAGCGATTCGACCCGGGCGTGCTGGCCGCCGTGCCGGCACGCATGACCCCCCTGCAGGACCTCTTCGCCACCACGGGCGCCGTGCACGCGGCCGGCGCGGCCGACCACTCCGGCGAGCCGCAGCTGGTGCGGGAGGACATCGGGCGACACAACGCCGTGGACAAGGTCGTGGGCCGGCTGCTCCTCGACGGCCGGCTGCCGGCCACGTCGCTGTGCCTGTACGTCAGCGGGCGAGCGTCCTTCGAGATGGTGCAGAAAGCCTGGGCAGCGGGCTTCACGGCTCTCGTGGCGGTGAGCGCCCCGTCGGCTCTGGCCGTGCAGACGGCGCGCAGAGCCGGCCTGCAACTCGGCGGTTTCGCCCGCGACGGCACGATCCGCATCTACGCCGACTGACCCGGGCGGGGGTGCCGGAACCTGTTCGGCGTGCGTCCCCGCCCTCGGTTTGGCGCCGCCGCTACGCTCGCAGCATGCCCGGCGTGTTCGACCTCGAGAGCCTCGCTGACCCGGGCGCGACACCCGAGCCGGTCACCCCCAGTGTCGGGCTCGGCGTTCTGCACCTCTTCTACCGCCTCACCGGCGACTGGAGCGCCGAGGCCGTGGTGCGCGCTGTGGGGCGGGCCACCGAGCGGGGCACGCAGGTGGTGGCTGTGGCGATCCTGGGTCACAAGGCGGACGTGGCCTTCATGGCGCTTGACGCCGACTGGTGGAATCTGCGGCTCCTCCAGCGTGACCTGGCGGCGACGGGGCTCGTGGCGGTGGCGTCCTACGTGTCGCTCACCGAGATCTCCGAGTACGCCGCCGGCGTGCCCGAGGAGTTGAAGCAGCAGCGCCTCTACCCGCAACTGCCGCCGCCGGGCAAGCCGGCGTGGTGCTTCTATCCCATGTCCAAGCGGCGCGGCGAGCAGGAGAACTGGTTCACGCTGCCCTACGAGGATCGCCTCGAGCTCATGTACGAGCACGGCGGCTCCGGGCGCAAGTTCGCCGGTCGTGTGCTGCAGGTCGTCACCGGTTCGACGGGCATCGATGACTTCGAGTGGGGGGTCACGCTGTTCGCCACGCGCCCCGATGACCTGAAGGACGTCGTCTACACGTTGCGTTACGACCGGGCGTCGGCGATCTACGCCGAGTTCGGCCCGTTCTATTCCGGGATGGTCGTCCCGACCGAGGATCTGGTGACGGTGCTCGCGCCGCCCGCCGCGGGCGGCTCCCCCTAGCGCCGCCATGCCGGGCGGTGCGGCCCGACCGCGTCGGCGCGCCGTACCGGCTGTGCTGGTTGGGTGCCTCGTGGCGCCCGCCGTCGTGGCTGTCGCCCTGGGCTGGAGCCTCAGCGGTCCCACCGGCGCCCAGGTGAGCGACACCCAGCAGGTCAGGGGCGTCATGGAGGTCGTCGGCGCCGGCGAGCGCCAACTCGTGGCGATGGCCCGGGCGCTCACGGGCGACCCGGCGGTGCTGCTACTGGACGAGCCTTCAGCGGGACTCCCGCCGGCCAACCAGGCCGCCGCCTTCGAGCGCGTGCAGCAGATCCACCGCTCGGGCACGGCCATCGTCATGGTGGAGCAGAACGCCCACCGCTGAGCAGCGTCTTCTCGTCAGCCGATGCTGCTGGTGACCTGGGAGACGATCACTATCCGGCCCTGCTCGTCGAAGTAGAAGGTGTCGTAGCTGCCGATGCTTGGCTCGCCGATGTCGGTGAAGTCGAGGGGACCACCAGCGCCGTCGTAGTCGATGTCGACGCCCTCGGCGATCAGGTCGGCGCAGTCGGCGAAGCGGGTGCACTTGGTGCCGCCGCGCGTGACGTCGTTGATCTCGCCGACGTAGTCGGCGGCGTCGGTGCTGCCCGCCACCAGGGAGGCGAGCGCCAGCACGATCAGCGTGTCGTAGGCGGGCGCCGCGTACAGCAACTCGGCACCGGGGGCGAACGCGGCGTAACGCTCGGGGAAGGTCTCCTCACCCCCGTCGGGCGTGGTGGAGAAGAACGTTCCCTGGGCGCCGACCAGGACGGCGGGGTTGTTGGGGTCCACCCGCTCCCACAGGGTCTCGCTGGCGAGCCCATTGGGGATGAAGTAGGGAAGGTCGCCGGGGCCGATGCCGGCTTCGATCATGGCCCCGATGATGGACACGCCCTCGTCGAAAGCGACCAGGACCATGCCGTCGGCTCCGGAGGCCACGAGTTGCTGCACCTCGGCGTCGAAAGAGGCGGCCTCAGGGTCGTAGCCGACCGAGGCGGCGACGAGCACGCCGTTGCCCTCGAGGCTCCGCACCAGCTCCTCAGCCAGGTTGAGGCCCCAGTCGTCGGCGCGGTGGATGATGCCGGCGACGGCGACCCCCTCGTCGGTCACGAGATCGGCGAGAGCCCGCGCGTGCAGCAGATCAGGGGGGATCGTGCGGAAGTACCAGCCCCCGTCGTCGTAGGTGCTGAGGGACGGTGACGTATTGGACGGTGATATCTGGACCACGCCGGCGCCCGCCACCTTGTCGATGATCGACAGGGAGATGCCCGAGGCTGCGGCGCCGATGATGGCGCTCACCCCTTCGGCGAGGTGGTCGTCGACAGCTCGGTTGGCGATCACCGGGTCAGTGCCGGAGTCGCCGGGCAGCAGGCGCACCTGCAGATGGCCCGAGTCAACGATGTCCGCGAGCGCCATCTTGATGCCGTTCAGGATGGGTTCGCCGATGATCACCAGCGAGCCGGTCGACGGCAGCACGTATCCCACCAGCAACTCCCCGGCGGCCGCGACAGGGGGAGAGGGCTCGGGGGCGCCGGGAGATGATTCCGCCACGACCCCGGGCTGTTCGGCCGGGGCGGGCGGCGCTGGTTGGGGAGCCTCCGTCACCGGCTCGCTGCCCTCGCAGGCGACGACGGTGCTCAGCAGCAGAGCGGCGGCGGCGATGCTGGGGAGGGCTCGCTTGTGGGCTCGCTCCATCATTTCGTGCCGTTTCCTTTGTTCACTGCGCTTCCCGATCATCCCGAGACTATCGCGGCCGGTCCCGGGGCACGGCCGCGCGAGGCTCGGCAGCCGCGACGGTGCCTGCGGCGGGCCCTCGGGGGGGCCGGCGTTGTAGCCTGCAGGTTGCAGGCGTACCGCCGAGCACCGGCTGCCGGCCGGCGAGGGAGAGCGTGATCGAGCCCGCCAGAAGTAAGCCGATCGACCAACGAGTGGCCTCCCTCCGAGCAGTGCTGGCCGAGGCGGCCCCCGTCGTGGTGGCGTTCAGCGGGGGTGTGGACTCATCCCTGCTGGCCTGGGTGGCGAACGACGAGCTGGGGCCGCAGCGGGCGCACGCCGTCACGGCCATCTCGCCGTCACTTGCGGCCGACGAGCGCGACGGCGCCCGGCGCCTGGCCGAGGGCTGGGGTCTGCGCCACAGCGAGGTGGAGACCGACGAGATGGAGCGCGCCGCCTACCGGGTCAACGACGCCAACCGCTGTGCCCACTGCAAGGACGCACTGATGGACGCCGTGGCGCCGCTGGCCGCCGCGCAGCAGGCCACGGTGACGCTCGGGGTCAACCTGGACGACCTCGGCGACCATCGGCCCGGAATCGACGCCGCCCGTAGCCGCGGCGCCCGCTTCCCCCTGGTGGAGGCCGGCTTCACCAAGGAGGCGGTGAGGGCCGCGGCTCGGGCGCTCGGCCTGGAGGTCTGGGACAAGCCGGCGGCGCCCTGCCTGGCGTCGCGCCTGCCCTACGGCACCCCCGTCTCGGCGCCGGTGCTGCGGGCCGTCGGGAAGGCCGAGGCCGCCCTGGCACGGCTGGGATTCGACGAGCTGCGCGTCCGGCACTACGACGATCTGGCGCGCATCGAGGTGCCGCCGGGCCGGTTGGGGGATGTCGTCGCCGCGAGCGCCGCGGTCGTGGCCGCCGTGCGAGCCGCCGGCTACAGCTACGTGACGCTCGACCTCGAGGGCCTGCGCTCGGGCAACCTCAACGACGCTCTCGCCGAGGCGGCGGCATCGGCCACCGGCGCAACGGCGGCGGGCTGAGATCTTGCGCCTGCTGACTTGCCTGCGGCGGCGGTCGCCGCAGCGCGCGCCGGCGGCCCGCTGCTGAGCGGAGCATCGATGGCGGCGGGTCCGGCCGCGCCGGCAGGTTCACGCGTCCTCGACCGCCGGCGGATCATCGCCGATCGCGCCCTGGTGGGGGCCGTCTTCTGCCGTGCCTACAGCCGGCGGGTGGACGAGTGGCTGGCAGACGTGTTTGGTGACGCCGGCGGTTCGGGGCACGGGGTCTCGCTGGTGGCCGTCGGTGGCTACGGACGGTCCGAACTCAGCCCCGAGAGCGATCTGGACCTGTTACTTCTCTACGAGCGCGGCACCGATGTCTCCGACATGGCCGGCGGGTTGTGGTATCCGATCTGGAACGAGGGCCTGAAGCTGGGCCACGCCGTGCGCACCGTGGCCGAGACACTGCAACTGGCCACCGAGGATCTCGACACCGCCACGGCGCTGCTCTCGGCGCGCCACATCGCCGGTGACCCCGCCCTGTCGGAGCGTCTTGCCGCCAGCGCCCGGGAGCAGTGGTCCCGCCGGGCCCGCAAGTGGCTGCCCAGACTGGTGAGCGACGCCCGCTGGCGGGAGTTCGAGCACGGAGCGGTCGCCTTCCGGCTCCAGCCCGATCTGAAGGAATCCACGGGCGGCGTGCGCGACGTGCAGGCGCTGCGCTTCGTGGCTCTGGCGCGCCCCGACCTCGCCGATCCCGACGGTGGCATGGTCCGCGAGGCCTACGAGACCCTCCTGGCGGCGCGGGTGGAGTTGCACCGCGCCACGGGCAATGCCCGCAACCTGCTCACCCTGGAGTTGCAGTCCGACGTGGCCGCGGCGCTCGGGCACCGCAGCGTGGAGGACTTCATGACCGAGGTGGCCGCCGCGGGCCGCACCGTCGGCTGGGTGGCCGACGAGACGTGGGCCCGTGTCGAGCACTGGGCGGCGCCGCGCGGGTTGCGAAGGCGGCGCACCGCAGCCACGACCCTGGAGCCGGGCGTGCTGATCCATCACGACCACAACGAGGTGCGCCTCGCGCCGGAGGTGCAGTTGGACGGCGACCCGCTGCGGGCGTTGCGGGTGGCGGTGGCCGCGGCGAGCCGCGGCGCGCGCATCGAGCGCGACTCGCTGTTGCGCCTCGGCCGGGACATGCCGCCGCTCGGCGATCCGTGGCCGCCGGGCGCCCGGGAACTGTTCGTGGAGCTGCTGGCCTGCGGGCGCAACGCAATCCCCATCATCGAGGCGCTCGACCAGGCGGGTGCCGTGGTCAAGATCCTGCCCGAGTGGGAGACCTGCCGGAGCCGCCTCCAGCGCAACGACTATCACCGCTTCACCGTCGACCGGCACCTCTGCGAGACGGCGGCGCAGGCCGCCGACATGATCGCCGGGGGCGAGGTCGACGTGCAACGCCCCGATCTGCTGCTCGTGGCATCACTGCTGCACGACATCGGCAAGGGCTACCCGGGCGACCACACCGAAGTCGGCATGGAACTCATGGACACCATCGCCCGTCGCATGGGCTTCGGCACCGACGACACAGCCACCCTCGTGCGGCTCGTCGAACTCCACCTCCTGCTGCCCGACGTGGCCATCAGGCGCGACATCAACGAGCTCGGCACGGTGCAGCGGGTGGCGGCGCAGGTGCGCACCGTCGAGATGCTGCAACTCCTGGCGGCCCTCACCGAGGCCGATGCGATCTCCACCGGCCCCTCCGTGTGGACCCGCTGGAAGGCCGACCTGGTGTGGGGGCTGGTGCGCCGCACCGGGAACTACCTCCGCAGCGGAGTGCTGGGTGGCCTGTCGGGCGCATTCCCCACCCCGGAGGTCATCGAGGCCATGCGGACCGGCGCCGAGATGCTGGAGGTCTCCGAGCGGGAGTTGCTGGTCGTCGTACCGAGCGAACCGACCGTGCTGGGTGCGGTGGCGGGAGCGGTGAGCCTCAACGGTCTGAACGTCCTCTCCGCGGCGGTACACACCGCCGGCGGCATGACGGCACTGTCGGTGTTCGTGGAGCCTCCGGCGGGAGTCGGCTTGGACTGGGGGCCGCTGATGGTCGACGTCGGTGCCGCGCTCGCCGGCGATCTCGTGCCCGCCGGGCGACTGGCGCGGTGGGCCGACGCCGCGGCGCGGGGCGGTGACCCGCTCGCTCCCGAGCCGGTGACCCACTCCTACGTGAAATTCGACAACGAGATCTCGTCGTCAACGGTCATCGAGGTGGCGGCTCCCGACAGCCTCGGTCTGCTCTACTGGATCACCGAGGCGCTCGTGCGCTCGGGCCTGCACATCGAGCAGGCGAGAGTGCAGACCCTCGGCGACCACGTCGTGGACTCGTTCTACGTGCACGACGGCACCGGCGGAAAGATCACCGGCGGCGACCGGCTGGAGTCGATCGCGACCGCCGTGCGCCGGGCTGCCTCGATCCCAGAGGAGCCCCGATGATCGCGTCGCCGCCAGCGGGATCCGCAAGCTCCCCCGGGGCGGATCCGGACCGGGGGCCGATCGGTGAGTTGGAGCTGCTGCGCTGGAGCGAGGCCCTGGCCGGTATTGCCCGCACCGGGCTGGGGTTCACCGAGAATCCCTACGAGCGCGAGCGTTTCGAGGAGGTCCTGGCGGTGGCCGCCGACATCAGGGCCGCCGCCGGCCGCTGCCACGACCCGGCGACGCAGATCACCGAGTGGCTCGGCTCGGTGGGCCGCGGCGTGCCCGGCTACGTCACCCCGAAAGTGGCCGTCGGTGCCGTGGTCAGCGACGACGACGGCAGGGTGCTGCTGATCCGCCGGGCGGACTCCGGGTTCTGGCTGTATCCCACAGGCTGGGCCGACGTCGGCTACTCCTCCTCGGAGATCGCCGTCAAGGAGGTGGCCGAGGAGACCGGTATCGACTGCGAGCCCCTGCGGCTCATCGCCGTCCTGGACAGCATGCGCCACGGCTTCACCTCGGTGCCGACGTACTCGCTGGTGTACCACTGCCGGGCGCTCGGGGGCACGCTGCGGGCGCACCCCGTGGAGTGCACAGGCGTGGGCTTCTTCGCCGAGGACGATCTGCCCTCCCCGCTGGCCGGGCCCGACATCTGGGTGCGGCACGCCTTCGGCTCGGTGCGCGGCGAGGTCAACGGCGTCCTGTTCGACATGCCCCGGGACCCGCCCTGGCAGAGCGGCGCCTGAGGCCGTCCCGGGCAGAATTCTCAGGTACTATCGCATACTCTCACGCTCGTCTTCGCTGTCGCCGGCCTTGTGTCGACGACGGTGCCACCGCGACGAGCAGCTTGAGCCACTAGGGTTTCCGAGGGATCGTCAGCGCCATTGGAAGGGGATCGAAATATGTTCTCGTCACAGAAACATCTTCGTGTCTTTAACTTGTTTCTCGCGTCACTGCTCTGTGTGACTCTCGTCGCCGCCGCCTGTGGCGGGGACGATGAAGAGATCACTCAGACGCCCGAGGTCACGTCGGCTCCCACGCCGACGCCGGACGACGGCACGACGCCGGACGACGGCGACGATGCGGGGCCCGACGCGGGTGACATGGATCATCTCGGCGACGGCTCGCTGGGTGTCGTGGCCGTCGAGGCGGGCGACGCCATCCAGATCCGCTCGCTGAACGCCATCACCGGCGACGTGGCCTTCTTCGGCCTGCCGATCGAGCGGGCGGTGGTCCTGGCGGTCAGGGACTACGGCCAGATCAAGGGCTTCGATGTGGACCTCGGCACGACGCTGGACGATCTCTGCTCCAACGACGGCGGGCAGGCCGCGGCGCAGACCGTCGTGGCTGACGAGGACGTCATCGGCGTGATCGGGACCTCGTGCTCGGGTGCGGCGGTGGCTGCGGCCCCGCTCGTCACCGCCGCCGGGATGGTGATGATCTCCGGCGGCAACACGTCGCCGTCGCTCACGTCCGACCTTGCCGGCACAGCGGGGCCCAACTACAGCGAGGGCTACTACCGCACCGCGCACAACGACCTGTTCCAGGGCGCGGCCATGGCCAAGTTCGTGTTCACCGAGTTGGGGTTGGATACCGCGGCGGCGATCCACGACGGCGACCCGTACACGCAGGGGCTGGCGCAGGCCTTCGCCGACGCCTTCGAGGCCGAGGGCGGCACGGTCACGGGCTTCAGCGCGGTCAACAAGGAAGACACCGACATGGTGCCGGTGCTCACCGAGATAGCCGCGGGCAGTCCAGCGGCGCTGTTCTTCCCGATCTTCCAGCCGGCGGGCGACTTCATCGCCGATCAGGCGCCGGGAGTGCCGGGGCTGGAGAACACGGCCCTGCTTGCCGCCGACGGCCTGCTGAACACCAACTACCTGGGGCTGCCGCAGACCGCAGGCATGTACTTCTCGGGTCCCGACCAGCGCTTCGGGGACAACGTCAACGAGAGCACCGGCAAGTCGGCGGTCGATTTCCTCGCCGCCTACGAGGCCGACTACGGCGAGAGGCCCGCGGCGCCGTTCTGGGCGCACGGCTACGACGCCACGACCCTGCTGCTCGACGCCATCGCGGCCGCCTCGTACGTCGACGGCGACACGCTCATGATCGACCGCCAGGGTGTGCGCGACTATCTGAACCAGCTCGAGGGCTACAGCGGCCTCATCGGCACGCTCAACTGCGACAACTTCGGCGACTGCGGCTCCTCGCGCATCACCATCATCCAGAACATCGGAGGCGAGGACAACGCTGAGGCCAGCATCGACAACGTGGTCTTCTCGTTCTCCCCGCTGGGCTCCGCCGCAGAGGCCGGATCGATCCCGCCGATCGAACTGGAGACGCCGTTCGGTGACGGGTCGTTGGGAACCCAGGAGATCGAGGCGGGCGACGCCATCCAGATCCGTTCCCTCAACGCCATCACCGGCGATGTGGCGTTCTTCGGTCTGCCGATCGAGCGGGCGGTGGTCCTGGCGATCGAGGACTACGGCGCGGTCCGCGGCTTTGACGTGGACCTCGGCACGACGCTGGACGATCTGTGCTCCAACGACGGCGGGCAGGCCGCGGCGCAGACCATCGTGGCCGACGAGGACGTGATCGGCGTGGTCGGCACGTCGTGCTCGGGCGCGGCGGTGGCTGCGGCCCCGCTCATCACTGCCGCGGGCATGACGATGATCTCCGGTGGCAACACGTCGCCGTCGCTCACGTCCGACCTGGCCGGCACTGCGGGACCCAACCGCAGCGTGGGCTACTACCGCACGGCGCACAACGACCTGTTCCAGGGCGCCGCGATGGCCGAATTCGTGTTCAACGAATTGGGCATCAGAGACGCGGCGGCAATCCACGACGGCGACCCGTACACCCAGGGCCTCGCCAAGGCGTTCACCGACTCCTTCGCCGAACTCGGCGGGACGGTGACCGGATTCTCGGCGGTCAACAAGGAGGACACCGACATGGTGCCGGTGCTGACCGAGATCGCCGCCGGGAGCCCCGATGCGCTGTTCTTCCCGATCTTCCAGCCGGCCGGCGACTTCATCGCCGATCAGGCACCGGGTGTGCCGGGCTTGGAGAACACGGTGCTGCTGGCTGCCGACGGTCTCTTGAACACCAACTACCTGGGGTTGCCGCAGACCGCGGGCATGTACTTCTCCGGTCCGGACCAGCGCTTCGGCGACAACGTCAACCAGAGCACCGGTAAGACGGCCAACGACTTCCTTGCCGCCTACGAGTCGGCCTACGGCGAGAGGCCGGCGGCGCCGTTCTGGGCGCACGGCTACGACGCCACGACGATGCTGCTCGACGCCATCGTGGCCGCGTCCCGCCTCGACGGCGACACGCTGGTCGTCGACAGGCAGGGTGTACGCGACTATCTGAACCAGCTCAGGGGTTACAGCGGCCTCATCGGCACCATCAACTGCGACGACTTCGGTGACTGCGGCGCCGCCCGCATCACCGTGGTTCAGAACATCGGAGGCGAGGAGAACACCGAGGCCAGCATCGAGAACGTCGTCTTCTCGTACGCCCCCTAGGCGGAACCTGACCCAGACCCGCGGCAGCGCCTAATGTGGCGGTCCGTGGGGCAAATCCAATGATCCGAGGCTGGGCGCCCCGCACCGGGGCGCCCCAGACCGGGGTCGACCGCTTCCTGACGCTCCTGCGCGTGGGGGCCGTCGGGGTCATCGTGGTGGGGTTGGGGGCGTTCATCGCCCAGGAGATCACCACCGACAACTTCTTCGCCCGCTGGGCCAATCCCGACGCCACCGGCCTCACCGGCGCCCAGTTCCGGGGCCTGGTGGTATCGGGCATCGCCCAGGGCGCCATGTACGGGCTGATAGCGCTCGGCTACTCGATGGTCTATGGCGTGCTGGGGTTCATCAACTTCGCCCACGGCGAGGTGTTCATGATGGGCGCCATGACCGGCATGATCACGTCCAACAAGCTGGCGGACGCGGGCCTGTGGGAGACCAACTTCATCGGCTCGCTGCTGATCGTCATGCTCGGGTCGATCATCGTGTCGACGTTCCTGGCGATCGTCATGGAGCGGGTCGCCTACCGCCCGCTGCGGGGGGCGCCCCGGCTGATCCCTCTCATCACGTCGATCGGCGTGTCGTTCTTCGTCCAGAACATGTCGGTGGTGCTGTTCGGCCCGGCCAGCAAGGCCTATCCGGACACACCTGACTGGCTCAAGAACAAGCACACCTTCCTGCAAGTCGAGGGCGCCAAGATCCTGGTGGTCGTCGTGGCCGCCATCTCGATGGCCGGCCTGTGGTACTTCGTGGAGCGCACCAGGGCCGGCAAGGCGATGCGTGCCGTGGCCGAGGACGCCGAAATCGCCTCCCTCATGGGCATCGACGTCAACCGCACCATCGTGAAGGTCTTCGCGGTGGGCGGCGCCATGGCCGGAATGGCGGGCATTCTCTGGGGGATCCTGTTCCGCAGCGTGACCCATATGACAGGCTTCCTTCCCGGTATCAAGGCGTTCAGCTCCGCTGTCGTGGGTGGCATCGGCAACCTGGGCGGGTCCATGGTCGGGGGCCTGTTCATCGGCGTGGCCGAATCGGTCGGCCCCCTCCTGATCCTGGAACCGCTCGGCGTCACCGGCGTGTCCCAACTCCGCGACGCCGTCGCCTTCGCCATGCTCATCGGCGTGCTGCTGATCAAGCCGAGCGGCCTGTTCGGTGAGCGCCTGCGTGCCGAGGACCGGACGTGACCGCCACCGAACTGCACCGGGCTACCGAACCCGAACTGGCGCCACCGCGCCGGGCGTTCGACCAGGACTGGCGCCGGATGGCCCGCATGGGCGGTGTCGCCGTCCTCGGGCAGTTGTTCATCGCCCTGTCGGGGATGCCGGTGCGGCTCGACCAGCGACTCGTGATCGAATCCGTGCTGAGCCTCGGCTACCTGTTCGCGGGGGTGATTCCCGTCGTCGTCGGTCACCGGCTGGGCCGCCAGGTCCGCCGGGAGGGGGTCCCGATGCACGCTGTCGGGCGCCACGAACTGGTTGGCGGCGCACTCGTCGGGGCGGTGGCCGGCGCCGGCCTGTCCGGGCTCGTCCTGATGCTGACCCATTTTGACCTGCGGGAGCCGCTCGTCAACTGGAGCCCACAGCTCCGCGATCTGCTCAGCTTCGGCAACGGCCCCACCTTCGGCGCGCTCATCTGGCTCGGGATCGGCGCCGCGGGAGGGTTTGTGGGTGGTGGCCTCCGGCTGCTGCCCGACCGTGTGCGCCGGGCGGTGCTCGCCATGGCGGTCACCGTGCTCTTGTTCTCGGTGTTGGAGCAACTCGTGGCCGACGTCGTCAGCGGCATCGGACTCGAATCGGTTGCCGACTGGTTCTACGCCCGGCGGAGCGGGGTCACAGCCAGCGGCGCAATCGTGCTGGCCGCCGCTTCCGGCGTGCTGGTGCTGGTGGGTCGGGGCCGGATCAAACAAACCCGCGCCAAGATCGAGACCCTCGAGGGCCCTGCTCGCACCCGGGCCAACGTGGCGCTGCTACTGGTGACCGCGGCGATCCTGATTGTCCTTCCACTGCTCGTGGGCAAGCTCACCAACGAGCTACTGGCGAACGTGGGCCTGTTCGTGCTCCTGGCGCTGGGACTCAACATCGTCGTCGGCCTCGCCGGCATTCTCGACCTGGGCTACGTGGCCTTCTTTGCCGTCGGCAGCTACACGTCCGCGGTCCTCACGGCGGCGACCTCACCGAGGATCTCCCCCGAGTTGCCCTGGTTCGTGTCAGTCATCATCGTGGTCGTCGTCACGGGGTTGGTTGGACTCTTCATCGGTGCGCCCGTCATCCGGATGCGGGGCGACTACCTGGCCATCGTCACACTGGGGTTCGGCGAGATCATCCGGCTGTTGTTCCTGTCGGACTGGCTCTCGGGATGGTTCGGCGGTTCCCAGGGCATCACCGGCATCGGCGGGGTGGGGGTCTTCGGCCTCGCGACCGTCGACGGCACCAGTCCGCGCAATGTCTTCTACCTGGTGCTCGTCTTCTGTGTCATCGCCATCTACGTCTCGTGGCGCCTGGAGCGCTCCCGGCTGGGCCGGGCCTGGATGGCGGTGCGCGAGGACGAGACCGTGGCCGAGGCCATGGGCATCAACACGGTCAACGTCAAGCTGCTGGCATTCGTTGTGGGTGCCATCCTCGGCTCGTTCAGCGGCGCCATTTTCGCCTCGAAGGTGGGCTCGGTGTTCCCGTCGAGCTTCCTGATCCTGGTGTCGATCGTCATCCTCGTGGTGGTGATCTTCGGCGGCATGGGCAACATCTTCGGCGTGATCGCCGGCGCGGCCGTGCTCATCGGCGTTCTGGGCGGGCCGAAGCAGCCCGGCCTGCTGCAGGAGTTCTCGGAGTTCAAGCTGCTCATCTACGGCGCGCTGCTGGTGTGGATGATGCTGTCCCGGCCCGAAGGGCTCATCCCCAGCGCCCGCCGGACGCGTGAGCTGCACCAGGAGGAGTTCCTGCAGGACGCCTGGCTGAAGGGCCACGTCGACACCGGCGAGGACGATCCTCCCGAAGCGGGGGGTCAGCAATGAACGAGCCCGGTCGGCCGCTGCTGGAGATCCGCGACCTCCACATCGAGTTCGGTGGCCTCAAGGCTCTGAACGGCCTCACGATGGAGGTGCACACCGGTGAGATTGTCTCGGTCATCGGGCCCAACGGCGCCGGCAAGACCACCCTTTTCAACGCCATCAGCGCCATGGTGCCGACCACCTCCGGCGACATCGTTTTCGAGGGGGAGTCGATCGTCGGCCTGGATCCCAACCAGGTGACCGCACGCGGCATCTCCCGCACGTTCCAGAACGTGCGGCTGTTCACCCACATGACGATTCTCGAGAACGTGATGGTCTCGCAGCATTGCCGGACGAAGCAGAGCGCCATCGGGGCGCTCCTCTACACCAAGGCGTTCCGGCGCGAGGAGGCGGAGATCAGGGCCCGCGGTGTGGAGATCCTCGAGTTCTTCGGCACACGGCTGGTCGGATTCCGGCTGAACCAGCCCGCCGCGGTGCTGTCCTACGCCAACCGGCGCCGCCTGGAGATCGCCCGGGCCATGGCCGCGCAACCCAAACTGATCCTGCTCGACGAGCCGGTGGCGGGCATGAACCCCGTCGAGTCGGCCGAGCTCACCCGGCTCATCGGCAGGCTCCGCGACGAATGGGGGTTCGCCATCGTCTTCATCGAGCACGACATGTCGGTGGTGGGCGAGATCTCCGACCGCGTCGTGGTGCTCAACTACGGCGAGAAGCTCATCGAAGGCGACTACGTGGACGTGTCCACCGATCCCCGCGTGGTCGAGGCCTACCTGGGTCAGGACACGGTCGTGACCAGATGAGCACCGGCGCCACCGACCAGGCCGGCCCGCTGCTGGAGATGCGCGAGGTGAACACGCACTACGGCGCGGTGCATGCCCTCAAGGACGTGAACCTGGCGATCTTCCCCGGGGAGATGGTGTGCCTCCTGGGCGGAAACGCCAGCGGCAAGTCCACCACGCTCAAGGCCCTGCTGGGGATGGTGAAGCCCACCTCCGGTCAGGTGCTTCTCGACGGCGAGGTGGTGAACGACCGCACGACGGCCTACCGCGTGGAGCGGGGCGTGACGATGGTGCCGGAGAACCGCCGGCTGTTCAAGCGGCTCTCCGTGCGGGAGAACCTGCAGCTGGGCGCCTACCTGCGCAACGACGCCGACGGCATCGCGGCGGACCTGGAGTGGGTGTTCGAGTTGTTCCCCCGGGTGAAGGAGCGGCTGAGCCAGAAGGCGGGAACGCTCTCCGGCGGCGAGCAGCAGATGGTGGCCATCGGGCGGGCGCTCATGGCCAAGCCGAAGGTGCTGCTGATGGACGAGCCGTCCATGGGGTTGGCGCCGGCTCTGGTCAAGCAGAACTTTGCGTTGATCCAACAGATTCACGCCGCGGGCCTCACCATCTTCATGGTCGAGCAGAACGCCAACCTGGCGCTCTCCATCGCCGACAGGGGCTGGGTGCTGCAGTCGGGCCGCGTCGTGCTCGACGACACCGCCAAGAACCTGCTCGTCCACCCCGAACTGCGAGCCTCCTACCTCGGCGAGGCCTGACAGCGCCTGCGGCAGTCCGGGCGGGGGTCGGGGTGCCGCTCTTCCTCGGTGCACGGGCGAAGAGTCGTCGCAGCC
This sequence comes from Acidimicrobiales bacterium, assembly GCA_965206165.1. Classification (GTDB taxonomy): domain Bacteria; phylum Actinomycetota; class Acidimicrobiia; order Acidimicrobiales; family CATQHL01; genus VXNF01. Next base: position 1,608,621 of record OZ242194.1, read on the forward strand.
CGACCCCCCCCCGCTCTCGTTCTTCTGTCATTCCGGCGAAGGCCGGAATCCATTCAGCAGCGGTCCGGGCGGGGCCGCCGGCGCCCGTCGGCGGCGCGTCTGGGGAAATCGCGCCGGCCCCCGGCGTTCCCGCCCTCCGGCCGTTCGCGGCTGCGCATGCGCGTACCGGACTCGTCCGAGCGTCACGAATACCGTCCAGTGAGAAGACTGCTATTCCGGCCCGTCGACTGTCCCATTAATTGCGGATAAATGAAAGTTTTCACTTCTATTCCCGCCGATCCCTTGAAGTTCGAGAAGTCGTCCATTTGATTGCTGCTGCCCGGCCGATCCCTGAAACGCGGCAATAGGTGGTCGCAAGAACGCGCCTAAATGCGGGGATTCTAAATGTATGGAAGATATATTGACCATTGTGACAAACTCTCCGTTTCCTATTTTCCATCCGGAACGGAATTTGAATCCTCCTCCAAGACGCCTTTCCAGACGAGGGCGACTATGTCGAATGGAAGGAGAGTATGGCTCGAGACCCGCTCCAGCGGGCGATCGTGGCGTTCTCGAATGCCAAGGGTGGCGTCGTACTGATCGGAGTCAACGACCGCGGGCACCCAGTTGGCTGTCCGTTCGAGGAAGGAGTCAAACGAGACCTCTGGGAGATAGTCAACGGCATCAACTCCCCTGGCCTGGTCAAACTGCACGGTGTCCATGTGGATCGGATCGCGATAACCGCTGTCTCGATCGAGCGGCGACGGCAGGGAATCGCGCAAACGTCAGGAGGAATACCCCTCGTCCGCAAGGGCAAGCAGAATCTGCCGCTGGTTGGCGAGGAACTCCTCGCGTTGATGTCGGACAGAGTGAAGGACAGCTTCGACGGAGGCGCGTCGCGCTGGTTTGTGGAGGACGCTGACTCAGATCTGGCTGCGGCACTGTGCGGAGCGCTTGATCTTGAGTTCGCGAGCGACGCTAGGGCACTCGCTGACGCGCTGGAAGGAAGAGGCTTGGCACTGCGCTCGGGGGACGGCTCGGTTCTCACGAATGCAGCGGCACTGTTTCTGGTTCCCGAAGCCGGCCAAGCGTTCGGCAAGTGCCGCATCGATGTCTTCCGGTACGAGAGGGACGCGGTCGAATATGACCGGCGTGTCACTTTCGCCGGCACTCCGGCCCAACAGGTCGAGGAAGCGCCGGCTTGGATCAGCGAGGAACTCGGTTCCGACCTCGTCGTCGTGGACACCCAGCGCTACGACCTGCCCCGTCTCCCACGCAAGGCACTACGCGAGGTCATCGCCAATGCGGTTGCCCACCGCGACTACCAACTGTCTGGTTCGTCAGTCGAAGTTCATCTCACTCCGACGGAGGTTGTAGTGACGTCGCCAGGTGGCTTCGTCGCACCGGTGACGAGCGAGAACTTGCAGGACGCCCACTCGGCGCGCAACAACCGTGTGATTCATGTGCTCCGCGCGTTCGGTCTTGCCGAGGATGCCGGCCGAGGAATCGGAGTCATCCTCCACGAGATGGCCGCGGATCTCCGGTTGCGACCGACGTTTCTCGAAGAGCCCCCCGGGTATGTGACGGTTCATTTGCCAGTCGAGGGATCAGTGACACCCGAGGAGCGCGCTTGGGTGCGAGATTTGGAGGCCCGCGGCGACTTGCTTGCTGAAGACCGCCGTGTGTTGGTCGAGGCGGCGCGTGGATTCGAACTGACCAACTCGGGTGTTCGTTCTCTCCTCGATATCGACAGCGTCAAGGCCCGGCAAAGTCTCGGGCGGCTGCGTGATGCGGGACTCCTCGAACAGGAGGGAATCAAGGGCGGAGCGCGCTACCGACTGGCGGCAACACTGCACCCACCTGCGGGTGTGCCTCTGACCCGTGAGGAACGCCGGGCGAGAATCGTGGCCCTGGCGGCGGATCGACCCATCACGAACTCGACTGTGCGGGTGGAGACAGGTCTATCGCGCCACGAGGCCCGAAGCCTGCTGGCCGAACTCGTTGCTCGCGGTGCTCTGGAACTGCGAGGCCGGGGACGTGGCGCACACTACGTCCTAGCCGAGCCGCCTAGCCGAGAAGTCTCGCACCCCCAACTTTTTGATCGTGAATAGTCTGTAACGAAGCGAGGAATCAAAGCGATAGGACGCATCGGGCGAGTTCATGTTGGTGCCGTTCCGCGGCGGCCCCGCCCTCGTGGGTCTTGCGCGGCGGGTCAGGATTGGTCCCGGAGGAACTCCTCTACCTCTTGGACGAGGCGCTCGGGGGAGTCGACATCGACGTCGACGTCGACATCGACGTTGGAGTCGAAGGCCTTCTCCAACTCCGCCACGTAGGTCTGAGCGTCGTCGTCGGAGTTGACGAGTTCGTCCACCTCCTGCTCGTACACGAGTGACTCGCGGCGCAGGTCGGCTGTGTCGATGTCGGTGCCCAGCAGCCCGGCGACGCGTTCGGTGAGCGCCAGGCACGCCTTGGGGGAGGGGTTGCCGGCCGCGTAGGCGGGGACCGAGGCCCACAGCGAGGCCGACGGGAGTCCCGCCTCCCGGCACGCCACGCCCAGCACGCCGACGATCCCGGTGGGGCCCTCGTAGCGGGAACTGCGCAACTGCAGGCGTTCGGCCAGTTCCGCGTCGTCGGTGGAGCCGTAGATGGACACCGGGCGGGTGTGGGGCACGTCCGCCAGCAGGGCGCCGAGTGTCACGACGAGGCGGGCTTCGAGGTGGGAGGCGACGCCGAGGACGTGGCGACAGAAGGCGCCCCAGCGGAAATGGGGTTCGATCCCCTCGAGGATGATCACGTCGGTCCCGACTTCGGGCACCCGTGCCGCCGAGAAGCGATTGGTGGGCCAGGTGAGTCCTCGTTGGTTGTCCTTGTCGATATGAACGAGGGGCCGGGCGACGGTGAAGTCGTAGTACATCTCCGGGTCGAGTTCGGCGAACTTTTTGGTCCGCCACTGGCTCTTGAGGTGCTTGGCGGCACTCGTGGCGGCGTCACCGGCGTCGTTCCAGCCCCGGAACGCGGCCAGCAGCACCGGCTGTTCCAGCCGCGGCCGCCTTGTCCAGTTCAGGTCGGCGAGGTCGGGTGTGGGGGAGTCCGGTAGAGGTGTGTCCACGGCCGTGACCCTACCGCCCGCCGCGCCGTCAGCAGTAGTCGATGCTGCGTCCGGGCGGGGGTCGGGGTACCGCTCTGCTCCTCGGTGCACGGGCGAAAGTCGTCGCAGCCCGGCTCCCCGACCCCCGCCCTCGCTAAATCGCGCCGGCGCCGTCCCCCGGCGTGCCCGCCCTCGCCTGCCATACCCGCTGATCAGCGGGTCCACCCCTATCATCGGTGTGTGCCTCCCTCCGGTTTGCAGGTGTACGAGGCCGGCGAGTGTGACGGCGAGGTGGTGGACGCCGTTCAGCGTCTGGTGCCCCAGGTGTCGACGTCGGCGGCAGTTCCGTCGCCCCGACAGGTGGCTGAACTGTGCGAGGCGAAGGCCACCGTGATGCTGCTGGCCCGGCTCGACGGGGCGGTCGTGGGGATGCTGGTTCTGGTGCTGTTCCGCCTGCCGACGGGCATGCGGGCGTGGATCGAGGACGTCGTGGTGGACACCGCCGTCCGCGGCTGCGGCGTCGGCGAGGCGCTCACCCTCGAGGCTCTGGACCGTGCCCGCGCTGCGGGAGCGGTGACCGTCGACCTCACCTCGCGGCCCAGCCGCGCCGCTGCGGTCCGCCTCTACGAGCGCCTCGGCTTCGAGCGCCGCGAGACCGGTGTCTACCGCTGGCGGGACCCCACCGATCCCCCGGGCCGTGCGGGCGGGAACAGCTCCGGGGCGGGTGACGCGTGTCGATCCGCCGGCAAGTCCTCGCCGGGTGGTGCGGGATGATCGCCCAGCCGAAGCCGCCGGCCTCGGTTGTCCGGGCACTCGCGACGCTGCGGGAGCGGCGACCCGAGTGGTACCGGCTGCTGCGTTTCGGTCTGGTGAGCGTCGTGGTGACGCCCACCACGCTGGCGATCCTGTACGTGCTGCACGGCGTGGCCGGATGGCAGCCGTGGCACGCCAACCTTCTGGCGGTCAGCGCGGGCGCCGTGCCTGCGTACTTCCTGAACCGGTACTGGGTGTGGGGCCGCAGCGGGCGCAACCGCCTCTGGGGCGAGGTCCTGCCGTTCTGGGCGATCACCCTCCTCGGCGGGGCGGCCTCGACGGTCGCCGTCGACGCGGCCGGGCGCTGGGACAACTCCGGGCTGCTGGTGCTCGTGAACCTCGGCACGTACGGTGCCCTCTGGCTGGTGAAGTTCGCCTTCCTGGACCGCGTGCTGTGGCCCGCCCGCCGGGCACAACAGGCGCAGGTTCGCCGGACCGCCGACGTGGCGGGCACCTGAGCGACGGATCGACCGGTGGACCCCCGGCGCCGGAAGTTCGCCGAGGCCGCCCGCGGCTTCATGCCGGTCGATGAAGGCCTCGCTCTCTACGAGGCGGCGATGGGCGCCCCCGAGGGTCCGTTCCTCGAGGTGGGCAGCTACTGCGGCCGTTCGGCGCTGTTCATCGGGGCGGCGGCCGCTGAGCGAGGCACGGTTCTGTTCGCCGTCGATCACCACCGGGGCTCGGAGGAGAACCAGCCCGGCTGGGAATGGCACGAGTCCGACCTCGTGGACCCGCACAGCGGCCTGATCGACACCCTGCCGCACTTCCGCCGCACCATCTTCGACGCCGGCCTGGAGGACCACGTGGTAGCCGTCGTCGGCGACTCGCCGCGCCTGGCCGCCCTGTGGGGCACCCCGCTGGCCTTCCTGTTCATCGACGGCGGCCACGGTGCCGCCATCGCCCACGCCGACTACGAGGGCTGGTCACCGCACCTCGCCCCCGGCGGGGTGCTCGCCATCCACGACGTGTTCCCCGACCCTGCCGACGGCGGGCGCCCGCCGTACGAGATCTACCTCCGGGCGCTGGCGTCGGGAACGTTCAGCGAGACGGGCTGCACCGGTTCGCTGCGGGTGCTGCGCCGGACAGGCTGACGGTGCCCGCGATCAGGTGCTCGGGTACCTCAGCGGGTGCGGACCGATCACCCGGCGCTCGTCACCGCAGGCAGGGCGGCACCGCGGGTGAACAGGCTCGACGCAGCGCTGGAACCGGTGAGAGCGTCGGCGGCCAGCAACTGGGCCGCGGCGGTGTAGGTGGCCTTCTCCGCCGCGGGGAAGCGGTCTTCCTGGGGCAGCACTATTCCCGTCCAGTAGCGCCCGTCGCTGTCCAACTGGCGTTGCGACCACTCGAAGAGTTGCCGAGCCTCGTCGGTCAGTCCCGCCGCTAGGCACGCCATGACGCATTCGGCGGTCTCGGCGGGCGTGACCCAGTCGCGGTCGGCCACGCAGCGCACACCCCAGCCTTCCAGCACGAACGTGTCCCAGCGGTCCAGCAGGCGCCGGCGCGCCTCGGCGCCGTCGAGGATTCCCCCCAGGACCGGGTAGTACCAGTCCATAGCGAAGCGGTCCTTCGGGCTGAAGGCATGCGGAACCTGGCGGATCGCGCGGCCAAGGCGGGCGGCGCCCGACTCCCAGCTCGGACGTTCGTGACCGAGTTCGGTGGCCACCTCCAAGGCGGCCCGCAGGCTGTGGTGGATACTGCAAGAGCTGGTGAGCAGCGCGAAAGGCCACGGTGTGCCGTCGGAGCGGCGCGCCCACAGGATCTCGCCCCGCGGCTGCTGCAGGTCCAGCGCGAATTCGACCGCAGCCTCCACGACGCCCCACATGGTCTCCAGGAAGCCGCGGTCACCGGTCATCAGGTAGTGGTGCCACACCCCACACGCCACGTAGGCCGTGCAGTTGGCGTCCAGCTTGTGCTCCTCGGTGCCCCCGGCGGTGTAGTAGCGGTGCCACGAGCCGTCGGGTCGCTGGGCGCCGGCGAGGAAGTCGTACGCCCGCTCGGCGGCGGGGTGGTTCCCGGTGACGTCCAGGGCCATGGCGCACTCGACGTGGTTCCACGGGTCTGCGTGACCGCCGGGGAACCACACAATGAGGCCCGAGTCCAGTTGCCACTCGGCGATACCGCCCGAGATCGTGCTGATGTCCGTCCGGCTCAGCAGCCCCGGCACCTCACGCAGGTACACGGACGTCCCTCTCGGAATCCCGCTGTTCGGCGGCGGTCCGTTGCCGGCCACCGGTGAGCGCGGCGCGCCCGGTCTGCCGGCCGGTGAGGTGCCGCCGAGCGCGCCGGCCGGCCCGCGCCCCCGCCTGGGGCGCACCGGCAGCAGCGGCCGGCTCCTTGACGGCGTACAGCACCACGCTCTTGCCGATGAGCGGGCGCAGCAGGCGCTCGATCACCCTGGCGACGAGCGGTCTGCTCTCGATCTCCCAGCAGAGCAGGCGGTGGTAGGCCCGCACGAGCCGGTGGCCGTCGTTGCGGGGGCCGACCGCGCAGCGCAGCCACCAGTAGGGCGTGTGCAGGGCGTGCGCCCGGTGGCTGCGCCCGGGAACCAGCCCCGCCGAGCGCAACAGCGCCCGCAGCCGCCGCAGCGAATAGATGCGGACGTGGCCGTCGGGCACCGCGGGGGCGTGGTAATCCTCCGCCAGCGTCCAGCACACCTTCTCGGCCAGCCAGGACGGCACTGTCACCGCCAGCGTGCCGCCCGGGCGCAGCACCCGGGCCAGTTCGGCCAAGGCGGCGCCGTCGTCGACGATGTGCTCGAGGATCTCCGCGGCGATGATCCGGTCGAAGGCACCGTCGGCGAAAGGCAGCAGGCGGGCGTCGGCGCCCACCGCAGTCCCGACGGCTCCCGGCGGGATCTCGCCGGCGTCGCGCATGGTGGCCACCACGCTGCGCACCTCCGCCAGCTCCGTGGGTCCCAGGTCGCAGGCCACCACGTCGGCGCCGCGCCGCAGCGCGCCGTAGGCGTGGCGCCCGAATCCGCATCCCAGATCCAGCAACCGGTCGCCGGGCGCCAGGCCCAAGTGGCGGTAGTCGACGGTCTCCACGATCAGTGAGCGGCGCGGCGGGCCGAGCCGGCCAGCAGGATGCGGTACTGCTCGACGGTGCTCTCGGCTGTGTGACGCCAACTCCAGTTGTCGAGCACCCGTTGCCGGCCCCGGTGACCCAGCCGGTGACCCAGTTCGGCGTCGTCGAGGATCCTGCCGAGCGCCTGCGCCAGCAGCTCGCCGTCTCCGGGCGGCACCAGCAGCGCGGCGTCGCCCTCGGGGCCGACCACCTCGGGGAGGGCGCCCCCAGTGGTGGTCACGAGCGGCGTGGCGCAACTCATGGCCTCGATGGCGGGGAGTGAGAATCCCTCGTAGAGCGACGGCACCACGGCCACCGCGGCCTCGGCGTAGAGCGCCACGATCTCGTCCTCGCTGAGGTCCGAGACGAACCGCACGGCGCCGGCGAGCCCGTTGCGTTCGATGGTCTCGACGGTGGGGCTGCCGGAGCGGGGCCGGCCGATGACGGTGAGACGGACGTCGCGCCCCGACGCGCGCAGCCGCCCGAGCGCCTCCAGCAGGTACGGCAGGCCCTTCATGGCCACATCGGCGGAGGCTGTCGTGAGGATCAGGTCACGGCGGCGCGGCACCTCGGGACGCGGCCGGAACACGTCGGGGTCCACGCCCACGGGCACGACGGCGATCCGGTCGGCGGCCACGTGGTGGTCCCCGCAGATGTCCTCCCTGGAGGATTCCGACACCGTCAGCACCCGCGGGAGGCGGCGAGCCACACGGGTCTGCATCTTCGTGAACGAGTACCACCGCGACTTGCCGAAGCGCTCCCGCCGGTCGCGAGCCTGGGCCATCTCCAGCCGGCGGTCCACCGTGATGGGATGGTGAATCGTGGCGATGACCGGCAGACCGGCGCGCCGGATACCCCACAGGCCGTAGCCCAGGCACTGGTTGTCGTGCACCAGGTCGAAGTCGCCGACGCGACGGCGCAACTCCTGCCAGGCCCGCACGCTGAACGCCAGGGGTTCGGAGAACGTCCCGAACCGGTAGGAGTGGACCTCGAGGCGGTCGGCGAACGTGTTGATTTCCCAGAAGGCGGGTTTCCGGCCGGGGAAGTGGTCGTTGAAGATGTCCAGGCTGGGCAGCCGCCACAGCGGTACGCGCTCGTCCAGGTCCGGATAGGGCTGCCCCGAGAACACCTCGACGTGGTGACCCAGATCCACGAGTGCCCTGCTCAGCTGACGTGTGTAGACACCCTGGCCACCGCAATGCGGCTTGCCGCGATAGGTCAGCAGGGCGATCCGGAGGGCATCGCCGTCGGGGCGAGGATCGGCGGTTGTCGGCGGGTTGGCGTCAAGGGTGAGGGTCAAATGCGAGGCCGGTGTCGTGATGGGATGCGAGGGAGCGCTCCTGGAGAGCCCGCGGAGCGCCGCCGCAGGAGTCTAACGACGGACGACCCGATGGCCCGAGCGCGGCCGGGTGGGTCGAGCTCGCTGGGCGCGGTATCGATCAGTGCCAGCTCGGGAGGCCGGTTCCTCCGCGCTGTGATACCGGCGGCCATGACGGCGACGGCGGCGAGCGCCAGCAGCGGCCACGGTCCGACGCGCAGGGCCCATGTCCGCCCGGTGCGCGTGGCCACATCGGCGACGAGCACTTTCTGCTCGCTGACCCCGGTGCGGGCCAGGACCTCGCCGTCGGGGTTCACGACCGCGCTGAAGCCGGTGGGCGCCGACTGCAGCACCCAGCGCCCGGTCTCGATGGCCCGGAGCCGCGACGAGGCCACCTGTTGGGACTGCACGATGGTGAGCCAGTAGGAGGCGCCGTTGGTGGGGTTCAAAAGGACGGTGCCGCCGTTCCCGATGGCATCGCGGGCACGGTCCTCGAAGAACACCTCCCAGGAGATCATCACGCCGAAGCGGCCCAGGTCGGTGTCCAGCACCGCCGGTCCGGTGCCGGCGCGGGCGTCCTTGGACGGCAGGAGCCCGCCGACGAGGCGGTCGAACAGCGGGCGCAGCGGCACGTACTCGCCGAACGGGACGCGCCGCACCTTGTCGTAGCGGTCGACGATCTCACCGGTGGGGGAGAAGGCCACGGAGAAGTTCAGGAACTCGCCCGGCTCGCCGTCCTCCACCACGCCGGCGACGAACCATGCCTCCCGGTCCCTGGCCACGGCGGCGAGCCGCGGCAGCTGAGGGCTGTCGAAGAGCCTGCCGTCCACGTTGACCACGTTCTCCGGCCAGAGGATCAGGTCGACCGGCTGGTCGATGGTGGCCGTGGCGTCGAGGTGGCGCCGCATCACCACGTCGAAGTCGGTGCCTGTGGCGCGAGTGCGCTGCGGTCCCCCGCCCTGCACCACCGCGACCTTGATGGTTCCCGTGTCGGTGCCCCGCGGCGCGTCCGCTGCCAGCGCCAGGGTCAGGGCGATCACCGACGCGCCCGCCAGCGTCGCCCGCCAGCGTCGCTCGGCGAGCGTCGACAGCGCCACCCCGGCAACCGCTACCAGCATCACCAGCGTCAGCGACCCGGCGAGGCGGGCTGCCGGCGCCAGCGGACCGTCGGCCTGGCTGTGTGCCAGCGTGGCGAGGGGAACCCCGCCGAAGGGCCAGCGCCAGCGCAGGTAGCCGGCGAGCACCAGCCAGCCCACCAGGGCGGGGCGCCGGCCCCGGTCGGGCGGTGTGAGGGCAAAACCCACCGCGTAGATCAGCGAGTAGACGAGGTTCGCCGCCAGGTAGCCGGCGGGGGTGAAGTCCCACATCCAGATCGTGGCCCCCAAGAGCCAGGCCGCCGTGGTGAGCCAGCCGCGCCGCAGGCGGCGGACCGCCGGTTGGCCCGCCAGGAGACGGTCCAGGGCAGCGACACCCAGGATCGCCAGGGGCCAGAACCCCCACGGCGGCATCGAGAAGCAGATCAGGGCACCGGCGGCGATGCATCCCGTCGCAATGCCGATTCGCCCCTTCTGCGATCCGAACCGGCGCTCCCGCGCCGGTTCCCGCCGCCGGGGCGGAGCGCCAGCCGGCTTCTGGCTCATGACGGTGGCCGGTTCCGCGCCAGCGCCAGCGCCGCCCGAGCCGCCCGCCGCCCGCTGCCGATGCAGGCCGGGATGCCGATGCCGTGGTAGGACGCCCCGGCGCAGAACACCCCCGCCGCCCCCAGCGTCTCCTCGACGGTGGTGGTGCGCTCGACGTGGCCCACGGCGTACTGCGGGAAGGCGTCCGGCCAGCGCGAGACCCGGGTCGCTGACGGTTCGGCCGCCGCCCCCATGGTGGCCGCCAGACCGGCCCGGGCGGCGTCGATCAGCACATCGTCGGGCTCCCCGACGATGGCGTCGTCGCCGTGGCGGCCGAGCGAGACGCGCAGGATGGCCAGGTCGTCGCCGGAGTCGCCGGCGCCCTGCGGCCCCAGGTGCGCCCACTTGGTGGAGGCCCACGAGCAGGCGGTGATGTCCAGTCCGCCCGACGGAGGCACGAGGAACCCGCTGCCCGCGGTCGCTCCGGGCAGGGCGGACGCCTCGTAGGCGAGCGTGACAATGGCCACAGAGGCGGCCCCGGTGCGCCCCAGCAGCACCGCAGCCTCCGGCGCCCAGGGCTCCACCAGCCGCGCACACCCGCGGGCCCCGATGGCCAGCACCACGGCGTCGCAGCGGATCGACCGGTCCGCTGTGTCCACGCTGCGGATTTCTGGCTCACCGGACGGGCCCCGCCCGCACCTGCAGGGCCAGCGCCGGCTCGCCGAGCGATACGGCGGGCGCCAGCCGCTCGGCGAGGGTGGCGGTCAGGCGTTCCATCCCGCCCCGCAGGCCCCAGAAGACCGGCCCACCGGTGGGGCTCGCGGCGGCACGCCGGCGCAGCGCCCGGATCAGGCTGGCGTCGCGGCGCGCAGCCTCGGCCAGCGCCGGTGCGGCAGCGTGCAGGCTCAGCCGGTCGCAGTCACCGGCGTTGATGGAGCCCACGAGCGGCCCCACCAGGCGCTCCAGAACCTCGTCGCCCAGCCGGGAACGGACGAGCGCCCCGATGCTGCAGTCGGCGCCGCCGGGCGCCTCGCCGGCGCGGGCCAGGTCGGCGCGCAGCGCGGCGCGGCCCGCCGGCGACAGCAGCCCGCTGTCGAGGTCGTCGGGATCCAGCGGCACGCCGAGGAACTGCGCCCGGGGCAGCGGCACCAGCGCGCCATCGAGGTGGATGAAGGCGTGCCCGGTGGCGGGTGCCACGAGGTCATCGGCCAGCTCCAGCTCGGCGCAGAGCCCGGTGGCGTCATCGACCCTGGCCAGAAAGGCGTCCGCCCCCTCGTCCACCGCGCACCCCGCGAACGGCGACGTCCTGATGACGCCACCCGGTCGCGCTGCCGCCTCGAGCACCACCACTCGGGCGTCGGGGGCCGACCTGTGCGCCTCCCAGGCGGCGGCCAGACCGGTGATCCCGGCGCCGACCACGCAGATCCGCGGTGCGCCCGGCGCGCTCACGACCCTGTGGCGTGGCCCTCGCGGTGCACGAGATCGACCAGACGCTCCAGGATCGCCGGATCGGTCTCGGGCAGGACGCCGTGGCCCAGGTTGAAGATGTGCCCGGGCCGCCCGCCGTTCGCCCCCAGCACGGCGCGTGCCTCGCCCGCGGTGGCCTCCCAGGGCGCCAGGCAGGCCGCCGGGTCGAGGTTGCCCTGCACGGCCACACCATCGCCCAGCCGGGTCCGGGCGGCGTTCAGCGGCACCCGCCAGTCGATGCCGACCACGTCGGCGCCGACGGCCATGTCCTCCAGCAGTTCGCCGGTGCCCACGCCGAAGTGGATGGCGGGAACGCCCATCTCGCCCACCGCCGCCAGCACGCGCCGGCTCGCCGGCGCGGCGTAGCGCCGGTAGTGATCCGGTGAGAGGCACCCGGCCCAACTGTCGAAGAGCTGCACGGCGCCGGCTCCGGCGGCCACCTGGTGGCGCAGCGAGGCGATCGCCACGTCGGCCAGGCGCTCGACGAGGTCGACCCACAGCGGCTCGTCGCCGAGCATCATCGCCTTGGTGCGCAGGTGGTGCCGGCTGGGTCCCCCCTCCACGAGGTAGCTGGCCAGCGTGAACGGCGCCCCGGCGAAGCCGATGAGTGGCACGTCCAGTTCGTCGACCAGCTGGCGGACCGCGGCGGTGACGTGGGTCAGATCGTCGCCGTCGGGGGGCCGCAGGCGACCCAGGTCGGCGCGCCCGGCGAAGCGGTGCTCCATCACCGGCCCGGTGCCGGCCACGATGTCGACCCCGAAGCCGGTCGCCCGCAGCGGCACCACGATGTCGGAGAACAGCACCGCCGCGTCGACGCCGTAGCGCCGCACCGGCTGCAGTGTCAGCTCGGTCACCAGGTCCGGACGTTCGACGGCCTCCAGGAGGGTGGTGTCGCCGCGGGCGCGGTGGTACTCGGGCAGCGAGCGGCCGGCCTGGCGCATGAACCACACCGGAGTCCGATCGGTCGGCAGCCCCCGGCAGGCCCTCAGGAAACGGGAGTCGGCAAGCGGACGCGCCACGAGGGCCACACTACCGACGCCGCCTGCGCCGGCCCCCGCCACCCTCGCCCTCGCTTGCTGGCGGCTGCCCGGGCGGCGACTAGGGCTGCCCGAAGGTGGAGACCTTGTCCACGCGGCACTCGAACAGCACGCGGCGCGCCCCGATCCCGAACTGATCGGCCTGTAGACCACCCGACACGTCGAGGAACTCGTACAACTTGATCGCCATGGTCCCTCCCGGGTGGATGCGCTTCGTTGGCCGGCGCCCGACTGTACCGACCGCCCGCGAGGCGCGCCCGCGCGGCGTGCTGAGGCTCGGCTCGGCTCGCTAGGGTGGATCTCTTGTCCGCCGTGAGCGAGATCGGTGCCCCGATGTCGAAACTGGAGGCCGAGCAGGCCTACGTCGACCGCGCCCACGCCTGCCTGGAGGCCACCCGGCGGCGCGTTCGCGAGTTCTGGGAGCGCGTGGCGCAGGGGCGCGAGGGCACCCACGCCGCCCGCTTCGAGCGCGACGTGCTGGAGCATCGAGTGTTTCAGAGGCTCGGCCAGCTCGAACTCGGGGGTCGCTCGCTCTGCTTCGGGCGCATCGACCTGGCCGCTGACGGCAAGGGTGACGAGTCGTTCTACATCGGCCGGATCGGTGTGTGGGACGAGGACCAGTCCGCGGTGGTGTGCGACTGGCGCGCACCGGTGGCTGAGCCGTTCTTCCGGGCCACCGGCCGCCAGCCTCTCGGCCTTGCCCGCCGCCGCCGCTTCGTCAGCCGCGGCAGCCGCCTGCTGGGGTTCGACGACGAGCACTTCTCGCCGGACGCGCCCGATCTCGAGGATGCCGACGTGTCGAGCGAGGACGGGGAACTGGAGAACCCGGCACTGCAGGCAGCCCTCGAAGCGCCCCGCACCGGGCGTATCGGCGACGCCACCGCCACGATCCAGGCCGAGCAGGACGACGTGATCCGTGCCCCGCTACCGGGTGTTCTCATCGTCCAGGGAGGGCCCGGCACCGGCAAGACCGTGGTGGCGCTGCACCGGGCCGCCTACCTGATCTACACCCATCGGTTCCCCCTGGCCGGTCAGGGGGTTCTCGTGATCGGCCCGAATCCCGTCTTCCTCACCTACGTCGAGCAGATCCTGCCCTCCCTCGGCGAAGCCGGCGTGCGGCTGGCGACGCTCGGTGACCTGCTCGATGACGTGGTCGTGCAAGGCGACGACAGCGAGCCGGTCGCCCGTACGAAAGGCGACGCCCGCATGGCCGATGTCCTGCGCCGGGCGGTGCGGACGCGCCAGCGCCCACTGCGCCAGGCCCTGGTGCTGGACCACGGCCTGCAGCGCCTGCGGCTGTCGACGGAGGCGAGCGCTGCGATCGTGGCCCGCGCCCGGCGCCGTGCCCGCACCCACAACGGGGGACGCCGGTTCGTGGTGGCGGCGTTCTTCGAGGCTCTCGCCGGCAGTGTGCGGCGGCCACCGGCGGCTGCCGACCTTGCCGATGCGCTCGGCGAGACGCTGGAGGTGCGCCGCGCCCTCGATTGGATGTGGCCGGTGCTCACTCCCGCCCAGCTGCTGCACGACCTGTACGGCAGCCGGGCTCTGCTGCGAAGCGCCGGGGGCGGTGTGCTCGGCGAGGCCGAGACGGAGGGTCTGTACCGCCCACGCAGGGCGCACGCCGACGACGTGGTCTGGACCACCGACGACGTGCCGGTGCTGGACGAGGCGCGCATGCTGTTGGGGTCGCGGACTCCCCGCGACACCGTCTGGGAGATCCGCACCTACGGCCACATCGTGGTGGACGAGGCGCAGGATCTCTCACCCATGCAACTGCGCATGGTGGGTCGGCGCTCGCTGCACGGTTCGCTCACGCTGGTGGGCGACATAGCCCAGGCCACCAGCGCCTGGGCGCACAATTCCTGGGAGAGCGTGGTGGAGCTGACCTCACCGGAGACGCCGCCGCGTTTCGCCGAGTTGACGATCGGCTACCGGGTCCCGCAGCCGATCATGACGTTCGCGGCGGCGTGCCTGCCTCCTGAGCTGACCGATCTGTCGCCGCCGCGCGCGGCGCGCCCCGGCGGGGATCGGCCCCGGGTCGTACGGGTGCCGCCCGCCGATCGGTCCGCCCTCGGCGACGCCGTCGCGGCGAGTGTGCGCAGCGAACTCGCGCACATCGGGGCGGGCAACCTGGCCGTCATCTGCGCTGCCGACCACGAGGCGCAACTGTCCGGGGCGTTGACTGCTGCCGGATTGACGCACGGTGTGGCCTCCCGGCGCGCCCTGGCCATGCAGGTTTCGGTCTGCTCGGTGCGCACCGCCAAGGGCCTCGAAGTCGATGCCGCCATCGTCGTCGAGCCGCATCGCATCGTGGCGGAGTCCACGGCCGGCATGCGGCTGCTGTACGTGGCGCTGAGCCGAGCCACAAGGCGCCTCACCGTGATCACCAGCGAGGCTCTGCCGGGGAAACTGGAGGCGGCCGCCGCGGCGATCGGGGCACGCCGTGCTAGGCCCACGACTTGTTAGGGTTGCCTAATCCCATAATCTTAGTTAGGGTCACCTAACAGTACTGGTGGAGACGGCCCGCGAGGCACTCCGGAGTCTGAAGGAGACATCATGACCAAGTCCCGTAGCAGGGCCACACGGAGTTCTGGCCGTGCCCTCCGGCTGCTGGCGATGATTGGCATTCTGAGCCTCACCGCCGCTTCCTGCGGGTCCGAAGGTGAATCCGGGAGCACGGCTTCCCCCGGCCCGACCCCGCCCGCGGAGCCGGCACCCGCGCCGGCGCCGGAGCCGGAGCCTGAACCCCAAGGTCCCATCACCGTCTACTCGGGTCGAGCCGAGGATCTCATCGGACCGCTCGTCGAGCGGTTCGAGGCGGCGACCGGCATAGCTGTCGAGGTGCGCTACGGCTCGTCCGCCGATCTGGCGCTGCTGATCGAGACAGAGGGCGACGCTTCGCCGGCCGATGTGTTCATCTCCCAGAGTCCCGGCGCCATGGGCTATCTGGCCACGCAGGGTCGCCTGCAAGTGCTGCCGGCGAGCGTGCTCGATGCCGTGGCGGAGCGTTTCCGTGCCGGCGACGGTACCTGGGTGGGTCTGAGCGGGCGCCAGCGCGTGCTGGTGTACAACCCCGACCTCACCGACGAGGCCGATCTCCCCGACTCGGTGCTCGACCTGACCGGTCCCGAGTACGAGGGACGTATCGGCGTCGCACCCGCCAACAGCTCCTTCCAGGACTTCATCACGGAGATGCGTTTCAGGTCCGGTGACGAGGCCACGCTCGCCTGGCTGGAGGGCATGGCCGCCAACGGCGCGCCCAACTACGCCAAGAACTCAGCCATCGTGGACGCCGTCCTTCGTGGGGAGGTGGACATGGGACTCGTCAACCACTACTACCTGCTGCGCTTCCTCGCCGAGGACCCGCAGGCGCCGGGCGTCAACCACTACTTCGATCCCGACGACGTCGGCGCGCTGGTCATCGTGACCGCCGGAGCCGTGCTGGACACCGCGGAGCATCCGGGCGCCCCGCAGGAGTTCCTCGAGTTCATGCTCTCGCGGGAGGCGCAGGAGTTCTATGCCTCCGAGACCCGCGAGTACCCGCTGGCGGCGGGAGTGAAGCCACCTGCGGAGTTGGAACCTCTTGCGGCCGGCGATGCGTCGGACACCATCGACTTCGACAAACTGGGTGGAGGGCTCGCGCGTACCCAGGAGCTCATCCGCGAGAGCGGGATCGTGCGCTGAGGCCGTGTCGGGGCGTCGCCGTACGTGAGTTGTAAACATTGCCTAACGAAGTAGGGTATTAGGCGTGCCTAATGCCCCTGAGGTGTCCAACGGTGCCTCGCGCCGGTGGGCGTCTCGCCGCCGCCCCGGTGCCGGTCGCCCGGGCCGCCCTTCCCGCAACGGCAGGCACGAGGGCAGCCTCCTCGGGGAGTTCCGGGATCTTCAGGTCACCGCGGCGCGCAAGTCCTTCGCCGGAACCGACGCTCTGCGGGGTGCCGACCTCGCCGTCGAGAGCGGCCGGACCGTGGCCCTGCTGGGGCCCAGCGGCTGCGGCAAGACGACACTCATGCGTATCGTCGCCGGGCTGGAGACCGCCGACGACGGCGAGGTGCGGCTGGGCGGCCGCCTGCTTACCGGCGACGGCACCCACGTCGCCCCGGAACTCCGGCGCATCGGCCTGCTCGGCCAGGAGCGCTCGCTCTTCCCGCACCTCTCGGTGGGTGCGAACGTGGGCTACGGCCTGGCCCGCTCGGCAGAGCGCGCCCAGCGGGTGGCCGAGGTCCTGGACCTCGTCGACCTGGCTTCGTTCGAGGCGCGCATGCCCGACACGCTGTCGGGAGGCCAGCAGCAGCGGGTGGCTCTGGCCCGCGCCCTTGCTCCCCGGCCGCGCGTCCTGCTGCTCGACGAGCCCTTCCAGGGGCTTGACTCGAACCTGCGTCTGGACCTGCAGCGTGAGGTGCGGGCGCTGCTGAAGTCGCTCGGAGCAACGGCGGTGATCGTCACCCACGATCAGGACGAGGCCTTCGTCATGGGCGACGAGGTTGCGGTCATGGCCGGCGGGAGGATCTGCCAGCGCGGCACGCCCGACGACGTGTACGCGCGACCCCTGACGCCGTGGGTGGCGTCGTTCGTGGGCGACGTCAATTTCGTGGCGGGCAGCGGTGCCGGCGCCGGTGCGGTGACCGCCTTCGGGACGGTGGCGGTGCACGGCCATTGCAGCGGCGACGTGTCGGTGCTGGTGCGGCCATCGCATCTGCGCCTCGAAGCCGCGGGCTGCGACGGCGAGGGGGCGACGGGCCGCGTCGAGGAGTTGCGCTACTACGGGCACGCCACCGAGTGCAAGGTACGCCTGGGCGATTCTCTTCTCCTCGCCCGCAGCGGCCGGATGCCGCGACTGCAGGTCGGCGACGAGGTTCGGGTCTCCTACGACGGTCCGCCCACCATGGCGTACGGCGCTGCGGCGATGGCCGAACTGGCTCGCAACGGGACTCGCCGACGCAATGGCAGGGCAACAGACCACCAGGGGCGCTAGCCGGAGCAGCAAACCGCCCGCGCGCCGCCGGAGGCAGGCTCTGCTGTCGGCGTGGTTCCGGGACGCCCCGCTGGCAGCCTTCTTCGCAGCGCCACTGGGGTATCTCGCCTACGAGAACATCCGACTGAGTTCCGACGTTCTCGGAGCCCTCGCCGAGCGTGAAACGTGGGCGCCTCTCGGCCGCTCACTCCTGTTGGCCACGGCCGTGACGGCCGCGGCGATGGTCGTGGGCACGGCCCTGGCGTGGGTCACGGTCCGCCTCGACGTGCCCGGCCGGCGGCTGTGGTCGGTGCTGGCGCCACTGCCGCTGGTGTTCCCGTCCTTCGTGGGTGCGACCGCTCTCATCGGGTTGCTGGCCCGCGGCGGCCTCGCCGAGAGCGTCCTCTCGCCGCTGGGCGTCGGCGCCCTGCCCCGGCTCAGCGGGTTCTGGGCCGCCTGGCTGGTGCTCACGCTGTTCACGTATCCCTACGTCTACCTACCCACGCGTGCGCGGCTGCGGCACGTGGACCCCGCCTACGAGGAGGCCGCCCGCGTGCTGGGTCGCAGGCCGGCCTCGGTGTTCGCCACGGTGACCCTGCCGGCCGCGCTCCCCGCGGTCTCCACCGGCGGGCTGCTCGTGTTCCTGTACACGCTGTCGGACTTCGGCGCTGTGGACCTGCTGCGCTACGAGACGCTGACTCGCTCGGTCTATGCCAACAGGCTGTTCGACCGCGCCACCTCGGTCTCGCACGGGCTCCTCCTCGGCGTCGTGGCGCTGGGTGTGGTGGCGGCCGAACGGCTCGTCGCGGGGCGCCACCGCGACCGTTTCCCCTCCACGTCGGACAGGCACCCGCCGGTGCTGGACCTCGGTCGGTGGCGCTGGCCCACGTCGGCGGGGGTCGCGGGGTTCCTGCTGCTGGCACTTGTGGCGCCGCTTGCGACGCTCGGCTACTGGGCCGGCCGCGGGATCGCCAACCCCGACCGCCGCACCGGTGTCGTTGCCCTCGACGGGGCGGGTCTGGCCACCTCGGTCGCATCCACCGTGGCGGTCAGCGCCCTCGCCGCTGTCGTGACGGTCGTGGTGATGCTGCCGCTGTCGTGGCTGCTTGTCCACCGCCCGGCGCCCACCACCCACGCTACGAACCTGGTGGTGACCGCCGGTTTCGCCCTGCCGGGAGTCGTGGTCGCTCTGGCGCTGGTCTTCTGGGCGTTGCAGGTGCCGTTCGCCGAACGCGTCTACCAGACCCTGCCGCTCCTGCTGGCGGGGTACGTGCTGCTGTTCGGGGCGCAGGCTGCCGGAGCCGGACGGGTGGCCGTCGGGGCCGTCCCGAAGCGGCTGAGTGAGACCGCCCGCATGCTCGGCGCCCACCGCTGGAGGCGATTGCGGACCGTCGAATTACCGCTGATGGCGCCGGGGTTGCTGGCCGCCGGCGGCCTGGTGTTCCTGTCTGTCATGAAGGAGCTGCCGCTGACGCTGCTGTTGCGCCCCACGAACCTGTCGATGCTGTCCGCCGACATCTGGAACTCCACCGAATCGCTCTACCTGGCGCAGGCCGGTGTGGAGTCGCTGGTGCTCGTCGGGGCCGCGGGCCTTCTGACCTGGCGCCTGGTGCTGCGCCGCTCCGAACTGGCCTGAGCAGTGTCGCTACGCGGGGCACCTTCGCGGGCGGCGGCCCCGGCGGGCCGCACCACCTCGGGAGGGCCGCTGTCAGGCGCCGGCGGATACCGGCACGACGAGGACGCGCTCGCTCGTGAAGCCGTCGACGTCCACCGGGTCGCCGCCGATGCTCACAGTGGTCGACCCGTCGGGAGAACTGGTCATCACGGTCCCGCTGTTGCCGGGACACATCGACGAATCCTCCAGGAAGTCCAGTACGCCCTCGGCGAACTCGAGTTCCTCGGTAATCCGGGACACCACGAATTGCCGCCCCTCCTCCAGGTTGCTCAGCGCCACGCTGTCGGGCGCGGCGTAGTCCGAGCCCGGGATGGGGTTGCCGTGCGGGCAGGTCGTGGGGTGGCCGAGGAGTTCGCTCATGGCCTCCTCCACGCGCGGCGACAGGACGTGCTCCCATTTGCCGGCCTCGGCGTGCGCTTCCGCCCACGAGAGACCCAGCATGTCGGTGAGGAACCGTTCGGCCAGGCGGTGGCGCCGCACCACTTGCTGCGCCAGGTCCATGCCGTCGTCGGTGAGCTTGATGCGGCGGCCCTGCTCCAGAAGGCCCTGATCCTGCATCCGCCGGATCATCTCCGACACCGCCGGGCGTGAGATGCCCATGCGATCGGCGATCCGCGCCTGGATGACGTCGAGGTCATCCTCGGCCAACTCGAAGATCGTCTCGCAGTACTCCTCGAAGGCGGGGTGGTACTCCGGCGTCGTCCAGGCTGCCACGACCTCAGTGTAGACGACCGCTGCCTGCGGTTTTCTTGCGTCAGCGGCGTCGTGGGGCCTGACGCAGGGAGGTTCCCAGCGCCGGTTCGCCTAGGCTCGCCCGCTGGACGGCGGCGGTTTCGCTCGGAGGCGGCACGTGGACCTACTCGAACATCAGGGCAAGGAGTTCTTCGCCTCCTTCGGATTGCCGACATCGCCCGGTGAGGTGGCGTTCAGCCCCGACGAGGCGGTCGCTGCGGCCGAGCGCATCGGCTACCCCGTGGTCGTGAAGGCACAGGTGCACGTCGGAGGGCGGGGAAAGGCCGGGGGTATCAAAGTGGCGGGCGACACCGACGAGGTGCGCCGCCACGCTGCCGCCATTCTCGGGCTCGACATCCGCGGCCACGTCGTGGGGCGCGTGTGGATCGAGAAGGCCGCCGACATCGCCGAGGAGTACTACGCCGGCTTCACACTCGACCGCTCAGCGCGCGCCCACCTCGGGATGCTGTCGGCGCAGGGCGGCGTCGACATCGAGGAGGTGGCCGCCACCGCACCCGAGGCCATCGCCCGCATCCACATCGACCCCACCGAGGGCCTGACCGCCGAGGCCTGCCGCCGGTGGGTGAACGAAGCCAGGCTGAACCCGGCGGTCACCGAGCAGGCCGTCGAGTTGCTGGGCACGCTGTACCGCGCCTACGTCGACGGCGACGCCGACCTCGTGGAGATCAACCCGCTGATCGTCACCGGCGATGGGCGGCTGGCGGTTCTGGACGCCAAGGTCACCCTCGACGACAACGCCGTCTTCCGCCACCGGGACTACGCGGCCTACGACGAGACCGTCGAGCGCGACGAGCGCGAGCAGGTCGCCCACGCCAGGGGGCTGCAGTACGTGGGACTCGACGGCACAGTCGGCGTGATCGCCAACGGCGCCGGGCTGGCCATGGCCACGGTGGACATCGTTGCCGAAGCGGGCGGCACACCCGCCAACTTCCTGGACATCGGTGGCGGCGCCAACGCCGACCTGATGTCCGCCGCCCTCGAGGTGGTCGACGGTGACCCCGCGGTGCGGTCCATCTTCATCAACGTCTTCGGCGGGATCACCAAGGGTGAGGAGGTGGCCCGCGGGATCGTCGAGGCGCTCAGCAGGGTCGACATCTCCTCGCCCATCATCATGCGCCTCGACGGCACCAACGCAGCCGAGGGCCGGCGGATACTCCAGCCCCACCTATCGGAGAGCCTGCGCCTCGCCCCCGACATGGTGGAGGCGGCTCGCATGGCCGTTGCGGCCGCCGCGTCGGTCGGAACCGGCGAGTCAGCGGCCGCCGCGTCGGTCGGAACCGGCGAGTCAGCGGCGGCCGACGACGGATCCAGGGAGGACCGGTCGTGAGCATCTTCGTGGACGGCAACACCAAGGTGGTGTACCAGGGTCTGACCGGTGCGGCCGGGCGCTATTACGGCCTGCTGAACCGCGACTACGGCACGCAGGTCGTGGCCGGCACCCATCCCACCAAGGCGGGCAGTGACGTGGACGGCGTACCCATCTTCGCCACCGTCGGCGACGCCGTGGAGGCCACCGGCGCCGACGCCTCGTGCATCTTCGTTCCCGCCCCCCGCGTGGCGGACGCGGTTCTCGAGGCCGCCGACGGGGGCGTGCGCTTCATCGTCGTGATCACCGAGGGCGTCCCCATGCACGACGAGGCGCGCACTTTCGCGCTCCTCCAGCGCGACCATCCGGAGGTGCGGCTGCTGGGCCCGAACTGCCCGGGCGTCATCACCCCCGGCAGCTGCAACATCGGGATCACCGCCGGTCACATCGCCAAACCGGGCGGACCGGTGGGCATCGTCAGCCGCTCGGGGACCCTCACCTACCAGGCGCTGCACGAGCTCAAGGAGAAGGGCATCGGCTGCACAACCTGCGTCGGCATCGGCGGCGACCCCGTGCCGGGAACCAGCTTCATCGACTGCCTTGCCGCCTTCGAGGCCGACGCCGAGACCGAGGCCGTGATGCTGATCGGCGAGATCGGCGGGTCGGCCGAGGAAGAGGCGGCGGAGTTCATCGCCGAGCGGGTCTCCAAGCCGGTCGTGGCGTACATCGCCGGCATGACCGCCCCGCCGGGCAAGAAGATGGGCCATGCCGGCGCCATCGTCTCGGGAGGCCGGGGTACGGCCGCCGCCAAGGTGGAGGCACTCAACGCCGCCGGCGTCCGCGTCGGCAGCAACCCCACGCAGGCCGGCGAGCTCATGGCCGAGGTCGTCGCCTCGCTGTAGCTCTGTCCGGTCGGGGGGCGGGGTGCCGTTCGCTCCTTCGCGCGGGCGCAAGGCGTCGCGAATCGGCCCCCCGCCCCCCTCCCTCGGTTGTTGGTCTGTCCCGTTAACGCGAGAGTCCGGCGCCCCCTTGCTGGGAGCGCCGGACTCTTACGTTTTGCTAGCTGTTGCTAGAAGGTTGTTCGCCTAGGTGCAGGCGGGTATGCCCGGGCTCTGGTCGATGTGCTTCTCGTAGAGGTCGTCGAGGGTGCCTCGCGCGATGTAGTACCCCAGCCAGCCGTTTAGGTACTCGAGCCACACGACCTCGCCACGTGGCAGGGCCCATGCGCCGTACTCCGCTGCCAGGAACGGGTCGGTCGGGTCCAGGATGCTGGTGGTCGGGTTCTCGGCCACGAAAGGCTGTGCCAGGTAATTCTCCACCACGATGGCGTCGGCGCGCCCGGAGGCCACCTCGAGGAACGCCGGGGCCTGGTCGAGCTCGACCAGGTTGGCCTCGGAGAACTCCTTAGAGATCAGGTTGGCCGCGGTGGAGCCGGCGAGCGCTGTCATCGTGACGTCGCTGCTGTTCAGATCCGACCTGGTCTTGACCGCCGAGTCGTTGTTCACGACCACGACCTGCCCGTAGGGCACGTACGGGCACGTGAACCAGAGCTGCTCGAGGCGGGCCGGGCGGCCGACGAGGCCAACCGACGCCATGTCGAACTGGCGGGCCAGCAGGCCAGGGATCATCGCATCGAACTCGAGGTCGTTGATCTCGAGCTCCACGCCGAGGTCCTCGGCGAGCATGCGCATCAGGTCCACGTCGTAGCCGGCGGGGTCGCCGTTGTCGTCGATGTACATCTGCGGCTCGAACTGCAGCACCATGCCGACCTTGAGGGTCCCACGGTCCTTGATCACGTCCAGCAGGTTCCCGTCAACGGTGGCCTGGGCCGCTGCGCCCGGGTCTGCCTGGGTCAACTCGACTTCGTCCTCGGCGGGTGCCGGGGCGGTGTCCTCGGCGGGTGCCGGGGCGGCGTCGTCTGCCGGGGCCGGGGCGGCGTCGCCTGCGGCGGCTGGGGCCGGGGCGGGATCCGCCGCGGGCGCCGCGGCGCCGTCGTCGTCGCCGCCGCAGGCTGCTGCGAACAGCGCCAACGCGACCAACGGCACCAATAGTTTCATAAGTGTCTTCACACGGTTTCCTTTCTGAGGGAATTGCTTCACCGATCGGCGTCTCGCGGAAGCATCCGCGCATCCACGCCTTGTGGAAGTGCCCGCGAACAGCCCGCCGGTGCGCCTACCGATCGGTAGGTTTCAGGATACCGGGTACCGAGTCGTCCCGTTGAATCTAGGTACCGAGTTGCCCGATCGATGAGTCTGCGCCGCGGTTCGCCACCACTTCTTCCTGGAGGCGCTGCAGTTGCCTGCTCCGGCGGCGGGCGAACGGGGAGCGCACCTTCGACGTGAGCACGTCCACGAGTTGGTATCGCTGCTCGATGTACTTGAACAGGAAGTACACCATCGTCGTGAGGATGAGGTACATGATCACCGTGCCCAGGTACACCTCGAAGTAGCGGAAGGTGCGGTTGGCCAGCAGGTTGCTGACCCGCAGCAACTCGGGCACCCCGATGATGTAGACCAGCGAGGAGTCCTTGATCATGCCGATGAACATGTTGCCCGTCGGCGGGGTCACGATGCGTGTGGCCTGGGGCATCACCACGCGCACGAATGTCTGGGGACGGCTCATGCCCACCGACAGGGCGGCCTGCCGCTGCCCGGGCGCCACGGCCTGGATCCCGCTGCGGAAGATCTCGCCCAGCCAGGCCGAGTACTGCAGCACGAGGGCCAGGACGCCCGCCTGGATGGCGGTGATGGCGAAGTTGAAATGGATGGCGACGCCGTAGTAGACGAACAGCACGAACACCAGCAGGGGGATCGCCCGGAAGATGTTCACGTAGGCGGCCATGATCGGTCCGACGATCCACGACTTGGTCATGCGCAGCAGCGCCACCGCCAGGCCGAGCACGGTGGCTATGGCAAAGGCCACCAGGGCGATGCGGACCGTCAGCCAGACGCCCTCCAGGAAGATGTGCCGGTTGTCCCAGATGAACTCGGGCCGGAACCTGGCCTGGGCGAGAGCGCCGATCGGGTCGAGCATCACAGGATCGACTGCAGGAATCCCTGGGTCCGGGGCTCCTGCGCATTCTTGTAGATCTCCCGGCCGCCCTGCTCCACGACCACGCCCTCGTCCATGAAGATGTTCAGGTCGCCGACCTCCTCACCGAAGCCCATCTCGTGGGTGACGACCACCATGGTCATGCCCGACTCGGCCAGGCTGCGCATCACGGCGAGCACCTCTCCCACCAATTCGGGGTCCAGCGCCGAGGTGGGTTCGTCGAACAGCATCACCTTCGGTTCCATCACCAGCGACCGGGCGATCGCCACCCGTTGCTGCTGGCCGCCCGAGAGCTGTGCGGGGTAGGCGCCCAACTTGTCGAGCAGGCCGACCCTGTCCAGATAGGTGGCGGCGCGCAGTTCGGCCTCGGGTCGTGGCATCCGCTTCACCCGGCGGAGGGCCAGGGTCACGTTGTCCAGGGCGGTGACGTGCGGGAACAGGTTGAACTGCTGGAAGACCATGCCGACCTGCTGGCGCAGCACGCGGGCCGTCCCCTTGGGGAGGTCCTCACCGTCGATGCCGGGGCCGTATTCCTTGCCCTCGAACCACACCGAGCCCGCCTCGGGGACCTCGAGGAGGTTGATCGTGCGGAGCAGGGTCGACTTGCCCGACCCCGACGGTCCGAAGATGACGATGTGCTCGCCCTGGTGGACTGTCAGGTCGATGCCCTTGAGGACGTGGTTGGTCCCGAACGACTTGTGGATGTCGCGCAGGCGCACCACGGGCTCCGCGGCCGGGCCGTTGGTAGGCGCCTCGTTCATTCGTCCAAAGCAGTCGGTCGGTTCACTTCACATCCTTCGCCCGGGGCACCAACGATACGCCATCGTGCCGGTTGAAGGGATTGTCGTGGCGACGTCTCCCGCCTGCAGCCCTCGCTTGTCCGTCGTCGTCCGGGCGGGAGGCCGCCGTTGGCGCTGTGTTGACGCTGAGCGGCCGATAATGGGGGTGTGCGTGCGCTGATCTCGGTTTCGGACCGTTCGGGGGCTGTGGAACTGGGACGGCGTCTTGTGGCGCTGGGTTGGGAGATCATCTCCAGCGGGGGGACGGCTGGTGTGCTTCGGGACGGCGGTGTGGACGTCACCGAGGTGGCCGAGGTGACTGGCGCGCCGGAGATGCTCGACGGGCGTGTGAAGACGGTCCATCCGATCGTGCACGGGGGCATCCTGGCCGACCGCTCGAAGCCGGAACACCTCGCCGACCTGGCTGCGGCCGGCGCGGAGCCCATCGACCTGGTCGTGTGCAACCTCTACCCGTTCGGCAAGGCGCCCTCGATCGAGATGATCGACATCGGGGGCCCCGCCATGGTGCGCGCTGCCGCCAAGAACCATGCCCATGTCGGCGTCGTCGTGGAGCCGGCTGACTACGGCGCCGTCCTCGAGGAGTTGGAGGCGCGGCGCGCTCTCAGCGAGTCGCTGCGCCGGCGCCTGGCGCGGAAGGCCTTCGCGCACTGCGCCGCCTACGACGCGGCGATCGTGGCCTGGCTGGACGCCGGTGCGCCGGAGCAGGAACACGTCGACGCCTCCCCTGAGTCGCCTGCTTCGTCCTCCGAGGCCTCCGCACCCGCATCGGCTGCCGGCTCCGGGTTGGACGCCCCCGACGGAGTTGCGTCCGAGGCACTGCCGGAGTCGCTGCTCCTGTGGCTGCAGCGGGCAGAGGTGCTGCGCTACGGCGAGAACCCCGACCAGGTGGCCGCGCGGTACCGGCTGGGTGATGAGGCGAGTTGGTGGGACACGGCGGCACAGCTCGGCGGCAAGCAACTGTCGTACCTCAACGTCTACGACACCGACGCCGCCTGGCGCCTGGCACACACCCTCGGCCCCGACCCGGCTGCGGTGGTGGTGAAGCACGCCAACCCGTGCGGCGCGGCGGCGCACGACGACATCGCCGAGGCGTACCGGCGGGCGCACACCTGCGACCCTGTCTCGGCGTTCGGGGGCGTCGTGGCGCTCAACCGGACCGTCACCGCAGAGCTGGCCGAGTCGCTGGCCGAGGTGTTCACCGAGGTGGTCGTGGCGCCCGGCTACGACGCCGGGGCCCTCGAGCGGCTGCAGGCCAAACCCAACCTGCGCATCCTGGCGGCCAACACCCCGGAGGCGCCCGCACTCCATCTCCGCTCGCTGGGAGACTCGTTCCTGGTGCAGACCGCTCCCGCCGCCGATTCGGGCCGTGCCGGCAGTGGCCTCGGCGCTGTCTCCACCGCCGGCGTCGATGACGGCGTGATAGGTCCGCCCGACGCCCCCGACGCCCCCGACGCCCCCGACGCTCCCGACGCCCCCGACGGCTGGAAGGTGGTGACCGAGCGCCGGCCGAGCGATACCGAGTGGCGCGACATGGTCTTCGCCTGGCGAGTCGTCGCCGCGGTGAGTTCCAACGCCATCGTCGTGGGGAAGGATCGCTGTGCCGTGGGGATCGGCGCGGGGCAGCAGAACCGTCGCGACGCCGGTCGCATTGCCGCGGCCAAGGCCGGCGACCGCGGCCGCGGCGGCGCCTATGCCAGCGACGCCTTCTTCCCCTTTGCCGACGGCCTCGACGGCGCTGTGGAGGCGGGCTGCAGCGCAGTCGTCCAACCCGGCGGCTCGGTGCGAGACGCCGAGGTGATCGAGGCCGCCAACCACAGCGGCATGGCGATGGTGTTCACCGGCCGCCGCGCCTTCCGCCACTGAAGTCACCGACACCGTCGAGTCCGACGCTTCGCCGTGCCACCGCCTGTCTGGCAGACTGAGCGCGTGCCCCAGAGCGTCCTCGGCGAGGAACTGCAGCCCTGCTCGTACGACCCGCTCACCGGGTGGTTCCGCGACGGATGCTGCAACACCGACGCCAATGACTTCGGCGTGCACACCGTGTGCGCCGTGCTGACGGCGGAGTTCTTGGAGTACTCGGCCTCGGTGGGCAACGACCTGTCGACGCCCCGCCCCGAGTTCGGCTTCGAAGGGCTCAGTCCCGGCGACCGCTGGTGCCTGTGCGCCTCGCGCTGGGCCGAGGCGCTCGAAGCCGGTGCGGCGCCGCCTGTCATCCTGGAGGCCACCCACGCCCGCACCATCGAGTGGATCAGCCGCGGCGACCTCGAGGCCCACCGATTCGAGCCAACCGTCGACACCTCCTGATCGCCGCGCTCCGGGCGGGGGTCGGGGTGCCGGTCTGCTCCTCCACGCAGGCGAAAGTCGTCGCAGCCCGGCCCGCCGGCTCCCCGCCCTCGCGGGGTGCGTGTGACTAGTCGACGGTCAGCTGGAGTTCGGTGAGGCCCCGGATCACGAACGTTGGGTGGTTCACCGGTTCGGCTGCCAGTTCGACGTCGGGGAAGTTGGCGACGAGGTCGGCGAGAGCGACCGCCAGTTCGTGGCGGGCGAGTGCGGCGCCCACGCAGAAATGGATGCCGCCGCCGAAGCCGATGTGCGCCGGGTCGCCGCGGCCGATATCGAAGCGGTCGGGGTCGTCGAAGCGGCGCGGGTCGCGCTGGGCCGACCCGAAGAGCATGGCCACCTCCTCGCCAACGGCCATCGACTGACCTGCGATCTCGGTGCCGGGCTCCAGCACCCAGCGCTCGAACATCTGCAGCGGCGAGTCCCAGCGCAGCAGTTCCTCCACCGCGGTGGCGGCGTCCACCTCGCCCGTGACGAGTCGCCGCCACTGGTCTCGATGGGTCATCAGCGCCTTCATTCCGTTGCCCATGGTGTTGACGGTGGCCTCGTGGCCCGCCTCCATCAGCACCATCGTCGTGCAGATGACCTCATCGGTGCTCAGCCGGTCGCCGCCGTCGGAGACCTGCACCAGCTTCGACACCAGGCGATCGTCGGGCGTGCGGCGCTTCTCGTCGATGAGCGCCTGCGTGTAGTCGATGTACTCACCCGCCGCCACCTCGGCCCGCATCTTCACGTCGTCCGACGACGACAACTCGTACATCTTGACGATGGCGTGGGACCAGTCCAGCAGGGCCTGCGTGTCGGCCCGGGGCACCCCCAGCACCTCGGCCACCACCGCCACGGAGTAGAGCTGGGAGTAGTCGGCGAGCAGATCGAAGGTGCCCATCTCCCGGCAGCGGTCGATCAACTCCTGGGAGATTCCGGCGACGACCGGCGCCAGCGCAGTGACCGAGCGGGGTGTGAACACCTTGGAGACCAGCTTGCGGATGCGGGTGTGGTCGGGTGGCTCCAGGCTCAGCAGCGACCACTTCTCGTGCTGATGGAACCTCCTCCAGCGGGGGTCCGGCTCGGGTCGGCCCAACTCCTCGCGGCTGTACAGGTGGTCGAAGGCGCGCCCCAGCCGGCGGTCCCGCAGCGTCTCGTACACGTCGGAGAACCGGGTGAGCATCCACACGCCGGTCTGCGGGTTACGAAAGACCGGTGTCGCCTCCCGCACCCGACCCAGCGCCGGGTACGGATCGGCAAGAAACGCCGGGTCGTAGAAGTCCAGCGGTTCCACGAGATCCTGCGGGTCGCGCATCCTTTCACCCTATGCGAACGCCCGTGGTAACTCAGTCGGCGAGCGAGTTGAGGAGTGTCTGCTCCTGGCGGAGTCGCATCTGGAACGTGGGATCCCGCCGCCCGATGGCACGGCGAGCGCGCCGGTAGTGTGAGCAGGTCGGCAGTAAACGGAATCCGGGTGCGCCGAGGCGTGCTCCACAAGAGGGTGTTGGAGGCGGCGTGAGGCTCATCCGTGCAGCGGTCGCAGCATCGGTCTTCGTCGTCGGTTTCGTCTTGGCGGCTCCGGCGTCCGGGGCCGACGGCGATGGCGAACCGACCGGAAGCGGCTCGGCCACCGAGGAGGCTTCGGCGCAGGAGCCACCACGGTCCGATGCTGCTGCGTACACCCAGTACGTGGTGCAGCAGGCCGTCGACTACTACGACGCCGCGGGGCGAGCCGCCGCTATCGCCCGTCAGAGCGATCCTGTCAGCGTGGACGGCCAGTGGTACGTGTTCATCGTCAACGGCGACGGGATCCTGATCGCGCACCCCACGCGGCCGGACCTCATCGGCACCAGCACGGCCGAGCGCCGCGACGTCTACGGCAACGCGTACGGCCGGGAGATCGTCGCCGCCGACGAGGGGGGCCGCTGGGTCGACTACTTCTTCAACCACCCCGACACCGGCCAGCCTGCCCAGAAGCACGCCTGGGTGGTGCGTCACGACGGGCTCTTCTTCGCCTCGGGCTGGTATGACCTCGACGAGTCCGACGAGGCTCTCGCCCGGTCGGACGTGGCCACCTATACCCAGTACGTCGTGCAGCAGGCCATCGACCGCTACGAGGCCGAGGGGCGTGAAGCCAGCGTCGCCTACCACAACTCGCCCGAGAGCGTCGACGGCCAGTGGTACGTGTTCATGATTGACGAGGCCGGAATATCCATCGCCCACCCGACCCGGCCGGACATCGTCGGCACGGACAGGGCGGCCGCAACCGACCTCAACGGCAGGCTCTACGGGCCGGATCTCCTCGCCGCCACCGAGGACGGCAGGTGGGTGGACTACTACTTCACCCACCCCGAGACCGGCGAGCCCGAGCGCAAGCACACCTGGGCTGTCCGCCACGACGGCCTCCTCTTCGCCTCCGGCTGGTACCGGCTTGCCGAGGACACTCCGCCCGAGCCCGGACCTGCACCGGACGCAGCGACGGGCTGACGGCGGTTGCCGCCCGACCCGCCCGCCGTTGGGAGGTCGCCGGTAGCGTGACCGATGCCCGTGGCGGGGAGCGATCGGAGGAGCAGGTCATGACCGAGGCGTACATCATCGACGGGGTGCGGACCCCGATGGGCCGCTTCAGCGGCGGGTTGAGTGACGTGCATCCGGTGGATCTCGGCGCGCACGTGTTGCGCGGCCTCGTCGACCGCACCGGGATCGATCCTGGCGAGGTGGACGACGTCATCTGGGGCTGCGTCGGCCAGATCGGCGCGCAGGCCTTCAATCTGGGCCGCAACTGCGCGCTCGTGGCGGGGTTCCCCGAACACGTCCCCGCCGTGACCATCGACCGCCAGTGCGGCTCCTCGCAGCAGGCTGTGCACTTCGCCGCCCAGGCGGTCATGTCCGGCACGATGGACATGGTCGTCGCCGGGGGTACCGAGGTCATGAGCCTCGTGAAGCTCAACAGCCAGGGTGACGTGGGGCCCGATCTCGGCATGGGCTACCCGTTCGACGCCCCCGGCTGGGAAGAGCGCTTCCGCGACGAGTTGATCCACCAGTTCCGCGGCGGCAACCTGATCGCCGAGCGTTGGGGGATCACAGGCGAGGACATGAACGGCCTGGCCCTGCTCAGCCACCGCAAGGCTCACCGGGCTTGGGAGGAGGGTCGCTTCGATTCCCAGGTGCTGCCGGTGGGGGATTGCGCCCGCGACGAGGGCATCCGCCCGAATACCTCCATGGAGAAGATGGCCACGCTCAAGCCGTTCAGCGAGTTCGGCCCGCTGACTGCTGCCATGTCCAGCCAGATCACCGACGGGGCGGCCGCCCTGCTCGTCGCCTCCTCCGCAGCTGTCGAGCGCTACGGGCTGACCCCCGTCGCCCGGGTGCACACCATGGCCGTCACCGGCAGCGACCCCGTGCTGATCCTCTCCGGACCGATCCCCGCCACGCAGATGGCGCTGAAGCGGGCCGGCCTGAGCATCGACGACATCGACCTGTTCGAGTGCAACGAGGCGTTCGCCTCGGTGGTCCTGGCCTGGCAGGCCGAGGTGGGCGTCGACCCCGAACGCGTGAACGTCAACGGCGGGGCGATCGCGCTGGGCCACCCGCTGGGCGCCAGCGGAGCCCGCATCATGACCACGCTCGTGCACGAGATGCAGCGCAGCGGGGCACGCCTCGGGCTGCAGACGATGTGCGAGGGCGGTGGCCTCTCCAACGCCACCATCCTCGAGCTCGTCTAACCGGCGCAGCCCAACCGCAAGCCGATCCCACAAGGAGCATCCATGGGCATCCATCTCGACCACGTCTCGCTGCTCGTCAAGGACCTCGATGCGGCCGAGGCCGACTGGACGCGCATCCTCGAGGCCCTCTCGCCCGGCCACACCATGCAGATCACCCGCGGTGAGGGGCTCGACGAGACCGACGGCACGCCCATGCGCTGGCTGACGTTCCAGAACCCCGATCCCCGCGGGGTCTCGATCCAGCTCTGGTCGCCCGCCGAGCCGGGCCACTGGCCCGACAAGGTGCTGGAGCGGCGCGGCGAGTACGTGCATCACCTGGCCTTCTGTTCCGACGACTTCGACGGCATGATCGACCGGGTGCGCGACGCCGGCCTGCCGCTGGTGCTGGACGAGGCCAGCCACCCCAACACCCAGCCGTGGCTGCGCTGGAACTTCCTGCCGCCCATCGGTGGCCCACGGCCCGCTGATCGAGCTGGCGACGCGCTACCTGGCGGTCGGCGACGAGTGGCTCCCACACCCCGACAACGTCGAGAACGCCGAACTGGCCGCCGAGCTGCACGACCGGTTCGCCGGCTGAGAAGGCTCCCACATACCGGTCGCGACGATCGACCGCACCGCGGCCGTGCCTGACACCGCCGATCCTTCCGGGGACGCCTCCACGGTGACCGGATCTTCTGCCGCAGTCAGCGCCGACGTGCCG
The DNA here is from genome assembly GCA_965206165.1 of Acidimicrobiales bacterium. Lineage (GTDB taxonomy): Bacteria > Actinomycetota > Acidimicrobiia > Acidimicrobiales > CATQHL01 > VXNF01. Next base: position 1,640,294 of record OZ242194.1, read on the forward strand.
GCTGGCGGCTCGGGGGCCGGCTACGGCGTCGCGATGCCCGTCGAGGAAGGGCTCAGCGCCGGTGAACTCCTGGCGCTGTACGAGGCCGCCGAGGACGTCGGCTACCACACGGCGCTGTGCGGCGAGGTGGCGGGGGCGGAGGTCCTGTCGCTCATGGGCATGGCGGCTGCCCGCACCAGCCGGATCCGCCTCGGCTCGGGCATCCTGGCCACGTACACCCGGCCCGCCCCGCTGGCGGCCATGGGTTTCGCCACGCTGGCCTCGGCGGCGCCGGGGCGCATCGTGGCCGGCTTCGGCGCCTCCAGCCCCATCATCGTGGGCCGCTGGCACGGCATCCCGTTCAACAAGCCCTTCACCACCACCCGGGAATACCTCGAGTTGTTCGGGCGGGTGATGGCAGGCGGCAAGATCAGCTACGCAGGCGAGGAACTGACCTGCGACGGGTTCCGCCTGCAGATGCAGCCGCCGTCGCCGGTGCCGGTGTGGCTGGGTGCCATGGGTGATCGCATGCTCGCGCTGGCGGGCGAGGTCGCCGACGGCGCCTTCCTGGCGTGGTGCCCGCCCGGCGAGGTGGCGGCGAAGCGCCAGATCATTCACGAGGCGGCCCGGACGGGCGGCCGCGACCCACAGGCGGTGGAACTGGTCTGCTCGTTCTGGGGCTACGCCGGCGACCGCCCCGACGAGGCGCGCGAGCGGATGCGCCGGTCGTTGTTGGCGTACGCCATGGTGCCGACGCATCAGCACTGCTTCGCGGGTTGCTTCCCTCGCCTGGCGGAGGCCGCCGAGGCCTGGGCGGCGGGCGACCGGCGCCGGGCGCTCGGTTACGTCGACGATGACGTGGTGGACGCCGTCTGCGCCGTGGGTGCCGCCGCCGTGCGCCGCCGCATCGCCGAGTATGCGGCCGCTGGGATCGACACCCCGATCCTGCTGCCCATGGGCGCCGTCGTCGGCGATGCGGAGGGTTCGATGCAGACTGTCCTTCGCTGCGCTCCGTGAACTCCCGGTGCACTCCGTAGCAACCGGAGCGGCCAACGGGAACCCGGTACTCTGGGAGAACGGGCGCGAGCGCTGACTGCCCGGTCACCGGAATTGTGTGTCAAACGACCGTTTGATATACTCGGGATTGGAGGGGTGCGTCGCCCAGTGTCGGCGGGTGACCGGTCCCCCCGTGGTGCACGAAGCGAGAGGATCCCTGATGGCCAGCTTCGATGTGATCGTGATCGGCGCCGGCGCGGCCGGGCTGTCGGCCGGGGCGTTGCTGGCCCGCGAGGGTCGCAGCGTCTGCGTGCTGGAGCGGTCACCCCACCTCGGCGGCCGCGCCCTGGCGGTCGATGACGAGGGATTCCGCGTCAACCTCGGCGGTCATCTCATCGAAGACCCCGGCTCGGGTATCACCAAGATCTTCGAGTACGTGGGCGAGGAGCTGATCCACGGCGAGGTGTCCCACGACATGCCCGTGTGGGACAACGAGGCGCATCGATGGGGTTCCATCAGGGATCGCTACAGCGGCAACAAGACCGAACTCAAGAAGGTCATCAAGGGCCTCGTCGAGACCTCCTGGGACGAGCTCGAGTCCTGGGACGACCGGCCCATGCGCGAATGGATCCACCAGTACACCTCCGACCAGAGCGTGGTGGACCTGTTCGAGTTCCTGGCCGTGCTGGAGTGCCTCACCGACAACTGGTGGGACCACTCGGCCAGCGACAACCTCTGGGTCCGCAAGATGCACTACGAGGAGCGGCACATGGCCGCCTATTCGTGCTGGCCCGGCCAGGGCTGGGACGGCATGTGGCGCGACCTGGCCGGCGCCGTTGCCCGTCATGGCGGCGAGGTGCGCCTCAACTGCGCCGCCGATCAGGTGCTCATCGAGAACGGTGCGGTCGTCGGCGTGAGTCTCGGCCGGGAGGGTCGCGTCGTGCCCAACGACGTCGAGCCCGGCGAGGTGCTGGAGACCGACTGCGTGATCTCCACGCTGCCGGTGTGGAGCGTGCTGCGGGTCGTCCCGGAGTGGGAGCTTCCCGACTGGTACGCCAACCAGATCCGCTACCTGGCACAGGACGCCTACCGGGTGACGTGGCTGGGCCTCTACCTGGCGACCGAGGAACCGGTCACCATGTACGACCCTCGCGAGCTCTCCACCTGGCTCGCCACGCCGCACAGCCCCACACCGGGGTTTATGTACGACCAGACGGCCATGGATCCGGACTCCACGCCGCCGGGCGTGCATCTCTACTGCACGGGCGGGGTCATTCCCGGCTCCCGGGGGCGTGACCGCCGCTACGTCACCGACATGTACGAACGCTTCGAGGCCGGGCTGTTCGAGATGTATCCCGGCCTGCGCAACCACGTGTGGCGGCGCCGCGGCCTGGTGTTCGATCCCCCCTTCGGCGTGGTGCAGAAGCCGATGCTGGTCGGCAACTTCCGCCCGCACTGGCGCGCCCCCAACATCGACGGCCTCTACTTCGCCTCCGAGACGTTCCGCAGCCGCGGCATCGGCACCGACCGCGCCGCCCGGGCCGCGCTCACGTGCGTGGAGGACTATCTGGGCCACCGCATCGCCGCATTCGGCGACGGCTGGCGCTACTGACCGACGGCACCCGGGAGAACGGAATACCGATGGACTTCTCACTCAGCGAGGAACAGGAACTCTTCGCCAAGACGGTGCGCTCCTGGGTCGACAAGGAGTGCCCCAAGAACGCCGCCCGCGACATCGAGATGCAGGAGTTCGAGTACCCCTTCGAGCTGTGGGACAAGATGTCAGCGGCCGGCTTCCACGCCATCGGTCTCCCCGAGGATCTCGGCGGGGCCGGCGGTGACGTGCTCACGCAGATGATCCTCACCCGCGAGCTGGCCCGTTCCCTCGCCGGGCTCACCTGGATCTTCGGCATCTCCTCGTTCTGCGCCAAGTCCATCGCGGCCTACGCCCGCGAGGACGTGCGCGAGGAGTTGATCCCCCAGTTGGCCACCGGTGACATCCGCGTGGCGATCTCGGTGACCGAGCCGTCGGGCGGCACCGACCTGATGGGCGCCATGAAGACCCGGGCGGTCGAGGTGCCGGGCGGCTGGCGGATAAGTGGCCAGAAGATCTGGTCCACGGCGGCACACGTGTCGGACTACCTCTTCCTGATGGCCCGCACCTCCGACGGCGGTGGCAAGTCCGCCCGCGGCGTCACGCTGTTCCTGGTGCCCAACCCCAGCGAGGGACTGGAGACCCGCCAGATACCCAAGCTGGGCATGCGCGCCGTGGGCTCGTGCGAGGTATTCCTCGACGACGTGTTCGTGCCCGACCGCTACGTGGTGGGCGAACCCGGTATGGGTTTCTACCGCATGCTCTCCACGCTCAACAACGAGCGCATCATGGTCGCCGCCCTGTGCACCGGCATCCTCGACGCGGTGCTCGAGGACGCCGTGGAACACCTCAACGAGCGCGAGGCCTTCGGGCGCAAGATCGGCGGGTTCCAGATCCTGCAGCACTACATCGCCGACATCGCCATGTGGCGCCAGCAGGCCGAACTCCTCACCTACTACGCCGCCTGGATTGCCGACCAGGGCCGCGACTGCGGCATCGAGGCCAACATGGCCAAGGTGATGGCCTCGGAGTACGCCGGCAAGGCCGCCGACCTGGGTATCCAGATGCTGGGCGGGATGGGCTACGCGGCGGAGACCAACATGCAGCGCTACTGGCGCGACGCCCGCCTCTACCGCATCGGCCCCATCAGCAACGAGATGGCCCGCAACAGCATCGCCGAATCGTTCGGCCTGCCCCGCTCGTTCTAGCCGCGAGGGCAATGGCGCCGGGCACCGCAGCAGGAGGAGTCCTGCAGGACCGCGTGGCGCTAGTCACCGGGGCGGGCCGTGGGATCGGCGCGGCCATAGCCCACCGGTTCGCCGCCGCCGGGGCGGCCGTGGCCGTCAACGATGTGGACCCCGCCGCATCCGCCGAGGTGGCGGCCTCCATCCGCGACGCCGGCGGGCGGGCAGCCGAGGCGCCGGGTTCGGTGGTCGACGACGCCGAGCAGATCGCCGCGGCCGCAGCCGAGGCATTCGGTGACCTCGACATTCTCGTGAACAACGCCGGCATCACCCGCGACGCCATGGTCCACCGGATGAGCGACGAGGACTGGGACGCCGTGGTCGATGTGGTGCTGCGCGGCACGTTCAACATGATCCGGGCCGCGGCGCCCTGGCTGCGGCGGACCGACCGCGCCCGGGTCGCCGCCGAGGGGTGCAAGAAGATCGTCAACGTGGCTTCGATCAACGGCATCTACGGCATTGCCGGTAACGCCAACTACTCCGCGGCCAAAGCCGGCGTCATCGGCTTGACGAAGTCGGTTGCGCGGGAGTGGGCCCGCTTCGGGGTGTGCGTGAACGCCGTGGCACCCGGCTACATCGCCGGCACTCGCCTGACCGGCGAGCGCGATCCGGAGACGGGCCTGGGCATATCGGGCGACATCATCGGGCGCATCGAGGCGCAGATCCCCATTGGCCGCCCCGGTCGCCCCTCCGACGTGGCCGAGGCGTGCCTGTGGCTGGCGTCGCCGGCCAGCGACTACTGCTGCGGGCAGGTCATCGAACTGCACGGCGGCCGCGAGATCATCGAGCTGATATGAGCGGGGGAGCGGGCCGGTGCAGGTGAAGCAGGCAACACTCGCCGAGGCCGCCTCGCTGGTGTCCGACGGCGACGTCGTGGCGCTGCAGAACATGGCCACGCAGGCCGCGCCGATGGCGGTGGTCCGCGAGTTGATCCGCCAGGAGCGCCGCGAGCTGTCCATGGTGTGCCTCGTCGGGGGCATCGCCCTGGACTGGCTGGCCGCCGCCGGGTGCATGAACCGTTTCATCGGCAACGCCGTGTCGATGGAGCAGTTCGGGCTGGCGCAGCGCTACCGCCGCGCCGTGGAGGCCGGCCGCATCCGGATGGAGGAGCTGTCGGAGACGGCGCTGCTGGCCCGCCTCGGCGCCGGCGCCCGCAACCTGCCGTTCCTGCCCACCCGGGGCATGATCGGCACCGACCTCATCGACATCAACGAGAACCTGACGATGCTGGACGACCCGTTCGGTGGCCCCCCGGTGGTGGCCTGCCGGGCGCTGGTGCCCGACGTGGCACTCGTGCACTCCCATCGGGCCGACCGCTACGGCAACGTGCAGTACGAGCCGACGGCACTGTGGCCCGACATCGGCATCATGCCCAAGGCGGCCCGCCGGGTCATCGTCACCACCGAGGAGATCGTCGACAGCGACGTGCTGCGCGCCAACCCCGACCGCACCGTCCTGCCGGGATTCATCGTGGACGCCGTCGTGGAGGTGCCGTGGGGCGCCCACCCCACCTCGTTCAACCCGCTCTACGGCTACGACGCCGCATTCCACCTGGCCTGGGTGGCGGCGGCCCGCTCCGACGAGGCAACCGGGGAATTCCTCGACACGTACGTCGGTGGCCCGGCCGACCACGAGGCGTACCTGGCCGCCGTCGGCGGTGCCGACCGGATGGCCGCATTGGCGCGCTGGGAGATCGACTGATGGGCACCCCCGCCGACCTCGCACAGCCGCCGGCTGAGGACTGGACCGTCGACGAGTTGATGATCGCCGTACTGGCCTCGTGCTTCGCCGACGGCGACCAGGCGTGCAACGGCATGGCCAGCTTCCTGCCGGTGGCCGCCTTCCAGTTGGCCAAGCTCACCCACGCCCCCGACCTCGTCTGGCTGGCGGGCGCCGTCGGGCTCGAACCCCGGCCCGGTCCGATCCCGGCCTCCACGCTGGAGGCCCCGCTGTGGCGCGACGCCCTCATGTACGTCGAGCAGTACGGGGACTTCTGGACGCTGGCCCTCAACGGCCGCTGGCTGCAGAAGTTCTGCGTCGGCGCGGCGCAGCTCGACCGCTTCGGCAACGCCAACAACTCCGTCATCGGCTCCGACTACCACGCCCCGAAGGTGCGCCTGCCGGGCACCGCCGGGCTGGCCGACATGGGCTCGATCGGCAAGCGCCTCTACTACTGGAACCCCAACCACAACCCCCGATCCCTGGTCGAGAAGGTGGACTTCGTCTCCTGCGCCGGTTACCTCGGCGGGGGCGACGAGCGCGAGCGTCTGGGGCTCACGGGTGGTCCCGAACTCGTGGTCACGAACCTCTGCGTGATGGACTTCGAACCGCACAGCAAGCACATGCGGCTGCGTTCGGTGCACCCGCGGGTGACCGTCGAGCAGGTGCTGGCGGCCACCGGCTTCGAGCCGCTCCTGCCTGCCGGTGACGTGCCCACCACCGCCGAGCCGGCGGCCGAACAGGTGCGCCTCATCCGCGAGGTCATCGATCCGCACGGCATGCGCCGCCGCGAGTTCCGCCAGCGCTAGGAACGCCGCACACGCATGGACATCCAGATCGGCGTACCCGGCCAGTTGATGCCGCCGGCCGGCCGTGCCGTGTCGCTGGCACAGCGCAACGAGGCGGACGGCTTCGACGCGGTCTGGTGGCCGTGCCACCTCATGGGCTGGCACTCGGACTCCGTCTGGACGCCGGACATGACCCCGTTCGCCACCGTGCAGCCCAGCCCCCACACCTACTTCGACCCGCTGCTGATGATGGCGGCCGTGGGCAGCCAGACCAGCCGCATCAAGGTGGGCGTGGTGGTCACCGACCTGCTGCGCCGCCACCCCGCCATGGTCGCCAACATGGCCCTCACGCTCGACCACCTCACGCAGGGCCGCGCCATCCTGGGGCTCGGCTCGGGCGAGCGCATGAACGTGGTGCCCTACGGGGTGGACTTCTCCCGCCCGGTCAGCCGGCTGGCCGAGGGCATCGAGGTGATCCGGTTGCTGTGGGGCGCCGATGGACCGGTGAACTACGAGGGGAAGTTCTTCGGGCTGAAGGACGCGGTGCTGGGTCTCACCGCGTATTCCGACGAGCCGCCGCCTCTCTGGACCGCGGCCCACGGGCCCCGGATGCTCGCCATCACCGGGCGCCTCGCCGATGGCTGGCTGCCGACGAAGCTGTCGCCCGAGCGGTACGGCGAGGCTCTCGGGTCCATCCGCGAGGCGTCGGTGACGGCGGGCCGCGACGCCGAAGCGGTCACGCCCGGGCTGCTGGCGTACGTGCTGGTGGCGCCCGACGAGGCGTCGCTGCGGCGCCTGCAGGAGGCCCCCATGGTGCGCGCCCTCATGGTGATGCTTCCCGGCGAGGTGTTCGAGTCTCTGGGCGTCGAGCCACCGGAGGGGTTCCACGAACTGGTGCCTTCGTCGCTGTCGCGCCCCGAGGCGCTGCGGGTGATCGATGGCATCCCGCCGCGGGTCGTGGACTACTACTGCTTCTGCGGCACCCCCGATCAGATTGCCGATCAGGTCGCCACGTACCACGCCGCGGGGCTGCGCCACCTCGTCATGTGGAACATCACGCCGTTCGGTGACCCCGACCTGGCAGGCTGGTCGTTCAAGGCGCTCAATGAGGTGAAGGACATACTCAGGAGCCGACCATGAACACGCCCCCATCGTCGGAATCCGAGGCCGCCCCACCTTCGGCATCCGAGGCCGCCGCGCCGCCGGGTGGCCGCTCACCGCGCGAGGTGGTCGAGAGCTACTTCGCCGCCGTCAACGCCGCGGACTTCGACACGTTGCGCCAGGTGCTGCACCCCGACATCGAGCTGACCGCCTGCATGTCGCGACCACGCCAGGGACTCGAGTCGGTCGTGGCGTTCTTCGAAGCGGTCTTCGGCCGCTACCCCGAGCACTCCGACATCCCAACCCGGCTCATCTGCGACGGCGACTCCGTCGTGGCGTTGATCCACTTCGAGGGCCGCAGCGACACCGGCGTCGAGATCGTCTTCGAGGCGGTCGACGTGTTCGACGTAACCGACGGTCGCATCCGCCGCCTCCGCCAGTGGTTCGACAGCGCCGACCTGCAGCGTCAGTTACGTTCTCCTGAGCCGGCGTAGCGACCGTCGCAGTCCGGGCTCCCCGATGCGCCCACGGGGAGCCGCAAGCCAAGCCGTACCGAGGAGACAGCCATGACCTTCACGGAGCGACAGTGGGTGGAGGTCACCACGTTCGGTGACCTCATCGTGCGGGCAGCCGCGCTGCACGCCGACAACGACGCGGTGGTGTTCCCCGAGAGCCGGCACACATTTGCGTCGCTGCTGGCGGCGGCCGAGCGGGCCGCCCGCTCGCTGCTGGGTCTCGGCGTACGACCGGGCGACCACGTCGGCATCCTCATGCCCAACTGCATGGACTTCCTGGAGGTCATGTTCGGCGCCGCGCTCATCGGCGCTCCCGTGGTGCCCATCAACTCCCGCTTCAAGGGACGCGAGCTGTCCTACTTGGCTCGGGATGCCGACCTGTGCCTGCTCGTGACCAGCGACATCATCGACCAGCACACCGACTACGTGGCAATCCTGCACGACTGCATCCCCGGCCTGGTCGACGCTCCCGATGTCCGAGATCTGAGCCTCGATGCCGCCCCCGAGCTGCGCAGCGTCGTGCTGCTCGGCAGCTCCTCGCCGGCGGGGATGATCGACCGGGCCGGCTTCGAGGCCGCCGCCGAGGGGGTGAGCCTCGAATCCGTGCACCTGTTGCGCAGCCGGGTGGCTCTGCGCGGCATCGCCATGATGATTTACACGTCCGGCACAACCGCCGAGCCCAAGGGCTGCCCGATGACCCACGAGCATCTCGTACGCACCAGCTCGGTGGGCTGCGAGCGCTTCGAGCTCACCTCCACCGACGTGTTCTGGGATCCGCTGCCGCTGTTCCACATGAGTTCGATCCTGCCGCTGATCGGCTGCATCGAGGCGGGCGCCGCCTACGTGACGCTCACCCATTTCGATCCGGCGGTGGCCATCGCCCAACTGCGTGACGAGGCCGCCACCATCTGCTTCTCCACGTTCCCCACGGTCACGACGGTCATGCTGAACCACCCCGACTGGGATCCGGCGGCCATGGGCAGCATCCGGCTCATGAACAACGTGGCCGCGCCGACCGCCCTGGAGGAGATCCACCGCCTGCTGCCTCACATGGCCCACATGAACGCCTACGGGCTCACCGAGTGCGGCGGCGTGGTGGCCTTCACCGCCCCCGACGATCCGCCGGAGGTGCGCTCGACCACCTCGGGTCGGCCGTTCCGGGGTATCGAGGTGCAGATCCGGGACCTCGAGACCGGCGAGGTGGTGCCGGTCTGGGAGCGGGGCGAGATCTGGTGCCGGGGCTTCAACGTCTTCGAGGGCTACTACAAGGACCCCGTCAAGACGGCGGAAACCTTCGACGATGACGGCTGGTTCAACACCGGCGACATCGGACGGATGGACGCCGACGGGCGTGTCGGCTACCTGGGCCGGGTCAAGGACATGCTGAAGGTGGGCGGCGAGAACGTGGCCGCCGTCGAGATCGAGTCCTACCTGCAGACCCACGAGGCGGTGGCGATCGCCCAGGTGGTGGGGATCCCCGACGAGCGCTACGTGGAGGTGGCGGCAGCGTTCGTGGAATTGATGCCCGGCGCCGAACTCGCCGAGAGCGACCTGATCGACTATTGCAAGGGGCAGATTGCCTCCTTCAAGGTGCCGCGCTACGTGCGGTTCGTAAAGGAGTGGCCCATCTCGGCCACGAAGATCCAGAAGTTCCGCCTGCAAGAGCAGCTGTGCAACGAACTGGGCCTGACCTGAAGTCGCGTCCGGTGTCCCCATCTCGTCATTCCGGCGCCCCATCTCGTCATTCCGGCGCAGGCCGGAATCCATTGCTCAGCGGCACTGCTCGCGTCTGCGCACGGGTCTGTGCGGCGCCACCGCCGAGCTGACCATGACGATCTCTGGCAAAGCGGACGGGCCGATGACCATCGGGCCGTGGTTGCGGGCCTGCGCCGAGCGCAGCGGCGATCGGGAGGCCATCGAGGCCATGGGCGAGGCGAAGTCGTATGCCGCGCTCGACCGCGACGCCGACCGCCTTGGTGCCGGCCTGGCGGGCGACATTCGCCTGCGGGCCGGCGACCGGGCCGCCGTCATCATGCGCAACAGCGTGGCCTGCGTGGACACCTGGTTCGCCATGTCCCGCGCCGGCATCGTCGACGTGCCCGTCAACGTGGCCCAGCGGGGCGATGGCCTCGCCTACGTGCTGGGTCAGTCCCGCTCGCAGGCGGTGGTGTGCGACATCGAGTTCGCCGACCGGCTGGCCGAGGTGATGCCGGAACTGCCGGAGCTGCGCCACGTCATCTTCCACCGCCCCGATGGCGCCGACTCCGCCACCCCGTCGTTCGGCCCCGGCGTCGCGGTGCACGAGCTGCCGTCGCTCTACGGTGAGGTGGCACCGCGCCTGCCGCCCCTGGAGCCCGGCGACACCGCCGTGATCCTCTACACCTCGGGCACCACCGGGCCACCCAAGGGGGCAATGCTGAGCCACGGCGCCAACCTCACGTTGACCCGCCAGACCCGCTGGCTCATGGGCTACGGCCCCGACGACGTGTTGTACACGGCGTTCCCGCTGTTCCACATCAACGCCCGCTACACGACGGTCACGTGCGCCATGGAGGCGGGGGCCCGCTGCGTCCTTGAGCAGCGCTTCAGCGCCGGAGCCTTCTGGGACATCTGCCGGGCGAAGGGAGTCACCGCCTTCAACTACATGGGTGCCCTGCTCATGATCCTGTGGAAGCAGCCGGCGCGGCCCGACGATGCCGACCATCCGGTGCGGCGGGGGTTCGGGGCGCCCTGTCCGCCGGACCTCTGGGAGCCGTTCGAGGAGCGCTTCGGGGTGAAGCTCACCGAGGTGTACGGCTCCACCGAGGTGCCCATCGTCACCCAGAACGGGATGGCCGCCGTCGACCTCGCCGACCGCCGGATCGGGACGTCGGGCCGCCCGTCGGGCCTCTACGGCATGCGCATCGTCGACGAGTCCGACAACGAGGTGGCGCCCGGTACCCCAGGTGAGATCGTCGTGCGGGCGCGGCCGAACCACGCCACCTTCAGCGGCTACTACGACATGACCGAGGCCACCGCCGACGCCTGGCGGGGTGGCTGGTTCCACACCGGTGACCGGGGCGTGGTGGACGCCGACGGCTATCTCACCTTCATCGATCGGGTGAAGGACTGCGTGCGCCGCCGGGGCGAGAACATCAGCTCCTACGAGGTGGAACAGTCGATCGCCCGGCACCCCGCCGTGCTGGAGGCCGCCGTGGTGGGCGTCCCGTCGGAGTTGAGCGAGGAGGAGGTGCTGGCCTGCGTGGTGCTCAAGCCGGGCCGTAGCCTCACCGAGGTTGAGTTGATCGAGCACTGCGACGGGCGGATGGCACACTTCGCCGTGCCGCGCTACATCCGCTGGATGGACGAACTGCCGCGCAACGCCTCCGAGCGGGTCCAGAAGTTCCAACTGCGCGCCGAGGGTCTCACCCCCGAAACCTGGGACCGCCTCGCCGGAGCCGGAGCCAGCCGATGAGGGTCGTCGTCCTCGGTGCCGGCGCCCTCGGGTCGGTGTACGGAGCGTGGCTGGCCGATGCCGGCGCCGACGTCACGCTGGTGGCCCGCCGCCCCCACGCCGAGGCGATCCGCGACAAGGGGCTGGAGGTCCGCTCCTACGACACAGGCACCAGGATCTACCACCTCGATGCCACTGACGACCCCGCCGCCGCCGGTGACGCCGACCTGGTGGTCGTGGGCGCAAAGTCCTTCGACGTGCCGCCTCTGCTGGCTGCCTACACCGGACGAGCGTCCATGGCCTTCTCGGTTCAGAACGGCGTGGACCAGGCCCTCCCGCTGCTGGAGCGCTTCGGTTCGGCCGCAGTTGAGGCGGTCTCGATGGTGGGCGGCACGCTCGTGGGCCCCGGCGTGGCCGCCTACACCTTCGCCGGGGCGACCTATGTCGGCGACGTCGCTGAGACAACTCCCGGCACGGCCGCCCGGATAGCCGCCGCTCTGCCCGAGCGCATCACCGAGCGCGCCGACATCGCCTCGGTCCTGTGGACGAAGGCCTCGCTGGCGGCCGCCGCCATGGGCGTCGTGGCCCTCACCCGCTCCATCTACCACCGCATGTTCATCACCCCGGCGTTGCGTGAGGTGTTCCTGGACCTGCTGCGCGAGGTGGCGCTGGTGGCCCACAGCGAGGGTGTCCAGCTCATCGACCTGCCGGGGCCCATGAGGGTGCACACGTTCACGACCCTGCCCCGGGAGCAGGCTCTGGACGTGCTGCGGGAATTCGGCGAGCAGCTGGTCGCCACCGGGCAGACCGGCGTGAAGGTCTCAGCCCTGCAGAGCATCGAGCGCGGCCGGCCCCTCGAGGTGGACGCCGTGTATGCCCCCCTGGTCCGGCGCGCCGAGGAGTGCGGCCTGCAGGTGCCGCTGCTGGCAGGCGTCACCCGGATGATGTTCGGCATCGACGCCGCGCTCCGCGAGGACGCCGAGTGAAGCCTGCCGAGCCGGCGCAGGATCCCGCCGGCGGGAGTCGGGACGGGGAGCGACGCGAGGGCACCCGATGAAGCCCACCGAGTTTGCTCGGCTGGTGCGGCTGCGGCCGCGCCCCACACCGCCACACTCCTACGACGACTTCCGGCGCCTCGCCCGGCGCCGGCTGCCCCGCCTGGTGTACGACTTCGTGGAGGGCGGCGCCGACGGCGAGGTCACCCTGCGCGCCAACCACGAGTCGTTCGACCGGGTGCACTTCACCGCCCGGTCGCTGGTCAACGTGACCGAGCGGGATCCCGGCGTCACGGTGCTGGGCCGGCGCCTCGAGGTGCCGTTCATCTGCGGTCCGGCCGGCCTGGCCCGCCTGGTGCACCGCGAGGGCGAACTGGCTGTGGCCCGCGCCGCCGCCGCGGCCGGCACCGTGTTCGTCATCAGCACGGCCTCCAGCTACAGCATCGAGGAGATCGCCGCCGTGAGCGACGGCCCGCTGTGGTTCCAGCTCTACCTGTGGCGCAGTTCCGATGTGGTGGCGCAGCTCGTGGACCGAGCCGGCGCAGCGGGCTGCGAGGCCCTTGTCCTCACCATCGATGTGCCGCTGATCGGCAAGCGCGAGCGCGACCTGCGCAACGGCATGATGATCCCGCCGCGCATCGGCCCGGCGCAGGCCCTGGAGGCCATCCGCCGCCCCCGCTGGCTGTGGCACCTGGCGAGCGGGCCACCTGTGCACTTTGGCTGCCTCCTCGACTTGGTTCCGCCTAACACCAATATGGCCGGGATGGCCGCCTACCTCGACCAGGAACTCGCCGATCTGTCCAAGACCTGGGACGACGTGGCCTGGCTGCGCGAGCGCTGGGACGGGCCGCTCCTCATCAAGGGCGTAATGAGCGCCGCCGACGCCCGCCGCTGCGTCGAGCAGGGAGCCGACGCCGTGGTCGTGTCCAACCACGGTGGCCGCCAACTCGACGGCCTGCCGGCCGCCCTCGACGTATTGGGCGAGATCGCCACCGAGGTTGGCGGCGACGCCGAGGTGATCCTCGACGGCGGCATCCGCCGGGGCGCCGACCTGGTCAAAGCGCGGGCACTCGGAGCAACCGCCGCCATGGGCGGGCGGGCCTGGTTCTGGCCGCTCGCCGCGGGCGGCGAAGCCGGTGTTGCCCGCATGCTGGAGATCCTCCGCAACGACGTCGACCGCACCCTCGCCCTGCTGGGCCGCAACACGTACGAGGACCTGGACGCCGGCATCCTCCACTAGCGGTGCCAGCCCGGGCGGGGCCGCCGGTGGCGTTCCCGCGGCCTCGGAACGGCCGCTCGCGCTGGCCCTGGGCGTCCCCATCCTCTGGCTTGAGCGCGACAGCGAGAAGGCGTTTCGATCACTACTATCAGCGATCATGGTGAGTCCTCGATCATGGTGAGCCCTGCGGCGTTCGACACAATTTGCCGGTCCGGCGCGGTCGGGGGAGCGGATCGCGCCGCCTGTGGCTCACCCGGGCGGGGTCGTGAGATGCTCCGGTATCACCCTTCTCGCGGCGCGGGAACGGTAGGTTGCGCTCGTCTCACGGCTGCAAGCTGGGAGGGATTTCTATCTTGATTCGCCCAGTGGCTTCCGTACTCGCTCGACGGCGCGCCGTCGGGCTCGTCGGGGTTGCCGCGCTCGTCGGCACGCTCCTGGCCTCAGCCGGCGCCCTCGCGCAGCAGGAGGATCTGCCGGAACTGACGATCACGGTCCCCAACCGCGGCGTCGTCAACGAGAACGTCTCGACCGGCAAGCTGGTGTTCACCGCGAGGCTCAACAAGACGTGGAGCGCGGACGTCACGTTCGGCTACAGCCTGGATGGTGACGGGCAGGCGGAACACGAGGCGAGCTTGGTCGAGGACTTCGATTACCCGGGCAGCAGCTCCGAACAGGTGACGATCACGGCCGGGCAGAGGAGCGCCACCATCGAGGTCAAGATCATCGACGATGCCCTCGACGAGCACGACGAGGAAGGATTCGTTTTCGCGCCGGACAACCCGACGAACGCGGTACTCAGCGATGACATCGCTCACTACTACGACGAGGATCGCGAGGTCCTACGCGGCCACTGGGTCGCCGGCACGATCCGCGACAACGACGATCTGCCGAAACTGATGCTCCGTGATGACGAGGATTCGACCACCGAGAGTGGAAGAGTTTTGCGGTACCAGCTCACCCTGAGCGAGCCCAGCGGTCGGCCGGTGCGGGTGAAGTACGAGGTCGTGCCCGGTTTGCAGAGGAACAGCAACGGCGACCTCATCAACCCTTCGGACTGCGGCTCATTCAGCGCCCTGGACATGTGCCAAGCGGCCACTCCTCATGATGACTACGGGGAATACCTGTCCAGCGGTCAGGCTTGGAGCGAGGACAACACGACGCTGGAGGGTGAGTTCGTCTTCGAGCCCGGTGAGACGGGCGGGCCGCGTCCCGGATCCTCCGTTGATTTCAGTGAAATCCGGATCAGTGTCGTCAACGACACCGACGTCGACGTGAACGATCGCGACGAGACGATCACGCTCCGCCTATTGCCGGACCCCTCCTTCGAGTTCGCAACGCCCGACGACAGGAGCACAGAGGGGCTCATCCTCGACGACGACCTACCGCGGGTAAGCATCAACCAATGGGGCGCCGGCCCCGAGGGTCCGTACGCAACGGCTTGGGGCGTGGGGCTCTCCAGAGCGTCGACGGAGACTGTGACGGTGAAATACCGGACAGTGCATAGGGACCAGAACGGTCAACTCATCAAGATCCCGGGTCGGTACTCCAGCGGGGACGAGGGGGAGGCCGTCTGCTCCGCGGAGCCGGGAGTGGACGCCGATAACGACGGCACGTACGAGTCGGGGGACTACGTCGCCGTTTCCGGAACTCTGACCTTCAATGCGGGGGATCGCGACAAGAGGGTCGAGACCAACAAGCTCGGCGACGAAATCGACGAGCCGGTCGAGAGGATCTGCCTGGAGATCTATGACCAGTCGCAGAACGCACTCCTGGAGTTGGAGCCCATCTGGTATGTCGTCGTCTACGACGACGACCCGCCCGCGACCATCATCGTCGACTCGCCGAGCGTCGCGGAGAACGCCGGCAGCCTGACCTTCACGGTGACGCTCGGAACGCCTGGCCCCGACACGGTCGAATTTGAGTACGAGACGGCGGACGGCAGTGCGACAGCGGGCGACGACTACACCGCGAAGTCCGGGACGCTCACGTTCCGGCCGGGGGAGTCCGCCACGCAGACGGTCAGGGTCACTATCAGGAACGACAGTCTGCACGAACTCGCCGAGACCTTCACGCTCCGAATCAGCGGTCAGCAGAACGTATTCGTGACGTCGGGGACGGGCACCATCCTCGACGACGACGGCCCGCCGACATTGTCCGTGACGCCTGCGACTGCCGACGAGGACGCCGCCAACGGTCAGATCGAGTTCACGGTCACGCTGGCAGGTGCGAGCAGCCAGCTGGTAACAGTCGCCTATGCCACGTCGGTGGTTGCGGGCGACACCGCTACCGAAGGCGCTGTCTGCAACACCGGCGTGGACTACACAGCGACGTCGGACACCCTCGAGTTCCCGGCCCAGCAGGCGGGCTCACAGACTGTCTCTGTGCCGATCTGTGACGACTCTCTCTACGAGGGCAACGAGACGTTCACGCTGACGCTCAGCAACGCGGTGAACGCGGAGTTCTCCGGTCAGGCCACCTCCGTGACCGCCACGGGCACGATCGTCGACGACGAGCTTGCTCCGAGCTTCTCGGTGGCCGACGCCACCAACGAGGAGGACGACGGATACGTCGAGTTCGAGGTGACGTTGGCCTCGCAGGTCGCATCGGACGTCACGGTGGACTATGCGACCGTCGCGTTGACGGGGACCAACAGGGCGACCGAGGGCACCGACTGCACCGTGGCGGGTGCGGACTACGACGACACGTCCGACACGTTGACGTTCTTTGCCGGGTCCGTATCAGAGACCGTCTCGGTGCCGATCTGTCTCGACGACACCGACGAGGAGGACGAGACGTTCAGGCTGATGCTCTCCAACGCGTCGTCCAGCATCCCCATCGCCAGGAGCACCGCCACGGGGACCATCCTGGACAGCGACGACCCGCCGGAGCTGTCCGTCGCCGCGGTCGCCCCGGTCGCGGAGGACGCCGGGCCGATGCAGTTCACAGTGACCCTCTCGACGGCCAGCGCCAAGACCGTCACTGTGCGGTATGCCACGACGGACGACACGGCCACCGGCGGCAGCAGTTGCACGTCGGGTAGGGACTACAGGAACAAGTCCGGCACGCTGACGTTCAGGCCCGGCGAATCCCTGACCCAGCCGGTCGAGGTTCAGATCTGCGACGACTCCCTGGACGAGGAGGACACCGAGACCTTCACGCTCACGCTCAGCGATCCGACGAACGCCACCCTGCAGTCCGGCGGCGAGACCGCCACGGGAACCATCGAGGACAACGACGACCTGCCCAGCCTGTCGTTCACCCGCGACGTGACGGCTTCCGAGAGTGCAGGGACGATGACGTTCACCGTGCGGCTGAGCGCGGCGAGCGGCCGGACGGTCGAGGTGCAGTACTCGACGGCCGACGACACGGCGAGCGCGGGTCTGGACTACATCGCCTTGACGAGCGAGAGGTTGAGGTTCACCGCCGAGGACACCGAGGAGACGATCACGGTTCAGATTCTCAACGATGCTCTCGACGAGGTCAACGAGACCTTCACGGTCGAGTTGTTCAGCCCGTTCAACGCAACGCTGAGTTCGGATCCTCTCAAGGCCACCGGCACCATTACCGACAACGACCCGGCAGTCGACCTGCAGATCCAGAACGTGACGGTCGATGAGGGCAGCGGTACCGCCACCTTCCAGGTGACCCTGGCCACCGCCAGCGCCCAGGAGGTCACCGTTGACTACCAGACGGTGGAAGTGAGTGGCATGGCAACCGGCGGCAGCGACTGCAACGCCGACGGCGCCGACTTCGCCAGCACGTCCGGCACCCTCACGTTCCCGGCGCAGAGTACGACGCCCACCGAGGGAGACCCGACCGTCACGATTTGCGACGACAGCCTCGACGAGCCCGACGAGACGTTCGGGCTGCGGCTGCGGAACCCGACGAACGCCACGGCCCCCACCGACCCCGCCACCGGCCTGATCGAGGACAACGACTTCGAGCCGGACCTGTCGGTCGACGATCCTCGAGTGGTCGAGGGTGTCGGCAACATCGTGTTCACGGTGTCGTTGGTGGATCCGAACGACAACACGATGGAGCAGCCGAGCGGCAAGGAGGTCACCGTCGACTACGCGACTGTCGACGGCACCGCCGAGGCGGGGGTGGACTACACCGCCAAGAGCGAGTCGCTGACGTTCGACCCGGGGGAGACCAGCCAGACCGTGGTGGTGACGGTCAGCGCTGACCAGATCTCCGAGGACGACGAGACGTTCACGCTGGAGTTGAGCGATCCGCAGAACGCCACGGCGAACGTCAACTCGGGCACGGCCACCATCGTGGACAACGACGGCGACCCCGGGCTCCGGGTGAACGACATCGAAGTCAGGGAGAACGCCGGCACGGTTCAGTTCAAGGTGACCCTCGAGCCGGTCAGCAGCAGCACCGTCACCGTTGACTACACCACCGTGGACGGCACAGCCGTCGCCGGCGACGACTACACCACCGCCAGCGACACGCTCATCTTCGACCCCGGGGACAAGACCCAGACCGTCGACGTGGTCATCCTCAGCGACTCGGTCGCCGAGGACGACGAGACGTTCACCCTGGTGCTGAGCAGTCCCAACCCAGGGTCCGTCCGTCTAGCCGACGACACCGGCACGGCCACGATCACCGAGCGCAGCGGCGGCGGTGGCGGCAGCAACACCGGTGGTGGCGGTGGTGGCGGTGGTGGCGGTGGCGGCGGTGGTGGCGGTGGCCCCGTCGTGTCGACCCAGCCGACCGCGGCGCCACGGATCGGCATCTTCCTGCAGGACGTGGTCCTGGTTCTCGATGAGCCGCCGATCGACGTGGATCTCGTCGCCAGCGTGGTGGGGGCCGTCGACTCCTACCGGGCACTTGCCGCCGACCCTCGAATCGTCACCGCCGTGGTGTCCGGTTCGAAGCTGACGCTGAACCCCGTGGCTCTCGGCGTAACGACCGTGTCGGTCAGCGCCAGCAACAGCAGGGGCTCCGCATTCCAGACGTTCCGGGTCACCGTCATCGAGCGGGGCGCGCCGAGGATCCTGTCATTCCTGCCCGATCGGGTGCTGACCGTGGGCGACCCGCCGACGATGGTGAACGTGGCCCCGGCGTTCGGGGGCACCATCAACTCCTACATCGCGACAGCCGGCGATCCGAGGTTGGTGACTGTCGTCGTCTCCGGGTCGAACCTGTCCCTGACCGGACTCACGCCCGGTGTGACGACCATGTCGGTCATCGCAAAGAACCGCAACGGCGTGACCCTGCAGACCTTCCGGGTCACGGTCCGGACGAGACAGACGGCGGGGGACGGCACGCCCGGTCCCCGACAGGAGATCCCGACCCACTGAGCCGCCCCGTGCCGGCAATGCAGTAACTCCGGCACCGCAGCGCCGCATCGCTCGGGGAGCGCCTGCCGCCCTGCCCGCAGCGCTCGGTATCCCCGACGCAGGGCCACCTGCAAACTACGGTCAACTCAAGTGGTTAGTGGTGGTCGAGGGGCTTTCCGGGATTGCCTTAGCCTTATGTCTTAATCCTAATTCACTATGCGGTGTCATCGATATTTCATCATGCTGTGGGCAGTCTTCAACATTGTCCTGCTTTGCGCGGCCGGGGCGGCGCAGGCGCAAACCGGTCCGGCTGTCGCAGCTCCCCGGATCGGGGTCATTCTCGAAGACCTGGCTCTGGCACTCGACGAGCCGCCGGCGGTGGTCGATCTGGTCGCTGGACTTGTCGGCGATGTCGAGACGTACCGCGCGGTATCCGGGGACGCGAGCGTCGTGACCGTGCAGGTCGCGGGTTCGAAAGTGACGTTGACCCCTGTCGCCGTCGGCCAGACCACGGTCTCGGTAACCGCCGCGAACGAACTGGGTTCGGCTTACCAGGACTTCAGGATCACAGTCGTCGCGCGGGGCGCGCCGGAGATCCTCGTGCTCATCGAGGAGAGGGTGTTGACGCTGGGATCTCCGCCCGTCGAAATCGACATCGCTCCGGCGTTCTCGGACGGCGTTCTGACCTACACGGCGACAACTGACGATCCGAGCCTGGTAGCCGTCCAGGTCTCGGGGTCGAGGGTTGCGCTCACCGCACTCGCCCCGGGCACCACGCGGGTCTTCGCCAGCGCGACAGGTGTCTCGGGGGTCGCACTGCAGGCGTTCCGCGTGGATGTCATCGAGGCCGGACCGCCGATGGGCGCCGAGTCCCTGACGGATCAGGTGCTGACAGTCGGAGATCCGCCGCTGGTGCTGGACGTCTCGCCGGCATTCACCGGTGACGGGCTGACCTACCGCGCCGCCGCGGGTGACGGAGCTGTCGTACGCGCCGAGATGTGGGCGTCGGAACTGTCGCTGACCGGCCTCGCCGCAGGTGTGACGACGGTCTCCGTCACCGCCACCAACGCGTCGGGTGCCGCGGTGCAGTCGCTGCACGTGACGGTCCACAACTGGGAAACATCCGACACCGGTCGGCTTGGCCCGGCACAGGAGAACCCGACGGGCTGACGTCGCCGGGTTCTACCGGCGGTTGGTGAGGCAGTCCCGCCCCCTCGTGGTCACACCTGGGGACGGTGTAGTCCCGGTGTCAGACGGCGAGCGTGGGCAGCGACTCGACCACCTGGCGGGCCTCGGCGATGGCGTCACCGACGGTGCGCGGCGTGCGGGCGTCGCCGATGCGCAGGGTATGCATGCCGGTGGTCTGCGGCCGGCCCTCGTTGCCACCTCGGGGCGCCAAGGCGGTCGGGACGGCCGCCCGTACCGGTTCGGCCACCACGAGGCTCCGCGCCTGCAGAACCGACCTCACCCCGGCGGCGTCCAGCCACTCCACCCCATCGGGTGTGATGCGGGTTGCCCGACCCTGGACGCCCGTCACCGGCTCCAGGCGGGCGAGATACGCCCGGCGTGCCAGACCGGACGTGTCGTGGCCGAGGCGCTCGGCGCTCAGCAGTGACACGGGATAGCCGCCGCGGCGACACCACAGGGCGATCGCCAGGGCTCTGCTGCCCCCTCCGATCACCGCCACCGGGTCGACGAGGTGCCAGGTGTCGTGGCTGGAGGGCCGCCCCGCCAGGAGATCCTCCAACGTCCACGCCGGGAGGTGTTCGTAGCCGTCGAGCACCTCCGGGGCGGTCTCCGCCCCCGTGGCGAGGACGAGGTAGTCAGCCGGGGTCGTGGTGAGATGTTCGGCGGTGGTGATCTCGCTGCCCAGCGACACCGTGACGCCGAGTCGCTCGAGTTCTCCCTCGTACCAGGCCGCCAGGCGTGCCATGTGCGCGAGTCCGGGTGTCGCCGCCGCCAGGTGCAGGGCGCCGCCGAGGCGGTCGGCGCGCTCGGCCAGATGCACGCTGTGACCCAGCTGCGCAGCGCGCCGGGCGGCCTCCATGCCGGCCGGCCCGCCACCGACCACCAGCACACGGCCGGGGTTGGCGACCGCCCCCGGGGGAGGGAGGGTCTCACGCCCCACGCCGGGGTTCACCGAGCAGGAGATCGCCTCGCCGTACTGCAACCGGCCGGCGCACCCCTCCACGGTGGCGATGCACGGGCGGATCCTGTCGGGGTGCCCGCCCCGGGCCTTGGCGACCCAGTCCTCGTCGGCCAGCAGCGCCCGCCCCAGCCCCACGGCATCGCAGCGCCCGCCGCGCAGGGCCGCCTCGGCGCTCTCCGGCGTCGTGATCCGTCCCACGCCGACCACCGGCACGTCCACGCTGCGCCGCACCTCGGCCGCGAGGCCCAGGAAGACACCCTCGGCGTCGTCGAGGAGGGGGATCGTCCACGGCACCGAGCCGTACACCCCCGCCGAGACGACGAAGGCATCGGCACCCGCCCCGGCGAACCGCCGCGCCGCAACCACGGCGTCGTCGACCTGCAGCCCGCCGGGCACCAGATCCGACCCGTTGATGCGGACCACAACGGTCAACTCCGGCGCGGCCCGCCGCACCGCTTCGATCACGTCGCAGCCAAAACGGCTGCGTTCGGCGACGGTGGCGCCGCCGAAACGGTCCGTGCGCCGGTTGGACTGCGCCGCCAGGAACTGCTGGATGAGGTAGCCGTGACCGCCGTGAATCTCCACCGCGGCGAAGCCACTGCCGGCGGCCCGCCGGGCGGCCTGCCCGAAAGCCGCCACGATGTCTTCGGTCTCCGCGGTCGAGAGCGCTCGAGGCGGGATCCGGACGTGGGCGCCGGCCTGGACGGCCGACGGCGCCACGGGCGGTTCGCCGATCACGGTGGGTGAGACCTGGCGCCCCCCGTGGCCGAGCTGGATGCAGGGGTGCGCCCCGGTGGAGGCGATGGCCCCGGCCAGTGGCGCAAGGGTCTCGGCGGCGCCCTCGGGCCACAGCCAGGCAATGGCGTTCTCGACTCGACCCTCGGGCGCCACGGCGGAGAACCCCACCGTCGCCAGCGCCGTGCCCTGGCTGCGCGTGCGGTAGTAGGCCAGCGCCTCGTCGTCCGGCGCTCCCTGTGAGAAGCCGAAACCCGTGGTCATCGCCGACAGCACGATGCGGTTCCGAAGCCGAAGCGAACCGATCCTCAGCGGGCTGAACAGAAGCGGGAAGGCCGGACCGGACACGACGCGGGAGTGTAGAACGCGCCGCGCGGCATCCGGGCCACGGAGCGCCACTGTCCCGTCGAGCCCCAAGTATGAAGAAACTGGTCATATCATTATAGATATTGATAATCTATCTATAGTGCTGTGACGTCGAGTCATGCCTTGCAGCGAGAAGACGTGCCGAGATACGCTCACCGGAGGTCCGCACATGAACACCGCCATCGTCTCGTCCATCATCGGCACCGTTGGCGCCGCCTTCATCGCCGTGCTCGTCTTCTTCCTACAGGCCCTGCGTGACGACATCCGAGCCGTTGGCGCGCGCATCGACAAGGTGGATACCCATCTGGGGGGGATCGACGTCAGGCTCGCTCGCATCGAAACGACCCAGGAGGAGCACGGCCGGCAGCTCGCGCGGATCGCTGATCACGGAGAGCGGATCGCCGCGCTCGAGGGCGCCGTCGCCGCGGCGTCCTGACTCCTCGCCGGTTGAGCCGATCCGCGGCCCGGGCGGATCCTCCTGTCGTGGCACCCGATCTGCGCCCGGTGACGGTGGGCGCCGCGCTGGCGGACGCCGGCGTCGCGTCGCGTCGGGCGGCCGACGATCCGCCCGAGGTGACGCGGCTCGACGGCGGTTACTCGTGGATCACCTTGCGCGTCTCCTGGGGCGCGGGTGACGCCGTCATCGTGCGGGTGGCGCCGGTGGGGGGCACGGTGGAGCCCTACGACCCGGCCGCAGAGGCCCGGCGGTTGCGGGCCACCTCCGGCGTGGTGCCGGCGCCGGGGGTGCTGGCGGTCTGCGAGGTGCCCAACCGCATCGGGCGGCCGTTCGGGGTGCACAGCCTGGTGCCGGGCGAGGCGCAGCGCCGACCGGCCGATCCGGAGCCGTACCGGCGGGCGCTGGCGACGGCACTCGGACGCCTGCACGGCGAGGCCGACCCGCGCGCGCTCGACGAGGTGACCGATGTCGGCGCCGCCTACGAGGCCGAACTGGCCCGGCAGGTCGACGCCTACCGGCGTTGCTGGCGGCACCCGGGGATCGACGTCGCCATGCGCTGGCTGGCTCGTCACCGGCCGTCGAGCGGGGACCCACCGGCGCTCTGCCACGGCGATTTCAGGCCCGCCAACGTGTTGTGGACCGCGCCCGGCACTATCGGCGGGATCATCGACTGGGAGCGAGCCTGGGTGGGCGACCCGCTCTGCGATGTGGCCTTCAGCATGCACCTCGGCGGCTGGGGAGCCATCGAGGGCGAGGCGGTGGCCACGTACCGGGCAGCCGGGGGCGCCGAGATCGAGCCCACGCGGCTGCGCTACGCGCTGCGTTTCGAGCGGCTGCGGTCGATCCTGTCGGGCATGCAGGGTCTGGCCGCCCTGGCGGCGGGTCGCGCTGACGACCCGCGGCTGACCGACATCGGCGCCGCCGCGCAGGCCGGCGCCTGGGAGCTGGTGGCCTGGCTGGAGCCCGGCCTGCCGCCCCTCGGTGACGTGCTGGCACCGCCGCTGGCCAAGTGCCCGCTGCACGCCGAGGCATCGGGTGAGGAGCGCCGCGGCTGGCAGGACACGTGGGGCGAGTTGACCGAACTGGCGGCGACTGGAGGTCCCGAGATGATCGAAACGCTTCGCGCTCTCGCCGCGGAAGACCCGTCGGACTCCGGCCTGCCGCAGGTCCGCTGGCGCGACCTCTGAGCAACCGAACGCCGGGAGATCGCCGGTTGCCGGCGCGGCGTGTGGCAGACCCTGGCCGGCCTGCGAGACTGTGCAGCCGCCGGAGCGGCGGCCGGGAGGGCGAGGACCAACCATGAAGCTGACCGAGCGTGACGAGTACCTCCACCACCCGCCCGACGATTCGGGCCGGCTGTGGAGCGACAACTTCTGGTTCTCCGTCATGGACCGCGAGGCCGACATCTTCGGCCTCAACCACATCCACGCCAGCCTCTCGCACGGCTACGTCCGCGCCAGCGCCTTCTACGTGATCGACGGGGTGGCGCAGCAGTGGGCGTCGCGGCAGCCCCTCGACGGCGAGGCGGTGTTCGATACCCTCGGCGACGGGCGGGTGCAGTTCGAGGTGCTGGAGGCGTTCGGGCGCTACCGCTGGCAGTTCGACGGCCCCAGGTTCGGCTTCGACCTGGACTACACCGGCCGTTTCGACCCGTTCGACTATGACGACTGCTTGGACGGCAACCCGCTGGCCACCTACGAGAACTACGGGGGCCACTACGAGCAGGCCCTCGACTGCGCCGGCAGCTTCGAGGCCTACGGGGGGCGGCGGGCCGGCGAACGGCGCCCGATCTCCTGCTGGGCGCACCGCGACCACTCCTGGACGCACCGGTTCGTTAACGAGTCCTCCTGGGAGCCCCGCCGGCGGCGCACCGCCGACGCCTCTTGGGGGCATTTCTGGCCGTCCGTCCAGTTGCCGGAGCGCCACCTCAATTCCTTCGGGTGGATGAGCCCCACCCAGCCCATCCCCGAGGACCGTGCCTACAAGGGCGGCTGGGTGGCCGACGCCGCCGGCGCCCGCCCGATCCGCGACGCCTCTTGCGTTCCCCGCATGGAGGACGATGAGCGCACCGCCATGGCCTTCACCATGACGTTCGAGCTGGCGGACGGCGAGAAGCTCACCGTGCTGACCGGGCGCAAGTGGGCGCAGACCCGCAACGGGCTGATGCGAGACGAGAACGACGCCGAGGTGCGCCTCGACTGCTACGAACCGTTCTTCGATTTCGAGGTGCTCGAGACCGGCGAGCGCGGCTACGGCGTGGTGGAGTACTCGGTGCACCCGCCGTCGCCCCGGTTCCGCTTCTGATGCCACCGACGCAGCTGCAGCGCGTGCGTCCGGCGCGGCACCCGCAGCTCGGGGGCCGTCGGCGGGACGGATGATGCGCTTCGGACTGCATCTGCCGCAACTGGGCCGCTCGGCCGGCCTCGACCACATCGTCCGGGTCGCCTGCCGGGCAGAGGACTTGGGCTTCGACGATGTCTGGGTGGCCGACCACGTGGCCGTGCCGCGGTCACTGCCCGGCATGCCGTCGTTCTTCCCCGAGCCGGTGCCGCTGCTGTCCGCCGCCGCGGCGCACACCACCAGAGTCGGCCTGGGGACCAGCGTGCTGGTGCCCGCCTACCGCAACCCCATGCAGTTCGCCAAGCAGTGGGCCACCCTCGACTGGATGTCGGGCGGGCGCACCATCCTGGGCGTCGGCGCCGGCTGGCTAGCCGAGGAGTTCGACGCCTGCGGGGTGCCGATGCGCCGCCGGGGGCAGCGTCTCGACGACTACATCGGCGGCTGGCGGGCCGCCTGGGGCGGCGCCGAGGAGTACGCCAGCGAGCACTTCTCGTTCGCCGGGGTGCGCGTCGGGCCGGCCCCCGCCGGGCCGGTCCCCATCTGGATCGGCGGTTCGTCGGCGGGCGCGCTGCGCCGCGCCGCCGCCTGCGAGGGCTGGATGGGCACGTGGGCGCCGGTGGAGGTCTTCGCCGACCGCCTGGCCGCGTTGCGGTCCTACGAGCAGGAGGCTGGTGCGGGCGGCTCAGGGGTGACCGCTTCGATCCACATGGAGTTCCGCATCGGCTCGCAGCTGGACGGCGGCGGCCGCTGGAGCGAGGTCGGTGACGGCTACGGGGAGCGCCCGGTGGCCACCGGCTCGGTCCCCGAGCTGGCCGAGATGCTGGCGCGCTACATCGAGGTCGGCCTCCAGCACGTGCTGCTGGTGCCCCTGGCGAGGAGCGAGGACGAGTGGGCCGCCCATGTCTACGCTGCCGCCGAGTTGAAGTCGCTTCTGGGTGCCGGGGACCGTCCTGGCGCCCTCGATCACAGGAGGTAAGTCAATGGTCGATCTGACATCGCCGTTTCACATGGGTGTCGTCGTCTCGAATATCACCGAGGCCATGGAGTTCTACTCCGCCGGTACGGGTCTGACGTGGCACAGCCTGCAGTCGCTGGACGTCGAGCATCTGGTCGAGGGCAAGGTCGTCCCGACGAGCGTGCGCTTCACGTACTCCGTGGAGGGTCCGGTGCAGGTGGAACTCATCGAGGGGCCGATCGGCTCGTTCTGGGATCCCAATATCGACGCGGGTACGTACCACATGGGCTACTGGACCGAGGATCTGCGGGGAGATCTCGACATGCTCACCGGCGCCGGGTGGACCATTCGCTTCACAGGTGTCGGCCCCGACGGTGGCCCCGCCGGCTTCGGCTACCTCATTGCTCCAGACCGCCAGCAGATCGAACTGGTGGACGTGGTCGTGAAGGCCGCCTTCGACAACTGGTACGCCGGCGGCGACTTCGTCCTGTAGGAGTCCGGGCGGGGGCCCTCGTGTCCGTCATTCCGGCGCAGGCCGGAATCCACGCCGGTGGGAACGCTGGTCAGGCGGTGGTGAGGAGGCCGGCGACCTCGTCGGCGACGGCTGCTGCGTACTTGCGGAGGTCGTCGTCATCCACTGAGGAGATGGGGTGGGGGACCGCAGCAGAGGGGTAGTCGGGTGCTCCGATCGTAGGGGCAAAGCGGGCCGCCACTGCCACGAACGGTTCGGTGACCACCAAGGCTGCGGGAACGCCGCGGGCTTCCAGCAGGATTGCGTCGTGCAAACTGCACGCCGTGCAGGCGCCTCAATCCCCGACGCCGGAGATGACCAGGTGCGAACGGGCCGCCAGCATGTCGGCCACGTCGGCGTCGATGGGCTTGCCCGCCGAAGGCTTGGAGTGCACGTCCACGGTGGCCAGCGGGAGGCGGCTGCGCAGCTCGTCGGCCACGTGGCCCAGCAGTGCGCGGGCGTTGGGCTTGCCGTTCTCCACCAGCGTGAGGTGCAGCGGCTCGGCGGCGCTGCGGGTCCGCCGGGGCGCTCGGGTGACGCCGTCCACCGTGGATTCGTGGTCGGGCCGGACGACTGTGATCGTTGCCATGCGCATGAGGCTACTTTGACGGCAATCCCTCGCCGGCCCCCGGCACCCGGCGCGTCACCGCGACGCTGTGCAGCGTCGGAGCCCACACGGGGATGTAGGCCGACCAGCCGGCGCCGTGGCCGCCCGCGGTCACCAGGAACAGATCCTCGGAGCTGCGCAGCGTGGGGAGCTTGCCGTCGGGCCCGGGGGTCATGTCGTGCTGGGTGCCGACCTCGAGGAACACCCCGGCCGCCTCGATCTCGGCGGGCGTGACCCGGCTGGCGGTGGCCAGGAACTCCCTCACACGCGCCCTCGTCCAGCCCGCCTCGACGAGCGCGGTGGCGTGTTCGGGCCCCAGCACCGCCACCGCCTGCGCACCCTTGCCGACGGGATAGGTCGCAGGGCAGCGCATGGCGGCCGCCATCGTGGTCAGGATGCCCTCCGGTGACGGGTTGAGGTGGTTGGCCACCTGACGAGGTCCTTCGGTGCCCAGGATCGTCACGGTGGAATCCTCGACGTCGTAGCCCAGTTCCACCCGTAGCGGCTCCCACGGCGCCGGGGCTCGTCCTCGGCCAGGCACATCGTGAACTTGCCGGGGTGGCCGATGGACGAGGCGTCCATCTCACCGGTCCGGGCGCCGCAGACGTTGCGCGCCACGAGGCGCAGCGTGCGTCCCACGACGGCGTTGGCCCGGTTGCCCGGCCCGAGCGCGTTGTGGCGGGTGGCCATCTGTAGATCCGCGGTTACTGGCCCGCTGACGAGCAGGCAGAACGCCGCCCCGCCGGTGCTGGTCATCACGGTGTGGGCGTTGAACGCCGGGTCGAGCATGGCGCACAGGGCGGCGACCGCCAGCGGGAAGTGCTCAGGGGCGCAGCCGGCCATCACCGCGTTGGAGGCGGCCTGCTGTGCGCAGAGCGACCGTCCTCGCGCCTCGATACTCCCGAGGACGGCGTCGGCCGCCAGCCCCGCATGACCCAGCAGAGCCTCCACCCGCTCGGGCGTGGGAGCCACGACAGGCAGCCCGTCGGTCCAGCCGCGCCGATGAAACTCCTCGAAGAGTTCGCCGTCGTCGAGGTCGATGGTGCTAAAGCCCGTTGACTCGACGCTCCGATTCTCGGCGCCACCGACTGCCATATGCAAAAACCCGATCTTCTCGTGTCGATCTCGTCCGGAGCAAGTCGCGTTGATACCGCTTCGTCATGCGGAGGAGAGCAGGGGTATTAGTTTGGCCAGTCGCTGGGGTTGGTCGACACGATGGTGGACCTCCGGCTAGCCAATATCCGGAACACCACCAAGTAGTGGGGGCTGCGAAACTGAATCACGTTTCGAACTTCCACCTTCAATTCCCTTGAGCCTCTCGCGCGAGTTCTTTGCAGAGCGATCTCGGGGATTATCTACTAGGACTTTTCCGGCGGGTCCAAGCTTGTCATAGGGAATCGATTTCAAGTGTTCTTCGGCTATCCTTGCCCTCTTGTTGTACCACTTCTCTCGAGAAGCCATCAAACTCCCTCCATGTTGTGTGTTGAGCTCATCGGTTGACCACCCTGTGCTATCGCGAGTGACCGAGCCTTTGATCAGATTTCAACTCGTTGCTGTCGTTATTGGACTGAGCTCCGGTCACGCCCGCATGCTCAGTCGAGTGATCAGACTCGTCGTCTTCTTGGCTAGCTGCAAGCTCGTCGATGACTCGAGATATCGCATCAATAGCGGCAGACTCGCGTTCTTCAATGCCCAGTGTATTCCAGCCTGAAGTGCGAGGCGATTCGGATTGTCTGTCGAATTCGATCAATTCGTCGCCGGTTCGTCGCTCTCCGGCGGTAAAGGCTCGCGTGTAGAAGTGGGGGGCGATTCCCAAGAACTGGTGAAAGGGGAGCTTGCCTTCGACTAGACCTCTACTTGCCACGAACGGTGGGGAGGTCTCGATCATGTCCCGGTAGAGCCGATCAACTAGGCTCTTTGGGTATGGTTCGATGTAATGCACCTCAACGATACCTGCACCGATAATCATCTTTGCACACTCGTGACAAGGGAAGGTAGTGGTATAAAGTATGGCTTCTTGGGTGCGTACACCCGAGCGAGCAGCATTAATGATGGCGGCCTGCTCCGCGTGAAGGCATCGCGTGAACTCGATCAATGCGGAAGCACGTGCGCCAGTGAGTAGAGAGTTACCAGATTCGTCCGGCTTGTAGGCCTCGGCAAGGAGTCCTTCCCCGCTGAGTTCTCGCAGTCGATCGATCAGCCATCCATCAGCGGCAAGTCGCTCGAGCAGCTCTTGCACGACACGCTTGGTGTAGATGGGATTTGGGTCTTGACCGGTCTGAAAGTCCCGATAGTCTGGAATATCTCCTGACCAGTACTGGCCCCCGCCCGGCTTGGGGACCTCGTTAGTGCCAGCAACGACTGGTGTACCAACTGTCGGGATTAGAGCGGTACCGACCTGACGTCCAGCAGCTGCGGAACGAACGGAGGCATCGTACGCGAATCGCATTCCTTCTTCGTTCGGCCGCGGGGTGAGGAATGGTGCGCCGAAGATTGCATCGAGAAACCGATTAATGTCGGGACTCGTGTCGATACCGCGGCCACTTGGAATGAATACATCTGCTATGGAGTACGTGTCGCGGACGTTCTGCCCGAAGTCTCTATTACTTGCGTCAGACTCATCTCGCGCGACCAATTGCTCGGCCCTTGCCCTGTGGTCATCAAAAATGGAAAGAGACTCCGCAAGTGATTCTCGGCGCTCTTTGGCGGTGCAGGCGACTGCTACGAGAAAGAACGCTTCACCGTATACGTGACGAAGAATCTTAACTTCATCAGGATGCTTGAGGCTTCTTAGAAAGTACGCAGTTGGAACGCTACGGCTCCCCGAGCGCTTCTCGCTGATTCTTCTGATCCCGAGAGCTGCCATGGCGGATCCATTCGCGACCGCGGCTCTAAGTTGGTCACAGCTGTCCATCATGGCTTCGTAATACTCGGGCGATTCTCGGCCGGGTAACGTTCCCCACGGTCTGTATTCGAGTTCATCTAATAGACGGGACACATGGATTTCTTGGGTCGAGTAGCCAAAACGTTGAAAGGACTCGTCAAAAGCTTGGAGGATTGGTTTCCACGAGACTCCGATTGCTCCGACAAATCCGACGATCAGATCGTGACGATCGGGTTCATGGTCCACAAGGAGGCGCAGAGCCTTCCGTGCCGCGTCAAGCTCAGCTTGTGGATTCTCCGCTTGATCCGTCGAACTCACCTCAGCCCCCTTCGCACCGGGATTAGCCTACTAGTTCCGCCGAATCACAGGTTGCTACTGCGGGGCCGGGGTAGGGACGACGATGCAGGTGGCCTCGCCGTGGCGGTGTACTAGACGCGCAACGGTATTCGCTGGCCGAATCGAGTGGTCCGTCCTAGCCACTTGCTCTGCGGGTGTGCTAGGCCGACGTCGAAGAGACATCGGCTTGGCCAGCTTGCGTTTCAACCGTGCGTTTGGTAAGCACGGGGGGTGATTGCCGCTACCTCCAAGCAAGCTTCGCTGGCCGAGGCCGCCGCTTCCGTGCCCGACGGCGCCACCGTGGCTCTGGGCGGGCTGTCCATGAACAGCGCCCCGATGGCGTTCGTGCGGGAACTCGTCCGGACCAACAAGCGCGATCTCACGGTGGTGGCCATCGTGGCGGGCATGTGCGTGGACTGGCTGGTGGCCGCCGGCTGCGCGGCCCGGGTGGTGGCCGGCCTGATCAGTTTCGAGGGCCTTGGCTTGGCGCCCCATTTCCGCCACGGCGTGCAGAGCGGCAGAGTGGCGATGGAGGAGTACTCCGAGCACCTGCTCATCTGCCGCTTGCAGGCGCAGGCCCGGCGGTTGCCGTTCATGCCCACCGTGGCCGGCCTCGGGACCGACGTGCCGGCCCTCCATGCGGCCTCGGGTGCTTTGCGCGTCGAGACCGACGCCGCAACCGGCCGGACCTACGTGGCCTGCACGCCACTTCCTGTGGACGTCGCGGTGGTCCACGTCCACGAGGCGGACGGCGCCGGCAACGCCCGCGTCAACCCCAAGCTGCTCTGGATGGACAGCGAGATCGTCAACGCCGCCGACCGCACCATCGTGACGGCTGAGCGCATCGTCGACACGGCGGCTTTCACCGCCGAGCCGCACCGCACCACGTACCCCCGCTTCATGGTCGACACCGTCTGCGAAGCGCCCCGCGGCGCATTCCCAACCTCTTTCTTCCCCGACTACGGCCACGACGACCCGTTCTTCGAGGCTTACGTGGCGGCGTGTGGCTCGCCGGGCGACTTCGCCGAGTTCTGGGAGCGGCGGATCGTCGGTCCCGAGACGTGGAGCGACTTCCTGGCCGCCAACGGTGTGCCGGCCGGCGCAGGCGCGGGGACGGCATCGTGAACGACACGCCGAGGCTGGCGGTGGTCGTGCATCGAGGGGCTGGTGCCCTCAAGGAGATCGCATCGTGAGCGGCGCACCTCCGGCTGTCCCGGGCTATGACTGCACCATCGACGAGTTGATGGTGGTGACGTTCTCCCGGGCCATGGCCGACGACACCCGGGCGTTCAACGGCGCCGTGTCGTTCATCCCTGTCTGCGCCTACCGGCTGGCGCGGCGCACCCACGCCCCCGACCTGGTGTGGGCCGCCAGTTCCATCGCCGTCGACGCCGACCCAGCGGTCATCGGCTCCTCCACCCTGTCCGACGAGTTGTGGGGCGGCGCCTCGATGCTCTCCAACTCGCCGGCGGACTTCTGGACCTACGCCCAGGGCGCCCGCTACAACACCTTCGCCTTCCGGGGCGCGCAGATGGACGCCTACGGCAACGTGAACAACAGCGTGATCGGTCCCTACGACAGCCCCCAGGTGCGCCTCCCCGGTGGGGGCGGCATGGCCGACCTCGGCTGCATGATTCCCCGCATCTACCTGTGGAGCTCCACGCACGATCCCCGCACGTTCGTGGACCGGCTGCATTTCCGCTCGGGGATCGGCTGGGGCGACGGCGGCGACCATCGGGCCTCGCTGGGGATGCCCGGCGGGCCGCAGCTCTGCATCACCAACCTGTGCGTCTTCGACTTCGAGCCCGACTCCAAGCGCATGCGCCTCGCCTCGCTGCACCCGGGCGTCAGCGCCGAGCAGGTCCAAGCCGCCACCGGCTTCGAGATCCTCCTGCCCGCCGGCGACGTTCCCGCCACGGCCCGCCCCACCGCCAACGAGCTTCACATCCTGCGCACCGAGGTTGACCCCACCGGCGCCCGCCTACGAGAATTCTGAGATGGCTGGCGGGGCGGAGCGGTGAACGTCGAGGGTTCCGTGGCGCTGGTCACCGGGGGTGCCTCGGGCCTGGGTGCCGGCGTGGCGCGGGGCCTGGTGGCTGCCGGCGGGCGCGTGGTCATCGCCGATCTGGCCTCCTCGGCAGGCGAGACCGTGGCCGCCGAGCTCGGCGGCAGCGCGGCCTTCGTGCCCGTCGACGTGACCCGGCCGGACGACGTGGAGGCCGCGGTGGCTGCGGCCGCCGGCGCCTGGGAGAGGATCGACGTGCTGGTGAGCTGCGCCGGCATCAGTTCGGGACAGCGGATGCTGACCCGCGGCGGCGACGTGCACACCCTGGAGCACTTCCGGGCGCACATCGAGGTGAACCTCATCGGACTGTTCGACGTGATGCGCCACGTGGTGGTGCACATGGCGGCCAACGAGCCGAACGCCGACGGTGAGCGCGGCGTGATCGTGAACCTGGGCTCCATCGCCGGCATCGAGGGCCAGGTGGGCCAGATGTCCTACAGCGCCTCCAAGGGCGGCATCATCGGCATGACCCTGCCGCTGGCCCGCGACCTGGGCTCACGGGGCATCAGGGTTATGACCATCTGCCCCGGCATCATGGACACCCCCATCCTGGCCTCGCTGAACGACGAGCAGATTGCCGCCATCACGGCCGGCAACGTGTTCCCCAAGCGCCTGGGTGCTCCCGCCGACGTGGCCGCTCTCGTGCGCCACATCATGGAGAACACCTACCTCAACGGCGAGGTCATCCGGCTCGATGCCGGCATGCGCCTGAACATCACCTGAGCCCGAGCGGGTGACGGCGTGACCGCATCTGCACGCGCCGCACCCAGCCACGATGTGGTGGTGTTGGGCACTGGGGCGGCGGGGTTAACGGCTGCACTCGCCGCGGCCTCCGGGGGTGCCGATGTGGGCCTGTATGAGAAGGCCGACCTGCTGGGTGGTACCACGGCCATCAGCGGCGGGATCGTGTGGGTGCCGGGGAACCATCTGATGGACGGGGAGAACGGGATCGACGCCGCGGAGCGCGACGCTGATCCGGTCGAGGCGCTGCGGTACCTGCGGGCGCTGGCGGGGGACGCTCTGGACGTGCCGGTGGCGAAGGCCCTGGTGTCGGCAGGCCCTGAGATGTTGCGGTTCGTCGAGAGCTCCTCGCCGTGCCGGTTCCGGCTGCTGGCCGGCTATCCCGACTATCACCCCGACGTGCCAGGGGCGCGTCCCGGCGGCGGCCGCTCCCTCGAGCCCGACCCGTTCGATCTGACGGTGTTGGGGGAGTGGGCCCGGCGGCTGTGTCTCTGGGACGGTTTGCCGCGGCCGGTTCTGCTGTCGGAGACCAGCTTCGGTGGGGCGACGGTGCCTCCGCCGCCTGGGGTGATCGCCGAGCGTCGAGAGCGAGGCGTCTGCGGCATGGGCGAGGCGCTGGTGGGGTCTCTGCTGGCGGGTTGCCTGGACGCCGGTGTGACGGTGCGCACCGGGGCGCGGGCGCGCCAACTCGTCGTCGTGGACGGGCGGGTGGCCGGCGTGCGCTTCGACACGCCGGCTGCCGAGGCCACGACCGGCGAGGCCGCCGCTGGTGAGATCAGCGTCGGTGAAGCTGCCGCCGGCGAGGTCACCGTTGACGCCCGGCGCGGGGTGATCCTGGCCACGGGCGGCTTCGAGTGGAACGAGGCGCTGGTGCGGGCGTTCCTGCGCGGGCCGATGGATGCGCCTGCCGGGGTGCCCACCAACACCGGCGACGGGCTGGACATGGCAACCGATGCCGGCGCGGCGCTGGGCAACATGGCGCAGGCCTGGTGGGCGCCGATGGCCCACATACCCGGCGAGGAGGCCTGGGGAGCGCCGCGGTTCCGGTTGGTGCTGGCGGAGCGCACCCGGCCTGGTTCGATCATGGTGAACGGGGTGGGGGAGCGCTTCTGCAACGAGGCCGCCAACTACAACGCCCTCGGCGGCGCCTTCCACCAACTCGACCCGGCGACACTGCGCCACGCCAACGCTGCGGCCTGGCTCGTCTGCGACGACCGCTACCGGCGGAGCTACGCCTTGCCCGGCTGCCGCCGGGGCGCCGAGCCGTCGTCGTGGGTTCACCGTGGTGTGAGCCTCGCCGACCTCGCCGCCGCCATCGGGGTCCCTCCGGGCACTCTCAGCGAGACCGTCATCGAGTTCAACCGGAACGCCGCGGCGGGCAGCGACCCCGTCTTCGGCCGGGGAGCGAGTGTCTACGACCGCTTCAACGGCGACCGCGCGCTGCCGGGGGCCGCGGCCACGCTCGGCTCGCTCGACGAGCCGCCGTTCTACGCCGTGGCCATCCGCATCGGGGCGCTGGGTACGTCCGGCGGCCCCCGCACCGACGAGCGGGGCCGGGTCCTGGCCCGCAGCGGGGGGACGATTCCCGGCCTCTGGGCGGCGGGCAACGTGATGGCGGCACCCACCGCCACGGTCTACGCCGGCGCCGGCGGCACGCTCGGCCCTGCCATGACCTTCGGCTATCTAGCCGGCCGCGACGCCGCCGGTTAGAGCGGCCCGGCAGCGGCCGGTCGCCGGCGAACTCAACGGCCTCGGGCATGCCCGGAAGGCTTCTGACCTGCGGGGACTGCTCCGGCGGGGGTGCGCCGCGCTACCCCGGTGCCTACGCGTTCCGCAGGGCGTCCTGGTCGCTGCGTTCGGCCGTTGCCGTCGTAGCGCGGTCCGGACTCATCTGCCGCTCCCTGACGGATGCGGCTTCGGCGCGAAACGGCTCCCACACGCTGCCACGGTCGAATCCCTGCCGGATCGAATCGTTCACGGCTTGCTCGAAGCTGATACCGCGGGTCGCCATCCGGTGGCGAATCATCTGCTCGGTGTCGAGGGCGAAGTCGACCGTTCTGCGCACGCAGTCACGATAACAGCGGGTCAACCGCCGATTGAGCATTGTCGGTGACGTCATCTAGGTGACGTTGGTCACTGGCTCACAGGGCATGATCCCCTTCCGTGCGGTCGTAGCTGGACCCATATCGACGTATAGGCCTCTGGACGCCCCCGCTGGATGGCGAACATCGGGCCGCTGGGGAGGTCGGCCTCCGACGACAGCCGTATGACGGCCTCGGCGAAGCTGCGGTCGTCGCCGGGGGTTGACTCCCGCTGGGCTTGGTCGACCAGCGACTCGTATCGGCCGATCAGGCGCTCGGCCGCGGTGCGGAACTCCTCCACGCAGGCGTCGTACCACGGCCAGAACTCCTCGGGCAGATCGGCCCGCACGCTGCGCACCACCTCGGGGCCGCGATCGAACAGCGTGTCGGCCACCTCGGGGGCGAGCCGCAAACGGCTAGCCGCCGCCCGCCGGCTCAGGCCGCGGCGCACGGCGTCGGCCACGGCGACGATCTCCCACACCCTTGCCGCGGTCAGCCCGGTGAGCATCCGGTGCGTGACCACGTATGCGGGGAACTTCAGCTTCAGGCGGACGTGCGGGCGGTCCGACCCCATGTCGAAGCGCACCACGTAGCCCTCCCTCGCCGACTCCTGACTTGACGACACGTGGTCGACGAGTTCGGCGAGCGACCCGAAGTCGTGCCGGGGGGCGCGTGGCCCCGGCCAGTCGATGACCTCCAGCGGCAGGTCGGCGCCCGTGTGCACGTCGATGACCGCGAGGAGCACCAGGTCCCGCATGTCGCCGTAGTCGGTCACGACGCGGTTGCCGGGGTAGATGATCTCGAAGAGCGGGGTCACGCCGTGGCGGAGCCGAACGCCGGTGTACTTCTCGTGCCAGATGTTCGTGGCCTCGACGGCCTGGTCCGACGACAGCGACCCGCGTGTCGCCAGGCGGATCCCGCCGTCGGGATGGTGGTAGGCGATCCCGAGCGAGCCGTCGAGCTTCCCGGTGACCACCATGGGCCGACCCTCGGGCACCGGTGGGGCGTCCGGCTCGGCCGGGCCGAAGAACTTCGGGAACGGTCGTGCCACGACACGGTCGGTCTCGTCCACGATCAGGCCGCGGCTCGTGAGCGTCGCCTGGTTCCACGCCCGGTCGTAGGTCGCCCGCGGCGTGTAGTTGAGGATGCGGAGGGGTCCCTCG
Source organism: Acidimicrobiales bacterium (assembly GCA_965206165.1). Taxonomy (GTDB): domain Bacteria; phylum Actinomycetota; class Acidimicrobiia; order Acidimicrobiales; family CATQHL01; genus VXNF01. The sequence goes on from OZ242194.1 coordinate 1,676,555, forward strand.
GCGCGGACCGACACAAGCCCCCGATCGATGGCATCGGCCAGCAGCGACTCGTCGACGATGCTGCCGAGATGCGGTCGCCCGGAGGGAGACCATGGGACGGCGAGAGCGGAAACGGCCCTGGCGGGAGCGTCCGGCGGCGGCAACGGGGTTGCGGGCACGTCCGGCGGGAGTGGCGGGTCAACAGGCATGGCGACGGGCTGGGCGAGGCGGCGGCTCAGGCGGGGGCGGTGATCGGGACGCCGTAGGAGCGGGCGCCGGCGGCGAGCCGCTCGTCGTAGGTGACGATGCTGTCCAGATCGTCACCCAGGTCGAGCGCCGCGGCGAGATGGACGGAGTCCAGGCCGCGCAGGCCACTGGCGTCGAGCCGCCCGGCCGCTTCGAAGATCTCGGCCGTGACCTCGGTGAGCACGAGGCTGTCGAGAACCAGCCTGGCCATCACCACCCTGTCGGGGTCGGCGCGCCTGACCACGCGCAGCAACTCGGTGCGGGCAAGATCAGACGACACGAGCGTCCGGGTCTGTGCCACCAGCCAGTCACGAAGCGCCCGCGTCTCCGGCTCGGCCACGGCCAGCTTCACAAGGGCCGAGGTATCGAGATAGTGGGCCAACGTCAGTAGCGCTCGTCGTCGCGCATGGCGGCAAGAGCGGCGGACAGGGCGGGGCCGTCCTCCGGCGCCGGCAGGCCGACGATGCTGCGCCGAGCCGGGCGCGCCCGCCCCGCCTCCAGCATCCCCGCGAGCCGCGAGGCCGGGATGGCCGTCATCCGCGCCACCGGACGTCCCCGATCGGTGATCGTCACGGCCTGCCCCGCCGCCACGCCCGCGACGACGGCTGAGGCGTTCTGCTTCAGAGCCCGGATCCCCACGTGCGCCATGTTCTACATTGTAGTACATTCGAGCCATGCAGAGACCGATCCACCGGCGCCGAGCCGGCAGATCGAGATCGAGGAGGTTCCGTCCGATGGCTGTGAAGATCGTCTCCTGGAACATGAACGAGTCGATCGTGCCCTGGCACGAACTGGTCGGCATGGATGCGGATGTCGCACTCCTACAGGAGGCCTGCGAGCCGACGTCCAAGATCAAGAGACGGATCGATGTCGGTTATCAGTCCTGGGAGACTCGCGGGCACGATGCACGCAGGCCGTGGCGGACGGCTGTCGTCCGACTCTCCGACCGCGTCGAGTTGGAGCGGATCGACACGCGATCCCTCGAGTATGCGGATCCCGAGGATCTCGCCGTCAGCCGTCCCGGCACGCTGAGCGTCGCGATTGTGAAGGCGCCGGGCGTCGAGCGCTTCACGGTCGCCTCGATGTATTCGCTGCGGGCGAAGCCCCACACGTCGACCGCCAGCAGTTGGATCGTCTCGGACGACTCGGCCCACCGCCTCGTCTCCGATCTGTCCGCCCTCATCGGCTGCCGGGAGGGGCATCGCATCGTGGCCGCCGGTGACCTCAACATCCTCAACGGGTACGGACGGTACGGCGACGAGTACTGGGCCGAGCGTTACGACACGGTGTTCGCCCGGATGGAGGCGCTGGGGCTGCCGTTCGTCGGGCCGCAGGCTCCGCACGGGCGCCAGGCCGACCCGTGGCCCGACGAGCTGCCCGCCGACAGTAGGAACGTTCCCACGTACCACACGCCCCTGCGCGGCCCGGCGACCGCCGAACGCCAGCTCGACTACGTCTTCGCCTCGCGGGGCATGGTCGATTCGGTCGGTGTGCGCGCCCTCAACGAGCCCGACGAGTGGGGCCCCAGCGACCACTGCCGCCTGGAGATCACGGTCTCATAGAGTCGCGCTAGGACACTCGTGGTCTCGCCATTGGACGAGTGAGCCTGCCCGGACGTCACCGGCCGTGACAGGTGGATCGGTTCTCGCCGGCCCGGGCGGTAGGGTCACGTTCGTCGGGATCGCGCCCGCCGCGGGCGGGCTTCCCCGTTTCTTGCCGGCTCCGGCCGACCCCTTGCCCCTACCGGTCCCCGCGCCTCGCCCGGCGCGGCCCGGAACGTTATGTGATCGACGCGACCGCTCCGCAGAGGGTCCGGATCACCCGGTTGCGCGCCGCCGGCCGAGAGGTCGGTGAGGGGCGCCGACGCTGCTCGGAGAATCACCGGAAGGTAAGGTGCAGACGATGGAGGTGACTGTCTTCGCAACCCTGATCGGGTTGGTGGGTGTGGTGTTGAGCATCCTCCTGTACCTGATGCGCGACCTGAAGACGCAGATGCAGGCTCAGATGCAGGAACTGCGGGTTGAGTTGCGGACGGGTTTCGCCGAACTGGGTAAGAGGATCGACGAGACGAACGCCCGGATCGACGCGACGAACGTCCGGATCGATGCGCTGGATGCCCGGGTGGAGACGCTGGGCACGGATCTCGGCGCCCGGATCGACGCGACGAACGTCCGGATCGATGCGCTGGATGCCCGGGTGGAGACGCTGGGCACGGATCTCGGCGCCCGGATCGATGGGACGAACGCGCGGATCGATGCGCTGGATGTCCGGGTGGAGGTGTTGGGCACGGATCTCGGTGCCCGGATCGACGGGACGAACGTGCGGATCGATGGGACGAACGCCCGCACCGACACGACGAACGCCCGCTTCGAGAAGACAAACGTCCGCATCGACGCCTTGGCCGGTTGCATGATCACTATGAACACGGATCTCGGTAAGCGGATCAACACGCTCAGTGCGAACACCGAGACCGTCGCCAAGGAGTTGCACGACATGCGCACGGAGTTCGGCCAGCGGCTGGACAGTATCGAGTCCCGCAGGAACTGACAGCCCCGGGGTTGGCCCCACTTCGTACGAAGGGGGTGTGACAGTCCGCCGAGGTGTCCGTGCAGCCCCCACCCGCGTCCGCCGGGAGAACTCTGCACCCCGGATGCCGCGGGACGGGTGGCGCAGGCGTCGATCTGCCGTCCAGGGTGAGAGACTGCGTTCGTGAGCGCTGATGGCGCGCCGCGCCGGGTACTGCTGGTGGGTTCGCTGCCCTATGCCGACGAGGCGACGGCCATGGCCCGGGCGTGCGAGCTGGCCGGCGACCGGCTCATCGCCCTGCCCGACGGGGAGATCGGCGAGCGGTCCGATCGGTACCCGGCGGGCGACCGGTCCCAGTGGACCGCCGGGCTCGCCGGGCGGCTGGCGGGCGAGGACTCTCTGTTCGCCGTCGTCGACGAGGGCACGACGAACGAGCAGGGCTTCTCCGTCGATTTCGACTCGGTCACCCGCCTGCGCCCCCGGGTCGGCCCCGCCGAACTGGGCCGCCGCCTGCGCCTCGGCTACGACACGTTCCCCCGCCGGACGTGGCCCCATGTCGAGCGCCTGCGGGCGTCGCTCGGCCGGCCCGATCTCCGCATGCAGGTCGGCCTGCCGACCGGTTTCGGCGTCGCCGCCGGCTTCCTCAGCCCGCCGCGGGCGTTGCGCTACGCGCCGGCGTTCGCGGCCTGCGTGGCACGCGAAGCCGCCGCAGTGGTGCAGTCCATCGGCGCCGGCGACCTCCTGTTCCAGATCGAGGCTCCCGCAGAGGTGGTCGCCGCCCACCGCCTGCCGAGGCCCGCCGTCGGGATCCCGACCGGGCCGATCATCGATCTCGTGAAGCGGCTCCCCACCGAGGTCTCCATCGGGATCCACCTCTGCTTCGCAGACCTGAGCAACACCGCCGCCATCACCCCGAGCCGCTTCGGGCGCCTCGTGGCCTTCGCCAACGCACTGGCCCGCCGCTGGCCGCCGACGCACGACCTCGCCTACGTGCACCTCCCCTTCGCCGCCGGAACATCGCCGGCGCCAACCGACCTCACCGCCTACCGGGCGCTGCGCGGCCTGAACCTGCCCGCCAGCACCCGCCTGGTCGCGGGCTTCGTCCACGAGCAACCGTCGCTGGAAAACCTCGAGGACCTCCTCGACACGATTGACCAAGCCCGCGGCGCCCAAGTCGACATAGCCACCGCCTGCGGCCTCGGCCGCCGCACCCCTGAGGTCGCAGACGAACTCATCCGCCGATGTAGCCACCTGGCTGCTGTCGCGCAGCCCTCCCAGATCTGACTTCCGGCGAACCGGTGTCATCAAGTCGCAAGGCCGACGTCGACGCTGCCTACGAGGCGTACGACCGCCACCCGCTCGGCGAGCCCGACGAGTGGGGCGACGTCGCGGCCTTCCTCCACGCGAACCTCCTGCACAAGCGGACGATTCCGCGGGACGGGGTGTTCCGAGAGGCGTAGAGTCCACGGGCGTGATGGCGGCTGAATCGTCCGCGCGGGATTCGAGACCGCCTGTCGAACATCCAACTCCGATCGACGTGTCGGATCGAAGTGCGCTCAGTCCGGTACTGCTGGACGGCTCGGCTGCAGGCCGCTTGCTGCCCCGCCTGATCGATCGGCTCCAGGACCCGAATCTCGACCGCATCGACATGGCGGTGTCGTTCGTCATGAAGAGCGGGCTTGCTCGCATCATCCAGCCTTTGGAGGACGCCGTGGACCGGGGAGCACACGTCCGCATTCTCACGACCGACTACCTGGCGATCACCGATCCCGACGCACTGACGCAGTTGGCGGACCTCGCCGAGGGCGCCGACCGGCGACTTGAGGTGCGCCTGTTCAGCGGCGGGTCGGTTGCGTTCCACCCGAAGGCGTACATCTTCTGGTCGAGCGCCGGTGAGGCGGCCGCCGGCTACGTGGGGAGTTCGAATCTCAGCGCTTCCGGCATCGACGGAGGAGTCGAGTGGAACCTCGGCGTCGATCGGGTGGAACAACTCGTGGCGGGATTCGAGTCGCTGTGGGCCGACGGGCGCACCCGACGTCTCAATGCCAGGACCCTCAGCGAGTACCGCGAGACATGGCGGCGAAGCGCTCGCAGGGTCCTGGCACCGCAACCCGACCCGGACTCCGAACCGGTCGAGGAGTCGCAGCCGGCTGCCTCAGAGGAGATTCTTCGCCGCCTGGTCGGCGTGGCCGACGAGCTACCGACCCAGCCGGTCGCTCCCCGGCCGATCCAAACCGAGGCATTGGACGCGCTCGAGAGAACGAGAGCGGACGGCTTCGACCGGGCATTCGTCGTCATGGCCACAGGTCTCGGCAAGACCTGGCTGGCGGCGTTCGACAGCGCCCGACCGGGTTTCCGGCGCGTGCTGTTTGTGGCACACCGGGAGGAGATCCTGCGCCAGAGCCGGGACGTGTTCCGCCGCGTGCTGCCCGACGTCGATCTAGGTCTCTTCATGGGTGACGAGAAGTCAACAGATGCCAAGACGATCTTCGCCAGCGTCCAGACTCTGCATCGTCATCTGGGCAGGTTCGACCCCACCGAGTTCGACTACCTGGTGATCGACGAGTTCCACCACGCCGCCGCCTCGACGTATCGGCGCGTTCTGCGGCACTTCAAACCGGCCTTCCTGCTGGGTCTGACCGCCACGCCCGACCGGCGCGACGGTGCCGACCTGCTGGCGTTGTGCGGCGACAACCTGGTGTTCGACTGCGGTCTGGCGGAGGGCATCAGCCGGCACGAACTCTCGCCGTTCCACTACTGGGGCATCGCCGACGTCACCGACTACGACCCGATCCCGTGGCGCAGCGGCCGCTTCGATCCGGAGACGCTGGCCACCGCCATCGAGACCCGTGAGCGTGCCGCCAAGGCGCTCCACGAATGGCGAGCCAAGGGAGGAGGGCCAACGCTGGCCTTCTGCTCGTCGATCTCGCACGCCAGGTTCATGAAGGACTTCTTCGTGGCCGAGGGCGTGCGCTCGGCAGCCGTGTACAGCGGCGAAGGCTCCGACCCCCGGCACGGCTCGGTGGCCGATCTGCAATCGGGAGCGATCGAGGTGCTGTTCGCGGTGGACGTGTTCAACGAGGGCGTGGACATCCCCGAGGTGGAGACGGTGCTCATGCTGCGGCCGACCGACTCGCCGGTCATCTTTCTCCAACAACTGGGGAGGGGTCTGCGCAAGACGACGGGCAAGGCAGCCCTACGGGTGATCGACTTCGTTGGGAACCACCACAGCTTCCTGACCAAGCCACGCACGCTCCTCTCGCTGGGCAGCCGGACGCCACAGAACAAGGAAGTCCTCAAGGCGCTATGCAGCGGCGAGTTCGAGTTGCCAACGGGATGCTCGGTGGACTTCGAACTGGAGGCAGTCGAGATCCTGAGCCGCTTGGCAGCCCCATCGAAAAGCGAGGCCAAGAGGCTGGAGGAATTCTGCCGCAACTACGAGTCCGAGAACGGAATCCGACCCACCGCCGCCCAGGCGTTCTCGTCCGTTGGCCTCAAGACGTCGACCAAGCCCATCCGGGACGCTGGTAGCTGGCATCGCTATCTCAACGGCCTAGGACTGCTAGCGCCGGAGGAGCGAGCGGTGGTTGGGGTACTCGGGGATGTCCTCCGCGGGCTGGAATGCGAGGCGCTGACAAAGGCCTACAAGCTAGTAACCCTCGCGGCACTGCTGGAGTTGGACGCGCTGCAGCACGGCGCACCAGTAACCGAGGTGGCATCGGTGTCCTTAGACCTGACTCGCCGAGATCCTCGACTCCGGGCAGACACCCAGGAGACACGACAAGTGTCCGATCTTGACTCCGTACCTGCGGGAATCTGGAAAGCGTTCTGGACGAAGAACCCGTTAACCCATCTCACGAACAATCGGGACAGCCTGTTCGAACTGTCCGGCGAGCGCGTGGAGCCTCGATTCGAGGTACAGGATGAACACGTCGCCGCGTTCTCAACGCTCGTGGCGGAGATCCTCGAGTGGCGCCTGCAGATCTACTTCTGGAACCGCAGTGCCACCCTCAACGTGGCGCACCCAGTGGGTCTCTAGGGCGACGAGCCGGCAACTCTGCCGAAAGACGGGTTCGCCGGCCGCGGGCATCTACACCCGGTCACGCTTCCAAACATCTGCCGCCTTCGAAGTGTCCTGCGGATACGACAATTGGGACGGGCGCGTCCCGTGTAGTGGTGAGTTCTGGGGTCGAGCCTCGGTGCTGGTGCTGGTTATGGGTTTGGCTCGGACGATCATGTCGCGCTCGGGGTGGAATCGAGCCCTTCTTACCGCGCGCGATCCACTGGATCACCGTGCCGTCGGTGAGGAACACCCGCACGCGCCCGCCCATCTTGGGGCGTGGGTGTCGTCGAACTCGCGGGTAGCGCGCACTGAGACCATCCTGGACTGGAGGTCGCCGGGCGCGGGATCGGTGATCCGCTCAGCGTCGTAGGCGGCGGGGTTGCCGGGATTGGCCAGGATCTCGACGGCGATGTTGAATTCGACCGAGTACTGCGCTGCCATGGCGACTGCTCGCCCTCGTCGATGTCCTGAGGGCGGCCGGCGTGGATGCGTTTCGCCACCCCTCCCGACGCGGAACTCAGTCTTCGGAGACGAGACCGGCCCGATACTCCCGATAGCGGCTCTCGAGGTTGTTCCAGAGCCGGTCGGGCACGCCGGTGGCGCGCTCGAGCCGCTGTGCCACGTCGGTGGTGATGGGAACCATGCCCCGGACGATCTGATGGATGTGCTTCGTCGACAGCCCGGTGCGGCGGGCCAACTCGGCCTGGCTCATCGACAGTTCCTCGAGTGTTTCCTCGATCGTCCAGCCGGGAGGCGTGGCGTAGTCCGGGCTGAACGGATATGTCATCATCATGGGGCTCTCCGGCACTTATGGCGTCCCAGTACTAGTCGGCGACCTCGGTGATGACAACGCCGTGGATCCTTCTCCGGTCCAGCCACCGCCGGCATCTTCGGCGCGAACGCCTCGGGCAAGACGAATCTGCTGTGTGCGCTTGCGGACGTGCAAGCACAGGTCCTCCACTCCTTCAAGCATGGGACGCCGGGCGGTGGCATGCCGCGGTCGCCGTTCCTGCTCGACGAGCGGTGCAAGGCCGAACCGTCGCGTTACGAGATCGACCTCGTACTCAATGGCGTTCTGCACCACTACCGCTTCTCGCTGGACGACGACCGGGTCCTTGAGGAATCGGCCTCGTGGTACCCGAACGGTCGTGCCGTGCGACTGTTCGAGCGGGACCTCGAAGAGGTGACTCTCGGCGCCACGCATCGGGCGAAGGGACGCGCGGCGATCGGAATCCTCCGGCCGAACGCGCTCTTCCTCTCGGCGGCGGCACAGATCGAACATCCGGCCCTGCTGCGCCTGTACAAGTGGTTCGCGGAGAATCTGCTGATGGTCGACACCGAGAGCCACCAGTTACGCACGATGTTCACAGCTGCGCTGCTCGATCACGCAACCTTCCGGGATCCGGTCATCCGGCTGATGCGAGCGGCGGATCTTGGAATCACGGCAGCCCGGATGGTCGAGTTGGATCCCGTCATCCAGGAGCGTGTTCGACGCGTCGCACGCATCCTCAGCGGCGAGGAGGACACTCCGATGTCGGGCGATTCTCTCGAATTCGAACCGTTCAGAGGGATGCGCTTCAGCCACAGCGCTCTTGACGGTGAAGTGGAACTCGACGATTCGGAGGAGTCACGCGGGACACTGGTGTGGTTCGCACTCCTCGGCCCCGTTTTCCGGGCATTGGCCGACGGCTCCGTGCTCTTGGTCGACGAGTTGGACTCGAGCCTCCATCCAGCGCTGGTGGAGGCCGTCCTGGATCTCTTCCAGGATCCGGAATCGAATCCCCAGCATGCTCAGATCGTTTTCAATTCCCACGATGTGACCCTCATGGGCGACTCCACGAGCCCCCGGCTCTTGGGGCGAGATCAGATCTGGTTCACCCAGAAGTCCAACGATGGGAGCACTCGGCTCTATCCACTCACCGATTTCGATCCTCGGAAGCAGGAGTCCGTCGGAAAGCGGTTCCTTGAAGGGCACTACGGTGCGAGGCCAATTCCGTCGCTCGGCGATTTCGGTGTGGCCGCCGAACTCGTACAGGCCGACAGGTGAGACCCGCGCGCAGGAGTCGGTCCGGTCGATCCCGATCCATTCCCCATGCCGGTGGGGCGGACGGTGGTGCTGCGTGTCGCCGCTGGCGTTGACCGGGCGGAGCCGGGTGGGCTCTCAGGGGCCGAGTGCGGTGATTGGGACGATGGTGACGCCGTCGGGGTGTTCGTAGCCGTAGCCGCCGGCGGTGACCACGACGAGGCGGGACGGTGTGCCGGCGCGGTCGGCGTCCACCTTGCTCTGGAGGCGCTGCCTATCGATATGCCCATATATGGGCACCTGGTAGTCCCACAAATGGGCACTTAGGGCGGAACGATCGGTCAGTGTCGAGGATCCGGCCCCATCTCTCGGGGTCGTCTACAGAGTTATGACATAGTCGTTTCTTGCCGGCAGGCGTTTGTACGAGAATGTCATAACTATCTCAATGCGTGTGGGGCGAATGCCGGCGGGCTCGAGCCCGCTGCGGACCTCATGGTCCCGGAGATGCTGGAAGCGGCGAGCGATCGCGGTGGCGTTGCGGGGGCGGTCCGGGGGTGGAGAGCGACCGGATCTGGGGCGGGACGGCGCGCGGTTTCGGCATCTGCTGCAGATGGCAGAAGAGTCCCTGGCGTTCCCGCGATCAATAAAAGCAACACTAGTCCACACTAGTCCAGCTACTATTTCGAAGAGGAGTTTCGAAGAAGTGTCTCGAAGAGGAGTGTTGCCGTGAGTGAGCCTGAGCCCTTGCGAGTGTGGACGGTCGCCGAGGCCAAGGCGCGCCTGTCGGAAGTGTTGCGCCGCGCCGAGGAGGAGGGGCCGCAACGCATCGGCACGAGGAAGTCGTTCATCGTCGTTCCCGAGAGTGCCTGGCGGTCCCACATCTCGCCCCGGGAGTCCTTGGGCCGGTGGCTCGTCGAGAACATGCCGCGTGGCGTCGACTTGGAGATTCCCGATCGCCGCGAACCCGGCCGCGGGATCCCGTTGTTCGATCCGGACGCCGTGTGAGCGGCTACCTCCTCGAGACGCGCGTGATCGTGGCGGAGGACTCGCGCCCATGAGCGGTTGTCTCCTCGAGACGAGCGTGCTAATCCCGGCGTACCCGCTCCAGGACTCGCGCCGATGAGCGGTTACCTCCTCGACACCAACGTGATCTCGGAACTGACGAAAGCTTCACCGGCGGTGGGGGTGCTGGACTTCCTCTCCGAGCATGATGACTTGTGGCTGTCGTCGGTGGTCCTGCACGAGTTGGAGTTCGGTCTGGAACTCCTGCCGTACGGTCACCGTCGTGACGGCCTGCGACAGACACTTGAGGAGTTCACGTCACAGTTCGGCGACCGCATCCTGCCGCTGGGGCGTCGAGAGGCCGAGTGGGCCGCGCGACTGAGGGCTCAGGCGCGGCTGGCCGGTCACGTGCCCCACGCCGGTGATGCATTCATTGCCGGAACCGCGAAGGCGCACGACCTGACGGTCGCAACGCGCAACGTGCGGGACTTCGACGGGCTCGACGTCGACGTGACAAGCCCCTGGGGACAAGCCGCGACGCCGTCGGGGGCAGCGCCCGCCCGGCCCACTGCCGGTCCGGCGCTCGTGGGCGGCGTGGACGGCGTGTCAGGTGGCTGGGTCATGGCCGTCACCGGTGTTGCCGGCGGGTCGCCGGTGGAGTTCCTGGTGCGGCCCACGCTCGGAGACCTGTGGTCGGTGGCACGGGCGCGGCGGTTGCTCGTGGTGGCGGTCGACATGCCTGCCGGATTGCCGGGAGCGGAGAGGCGCGAGGCGGACCTCGAGGCTCACCGGCTGCTGGGGGCGCGGCGGTCGTCGCTGTTCTGGACACCACCGCTGTGCGTCCTGGATGCCGCTGGACATGCCGAAGCCAACCGGCGGTCGTGGGACGTAACAGGCCGGGGCATCTCGGCGCAGGCCTTCAACCTGGTGCCCAAGATCCGCGAACTGCGGGACGCGCTGGAGCCCGACGACTTCGCTCCGGACGCCCGGCCCCGAGCAGTCGAGGTGCATCCGGAGAGCAGCTTCGTGCGCCTGGCCGGTGAGCCCATGTCGGCCTCCAAGCGCAAACCGGCAGGCGAGCAGGAGCGGCTGGACGTACTCGCCGAGGCCTTCCCGAACATCGCGGAGGTGGCCGTCTCGTCACCTCCGCCAGGGCCGCCGAGACCGGGTCTCGACGACCTTCTGGATGCGGCGGCCGCCGCCTGGACCGCCCGGCGCATCGTCGCCGGCGAGGCCGACTGCCTGGGCGCCGGCGAGCACGACGAAACCGGCTACCCCATGCACATCTGGGTCTAGCGGGCCTGGGAGTGTGCTGAGCAGCCGATGGCAGGCGCCGGTGGGAGCGCTTGATTCTGGATTCCGGCTGTGAGTATGCGTGGTGTCTGCTGGAGGTGGGGGGCTGGGCTGACGGTGGGGCGCTGGGCTGATGGTGGGGGGCTGGGCTGATGGTGGGGGTATTGGCGCGTTGCATCGGGGGTTGGATTGGATGTCGTTGTTGCTTGTTAGCTACTTTCGAGTGATATCCAGATAGGCTGCCCGTTGGCTTCCCCCGATCCCGTGCCCGGTCGTTACAGCAGTGCCGGGCTGGATGAGGGGAGAAGACGTGCCGCCTCCGATCAATTCCGCCGTCCCTGGTGCTAGGGATGCTGCGAGCCGAACAGACCGGCAGGTGCGGGTGCCGCTGGGGATTGTCGTCGTCACGCGGGCAGTGGACCAGCTGTTGATGTGTCACGAGAGCGGCCGGGCCTTCGTGATGTCGTGCCTGCGCCGCCACGGGCGGGGCGACTGGGGCGACCTGGGCAGCCATGACGCCGAGGCCAACGATCTGGCTCTCGTAACCGGCGGCAGAATTCTGTCGAGCTACCCGATCCCCGGGCAGATCCGATGCACCGCAGGCGGTGACCAGTCCGGAAGCGGGGCCGGCTCGGAGGCCGCCGCTGGTGCCGGCGCGGGCGCCGAGGCCCACGGTGCCGGGCGCGACTCGAGCGCAGCAATCGTCGACGAGCGGCTGTGGATCATCACCGAGGCCGAGGACGGGCGTGGCGTGCGCTCACAGACCACGGTGCTGTTCCCTTCGGACTACTGAGCTTCGCCGACGGCCTCTCCGGCGCGGCCCTCGAGGCCGGCGAGGGTGCCTGTGAGGGGAGCTGCGTCGAGCGGTCGGGCTCCGTGGTCAGCCGGTCGGAAGCGGCATCGCCAGATCCTCCACGACGGTCACGTCGGGATGGCCGGCGATCGTGGCCGGTGGCACCAGCAGCTTCCGATCCCGGCCACCGCCGCCGATGATGACCGCCGACCGGTCCATCACCCGGGCATCCACCCACACGGGCAGATCACCGGAGATCCCGAACGGCGTGACGCCGCCGATCTCCATGCCGGTCAGCTCCATGGTCTGGGCCGCCGAGGCGAACGACGCCCGGCGCACGCCCAGCCGCTTGCGCACCACACGGTTCACGTCCAGGCGGGTCGACGACAGAACCAGGCACATGACGTAGCTGGGCGGATCGGCCTTGCCGATCACCACGATGGCGTTGGCCGAGTCATCGGCGGCATAGCCGTAGGCCTCGCAGAACGCCGCCGTGTCGGCCAGGTCGGGGTCGCAGGGCACCACCTCGTAGGCCAGCCCCAGGGAGTCGAGTTGGTCCAGAACCGCATCCGCCATGCGGATCAAAGCTAGGAGACCGCTGAGTAGTGGGCATTTCGCCATCCCTGCAAGTCTCTGACCAGCGCTTTCGTAGTCGGCAATCGGGCCGGCGGCTGAAGGTGTCCAGCACGACCGCGCGACGCGCCACGACGATGCCCCGCCCCTGGGTCAACTCGGCGTGGACGCGTCGGGCGCCGTAGGTGCGCCGCGAGGCGTGATAGACCTCCCCAATGACCTCCCTTCGGTCGACGTGCCCGAGAGTCGCCTAAACCGACCGCGAAAGACACGGGGCAGACCAAGTCCGTCGGGAGTAACCGATGGCACAGGTTGAACCGCGCTAGTGAACGACACCGATTCGTTTGCTGCTCCAGTGCGACATGTTCTATAGTTCGAGTAATCGATTACTAAGGAGTCAGATGATCATCGGAGTTGACCCGCGGCTGTCCCCGGAACTGCTGATGGCCTTGGCCGGGATGGGGCACGGGGACGTGGCAGCCGTTGTGGATCGCAACTTCCCTGCGAGCTCCTCGGGCCCGCCGGTCGTCCGGCTTGTGGGATGTTCTACACCGGAAGCGCTTGAGGCCGTAGTCTCGGCAATTCCGGTGGATATCGACGATCTGCCCAGCGCCATGCTTATGGCCGAACCACACGGCGAGGTCGAGGTTCATGCTGAGTGCAGAGCCGTTCTCAGACGCGCCGGGGTAGCCGACGAGCACGTTGCGGGACTCAAGCGGCACGATTTCTACGATTACGCCAGTTCCGCCGTTGTCATCGTGCAGACAGGTGAGCCGCGTGCCTATGGGAACGCGACAGTTCGCAAGGGTGTCCTCTGAGCCGATTGACGGCGAACCGTGCTGCTCAGTTGCGAGGCCCGTTGAGGGGGACCCGTTTGTGAGGCCCGGTGCTATTGGTGGTGGTTGGTGCTGGTGGGTCTTCCAGTGGTCAGCGTCGGCGGCGGGGTGGGCCCGCCGAGGGATTGGTGGGACCGGTAACCCAGCATCCGCCCGCCCTCACGGACCTTGCGAACCGCCTGCCCGGAGTGTGACGCCTCCACTCCGTTGTGGTCATCCTCCCATTCGGGGGCACTCCGACCTACAATACGCGGACTCAAATCAGCGGCCCACCCCACGGTAGCTGCTGGCTCGCACAATTAGTTCGGGTTCTAAGACGCGGCGGACGACCTCGACCGTTTCTGAATCCTTAACGCTTTCTCTGCGCATCAGAATCTGGGCTGCAGCCTCGCCGAGTTCGTAGGCAGGTTGGCGCACAACGGTAATTGATGGATCGACCAGCGTCATCCACAGATCGTCATCGAATGTAGCGAACCCCAACTCATCTGGGATGGAGAGGCCGAGGTCGCGCACCGCAGCGAACGCTCCCACGGCCATCTGTCCGTTTGCAACGAACAACGCGTCTGCAGGTTGATCCGCCGTGACAAGTGCGGTTGCTGCTGCGTAGCCGCTGGGGGCAAAGAAATCGCCGGTCGCGACAAGGTCGTCAGTCACGCCGAGCCCATAGTCGACGAGCGCTGAGCAGTAGCCCGCTCGACGCTCATGAGCCGTGCTGATGTCCGACGGACCGGCTATAAACCCGATACGCCGGTAGTCATTCTCCAACAGATGAGTCACCGCCAAGTGGGCCCCGAGGTGGTTGTCGACCAGCACTGCATCGATCTCGGGGTAGGTAGCCGAGACGCGGTCAACCAGCACGACTGGCATCTCGTCTTTGAGCACGTCCAACTCGGTAGCGGTCATCGATGCCGCCGCGATGACAAGGCCACCGAACTGGTAATCGAGCGCTGTCTGGATGTATTGGCGCTCTCGTTCGAGGTCCTCGCCTGTGTTGCACAGCATGAGCAGCTTGCCGTTTAGCAGTGCTTGTCCTTCGAGCCCGTGCAGGAGTGACGCGAAGAAAGGGGCCTCGATGTCAGATGCCAGGAAGCCCCAGATAGGCGTTCGTTTGCATCGCAGCGCGCGGCCGAGCGGGTTCGCCCGATAGCCGAGCCGGTTAATGGCCTCGTTCACGCGAGCTACCAACGTCACATCCACGCGGCCGTTGTTGTTCAAGACTCGGGACACTGTGGCCGTCGATAATCCAGCCTCAGTCGCCACGTCACGGATTGTCGCCACGGTCGTGCACAATAGCCGATGGCTGGTCAGCAACTGAGGGGAACCCGTTTGTGAGTCCTGGTTCTATAGGTGTGTTGGTTGGTGCTGGTGGGTCTTCCAGTGGTCAGCGTGGGCGGCGGGGGTGAGCCCGCCGAGAGATTGGTGGGACCGGTAGGTGTGGTACTCGACTCTCCGGTTCTCGAGCGCGGCTCGGGCGTCGATGCTGTGGGCGGCTGCGACAGCGAGGGCCTCGCGATGAGCTCGTCAACCGCGTTGAGCTGCTTGATGCGGGGCAGATCCGACAGCGAAGTCCCGCAGCCGCTCACGCAACTCGGCCTCAGCGCGACTCGGCGCCAGCGGCGCCAAGTCGACCCGGTGATCTCCAGATGGCGCAGAACCTCCCTGAGATCACCGCCCGACCCCAGCATCCGCCCGCCCTCACGGACCTTGCGCACCGCCTGCCCCGGAGTGTGACGCCTCGTCTCCGTTGTGGTCATCCTCCCATTCGGGGGCACTCCGGCCCACAACACGCGGACTCGAATCAGGGGCCCACCTCTAACCGCTACTTGACAGATCGCCGAGGTTGTGTTGTAGAATGGAGTAATCGATTACTCCAAGTTGTGTAATCGATTACTCAAAGGGGGATTCTCGATGTCCAAGTCCAGTACCGTTGTGCGGCTCTTTGGTGTGTTTCTCGTGTTGGCCTTGATTGCCGGAGCGTGTGGCGGCGACGACGCTGCCGCACCCGCGGCGGATCCCGCCCCGGCACCCGCGCCCGCACCCGCGGCGGATGACGCGCCTGCACCCGCGGCGGACGACGCTGCTGAGCCCGCGCCTGCACCCGCGGCGGATGACGCGCCTGAACCCGCGCCTGCACCCGCGGCGGACGACGCTGCTGAGCCCGCGCCTGCACCCGCGGCGGATGAGGCGGCTGAACCCGCGCCTGCACCCGCGGCGGAGTTCGATCTGGAGGTGCTTGTCTTTGAGACGCCGGCACTTACTCCCGAGTTCTGGGACGCCACATTGGCCGCAGCTGCAGCGCCCATTGACGGGCTGAATGTCGTCAAACTCGTGACTCCGGATCTCGACAGGACGGCCTACGCAAAGCAACTCCAAGCCACGGGCCAGCTCCCCGATGTTCTGGCCGCACTAAATGTCAATGACTTCGTGGAAGCCGACCTGCTGGTCCCGTACCGCGACGACTACCTCAACGAGCACTACCTTTTCCCGGATGCCACAAAAATCGACGGCAATGCGTGGCAGACGCCATCGGGTGGCCAGATCATCACAATGGTGTTCTACAACGAGAGCGTCTTTGCTGATCTCGATCTAGACGTCCCGACCACCTACGCCGAGTTCCTCGATGTTGCGCAGGCAGCCAGGGACGCCGGGTTCGTGCCTATCTCGTACGCCGGAGCGGAGCCTTGGTCTGCTTCGCTAACGCTCTCCACTCTCATGGCAGTCGACGTGCTGGGCCAGGATCCCGATTGGGTAATCAAGCGCACAGCCGGCGAGGTGTCGTTCTCTGATGACAATGTTGTGGCCGCGGCCAACAAGTGGAAGCAATTCGTTGATGAGGGCCTAGTTGATGACGGAGCGCTCGGCGTCGCCTACGATGGCGCCACCAACGCCTTCCTCGACGGGGAGGCGGCGATGTACATGATGGGTTCGTGGTGGCTGGGTGCGGCCGGACAAGCCGACTTCCCGGTCGGCGTCTTCCCGCTCCCTAGCGACAGCGGGAATGTGGTTATCCCGCTCCACGTCGGCGGTAACTTGTCGGTGTCTGCACTGGCCGAGGATGTCGATAGAGCGATGCAATTCGCGCAGAACTGGCACATCGACCCTGAGGTGTCGCGATTCTTGATCGAGTCCGACGGCTTGTTCGTGTACGTGAAGGGACAGGGAGCGCCCGATCTCGGTGCTGATGTGCTGCCTATCTACAACGAGGCTTTCTCCTGGACCACGGACACGAGCAGCACCGTCGTGCCCCCATTCGCCTGGACCGTCAACGACCGGATGCTCATGCCCCCGGGCTTCAACGATGAGTTCTACGCGGCAGCGCAGAACATCTTCCTCGGTGACGACGTCGTCGACGAGATGGCCCGACTTGACGAAGCCTTCGACGCCGCAAACAGCTAGACCAGGCCTCCCTATAGACTCGGGAGGAACTCTTCGGCCCTTCGGCCTGCGGCACCTCGCACCGTAGGCCGAAGAGTTTCTCTCGAGCGAGGTCCTCCTTGGAACCATTGAGCCATCGTCGGGGCGGACGGCGCCGAAACACGATGCTCGAGGCTGCGGCCTCTGGAGGCCTGCTGCTCTTCACGACGTTCGTTCTCGTTCCTCTGGCAATCAGCTTCTATTTCGGTTTCACCGACCAGAATCCGCTGCTCAGCGACGCCAACTTCGTCGGATTCGACAACTATCGCGAACTGTTCGGCGACGAGTCGCTATACCGGGCTCTCAACAACACGGCGAGGCTGACACTCGCCGTCACCATCGGCGCAAATCTGGGTGGATTGGCCTTGGCTATTGTGTTGGATGGGACGTCGCGCTACTATCGCGTTCTCCGCACGCTGGTGTTCATACCTCAAGTCTTGAGCGCAGTCGTGGTGAGCTTCATCTTCGTCACGATCCTGTCCAACCGTGGGATCCTGAACTCGGTGCTCGAGTCCATTGGATTGGAGAGCCTGACCGAGCCATGGTTGGGCAAACCGGATTTGGCGCTCTGGTCCATTGCAGCGGTGGTTATCTGGCAGATGATCGGCTTCACGACCGTGGTTTACCTCGCGGCTCTGCAGTCGGTGCCGGATGAACTATTGGAGGCCGCTCGGATCGACGGCGCAGGAGCGTGGAATCGCTTCTCCAAGATCTCGTTTCCGCTCATGGGGCAAGGCGTGACCATCGCAGTCACGATCGTCCTCATCACCACACTCCGACTGTACGACCACGTAGCCGTGCTGACCGGTGGGGGTCCAGGTTTCCGGACGGAAACCGCAGTGTTCTACCTCCTGCGCATGGGGTTCACAAACAATCGGACCGGCTACGCGTCCGCTATCGCGTTCGTGCTCTTGTTGATCATCGGTTCTGTATCGGTAATCCTGGTCGGTCTGATGCGACGTCGTGAGGTGCAGCTGTGAGCAGGACCCGCGAGACAACACTGCCGCCTCGGGCGCGCTTCGTGCTCGCTGGAATCTCCGTCGCAGCATTCTCGCTTCCGCTCTACATCGCCGTGGTGAATGTCCTCAAGATCAACACACAGATCTCACGCCAACCCTTGGCGCTGCCGAACCCTGTCAGCATGCAGAATTTGATCGACGGCCTGACTCGCTCTGACAATCTGTTGTGGATCGGGTTGCGGAACAGCGTGATAATTTCGACTGCCACCGTCATCATCATCGTCCCTATCGCCGCCACCGTCGCCTACTGGGTAGTGCGGCGGCGGAACAGAATCACAAAGATCGCGCTCCTGGTGCTGATGTCGGGCATGATGATCCCTCCTCACGTGGTTTTCATCCCGGCTGTCGACGTGCTGGAGTTTCTCGGTATCGCTCGAACGTTTCCCGGGCTGGTGCTGTTCAACGTCGGGGGAGGCTTCCTGTCATTCGCCGTGTTCGTCTACGTCGGCTTTATGTCGACACTCCCCAAGAGTCTCGATGAGGCTGCTCTCGTCGACGGCGCTACTCCGATGAAAACGCTGGTGTACGTCGTCTTTCCACTGCTGCGCCCGGCGACTGCGACTGTCGCTATCTTTATCGGTTTGTGGACCTGGAACGACCTAGTGACGCCTCTGTTCATCCTGGGACCCAGCCAGGGCATAACAATCACTTCAGGGATCTTTGTGGCTCTGGGCCAATACAACAACGACTACGGGCAGATGTTCGGGATCATGTTCTTGGCATCGATACCGATTCTCATCTACTATCTGTTGCTGCAGAATCAGTTCACTAGCGGCCTCCTGTCCGGCAGTTCGAAGGGTTGACCGTCAGCATCACACGTAACATCGCTTGGAGTACCCGAACGCCCGACCTCGGCAAGAGCCCCAGGGGCTAGTTGATTCGATGAGCAGGTCGTTTCCTCGGGTTGCCGTGATCGGAGCAGGTGATCGCGGCAACCGCTACGCGGACATCCTCTCAAACCGAGGTGCCGTCATTGTGGCGGTTGCTGAGCCGAACGACACTCGCCGACAAGCGTTTATGGATCGACACTCGATCATGGCGACTGGCGCCGTGGCCAGCTGGGAGAGCCTGGACCTCTCCCGAGGCCAAATCGACGGAATCGTGATCGCGACTAGAGACGATCTTCACGTCGACCCCGCGTTGCGCTTCGCAATGCTCAGAGTTCCGATGCTGCTAGAGAAGCCCATCGGTCATACGTGGTCGGAGTGCCAGCGCCTCTTCGACGGGCTACCCGATGATCCTGCGCCGATTCTTGTCGCTCATGTTCTGCGCTACGCGCCGTACACAGCGCGCCTGAATGAGTTGATTGCGGACGGTGTCCTTGGTGAGATCATCAACGTTCATCACCTCGAACCTGTTGGATTCTGGCATTTCTCACACTCGTTCGCACGCGGAAGATGGCGTTCCACCCGAAGTGCGGCTCCGCTCATTGTCAGCAAGGCCTGTCACGATGTCGACTGGGTCATGAGTCTGATCTCAGACGAGGTCACGGCGGTGTCGTCGTTCGGTTCGCTTCGCTACTTTGTGAACGGTTCGAAACCTCCAGGAGCTGCCGCAAGGTGCGTGGACTGCTCGATTGACTGCGCCTACGATGCAAAGGCTATCTATCTCGCAGCGGCAGACCGGGGCGAGTTTGGCCATCCAGTCTCCACCATCACCGAGAGTCGCACCCGTGACGGCGTTCTAGAGGCGCTTGAGACAGGTCCCTACGGCATCTGTGTTTATGACAGTGACAACAACGTGATGGACAACCAGGTATCGAATCTGTTCTTCAAGGGAGGCCAGACAGCTACGATCACCGTTAGCGCGTTCAGCGAACTCAGGAGTCGGCACACCGTTCTTGGCGGGACCCGAGCGGAGGCGATAGTCACCACCTCTGGCATCGAAGTCTATTCGTTCTACGATCGCAAGCGAAAGAGATACACCGTCGCAACGTCAGGCCATGACATCGCCAGCGGGCACGCCGGAGGAGACGAGGGAGTCGTTGGAGCGTTCATGGCCGAGATGAGGGAGCCTAGCGATAAGGGACTTCATTCTTTCTCCGAAGCGCTCAGAACTCACCGTGTTGGATTCGCGCTCGAAGAATCCCGAGTTCGTGGCGAAGTCGTTGACCCGCGAACAGTATTTGATGCAGACACTTCCCAGATCCTGCGCAGAGGCTCGCGATGAAACGCACTCGTAGGATGTCACGACGGGACGACCTCGGACCGGGTTCTAACACCCGAGCCGAGATCGTGTCGCAGCCAGAGCTGTGGCCTGTCGCCGCTGGTGAAGGGGTCGCAGCTGAGCAACTTCATCGATTTCTGGTCTCCGGGTCGTGTTTGCACATTGGGTGCGGCTCAGCTGCGCATCTCGCCGAAGTGAGTTGAAGCTGATCGTCTGGCAGGGCCTGAAGACGGCGCTGCCTCGCGTTGCCGAAGACGCCGACGTTGCCGTACTCATCGACCGCGGCAACGAGCACTATCGGGGTTTCGCCGTCGGTCGCTCCATCTGGCGGGAGCCAATCCTGGTGCTGTACATTGTCGAGGAACGCACCGGGGGCCGAGCGACATGCGCCTAGCCGCCATGTTGCCGAACGGACGGGGTGGGCTCTACTGCGCCCGCATCGTCGTCGCCTCCGACCGCATCGTCGAGGTGGGTCCGTTGCCCCTCACCGGCCCGGATGGCGACGCGGATCTGGACTTCACACCCCACGTGGCCCTGCCTGGATTCGTCGACCTGCAACTGAACGGTGCCTTCGGCCACGACATCACGACCGACCCCTTGAAGATGTGGTCGATCGGCGAGCGGCTCTTGAGCCATGGCGTGACCGCATTCCTACCCACGGTCATATCGTCGCCCCCTCAGCGGCGGCAAGCCGCCTATGACGCGATCAGATCCCGGCCGGCCGGGTATCGGGGCGCGATGCCGCTCGGCCTGCACATCGAGGGGCCCGCGCTCGCGCCCGACTACGCGGGCGTCCATTCGCGCACCGAACTGGTGAGCGGCCCTGAAGGACTCTCATTCGAAATCCTCCGCGAGGCGGACGTAGTTGCTCTTGTGACCGTCGCCCCTGAGGTGGAGAGCGCATCGAACTCGATTGCGCGGCTGGCCAAGGCGGGGATTGCAGTTTCGCTCGGACACACCGCCGCAACTGCGGCGCAGACGTCCGCCGCGCTGGACGCAGGCGCGTCGGCACTAACCCATGTCTTCAACGGGATGGGACCGCTGCACCACCGTGAGGTCGGCGCGGCTGGTGCCGGGCTACTGCACTCCCACGCCTATGTCTCGCTTATCGCCGATGGTCATCATCTCAGCGAGGAGGCCATCCAGATCGCTTGGCGCCTGGCAGGACCCGGTCGCATCTGCCTGGTTACCGACGCGATGGCCGGCATGGGCGCGCCGGCCGGTACCTACCGCATCGGAAGCGAGATCGTCGAGTGCGGTGAAGCGGCCCGTGACGGCGATGGAAGTCTCGCCGGCTCGTTGCTCGCGATGCCAGAGGCGGTCCGGCAGGTGCAGAGAGTCACCGGCGCCACATGGGATGAGCTGGCCGCGATCTCTTCGACAAACCCGGCCGATCTGCTCCATGACACCGACCGAGGACGGTTGGCACCCGACCGGCGCGCTGACATCGTCATCGTGGACGCGCAGCTTCGGCCGGTAGCCACCGTGCTCGAAGGAAGGATCGCCTACCGCCGGACCGAGCGCATCAGCGTTCCCCAATCCCCATCGCCCGAGAGGAAGCCGGAATCCGAGAAGCTCACATCTGCCGCCATTGGAGTCGACATTGGCGGTACCACCTTCAAGGCGGCCGTGTTCGACGGCGTGAAGTTGGGCCGAGTGCTGCGGGGCAGCACAGGGCCGGACCAGCCCGTCGCCTCGGTCCTGGCAGCCATCCGTGAAGCGATCGACGAACTCGTGCGCACCGCGGAGGGTGCCGATGTCCGTGGAGTCGGGATTGGGTGTGCGGGCATAGTTGGCGGTCCATCCGGCGTAGTGATTGAAGCGGCGAGTCTGGGGTGGCGCGATGTCAATGTTCGTACAGAGGTCGGTCGAGGCCTTGGGCTGCCAGTCGTGTTGGACCATGACGTCTACCTCGGGGCCCGAGCCGAGTGGGAAACGGGCCGCGGAGTGGGCGCTGCGTCGATGTTGTACGTGTCTGTCGGAACGCGCGTGGCTTCGCGCCACTTCACTCTCGCTGGCACCGAACGCGGTGGCTCGCAACTGGCAGGCCAGATGGGATTCGTGCCGGTTGGCAGCGATAGTCGCCCCCTTGAGCGGGTGGCATCCGGGCGAGCCATCAGTGACGCCTACTGTCGAGAGACCGGACAAGCCCTCGGCGTCGCGCAGATTGTGGCCTCATTGTCCGAGGATCCCGTCGCGGTGCGGGTCTGGTCCACCGCCATGGACGCACTGGCCCACGGTCTCGCCACAGGCGTGTGCCTTTGCGATCCAGAGATAGTGGTCTTAGGAGGTGGGCTCGCCAACGCAGGCTGGGAACTCCTACAGGCTGTAGGTCCGCGGCTTGCTGCTCTCCTAGCGCCATCGAGGCCGCCACCTCCGGTCGCCCTGGCTATGCACGGGGATCTCAGCGGAGTGGTCGGAGCCGCGCTGCACGCCGGTCTCTGGACCAACCGATCAACACAGGAGTCGACGTGACTCCCCACGCCGGCGGCGCCGGCCTGTGGGAGGCTGTCCAGTTCTTCGCCTTCTTCAACGCGGCCGGCGTCGCCGCTCGGCTCCATGAGCGGCCAGCATGAAATTGATGCGTTGGCGTCATCGCTGGCGTCAGCGCTGACAACACCTTAGGGTGCGATCAGTTGAGGAGCAGCCTTCGGCGACGAGGAGCAAAGTGGTAGCGGTCGCATTCATCGGGGCGGGAAGCACGGTGTTCGCCCGTGGCCTCGTCTGTGATCTGCTCGCCTTCGCCGATCTGCGCGACGAACTCGACTTGCGTCTGCACGACATCGACGAGCGCAGGCTTGCGACGTCGGAGATCGTGGCCCTGCGACTGGTCCAGGCACGGGGCGCCGCGGCGCGCGTCAGGGCGACCACCGACCTCGAGGCAGCCCTCGAGGGCGCCGACTACGTGGTCACGATGTTCCAGGTCGGCGGATACGAGCCGGCCACAGTCATCGACTTCGATATGCCCGAGGGCTACGGGCTCCAGCAGACGATCGCCGACACGGTCGGCATCGGCGGCATCATGCGGGGCCTGCGGACCGTCCCGGCCCTCGTGGAGGTGGCTGAAGCGATGAAGAGGCGGTGCCCCGCCGCCGTGCTTCTCAACTACGCGAATCCGATGGCCATCAACATGTGGGGACTGGCCGAGTTCTGCGAGGTGGAGGCATACGGACTGTGTCACAGCGTGCCCCTAACCGCCGCCCACTTGGCCTCGGACCTCGGAATCGCCGTGGAGGATCTCGACTACGTCGTGGCCGGCATCAACCACATGGCCTTCTTCCTCCGCCTTGAGCATCGCGGCCGCGACCTCTATCCGGAACTCAAGCGGCTGTACCCGGACCCCGCCGACGCCCCCAAGCGCGGCGAGTGGGGCCTTCCCGACTCGGTCCGCTACGAGATGTTGCGCCGCGTCGGCTACTTCGTGACGGAGTCGAGCGAGCACTTCGCTGAGTACACCCCGTACTTTCTCAAGAGCCACCGCCCTGATCTGGCCGAGCGTTTCCAGGTTCCCGTACGTGAGTACATACGGCGCTGCGAACTGCAGATCGCGGGATGGGATGACTTGCGGGCCCGCCTCGAGGATCCCTCCCACTCCGTGGAGGTTCCCTGTAGCGGCGAGTTCGCGCCCCAGATCATCCACAGCATCGAGACCGGAACTGAGCGAACCGTGTACGTCAATGTCCGGAATGGCGACCTGATCGAGAACCTTCCTAGCGAGTGCATCGTCGAAGTTCCTGCGACCGCGAACGCTGAGGGCCTCTCACCGGCAGCCGTTGGGCGCATACCACCGCATCTGGCAGCGCTCATCACAACGAACATCGCGCCCCAACGGATGACCGTCGAGGCGCTGACGTCAGGGGACCGCGAGTGCGTGTACCACGCCGCCATGCTCGATCCCCGAACCGCCAGCGAGCTCGACCTCGACCAGATCTGGTCTCTGGTGGACGATCTGATCGAGGCGCACGGCGACATGATTCCCGAGCCGTTGAGGCGCTCCCCTCCTGGATGTGGCGCAACATGAGCGTCGCCCGCCTGGCGACGACGGTGGCCATGGAGGCGGGCTGGGAGAGGTTGTTGCGCACGTTCAGATAGGTGGCGTCCAGATACAGATACGGGCACTCGATCTGGACCCTCCCAGCTACCTCAAACCCCACCGCCCGAGGGGACACTGCCTCTCCGCAGGCGCCGGACCGCCAACTGCCACAGGCACGGATTCTTCGGACTCTGGATTCCGGCCTTCGCCGGAATGACATGTGGAGGGGTTCGCCTGGCCGGTGAGTGACGCGCCGCCGGCTGGGCTTGGGCCTAGTGGCGCTTGACGCCGCCGTACTTCATACGGGTGTCGCTCATGGAGGCGGCCCGGGGATCGTCGTTGTTGATGCCGCCGTCCACCAACTCGCCCACGAACAGCGTGTGCGTGCCGAGGTCCAGAGCGTGACGCACCTCGCAGTCCAGCCAGGCGATCGACTCGGTGAAGACCGGCGCCCCGGTGGTGGCCTCCCGCACCGGCCGCCCGTTCAGCGTGCCGTCGGCGTAGGTGGCCGGCTTGGAGAACTTCACGAACACCCTGGTTTGCTCGGCGTCCCACAGGTTCACGGTGAACGATCCGCCCTCGCTGATCAGGCGGTGCGTCACGGCGGTGTTCTCCACCGACACGCCGATCAGCACCGGCTCCATCGACAGCTGGGAGATCCAGCTCGCCGTCATCCCGTTGCGTTCCTCACCCGAACGGGACCCGATCAGCGCCAGCGCATTCGGGATCTTCCAGGTGAGCCTGTTGACGAGTTCGTCAGTGAGAGCCATGCCCCGACGATAGGCCGGTGCCGGCGCGAATCAGCGGTGCCGATCTGGCTCGCCTTCCGGCGGTGGCCGTCGCCAGAACTCATGCGGGCGTCTCGCTCGGGCTGTGGGGACTCTCAGGTGAACGGCGATGCGCGCGGACGATCGCTACGACCGCTTCGGCGTAGTCGGCCATCTTCTTGGGTCCGACGCCGGACACCGCGGCCAAGTCGAAGTCGGCTGCGGGTTTCCGGCGGGCGATGCCCTTGAGGGTTCGATCATCGAACACGACGTATGCGGGAACCTTGCGACGCCGGGATTCCTCGAGGCGCCACTGTCGTAGCGACTCGAACAGCGCCTCGTCGTAGGGTTCGTCGTCCGCCGGGGTCTGGGACTTGGCAGCCCGTGGGCGTTTCGGGCCTCTGATCGCCTCGAGAAGTGTCGTGCGCCCGGGGGCGGGCTTGGGCGGGCGGCCCTCCAGTTCGTCCAGGAAGCGGGAAGGTTGCTTCTCGTCAGCCAGCACGACGACCTGGCTGCAGCCCCGGGTGATGGCCACGTGCAGCACGCGCCGCTCCTCCTCGATGTCGGTGGCGAGTTGGTGAGGCATCAGCGTCTCGTCGGCGCCGAACACGAGGACGCGATCCCACTCCAGGCCCTTGACGCGGTGGATGCTGGTGAGGGTGACCCCCTCGCCCGCCTCGGAGGTGCCCCGCAGCAGGCCCGCGAGCCGCCTCCCGAACCCGGCAGGGTCGCTGTAGACGGCGGCGGTGCGACGCAGAGCCAGGAGGTCGTCGGCGTGGGCCGCCCGGTCGGGTCGTGTGCGCCCGGAATCCAGCGAGCCGGCGGCGCGTCCCAGCCCCACGTTGCTCATCAGGAAGTCGACCAGGGTGCGGGAGTCGCCGCCGGCGCTCACGACGCGGGCCGCGGCAGCGATGTCGGCGATGAAACCACCCCAGGCTTCGCTGTGGCGCTCGTTGAGGTCCTTGCCCAGGGCCGCGAGCTGTTCAAGCGACACATCCCAGACACCCTCAAGCAGATCCCTCGCCGGGCGGTTGATCTTCCGGCCGGGCCGCCGCACCGCCTCGTTCAGGTCGCGGGCATCCATCGAGTCGGGTCCCAGCGCCAGCCGCATCCACGCCAGCGCGGCCCGGACCAGGTTCCGTTGCATGAGAGTGATCCCGAGAACGCAACGAGTGCCAATGCCGGCCTCGTCCAGCGCCGCCAGCGTCGGCAGCAGCATCGAGTTGACCCGCGCCAGTACCGCGATGTCGGACTCCGGCACACCATCTGCTCTCCAACTCGTGACCTGCGCCGCGGCCTCCGCCGCCAACTGCTCGTCGGGCACCCGGAGGATTCTGAAGGCGCCGGAACTGGCGGCGCCCGTCGGAAGGTTGCCGGGGTCAGGGGAGCCGGAACTCGCGGCGCCCGGCTCGTCGGTGTTGGGAGTTCCGGCGTCCGGGGTGGCCGGCCCGGCGGCCGAGGCGGCCCGCACTGTCTTCGGCAGGCGTCGCTGGTTGTGCACCAGCAGCTTGCCGACGGCAGCCACCACCTCGGGCGGGCAGCGGTAGGAGACCTCCAGGGCGGCCTCCCCGGCGCCCGGGAACAACTGCTCGTACTCCAGCAGGAAGCGGGGGTCGGCGCCGGCGTAGCCGTAGATGGTCTGGTCGTCGTCGCCCACGCCGAACACGTTCAGCCCGGGCGAGGCCAGCAGGCGCAGCAGCAGCAGGTAGGCCGGCGTCAGGTCCTGGAACTCGTCCACCAGCAGGTGCCGGCAGCGCCCCTGCCAGCGGGCTCGCAGGCCCGGGTCGACGAGAAGCAGCCGGATGGCCTCGTAGACCTGCTCGTCGTAGTCGCACTCGTCGCGCTCGGCCAGCCCGGCGCGGTAGGTCTCGAAGATTCCGGCGAAGCCCAGCACGTCGTTGCGCTCGGTCTCGACCGTCTCGGGGTGCCGCAGGGCGATGCGCACATCGGCCAGCGCCTCGATGTACGGGCCGAACACGTCGGTGCCGGCCCTGCGGGTTTGGGGCAGGATCCGCTGCAAGCGGCCCCGCACGTCCCGCTCACCAAGCAGCGTGGCGTCGGGTCGCACGTCCCGGACGATCCGCCAGCCGAGCGAGTGGATCGTGCGGATCTGCAGGTCCGGCCGCTGGAGCCGCTCTCGCATTTCCGCCGCCGCCCGGTTGTTGTAGGCCACGGCCGTGACGATCGAGGACTCGACGCCCCGGTCGTCGACGAGGTGCAGCAGCCGGGCGTTCAGCGTGCGGGTCTTGCCGGATCCTGCCGGCGCCACCACGCGCACCGGACCGCGGGGATGCTCGACGGCCGCCTGCTGGTCGGGCGCCAGCAAGGTGCCGTCGCCGGTGGCGCCGCCCGGCGGCGGTTGCAGCCGCAGGCGTCCCAGTTCCAGCGATTCGGCGTGTACGACCGGCAGGTCCAGGGGTTGGCGAGGTCCGCCGTCCACCCAGGCTTCGGTGCCGTCGCGCAGCACCACGTCGGCCCGGCCACCGATGGTCGCTCCGAAACCCGAGGCCTTGCGCGCCCACCACCACACGGGCTCACCGCGGCGGGCGTCGTAGTTGTTGCGCCACAGCAGGAACTGCAGCCGCTCGGTCAACAGCGTGAACTCCGCGTCGAGCAAGTACGGCGGGTGTTCGGTGATGACCGGCTGCCGCAGCGCTCGCAGCGTGTCGTCCGGCAGGTCCAGCTCCACGACGACCGGCCGACGGGACGCCCATGCCCGGTGCAGCCGTTCCACGGTCTCACCCAGCAGCCCGCCGCGGTCGCGCGGTCGCCCGTTCGTCACGTTGCGCAGTTCACCGGCGTCTGGGGGCCGTGCGCCGTTGTCGTCCGGCGGGGGTCTGGTACCGGGCGTCCCATCGGCCAATAGCGCCGTGTCCAGCCGTACCCGCTCCCAGCTCTGCGCCGCGGCCAGATTGGCACCAAGCGTTGAGCCGGTAGCGACCACCAGCCCCCGCCCCAACTCCGCAGGCCCCGGGAACGTCATCAGGCGGGCAGGGTATTGCCGGTCGGCGCTCAGATGTCGAGCGTGGCGGGGTCGATCAGGTTGCTGTGGCGCCCGATGTAGTCGCGCCGCCGCTTCACGTCGGAACCCATCAGCACCTCCAGCAGTTCCCGAGCGGCGTCGGCGTCGGCCAGCGTGATGCGCCGCAGCGTGCGGGTGGCCGGATCCAGAGCGCAGTGCGCCAACTCGTCGGTGTTCATCTCACCGAGCCCCTTGAAGCGCTGCCAGCGGATGTCCTCGGTGCCGCCGCGCCGGCCCTTGGCCAGACGTGTGGTGATGGCATCGCGTTCGGCGTCGCTGAAGGCACGGTGGGTCTCCTTGCCGACCCGCGTGGTGAACAGCGGTGGCTGGGCGGCGAACACCCGCCCATCGGCGAGCATCGGCCGCATGTAGGCGTGGATCAGCGTCAGCAGCAGGCAGCGGATGTGGCTCCCGTCCACATCGGCGTCGCAGAGGATCACGATGCGCCCGTAGCGGGCGGCGGAGACGTCGAAGTCGGCTCCCACGCCGGCGCCCACCGAGCGGAACAGCGCCTGCGCCTCGGCGTTGTCCAGCACCTGGCGCAGCGACGCCTTGGCGGCGTTCACCAGCTTGCCCCGCAGCGGCAGGATGGCGACGTTCTCGGAGTTGCGCCCCGCTTTGGCCGGACCGGCCGCCGACTCACCCTCCACGATGATCAACTCGCTGTTGGGTCCATGCGTCCGGCAGTCGGCCAACTTGTCGGGAAGGCCCGCCGAGCCCAGCGCCGATGCCTTGCGCCGGTCGGCCTGCAGGCGCCGCGACGCCGCCCGGGCCTCGACGGCGTCGGTGATCTTGGCCCGCAGTGCGGTGACGTTGCTGCGCGGCCCGTCGGTCGTGAACCACTGCGTCAGCGCCGACTTGACGGCGTCGTAGACGATGGACTGCACCGCCGGGGTGCCCAGTTCCTGCTTGGTCTGGCCACGGAACTGCGGCTCCGGCACGACGACCTGCAGCGCGACGACCAGCCCCTCCTGGACCTCGTCCCGGCCGGCCCGCTCCCCGGCACGGGCGAGGCGCTTGGAGCCGTCGAGCAGCACGTCGTTGATCGCCCGGGTCAGCGCCCGCTCGAAGCCGGCCAGGTGCGTCCCGCCGGCGGGGGTCGGGATCGTGTTCACGAAGCTGCGCACGTCGCTGCGGTACCCGTCGGTCCATTGCAGCGCGGCGGTGACCGAACACTCCCGCACGACGGTGGCGAGCTTGCCGTCCACCGGCACCTTCTCCTCGAAGCTGCCCCGGCCGGCGATATCGATGACCCGCGTGACCGCACCGCCGCCGCTGCCGCCGGCCAGCTCGGCCACCAACCCCCCGAGCCCCTTCTCGGAGCGGAAGTCGAACGATTCGCCCTCCGCCCCGTGGCGGCGGTCGCCGATGGTGATGCGCAGGCCGGGCACCAGGTGGCACGTCAGCCGCGCCCGCTCGCAGGTGGCGGCGTAATCGAAGGCGGCCCCCTCGTCGAACAGTTCCCAGTCGGGCCAGAAGCGCACCTGCGTGAACGTCCGCCGCGTGGTCTTGACCTTCTGCAGCTCGTGCGTCGGCGTGAATCCGTCGGCGTCGCGCCGCCCGGCCTGCCGCTCGGAGAAGTCCAGGCGCCACAGGTGGCCGTCGCGACCCACCTCCACGCGCACCCGCTGCGACAGGGCGTTCACCACCGAGGCCCCGACCCCGTGCAGCCCGCCGCTGGCGCCATAGGCGGACTCGTTGGTGCCGGCGCCGAACTTGCCGCCGGCGTGCAGCTCGCAGAACACCACCTCGATGGCCGAGATGTCCCGTCCGGGGGGATGTCCGACCGGGATGCCCCGGCCGTCGTCGCGCACTGTCACCGAGCCGTCGCCGTCGAAGGTCACGTCGATCCGCTGGGCGTATCCGGCCGCCGCCTCGTCGACGCCGTTGTCGATCAGCTCCCACACCAGGTGCATCAGCCCGGCCGTACCGGTTCCGCCGATGTACATGCCGGGCCGTTTGCGGACCGCCTCGAGACCCTCCAGGGTCTGGATCGAATCGGCCTCGTAGTCCCCCGCAGCGTGCACTGCGGCGCCTCGCGCCGGGCTCACGCCGGACTCCGATCCGCCGGCGTGCGTCGCCGTGGCGGCTTCCTCGGGCGCCAACGATGCCGCGACGTCCGCGCCGCCCGCAGGATCGAACAGACGCAGGTCCGCCTCGCCCGCCACCGACGTCACCAGCGCCTCTGGCCGACGGCCAGGATCGGCTTGGGGCCCGAGTGGGCCACGAGCCCCCGGCGCGTCGGCGGGAAGGGGAACGGCACCGGCTCGCTGTCAGGGGTGCTGGGCCGGGCGCCGGTCACCACGAACACGTCCACGAGCGGCCCCACGTAGGCGTCGCGGAGTCCCTCGCCGTCGCGCAGGGAGCACACCCGCACGCCCATGCCACCCCGCCCTGCCGGCGTGAAGTCACCGGCCGGCGTCGCCTTGGCCGCCCCGGCGGTCGTCACGACCACGACGTACGCCTCGCCGAACAGCGCCCCCGCCCCGATCACCGCAGCGCCCGGCCGCAGCTTCATCCCGGCGGTGCCCGCAGCAATGGCGCGCCGCCGCGAGAGGCTTTCCGAGGAGGTGCGCAGCAGTGAACCGTCGGTGGACAGGATCACGATGTCGGCCCCCGGCAGGCACACGAACGCCGCCACGACCTCGTCGCGGCCACCCAGCGGGAACACCACCTGGGCCGAGGGCGCCCGGCTCCCGGCGGCCAACTCGTCGCCGGCAAGCCGCTTGACGGCGCCGGCTCGGGTCACCATGACGAGGTCGCCGGCGTCGCCGCCGCCCGCACCGCCGGGGTCGGCGGCCCCCGGCGCCGACACCACGCTGCAGATCCGCTCGCCGGCGGGAAGATCGAACGTGTCTCCGGTCGGCGCTCCTCGACTCCGCCCGGCGACCTCGGGCAGCACCGCTGCCGCCACCGGCACGGCACGCCCCTCGCTGGTCAGCGCCCAGACCGTGCCGCCGGCGGCCGCCAGCGTCGTGGTGGCCAAGAGATCGTGGCGTCCCAGCGTGCGCCGCCGCGGGGCGTTCACCGGCGACCGCCCGACGAGACCCGTGTGCGACAGCGCCACCAGCCACTCGTCGGGTCTCTCGCGGGCGGGGACGACCTCCTTGGCGGCGCCCCTGGTGATCCCAGCGGTGGCGTCGGCGGGCACGATCCGGCTGCGGCGCTCCCGGCCGTAGCGCTCGGCAAGGGCGCCGAGCTCGGTGACCACCACGGCTCGCCGACGCTCCTCGGATGCCAGCAGCTCGCGGTACCCGGCCAGGGCGGCCACCAGCCGGTCGCCCTCGGCGATGATCTTCTCGCGCTCGAGGGCGGCGAGGCGCCGCAGCCGCATCGCCAGCACCGCCTCGGCCTGCACTTCGCTGAGCCCCAGACGCTCAGTTAGCGCCGCCCGGGCCACGTCCGCCGTACGGCTGCCGCGGATGATCGAAACGACCAGATCGATGTTGTCCAGAGCGATCATCAGCCCCTCGAGGATGTGCAGCCGCTCCTCGGCGGCCGCCGCCCGGAAGCGCGTCCGGCGCACGACCACATCGAGGCGATGGTCGATGTAGTGCGCCAGGAGGTCCTTCAGAGAGCACGTCACGGGAGCGCCCCCGGCCAGCACCACGTTGTTGACGGCGAACGTCTCCTCCAGGGGAGCCAGCCGCCACAGCTTTCTCAGCACGGCGGCGGCGTCGGTGCCGGGCCGGCAGTCCACCTGGATGCACAGCCCGATGTGGCGATCCGACAGGTTCTTGACGTCCTCGACTCCCTCCAGACGGCCCGCAGCGACGACCTCCTTGATCCGGCCGACGACCTTCTCCGGCCCCACCAGCCACGGCAACTCCAGGATGCGGATGGCCTGGCGACGCTCGCCCACGTCGATGACTTCGGCCCGCGCTCGGATCCGGATCGTGCCCCGCCCGCCGGCGTAGACCTCGGCCAGCCCGTCGTCGAGAATCACCCCGCCGGAGGGAAAGTCCGGCGCAGGAAGCACGGCCAGCAGGTCCTCGACCGACACGTCCGGGTCGGCCATCTGCAGCCGCACCGCCTCGTGTACCTCACGCAGGTTGTGCGGCGCCATGTTGGTGGCCATCCCCACGGCGATGCCGCTCGTGCCGTTCACCAGCAGGTTCGGCAATCTCCCCGGCAGGCAGACCGGCTCGGAGGCCTCGCCGTCGTAGCTGGCGCGGAAGTCCACGGTGTCCTCGTCCAGCTCGTCGAGCATCTCCATGGCCGCCGCCGCCAGCCGGCACTCGGTGTACCGGGCCGCCGCCGGAGGGTCGTCGAGCGTGCCGAAGTTGCCCTGGGGGTCCACAAGCGGGACGGCGCGGCTGAAGTCCTGCCCCATGCGCACCAGCGAGTCGTAGATGGCGGCGTCGCCGTGTGGGTGGTATTTCCCCATGGTGTCGCCCACGACGCGGGCGCACTTGCGATGTGGCGACTCGGGCCGCAGCCCCATGCGCAGCATCGAGTACAGGATGCGACGCTGCACCGGTTTGAGCCCGTCGCGCACGTCGGGGATGGCCCGGGACGTGATTACCGACAGCGAGTACGCCAGAAACGACTCCGACACCTCGTCCGTGATCGGCGTGTCGACGATCTCGTCGGCGAACGGCACACCGGCGGCCGGTCCGGGACGGCGTCGTGGGCTCATCGGTGCACTCTCACTGTGGGGCTCTCGTAGTCTCGGGCTCGTGTTGGTGGCGAATGTCCTGCCTCCGGCCGCCGGACCGGCGCCGCTTCGGCAATGCCGCGGCTCGCCGGTGCGGGCGTACCGGCTTTGGGTCTCGGCGCCACGTCGGACCAGTCGACGTCCGTCGTAGCGCGACAGAGCCGTACGGCTTGCGGCCGACCCGCGATCGCGGCCCATTTCAGCACCGATGGACCCGCTCGCGGGTGATGCTCGTCGATCCGGCTGCCCCTAGCGCAACAGTTAGAACGCCGGTGCAGAATCTGCTAACCTTCCCCGCTGTCAGCAAGGGTCATCCCAGATGTAACACAATACACCGACAATCGCTGTCGCGTGCTGTTGTATAGAAGAGAAACTCTATGAGAAACGGGGACGCGGCCGACGGTCCGTTGGGGGAGCCGGCGGCGATTGATTGGGACGCGCCGAGCAGCGAGTGCGTGGCGATCGCCGAGGCCTGGGCGGACCTTCGCGACCTGTCCCTGGACGAGAACCCCGACGGTCTGGCAGCGGTCGAGGCGCGGATGGCCCGCGAATGGGCACTGGACGTCGCGGCCACCGACCATCTCATCGACGTCGACCGGAGCCTCGCATTCCGGCTGGCAGCAAACGGTTTCGACGCCGCCGGCCGGGACGCCGCCGGCGCCGGAAGTATGCAGCAGTGGGAGGTGGACGTCCTCTCGGGCCTGC
Source organism: Acidimicrobiales bacterium (assembly GCA_965206165.1). Lineage (GTDB taxonomy): Bacteria > Actinomycetota > Acidimicrobiia > Acidimicrobiales > CATQHL01 > VXNF01. Next base: position 1,709,672 of record OZ242194.1, read on the forward strand.
AGGAGGCTCTGCTGTGGCTGCTGGATCGGCTGGACGAGGAGGACGACGGCGGCCCGGTCGTAGACGCAGAGTTGCTCGGCGAACTCCAGCGGCGCATGCAGGTTCCCGAGATCGATCCGGCCACCGGTGGTTGGGTCAGCCCCGCCACCGAGGTGGAGTTCTCGCCCGACGGTGTGCAGCAGGTCATCGACGTCCTGCCGCCCCGGACCGACGACCCGGCGCCGGAGTTGGTGGCCGCCTGGCTGGTCCACAGCCTCGGGCAACTGCGCCCGTTCGGCCGCAATAGTGACCGGGTGGCGCGGGCGGTCGCGTCGTACTGGCTGATGGCAGCCGATCTCTTCCCGCTCACGGTGCGCCGGGAGGACCGGAACGCCTTCTCCGACGCGGCCGCCACCGCCGCCTCCGACGGGCTCACGGGGCTGTCGCACCTGGTGGCCACGTCCCAGCGGCGCAGTTTCCTGCAGGCGGTCAGCGCGCTTGGCCGGGTGGCGTCCGAGCCCGACGATCTGACCGGTGTGATCTCGGTGATCTCCGATCAGTTCCGGGCAGGTGCGCCGACGCTGCGGCGCCGCTTCGCCGAGGGGATGACGGTGGCGACGGAGGTCTTCTGGCGCGCCAAGGCTCGGATCACCGACATCGAATCCGACCTGGGCGAGGCGATCGAGGACGAGAGCGGTGAGCGACGGGTCTTCGCCGACTACTCGCCACCCGATCATCCCGAGCGTCGCAGCTGGCACCGCAAGCAGGTCATCGACGGTGTCCGGCGCCAGGGGTACTTCGCCAACCTGCGCAACTTCAGCGCCTGGAACCGGATCGGCCTGGAAACCCCCAACGGCCGTGCGGAGATCCTGCTCTCGTTCCACGCCGTCGGGCAGTCGTTCCGCGGCGTGATCGCGGCGATCCTCATCTTCTACCGCAAGCGGGGCGGCGAGATCTACGACCATCAGGTGGTGTCGCGGGAACCGTTCCAGATCAATTTCCGCGACAACATCCCGATGGCCCGGCAGCGCTTCGACGAGTGGCTGGATCCCGCCATGCGGTCGGCCCTGGAGGTCTGGCGCCGCGGCGAGTAGCCCTCAGCCGAAACCCAGCGGCGCCGAGGTGTGCAGCAATGCAACCGTGGCCGCGCCGGCGGCCAGAAACGGTCCGAAGGGCAGCGTTGAGCGGCCGTCGCGGCTGCGGACCAGCATGACCAGCGCCACGACTGCGGCGCCGGCGGCCGCGAGCAGCGTGCCCACCAGCATGACCATCGGCCCGAGCCACCCCAGGAACAGCCCCAGCAGACCGCTGAGCCGCACGTCGCCGTAGCCCAGCCCTCCGGGATTGACTGCGTGCAGCACGGCGAACACCGCGTAGGCGGTCGCGGCGGTCGCGGCGGCCGTGCCAAGCCGGGCGGTGGCGCCGGTGCGCCAGGCGGTGGCGGCGAGGGCGACCAGGCCGACGACGGTCGCGGGGTTGACGATGCCGGTGGGGATGCGGCGGGTCCGCAGGTCGCACCAGGAAAGTACCGCCAGCACGGCCAGCCAGATAGCGAAGAGAGCCGCCTCGATGTCGCTGGCAGCAGCGGCGCCGGCGACAACCAGCGCAACTGCCGCGGTCTGGACCCGGCGTCTCGGCATGCCACGGTATAGCTACATATCAAGAATTATCAAACAGTTTCCATATATTTGTTGTAAGGCTGGTGATCATGCCGTAAGGTATGCGGCGCTTGACTCCAATCCGGATGCCGCGTCGTCGCGGCTACCGGAGAGGGGTCGGGATGGATCTCGTCCCGCGGTGATCGAACCGCCCTCGCCGGCGCCGCATCACAGCGTCGAGCGGCCCCCTTGCAGCCACAGGGCAGCCCCAGCAGTCCCACGTGCGTAGAGGAGGTTCGGTCGGTGCCGTTCACCAGTCCTGTAACCCCCGAGTCGGCTCCCCCCGATCCCGTCCGGCCCGGTTCGACGCGGTTCGCGAGCCTGCAGGGTCCGGGGTCGGCGCACCCCGGCCGCCCGGGGTCGGTCTCGCCGGGGATCCCACCCGCTGCTATCGGCGGCCGCTCGGCGCCGCAGACTGAACCTGCGGGGGCCGCAGGGGTGACGTCAGCGGCGACACCGCCGGCGGCGCGCGCCATCCGCCGGCGCATTCCCGAGCTGGCGGTCGGCGTCGTTCTCGCGGGGCTCGGGGCGATCGGCGCCCTGATGCTGGCCGGGCGGGAGGTCCCCCGAGTCTCCGTGCTCGTCTGGGCAAACGACGTCAGGCGCGGCCAGGAGGTGGCGGCGACCGACCTCGGAGTGGCGAGCATCGACGTCGACATCCCGGTGGACGTGGTGAACGCGGCGGCTGCTACCGACGTGATCGGACGGACGGTGGCATTCGATGCCAACGTGGGCGGGTTCGTGAACGGCGCCCTCCTGGACGTCGGTTCGGTCATCCCCCCCGACTTCGCGGTGGTCGGTCTGCGCCTCGGCGCCGGCAGGTACCCCGTGAGCACCCTCGGCGCCGGCGACGTCGTGGATCTGCTCACCAGCGAACCGATGGTCGGCTGGGAGAACCCCGTGGTGGTGTCCGGCGTGGAGGTGTTCGATGTGCAGTGGCTCGGCAGTGGGGAGGGAGGTGACGCCCTCGTGTCGCTGCTCGTGCCGAGAACTGTGGCGGCGAGGGTGGTCGCGGCCACCGCAGCCGGCCCTCGCCTCGCCGAGGTGGCGCCGTGAGCCTCGTTGTGTTCGGCTCGCTCAAGGGCGCACCGGGAGTGACCACGCTCGCCACGTGCGTGGCCTACCAGTGGCCGCGCCATCGCCGAGTGGCTCTCGTGGAGGCCGATGCCGACGGCGGCGCAGTGGCGCCGCGGTTCGGGCTGCACCCCACCCAGCCGAGCCTCGTGAGTTTCGCCGCCGTGTCACGCCACGGGGTGAGCGAGGCGGAGTTCTGGTCGGCCTGCCAGTGCCTGCCCGACGGTCCTGCGGTGCTGGTGGCACCCGGCGGCGAGTCAACAGACGCGGCTCTCGAGCAGGTCGACTTCGCCGTACTGGACCGGAGCCTGCAGGACACCGACCTGCTCGTCGATGCCGGTCGGCTGCGTGCGAGTCCGCCGGCGGCGCGGTTGCGCGAGCGGGCGGAGTTCGTCGTCGTCGTGGTCCGGCCGCGTTTCGAGAGTCTCGCCGTGCTACTCGACAGGGCGGCGGGCCTGTCGGAACGAACGCCGCTGCTGGCGGTGGTGGCGGGCGACGGTCCCTACCCGGTCGCGGAGATCGATGCCGCCCTGCGTCAGACCACCGGTGACCGCGCCTGGGTGCTCGGCTCGCTGGCCGCGGACGCCCGAGGTGCCGCGGCGCTCGCCAGCGACGCCGGACGCGAGCGGGCACTGCGTCGGTCGCCCCTGGCGCGCACCGCCCGGCCCGTGACCGATCTTCTCGCGCATCTCACCTCGGTGGGGATCTCCGTGGCGCCCCGGGCGTCCGCGGCATGAGCACCCCGGAGCGCTCGCCGACCCAGCCGGTGGCGGCCGCAGGCACGGCCGTGCGAAGCCGAACGCCCGAAAACCACCACGATGCCAGGCGCGGCGATCGTTCCGAGGGCCTGCTGGAAGGTCTGCTGGAACACCTGCGTGGCGAGTTGGCCGTCTGGATCGAGCGGGAGAACCGCGCCGGACGGCGTCCCGGCGACGAGGACCGCCGCGAGCGCGCCAGGACCGTGGTCGCCGAGTGGATGTTGAGCCTGGCGCAGCAGCGCCTGGTCATCGGGGCTCCCATGCTCGACGCGGCGGCCGAGGAGGACCTGACCAGCACCGCGCTGGCGTACGCCTTCGGCACCGGGCCGTGGGAGAAGTTCCTGAACGATCCCGACCTGACGGACATTCACATCAATGGCTGCGACGACGTCTGGCTGGTGGATCGCCGGGGCAACAAGCGCCGCGGCGAGCCCGTGGCCGCCAGTAACGACGAACTCGTCGAGCAGATCCGCTGGGTCGGTGCCACCTTGGATCGCAGCGGGCGGCGCTTCGACGTGTCGTCGCCGGTGCTGAACATGCGCCTGCCCAACGGGGGCCGGCTGCATGCCGTCATGGCGGTGTCGTTGGTGCCGATGGTGACCATTCGCCTGCACGATCCCGACCTGGCGCGCCTCGGCGAGCTGCGCGCCTCGGGCATGTTCGACCGGGCCATCGAGTCTTTCTTCTCCGCGGCGGTGCGCGCCGGCTTCAACATCGTGGTGTGCGGAGGCATGGGTACCGGCAAGACGACGCTGGTGCGCAGCCTGCTGAACGAGGTCCCGCCACACGAGAGGATCATCACCGTCGAGGACGAATTGGAGCTGGGGATGCACTATTACGCCGACCTCCACCCCGACATCGGCGTCCTCGAGGCCCGCTCCCCCAACGTGGAGGGCGCCGGGGCATTCTCGATGGAGGCGCTGCTGAGGGAGTGCCTGCGCATGCACGGCGACCGCATCGTCGTCGGGGAGGTGCGCGGCCCGGAGGTGCTGGGGATGCTGCTGGCCATGACCTCGGGCCAGGACGGCTCGCTCTGCACGATCCACGCCAACAGCACCATCGAGGCCTTCGAGCGTCTCACGATGTACGCCTCGCTCACGCCGCAGCAGTTCTCCCGGTCCTTTACCTACCGCCTCGTGGGGTCGGCCGTGGACTTTGTGGTGCACGTCGCGGCGGTCGGCGGGACAAGGCGAATCACGAGCATTCGCGAGGTGGTCGGCTCGACGGACACGCACGTGTTGTCCAACGAGATCTGGTGCCCGTCGCCAGGGGGCTGGGCGGTGCCCTCCGGCGAGCCGCTGCGGGTCGAGCCCACCCTCCGCAGGCTCACCGAGCACGGTTTCGACGCTTCGCTCATGAACCGGCCGGAGGGTTGGTGGGACCGGTGAATCAGCTGCCGATCCTGGGTTGCGGGGCGGTCGCCGGCCTTGGGCTGTGGGTACTCCTCGCCGGCCTGCGGGGCCGCGTGATGGTCCCTCGGGGTCGCCGGCGCACCGCCGCCGGCCTGGAGGCGTCGATGACTGCGCTGCGCCGCGGCTCGGTCGCGGGCGGCGCCGGGATCCTGATCTTCGCCGTCACCGGATGGCTGAGTGCCGGTGCGCTCGTGGCCACCGGGATAGCGCTGTTCGCCGGACGGTTTGGCAAGGGGCGGGGGCTGCGTTCGATCAGCGAGCGGGGCGACGCCATCGCCGGGTGGATCGAGATGCTGTACGCCATCCTGGCCGCCGGAGGCGGTATCGAGCGGGCGATCGCGGGCTCGGCAAGTGCCGCACCGGCCGCCATCCGCCGGGAGGTGCAGGAACTGGCCGCCCGCCTGGAAGTCCGGCCGCTCCCCGAGGCACTCCTGAGTTTTGCAGCCGACGTGGCTCATCCCGCCATCGACAAGGTCGCCGCGTCGCTCATCCTGGCGTCGATCCAGGGAGCGCAGGACCTGGTCTCCCTGCTCCGCTCGCAGGCAGAGGTCGTCCGGGCCGAGAGCCGCCTGGTGATCGAGGCGGATGCCGGGCGGGCTCGCTACCGCACCTCGGCCCGGCTCATCGTGGGCACAACGGCGGTCATGGCCGGCGGCCTGTACCTGGTGGACCGCGGCTACCTGGCGCCCTACGACAGCGCCCAGGGTCAGATCGTGCTGGCGGGCATCGGCATGGTGTTCCTGGGCGGGTTCTGGTTGCTGGCACGCCTCGGCCGGGTGCAGCCCCCTGCGCGGTACTTCGATCCGGCAGCTGCCGGACTGGCGCGCCTCGGCCGATGACCGCGTTGGTAGGGGCCCTCCTCGGTGTCGGTATCTGGCTGATGGGCCGCGGTCTGGTGCGGCGGCCGATCCCACTGGCGCGGGCGCTGCGCGAGTACCTCGAACCGCGCCGGGCGCCCGGACAGGACGAGTGGGAGCCTGCCGGCTGGCGTGGCCGGGCGGAGCGGCGCTCGATACAGGTCGTCGAGTCTCTCGGATTCGACCTGGGCACCCTCACCACCGATCTGCGCATCCTGGGCCGTAGCCACGCCCAACACGCCTTCGCCAAGCTGTCGGGAGCACTGGCGGCGAGCGGTGCGCTGGCCGTGGTGGGCTATGGCGCGCGCCTGGTGGGGTTCGCGCCGCCGGTCTGGAGCATCCTTGTGCTCGTCGCTCTGGGATTGCTGGGCGGGTACATCGGCGCCGATGGTGCACTGCGCAAGAAGGCCACCGAGCGGAGGGACGAGTTCCTGCGGGCGCTCAGCGCCTACATGGATCTCGTGAAGATCCTGGTGGCCGGCGGCAGCCACAGCGACGGAGCGCTGTACCAGGCTGCCGCGGTCGGCAGCGGCTGGGCGTTCGACGAGCTGAAGGCGGCCATGGACTGGAGCCGGGTCAACGGCAAGCCTCCCTCGGCGGGTTTCCAGCGCCTCGCGGCCGAGATCGGCGTGGCTGACGTGGAGGAGTTGGCGGCCACGATCCGGCTCACGGCCGAGCAGGGCGCCAGCCCATCCGATGCGCTGACCTGCAAGGCCGAGATGCTGAGCGCGATCGAACTGGCGAACACCCGCATGAAGGCCGATGCGACAACCGAGCGCATGTCGATCCCCACGGTCGTTGTGGCGATGGCATTCGTGATGTTCGTCGGCTATCCGGCCCTCAGTTCGCTGCTGGAGATGCTGTGAGCGGCGCCGGCGGTGGTCCTCTGTCCGGGACGCCCAGGCGCGCCCGGGAAGTCCTCAAACACACGGCTACAACTGAAGGAGCAACCCATGCAGGAAATATCCATCCGAGGCTGGATCTGGTTGACGGCGACGGCGTCGAGTATCCGGGCGAGATTGCACGACGACGAGCGGGGGCTCACCACGACCGAGTGGGCGTTGCTGGTCGCCGGTGTGGCCGCGCTGGCCATCGTGGTCGTGAGCGTTGTTCGCAATCTCACGTCCGACGTTGCCGGTGAGATCCCGACCAACGTCAACGTGGGGACCGACACTGGCGACTTCCTGGGCGACGACTGAGGATGTGCGGTGCAGTGTCGAAGCGTGCGGCCGCGGTCGGCGCCGCGGGTAGCCCGCAACAGGGCGGGTACCGACGACTGCGGTGTCGTGACCACCGAGTTCGTCCTCCTGTACGGCGTCCTGCTGGCGCTCGTGATGAGCGTGATCCACTTCGGCCTGGTCTTCAACGCCGCCCTGGCGGTGGCCGATGCCGCCGACGTGGTGCTCGAGGAGGTCCAGGTGGCAGGAGGTTCGCCGGTTTCGGCGCTGGCTGTGGCGAGAACCGTCGTGGGCGATGAGCGGCTCGTCCGCGACCTGTCCACCGACGTCGTGGTCCGGGACGGCGAGGTGACGGTCGCCGTCTCGGCCAGCGCTCCCCGGATCGTGCCCGGACTGCCAACCGCAGTGAGTCATCGTGTGCAGGGGCCCGTCGAGCGATTCATCCCCGAGGGCATGCGTTGAGGGCGCCGCGGCCGCCGAGCGACCGGCGAGGGGTGCTGTCGCTGGAGTTCGTGCTGGTCGTCGTCGGCGTGCTCGGCGCGCTCATGCTCGTGGCGGCGGCGTGGCGGCTGGGCCAGACACGCGGCGAGATGCGTGACGCCGCCGCGGAGGCGGCCCGAGCAGCCTCGCTGCGCCAGCACCCGGTGGCGGCAGCCGACGCAGCTGAGCGGGTGGCGCTGGCGACGCTGGGTCGGCGCCAGGTCCGGTGCTCCGAGCTGGATGTATGGACCGATGTGGGGGCGCTCCGCCCCGGCGGGTCGGTATCGGTGAGGATCCGCTGCGTCACGCGCCTGGAGGATCTCACGCTCCTGCGGATGCCGGGGTCGGTGGAGCTGGATGTGACCGGGACGGAGGTCGTGGACCGGCGCCGGGGCGGGACCTGATGGGGCGCGAGCGACGCGCCCGGGGCAGGGGTGGCCGTGATGCCGACGGCCGCGGTTGGATTGCGCCGGACTCCCGCCTCGCCGGAGGGCGCCGAGCCTGGCGCTCGCGGCGCAGCACCGCCTCGGCCGATATGGGCGTGATCAGTCTGTTCGTAGCGGTGCTGTTCGTGGCGTTCCTGCTCACCGTCGGCATCGTGGTCGACTCCGCGGAGTTGCGGGGCCAGCGGCGAGCACTCTCCGACCTCGCCCGCCAGGCCGCGCGCGCTGCGGTCCAAGAGGTCGACGTGGCGTTCTACCGGGCCACCGGGACGGTGCGTCTGGATGCCCGCGCCGCAGTTGCCGCGGCGCGGGCAATCGCCGCTCGTTCAGACCTGGATGCGGACGTGACCGTTCGCGGCGACCGGGCCTCCGTGCACCTGACCAGCGACGTCGGTGTGCGCGTGCTGGGGCTCGGCGAGCGACACGTGACCGTGAGCGCAACCGACGAGGCGCGTGCCACATGGGGTGTCACCAGCGCCCGGAGATGACCGGGTGGCTTCCGCCACGGCGGGTGTTGTCGGTCGGGCCGGCCGGCGAGGCGAGATAACGAGTAGCGAGGTAAACATGAACAAGCGCAATTTTCGTGCGGTGATGTCGGGTTTCGGAGCCTGTGTGGTGCTGGGGGCGTTTCTGACCGCCGTGCCGTTGTGCCTGGTGAGACTCGTCGGCAACCCCCTGCCGTCATCGCTGCCGGCTTGGTCGTCGGTGGTAGCGACGGTCGACACTGGTGTCCTCCCGCCGGATGTTCCGATTCGGGTGGTGGCGGTGGTCGTCTGGATCTGGTGGTCACAGGTCGCGCTTTCCTTCGTCGCCGCGGTCGTGGCGGCCTGCCGGGGGCGGACGGCCCGATCGCTGCCGTTACGCGCCTTCGGCATGCAGCCCGTCGTGGTGCGGCTCGTGGCCATCGTGGTGACGGCGGCGAGCACTCTCGGGCTGCTCTCCCAGCCGATTCTTGCCGCGACGCCGTCCTTCGCCGGTATCGCGGTCCAGGTGACCGCCGGGGAATCGATGAGCGGAGGGGCCGGGGAGTCCCCTGTGGGGCCGGTCACCGGCGGCGCAACGGGATCGTCACCGCTGGCGGCGCGTCCTCCCGCTGCTGCGCTGTCCACCTCGCCCGAGACACCGGCGCCGCCAGCGGCGTCCGCACCGATCCTGGCGCCGCCGACGGGCGTGCCGGCGATGCCTCCCATTGCGTCGGCGCCGGCAGTCACCTCCGAGCCAAGCGCACCGATCCTGGCGCCCCCGGAGACGGCGGCGACGTTGTTCGTCCCGCTGGACGTGGGGTCTCCGCCGGCGGCGCCGTCTTCGATGTTCGGTGTCGGGGCGCCGACACTCGGCACCCCTCCCGCGTTGTCGCCACCGCAGCATCCGCCGCCTGTAGAAGTCGCTGCCGCCGAGCCGGCACCCGCGGCGCTGCCGGAGTCGGGATCGGCGGCGGAGGAGATCGAGCCGTCCGGGTGGGTCGTGGTGAAACCCGGGGACTCCCTGTGGCTCCTGGCTGAGAAGCACTTGGGTGACGCGCTGCTCTGGGAGGACATCTACGAACTGAACTCCGGACCGCTGCCCGGCGGCGGCACCTTGCGCGACCCGAACCTCATACATCCCGGTTGGCGGCTACGCCTCCCCGTGCCCGATCTTCCCGCCTCGTCCGATGCGCCCGAGCACATCTTGGCAACTGCGCGAACTCCGGCGCGTCCGCCCGCGCACGGGTCCGAGTAGCGTCACTCGCCTTCGAGCAAGGATTCAGGACAGCCGACCAGGGGGAAGGAGGACCGCTGGTGCAACGACCTGTAGCACCCTTTGGCCCGACGGGCTCGTCCGCCGCCGGCGATGCCGCCGAGCGGAGCAAGTCCGGCCGCGAACTCCTGCACCTCATGGCCGGTATGGCGGAACGGCTGCGCGGCCGTCCCCTGCCACAGGTTGTAGCCGTCACCGTCTCACACCACTCCATCGGGCTACTGCTGGGCGAGCCGAGGATGGATCCGGCCGAGGGGTTCGATGTCATCGACGACGGTTTGACCTGGACGATCGATCGTTCAACTCTCAGCGCGCCCGAGGTACCTCCGACCCGGGGCGTGCCGTGGCCGCTGCTGGCGCCGTTGGGTCACCTCCGTCCGGACGGGTCGCTCGTCCTGGGCAACCTCGAGGAGTTCGGAACCGTCGAGGCGATCGGCGAGCCCGGCGATGTCCTGGCGCTCGCCGAGTCCCTGGCCGTGGAGATCGCGGCCAACCGCTTTGGAGGACGATCGCGGATCATCTGCGTGAACTGCGGACCGGACCTCGCAGACCTCGACAGGGTGCGCATTGTGAGATCCCCGAGCGAGGCCATGGCCGATGCGGAGGTGCACAGGGCACGGGTGCGCGGCACCGAGGCGCGCCGCGCCGCTCTTCCGGAGTTGCGCGTGCGCGGGTCGCGCGGGACCCCGCCTCCGCTGGTGGTTATCGATCCGCACCCCCGAGATCCCGCGATGAGCGAGCGACTGCGCGCGCTTGTCGGCCCCGGGCTGGCGATCATCACAGCAGGTGCCGTGCACGACCCGGCAACCCGCGGCCACGCCCGACCGGCGGTTGGCCGGGGCTGGGCCTTCGAGGTGAAGGGGCAGCGGCTTCGTTGGGAGCCTGTCGGCGTTGATCTGGAGTTCGAACATTCCTCGGCTCGCCCGCCGCTACCGACGGAACCGCCCCGCAACGACCTGCGACCACCCTCTGCGACACCGGCGAGATCCGTGGCCGGGTGGAGTGACCGCCCCGGCTCCGCTCGAGCAAACGGCGGCTCGACATTCCGGGCCACCCCGTGCCCGGGCATCGGTGGCTATGGCTGGACGGGCGAACCTCCCGACGCCCGCCAGTACGCCGACGTCACCGATATGACCGCCGGTGCGGTGGAGTTGCAGGTGCTGGGCGTCGTGCAAGCGGTCGGGGTGTCCTCTCCGTTCACGTCGCAACGGGCGCTGGACCTGGCCTGTTACCTCGCCTTCCACCGCGACGGAGCGACCGCCGACCGGCTTCGCTACTGGCTGTGGCGCCGCGGCGAGCCGATGCCGAGTCGCAAGGCCTTCGCCAACGTGGTGTCGCGAGCCCGCGTCTGCCTCGGCCGGGACCCCGGCGACGAGCCGTACCTTTCCCGTGTCAGTGCCGAGGGCGTCTACCGGCTGTCTGCAAACGTGACGACCGATCTGGAGCGGTTCACCGCGTGGCAACGGCTGGCCGAGCGGGTGCCGCCGCAGCAGGCGCTCGAGTGCCTGCGCGCCGCGCTGTGGCTGGTGCGGGGCGCCCCCTTCGGCGGTGGCAGTGGCGGAACATTCTCCTGGGCCGATGCCTCGTGGCGCGTCCACGTCGAGTATCTCGTGGACAGCGCGGCCCACCGGCTCGCCGACGTGGCTCTGGAACTGGGGCGGATCGACGTCGCCCGCTGGGCAACGCTTCGAGGACTCGCCGTCACGCCGGACTGCGAGCAGTGCTTCCAGCGGAGGATCACCACGGCTCAGCGCTCAGGCCACCACCGGGAGGCCGACCTGGTCATGGCGAACATGGACCGCCTCGACTTCGAATCGATTCCTGCTCTCGACGACTTCGCCCACACTGCAGGCGACTCGGCCTTGGATCACTAGCCCCCGAGGCGGACCCAGCGGCTCCCCACGAAGCGGATCATCAGGCCGGCGAGCCGCGCCACCATGAAGACCACGAGCGCACCCCAGAGCCAGCCGATCCCCGCCCCGGAGATCCGCACCCCCACCGCCAGGGGCACGAACACCGCGGCCGCGGCGAGCATGGCACGCGCCAGGTAGCGCAGGTCACCGGCGCCGATGCCTCAGCGTCGCGGCGGGCTCCAAGCCTTACTCGGCGCGCTCCGCTAGAGGCCGGCGGATTGTGTGGGAATGCGCGTGGGGACAGTCGCTACAGGGGCCTACTAAGTGCACTCTGACCTGGGGGTTCGTGTGTCGTTCGTGTCCGCTCACCACCACCGCCCGAAATCAGGCAAGCTGACCGCGCGAGACCCAGGGCGCACGTCAGCCTGCGTGAAACAGTGAAGATGTGCGCGGGGAGCAGGCTTGGGGGTGTGGGGCTGGTCGTGGTTGAGCAGTGGTGTTCTGCTCAAGTTCAGTATTTCCACTATTCATCTAATCATCTAGATAACTCAAATGATCGTAGATATACGTAATATATGTGCGCAGCGTAGAATTGTTGACGACCGGTTGGTTGTCTGAGTGCGGAGGTCGGATCGATGGGCTGTGGGAGCGGTGGGCGTTTTGGGTGGTTGGTTGCGCGTGCCGGGCGTGTCGGGCGTGTCGGGCTGGGTCGTGCGCGACTCCGGTGGGGCTTGTTGGCGCGTACGGGTGGGGTGGTCCTGGCAGTGGCGTTGGTGGGGTCGGTGTTGGTGTTGTCCGAGCGGGATGTCGTCGCGCAGTCGGTTCCGTCTGTGGGTGTGAGCGCGGGCGCGGCGGGTGCGTTGGAGGGCGACGTGTTGTCGTTCACGGTGACCGCGAGTTCGCCTGTGAGTGGTCCGGGGGGCTTGGATGTGGTGGTGTCGGTGTCTGAGGATGGCGATGTTGATGTGGATGGTGACGGGACCGTGGAGGCGGGTTCGGGTGTTTTGGAGGCTTCCCAGCAGGGTCAGCGAACGGTCTCGATCGCCTCGGGGGAGTTGGCGGCGGTTTTCTCGGTGCGCACCGCCGGTGCGGCGGGCACCGGTGAGGTGCGGGTGACGGCGACGGTCGCGCCGTCGACTGGGGGCGCCTATGTGGTCGATTCGGCCGCTACGTCGGCGGCGATGGTGGTGCGAGATGACGGCGCCGATGTTGTGGTGTTCTGGTCGGGGTCGGCGCGAGACCCGTTGCTGGATGTGGCGCCGGTGGCGGTGGCCGAAGCCGAGGATCTGCACTTGACGGTGCGGGCTGTCAGCGATGGCGCCGTGGCGCCGAGCGGGTTCTTCGGTGTGCGCTTGCAGGCCGATCCGGGTACGGCTTTGCCGGAGCACTACGAACCTGTCGATGAGGCGCTTCATTTCGGTGTGGGGTCCGGCGCTCCCGGCGGCGCGGAGCCGTTCGCCCTGACCGGCGACGGCGCCCGCTACGAGGCCGTGGTGGACTTCCGGTTCTACCCCACCGACAATGATCTCTATGAACCGCCGGTGACTCTTGATCTCGTCCTTGGCGGAGATCCGGCGCTTCCCAGCGGTGTCCGCCTCGGTGGCGGGTTGTTATCTCGCCTGCCGGTGACGATCATCAACAACGACTACGCGGTAGCCATCAATGTCGAGGTGGACCCAGGTGATGGGTCCTTGAGCGTGTCGTGGGAGTACTCAAGCGGCGCCGGGCCGTACGTGCGGCAGGCTGAAGTGCAGTGGCGCCGACGCGGCGAGACCGCCTGGCCGGCCGACGGGACCGGGGACTTCGTGACGGGCACCTCAGCGGAGATCACCGGCCTCGACAACGGCGTCGAATACGAAATACGCGTCCTCCCCGTCGTCGACGACGGCAAGGCCGACTGGAGCGACACCTTCCTCGGCCCTGCAACCGGCACACCCGGAACGACGGTCACGATGCCGTCGGTGGGAATCTCTGCGGCCGAGGCGGAGGCGACTGAGGGCGAGATGTTGACCTTTACAGTGCGTGCCGGTGAGGCGGTCGGCGCGGCGTTGGATGTTGCGGTGACGGTCGTCGAGGGCGGGAACGTGGACACCGACGGCGACGGCGTAGCCGATGCGGCGTCGGGCGTGTTGGAGGCCGCGCAGGAGGGACACCGGGTGGTGACGATCCCCGCGGACGCCACCGAGGCGATGCTGTCGGTGCCGACAGTGGGCGACACGGCGTGGGAGGAGCATGCCACGGTCACCGTGACGGTGAGCCCGTCGGTTGATAGTGCCTATGCGGTGGACTCCTCGGCGACCTCGGCGTCGGCGCGAGTGCCCGATGATGATGCGCCTGAGGCGGTGGTGTCGTTGAGTCTCGCGCTGTTCGACGCGGTGCGTGAGTTCGACGGCTTCATGGGCGAGGAAGATGGCGGACTGGTTGCGCCGGTGACATTCGAGACGGCGGCAGCGCAGGAGCCCCGTGGTGTTTATGGTGTGCACGTCAGGACTTACGACGGGACGACGCGCTATGACTACCGAGTGTTCGACTCGGACTCGCCGGTCTATTTCGGCTCCGGCGCGGGTGCTCCCGAGGATTCGATTCCGTTTAGTCGCAGCGGCGACGGGCTTCGTTTCGAGGCTTCAGCGACGTTCCCGGTTTATTTGCTGGACGATGGGCATTTCGAGTTGGACGAGACGTTCGACATTGCCCTGGAGCGGACCGCGGAGTTACCCGCGAGTGTTCGACTGGGTCTCGCAGACGCGTCGCGGACGACGGTCACGATCATCGACAACGATCTCCCGGGCGTCGATCTCGATCAGCGCGACGATCCACCGATACCCGGCGACCGACAGCTGACGTTGTCGTGGTACTACAGCGACGATCCGAACGACTACGTCACTTCCTACGTGGTGCGGTGGCGCCGCGACGACGTCACCGACCCGTTGGACGACCGGGAATGGGAATCGGAGATCCTGGTGCAGAGCGCGGGTCAGACTATGTACGGTGGGGAAGAATCCACCACTATCGTCGGTCTACAGAACGGCGTTGCTTATGAGATAGGCGTGTACCCAGTCGTCGACAACCACAGCTATCAACTCGGCCTCATCTTCAACAACACGATAACCGGCACACCCGGCATCAACTTCGAGATCGCTGGCGACACCAGCCCCGTGTTTGTTAGAGGCGGCGGTGTGGTTGAACGGAAGGTGCGCCTTGTGTATGACGACGGCACCGACGACGCAGAGAGCACCAATCGCCCGCAACCCGTTCCGTTCGCGAACCGGCCCATGGGTGCAGAGGTACTCACAGGGCTGAGCGCGGGGCAGAGCGTTCAGTGTCGTCCGCTGCTGCCGCCGCCACCAAACGTCCTTCGCGCGAGCATCGTGGCGACGGGGGATGGACCGCGTGGTCAGTGCGTGACAGACGCTGAGGGTCGCATGACGTTGGTGTACACATCTGTCGCGCCAAGCAGCGACTCTGCGGGGGACACGGATCACATCCGTGTGTTTGTTGATCCGAATGGAAACCAGCAGCGCGACTCGAGAGAGCCGTCCGCGATTCTCGCTCACGCCACGAGAGTCGTCCGTCCGATCAACTATGCGGCGCTCGGGGATTCGTACTCCTCAGGCGAGCACGGCGACCCGAATGACGATCGGCCCGACGACGATCCGTTCGTCGGTGAGTATCTTGATGTCAAGAGCGGCCCCCGTGAGACTCTCGTGAGCGAGTGTCGCCGGTGGAGCCTGGCTTACTCGCAGGTATTGGCATTTTCTGCGAGGAGTTTGGCGAGTTCGACGTTGCCAACGCAGACGCGACCAGCATTCGGCGATGTGGGCTTCTATGCGTGCGCCGGCGCGGTGACATCGGAGGTGTATGTGCCTGCCGCTGGTCTCGTGTTCTCTGGGCAGTCGGAGTTGCTTGACGGCTTCGACGACGCGCTTTTCTCTGACCGTATGCAGAGGGCCGATATGGTGACGATCACGATCGGTGGCAACGACCTGGGATTCGCGGGTGGACTCAAGGACTGCTTGACGCCCGGTCTATCGCAGTGCGATGAGGGGAGCCTGAGTATCTCATTCGATGAGTTGAGTCGCCGCGTCGGTCTTGTGATCAGTGGCTTGATGGCAGCGGCCCCACAGGCGACCATCATTGTTCTGGGATATCCGCATCTGGTTCCGCCACCGGATCCGCCGCCGCCAGCGGGAATTCCGCCGGCGCCATCGAGAGTTGAGCGTCGTTTGTGCGATGCGCTGACTCTGGAGTCTGTCGCCGATGCGGTGAACAATCCCACACAAGTCGTCGATGATTCGGGCTTCAGTTGGGGGCAATTCTTTGTACAGCTAGTGCGCGACGGCGTTGGCCTCGATGCAGAATTGGCCGGGTTCCTCGAGTTGGCGATTGTTACGCCAGAGGAGCTGCAGTTCTTGCGGGATGCTGCGCAAGGCGCTCATGTCGCGATCAGGGATATTGCAGCGGTCAAGGGCGTGTTCTATGTGGACGTGATAACCGAGTTCGAGGAGCACTATCCGTGCGGCGACGGTGAGGACTGGATTTACGGTGTTGTCGGAGAGACTGTCGCCAGATCCGGCAAGGTTCTGCCATCGTCAGATCGTTCGTTCCATCCGAACGCGGCCGGTCAGCGGGCGTATGCGGACATTCTGCGGCGCTTCATCGATGAGAAGATCGCCGGGGCATCGAGTGTGACCCGGGCGGGTCTGCCGCACAATCCTGCGCCTTGCCCGTCGTGCGCCGGCGGCAGGCCCCTTGGCGGGCGCAGCGTTGGGGGCGGCTCGGATTCTTCGGCACCGTCGCCGTCGTCGGTAAAGAGTTCAGAGGACGAGGCGAGTTCTGACGGGGCGACTGCTGGAGGCGCCTCGACGCCGGTCGCGGGGTATCTGTGGGCGCGCCGGGTGGTGCCGGCGGCTTCGGCCTGCGCGGCGCGGTTCGGGCCGGGTGATCGGGTCGAGTTCTTCGCCGAGGGTTTCGCGCCGGACTCGGCGGTGACTGTGTCAGTGGTGGGCGCGACGGTTCCGATGGTCGGCTCGGACGCGGCGGTGACGGCGCTGGTGGTACCGCCGGTTCCGGTAGCGACCGCTGACGCCGACGGGCGCATCGAGGTGGTATGGACGGTTCCAGATGCGCCGGCGCCGGATGCGGATGCGGCGCCGCGGGTCTATGTCGCGAAGGCGACGGGCACCAACACCTCAGCGGCGGCGTTCGTGGCGTACCCGGTTCGGCCCCTGGTGGTGTATCCGGGTGCGGCGCCGTGCGCTGCGGCCGACACGGCGGCGACGTCGCTGGGTCAGCCGGTGCGGATCGCGGTACTCGACAACGACACGGCCCCCTCAGGCGGGTCGCTGGATCCATCTACAGTCGTCGTCGACGGCGCCAGCGGCGGCAGCTTCGCGGTGGATGCGTCGGATGGTTCGTTGACCTTCACGCCGGATCGGGGTTTCGCGGGAACGGTCAAGACCCGCTACTGGGTCTATGACACGTGGCGCATGGGCGTGGGGGCCGCGGTGACCGTCACGGTGGACGCGGGCTGCACGATCACCGGCGCTGCGGGGGCCACCGTGATCGAGGGCACCGCCGGTGACGACGTGATCTGCGTGGGCGATCCCGACGATTGGGACGAGTTCCACGTCATCGACGCCAAGGCCGGCGACGATGTGATCATCGGCGGCGACGGCGTGGATTGGATCTACGGCGGCGCCGGGGCGGACGTCGTCTACGGCCGCGATGGTGCAGACCGTATCGACGGCGGCGCCGGGGTGGACACCGTTCACGGCGGCGACGGCTTCGACACGATCCTCAGCGGCGACCTCGACGACACGATCGTCGACGACGCCGACGGCTACGAACTCCTGCTCGCCGCGCCTTCCCGGCCAGCCAACTCGGCGCCGGTGGTCGGCGACGACAAGGTGTACGCGGCGCAGGGCGAGACGCGGGATGTGGCGGTGTTGGGCAACGATGACGATCCCGACGGGAACCTTGTCGCGGCGTCGCTTTCGATCACGACCGCGCCGACTCTCGGCGAGGCGCGGGTGGTCGTATCTGTCGACGGCGAGGTGGTGGTGCGCTATGTCGCCGGCAGCAGCGACGGCGTGGACTCGCTGGCCTATCAGGTCTGCGACACGCTCGACGAGTGCTCGACGGCGCAGGTCACAGTCACCGTCGGGACGTCGCATTGCACGATCCTGGGCACCGAAGGCGACGATGTGCTGCGGGGCACGCCCGGTCCTGATGTGATCTGCGGCCTCGGCGGCGACGATGTCATCAACGGCATCGGTGGAGACGACATCTTGATCGGCGGTCCCGGTGACGACACCCTCACCGGCGGCAACGGCGACGATGTCCTCCAGGGCGGATCAGGCAACGACACATTGACGGGCGGCGCCGGCGCGGACACCCTTCGGGGCGGTCCCGGTGACGACACTCTGGCTGGCAACACCCAGAATGACACCCTCGTCGGCGGCGCCGGCGGCGACAGTCTCAACGGTGGTGGTGGCGACGACGTGCTATGGGCGGGCGCCGGCGATGACACCGTCATCGGCCACGCCGGCAATGACGTGCTGCACGGCGGTCCCGGTGACGACACTATGGACGACAGCCTCGCTGGCGGCAACGGTGACGATGTCCTGTTCGGCGGGCCCGGCGGCGACACGCTCACCGGCGGCGCCGGCGAGGACATCCTGTGGGGCGGTCCCGGCGACGACGCGCTGCGGGGCAACACCCAAAACGACACCCTCCACGGCGGCCCCGGGGACGACACCCTGCACGGCGGCGGCGGTGACGACCAATTGTTGGGCGGTCCCGGCGGCGACACTCTCAACGGCAACGCCGGCGATGACCGCCTGTGGGGCAACACCGGCGGCGACACGCTCGACGGCGGCAACGGCGTCGACTACGCCGACGGCGGTGAAGACACCGACACGTGCCGGCGCGGCGAAACGACAACACGATGCGAGGCGTAGCGAACCGTCTCGCCGGGGGATGGAGGGCCGCATTTGGGCGGGTGGCGGGGGCTGTGCTGTTGGTATTGCTGCTCAACGGCTCGACGGTGGGCTGCGGAGCGCCCGGTGAGGAGGCGGTCCCGTCGGATGCGCCCTTCGGCGCGGTGTCGGCGGGGTCGGCGCATTCGTGCGGGTTGCGAACCGATGGCACGATCGCATGTTGGGGACTCAACGATGAGGGCCAGGCGAGCGCGCCGGGTGGGCGGTTCAGTGCGGTGTCGGTCGGCCAGGGTTTGTCGTGCGGGTTGCCCGTCTCGGGCGGTGTCGTGTGTTGGGGTCGCAGCGGTTCGGGACCGGCGGACGTGCCGGTGGGCGAGTTCAGTGCGGTCTCGGTGGGCGATTCCTTTGCGTGCGGGTTGCGCATCGACGAGACGATTACGTGTTGGGGGTCGAATCGGGCTGGCCCGGCGCCGAGTGGCAAGTTCGCCGCCGTGTCGGTGGGCTGGCGGCACGTGTGCGGGTTGCGCACCGTCGGCGATGTGGTGTGTTGGGGATTGAACTGGAACAGTCAGTCGGACGCACCCGGGGGTGGTTTCGTGGCGGTGTCAGCGGGGGATGCCCATAGTTGCGGGCTGCGCCCCGACAGCAGCGTTGTGTGTTGGGGGAGCGACAGGTTCGGCCAGGTGGACGCGCCGGCCGGCAGGTTCGCTGCGGTGTCCGCCGGTGAGCGCCAGTCGTGCGGGTTGCGCATCGACGCCACGATCGTCTGCTGGGGGCAGGGCCTCCCCACGCGGAGTTCCGGGCCGGCCGCCCCGCCGGGTGGCGAGTTCGCGGTGGTGTCCGTCGGCGGGCGCCACGCGTGCGCGGTGCGAGACGACGGGGTGGTGCTTTGCTGGGGATGGCAGAGCTCCCAACGAGACGACCCACCCGACGGGGAGTTCAGCGTCCTGGAAGTGAGGTGGTTCCATGCCTGCGGGCAGCGCATCGGCGGTGGTGTGGTGTGTTGGGGCGGCACCGACCCTTACATGGGGATTCCGGCGGTGCTGCCGCCCGACCCCGACCCGCTGGCCAATAGCGTGGATCACTCGTGTCGGGTGGATGTCGCTGGTCATGACGTCGGTGGCACTGTCGTTTGCCGGGGTTGGAACGCGTACGGCCAAGCGGAGCGGCCCGAGGGGCTGTTCACTTCGGTGGCGGTGGGCCGGAAGCACACGTGTGGGGTGCGTCTTGATGGCACTGTGGTGTGTTGGGGCAACAACGAGGATGGGCGGGCGGACGCACCAGAGGGGATGTTCGCTGCGGTGGTCGCGGGCGGGGACCACTCGTGCGGGTTGCGTGTCGATGGCTCGGTGGAGTGTTGGGGCAACAACGAGTCCGGCCAGATCAACGTACCCGATGGGGTGTTCTCCTCGGTGTTGGTGGGTTGGGGGTTCTCGTGTGGGCTGCGCATCGACGCCACGATCGCCTGTTGGGGCGGTCAGGAGGAGTTGGTCGACGCGCCGGGTGGGGTTCTGTGGATTTGACAAGGGTCATGATTGCCACGCGGATCCGATGGCGTACTCGGGTGGCGCCACCGGGCAGAGGTCGTGCCGCGTGTCAGGATTTCTGAGACAGGTCGTGGTTTGGTGCTTACTTGAAGGAGATCTGATGGGCCAGGCGCCGTCGAAGTCTGCGGAGGACAAGGTTCGGATCGTGTTGGTGGTGCTGCGCGGTGAGATCTCGATCGCGGCGGCGGCGCGCGGGAGGGCACTTCTGCGGTATCGATCTCGAAGTGGCGTGATGTGTTCTTGGCGGGCGGCCGAGGCGGGCGTTCATTTCGTCGATGTGCTGGGCGCGTTCGCCGACGATCACCAGTGCGGGAAGAAGCCGTGGTTGAACGGGGTCGTGGTCGACGACCGGTCGTCGGATGCTCTTCCGTTGTCGGCGCGGTCGTTCCACCCCAAACTCGTCGGCCATGAGCGGTACGCGGCTGTTCTGCTGGACTACATCACTGCGGCTGTGCAGCGGGGTGATGTGTTGAACGCGGCGGGGCTGCCGACGAATCCCCCGCCGACGCCTCGGTCGGCCACCCAGCAGGGTTCGGGTCCGCGGGGCGCAGCCGGCTCGTCCGATGTCGCCAAGTCTGCGAGTGGAACCTCCGATACATCCTCCGATCCTGAGGGGGAGCCGGAGGCCGCGGCGGTGCAGAACACGGTGCTGTGGGCGCGCCGGGTGGGTCCTGGTGGGGCGCGTTGTGGTGGTTTCCTGGCGCCGGCGGATCGGGTGGCGCTGTCCGTTGAGGGGTTCGCGGCGGATTCGGCGGTGAGTTTCTCGGTCGTGGCGGCGACGGTTTCGGGGGCGGTGTTGCCGGCGGTGCTGGAGGGCGAGGACTCGTCGACGCCGCGGGTGTACCTGGTGAAGGCGACCGGCACGGACACAGCGGGAGCGGCGCTTGTGGAGTTCATCCCGGGGCCGATGCTGGCGTACCCTGCGGTGGCACCGTGTGCGGCCGATGATGTTGCGACCACCGCGGTCGGCCGGCCGGTGCGGGTTGCGGTGCTGGCGAACGACACCGCCCCCGGCGGCTCGCTCACGCTGGCCTCTGTGACTGTGGGCGCTGTGAACGGCGGCGCGTTCTCGGTGAACCCCGCCGATGGTTCGTTGACGTTCACGCCCGATCCCGGTTTCGTCGGCGCCGCCGCGGTGTCGGCGGATCCCCAGGAATTGGCCGAGGCGATAGATGCGGCCGGCGCTCTGTCGGGGTTGTTCACGGCGCCGCACGGCCTCCAGGGCTGCGCTCTAGGGTCGACAGGCGAGGCGGCGTGTTGAGGAGAGTACTTGTTCCCTCCGGACGGGCTGGAGGGGGTATTCGCGGGGATCACTCATGGACTCGCTCACGTCTGCGGTCTGCGAGCATCAGGGGAGGTGGAATGCTGGGAGCACGAGCAATTCGGCTTCGCCGGTGAGCCGGACACGCCGGGAGGGGTGTTCGCGGCGGTGGATGCCGCGGGACGCTGGACGTGCGGCTTGCGACACGGAGGTGCGGTGGAGTGTTGGGGTGGTGTTCTTGAACTTCTCGCGGGTGTGGAGCCGCCGGTGGCGGATGTGGCGTTTGCGGGTGGCGAGTTTGCTTCGATCAGTGTGGGCGGTGCGCATGCGTGCGGCTTGCGTCCCGGCGGCGAGGTGGAGTGTTGGGGAACGAACTGGTTCGGTCAGGCCGACGCGCCGGCGGGGCTGTTCGCGTCTGTGGATGCGGGCGCGAGTCATTCCTGCGGTCTGCGCCCCGACGGGTCGATTGACTGCTGGGGTGAGGATTCGAAGGATGCCGCATTCTTGACCGTTGGCGCATCCAGGTTCGGTGGCGACGAGGCCGCCTATGTGGCCGACAGCCGCGACACGGAAGACTGGGCGCTGTTCCCGTCGCCGGCCGCGTTGATGGATCTGGAGGGTGCGGTGCCAGAGGCCGAGTTGCGTGAGGAGATGGCTCGCCGGGCGGCGGGTTGGGAGCCGCCGGCGGGGCCGTTCGTGGCGGTCAGCGCCGGTGACGGGTTCACGTGTGGGCTGCGCCTCGGTGGCGAGGTGGCGTGCTGGGGATACTTCGCGCGCGAGGAGCCCCGCATCCCCCTGGAGATCTACGCGGACGTGTACGGTTCGCAACTGCGGGACTTCTCCAAGATCACGAACGCTCAGATCAAAGCAGGGGTGCGGTTCTTCGATCGGCGGTTCTACCCATTGTACGAGTCGCTGTACGGGGCGCGGGTCTGGGAGTTGGACCCCGAGGAGTACCTGATCGCGGGGCCCGACTGGATTCCCGTCGAAGCGATGGTCGCCGACTTGGAGCTGATCGACCCCCCGCCCGGGCCGTTCATCGCCATCGAGGCGGGCTGGCGGCGCGCCTGCGGTCTGCGCCCCCACGGCGAACTCGAATGCTGGGGCATCGGAGAAGAAGGCAGCACCCCGCCGCCGGGTCCCTTCGCCACCAGTCCGATCACTGCCACCTCGGCGCAGTAGCGCTTCGGACAATGTCCGCCGTGAGGTGCCGCAAGGTGGTCGGGTCGCTGCGGATCACGCCGGCGCCGACGATGGGCACCGCTGGGGTGGTGGTGTCGTTCTGTCCCGGGTCACGAATTCTTGCTCAGGTCTAGGTTGGGTCTGATGCAAGGAGATGCTGATGTCCAAACCGTCCCAGAGGAGTCCTGAGCGGAAGCTGCAGGTGGTGTTGTCTGTGCTGCGCGGGGAGGTGTCGGTGGCGGAGGCCGCCCGCCGCGCCGGTGTGGCTGAGCAGACGGTGCATAACTGGAAGAACGCGTTCTTGGAAGCCGGGCGTGCGGGCCTGGCGGGGCCCCAGCGGCGGCGTTCGTCGCGGGAGTCGGAGTTCGAAGCGGAGTGTGAGGAACTGAAGGCCGCGTTGGGTGAGGCGCACGTGCAGTTGCGGGTCTGGAAGAAGGGCGCGGAGTATCTCCCTCCTTCGAGGACCTCGAGATGATCCGCACCGAATCCGGGTGCAGCGTCTCGAGGTTCGCCGAGCTGGTGGGCGTGCCGCGGCGCACCTACCAGGGGCGCTTGGAGCGCTTGCGTGGCGGCGAGGTGGCGAAGGGGCCGTGGCCGGCGCCGGTGGTGGACCGCATCGAACCCACCGTCGCGAAGTACGCCGCGGAGTGGCCGGCGTGGGGCTACCGCAAGATCGGCGCGATCGCCGCCACCGATGGCTACGACGTGGGTTCTCCGTCGAGCGTGAAACGGGCCATGGCGCGCCGCGGGCTGCTGCAACCGGTGCGCTACCAGGCCGAACGCCGCCAGCTCGCCGCCGCCCGCCGGGAGGTCTTCGTGGATCCGCCAGCCAGGCGCAACCGAGTGTGGCAGGTGGACTTCTCAACGTTCGAGACCACCAGCGAAGGCATCTGGGCGCTCTGCGGCGTCGTCGACTACGCCGCCAAACTGGCCCTGGTGTGCCCCGTCACCACCACCCAGGGCGCCACCGACCTGATCGCCGCCCTCCAGGCGGCTATCGAGACCGCCGAAGCGCTCCTGGGCTGTCGCCTCGTCGAGGACTGCGTCGATCCCGCGACCGGCGAGATCGTCCCCCTCGTGGTTGTGACCGACAACGGCCCGGCGATGAAATCCGTCGCGGTGGCCCGCTGGTTCGCCGCGCGGCGCCATCTGGCCCACGTGCGCACCCGCCACCGCGCGCCGTGGACCAACGGCGTCGTCGAACGCTGGTTCGAGTCGCTGAAATACGAACACCTCTAACGCCACGACATCGCCAGCGGCATCGACCTCGCCGACCACGTGACCGCGTTCACCGACACCACGGACAGCTGCACTCGTGGCGAGACCAGCGCCCGGTGCGAACAGCGAACATCTTGGTTCTAGCACGCGGTCGGCGGAGAGTGCTGCGGTGGGCTGCGGTTGTGGCGGCTGGCGCCGTCGTGCTGGTGGTGGTCCTCGTTGTGGTGGCTGTTGTGTCGCGAGATGGGCCGTCGGGGGAGTGGACAGACGTCGCTGTCGGCGTCACGCATGCGTGCGGTTTGCGGACTGACGGCACTGTCGCCTGTTGGGGGTCTAACGACTATGGGCAGGCCGAGGCGCCGGAGGGGACGTTCACGGCGATCGCTGCCGCCGACGACGTGTCGTGCGGCCTGCGCACCGACAGCACTGTGGCATGTTGGGGCGCGAAGCCCGCGAGCCTCGCTGGGAGGTTTGATGCCATCGCGGTCGGTGACGGTGACCTTTGCGGGCTGAGACTGGATGGGAGCGTTGCTTGTGGAGGCCGCGATCTGTTGCGAGGGGACTTCAGCGCCATCGCGACCGACAGAGACACGACGTGCGGTCTGCGTGTTGATGGCATCGTCGAGTGTGTGGGGTCACAACGGGCGCTCGGCGGCTTTCCCGGCTCCTTCGAGGGGGAATTCCGTGCTGTCTCCGACGGGGCGTTCCGCTCGGTGGACACCGGTGAAGGCGAGACGTGCGGGGTTCGAGCCGACGGCTCTGTGGTGTGTTGGGGGCGGGACACGATCGTCTTGGATGGGCGGTACGAGTCGGTGTCGGTCGGCTTCTGGCACTTTGCTTGCGGGGTGCGGACTGACGGCACGATTGGGTGCTCATCGGGTCCGTTCGTCGTTGGCTTGTCCGGCGACCCGCCCGGTGGCCGGTTCAGCACGGTGGATGTGGGTGGTGGGAACTTCTCCTGCGGGGTGCGCACTGGCGGCGCGATCGAGTGCTGGGGGCCGCACCCACCCCGGTTGGAGGGGGAGTTGATCGACGCGCCGGCGGGTTCGTTCGATGCCGTCGATGTGGGTATGGCGCACTCGTGCGCGCTCCGCGACGACGGCGAGGTGGTCTGTTGGGGCGCCGACTGGTTCGGTCAGGCGACGGCGCCGGGGGGTGAGTTCGGAGCCGTGGCCGCAGGCGGGAGGCATTCGTGTGGGCTGCGCACTGATGGCACGATCGAGTGCTGGGGCAACGACGAGGATGGGCAGACCCGCGCGCCGCGCGGGGAGTTCACCGCGGTCGCCGCCGGTCGTTGGCATTCGTGTGGGCTGCGCAGCGACGGCGTGGTGACCTGTTGGGGTTTCAACAACGGAGGCGGGGCAAGCGCGCCGCGTGGGCAGCAGTGCCATCACGGCGGGGGAACAACATTCGTGTGGGCTGCGGATCGATGGCACCGTTTCCTGTTGGGGAACGACGCGCCGTCGCAGTGCGATCTGGTCGTTCCCGGGGCGGTTTGGCACCGTGGCCGCGGGCTGGCAGCATGCGTGCGGTCTGCGCGCCGACGGTACCGTGGCGTGCTGGGGCGATGACACCTTCGGGCAGGCCGACGCGCCGGAGGGCCGGTTCGTTGCTGTGACCGCGGGCTATGCGCATTCGTGTGGGGTGCGCACCGATCGCGGCATTACCTGTTGGGGCGAACAGCATCCGTGCAAGAGCTACGGCGACGGCCGCTTGTTGTGCCCACGCGACGGCGAGCAGGGCCCGGCCGCTGTGAAGCGGCGGACAACCGTGCCGGAGGGGCTTTTCGTTGCCGCTGCCGCCGGGTCGGTGCACTCCTGTGGCCTGCGGGACGACGCGACGATCACGTGCTGGGGAGCGCGCCCGTTCGTGCAAGCCCCCGACGGCGTGACGTTGAACCACCCGACGTTGATCCTGCCGTGACAGCGCACGGATCGCCGATCCGCCCAAGGGCGGCACACTGCGAGCGGCAATGCTGACCCGCAGGACGGACTCCTCGCCGTGGCAGGTTCGCCGGCGGCGAGACGGACGGTCCGTGAAGCGGGCGGTGGTTGCCGTGCTTGTGGGCGCAGTGATCGCCGGCGCTGGCGGTTGCGGCCTGACCGGAGGAGACTTCACCGCAGTGACCGTCGGGACGGCGCACGCCTGCGGGTTGCGCGCCGACGGTACCGTCGCATGTTGGGGCGTAAACGACGACGGCCAGGCCGAGGCGCCCTCCGGGGGATTCACTGCCTTATCGGCCGGGGCGTCGAACACGTGCGGTCTGCG
Source organism: Acidimicrobiales bacterium (assembly GCA_965206165.1). GTDB lineage: Bacteria > Actinomycetota > Acidimicrobiia > Acidimicrobiales > CATQHL01 > VXNF01. The sequence goes on from OZ242194.1 coordinate 1,735,515, forward strand.
CACCGACGGGACGCTCGTCTGCTGGGGTCGCAACGATGACCAACCCGCCGGTCGGTTCAGTGCCGTGGCCGCCGGCGGCGATGGCTGGTGCGGTCTGCGCTTGGACAGCACGGTGGAATGCGGCGACCTCGAGCCGCTGGGGCGCACGTTCAGCGCGGTCGCCAGAGGCGGAGACCACGCCTGCGGCCTGCGCAGCGAGGACGGCAGCGTCAACTGCTGGCCGGTGGGGTACTGGAAGGCCAAGCCGCATCCCGGCCCATTCAGCGAACTCACGATCGGTCCGGCATACTCTTGCGGGCTGCGAGTCGTCGATGGCGCCGCGGTCTGCTGGAGCCCCTCATCGGGGGGCGGGACCAACGCCTTCGCCGGGCCGTTCACCGCCATCGCCGCCGGGGCGGTCCACACCTGCGGGTTGCACACCGACAACACGCTGCAATGCTGGGGCATCGGCCAGGCCGGGCAGGTTCTCGCTGACGCGCCCAGCGGTAAATTCGAGAGCTTCGACGCCGGCAGCTTCCTCACGTGCGGCGTCCGGATCAACGGCAACATCATCTGCTGGGGACTCGCACCACCCCCCCACCACGACACGACCGATGCCCCTCGTGGCGTGCGCATCAACCACAAGGGGCGACTTCGCTCCGACGCGCCTCTCGACCTCTGAGACGCCAACGGGCGCCGGTGGGGGTTCCTCCGTTGGCTTGATACCTCGCTTTGGAGGTAGTCACGCCTGGGATGGAGCAGAGCAGGTCGCTGATTCTGGACGTCAGCCTGTTCGCAAGTCAGATCCAAACGAGACTCATGAACCTCCCCGCGTCTCACGCAGCTGGGGAGCCCTGGGGTCCACGCGGTCAGTCAACTGCTGGACCACAAAGGCGCGGCGAGCATCCTCCCGTGCAGCGCGTTGAATCGCACTGGGTTTGTTGGAGGTTCCTGAGCTTGGAAGCGAGAATGGAGCCATGGCAACAGAACGAAGAGCAGGTAGGGCGTCGTCGCGTCGGTATTCCGATGCGCAGAAGGCGCAGGCTGTGCGGTTGGTGCGGGCGTTGCGCGCCGAGTTGGGCACCGATCACGGCACGGTCAGGAGAGTCGCGGACCAGTTGGGTTTCGGCGTCGAGTCGGTGCGCAAGTGGGTCCGCCAGGCCGACATCGACGACGGTGATGCGGCGGGCACCACGACGGTTGACCGGGGGCGGATCTGGGAGTTGGAGTCCGAGAACCGCGAGCTGCGCCGCGCGAACGCGATCTTGAAATCGGCGTCGGCTTTCTTCGCGGCGGAGCTCGACGGCCCACTGGCGTGATGGTCTCGTTCATCGACGAGAACCGGGAGGACTTCGGGGTCGAGCCGATCTGCGCGCAGTTGCCGATCGCCCCGTCGGGCTACTACGGCGCCAAGAGCCGCCCGCCGTCGGCGCGGGCGCGCCGCGACGGGGTGCTGGTGCCCCAGCTCGTGGCGCTGTGGCGGGCGAACTATCGGGTCTACGGGGCGCACAAGCTCTGGCGCGCCGCCCGGCGCGCTGGCATCGACGTGGGCCGCGACCAGGTCGCGCGCCTGATGCGCCTCGCGGGTATCGAGGGAATACGCCGGCGCCGTGTGCGCACCACGCGCCCCGACAGCGGTGCGGTTCGCCCGGCGGACCTCGTTGAGCGGGACTTTTCCGCGACGGAGCCCAACAGGTTGTGGGTCACCGACCTGACCTACGTCGCGACGTGGGCGGGCGTCGCGTATGTGTGTTTCATCGTCGACGCCTACAGCCGCATGATCGTCGGCTGGCGCGTCGCGGCGCACATGCGCACCAGCATGGTCCTCGACGCCTTGGAGATGGCCCGAGCGTCCCGCGCGACGCGCCTGGCGGGCCTCGTGGCGCATGCGGACGCCGGCAGCCAGTTCACGTCGCTGCGTTGGGGTGAACGCCTCGCCGAGCTCGGCGCGGTGCCCTCGGTGGGCTCGGTCGGGGATTCCTACGACTGTGATGTGATGGCGGGGTTGCCGGGTCGGGTCTGACTCTTGCTACGACAGGCCGAGGAGTGCCTTTGCGTTGATCTGTCGGCTTGGCCCGGTGACGGTGGGTGCACACCCCGGCCGGCTGGGAGGGCAGTGACCCGATAGGGGCCTGCGTTTGACCGACTCGTCACAGTCCTGTCCGCCCGCCCCGCTGGCCGGGGTGCGTGTCCGTTGCACTTTAGGGCGTTCACAGATGGGAGTTCCATGAACGGCATTGCATCAGATAGCACGACTGGTTCGGTGATTGTGGGGGTCGATACGCACAAGCACATTCATGTCGCGGTGGCGCTCGACGCCAACGGGGTTCGCCTCGCTGAGCGCGCCGTGAGCGCTGAGGGCGGCGGCTACGCCCAGCTCGAGGCGTGGGCGCGAGCGCTGGGGCGTGTTCGTTGTTTCGGGATCGAAGGCACCGGCAGTTACGGCGCCGGCCTGGCTGGGTTCCTGCGACGCGGCGGCCACCGGGTCGTCGAGGTCAACCGCGCCGATCGGCGCGCGCGGCGTAACAACGGAAAGTCCGACTCCGGAGACGCCGAAGCCGCGGCGCGGGCGGTGCTGTCGGGCCAGGCCAGCGCGGTGCCGAAGTCCCCTGACGGGGTCGTGGAGATGATCCGCCAGGTCAAGGTCGCCCGAGACACCGCCCGCAAGGCCAAGACCGCCGCGATCGTCACGCTCAAGGCAATGGCCATCAACGCGCCCGCGCCGCTCCGTGAGTCCCTCGACGGGCTAGGGGACAAGGCGCTCATCAAACGCTGCGCCGCCTACCGGCCCGGCAGCATCGACACGCCCACCGCGGCCGCCAAGCACGCCCTGCGAGCGCTCGCGCGGCGCTGGGTTGCCCTCGACGCCGAGGTCGCGGGCCATGACCGCGAACTCGACCGGCTCACCACACAGGCCTCGCCCGGCCTGCGCGACGGCTTCGGCATCGGCGCCGACTCCGCCGCCGAACTGCTCATCGTCTTCGGCGACAACCCCGAACGGATCCGCTCAGAGGCCGCGTTCGCGAAACTCTGCGGAACCTGCCCGATCCCCGCCTCATCCGGGCAGACCAACCGGCACCGCCTCTACCGCGGCGGGCACCGCCAAGCCAACGCAGCGCTCTACCGGGCGTCATCGTCCGCATGCGCTTCCACCAGCCCACCATCGACTACGTCACGCGCCGCAGCGCCGAAGGCCTCACCAAGAAAGACATCATCCGCTGCCTCAAACGCTTCGTCGCCCGCGAGGCCTACCACCGCGTCATGACCGACCACCGCCACCGCCAACAACCGCCGCAGACCAATACTTGACCTATAGGGGCATCAACGCCCTCGCCGAAAGCGTCAACGGCCTCTACAAGACCGAACTCATCCGCGGACCTGCCCAGGGGCCCTGGCGCAACGTCGACGACGTCGAACTCGCCACCTTGGGCTGGGTCCACTGGCACAACACCCAGCGCCTCCACAGCCACCTCGGCGACATACCGCCAGCAGAGTTCGAAGAGGCCTACGCTGGCCGACAAGCCGACCACGCACTGGTTGGAAACCAATAATCCGAGCCTCCAACAAACCCAGTGCGATTCAGCGAGGCCATGGAACGAGCCTATACGCTTGCCCATGTGTAAGACCGCCGCTGCTTGATGTCGCAGAGCGATTCTGGGATATACGTTTGGTCGGACACTAGGCTTAGCCGTTCTGGCTTGTGCGAAGAGTGAGTCGGACGGTTGGCTTGGCGATGAACGAGTCGGTTGACGCCATTGCACGGAGGACGGCGGGCTTGAATTGGCTCCGATAAGACCCCGTTCCCACAGGTGAGCGCTTCGAGGCGAGAGTGATCGATGGGAGTCCATGAACGTGGCCTCGCGTCGGGCCATTACGACCGCGTAGCTAGCCTGGTCGGCAGAAGCCCCCGGACTGCGAGCAGTGCTTCCAGCGGAGGATCACCGCGGCTCAGCGCTCAGGCCACCACCGGGAGGCCGACCTGGTGATGCAGAACATGGACCGCCTCGACTTCGAATCGATTCCTGCTCTCGACGACTTCGCCCACACTGCAGGCGACTCGGCCTTGGATCACTAGCCCCCGAGGCGGACCCAGCGGCTCCCCACGAAGCGGATCATCAGGCCGGCGAGCCGCGCCACCATGAAGACCACGAGCGCACCCCAGAGCCAGCCGATCCCCGCCCCGGAGATCCGCACCGCCACGGCCAGGGGCACGAACACCGCGGCCGCGGCGATCATGGCGCGCGCCAGGTAGCGCAGGTCGCCGGCACCGATCAGCACGCCGTCGAGGGCGAAGACCACGCCGTTGATCGGCAGCATCAGTGCCAGGTGCAGCATCAGGAACCCCGCCAGCGTCACCACGGCCGGGTCGGGGCTGAACAGCTGCGGCAAAACGGGGCGCAACGCCACCGCCACGAGTGCCGCGGCCAGCCCGGCCACCAGCCCCCACCACGTGACGCGCCGGCTGACGCCGCGGGCGCCGGCACCGTCGCCGGCGCCGAGCATCATCCCGATCATGCCCTGCGCGGCGATGGCGAGCGCATCGAGTCCCAGAGCGGAGAAGCCGAACAGCTGGGCGTTGATCTGGTGCGCCGCCAGGTCGGCAACACCCGTGCGGGCGGCCACGGCGGTGGCCACGACGAAGGCTCCCTGCAGGGCGGCGGTGCGGACCAGCAGCGAGCCGCCGGTTCCCAGCAGCCTGCGCAGGACGGCTGGATCGGGCCGCATGCTCGAGGTGTGCGGGCGAGCCACCTGCAGCACCCAGCGCACGTACAGCGCGGCGCCGACCCACTGGGCGATCACCGTGGAGAGGGCCGAGGCTCCGATGCCGAAACCCAGCCCGTAGACCAGGATCACCTCGAGCACCAGGTTCCCGACGGCCGTCAGCGCCGCCACCTTCAGGGGGCGAGCCATGTCGAGCCCGCCCCGCAGGTAGCCCACGCCGGCCAGCATGATCAGCAGCGCAGGCAGGCCGGCGAGGCTGATGTGCAGGTAAATGCGGGCCTGGGTGAGCACCTCACCCTCGCCGCCCAGCAAGGTCAGCAGCGGATCCGAGAAGCCGTACAGCAGGGCACCGGAGCCGATGCCGGCGATCAGGGCCATCAGCAGGGCCTGCACCCCCCATTGGGCGGCATCGGCGGCGCGACCGGCGCCCAGCAGGCGCGCCACCGCGGCGGTGGTGCCATAGGCCAGGAAGATGAACAGGGCGTACACGCTGAGCAGCAGCTGACCGGCCAGCGCCAGACCCGCGAGTTGCGGAGTGCCCAGGTGACCCACGATCGCAGTGTCAACGAGCACGTACAGCGGCTCGGCCACGAGCGCGCCGAAGGCGGGAATCGCCAGGCGGAAGATCTCGCGATCCCACTGCCGGCGGGCGCCCGCGGGGTTCGGCGGTAGGGGGGGACTCACTGATCCGCCCCCGGGGCCGGACGGGTCATGGACACAGGCACGAGGGGACCTCGCACGGAGCGCCGTGTGCGCGCCATTCTCGCCGCCGGCGGGAGCGGTCCCGCAGCGGGGGGAGTACTGTTCGGCTCACTCGGGCTCACTCGTTGACACAGGAAAGAGATGGACGTTCAGCCTACGGACAGCTTCTCGATGGCTGAGTTGGTGGACCGGACCGGCGTGCCGGCATCGACGGTGCACCACTACGTGCGGAGGGGGCTGCTGCCGACGCCGACGCGGGTAGCGCCCAAGCGCTTCCTTTACGGCCCCGAGCACGTCGACGCGCTGCGGGTGATCCGCGGCCTCCGCCAGCGCCAGCGCCTCTCGCTGTCGAAGATCGCCGAGGTCCTGCCGGAGATCCTTGCCAACCGCACCCTCGGTGGCGTGCAGGAACCGCTGGTCGGCGGCGGTCCGCAGACGTCCGTCGTGGCCGAGCGGATCCTCGACGTGGCGATCGAGGCGTTCGGCCTGCACAGCTACGGGGAGGTGAGCATCGCCGACCTGTGTACGGGCGCCGATGTCGCCAAGGGAACCTTCTACCGCCACTTCGACTCCAAGAGCCAGGTCTTCGTGCGCGCCGCCGAGAGGGTGGTGCTGCAGATCCTGGAGCGCTTCCGCAGCGGCATCGCCGGACTCCCCCAACCGATCGACATGCACGTTGCGGCGGAGATCTGCGCCTCGGCGCTGCGCCCGGGTCTCCCGGTCCTGCTCGAACTGGCCAAGAGGTCCATGCTGTTCGAACCCGAGTACGTGAGTGAGGCGCGGGACACGTTCAGGCTGCTGGCGGCCGAGATGGGCGAGATCCTGCTGCCCGGCGAGCCCGGGAGCCACGCGACCGCCGGGATGGTGATCCTGGACGCAACCGTGCAGGTGTTCCGGTCGCTGGTGGGAGGGCGCGACGCGGGCGACCGGACGTCGCGCTAGCGGCGGTCGGCCACCGGGGACCGCCCGCTGCGGGCCCCGCCAACGTGGCACCGAAGCGGTCTCCGGCGGCGCGACCGAACCACCCGGGATAGCCTCCGCGTGACGGTGGAGCGCTACTGCAACACTTGGACCGAGCGGTCACAGTTTGTGTAGGGTGCTCGCCGTTGTGGCAACGAAACTCCGACCGGTGGGGTCCGTACGGGTGGAGGATGCAGTGTCCATCGAACCAAGGGCGGGTCGGACCGGGGCCGACGGCCGGCCGGTTCCCACCGCCGCGGCGGCTTCTGTGGCGCGGATCGAGCAGTTCGCCGACACCGACGCCATCATGGCGCGCTCCGGCGGGGAGAACTTCCCTGTGGCATTGCGGCCCTTGCCGCGCCGGCTGCGTCACCATCTCGGGGCCATCTACGGCTACGCCCGGCTGGTCGACAACCTCGGTGACGAGTATCCGGGGGATCGCTCGGCGGCGCTGGACTGGCTCGAGCGCCAGATCGACGACCTCTACGCCGGGTCACCGCGACACGCGGTCTTCTGCCGGCTCGCCGCGACGGTGCGTGACTTCGACATCCCGCGCACCCCGTTCGACGGGCTGCTGGCGGCCAACCGGCTCGACCAGACCAAGAGCAGCTACGCCGACTGGGGCGAGCTGCTGGCGTACTGCGAGTTGTCGGCGAACCCGGTCGGTCATCTCGTGCTGGCGGTCTTCGAAGCGGCCACGCCGGACCGCGTGGCCGCCTCCGACGCCGTCTGCAGCGGGCTGCAGGTGCTCGAGCACCTCCAGGACGTGGCGGAGGACGCCGCGGCGGGTCGTATCTACCTGCCGGTCGATGACATGGAACGCTTCGGCTGCACCCCTGCCGATCTGGCGGCCGAGGTCGCCGGCGAGTCGCTGCAGGAACTCGTGGCGTTCGAAGCCGCCCGCGCTCGGGACATGCTCGAGGGTGGCCGGGCGCTCGTGGCGTCGCTGCGGGGATACGCCCGGCTCGCCATCGCCGGCTTCGTGGCGGGGGGACTGGCCGGGCTCGATGCCATCGAGGCGGCAGGATTCGAGGTGTTGAGCACCACCCGGCAGGCCGGCACCGTACGGCTGCTGCGCCGCTTCGTGCCGCTGTACCTCGGTGCCGTACTGCGCCGGCGGAGCGTCCCGTGAGCGTGCTCACCGCAGAGTCGGCGTACCGCCGCTGCGAGGAGATCACCTGGGCCGAGGCCCGCAACTTCGCCTACGGCATCCGCCTGCTGCCGCCGCCCAAGCGCCGGGCGATGGCGGCTCTGTACGCCATGGCCCGGAGGATCGACGACGTCGGTGACGGCGACTGGCCCCGGGATCGCAAACTCGAGGCGCTCGGAGACCTTCACGTCTCGATCGACGCGCTGGAGGCGGGCGAACTCACCGACCCGACCGACCCGGTTCTCGTCGGTCTCGCCGATGCCGCCGACCGCTACCCGATCCCCGTGGACGTCCTCCACGAGATCGTCGAAGGCTGCCAGAACGACGTGGTGGGCGCGACGTACGAGACGATGGACGACACGGTGCGCTACTGCCGCCTGGTGGCGGGGTCGGTGGGTCGCCTGTCGCTGGGGGTCTTCGGCACCCGCCACGGAGGCCACCCCGACGCCGGCGAACTGGTGCCGCGGCTGGCCGACGAACTCGGCGTGGCGTTGCAGCTCACCAACATCCTGCGCGACATCGGCGAGGACCACGCGATGGGACGCATCTACCTGCCCACAGAGGAGCGTGATCGCTTCGGGATCCGGCCGGGGGAGTGGGCGCCGCCCGAAGGCGTCGCAGCGTTGGTGCGGCACGTGGGGGACCAGGCGGTGACGTGGTTCGGGAGCGGGCTGGTACTGCTCGACCATCTCGACCATCGCAGCCGGGCCTGCACAGCGGCAATGGCGGGCATCTACCGGCGGCTGCTGGACCGCATCGTGGCCCATCCCGAGCGGCTGCTCAGCATGCGCGTCCGGCTCCCGACCCCGGAGAAGGCACTGGTGGCCCTGCGGAGCATGGCGGGACTGCGGCCATGAGCGGTTGCCGTCGGCGGGTCGTGGTGGTCGGCGGCGGCCTCGCCGGCCTGGCCGCGGGCGTCGAGGCCGCCGACCGGGGCGCAGCGGTGACGCTGCTGGAACGGCGGCCTCGCCTGGGCGGGGCGACCTGGTCGTTCGAGCACCGCGGCATCTCCTTCGACAACGGCCAGCACGTGTTCATGCGCTGCTGCAGTGCCTACCGGCGCTTCCTCGAGCGGGTCGGCTCGGCGGGCAACGTCCGCCTGCAGAGGCGGCTGGAGGTCCCGGTGCTGCGTCCCGGCGGTCACGCCGGTGCCATCCGCCGCACAGCAGGCCCCGCGCCGGTGCACCTGCTCGCGTCGCTGCTGACCTACTCCCACCTGACGGCCCGACGACGCCTGGGTGTGATCCGTGCCGCCGTGGCGCTGCGCCGGCTGGACCCTGACGACAGCGAGCTGGACCGGACGACGTTCGGTGACTGGCTGGCGGCGCGCGGTCAGGACGCCGCCGCCGTCGAGGCGCTGTGGAATCTCATCGTGCTGCCGACGGTGAACGTTCCGGCCGCCGAGGCCTCGCTCAAGCTGGCCGCAATGGTCTTCAGGACCGGGTTGCTGACTCGCGCCGACGCGGGTGACATCGGCTGGGCGACGGTGCCGCTGTCGGTGCTGCACGGAGACGCAGCGCGGAGCACCCTCGAGGCCGCCGGAGCCGAGGTCACGACGGGCGCCGTGGTGCGGGGCGTACGGCCCGGCCCGGGCGGGCGACCGGTCACCGAGACCGACGGTCGACTGATCGAGGCGGACGCGGTCGTGGTGGCGGTGCCCCACGATGCCGCCGGGGGGCTGCTGCCGGCGGGGACCGTGGCGGGCCAGGAGAGACTCGGTGATCTCGGCGTCTCGCCGATCCTGAACGTGCACTTGGTCTACGACCGCCCGGTGATGGAACTGCCGATGGCCGCGACCGTGGGCAGCGACGTCGAGTTCGTCTTCGACCACACCGAGGCGTCGGGGCTCGATGACGGGCGCCAGTGCCTGACCATCTCCCTGTCGGCGGCGAGGGCCTACATCGGGCGCCGCTCGCCCGATCTCGTGGCGCACTTCGAGGGGGAGATGAGCAGGCTGCTGCCGGCCGCCGCGGGTGCCCGCGTCACCGACTCGATCGTCACCCGCGAGCGTGCCGCCACCTTCTTCGGGGCGCCGGGAACGCACGCGTTGCGCCCAGGCAGCCACACCGCCGTGCCCGGCGTCTTCCTGGCCGGCGCCTGGTGCGACACGGGCTGGCCGGCCACGATGGAGGGCGCGGTGCGCAGCGGGGTCGAAGCGGCACGCCTGGCCACCGAGTTCGCGGCCGCCACCCCGGCGTCGCCCGAGCCGGGAGCGGGTCTCCCCGACGCGCCGGAGGTGGCGGCATGAAACGCCTCGCTCCCGCGGTACTCGGGCGAGCCGGTGCCCTCGTGCAGCCCGCTCTCGGTGCCGCGGTCGACCGCCTGGCGCCCGAACTTGCCGTCCCGGTCCGCTATCACTTCGGCTGGACCGATGCCGAAGGCGCCGCGCCGGCCACCCCAAGCGGTGGCAAGGGTGTGCGGTCCACCCTGGCGGTGCTCTCGGCCGAGGCGGTCGGCGCGGCTCCCGAGGTGGCCATCCCGGGCGGCGTGGCGGTGGAACTGATCCACAACTACTCCCTCATCCACGATGACATCGTCGACGACGACGCCGAGCGCCGTCACCGGCCCACGGTGTGGAAGGTCTACGGCACCGACCACGCCATCATCGTCGGTGACGCCGTCATGGCCCTGGCGTTCGAGGTGCTGCTGGACGTGGCGACACCGGCCCGCGCGGCGGCCGCAGCCGATCTGGCCCGGGCGACGGCGGCCATGATCGCAGGGCAGTCTCTGGACATGTCGCTTGACGGCCGCGCCAACGTGTCGGTGGCCGATTGCTGGGAGATGATCTCGCTGAAGACGGGCGCCCTGCTGGCCCACGCCAGTGTGGTCGGGGCGATCCTGGCCGGAGCGCCGGAGCCAACCGTTGCCGCCCTGCGCCGGTTCGGCGACGAGTTGGGTCGGGGATTTCAGGCCATCGACGACCTGCTCGGCATCTGGGGTGAGCCCGCCATCACGGGCAAGCCCGCCGGCAACGACCTGCGCGAGCGCAAGCGCTCGCTGCCCGTCACCATCGCCCTGAGTTCGAACGGCGCAGCCGCCGCGGAACTGGCCGGCATCTACGGTCGCGCCCACCTCGACGAGACCGACATCGCCCGGGCTGCGGACCTCATCGAAGAGGTTGGCGGTCGTGCCGTCACCGCGGCGGCGGCGCGGGAGTGCATGCGTCGTGCCGCGGACTCTCTGGCCTCGGCGGAGATCGATACCGGTGCCGCAGCCGAACTGCAGGAGTTGGCGGACTTCATCGTTGATCGGGATTTCTGAGCGGGAGGTTTGGGTATGACCATGGCGAGACGATCGCTGCCTGCGCTGCCGTGGATCTCCTCGGCGGCGGCTGCCGGCGAACTCGAACATTCGGCGGCCGACGCCCTCAGCAGGTCGACCGATGCGCTGCTGGGTATGCAGGACGACGCCGGCTGGTGGAAGGGCGATCTGGAGACCAACGTCGCCATCGAGGCCGAGGACCTCCTGCTTCGTGCCTTCCTGGGCATTCTGGACGACGACGTCCTGGCGCCCACGGCGAACTGGATCCGGTCGAAGCAGGGCGCCGACGGGGGCTGGTCGTCCCACTACGGAGGACCCTCCGACCTGTCCCTGACCGTCGAGGCCTACGCGGCGCTGCGCCTCGCCGGCGACGGCACCGACGCCGAGCACATGCGCCTGGCGGCGGAGTTCGTGCGCGACCTCGGCGGGCTGGAGCACGCGCGCGTGTTCACGCGGCTCTGGTTGGCCCTGTTCGGCGCGTGGTCGTGGCAGGAGTTGCCCGCCATTCCCCCCGAACTGATCCTCCTGCCCCGTTGGATCCCGCTGAACATCTACGACTTCGGTTGCTGGGCGCGTCAGACGATCGTTCCGCTCACGATCGTGAGCACCTACCGGCCGCGCGCCGACATCGATATCTCGCTGGACGAGTTGCGCACCGGGGAAGTACCTCCCGAGCGCCGCCGGCGGCCGATCAACACCCCCGCAGGGCTGTTCCAGCGCTTCGACAGGCTGCTGCACAAGTACTACTACCGGCCCCTGTGGCGGCTCCGGGAGATGTCCATGAAGCTCGCCGAGCAGTGGATCATCCGCCGCCAGGAGTCCGACGGCTGCTGGGGAGGTATCCAACCGCCGTGGGTGTACTCGATCATCGCTCTGCACCTGCGCGGCTACCCGGTGGATCATCCCGTCATCGCCCGTGCTCTGGCGGGCTTCGACAAGTTCGAGGTTCGTGAGGGGGGCATGCGCTGGATGGAGTGCTGCCAGTCTCCGGTCTGGGACACGGCGCTGGCGGTCGTGGCGCTCGGCGACGCCGGACTGCGCCGCGACGATCCGGCGATGGTGGCAGCGGCGGACTGGCTGGTGGACGAGGAGGTGCAGGTACGCGGCGACTGGGCGGCCCGCCGCCCCGGACTCGCGCCGGGAGGCTGGGCGTTCGAGTTCCACAACGACAACTACCCCGACCTCGACGACACCGCCGAGGTCGTGCTGGCATTGGGTCATGCGAAGGCTTCGGACCCCGAGCGGGCGGTCGCGGCGATCGCACGCGGGGTTGCCTGGGCCGAGGGAATGCAGTCCAGCGACGGCGGCTACGCGGCGTTCGACGCCGACAACGTCCGGCGACTGTGCGAGCAGTTGCCCTTCTGCGACTTCGGCGAGGTCATCGATCCGCCCAGTGCCGACGTCACGGCGCACGTGGTGGAGATGCTGTGCTGGGTCCGCTCCCACACCGACATCCCGGTGGACGGCCGACGCCTGCGACGCGCCGTGGATTGGCTGTGGCTCAACCAGGAGGCCGACGGCTCGTGGTTCGGACGCTGGGGAGTGAACCATCTCTATGGGCTCGGCGCCGTTCTGCCGGCGCTGCGGGCCGTGGGTGTACCGCCCATCGACCGTCGCATCCGCCGTGCCGTGCGCTGGTTGCACGCCACGCAGGGACCCGACGGTGGATGGGGTGAGGACCTGCGGTCCTACGACTCCGACAGCTGGCGGGGCCGGGGCGACCCCACCGCCTCGCAGACAGCCTGGGCCCTGCTGGCGCTCATGGCCGCCGACGAGTACGGCGAACCGACCCGCCGTGGCGTGGAATGGCTGGCCCGCGCCTGCCGGGCCGACGGCACGTGGGACGAACCCCAGTACACCGGCACCGGCTTCCAGGGCTACTTCTACATCAACTACCACCTCTACCGGCAGGTCTTCCCGACCATGGCGCTGGGACGGTACCTGCGTGCCACCGTGGGGGAGGGACCGCCGCGGTGAGTCTGGAGTTCTGGTGTCCCTTGCGCCTCGAGGCGTCGGCGGCGCGCCGAGCGGCTCGCTCGGCCACCGTGGCGCGCACCGGCGCCGGACCACGCCGGGCGACGGCGTTCGCCGACCGTCGAGGCGCCGCCGGCGAGCAAGCCCACGCCGGTGCGGTGGTGCTGGGCCTTGGCGGCGCGATCACCGACGACCTGGCACCGGGCGACGTGATCGTGGCGGACACCGTGCGTGGTCCCGGCCCCGATCGCCCGATCTGGGGTCCGGTATCGGTGGCGATCGTTTCCCGGCTGCAGACCGCAGGCATCGATGCGGTTCGGGGCCCTGTGCGCTCCGTCGCCCATCCCGTGCGCGGTGCGGGGCGGCACAGCCTCGCCACCGACGGAACCCTGGCTGTGGACATGGAGTCGTGGTGGCTCCTGGCGGCCGAGCCGCGGCCGCTTGCGGTGGTCAGGGTCATCTGTGACGCTCCCCGAGCGGAGTTGGTGTCACTGTCGCTACCGTGGCGGGTGCGCCGCGGCCTGGCGGTGCTTTCCCGCATCGCCGCAACGTTGGATGCCCGGGAGGCATTTCTCGGGCAGGACAGTCGTCGAGGGCTGGAGAATGCAGCCTCTGGAGGTACTCGCTGATGGGCATCCCGCTCCGACAGGCCACTCGCGTGGGCCTCTACATATTCAACAACAAGCTCCGCGGGCGCACCAAGTACCCGATCATCGTGGAGATGGAGCCGCTGTTCGCCTGCAACCTGGAATGCCCGGGATGTGGCAAGATCCAGCACCCCACCGAGGTCCTCCGCAAGCGCCTCAGCGTCGAGGACTGCGTGTCGGCCATGGAGGAGTGCGGGGCGCCGATGGTGTCCATCGCCGGCGGCGAGCCCCTGCTGCACCCGCAGATCGCCGAGATCGTGCGAGCGCTCCTCAAGCGCAAGCGCTTCGTCTACCTGTGCACCAACGGTGTCCTGTTGCGGCGCAAGATGGATCAGTTCAAACCCTCGCCCTACTTCTCGTGGGCGGTGCACGTGGACGGCCTGCGTGAACGCCACGACATCGCCGTGGCCCGCGACGGCGTCTTCGACGAGGTCGTCGAGGCGATCCGGGAGGCCAAGCGGCGGGGATTCCGCGTCACCACCAACAGCACGTTCTTCACCACCGACACGCCGGAGTCGGTGCGCGGCGTGCTGGACTTCCTCAACGACGACCTCGGTGTCGACTCGCTCATGATCTCGCCGGGGTATGCCTACGAGAAAGCCCCCGATCAGGAGCACTTCCTGCAGGTCGAGCAGACCCGCAAACTCTTCCGCGAGAGCTTCGCCGATGGGCGGCGCAAGAAGTGGCGCCTCAACCACTCGCCGCTGTTCCTGGACTTCCTGGAAGGGAAGGTCGACTACCAGTGCACCCCGTGGGGAATCCCGAGCTACTCGGTGTTCGGTTGGCAGCGGCCCTGCTACCTGATGGCTGACGGGTACGCCGAGACCTACCGGGAACTGATCGACGAGACCGACTGGGATCAGTACGGGCGAGGGCGCGACGAACGCTGCGCCAGTTGCATGGCGCACTGCGGCTACGAACCCTCCGCGGTCTTCGCCACCGCAGGTTCGCTGCGCCAGTCGCTGCGAGCGCTGGTCTCGGGCTGACGGCGGTCGCAATCGGGCCCCGCGCCAGAACGCGACCGGCCGCTCGGCCTGCCCGAACAAGCCTGCCGACGTAACCTGCGTTCCGTGCGCAGCCGCTTCGGGGTCGCGGCAGTTCTGACGGCCACGGTCCTGTTGGCCGCGGCCTGCGCGGTGGGCCCCTCGGAGGTCGAACCCAACGGCGATACCGCTCCTGAGGTTGATGCGGTGCGGGAGGACACGGGAGCCGCACCGGTGGCGGCTCCGGCCGGCGGTCCGTCCCCGCCACCTGGCGCGAGCGCCGGTCCCGAGCCTGTCCGCATCGGCGTGGTCATGGCCACCACAGGCCGGCTGGGGCCGTACGACGGGCCGGTCCTGGACGCTCTCCAGTACGCGGTGCGCCAGGTGAACGCCTCCGGAGGCTTGCGGGGAAGGCCACTGGAGATTGTGTACGAGGACTCCCGTTCGGAACTCAACGGGGCGTACCAGGCGGCGCTCCGGCTCGTCGATCGGGATGTCCCGGTGATCTTCGCCACGTGCGACCCCTACTTCAGCCGACCGATCCGCGAGGAGGCGGGGCGTGCCGGCGTGCTCGTGATCATCCCGTGCGGGCCGTTGCCCCGGCAGGCCGGCGTCGGCGTGCGGGCCCTGATCTTCTCGGCCGGAACCTCTGCGACGGCTTACGGGCGGGCGATGGCCGAGCACGCCGCCGATTCCGGAATCCGCTCGGTCGCGATCCTGGTCGAGGCCGACAACGACGAGGCGGTGCGGATGTGTGACGCCTTCAGTGGCCGGTTCGGCGAACTGGGCGGATCGGTTGGGCTCTCGTTCTCGTTCGACCGGCACTGGATCCGGGCCCAGCCCATCCTGGGCCCGGATGCGACCACCCGTGCTCTGTCACCGGTCGCCAACTTCCCGTTGGCGGTCATCTGTGCCGCCGTCGGCGGCCGCGGCGCTGAGTTCTTCGAGTTCGTGCGGTCGGCGGGAGTCACGACGCCGGTCCTGGCCTCGGCGGCTCTGGATGGTGCCGCTCTGCGCTACGGAATCCCCGGGTACGAACCGCTGGTGGTGATCAGCGAGGCATCCACCTACGGCGACGACCTCAGCAACCAGGTGAACGCCTACTTCGCCTCCATCATCACCGGCGATCTCCGCCGCGGGCGCGCCGCCGAAGCTCAGGGCACCGGCGATCAGGTTGCCAGCGAGGGGATCGAGGCGATCGTGGACGATCGGGTGGGATGGGCGGTCACCGGCGCGGAGGCGCTCTGGATCTTCATGCGGGCCGCGCAACGCACCGGGAGCCTCGATCCGGCCGTCCTGGCCGCCGACATCGAACACTTCGACGCGGTGGACCTGTGGACGGACACGGCAACGTTCGGCCCCAACCGGCACGCCGTCGGTGGGCGGGCCCTGCGGGTCATCCGCCACGACGGTGGCGCCAGCCGCCTGGTCGAGGTGCGGGTCCCGTCGGAGCCCTAGAGCCGCCAGCCTTGGTGCCTGCGCCGGCTCAGTAGCCGAGCGCCGCGTTCACCGGCCCCAGGAGCGGCTCGTCGGTCCCGAAGCGACGAACGTTCTCGGTCACCCGGCGGTCCAGCAGCTCGAGTCCCATCTCCGGGGTGTTGCCGACGTGCGGCGTGATGATGCAGTTCGGCAGGTCCCAGAGCGGGTGGCCGTCGGGGAGCGGCTCGGGGTCGGTGACGTCCAGCCCCGCGCCGGCAATGCTCCCCGTTCGAAGCGCTGCGACCAGATCATCGGTCACGATGTGCTCGCCCCGTGCCACATTGACGAGCCAGCAGTGCTCGGGCATGGCGTCGAGCGCGCCGGCATCGATGATGCCCCTCGTGTCGGCGGTCAGTGCCAGCGCCACAACGACCGCGTCCGCACCGGCGAGCGCATCGGTGAGCCCTGCGGGGTCCACCACCGTCGCGCCCGGGAGCGGGTCCGGGTGGCGGCGCAGCACCGTCACGTCGCAGTCGAAAGGCTCCAGCAGCTTCAACAACTCGACGGTGATGCCCCCGCCACCGAGGATCGTCACCGCCGCGCCGCGCAGGTTGCGGCCCTCCGGTCCCAGCCACTGGCGGGCCGGCAGATAGGTGGTGAGGCCGCGCATGCCGGCCAGCAGCAGACTCAGCGCCAACTCTGCCACGGGCTCGGCGTACACGCCCTTCCCGCAGGTCCAGAGGCGGTCGCCGTCGATGAACCGCAGATACGGCTCGACACCGGCGTAGGGCAACTGGATCCAGCGCAGCTGTGGCGCCGCTTCGAGCACCGGGCCGAGCAGGTCGGGGTTGTCCGGATCCGCCCAGATCAGCGCCTCTGCCTCGGCTGCCGGTACGACGACGCCCCCGCCGGCGGCCACGGCCACGGCCAGCGACTCCCGCCGCCAGCAATCCGGCTCCACGCCCACCAGGGGTTGGTGTGTCATCGTCGCTCCTCTGATCGAGTCATCCTGCGTGCCTGTCCCGACTCCCGCAAGCGGCGCTGAGGCGCCCGGCCGCCAAGGCTAGATTGCACGACCAGTTACGAGTTGGGGAGGGCGCATGAAGGTACCGCTGACGGTCTGCGACTTCATCGACCGGGCCGCCCTGGTCTACCCCGACCGGGCGGCGTTGATCGACGAGCCGGACCAGCCGGCACCGACTTGGGGAACGCTGACCTACGGCGATGTGGCGAACCGCACGCGGGCGCTGGCGAGTGCCCTCGACCGTCTCGAGCTCGGCTGGGGGGAGCGGGTGGCGATCGTGTCCCACAACGCCGCCCGCCTGGCCACCACCATGCTGGGTGTCAGCGCCGCCGGACGCGTCTCGGTCCCGGTGAACTTCCGCCTCAACGCCGCCGAGGTCGCCTACGTCGTCTCGCACTGCGGTGCACGGCTGCTGCTGATCGATCCTGAACTGGTCGCCGACCTGGCCGGTGTGGATTGCGAGAACCGCCTCATCCTCGGCCCCGAGGCCGACGAGGCGCTCTTTGCCGACACCGGAGCCGAGCCGCGACCCTGGGAGCCCGACGAGGACGCCACCGCGGCCATCAACTACACCAGCGGCACCACGGCGCGCCCCAAAGGTGTGGAGGTCACCCATCGCACGCTGTGGCTCAACGCGGTGACGTTTGGCTGGAGCGCCGGCGTGCGTGACCGCGACGTGTACCTGCACACGCTGCCCATGTTCCACTGCAACGGCTGGGGAATGCCCTACGCCCTCACGGGCGCCGGCGCCACCCAGGTCGTGATCCGCAAGATCGACGGCGCCGAGATCCTCCGGCGCATCGAGCGCCACGGCGTCACCTACCTGTGCGGGGCGCCGGCGGTGGTGGCCGCCGTCCTGGCGGCCGCTGAGGACTGGTCGGGCCCGATCCCCGGGTCGGGCACGGTCCGCATGACGGTGGCGGGAGCGCCCCCGCCGACACGCACCATCGAGCGCATGGAGGCCGAGCTGGGCTGGGAGTTCATGCAGCTGTACGGGCTGACCGAGACGGCGCCGTACCTCACCATGAACCGAGCGCGTCCGGAATGGGACGATCTGGCGCCCGGCGAGCGGGCGCGGCGGCTGGTGCGCCAGGGTGCGCCGGCGCTGGGAATCCGCGTGCGTGTCTCGGCCGACGGCGAGGTCGAAGCGCGGGGCAACCACGTCATGGCCGGGTACTGGGGCCAGCCCGAGGTCACCGCCGAGGCGCTGGCCGGCGGCTGGTTCCACACCGGCGACGGCGGCTACCTGGACGACGACGGCTATCTCGTGCTCACGGACCGGCGCAAGGACGTGATCATCACCGGCGGCGAGAACGTCTCCTCCATCGAGGTGGAGGACTGCCTGTTCACCCATCCGGCGGTGGCTGAGGCGGCGGTGATCGGCGTCCCCCACGAGCGCTGGGGCGAGACCCCCAAGGCGCTGGTGGTGCTCGCCCCGGGCGCCGAGGCCGGCGCCGAGGAGTTGATCGCCCACTGCCGTGAGCGTCTGGCCCACTACAAGTGCCCGACTTCGGTGGAGTTCCGCGACGCCCTGTTCCGCACGGCCACCGGCAAGCTGCAGAAGTACAAGCTGCGCGCCCCCTACTGGGAAGACCAGCAGCGCGCCATCAATTAGCGCTGCCTTCCGGCGCACCGCTCGGGCGTTTCGTCGCCGCGGTTCGCCGGACCGGGGCTAGGCGCCGTCAGCAGTCGGCGAGCGATTCGAGCGCGGCGCAGATCTCGTGGCGGCGGTGATGGAGGCTGCCGAGGCGGTTGGTGAGGAACGACTTGTGGATCGGTTGGAGGTTGTCGAAGGAGGCGGCGCACGACTCGGGCAGACCGTCGTCGGCGTCCAGCGGCAACTCCGTGGGGATGCCTCGGACGGTGCGGGTGACAGGTGCGACGAGGATCCTGTTCAGTACGGGGATGGCTTCGCTGCGGGTGACGACCAGCACCGGCCGCCGCTGTCCTTCGGCCTCGGCCCACCAGACGTCCCCCTGCGCCGGTGTCACCACGGCTCTTCGCTGATCATGGCGATGGTCGCGTATCGGGATATGCCGTGTCGTAGAGGCTTGGGTTCAGCGGCGGATTCTCAGGGGTTTGGAGACCTCGGCGAAGAAGTCGTTGCCCTTGTCGTCGATGACGATGAAGGCGGGGAAGTCCTCCACCTGGATGCGCCAGACGGCCTCCATGCCCAGGTCGGCGTGGTCGAGCACCTCCACGGCACGGATCGAGTCGGCGGCGAGGCGGGCGCCGGGGCCGCCGATGGAGCCGAGGTAGAAGCCGCCGTGGCGGGCGCAGGCGTCCACCACGGGCCGCGAGCGGTTGCCCTTGGCCAGCATGACCAGGCTCCCGCCGGCCGTCTGGAACTGCTCGACGTAGCTGTCCATGCGGCCCGCGGTGGTGGGGCCGAACGATCCCGAGGCGTAGCCCGCCGGGGTCTTGGCCGGCCCGGCGTAGTACACGGGGTAGCGCCTCAGGTAGTCCGGCATCTCCTCGCCGGCGTCCAGTTGAGCTTTGATGCGGGCGTGGGCGGCGTCGCGGGCGACGACGAGCGTTCCGGTGAGCGACACCCGCGTGCGCACCGGGTGTGCGGTGAGGGTTGCCCGGATCTGGTCCATCGGACGGTCCAGGTCGATGGCCACCGTCTCGGCCGGCAGGTTCTCGTCGGTCGTCGCGGGCAGGAACCTGGCGGGGTCGGTCTCCAGCGCCTCGAGGAACACGCCGTCGGCGTTGATCCGTCCGAGCACCTGGCGGTCCGCTGAGCAGGACACGGCGATGGCCACGGGGCAGGAGGCGGCGTGGCGGGCCAGGCGCACCACCCGGACGTCGTGGCAGAAGTACTTGCCGCCGAACTGCGCGCCGATACCGAATTGGCGGGTGAGTTCCAGGATGCGCTCCTCCCAGCCGGTGTCGCGGAAGGCCCGGCCGCCGGGGGAGCCGTCCTTGGGGAGGTGGTCCAGATAGCGCGCGGAGGCCAGCTTGGCCACACCCAGCGCGTGTTCCGCCGAGGTGCCGCCGATCACCACCGCCAAGTGGTACGGCGGGCAGGCGGCGGTTCCGATCTTCCGCAGTTCCGCATCCAGGAAGTCGAGCAGGCTGTCGGGGTTCAGCACGGCTCGCGTCTGCTGGTAGAGGAAGCTCTTGTTGGCGGATCCGCCGCCCTTGGCGATGAAGAGGAACTTGTACTCCTCGCCGGGGATGGCCTCGATGGTTATCTCGGCGGGAAGGTTGTTCCCCGTGTTCTGCTCGGTGAACATGTCGAGCGGGGCAAGTTGCGAGTAGCGCAGGCTGGACGTTCGGTAGGTGTCGAAGACCCCCTGCGAGATGGCGACCCGGTCGTCGCCGGCGGTCAGCACTTGCTGGCCCTTGCGGGCCTTGATGATGGCGGTGCCGGTGTCCTGGCAGCCCGGCAGCACCCCTCCGGCGGCGATGTTGGCGTTGCGCAGCAGCTCGGTCGCCACGAACCGGTCGTTGGCCGAGGCCTCGGGATCGTCGAGGATGTTCCGCAGTTGCTGCAGGTGGCCGGGGCGCAGCAGGTGGGCCATGTCCCGCATGGCCTCGGCTGTCAGCAGCCGGATGGCCTCATCGTCCACCTCCAGGAAGCGTCGCCCGGCGGCGGTGACCGGCCGCACGCCTTCGGTGGTCAGGAGCCGCAAAGGATGGTCGTCGCTGCCGGTGGGGAGCGTGTCCTCGTAGGTGAAGTCCATTGGCGGTTCTTCTTTCCGCAGGCGCCTCTGGTGTCCGGGCGCCGCCGCCCGTGGCGCTCCGGCGACCATCGGGTGGCCACCGACGGCGCCCGGTGCTCGGCGCCTTGGGGTACGGCTTGAACGGTACCGCGCGGCGGGCGCGGTTCAGCCCGCGGCGGGGGTACCCGCGTAGGGGGCAGGGTCGTCGCGGGTCGGGACGGTCGGCTTGCTCCAACTCATGGCCTCGGCCAGCCCGTTGGCAACAGCTCGCCAGGCCCTCGGGTTCCATCCCTCGGCCGCTCCGAGCACCTCCAGGGAGTGGTTCAGGTGCACGATGGCGGGCAGGCGCTCGAGCCCGAGGCCGCGCACCATCTCCCGCTCGGGGTCGGCGAACGTCAGGTACCTCTCCGCCCACGGACCGAGGAATTGGCGCGTCTGATCCCCGGTGCCGCACACCAACCAGCCCACCCGGCAGTTGGCCCCGGAGAAGTTGCCCATCACCCGAGCGGCTGTGGGCAGGATCCAGCCGCTCTCGTGGGTGAAGGGATCCAGCACGACGACGACGAGGTGGAAAGTCGTGACCCATTCCTCGACCGCCCGGGCGTTGCCCGTCAGCGGTTGCAGCGTCAGATCCGGAGGCGGTGAGGTGGCCACGGGCTTCGAAGCTAGCGCCCCGCGGGCGACTCCCGGCGCACGCCGCGGACCCTGAGCGTCGCCGCGGCCCTGCACGGCGCCCGGCGTTCGGCGACACTGCGGGGATGCAGGAGGCGCTGCTGGTATGGGCGGAGCCCCGGCTGCGCGATCTTCCCTGGCGACGGACCCGCGATCCGTGGCTCATCCTGGTGGCCGAGGTGATGCTGCAGCAGACCGGCGTCTCGCGCGTGCTCGAGCGCTACGAGCCCTTTTGCGAGCGGTTCCCGACGCCCGCGGCCTGCGCGGCGGCACCGGCGAGCGCTGTCATCGAGGCTTGGCACGGTTTGGGCTACAACCGTCGAGCGCTGCGACTGCACGCCGCGTCGCGGCACATCACCGCCGCCGGCGGGGCTTTCCCCCGCACCCTCGACGGCCTTCTGGCACTGCCGGGCGTGGGGCCCTACACCGCCCGAGCCGTGCTCGCCCTGGCTTTCGAACAGGACGTGGGCGTTGTGGACACCAACGTCGGACGCCTGCTGGCGCGCCTCGGCGGGCGGCGCCTCACCGGCGTCGAGGCGCAGGCGGCCGCCGACCGGCTCGTACCACCGGGGAAGGCCTGGCTCTGGAACCAGGCGCTCTTCGACCTCGGAGCCACCGTGTGCAGCCGCCGGGCGCCCGCCTGCGAGGACTGCCCGCTGCGAGGGCACTGCGGCTGGCGGGGCGAGGGTCCCGATCCGGCGGACGGTTCGGCCGGTGTCGGCGTCTCCCAGCCGCCCTTCGAGGGCTCCGACCGTCAGGGCCGGGGGCGTCTCGTCGACGCGCTTCGCGCCGGGCCGCAACCGGTCTCGGCCGCGGCGCATCTCATGGGCCTCGACGGTGATCCGCCGCGTGCACACCGCATCGTGGCGTCCCTGCGCCGCGACGGCTTGGTGATCGAGCAGGACAGCACGCTGCAACTCCCAGACACCTAGTGGCCGGACGCCGACGATCCCTTCGGCCACCGGTGCAGCGGCAGGTGTGCTGAGTGGCGCTCAGGCGATGGCGCCCCGGAACGGCTCCATGCCCCCCACGCCGAGGTCCACGCGCAGCAGGCGGCCGACCATGGGCGCCTCGGCGGTCACCACGGAGATCTTGCCGAACTCGGTGACCCACATGTCGGTGCCGTCGAAGCAGCAGTTGAGGGGCACGTACGGGCACTCCAGAAAGTCCAGGTAGGTGCCGTCGGGGGCGATGACATCCAGCCCCCCGGCCATGAAGACGCAGATCCAGTAGTTGCCCTCGGCGTCCAGCTTGAAGCCGTCGGGAGTGTGGCCCTCGGGCAGGTCGCAGATGTGCTCGATACTGCCGTCGGGGCGCCGCCGCCGCACGGCTCGCGTGTAGGACTCCACCCAGACGACGCTGCCGTCGGGGTCCACCGCGCAACCATTGGTGTAGACGGGCTCCAGTTCCGCCAGCACCCGCCCCGTGCCGTCGGGGAACAGTTCGAAGATGCGGCTCGGGTCGGGTTTGTTGACAGGGTCCCACTCACCGGAGTCGGTGAAGTACAGCGAACCGTTGGGTCCAAAGGCCAAATCGTTGGGAGCGCCGAGGGGCACACCGTCGATCTCGGTGGCCACGTAGCTCACCGTTCCGTCGGGCTTGATCCTCTGGATGGAGGGCGCCACCTGGTCCGGTGCCCGCCAAGCCCCCACGGTGCCGCCGTTCTGGGTGACGTAAACGTCGCCGTCGCTGCCGACGATGCAGGCGTTCGTGCCGCCCCCGCAGTAGCCGTAGACGGAGATCCCCTTGCCCTCCTCCCAGACCTTGACGTCGCTGGTGTAGGTCTCCACGAACACGACGCGCCCGTCGGGCAGCATGTCGGGGCCCTCGGGGTGCCCCAGGCCCTCGCCCAGTACCTCGATCGGTCGCTGCATGGCGTCCCCTTCCGTTCCCGATGCGGTTGTTCTCCCGACCGGCAACACTACGGCTCACCACCGACCGGCGGCAATCCTCCTGCACAACCGACAAGACGAGGGCGGGGGTGCCGGGGGCCAGCGCAGGCGTGCCATTTTCAGAGGCCGCCGGAGCGCCACCGGCGCCCCCGCCCGGTTCGGGGTTCAGGCCCCCATGGCGTGGTAGCCGCCGTCCACATGCAGGATCTCACCGGTGGTGGCTCCCAGCCAGTCCGACAGCAGCAGCACGCACGCCCGCGCCACCGGTTCGGCGTCGTTGACGTCCCAACCCAGCGGGGCGCGCCCTTCCCACGCCTCCTCGAAGGCGGCGAAGCCGGGGATCGAGCGGGCGGCCATCGTGCGCACCGGGCCCGCTGCCACGAGGTTCACCCGGATGCCTCGGGGCCCCAGATCCCGAGCCAGGTAGCGGGCCACCGACTCCAGCGCCGCTTTGGATACACCCATCCAGTCGTAGACCGGCCACGCCACCGTGGCATCGAAGTCCAGTGCCACGAGTGAGCCGCCGTTGTTCATCAGCGGCGTCACCGCGTCGGCCAGCGCCTTGAGGGAATAGGCCGAGACCTCCAGGGCCACCGACACGTCCTCCCAGCCGGCCGCCATGAAGTCGCCGCCGAGACAGTTCTGCGGGGCGAACCCGATGGCATGCAGGGCGCCGTCCACGGCGCCCCAGCGTTCGGCCAGCGTCTCCCGCACCGCGGCGATGTGCTCGGGCCGGGTGACGTCGAGTTCCAGGACCTCCGGGGTGGGGTCGAGCTTCCGGGCGGTGCGCTCGGTGAGGCGCAGACCGCGCCCGGCGCCGGTCAGGATCAACTCCGCCCCTTCGGCGGTGGCCAGCCGCGCCACGGCGAAGGCGAGGGACGCATCGGTCAGCACGCCGGTGATCAGCAACCGCTTTCCGGACAAGAGCCGCATCGGGGTCAAGCTACCCTAGGCCCATGCGCATCGGTGTTCTGGGTGGGACAGGTCCTGCCGGCAAGGGTCTGGCCGTCCGGCTGGCGAGTGTGGGTTTCGACGTCGTCCTGGGGTCGCGCTCGAAATACCGGGCGATGGAGGCACGCGACAAGCTCGTGGCCATCTGGCCCGACAGAGACCTGTCAATCGACTCGGCCGACAACGAGGGCGCCGCCGACTGTGATCTGATCGTGCTGGCCACACCGTGGGATGCGGCGGCGATGACCGTGAAATCCGTCGAACCGCTGCTGCGGGGCAAGATCGTGGTGTCGATGTGCAACGCCTTGGCGCGGGTGGGTCACGAGTTCCAGCCGCTCGTGCCGCCGCGAGGCTCGGTGGCCGCGAGCGTTCAGGCGGCGGTTCCCAAGGCGAAGGTGGCGGCCGCGCTGCACCACGTTCCGGCGAAGGAACTCAGCGAGATCGAGAAGCACGTGGACTCCGACGTGCTCATCTGCTCGGACCATCCCGAGGCCACCGAGGCCACGGCCGAGGTTGTCGCCCAGATCCCGGACCTGCGCCCGCTGGACGCGGGCGAGCTGTCCAACGCCGCGCCGATCGAGGCGTTCGCCGCCGTGTTGTTGCAATTGAACGTCCGCTACAAGACCCGGGTGGCGCTGCGCTTCACGGGCCTGAACGACGGGTGACCGTCTCGCCGCGATGGAGGCCGCGACAGAGCCGATGCAGATCTACGACACGGTCGCCGGCGAGGTCGTGCCGTTCGAGGTGGGGCCTGTCGTCACGATGTACACGTGCGGGATCACCCCGTATGACGCCACCCACCTGGGTCACGCCGCCACCTACCTGATCTACGACGTGCTGCAGCGGCGGCTGCGCGACCGGGGCCACGAGACCCGCTGCGTGCGCAACGTCACCGACGTCGACGACGACATCCTGCGCAAGGCCCGATCGCTGGGCGTGCACTACCTCGATCTGGCGGCCGCCGAGGTGGCCCGGTTCGATTCCGACATGGCCGCTCTCGGCATGCTGGCGTGCTGGAGCGAGCCACGCGCCACCTCCGCCATCGCCGACATCCGCGGATTCATCGGCATGGTGCTCGACAGGGGCCACGCTTACGTGGCCGGCGGGGCGGTCTACTTCGAGGTGGCCAGCTACCCGGGCTTCGGCGAGTTGAGCAAGCTCGACCGGACCGAGATGCTGGTCCTCGCCGCCGAGCGCGGCGGCAACCCCGACGATCCCGCCAAGCGCGATCCGCTGGATTTCGTGCTCTGGCAGCCGTCCGCCCCCGACGAGCCCGCCTGGGGGTCGCTGTGGGGGCCGGGCCGGCCGGGCTGGCACATCGAGTGCTCGACGCTGGCCATGCGCGAACTGGACACCACCATCGACCTGCACGGGGGCGGCTCCGATCTCATCTTCCCGCATCACGAGTGCGAGCGGGCGCAGTCCGAGGCGGCCACCGGCGAGCCGTTCGCGCGGCACTGGATGCACCAGGCCATGGTCCGCATGGACGGTGAGAAGATGTCGAAGTCTCTGGGCAACCTCGTCTTCGTGAGCGACCTGCTGAAGGAGTACGACCCGCGGGCGGTGCGTCTCGCCGTGCTCTGCCACCACTACCGGGATTCCTGGGAATGGCGACCCGCGATGATGGTCGAGGCCGCCGAGCGTCTGGAGCGCTGGGAGGCAGCGGCGCATGGTGAGGGCCCGCTGAGCGACGTACGCGCCGCGCTCGACGCCGACCTCGACACGCCGTCCGCGGTGGCGCACATCGACGCCGCCGCCGGTCGCGGCCGGGGAGTCGCCCGCTCGGCCATGCTCTTGGGTGTGGACCTGCGCGCCGGGGAGCCGCCGCGCCGGGGTCCCTCCGCCGCCCGCCGGTAGCGTTCCCACCATGCTCCGCGTGCTGCTGCCGGATGGATCGGCGCGCGAACTCCCCGACGGCGCCACCGCGGCCACCCTGGCGGCGTCGATCGGCCGGCGGCTCGCCCGCGACGCCGTCATTGCCCTCACCGACGGTGTCGAAGTGGACCTCACGGCGCCGCTCGCCGACGGCGCCACCGTCGAGATCGTGCCGGCGGCCAGCGAACGCGGCCTGCACACCCTGCGCCACTCCACGGCACACGTGCTCGCCCAGGCGGTCCTCGGCCTGTACCCGGGTGCCACCTTTGCCATCGGCCCGCCGGTGGCCGACGGTTTCTACTACGACTTCGAGTTGCCCGGAGGCGCCACCTTCACCGATGCCGACCTCGAGCGGATCGCCGGACGGATGCGGGAGATCATCGGCGCCGATCAGCCGTTCGTGCGCCGGGAGATCAACGCCGGCGAGGCCCTCGAGGTCTTCGCCGAGCACCCCTACAAGCGGGAGATCATCGAGCGGGTCAGCGGCGCGGGCGACGAACCCCCCGGTGGCGACGGCGATCTTGTCGCCGAAGCCGGCAGCGGGGGCGTCGTGAGTTGCTACGCCAACGGCGACGACTTCGTGGACCTCTGCCTGGGCCCGCACGTGCCCTCCACCGGCCGGCTGAGCCATTTCGCCCTGCAGCGCACCTCGGGCGCCTACTGGCGTGGCGATAGCGACCGCCCGATGTTGCAGCGCATCTACGGCACGGCGTGGGCCTCCGCCGCCGACCTGAAGGCCCACCTGCATCGGCTCGCCGAGGCGGCCCGGCGCGATCACCGGCGCCTGGCCCGCGAGTTGGACCTCGTGTCCTGGCCGGAGGAACTGGGGCCGGGCCTGGCGGTGTGGCACCCCAAGGGGGCGCTCGTCCGGCACCTGATGGAGGACTACAGCCGCGGCCGTCACCTCGAGGCCGGCTACGAGTTCGTCTACACCCCGCATCTTGCCAAGTCGAACCTCTGGGAGACCAGCGGGCACTTGGACTTCTACGCCGAGAGCATGTATCCCCCGATGGAGTTGGACGGGGTCGCCTACTACCCCAAGCCGATGAACTGCCCGTTCCACGTGATGATCTACCGGTCGTCGCAACGCTCCTACCGGGATCTGCCGCTGCGCCTGTTCGAGTTGGGGGCCGTCTACCGCTACGAGCTTTCGGGCGCAGTCCACGGCCTGCTGCGCTCGCGCGGGTTCACCCAGGACGACAGCCACATCTTCGCCACCCCCGATCAGGTGCCGTCCGAGCTGGCCTCGTTGCTGGACTTCGTGCTGTCGGTGCTGCGGGCCTTCGGGTTCGACGACTTCCAGGCCAAGCTCTCCACGAAGCCGCCGCGCAAGGCGGTCGGTCCGGACGAGATGTGGGAGCTTGCGACCGAGGGACTTCGAGCCGCCCTCGAATCGGCGGGACTCGACTACGTCACCGACCCCGGCGGCGGCGCCTTCTACGGCCCGAAGATCGATGTCGACGTGACCGACGCCATCGGCCGGGCGTGGCAACTCTCCACACTGCAGGTCGACTTCAACCTCCCGGAGCGGTTCGACCTGAACTACACCGCAGCCGACGGGCAGCGCCGGCGCCCGGTGATGATCCACCGCGCGCTGTTCGGCTCGGTCGAGCGCTTCTTCGGCGTTCTGCTCGAGCACTACGCGGGCGCCTTCCCCACGTGGCTGGCCCCGGTGCAGGCGAGCGTACTGCCGGTTGCCGCCGACCACGCCGGCTACGCGGCGCGCGTGGCCGATGAGTTGCGCGCCGCGGGCGTGCGCACCAAGGTCGCGGCGAGTGACGAGCCGCTGGGGCGACGGGTGCGCGCCGCCAAGCTGCAGAAGGTGCCTTTCGTGCTCGTCGTCGGTGCCTCCGACGTGGCCGCGGGCACCGCCGGCGTCAATACTCGGGCCGGAGAGCCCGAGCGCGGCGTACCCCTGGCTGATGTGCGAGCGCGGATTCTGGCCGAGGCGGAGGCCGGACGATGAGCGAATTGGATCGCCTCTGGGCCGGCTGGCGGTCCGACTACGTGGCGTCGGTGAGCGGCGAGGGAACCGCCGATGGCGTCACGTTCCCCTCCCCGTTCGAGGAGATCGGTCGCGGCGACAGGCCGGACACCGAGACGTACGTCCTCTGGCGCGGCGAGCACACCTACGCCGTGCTGAACGCCTATCCCTATACGACCGGGCACCTGCTGGTCGTGCCGTACGTGGCATCCGCGGCGCCCGATGATCTGGACGACGCCACGTGGGCCGAGTTGTGGGACACGGTCCGCCAAGCGGTCCGGGCGATCCAGAAGGCGTACAGCCCCGACGGCGTGAACGTGGGATTCAACCTGGGTCGAGCTGCGGGCGCCGGCGTGCCCGGCCACCTGCACGTACATTGCCTGCCCCGCTGGCTGGGCGACACCAACTTCATGACCACGGTGGCCGGCGCGCGGGTGCTGCCCGAGGCGCTGGAGGACACGTGGCGGAAGCTGCGCGCCGTCTGGCCGGACCACTCCGGGTAGCGTCGGGGCATGTCCACGGAGATCGAAGCGGGGCCCGGCGCGGGTGACGGCGGTGACGTGGCGGGATCCGTGCCCGGCGTCGGCGATGTCACCGTCGGCGGCGACCAGCTGCCCCCCGAACTCGATGTCACCGGCTACGTCGGTCCTTACGTCTTCCCGAACAACAGCCGCCGCCGGGTACCCGGCGCGCTCTACGCGTTCATCGGTGTCGTGGCCATCGCCACCTGGGCGCTGACCCTCGCCGGTGATCCCAACATCGTCAACGGGGGATTCCTGGCCGGCGGGATCGCGCTGCTGGTGCTGTCGGCCTACCACTTCCGGGCTGGCTGGGACCTGCGGGTGGAAGAGACCGACGCCCTGCTGGAGGCGGTGCGGGCGGTTGGGTTCCCGGTGGGACACGCCTCCGCGCAGATGGGTTGGCGCGGCTGGTTCTCCCGCCCGACCTGGCGGATCCTGGTCTTCTCCAACGAGATCCGGCCCCTCCAGCGGGGCCTGGTGCTCGTGGACGGCGTGGAGCGCAAGGTCCTGGAAGTCATCGTCGAGGACAACCCCGAGGACTGGTCGGAACTCACCGACGGCGACATCTATGGGCTGCCGAGCTAGCGCTCGGGCCGTCGCCTCGGGCCACTAGCAAGTACCGCAGGATCGTGTTCGACGGGCGCTGGCGGGTCGGCGTCGACCGCGTGGTCGTGCCGATCGGCAAGGGGCTCGACCGGATCGGCGTGCGCGCCGACCACGTCACGCTGTTCGGGGTGGTGGCCTCGGCGGCCACCGCCGCGATGGTGGTGCTCGATCGGTTCGGGCTGGCGTTCACGTTCATCGTTCTCACGGGCCTGGGCGATCTGCTGGACGGTCCCGTCGCCAAGGCCGCGGGCACGATGGGCCTGCGGGGCGCCTTCCTGGACTCGGTCTCCGACCGGGTTTCGGACACCCTGATCCTCGGAGCGCTCACCTACCACCTGCTGGATGACGGCGTGGTGGCACTGCTGCCCGTCGCCGTCTTGGCCTCGGGGCAGTTCGTGTCGTACCTGCGCGCCAAGGCCGAATCGCTGGGACTGGTTGCCAGGGGCGGGCTGATGGAACGCGCCGAGCGGTTCGTGATCCTGTGCTTCGGGCTGCTCGTGCCGGGCTGGCTGGTCTACGTCCTCTGGGTGCTGCTCGGCCTCACGCTCGTGACCGTCGTGCAGCGATTCGCCAAGATCTGGCGACAGTTCTGAGTGATCCCTTGCGTCGCCGTGCGACACTGTCGGCTTGGATTCGACGGCGTGCCACGTTCGAGCAGTACCGGCTCGGTTCGATCCTGCTGCCCCGCCTCCCGGATTGGTTCGTCAACGGCGCGGGGCGGCTGCTGGCCAGCGCCTTGGCGCTGCGACACAGCGAGAGACGGCTGATCGTCGAGCGCAACCTGCGGCGGGTGGCGGCCGGCGGCGACGGCCTGTCGGAGAGCGACCTGCGGCGTGCGGTGCGGGAGACGTTCGTCGCCTACGGGCGCTACTACATCGACTGCGCCCGCCTGGCGGCCGCCGGCCCCGCCGAGGTGGACGCCGGCTTCACGTTCAACAACTACCAGAACATCTCCGACGCCCGGCGCATGGGACCCGGCGCCATCCTCGTCCTCCCGCATGTCGGAAGTTGGGAATGGGCGGGCGTCTGGCTGGCCCAGCGACCCGGGATGAAGGTGACCGCGGTCGTCGAGCCGATCGATCACCCCGAATTGTTCGAGTGGATGGGCCGGTTCCGCCGCCGGATCGGGATGGACATCGTGCCGGCCGGACCGGAGGCTCTCGGAGCGCTCACCAGAGCGCTCAACGACGGCGGTGTGATCTGCCTGCTCACCGACCGCGATATCGGCGGCGGCGGCGTGGAGGTGGAGTTCTTCGGCGAGCGCACGACCCTGCCCGGCGGTGCGGCGGTGCTGGCTCGGCGCACCGGATCGCCGATCGTCGGGGTTGTCGTATCCAGCCGGAACGGGAAGTGCCACGCCGAGACCATGCCGCCTCTGGTGATCAGCCGCGAGCGTCGTCTCCGCGACGTCGTGACCGAGACGACGCAACTCCTGGCGCACCGACTCGAGGACATGATCCGCACCGCCCCGACCCAGTGGCATCTGATGCAGCCCAACTGGCCGAGCGATCGCGAGGCCCTCGCGGCGCACCGCAACGGTTCGAGGGCCCCCGCCGATGCCCGTTCCCGCTAGCGTGAGTTCCATGCGCGTAGGGATGATCAGCCCCTACAGCTTCACCCTGCCGGGCGGCGTGCAGATGCAGGCCCTGTATCTCGCACGGGCCCTCCGTCGCCGGGGCGTCTCGGTGAGCCTGCTCGGCCCCTGCGATGGTCCGCCGCCGGAGCCCGACATCATTCCCATCGGGAACTCGCTGTTCATCGCCGCCAACGGGTCCTTCGCCCCGATCGCCTTCGACATTCCGGCGTTCCAGCGCAGCTACGCCGTCCTGCGCGACCAGCAATTCGACCTCCTGCACGTTCACGAGCCGCTGGTGCCGGCGCCCTCCCTGGCGGCCCTCGTCTCCAAGCGAGCTCCCCTCGTCGCCACGTTCCACGCCGCCGGGGGATCGGCCGCCTACGAAAACGTCTCCCCGGTGCTGCGCTGGGTCTGCAATCGCCTCGACTGGCGCGGCGCGGTGTCCAGCGATGCGGCCGAACATGCTCGCCGCTTCCTGGGCGGTACTTACGAGGTGTTGTTCAACGGCGTCCCGGTGGAGCGATTCCGCCAGACCAAGCCGCATCCCACCGAGGGCCCCACCGTTTTCTTCGTCGGTCGTCACGAGCCGCGCAAGGGCCTCGCCGTGCTGCTCGCGGCGATGCGCCGGCTACCCGGCGATGTCGTGCTGTGGGTGGCGGGCGAAGGACCGCAGACCGACGAACTGAAGCGGCGGATGGCCGGAGATCGCCGGATCCGCTGGCTGGGTCGCCTCAGCGAGGAGGAGAAGGTCAGCCGCCTCTGCGGAGCCGACGTCTTCTGCGCGCCGTCGCTGCGAGGGGAGTCCTTCGGCGTGGTGCTGCTCGAGGCGATGGCGGCGGAAACCCCCATCGTGGCCAGCGACATCCCCGGCTACGCCCGCGTGGCGCGACCGGGAATCGAGGCCACCCTGGTACCGCCAGGTGACACCGAGCGCCTCGCCGATGCGCTGCGGCAGACACTGGCGACGCCGGGCAATCTGGTGGCGCGAGGTATCGAGCGGGCGGAGCAGTTCTCGATGGACCGCCTCGCTGAGCGCTACGAGGCCGTCTACCGGAAGGTTCTGGCGTGACAACGGTGATCATCGTCATCGCCGCCGCGGCCGCACTGGCGGTCGTCACCGGCGCCGGCGTGCTGGCTTCGGCGCGGATCGTGGGTCGCCTCGCCGGCGCGCGTTCTCCGGAGGGCTTCGAGTCCGAGCGCCTCGACGTGTGCGTCGAGGCGCTGTGTCTCGGTGCTGGCCTGCCGGTGCCGCAACTGGCGGTGATCGATGACGAGGCGCCCACCGCACTCGCCTACGGGCGGGGCCCGCGCACCTCAACGGTCGCCGTGACGACGGGACTGTTGCACTCCCTGTCGCCCGTCGAGCTCGAGGGAACGCTGGCCCACCTACTGGCGCGTATCGCCGGCGGCACCGCGCGCCGCGACACGCATCTGGCCTCGCTGGCGCTGCTCGGCGGACCGCCGGGCGCTGCGGTGGCCTCCCGGTACCTCGACGGGGCCCGGGTCGTGGCCGCGGATGTCGCCGCCGCGCAGTTGACCCGCTTCCCGCCCGGCGTGGCGGGCGCCCTGCGGCACATGGGCGAGACCACCAGGGGACTGCGGCGGCGCTCGCCGGCGATCCGCCACCTCTGGATCCACGAGGCCCGCGGGCCGGGCGGCCAGAGGATCGGTATTGACGACCGGATCACGGTCCTCGGCGACCTGTGAGCGGCCGGCGAAGGGGTGAGGGGGACGCACCGAGGCGCGCCGGCCGTCGCCGTCCCTGAGCCAACCGCACCGCCTTACACTGGAGGGATGACTGCCACCGCCAGTGAGTCCCAGCAATCCTCCTCGATCACCCCGCCTGCGCCCCTGGGGCGGGCACAGGGCACGATGCGGGTCAAGAGCGGCCTCGCTGAGATGCTGAAGCGGGGCGTCATCATGGATGTCGTCACCGCCGAGCACGCGCGCATTGCCGAGGACGCCGGCGCGGTGGCGGTCATGGCTCTGGAACGTGTCCCCGCCGACATCCGCCGTGACGGGGGTGTGGCGCGCATGAGCCCCCCGGAGATCGTCGAGTCCATCACCGAGGCGGTCACCATCCCGGTGATGGCCAAGGCCCGCATCGGCCACTTTGCCGAGGCGCAGATCCTCGAGGCCCTCGGCGTGGACTACATCGACGAGAGCGAGGTGCTGACGCCCGCCGACGAGGCGCACCACATCGACAAGTGGCAGTTCACGGTGCCGTTCGTGTGCGGCGCCACCAACCTCGGCGAGGCCCTGCGCCGCATCTCGGAGGGCGCGGCGATGATCCGCTCCAAGGGCGAGGCCGGGACTGGCAACATCGTTGAGGCTGTGCGGCACCTGCGCTCCATCATCGGCGACATCCGCCGGATCACCGTCGCCGACAGCGCCGAGCTGTTCGACTGGGCCAAGCGGCTGCAGGCGCCGGTGGCGCTCGTGCGCGAGGTCGCCGAGACGGGGCGCCTGCCCGTGCCGATGTTCTGCGCCGGCGGTATCGCCACGCCTGCCGACGCCTCCCTGGTGATGCAACTGGGTGCCGAGGCGGTGTTCGTCGGTTCGGGCATCTTCAAGAGCGACAACCCATCGGCTCGGGCCAAGGCCGTCGTCGAGGCGACCACCAACTTCGACGATCCGGCCATCCTGCTGAAGGTCAGCCGCGCGCTGGGCGGGGCCATGCCGGGCCTCGAGCTCGCGGGTCTGGAGACCCGGCTGGCCGAGCGGGGTTGGTGAAGAGCGGCCTGTGAAGGTCGGAGTGCTGGCGCTGCAGGGCGCCACTGAACTGCACCTGTCGGCGCTGCGAAGCGTCGGTGCGGCGGCGGTGGCGGTGCGGCGGCCCGACGAGCTCGCCGACGTGGACAGGTTGATCCTGCCGGGCGGGGAGTCCACGACGATCTCCATGATGCTCGACGCCAACGGCCTCACCGAGCCGCTGGCAGAGCGACTCGCCGGCGGGATGGGAGTGCTCGGCACGTGCGCCGGCCTGCTGCTGCTCGCCGCCGAGGTCGCCGACGGAAGGGCCGACCAGCGGTGCTTCGGCGCTCTCGACATCAGCGCGCGCCGCAACGCCTACGGTCCCCAGACGGAGTCCTTCGAGGCCCGGTTGCCGGTGGCGGCTCTGGGCCCGGAGCCGATGACCGCGATCTTCATCCGCTCGCCGATCGTGGAGCGAACCGGCCCTGACGTCGAGGTTCTCGCTCGCCTCGACGGCCACCCCGTGCTGTGCCGCCAGGGAAGTGTCTGGGGCTGCACATTCCATCCGGAACTGTCGGGCGATCTGCGCCTGCACAGGTTGTTCTGCGAGGCTGGGCTGTAGATGTCCGGTCATTCCAAATGGGCGACGATCAAGCACCGCAAGGGTGCCGCCGACAAGCGTCGCGGAAAGCTCTTCGCCCGCCTCATCCGCCAGGTGGAGGTGGCCGCGCGCTCCGGTGGCGGTGATCTGGACGCCAACTCGACGCTGCGCAGCATGTACCAGAAGGCGCGCGACGCCTCCGTGCCGCTCGACACGATCGAGCGGGCGATCAAGCGGGGCACCGGTGAGCTGGAGGGGGTCGCCTACGAACCGTTCACCTACGAGGGCTATGCGCGGGCGGGCGTGGCGCTCTACGTGGAGGTGCTGACCGACAACCGCAACCGCACGAGTTCGGAGATCCGCTCGCTGTTCAGGAGCAACGGGGGTTCGCTGGCGGAGCCGGGCGCGGTCGCGTGGCAGTTCCGCCGCAGCGGCGTGATCTCGGTGCCCCGATCGGTCGACGAGGAGGAGTTGATGCTGGCCGCCCTCGACGCCGGAGCGGAGGACATCATCGACGAGGGCGACAGCTGGCGGGTGACGTGCGGCCCCTCGGACCTGCCGGAGCTGACCGGGGCGCTGGAGGCCGCCGGTATCGGCATCGAGTCCGGCGAAACCACCATGCTGCCGACGCAGGTGGTGCCCGTGGCGTCGACCGAGCAGGCCCGGGCGGTCCTGCGTCTCGTCGGCGAGCTGGACGATCACGACGACGTGCAGGGCGTGTATTCGAACTTCGACATCCCCGACGAAATCCTTCAGGTCCTGGCGGCGTCCGTCTAACCTCGTACGAGTGTTCGTTCTCGGTATCGACCCGGGCCTGTCGCGCTGCGGCTACAGCTGCCTGTCAGCGCTGTCACACGCATCGACCCGGGCGGTGGCTGCGGGCGTGATCACGACGCCGCCGCACGACCCGGTGCCGGTGCGTCTGGCGGCGCTGCAGCGGGAGATCCGCGGTCTCCTCGGTGAGTTCGCGCCGGCGGTGGTGGCCATCGAGCGGGTGCTGTTCCAGGTCAACGTGCGCACGGCGATGAGCGTGGGCCAGGCGGCCGGCGTGGTGATGGCCGAGTCGGTGACGGCGGGTTGCGAGGTGGTCGAATACTCGCCGAACCAGGTCAAGCTGGCCGTCTGCGGCGACGGAGCCGCCGACAAGGAGCAGGTGATCCGGATGGTGCAGATGCTGCTCGGCCTGTCCGAGCCGCTGCGCCCCGCCGATGTCTCCGATGCCGCGGCGGTGGCACTGTGCCACCTGGCGCAGTCGCCCGCTCCCGCAGTGGCGCGGCGGCGACGGTGACGCGATGATCGGCTCGCTGCGCGGTCGTCTGCTGGACCGTCATCTCGACGAAATGCTGGTGGAGGTGGGAGGCGTCGGCTACCGGGTCACGGTGGGGGAGGCCACGCTGCGCGCCGTGGGCTCGGTGGGTTCGGAGATCCTGCTGTACGTCCATCACTACGTGCGTGAGGACGCCGAGACCCTCTACGGGTTCAACTCACCCGTCGAGTTGCGCTGCTTCGAAGCCATGCTGGGGGCCAACCGCGTGGGACCCTCCCTGGCCCTGGCCATCCTCGGCGTCCACGACCCTGCGGCCCTGCAGCGGCTGCTGGCGGCCGGCGATCTCGACGCGCTGTGCCTGGTGCCCGGGGTCGGGGCCAAGACGGCGCAGCGCCTCCTGGTCGAGCTGCAGGCGCGCCTCGGTGTGTCGGAGTTCGCGGTGATCGCCCCCGTGCCGAGCGCGCCGGGTGGCGGCACCTACAGCGACCTGCGGGCCGCGCTCGGGCAGCTGGGGTACCGCGACGACGAGGTGCACCGGGTGGTGGCCGGGATGCCTGCCGACGGGGACGTCTCGGAGTTGCTGCGCGAGGCGCTGCGGCAGCTCTCGGGCGCCCGCTAGCCGCCGTGTCACGGCGGTCAGGGTGAGCGGCGGAGGGTCGATGCGGACCGAGGTGCTGGCGGCGGGTGCCGACACCGGTGAGCAGAGCGAGGAGCGCGTCAACCGCCTCGGGATCCGGCCGGCTCGGCTGGCGGACTTCGTCGGGCAGACCGAGTTGAAGCGTCACCTCGGCATCGTCTGCGGTGCCGCCCGCGAGCGTGGCCAGACGGTCGGGCACCTGCTGTTCGCCGGGCCGCCGGGGTTGGGCAAGACCACCCTGGCGGGAATCGTGGCCGTCGAGATGGGGGTGGCGCAGCAGACCACCTCGGGTCCGGCGCTGGAGCGTGCCGGCGATCTGGCGGCCATCCTCACCAAGCTCGGCGAGGGCGACGTGCTGTTCATCGACGAGATCCATCGCTTGAGCCGTGCCGTCGAGGAGGTGCTGTACCCGGCGATGGAGGACTTCAGGGTGGACATCGTGCTGGGCAGGGGACCGGCGGCCCGCTCGATCCCCCTCGACCTGCCGAGCTTCACGCTGATCGGTGCCACGACGCGAACCTCGCTGATCACCGGCCCGCTGCGAGACCGCTTCGGCTTCACGGCCCGGCTGGACTTCTACCCGGCCGGCGAACTCGAGCAGATCGTGGAGCGCACCGCCGGGATCCTGGAGGTGGAGATGACGCCGGAGGCGGGCGCGGAGATCGCCCGGCGGGCGCGGGGCACACCCCGGATCGCCAACCGGCTGCTGCGCCTCGTGCGGGACTTCGCCCAGGTGGAGGGCGACGGGCGCATCGACGAGGCCACGGCCAACGAGGCCCTGGCCGTCTTCGGCGTGGACATCCGCGGGCTGGACCGCCAGGACCGCTCCGTGCTGGACGCGCTGTGCCGGGGTTTCGGAGGGGGGCCGGTGGGTCTGTCCACGCTGGCCATCAGCGTCAGCGAGCCGTCCGAGACCGTCGAGGAGGTGTACGAGCCGTTCCTGATCCAGCAGGGACTGATCATGCGCACGCCGCGGGGGCGGGTCGCCATGCCGGCCGCTTGGAGGCACCTGGGACTCGAGCCGCCCGACGCGCCGGCGGCGGGTGAGTCCCCCGACGCCGAGAGTCCAACCAGCCTGTTCGGTTGATGCGGACTCGCGAACTCGACTACCTGCTGCCACCGGAGGCGGTGGCGCAGGAACCTGTCGAGCCCCGCCACGACGCCCGGCTGCTCGTCGACCGTCCCGGCGGCGGCGAAGTCGCCCACCGAACGGTGCGGGACCTGCCGGATCTGCTGCGTTCCGGTGACGTCGTGGTCGTCAACGAGACGCGCGTGGCGCCGGCCCGCATGCACCTGCGCAAGCCGACGGGCGGGCGTGTGGAGGTGCTGGTCATCACGCCCGGCCCCGCCCCGGTGGCCGAGGCGCTGGTCCGACCCGGTCGCCGCGTACCGCCTGAGTCCCTGCTGCAGGATGCCGCCGGGCGTGACGTGCTGATGGTCGGCGCCGCCGCCCCCGACGGTCGCCGCGTTGTCACCGCTCTGGCCCATGGCAGCATCGACGCTTTGCTCGACGACCTGGGCGAGGTGCCGCTGCCCCCGTATGTCCACAGCCCGGTGGCTCCCGAGCGTTACCAGACGGTGTACGCCCGGCACCCCACCTCGGCAGCGGCGCCCACCGCGGGTCTGCATCTCAGCGAGCAGGTTCTGGCCGGCATCGCCGCCGCCGGGATCGGTGTGGTCCGTCTCGACCTGGGCATCAGCGTCGCCACGTTCCGCCCCGTGACGGCCGAGCGGCTCGAGGACCACGTGATGCACAGCGAGCGGTACGACATCCCCCCCGACACCTGGGCGGCGTGCCGGCAGGCTCGCCGGGTCGTGGCGGTCGGCACGACGGCGGTGCGGGCTCTCGAGACGGCGGCGGTCACCGGCTCGCTGGCGGGGTCCAGCAACCTCTTCATCCGTCCCGGTCACACCTTCGCCGTCATCGACGTGTTGCTCACCAACTTCCACCTGCCGCGCTCCACCCTGCTGTCGCTGCTGTGCGCCTTTATGGGTGACCGCTGGCGCCGGCTGTACGAGACCGCCCTCGGGGACGGCTACCGGTTCGGTTCTTTCGGCGACGCCATGCTGGTCAGAAGGTGCTGAGGAATGAGGTGCTGAGCTTCACCGAGACCGCCCGCTGCGGTGGTGCCCGCACCGGCGTCGTCCGGTCGCCGCGGGGGGACTTCGCCACGCCGACGTTCATGCCTGTCGGCACTCGCGGGGCGGTGCGAACCCTCACCAGCGCCGACCTCGAGGATCTCGGGACCGACGTGGTGCTCGCCAACACCTACCACCTCATGCTGCGCCCGGGGGCCGAGTTGATCGCCGATCGTGGCGGCCTGCACCGCTTCATGGACTGGTCGGGTCACATCCTCACGGACTCCGGCGGCTACCAGGTGATGAGCCTGGAGCCGAAGCTCGATGACGAGGGCGCCACCTTCCGGTCCACGTACGACGGCAGCACGCACAGGCTCACACCGGAACGAGCCGCTGAGGTGCAGGCGCTCCTGGGGTCGGACATCGCCATGGTCCTGGACGTGTGCCCGCCACTGCCGTCACCGCGCCCGACCGTCGAGGCCGCCGTGGAGAGGACCGCGGTCTGGGCGGCCCGTGCCCGTACCGCGCACCGGTCGGTCGCCGCGCCGACGCAGGCGCAATTCGGCATCGTGCAGGGGGGAACCGACGTCGAGCTTCGGCGCCGAAGCGCCGCCCGGACGCTCGAGATCGGCTTCGAGGGGTACGCCATCGGCGGGCTCTCGGTGGGCGAGGAGCGCCACGAGCGCCTCGAGCCGCTGCAGGCCACCACGGAGTCGCTGCCCGCCGACCGGCCCCGCTACCTCATGGGCGTGGGGGATCCGCTCAGCATCATCGAGGCTGTGAGTGTCGGCGTGGACATGTTCGATTGCGTCCTCCCCACTCGCCTGGCCCGCCACGGCACCGCCCTGACCTCCGAGGGGCGGCTCAACCTGACCAACGCCCGGTTCGCCCGCGACGACGGGCCGCTGGATCCGGCGCTCGAGGGCGATCCCGCCGGCCGCTGGTCCCGTGCCTACCTGCGCCACCTGCTGATGGTCGGCGAGACGGCCGCCACTCGCATCCTCAGCCTGCACAACCTGGCCTGGCTGTTCGACCTGATGCGGGCCACGCGCCGGGCCATCACCGAGGGCCGCTTCGAGAGCCACGCCGCCGGGGTGCGCGCCACCTGGGGACTCTGAGTCCCTGGCGGCGCGAGCCCGCCGGGGGATCGTCAGGTCAGCGGCGACGGGCTAGCCTTGAGTGCCGCGGTCAGTTCGATCCGGCGTCGACGCGACCAGTAACCGACTCACAAGGCGGGTGACGTGCGCAGCTTCCTACTTCTTCTGATCCTGTTCGTTGCACAGGCCTGCGCGACCGGCGAGGATGGCGGCGGTGGGCTCGGCAGCTTTTTCCCGCTCATCATCATCATGGCTCTGCTCTGGCTGGTGCTGCTGCGGCCGCAGCAGCGGCGGGCGAAGAACCGCCGCGCGATGCTGTCGAAGCTCGAGGTCGGCGACGAGGTAGTGATGGCCAGCGGGGTGTACGGCCGCATCGCCAGCTTCGACGAGCAGACCGTCTTCGTGGACATCGCCGACAATGTCCGCGTCAAGGTCACGCGAGACTCCATAACCGAGCGGATCACTTACCACGAGGAGTGGGACGGCGACTCGAACTGAGCCCTGCGTTGGTGAGATTCGGTCGGTGGTGACGCTCCTTCCTGCACGCCTGTGCGCTCCCTCGCCACCAGCCGGATTGCGGTCTTCCCGACGATGCGGAACCTGAGTTAGACAATGCAGCGTCTCCTGTCTGCGATCCGCGGGAACCGTTCCCTGCTCGGCATCCTGGCCCTGACCATCGGGCTTTTGGTCGGGAACCTCGTGACCCACCAGCAGCCACTGCTGGGGCTCGACCTGCAAGGCGGCGTGGAGGTTGTGCTGCGCCCGGTGCCCGACGAGTCCGAGATCACCCCCGAGGCGCTGGACCAGGCCCTCGAGATCATCCGCAACCGCGTCGACGCGCTCGGGGTGGCCGAGCCCGACATCACCCGCCAGGGCGGCAACATCGTCGTGCAGTTGCCGGGCGTGGACGATCAGGATCGGGCCATCGCTCTCGTGGGCCAGACGGCCGAGTTGCGCTTTAGGCCCGTGCTCGCGCGCCAAGTGTCAGTCGAGGACATCGAGGCCTACAAGGCCGTGCTCGAGGAAGCCGGCGAGGACGAGGCCGGAACCGGAGCCGATGACACCGCCGGCGAACTCACCGTCGAGGACCTGCTCAAGGGCACTCTCACCGATCCCTCCGCCGACGACGCCGATGTCACCGTGATCCTCCCCAGCGCGCCCGATGCCACCGGCCAGGTGTACCACTTCCTGATGGGACCGGCGCTGACCACCGGCGCCTCCCTGGAGAGCGCCGTGGCGGTCCTCGAGTTCGCGCAGTGGAACGTGCAGGTGACCGCCCTCGAAGGGCCCGAGGGAATCGACCGTTTCAACGAGGCCGCCCGCACCTGCTACTACGAGTCGCCCGACCCCGTGCGGTGCCCCACCGGACAGCTGGGCATCGTCCTGGACCACGTCGTCGAATCGGCGCCGGTCGTCAACGCTCGGGCCTTCGAGCGCGACCGGATCAACATCACGGGCGCCTTCAACGAGGTCGAGGCCCGTGATCTGGCGCTGGTGCTGGACTATGGCGCGCTTCCGCTGGAGTTCGAGGACCCGGCCGAGAGCGGGCTGGTGCGCACGGTGTCGGCCACGCTCGGCCGTGACGCCCTGCGGGCCGGTCTCATCGCCGGCATCGTGGGTCTGGCCCTCGTGGCGTTGTACATGCTGGCCTACTACCGGCTGCTGGGGCTGGCTGCGCTCGGCAGCCTGGCGGCCTCGGGCGTGCTGTTGTGGGTGGTGGTGTCGTTCCTGTCCGCCACGCAGGGTCTGGCCCTGACACTGGCCGGCGTGACCGGCCTGATCGTGGCGATCGGCGTTTCCCTGGACTCCAACGTCATCTACTTCGAGCACCTGAAGGAGGACGTGCTGGGCGGGCGGACGCTGCGCAGCTCGGTCGACCAGTCGTTCCCCGTGGCGTTCCGGACGATCTTCTGGGCCAACCTGGCGACGCTCATCGGTGCGAGCATCCTCTGGCTGCTCACCATCGGCTCGGTACGGGGTTTCGCCGCCATTCTGGCCATCGCCTCCATCCTGGACCTCGTGGCCACCTACTTCTTCCTGCGACCTGTGGTGCGCCGGCTGGCCAACTGGTGCGCGCGGCGGCCAGGCCTCGTGGGAATGGCGACGGTGGTCGCAGCCGCCGCGGAGACGGAGGAGGGGTCGTGAGCGGTTCGGCGACCGGAGCCCGTGGCGTCCTGCGGCGTATGTACTCCAACCAGGTGAACCTGGACTTCGACCACCTCTGGCGGCGCTCGGTCGTGCTCTCGGTCGTGGTGCTCCTGATCGCCGGGGGAGCCTGGATCTTCCGGGACCTGAACATGGGGATCGAGTTCGAAGGGGGAGCGTCCTGGGAGGCACCGCTGGGCGACATCGAGATTGCCGAGGTCCGCGAGGCGCTGGCGTCCGTCGGGCAGCCCGACGCCCGAATCCAGCAACTCGCCGGGGGGGTCGTGCGGGTGCGAGCAGAGGTTGCCGAGACGAACACCGCCGAGGTCGCCGCCGTCAAGCAGGTGCTGGCCGACCTGGCCGGCATCGATCCCGACGACATCTCGTTCTCGGCCGTGGGCCCGTCGTGGGGCGCGCAGATCACCAGCAAGGCGCAGCGCGCCCTCATCGTGTTCTTCGTCGTGATCGCCGTCTACATCTGGCTGCGGATGGAGTGGAAGATGGCGCTGGCGGCCCTCGTCGCCGTCGGACACGACATCCTCCTCACGGTCGGCTTCTACGCCCTGTTCGGTATCGAGGTGACGCCCGCCACCGTCATCGCCTTCCTCACCATCCTGGGGTACTCGCTGTACGACACGCTGGTCGTTTTCGACAAGATCCGCGGGAACGCCCGGACCCGCAAGGACCCGTACTTCCAGATCGTGACGCGGTCGGTCAACGAGGTGTTCATGCGCTCGGTGAACACCACCATCACCTCGGTGCTGCCGGTCCTGTCGATCCTGATCATCGG
Source organism: Acidimicrobiales bacterium (assembly GCA_965206165.1). GTDB lineage: Bacteria > Actinomycetota > Acidimicrobiia > Acidimicrobiales > CATQHL01 > VXNF01. The sequence goes on from OZ242194.1 coordinate 1,777,391, forward strand.
CCGTTTCGTGCTCGGGGCGGTCACGCTGCAGGAGTTCTCGATCGCCCTGCTGGTGGGTCTGCTGGCCGGCACCTACTCGTCGCTGTTCGTGGCGGCGCCGCTGGTGGCCTGGCTGCACGTCTGGGTCAGCGGCGAGCGGCCGGGTCAGCAGTCCCCGCCGGAGCGCCGCCCCAGCGACTCCGCGCCGCGCGCCAGGCGTGCTGCAGGCAGCGGACCGGTCGGGAGGTCAGGGGTGACGACCACCCGCACCCACCCGGCGCGGCCGGCCAAGAAGCGGCGCAAGTGAGGGAACCGGTGAGGTTCTCGGACATGGACACACCCACGCGATGAGCGCCGGAGACAACGAGGCCCTGTGGCGGGAGCTGGTCCGGGAGATCCCGGACTTCCCGGTCGCCGGTGTCGGCTTCAAGGACATCACGCCCGTGCTGGGCCACCCCGCAGCGTTCGCGGCCTGTGCCGACGCCCTGGCGGAGCCTTTCGCCATGGCCGGGGTGGAGGCGGTGGCCGCTGCGGAGGCCCGCGGATTCATCTTCGGCATCCCCGTGGCCGAGCGCCTCGGGGCCGGGTTCGCCGCGGTCCGCAAGCCGGGCAAGCTGCCGGCGGCGGTCGTCGGCGTGGAATACGAGCTGGAGTACGGGACCGACCGGCTCGAGATGCACGTGGACTCCTTCGCCCCGGGGGCGCAGGTGCTCATCGTGGACGACGTGCTGGCCACCGGCGGCACCGCCCGGGCCACGTGCGACCTGATTGAACGCGCCGGAGGGCAGGTCGTGGGCTGTGCCTTTTTCGTCGAGTTGGCGTTCCTCGGCGGCCGCAGCCGCCTGGAGGGCCTGCGCGTGGAGTCCTTGCTCACCTACACCTAGGCAGCGGCGAGTGATCGTGCGCTCGCTCTGCGATGCTATTGGTGTGAGGCACAGGCGGATCGTGGGGTGCGAAGCATGAGCGTCGGGGTGACCGCTGAGGTGCCCGTCGCCGAGTCGGCTGACCTGCCTGCGTGGGGCACGCTGCAGCCGTGGCGGGGGCACCCCGCCGCTGGGCCGATCACCTCGCTGCTGGCGGAGTACTCGGCGCGCTTTCCTGGCGCCGGCACCGAACTGATCGAGCGGGCCTACTCCTGGGCGGCGAGCGCCCACCGCACCCAGCGACGCAAGTCGGGCGAGCCGTTCGTGGAGCACCCGCTCAACGTCGCCCGCATCGTCGCCCGTCTCGGTCTCGACGGCGTGAGCGTGGCGGCGGCCCTGCTGCACGACGTCATCGAGGACACCGACCGCACGCTGGCCGACGTCGAGGCCGAATTCGGCTCCGAGGTTGCCAAGATCGTCGACGGCGTCACCAAGCTGGATCGCGTCGAGTTCACGACCCGTGAACGCCATCAGGCCGCCTCGCTGCGCAAGATGCTCGTGGCGATGGCCAAGGACCTGCGGGTTCTCATCATCAAGCTGGCTGACAGGCTCCACAACATGTGCACGCTGGCGGCTCTCTCGCCGGCGAAGCAGCAGCAGGTGGCGCGCGAGACGCTTGACGTCTACGCGCCCCTGGCGCACCGCCTCGGCATGCAGGAACTGAAGGGCCGCCTGGAGGACTTGGCCTTCGCCGCCCTGCACCCCAAGTGGTACGCCCAGATCGATCACCTCGTGGCCGAACAGGATCCCGAACGCGACCTCTACCTGGCGCAGCTCCTGGTCACCGTGGAGGGACGGCTGCTCGAACTCGGCGTCGGGGCCGAGGTGACCGGCCGGCCCAAGCACCTCTGGAGCATCTACGAGAAGATGGTGCTGAAGAACCGCGACTTCAGCGACATCTACGACTTGGTCGGCATCCGGATCATCACTGAGAACGTGCGGGACTGTTACGCGGTGCTGGGCGCTGTCCACGCCATCTGGAAGCCGCTGCAGGGGCGCTTCAAGGACTACATCGCCATGCCCAAGTTCAACCTCTACCAGAGTCTGCACACGGCGGTGGTGGGCCCGCAGGGCAAGGTCGTGGAGGTGCAGATCCGGACGCGGGAGATGCATTCTCGGGCCGAGCACGGTGTGGCTGCCCACTGGGACTACAAGGAGGAGAGCGGTGGCGACCTGGCCTGGCTGAGCCGGATCATCGACTGGTCCGAGGAGAGCGACGACCCCGAGCAGTTCCTCGGCAACCTCAAGGTCGAGTTCGAGCACGACGAGGTGTTCGTCTTCACACCGCAGGGTGACGTGGTGACCCTGCCGGTCGCAGCCACCCCGGTGGACTTCGCCTACGCCATTCACACCGAGGTGGGGCACGGCTGCATCGGTGCACGCGTCAACGGCCGCCTCGTTGCGCTGACCACCAAACTTTCCACGGGCGACACCGTTGAGGTCATGACCTCCAAGGATGTCGACGCCGGCCCGTCACTGGATTGGCTGCAGTTCGTCGCCACCAGCCGGGCACGCTCACGGATCCGCCAGTGGCACATGCGGGAGCGGCGCACCGAGGCCCTCAACCGGGGCCGCGACGAGATCACCGCCGAGTTGCGCCGGGCGTCCCTGCCAATCGCCCCGGTCATCCGTTCCGAGACGTTGCGCGACGTGGCAAGCGAGCTGCACTACGACGACACCGATGCGCTGTTCGTTGCGGTCGGGGAGCGCCACCTCTCGGCCCACTCGGTCGTGGAGCGGGTCGGCCGTCGTTTGCGCGGCGAGGACGGCGAGCACCGGCAGCCTGCCGAACGCCTCTCGACCACCGCTCTGCGACCGCCGCGGTCCACGCCCAAGCGATCTGGCGGGGCGGGCGTGCATGTGGAGGGCTTCGGCGACGTGTGGGTGCGCCTGGCCAAGTGCTGCACGCCGGTGATGCCCGACGAGATCATCGGCTTCGTGACCCGGGGCCGCGGTGTGTCGATCCACCGGGCGGACTGCGCCAACGCCGTGGCTCTCAGCAGCGACGGCGAGGCGGCGCGGATCATGGACGTGGAGTGGGAGGAGGGGGTCTCCACGGTCTTCACCGCCGCGATCGAGGTGCGCTCGCTCGACCGGCCGCAATTGCTCCGCGACGTGGCGGTGGCCGTGTCGGAGCAGCAGGCGAACATCGTCTCGGTGAACGCCCGTGCCGGCACCGACGGCGCTTCGATCATGCGCTTCGAGATGGAGCTCTCCGACGGGGCGCAATTGTCGTCGGTGCTCCACGCGGTGCGCCGGATCGACAACGTCTACGACGCCTACCGGGTGCTGCCCGGCGGCAGGGGCTGACCCTTCCGGGCGGGGGCGCCGGTGGCCGTCGGCGGATCGTCTGGCGAAATCGCTCCGGCGCCGACCCCCGGCGTCCCCGCCCTCCGCTCTCGTCATTCCGGCTCGCCCGTCGTCCGGGCGGGGGCCGGGACGCACTCGGCAGTGGGCTACTTCGTGTCGCCCCGCGGCACGCCGCGATCGAGGGCTGCTGCCAGCGCACCGACCACTTCGCCGTGCGTGAAGGTGAACCCGTCCGCCAGCAGCACTTCCGGCACGACCCGGGCGCTCTGTGTCAGGGCGGCCACCGCTTCGGAGCCGAGTAGAAGGCTCGGTAGCAGGAGCGGTACGGGCAGGACCGCGGGGCGGCGCAGCGCTTGCCCCAGAGCGCGGGTGAACTCGCCGTTGGTGACGGGGTTGGGCGCCGTGAGGTTGACCGGCCCCGCCACGTCGCTCCCGAGAAGGTGGCAGATGGCGGCGACGGTGTCGGTCAGCGAGATCCAGCTCACCCACCGGTCGGCGGGGCCCAGGCGCCCGCCGAGGCCAAGCCTGAACAGTGGCAACTGCCGGCGCAGGAACGGCCCGTCGGCGGACAGGACGACACCGGTGCGCAGCAGCACGGTTCGCACGGCGACCTCCGGTTGGGCCGCTGCCTCCCATTCCTGGCACAGCTCGGCCAGGAATCCCCGGCCGGGTCCGGTGTTCTCGGTCACGATGGTGTCGCCGCGCTCGCTGTAGAAGCCCATGGCCGAGGCGCTGAGGATCACCTCGGGCGGCCGTGACAGGCCCGACACCGTCGCCCCCAGCAGTGCGGCGGCGCCCACGCGGCTATCGCGCAGCAGCTGCTTGCGAGCCGGCGTCCAGCGCCGGTCGCCGATACCGGCCCCTGCCAGGTTGATCACGGCCTCGGTGCCCTCCAGAGAGGCGCCGTCCAGGGTGCCGGCAGCCGGATCCCAGGTGGCCTCGTCGGCGGCCGCGGCAGGACGGCGCACCAGCCGGCGCACGGTTCGACCCTGCCGGCGGAGTTCGGTGAACAGAGCGCGACCGATGAGTCCGCTCGACCCGGCGATGACGATGGGCCTGTCGCTCGAGTGGTCCACGGCGCCTCCTACAGGTAGCGGAACGCCTTGGAGGGCCACGCTACGGCACCGGTCGCCGCTAGCGTCGCCGCGGTGAGCACGAGGCTGCTGATCGCTCTGAGCCTGCTGTGCGGGCTGGCGATCCTGGTGGCGTTCGCGTTCCAACTCCTGATTCGCTGACTTCGGCGTCCGGCGTGGAGTCGTCTGTCACCGGGCACTCCCGGGGCACGGTTCAGCGCTGTCCCGAGGGAGCCGGCCGTGGCGTCGCCTGTTGCTGCCGGGCACTACTGTTGCTAGTGTTGCCAATGGCGAGTGGGGTGAGTTCTCGAACGACAGATGTCTCGACGTGCGCGGTTTCTCGCCGCCTGCCTGCTTGTCCTCCTGCCAACCCTCCCTGCCCGCGCCCAGGACTCCGCTGACAATCAGTACCTCCAGGACCGGATCGCCGGCGACGAGGACCTGAACCAATCACGGGCAGTGCTCGAGCAACTCGATGTCGAGCAAGCCGTCACGGGCGAGGACATCGCCGCGCTCCGACTCTCGACTGCCGAACTCGAAGTCGAACTGGCGCGCACGGTTGAGTTGGTGGCGCTGTCGGAGACCCGCCTCTCCAACATCGCCGCCCGCCAGGCCCTCACCACCGACCTGCACGCCGCGGCCGAGCGGGCGCTGGCGCGCGCCGAGGCCTCCCATGACGCCCAACGCCGGCTCGTGACCGAACGGCTCGTCAACATGTACATCTTCTCCACCGAGCACCGGACCGCCCTGTCGTGGCAGATCACCGACATTCAGGACCTGGAGAACCGCCACGTGATCCTCACCATGGTGGGCGAGCACGACAAGGCGCTGCTGGAGAGCCTCGACGCCGCCGTCGCCGAGATCGGCGAGCGCCGCGAGACGCTGGAGTCCCTGCAGAGCGGCATTGGGGCGTTGGCTCGCCAGGAGAGTCAGGTCCTCGCCGAGACCAGCCGCAACCGTGACCTGCAGGCGGCGCTGCACGCCGAATTGCAGGCGCGGATCCGGGAGTTGCACGACGAGATCGAGGCGCTCGAGCAGGCCCAGGCAGAGGTCACCGCCATCATGACCAAGCGCGTCTCCGAGATCGAGCTCGAGGCGGCCGAGCGGGATCGCCTCCGGCGGATCTGCTTCGACAGGCCGCGCCAACCGCTCGGCAACGACGGATCCTGGATCGACTGCCCGGGCGTCGGCGTGGTGATCCCGCCGAACGCCGTGCGGTGGCCGGTGGTCGACCGGGTGACCTCCGAGTACGGCCCGCGCTGGGGGCGCGTGCACGAGGGCATCGACATCGGCGGCGATCTCGGTGCCTCGATCCATTCCGCCGAGTCGGGCCGGGTGGACTACGCCGGCTGGATCGGCGGCTACGGCAACACGATCATCGTCGATCACGGCGGCGGGATGACCACGCTGTACGGGCACATGGACGGCTTCGCCGTGTCGGCCGGCCAGACGGTTTCCATCGGCCAGGTGCTGGGTTCCGTGGGCCACAGCGGGTTATCCCAGGGCCCCCACCTGCACTTCGAGGTGCGCATCGGCGGCGCACCGGTGAACCCCCGGAAGTACCTGCCTTAGCGGGATGCCCCTCTGGGCCGCCGCGGGTCGACCGGTAGGCTGAGCGGGTGACATCGCACGATCTGATCGTGGTGGGCGGCGGCCCGGCGGGGTACGCGTCGGCGCTGTACGCCGCCGCCGCCGGGCTCGACGTTGGCCTGGTGGAGCGCTCCAAGCTGGGGGGCACGTGCCTGCACGTGGGCTGCATCCCCGCCAAGGAACTGCTCGAGACGGCCGCTGTCTTCCGGGCCGTCGCTCACGCGGCCGAGTTCGGTGTCGCCACGTCGACGCCCACGCTGGACATGGGTGTGGCGCAGCAGCGCAAGCAGGGGATCATCGATCGCCTCACCGGCGGCTTGGCGCAATTGCTCGGCAGCCGCAAGGTGACCGTCTACGACGGCAGCGGCGCCCTGGGGCCCGGCCGCACGGTCACGGTCAGCGGCGGTGCCGAGAGTGCCACGCTGACGGGCCGCAATGTGATCCTGGCGACCGGCTCGGTGCCCCGTGTTCTCGATGGGTTCACCGTCGACGGCACCGGTGTCGTGACCTCCGACGAGCTGCTCTCGCTCGAGTCCGTGCCGGCCACCGCGGTGGTCATCGGCGGTGGCGCCATCGGCTGCGAGTTCGCCTCGATGCTGTGCGACATGGGCAGCGCGGTGACGCTGCTGGAGGCCCTGCCGAGGCTGCTCGCCGGGGCCGACACCGATGTGAGCCGGCAGGTCGAGCGGTCCTTCAAGCGTCGGGGCATGAAAGTTCACACCGGTGTGAGTGTCGCCGGGAACGATCCCTCCGGCGGTTCGCAGATCGTCCGCTACGGCGACGGCGAGAGGGTGCGTGCGGAGTTGGTGGTCGTGAGCGTGGGTCGCCGTCCCCGCACCGACGGCTTGGGGCTCGACGGCACGGCCGTGCGGATCGACGAGCGCGGCTTCGTGGAGGTCGACGAGTGCTGCCGCACCGCCGAGGATGGCGTCTATGCCGTGGGCGACGTGGTCGCCACGCCGCAGTTGGCCCACGTCGGGTTTGCCGAGGGCATGCTCGCCGTGCAGGATCTACTGGGGGAGGAGCCCGTGCCGCTGGACTACGGCGGCGTTCCCTGGTGCATCTACTGCCAGCCCGAGGTGGCCTTCGCCGGCCTCACCGAGCAGGCCGCCCGCGACGCCGGATTGGACGTCGTGGTGTCCAAGCACCGGTACGCCTCCAATGGCCGGGCCATGATCGTGGGCGACACCGACGGGTTCGTGAAAGTCGTGGCCGAGCGCACCGCCGACGGGGAGGCCGGGCGACTGCTGGGCGTGCACCTCGTGGGGCCGTGGGCCACCGAGCAACTGGGCCAGGGATACCTGGCGGTCAACTGGGAGGCCACCGTGGCCGATGTCGCCGGATTCATCCAGCCGCACCCCACGCTGAGCGAGTTGTTCGGCGAGTCGGTGCTGTCGCTGACCGGCCGGTCGCTCCACGGCTAGCGGGTCGTCGGGGCGCCGTTCAGGTACGGCTACACGGTCGGCGAGGCACCGGCGGACGGAACGGACGGACTGGCTGCCCTATCGTCAATGGGGCAGAGGGCCCATCCCCGGCTCAGAACCGGGTACAGGCACCAGGCGCGGCGAGCGAGCACACAAGGACGGGCGCAATGGCGGACGTGGTTCTTCCCCAACTGGGCGAGACGGTGACCGAGGGCACAATCATCCGCTGGATGAAGCGGGTCGGCGATGAGGTCCGCCGTGACGAGCCGCTCTTCGAGATCTCCACCGACAAGGTCGACTCCGAGGTGCCGTCACCCGCAGCCGGCGTCCTGACCGAGGTGGTGGTGCCGGAGGGCGCGACGGTGGAGGTGGGCACGCTGCTGGCGGTCATCTCCGACAGCGCGGCGGCCCCTGCGGCGGCCGCTCCTGAACCCGCGCCCGCCGCGGTGCCTACCCCGCCGCCTGCTGCCGCGCCACCGCCCGCGCCTGCTGCCGCGCCGCCGCCCGCACCCGAACCCGCGACGCCCGATATGACGCCGGAGCATGCCGAGGAGCGGTCTCAGCCGCGACTGCTGTCGCCCGTCGTCCGCAGGCTCGTCAATGAGCACGGCCTCGACGTCTCGACCATCGAAGGCAGCGGCGTGGGCGGCCGCATCACCCGGGCGGACGTGGAGCGCATCATCCGCGAGCGTCAGAGCGCCCCTGCCCAGACGCCGGGCTCGCCCTCAGCAGCGGCGCGTCCTGCCGCTCCCGCCCCCGAGCGCGCTCCCGACGCCGGAGGACCGCTCATCGTGCCGCTCAGCAGCATTCGCAAGACCATCGGTCGGCACATGGTCGCCTCCAAGGCCACGTCACCGCACGTGCTGACCGCCGTGGAGGTGGACTTCGAGGGCGTCGAGCGGGTGCGCAGGACGGCGCGGGCCGGCTGGCGCGCTCAGGAGGGCTTCAGCCTCACCTACCTGCCGTTCATCGCTCGCGCCACCTGCGATGCCATTGCCGATTTCCCGCAGATCAACGCCAGCATCGACGGCACCAACCTCGTCGTGCACCGCAGCGTGCACCTCGCCGTGGCCGTCGACCTGGACTTCCAGGGGCTGCTGGCGCCGGTCGTCCGCGACGCCGAGACGAAACGACTGCGGGCCATCGCCCGCGAGGTGGTCGACTTGGCGGCCCGCGCCCGCCGCAAGGAGCTCTCGGCCGCCGAGGTCACCGGGGGCACCTTCACCATCACCAACCCCGGCCAGTACGGCACGCTGATGCAGTTCCCGATCATCAACCAGCCGCAGGTGGCCATCCTCTCGACCGACGGCATCCGCCGGCGCCCGGTCGTCGTGACCGACGAGCTGGGCGACGAAGCCATTGCCATCCACTCGGTCGGGGTGCTGGCGCTGGCGTGGGATCACCGGGCTTTCGACGGGGCCTACGTGGCGGCGTTCATGGATCGTCTGCGGGACATCATCCAAACGCGGGACTGGGAAGCCGAGATCGTCTAGTGGCACCCGCATCGGTGGCCGTTCACGCGGCGCCGGCAGGGCGCTCCGCCGCCGAAGCCGCCGGGTGCGAAGTGGTGGCGCCCGCGCACCTGGCAGTCCGCTGGCTCGGGCGGGTCGGCTACGACGAGGCCTGGGCCCTCCAGCGCGGCCTGCACGCCCACAGCGCCCGCAATCACCTCCTGTTGCTGGAGCACCCGCACGTCATCACGATGGGTCCCCGAGCCGAGCAGGCGCACGTGCTGGTGGATCCCGCCGCAGCGGGAGCCGAAATGTGCCGCACCGACCGGGGGGGCGACGTCACCTACCACGGCCCCGGCCAGCTCGTGGGCTACCCGATCCTCACACTGGGTGGTCCTCGTGCCGGTGGGCTCGGGGCGGCCGCGGCGTACGTGGAGAGCCTCGAGGACCTGCTCATCGAGGTCCTCGCCGACCTGGGGCTGCGCGGCGCGGGAAGACTCGAGCGCCACCGCGGGGTCTGGCTCGACGCCACCGGCGTGCGGCCGCGCAAGATCGCCGCCATCGGGGTGCGTGTGCGGCGGGGACGCACCCTGCACGGGTTCGCGCTCAACGTGGACCCGGATCTGAGCTGGTTCGGCCGGATCGTGCCGTGCGGGATCCGCGAGCATCCGGTCACGTCGCTGATTGCCGAGGGCGTGGTGGTCACGATGCCCGAGGTCGTCGACGCCGTCGCGACGCGAGCGACACAGCGATGGGGGACAGGCGGGTGGGATCGGGCTGACGTCGCCGCTCCCTCTGGTCGGCGCCGGCGGCCCGAGGTGGCAGACGTCGCAGCCGTCGCGAACGAGTCGCGGGCGTTGGAGATTTCCGTCGCGGCCGGGCGTAAGCCGTCCTGGATGCGCGTCGTGGCTCGTACCGGGCCGGAGTTCCGCCGGATCAAGTCGCACATGCGCGACCTCGACCTGGTGACCGTGTGCGAGGAGGCCGGTTGCCCGAACATCTACGAGTGCTGGGAGCAGGGCACGGCCACGTTCATGCTCGGCGGCGAGCGCTGCACGCGTGCCTGCGGGTTCTGCCTCATCGACACCCGGCGGCCCGAGCCCCTCGACCCTGACGAGCCCGAGCGGGTTGCCACCGCCGTCGCCCGCATGGAACTCGACCACGCAGTCGTGACCGCCGTGGCACGGGATGACGTCTCCGACGGTGGCGCCGCGCACTTCGCGGCCTGCATCCGGGCGATCCGGCGGCTTCGCCCGGCGGTCACCGTCGAGGTGCTCATCCCCGACTGCAAGGGCGATGCCACCGCGCTCGCCACGATCTTCGACGAGCGTCCCGACGTGCTGAACCACAACATCGAGACCGTGGCGCGGTTGCAGCGGACAGTGCGCCCCTCCGCCGGCTACGCCCGGAGCCTGGCGGTGCTGGCAAGGGCGAAGGATGCCGGACTCACGACCAAGTCCTCCATCATGGTGGGACTCGGCGAGACCGCCGCCGAGGTGACCGAGGCGCTGGCCGACCTCGCCGGGGTCGGCTGCGACATCGTCACCATCGGCCAGTACCTGCGCCCCAGCAGTTCCCACCTGCCGGTGATGCGCTGGTGGCGGCCGGAGGAGTTCGAGACGCTCGCGGAGATCGGGCGGGAACTGGGCATCGGCCACGTCGAGTCCAGCCCGCTGACGCGCTCGAGCTACCACGCCGCGGGAGCGGCCCGCTCGGTCGGGGCACCGCGCCCAAGGTGAGCGAGGTCCACGCCGCAACCGTCCTGCTGCAATGGGCTGCGGGCGGTCTCGTCTTCGGGTGGGTGACCACGCGGCGACGTGAGGTGGGGCCCGGCTACGGGTGGCTACTGCGATCGCTCTACGCCGCCTTGGCGGCTCTCGCCGGCATCATCGGCGCCACCGCCGGGTTCCGCGCGGCGCGCGACGTGGCCGCTCTGGCGGCTGCTGCTGTGGCCTTCGGGGTGCTCACCGTGTCCTTCCGGCGCCGTGGTGCGCCAGACACAGCGCAAACCGCCGACGCGCTGCGCCGCCGCAGGAGGGTGGCGGCGATGCTCGGCCGCCCGCCCGCCGAGCCCGAGTCGCCGGAGGGCCCGAGATTCTCTCCGGCACTGGATCTGGCCGCCCCGCTCGTGGCGCTGGTGGGCGTCGTCGCCGGCGGTGTCGTCGCGGGCGGACCAGTGGCGCTCTCGGTGGCCCGCGTGCTCGTCGGAGCGCTCTTCTTCGGGGCTGTCTCCGACGCCATGCTCCTGGGCCACTGGTACCTCGTACAGCCCGGCCTGCGTCGCGCACCGCTGGTGCAGCTCGTGCGCTGGAGCATGGCTCTCTGGGTTGCCGAGACAGTGGTGCTGCTGTGGCCCACGGGGGTCGTCTCGATCATGACAGGCACAGTCGACGATGGCTTCGGTGGTCTCCTTGGCTGGTACTGGGTGATGTGCGCGGCGGGTAGTGCGGTGCTGCTGGGCGCCACCGAAGCGGCGCTGAAGATCCGCCGTTACGCCGCGGTGATGGCCGGGACCGGCCTGCTGTACCTGGCGATCATGACCGCCTTCGGGATGGACCTCATCGCACGGGTGTCGCTGCGCCCGTAAGGCGAACCGCGTTCCGGGCGAGGTGGCTCAGCGACTCCACGCGTGCATCGGGAGGAGCCGACTCGCGGCGCATCATGAAGAGCGGGCGGTGCGCCACGGCCTCGCCGGTCACGTCGACGAGGTCAGGGTCGTCGCCGCCGACGGCCTGCGGCAGGACGGTCCAGGCCAGCCCCACCGAAGCCACCTGGCGCAGCACGTCGGGGTTCTGTGAGGTGAGTGTCACGACCGGCTCGATCCCGCGGTCGGCCAGCCCCGCTTCGATCAGCGCCCGTGTGCGTGATCCCTCGGGCGGCAACGCCCATTCGACCTCCGCGGGATCGCGAGCTGCGAAGTCGCCGTCGCGGCGGGCGTAGATGCGCAGTTCCTCGGTGCCGAGCTGCTCGCCGATCATCCCGGGCATCGGTGGGCCGACGGCGAAGACCAGGTCCAGCTCGTAGCGCATGAGACGATCGCAGAGAGCAGAGGTGGAGTCCACCACGAGCCGCATCTCCACGGTGGGGTGCGTCTCGCGGAAGATCATGAGGGCGTCGGGCAGCAGATACAGCGTGCCCGCGTCGGTGAGGCCGATCCGGAGTTCCCCGACCGCGCCGTGATGGTGCGCCTGGATCCAGGTCTCCAAGTCCCCGGCGCGTCCGAGGATCTCCGCGGCGAAGTCGGCCACCATCCGCCCGCCCTCCGTGAGACGCCGCCGCCGACCGTCCTGCTCGAACAGGACGATGCCGAGCCGCTGTTCGAGCTGCGAGAGGCTCTGGGACAGGGCAGGCTGGCTGATCCCGAACTCCTCGGCAGCCTCGGTGAACGAGGACAACTCGGCCACTTTCTGCAGGTAGGCGAGGGAGCGGGTGCTGACGTTCACGGGCATCTGGGAGTTTCCGGGACGGTCATGGCGGCGATCGCTGGGGTGTCGCCGCTGGCGGTGCGCGACCATGACCACGATCCTATAGGTGTTTACCTATAGATGCAGTTGCAAGGTTCCAAGAATCTAATATATTGGTGTCCCGACATGAGGACTCGGTAACTCGAGCCCGCTTTGGCGGAGTTCGTCGAGCCGCATCCACAACCGAACCGCAAGCCTGACCGTCACAGCGGCGTCCGGCACCTGGAGGAAGACATGGGAACGATCAACGTGGGAATAGCCGGCGTCGGCAACTGTGCGTCATCGCTGGTGCAGGGTGTCGAGTACTACCGGAACACCAGAGCCACAGACGACATCCCCGGCCTGATGCATCCGGTGCTCGGTGGCTATGGCATCGGGGACGTGCGCTTCACGGCCGCCTTCGACGTTGATCAGGACAAGGTCGGCGAGGATCTCGCCAAGGCCATCGGGAAGGGCCAGAACAACACCGTTGCGTTCTGCGCGGTGCCGACGGCGGGCGTGGAGGTGCAACGGGGACCCACGCTCGACGGCATAGGGCGCTACCTCTCCGACGTGATCGTCGAGTCGCCGCAGGCACCGGTGGACGTGGCCCGCGTGCTGCGAGAAACAGACACCCAAGTGCTCGTTTCTTACCTACCCGTGGGCTCCGAGCAGGCGGCGCGCTGGTACGCCGAGCAGGCGCTCGAGGCCGGCTGCGCACTGGTCAACTGCATGCCCGTCTTCATCGCCGGTAATGATTCCTGGGCCGAGCGCTTCCGGCGCCGGGGCGTACCGATCGTGGGCGACGACATCAAGTCCCAGGTCGGGGCGACGATCGTGCACCGCAATCTCGTGCGGCTCTTCCAGGACCGCGGCGTCCGGGTTGATCGCACGTACCAACTCAACTTCGGCGGCAACACCGATTTCCTGAACATGCTGGAGCGGGACCGGCTGGAGTCCAAGAAGGTCTCCAAGACCCAGGCGGTCACCAGTCAACTCGAGTCCGAACTGGCCGGTTCGGACGTGCACGTCGGCCCCTCCGACCACGTGCCCTGGCTGGAGGACCGCAAGTGGTGCCACATCCGCATCGAGGGGACGACGTTCGGCGATGTCCCGCTGAACGTGGAGCTGAAGCTGGAGGTGTGGGACAGCCCCAACTCCGCCGGCGTGGTCATCGATGCCATCCGCTGCGCCCGCCTGGGCCTCGACCGGGGCATCGGCGGCCCGCTCTACGAGACCTCCGCCTACTTCATGAAGTCGCCGCCGCGCCAGATGCGCGACGAGGACGCCCGCAAGGCTCTCGAGGAGTTCATCGCCGGTTCCTGACCGCGGCCCGGGCGAGGGGCGGGGTGCCGCTCTGCTCCTCCACGCAGGCGAAGAGTCGTCGCAGCCCGGCCCCCCGCCCCTCGCCCTCGGTTGTACGCGCGCGCCGCTAGCGTGACTTGGCGCCCGCGCCCCTGATCACGCCGATAGAGGAGTAGCACCGTGGCCATTTCCGTGACCCTCGCCCCAACCGTTCCCGCCGGTGCCGATGTGACCGCGCTTGCCGTCTGCTCCGAGGGGCTCGACGCCGAGCCCGGTGGCCTGGACTGGGGGCTGCTGCGTGGCCTCGGCTTCGAGGGCAAGGCGGGCCAGGTGCAGTTGGTGTCGGGACCCGACGGACGGCCCGTGGCCGTCGTCGGGATGGGCCCCGCCGCCGGCGTCACCCCGGCGGTCATCCGCCGCTCCTCGGCGGCGCTGGCACGGGTGGTGCACCGGCATCGCTGGCTTGCCTCGTCGCTTCTCGATGTCGTTGCCGACGACGGTGACCTCGCCGCCGCGACGCAGGCACACGCCGAGGGAATCCTCCTGGGTGCCTACGGCTACGACGCCTACAAGAGCGACCCCGAGCCCAACTCCCTACGGAAGCTGTCGGTCGTCGGTACCGGGCGGGAGGTGCGTGATGCGCTGAAGCTCGGCGCAGCCGTGGCCGAGGCCGTCTGCTTCGCGCGGGATCTGGTCAACGAGCCGGGTGGGTCGCTGACCCCCGAGAAGCTCGCCGCGGCGGCCCGGGCGCTGGCGTCGGGCGACGACGGAACCGACGGCGCCGCCTTGGACATCCAGGTCTGGGAGCGGGACGAGATCGTCGAGGCCGGCCTGGGCGGGCTACTGGGGGTCAACCGCGGCTCGACGCAGCCTCCCCGGTTCGTCGAGATCACCTGGCGGCCGGCCACAGCCACCGGCGGCTTCCTGGCCCTCGTGGGCAAGGGAATCACGTTCGACTCCGGAGGGCTGTCCATCAAGCCCGCCACGGGCATGGAGACCATGAAGATCGACATGAGCGGCGCCGCCGCGGTCCTGGGGGCGATGCGGGTGGTCAAGGTGTTGGAGCCGCCAATCCGGGTGACCGGCTACATCCCCATCACGGACAACATGCTGGGTGGCGACGCCACGCGGCCCGGTGACATCCTCACCATCCGTAACGGCAAGACGGTGGAGGTGCTCAACACCGACGCTGAGGGGCGGCTGATTCTCGCCGACGCCCTGTCGCTGGCCAGCGAGGCCCGGCCGGACGCCATCGTGGACCTCGCCACCCTGACCGGGGCGTGCGTGGTGGCCCTCGGCACCAAGGTGGCCGGCCTCCTGGGCAACGACGACGGCTGGCTGGACAGCGTGCAGGCCGCGGCCGATCGGTCCGGCGAGCGAGTCTGGCGTCTGCCGATGCCCGAGGACTACCGCAAGGAACTCGACTCCCCGGTCGCAGACCTGAAGAACATCGGCAACCGTTGGGGCGGCACGCTCACTGCCGCTCTGTTCCTGCGGGAGTTCGTGGCCGACGGCATCCCCTGGGCGCATCTGGACATTGCCGGGCCGGCCTGGACCGACAGCGTTGACGGCGAGGCCGCCAAGGGCGGCACAGGCTTCGGCGTCCGCCTGCTCGTCGACCTCATCGGCAACTTCGCCCCACCCGGCGACAGCGCCGGCGACTGACTCTTCAGCCGCCGCTCAGAGCGTCGTCGCTCGCGACACCGTTGCCGCTCGAGTTCGCCACATCGCTGATTGCTGCCCGTGCCCGCGTGTGCTGTTCGGTCGCCCAGCGGGCGGCCTCGAAGGCCACGGCGGGATGGAACTGCCAGGAGTGCAACTGGCGTTCCGCAGCGTCGGGCTCGTCGCCGCACGCCAGCAGGGCCATGGCCAGATGCCGGGCGCGAGCCAGCATGTCGGCGTCCTCCTGATCGGTGCCCTGACGCCGGTGCCAGTGGTCGTGCGTGGTGCGCAGGTGAGGTGGGAGGCGCTCGGCCATGCGGGAGGTCAGGTCGGGCAGGCGGGTGCGCACGAAAAGGGCGTTGTGGCGACCGCGCTGCATGAGCCCGAACCGGCAGCAGCGATCGAACGCCCGGTCGAACGCCGACTGGAGGGCCTGCCGGCTGCCGAGGCCGATCTCGCCGGCAATCTCCGCCGTGTTCACTGCATACCCCTCGGGTTCCTCCTCCAGCCGCATGGCCAGGCGGCGGATCAGCCAGGTGGCCGACGGCCCCAGCACGCCCAGCCAGAAGAGTTCCACGTAGGGCGAGCGCGGGTGGTGCCCGCGGTGGGCATCGGTGCAGAGGTCCACCCACGGCTCCACCCACAAATCTGGAGAGCCGGTCGATCCGTTGGCCGCGTGGCGACGGGAGTGGGCGTTCCCGTCGCGGGCGCGGTCCGAGCCTATGGGAGGCGCTGGTGGGGCAGCGGTGGCTGCGGCGGGCTTGTCGATGATCAATGGGGTCTGCATGGCAATGGCTCCTGAGCGTGTTCTGCACGTGGGATGCCGCGGCATCAAGGGTGAGTCGTCACCGGACAATATGTGGTCTAACAGATATTCATATAACAGCGAGATACTATTGTCAATAGCATGAAGTTATGTGATGGTGCCTGGCCGGCTCCTGCCGGCGTTCGTCAACTCAGGGAGGCGTAACAGGCTCGCTCGACGCTGTCGAAGAGCGCGAATGTGCGCGGGTCGCCGAACGGGAATTGCTGGCTGATGTACGTGCCGGCCACCTGGTTCTGCATGTCGATCCAGTAGAACGAGTTGGCGAGGCCCGCCCACATGAGGCCTCCTGCCGGCCTGCCGGTCGGCAGCGGCTCCTCGTTGATCTGGAAGGTCAACCCCCAGGTCTTCTCCACGCCCGGGTAGAACTCGGTGTCGCTGGAGAAGCCGGGTATCGCGGTCGGCAGCGGCACCACCCGCAGGTTGCCCATGTTGTTGACCACCATCCGGTCGACGGTCTCGGGGCGCAGTACCTGCACGCCGGCTCGCGTGCCACGACCCAGGATCATCTGTAGGAACCGGCTGTAGTCCTCCACCGTGCCGTACAGACCTGCGCCACCGAGTTCCACCTCGGGATCCTGGAGCATCTCGAAGTCGATGACGCCAAGGGATCCGTCATCGCCCCGGATGTGGACCGCCGCCATGCGGGCTCGCATCTCGTCGCTGATGGCGAACGATGTGGAACTCATACCGAGCGGGTCGAGCACGTGCCGGCGCAGGTAGTCGCCAAGACGTAAGCCGGAGACTTCCTCCACGATGAGCCCCACGTGGTCGATGCCGGTGCCGTACATCCACTGCTCGCCCGGGTCGTAGAGCGCCGGCACCTGCAGTGCCGCCCGTTGGCAACTCATGATCGACGGGGTGCCGGTGGCCTCGTTGAAGCGCAGCAGATCCTCACTCCAGAGTTCGTACACGAACCCGGCCGTGTGCGTCAGCAGGTGGCGGAGTGTGATCGGAGAACGCGCCGGACGGGTGAGCGGCCGGCCCGCGTCGTCGAAGCCTTCCAGGACGCCCACCTCGCCAAGAGCGGCGAGAATCTCGGCGGCGGGAGCGTCGAGGTCGAGTTGGCCGCGCTCGACGAGTTGCATGGCGGCGACGCCGGTTACCGCCTTGCTCATGGAGGCGATCCAGCAGATGGTGTCGGTGGTCATGGGCCCGGCCGCTGGGTCGTCGATGGCACGTGCCCCGGCCGCCGCGGCGGCGAGTACACCGCCGGCGGTCACGATCTGCGCGGTGGCGCCGGCCACGTCGCCGTGCCTCACGCCGCGCTCGAGGATCGCTTGAACCTGTTCCTGGAGGATCATGGGCTGCTCCGTTCGCCGGTGGCGGCCGTCAGGCGTCTGCGCCCGGACCTGCACATTGTGCTCCACAGGCGGCCACGGTGGGGGTCGGTCCGGATCGCCTCGCGGCGTGTCCGGGTAGGGTCGCGGCCGGGAGGGCAGTTGTGGCGAGTGTCGGCGAACTGGCCGAAGAGATCCGCCGGGCCCGGCAGTTGGTGGACCGGGCCGAGCGCATCGTCGTGCTGACCGGCGCCGGCATCTCGACCGACTCGGGCATCCCGGACTTCCGCGGTCCGCAGGGGGTGTGGACCCGCAACCCCGCCGCCGAGGCGAAGGCCCACATCACCAACTACATGAGCGACCCGGAGGTGCGCAAGGAGGTGTGGCGGCAGCGATTGGCCGAGAACATCCGCGAGCGGCCGCGTCCCAACGCCGGCCACCGGGCGATCGTGGTGCTGGAGCGGCGCGAGAAGCTGCACACCCTCGTCACCCAGAACGTGGACGGACTGCACGCCGATGCCGGCACCTCGCCGGGGAGGCTGGTCGAGATCCACGGCACCCGACGGCGGGTCAAGTGCCTGGGTTGCGGTGAGGAGTGGCCCACGGAGCATGCAACCGAGCGGTTGCGAGCCGGTGAGGAGGATCCGCTCTGCAGGTCCTGCGGCGGCCTGCTGAAGTCGGCGACCGTCTCCTTCGGGCAGAACCTCGTGATGGCCGATCTCGTGCGAGCCTCCGATGCGGCAACTGCGTGCGACCTCATGCTGGCGGTGGGCAGCACCCTGGGGGTGTACCCGATCGCGCAGGTGGTGCCGGCGGCCCGCGCGGCGGGCGCCGCCCTCATCATCCTGAATCGTGATCCCACGCCCTTCGACGACCTCGCCGATGTGGTGCTTCGCGAGTCCATCAGCGAGGTGCTGCCACTCGTGGTTCGGGATCCCGGGGCCGGTTCCTGAGCCGCAGGCGGGGTTCCGCTCGGCTCGGGCGCCGAATCCTGACCAACTTGGTAGACTTTTGACCGCGGGGGATCCGGCCTCGACAGGGTCCGGTTGACCTCGCCGCCGAACACCCGGGATGGGGGCATTCGACCATTCCGGCGGCGAACCGAAGGGTCTGAACCCACACGCCCTGACCGGACCGCCCAGCCGACTTGCCCAAGGAGCCGAAGCGATGCCCACGTTCCGCGACATCCTCATCGCCGCGAAGTCCCGGATCACCGAGATCGACACCGCCACCGGCGAACGCCTACGTGGAGCCGGAGCGGCCCTCCTCGACGTGCGGGAACCCGACGAGGTCGAGCAGGGTGCCATCCCGGGCGCCATCCACATCCCGCGCGGCCATCTGGAGGCGAACATCGAGAACCGCCTCCCGGGCCGTGAGACGCCGATCGTGGTGTTCTGCGCGGGCGGAGTGCGCTCGGCGTTCGCGGCCGAGACAATGCAGTCGCTCGGCTACACGAACGTCGCCTCCATGGACGGCGGCTTCAACAAGTGGAAGGACGAGGGTCGCCCCTGGGCGACGCCACGCGTCCTGAGTCCCGAGCAGCGCAATCGCTACAACCGGCACCTGCTGCTGCCCGAGGTCGGCGAGGAGGGCCAGATGCGCCTGCTCGACGCCAGCGTTCTGTGCCTCGGGGCGGGCGGTCTCGGTTCACCAGCGGCGCTGTACCTGGCAGCCGCCGGTGTGGGCACGCTCGGCGTCGTGGACATGGACGTTGTCGACGCCTCGAACCTGCAGCGCCAGATCCTCCACAACGTGGACCGTGTGGGTGAGCGCAAGGTCGACTCGGCCAAGAAGACGCTGACGGCTCTGAACCCCGACGTGAGTGTCGTTGCGCACGACGTCCGCCTCGGGGCGGACAACATCCTGCAGATCATCGACGGCTACGACGTGATCGTGGACGGCGCCGACAACTTCCCCGTGCGCTACATGCTGAACGACGCCTCGGTGAAGCTGGGCATTCCCGTCGTGCACGGGTCCATCTTCCGTTTCGAGGGGATGGTCACAGTGTTCGATCCCCGCGGGGGCCCGACCTACCGGGACATGGTTCCCGAACCACCACCGGCGGAGATGGCGCCGAGCTGTGCCGAGGCCGGAGTGCTGGGCGTGCTTCCCGGCATCATCGGCTCGATCCAGGCCCTCGAGGCGATCAAGATCGTGCTGGGCTACGGCGACGTGCTGCGGGGCCGGTTGCTGACCTTCGATGCGGGCGAGATGAGCTTCCGCGAGTACCGGGTGCGGCGCGATCCGGCCAACGAGATCACCTGGGAGAACCGGGACCGGATCCGGGTCGTCGAACTCGACGGACTCTGCGGGCCGGCGCCGCTGGAAGCTCCGCCCGGCAGCTGACGCACGCGCCGGGCGCCCCAGCGCGACCGGCGCAGCGGGCCGCTACCAGATGTCGGCGACGTCGGCGGCGGCCTCCTCGGCCAGGTAGCGCCGCCGCCGGGTTACCACCAGCAGCGCCGCGATCAGAACCAGGCCGACGCCCGCCAGAACGACGACCGCTGTGTCGTTGGTCACCGAGTCCTGCCATGAGCGGTTGCGAGCCGGCGCCGAGTCGGACGGTGTCACCGGTTCGACCGGTGCCGCCGGTGCTGCGGTTGACTCGCCCGTCGCAGTGCCGGCCGTGCCGGCCGGCGACGCCGTCGTGGCCGCCGGAGTTGCGGCGCCCTGGTCGCCGGCGGTTGGTGCGATGGCATGGTTCGGGGTCGCCTGGGCGGACATGGGCGCGGCCGAGGCACCTACCTCGTTGTTGGCGAGGATCGTGATCGTGTAGGCGGCGCCGCCGATGAGGTTCTCGATGGTGTGGCTGGTGTGGATCGTGTCGATGGACGTGACCGCTCCGTCGGGCGCCACCCAGGTGAGGGTGTAGGACCGGACCGGCAGACCGCCGTCGTCGGTCGGGGGTTGCCAGGAGACCAGCAGCGACTCGTGGCCGATGGTGATCTCGGCGTAGGCCAGAGGGCCCGGGGCGCGCGCCGGCGTGGCTCGCACCGGGTCGGCCGTGACCGAGGTGCCGACCTCGTTCGTGGCCGTGACGGTGATGCCGTAGGTGGCGCCGTTCGTGACGCCCTCGATGGTGTGGCTCGTCCCGGTGGTGTCCGCCGTCCCGGTCGTGCCGTCGGGCGCCACCCAGAGCAGGGTGTAGCCGGTGACGCGCACTCCCCCGTCGCTGGCGGGGGGATCCCATGCCACGTGGATCCGTGAGTCGTCGCGGGTGGTTCTCACCGCGACGGGAGCGCCGGGAATGTGGGCCGGTGTCCCGCTGGTGGGCTCGCTGGCCGGCGAGGTGCCGACCTCGTTGTCGGCTGTGACGGTGAAGGTGTACGTGGTGCCGTTGGCAAGTCCTTCGAACGTGTGGCTGGTTTGCGTGGTGCCGGCCGATCCGGTCGTCCCGTCGGGTGCCGTCCAGGTGACGGTGTAGGACAGAACCGGGAGGCCCCCGTCGCTGGTGGGGGGCTGCCAGGTGAGGTCCACACGGCCGTCGCCGCGGTCGACGGTAACGGTGGCGGGCGCGCTGGGTGCCGCGGCGGGGGTCGCGGATGCCGGGCCACTGGCCGGCGAGGTTCCGGCGTCGTTGCCGGCGGTCACGGTGATGGTGTAGGTGGCGCCGTTGAGGAGGTTCCCCAGGGTGTGGCGCACGTCGGTGGTCTCGATGGTGCCGGTCGCGCCGGTGGAGGAGATCCAGGTGATGGTGTAGGAGGTGACTCCCAGGCCGCCGTCGTTGCTCGGGGGTTGCCACGAGGCCTCGATCCGACCGTTGCCGCGGGCGGTCGTCACCTCCCGCGGTGCGCCGGGCGGCGTACCTGGCCGGTGGCTGGCGGGCTCGCTGTGCCCCGAGGTGCCGGCCCGGTTGGTGGCGGTGACGGTCACGGTGTATGTCGATCCGTTGGCCAACCCCGTGATGACGAGTTGGGTTGCCTGTGCCGAGGCGAAGCTCGTAACGCCGTCGGGTGCGGTCCAGTACACCGTGTAGGACTCCACGGCCAGCCCGCCGTCGTTGGCCGGCGGTGACCAGGAGACACCCAGGCGACCGTCGCCTCGCTGCAGTTGCACGTCCCGCGGCCCCCCCGGTGCTCCGAGCGGTGTGGCGTTGGCGCTGGCCGCGGGCGAGGTGGCTGCGGCGTTGGTGGCGGCGACGCTGATCGTGTAGGTGGCGCCGTTGGCGAGGTTGCGCAGCGTATGGGTGGTGTCGGTCGTACCGATGGTGCCGGAGGCGCCTGTGGAGGAGGTCCAGGTGAGCGTGTAGCCCGTGATGGGGCTTCCACCGTTGTCGGCCGGTGGCAGCCAGTTCACGACGATCTCGCTCGGTCCGGGCGACACCGAGATCGACTGCGGCCCACTCGGTGCTCCGAGCGGTGTGGCGTTGGCGCTGGCCGCGGGCGAGGTGCCTGCGGCGTTGGTGGCGGTGACGCTGATCGTGTAGGTGGCGCCGTTGGCGAGGTTGCGCAGGGTGCGGGTGGTGTCGGTCGTACCGATGGTGCCGGAGGCACCTGTGGAGGAGGTCCAGGTGATCGTGTAGCCCGTGATGGGGCTGCCGCCGTTGTCGGCCGGTGGCAGCCAGTTCACGACGAGCTCGTTCGGTCCCGACGAGATCGAGACCGACTGTGGCGCGCCGGGGGTATTACCGACCGCGGGCGTCGGCGTGGTCGCGGGGGTTGACAGGCTCGGAGGCAGGGAACTGCTCTCGGCGAAGACGAACTTGGTCGACAGGAGATGCCCCCCGCGGCCGTCGGCGTTTGGAAGCGGGCCCCAACCTTCGGACTCGGCGCCCTTGTTGACCACGAACACGAAGCGCTGCCCGGACACTGATTTCGTGCCGGCCGAACCGATCAGCCGCACCGTCGCCCGGTCGATGCGTCCGGAGACGCTGATGTTGCCGGAGACCTCGATGCGCTGCAGGGTGCCCACGTTGGTGTCGGTCACGCGGGCGAGCCAGCGGCTGAGGGCACCGACGCTGTAGGTGCGGGTCCACGGGGTGTAGGGATCGCTCGAGGTGTAGGGGTCCTCGACGGCCACCAGGTACGGAAGCTGCTCGTTGAAGGCGTACCCGCTGTTCTCCGTGTACCCGCCCCCGGAGGTCGTGAAGAGTGCGAGAACCGGCGCGCCGCCGTAGGTGAGAACCTGGCCGGCCGTGTCGGCGACGGCCTGTAGCCAGGGTCCGTTCCGGGCCGACTGCTCTCGTGTGTTGCCGCTGTAGACCTGACTCTGGGTGTCGTCGTAGAGGTCGAACGGGGCGGTCCAGGTGTCGCTGTTGCGGTTCTCGCGGGCGACGTGGAGCGCATAGGTGCGCGATGCCACGGCCTGTGCCCGGAGAGCCTCTACGGGCCAGTCGGGCGGCACCTCGGCCACGCCCCGGAGGTAGTGCTCGAGTTCCAGGTTCGTGAGCACGATGCGGTACCAGGTGTTTCCGGACAGCTTTGTCAGGGTGATCCGGCCATGCGAGTAGGAGTGGCCGGTGGCCGAGGATTCGACCGCCACACCGTCGGCTGTCCTGATCTGCAGGACGTCGCCGCGACAGACCTGGCCACCGCAGAGCGACGTGCCGCCGCTGGTCTCGACCGCCCAGCCGTCACTCTCGCGAACGACGCTGAACAACTCGGTGGCCGAGGAGCTGTAGACGGCGGTGCCGTCCAGCACGAGCTCGAACGCGCCGCGTGGCCGGAACCGGCTGCGGCTGGCCGCTGCCAGGTAGACCCGCAGGTCGTCCAGATCCCATCCGCCCGTGAGCACGGTGCCGGGGTAGTAGAAGCTCAGGATCTGGCCGGCCGTCTGCCCGGCGGCGATCCGGGCCGGCAATGACTGGTGGCTGATGCCGACGCCATGGCCCCAGCCGGCGCCGCTGAAGGTCAGGTCATCGTCGGGTGCGAGGGTGGGCGTGCTGAAGCCGGCGCTCTGCGCGGCCCCAGGTCCGGATAGCGGGAGACTCCACAGCGCCGCAGCCAGCACGACCAGCACTGTCGCCGCGGCCGCAGCGCGACGGCCGGCGCACGGGGCGCGCCGGGAACGAGGATTCATGGAAAGTTGTATCCGAAGTCGTCACCACCCCTTGCCACTGACATCATCGCCCACATCCACCACTTTTGCAACAGATATGACCCTTCTCGGTCGGCTTGTCGAGCACCCATCGCACCGCCGATCGCACGGGAAGGCCGGACCCGAGACTAGGTGGAGCCAACGCCTCACTCGTGTCAATCGTCGGCGACCGCCGGGAAGTACACTCCGCCCGTGCCCGTCGCTCTCATCACCGGTGTCACGGGTCAGGACGGCTCCTACCTTGCCGAGTTCCTGCTGGCCAAGGGGTATGAGGTGCACGGCACCACGCGGCGCACCTCCGTTGACAACACCGAACGGCTCCGCGGCATCCTCACAGATCCCGCCTCTGCGGAGCGGTTCCGGCTGCACACGTCGGACGTGACCGACGGGGCATCGCTCGTACGCCTTCTCGAGGCGACCCAGCCCGATGAGATCTACAACCTGGCTGCGCAGACCCATGTGGCGGTGTCGTTCGACGTACCCGAGCAGACGATGCAGACCACGGGGCTTGGCCCGCTGCGGCTCCTTGAGGGTCTGCGCTCGCTCGGATCGGCCGCGCGCTTCTACCAGGCGTCTTCCTCGGAGATGTTCGGCTCGGCGCCGGTACCGCAGAACGAGAACTCGCCTCTTCGGCCCCGTTCACCCTACGGATGTGCCAAGGCGCTCGGGCACTGCCTCACGAGCAGCTACCGCGAGGCGTACGGGCTGTTCGCGGTCAGCGGGATCCTCTTCAACCACGAGAGCCCCCGGCGCGGCGAGACGTTCGTGACACGCAAGATCACCCGGGGGGTGGCGGCCATCCTGGCAGGGCGGACCGACGAGTTGCGCCTCGGGAACCTCGATGCCCGCCGCGACTGGGGTTTCGCCGGAGACTACGTCGAGGCGATGTGGCTCATGCTGCAGCAGGGAGAGCCGGAGGACTATGTGGTGGGGACCGGTGTGTCCCACTCGGTGCGGGAGTTCTGCCAGCTGGCCTTCGAGCAGGCCGGCCTGCAGTGGTCCGATCACGTCCGGACCGATCCCCGCTTCGTTCGCCCGGCCGAGCTGCACCACCTGATGGCCGATCCGACGAAGGCGAAGCGCGACCTGAGCTGGAAGGCCAAGGTCGACTTCGAGGGTCTCGTGTCGATGATGCTCGAGGCCGACATCCGGCAGGTCATCGCCGATCGCTAGTCTGACCCACGTGCGGGCGCGCCGATTTTGCATCGTGGGTGGCGGCCCGGCCGGCAACTCGTGCGCGTCCGTGGCTGCTCGTCTGGGGGCCGAGGTCACCCTGATCGAGCAGGACGTTCTCGGCGGCGCTGCCAACCTCTGGGATTGCATCCCGTCCAAGGCCATGATTGCCGCGGGCGGCGTGATGTCGTTCGTCTACCGCGCCACAGGCATGGGACTGGATCCCGTGACGCCCACCATGGATCTCGACGGCCTGCGGGAGCACATCGAATCCATCCAGCGGCGGTTGAACGAGTCGCTGCACCAGATGCTGGTGAGCCAGGGTGTCGATATCGTCCGCGGCACCGGGTCGTTCGTGGGGCCGCACGAGGTGGTTGCCGAGACGGCCGACGGTCGACTGGAGATCACTGCTGATGTGATCGTGCTGGCCACCGGCAGCCGCCCTCGCATCCCTGACTGGTGCACGCCCGACGGTCGCCGGGTTCTCACCACCCGCCAGGCGTACCCGCCGCCGGAGGTGCCGCAGCACCTCGTGATCATCGGCTCGGGCGTGACCGGCGTGGAGTTCGTCCACATGTTCAAGAGCTTCGGCAGCGACGTGACCCTCATCGTGAGTCGACAGCAGGTCCTGCCCGGGAAGGACCCAGAGGTCGCCGCTCTGCTCGAGGAGAGCTTCTTGACCCGCAAGGTGAACCTCTACAAGGGAGCGCGGGCCAGTGCGATCGACATCCACGACGACGGTGTGGCGGTTCGCTGTAACGACGGACGGGTTGCCAACGGCACGCACGCCTTGCTGGCCGTCGGAGCGAACCCCAACTCCGAGAACCTCTCTCTGGCGGCGGCCGGTGTCGAGTCCGACGGTGGTTACGTGGTGATCGACCACAACTGCCGCAGTTCGGTGCCCCACATCTACGCCGCCGGCGACCTCACCGGTATGGCCCTGCTCTCATCGGTCGCAGCCATGCAGGGCCGCAAGATCGCCGAGCACGCCATGGGCCTGCACCACAATCGCCCGCACCGCCACATCGACTACAGCCAGGCCGCTTCGGCGGTGTTCACCGAGCCCGAGATCGCCGAGGTGGGACTCACCGAGGCGGAGGCGACGGGCCGGAAGATCCGGGTCACCAAGATGCCGTTCTCGGTTACCCCGAAAGCTCTCATCAACAACGACCCGCGGGGCTTCCTGAAGTTGGTGTCCGATCCCGCAACGGGTGTCGTGCTGGGCGGGTCCATCGTCGGCGGGCAGGCCGCCGAGTTGATCTCGGTCGTGGCGCTGGCCGTGACCGCCCGGCTCACGGTCACCGACATCGCCGAGACACTCTTCGCCCACCCGACGCTGTCCGAAGCCCTCGGCGACGCTGCCGAGTAACGCTTGTCCGAGTTGCGGCGTCACCGACGCGGCCGAAACTCCCTGCGACACTGACGCTCCCTGGGACACTGATTCCCGAGTTGTCGAGCACCTCCGATGAGCACTCCACCGCACCCGGGCGACGACCCGCCCACCGAACCCGAGGATTTCGTGCTGCAGGAGCCGCTGGGGTCGCTGCTGGCGCGTTTGGCCGCCCGACTGTTCGACGCGGCGCTGATGCTCCTGGCCGTGCTGGCGAGCGTTCCACTGCCTGACGGCGGACGCTTCGCCGTCCTGGTGGCGGTGCCGATCCTCTACGACACCATCATGGTGGCGACCGCCGGGCGGACGATCGGCAAGATGATCATGGGGCTCCACGTGGTGCGCCGCCACGACGGGGCCCGCCCCGAGTGGCTGCCGGCACTGGCCCGAGGCGCTCCGGCGGGCATCCTGGCGGCCGGCCCGCAGTTCGCCGCCATGATGATGGTGCTGTGCATCCTGCCGATGGTCGGCGACACCCGCCTGCAGCGCAGCCTGCAGGATCGCATCGCCCGCACCGTCGTCGTGCAGCGCCAGCGCCCCTGGGGAGGCCGATCCGCAGCAGGATCCGGCCGAGGCGCGACCTGACTCCGAGTCGACAGGCACCCGCCACCCGGGCCGTGCTGGAGCGGCCCGCGGGCTGCGCTACGCGCGCGACACGACTCTGAGCCGACAGGCCCCCACCACACCCGGCTAGTGGGCGCACCGCCGCAACTCAGGCGTCAGTGTGTTACTTCTGCTGCGAGCTGAAGATCGTGGGGAGACCCTTGCGTGCAAAGTCGGGGGCACCATGCATCTGGCGGCCGTCGATGGTGAGCATCTGGGACGCCTCGCCGCCGCAGATGCGGCCACCGTGCGAGTCGAGGATGCCATTCAAGCCGATCTGGTTGACGGGGTAGGAGTCGAGGGCCGAGTAGGTCTGCAGCAGCAGCGGGCGAGGTCGCGGCGAGTTGTTCGGCAGCGAGCCGTGAATCATGCAGCAGTTGTGGACGGTCACCGACCCCACGGGGCCGCCGAGGTACACCATCCGGTCGAGGTCCAGCCCGGCAACGTCGGCATCGTTCAAGGCGCCGGCCCAGGAGCCGTCGGCTCCGTACAGGTCGTAGAGCGGACCGAGATGGCTGCCGGGCAGCACCCCCATCGGCGCCATGTCTGCGTCGACGTCGCTGAGGTAGACGCCAATCGTGAGCGGTGTGAAATCGGTGTGGGGCCAGAACTGGATGTCCTGGTGCCATTTCACCTCCGCGCCGCCGTCGGACCACTTGAAGTTGAGCTTGGAGTGGTGATACCGGACCGGTCCGCCCAGCAACGCCGATGCGAGTTGCGCAGGTGGGCCCTCGAACGTGAACCGTGCATACGTCGGGTGCCGGTCGACCGGGTAGTTGAGGCGCCGCAGCCTCGGGGCCTGCGCGGTGTGCGCTGGTTCGAGATCAAAGACCGTGCCCGAGGAGGTCTCCGAACGGCTGGCCTCGGTGAACTCCGCGGTGACGGCATTGAGCTCGTCGAGCCACTCGGGTCCGACAAAGCCCGGCAGGCACAGGTAGCCGTTCGCCTCGTACTCGGCGCGTTGACGGTCCGAGATGAGACCTGCTGCGTTTGGGGGTGCTTCTGCGAGCGTCATGACCCAACCCTACCGGGCGAGGCTTTCTCGAATCTGTGTGCAGATTTGCCGCCGCACAGCGCGGCACCCAGGTCCTCGCTGCCGCTGCCTACGCTGAGGGCCGTGTTCATCCTCCTGCTCCTGGCGTTGCTGGGCATTCCGGTGGCGGAGATCTTCTTCATCATCCGGGTGACCCGCGACCTGGGCATCCCCGAGACCATCGGTCTGCTGGTGGCGGTGTCGGTCGCCGGGGCGTGGTTGGTGCGCCGCTCCGGCCTCGGCGTGTTGCGTCAGATCCGGGAGCGGAGCGCCCGCGGCGAGATCCCCGGGAAGGAACTCGTCGACGGTCTGCTCATCCTGGTCGGCGGCCTGTTGATGCTGACACCGGGTTTCCTGACCGACGCCGTGGGTCTTCTGCTCCTCGTTCCCCCGACCCGGCTGGCGCTACGGGGGCTGCTGGTCCGCAGGTACAGCAAGAGACTCCGGGTCGCCGGCTGGACCGCCGGTCCAGGCCTCTTCGGCGGTTTCGGCGGAGGCGGGGGGCGCCACGGGTCGAGCGGGTTCGGATTCGACACCGGGTCGGGTCGAGACGATGTTCGCGACGTCAGAGAGCCTCGTGCGCTTCGTAAGGGTCGAAGACGCAGGGAGAAACCCGGCGGCAGCTAGACCCAGAGCGGCTGGTGATGTTCAGGTCGCTGGCGAGGGCCGCTCCGCCCGAGCCGCTCATCAGGCCGGTAGTTCCGCCCGCACGATGGCTGCCCCGGCGGCGAGCGCCGACAGCTTGGCGAAGGCGACTTCGCGTGACAGGTATTTCATGCCGCAGTCGGGGGCACAGATGAGCCGCTCCGCCGGCACGTACTGCAGGGCCTCGCGGATTCGCTGTGCGACCGTCTCCGGCGTCTCCACCTCGGCGTCGCCGTTGTCGATCACGCCGAGCACGACGGTCTTGTCGGGCAGCTTCGCGAGGATGTCCAGGTCGATCCCAGGTTGCGCAGCTTCGATGGAGATCTGATCGATGGCGCTGGCGTTCAGCTCCGGCAGGAAGGCGTAGGCGTCCGGCTTCCCGAGCCCCCGCCAGGCGTGGATGGCCGCGTACCCGAAGCACATGTGCAGCACGGTCGTCCCGGTGACCCCGTCGAGCGCCTCGTCGAGCACCTCGACCGCGTACTGGGAGGCCTTTTCGGGTTTGGCCTGCATGTACGGCTCGTCGAGTTGCACGACGTCGGCCCCGGCGTCGAAGAGGTCCTTGATCTCCCGGTTGACCGCCTTGGCGTAGTCGGAGGCCGCCTTCCGCTCGTCGCCGTAGTGATCGTCCTGGGCCTGCTGGATCAGCGTGAACGGTCCGGGCAGGGTGAGCTTGATGGTGCGAGTGCTGTGGGCTCCCAGCAACTCGAGGTCACGCACGCCGATCGGCTCGGGCCGGGTGATCGGCCCGGCGATGCGAGGGACGGGATTCGGCTTGCCCGTGCGATCCATGGCGCTGCCGTGGTGGTCGGGGTCGATGCCGCCGAGGGCGGTGGCAAAGCGGTTCGAGTAGCTCTCGCGCCGGATCTCGCCGTCGGTGAGGATGTCGATGCCGGCGCGCTCCATGTCCCCGATCGCCACGATGGTGGCGTCGTCCTGGGCCTCGGTGAGGAATTCCGGCGCGACCCGCCAGAGCTCCCTCGCCCGCACCCGGGGCGGGAGGCGGGTCAGCAGCGCGGGCCGATCGATCAGCCAGTCCGGCTGCGGGTAGCTCCCCACCACGGCAGTCGGCAACAGCACGCAGCCGAGCCTAATGGACCGCGCTTGTCTACCTGGCCGTCAACCGCCCACCGAGCACCGTCGCGCTGCTGGCTGCCGGCAGGCGTGCGCGGCGGTGATCGGGCCGTCGCTCACCCGACGACGGATCCAAGCCCGCAGCGGTCTGCGCGGTTCAGTCGAAGAGGGTCGGCTGGGGTGGCGGCGATGGCCGGTCCGCCTCGAACGGCTCCCCGTCGGCACGTTCCGCGGGTTCCAGCACCGCCGCTTCGAGTTCGTCGAGCGACGTGACCGGCACGGCTCCCCGTTCCTCGAGTTGCGCGTTGCCGGGACCCTCACCCGGCCCTCGCCAAACGGCGACCCGACCGAAGCCACCTTTGAGAGCCTGCACGGCGCCCGACCAGGTGCCGCCCTTGTCCACTTCGCTGGCGACGACGAGGGTAAGCGCGGACAAGGCGTAGATGAGCCGGTTGCGCCCCATGGCGTTACCGACGCTGAAGGGCGCTTCGGGGTTGTAGGGGGTGCACATGATCGTGCGGCCCTCGTGGATCGCCCGGCGCACGTCGGGACTGCGGAGCTTGCGAACCAGCGACTCCGCCAGCACGCCCACCACAACTCCGCCCGCCTCGAAGGCGGCGTTCATTGCGATCTGATCCACCCCGCGGGCACCGCCGGACACGAGTGGGAGACCCAGCCGGGCCGCCAACTCCGCCGACGCCCCGGCAACGTCGGCGCCGTCGGGAGACACGTTGCGGCTGCCGACGACCCCCACGCCTGGCTCGCCGAGCAAGTCGACGGCTCCCGCCGCGTAAAGCAACGCCGGCGCAGCCGACCCGAGCCGCTCGACGAACCGGCGAGGGTAGTGCTCGTCGAACGGTGTGAGCGTCGAGATGCCCGCCTGCCCGAGGCGCTCCAACTCGAAAGCGATCGCCGTTGCCCGGTCCAGCAACTCGACGATCTTCGCGGCCAGGTCGGCGGCCAGACCGTGCTCGCCGACAAGCTTGGTCTCGTCGGCGCCCAGAAGCAGGCTCGGCCCGCCGACCAGGTCGCACAGCCCCCAGAACTCCGACGCCTTCAGGGGCCGGACCTCGTCGTGGCCGATCCGGCTCAACAGCAGGATCGTCGCCAGCGAATCGTCGTGACTCACGTGACCGATCTCCCGGCCGTGTCGGCCAACGCGAACGGGTACACCGGGCCAGCGCCGGCCTCGCGGAGCGTCCCGCCCACGACCGTCAGCGTCCATTTGGAGTCGACGATGTCGTCCACGAGTAGAACCGGTTCGGAGGCGACGGTCCCACGAATATCGAATGCCTCCCGCACGTTTGCGTACTGTCGGCGGCTGTTCTGCATCGTCTTCTGGGGCTCAGTGTCCCGGATCTTCACGACGACATCTTCACACGGGAGCCCCAGCGCCGTTGCCAGCCGCTCGGCGAAGTCCGCCACCAACCCGGGATTCCGCAGCGAGGGCACGAAGGTCACCCAGGTCGGTGGTGGTGCCGGCTTCCAGCGATTCCGGATCAGATCCCCGGCAGCGCTGACGAGTTGGTCATCGAATCGCCCCAGTTCCTGCTTGCCCGCCCGGACGAGGCGTCCCCAGCCGCTGTCACCCCACACCGACAGCGCATGCCCCGGCTCGAGCCGATGGTCGGCTGCTATCCGACCTCCACCCGGTATCTGCTTGCGGGGTTCAATGGCTCGCCCGGCTTTGCGTAGGTGATCCACTGCATGCTGGACGGTCGCCGGGTCGAATGGGATGGCGAGGCTGTCACCGGTGCAGTTGTCGCAGATCCCGCACGGCTCCGCCGTCGTATCGTCGAGATAGAGCCCGAGCAGTTGCATGCGACACCGGTCCGTGCGGACGTAGTCGAGCATCTGCCCCTGCTCGGTCCTGCGCAGGGCGGTTACCGACTCGACCCGGGCGTGGTCGAACGTCCATTCCCCGAGAGTTCGCAGCCAGCGGTTGCCGGCGCGCTCGACTGCACCGTCGACCTCCAGGTTCTTGAGAAGCGACTCCATCTGCGTCGACCGGACATTGAAGGATGCGAGCAGGTCGCCGGTGGACATTGGCTCTGCCCGCTCCTCGAGGAGTGCCACGACGCGTTCAGCGAGATCAGGGGGAGGGAACGCCGAGCGGATGAAGTAGTCCTGGATGTCGGCGTCCTCGGTGCCGCGCAGCAGGATGCCCCAGGATGTATCGAGCGCCCGCCCGGCACGGCCGACCTGCTGGTAGTACGCAATCGGCGATCCCGGCGACTGGTAGTGGATCACGAAGGAGAGGTCGGGCTTGTCGAAGCCCATGCCGAGTGCCGAGGTGGCCACCACCGCCTTCACCTCGTTGGATAGGAGGGCCTGCTCGGTTTCGATCCGCTCGTCGGAATCCGTGCCGCCGCTGTAGGCGATGGCGTTGATTCCCACCGATCGCAGCCAGCCCGCAACCCGCTCGGTGTCGGCGACGGTGAGGCAGTACACGATGCCTGTCCCGTCCAGTTCCGGGATCACCTCGGCGAGCCAGGTCAGGCGCTCGGCCTGCGAGGGGATGTCGAGCGCGTGCAGTCGCAGGCCGGCGCGCCGCAGCGGACCCCGCACCAGGGGAAGACCCGAGCCGAGTTGTATGGCGACATCCTCAGTCACGCGGTCGTTCGCAGTTGCCGTGCAGCACAGGACGGGTACGCCGGCCGGCAGGAGCCCCAGAACACGGGTGATGCGCCGGTAGTCGGGGCGGAAGTCGTGGCCCCAGTCGGAGATGCAGTGCGCCTCGTCGATAACAAGGAGGCCGCTGCGACGTCCGACCTCAGGCAGGACCTCGGTGCGGAACTTCGGGTTGGCCAGCCGCTCGGGCGAGATCAGCAGCAGGTCGACTACGCCCTCGGCGAGCCTCCCCAGTACGAGATCCCAATCGGCTTGGTTGGTGCTGTTGATCGTCTCGGCTCGCACCCCCATCCGCTGCGCCGCCTCGATCTGGTTGCGCATGAGCGCCAGCAGCGGCGAGACCAGCAGCGTCGGCCCGGTGCCCCGGTCCCGCAGCATGCGGGTGGCGATGAAGTACACGGCGCTCTTGCCCCACCCGGTCCGCTGCACCAGCAGCACCCGCTCCCGCCGCCCCACCAGCCGCTCGATCGCCTCCAGCTGGCTCGGCCGAAAGTCCGCCCCCGGATCCCCGGTGAGCCGCCGCAGCAACTCCAGAGCCTCACGACCGAGCGAATCGCCCGCTGCCACTACGTCGACCAGTTGCCTCATGTCCCCAGAGCGTACGAACCTCCTGTGACACACCACGGTGTCGCGACCGAGTCGAACCGCGTGGCGTGCCATCTGGAGTCTCCGAGTGGGGTGATTGCCTACTAGTCCCGTCACTCTGGTCTAGCTCTGGCCCAGTGCGCGAGGAGCGAGCCGATTTGCACGTTTGCAGGCTCAGCTACGTCGCGCTGAGGAAAGATCGGTCAGGTCTGCGGTTCGAACCCGGGTAGATGAATTTTCTCGATTCGATCTGTACTTCGCTTCGCCCAGCGCATGATCTCGACCGCGCTGGGGTGATCCGTCGCGTGGAACATCTGGTACTGCGGGCGACCGCTGCTCGGATCTATGATCGTCTGTGGGAATACGTACTGATAGCCAAGCCCACGAAGACGATCGGCGAACCGGCATATGAGTGCACTGGATGGACGTTGACTCTCCCATAAGTCCCACCAAGCATCTCGCCCACCCAACATGCGATCAAGCGTTTGGGGGCTGAACGACTCGGGATACCGGATACGGTCACGGGGCCATAGCCGGTTGATCACCTGATGCGAATTGAAGAGAATCCACAGTTCGACTTTGCAGCGCTTGGAGTTCTCTCCCGGCGGCGGTGGCACATAGGTCTTCCAGGCAGCAAGTGCCTCGATTGTTCGCCAGTCAAGCTGCGTCGACTCCTGATCTAAAAGAGCGAAACAGGGACGCTGCTCGTCAAGGTTGCCGCTGTCCAGAAGTGCGGGAATCACCACGTTGCAGTCTCCCGGGAGGATGTGGATCCGGCTGCGTTGTCGGGCACTCAAGGACTGAATTGCAGTTTCGAGCGTCTGGAGATGCGTACTATTCTTTTCGACGAGGTAAAGATGAGCAAATGCCCGGCTCGTGGCTGCGATAAGAGAGGATCCATCGGAATCGAAAGGGTCGGCCAGTTCCATCGGTCGGTGCACGGTTCCGGTCATGATGACCGGTGCCAACACAAGCACCAACCGATGGAGGTACCAGCATGCCAGGCGCACCGCTGGAGTTGCACGAACGCGAGGAGATCTTCCGCGCGCTGGTCGAGGATCTGCAGGCGGGTTGGGCCGCTATCGGTCGTCGGGTGGGTCGACATCCCACGACGGTGGCCCGGGAGATCAACGCCGGGGGCGGCCGTGAGCGCTACGGGCCGGCGGCGGCGCAGCGGCGCGCCGAGGTGGCGCGGCGACGGGCGCGGCGGCGCCGCTTGGAGGCGCCGGGGCCGCTGCGGGACCGCATCTGCGCTGAGTTGCGCCGGGGGCGTTCCCCCGCGGCGATCCGCGCGGACCTCGCCGCGGAGGGCGTGGAGGCGCCGCCGTGCGTCGAGACCGTCTACCAGGCGCTCTACAGCGGTGCCCTGGACGTGAAACCCGCTGAGTGTCTGCGCCGCCGCCGCCGGCGCAGACGCTGCCGGCAACAGCGCAACCCCCGGTCGCGGCCGGGCGGGCCGAACATCGCCGCCCGCCCCGCGGCGGTGAACGAGCGCGCCGAGGCGGGCCACTGGGAGGTCGATCAGATCATCGGCGCCTACAACCGGTCCTCGATGATCTGGTTGACCGAACGCCAAAGCCGCTACCTGATACCGGTCACCATGCCCGACGGTTACGACGCCGACGCCGTCCTCGCCGGCCTCATCGAGGGCCTCGACACCCCGGCGTCTTCGGCGGGGTCGACACGCACAAGCACACCCACGTCGCAGCGGTCCTCGACGCCGCCGGGCGTCTGCTGGGCACCGCAGCATTCGACGCGGACACCGCCGGCTACGCCGCGCTGCTGGAGTGGCTCAGGGGCCACGGCAGCGTCGAGCGCGTCGGTGTGGAGGGGACCGGCTCCTACGGCGCGGGCCTCGCCCGCAGCCTCGCAGCCGCGGACGTCGACGTCGTCGACGTGAACCGCCCCAACCGCCAGATGCGCCGCCGCCGCGGCAACACCGACACCGTCGACGCGGAGGCAGCAGCGCGGGCCGCGCTCAACGGCGACGCCGCGGTGGCGCCCAAGAGCGCCGACGGGTGCGTCGAGGCGATCAGGACCCTCGGCGTGGCGCGCCGCTCCGCGGTCAAGGCCCGCACCGTTGCCGCCAACCAGATCGACGCTGTCGTCGTGACCGCCCCCGAGCACCTCAAAGACCGCCTGCGGACGCTGAACACAGCCCGCACCGTGGAGGCCTGCGCCCGGCTGCGACATCCCGGCACAGACAGCGATCCTGTGCTCGCCGCGGCCAAGCAGGCGCTGCGCTCCCTGGCCCGCCGCCACCAGGCGCTCACCGCGGAGATCAAGCACCTCGACGCCGAGCTGCGCCGCCTGTGCGAACGAGTCAACCCGGCGCTGCTGGGCGCTCGCGGCGTCGGCGCTGAGACCGCGGCTGCGCTGCTCGTCGCCGCCGGGGACAACCCCGACAGGATGCGCAGCGAGGCGTCGTTCGCCGCCCTCTTGGTTCCGCCAATCCCGAAGCCTCGACGATAATGTAATTGAGACTGCTACCCCGGTGGGCGAACTGGTCGATGGCGTCGTCAAGGTTTTCTCCTTCCAGGCTGCAGCAGATGCAGCTGTTGCTCAGATCCAAAGCCACGTCGGTCTGGAAGAAACGAGCATCGAGTCGATGTTGACCTCGCCGAAGTCGTTGATAATGGCGCCGAGTTTCAGGCGCTGGTCGTTCTTAAGGAGATGGTTGAGCAGGCTGGTTTTGCCGGCTCCCACGATGCTGGTTAATATTTTCCCAGTCTTTATTATCTGTCAGTTTGAAGATTCGACACTTTGTTCTTGTATGTTTGTGACTGCCGCTCTCCTATTAAAAAGAGAGCGGCAGTCAATCCGGGGCAATCAACCTTAGCGTAATGCCTAGAAATCAGTCCATCTTCCTGACACCCATTCACCTTCTCTGGGATGATCAAGGTGATAGCATGCAGGAATAAATATATCGAAGTACCATTCTTCTCCGTATTCGAAACAAGCCAGCTGAGCCGTCAAGAACTCGAATTCCGCGAACGTTTGACCGACACACATGCCCCACGTTACATCCCACTCGCAATTATGCTGGTTACCCAAATCGCGTATGGCGATTTGGGTATCTTCGGGGTGATTGTGGCATTGCTTATACTCATCCTCGTACCAGCCGCAAGCAGTTGTAAAATCATGGATCCTCATCACTTCCTCCCAAAAATCACTATTGGGAGGAAGTGGACCTAGATTTTCTGGAGCGGCGGTCGTCGTAGTCGTCGGCACTTCGATATCCTCCTCTTCCTGTTGATCCTCAACCGGAGCGGCGGTCGTCGTAGTCGTCGGCTCTTCAACCGGAACGGTCGTCGTAGTCGTCGGCACTTCCGGGTCCTCCTCTTCCTGTTGATCCTCAACTGGAGCGGTGGTCGTCGTAGTCGTCGGCTCTTCAACCGGAACGGTCGTCGTAGTCGTCGGCGGTTCCTCGGGACCCTCCTCTGGTGATCTGGTGCCGAGCGGTTCCTCGGCATCGTCTTCTACCTGCTGGTCTTCAGCCGGAGCGGCGGTCGTCGCGGTCGCCGGCGCCTCCTCGGCATCGTCTTCTACCTGCTGGTCTTCAGCCGGAGCGACGGTCGTCGCGGTCGCCGGCCCTTCCGAGTCCTCCTCTTCCTGCTGATCTTCAACTGGAGCGACGGTCGTCGCGGTCGCCGGCCCTTCCGAGTCCTCCTCTTCCTGTTGATCTTCAACTGGAGCGGTGGTCGTCGTGGTCGTCGGCCCTTCCGAGTCCTCCTCTTCCTGCTGGTCTGTGCCGACTTGTTCCGGTTCGGAGACTGTTTGACCCGTTGTCTCGACTCCCTGCTCTTCCTTTTCCGCATCATCGTCGGTCAACTGCCAGGCGGCGTAAACGCCTGCTGCGACAATGATGATGCCGGCGGCGGTCCACAGGGCTCCTTTCAAGGACAAAGAGATGCCTTTGAACATGGATTTACTTCCCGCGTTTCTGGTATCCATATCGTGTGTCGGCCAGTTCCATCGGTCGGTGCACGGTTCCGGTCATGATGGCCGGTGCCAACACAAGCACCGACCGATGAAGGTACCAGCATGCCAGGCGCACCGCTGGAGTTGCACGAACGCGAGGAGATCGGCCGCGCGCTGATGGCTGACCCGATGGCGAGTTGGGCGGCGGTCGCCCGCCGGGTGGGTCGTCACCCGTCGACGATCGCCCGGGAGGTCGACCGCGGGGGTGGTTGTGGCCGCTACGGACCGGCGACGGCGCAGCGGCGCGCCGAGCGGGCGTCGCGCCGCCCGCGGCGGCGCCTCTTGGCGGTTCGGGGCGCCGCTGCGGGAACGGATCGCCACCGAGTTGCGCCTGGGGCGCTCCCCGGTGGCGATCCGGTCGGACCTCGTCGCCGAGGACGCGCCGGGGCGGCCCTGCGTGGAGACCATCTACCAGGCGATCTATGACGGCGCGCTGGGGGTGCGCCCGAGTGAGTGTCTGCGCAGCCGCCGCCGGCGGCGGCGACCGCGACAATGCCGCAGGTCAACGAGGCGCCCGACGCCGGCGAACATCTCCAGGCGACCAGACGCGGTCAACGACCGCCGCGAGGGCGGGCACTGGGAAGGCGACCAGATCATCGGCGCCAACAACCGCTCGTCGATGATCTGGCTCACCGAACGCCAAAGCCGCTACCTGATACCGGTCACCATGCCCGACGGCTACACCGCCGCCGCCCTCGCCGGCCTCATCGAAGGCTTCGACACCATCCCCGACCGGCTGCGCCGCAGCGTGACGTTCGATCAAGGCCCCGAATGGGCCAACTGGAGCACCCTGGCCGCCCACTACAGCATCGACGTGTGGTTCTGCGACCCCCACTCGCCGCGCCAACGCGGCCAGATCGACAACCTCAACCGCCAAGCGCGCTGATGGTTCCCCCGCGGCACCGACCTCCGCCTCGTCACCCCTGCCCAAGCAGAACACGCCGCCAACATCATCAACAACCAGCGCCGCCGCAGCCTCAACTACCGAACACCAGCAGAACTGTACGCTGCCCTCACCGTGCACTGACCACTAGAACTGGCCGTGGGTTGTTGATGGACAGTGCGATTCGTGAGGATCCGTCCAGTGTCTCGTTTGTATAGCGTTCCCTATTTTCTGGTTGGCCGCCGAAGATATCAAGATAGAGCACTTCGGTGGACTTCCCTTTCGTCGTCGTGGTGAACTTATTGAGATACTCGCGCAACATGGCGAGTTTGCCTCGTGTCCAGAAGCCCCAGTATCTTCCCATCGCTTATGTGTAGAGAGGTGTCGGCATCTCGTCGTAACGCTTGCCGTCGAGGTCGCGTCCTCTCGCCTTGGGGGTTCGCCCTCCCCATTGCTTGAAGAAGAAGGCCACGCCGGCCGGTCCGCACTGGTCTCGGAGGTCGCGGACCCAGACTTCCTCCATGGAACGGGCGCCGGGGCCGCTCTCGCCGCCGGCGATCAGCCAGTCGATGTCGGTGAGGTCGAGATCGGAGAGTGGTCCCAGTAGCGGCTCGGCGCTGACGAAGCGGACCTTGGCGCCGACTCGGCGGAGGTGGTCGACGCGGAACGCGTAGCGCTCGGTCTCGACGCTCACGCCCATCCAGACGTTGCCGGGCCAGTCCAAATCGCCGGAGAGGTTGAGCAACCTGCGGGAGCGTTTGGTGAGGATCTGGTAGGTGTGCTGCGGCGTACCGGCCATCACCTCGAACACCTGCCGGATGAAGTCGAGCGGCACGTCGGGGTGGAAGAGGTCGCTCATCGAGTTGACGAACACCAGCCGCGGTGAGCGCCACGTGTGGGGGATGGCCAGGGTGTCGGGGTGGAGCGTCAGGGCGAAGCCGGGGCCGCTGGTGCGGGGGTCGCCGTCGTTGCGGTACTTGGGCTGGCCCATGGCCTTGAGCCGCTTGGCGAGCGCGAGCGCATAGCAGTTGTCGCAGCCCGGCGACGTGCGGTCGCAACCCGTGGTCGGATTCCACGTCGTCTCGGTCCACTCGATGCCCGAACGGTCTGCCACAGTCCTCTTCCTTACTCGACTGCCCACGGCCCCGATCCTAGGAACGGGGTGTGTCAGCCTTGCCGAGCGTCGGCCCCCGGGCCAATCGAGGCGACCGGCCGCGATCCCGCCGCAGCGGCCGCCCAGTCGGGTCCAACTGCCGGACGGTGACCGATTGCCACCCGGCTTCGGGGGCGCGCAGTTCGCACAGTTCCAACTGTTCGATGTGTGCGGTGTTAGAGCGTTCGCTGAGCCGCCGCCGGCGCCTGATCCGCGCGCACAGCACATGACGGTGCCCGGAGTCACCACCGCGTCGTCCAGCGGTGTCGAGCCCAAAGTTCACAGCCGCCGTCCCGTCACCAACCGCCGTCTCGGCCGCCCCGGCGCGAACCGCCTCGAAGCTCCGCCCGGCGTGGTCGTTGCTTCTCGGCCGGCCCTAGCCCACCGGTGGGGTCTGCGACGTTCCCTGGTCGGGGGCAGGCGGCGGCGGCAGGTCCAGTCTCGCCCCTCCCAGCCCTGGCCCCTTCGGCGGGGGTCCTATCTCACTGATCGGCGTCGTCGCGACGATGACCCCGTAGTCTTCCGGCCTCGGTTCTACGCGCTCGAATGGCCATGCCAATGCCTTCTTGATCTGTTCCCACATCGGTTTCCGTCCTCTCGTCTGCGTGAATGAACTCGAGGTACTCGATGTCCTCCCAGCGGAGGAGAACACCGATGTCATCGTGCGCCGCTGCCTGCCAGTCACCTCGCAGTTCGCCCGTTCGAGGGTCGACATCGATGGTAGCGGCCAGGTACAGGTCCTGCGGTTCGGGGTAGCGCGCCACTACGGACTGCCGACCGTTTACTTCGGCGAACGCGCCCCCGAGCCAAGTGCCCGATTTCAGCCGACATCGCACCCATCCCCTGCGCCGGTGTTGGAACAGGTGATCCCACGCGCGCGGCGCGCTGCCGATCCCGGAGAGAGCACGCGTCCACCTGCGGCCTTCCCTGATCCCGCGGCCAAGGATCGTGCCCGCCGTGGTGGGCACGGCCACGTAGGCAAGGGGCACGACCGCCATCCATCTCGGCAGGGGTTGCCCCGCCACGAACGCGCTCCAGTGGTTGCCGTACAGCCAATACAGCGGCGTAGAGAACAGGGCGAAGAAGACTGCCGAACCGCCGACGAACCGAAGAATCCGGTCCTTGCGTTGAATGCCGTACTGGCCGGCCAGCCGCTCAAAGGCCCAGGCGGACAGCGCTCCGGGGAGGAAGGCCACGCCGAGCACGGCGGTTGCCTGGAAGATCGATGACACCGACTGTCCCTTCGCCTCGTCTCGTCCTGTCCGGGGAAGCCAGGGGAAGCGGTTGCCACTTGGAATCGACCGCAGCATATGGGCCGGACCGATCGGCCACAGCGGGCAGACCGACGCGGGCACGCCGATAGGAGCGTCGTGCCCGGTGCTTGAGGCTTCTGACAGTCCCCTACGAGGCGAAGTTCACTCCCACGGGCGGCGGATACGTCATCGAGTCTGCAGTCGTCACCGGTGACCAAGACACATACAGTCGCTCTTCGGATGAGGACGAGTCACAGTTTCTCGAGGAGCTCATCGCCGGTTTCCTGCTGGTCCGGCGGGGTGAGTTGCCCTTGGAGGCTGCTGAGTAATTCGCCAGGTTCCCTCGGGTGCGTCGACGTTCCCGTACTCGTTGTCTCCCCAGCATTGAATGGTGTTGTCGGTGCGCAGCGCGTACGAGTGCGGCCTGCCGGCGATCGCTCAGAGATCGTCTTCGTGCTCGGCTCCGAACGCCTCCAGGGCGGCCCGAAATGTGGCGCGGGGGACGAGCGTGGCGTCGCCCCTTTCCTCCAGTTCCTCGGCGTAGCGGAGTATGGCGTCCGATGCGGCGGCCCGGGCGGGCGGCGCGCTGCGGCGCGGCGCAGGATCGGCGGCATCCTGATGTGCGCGGGCTCGTCGGCATCGGGTTCGGCCATGATCCGACTATCGAGCCCGGCGCCGGCCGGCCGTCGGGCGCTCATGTCGTTTGCGCAATCGTCCTCGTCGATGAAAGCGTCCTCGTCCCCGTACGCATACATGGCATCGCGTAGCGTGCTATGTGATATCAGCGAAACGTCGCGCTTTACCTCAAGCTCGTCGGCGAGGCAGAGCACGGCATCGCGTTGCGGACCGAGTCGCATGCGGTTCGCCGCGCGTCGCAGGATCGGCGGCATCTCGATGTGCGCGGGTTCGGTCAAGTCAGGTGCCGTCACGTTGCGACTCCTTCATCGGCATCCAGAATATCGAGCACGGCGCCTAGTGCCAGAGACATCGGAACGTGGCTCGGCTCTCCAGACCGAGACCCTGCGCCAACCGGCGGCACTGCCCGCCCCGATTGCCGGCTAGCGGAATCGAGTCGTGCGCATCCGATCGAGGTCGCCTTCCCAACCCGAGCCTCGCATGGCACGGGCCTCCTCGAGGCTCATCGGCTCGTTGGCCAGCGTCCGAAGGGCCAGATTGACCGCCTCGCGTTTAGGGATAACCCGCATCGATATAACAGTGAACGGATTCTGGCAGTCTGCCTGCGGCATCGGCCGGAGTCGGTCGGCCAGGGTGGGTCAGCCCGGTCGGTAGACCTCTCGGCGGTGCTGGACTCGGTGGATCAGGACGACCTCATCGACTTCGAGGATCTCGTAGATGATGCGGTAGTCGCCGCGGCGGGCGGACCGAAGACCGTCGAGTTCGCCGACGAGTGGCTTCCCGAGCCGCTGAGGATTCTCGGCGATCGGCCCGAAGATGGTCTCCAGAGCGGCGTGCCGCACCTTTTCGGGCAGCCGGTTGAAATGGCGGAGACCTTCGGGCGTGATCTCGACTTCGTACACCCGGTCTTCTCAGACCTGATCGCGCAAGCGCAGCAGCTTTCCCTCGGAGGCTTCTCGGCGCGACTTCCGCAGCGACTCCATGAGCGCGTCGTCTTGGAGTATGTCGAGGGATTCCTCCAGGGACTCGAGATCGTCGGGACTCACGAGCACGAACGAGGGTCGACCGTTGCGGGTCACCAGGATGCGGTCGTGCTGGCGCTCCACCCGGTCGGCGAGTTCGGATAGATGGGCCTTGACCTCCGAGAACGGGAGTGTGTCGCTCACAGGCACCAATATAGGTCAGAATCTTGACTTATCTCCGCGACCACCGGGGCGGAGGGGAGGGCCGGTTCCATCGGTCGGTGCACGGATCCGGTCATGATGACCGGTGTTTTGAGTGACACCGACCGATGGAGGTACCAGCATGCCTGGCGCTGCGCCGGGGTTCCGGTTGCACGAACGTGAGCACATCTTTCGCGCGCAGGCCGAGGATGTGGCGGGGAACAAGTCGGCCGCCGAGACGGTGTTCTGCAGGTCT
Organism: Acidimicrobiales bacterium; assembly: GCA_965206165.1. GTDB lineage: Bacteria > Actinomycetota > Acidimicrobiia > Acidimicrobiales > CATQHL01 > VXNF01. Next base: position 1,819,149 of record OZ242194.1, read on the forward strand.
GGACGGGTACCCACAGTGACTATTGACTAGCTTGCGGTGTTGGACCGGGCCGCGCTGCGTCTCGTCGTGGTCACGCGCGTGCGGCACCTATCGTTGGCGACGTGACTGCGCGTCGAGGCGACTGGGAGGCCCACCCGCTCACGCACCCGGAGTCGATCCCTTCGCCCACCCGGATCTGGACCTCCGCAGAGATGGACCACATCCGAGAGGGCTACATCCCCAGCATGATGGAGGAGAAGTGGTTCATCTTCATGGAGGGGAATCGCTTGTTAGCGCATCGCAGTTGGACAGGACTGGGTGTCTATGCGGCGAGGTTCGCCCCGGTCGACGGTGGGTACGTCATCAGCTCCGCGGTCGTCACCGGTGACAGGTCCGAATACAAGCGCTCTTCGGATCAGGACGAATCACTGATTCTCGAAGTGCTCATCGCCGGTCACCTACTGGGTCAATCGCTCTCAGAGTCACAGCTGGCCGACAAGAGCCCGCATCTTCGCTGGGAACTGGCCGTACCCAACATTCCGAAGGAGATGTTCTTACCGCACGTTGTCGAGATGGAGCGCCCGGAGCCGAACCTCTACCTGGGCGACATCACCGAGCTGGACGTCGACGCAATCGTGAATGCGGCTAACTCCACCCTTCTCGGAGGCGGTGGGGTCGACGGGTCCATCCATCGGGCCGCCGGCCCCGAACTCCTCGAGTACTGCCGCGCCCTGGGGGGCTGCGACACCGGGCAGGCCAAGATCACGCCGGGTTTCAACCTCGCATCCCGGTGGGTGATCCACACCGTCGGACCCGTCTGGCGCGGTGGCACCCACGGTGAGCCGGAGCTTCTCGCCTCCTGCTACCGGGAGTCACTGGCCCGCGCCGACGAGGTCGGGGCCGAGACCGTCGCCATTCCGGCGATCTCGACGGGGGTCTACGGGTACCCGATCGCAGCGGCCGCCGCCATCGCCGTCGAGACCGTTCGTTCCACGCCCACGGACGTGTCCGACGTCATCTTCGTCGCCTTCAACCAGGAAACCTTCGACGCCTACTCCGCCCTCGGCTGAGTTCGATACGTTGGGTTCCCATGGGAATCCACGCTGTGAATCCTCCACTGAAAAGGACCTCCGCGCCTTCTCTCGCCGCTCACGGACAAGGCCGTCGCTCGTGACCACGGAACCGACGTTCCCGGTTGCTCCTGAGCTGGCGATCAGCCGTTGGTTCAACACCGACGACATCCCGACTCTGGCCGACCTCAGAGGCGAGGTCGTCGTACTGGAGGCGTTTCAGATGCTCTGTCCGGGCTGCGTCTCCCACGGGCTGCCCCAGGCCCAGCGCATCCAGCAGATGTTCGGCGACGAGCTGACCGTGCTCGGGCTGCACTGCGTGTTCGAGCACCACGAAGCCATGACCCCGGTCTCGCTCGAAGCGTTCCTGTACGAGTACCGCATCAGCTTCCCCGTGGGCGTTGATGCCCATGGGCCCGGAGTCACCACGCCGATCACGATGGGCCGGTACCAGCTGCGGGGCACACCGAGCCTCGTGGTCATCGACCGGGCCGGGCGCATCCGTGTCCACGCCTTCGGTCAGGCGGACGACCTCCTGGTCGGCGCCACTCTGGCCCGCCTCATCGACGAACCCCACCCCCAGCCGGCTGACGACTGCGACCCCGACATCGGCTGCCCCGCCCCAACCCGGTAACTCCACACCTGGGAGAGTGCCGAGCAATCGACGGCGGGCGTGGTTCGAACCCCAGCGTGTTCGGGAGTGAGATGTTATGATGCGCATATGCGCACCACAGTGTCGATCGATGATGAGGTCTACGAGCAAGCCCGGCGGATCGCATTCGAATCGCGCCGGACGCTCGGCGAGGTGATCAACGAACTGCTCGCGGAGGGACTCAAGGTCGTTGCCCCAGCACCGGCGCGTCGCCGTCTCGGGCAGCTGCGAGGCACCATCAGGATCGCCGACGACTTCGACGACACGCCTCGCGAAGTGCTGGACTCGCTCGACGCCGCGCTCTGATGGCGCGACTCCTGCTCGACACCCACGTTCTGCTCTGGGCCAACGAGGCGCCGGAACGGCTCTCCGCCGAAGCAGTCGCCGCGCTGGAGGACCCGGCCAATGACCTGCTGGTGTCGTCGGTCTCGGTCGCCGAGATCGAGATCAAGCGACGGCTCGGCAAGCTGGCCACGGAGCACAGTTGCCGGACACTCGGATCACAACTCGGCGCGATCTGGCTCGACCTGACTGCTGCTCACGCCATGGGGCTGCGCACGCTCCCCAATCTTCATGCCGATCCGTTCGACCGGCTCCTCATCGCGCAGGCGCTGGCTGAGGAGTGCACACTCGTTACCGCCGACAAGACGGTGCTCGCCTACCCGCTGCTGACGCTCACCGCGTAACGAACCGTTGGCCGGCGCCGGCGCCGGCGCCCGGCCGCCACCTACTCCGGCTCGATCATCACCACCAGATCACCGCCGCCGACCAGGTCCCCGGCAGCCACCCGCACCTCGCTGACAGTGCCCCTGCAGCCGGCGAGAAGGTTGTTCTCCATCTTCATGGCCTCCAGCACCACAACCGGCTGGCCGGCCTCGACGGTGTCGCCGACGTCCACGAGCACCTTGATGACGGTGCCCTGCATGGGGGTGCGCACCTCGCCGCTGCCCCCGCCGGCACCGGCGCCGCCGCTGCTCGAGGAGGATCGCCGCGGCCGGCGGGCCCGGCCCAGGTCGGAGGTGGCCGCGGCCGTGGCCCCGGCGGGCATCCACAGCTTGACGGTGTAGCGCTTGGAGTTGACCTCCACGTCGATGGTGTGGTGCACCTTCTCGTCGCCGCCGACCAGCGCCAGTTCCTCGGCGACCTGCATCGGCATCAGCCCGCTGAGATCCAGTTCGTCGGTCACCCAGCGGGTGGAATGCGCCACAGCGGCGAAGTCGGGGTGCGAGAGGATGGCCTGGTCCGCCGGGATGGTGGTTGCGACGCCCTCCACCTGCATCTCCCCGAGGGCTCGCAGCGTGCGAGCGATGGTGGCGGGCCGGTCGGCGCCCCAGCAGATGAGCTTGCCGACGAGGTTGTCGTAGAGGGGGCTGATCTCGTCGCCCGCCTCGTAGCCGGTGTCGAAGCGGGTTCCGAAGCCGTCGGGGGTGACCAGTTTGGCGATCCGGCCCGGTGACGGCAGGAAGTGCCCCCCGGCGGGGTCCTCGGCGTTGATGCGCACCTCGATGGCGTGGCCCCGTAGTTCGACGTCGCTCTGGCTGAAGCCGAGCGGCTCGCCGGCCGCAACCCGAATCTGCTGCTCCACGAGATCGAGCCCGCAGATCATCTCGGTCACAGGGTGCTCCACCTGCAGGCGCGTGTTCATCTCGAGGTACCAGAAGGACTTGTCCTGGTACAGGAACTCGACGGTGCCGGCGTTGGTGTACCCGCAGCCTTTCGCCACCGTGACAGCGGCTTCGCCCATGGCAGCGGCGATGTCCGCCGGGATGTCCGGGGCGGGGGCCTCCTCGATGAGCTTCTGGTGGCGGCGTTGCGCCGAGCAGTCACGCGTGCCCAGGTAAAGGCAGTTCCCGTGGCTGTCGGCGAGGATCTGCACCTCCACGTGGCGGGGCCGGAGGAGGTAACGCTCCAGATACAACTCGTCGCGCCCGAAGTAGGCGAGGGCCTCCCGGCGGGCCGACTCCAGCGCAGAGTCGATCTCACCGGCGGCCTGCACCACTTTGAGCCCCCGACCGCCGCCCCCGTAGGCCGCTTTGACCGCAACCGGATAGCCGTGCTCGGCGGCGAAGTCGGCGACGTCGGCCGCGGTGTCCACCAGCGACGATCCCGGCACGCTGTGCACCCCGACGACCTCTGCCGCCCGGCGGGCGGAGATCTTGTCGCCCATCACCTCGATGGCCTCCGGCGGCGGGCCGATGAACGTCACCCCCCGCTCCACGATCCGCTGGGCGAAGTCGGCGTTCTCGCTGAAGAACCCATAGCCGGGGTGGACAGCCTCGGCGCCGCTGGCCTCGATGGCGGCGAGGATGGCGGGCGTGTTGAGGTAACTCTCCTCGCTGGACTGCCCGCCCAAGGCGTACGCCTCGTCGGCCAGGCGGACGTGGAGCGCGTCGCGGTCCGGTTCGGAGTAGACGGCGATCGCCCTGATGCCCATCTCCCGGCAGGTCCGGATCACCCGGACGGCGATCTCGCCCCGGTTGGCGATCAGCACCGAAGAAAACACGCCATATCGTGCCAGATCGTGGCCCCGAATACGCCGACACGCCCGCTGGGTGACCCCGGAGGTGTTCGAGGGTGACGCCGGAGGAGGTGCGCGACCTGCTCGAGGGGACGGTCTTCGGGCCTGTCCGCTGCGTGGAGAGCACCGGTTCCACCAACGCTGATCTGCTGGCGGCCGCCCGGTCAGGTGCGCCGGAGGGCGCGGTCCTGGTGGCCGATCACCAGACGGCGGGTCGGGGTCGTCGGGGCAGGTCGTGGGTGGCGCCTGCGGGCTCGGCACTGCTGGCCTCGGTGTTGCTGCGTCCCCGCTGGGAGACCGGCCGCGTGGCCCTGCTGTCGCCTGCCACGGCATTGGCGGTGCGCGACGCCTGCGCGTCCTACGGCGCGACGGTGGAGCTCAAGTGGCCCAACGACGTGGTCGCGCCTCTGGGTCCGGGCGCGGGCGAGACCGAACCGGGTGGTGAGTGCGAGCCCGCGGTCGGGGGTGGGCCACCAGGAGCTGTCGGGGGTCCTGACGGGGGTGTGCGCTGCGGCGAGGCGAAGCTGGCGGGTGTTCTGGCGGAGTTCGATTCCGGCGGCTCGGCCCCGGCGGTCGTGGTGGGCTTCGGGGTGAACGTGCTGGCGCACGAGGGCCTGACAATGGCCATCGCAGCAGCCCACCGAGAGGACTCCGAAGCGGCCGGCGTCGGGTGGGATGGCGAAACGACCGGCGTGGGGATGGTCGGAGAGAGCGCCGGCATGCTGCCGCCGGTGGCGCTGGCAGAACTCGCCTCCCAACAGGTGGATCGCAACGAACTGCTGGTCGCTGTGCTGCTGCGCCTCGATGCGTGGTATCGCCGCCTCGAGGAGCCGCAGGGGGCGCCGGACCTGCTGCCCGAACTCCGCCGCCACTCCGCCACCCTCGGGCGGCACGTGCGGGTGCAGACGCCGGGAGGCGTCGTCGTGGGTCGCGCCGCCGACTTCACTTCGCAGGGCCATCTCGTCGTCGCCACGGCCGCAGGGTCGGTCACCGTCGCCGCCGGCGACTGTCACCATCTACGACCCGACTCCTCGTGATCTGCGGCCCGGTCCCTCCGGGCGGCGGGTGACCGGAATTGTCGTTCCCGCGAGCGCCGGACCCCAGGGGTCGGCGCCGCGGCCGCACGAGTGGATTCCGGCTTTCGCCGGAATGACATTCAACGAGAGTGGCGGTGATTATGCCGGTCTGCCCTCCCGTGCATGACTACGATCAGACAGAGTCACGTCGGTCCAACTTGGGAGGACGACTATGAACGACGAAATCTCCAACGAACAGGAAGAACAGGGCGTCGCAGAGGAGGCGGCATCCAACGGAGGGGGGGAACGCCTCGTTTCATTCGCCATGCCACCGACGGATCGTCTGCTGGTCTGGCTCGGCGGGATCGCCATGGTTCTCGCTGCGATGTTGAGTTGGATCGAGGTGGCTCCTGAGGCCTTCCCGAACTTCGCCGGCGTCGGGGCGGGCGGTGGCGGTACCGGTCTGATTGTGCTGCTGGTCGGTCTGTCCCTTCTGGTGTGCCGCAAGCAGACCCGGACAATGGTCGGTCTCACACTCGGGGCCTTTCTGGCGTCGCTCATAGCGGTCCTGAATCTGGTCGGAGAGGATGATGGAATCGGCATGGGCGCCGGTGCCTGGGTGGCGATGGTTGGGGCCGCCATCGCCTTGGCGGGCTCCGGCATCTCGATGACCGATCCGAAGAACCGGCCGAGTCTTCGGATCACCCTGGTCTTGGCGCCGGCCCTGGGTGCCGTCCTGGCGGGTGTCGCATCCTTCGCCCTCGACTGGGGTGTCGGTCTGAGCGACTCCTTCGTCACGGGCGGTTTCGACGGTGCGGGAACCGGAGGCGGGACCTTCATCGTGGGCAGAATGGGAATCCCGATCCTCGTTCTGGCAGTGCTCGGCCTGGTGTCGCTGCTGGGCACGGCGACTTCCACCGCTTCGGCGAGCGCCAAGCGGGCGTTCACCCTGATGTTGGAGGTCGCTGGTGTTGGCATCGGGGTCATGGCAGCGGCGAGCGTTGCCGGATCCTTGCTGACTCCCTACGTCGCGATGGGATCGGGACCGATCGTGGCCCTGGTCGGCGGCACTCTGATGGCCCGGTCGGTGAAACCTGCCTGAGGGCGCAGTGACCCCAACTCGATAATGGTGCCGTTCGACTCCACCGAGTTCCGGCGCGTCCTGGGGCACTTCCCCACCGGCGTCACGGTGGTGACGGCCATCGACGGAGGTGTGCCCGTGGGCCTCGCCATCGGGTCGTTCGGCTCGGTCTCGCTGGACCCGCCCCTGGTCATGTTCTGCCCCGGCAGGACATCGAACAGCTGGCCGGCCATCGAGCGCAGCGGCAGTTTCTGCGTCAACGTCCTGGGGGACGACCAGGCCGCTCTCAGCTCGCTGTTCGCCGGCAGGGAGCCCGACAAGTTCGCAGGTGTCACGTGGAGTACCCGTGCGACGGGCTCGCCGGTCATCGACGGGTGCGTCGCCTGGATCGACTGCACCATCGAGACCTTCCACGAGGCAGGCGACCACTGGATCGTGCTGGGCCGGGTGGCCGACCTGGGCGTCGGCCGTCCCGAAGCCGGACCGCTGATTTTCTTCAAGGGCGGCTACGACAGAGTCATGTCGCCGGCCGACTGAATCCCACCTACAGCAGGAGGAACCCATGGCCGTCTATGCCCTCGGCGACCTGGTGCCGCGCATCCATCCCGACGCCTACGTCCATCCCGAGGCCACCGTCATCGGCGATGTCACCATCGGCGCCGGCTCCACGATCTGGCCGCAGGCGGTCCTGCGTGGCGACGCCGGGGCGATCATTGTCGGCGAACGCAGCTCGATCCAGGACGGCGCCGTCATCCATAGCGACCCGGTGTGCCCGACGATGATCGGCAACGACTGCACCGTCGGGCACTTGGTCCACTTGGAGGCCTGCACGATGCGCGACGGATCGCTGGCCGGCGTCGGCTCGATAATCCGTCATCGGGTCGTCGTCGGGGAGGGCGCGCTCGTGGGTGCGGGAGCGGTCGTGCTCGATGGTACGGAGATCCCACCGGCCGCGCTGGCGATCGGCGTGCCCGCGAAGATTCGCCCCGGCGCCGCCGCCGGCGCCATGCTGACCGAAGCGGCGGCGAGCTACGCTAGGCGTGGCCCGACGTACCGGGCTGAACTGCGGCGACTGGACTGATCGACGGGTCGACTTTGGCTCGACCGTGGACCGGGAGGCTGACCTGCGGGTAGACTGGGGCCACGGAGTGCCTCGCGACAGGGGTGGAGCCCACCTCCAGGATCGGAGGACCAAATGACCACGACCAGCAACATCGGTGTCGATCTCAGCAACTACGCCCTCGGTTGGAGCGACGAGGAGGACTACGTCTTCAAGCCGCGCCGGGGCCTCGACAGTGACCTCGTGCGTGAGATGTCGTTCATGAAGAAAGAACCGCAGTGGATGCTGGACTTTCGCATGAAGTCCCTGAACCGCTTCGAGCGTCGACCCATGCCGAGTTGGGGCGGCGACCTCGACGGCATCGACTTCGACAACATCTTCTATTACATCAAGCCCACCGAGGAGCAGGTCAGCGAGTGGGACGACGTCCCTGAGTCGATCAAGAACACCTACGAGAAGCTCGGCATCCCTCAGGCGGAGCGCAAGTACCTCGCCGGGGTGACCGCCCAGTACGAGTCCGAGGTGGTCTACCACCGCAACCGGGACGACCTCGAGGCCCAGGGCGTCATCTTCAGCGACATGGGTACGGCGGTGCAGGAACATCCCGACCTGGTGCGCAAGTACTTCGGGCGGATCATCCCCCCCAACGACAACAAGTTCTCGGCGCTCAACTCGACGGTCTGGTCGGGCGGGTCGTTCATCTACGTGCCGCCGGGCGTGAGCGTGGAGTTGCCGCTGCAGGCCTACTTCCGCATCAATGCCGAGAACATGGGGCAGTTCGAGCGCACCCTGATCATCGCCGACAAGGGCTCGCAGGTGCACTACATCGAGGGCTGCTCCGCCCCGGTGTACACCACCGACTCGCTGCACTCCGCAGTCGTGGAGATCGCGGTGGGCGAGGGCGCCCGCGTCACCTACACGACCATCCAGAACTGGTCCAACAACGTCTACAACCTGGTCACCAAGCGGGCCAGGGTGGAGGCCGAGGGCCACATGGAGTGGATTGACGGCAACATCGGCAGCCGGCTCACCATGAAGTACCCGGCTGTGGTGATGGTTGGGCCGAAGGCCTCGGGCGAGGTGCTGTCGGTGGCCTACGCGGGGCCGGGCCAGCATCAGGACGCCGGGGCCAAGATGACCCACGCCGCCCCCGAGACCACCTCCAAGATCGTCTCCAAGTCCATCTCCAAGGACGGCGGGCGGACCAGCTACCGCGGCTTGGTGCGGGTGGAGCCCGATGCCACCGGCTGCAAGAGCCACGTGCAGTGCGACGCTCTGATTCTCGACGAGGACAGCGTCTCCGACACCTACCCCTACATGGAGGTGGGTTCGCAGGACGCGGTCATCGGCCACGAGGCCACGGTGTCGAAGGTTGCCGACGAGCAACTCTTCTACCTGATGAGCCGCGGGCTGAGCGAGGAACAGGCCATGGGCATGATCGTCAATGGCTTCATCGAGCCGGTGACCCGCACGCTGCCCATGGAGTACGCCGTGGAGTGGAGCCGCCTCATCGAACTGCAGATGGAGGGCTCGGTCGGCTGAACCCGGGGCCCCGGTGGCCGGGGCTGCCGAGATCGCCATCCCGATCGGCGGGGCCTACCGGCGCTCGGGCCGTCACCCGTAGAATGGGCATGCCATGCCGATGCGTCAGGACTGCAAGTACTTCGAGAGCCGTACGTACCCCAACGGCGACACCGTTCGCAAGTGCGATCTCGATCTTGCCCCTGAGGCCCCGTGGCGCTGCCCGGAGAACTGCGAGATGTACACCCGCCGGCGCGCTGACGTGAACTGGTCGTACGGAACCCTCGTGACGCCGAAGACTCCCGACGAGCCGGCCTCCCTGGGAACCGACGATTCCATCGCCGCCCTGCTCGACGAGGCCGAGGACGTCGTGAACCAGGCCGGGCGCGAGATCATGGCCGACCTGGAAAAGGAGAAACGGCGCTTCGGCGGTCGCCTGCGCCGCACCGGGCGCCGCCGCGGGCGCAACCGCGGCGGGCACGGCTAGCCGGCGGGTCTCGATGCCGGACCTCCCCGACTCGTTCTCCGTCGCGCACGCGGTCGCCCTGCCGGGGGCCGACTGGCTGCAGCAGCGGCGCGTGAGCGCCGCCGAGGCCTTCCGGGAGATGCCGTTGCCGACCGCTGCCGAGGAGGAGTGGCGCTACAGCCCGGTCGGCGAACTGCACCTCGAGACTTACCACCCCGCGCCCGGAGCCCCGGTCGCGGGGTCCAACGGCGGCCGGGACGCTGGCGCAGCCGGCACCGGAACTCTGGCCCCGACCGATTCCGGCGCCGATGACCTCCTCGGCTCGCTGCGAGGCCGCCTGGGCTCGCTGAGCGCCCTCGTGGTGACGTGCGACGGGCAACTCGTCAGCACCGAGATCGCTCCGGCGGCGGCAGCCGCCGGTCTGGCGGTGCGCATGCTCGCCGACGAACCGGTGCCGAGCGGTGGTCTGGGCGATGTGCTTGCGGAGCCGGCGGACGCGTTCGGACTGATGGCCGACGCCTTCTGCACCGCGCCCCTCGTGGTGGAGATTCCCGCCGGGGTGCGCCTGGTCGATCCCGTCGCCGTCGTGAACGTCGTGCGGGCGCCTGGGATGGCGATCTTCCCGCGCTTGGCGGTTGTGATCGGCGATGGCGCGGAGGCGCAGGTGGTCAACGCTTTCGTCTCCGGCGAGGCGGAATGCTTCGTCGCAGCGGTGGCCGAGATTGCCGTCGGCCCCGCCGCCCGCCTCCAGTACCTCACGCTGCAGGAGCTCGGGCCGCGTACGGTGGGTATCGACCAGACAGCGGCGGCGGTGGCGTCCCAGGGGCATCTCGCCATCGGAGTCGCTGCCGTGGGAGGTGCCTACGCCCGGTGCAGGGTCGACTGCACGTTGTCGGGACGGGGTGCCACCGGCGACATCTCCGCCATGTACTTCGGGGACCGCGACCAGGTGCTGGACTTCCGCACCTTCCAGAACCACGTCGCTCCCGACACCAATAGCAACCTGCTCTTCGTGGGTGCCGTGGACGACCGGGCACGCTCCGTCTATACGGGCCTCATCAGGGTCGGGCTCGACGCCCGGGGCACCGACGCCCAGCAGACCAACCGCATTCTGAAGCTCTCCGAGGGCGTGTGGGCCGATTCGGTGCCCAACTTGGAGATCGAGAACAACGACGTGCGGTGCGCTCATGCCAGCTCTGTCGGGCCGATCGACGAGGATCATCGCTTCTACCTCGAGAGCCGGGGTGTACCGCCCGACGTGGCGGAGCGTCTCATCGTGGAGGGTTTCTTCGGTGAGGCGCAGAGCCGTCTGCCCGTACAGGCCGTAGCGGCCGGTTTCGGCGAGTTGGTCCGGGCCAAGATCGGCTCCGACCGATGATGGGCAAGTTGCGGAGAGGTTTTGGGCGTGGCCGGGCATCGGAGTCCGCCCGCGAGGCGGCCCCGACCCGGATGACCGACGGGGGAGAGTTGGCGATGAGTACGGAGAACACCGGCCCGGTGCGGTTGTGCGGGCGGGAGGACGTGGCGCCCGGTGAGGCTCGCTGCTTCGAGGTGGCGGGGCGGCGTGTCGCCGTCGCTCATGTCGCCGACGAGTTCTTCGCCATCGATGACACGTGCAGCCATGCCGACTACTCGCTCAGCGAGGGCGACGTGGATGTCGACGAATGTGCTCTGGAGTGCTCCGCCCACGGCAGTCTGTTCGATCTTCGCACCGGCGACGCCCTCACCCTTCCGGCCGTCAGCCCGGTGGCTGCCCACGAGGTGACGGTGACGGACGAGGGTGTCTTCGTCACGTTGCGCGGCCGGTAAAGAGGTGCGACTGTGAGCGAGCTGGTCGTTGAGGGTCTGCGGGCGAACGCGGGGAACGAGGCGATCCTGCACGGCGTGAACCTTCGGGTGGGCGCCGGCGAGGTGCATGCCGTGATGGGCCCGAACGGTTGCGGCAAGTCCACGCTCGCACACGTGCTGGCGGGCCGCCGCGGCTACACCGTCGTCGCCGGACAGGCGATGCTCGGCGGTCGCGACCTACTGGCGCTGACGCCCTTCGAGCGCGCCCAAGCAGGGCTGTTCCTGGCCATGCAGTACCCGACCGAGGTGCCCGGCGTGAACCTGACCGACGTGCTGGCGGCCGCGCTACGGGCCGGGGGCCGCGACCTGGCAGCCGATGGTCTCGTCGACCTGCTGGGTGCCGAGGCCGAGCGTCTCGGCGTGCCGACCGCGCTGCTGGAGCGCTCGATCAACGTGGATCTCTCAGGTGGGGAGCAGAAGCGGGGTGAGGCGCTGCAGCTGGCCGTGCTGCGTCCCCGCATCGCCGTGCTGGACGAGATCGATTCGGGATTGGACATCGACGCGCTTCGGGCCGTGAGCCGCCGCATCGAGCTGGCCACCACTGAGGGACTCGGCGTGCTGGCGATCACCCACTACACGCGCCTGCTGCACGAACTGCATGCCGACCGGGTGCACATCATGATCCGCGGCCAGATCGTTACCTCTGGCGGTCCCGAGTTGGCCGACGAACTGGAACGCACCGGCTACGAGCTATGGGACCGCCCTGCCCCTGCCGAGGTGTCGGTGACGTTCGGTCGCCGCTTCTAGCCGGCGCCGATATTCCCGGAACCGGCTGATTCTCCTGACGCCTCTCTGAACGACTCGTGAACTATCGGGGCACGTGGCTGAGCCGCAGGCACGCACGTGCCCCGATAGCTATATATCTATGTATCTAGACAACTAGATGATTTTATACACATTTGCCGCGTAATCGTGTGAGATATAGTCGGCCCGTGCACGGGGCGGACAGCTATGAGGGATCTCTAAAGAACCCGAACAGTGCCGCAGCAGTCACCGTCGACAACACCAGCCGCGTTCCACTGGCGACCCAGATTTCGCGACAGATCACGTGGCAGGTGGTAACGGGGCGCATAGCGCCGGGAACCCCCCTTCCCGTCATCGCCGATCTCGCAAAGCAACTCGGTATCAACGTGCACACTGTGCGCGCCGCGTACCGGCAGCTCGCTGACGACGGAATTGTCTCGATGGGCCGGGGGGCGCGGACTCGGGTCCTCGGTTACGACAGGCGTCGTGCGCTCGGCAGTAACGATTCCCACCCGAGCTTCACCATTGGAGTGCTGGTGTCGGACTTCAACGTCTACTACAACGAAATTCTCGAACCTCTGACGGCAGCAGCCGAACGCGAGGGATGGCTCCCGGTCTTCTGTCGGACCAAGCAGTTCGCGCCCGACATCCTCTCCCGGGGCATCGACCAACTCTTCAGCCGCAACGTCGACGGACTCATCCTTCTCCCCTTCGAGAGATTCGGAGACAAAGAGGTCATCGATATTCTGGCGTCGTCGGCGAGGCTACGGCCGTTCGTCCTGGTCGACAGTACCGACATCGGGGTGGGGTCGCGCATACTCGTGGACCATGCCGCAAGTGCCCGCGTGATGACGACTCATCTCATCGAGCACGGTCACGTCCGTATCGGGCATCTTGGGGGACCGGTGGATCGGTGTTCGACCCTCCCGTTCCGATCCGGCTTCGAGGAAGCGCTCGCCGCCGCCGGCTTGGCCGGAGAAGACCGGCTGGTTGTTCCTGCGGCGGACTACTCGCTGCAGGCGGGTTCCATGGCTGCGGGACAACTGTTGCAGCAGGACGACCGTCCCACGGCCATTGTGTGTAACACCGACGTTAGTGCTTTCGGTGTGATCGCAGTCGCTCGAGAGCTGGGCATTCGGGTTCCCGAAGAACTTGCGGTCATTGGCTACGGCGATATCCCGTTCTCCCGCTACGTCGAGACACCGCTGTCCTCGGTCCGGATTTCGGCGGACGAACTCGGCCGCGAGGCGGTCCGGACCCTCCGCAGGGCGATCGACGAGGGGAATTCCCAACCCCCCGTCGTCGTTCCCACGACGCTCGTCGCCCGGGAGTCGTGCGGCTGCACAACTCGCTAGGGCGCCCGTCGCCGGAGCCACGGGACCGGTCTACCGGCCATGTCGGCCGGAGGCGCTGCGGTACCGTGGGCGCATGAGCAACCCCAACGACCTCCTCGACGACGCCACCGTGGACTCCCGTCTGGGAGAGATTCCCGGCTGGGAGCGGCGCGATAACGCATTGCACCGCGACTTCGAGTTCGCCGACTTCACGGCTGCGTTCGGGTTCATGGCGTCGGTCGCCTGTATCGCGGAGCGGCTGTTCCACCACCCCGAGTGGTCGAACGTGTGGAACAGGGTGTCCATCGGCATCAGCAACCACGCTGCCGGCGGGATCACGGAGAAGGACTTCGACTTCGCCGCTCGCGTCAACAGGCTCGCCGGCTGACCGCAAGCCCGGCGCCGCGAGCCGCGCCGTAGCGAGTCCGCCGGCGCCCGCGTCCGAGCGGTCGCAACCCGGCGACTCAGACGGCGACGACGGCGTCCATCCAGTCGGCGACGAATGCCGGGCCGTCGGCGGCCGTGCAAACGCGCATGTTGGGTTGGCGTTCGGGGTGGTCGATGGTGCGAAGGATCTGCCCCTCGTACTCGACCGTGATGCTGGCGTCGCGCAGGGTGGTGTGGGTGCCGCCGAGAGCGGAGTGCACGGCGAGCGGATCGTGCAGGTAGGTGCGCTCGTCGAAGTTGGAGCCGTCGAGGCCGTATTTCGCGGCGAAGCGCAGGAATGGCTCGCGCATCTCGGCGATGAGCCGGGTCAGCTTCTGGGAGACCGGGCCACCGTCGCGGGCGAGGCGCTCGCGGTCGGCTCGGTCGAGGTACACCTGCAAGGTGACCTCCAGCGGCACGAGCGTGATGTCCAGCGGCGACCCCAGCACGATGGCGGCCGCAAGCGGGTCGGAGTTGAGGTTCGTCTCGAACGTCGCCGGCCAGGCGACCATGTGTCGCTCGACGATCCCTCCCATGATCGTCACCGGACCCAGGGCCTCCGCCAGCCCTGGCTCCATCTGCAGCGCCAGGGCGAGATTGGTGACCGGCCCGACGGTGATCAAGGCCAGTGGATCCCGGGCGCGCTCGGCGGCGCCGAGGATGAACCGCGCCGCGTCGTGACGGGTCGGCTCATCATCGGGCACCTGCCGCTCGGCGTCCGTCAGCACGCCGGCCCCTTCGTGGCCCCACATCTCGTTCCAGTGGAAGCCGTCGACGCTGCTGCGCCGCAGCGGCGCCGACCGTCCCGCCACGACCGGCACGTGTCGCTTGTCGGAGTCCTCTAACAGTGATCTCGCGATGGCGGCGCGCAACGGCGCATGACCTTGGACGGTGGTCACCCCTACCAGGTCTACGTCCGGTTGAGCGATGAGGAGCGCGAGTGCCAGCGCATCATCCACATCGGTGCCGATATCGGTGTCGAAGAGCAGTTGGGTCATGGCGTCGCATCCTTCCACGATGTGTCGCGTGCTGAGGTGGGCTCGGGTCTCCGGCCGGACCGGCCAGGCAGCCTCGTCGAAGCTGCGGCGACGGCGCGCCGGGTGGCCGTGAGGCGGCCGCCGCACGGGTTGGGTGGCCGGAACTCGCGCCGGATCCCGAAGCTGATCATCCCTTGATCGCCGAGCCCACGACCGACTCGGTGAAGGTGCGCTGGAACGCCAGCAGGATGATCGCCGGGACCAGGCAGAGCACCGCGGCGCCGGCGAAGAGCATCCCCCAGTCCACCCCGTACTGCCCGAACAGCCTGGCGAGCGCCACGGAACCGACGTCCATCGCCGGGTCGGTGGTGAGCAGCAGTGGCAGCAGGTAGGCCTGCCACTGGAAGACGAAGATGATGATGCCGGCGCCCACCATGGCCGGCCCGGTCAGCGGCACGTAGACGTGCCAGAACACGCGCCACGCGCCGGCGCCGTCGATGGAGGCGGCCTCTGCGAGTTCGCGGGGGATGTCGAGGTAGAACTGGCGCAGCAGGAAGATCGCCAGACCGTTCCCCAGACCCGGCAGGATCAGGCCGATGTAGCTGTTGTCCAGTCCCACGCTCCGGGCGGTGTCGGCCAAGGGGATGGCGAGAGCCTCGAACGGCACCATGAAGGCCAGCACGACCAGGGCGAAGACGAGCCCGCGACCGCGAAAGCGGAACACCGTGAGCGCGTACGCCGCCATGGCGGACATCAGCACACCCAGGACGACCGTCGCTCCCGCCACGATCAGGGAGTTGCCGATGGCGCGTCCCAGCGTGCCGCCGGCGATCTCGGCGAGGTTGTCCGCGGTGACCGCGTCAGGGATGAACGTGCGCCAGGTCAGGGTTCTGAACGAGCGGAAGACATCGTCGCTCGGGCGCAGACCGGCGGCGACGGTCCAGGCGAGCGGAGCCAGCCACAGGATCGAGACGACAGGGACCAGTACGACCAACGGGATCCGGCCCCAGCGAGGCAGATCACGACCCATGACGGACCTGTTCCCTCCGACCGCTCATCAACCGGAACTGCACGGCCACGATGGCGGCCACCAGCGCGACGAGGACGGTGATCTGGGCGAAGGCCGGGCCGGGATTGTTGAACACGAAGGCCTGGGTGTACGCCTCGTACATGACGAGGTTCGTGCTGCCGGCGGGGCCGCCGCGGGTGAGGATCTGCACGGGTACGAAGAGCAGGAAGTTCGCAACGGTGGCGGCCACCAGCACGAAGCTCAACTGGCGGCGGATCATCGGGGTGACGATCGTCACCAGGCGCCGCCACCAGCCGGCGCCGTCGATTGCGGCGGCCTCGAGCAACTCGGTCGGGACGTTCTTGATGCCGGCGATGAGGAACATCATCCAGTAGCCGACCCCGATCCACGAGGCGATGACCATGATCACATAGAGGGCCTGGCCGGGCGATGTGAGGAAGGGCTGGTCGGGCAGCCCCACGATTCCCAGCAGGCTGTTGACGATCCCGTCGCCGGGGCGGAACCACACGCCCCACACGACCGTCGACACTGCCGGCGGCACCGCCATCGGCAGGAAGATCAGCGTGCGCCACAAGCCGACGGCGGGCAGGCGTTGCGAGAGCACGACCGCCAGGGCGAAGGAGACCAGGACCTGCGCGGGATTGATGATGGCGTTGAAGGTGATCGTCGTCACGACGGCGTCCTGGAACGTGGACGACGCCAACTCGGCGTAGTTGGCGAGGCTCCACGCCCCGCCGTCGCGGAGGCTGCTGAGGAGCGTGTCGACCGCCGGGGCGATGCGAGTCAGGATCAGCGTGACGAGGGCAGGCGCCAGGAAGACCATGGCGACGGCGCCGCGCCGGTCATGGCGACGGCGCCGCGCGAGCGCCGCCGCCCGCGCACCCGGCTGGGTCATCGGTCCCGGGTAGACCGCTGAGTAGTGCTGCGAACCGGCTCTCTCGTCATTCGGGCGAAGAGCCTGTCCCGGACTAGATCCGGGACAGGAATCCAGTCTCCAGCGGACTGGCCTGCGGTTCCAACGGACTACTCAGCACGCTCCCGATTCTTCGCAAGTTGGGGTTATCAGCCGCTCGGGAGTTGAGCTTCCAGTTCGGACTGGGCACGGTCGAGGGTCTCACGCACGTCGAGGCCGTTGCGGATGTCCTCGAAGGCGCGGCCCATGATCTCCTCGAACTGGATGTAGCCGGTGCTGCGCGGCCGCACGACGGAGGTGTTGGCGAGTTCGTACTCCACGAGTTGACCGCCCGTCGTGCCGCCCTCGCCCGTGTTCCACGGCGGGGAGGCGATGAAGGCCGGCAGCGCACCGGTAAGTGCCGGCGGGGCGACGTCGACGGTCAGGAAGATGTCCGTGCCCACCGGCGAGGTGGTAACCCACTTGGCGAAGGTGGTCGCCGCCTCGGTGTTCGGGCTGTTGGGGTTCACGCCGAGCGACAGAGCGCCCGTCGGCGTGGCCGCCGGGTAGCCCTCGAAGTACGGGTGCGGCGCGAAGCCGAGATCGAAGTCGAGCGGAGCGAAGAGTTCCCAGATGCCGCCCCAGTGGGTCCCGCCGAGGTAGAAGGCGATATCGCCCGCCGCGAAGGCGGCGGGAGTCTCTTCCGGTGGCATGCCGCGCGGTGCGACGCCGTCGTCGGCGAAGAGGCTTGCGTAGAACTCCATCGCCTGGATCCAGCCGTCGTTGACGAGTGCCGGCTGCAGGTTGCCGGGGCCGGTCAGCCCGGAACCCCCGCCGAGCGACTCCATCAGCGGCTGTAGTTGGTAGTAGCGGCTCACCTGGTCGAACTGGAAGCCGTAGGTGGCGCCACCCTCCTGGGCTTGGCGCGCCAGGTCGATCAGCTCGTCCCAGGTCATGCGGGCGTCGGGCGATGTCGAGGGATAGGCAATCCCCGCCTGGTCCAGCAGCGACTTGTTGTAGTAGAGGATCTGGGTCGACGTGTTCAGCGGCAGCGCCATCAGGTTGCCGTCGACGGTCGATGCTGTCAGCGCCGTGTCCACCCAGTCGTTCTTGGCATCACCGACAGCATCGGAGACGTCGTGCAGGAACCCCTGCGAGTCCAGCGCCGCCACCCGCGGCTGGTCCGCGATGTAGACGTCGGGGCTCTCCCCACCGCCCGACAGGCGGCTCTGGATGACCTGGTTCAACTCGCCGAAGGGCACGGACTCGTACTCCACGACGATGTCCGGGTTCTCCTCCTGGAACGCCTCGATAAGCGGCGCGACGCCGTCGGGGCCGTAGAACCCCAGGAACGAGATCGTCACCGGATCGTCGTCGCCGCACGACGACAGGCTCACCGCCAGCAACGCCATGGCGCAGACAGCCGCCCCAATCGCACGCCGACGGAACGCAGAAGTCCTTGATCTTCTCATTGCTTCCCCCACAAGAGTTGGTCGAAGATGACTGTCTAGCATCCCGAAGCGGGCGGCGTCGCCTAGTTGCGCAGGCTCTCGGCCAGGGTGTTCCAGCAGAGGGTGGCGCACTTGATGCGCACGGGGAACTTCACGACGCCCCTCAGGGCTTCGAGATCGCCGAGGTCGGCCGGCGAGGCGACCTCGCCGCCGTCGGTGACGATCGACATCATGGCCTTGAACGACCGCTCCAGCTTCTCGACGTCGGTGAGGCTGCGGCCCTTCACTGCAACCGACATCATCGAGGCGGTGGACTGGCTGATGGAGCAGCCCTGGCCACCGAAGCGCACGTCGCGGACAACACCATCCGCCACGTCGGTGTAGACCACCATCTCGTCGCCGCACAGCGGGTTGAATCCTTCGGCCCGGCTGGCGGGCGGGCAGGGCAATTCACCCCGATTGCGGGGGCTGCGGTAATGATCAAGGACGATTTCTCGGTAGAGGTCTTCGAGGCCGGGCATGGTGGTCTCGAAGGCTATTGCGGGCCGAACAGATCGCCCACGCGATCCAGCGCCTCGGCCAGGTGGTCGATGTCGGACTCGTCGTTGTAGATGTACACCGAGGCCCGCGCCGTGGCGACCACTCCCATGCAGCGCATCAGGGGCTTGGCGCAGTGGTGGCCGGCGCGCACGCAAACGGCCTGCTCGTCCAGTACCTGCGAGATGTCGTGTGCGTGGACGTCGCCGTAGGCGAACGACAGGACTCCGCCGCGGGCGGCCGGCTCGGGCGGCCCGTGAATGGTGAGGCGCTCGCCGTGGTGCTCGGTGAGTGTGCGCAGGGCGTAGGCCGTCAGCGACACATCATGGCGCCGCACCGCGTCCATGCCGATAGCGCTGAGATAGTCGACGGCGGCACCCAGCCCAACCACCTCGGCGATGGCCGGCGTGCCCGCCTCGAATTTCCAGGGCAGTTCGTTGGGCAGGAACCCCTCGGTGGTGACGTTGAGGATCATCTCGCCGCCGCCGAGGAACGGCGGCATGGCCTCCAGCAGATCCTCACGGCCCCACAGCACGCCGATGCCGGTGGGCCCGCACATCTTGTGGCCCGAGAACGCCAGGAAATCACAACCCAGCTCGGTCACGTCGGTGGGCACGTGGGGCACGTATTGGGCGCCGTCCACGAGCACCAGCGCACCCCGTTCGTGGGCGGCGTCGGCGATGCGGCGCACCGGGGGGATTGTGCCGAGCACATTGGACATGGCAGTGAGCGCCACCAGCCGCACGCCGTCGAGCAGCCGGTCGAGGTCGCGCAAGTCGAGTCGGCCGTCGTCGTCGAGGGGCAGCCAGCGCAGCTCCACGCCCCGCTCGGCGGCCAGCATGTGCCACGGGACGATGTTGGCGTGGTGCTCCATGTGCGTGAGCAGCACGGCGTCGCCGCTGTCGAGGTTGGTGCGTCCCCAGCTGTGGGCCACCAGGTTCACGGCCTCGGTGGCGTTGCGAGTGAAGATCACCTCACGCGGCGACGAGGCGCCGATGAAGCGCTGCACTTTCGCTCTGGCCTCTTCCATCTGCTGCGTGGCGATGTCGGCGATGTGGTAGGCGCCGCGGTGCACGTTGGCGTTCACGGTGCGGTAATAGGCGTCCATGGCGTCCAGCACCGTGGCGGGCTTCTGCGAGGTGGCGGCCGAATCCAGGTAGACGATCGGCTTGCCGTACACCTCTCGACCGAGGAGGGGGAAGTCGGCCTTGGTGGCGGTGGCGAGGTTGCTCATCACAGTCGTTCCCGCTCAGCGCCAGGCGTTGTAGCCGTCGGACTCCAGCCGTTCGGCCAGGGCCATGTCGCCGGACTCCACGATGCGGCCGTCGAGCAGGATGTGGACGTGGTCGGGCACCAGGTACTCCAGCAGGCGCAGGTAGTGGGTGATGGCGAGCGTGCCCATCTCGGGGTTGTCCTCGCGCACGGTGTGCACGCCCGAGGAAACCACCTTCAGGGCGTCGATGTCGAGTCCCGAGTCGGTCTCGTCGAGGATGGCCATGTCGGGGCGCAGGATGGCCATCTGCAGGATCTCGTTGCGCTTCTTCTCACCGCCGGAGAAGCCCTCGTTCAGGAAGCGGTCGGCAAAGGCGGGGTCGATGCCCAAGCGATCCATCCAATCCATGATCTGCATCCGGAGCCGGAGGATGGAGATCTCCTCGTCACGGCGGGCGCCGGCCGCCTGGCGCAGGAAGTTGAGCACCGAGACCCCCACGATGGACTGGGGATACTGGAAGGCGAGGAACAGCCCGGCCTTGGCGCGCTCGTCGGTACTCCAGTCCGTGATGTCGTCGTTCCGGAACAGCACCCGTCCGGCGCTCACCTTGTACTCGGGACTGCCCATGAGGGTGGCGGCCAGCGTGGACTTCCCCGAGCCGTTCGGACCCATGAGGGCGTGGAGCTCGCCGGGTCCGATGTCCAGGTTTACCCCCCGCAAGATTGTGGCGTCCTCGGTGCCGACGTGCAGGTTCTCGATGGAGAACAGCGGCTCAGGACTCACGCTGCGGAGTCTACGGCTGGCACTCAGTTGTCATTCCGGCCGAGGCCGGAATCCGGCGTGGTGGCTATCTGGGCGGGGGCCGGGGTGCCGGTCTGCTCCTCCACGCACGGGCGACAGTCGTCGCAGCCGGGCCCCCGCGCACACCCTTGACGTCTGTGGTGGTCTGGGCAACGCCGGCGGCGGTTACTGCGGCGGATCGTCGACGGGTCGGTATTGCACGAGCGCTGACCTCCCCACGATGTCGACGATCTCGATGTCTCGCTCGGCGCCCAAGTGGTCGGTCAGTCGGAGTGTCTCGCCGAAGGTGAAGTTCACCGGCTGCGGCTCCCCGTCGTTGACCGCCATCCGGTTGGCGTATACGTAGGTGCGGTCGAGGGTGTCGCGGATCGGATTCAGCCGGCCCACTAGGCCAGGCACCTCGCCAGTCGCCTCGGCGAGGATGACCGAGCCGGCGCCGATGCCGACGGGATCCAGGTCCAGCGAGAGTGCTCCCGTCGCAGGAACCCAGTCCCGGACGTGGCTCGCAGCAAGGCCGGGAGCGGCGGCGAACACGGTCATCGGCAGGTGCGTGGAATGCAACCGGAGTCCTGTCTCGCCGTGCGTGTCGGTCGTGCCCTGAACCCACGTGGCATTGGGGAACAGCGCTAGAACGTCCACGCCGGCGAGGGACCGGCCGCCCGTACGAACAGTGACGGTGACGGTGGCGCTTGTCTGTTCCAGCACGGCTGAGGGGATGGTCAGCCGCAGTGTCTCGCCGTCGGTCAGCTCGTAGAGGGGTTCGCGACCTGTCGCCTGCCGGGTCTCCTCGACGATTATCGTCACGCCGTCGCCCCGCGTCTCCATGAAATAGCGACGTTCCAGCGCGCCGGGCAGTTCCCCCACCGGCACGTACCGCAGGATCGAAGCGATCGCCTCATTGCGGGTTGCCTGGTGCATGGCCATGTTGTCGACCGTCAGGCCGTTCGCCAGCGCGCCAGGTGACTCGATCTCCACGCGGTCGGCGAACACCGATATTCGGACCGCCCGCTCTCGGATGGAGTAGTCGCGGTGGGCGACGGCGTTCACAATCGCCTCGAAGACGGCCCGCTCGCTGAACTGTTGCACGTTCACCCGGGCCGGGTCCTTGCGGGCGGCCACTCGGGAGTTACGCAGAACGAAGCGAACGGCCTCGGGGATCTGTCGAGTGATAGGACCGCGAATGTCAGCCGTGTCGATCTGGCGCGCCGCCCTGTCGGTTCCGTCGTAGCAGGTCGCGGTGATTCTGGCGTTGGGCAGCCATGACTGCGGGTTCTCGGCGCACAGCAGCAAGCCGGCGACAGAGGCGCAACGGTGGCCAGTGTGGTCGTTGGCAAGGAGCCCTCTGCGGAAGAGCACAGCTTCCGGATCGTCCGCACCGCGGGCGTCAAGCAGCGGCTTCCACAGGGACTCGTCGAATGACGAGAATCCCGTCCCGGACACCGGCTGCCGGTCGAACCACAGGAAGCGGGCCTGTGAGCGCCGCTCCGCCAGCCGTAGACCTTCCTCCGGACTCATCCCGCGCTTGCTGCTTCCCACGCGGATGTAAGTGCCGCCGGGGCTGCGGTGCAGTGAACTTCCTGCCTCCACCTCCACCTCGATGAATGCCTTGCCTTCGATCGCCCGGCGGGAGATCATCGGGAAGATCGGCGGCTCTATCGAGTCCGTACATGCCGCGATGAGCCGACCTTCCAAGGCGTCGAGTCGGCCCCTCGTGAGGTGCTGCAGCTCGCCCGTGTCGGTCACACCGCACAGCAGGGTCCCGCCGCCGGCGTTGGCGAATGCCGCCAGCTCGTCAGCGAGCTGCTGCTGGGTCGGACTCTTCGGCTTGTCGCCGGAGAACTCGATCTGTTTGAACTCCCAGTGCGCGTCTTCGCCGAGGTCTGCGAGCCTGACTCGCAGGTCGTCATCATTCGTCGGCACAGCGGCCCCAAGTCGTCGCGATCATCCCAACCTGCACCTTTGCAATGCTAACCCCCGGCCGGTGCATCTCTTCGGCTCACAACGCGGTCGGAGGTCTCGAGCGATCGCAATTCGTTGATCGCCCGTTCGGCGTCCGCGGAGTGCCGGCCTCTGCTGCTGGTGCCCGGCGTTTCCTGCCAGCGGGTCCGGTCGCGGTTGGGCCCGCGCTGCCGGCGGGTGGGTCCGGCGGGTTCACAGGCGGCGCGTCTGGCGAAATCACGCCGGCGCCGTCCCTCGGCCTCCCCGCCTCTGTTGGTGCTGAGAGGCTCCGAGGTGACTGGGAGGGGGCCGCCGGCGGCCTACCAGCCGCGGTCGATCCACTCCTGGAGGTGTGGGCTCTCGTGGCCGATGGTGGTGTCGTTGCCGTGGCCGGGCATGGCGATTGTCTCGGGGGCGAAGCGAGAGAAGATCAACTCGTCGATCGAGGCGATGATGGTGGCGAAGTCGCCGCAGGGGAACTCCGCGGGTGGCGGCTTGCCCTCGCGGAACTCGTACCCATCGCGGGTGAGTCCGGGGCCGCCCGGGAACAGCGTGTCGCCGGTGAATGCCACCGGTGAGCCGTCCACCTTGAAGCAGATGGATCCGGCGGTATGGCCCGGCGTGATGGTCGTGTGCAGGCGCAGGCGCCCAACCTCCACTGCCGAGTCGCCCTCCAGGATCTGGTCGTAGGCGGGCAGCATGTGGGCGTCGCCGGCGGTGATGTGCACGTTGTAGCCGGCGTCGCGCATCTGCGGTACGGCTCCGATGTGGTCCTCGTGGCCGTGGGTCTCCAGGACGGTGCGCACGCCGAGTTGCCGGCACAGGTCCAGCAGCAGTTCGTGCTCGTTGGCGGCGTCGATCAGCACGGCGTCGCCGCTTTGCCGGCAGCGCACGATGAACACGTTGTTGTCGTACGGGCCGACCACCACCTTGTGGATCTCCATCTGGGTGTCGCGGTAGTGCAGCGTGGGTCGGGCGTCGGGCGCTTGGCGGGCGTCTCCGAGTTGCGGCCAGCAGTAATGGTCGATTCCCGCGCTGTCGGCGTGTGCGGCTGTGTCGCTCATGTGCGTCTCTCCCCGGCGGCTGAAGCTAGCTGCCGCCCCGTTGGTGCCCACGTTGTATAACCGTTCCCGCCCCGGCCTGCACCCGCGGCCTCCAGCGGGACGATCGTCCCGACGCGGTCCGGGTCACGGGCGAGTCCCACATGGCGGTCGATGGTGGTATATTCGCATCATGAATGGGACACATGCAGTGGTAGTGGGAGACCGGGGCCGGATCGTCGTACCTGCCGAGGTGCGAGAACGTGCCGGGCTCGAGGCGGGCACTCCGCTGGTGCTGCTGGAGTCCTCCGACGGCCTGGTTCTACTGACTCGCGACCAACTGCGCGCCCGCGTGCGCGATGAACTCCATGGTCTTGACCTGGTTGCGGAGTTGCTGGCGGACCGGCGTCGAGCCGCCGAGCAGGAGGACGCCGGTTGAGTGCCGTGCTCGATGCATCGGCGATCCTGGCCTTCCTGCAGGACGAGGATGGGACCGACATGGTCGAGGCCGAACTGCTGGCCGGGGCGTGCTGTGGCGCCGCCAACTGGTCGGAAGTGGGGCAGAAGGTGCTTGCCGCGGGTCGCGACTGGGATCTGGTTCGGGCTCTGCTGGTGGGTTACGGAGTTCAGATCGAACCTGTTCTGGCCGATGACGCCGAGTGGGCAGCCCGTCGCTGGCGGCGCGGCGAGGGTCTGTCGCTGGCGGATCGCCTCTGCTTGGCCCTCGCCGAACGTCGCGACGCTGATGTCCTCACAGCGGACACGGCGTGGGGCTCGACCGGTCGGGTAAGGCAGATCCGGTGATCCGCTCGGCAGTTGGTTGGGGTCGACCGTCTCCAGGGTGGGTCACGCTCGGGACGGGTGAGGAGTTGGAACTTGCCGAACCCGCCGCCCGGTTGAGGGCCAAAGTCATCGATGGGATGATCCTCGTCGGGGTGATCATCGTGGGGATCATCCTGGTGCTGCTCTCCGCCGTTGCCGGTGAGTGGGGTGTTGGGATCGGGATCGTGGAGGGTGTCCTCCTATCGTCGGTGATGTTCGGCCTGGTCGGCCTTCTCTACGATCCGGTGTTGATTGCGATACGGGGCCAGACGATTGGCAAGATGGCGACAAGGATCAGGGTTGTCCGTGCCGACAATGGCGAACTGCCCAGTTGGGGCAGGTCTTTCGGCCGATGGGCACTTCCAGGAGTGCTGGTAGTCATTCCCGGTGTCGGCTTTGTCCTCGCGCTGATCTGCTACGCCTCGCTGACCTGGGACGCCTCGCGGCGAGGATGGCACGACAAGGCCGCCGGAACGATCGTCGTCAAGACCTGACAGAGTCCTGACCGAGGGCATCGATCTCCTCGGTGACGAGCCGCACGATGAGGTCGTCGAGGGAGAGTTCTTCGTAGTCGCGCTTGCCAATGTCGGTTGCGTCGCCGGTGGCCCGCCCCCCGGCGCCGTAGGTCAGGAAGACGTATCGCCCGCCGGTGAACTGTGCCAGTTGCCGGAACACGTATTCGGCCTGGTCGTCGGTGCCCGATGACGAGACCGGGAAGATCTTGATGCCCCGTCCCGCGGCGTTGATCATCGACTCCGTGTACGGCGTCGGCACCTGCCGGGCGATCTGTGGGGGAGCGTCGGCGATCAGGAAGACGAGTTGGACGGCCTCCTCGGCGGGCCGCCACGTCGGGCGTCCGAGCGCGTCGGCGAGTGCCTCATCGAGAGCCTCCGGGTAGTCGCCGCCGCCGTCAGCCACCACGACCTCGAGGGCCCGGGTGAAGTGGTCCACGTCGGACGTGAAGTTGAAGTTGGCGGTGACGAAGGTGTCCCCCACGTCGCGGTACAGCGTCATGCCGAGGTGCAGGTCCACGTCGGCGGGTAGGTCCCCGATCCTTTGGGCAACCTCGCCGATGGTGAACTTGAGCTGGTCGATCTCGTCGGCCATGGAGCCCGTGGCATCGAGCAGGAAAAGGACGTCGAGAGCGACGTCGCCGCTAGCGGTCGGTCGATCGGTCTGTAAGGCCACCGACCCGCCACGCTCGGTCTGCGCGCTGACTTCCCCGACGGTGACGGTGAACGGTCCGTCGCCGGCCCCGTACGCCCCGGGATGGAAGCGGGCGGTGCCGTCGGCGGTGGTGCGCAGGCTGACCTCCACGCCACCACCTGCAACCTGGACCTCGGTGCCCGCCGCCGGTCGCCCGTCCCCGCCGGTCACCGTGACAACGATGCGCCCGCTCGGGTCCAGATCGCGCACGGGAATGCCGAGTTGCAGGATGCGATCCCGGTAGGCCACATAGTCCTCGAAGTGCTCGTTGTCGTCGATCGAACCGCCGGTGAGCCGCCCGCCGCCGGCGATGGAGTCGAGGGAATCGCCTTCGAGTGCGGAGCCGTCGACCGACTCCTCCGCGGCTGCGTGGTCGGGAGCGGGCGGGGGGGGTCGAGGGCGACGGCCGGTTCGGGTGAAGGCGCGGGAGGAGGGGGGGCTGCAGCCGCGCTGTACTCGACTGTGGCTTCGGCCGCCGCATCACTTTCGAGTTCCCCTTCGCTCGAGATCCAGACGGGTTCACCACCGAGCCATCCTCCATCACCATCAGCTGGTTGTGTCGTGGTCGCTGGGTCGGCTGTCGTAGGGGTCGGTTGTGTTGGTGTCTCGGGTGGCGAGGTGGTGGTTGGGTCGGGGCCGCTCGGCGGTGGTCCGGCGGGGCCGGTGCCGGCGGTGGAGTCGCCGCCGTTCCCGCAGGCTCCGACCAGGAGGGCGAGAGCCAGGACGGCGACCGGAAGTCGCCGGTGATTGTTGCGATGAGGATTATTGCGATGCTGCATGCCGGTTGGACGTGACGAGAGCCGCAAAAGTTCCGGCGGGATCGAACCCCTCCGGGGAACTGTACGGGGGGGACGGCCCGGAGGACGCCGTATCCGCTGCGTAGCGCTTCGACCCGAGGCGGGCCACGGCGGATGCGGCGGCTATGTTCTGCGGTGGATGTTGTGGTGAGGAGGGCCGGCTGTGCGCCTGGGATACAGCGAGGATCAGGAGGAATTGCGGCGGTTCGTCCGGCAGTTCCTCGAGGAGAAGTCCCCCGAGTCGGCCGTTCGGGAGTTGATGGACACCGAGCGGGGCTATGACGAGGCCGTGTGGCGGCAGATGGCCGATCAGATGGGGTTGCAGGGCATCGCCATCGAGGAGCGTCACGGTGGCGGGGGATTCACGTTCAGGGAGTTGGTGCTGGTGCTGGAGGAGATGGGCCGGGCGCTGCTGTGTGCTCCGTACTTCTCGACGGTGGTGCTGGCGGCGGGCGCGCTGAGCCGCAGCGGCGACGAGGCGGCATGCGCGGAGCTGCTACCCGCCATCGCATCCGGCGACTGCATCGCCACGCTGGCCTTCGAGGAGGACGATGCGCAGCCGACTGCGGCGGTGCCCGATGGGGCGGGCTGGCGGCTCAGGGGCGAGAAGAGTTACGTGCTCGACGGGCACGTGGCCGACGTCGTGCTGGTGGCTGCACGGAGTCCGAAGGGGCTGGGCCTGTTCCGTTGCAGCGGTGACGCCGAGGGTCTGGGGCACGAACTGCTCCCGACGCTCGATCTGACGCGCAAGCAGGCCCGGCTCACGTTCGCCGGCACCCCGGCAATTGCCGTCGGCAGACCCGGCAACGGAGCGGCCGTTCTGGACGGCGTACTGCAGCTGGCCGCGGCGGCGCTGGCCGCGGAGCAGGTGGGGGGTATGCAGCGCTGCCTGGACATGGCCGTCGGCTACGCCAAGGAGCGCATGCAGTTCGGTCGGCCCATCGGCAGCTTCCAGTCGATCAAGCACCGCTGTGCCGACCTGCTGCTGGACACCGAGACGGCCCGCTCGGCGGCGTACTACGCCGGCTGGTGCGCGGCGACCGGCGACGACGACCTTCCGGTGGCGGCCGCCATGGCCAAGGCGCACTGCTCCGACGCCTACTTCCGGGCGGCCGCGGAGAACATCCAGATCCACGGCGGCATCGGCTTCACCTGGGAACACCCGGCGCACCTCTACTTCAAGCGGGCGAAGAGCAGCCAGCTCATGTTCGGTGATCCTGCCCACCATCGGGAGCGGCTGGCGGACATGGTGGGGCTCTGAGCGGCCAGGTGCGGTCGGGGCGCCCGCACACCCGTCCATTCCACACGTGAGGGACCGGTAGCCGTGCTTTGGGTGTTCGTCGCCCTCGCCATCGTGGTGGTGATCGCGGTGGCCCGTTACACGGTGGCAGCGGTGAGCACCCGACTGGCCAACACCGAGGCGGTGGCGGTCTACGACCTCAGCGCGGCGACGGAGTTCGTGTACCGGGGTCTGCCGGCGGAGATCGGCGAGCGGGCGGGACCCGACAAGGTGGCGCTGCTGCTGGCGTGGCATCTCGATCACCTCCGCCGTCGGGGAGTGGCCGCGTTCGGGCGGGCCGACACCATGGCCGCCGGCGCCTCGCGCAACCCTCGCCGGAGCGAACCCGACGAGGCCCTCGACAGCTTGCTGCGCCGCGCCGCTGCCGAGGGCCTCGAACTCGATGCACTCGACGCGGTCGTGATCCTGGAAGTCAACGCGCAGTACCTGGCATCCATCGGCGCCGTCGGCGGGCAGGCGGACGAGGTCTAGCCGGTAACCGGTTCGGTCGCTCCTGAGCGAAGTGTGGCCTCGAGTTCTCGGAGGTAGCCGGCGAACGCTTCCAACTCGTTGGTGCGCAGCCACCCAAGGCGGGTCAGCCAGCGGTCGAGGTGCTTGGCCATCAACCCGTCGATCAGGTCGTGACCCTCGGTGCTGAGCCGGGCCAGCATTCCCCGACGGTCGTCGGGATCGGGGACCCGCACGACCAGGCCCAGTTGTTCCAGGTGGTCGAGCCGCCCGGTCATTCCACCGGAGGTGAGCATCACCGTCTCGGCAAGGTCGCTTGGCCTGGCCTGGAACGGGGCGCCCAGCCGCCGAAGAGCCGCCAGCACGTCGAAGAGTCCCAATGTGAGTCCGTAAGGGCGCAGGAACTCGGCCATCGCCTGCTCGAAGAGGCGGTCGATGCGCGAGATCCGCCCGAAGATGCCGATGGGAGTGGCATCGAGATCGGAGATCGGGCCGCTCACGCGCCCATTGCTCGAGTATCGAATCGACGTGGTCGGCGGTCACCGGAGATCCTCGAGTGCGCTGTTCCTGCCCCCGTGCAACTGCTCGAACAGGCGCCGGGGGGTCACCGGCACACGATCGACGCGGGCGCCGAGGCCGGCGAGAGCATCCTCGATCGCATTGGCGATTGCAGCCGGAGGCGAGATCGCTCCGGCCTCACCCACACCCTTGATTCCCAGCGGGTTGAGCGGAGACGGGGTTTCCAGGTGGGCCACCGCCAGGGTCGGCACGCCGGTGGCGTCGGGGACCAGGTAGTCCAGCAGCGTCGGGTTGAGGGGCTGGCCGTCGTCGTCGTAGACCACCTCCTCGAACAGCGCCGCTCCGACGCCCTGGGCGACCCCTCCGGCGATCTGCCCGTCCACGATCACCGGTGACAGGAGCGGGCCGCAGTCGTGTACCACTACGTAGTCGAGCAACTCCACCTCGCCTGTCGCCTCGTCGACGGCCACCCGGGCGACGTGGGTGCCGCTGGCGAACGTGACGGTCGGCGGTTCGAAGCAGACCATCTCCTCGAGGTCGGCAGCGTCGTGTCCGGCGAACGCACCCCCGGGGGCGAACCCTGCCGCGACGTCGGCAAGATCCATGTGCGCTGACGGCGTACCGGTCACTTCCACGATGCCGTCGCGGATCCGCAGATCGCCGGGCGAGACCTCCCAGTGCTCGGCGAGCGCCTCCAGGATTCGATCCCGCACGGCGCAGGCCGCCTGAAAGATGGCGCTGCCGGCCACCACCGCGCTGCGACTGGCCAGGGTTCCCCATCCGTACGGCACGGCTGCGGTGTCTCCGCCGGTGATCGTCACCCTGTCGGGGTCGATGCCCAAGGCCCGCGCGCACACCTCGGCGAAGACGGTCTCGTGTCCTTGACCCTGGGAGCATGCCCCGGTCGCAACCTCAACGTGGCCGGTCTCGTCCATCCGCACCAGCGCGCTCTCGAACGGTCCGACGCCGGTTCCCTCGACGTACGTGGAGACCCCGACGCCGAACCTGCGGCCGCTGCCATCGGAGGTGCCGCCGCGACGGACAGATGACAGATCGACCATCGACAGGGCGGTGTCGTAGCAGGCGAGAAAGTCGCCACTGTCGTATTGCATCGGCGTCCCGTCCCGGTAGTTGATGCCGACCGCGTAGGGCATCTCGTCGGCGCCGATGAGGTTGCGGCGGCGGACTTCGAAGGGGTCGAGACCGGCCTCCCGGGCGGTGGCGTCGAGGATGCGGTCCATGGCGAACACCGCCTCGGGGCGCCCCGCACCCCGGTACGGCGACAGCGGCGCCTTGTTGGTGACCACGGCCGTGGCCTCGACGTCGAGAGCAGGCACCCGGTAGCAGCCGCAGAGATGGGCGAGGGTGTTGTACGGCTGCACCACGCCCAGCGGGTTGGCGGCGCCGCAGTCCACGAGGATGCGATCCCGGAGCCCGAGGATGCGCCCGTCGGCTGCCAGAGCCAGTTCGATGTCGTGGGTTTGGTCGCGCGACTGGATGGCGGCGATTCCGTGCTCGCGCCGCTGCTCGACCCACTTCAACGGAACGCCCAGTTCGAGCGCCAGCAACGCCACGACGAACTCCTCGGCGTAGGGCAGGGCCTTGACGCCGAACCCGCCACCCACGTCGGGGGCAACCACCCGGATCCGGTGCGCCGGTCGCCCGAGTGCCTTGGCCAGCGCCGACCGGAGCGGATGGGGGACCTGGGTGCTGCTCCATACCGTGAGGAGGTCGGTGCGATGATCGTGGCAGGCCACCACACCGCGCGGCTCCATGGGATGGCAGGCGAGCCTTCCGGAGTGCAACCGGCGCCGGCCGACGTGGGCGGCTTCGGCGAACGCCGCCTCGATGTCGCCGAAACCCGCGGCGATGCGCAGCGAGCGATTATCGGGCCAGTGGTCGTAGAGGAGGGGAGCACCCGGGGCCAGGGCCGCCGCGGGATCGGCCACGGCCGGCAGCGGTTCCAGGTCGGCGACCACCCGCTCGGCAGCGTCAGCGGCGGCGTACGGGTTGCCGGCGACGATCACGGCGAGTGGATCGCCCACGTGCCGGACGCGATCGGTCGCCAGCAGCGGCCTGTCCTCGTGGCGCACGAAGACGCGGTTGTCGCCGAGGGCGCGCATCAATCGTTCCTCGAAGACACCGCCGTCGGCCTCGTTGGGTGCCGTGGCGGCGAGCCGCCCGGCGAGGTCGCGGCCGCACCAGCCGCTGACACCGCGGGGGATGTCCACGCCGATGACGGTCCCGTGCGCGACATGGCTGCGCACGAAGGCCACGTGGCGCATGCCCGGCAGGTCGATGTCGGCCACGAAGCACCCGTTGCCCCGCAGCAGGCGGGCATCCTCGCGCCGTCCGGCCCAAGCGCCGCTCGCCATAGTCAGGCCACTTCCATGGCCCAGTCGTCCCGCCTCACGGCGCCTCCCGGTAGATCGGGCCGCGAGCCATCACCGGGTCCAGCAGTCCCTCCGCCACCCAGGCGGTATACGCGAAGGGGTCGTAGGTCTTGGCCACCTGTCCGGGATAGCCGATGCGCTCCCGGACCAGGGGGCACAGGTAGTAGCACGCTGCCACGACGGTCGTGAGAGCTACGTAGGCCGGCTCGTCGGTGCCGTGGTAGGCAGCTAGCTGCTCGGCAGTGAAAGTCTCCGGATCGAGTGCGGCCACCGCTCGTTGCAGGGGTTCGCGCAGGTCGTCCCGCCACGTCAGAACGTCATCCATGTGCGAGGCGATCGCGGCCACGTCACCTGCCGATGGCATCCCGTGGGCGGCCGGAAGCATCACGTCGGCCAGCCGGGCGAGGCGGGAGGTGTCGATGGCCCCCGCGCCGCCCCCGGCCGAGCCGGTCGCGTCCACTCCCGCAGCGCTCCCGCAAGCGGACGTCATACCGCCACCTTCTGGCTCCGGCGGCTGCGCACCAGCAGGTCGGCGGTTCGTAGCGCCAGCGCGGTGATCGTGCACGTCGGGTTCACCCCCGAACTGGTTACGAACACGCTGCCGTCCAGTACGTACAGGTTGGCAACATCGTGCGACTGCTGGTGGGCGCTGACGACGGACGTTGTGGGGTCGTCGCCCATGCGGGCGGTGCCCATCAAGTGCCAGCCTGAGTACGGGATCATGCTCGCGGTACCGATCTCGCTGCACCCGGAGGCCTCCAATGACTCCGCCGCCCGGGCCTCGTGAAACGCCATCAGGCGCCGCGAGTGCTCGGAGATGCGGTAGTGCACCCGTGGGATCGGGATGCCGTCGCCGTCGGTGCGATCGGGGTCCAGTTCGACGCGATTCGACTCCTCGGGGAGATCCTCGCCGAAGATGGCCCAACTGGCGCCGCGCCCGAAGATCCGTCCCATGCGGGCATGGTGGTCGGCCCCCCAGACCTCGTTGCCCGCGCGCATCGGGAGAATGTGGTTGAGGGGGCCGCCGACGGGCGAAAGAGCCCACTTGGCCCCGCGCAGGAAGCCACGGTCCGGGTCGCTCTCGTAGAACTGGTAGGTGGTGATGCTGGCTCCGAACTGGCCCTGCCAACCCTCCACACCGTCGTCCCACCAGCCGGTCACCACCGAGAAGGGGTGCATCATCAGCCGGCGTCCCACCAGGCCGCTGGAGTTAGCCAGACCGTCGGGGCAGTGGCGGTCGTCGGCGGAGAGCAGCAGCAGGCGGGCAGTGCCGATGGCGTTCGCCGCCAGCAGAACCACGTCAGCCCGCTGGTGCTGCTCAACCCCGTCGCGGTCCAGCCACGTGGCGCCCGTGGCCAGCCCCCCGGCGCCCACGGTGATGCGGTTGACTCGCGCCCCGGTGATCAGCCGGGCGCCGGCGGCAATCGCCCGGGGCCAGTGGGTCAGGTCGGTCGAGGCCTTGGCTCCCTCAGCGCAGCCCGACGTGCAGACGCCGCGCTGGACACACGGCCGCCGACCGTCGTAAGGCGCGGACAGGATGGCGTTCGGCTCCGGCCACCAGTGCCACCCCAGCCTGTTGTGGCCCTCTGCCACACGGCGCCCGGCGATACCCAGCGGGAGCGGCGGCACGGGGTAATCGGCGTGCGGCGGGTAGGCAGGATCGCCCGCCAGCCCCGACACACCGATCTGCCGGTCGATGGCGTCGTAGTACGGCACCAGCTCGCCGTAGGAGAGCGGCCAGTCGTCCGCCAGCCCATCCAGGGTGCGCGCCCGCAGATCCGAGGGCAGCATCCGGGGCCAGGTGGCGTTGTAGATGATCATGCTTCCGCCCACCGCGTTGTACATGAGCGGTTCGATGTCGGAGTCGGCGTGGTTGACGGGATAGTCCTCGGGCAGACACCGCACGTTGGGACTCAGCGCCCAGCGCCGGCGGATCGCCAGTTCCCAGTCCGGCCGGGTGCCGGGGAAAGCCGACCGATCGGGCCAGTCGCCCTGCTCGAGGCACACGACGTCGAAGCCGTGCTCGGCGAGGTGACGCGCCGCTACCCCGCCGGATGCCCCGGCGCCGATGATCAGGGCGTCGGCCCGATCGGTCACTTGCTTCGCGGGACCGCTAGTGCAGGTCGTCGTTGGTCATGCCCTCGGTCGACCCGGCATCCGCGACTGGACTCCGCGTTCACAATCGGGCCTCACGGTGCGCTGCGATTCCGGCGACCACCTGATCCACGAGTGCATCCAGGTACCGCTCACCGGCGGTGGCGTTGGCGCCCCGCGGGTCGCCGATGATCCCGACCGGCGAGAGGGCGGCCATTCCCTCCGAGCGCAGGATGGCGCTCGCCTCGGTGGCCGGGCCGACGTGTCCAGGGACCGCCGCGGCCATGTCAACGGTCTCGGGGGCGATGGCGAGCAGGATGCTGGTTTCGAAGTGTCCGGCGTGGGTTCCGACCGTCTCGCGATCGAGCCCGCAGTACTCCTCGGCGACACGGTGGACCGCGTCGCGCTGCGCCGGCCAGTCGTCGAACGCCACAACACGGCGGCGTTCGACGAGTGGGAGAGAGGCGACGGCGTCAGCCATCGCCCCGACGTTGCCAGCGTGACCGGTCACGAGGTACGCGGATCCGAATCCGTGGCTGAGAAGGGTGCGGGTCGTCTCCGTGAGCACGTCGGCGAGGGTTCGCCGCGCCAGGCTGGCGGTACCGGGAAACGTCAGGTGGTGGGACGATGCGCCCACCGCCTGGCACGGGGCCACGACGCACCGACCTGCGCGATCGGCGGCGCGGGATGCCACCACGTCGGCGATGCGCCTGTCGGTGTCGAGCGGGAGGTGGGGTCCGTGCTGTTCGAGTGCGCCGAGTGGCACGATCACGTCCAGTGGGCCCTCGTCGAGGCGCTCCCGAAGTGCCGTCCACGTCATCGACCCGAGGTGCATGGCCCGCCTGATCAGGGTCTTTTGCCGGTGGCCGGGGTGGCCGGGGTGGCCGGCCGTGCCGAGAACCGAGCAGGTGCGACCTGCGGCTGGGTCGCGTCCCGCTCTGAGACGCCGGTCAGATCAGAGCGCATCGAGTTCGGGATCGAGATAGGCGGGCTTCTGCGGGCGCCCAACGCCGATGACGACCTGCACGAGGGCATCGGTGTCAGTGTGGTTGCGCAGGCCGTGCATGATGCCTGCCGGGCTGTGGATCATCTCCCGCTCCCGAAGGACCGTCTCGAGGATCCGGCCGTCGTCCGCTTCCCACCAGGCGGTCAACTCGCCCTTGACGACGAAGAACACCTCCTCCACCTCGTGGGCGTGGGAGGGGGCCTCGACGCCGGGGGGCATCATCATCACCGAGAGCGTGAAGTGGTCGGCCGTGATCGTGCCCGGCTCGATGTGCTTGCCGGTGATGCTGGCCCCCACCATGCGCACGTGAGCTCGCCGGTACCTCTCCTTGAGGTCCCCCTGCTTGGCGAAGGGCTGCCAGTCGAGCTCCTTGGCTCCGTACCGCTGGATGTGCTCGTGAAACTCCGCCTCGGTGAACTCGCTGGCCATCGCCACTCTCCATCCGGCCCGGCTCCCCGCAGCGGGGATGCTTCGATAGCAAGTATCTTAGAACAAAGTTTCTCGCCGCCTAATCACTCCGACCGGCTCGCATCGACACGACGTTTAAGCGGGGAGTTCGGTAGGGCGATCCATGGCAGCGAACCCGTGCAATCCCCTTTAGCATCGTCGGCGTGTACCGCCCCAAGGGAGTGGCCGACCACCGCTACGTCGGCGACAAGCGCACGGGTGCCGTCTACGACCTCGATGCGGTCTCCGGCGATGATGCGCCGCCGCCGGCCACGGGGACACCTCGAGCGGTCATCGACGAGTTGGTGGCGTCGGGACGGTACCTGTGCTTCGCGCCCGACACCCTGGCCGAGGCGCGCAACCGCGGCTACCGCCTCCGGGGCGGGTGAGTGGAGGAGATCCCCTCAGGCCCACTGACGCTGTCGGGCTATCTCGCCCGGCCGCTTCGCTCCGACGGCGAGGTGCTGCGGGCTCCGAGGCCCGCCGTCGTTTTCTGTCACGGCCTGCCGGCGGCGCCCGGCGGGGCTGCCACTGCCGGACGGTCGTATCACGTTCTGGCCGACCGCCTCGCCGCCGAAATGGGTTGGTCGGCGCTGGTGCTCAACTACCGCGGCTGCGGGGAGTCCGAGGGCGACTTCTCCCTGCTCGGATGGGTGGAGGATGTGCGCGCCGCGGTCGACCACGTCTCGGAACGAA
This sequence comes from Acidimicrobiales bacterium, assembly GCA_965206165.1. GTDB lineage: Bacteria > Actinomycetota > Acidimicrobiia > Acidimicrobiales > CATQHL01 > VXNF01. The sequence continues at coordinate 1,854,470 of OZ242194.1, forward strand.
CCCGCACCACCGGGGTCTGGGTAGCCGGCTTCGGCACGGGGGGAGCTGTGGGGATGCGCGCCGCAGCGGACAGCCCGACGGTGCGGGGAGTGGTGTCGGTGGGGGCGCCGGTGGATTTCGGCGAATGGGCTGCCAATTCCGACCGCCTGCTGCGCCACTCCCGCGACACGGGCGTGGTGCGCAGTGACACGTTCCCCGCCAACCGCCAAGCGTGGCGCGACCAGTTCGCGGGATTCAGCTCGACCGATGCAGCCGACCGGTTGGCGCCGCGCCCGCTCATGGTCGTGCACGGCTCCGACGACGAACTCGTGTCGTCGCTGGACGCCCGCGCCATCGCCGATGCTCACGGCGCCGCCGATCTGCGCATCATCGCTTCCGGGGGCCACCGCCTGCGCTACGACCCGCGCTGCATCTCCCTGGTGCTGGGCTGGCTCGACCGCCACGGCCACGACACGGCACCGGAGACGTCGACCGCCGGTGAGGAATCGCTAACGGAGACCCCGACCGCTCCTTGAGCCGGCTGGGCGGTCAGTTCGAGAAGGCGATCGCCCCGACGAAGAAGAGCATGACGAAGACGATGAACACGATGCCGATCAGGCTGATGCACAGCCCCGCGATGGCGAGTCCCTTGTAGGGCAGCCCCAGCCGCCTCGCCCGGCTAAGGCCGATCGAGGACAAGGTCACCGCCGCGGCCCAGAGGACGACGTTCACGAAGGGGATCGGGATCCACATCGTGATCGAGCAGACGAACCCGGCAATCGCCATCGGGTTGCGCTTGTCGCCGCGTGCCGAGGTCGCCCCTGACGTACCGACGCTCGTGGAGTCATCGGCGGGCTGCTCCTCCCAGACCGATGGTGCCTCCTCGCCGCCCGCGTCGCTTTGCCAGGGGAACTCTCCTGGCGGGTGGGGTTCCGGGGATTCGAGATCGGGCGGCGGCTCCTGCCGGTCAGGCGAGGATCTGGTCGGCGCGGCCATCTCCGGGGGGTCGGGATCGGGCGAGGGCTCCCGCCACTCGGGTGCGGGATCGCCGGCCTCGGCGGGATCGCTCGCGGGATCGTCCCACGGGAACCGGCGTCGCTCGGAGGACTCCGGATCGGCACCTCTCGGCTCATCGCGGTCATACCGGCGCTTGTCGCGGTTGTAGCGGCCCATCACACCTCCCGATTCGCCGGCGAGCGGTTCAGTCCTGTTTCGACTTACCGGCGGCCTTCTGTTCCTTCTTCCAGGCGCGCACCCTGGCGAGGGCTTCGGGGCCGTCGATGTCGGCCACCGAGCGGGGAGTGTCGTCGGCGAACGGACCGGCGTGGCGCTCCCAGCCGTCCGGGCGGACGGTGAACCGCTTGGCCAGGATGGCGAGGAAGATCATGGATTTCTCGTCGCCGTATCCCGGCAGCGCCCGCACCCTTTCGTACAAGTCCTGCCCGCTGCTCGCGGATGTCCAGACAGCACCCGCGTCACCGTCGTAGCCGTCGGCCACATGACGGCAGAGTTCGTGGGCCCGGCGGGCCATCGCCGCGGGGAAGCGGTGCAGTGCCGGCTTGGTGCAGAAAGCTGCCTCGAGGTCGGCCGGATCCATGGCGGCGATGGCGGCGGCGTCAAGCTCACCGCCTAGCCGCTCGGCCAGGCGGGAGGGCGACTTGAACGCCCATTCCATGGGGATCTGCTGATCCAGCATCATGGCCAGCAGCAGTGCCAGTGGTTCGTTGTTGACGAGTGCGTCAGCGACGTCATCGCCGGTGACGGCAAGCGTTCCAGCGGTCATGTCCCGAGCGTACCGGCCCTGCTCAGCCCACGCGGCGGGTCGCGGGCGGCCGGGCGGAGGCGTTCGGGCCCGCCGGTAGCGTTCGGGGCGTCATGGCGTGAGAGTACCGGTCCCCGGCGGCGGTCTATCGGGCGCGTAGGAGGTAATCGTGGGACGGCCAAGGGGTCGTGAGTTCGCGCCGGCGAGCCGCGGCCGATCCGGAGCCGGAGAGCGCACCGGTGGTGATGCCGTCGTCGATCGGCGACGCTCCGCCCGCATGCCTGACGTGCCGAGGCGGGCGTGGGTTGTGCTGGGTGTCGCGTGCGTCAGCATCTTCCTGGTGGTGATCGACGCCTCCATCGTGAATGTTGCCTTCCCGACCATCGGCGCCGATCTCAACACCACCGACGCCGTGCTCTCGTGGATCCTGACGGTCTACAACGTGACCGTTGCCTCGCTGCTGCTGCTGGCCGGGCGAGCTGCCGACAGGCTCGGGCGGAAGCGGGTGTTCCTCGTCTCGGTGGCGGTCTTCACCCTCGGGTCGCTGCTGTGCAGTCTTGCCCCCAGTGCGGGCGCGCTCATCGCCTTCAGAGTCGTGCAGGCGGCCGGGGGATCGGCGATCTTCCCGGCGTCGTTGTCGCTCGTTCTTCCGGAGTTCCCCGTCCAGCGGCGCTCCATGGCCGTCGGCGTCTGGGCCGCCGTCGCGGGGCTCGGCGGTGCTGTCGGGCCGTCCGCGGGCGCACTGCTGATCGAACTCTTCGGTTGGCGCGGCATCTTCTGGCCGAACGTCCCCATCGGCGTCGTCGTCGTGGTCCTGGGTCGCCGCGTACTGGCCGAGTCGCGGTCGCCCGCCGACACCGGACGTCTGGACGTCATCGGTGTTCCGGTGAGTGTCCTCGGTGTTGCACTCGTGCTGCTGGCCGTGGTGCAGGCCGAGCATTGGGGCTACACCAGCGCCCGCACGTTGACGCTGATCGTGGTGGGTCTGGCACTGCTGCCGGTCCTCGTCTGGCGGTCACATCGTCATCCCTCTCCGGTGCTCGACCTCTCTCTGTTCAGGATCCGGTCGTTCCGGGTGGCCACCGTTGCCACGCTGTTCTTCGGGTGCGGCTTCCTCGGGGGGTTCTTCATCAACTCCCTGCTGCTGCAGCGGCTCTGGGACTGGCCGATCTGGAAGACGGGTCTCGGGCTCAGCCCGGGCCCGCTGATGTCGGTTGCCAGTTCCTGGCTGTCCGGCCGCGCCGCGGACCGTGTGGGCCACCGGTGGCTCACGGCCGCGGGGTGCGCGCTGTGCGCCGCCTCCTTCGGATGGCAGTACTGGCGTGTCGGCGCCGAACCCGACTACGTGTCGGACTTCCTCCCGTCGATGCTCATGCTGGGCGTCGGCGCAGGGCTGGCGATCACCTGCATGATCGGCGCGCCCCTCGCGGACCTGGGCACCGACCAGTTCGCCATGGGCAACGCCACGGCCCGTACGGTGCAGCAGCTCTGCTATGCGGTGGGGGTGGCGGCCGTCGTGGCTCTCCTCGGCGCCGGCGGAACAGAGGATCCATCCCGCTACGAGCGCGCCTGGATCTGGCTCATCGCGGCGTACGGCCTGTCGGGACTGACGATGGCGCTGTTCTTTCCCTCCGGCAGCGCCGCCGGGCGGGCCCGCACAGGCGGTGCCGGCGACCCGCCTTTGGCTGCTACGACAGCGGCCCGCACTCGTAGTCGACGGGGTTGACCGCCTCGGCATCCACGCCCAAGCGATCAATGGCGTCCTCGACAGCGGACGCGTCGATCTCTCCGGCGGCGGCGAGCCCCGCCAGGACGGCCACCGTGACGTGGGTACCGTCGACCTCGAAGAAGCGGCGCAGGGACTCGCGCGTGTCGCTACGGCCGAAGCCGTCGGTCCCGAGGACGGAGTAGCTCCCGGGCACCCACCGGGCGACCTGATCGGGCACCAGCGTCAGGTAGTCGCTCACCGCCACGACAGGTCCCTGTGCTCGGGCCAGTCTGGCGGTCACTCCCGGGACTCGGGGCGTCTCCTGGGGGTGCAGCCGGTTCCAGCGCTCGGCGTCGAGGGCCTCCTCCCGGAGCTTCTTGTACGAGGTGGCGCTCCACAGTTCGGCGCCGGTGTCGTAGTGCTCGGCGAGGATCGCCTGCGCCTCGCGGGCTGCGGCGTGCGCAGGCCCGGAGAACAGGATGGTGGCCCGGTGACGCTTCCCCGGCGGCCCGGGGTCCCAGCGGTACAGGCCGCTCATGATGTCGTCGTCGCTCACGTGGTCGGCGCGGGCGGGCTGGAGGTGGTTCTCGTTGTAGATCGTCAGGTAGTAGAAGACGTCGTCGCCGTGCGCCACTCCCGCCGGGGGATACATGCGCTCGAGCCCGCAGGCGATGATCGTGGCCATCTCGTAGGCGAAGGCGGGGTCGTAGGACTGGCACGCCGGGACCGAGGCCGCCAGCAGGTGACTGTGCCCGTCCTGGTGCTGCAGCCCCTCGCCGGCGAGGGTGGTGCGCCCCGCCGTGGCGCCCAGAAGGAACCCTCGCGCCCGGCTGTCAGCCGCCGACCAGATGAGGTCGCCCACCCGCTGGAAGCCGAACATGGAGTAGAAGGTGTACATCGGCACCATCGGCACGCCCAGGTTGGCGTAGCTGGTGCCCGCGGCGATCCACTCCGCCAGCGAGCCGGCCTCGGTGATGCCCTCCTCCAGGATCTGCCCGTCGGTGTCCTCGGAGTAGGACAGCAGCAGGTCGTGGTCCACCGGTTCGTAGAGCTGCCCGTGCGGGGCGTAGATCTCGAACTCCCGGAACAGCGAGTCCATCCCGAAGGTGCGGGCCTCGTCGGCCACGATCGGAGCGATCCGGGGGCCGACGTCCTTGTCACGCAGCAACGAGCGCAGCAAGGTGGTGAAGGCCACGGTGGTCGAGACCTCCCGGCTGCCCGAGCCGTCGTCGAAGGTGGCGAAGATCTTGCGGTCGGGCTGGCTCAGCGGCCGGCGGTCCCGCACGATGCGCGAGGGCAGGTTCCCGTCGAGCGCCTGGCGGCGTCCACGCATGTACACCATCTCCTCGGCGTCCGGTGGCGGCCGGTAGTACGGCGGGGCGGCGTCGTCCACGAGGGCGCTCTCGGGGATCTCGTCCCAGAGGCGCAGCCGGTCGCGGAGTTCCAGCAGTTGGCGGGTGGTCATCTTCTTGATCTGATGCGTGGCGTTGCGGCCCTCGAAACCCTTGCCCAGGCTCCAGCCCTTGATGGTCTTGGCGAGGATCACCGTCGGTGAGCCGACGTTCTCGGTAGCGGCCTTGTAGGCGGCGAACAGCTTCTGGTGGTCGTGGCCGCCGCGTGGCAGGTTGGAGAGGTCCTCGTCGCTGTAGCCGTCCACCATGGCGCGCAGGCGCGGGTCGGGCCCGAAGAAGTGCTCACGGATGTACGTGCCGGACTCGGTGGCGTAGCGCTGGTACTCGCCGTCCACGGTGGAGTTCATCTTGTTGAGCAGCAGACCGCTGTTGTCGCGCTTCAGCAGATCGTCCCAGCGGGACCCCCAGATGACCTTGATGACGTTCCAGCCGGCGCCGCGGAAGAGACCCTCGAGTTCCTGGATGATCTTGCCGTTGCCCCGCACGGGTCCGTCGAGGCGCTGCAGATTGCAGTTGACCACCCAGATGAGGTTGTCGAGTCCCGAGCGCCCGGCCAGGGAGATGGCGCCCTGCGTCTCGGGTTCGTCCATCTCGCCGTCGCCGACGAAGCACCAGATGCGCGACTGCGCGGTGTCGTCGATTCGCCGGTGGTGCAGGTAGCGGTTGAAGCGGGCGTGATAGATGGAGTTGATGGCGCCGAGCCCCATCGACACCGTGGGGTATTCCCAGAAGTCGGGCATGAGTCGCGGGTGCGGGTAGCTGGACAACCCTCGCCCGCCGATCTCCATGCGGAAGTTGTTGAGATGCTCGGTGGTGAGCCGCCCCTCGAGGAAGGCGCGGGCGTAGACGCCCGGGGCGGCGTGGCCCTGGAAGTACACGTGGTCACCGGGCAGGCCGTCGTCCTTGCCCCGGAAGAACCAGTTGAAGCCCACGTCGTACAGCGAGGCCGACGAGGCGAAGGTGGACAGGTGCCCGCCGATGCCGTCGGCCGCCTTGTTCGCCCGGATCACCATGACCGCGGCGTTCCAGCGGATATAGCGCCGGATGAGCTTCTCGAGGTGCTCGTCACCGGGGAAGAAGGGCTGGCTGTCGGCGGGGACGGTATTGACGTAGGGGGTGGTGACGGTGGCGGAGATGCCGACATCGAGTTGCTCTGCCCGCTCGAGCAGCCGGGCCACGAGCAGCCGGGCACGCTCCTTGCCGCGTTCGTGGACCAGGGCATCGAAGGAGTCGATCCACTCACCGGTCTCGGTGGGATCGGTGTCGGGGAGTTGGTGCGAGAAGTGGCCGCGCATCGGTCTCCATTGTCGCACGCCCCAGCCAATTTCGGCCAAGTCCGGCCGGTGTCTTCTCGAGGTCTGATGGGGAAGGGAATCGCCAAACGAGTTGGCGGTCGTGCGAGGATGAGCGACGTGATTGATCCGGCGAGCGGGGTGCGGCGACCGACGGTGGTGTACACCGATGGTTCGTGCCGCGGGAATCCCGGCCCCGGCGGCTGGGGCTGGGTGGTGCCCGATGGCCCGTGGGCCGCCGGCGCCGCACCGGCGACGACCAACAACCGCATGGAGATGCAGGCGGTACTGGAGGCGCTGGAGGCACTGCAGGGTCGCGACCCGGTGGAGGTCGTCACCGACTCCAACTACATCGTCAACTGCTTCGCGCAGCGATGGTGGGTGGGATGGCAGCGTCGCAACTGGCGCAACTCCAAGAAGGAGCCGGTCAAGAACCAGGATCTGTGGGTGCCGCTGATCGAGCAGGTCCTGGCGCGAGGTGTGGCATTCCGCTGGGTGAAGGGACACGCCGGCGACCGCTGGAACGATGCGGCCGATCTGCTCGCCACCGCCGCCGCGGACGCGCAGCGAGACAGCCGGGGTGATAGCTACCGGCTGGGGGGTCGCTGAGCGTGCAACTCGGGCCGGCGAGCGGGATCTCCGGGCGTCCCGGCCTTCGGGCTGAACGTCTCGACCGTGCCCGATGAGGGTCGGGACCGACACCGGCGGCACATTCACCGACCTCGTCGACGAGACCGGGGCGGTGGCGAAGGTTCTGTCGAGACCGAAGGATCCGGCCGGGGCGCTCGCGGGCGGCCTCGAGGTGCTGGGGACTGCGCGCCCCGACGTGCTGACGCACGGCACGACCATCGCCACGAACGCGGTTCTGGAGCGCCGCGGGGCGACGGTGGCGCTGGTCACGACGGAGGGGTTCGCCGACGTCATCGAGATCGCCCGCCAGAACCGCCCGTCGCTCTACGACCCGTTCGCCGACCGGCCCGAGCCGCTGGTGGGGCGTGACCGGCGCCACGAGGTGGGCGGGCGGCTCGCTGCCGACGGCACCGAAGTGACCCCGCTCGACGTGTCGGGCCTCGGCGAGATCGGTCCTGCCGAAGCGGTGGCCGTGTGCCTGCTGCATGCCGACCTGAACGGTGCCCACGAGCAGGCCGTGGCTCGGGAGCTTCGCCGGCGTGGCCACGCCGTCACCTGCTCCAGCGACGTGGCGCCGGAGTTCCGGGAGTACGAGCGCACCTCCACGACGGTCATGAACGCCTACGTCCGGCCTCTGACGGCGGCGTACCTCCGAGCGTTGGGCGCGCTCGCCGACGAGGTGCTCGTAATGACCTCCGCCGGCGGACTGGTCCCCGTGGCGGCCGCCGCCGAGGCGCCGGTGCGGCTGCTGCTGTCGGGCCCCGCCGGAGGGGTGCGCGCGGGCGCCTACTACGCCCGCGTCAACGGCTATCCGGACGCCGTGACCTTCGACATGGGCGGCACGAGCACCGACGTCTGTCTCGTCAGCGGCGGCGAACCCGCCCCCGCGGCGCAACGCGCGATGGCGGGCCTGCCCGTGCGGGTACCGGCCCTCGACGTGCTGACGATCGGTGCCGGCGGCGGGTCGGTGGCCCGCATCGACGCCGGCGATGCCCTGGTGGTCGGTCCCGAGAGCGCCGGAGCCATGCCGGGACCGGCCTGCTACGGCCGTGGCGGCACGCTGCCCACGGTGACCGACGCCAACCTGGTCGCCGGGAGGATCCCCACGCAGACCTCCTTCAGCGACCTCGGCACGCTGGATGTGAAGGCCGCCGCGGAGGCCCTGGCCGCCGGCGGGTTCTCGGCCGCCGATGTCCTGGCGGTCGTGAACGCCAACATGGCCGGTGCGCTGCGCCAGGTAACGATCGAGCGTGGCACCGACCCCTCCGAGGTTGCGCTGGTGGCCTTCGGCGGGGCGGGACCGCTGCACGCCTGCGATCTGGCGGACGAGTTGGGCATGCCCGCTGTCATCGTCCCGCCGCGGGCGGGCGTGCTGTCGGCGGTCGGCATCCTGGGCGGCCCGCGCCAGACCGACATCGTCCAGTCGTGGCCCGCCACCGCGGACCACGAGGGCTTGGCGGAGGCAGCGGCCGCCCTGGCTGCGCGGGCGCGCGCCGACTTGCGCCATGCCGACCGGGTGGCGGTGCGCTATGACTGCCGCTACCGGGCGCAGAGCCACGAGCTGACCGTGGACCACCCCGACGACTTCGCCGCCGAGCACGTCCGCCGCAATGGCTATTCCCGGCCCGACACCCCGGTGGAGGTCGTGGCCCTGCGGGCGAGCGCCGAGGCGGACTCACCGGTGAAGCTTGCGGATCTCCCGCCGGGCGCTCGCCAGGACGCCACCGGACCGACCGTCGTGGTGGAGCCCGATACGACCCTCTGGGTGCCCGAGGGGTGGTGCGCCAGCGTCGGCGAGGCGGGAGCGTGGATCCTGCGCCGCACGCGTAACGGCGATAGGTCGCCGTTGTCGTGAGCGGGCAACTCTCTCCTGCGGCGCTGCAGATCCTCGTCTCGCGCCTCGAGGGCGCGGCGGTCGAGATGGGCGAGGTGCTGCGCCGCGCCTCGTTCAGCCCCAACATCAAGGAGCGCGCCGACTGCTCGGCGGCGCTGTTCACCGCCGGCGGGGAGTTGCTGGTGCAGGCCGAGCACATTCCCGTCCACCTGGGTTCCATGCCGGCGTCGGTGCAGGCGGCCATCGATGCGTTCGGGGGCGACCTGGCACCGGGCGAGCAGGTGATCCTCAACGACCCGTACGCCGGCGGCACCCACCTGAACGATGTGACCCTCGTGGCGCCCTGCCACGTCGACGGCCGGATCGTGGGCTGGGCGGCCAACCGCGCCCACCACGCCGACGTCGGCGGCTCGGCCCCCGGGTCGATCCCGGCCGGCGCTCGGACGGTCTTCGAGGAGGGGCTGCGCATCCCGCCGGTGCGCTTCACCGATGACGTCGTGGCCATTATCTGCGCCAACTCCCGCACACCTGTCGAGCGCCGGGGCGACCTCGACGCCCAGATGGGAGCCAACCGCTGTGGCGTGGCGCGGCTGGCGGAGTTGGCCGGTGCCCCCTTGTCGGAGGTCACCGACTACGGCGAACGGCGGATGCGTGCGGCCCTTGCCGGACTGCCCGACGGCACCTGGCGCTTCGAGGACGTGATGGACAGCGTGGGGCCGCGCCCGTCCCAGCAGGAGCCGGTGCGGATCGCCGTGGAAATCACGCTTGCCGGCGACGGCGTGAAGTTCGACTTCTCCGGTACCGACCGCCAGCGTCCGGGCAACGTAAACGCCCCGGCGGCGGTGACGGTCAGTTGCGTGGGGTTCGCTCTGCGCAGCGCCACCGACCCCACGATCCCCTCCAACGGTGGGGCGATGCGACCCGTGGAGGTTGTGGCGCCGTCGGGGACGCTGGTGGCCGCCGAACCACCGGCGGCTGTGGGGGCCGGCAATGTGGAGATCAGCCAGCGCATTGCTGACGTCTGCCTCGGCGCTCTCGCCGGCCTGGCGCCCGACCGGGTCGGCGCCGCCTCCCAGGGCACGATGAACAACATCCTGGTCGGTGCCGCGGGCTGGGTGTACTACGAGACCGTCGGCGGCGGGCAGGGGGGTCGCCCCGGTCGGGCGGGCATGAGCGGCGTGCACACGGCCATGACCAACACGCTGAACACCCCCGTCGAGGCTCTGGAGCGCTCCTACGGCATGCGGGTGCGGCGCCTGCGCCTGCGTTCCGGAAGCGGCGGCGCAGGTCGCTTCCGAGGTGGCGACGGCATCGAGCGAGATCTGGAGATGCTCGAGCCCACCACCGTGTCGCTGATCTCCGAGCGTCGCCGCAGCCGTCCCTGGGGATTGGCGGGCGGCGAGCCCGGTGCGGCGGGGGAGAACTGGCTGTTGCCCGGCGGCCGTGAAGAGGACGCCAGACGCCTCGCCGACAAGGTCACCCTGGATCTCGAAGCAGGTGATGTCGTGCGTGTGCGCACCCCCGGCGGGGGCGGCTGGGGCTCGCCCGAACGAGGGGGTTGATCTCTCTGCGGAAAAACTTTCTCGCGCGTGTCAACCGAACCGGTGACTGAGGCGTCTGTCAGTCAAAGATCGCCGGGATCTTCCGGATGGCCGCAACCCGAGCAGTTGGAGCAGCAGGGTTGCGGCCGGTGGAATAGGCGGGTTCGGACCTTTTGGAGCGAGGTTCGAGCCCGCTTTCTTTGTTCGTTCGAGAGCAGCCGCGGAATCTGCGACACTACGAGCCGTGCGTTCGGGTTCGGAGTCTCCACGCAGCGATGTAGCGGTGCCCGGGCCGGCCTTCGGCCCCGAGCCGCTCTCCCCGACGTTGTTCCTCGACCGCAGCGCGCTGGTCTTCGGCGACCGGGTGGCCGTGATCGATGGCAAGCGCACCTTCACCTACGCCGAACTGCACGATCGGTGTCTCCGTCTGGCTGGGGCACTGCGCGCCGCGGGCGTCGGTCCGGGAGATCGCGTCTCGACCCTCGTGCCCAACACGCACGTGGCACTGGAGGCCCATTTCGGCGTGGCGTGGGCCGGCGCCGTGCTGAACGCGCTGAACACCCGCCTGTCGGCCGCCGAACTGACCTGGATTGTCGGACATGCCCGTTCCGGGATTCTGATCTGCGACCACTCCCTACTCGACATCGGCGAGGCGATCATCGCCGCGGTCGATCACCCGGTCGAGTTGATCCGCTGCGGCGAGCCGGGCGGTGACTACGAGCAGCGCCTCGGGGCGGCTGACCCGCTGCACCACCAGATCGGCGACGAGTGGGGGATGCTGAGTCTCAACTACACCTCCGGCACCACCGGGCACCCGAAGGGGGTCATGTACTCCCACAGGGGCGCCTACCTGCAGGCCCTGGCGATGGTCGCCCAGGGAGGGCTCGGCCCCGCCACGGCGTTCCTGTGGACGCTGCCGATGTTCCACTGCAACGGCTGGTGCTACCCGTGGGCCGTCACCGCAGCCGGCGGCGTGCACGTGGCGCTGCGCCGGGTGCACCCCACCGACATCTGGACGGCAATCCATCATCGGGGGATCACCCACTTCAATGCCGCGCCCACCGTGCTGACGATGCTGGCGGCGCATCCCGGTGCCGTCGCCGCGCCGGAGCCCGTGCACGTCGCCGTCGGTGGCGCCCCGCCGTCGCCCAGCCTGCTGGCGCGCCTCGCCGAGTTGAACCTGCACGTCATGCACCTCTACGGGCTCACCGAGAGCTACGGGCCCGCCGTCATCTGCGACTGGCGGCCCGAGTGGGACGCGCTGCCGGCCGGCGAACAGGCCCGGCGCAAGGCCCGGCAGGGTGTCGCCAACATTGCCTCCTTGCCGCTGCGGGTGGTCGACACCGCCGGCCGCGACGTCCCCGCCGACGGGGCGACCCCCGGTGAGGTGGTGCTGCGGGGGAACATCGTCATGATCGGCTACTTCCGGGATCCCGAGGCGACCGCGGCCGCCACGCTCGAGCGCCCGGACGGCGCGTGGTTCCGCACGGGCGATGTGGGTGTCGTGCATCCCGACGGCTACATGGAGGTGCGCGACCGCGCCAAGGACGTGATCATCAGCGGCGGGGAGAACATCACGTCCATCGAAGTGGAGCAGGTACTCGCCCGTCACCCGGACGTGCTGGAGTCGGCGGTCGTGGGGGCTCCCGACGAGACCTGGGGCGAGGTGCCCGTGGCGTTCGTCTCGCTGCGTCCAGGGGCCGCGGTAACCGAGCAGGAACTCATCGACTTCGTGCGCGCCGCGATCGCACGCTTCAAGGCCCCCAAACGGGTGATCTTCGGCGATCTCCCCAAGACCAGCACCGGGAAGATCCAGAAATACGTCCTGCGGGAGCGCCTACGGGACTAGGAGTCATCGCGCGAACCCGGCCGTCCAGGACGACCCGCAGCCTGGTGCAACTCGCTTATCCGATCTCCTCGATGGCGACCGGCCGGCGTTCGCGTGCTGAACGCCACGCGGCGAGGGCCATGACCAGCGCCGCACGGCCGTCGGCGAGGGTGCAGGGGGACGGGGCTCCGCGCACCATGGCCACGAAGTCCGACCACTCGGTGACGTACGACGGGAGGTAGCGCTCCACGAAGAAGTACGGCAGGCCCGGCCCGCTCGACCCGTCCGGGCCGCGGCTCATGGCGGTGGCGACCGGGGGGTTGTTCGAGGCAGCCATGCCCGCCGAGCCGAACACCTCCACGCGCTGGTCGTAGCCGTACACCGCTTGGCGGCTGTTGTCGATGGTGCTGATGGCGCCGCTGGGGTGGCGGCAGACGACGACCGCTGTGTCCAGGTCGCCTACCGAGCCGATCGCCTCGTCGACGAGCACCGAACCGGTGGCGTACACCTCGGTCACCTCGAGGCCGGAGACGAACCGCACCATGTCGAAGTCGTGGATGGTCATGTCGCAGAAGAGGCCTCCGGAGACCTCCAGAGTCAGCAGGGTCGGCGGGGGCGCCGGGTCGCGGCTGGTGACCCGTACCAGATGCACGTCGCCCAGGTCGCCCGTGGCCACCTTGTCGCGCACGTAGCGGTGGCTGGCGTCGAAGCGCCGGTTGAACCCCACCTGCACGGCGATGCCCGCAGCCTCCGCCGCGGCGATGCCGCGGTCCACCTCGCCGAGTTCCAGGGATAGCGGTTTCTCCACGAAGGTGGGCTTGCCGGCGACGGCAGTGGCGACGAGTAGATCGATGTGGGTGTCGGCGGACGTGCAGATCGCCACGGCATCGGTGTCGCCCGAAGCGATCAGATCCTCTGCGCTCGAGGCGCGCCGCGCGCCGAAACGCCTGGAGAGTTCGGCCGCAGCGGCGTCCACGATGTCGTAGACGACCGCCAGTTCTGCGCCGGGGACCTGGTGGGCGAGCAACTCGGCGTGCATCCGCCCGATGCGGCCGCAGCCGAGCAGGCCGACGCGTACGGCGCTCACCGGGCACCCGGAGCGGGCAGATCGGTCCGCGGAGCGCCCTGGGCGACTCGGACGGGTCGGTCGGGGCGCGGTGAGTGCATCATCGGCCCCTTTCGGTCAGCGCCACCGGCTTGTTGGTCCCGAAGGGCTTGAGGTCGGAAACCACCCGACCGTTGCTCACGGCGACAGGGTAGAGATCCACAGGCGCGGTGGCCGGGCGGCGAACCGCGTTGCCCGTGCTCAGGTCGAAGCGGCCATTGTGCTTGGGGCACTCCACGACGCTCCCGAGCACCACGCCGTCAGCCAGGTGTGCCCGGCCGTGGGTGCACAGCCCGTCGGTGAGGACGAGAGTGCCGTCGTCGAGCCGGAAGAGGGCGTAGGAGACGCCGTCCACTGCCACGCGTCGACCGCCTCCACGGGGTGGCGAGTCGGCGGGGCCGAGATCCACGAGCCCGTCGTGCCGATCGCCGGCCCAGACGACCTGCCCTGTGTCGACGTGGGCGCGCTCTGCCCGCGGAACATCGGGCACGTCATCGCGGGGCCTGTCGTAGGACGGGTCGCGCCACTGGCGCCACACCGTCGAGAGGATCTCGCGATAGGCGACGATGGTGTTCGGCGACGCCGGCGCCAGGTGGCCCTTCAGTTCCTCGTGCAATGAGGGGAGGGCGTAGTACGGAACGGTGGGGAAGATGTGGTGCTCGACGTGATAGTTCATGTTGGAGTACAGGAACCGGAAGAACGGGTTCATGTACACCGTGCGCGTGTTGAGACGGTGATCGAGCACGTCCTCCTGCCCACCGGCGTGCTGCATGAGGCCGAAGAAGACGTACAGCCAGGCGCCGTAGAACGAGGGCAGGCCCACGAACAGCAGGGGCACGATCGAGCCGATGGCCACGGACCACGCCACGGCGCCGGCCAGGACGGCGACGTAGACACGGGCCTCCCAGCGGAGCTTGGGCAGCTCGTCGGCGGGAATGAAATCGCGGGCGTCGCCGTCGATGTGCCCGAAGGCGTGTTGCAACGTGCGCCAGACTGCCTTTGGCAGTTGCACGACCGGGACGAACACCAGCGACACCGCAAGAGGTCCTGAAGGGCGGGGGATGGCGATTTCCGGGTCACGGCCCACCACGATGGTGTCGGTGTGGTGGCGCACGTGCGTCCAGCGCCAGAGGGTGGCCTGCCGCCAGACCATGAACGACGCCAAGTGGTAGACGACGAGGTTGGCGAGTCTGGAGCGGAACGCCGTGCCGTGGCCGCACTCGTGCCAGCGGGAGTCGGCGGCGCCGCCGTAGAGAGCGCCGTAGGCGGCGAAGGCCGGCACGGCCCACCACGAGCCCAGCGACAGGAAGGCGAGGTAGCCCATCCCGCCCAGCAGCGCCAGCCAGCCGATGGTGTCGCGGGCGGCCCGGGCGTTGGTGCGCACCTGCAACTGCTGGAGGAGCACGGGATCGATCGGCGGCCGGAACCACTCGGCTTCGACGAGCCCCGCAGCGCGCGCCCGCGCCGCTTCGGGTCCGGTGAGGCTGTAGTCGCGCCGGGGCGGCTTGGCTGCAGTCGCGGTGGGCGCCATTACCGATCTTCCCGTCCATCCGGCGGAGCCGGCGGGCCGGTGAGCCGATCAGACCCCTCGTCGTCCCGCACGGACACCACATTTTCCCAGCAACCGGTGAGGTTGCTGCGTAGCAGGGCCGCCTGCACGCTCACCGTCGCCAGCGCCTGCTCCAGGCTGGCGGAGTGGGGTCGTCCCTCGGCCACAGCGGTGAGGAATTCGTGGTCCTCGATGGCCACCGTGTCCTCGAAACCGAGCGCGTTGGCGTCGCCGGGCACGAAGTTGCGGTGGTACGGGTGGCGCTCGCCGCCGCGGACCAGGGTGTAGCCCTGCAGCGGGTCGTCGGCGCGGAACACCCGCAGTTCGTTCATGGTCTCGAAGTTCCAACTCAGGGCGCCCGCAGTGCCGTACACGTCGAACGCCATCTGGCTCTGGGGACCCACGATCGTCCGGCTCGCCTCGAAGGTGCCCCGGCTGCCGTTGGCGAAGACGGCGAGGGCGCCGAAGTAGTCCTCGTTGGTGACGCGACCCCTGGGGTCATCCGGTGCGCCACGGTCGTAGTGGGTGCCGGCACCGGAAGGCAGTGGTCGCTCGGAGATGAACGTCTCGCTCGTGCCCACCACTCTGGTGATCGGGCCATTGAGCATCATGGCGAGGTCGATGGCGTGGCTGAGGATGTCCGTCGATGCTCCGTGACCGGCCTCGGTGCGCAGGAACCGCCAGGTGAGCAACCCCAGAGGATCGGCGCCGTACATCGAGAAGAAGCGCCCGCGATAGTTGGTGATGACTCCCAACTCGTCCGCTTCGATGAGCTGTCGCGCCTCGATGACGAGCGGGGCGAAGCGGTAGTTGTAGCCGACGCCCGTGATGACCGCGGCCTCTCGGCAGGCGCGTTCGATCCTCGCGGTCTGCTCCGGAGTGCCGCCGACCGGTTTCTCGCAGAACACGTGGCGACCTTCGACAGCGGCCGCCACTGCGACCGGCTCGTGCAGCATGTTGGGCGCGCAGATCACGACCACGTCGGTATCGGGGTGCTCCACAGCCTCGCGCCAGTCGTCCGTGGCCGCGGAGAAGCCGAAGGCACTGGTAGCGGCTCGGCGGCGGGCGGCCAGAGTGTCCGCACACACGACCAACCGGGGCTCGTAGACCCGTTCGGGAAACAGCGTCGGGAGGCGCATGTACGAGCGGGAGTGGGCCTGGCCCATCCAGCCGAAGCCGATCACGGCCAGACCGATCGGCCGCCGGAGGATCAAGGCACGGCTCCCTTCGGATGCCGGCGCCGGCGGTCCACCGCCGGGTCGGCGGCAGCCGGGTCCAGCAGGTGCTCGGGAGTGCCGCCGCGCAGCCACGTGAGAGCCTGCGCGAGCGCCTGGCTCGCGAGCCGGATCTCGCCGACGGTGGTTGCCGAGGCAACGTGCGGGGTGACCACAACGTCGTCGCGGTGCAGGAGCGGGTGATCGGCCGGCAGCGGCTCCGGATCGGTCACGTCCAGCCCGGCTCCGGCGACGTGGCCGGACTCGAGGGCTGCGAGGAGGGCGTCGTGATCCAGCAGCGAGCCACGGGCGCAGTTGACGATCACCACGCCGGGGCGCATTGCCGCCAGCGAGGCGGAGTTGACGAGGTGGCGCGTAGCCGGTGTGGCGGGGGCGTGCAGCGACACGACATCGGCGGCCGCCCAGATCTCCTCGAGGTCGACCAACCTGCCGACGGGTGCGGCGTCGAGATGAGGGTCGTGTGCCAGTACGCGCATACCCAGCGCCTCGACGTAGCCACCAAGGCGCCTCCCGATGCGCCCGCAGCCGATGAGACCGAGCGTGCGGCCGTCGAGTTCGAGTCCGCCGACCGCTGCCGCCGTCCCGATGAGACCACTGCCGTCGCGGAGGCTGCGCTCGGCAGTCTTGAGACGCTTGCTGAGGGCCAGCAGCAGTGCCAGGGCATGCTCGGCGGTCGACACCGTGGGCGCGTCGGGAGCGTTGCAGGCGGCGACGCCGTGCGCGGCGCAGGCTGCAACGTCCACGTTGTCGAAGCCGATGCCACGTCGAGCCACGACCTTCAGATCGGGTAGTCGCCGGCAGGCGGTGCCGTCCCAGAACTCACCCGAACCCACGATCACGGCCTCCGCGCCCGACGGGCCGTCGTTGAGGTCCACGTCGGCGGGTATCTCCGTATCCGCCGACGGCCGGTCGATCCAGACCCGATAGCGCCGCTCCGTCCGCCTCATGGCGGCGGCGCCGGGACGATCCCGCTGACGGTTGCGACCCCCAGGGCATCGGCGGCGCAGAGATTCCAGGCGTCGGCCGCAACGGCGTCGGGTAACAGCGGCGCGGCCAGAGCGCACAGCGTGAACACCACGCGGGTCCCGGCCGGCGGGTAGCCGGGCCAGTCCGCCCTCCCGTCGGTTCGCCAGAGCGGGCGCACACCCTGGGGAAGCGGCCCTCCGAACAGCCCGGCACTCGACGGCCCGAGCCCGGCGATCGCCCACAGGATCGGGGGCTCGGTGGGATCGAAGGCGCTGACCAGCAGCACCAACTCGGTCGTTCCCGCAGGAATGTTCCACCATGCCAGCGTGGGGGGTTCACCCGCCAGGGTGGCTGCGAGCGGCAGATCCCCACCCGGCTCGAAGTTTGCTCCCTCGACCAGCATCCCGCCAGGCCCCTGGCTCTGGTTGACCGGCACGTAGCGGGCCTGGGAGGCCACGAACCCGGGCGGGGCTCGCAACTCCCGCCCCGACGAGCCGCACCCAGCAGCGGTGACCGCACACGCCAGGAAGCCGAGCAGGACGATTCTGGCGGCCGGGCGGCGCCGCGACCCGCCGATTTGCCCGGTGGCATCCGACGTAGTGGAGCGTGCCCGGCGATGTCGCACGACGCCAGCGTAGGAACCGCACTCGTGCGCGCCACCGATGCCGGTCGGAAATTCCCGTCCGACGCCCCACGCTGGGGGAGACTTGACCTTTAGTCGGCCCCGGGGAGCGTGGCATGGCCCGAACCTTCCCGCTGCTGCGGAGCCTTCTCCTGCGGCGCATACCAGAGCGGGGACGCGGCGCGCCCGAGGAGCGGCACTGGACCGGCGTGCAGAGCCTGGTGGCACTTGGGCTGCTGGCGGTTGTCAGCGTGGTCGTCGGGATCCTGCTCGGTGCGAGCGCGGACCGCCTGGAGAAGCTGGGTGGGCTGCTCCTGATGGTGCCGGCGGCCATCGCTCTGCAGGGGAAGATCTTCGGGGCGCTGGGATCCCGCCTGGGTACGGCCATCCACGCCGGTACCTTCCGCCTGAGCCTGCGCCCCGCCACCGTCGTCGGCGAGAACATCCTGGCCGGCCTGGCGCTGAGCGTCGTGACCTCGGCGGTCCTGGCGATGCTGGCGAAGGCGACGGCGGAACTCTTCAACATCGCCGAGTCCATGAGCCTGGCGTCCTTCGTGGTCATCAGCGTGCTCGGCGGCGTCATCTCGTCGCTGTTCGTAGCGGTCGTGGCGCTGGGCATGGCCGCCGGTTCGGTCCGCTTCGGCTGGGATCCCGACAACGTGACGGCACCGCTGGTGACGGCCGCCGCCGATGTCATCACGCTGCCGGTCCTGCTGCTCGTGCTGCCGCTCGCCGAGTCCGCGTCTGTCGTCGGAGCCGTGGCGGTCGTCTGCGGCGCGGCTGCCGTGGTGACAGCGGCGGGTTCCTGGCGGCTGGGCCGGCCGTCGCTGCGCGGCATTCTGCGGGAGTCCTTCGGAGTTCTGGTCGTGGCACTCCTGTTCGACCTGGCGGCCGGCGTGATCATCGAGCAGCAGGAATCGTTCTTCGGGCGCTTGCCGAGCCTGCTCGTGCTGCTGCCGGGCTACCTGGCTGTTGGGGGCGCCCTCGGCGGGATTCTCTCCAGCCGGCTGGCCTCCAAGTTGCACCTCGGCCTCATCGAACCGGCGGCGCTGCCAGGTCGCGACGCCCGCCGCGAGGTGCGCAACACCTTCTTGCTGGGTCTCCCCGTGCTGGCGGGCACCGCGGCGCTGGCTTATGGGGCCGCCCGGCTTGCGGGTCTCGCGGGCCCCGGCGCCGGCGGCATGATCGGCGCCGCGCTGCTGGGTGGTGTGGTCGCCGTGGCGGTGGCGTCCTTCGTGGCGTACTACGGCACGATCCTCGCCGAGCGGGTGGGGGTGGACCCGGACACCTACGGCATTCCTCTGGTGAGTTCGGCGATGGACCTCGTCGGTGCGCTCACGCTGGTGGCGGCGCTGGCAGCACTGGGGATCCTGTGATGGCCACTTCCCGCAGGGTGTCGGCCTCGTCGATGAGGGCGCCGCGGCGGCGTCGCGATAGCCTCGCGGAGACACCGATGGATGATCGCCCCCGGAATCTCCGCTCCATGCTCGCTGAGGCCAAGGATCTCAGCGAGTTGATGGTCGACTTGGCGTACGCGTCGGTCTACTTCGGCGACCCGGAGTTGGCCACCGAGGTGCGCGACCTCGAGGAGCGGATGAGCGACCTGGTGCACGACATGCGCGCCGTGTGCGTCAAGGCGGCGCGCCGACCCCGGGATGCCGAGGGCATGTCGTCGGTGCTGCAGGTGGTGAGCGCCATCGAGCGCATCGCCAACGACGCGGTTGACATCGCCCGGGTCGTCACACACCGGCTGGGGATCCCTGCCGAGCTCGTGGTGGCGCTGTCGGCAGCCGAGGAGGTGTCGCACCGGGTTCAAGTCCGGGAGGGCTCCGACATGGCGCACTGCCCCGTTGCCGCCCTCGAACTGCCCGTGGCCACAGGCATGCGCATCATGGCCATCCGCCGGGGTCGGGAGTGGATCACCGGTGTGGACGGCGACAGCATGCTGATGGCGGGCGACGCGCTGTTCATGCGCGGCTCGCCCGACGGCATCGGTCGCCTGCGGGAGCTTGCCGGCGACGAGGCCTGGGTCCCACCTGTGGCGCCGGAGGATCCCTGGATCACCGACCTCGACCGGGCCATGGATGTTCTCGTGGAGATGAAGAACCTCTCCGAGGTGGCAGTGGACCTGGCGTACTCGACGCTCGTGCTCGGCGACCCCGGTCTCGCCGCTCAGGTCCGGCATCTCGAGGGTCGCCTCGACGACATGAACGACCGGTTGGAGTTGTGGGTGCTGCGCGCCGCCGCCGACTCCACCGATCCCGGTCCGCTGCGCGGACTGCTGCACATCTCGAACGCCGCGGAGGATCTCGGCGATCAGGCCAAGCAGATGGTGTGGCTCGTGGAGAAGGGCGAGGACGTGCATCCCATCCTGGAGATCGCCCTCGGCGACTCCGACGAGGTGGTGGTCAACTATCCGGTGGCCGAGGGTTCCCCCGTCGACGGCTGCTCCCTGGCCGAGTTGGGGTTGAACATCGAGCCCGGGTTCACGGTGCTGACGCTGGTACGGGGCCGGAAGTACGTCTACCGGCCGCGTGGCCGCACGGTCCTGCAGGCCGGCGACGAGGTCATCGCCTCGGGACCCGACGAGGGGTGCGAGGCGCTTGCCGCCCTGCTGGGGTGGGAGTTGGAGCGAGACGACGAGGCCGGTACGGACCGGTTGCTTCCCCGAGCGGGCGTGCTCGGGGTACTGGCCTGAGCGCCGCGGTGGGATCGTGACGGAGCCGGCGCCCTCGGGCGCGCCCCCGGACGGCGACGCGCCCCTGCGGCTGCTCACGGTGCATGCGCACCCCGATGACGAGTCCTCCAAGGGGGCCGCCACCGTTGCCCGCTACGTCGACGAGGGCATCCGGGCCGTGCTGGTGTGCTGCACCGGCGGCGAGGAGGGGGACATCCTCAACCCGGCTGCCGATCTGCCCGGGGTGCGAGAGCGCCTCGCCGAGGTGCGGCGAGCCGAACTGGACGAGGCGGCGGCGATCATCGGCTACCACGAGGTGGTGTGGCTGGGGTACCGCGACTCGGGATACCCCGAATCGCCCGACGCCACCGGCGGGCCGGACGAGGCGGCGGACCTGCCGGCCGGCTCTTTCGGGGCGGCACCGCTTGACGAGGCGACCGAACGACTGGTCGCCATCCTGCGCGCCGAGCGCCCCCACGTCGTGGTGATCTACCCGGACGACCAGCAGGGGTACCGCCATCCCGACCACTTGCGCGTGCACGAGGTTGGCCTTGCCGCTTACGAGGCCGCGGGCGAGGCGCGGGCGTTCCCGGCGGCTGGACCCCCTTGGCGTCCGCCCAAGCTCTACTACTCCCTCTGGTCCAAGGCCCGGATGCTGGCGATACACGAGGCGTTCGGCGAGGAGGGGCTTGAGTCGCCGTACGAGCAGTGGTGGTTCGAGCGGCCCTGGCAGGATCACCGCATCACGACGCGGATCGAGGTTGCGAAGTGGTACGACCGGCGCTGCGACGCCCTCCTGGCGCACGCCACGCAGGTGGATCCCACCTCACCCTTCTGGTTCGGGCT
Organism: Acidimicrobiales bacterium; assembly: GCA_965206165.1. Taxonomy (GTDB): domain Bacteria; phylum Actinomycetota; class Acidimicrobiia; order Acidimicrobiales; family CATQHL01; genus VXNF01. Next base: position 1,875,456 of record OZ242194.1, read on the forward strand.
GCCACGCGAGGTGGCGGCCGAGGCATATCCGCTGGAGGACTACATCCTGGCCGGCTCCGACGTGCCCACGGAGTTGCCCGAGGACGACCTGTTCGCCGGGCTCCGGGGCGCCTCCGGCGCCGGCTGAGGAGCGGCGCGGCAGTGGAGCCCTTCCTGAGCGACGGGTGGCTGAGCGCCGTTCACGCCGCAGCTGCCGTTCTTCCGGAGGTCCCGGGCTGCAGCGTGACCGCCCGCGTGGAGGTCCCCGGCGGACCGGACGGGACGCGCCGGTTCGGCGTGGTCATCGTTGACGGGCGACTCGTCGAGTTGAGCCCAGGACGTCTCGCCGAGCCCGACTGCACCGTCTCGTGCGCGGCCGTCGACGCCCGCGACATCATCGGCGGGTGGCTCGACCCCGCCGTGGCCTACATGCAGGGCCGTCTCAAGATCGACGGCGCCTACGAACGTGTCCTCTTCGGCCTGCGCCCGCTGCTGGACGGCGAGGCGTTCGGCACCTTCGCCGCCGAGGTGGCGGCTCTCGCCGGCGGGGACTGAGGCCTCGGGGTCGTCTACGTGTAGGGATCCCCGAAGGGGCTCTGCTCCTGGAACGGGCGCGGCTGGCCGACGAACTGGATCAGCTCGATCGAGATGCCGTCGGGATCCCTGAGGTAGCAGGCCAGATTTCCCTTGTATTTCCCCCAGGCGCAGCGAACCGGCTCGGGCGAACGGAACTCGGCGCGCCCGCGCATCCGCTCGTAGTCCCTGTAGATGTCGGTGGTCTCCAGGCAGAGATGGGTGTTCCCGGCGTTGTAGGACTCCATGTCCACGCTGCCTGGCCCGGGGTTGTGGTACTCCAGCATCTCCAGCACGGTGCCGCCCGGCAGTGACCAGAAGGCGCAGGTCATGTCGCAGTTCTCATACCCCACGATCTGTCCCACGTAGTCGTCGATGTCCGCCGCCAACCACGTGGCCTTCCAGAACGGCTCGGCCTCGAGGAAGTGGTTCCACCAGGGAATCGACACTTCGAGGTCCTTGACCACGATCCCGATGTGATCGACCGACTTGAATGCTGCCATGCTGTGCCCTCCCAGGTGTTCGCGAGGCCCTGCCCCTGCGGCGCGGCCTCTAGGTGCCGTAACGGCGGGTGCCCGGCGCAACCATGCTAGCGAGCGTCTCGAGCAACTCGCCCGGCTCGGGGAAGCGGTCTGCGCAGGCGTACTTGGAGAAGATCTTCTCGCCGTCGACGCTGACGTCGAAGATGCCGCCGCTGCCGGAGATTAGGCGCAGGTCACCGATGACGTGTTGGTAGCCGCCGAGCAGTTCTCGGGCCGCGCTCACGGCGCGGTCGGAATAATCTCAAGGCACGCAGTAGGTGATGGTGATGTTGTGCTTCATCGCTTCGCTCTCGCTGGGCCCGGCCAGGACGGCCCCTTGCAGTGGACCCGGTGAGGTCCGGTGCACGGTTGCCGCAACCACCGCGAGGTTACCGGCGGCGTACGCTCGGCTGTATGAGCGATGATCTGAAACTCCGCAGCCACGACGTGACGAGGGGCCCCGAGCGGGCACCGGCGCGGTCCATGCTCCGGGCGGTCGGCATGGGCGACGACGACTGGAGCAAGCCGCAGGTGGGGGTGGCCTCCTCCTGGAACGAGGTCACACCCTGCAACCTGTCGCTGGCCCGCCTGGCCCGCAGTGCCAAGGAGGGCGTCCGCACCGCGGGCGGGTTCCCCATCGAGTTCAACACCATCGCGGTCAGTGACGCCATCTCCATGGGCCACGAGGGCATGCGGGCCTCCCTGGTCAGCCGCGAGATCATTGCCGACTCGGTCGAAGCGGTCATGCACGCCGAGCGGTTCGACGCCTTCGTCAGCTTCGCCGGCTGCGACAAGTCGCTGCCGGGCATGCTCATGGCCGCGGCCCGGATCAACCTGCCGAGCGTCTTCGTGTACGGCGGTTCCATCATGCCGGGACGCCACCGCGGCCGCCCGATCGACATCGTCAGCGTGTTCGAGGCCGTGGGCGCCCACGCGGTGGGTGCCATCGACAGCGACGAGCTGGCCGCCATCGAGCGCAACGCCTGCCCCAGCGAGGGTAGTTGCGCCGGCATGTTCACCGCCAACACGATGGCGTCGGTCGGCGAGGGGTTGGGCATGTCGCTACCGGGCAGCGCCTCGCCGGCGGCCCCCGACAGCCGCCGTGACGACATCGCCCGTGCCAGCGGCGCCGCGGTGATCGACCTGCTGCGCGCCCGGATCCGGCCCCGGGACATCATGACCAAGGGCGCCTTCGAGAACGCCATTGCCCTGGTCATGGCCCTCGGCGGCTCCACGAACGCAGTGCTGCACCTGCTGGCCATCGCCTACGAGGCGCGTGTCGAACTCGAACTCGACGACTTCAACAAGGTGGCGGCGCGGGTGCCGCACCTTGCCGACACCAAGCCGCACGGCCGCTACCACATGGCCGACATCGACCGCATCGGCGGTGTGCCCGTGATGATGCGCCTGCTCCTGGAGGAGGGGCTGTTCCACGGCGACGAGGTCACGGTGACGGGACGCACGATGGCCGAGAACCTGGAGGCCCTGGACCCACCCGCCCCCGACGGCGACGTGATCCACCGCTTCGACGATCCCATCCACGACATCGGTGGCATCGCCGTGCTCACCGGGACGCTGGCGCCGTCCGGCGCGGTGGTGAAGGTGGCCGGTATCGACGACGACACGTTCGAGGGGCCGGCGAGGGTGTTCGACGGCGAGGACGTCGCCATGGAGGCCGTGCTGGCCGGGGGGATCCGCCCCGGCGACATCGTCGTCATCCGCTACGAGGGTCCGAAGGGCGGCCCGGGCATGCGCGAGATGCTCGCCATCACCGGCGCCATGAAGGGGGCCGGGCGGGGCGCCGACGCCGCGCTGGTGACCGATGGCCGCTTCTCCGGCGGCACGCACGGGTTCTGCGTCGGCCACGTGGCGCCCGAGGCGTCCGACGGTGGACCGATGGCGCTCGTGGCCGAAGGCGACCGCATCCGCATCGACGTGCGCGCTCACAGCATCGATCTGCTGGTGCCGGAGGAGGTTCTGGCCGAGCGGCTCGCCGACTGGAAGGCCCCGCCGCCTCGCTACACGTCGGGTTTCCTGGCGAAGTACGCCCGGTTGGCGCAGGGAGCCGAGAAGGGTGCCATCACCGAGGCCTGAACGGGTTGCCGCCCCGGCCCGGAGGTATACTCGAAGGCGTGATGCAGCGACACCAGGCCCTCGTATCCCGCTGAGCGCGCAGTTCTGCTGCTCGCTCCCTCGACCTCCCCGCCGGGAGGTCGTTGACATTTTGCAGGCGGTGCGGGTGCCCTGCGGCAAGCCCCGCAGGATCGACTGGGGAGAAGGTGAATCATGAAGATGAATGGCGGGCAGGCCCTGATGCGCAGTCTCGAGCGCCAGGGTGTCGAGATCTTATTCGGGCTGCCGGGCGGGGCGATCCTGCCGGCGTACGACCCGCTCATCGACTCAACCATCCGTCACGTCCTGGTCCGTCACGAGCAGGGCGCCGGGCACATGGCGCAGGGCTACGCCCAAGCCACCGGCAAACCCGGTGTGGCCATGGTGACCAGCGGACCTGGCGCCACCAACATCGTGACCCCGCTCTGCGACGCCTATATGGACTCGGTTCCCCTCGTGGTCATCACCGGGCAGGTCCCCTATGCCGCCATCGGCACCGACGCCTTCCAGGAGTGCGACACCACCGGCATCACCATGTCGGTCACGAAGCACAACTTCCTGGTGTCGTCGGCTGAGGAGTTGCCGCAGATCATCCATGACGCCTTCCACATCGCCACGACGGGGCGCCCCGGTCCCGTCCTGGTGGATATCCCGAAGTGCATCGTGGACCCGCGCAACCCGCGCTCTGCGCTGGAGTGGTACGAGCCCACCGATCACGACCTGCCCGGCTACAACCCGCGCACCGAGCCCGACGCGACGGCGGTGGCCGCGGCCGCCGAACTGATCTGTGCGGCGCGCCGACCGGTCATCTACTCCGGCGGTGGGATCCTCAAGGCACGTGCGGCCGATGCACTGCTGCGCTTCGCCGAGCTCGTGCAGATCCCGGTGGTCACGACCCTCATGAACCGCGGCGGGTTTCCCGACGACCACCCGCTGTGCCTGGGCATGCCCGGCATGCACGGCAACTACAGCGCCGTGACCTCCATGCAGCGCGCCGACCTGCTGATCACGCTCGGGGCCCGCTTCGACGACCGCGTCACGGGCAAGGTGGGTGCCTTTGCACCCGAGGCGAAGATCATCCACCTGGACATCGACCCGGCGGAGTTGGGCAAGGTGCGCCGGGCGGACGTGGCCATCGCCGCTGACTGCCGTCTGGGGATCGAGGCTCTCATTGATGCCGTGAACGCCCTCGGCGGCGCCGATGCACAGGCCGAGCGCCGGCAGTGGCACGACACCATCGCCGACTGGCAGCGGCGCTACCCGCTGGTCTACGACTCGAGCGAGGCGGGCGGGCCGCTGAAGCCGCAGTTCGTGCTGGAGCAGTTGCGCGACGCCACGCCCGACGACACGATCGTGTGCTCCGGGGTGGGCCAGCATCAGATGTGGGCCAGCCAGTACTGGCGCTTCAACCACCCCTACACGTGGATCAACTCCGGTGGCCTCGGCACGATGGGCTACGCGGTGCCGGCAGCCATCGGCGCCAAGGCCGGGAGGCCCGACCGGATGGTCTGGGCGGTCGACGGCGACGGCTGCTTCCAGATGACGGCGCAGGAACTCGTGACCGCCAACACCGAACGCATCCCCGTCAAGATCGCGATCCTGAACAACGCCTACCTGGGCATGGTTCGCCAGTGGCAGGAGATGTTCTACGGCGAGCGCTACTCCGAGGTGTACCTGTCGCCGGACCTGCCCGACTACAAGGGTTGGGCAGAGGCCATGGGATGCGAGGCCATGCGTATCGAGACCGCCGACGAGGTGCGTCCGGCCATCGAGAAGGCCAACGAGATCGACGACCGGAGCGTGGTGATCGACTTCCGGATCGACACGACCGAGAAGGTGTTCCCGATGGTGCCGGCAGGCGCCTCCAACGACGACATCGTGCTGGACCCGTCCCAGGAACCCCCGCGGTCCTAGGCGCGGCGAACGGCACGCAGGGAGAGGTCATGGCCGCTGGAAAGCCCCATCACACCCTGGTGGTGCTCGTCGAGAACAAGGCGGGCGTGCTGGCCCGTGTGGCCGGCTTGTTCGCCCGGCGAGGGTTCAACATCGAGTCTCTGGCCGTCGCTCCCACCGACGACCCTCGGATGAGCCGGATCACACTGGCGGTGGATGCCGAGTCGGCTCCGCTCGAGCAGGTCATCAACCAGCTCGACAAACTCATCAACGTCGTGAACATCCGCGAGTTGGCGGCGTCGGAGTCCGTCGAGCGGGAGTTGCTCGTCGTCACGGTTGACGCCACCGCCGAGACTCGCGGCCAGATCATGGACCTCGTGCGGATCTTCGACGGGCGGGTGCTCAACGTGGGGCCCGACAAGCTGATGGTCTCGATGTCCGGCGGGCCGAATCGCGTCGACGACTTCGAGAACCTGCTGCGGCCCTACGGCATCGTGGAGCTGCAGCGAACGGGCAGGGTCGCCCTGCCCCGCCTCGCCAAGGCCGGTGGCGAGGTCGGCGAATTCTGAGGCCTGTCGCCCAGGCTCGAGCCGACCACGACGCCGCCCGCACCCGATCTCGACAAACCACCGAACGACGCAGGACCCACAAGGGAAGGAGCCCCGATGGCCGCCACCATGTACTACTCCGCGGACGCCGACCGCAGCTTCATCGCCGACCGCAAGGTGGCGATTCTGGGCTACGGATCGCAAGGTCATGCGCACACGTTGAACCTGAAGGATTCCGGCATTGACGTGCGGGTGGGTCTGCGTGAGGGGTCGGCGTCGGCCACCAAGGCGGCAGAGGCGGGGGTGCGCGTGCTGTCGATGGCCGACGCGGTCGCCGAGTCCGATCTCGTGATGATGCTGCTGCCCGACACGCGGCAGGGCGAGATCTACACCGAGCACGTGGAGCCGCACCAGGATCCCGGCGACGCGCTCTACTTCGCGCACGGATTCAACATTCGCTTCAACTGCATCGTGCCCCCGGCGGGAATCGATGTGGCCATGGTGGCGCCGAAGGGTCCCGGACACCTGGTGCGCCGGACATTCACCGAAGGCGGCGGCGTGCCGTGCCTGATAGCGGTGGAGCAGGACGCTACCGGGCACGCCCGTGAAACGGCCCTGGCCTACGCCGATGCCATCGGCGGGGCGCAGGCCGGCGTGATCGAGACGACGTTCACCGAGGAGTGCGAGACCGACCTCTTCGGCGAGCAGGTCGTGCTGTGCGGGGGGCTGACGGCCCTGACGCAGGCCGCCTTCGAGACCCTCGTGGAGGCGGGTTACCAGCCGGAGGTGGCGTACTTCGAGTGCCTCCACGAGCTGAAGCTGATCGTCGATCTGATGTACGAGGAGGGGATCGGGGGCATGCGCTACTCGGTCTCGGACACGGCGGAGTACGGCGACCTGACCCGCGGCCCCCGCGTTGTGGACGACCACGTACGGGCCACCATGCAAGAGATCCTCGCCGAGGTGCAGTCGGGTGTCTTCGCCGAGGAGTGGATCGCCGAGAGCCGTACCCGGGAGCGCTTCCGGGCTCTCGAGGCCGCCGGCCGGGAGCACCAGATCGAGCACGTGGGCAGGTCGCTGCGGGCCATGATGCCTTGGATCAGCGCCGGCAAGCAGTCGGTGCAGGAGGCTTCGGGCGGCCAGGGCTGATCGAGCCGCCGACAGGATGGTCCAGCGCAGCGTCATCACCGCTCTCGCCGTCGGTGCGGCGGCGCTGCTCATCGCCGCGTGTGCAGAACCGGATCTGACTGTCGGAGTCCCCAGCACGACGACGACCACGGCGCTGGCTCCCCGGGTCGTGGATCCGCCGACCGGCCCGGTCGAGGATGCGCCGGCAACCGCAGGCAGCGGCACCCAGGCGACGTCCGAAGATGCTGCGCCGGAGCCGGACTCGTCGGGGGACCCCGCACCGTCGCCCTCCGGTGACCCGGAGGCGACCGCATCTCCCGAGTCCCCGGCGGAGCCGTCCGAGGGGTCCGAACCACCGTCGGCGCCGGCCGCCGACGAGTCGCCGCCCTCGCAGCCGGAGCCGCCTGAACCACCGCCGGCTCCCGCGCCCGGCGTCGAGATCCCGGGCCTGACCGCCGAGACCCTACGGGTCGGCGTCATCGCCGACGTGGAGACCGGGGGAGTAGCGGACGGCCGTTCCCGCTCGGTGCACAGCGCCATGCAGGCTTGGGCGGAGGCGGTCAACGCCGCTGGCGGCCTGGCCGGACGCACCGTCGAGGTGGTGACGCTGGACGCCGGTCTGTTCGGCCACGAGGCCACGCTGGCCGAGGCCTGCGCCGGGGACATCTTCGCCCTCGTGGGAGGCGACGCGCTGTTCGACGATGAGGGTGTCGAGCTGCTGCGAGAGCCCGGCTGTGATCTGGCGGACTTCCCGGCGCTGGTGCATTCGCCCCAGCGCGCAGCCGCGCCGCGCACCTTCCAAGCGGCGCCGTTGTCCAACGAGGTCGTCGACGTGGGCGCCCTTCGTTGGGTGGCCGATCGCCAGCCGGTGCGGATCCGTTCGACGGGCACGTTCTTCGTGGACTTCCCCGTCACGGTCATTGCCACAGAGCGGCTCGTCGAGGCGGCCCGCGGTCTTGGATTCGAACTGATCTACGACCCGTCGGTGGTGATCGGCGACAACCTCGACCCCTACGTGGAGGGCATGATCGACGCCGGCGTCCATCACCTGCTGTGGGAGGGCGACACCCAACGTCTCGTGGAGCTGCTGGCGTCGGCTTCCGCGGCCGGTCTGGCCGTCGGCGTGAACTGCGGCTCGGCCTGCCACAGCGCTCTGTTCCTGGAGTCGGCCCGCGAGACCGCCGACGGTGTGCTGATCTGGAGCCGTTACCTCCCGCTTCGGGAGGAGGACCACAGCCCCGAACTCGCCGCCTACCGCCAGTGGCTGGCGGTTGTCGACCCCGAGGCGACCCCGGACCTGCAGGGTGTGGCCGCCTGGTCGGCCGGGCGGCTGTTCGAGGAGGCGGTGCGGCGGGCCATCGGCGCCGGCACACCGGAGGAGGATCCAGCCGTTCTCACTCGGGCGGCTGTCGCCGCCGCGGCATCGCGGATCGTGAACTGGCACGGCCACGGCCTGCACGGCCCCAGCAATCCGGGTCCCGGAGATCCCACGCCGTGCGGCGTCGTCATGGGGGTCTCCGGTGGGGAACTGTTCCGGTTCCACCCCATCGAGCCGGGCACGTTCGACTGCTCGCCGGAGAATCTGTTCGATCTCGAGGCGACCGCACAGCTCGGGCTCGACCTCCCCGCCGAGCCCGGCTCCAGCGAGGCGCCCTCTTCCTCCTCGGAATCAGAGGAGACCGGCGAGGGCTGAGAATCGGCCGGTTGGCGCGGCTCAGCCGAGTCGCTGCACGATCATCGCGACGCCCTGGCCGCCGCCCACGCACATGGTCTCCAGGCCGACCTCGCCGTCGGCATCCTCGAGCCCGTTCAGCAGCGTGCCCATGATGCGGCTGCCGGTCATGCCGAAGGGATGGCCGAGGGCGATGGCGCCGCCGTTGGGGTTCAGCTTGTCCCAGCCGATGCCCAGCTCGTCCGCTGAGGCGATCACCTGTGCGGCGAAGGCCTCGTTGATCTCGACCTGGTCGATGTCGTCGATCGTCATACCGGCGCGTGACAGTGCCTGGCGGACGGCGCCCACGGGGCCGAGGCCCATGATCTCGGGGTCCAGCGCAGAGACGCCGCTGGACACGATGCGTGCGAGCGGGGTCACGCCCAGTTCGGCGGCGCGCTCAGCGCTCGTCACCACGACCGCGGCGGCGCCGTCGTTCAGGGGGCAGCAATTGCCGGCCGTCACCGTCCCGTCGGGGCGGAACGCCGGCAGCAGGTCGGCGAGGCGCGCCAACGTCGTTCCCGAGCGGATGCCGTCGTCGTTCTGCACCAACCTCCCGTCCTTGAGCGGGTAGGGGGTGATCTCCCGCTCGAAGAAGCCGCGGTCGCGGGCCGCTTCGGCGCGATTCTGCGACAGGCACGCGAACTCGTCCTGCCGCTGGCGGGAGACTCCCTTGAAGTCGGCCACGTTCTCAGCGGTCTGGCCCATGGCGATGTAGATGTCCGGGAGGCCGTCCGGCAGAGGCCAGTCGCCCTTCCCGCCACCGGAGCGGGTGGCGCTGCGGGTCTCGGCCTCGGCGAACCGCTGGTTGTGCGTGTTCGGCATCTCGTCGGCCATGCCTGCGCCGTAGCGGCTGATGGTCTCCACCCCGCCGGCCACGAAGCAGTCCCCCTCGCCGGCGGCAATGGCGTGGGCGGCCATCCGGATTGTCTGGAGCGACGACGAGCAGTAGCGGTTGACCGTCACGCCCGGGGCCTGCAGCCCGGCGAGCAGCCCGGCCACGCGGGCGATGTTGTAGCCGGCCTCACCGGCGGGCTGGCCGCAGCCCCAGATCACATCCTCCACCGTGGCGGGGTCCACAGCGGGCACCTTCGACAGCACGTCGTCGATGACGAAGGCCGACATCTCGTCGGGTCGGATGTCGACGAGTGAACCCTTGAAGGCCCGGCCGATCGGCGTGCGGGAGGTGGCGAGTATGACGGCTTCGCGCATGGCGGCCTCCTGGTCAGGGATCGTTGAGTGGCCCGGCGGGCAGAGTCCATTCTCGGGCTGTCAGGGTAACGGTCGCCCTCCCACCGGCACGTTCAGGCGCGATCAACGCATGGGAGCGCCTCCGGCAGGCGGGCAGCGACGCTCAGCGGGTGGTCTTGGCGCGGGCGTCGGCGAGGAGGCCGCCGATGGCCATCTGCAGGGTGGGGACGTCGATGATCACGGTCATCAGGCGGAAGCCCTCGTCGACGCGGCGCTCTACGAGGTCGACGTTCGTGTGGATGCCCGGGACGACGCCGTGGCGCCGGCACGAGTCGACGACCTTGGCCAGGGCCTCGCTGAACGCCGGATGATCGTTGTGCAGCCCGGGTCCTCCAACGCCCATCGAGACGGCCAGATCCGACGGCCCGACGTAGACGGCATCGATCCCAGGGGTCGCCAGGATGTCGTCGATGTTGGCGACGGCCTCCGCGGTCTCGATCATGGGGATGCACAGCACGTAGTCGTCGACGCCCTCGAAGTAGTCGGGCCTGCCGATGCGGACCCGGGTGGGGCCGACGCTGCGGCGCCCCACGGGCGCGTAGCGGCAGGAGGCGACGGCAGCGTCGGCGTCAGCGGCGGTGTTGACCATGGGGATGATCACGCCCCCGGCGCCGAGGTCGAGCATCCGCCCGATGATGCCCGGCTCGTTCCACGTCACCCGTGCGAAGGGCACGCTGTTGCCCAACTCGATGGCACCGAACATCGCTAGGGCGTCGGCGTAATCCACCATGCCGTGCTGCACGTCGACGCAGGCGTAGTCGAAACCGGCTCGTCCGATGATTTCGGCGGTGACCGCCGAGGGGATGGACAGCCACGCCCCGATGGTGCACTCGTCGTTGTTCCACTTCTCTCGGAGAGGGTTCATCTGCTCGGACTTTCTGCTCGCCGGTTGTCGGAGATTCGCTGCTGCGGGTGCCGGCACGGCGATGGGTCACCGGTCCCGGCGGTGCTCACCGCCCGCCCGCTGCCTGCGCCACCCGCAGGGCGCGGTAGCCGATCCTGATGACGCCGGTGCGTTCCAGCACCTTGGGGATGGAGGCAGAGTGGACGAGCAACTCGTGTTGGGCGACCCAGTCGTCCCAGCCGGGGTGCGCCGCCCGCAATTCGGGCGTCTCGATGCCGGGGTTCACGACGAGTTCGGTCACACCGGGTTCGATCTCCGCGAGGGTCTGCTCCAGCGCTTCGGCGGTGCGTGGGCGCAGCACGCGGTCGGGGCTCAGCACGCCGTGCTCTTCGGCCCGCCGGCGGAACGGGAACCCGTAGATCGACTCCGTTTGTCCGCTGTGGAGGCGTAGCGGGAGGTTGAAGTCCACGGCCAGTTCCAGGTACACGTCGAAGAATTCGGGCCGCGCATTGAGGGAGTCGAGGTACGTGCCCAGATGGTCGACGTCGAAGCCCCACAGGATGGCCCGCTCGATCTGCGCTCGGCATTCCCGCCGCACCTCGTCGGTGTCGGCGTGGTCCCACAGGTCGCCGGCGGTCCGGGGAAACCCGCCGTCGCCGTCCAGCAGCGAGGGTGCAAGCGTGATGGGACCCCACCGGTACTTGTCGAATGGCGAGTTGAGCGTGAGGTTGACGCCGACATCCTCACCTCGATAGGCGGCGGCCGCCTCCCTGGCCCAGGGACAGGGCACCATGAGCGAGGCGCTGGTTCCGATGCCGGAGCGCAGCACGTCGTAGGCGCCGACGTTCGTGGCGTGCGCGCAACCGAGGTTCTCGCAGGTGATGATGAGGAGCCTCGAGCCGGGGGAATAGCCGAGCCGTTCGACCAGCGTCGTCACAGGACCGACCCTATCCGGCTGCCCGATGTTCCTGCGCGGCCCTCAACTCTCCAGCGGTGTGTCCGCGCCGCCGCAGGCCGCCCAGAGCCCCAGGCTCTCGGCGCGTGCCGCTTCGACGGCGGCTGAGAATTGCGTGGTGTAGTCGCTGTTGGGCGGGATCGACAGCGCCGCGGCGTAGCCCTCCCGTGCCAGCGCCATGTTCACGAACAACCCGTCGGAGGCGCGGTGGATGTACGCCAGCAGGCGGTCGTAGACGTCGCGCGTCTCCGCCCCGCCGGTCAGCAGTACCGGCGTGCCGGGTGGCAGGAGCGCGCTGGTGAAGGCGGTGGCCTCGGCGCCGAAGCACTCCGCGGGCAGGTAGCCGCCGGGCTTCTCGGGCGTGTCGATCCCGATGAGCCGCACGCTCTCGGTGCGGCCCCCCTCGAAGACGGCGACGACGGTGTCGCCGTCGACCACACGCTGGATCTCGGCGCGTGCAGCGGCCGGCGGCATGCCGAAGAGCGATGTCGGGTGGCGCGATCTGATTGCTTGGGGGTCGATGGCGGCCAGCACCACGCCGGCCGTATCCGGGGTCTCGTCTGACACCGTGCGGGTACCGGCTCCGCACGAGATGCACAGCAGGCCTGCCAGTGCGAGGAGACCGAGGAGTATCGGTCTGAGCCGCCCCTCGCCCCCGGTGCTCACGCTGCCGGCTGCGCGTTGGCGGAGCGCCGGCCGGGCGGTCCGGTGGTCAGTCGGCGTGCCCGCAGGATGGCGCGTGCTTCTGCGACGCGACGGCGCCCGATGGCACGGGTCTCCTCGTCGAGCACCCACGCGGGACGGTGGGCGAGACCGTCGGTGGGCGGCCGAGCCTCTGGTTCGTGAAAGAGCAGTAGTTGTGGACTCATGTTCTCATTCTGGCCAGAGGGTGTGACAGTGCTCCGAACAGGAGAAACGCAAGGACCAGAGCCGCCGGCTCTGTGCCGCCGTCGAGGATCGAGGAAGCTGAGCGCTAGCCAGCAGGAAGGTCGAAATAATACCCACTGTAGCTATATGAAAGACACCGTAACGTATATCTATCCGGTGGCGGTTGCAGTTGGCCCTGGCACTCGCGGGCGGGCGCCTTGGATTGTGCTCAGCAGTCCTCGGGGATCACGGTTCCAGATGCCAGGTCGGAAGTCGCTGGATCGAGTCCATGATCCCCTCTCCCGAGAACGTGACGGTGAGAGTCTCGGTGGCGCGCGTCATGCCGACGTACAGCAGGCGCCGCCGCAGCTCGTCCCGCGCCTTCTCGTCGTCCTCCCGTACCCAGACGTGATTGGCCCCACCCACGATGACGTGTCGGAACTCCAGCCCCTTCAGCAAGTGCAATGTGGCGACGCGAATCCTGCCGGTGGCGATGGCGCCCTTGTCCTTGCTCCGCCGGGCATCGACCGTGTCCGGGACCTGGCTCACGACCTCCTCGCGCAACTCCGACGATCCGGACAGGATGACGATGTGATCCGGCTCTGCGCCGGCGGTGCGCAGTTCCCGGACCCGGTCGGCGATGGTCCTCGCCTCGGCTCTGAGATCGGCACAGGCGAGCATCGGTGTAATCCGTCCGTGGCGGATCGCATCCTCGGGCATGACGAGCAGGTCCAGATCGTCGGACTGGATATCTTCCGGTCCCGTCGCGTCGGGGATCCGCAATATCTCCAGAGCCGGGTTGAGGATCTCGCGAGTGTTGCGATAGTTGGTTCGGAGGACGGTGCTGCGGCCCTGGGCGGTCCTGTCCGGTGGATTCCAAGTCATGCTTCGCTGGTAGACCTTCTGGGCGCTGTCCAGAGCGATCACGAAGTTGTCCCGATCCCGCTTCAGCATCGCCCACGCCAGATCGAGCCCCGACGCCCCCATGTCCTGCGCCTCGTCGACCACGATCATGTCGAACCGATCCGAGTCGCCGAACCGGAGAGCGACGTCCCGAGCCTGCCGCCTGCGTGCTTCGAAGTCCGGGTTCTTCTCGCGGGCGACCTCGCCGTCAGCGTCCTGCAGCAGTCCGTGAGCCAGGCTGTCAACGGTCTTGGCGTCCACGTTCTCGAGATGCTCGACCTCCTTGCCGAGCGCGAACGACAGAGCCCGGTTGTAGCAGAGCAGGAGGATGCGCCAGTCGGGAAAGTGCTCCCCGAAGTGCTTCGCTCGGTGGGTGAGGATGAGGGTCTTGCCGCTGCCCGCGACGCCCCGGATCAGCCGGTAGCCGCCGCCGAGGTGCCGGGCGAGTCGCTCCTGTTTGCGGTCCAGAGCGCGGACCTCTTCGGCATCATCGAGAGCGCGGAACATCAGCGCCTGTTGCGACGCACCTCCGATGACGATGTCGGGCTTGACGGTCGCCCGGACGCCTGTTTCCTCCTGCGCGCTCAACGGTTGCATCCAACTGCCCATGATCCGGTGCAGCGCCGGCCGCAAGCCCTCGGCTGAGAAGTCCTCCTCGGTCAGCACACGGAGGGGCTCCTCAGAGGGCAAATCCTCGCGGCGCGCCCCGGGGAGAGCCAGCACGTGCACGACCGGGAGGGCGCGCGCTGGTCCTGCATTCAGGCCGCGTCGCAACTCCATGGCGCGCTGACCGATGGCCTGTCGCAGAGGCTCGGCCTCCAGCCTCCGGTTACGCAGGAGGTGTCGGCGAGTCCGGGTCACCGTTGGCGCTTCCAGCACGGCGATGCCGGCCTCGGGGTCCAACAACACGAGATACGGCTCGAAGTCGCCGCCGGATGCCGCTGTACCGGCCGGGTCGAACTCGCGCCGCAGTGCCGCAGTGTCGCCGTCGCCGGTCCTCTCCAGCCACACGGTCACATCGTCGGGCAGCAGGTCGCGCAGCAACTTGGCGACCACCTGCACGCGGTCCGGGAGGTCGTTACGACTCGGAATGTTCTGCGGCTGGAGAAAGGCCATGTGCGTCAGCGTTGCCCCAGGAACCGGAGTCCCTCGTCGGTGATCCGCAGCGTCTCGTAGGAGGTGCCGGGCTCGTACTCGGCATCCGCTTCCGCTACCCGCCCTTCATCGATCAGATTGCCGATGATCTTCTCGGCGCCGTCCTCACCGAGCAGGCGGAGCCGCCCGAATGTGGGGTGCGCGGCGAGTCGCGCCGGCAGACCGTGTTGCGAGGAGTCGGTTCCCAGAAGGGTGCGCACCAGGTTCCGGCGCGAATACCGCGCCCGGTCGCGGGATGTGTCCGCCACGAGTTGCAGGACGATCCGGCGCACGGGCAGGGCTTCCACCAGAGCCTCGCGAGTGAGGCGACTCCCTTCCCAGGGCCGGTCCAGGTCGGTGCAGCCGTCGCAGCGCCCGCATCGCTCGGGGTTGTCCCGCCCCGTATCGTCGTCCCAACCCAGGTACGCCAGCAGCGCACGGCGGCGGCACCGCGGCCCGCCGGCGGCGAACTCACGGCGAGGGCGGGATCGTCCGGCCCCGGTCTGCCCGGAGCACTCTCGAAGGCTCCGCATCTCGGCGAATCCCTTGGCCAGGCGGGACTGTTCGACCACGACCGCTCGACGCCGCTCCGCCGTCTCCTCGATTGCGGTCCAGTTCGGTTCATGGCCGCGTTGACGCTCCAGTACCCAGGCGTGCCTCCAGGCGGTGAATCCGATGATGTCCTGCCGGTTCAGTTCCAGCAGGTCGGCTGCTATCGCATCGGGCGGTCGCTGCAGGGTCCTCGACCATTCCTCGGCGCGGTACTCGTCGCTGCCGCTGCGTTCGACGAGCCGCACGATGCCACGAGCTCGCTCGGCGAGAGGCGGATCGGTGGCCGCCAACCGCTCGACGAGCGCACCGGTGTCGTCCACGATCGCGACGCGCCCCCGCCACGGGGTGTTGAGGTGGCGGCGCAGACCGGTATCGGCCCGCGGGGAATCACCATCTGTCTGCAGGTAGTGGATCGCCAGCGCCACGTCCACGCCTTCCCGGTCGGCGTCGTCGACCCCGTCGGCGAGTTGATCGGGGTCGTAGGCGTGGGTTCCGACCTCGATCCGGTTCCACACGGCCTGCACCCTCGCCGTCTCGGGCGCTGCGTTACCGATGACGAGCCGGTGGATCGAGCAGTCACGCGGCGTCCGTAGGAGCACCGCGGTGCCGGCGCTGCGGCCCGTGCCGATGGCGCCGCGGGCGGCCCGGCCGGTCTCCTGGACGTACTCCTCGATGGTGGCGGGCATTTCGAGGTGGACGATCAGCGCGATGTCGGGCTTGTCGATGCCCATGCCGAACGCCTTCGTGGCCACGACCACGTCCACGTCGCCGTGACGGAAGGCGTCCTCGATGTGTTGGCGTGCCGGCTGCTCCATGCCGCCGTGGTAGGGCCGTGCCGAGTGGCCCGCTGCACCCAGCAACCCGGCGATGCGGGTGGTGTCCTTGCGGGTGGGCACGTAGACGATGGCGGCCCGGGACCGGAACGCCTCGACCACCTGCGAGACGCGCAGATCCCTGTCCTCGCGATCAGCGCAGGGTTCGACGTAGTAGAGGATCTCGGGCCGGTCGGGGGAGAGGGCGACGGGCTCAGCGTCTCCGGATCGCAGTTCCAGCAGCCGCCTGATCTCGTTGCGGACCTTCGGTGTGGCGGTCGCGGTGACCGCCAGAGTGGGTGGCCGGTTGGCCCCCATGCGAGCCAGCGCCCGGGGAATGGCCGTGTACTCGGGGCGGAAGGAGTGGCCCCACTGGGAGATGCAGTGCGCCTCGTCCACCGCAATCCGGGCGACGCCGATCTGCGCGAGGGTCTCCACGAACTCCTGCGACCACAGTCGCTCGGGGCTGATGTACAGCAACTTGTAGTCGCCGCGTGCCGCACCCTGCAGTACCGCGCGCCACTCGCCCAGCGGGACGCCGCTGTGAATGGCCGCAACGGTCGTGACGCCGCGGGTACGGAGGTTCTCGACCTGGTCGTTCATGAGGGCGGTGAGTGGCGAAATCACGAGCGTCAGGCCGGGCGACAGCAGCGCGGGGATCTGGAAGGTGATCGACTTGCCCGAACCTGTCGGCAGCACCGCCAGGGTGTCGTCGCCGCGGATGAAACGCCGCATCGTCTCGAGCTGGCCGGGGCGCCAGTCGTCGAACTCGAACCGTTCCCGCACCCTGCCGAGCCGCTCGGAGATCTCGGCGGTGTCGGTGAGGTCGCCCTCGGTCAACTCCATCCGTGCGACATCGGCCCAGGGGTCGGCGCTCGCCACCGCCTCGAGTCGCCCCCGCATCTCGTCGTCGTAGGTGACATCGCCGAGGTGCCCGGCGATCAGCTCGTAGGCCTGGTCGGCGCGGATGGCCCGTTCCCGTCGGGGCGGTCCGGGCAGTGTGCCGAGAATCCGGTCGCGGTACGGGACGGCGCGGCACAGCCGGTTGTCCAGCACGACGGTGACGCCGCGATCCTGCTCGGTCCTGATGAGCCGTCCGACCCCTTGCGCGAACCGGAGTGCCGCCCGCGGGACGACATAGTCGGCGAAAGGATCCTTACCCCGGAGTTCCATCGCCTCCATGCGGGCGCCGACGACGGGGTCGGCGGGCGAGTCGAACGGGATCTTCTCGATGATCAGCATGCTGAGCGCCTCCCCGGGGACGTCGACGCCCTCCCAGAACGACCGTAGGGCCAGCAGGCTGGTTGCCCGTTCGGCCCGCATGCGATCCACGAGCGCGGGGGCGGAGTCGTCGCCCTGGGCCAGAAGGGGGATGCCGTGGTTCTCAACGAATGGCCGTGCGTGGTCCCGGACGAATTGCAGGCGGGTTCGGGCGGTCATGAGGCCCAAGCCTCGTCCCCCGGTGAGGATGAGCAGCCGGGGGATTTCCCGTGCGGCGGACGCGGTGAATTCCTCCATGAGCCGCGCCCGGGGAGCGGGCAGATAGTCGGTCAGCAGCAGCAGGTGGTTCTCTCCGGGGAACGGGCTGCTGATCAGCTTGGGCGACTCCACCACGTCGAGGCCGAGGGTGTCGATGATGTGGCCGAAGTCGCGCCCGACACGCAGGGTCGCCGACGTGAGAACGGCGCACTCGAGCGACTCCCAGATGCTGCGGAGGCGGTGGGCGACCGAAACGGGTGAGCGCCGAAGACTCCAGCGCCAGCCGTCGGGGTCGTGCTCGATCTCGCCGATGGCGACCCACCGTTCGGGATCCTCGACCCAGACCACCTTGTCGATGATCTCTGCGAGGTCGCGAGAGCGCCGGCCAAGGCGGCGGATCTCCGCCTCCAGCCGGTCGCGCCTGTAGGGCGCGGACAGGTCCTGCGGCAGGTTCACGCCATTGAGGACGTCGGCGACGGAGCGCAGCCGGTGGACCACGTCGCGGCCGGTCCGTATCACTTCGCCATAGTCGGGGTGCCGGGTGTCGATGCCTGGCCTGATGCGATGGGAGGCGCCGTATTGGTCGCTCCGGCGGGCACCCGTGCGTGTGCGGACATACTCCATGAAGGTCTCGCCGAAGGCTCCGCACGCCGCCCGCAGATCGTCGGTGGCGTCACGGAGCGTCTGGAGAGGCTGCGCGCTCAACGTCCACCGCGCGGCAGTGGCCAGGCGGTGCACGGTGCTGCGACGTGCCGTGGGATCCCACACGGCGTCAGCCAGGGCCAGCAGGTCCTCACGAGCCGATTCCTGGCTCAGCGCGTCGGTGGCCGCGTCCTCGAGGTTGTGGGCCTCGTCGAGCACGAGCCGTTTGGCACGGTCGAGCCACTCGTCCCAGGTGACGAGCAGGGCGTGGTTCAGGACGCCGACGTGTGCGGTGCGCAGGCCGTCGCGTGCCCGCCGGACGAAGTCGCGCCTGTCGAGAGCACTTTGCGCCGGTCCGAGCGATCCCGCACACGCCAGCCGGAGACGTAGCTCGCGCAATGCCGTCCTGTTCGATCTGACGGGCGCGACGCCGCTGCGTCCGGTGTCGTGCTCGGGCCGGGGATCCTCAAAGGGTCTCGCGATGCGCTGAATTGCCCCGGCGCGGAGGTCGTCCCAGTCGCCCGTCGGCGTCTGGGCGACCCACCCGCAGATCATCGCACCGATGAGCCCGTCCGAGGCCTCGACGTCGTTGTGTTGACGTGTGTGTCCCTCGGCGCCGCCCGCGGCCGGCTCGAGGCGCCGGGTTCCCCCGGAAGTTGCACCGCCGGCCTCGGGTTCGTCGCTCGCGGGTTCGTCACCCTCGCCGGCCTCGGCTGCCAGCGCGTCGAGTTCTCCGGCGAGTGCATCGAGGTCGATGTAGTTGGATGCCCCCTTGACGAGAACTGCGTTGAACGGATCGAGTTCCCCCTGCAACTCCTCGAGGGTTGTCATCACCTGGTCCTGCAGGACCTTGGAGTGGGGGGCGACGATCACGGTCTCGCCGGAGGCGCGGGCGAACTCGATGGCCGGCGCCAGGTAGGCGAGAGTCTTGCCGGTGCCGGTGGGCGCCTCGATGAGCCGCGGGTGACCCCCGCGGAGGAGTGCGTCGGCGACATCGGTGGCCATCTCGACCTGCTGGCTCCGGGGCTTGCGGGCGCGGCCCATCAAGGCCCCGCCGTCGGCGAACATGTCGCCCACGGCCTCGGGTGTGAAGATCCCGGTTGGCGCGGCGCGCTGCGGCGGATCGGGGAGCGGAACCACGTCCTCCAGCAGGATCGGCTCGGGCTGGGACCTCAGGAAATCCGCCCACGGGTGCCGGGTCGTGGCCAGCACCCAGCGCTGCAGCCGGCGGGCCGGCTCGTCCGCGTCCAGGGCCGCCAACAACGGGCCCAGTACCCGGTGCAACAACCGGGCGTCATCGAGGGCGCGGTGATGGTCCCGCGGTTCGTCGCCCCAGAAGTGCCGCACCAGGTCATCGAGGCTGCGACCCTGCGGCGGGCGGCTCCCGTCGATATTCGCGGTGACGCCCCTATCGGCGCGGGGGAAGACCAGGTGCGCCAGTTCGAGGCTGTCGAGACGTGTCACCTCCGGTGGCCGTACCCCGGTTCTCTCTCCCGCCGCATCGAGCAGCCGGAAGTCGTACCCGAAGCCGTTGTGAGCGACCAGCGGGCGCCCATCCACGAACCGGTAGAAGGCGGCCAGAGCCGTGGCCGGCTCCGGCGCGGTAGCGAGGTCGGCGTCGTCCAGGCCGGTTAGTTCTCGCGTGAAGTCCCGCAGAGGGCGCGTCGGGCGAACCAAGGTCGTGAACGTCCCGACCTCCTGGCCGCGTTCGGTGGCCACGGCGCCGATCTCGATGATCTCGTGAGCCGGCGGATCCGACCGATCGGCATTTGCCTCGAGATCGAACACCACGTATCCCGAGGTCAGCCGCCTGTCCATAGCGCCGGGACTCTAGACGAGTTCAACTCCGACGGCGTCCCGCAACCTCAGACGGATGCATGTCTTACAAGTATTCTAATGTTGTTTGGCGTTGTTCCCATCGCTAGAGTTCTGATGTGTCATCACGAGAGTTCACAGCATTGGCTCACACGAGCTGCTGCGTGCATTCACCACCACTTCGCAAGTTCCTTACGAGCAGCGGCAGGCATCCCCCAGCTGCGGGGACGACGAAGCCAGACTCGCGTCGCGACGAGGAGGTGGATCGATGACGGCGGAGGTAGCGGTCCTCAACCGGGAGGCTGTGGCAATTGCGGCAGACAGCGCGGTCACCCTCACTTCCCCGGAACGGGATGAGCAGAAGATCTACAACACAGCCAACAAGATCTTCGTTCTCTCTGAGATCGAGCCATTGGCTGTGATGATCTACGGACCAACGTCGCTCAAGCGGAAGCATTGCTTCCCGCCCGAACTGAACCCCAGGTATTTCCGGCGCCTCGGCTTCGAGTTGCCCGGTACGGTGAACACAGCGAGGGAGGTGCAATGAGCAACGCCCCGGATGACCGACAACGACATGCTCCGACACTCCCGAGTTCGGAGCCGAAACCATTCGCCAATCCATATCCCGGCCCTGACAGTCCGGGCGAGTTCGCTCGACGTGCCGTTGAGGAATTCTTCCGGCAGTACGACAGCGCGAAGGCGAGCGAGCAGGCCAAGCCGTCGGAGGGCTAGCGCCTGCTGGGCCAACCCCTCCGGGGGTCGAGTGTCACACCCCCCTGTCAGAGTGTGGTCATGAGTGAGAGACACGTTTGGAGGTTCGCTGAGGCGGGGCGGCGCCTCGCATCAGCGGCCACCGTGATGGAACTGCGGGTTCCGGCGTTCCGCACGCCACCCCGCGTCGCCGGGCTGGATCGCACGATCCGTCGTGGGTCTGGCGGCTCGGTGCTGGTGTCGGTACGCAGCCGAGGCCGAGCCTGGCCGGCCGTGCTCGCCGACATGATCGAGGGTGTCGTTCGTGCGAACGAACTCCCTCCGCATGATGCCGCCCGGGTGCGCAACGAACTCTGGCGGGCAACCGAGGACATCGACGACGCAGCGACGGCTGCGGCCGGGAGTCCCGAGTTGCCGTTGCCCGAGCCAGGTGAGGAGCAGCAGGCCGCCTGAGTGGGCTTCCGACTCGGCCGGCCAAGTAGCGTGAGCGCAGGCCCGGGTGGCGGAATGGCAGACGCAGAGGGCTTAAACCCCTCGGCCCAACAAGGGCGTGTGGGTTCGAATCCCACTCCGGGCACTAGAGATTCCCTCACAAATAGCGGTTGACCTGCGAAAACGCTGGGATCTAAGAATTTGGTTATTACTTGTGTGACCGGATCGTGTCGAGACGGCGGGACGCTACACGCGGTCCAGGAAATCCCCGCCCGGCGACGGCGGTCGGGGCCGCGGCTTCTTGGGGAGCGTGCGCCGGTCGCGGGGGATCGTGTCGGGGTCGCCGCAGCTCCAGGGTCGGCGGCACGCGCATAAGACGAAACCGGCGGACATGCTGCTCAGCTTTTCGGCGGTCTCTGCGAGGAACTTTGGCGACCGGTCGTCGCCAGGCGGGCCACCGGAGCATCAACGCCACCCGTCAGTCATCGGTGAGGAGGCCGACGGTGGTGAGTGCTTCGTTGACCGCTACGCCGCCGGCGACGAGCGCTTTGAACGTGGCGGCGCGGGCTTGCATGTCGAGCGGGTAGCCGTCGAACCGCAGCTTCACGGTGGTGTCGAGGCGGGCGGTGAGTTCGTGTTCGAGGAGGCGGGCGAGGGGCCGGACGGTGCCCATGTGCCAGCGGCGTAGGGCTTCGCGTTGGGCGGTGCCGTCGGCGTCGCTGAACAGGCTCACCGAGGCGCCGCATGCGGCGACCATGCGGGCGAACGCCGAGTCGGCGACGCGGACCATGGCTTCGGGCATCATGGGGCCGAGACGGTTGGGCTTCCAGTCCGACTGTGAGGCAGAGCCGCGGCCTTTGCCGGCTCTTCGGATTTCAGCGGGGAGTGAGGGTCGCGAGGAGGGTCCAGTTGGGTTCGTCGGCGTACAGGAGTGCGCGGATGCGGTAGTTGGCGAAGCGGCGGAATCCGAAGGCGGCGCGTTTGACGCGTTTGATCAGATTGTTGGTCGCTTCGGTGGTTCCGTTGGAGACGCGGGCACAGTGCCAGTTGACGATTTGGGTGTGCCAGCGGGCCAGGGTGCGGCCCAGGCGGCGCAGCTCGGGCGGGCAGTCGGCGTCGGCGAGTTCGGTGGCGTAGCGCTCGGCGAGTTGGGGGCAGTCGATGTCGTAGAGGCCGCGGAGGGTTTCTTTGGCGTGCCACGCCAGGCGGACCTCGCCGTGGGGGTCGCCGGCGGCGAGCAGGCCGCGCAGTTTGGCCTCGCCGGTGTCGGTGAGGCGTTCGTGGGCGGAAATGAGTAGCCGCCGCGCCCGATAGAGGGGGTCGTCTTTGCGGCCGCGGTGGCCCAAGGTGTCGTTCTGGGTGCGCCGTCGCACCTCGTCGATGCTGTTGTTCGCGAGGCGGATCACGTGGAACGGGTCGGCGACCCCGCCGGCGTGGGGCAGCGCCACGTCGAAGGCGCGCCGATAGGCGCCGGAGAGGTCCAGCACGCCCCAGTCGATGCTCTGGCGCCACGCCTGGGATTGTGCGAGCAGCCACGCGGTGGGACCCGCAGCGTCGCGACCAGGGACAAGGTCGAGCAACTGGCCCCGCTGCACGTCCACGATCGAGGTGCACCAGCTCCGGGTACGCCAAGGGCCGCTGCGCCCGAACAGGGTCTCATCGAGGCCGAGCGCCTCCACCGCGCCGACTCGTGCGGTGTCCGCGGCGAGCAGCGCTTCGCCCCAGGCGAGCACCGCCCGGTTCGCCGTGTTCCAGTCACACCCCAACTCGGCGGCCACATCGGCGGCCGTGCCCGAGTCCGGATGTGCAGCGCCAACGGCCCGCCGGGCACGTCGTCGACGGCGAGGACCTCCACATCGCCCAGACCGACGATCAACTCGCAGATACGCGTAGGGGCCCGCCGAGAGGTCGAAGCCGACGAGTTCGACACGCAGGAAGTGACAGTTCGCGCTCGAACAGCGCGTATCGACACCCTGCGCGTTGTGGCCCTGCGATAACACCACTGACCGGTCCGAGGCGCTGGGCGTAACGATCTCCTACTCGCCGCCGCGACTTCGGGGGTGTCCCGTGGGGTGGCGGGTTCTGGTTAGGCGAGTGTGGGGGTCTCGGCTCGCTGGACTCGGGTTTGGCGGCTTCGGAGCGGAACGGCGGAGGGCCGGCGTGGCGTCACGAGGTTCTGTGAGTTGGCGGGCATCGGCGGGGCTGCGTCAGCCCTCTTGGTCGATGTCGTCGAGGAGGCCGTTTCGCACAGCCCAGACTACGATCTCTTGTTTCGTGGTGACTCCCAGCTTGTCCTGGATGCGGTAGATCGCGTTGCGGACGGTCACGGTCTTGTTGCCGCGGGCCTCGGCGATCTGGGCGTATGTGTTGCCGCCGGCGAACATGGTCAGGATTTCTCTTTCCCTTTGGGTCAGTGCTTTCAGGGCCGCACTGGCGGTGAGTCCCGGCGCGCCGCGGATCATCTCGAAGGCCTTCCTTATGGATCGGTCCGGTATGCGCAGGCGGCCCTTTGCGACGTCTCGAACGGCATCGGCGAGCTCCTCGGGTCCCGAGTGCTTGTGCAGGTAGCCCGTCGCGCCGGCGGCGATCGCGTCGATGATCGCGTCCTCCTCGGTTGAGGCCGTCAGGATGAGCACTCGCGTGTCCGGTAGCTGGTCCATGATCTCCCGGCAGGCGTCGACGCCGTTCTTGTTGGGCATCATCGCGTCCATGACGATGACGTCGGGCTGCAGGCTTTGCGCGGATCTCACTGCCTCTGCGCCGTCTGCGGCCTGCCCGACCACCTCGAAGTCTTCCTCGCTGTCGAGCGCGTCGCGCAGGCCGTCCCTCATGATGGGATGGTCGTCGACGATCATCACCCTGAACCGTTGCGCTGCAGACATGTCGGTCTCCTCGTCCTGCCTATTCGTAGGGCGTCTCGCAGGTCACGGTTGTTCCCCCGTTGGGGTCGCCCGTTTCCACGATGAGCCTGCCGCCGCCGCGTTCGGCTTGGGCGATCATGCCGGCGAATCCGCGGCCGCGTTCGGCGTAGTCGTCGGGCAGTCCGACGCCGTCGTCGGACACCGACAGCCGGATGCAGTCGGTGGCGAAGTCGAGCCGGACCTCGACTCTGCTGGCACGGGCGTGCAGAGACGCGTTGGTGAGCGCGTTGTGGGCTACTGAGAACAGGCGGGCCCGGGTCGCGGCGGCGAGCGGCGGCTCGGTGCCGGACTGTGTCATCTCAGCGGGGATCTTGGTGATCTTCGCGAACGTCTCGGTGTGCGACCACAGCACCCTGCCCAGCTCGCGGCCTTCGAAAATGTGGCCCTCGTCGATGGGGCGTCTCAGCTCCCAGGCGGCCGCCCTCGACAGCGACGAGGCCGCGGCCAGCGTCGAGGCCAGCTCCTCGTTCGAGTCGCCGGCGAGCCTCATGGCCCTCTGTATGCCCAGGCCGATGAGGTACGCGGTCTGCGCGGCCGTGTCGTGGATGGTTTGGGAGAGCTCGATGCGCTCGGCATGCAGCTCCCTTTCGCGTCTCACGGACTCCTGTGTCCTGGCCCGTTCGAAGCGGGCGATGAGGCTGACGGCCGCGACGACTGCGTACATCGCCATGAGCCTGGCGAGGAGGGCCTTTTCCTGGCCGGCATCGAAGTCGAGACCGGGTCCCAGTGTCACGCTGACCACGGCATAGACCGCGCCGACCAGCGTCGTCCAGGCCACGCCGAGCCACAGGGAAGGAAACACGACCGCGAACAGCGCCAGGGCGGGATAGTAGGCCACGTAGCTGAAGAGGTGGAACTCGCCGCCGATGACGACCGCGGCACTGATCAGCGCCACATCCATGCCGCTGAGGAACAGCAGCCAGCCCCACGACACCCTGCGGCCCCTCCGGAGCCGCCAGTGGACAAGCCCGTTGAACGCGACCAGCGGCACGTTCAGCCACAGGTACTGCTTGTCGGTGGCCCACCAGAGCTGCGGCCGGTAGGCCAATTCGGCCACGGCGACGACCCAGACGAGCCAGCGCGCCCGCACCGAGACCCTCGCGGCGTACAGCATCACGTCGCGATCGGCGCCGACCGCCCGCAGAACCCGTCGGCGCACGTCGGCCCCGAACATGCCCGCGCCCCTCGACCCCCTCAGCGCTCGCCGCGATGCTGCGGGAATCTGACCGGATCCGTCCAAACCTCCCTCTGGCATTGATGAAGACGCCGCTCTCTCATTCGGGACCCAAGGCCGCTGCATTCCGCATCCCCAAACGTACCGCACCGGTGCGACGCAGCCGAGAGTGCAGTGCACCCAACCAAATGCACCCAACCGAATACAGGCATTAGTATCTATAGAGACATCCCAAACGCCCCATCAACAGCACACGTTCATGAGCAGATAAACATCCCGAATGACCTGCAAACAAATCGGATAATGCATGCAGCAACGCTCTCGTCGGTTTGCTGCAACGTTGCATGCGACAGCCCCATAGGAGCAATGCAAATGAACCCTGTGATGCCCCTATAAACGCCCCCGGGCTGAACACGGCCGAGGCCAACCAGCACCTCCATCGAGTCGAAACGGCGGCGCAGCAGCAACCCGGCGTGTCGTGGATGGAGCGGCCGAAACCGAACCCGGCCTCATCGGGGCACAGGCGCGGTCATGATCTACTAGGTCATGTTGCAAGTCGTTTGGCAAGTGTCGTAATGGGTTTGGTGCACTGGTTCTAACTTTTCGTCTATGATCCGCGATTGTTCGTGCTCTAAGAGCCTTTCCAGAGAGGTGCATTAAGTGATGAAGAACATGCGACCCAAGCAGGCATGCGGCCTACTGCGTCGCATCTTCGGAGTCGGAGCACGCGCACGGAGTTCCCGGCCGGCGCGCAAGCTGATGCTGGCGGCCCTTGTGCTTGCCGTCGCGACCTTCGGGGTCGTCCCCGCGGTCGCGCAGGCTCAACAAGACGGCGCCATCAGCGCCCTGACGCTGACCAGCGACACCCCCGGCACCCTCGACGTGTCCTGGGTCGCGCCCACCGGCGCGGCGCCGACCGACTACCGGGTCAACTGGGCGCGCTCCGACGAGGACTATCCGTCATGGACCGACGACACCGCCAACCTCCACCCGACAACCACGTCGCAGCAGCTGACCGACCTCGACGAAGGCGTCGAGTACAAGGTCCGGGTGCGGGCCCGCTACCACGACGGCGCCGACGCCGAGAACCCCTGGAGCGGACCCTGGGCCGAGGCAACCCGACAGGTCGCCGCCCAGCCGGTTGTGCAGGTCCAGCAAGACGACGGCGCCATCAGCGCTCTGGCGCTGAGGAGCGACACCCCCGGCGTCCTCGACGTGTCCTGGGTCGCGCCCACCGGCGCGGCGCCGACCGACTACCGGGTCAACTGGGCGCGCTCCGACGAGGACTATCCGTCATGGACCGACGACACCGCCAACCTCCACCCGACAACCACGTCGCAGCAGCTGACCGACCTCGACGAAGACGTCGAGTACAAGGTCCGGGTGCGGGCCCGCTACCACGACGGCCCCTGGAGCGGACCCTGGGCCGAAGCAACCCGACAGGTCGCCGCCCAGCCGCCACCGGGCGCCCGCTCCGACGACCCGCCGATCACGCTGGAACCACCCAAACTCGCCGTCATCGAACCCGACACCGACGACCCCGACGACCCGCCGGTGGCGCTGCAGCAGGGCGACGGATCGGTCATCGAACTCGACACCGACGAACCCGACGACCCGCCGGTCACGCTGGAACCACCCCAGCTCACCGTCATCGAACCCGACACCGACGACCCGCTGGTGGCGCTGCAACAGAGCGACGGAACGGTCAGCGAACCCGCCGACGGCGACCTGCCCGCCGACACCACCACCACCGGCGTCCTGATCGTCGACGGCAACGGCGTGACCGGCCGACACACCGACAACGTGACAGACCGAAACCTCGACAGCGACGGCAACCGACATCACTTCATCAGTCCTCACATATACTCCGCCGAGGACGTCGACTGGTACGCCGTCGACCTCCAAGCCGACGCCTTCTACCAGTTCGACGTCAAGCACGACGGGGGCAATCTGCCGGTGTACCGCCTGAGGATCTACGACAGCGCGGGGAATCCGGTCATGGTCACCGTGGGAACAGGGATGAATGAGAGGCAGGTAGCGATAAACAATACCTACGGACTAGGAGGGAATCGGCAGTCGCATTCCGATCTATTAAACGCGCTGCCGTTCGCGGCAAGTACGGCCGGCAGGTACTACGTGTCCATATCGGCCCCGAAGGGCGGCATAGCCCCCCATCGTGTGTACACCCTGTCCGTGCAGGCCGACGACTACTCGGACAGCAGCACAGACACCACAGCCGTCGTCGCGGTCGGCGGAAGCATCCGCACCTACATCATGCGCACCGAGACGAACGCCAGCAGCACAAGCACCACAGACCTCGACACGATCAAGGTCGCGCTGCAAGCGAACACCCGGTATCGGTTCGTGTGGGACGTGGCCTGCCTCCACGAAGGCATGATCCCCAGCATCTTCGGCCCCACCGGCGTAATCCCAGTGGCAGCGTCAATTTCGCGCGAAACGGACGGTTGGTGTACCGACCTCACCTACGAATTCACACCGCTCCTCGGCGGGGACTACTTCATTGTCGTCACCGCCAGAGGGTCCGACTTCCCCGGCGCGTCCCGCTACCCGTTCAAGGGCGTCTGGGGCACCCTCACGGTCGAGCGCATCTCCTAGTCGCAGAACCACCTTGCGCCCGCCGCGCGGCGCGACCCGCCGGCGAGCGCAAGGTGGGCGCGACCCCCACCGCGGAGCTATGAGCGACCGGTTGGGTCAGCGGGCGCGCCCTAACGAGAAGGTGATCGCCGACTCGACGTGCTCAATCGTCCGGGTCAGGGCCTGACCGATCAGATCCATCTGGCGTACCTGCGCGACGCGGGGCAGCGCCCTACTGAGTTCCTGCCCTGACAGCAACTCCTTGAGGATGCCGCATGCTTGGGCCAGGCAGATGATCATCACATCACGCGGGTCCGCCGGCGCCGGGCGTAGGGCGACGACCCGGCTGGCGGCCTCGGTCGCCGCCGCGGCGGCGACCTCCACCAGCGCCCGCGTCACGTCGGTCGACGCCACGCACGCGCACAACTCGGCGGCGCCGGAGAGGACCGCGGCGCATGCCTCGGCGTGCACGGTCCGGTCGCTGCGGCCCCGCCCGGCGCGGCCACACGCGCCACGAGAGTCCCCGAAGGCAACCCAGCGGCCGATCATGGCGCCGACGCCTGGGCAGCTTCGGCGTCGGCGGAGGCTGACCACGATGCCGTGCACGGTGCTCGTCCACCAGCGGCCCTCGCGGGGCGTCGGGATCTCCTCGGCGATGAGGCGGTCGGCGATGCGCTGCAGGGTGGCGCCGCCGGCGCGCATGTCCCCCACGATGCGCCGAGCCTCAGGGGAGTGCTCGATCGGCCGGCCGAAGCGGGCGCCCCGCGCCTTCGCCGCCACCATCGCTTCTCGGGTACGCGCCCCGATCAGACGCCTCTCGTACGGGGCGACCGACGCCAACAGGCCGGCGGTCAACTCGCCGCTGTCGGTGGACAGGTCGAAGCCCTCGGCCACCACCACGATCGCCCAACCACGGCGCCGTGAACGCTCCACCAACTCGGCCCACGCCAGCAGGCTGCGGGTGACCCGATCCAGGCGGGCCACCACCAGAGCGGCGGCCGCGCCGGCGGCGTCGAACTGCGCGGCGATGCGCAGGCCCTCGTCGGCCTGGTCCTCGGTGGACACGCGGGCGTAAGCGAACGCCTGGCCGGGTGGGCCGCTCACACCCCCATTTTCACACGATGGGAACCCATCATGTGAAAACGCCTATCCCCGGACCTCAGCCACCCTCCGGACAGCGCGATAAAGAGCCAAAGAGACCCTCCGCGGCCTCTATGACATCGACTGCCCCAACTCGCCGACGGCTACCTCGGCGGACTCGTTGACGACTTGCGCGACGCCGACTGCCCGCCCGAGCTGCGCCGCCTGGGCCGCTGGCACACCCAAATCGGCAACTGGCACCACGCCCGTGAACCGCCGAAGGCAAAACCCCCCGAGAAGCCCAACGCTGCCTCAAACGCTACATCGCCCGCCAGATCTACCGCCTCCTCCAACACCGCAAAATCAGGTCCTTCGCGAATACGTGGGTTGGGGGTGTAGCTGAGGGTCCCTGAGGGGGGTTCGAGGCCCTGCTGGAATCGGTGATTGTCACACCGCCGAGCCAGGAGGGCCTCGATGAGTTTGGATGTTATGCGGGTGCGGCTGCACCTGCGTGGAGTGCGCGTGTTGGAGGTGGTGGCGGACTCGCCGGGCCGTTTGGAGGTGGCGGTCGAGGCGGCGTGGTCGTCGTCGCGGTGCCCGTTCTGCGGGTTCAAGTGCCGCCGGGTGCATGATCGGCGCGTCAAGCGGGTCTGGGATCAGCCGGTGTCGGGGCGGGAGACGGTGTTGTTGTGGCGGCGCCGGCGGTGGCGTTGCGAGAACTGCTCTGGACGCCATTTGGAGGACCATCCGGAGTTCGAGGGCAAGGTGACGCGGCGCTTGGCGCGGCGGTTGGTGGGCGATGTGGCGGTGATGCCGATCAGCGCGGCGGCGCGCCGCGCTGGGGTGAGCTGGCACCTCGTGAACGATCTGGTCCGGGCGTGGGCGGCGCTGGTAGGCGCGCACCGCCGCCGGCGACCGTGCCGGGTGCTGTTGGTCGATGAGACGTCGATGCGCCGTCGACATCGCTATGTGACCGTGATCGTCTCAGGCGACACCGGTGAGCTGTTGGCCATGGTGCCGCACCGGTCCGCTGAGGCGCTGAGCAGGTTCTTCGCCGCTCAGGGACATCGCTGGTGCGCCGGCGTGAAGGTCGTCGTCACCGACGGCTCGAAGGCCTACAAGGCCGCGGTGGACCGCCACCTGGGCCACGCCACCCACGTGCTGGACCGCTTCCACGTCATCGGCTGGTTCGCCGCCGGGCTCACCGCGGTGCGCCGCGACGTCCAACGCCGCCAACCCGCCGGCGTCACACCGGCGTTCGACCCGGCGGTGTTCCGGGCGCGGTTCTTGCTGCTGCGCCGCCCCGACCGCCTCGACGACGCCCAACGCGCCCGGCTCGACGGACTGTTCGAGGCTCACCCCCGCCTGCGCGCCGCCTGGGAGGCGCTCGGCGAACTGCACGGCCTGTACCTCGCCGACGACGAAGCCGGCGCCCTCGCCGCCCTGGACAGGTTCACCGATCTCTACCAGACCGGCGACCTGCCCGAGTTCTACAAGATCGTCAACACGCTGCTCGCCGCCATGCCCCGCATCCTCGCCTGGCACACCGCCGGGCGGCCCAGCAACGGCCGCATCGAGGGCACCAACAACCTCCTCCAAGTCCTACGCCGCACCGCCCACGGCTTCACCAACCCCCACAACTTCGCCGCCCGCGCACTCCTCGTGACATGATCACCCAACCGACACCAACAGACCCAAAACCCACGTTTCCGCGAAGCCTCCAAAATCAACACTTGACAAACATAGAAGCATCGTTTTCGCGAAGGGCCTCACTCTTGCTCGCTTTGCGAGGCACGGTTGATCGGTTGTGTCACAGGGTGGGGCGGTAGGATGCCGACATGAGAGACGGGTTCGACTCAGTAGAGTTCGTCAAGGACCTGGGAGATGAGCTTGTCAGGTCGTTTGGCCGAGCGCGGAACCAAGCTACGACTCCTGGGTTAGTCGGCGGCGCTATCGAGAAGCCCGTCCGAACGAAGTTCGAGCAGATTCTTCCCCGAGGCATCGCTGTGGCTTCAGGGTGTGTGATCGATACCACAGGCGGAACGAGCCGTCAGATAGATGTGGTCATGTATGAACGAGATATCTGCCCGAGGTTCTCCGTGAACGACACACCTGAGTCAACATACTTCCCGTGTGAGGGTGTCATCGCGGCAGGGGAAGTCAAAAGCAGGGTCGGTGCGAAGGAACTGCGAGATGCATTCGAGAAGATCGCTTCTGTCAAGCGGCTCACACGAAAGATGCACAAGGTTCCGCTCCCGTTTCCGACCGCGGATTCCCCCACCCGTGTGTTTAGGCAAACTAAACGAAATTACGGCGCAGTTTCAGCAGGGGACATCCCTCAATACTCAGGAGACTACAACGCCAACCAACCCAGTGAAGATGTATTGGGGTTCATATTGACAAGTGATCTCACTATGTCTCCTGACACGGCATTTGACCATTACACGAGCTTGTTTGCAGAATTCGGAGCAGCTAGTCCCGATATACTCGTCAGCCTGGATGGCACCATCATTCATGGCTTCAAACAGGAGAATGATGGGTCAATAAGGCCAACGCTCTTCATCAGGGACCACACGAGGATCGTCGCCAAGACGCTAGGTAGTCCCTTTGCCCACCTCGTCGCGTGGATATATACAGCCTATCATTCCATCAAGACGGCAGAGATCGAAGTGTTCCGACGGTATTTTGCTGATGAGGCATCGGACTCAGGCGAAGTGCTCGGATTGCGTCCCTAGTTGAGCTTCTATGTCAAGGATGGGGTGAGTTGGGGCTCGGTGGGGTGGTGTTGGAGGTGGATCCTGTCCCGTGATGCTCCTATAGGTGTCAAGCGGCGTGTTGGGTGAGCCAGTTCTGGTAGCGGGTGGCGAGGGTGTGGTTGTGGTGGTTGCCGCGTTCGAGCGCTGAGATGCGTCCGGGGTGGGTGTCGAGTGCTTGTGCGGTGGTGGTGAGGGTGATGTTGGCCTGGTGGCGTTGTTGGCGCAGTGTCCCGAGTCACGAAATCTTGCTCAGGTCTAGGTTGGGTCTGATGCAAGGAGATGCTGATGTCCAAACCGTCCCAGAATCACTACAGTTGTAGGTGTCGGTGAAGGCGTCGACGTGGTCGGCGAGGTCGATGCCGTTGGCGATGTCGTGGCGGTAGAGGTGTTCGTATTTGATGGCTTCGAAGAAGCGCTCGATCATTCCGTTGGTCCACGGCGCGCGCCGGCGGGTGCGGATGTGGGTGATGTGACGCTTGGCGGCGACCCAGGCGGCGAAGCGCGCCGACGTGAAGCAGGACCCGTTGTCGGTGACGAGCCGCAAGGTGGCGATCTCGCCGGTGGCGGGGTCGGTGAGGTCTTCGACCCAGGTGACGCCGAGGAGGGTCTCGACTTCGGCGAGGGCGGTTTCGAAGACGGAAATGGCGTCGCTGGTGGTCTTGCGGACAGTGACCACACAGGCCA
Organism: Acidimicrobiales bacterium; assembly: GCA_965206165.1. Taxonomy (GTDB): domain Bacteria; phylum Actinomycetota; class Acidimicrobiia; order Acidimicrobiales; family CATQHL01; genus VXNF01. The sequence goes on from OZ242194.1 coordinate 1,907,528, forward strand.
GGTTGACCTTGGCCCAGTAGTCCACGACGGCGCCGAGGTTCCAGGTGCCCCCAGCGGCGGTCTCGTATTCGGAGAAGTCGGCCTGCCACAGCGGTTGCGCCGTGCTGGCGGGCAGATGAACGCCTCGCGACGCGCCCCGGCGGCCTGGCGCACGTCACCGGTGTAGTGCGCCGGCAGGCACAGGCTGTTGCGGGCCAAGACCCGGTACATCGTCGAATCCGACACCGACCCGGGGGCGATGTCGTCGACGCCGACGCGCTTCAGCGCGGCGAGCTTGCGGTGCCCCCACCCCTCCCAGGCCGCCGCCAGCGCCTTCGCGTCCGCCTCGACTGTGTCTTGGGCCGGCGTGGACCGCGGGCCCATCGACGAGCTGGAAGCGGCCCGCCACCGATACCACGTCGCCCGACCGATACCCGTCACCGCGCAGAACGTCGTGACCGTCACGTCGGCCTTGGCCCGTTCCGCCTCGAGAGCGTCGAAGCTGAGTGCAGCGAGCCCCCCTTTTTCCAAAGCCGCAACTCCATGTGGGCTTCACCCAGCGCTGTGTTCAGCTCCTCGATCTCGACCGCCAGCTGCTGCTCCCGACCCGAGAGCCCCCGACGGGCGCCGGCCTCCAGCGCCTGCTGGCCGCCGGCGAGGAACAAATCACGCCACTTCGAGATCGACACACCAGAGGTGCCCTCGCGCCGGGCGGCCGCCGCGATCGAGATCTCACCACGCAGCACCGCCAACACGATCCGGACCTTGTCCTCAGCGGACTTCGAAGGCGGCTTGCCCATCAGTGATCTCCTTCAGGTCAACACCAGACCATGACCTGTCTCAGAAACTTTGACACGCGCCATGTGTGTCCGCGGGGCGGGTGTTGGCGCTGAGGGCGAGGTTGTAGATGACTGCTTGGGCGGGCGCTGCGATGGCGCGGGGTGTTCTGCTGAGCGACCGGCGCGTTCCGGCGAGTAGGGCTCCGTTGTGGCGTAGCCGGGAGTTGGACTTGGCGAGATGTCGCCCTGTGGTGCACGCCCATTCGTGGGCGCAATGTGGCAAGCGAGGACGAACCGCCCTCACCGAATCCGCGACTTGGTCCACTCGCCGCCCCAGTGACGGCCGACGTGTCGTCCAAGGTGATCGTGAACCACTATGGCTCCGCCGAGGTAGACGCCTACTCGATACACATTCAGCAGCGGGCGGCTCCACCGCCTTGGCCCGCCGCGTGGCGAAGCGCATCGTCAACCGGGCCTACGTCGGACCACTGCCGGTGGGCCTAGAGCGGGACGACCCCGCCTACGGCTTCCCCGCAACCCGGCGGACAACTGCGAAGGCGTCGATGCCTTCGTCGAAAGGCGCAACCCTTCTGGACCGGCGGGTATCCGCCTCCTTCGGCTCCCAGCCTCATCTGCACTGCCGCCCGGCAGTGGAGCTTCGGTCCGGTGGGCCTGCGATACCACGAGTGTCGCGGGCGGCGCGTGCCCAGCGCTTCCTAGCCTAAGACCGCCTCCCGTCGGCCCGGCCGGTTCTGGAGGGGAGATATGTAGCAAGCGGTACGCAGGATATGTATACTTGCTCCCATGAAGGCGGTGACGATCACGATTCCCGAGGAGTTGGACAGCGAGGCTGCGGCTGAAGCGCGACGGCTCGGGATTTCGAAGTCTGAGTTGATCCGGCGGGGTTTGGCAGCTGTCCTGCCCGCCGAGCGGCCTGATGCGGGTGCTGATCCGTGGATCGACCTAGCCGGGTTTGGCGGTGAGGGACTTAGCGTGGAGGCGGGCGAGATTGACGCGGTCGTCTACGGCTCGTGAAGTTCGCTGACACGAGTTGGTGGGTGGCCTGGGCCCTGCCCAGCGACGCCCGCCATCCCGAGGCGCTGGAGGTACTCGCCCGAGTCGGCTCCGGTGAGCAGGTGCTCTCGACGAATCTGGTTCTTGGCGAGACCTGGACTTTCCTGCGCCGCAAGGACAGTCACCGCACGGCGGTCGGTTTCCTGGATCGCGTCGCCGTGCTCGGGTCGGAGCGCAAGCTGGTTGTTCACGCTGTGACTGGCGAGCAGGAGTCCAAGGCGTGGGCCTGGTTGCGCCGCCGCGACGAGCGGGAGTACTCCTTTGTCGATGCGACGAGTTTCGAGGTGATGCGGGCGCGGCGCCTCCGCGAGGTCTTGGCGTTCGACAACGATTTCGCGGCGGCGGGTTTCATTGAGATGCGCCCGTGAGCGTACCGACGGATCAGATTGAGCGATTCGTCTATGACAAACTGTCGGTGCCGCTCTGGGTGACCGTCGGGTTCGACCAGTGTGGGTACTGAGTCTTCTGCGCCACGCCGTCCTGAATCTGCTTGACGAGCGCACCTGCACCAGTCGCCTCGTAGACGCGCTAATCGCCGCACCGGTCATAGAAGCTGACTCGTACAGCAACGCCCGCGGCGCGGCATCTCTCGATGGCTAGCGGGAGCAAGGCGTCCTTCCTCCGGCCGTTGGGATCCTGATTGAGGTAGCAGTACACGAGCGCGGCCGGACCCTCCGAGATGGGGACCGCCTCGGTCGAGCCGGAGTCGGCGTAGACATGGCCGCCGCAGCGCGAAACAACCGCAGCGCAACCAGCCGCCCGCGTACCGGGCTGAACCCCGATACGTCCCACCTAGGTGAGCTTCTATGTCAAGGATGGGGTGAGTTGGGGCTCGGTGGGGTGGTGCTGGAGGTGGGTCCAGACGCGGTCTGAGATGCGCCGTTTGAGGGCTCGGATGGCTTCTCGTTTGGTTTTGCCGCGGTTGAGGTGGTGTTCGTAGAGTTGTCGGCCTTCGCTGTCTTTGCGGGCGATTGTCTCGTGTCATCGTTTCTTGCTCAGTCGGCGGTTTGAGTCTGACGCAAGGAGATGAGCATGGCGAAGGCTGTGTCGTGAAACCCGGGGAGGTTCAGTTCCTGTGTTCGTCTAGGGGTTGACGGTGACGTATTCGGCCCAGCGATCCATGACCGGGCGGCGGGCTTCGAGCAGGTCGCTGCGCTGGTAGGCGACTTCGACGCCTGGGACGGCGTGGCCCAGCATCTGCTCGGCGACCTCGCGGGGAACGCCTTGCTCTGTGGCCCAACTGCGGAAGCTGCTGCGGAAGCCGTGCGGTACCGCTGGGATGTCGAGGTCTCCGAGCATCTTGCCCATGGTGGCGTTGGAGAGTTGACGCTCGGTTGGGCTCGGGAAGATCAGGCCGGAACTGTTGGCGAGCGCTTCGGCCTGCTCGAGGACGGCGAACGCCTCGGGCGACAGCGGGACGCGGTGCGGGCGGCCCGTCTTGGCGCGGTCGCCGGGGATGGTCCAGACGGCGGCGTCGCGGTCGATCTCGGACCAGCGGGCGCCGCGGACTTCGCCGCTGCGGGCCGCTGTGAGGACGGTGAAGCGGAAGGCGAGCTTTGTTCCCGCCCACGCGCCCGAGGCTCGCACGCTGCGGATGGCGTCGGCGACCTGGCCGTGGGGCAGCGCCCGATGGTGCCGCACGGCGGTGCCGTTCTTCGGCAGGGCCGCCCGGACCGCGTCGCTCGGGTCGTCGCCGCGGAGGCCTTCGGCGACCGCCCAGCGAAGCACCGCTCGGATGCGTCCGAGGACTTTGCGGGCGCTCTCGCGGCGGTCGGCCCAAATGGGGCTGATGACGGCAAGGATGTCGGCGGCGTCGATCTCGGCGACCGGCTTGGATCCGAGCCGCGGGTACACGAACCGTTCCAGGCTGGAGCGCCAGTTCTGGACGCGGCGAGGGTCGCGCCAATTCGGCGCGTGTAGGGCGATCACGCGCTCCGCGGCCTGCTCGAACGTGACGGCCCGCTCGCCGCGTGGGTCGCGGCCCTGCGCGAGCGCCCGGCGGTTCTCCAGCGCCTTGGCGCGTGCCTCGCCGAGGGTGATCACCGGGTAGGCGCCGAGGCCGATCATCGCGGGCTTGCCGTTGATGCGGAGCCGTTGACTCCACGTCTTCGACGGCCGCGCCTGCTTCGCGCTACGTCCAGAGCGCCGAGATCGGCGCCGCGACGATGCGGTCGGAGAGTTCGAACGTGTCGCGTCCGGTGTGCAGCACGACTCCTGCGACAAAGCGGTCGCCCATCACCTCGTGCAACCACGCCAGGTGGCGGGCGTCGGACCGTGCCACCGCGCGACGCGGCCTTGATCTCGATGCCGACGATACGCGCGCCACCGAGTTCGGCGATCACGTCCACTTCGCGGCGGCCGTTCTGCTCGCGCAGATGTGACAACCGATAGCGCGACCGCGCAACGGCGCCTTCTGCCCTCAACTGCGCCACGACGAACGTGTCGATCATGCTGCCCAGCAGAGGGCCACTGGCCAGCACATCCTCGATGCCGATCCGTAGGACGCCGGCAAGCAGACCGGAGTCGATCACATATCGCTTCGGCATGCGGCTCAAGCGCTTGAGGTGGTTCGTTGACCACGCAGGTAGCCGGTCCACGACCAGGAGGTCGCTGAGACGCCGCTCGTACGCGAGGGCCGTCCTGCGGGTGATCCCGGCAGCGTCGTAGAGCGTCTTGTCGTGGGGGCTACCGGCGGAGTTGAGAGCGAAGGCCTCGAGATAGCGACGCAGTCGTCCCGGATCGGGCGTCTCCCCGTACGCGCGGGCGTCGCGCTGTGCGATCTGGTCGGCGTAGCTCTCCAGCCAGCTTCTGCCGGTCATATCGCTGAGTTCGAGCGCAGGCTCCGGGAACCCGCCGCGCAGCGCCAGCAGGAGATAGTCCTGGAGGTCCGGGACCGACGGGTCGCCGTGCAGCGGCTCTCCGGCGACCACGCGGTCAATGAACGGACGCGTCGGGCGCTCCAGTTGCTCTGCCATTGTTAGGGGATACATCGGGAGGATCACCACGCGCCCGGTGCCGGGCCAAAGTTGGTCGGCAGTGTCGCTGCGTGCCGATCCCGTGATCAGGAAGCGCCCGGGACGGCGCTCGGTGTCTACAGCCCGCTTCACCGCTCCCATCACGCTCGGCAGCATCTGCCACTCATCGAGCAGGATGGGTTCGGCGCGATTGCGCAGGGCGGCGTCCGGACTGGCGCGCAGAGCGGCGGAGTCGGTTCGGAGTCCAGGCGGATGAGCGTGGCGGCGTGGCGAGCGGCGGTGGTCGTCTTCCCGCAGGCGCGCGGGCCGACGATCATCACCGCCGGCAACTCGGCGAGGTACTCGTCGAGCAGCGTGTCGACGAGGCGGGGAAGGTATCCGCGCACGCCGGGAGTCTACTCTCTCAGAGTAGTGACTTCCGAATTCGCACAGATATTACTGCTATTTACACACATAGGTTGATACCGATATCACGCACAGCGGCGAGTCGCCGGAAGTGGTCTCCCAGGTCTCGCTGCGACGCCGCGCGTCGCTGCGCGGTTCCCCGAGCCCCGACATCGGTTGGCGGCGGTTGCGCTGCGGCGGAGGGCCTGGCTCAGAGGGCGGCGAGTGCCGCGTCGCGGGCAGCGGTGACCAATGCCACAGCGCTCTCGACGGGGACGTGGGTGGTCTCCCCACTGGCTCGTTCGGTCAACTCCACGTTGCCGGCGGCGAGCGCCCTCGGACCCACGGTGACGCGATAGGGGATCCCGACCAACTCGATGTCGCTGAACTTCACCCCGGGGCGGGCGTCGCGGTCGTCGATGATCACTTCCACACCGGCGTCGCGCAGTTCGCCGTAGATGCGTTCGGCCACCTCGCCGACGGACTTGTCGCGCCCTGAAATCGGTACGACGACCGCCTCGAAGGGTGCCACCGACACGGGCCAGCACAGGCCCTTGTGGTCGTGGTGGGTCTCGGCGACGGCGGCCATGGCTCGCCCGATGCCGATGCCGTAGCTGCCCATCGTCAGGGTCCGCGGCACGCCCTCGGCGTCCATGACCGTGGTCTCGAAGGCCTCCGCGTAGCGGCGCCCCAGCTTGAAGATGTGGCCGGTCTCGATGCAGCGGAGCAACTCCAGCGGGTTCCCGCAACCGGTGCACGGCTCGCCGTGGCGCACTTGGCGCAGATCCAGCCACTCATCCACCGTGATGTCTCGTCCGATGTCCACGCCGCGGAAGTGGAAGTCGTCGGTGTTGGCGCCGGTCGTGAGGTTGCTGCGTCCCGCCAGCGCGCCGTCGGCGAGCACGGGCAGGTCGGTGACGCCGACGGCGCCCAGGCTGCCGGGCGAGGCGCCCAGGGCGGCGACGCACTCGTCGCCAGCCGCCGGTCGGGCTGTCATGGCGCCGGTGTTGTCGAGCAGCTTCTGAACACTCAGGTCGTGATCGCCGCGCAGCAGCACGAGCGTGACCTGCCCATCCAGCACGTACACCATGGTCTTGACCTGGCGGTGCGGTGGGGCATCGGCCTCGGCGGCCGCCAGAGCGGCGATGGTGCGGATGCCCGGCGTGGCGAAGCGCTCGAGCACCCCACCCGGCGGGTCGTCGACAGGCGGTACCACGGCGACTGCCCGCTCCACGTTGGCGGCGTACCCGCAATCCCCGCATCGCACGATGTCGTCCTCGCCTGCACCCGACGGGACCATGAACTCCACGCTGGCGCTGCCGCCCATGGCGCCCGAGGAGGCCTCGACGGCGATGGCCGGCAGGCCCAGCCGCTCGAAGATGCGCGTGTAGGCCTTGTGATGGAGGTCGAAGGCGTGGTCCAGGCCGCTGTCGTCGATGTCGAGGCTGTAGGAGTCCTTCATGGCGAACTCCCGCACCCGCAACAGGCCGCTCTTGGGTCGGGGCTCGTCACGGAACTTGGTCTGGATTTGGTACCAGATCTGGGGAACCTCGCGGTAGGAGTGGACCTCCCTGGCGAGCACGGCGATCACCTCCTCGTGCGTCATGCCCAGGGCGTTCTTGGCTTCCCGGCGGTCGGTGAGGCGGAACATCTCGTCGCCCATCGACGTCCACCGCCCGCTCTGCTCCCAGACCCAGGCGGGATGCATGGCGGGCATCAGCAGCTCCTGGCCGCCGATGGCGTTCATCTCCTCGCGCACCACGCCGGCGACCTTGTCGTGCACCCGCAGACCAAGTGGCAGGAGGGAGTAGTGCCCGGAATGCAGCTGGCGGATGAACCCGGCGCGCAGCAGGAGCCGGTGGCTCGCAACTTCAGCCTCCGCGGGCGCCTCGCGCAGAGTGGGAACGAACAGGTTGGACCAGCGCATGAGTGCCTCCTCGAGTGCCGCCCCAGCCTAGGAACTCGGCCGCTGCAGGCGTCTCCTGTCCGACGAACGATCCTCAGTGCATCGCTCGGACGGCGGCGACGATGTCCTCAGCAGTGGGCAGCCAGGCGTCCTCCAAGGGGGGACTGAACGGGACGGGCGAGTTGGCGGCCGTCACTCGGGCCACCGGGTGGCTGAGGGCGGCGAACGTGTTCTCGGAGATCACGCTGGCGATCTCGGCGGCGAGGCCGCAGCGGCGCGGGCTCTCCTCCACCACCACCGCCCGGCCGGTGCGCGCCACCGAGGCGCAGATCGTCTCGGCGTCCAGCGGTGCGATGGTGCGCACGTCGATCACCTCGGCCGAGATTCCCTCATCTGCCAGCTGCTCGGCGGCGGCGAGGGCCCGGAGGGTGCACTCGCCGACGGCCACGAGGCTCACGTCGTCGCCCGCCCGGACGCAGGCGGCCTTGCCCAGCGCCACCTCGTAGGGCCCACCGGCGACGGGCCCCTTGGTCCGGTAGAGGCCCATGTGCTCGAGGAACACCACCGGGTTGTCGTCGCTGATGGCCCGCAGCAGCAGCCCTTTGGCGTCAGCCGGTGTGGCCGGTACGACCACTTTCAGTCCGGGCACGCCCGCGAACACCGCGTACAGGGTGTCGGAGTGCTGGCCGGCGGCTCGCAAGCCGGCGCCGACGGCCATGCGCAGCACCAGCGGGACGGTGGCCTGCCCGCCGAACATGTAGCGCATCTTGGCTGCCTGGTTGAAGATCTGATCGAAGCAGTAGGGCGCGAAGCTGGCCCACATCAGGTCGACCACCGGGCGCAGACCGGCCAGGGCCGCGCCGGTGGCGGCGCCGACGAAGCCCGCCTCGGAGATCGGCGTGTCGCGAACACGCGACGGTCCGAACTTCCCCAGTAGCCCCTTGGTGGCGCCGAACGTGCCACCCATGGCCCCCTCCAGCGGTCCGCCGAGACCTGCACCACCGGAGATGTCCTCGCCCAGCACGACCACCGTGTCGTCGGCACGCATGGCCTCGTTCAGCGCCTCATTCACCGCTTGGAGGAACGTGGTCTCCCGCTCGGCGGGCGGCGCAGCGGCGGGCGCGGGCGGCCCGGGTGGATCCGGGGCATAGACGTGGCGTTCGACGTCGCCGCCGTCGGGCCAGGCACCGCTGCGGCCGGCCTCGAAGGCGGCGTCGATGTCGGGCTCGACGGCGGCGCGGTGACGGGCGGGATCCTCGCCAAGGCGGTTGGCGAGGCGCGCCACGGGGTCGCGCTCCCTGGCCTCCTGCCGCTCGATCCGGGACCGGTACTGCTGGGGGTCGCCGATGTAGTGGCCGCGAATGCGCGCCACTTTCACCTCGAGGAGCGTGGGGCCGTCGCCGCCACGGGCGCGGCGCACAGCCTCCCCGGCGGCCGCGTGGACGGCCTCGTAGTCCTCCCCGGCGACGGTCACGCCGGAGATTCCGTAGGCGCCGGCCCGCGAGGCGATGTCGGCGACGCTCGTGGAGTACGCCACCGGCGTGGACTCGGCCCAGCCGTTGTTCTCGCACACGAACACCACCGGTAGCCGCCAGATGGCGGCCAGGTTCAGCGACTCGTGGAAGACGCCCTGGTTGGCGGCTCCGTCGCCGAAGAAGGCCACTGCCACACGGCCATCGCCGCGGACGTCCGCGGCCAGGGCGGCACCTGTGGCCAGAGCTATCCCCCCGCCCACGATGGCGTTGGCACCCAGCATCCCCCGGCTGAAGTCGGCGATGTGCATCGAGCCGCCCCGCCCGGCACACAGCCCGGTCTCCCGCCCGTACAACTCCGCCACCATGCCGGTCAGGTCGCACCCCTTGGCGATGCAGTGCCCGTGCCCGCGATGCGTGCTGGTGATGAGGTCGCTGTCGCTCAGGTGGGCGCACACCCCGGCTGCCACCGCTTCGGCGCCGTGGTACGTGTGAACGAAGCCGGGCATCTCGCCCTTGCCGAACTCCCGCTGCACGCGGTCCTCGAACCTGCGGATGCGCACCATCATCGCGAGGCCGGCCAGGAGCGTGTCCCGGTCGGTCGCCGGCGAGGCGGCAGGTTCCACTACTGCACCGGCCTCGGTCATGCGCTGCTCAGTGCCGCGAACTCCTGCGGGGACTCCGCGATGACCCCGATGCGGGTACCGATCGGCGCCTCGAGGCCCGGTTCGGCCTCCTGGTGGAGCCGGCCGTCGACATCGGCCTCGATCTCCATCTCCACCTTCTCGGACTCCATGAGGAACAACGGATCGCCGGCGAACACCTCGCCGCCCTCGGGCACGAGCCACTCCACGAGCGTCACGTCGCCCTCGTAGATCCCCGTCTTGGGGAGAATCACCTCGTACACGGTTCAGGCGGTGGGGCGGAGCATCATGAGGCGTCCTCGGTGTGAGGCACGTAGCCCTCGAGCGGCTGCACGAGGATGCCCCCGTCCACCGGCAGGAGCACACCGGTCACGAAGGCGGCCATGTCTGAGGCGAGGAACACCACGGCCCGCGCCACGTCGTCCACGTCGCACAGCCGCCCCATGGGGGTGCGGTCGACGATGCCCTCCCACTGGGCCTCGACGTCGATGCCCGTCTCCTCGCCGCCGGTGACCAGTTCCACCGCTCCCTCGGTCATCGCCGCGCCCGGGCACACGGCGTTCACCCGCACCCCGATCGGAGCCGACTCGACGGCCAGCGAGCGGGTCATGCCGGCTATGGCGTGCTTGGACGTCGTGTAGTGCGTCAGACCTTCTGCCGAGGACACCAGGGCGTCCACCGAGGCCACGTTGACGATGACCCCTCGCCCGGCGGGGCGCATCTGGCGCAGGGCGGCCCGGGAGCACAGGTAGGAGCCCCGCACGTTGATACGCAGGATCCGGTCGAATTCGGCCATTGGCATCTCGTGAGCCAGGTGGTTCGAGAAGACGCCGGCGTTGTTGACCAAAATGTCCACCGGACCGGGCTCGGCCTGCAAGCTGTCGAAGGCCGCGTCGACGGCCGCCTCGTCGGTCACGTCGAGGATCTGGGCGATGCAGGTCCCACCAGTGCGTTGCGCGATTTGAGAGGCCGTCTGTTCGACCTCGTCGAGGCGGACGTCCGCCAGCACGACGGTGGCTCCGGCCTCGGCGAGACGGTTGGCGATGGCGGCGCCGAAGCCCCGAGCGGACCCGGTGACGAGGGCCAGCCGTCCGCTCAGATCAGCCAGTTCGGCGAGCGAGGGGTGGTTCAATCCAGCGCCTCGGCCGCGGCGCGAGTGTGCAGGTCATGCGTGTACCGGCGGGCCTGCTCGAAGCGCTGGCGGATCTGGCTGCCACGTCCCGAGGGCACGACTTCCTGCCCGCCCTTGACGATGGCGAGCAGCCGGGAGCGGTCGCCCAGGATGCGCACGTCGGTATCGGGATTTCCGTCCACCACGAGAAGGTCGGCAAACTTCCCGGGGCGCAGCGTGCCCACTCGCTCGGTGTCCCGGGGCGCCGCGGTGGCGGCGTTGCGGGTCATGCACAGCAGCGCCTCCATGTCTGTCATTCCCAGATGGCTCACGAAGAGTTCCATCTCACGGGTGTGCCACTCGCCGTAAGGGGTCATGGCGAAGCCGGTTTCCGAACCGGCGATGAGGGTGGCCCCCGCGGCGTGTGCCTTGGAGAGGATGGACACCGCGGCGTCCAGTTCCTGTTTCATGGCGTCGGCGACGAACGGGCGGTGCCCGGGTGCCTCCAGGCTGTTAACCAGCAGCGTCATGGCGGGCAGCAGCGGGATCTCCTTCTCGAGCACGACCTCGAGGGTGGCCGGATCCATGTATGAGGCGTGCATGATCCAGTCGACGCCCACGTCGGCGGCGTCGGCCACCGACTGGCGCGACCGGGCGTGCATGGTGACGGGGCGGCACAGGCGGTGCGCCTCGCCGACGGCCAGCGCCAGCTCGTCACGGCTGAAGGCGGCGTATTCGGTGGTGCCCGGCCCCGAGCCGGCGATCTTGATGAGATCGACGGTGTCCTTCACCTGGTTGCGGATCTCCTGGAGCAGGTCGTCATCGCTGCGCACCAGGGCGCCGAACGAGGACTCGTGCACGTCCACCCAGCGCGGCAGCGTGTCGCCGATGCCCAACTGCGTGGTGATCTGGCGGCCGGCTGCCGACAGTCGCGGGCCCTGCACCAGGCCGCCGTCGATGGCGTCGCGCACCGCCGGGGCCACCCCGTTGGGTCCACCGGGGTCGCAGGCTGCGGTCACGCCGGCCAGCAGCACCTTCTCGGCGTCGACGGCGGCCCGGATGGCGCGGTAGGGCGCCGGCGTGTAGATGAACAGCTCCTCCTCGGTGCGCGGCTCACCGAAGCTGATGTGCATGTGGCCGTCCACGAGTCCCGGGATGATCGTGGCGTCGCCGGCGTCGGTCACCGGGATGTGCGGGTCGCGGTAGGCCGCCGGCAGTTCGGCCTGGGTGCCGACCCATTCGATCAGGTCGTCGCGGACCACCACGGTGGCGTCCGCCAGCACGGTCTCGTCCTCGCACGGCAGCACCCGGGCGGCGTCGAAGCGCCGCAGACCGTCGGGACCGGTCGTCGGGGTTTGGGTCATGGCGTTCCTCTCACGGCGGGCGTTCGGCACCTCAGAAGGGGATGATGGGGAAGTAGCGGCCCCCGATCGGCTCGCCCGGGGCGAGGCCGACCTCCTCGTCGGAGTAGTTGTATTCGTAGCGCTGCGAGCCCAGCCAGATGGTGCCGTCGGCCACGTAGCGCATGACCATGGCCCTCCGGCCCCGCTCGGACAGGTTCGGCCCCGAGGCATGCCACGTCATAGCGGAGTGCATCGACACTTCGCCCGCGGCCAGTTCCACGACCTCGGTGGGGAGCCCCAACTCGTCGGGATCGCCGACCGCGGCGACCGATGCGGGACGGCACTCGCGGAGGTAGGGCGTGCCGGTGCCGAAGACCACGGGCAGGCGCTCACCGAGATGATTGCTGCCGCAGGCCATCAGCATGGCGCCGTTGTGCTGCGACGTGTCGTCGAGGGCGATCCAGGCCGTGACGGCGTTGGGCTGGGCCAGCGGCCAGTACGAGTAATCCTGGTGCCAGCGGACGTCGTGGGGGCTGGGCGACTTGTTGAGCGCGTTGTCCTCCAGTAGCCGCACACTCGTCGTCCCGAGCAACTGCGCCGCCCAGCGAGCCGTCGTCGGGTTGAAGGCGGCGGCGCGGAAATCGTCGTCGGTGAGCCACATGTTGAACAGGAAGTCGAAGCTGTGCGCCGGGTCGCGAGCGTCGTCGGCACCGGACGCCTCGTCGTCGCCGTCCTCGACGTCGGGCCACAGGGCCGGATCGAGCAGGTCGTAGCGCCGGCCGGCCTCGTCCTCCTGGCGGGTGAGGCGCTGGACGAGGTCGCGCAGGAACTCCACGTGCTCGTCGCTGAACACCTTCCCGGGGCGGATGTAGCCCTTCTCGTAGAAGGTGGTGATCTCCTCGACGCTCAGCGGCGACGTGCGGACGTCGCCGGCGCCGTTCGTGGCGATGCTCGCCCCGGCGGTGTGACCTGTGGAGTCCTGGACCTCAGCCGGCCCTGGATCGGTCCGAGCCCTCATTGCGTCCCCTCGCTCTCGCCCCCGAACAGGGCTAAATCATACTTCTATACTCCCCGCATGGCGGAGAGCGGCGGTCCCGAGTACGTCGTCCGAGCGGACACCACGCCGCTCGACGACCTCACCGGCACCGCCTTCGCGCATCTTGACTGCCGCACGCTCGTCTCCGACGCCCGCCAGGGTTCGGAGAAGGTCATGGTGGGGCGGACGGTCTACCCCGGCGGCGGCGGGACTCACGAGCACCACTTGCATCCCGACGCGGAGGAGGTCGTGATCGTGCTCTCCGGGCGGGGATGGCACCGGGTGGGCGACAAGTACTACGCCATCGGGCCGGGCGACGTGGTGTTCGTCCCGGTCAATACGGCGCATTCGGCCGGATCGATCGGCGACGAGGACATGGTGATCCTCTGGGTCCTGGGAGGGGTGCCGTCGCTGGAGCGGGCCGGCTACCAGCCGGTGGCCGAGATTCCCGGAATTCCGACGGACTGAATCGAGCAAGCCGCCACATGGACGCCTCCGGGCTCTCGATTGCGCGCCTCGCGGCGCTCTACGCAGCCGGCGAGACCGATCCCAGTGAGGTGCTGGCGGCCGCGCTCGAACGGATCGAATGCCTCGACGGCACCTTGAGCGCCTTCGCCTGCGTCACTGCCACCCAGGCCGTCGCCGAGGCGCGTGCGCGGACCACCGAGTTGCGCCGCGGCGTTTCCCGGGGTCCGCTGCACGGCGTGCCGGTGGGCGTCAAGGAACTGTTCGACGTGGCCGGTGCCACCGGCGACCACGGCTCGGAGGTTCTCGCCGGACGGGTCCCCGACGCCGACGCAGAGCTGGTGCGGCGCTTGCGGGCCGCGGGGGCGGTGATCGTCGGCGTCACCCGCTCGCACGAGTTCGGCTGGGGGATCACCTCGCAGCACGCCACGCGCCCGAGCCCTCGCAACCCGTGGAATACCGGCCGGGTGCCGGGCGGTTCCAGCGGCGGGTCCGCCGCGGCGGTCGCCTCGGGCATGGTGCCCGCGGCGGTGGCGAGCGACACGGGAGGGTCGGTGCGCATCCCGGCGACCTTCTGCGGCGTGGCGGGAATCAAGCCGACGTTGGGGCGGATCAGCCGGGCGGGCGGTGTGGCGCTCGCCCCCTCACTGGACACGCCGGGCGTGGTGGCGGGGTGCGTCGCCGACCTGTGGCCGATGCTGGCGGCCATGAGCGGCCCGCACGCCGGCGATCCGGGGACCATCGCCGATCCGCTGCCGCCGGGGCCCGATCCGGCGTCGTTCGGTGACGGCTTGGCCGGTGTGCGTGTCGGTATAGCGCCCGCCCTGCGCGGATCCGTGCCGTGGGGCGAGGGGACCACCGCCGGTTTCGACCGCACCTGTGAGGTGCTGCGCGCGGCCGGCGCCACGCTCACCGAGGTCGATCTGCCCGCCGCGGAGGACATGCTGGCCGCGTTCGTGCCGCTGCAGATGGCCGAGGCCTACGACTTCCACAGCCGGCAACTCGGCCTGTTCCCGGAGAGAGCGGACGAGTACGGCGCCGATGTCCGGGGTCGCCTCCAGATGGCATCCGAGGTGACTCTGGGGGAGTACCTGGAGTCCTGGCGGCGGCGCCGGGAGTTCATCTGGGCGTTCGATCACGCCTTCGAGTCACTCGATGTTCTGCTCACGCCGATCTCCGCGGTCGGGCCGTCGACGGTGGACGATCCGGATGCGGTCGTCGCCGACGGCGAGCGGCGGGCGTTGCGGGAGGTGGTCATGGGATTCACCGTGCCGCAGAATCTCACCGGGCTGCCGACGGTGGCGGTGCCGGTCGGCTTCGACGCCGACGGCCTGCCGGTGGGCATGCAGTTCACGGCCGGGCGCCTGCGGGAGGACGTGGCCGTCCGCGTGGCGGGCGCCATCGAACATGCACTGGGGACCGATGCGCCGCGAGTGCCGGTCACACCGAGCCAAGGGGGCTGAGTATGCCGCACGTCACGGTCACCGACGGGACCAGCATCTACTACGAGAGCCACGGCGACGAGTCACTGCCGACGCTGGTGCTGATCCGCGGCACCGGCGCCGACGGCACCCGCTGGATGCCGCAGGTGCGCGCCTACGAGTCCGAGGTGCGGTGCGTGATCTTCGACGGGCGAGGCGTGGGTCGTAGCGAGACCACGCCGCCGCCTTACACCGTCGAGGGCATGGCCGGCGACACGTTCGATCTCATGGACGCCCTAGGCATCGGGGCGGCGCACCTGTCGGGGTCGTCCCTGGGTGGCGCCATTGGCCTGCGCATGGCGGCCGACGTGCCCGAGCGAGTGCTGTCGCTACAGATGCACTCCTCCTGGCTGGGCACCGCGGGCTTCAGCGAGTTCTCCCTCGGGCTGCTGAAGGCCTACCTGGTCAGCGGCGGTGTCGAGCACTACTACGCGGCCACGATGCCCCTGCTGTTGAGCCCCGGCTTCATGTCGGCGAATTTCGAGCAACTTATGAAGATCCTCGCTCACATGCGCGCCAACGCCGCCAGCTACGACGGCCTGCTGGGCCAGATCGAGGCGAATCTTTCCTACGACATGCGCGCCGACGTCGGCAAGGTCACCGCACCGGCGCTGGTAACGGTCGGGGAGATGGACGTGATCCTCCCCGTGCAGTGCTCCGAGGAGATCCACGAAGCCCTGCCGGGCTCCGACTTCTTCGTCTTCGCCGGCGCCGGGCACCTCTCGGGCATGGAAAGCCCCGAGGAGTTCAACCGGGTCACCCTGGACTGGATGCGCCGCCACATCTGATCATCCATCCCTGTCTCGCCCGGCGCGGCAGGCCGCCAATCCGTTCCGTGTGGCGAGTGTGTCGGGGTGGTCGGGTCCGAGCACGCGCTCGCGGTCGGCCAACAATGCCTCGTATGCCGCGGTGGCCTCGGCCACGCGGCCGGCCTCACCGAGGTGGTGCGCCAAGTTGTTCCGGGTCGTGAGTGTGTCGGGGTGGTCGGGTCCGAGGACCCGCTGCAGGTCGTCGAGTAGTGCCTCGTTGGCGGTAGTTGCTTCGGCCACGCGACCCGCTTCACCGAGCCAGTGCGCCAAGTTGTTTCGGGTGGTGAGTGTGTCGGGGTGGTCGGGTCCGAGGATCCGCTGCTGGTCACCCAACAATGCCTGGTAGGCGGTAGTTGCTTCGGCCACGCGACCCGCTTCACCGAGGTAGTGCGCCAGGTTGTTTCGGGTGGTGAGTGTGTCGGGGTGGTCGGGTCCGAGGATCCGCTGTAGGTCGCCGAGTAACGCCGCGTAGGCCGTGGTGGCTTCGGCCACGCGACCCGCCTCACCGAGCCAGTGCGCCAGTTCGCTCCGGGTGGTGAGTGTGTGGGGGTGGTCGGCTCCGAGGATCCGCTGGCGGTCGCCGAGTAGCGCCTGGTAGGCCGTGGTGGCTTCGGCCACGCGACCCGTCCGACCGAGCCAGTGCGCCAGGCTGTTCCGGGTGGTGAGTGTGTGGGGGTGGTCGGCTCCGAGGACTCGCTCGTGATCGTCCAGTGACGCCGCGTAGGCCGTGGTTGCGTCGGCTGCTCGACCGGCTTCGCCGAGCCAGTGCGCCAGGTTGTTCCGGGTGGTGAGTGTGTGGGGGTGGTCGGCTCCGAGGATCCGCTGGTGGTCGTCCAGTGATGCCTGGTAGGCCGTGGTGGCTTCGGCCACGCGACCCGTCCGACCGAGCCAGTGCGCCAGGTTGGCTCGGGTGGTGAGTGTGTGGGGGTGGTCGGCTCCGAGGATTCGCTGCTGGTCGTCCAACAGTTCCTGGTAGGCCGTGGCGGCGTCGGCCGCTCGACCGGCTTCGCCGAGCCAGTGCGCCAGGTTGTTTCGTGTGGTGAGCGTGTCGGGGTGGTCGGGTCCGAGGATTCGCTGCTGGTCGTCCAACAGTGCCTCGTAGGCGGCGGCGGCGTCGGCCACTCGACCGGCTTCGCCGAGGCTTTGCGCCAGGTTGTTTCGTGTGGTGAGCGTGTGGGGGTGGTCGGGTCCGAGGACTCGCTGCAGGTCGCCGAGTAGTGCCTCGTAGGCCGTGGTGGCGTCGGCCACTCGACCGGCTTCGCCGAGGCTTTGCGCCAGGTTGTTCCGTGTGTTGAGCGTGTCGAGGTGGTCGGGTCCGAGGATCCGCAGGTGGTCGGTCAACAACTCCTCGTAGGCCGCGGTGGCCTCGGCCACACGACCTGCCCGACCGAGCCAGTGCGCCAAGTTGCTCCGTGTGGTGAGAGTCTGGGGGTGGTCGGGTCCGAGGACCCGTTCCTGGTCGTCCAACAGTGCCTTGTCGGCAGCGGTGGCCTCGGCCAGACGACCTGCCCCGCCGAGGCAACCCGCCAAGTTGCTCCGTGTGGTGAGTGTGTCGGGGTGGTCGGGTCCGAGGACCTGCTGTAGGTCGTCCAACAATGCCTCGTAGGCCGCGATCGCCTCCTTGAGTTCGCCGATGTCAGAAAGCGCGCGAGCGCCCAGGAGGACGATATGCGTCTGGGAGTGGAACGATTGTTCTTGAGGGTCAAGATCAAGGTGGGTGAATCTCCTGAAGAGCCGGACTCGTTCGGTAAGTTCTCGCGGGCTATCTGCCATCTCCACAAGCAGGGTTTCGATGGCTTCTGCAGCAACGTGGTCGCTGGCTATGAAGTCCTGAGCGTGGAGTGCGAGGATGGTGCGGGCGCGGTGAGCTGCGGTGGTTTGCTCGCTGGGAGTTCTCAGCAGCGAGGATGCGAGCACGTTGAGAATGTGTTCACGGGTCTCATCGAATTCATCTTCGAGGCATGCCTGACCGTCGTCCTTGGCGATTTCTTTCTGCATCGACTCGGCAAAGGCGCGGAGGGCCTTGTCAATGATGCGAACCCAGGCATAGGCATTGGGCGCCTGGTCGAGGGCAGAGATGATGTCCTCCCTGTTGGGCCAGTCAAGGCCGTGGATGACATCGCGCAGGAGCGGGTCCGTCCAGCGATCTTCGCCTAGCGCTTCATCGGAGTTGATGTTTGCCGGGGTGATTACATGAGCAACCGCGAGCGCGAACCGCATGGGCTCGGGAAGTTGTCTCCAGAGTTCCTGGTAAAGTTCTCGGACTTTTTGGGGGAGTAGATTTACCTCTTCGGCTTTCAGGTGCAGATCGCCGTCTGGAAACCTCTTGTGGTGCCTCTTGATCTGGCAGAACAATTCCAACGCCAAGGGGTTGGTGTAACGCTCAAGAAGCTCATCTTGCGTGTGGGTCTCAACCCGGGGGTAGTAGTGGTGGAGGATCGTGGCGCGAGCGTCGGGCTCAAGTATCCCCAAGCCGGCGTCGCTCGGGAACGGCGGGCCTGCCGGAGCGGTGTGGTAGATGCGATGGAGATGGGGCGAGTGGCTCTCGAGGAGATCCACGAGAGCCGCATTCCGGTTGATCTGGTCGGGCCACGCAGTGGTGATCACGAAAATGGGAATGCTGTGCTCCAGCAGCTTTCCGAGGAACTCAATCAGCATGCCATCAGCGTCATGAACGTCCTCTACCAGAAGAACGATCGGAAGGCCTGGCTTGCTTATTCGGGCGAGCAGATCGACCGTATCATCGACTATGTCCAGTGGCTCGGAATCGTCGTAGTGGGATGCTCTGTTGGCTCTCTCCCGCACCTCGCGACTCTTCTTGGCCTCAGTGCCGATCCAGCGTCCCACTCGCGTGACTATGCGCAACCCCGGTGTGACAGCCTCGGCGACCTCTTCAACACCGCGGGAAAGCGCCCCAGCGAAACCGATCGACCTGAGCGCTTTGCCCGTCTCGGCAAGAGTGGGGAAATGGCGCTCATGAAACGAAACCAACGCCCACCATTGGGCCTCTAGATAGTCCCCGTGGGCGTGGATCTGCCTGAGATCCTGACTCAGCGCGTCGGTGGGCCTACCACTGCGAGTGGAACAGGCGATCCCCCACCAAAAGAACTCGGGCAGAGACTTCTCGGGACTATCGAAACGTGGCGGATGAACGGCCTTCCGGCCAAGATCAGGATTGTCGATACGAGGAGGCCAGTACGCGGGCGCTTCCTGACGCGCAGCGAGGCGCGAATAGAACTCGCGCCCGACGCGGGTCTTGCCCCAGCCTGAGGGCGCCTCCAGCGATACACAAATCGGCTGGCCCTCCTGCACAACTCTGCCGTACAGCGCAAGCAAACCATCCACCATCTTGATGCGCGACTCGCCGACGAATGGACTGAAACGACCGTCCTCGTACACCTGGGGCCTCCCTCCACAACGAAGATCTCAAGTTAGGTGCCCTGCACCCTCTGTGGGGGCCGATGCCTTTCGCCCCTCTTGGCGGGCTGAGGCCAGCGGCGTGCATTGTGCCATACTTGGTAGTTGACCTCTACGTGGGGGATATCGCGAAAGGGAGATAGGGATGAGAAATTACCGAAGGGGACTGATCGGCCGGATGGGGGTGATCCTCGCCGTACTGGCGCTGGTCGCCGCTGCGTGTGGTGGTGACGACGGTGCGTCGGACACCGTTGCGGCCGCCATGGACACGGCCAACTCTGCTTCCGCCAACGCGGGCGTGGCGCTGAGCGATGCGCAGTCGGCGGGTGCCGCGGCAGCAGCCGCGCAAGCCGCCGCCGACGCGGCGCAGGCCGCCGCCGAACTGGCGCAGGCCACGGCGACGGGCAACCAGGAGGCAGTCAGGGAGGCCGAGGCCGCGCTGGCGGACGCACAGGCCGCAGCCGATGCGGCGCGCAGCCAGGCGGCCGCCGCGCAGGAAGAGGCCGATGCCGCACGCCAGGCCGCAGAGCAGGCCGCTGAAGCGGCGTCGATGGCGGACGAACCTGCCGCCGAGTCGATCACGCTGGAGTTCTGGTCGTGGAACAACGAGGGCGCGTACCCGGTCGTGCACGAGGAGGCCGAGGCGCACTTCGAGGCGGACTTCCCCAATGTTGACGTCGTGCGCACCTACACGCCCTTCGCCGACTACATGACCAACCTCCGCGCCGCCATCGCCGCGGGCCAGCCGCCCGATGTGGCCCAGGTGCCGTGGACCGGTGAGTACACGGACCTGGTGAACAGCGGGCAGATCATGTCGCTGGAGAGTGAGTTCACCGACGGCTTCCCCGGCTTCTTCGCCCCGATTGCGGCGATCGCCAGCGTGGACGGCGAGCCCTTCGCCATCCCACTGGATGTGAACTCGTTGCAGATCGCCTACAACAAGGACATCTTCGCCGAGTTGGGCCTCGAAGTGCCGCGCTCTTCCGATGCCCTCAAGGCGGTGGCGGCCGCCCTCGACGACGCCGGCTACTTCGGCGTGGCCGTCGGCACGAACGACCAGTGGGCCGGTGGCGACCTGTTCTTCGCGCAGCTCGCTTACACGGACCCGACGAACACCGCCATCGTGCAGGCCGACGCGGGCAACGCCTCCTGGGACGATCCGGAGTTCCTGGCCGCGGCGGAGAACCTGGCCGATCTGATCGACTCGGGCGTGTTCGCGCCGGGCGCCAACTCCATGGTCTCCTTCGTCGGGGCGCTGGAGTTGTTCGTGGCGCAGCAGGCCGCGATGTTCTACCCGGTGGGCAACTTCATCACCGGTGGCATCGCCGCGCAGGTCGAGGACAGCTTCGAGTGGGGCCTGTTCCCCTTCCCGTCGCCCACGGGCGGCGAGGGGTTCGCCACCGGCGGCGTGGCCGAGATGTTCTCGGTGCCGGCGGATGCGGCGAACACCGACATGGGCGTGGAGTTCCTGCGCTACCTGACCGACTCCGACAGCGAGGCCGTGCTGGTGTCCAACGACTTCATCCCGTCCTGGGGTATCGATCTGCCGGCGGACGTCAGCGACCTCTACCGCGACCTGATCGCGGCGCAGGCCACGGTCCGCAACCGCACGATCTACACCACCCCGGTGTACACAGCGCTGCTGAACGCCGTCCAGGGCTTGCTCGGCGGCTCCACCTCGCCGGCCGATCTGGTCGCAGCCATGGCCGACGCCGGCTGAGCCGGCGTTCACCGGACAGTTGACTCGCGCGGCGGCGCCAGCGGCAGGGGCCACCCTGTCGCGGCGCGCCGCGCGCGCCGCCGAGCGCCGCCGGGGCGGTAACTACGCCTCGAGTCTCGGGGTGGCGATGGTGGGGCCCAGCCTCGC
This sequence comes from Acidimicrobiales bacterium, assembly GCA_965206165.1. GTDB lineage: Bacteria > Actinomycetota > Acidimicrobiia > Acidimicrobiales > CATQHL01 > VXNF01. Next base: position 1,928,270 of record OZ242194.1, read on the forward strand.
CGTCTTCCTGGGGCTCATCGCCGTCCCCATCGTGGTCGTGGCGCTGGTGTCGCTGTCGGAATGGACCGGCTTCGACATCGCCGACATCAGTTGGCTGGGCGTCGGGAACTACCGCACGATCGCCGGCGACGACATCTTCTGGCGCGCCCTGCGCAACACGCTGCTGTTCACCGGCCTCACGACGCTGCTGCTCAACGTCATCGGTTTCGGCATCGCCCTGCTGATCTCCACGCGGGTGCGCGGCACGGGCCTGCTGCGCGGCGTGGTGTTCCTGCCGGCGCTGCTGCCGCCCGTGCTCGTCGGTCTGATGTGGCAGCGAGTGCTGGACGCCTTCGGATTCGTGAACCAGATCCTGCAGTGGCTGGGCGTCGCCGACCAGCCGGTCTTCTTCCTGGGCGAGGAGCGCTTCGCCCTGTGGGCGATCATCGGCGTGACCGTCTGGCAGTTCGCCGGCTACGACATGATCCTGTACTACGCGGGTCTGCAGGGCGTCGACCGGTCGATGCTCGAGGCGGCGGCTCTTGACGGGGCCCGCACGCCGGCGACCGTCTTCCGGGTGATCGTTCCGTCGATGTACCACATCGTGGGCGTCGTGGCTCTGTTGAACATCATCGGCGGACTCAAGATCTTCGACGTGGTGTTCGTGATGACCCGCGGAGGCCCCAATCGCAGTTCCGAGGTGCTGGCCACCTACATGTTCGAGCAGGGATTCCGTCTCAGCATCATGGGTGTGGCCTCGGCCATCGCCGTGGTGATCGTGGTGCTGGCGGTGATCGTCAGCGCGGCCCGGTTCCGCTTGGCGAGGCGTCTTGTTTGAGCTCCGCTCGGGGTGGGCGAAAGCCGGGCTGTCGGTCCTGGCGGTCGGCATCGCCGTGCTCATCGTGGCGCCGGTGGTGTGGGTGGGCGCTCTGTCGCTCAAGACCGGCCGGGAGGTCTACAACCAGAAGTTCCTGCCCGACGAGTGGGTGCCCGGCAACTACATCGAGGCTTGGCGGGAGTTCGGGCTCGGCGGCTACTTCGTCAACAGCGCGTTCGTGACGGCCGTCTCGGTGGTGCTGACGATCCTGGTGGCGCTGCTGGCGGCTCACGCCTTCACGTGGCTGCGGTTCCCGGGTTCCGACGCGGTGTTCACGCTGCTGCTGCTGGGGATCATGATCCCACCGGCGGCGCTCGTGCTACCACTGCTGGTCGAGGCGCGCCACCTGGGGCTCTACAACGACCTGTTCGGCCTCAGCCTGGTGTACGTGGCGTTCGGGCTGCCCATCTCGATCCTGATCTTCCGGGGCTTCTTCCAGGGCATCCCGAGCGAACTGGTGGAATCGGCGCGCCTAGACGGGGCGCGAGAGTGGAAAATCCTCTTCCGTGTCATCGTGCCGGTGGCCCGCCCGGCGGTCGTGACGGTCACCATCCTGCTGTTCCTGGCCAACTGGAACGACTTCATCCTGGCCCTGGTGCTGTTGCGGGATTCCGAGAGCTACACGCTGCCGGTGGGGATCAGCCAGTTCATCGGCCAGTACGCCACGCCGCACGAGTTGATCGCGGCGGCGTCCCTCATCGGATCGGTACCCGTTTTCATCCTCTACCTGGTGCTGGAGCGGAAGTTCCAGCAGGGCGTGACCGCGGGCGCGCTGAAGGGCTGATGCACGCGACGAGGCCTGCCCCGGAGGCCGCGCCGGCGGGCCCGACGGAATGGACCTAGCGAGTGGGACGAACGAACATGGCAACAGGGAGGAGCACGGGATGACAACGCAGGGAGTGCTGGCAGGCAAGGTCGCCATCGTGACCGGGGCGGGCTCGGGCATCGGACGGGGGAGCGCCATCGCTCTCGCCGGCGCCGGCGCGGCCGTGGTGGTCAACGATCTCAACATCCAGACAGCGGGGGAGACGGTCGACGAGATCGTCGCCGACGGGGGTGCCGCGGTGGCCGACGACGGCGACGTATCGCAGTCGAGCGACGTGGCGGCGATGGTGCAGCGGGCGGTTGACACCTACGGCGGCCTCGACGTGCTGCACGCCAACGCCGGGGTGGAGCGCTACGTCGACCTCGAGCACATGAGCGAGCCGGACATGGACCTGCTCCTCGACGTCGACCTCAAGGGGGTGCTGCTGTGCGCCCAGTACAGCATCGCCCCCATGCGCGCCCGCGGCGGGGGCTCGATGATCTTCACCTCCTCGGTGCAGGCGTCCCACTCGCTGCCCGGTTGCGTGGTGTACGCGGCGGCGAAGGCCGGGGTGGTGGCGGCGGCCCGTTCGCTCACGCTGGAGGTGGGCCGGGACAACATCAGGGTCAACGCCATCTCGCCGGGCACGATCAACACGCCGATGCTGACGCGGGATCTCGAAGACATGAACGTCGGCGAAGCGGAGAACTTCATGGACCGGGTGTATGCCGCCAACACGCTGGGGCGCGTCGGCACGGTGGAGGAGATCGGCGCTCTGGTGGTGTTCTTGGCCTCGGACGCCGCCGGCTACATCAGCAGCACCAACATCGTGATCGACGCCGGCTTCACCGCGGTGAAGGCGTTCTAGAGCCTCCGGATCATGGCTGAGATCTCCTTCCGCGGCGTCACCAAGGTCTACGGCGACGGCACTGAGGCGGTGACCTCGCTCAGCCTCGACATCGGCGACGGGGAATTCGTGGTTCTCGTCGGGCCGTCGGGGTGCGGCAAGTCGACGCTGCTGCGGATGTTGGCCGGCCTCGAGGCCATCACGGCCGGCGAGATCGTGGTGGACGGCGCTGTCGTGAACCAGGTGCACCCCCGGGACCGCGACGTGGCCATGGTGTTCCAGAACTACGCCCTGTACCCGCACATGACCGTCTTCGGGAACATCGCCTTCCCGCTGCGCCAGGCTCGGTTGGGAACCGCCGAGATCCGCCGGCGTGTCGAGGAGGTCGCCGAGACACTCGAACTCACCGAGCATCTGAAGCGCCGCCCGGCGGCGCTATCGGGTGGCCAGCGCCAGCGGGTCGCCATCGGTCGCGCCATCGTGCGCCAACCCAAGGCGTTCCTGCTGGACGAACCGCTCAGCAATCTCGACGCCAAGCTGCGCGTGCAGATGCGGGCCGAGCTGGCGCAGCTCCATGCCGAGCTCGGGGTCACCACCGTCTTCGTGACCCACGACCAGACCGAGGCCATGACGCTGGGGGAGCGGGTCGCCGTGCTGAACGAGGGCGAGTTGCGCCAGGTGGGCACGCCTCAGGAGCTGTACCACCGTCCTGATGACCTGTTCGTGGCGGGCTTCATCGGCAGCCCGTCCATGAATCTGCTGACGGCGGAGGTGCGAGCGGATGTAGTTTCGGGCCGCATGATGTTGGACTTCGGCGCGGCCGGTGCCGTTAGCGTCCCGGAGGCGGCGACGGAACTGTGTGCCGGAGCGCCCCAGGGACAGACCCTGGTGGCCGGTATCCGGCCCGAGTCGCTGCTGCTGCGCGATCCCGCAGCAGCCTCCTCGCAGGGTTTGCCCCGGGCGAGGGTGCGGTTCACCGAACTCGTGGAACCCGAGACCTACGTACACCTCGTGGGGGACTTCTCCGGCGTGGATCCGGGAGACCCCGACGCGCCACCGCGCGACACTCTCGTGGCGCGGGTGCGATCGGACCGGGTCTTCGCCGCCGGCGACGAGGTGGCGCTGGAGATCGGCGGCACCGGCCTTCATCTGTTCGACATCGACTCCGGGAGGACCTTGCGATGACAACGACAACCATGGCCGACACGGCAACTGCCACCGACGAGGGAGGTGTCGTGTGCGGCTTCTCCCACGCCGGGATGACGGTGGCCGACCTGGACCGGTCCATCGCCTTCTACGAACTCCTCGGATACGAGGTGTTCGCCCGCTGGGTTCGCACGGAGGAGTACCTCCGCGAGCTGGTGGGTTACCCGACGGTCGACATGCACGCGGCGGTGCTCCGCAACGACAACGTCGGCGTGTTCCTGGAGTTGCTGGAGTACCGCAACATCGAACGCAGCGAGATCGACACCGCCAACGGCAACCCTGGCACCGCGCACATCTGCCTGTTCGTGGAGGGCTTCGAGGCGCTGTGGGAGCGTTTGCAGGCCGCGGGAGTCGAGTCGGTGAGCCCGCCGGTCTCGCCCACGGTCGGACCCAACAAGGGCGCGCTCGCGGTCTACCTGATCGACCCCGACGGCCATCGTGTCGAACTCGTGGAGACAAAGCGCAATCTCGACGGCTCGCTGCGCTAGCACCGACGTCCTGCCGCGACCGATCAAGGAGGATGAACATGGAACCGATCGTCCCGCTGTCCGACATCGAGACCTTCGCCGACGGTCTTGACCACTCCGAGGGCATCTGTGTGGCGCCCGACGGCACCATCTACGCCGGGGGGGAGGCCGGTCAGCTCTACGTGATCGACCCCGACGACACGCCCCGCGAGATCGCCAACACCGGCGGGTTCATGCTGGGGCTGGCCGCCGATGCCGACGGCAACATCTATGCCATCGACCTGGTCAACAGCACGGTCTGGCGCTTCAGCCCCGACGGCAGCGAGCGGAGCGCCTTCTGCACCGGCAATGACGAGCAGTCCCTCGGCGTGCCGAACTGGGGGGCTTTCGACGCCGACGGCAACTACTACCTCACCGACTCCGGTGGGTGGGGCGAGCAGAACGGCTTCGTCTGGGTGCAGCGCCCCGGCGCGCAGGCCGAGGTGTGGAGCACCGAGTCGGTCAACTTCCCCAACGGCTGCGCCGTGAGCGCCGACGGCTCGCGCCTGTTGATCGTGGAGAGCTACCCCAGTGCCATCGTCGAGATCCCGATCGAGGCGGATGGATCCGCCGGGGCGCGGCGGGAGCTGTGCGATCTGGGGTTGGCGGTCCCCGACGGCATCGTCGAGACCACCGACGGGTCGCTCGTGGTCTCCTGTTACCGGCCCGACGCCATCTTCGTCTGGCACGCCGAGGCGGGCTTGCAGGTGCTGGCGCAGGATCCGCGCGGCGCCATCATCGCCGCCCCCACCAACGCGGTGTTCACCGGGGACGATCGCGACGTGCTGGTGGTGCCCAACCTGGGGCGCTGGCACATGAGCAGGTTCCGCAGTTCGTACCGGGGCGTGGGGGCGTTCTACCCGAGCGCCGCCCGCATCGCCGGCGAGGACAGCGACTGATGGGGACCGAGACATGACATCCTCGTCGAGTCCGGAGCTTGCCCGTCATTCCGGCGGAGGCCGGAATCCACTCTTCGGCCGGAATCCACTCTTCGGGGGGAGGGACCGTGAGTGCTGAGGACGCCGTGGCCGCGAGCGTGCCTACCGGCTACGTGGGCGGCCTGTTCGACCTGTCGGGCAAGGTGACCCTCATCACGGGCGGCGCCAGCGGCCTCGGCGAGGCCATCGCCCTGGGGTTCGCCGACTGCGGCGCCGAGGTGACGTTCCTGGATGTCGACGTGGCGCGCGCCGAGCGGCTGGTCGCCGCGGCCGCCGAGCAGGGCCGCGCTCTGAGGTTCATCGAGGCCGACGTCACCAGCCGGGACGCCATGGAGAGTGCCGTCGCCGAGGTGCTGGGCGCCCACGGCGCCATCGACGTCCTGGTGAACTGCGCCGGTACCGCCGCCCGGCACCCCGCTGAGGACTTCCCCGAGGAGGTCTGGGAGCGGGTCGTGAGGCTGAACCTCTGGGGCACCTTCCTGTCGTGCCAGCTGGTGGGCCGCACGATGATCGAGCGGGGGCAGGGCGCCATCGTGAACATGGCCTCCATCGGCGGCAGCCGGGCCTATCCGGAGACCACCGCCTACCTGCAGAGCAAGGGTGGCGTGATCCAGATGACCCGAAGCCTGGCCCTGGAGTGGATCGAACACGGGGTGCGGGTCAACGCCCTCGCACCGTCCATCTTCGAGACCCCCCTCGTGCTGGCCTCGGACCGCAAGCGCAGCTATACCAGCGAGTTCATCGCCGCCCGCACGCCGATCGACCGCCGGGGACTGCCGCGGGAGATCGTCGGACCCGCCATCTTCCTGGCGTCGGACGCCGCATCCATGGTGACCGGGCACATACTGAGCGTTGACGGGGGGTATCTCTGCGCATGAGTGACGAACGAGGCCGGCAGATCGAAGCAGTGGACGCCTTAACCGTGCGTGCCCCGGTGCCGGAGGTGATCCGCTTCGGTGACTGGGTCATGGAGCACCGCGAGTTCGCCCTGGTGCGGGTGCGCACCCGCGACGGCATCTGCGGCTACGCCTTCGCGCTGAATCGCGACGGCCCGATTGCGGCCATGGTGCACGACTACATCGGGCCGCGCTACGTGGGGCGCCCCACCGATGCGCCGGAGCAGGCGTTCGCCTCGGTGCAGCGCTCCAACCTGTCCAATCTGGTCGGGGGCGTCGGCCTGCGTGCGCTGTCGATCGTGGATCTGGCCGTCTGGGACGCCGAGGCCAAGCGTCAGGGCCTGCCCATTGCGGTCGTGCTGGGAGGGGCGAACGTGGCGATGCCGGTCACGGGAATCGCCGGCTACCCGCCCTCCATCAGCCCCGCCGAGGTGATCGAGCAGGTCTCGGGCCTGTACGAGCAGGGCTACCGGCGCGTCAAGCTGCCGATGGCACCCGATCTGGCCCGCTCCAAGGCCCGCCTGGAGGCGGCTGCCTCGGTGACGGACGACCTCTGGGTGGGTTGCGACGGGGCGTGGATGTTCGGTGCCGTCGACGATGCGGTGGCGTTCCTGGAGAGCCTGGATATGGATCTGGGCTGGTTCGAGGACGCCTTCCCGCCCGGCAACGCCCGCATCATCGCGGCGCTGCGGGAGCGGTCGCCATTCCCGATCGCCTTCGGCGACGAGCAGGGCGGGGCGCACTATCCGGAGTCGCTGATCGCTTACAACGCGGTGGACTTCGTGCGGGTCGACGTCACGACGATGGGCGGGATCAGCGCGCTCGGCGACATCCTTGCGCAGGTGGACGCGGCGGGCCTGCAGGTCGGCCCGCACATGAACGCTCTGGAGCACGCCCAGATCTTCGGGGGGCTCGGCCGCCCCGACGTCCCGCTGGAGTGGGGCATCGTCGGAAGCGGCGTGGATCAGTTCGCCGACTCGTTGACCCAGCCCGTGGTGCGCGACGGGCTGATGGAGCCGCTGCCCGACGAGCCCGGCTTCGGGCGACTCGTCAACCCGGACTGGCTGCGCAGCGTGCCCCACAACGATCCGGCGGGCATCATCGACGAGGCAGAGGCGCTGCAGGCGTGATGGAGGGCGGATCGGGATCGCCGGGGGGTGGCGGCGCCCCGGGAGGCCGGGTCTTCGAGGCCCGCGAGCGGCGCTTCGGCGGCTGCTTCGAGGACTACGAGGTCGGTGACGAGTACCGGCACTGGCCGGGTAAGACCATCACGGAGGCCGAGAGCCACCTGTTCTGCATGTTGACCCTGGCGGTCCATCCCCTCCACGTGGACTCGGCGTTCTTCGACGGCACCCAGGGTCCGTTCGAGCGGCCGGTCGTGGCGGGACCGCACGTCTACTCGCTGCTGCTGGGCATGAGCGTGCCGGACATCTCGGGGCGGGCGCTGGCCAACCTCGGCACGACCGATCTGCGCCACACGGCGCCGGTGTATCCCGGAGACACGCTCTACGGCGCCAGCACGGTGATCGCGACGCGCCCCAGCCGGTCGCGCCCCGACGCGGGCATCGTCACCGTCGAGACCGTCGGTCGCAACCAGGACGGCGCCGTGGTCACGACCTACAAGCGCTCGGTGCTGCTGCCGCGGCGATCGGTAGATGGAGACTGACTCCCCGGGGGCCGGCGCCGGATCTCCCGCCGGCCCGCTCAGCGGATTGCGCGTGGTGGACATGGCGACGGTCATCGCCGGGCCGGGGGCGGCTCGGCTTTTCGCCGACTTCGGAGCGGACGTCATCAAGGTGGAGTCGCCGAGCGGCGATTCGGTCCGCCGGCTCGGCTGGCGCCCTCCCGAGGGTGACGGAGACTCGGACTCCTACTTCTGGAAGCTGCAGGGGCGCAACAAGCGCGCCATCGTGCTGGACCTGAAGACATCCGAGGGTCTCGACGCCATGCTGGCGTTGTTGGACGGCGCGGACCTGCTCGTCGAGAACCTGCGACCCGGCAAGCTGGAGGCGCTGGGCCTCGCACCCGAGGTGTTGCTCGCGCGCAACCCCCGGCTCGTGATCCTGCGCATCACCGCTTTCGGTCAGAGCGGTCCCTACGCTCACAGGCCTGGTTTCGCCACTGTGGCCGAGGCGCTCAGCGGCTACGCGGCGATCAGCGGCGAACCCGACGGGCCACCCCTGCTGCCGCCCGTGGCGCTCACCGACGAACTCACGGGGACGCTCGGGGCGTTCGGCGCCATGACGGCACTGTGGGAGGCGCGCCGCAGCGGCCAGGGCCAGGTCATCGATCTCTCGCTGGTGGACTCGGTCATGTCGGTGATGGGGCCGCTGCCCTCGGCGTTCGCGCACCTGGGCTACGAGCAGCCGCGCCTCGGCGCCGGCATCCCCTACTCGGTGCCACGGGGCACCTATCGCTGCGCCGACGGGGAGTGGGTGGCGCTTTCGGCCTCCAGTGACACCGTGGCCGGCCGGGTGCTGAACCTCATCGGCGCCGGCGACGACGAACGCTTTGCCACGTTCGGTGACCGCTTCGAGAACCGCGACGCTCTGGAGGCTCTCGTGTCGGGCTGGGTCGCCGAGCGACCGTCCGCAGAGGTGATCCGGCGTTTTGAGGAGGCGGATGCGGCGATTGCTCCCGTCTACACGATGGCCGACCTCTTCGCCGACGAGCACTTCACCCAGCGCGGGCTCTTCACGACCGTCGAGGACGTCGTGATGCAGGCGGTGTCGCCTCGCCTGTCGCGCACGCCCGGTCAGGTGGCCTTCGTCGGGCGCCCGCTGGGTGCCGACACAGACGAGGTGCTCGCCGAGTTGCGCGGGCGGGAGACGGTCCGTGCAGACGAGTTGGTGAGCAGCGACGGACCAGAAGCCGCCACGAACTCCAGCCCAGCAAGCGACGGACAGGGGAGTGCCGCTCCGGACGGCGCACGTGTGGGCGCAGCAGCGGCAAAGAGGGAGGCCACCGATGAGTGACGCAGCGGAGTACCTGGTCCACATCGAGGTGCATTGGCCGCCCGACGGCGATCCAACCAGGCGCGACGAACTCATGGCCGCCGAACGGGCTCGTGGCCAGGAACTGGTGGCAGCGGGCGTCATCCGCCGCCTCTGGCGTGTGCCCGGACGCTGGGCCAACTGGGGCGTCTGGCGTGCCGCCTCGCCCGACGACCTGCACGCCGCTCTGGCGTCACTGCCGTTCTTCCCCTGGCTGGACATCGAGGTCATCCCCCTCGCCGGCCACCCCAACGACCCGGGCTAGACCTACAGCATCCGGGTGGCACTGCTTCTCGGGGTCTGCCTCCCGGGGTGATACGGTGTGTGACAAGCGCCCACATCCAAGGGTCGGTCACGGTGAGTCAACATCTTTCAGTTCGCGTGGACGAAGACGTCCTGGCACGGCTTGACTCGGAAAGCCGGAGGATCGGCCGGTCGCGATCCTGGTTGGCGAAGCGACTCCTCGATGAGGGGCTACGTATGGAGCGGCACCCGGGGATTGTGTTCCGTTCCGGACCGGCGGGACGGCGTGCGGGGCTGATGAGCGGCCCTGACGTGTGGGAAGTAGTGCGTGCCGCCGTCGGCAACGAGAACACGCGGGAGGACATCGCTGAGCGGACAGGACTGACGCCCGAGAAGGTTGGGGTGGCGCTGCGCTACTACGCCGAGTACAGCGACGAGATCGGGGCGTGGATCCGAAGGGTGGACGAGGAGGCGGAGCGAGCCGAAGCGGATTGGCGGCGCGAGCGGGAACTCCTCGGTAGGTGAAGCTGCTGCTCGACGAGATGTGGTCGCCCGCCATAGCGGCGGCGCTGCGGGAACGCGGCCACGATGTCGTGGCGGTGGCGGAGCGGTCCGATCTCCGGGGCAAGCCTGACGATGTGATCTTCTCCTAGGCCACCGCAGCCGGCAGCGCTCTTCTGCGAGAGCCGTCACCAGATCGTTGTGCACTGCTGGCAGACGCATACGAGGACGAGGCCGAATCCGGCGGGTTGATACCTCTCAGGACGAGCCGACATATCTCAGTAGGTGTGAACAGGGGCATACTGTCGCGGCTCGATGTCTTGCTCGCTGGTCGGCTCGCCCCATCAAGTCGTCACGGCAATAGCCGCTATGGGAGGCTGATTGTTCATGACGAGGATTCTGCGGCGTTGGATGATCGTCGGACTGGTTGTTGCGCTGCTGGCCGGTGCCTGCTCGGATGGCGGCGAGCAAGTTGCGGATGAGGGCGGCCGGTCCGCCAACGCTCCCTCGCCTGTGGTTCCGGAGGTTCTCTCGCCGGTGGTTCGGGAAGTCTCCACACTTGTGACTTCTGGCGAAGCCGGATCGGGGGGAGACAATTCTCTCACTGTTCGCCTGAGCGAGGGCAAGGAGATCGGCGGCGAGAGTTCGCCGACGGTGAGCCGAGTCGAGGGGGAGGTGCTCGACGAGGCGGAGATCCGCTCGGTGATCGACCGGCTGCCGCCGTGGGACGGCGACGATGGCGGTTCGACTGCCTTCAACCGTCCAGTTGAGTCGCTGCCTCCGCCCCGCACCGGCAGGACCGTCGACCAGCTGTTCCCAGCGGGGCCGGATATCGCGGCCCCGGTTACCGATCCCGGGCCATTGGAGATTCTGAGGGTCCAGCCCGAGGGTGAAGTGGGTATAGCCCCCTTCGTCAGCATCACCTTCAACCAGCCGATGGTGCCGCTGGCCACAGTCGGCCAACTCGACGACGTCGACATACCTGTGGAGATGACACCGCCGCTGCCGGGTCGCTGGCAGTGGATCGGTACTCGCACACTCCGTTTTGAGCACGACCAGGAGATTTTCGATCGGCTGCCGATGGCGACCAGCTACGTCGTCGAAGTCCCCGAGGGCACCGAATCGCAGTCCGGCGGCGAACTGGCCGAGACACTCCGCTTCGAGTTCGAGACACCCCCACCCAGCATGGTGCGGCTCATCCCCCAGCACGACTCGCTTGAGCTCCAACCGGTCTTTCTCGCCACCTTCGACCAGCGGATCGAACCCTCCGCGGTGCTTGACGCCATCACACTCTCAGCCGATGGTGAAGCGCGCGAGATCCGTCTCGCCAGTGCCGCTGAGATCGAAGGCGATGAACTCATCCGGTACCGAGCCGGGCGCGCGCTCGAAGGCACATGGGTCGCATTCCGACCGGTGGTGCCGCTCGAGCCTGACTCCTCGATCAGGATCACTGTCGGTCCCCATGTGCCGTCGGCCGAGGGCTCGAACACCAGCGAGACCTCGTCGACTCTGGAGGCCCGTACGTACGCGCCCTTGCGGATAGACGACACAAGTTGCTCACGTTCGTCCTGCCGGCCGGGGACTTCTCTTTCAGCTTGGTTCAACAACCGGCTCGATGCGGCAACGCTGAATGCTGCCGACGTCTCGATAACACCGGAGATCCCCGGTGCCACGATCTCGGTGTACGACCGCTCAATATCCATCGCCGGGCCTACGTTGGGCGGCACCGTCTACAAGGTGGTGCTCCCTGGGACGGTGGGCGACGTGTTCGGTCAGACTCTGGGAGAGCCCGAGAGTGTTGAGTTCGAAATCGATGAGGCGCTCCCCCTCATCTGGACCATGGGTGGAGGACTCGCCACGGTTGATCCGCTCGGGGAGCAGCAGACGATTCCGGTCATCGTGCGCCAGTGGGAGCAGCTTCGCGTACGCCTCTATGCCGTAGATCCGAGCGACTATGGGTCGTACGTGGAAGTGGCCCGTCGCTTGCGACGCAGTCCGACACCGAGTGTGATCGACGTACCGTGGCCTCTGGCAGCAGAAGAGATAGTCGACACCGGGATCGACCACGATGCGCTCACTGAGGTTCCCATCGATCTCTCCAGTGCCCTCAACGGCGAGCACGGCCACTTGGTCATGATCATCGACGGGGCCGGCCGGCTTGCGGAGACCGCAAGTCGCGGTCAGACCGGGTACCCGGCGATCACCTGGGTGCAGGACACCGATATCGGCGTCGACCTCATCACCGACCATCGCGATGTGGCGGTGTGGACCACCGACCTGCGCTCAGGCGATCCGCTGCCCGGCGTGGAAATCGAACTCGGAGACCGAAACGCACCGCTTGTCACCGACGGCAACGGCCTCGCTCGCGCCTCGCTCAGCACCGACGAGTTTGTGTGGCTTGTCGTCGCCTCGCTTGGCGCAGACCAGGTCCTTCACCCCGTGAACATCCAGGCGTGGCCGCAGGACGATCAAACAATCTGGTACACCACCGATGATCGCGGCATGTACCGCCCCGGTGAGACGCTGCACCTCAAGGGCTGGGTTCGAAACCTCGACGTGAGCGGCGATGGCGATCTCGAGTTCCTCCCCAGTGGAGAACTGATCACCTACAGGGCCTACGGCCCGTTCGGTAACGACCTCGGCAGCGGTGAGATCCGGGTGGATGACCACGGTGGCTTCGATCTCGCCGTCGAATTGAGTGAGCAGGCGAACCTGGGCTGGAGTTGGATCGAGTTTGAGCGCCCGGCCGCCGCCAACAATGGCCGACACGCTCACTCGTTCCAGGTGCAGGAGTTCCGCCGGCCCGAGTTCGAAGTGGAAGCACGCCTCGAGTCACCCGGCCCGCATTTCATTGACGAGCCTGCGCTGGTAGCGGTTGATGCTCGGTACTTCTCCGGTGGTTCCCTCCCCAACGCCGAAGTCAGCTGGACGGTTACCACGCGGCAGGCGTCGTACTCCCCACCCAACTGGAGCGACTTCACATTCGGCGTATGGCGGCCATGGTGGTATCCGTATGGAGGCCGGGCCGCGTACGGGGTCGAGGCGTTCTCCGGGATGACCGACGCCGGCGGCAGCCATCACCTGCGCATGGATTTTGAAGGCGATGGTGACCATCTCCCCACGACGGTGACCGCCCAGGCACGAGTGCTTGATGTGAACCGCCAGCAATGGGCGTCGGCAACCGACTTCCTGGTCCATTCTGCCGGCCTCTATGTCGGTGTTCGCTCTGCCCGCACGTTCGTGAGGGCCGGCGATGGGCTCGACATCGAGGCTGTGGTCACCGACCTCGACGGCAACCCGGTCGCCGGCCGATCCTTCGAGATGACCGCGGCGCGTATCGTCAACAAGTACATCGACGGCGAGTGGGTCGAAGTCGCTCTGGACTTGCAGACCTGCGAGGCCACCTCCCGGCAGACGCCGGTTGACTGCGAGTTCGCAGCCGACACCGGCGGCCGCTACCGCATCGCAGCCCGAGTTACCGATGACTCGGGGCGAACCAGCCGCAGTGAGATCACCCGCTGGGTTGCCGGTGGAAAGGCCGTCGTACCGAGCCGCAACGTCGAACTCGAAGCTGCCGACCTCATCCCCGACGCAGAATCCTACGCCGCGGGTGACATCGCAGAGATCCTCGTCGGCTCTCCCTTCGCCTCGGCCACCGGGCTCCTAACGGTCGCCCATAGCCGGATCATCGAACTCCGCACTTTTGAGATCACCGACCACGCCGCGGTTCTCGAAGTGCCGATCACCGACGATCATGTTCCTGAGCTCAGACTGCGGGTCGATATCGTCTCGACCACCGAAAGAACGGCGGATGACGGCACCATCCTTGATGGCGTGCCCCCTCGCCCCGCCCATGCGTCCGGGGAAATCCTGCTGCGGGTCCCGCCGGTGCAGCGGACTCTCGACGTCACGGCCACACCCGCGTCGGCGGTGCTACAGCCGGGCGTTGCCTCGCGCATCGCGGTCGAGGTCAACGATGCCGGCGGAGTCCCCGTCGAGGGAGCCAACGTCCTTCTCATCGTTGTCGACGAGGCGGTGTTGGCCCTGTCGGGCTACGAACTGATCGACCCCATCGATGTCTTCTACCGTCCCCGGTCTGCGCGCTTGGACGCAGCGCGAAGCAGAGGCACGATCCTGCTCGAGGATCTGCATGGGTTGCACGACCAGATCGAGGAGGGCGGGGACGACTACGGAGAACCCGCAGCAGCTGAGGCGGCGCTCGCGATGGAAGACGAGTCCGGTGGGTCCGCCCCGGCCGGATTCAAAGTCGAGGTCCGCCAGAACCTCGACGCCTTGGCGCTGTTCGACCCGGATGCGGTTACCGACGCCAGTGGCCGGGTCACTGTCGAGTTCGAGCTTCCCGACAATCTCACCCGCTATAGGGTCATGGCTGTTGCAGTCGACGGCGCCAAGCGCTTCGGCACGGCCGAGTCGGCGATCACCGCGCGGCTACCGCTCCAGGTTCGGCCATCGGCACCTCGATTCCTGAACTACGGCGACGAGTTCGAGTTGCCGATCGTGGTCCAGAACCAGACCGACTCCGCCATGGAGGTCGATGTGGTCGTGCAGACCTCCAATCTCGAACTTGTCGGGTCGGCGGGACGGCGGATCGTGGTTCCGGCCAACGATCGGGTCGAGGTGCGGTTCCCGGCCCGAACGAACTCACCGGGCACGGCCCGCTTCCGCGCGGTCGCCGTGTCAGATGCCCATGCCGACGCCCAGGTTGTGTCCCTGCCTGTGTACATGCCGGCGACCAGCGAGGCCTTCGCCACGTACGGGGTGGTCGACCAAGGCGCGGTCATCCAGTCGATAGCTGCTCCCCAAGACGTGATTCCGCAGTTCGGCGGACTCGAGATCAACACTTCATCGACCGCGCTGCAGGTTCTGACCGACGCCGTGTTGTACCTCGCCCGCTACAGGTATGCGAGTTCCGACGCCTACGCCAGCCGCATCATGGCCATCTCCGCACTCCGTGATGTGCTAGCGGCCTTCGAGGCCGAAGGTCTCCCCAGCCCTGACGAACTCGATGCCGTAGTGCGCCGCGACATCGCCGAACTGTCGTCTCTCCAGAACGGTGATGGCGGCTTCGGGTGGTGGTCGCGCAACCAGGTTTCAACCCCGTACTCGTCGATCCAGGCGATGCAAGCGCTGGTCATTGCCCGGAAAAATGGCTTCGACGTTCCGTCCAGAGTCATGGAGGCGGGGCACTGGTATCTGCGAAACATTGAAACCCTGATCCCGGCCTATTACAGCCAGCGGAGCAGAGACATGCTGTTGGCCTACGCGCTACGTGTGCGCTCGCTGGACGGAGAGCAAGTGGCCGACGCTGCTCGCGCCCTGTGGGACCGCCGGGGCGCAGCTCTCGAGTTGGATGCCTTGGCCTGGCTCTGGCCCGTGGTCGATGATGACGGCATCGAAGCCGAGATCGAGCGGGTCTTCAACAACCGAGTCGTCGAGACCGCCGGGGCGGCCACATTCGCCACCGACTATGGCGAAGATGCCTATCTGCTGCTCCATTCCAACCGCCGCACCGACGGCATCGTGCTCGATGCCCTCATCACGATGGCGCCCACGTCGGATCTCATTCCCAAGGTCGTGGCCGGCCTGCTGGCCCACCGGGTCCGGGGACGCTGGAACAACATCCAGGAGAATTCGTTCATCCTGCTCGCCCTCGGCCGCTATTTCGACACGTTCGAAGCGACTGATCCCGACTTTGTCGCCCGGGTGTGGCTCGGTGACCTCTACGCGGCAGAGCACGAATTCTCCGGACGCAGCACCGATCGGGACTTCACTCTGATACCGATGGTTGAACTGCTGGATGCGGGCGACTCCAACCTTGTCGTCGAAAAGGACGGCGAAGGCCGCCTCTACTACCGCCTCGGCCTGCGCTACGCCCCTGACGACCTCGATCTGCAACCTCTTGATCGCGGCTTCGTGGTGCAGCGCAGCTATGAGGCGGTCGGCGACCCTGACGATGTGTGGCTCGACGCCGACGGTGTCTGGCATGTACTGGCCGGAGCAGAGGTGCGGGTCAACGTGACCATGGTCAACGACAGCCGGCGCACCAATATGGCGCTGATCGATCCCCTGCCCGCGGGGTTCGAACCTCTCAACCCGGCCCTGGCGGTGACCGGCGAGATCGACGCCCGCGGCGGCGGCGATTGGTGGTGGCGAACCTGGTACCGGCACCAGAACCTGCGTGATGATCGTGCCGAAGCCTTCTCGTTGTATCTCTGGGCGGGAACGCACGAGTACAGCTACGTCGTTCGAGCCACCACTCCAGGCACCTTCGTTGTACCCCCCGCCAGAGCCGAAGAGATCTATGCGCCAGAAGTCTTCGGGCGCTCCGGCACCGACAGGGTCATCGTGCAGGACAGCCGCTGAGCGGGCTGGACTGACGCCCGATCAGGTTGGCGTGGCGCTGCGCCAACGCGGCAATGGCGTCGTGGCAGTGGGCTCAGTCGGTGTTGACGTGCAGGCCGTCGTAGTAGACGTGCTGCTTCTCGAACCGCTGCTGTAGGCGATCGGGCATCGGGGTGAGGTCGATCTGGCGGCCTGCTTGCATGACCATCTTGAGCAGCTTGCGTCGGCCGAGCACGGAGATGTCCTTCGACGGGTCGCCGTCGACCACGATGACGTCGGCGAGCTTGCCGGGTTCCAGGCTGCCGATCTCGTGCTCCCAGCGGGGGAGCGTGACCGCCGCCTTCTGTGTGCCCGCTGAGATCGCCTCGAGCGGCGTCAGCCCGGCGTAAGTCACCAGGATCTCCATCTCCTTGGCGTGCCAGTGCCCGTACGGGGTCAGCGAGAAACCCGATTCGGAGCCGGCCACGATGGGAACCCCCGCCTCGTAGGCCCGCCGGACGTTCTCGGCGCCCTCGTCGATCTCCCGCTTGAGCCCGTCGCGCGACGCAGCCGACATCTCCGCGCCGACCGCGTCGAGCGCGTTGACCAGCAGCGGCAGCGCCGGGCAGATCGGGATCTTCTTCTCGGCCACCAGTTCCAGGCCTTCGTCATCCATGAACGATGCGTGCATGATCCAGTCGAAACCTGCCTTGGCGGCGAAGGTGACCGACTCCGCCGAGCGGGCGTGAATCGTGCACTTCCGGCCCAGCCGGTGGACCTCGTCAGCGAGTAGCTCGAGTTCGTCGAGACGGAACGAGCAACCGACGAGCGGGTTGTAATAGCTGGTGGCGTCGCCGGAGCCGGCGACCTTGACGAAGTCCACGGTGTCCTTGATCTGGAGGCGAACGGTCTCGAGCATCTCGTCCTTGTTCCGCACCAGGACGCTGGCATTGCCTACCGGGTTCTCTATCCAGTTAGGGAAGGCATCGCCCAGCCCCTGATGGGTCGTGATCTCGGGACCGGCCACGGCGAAGCGCGGGCCCTCGACGAGTCCGGCGTCGACGGCGTCGCGGACCGCGATCGGGACTCGATACACCGCCGCTGGATCCGACGCGCTCGTCACGCCCGCCCGCAGGACCTTCCCTGCGTTGTAGCCGGCGAGGATGGCCCGCCACTCGGCCGAGCCGTACATCGCCAGCTCCTCCTCGCTGCGCGGCTCGCCGTAGGAGATGTGGCAGTGTGCATCGACGATGCCCGGCAGGATGGTTCCGCTTCCGGCATCGATGATCTCCGCGGCATCGTTCTGCGCCCATTGCGCGGGGAGATCGCTTCTCGGCCCGACCCACGCGATGCGGTCCCCGAGCACCGCCACTGCACCGTTCTCGATGGCCGGAGCGCCCGTGCCGTCAATCACCCGCCCGTAGAAGACGTACTCATCAGGTCTGCTCATCGCGATGTCCTAGGTGCTCGGTTCCCGTCGGGATGTGCGCACTGGTCTTTCCGAGGTTTGTGTAGACCCACTTCCGGCTGCCCATCCACGCTACGAACGGCGAGCGTACTCGCTCGAATCCTGGCGGGCAGGTTGTCGAGAGCAGTCCCCAGAACGCCGACCAGCGCTGCGTGTGCTCCACCAGCGGTCGTTCCCGCACCTCCCATTCCGCTAGACCGCGCTCGAGATCGTGCCGGTGGCGATCGGCCGAGACCGCCAGCGACACCATGATGGACATGGCCAGGCATGCCCCCTGGCCGAGGTTCGGAGGTTGCGAGTGGGCGGCATCCCCGCCGATCGCCACCCGCCCGTTGTGCCACGACTTCAGCCGGACCATGGAGAAGGAATCCCAGCGTGCCTCGGTGTCGGGGGTGACGCGGCGGAACCAGGACTCGAGGTGAGGGAAGGACGAGGTCCAGCTGTCGACATCGATCGGAATCCGACGGGCTGTGGTGTCGTCGTTACGGGCGCAGACCGCGAGGTAGACCCAGTCGTGGTGGCAGGGGGTATAGAGGACCCTCCGGGTTCTCGACCAGTACTCGATGCAGCGCTGAGTCTCCGGTTCCCGCCGCTCGGCTTCCGTTCGGGGGATCAGCATCCGGGTGGCGCCGTCGCGCAGGATCCTTTTCCGGCTGAGGAGCCCGACCGAGTCGCGGATCCGCGAGTGAAGGCCGTCGGCGCCGACCACGAGATCCGCCTTGACGGTGCGGCCGTCCTCGAAGGTGAGTTCGCCTGCCGGCGAGGCCGCGAGCGCTCTCGCGCCCGTGACGATCTCTGCGCCGAGGTCCGACGCTCGCCGCTGCAACGCGCTGTGCAGCAGCGGTCTCAGCATGGTCGTAAGACGATGACCGGGCTCATGCGAGTACTCGAAGCTCTCGACGGTCCGCCTGCGTTCGTCCCGCACGTCGAAGCAATGGACCGGATGTGAGGTCGGCATAAGTTCGTCGTAGACACCCAGCGCCTCCAGCGTCCGTAGGCCGTTCTCCCACACGTACAGCCCGGCGCCCAACTCGCGCAGAGTGGAAGCCTGTTCCCAGACTCGTGTCTTCCACCCCCGCTCTGCGAAGGCGATCGCGCAGGCGAGTCCCGCCAGGCCTCCCCCGGTGATCTCCACCGACGGTGCGGGCATCAGGAGGCGCGCTCGACGAAACGCCGCTGGATCTCGTTGAACGAAGCCGCTTGTTCGAGCGATGCCATGTGACCTGCGTCCGGAAGCTCCACGAACTCCGCACCCGCGATGGCGTCGGCCAATGATCGTCCGTATTCGGGGAGCGTCACGAAGTCGGATCCGCCGACCGTCACCAGCGTCGGTGCACGCAGCGAGTCGAGCTGATCGGCGACATCGTGGGCGAGCCCGGCGTCGTACTGGCCGACGTGCGATCCCGATCCCATCCTCCTGATCAGTGCCGCGACCTCACCCAACGCCCCTGATGCGAACCCATGGCGGGCGAAATGCTGCGGCGACACCAGGAAGAACGCGTAGCGCATCCAGATATCGGGATTGTTCGCCACCGCAGTCGCCTGGCGGGCCTCGAGCCAGGCGCGGATGTGCGGCGCGGTCGAGGTTGCCGCCCACGTGCTGTGCAGGGACAGTGAGGCGACTCGCTCCGGTTCGGAGGCGGCGAGGGCCAGCGCGATGGCCGAACCCAGCGAATGTCCTGCGACGTGAGCGTCCTGCCAACCGACCTCATCGAGGACGGCGACCACGTCGAGAGCCATGGCCGCCGGAGTCCAGTCGCCGTCCGGGAGCGGATCGGACCGACCCGTGCCGGCGTTGTCGATCAACAGGCACGTTGCCCACTCGCAGAATGCCGGTGTCTGGGCAAGCGTCCAGTAGGCACCCGGGAGCCCGGTCCCCGCCAGCAGCACCAGGTGTGCCGGACCGCCTCCCGCAAGCTGGTAGGAGATGGCCCGGTCGCCACGCCGGGCGTAGTTCGTCCTGCTGTCAATCACTCTGCGGGATGATCGCCACGCCGTCGACCTCCACCGTGAGCCCTTCGAGGGCGAGCGCGGTGACTCCGAGCAGGGTCGAAGCCGGGTACGGGGCCTCGAAGTACTCGCGCCGGATCGCCAGGATCCGCTTGCGGTCGCGCAGGTCGGTGAGGTACAGCCGGAGCTGCACGATGTCGTTGAGCGTCGCACCGACCGTGGCGAGGGTCGCCGCGATGCCGTCCAGCGTGTAGCGCATCTGCGCTTCGGGGTCACCCGGATGGGCCACCGATCCGTCAGGAGCGAGAGCGGTGTGCCCCGCGATGTACACGGTGTCGCCGACGACGCGCGCGAACGAGTACAGGCCAACGGTCAGCTGACCTTCCGGTGGGGCGACAACGCCGTCAACGCACTCAAGATCGGTCATGTCTTCTCCCACGTTTCACTGATCCGTCACAAAGCCTCGATTGAGGGACTCGTCATAGTGGAACCGCCCCTGGAGGTAGATCTTGTTCCGCTCCCACGAGTATTCCCTGCGCTCGGGGATGGGCGTCTCGATGTCCACCGGGGAGCCCCCCTTCATGACCATCGCGATCCTCGACGGCGACTGCAGTACACGGATGTCGGAGAGCGGATCGGCGTCGAGCACCAGAACGTCCGCGAGCTTGCCGGGCTCGAGGGTGCCGATGCGGTCCGCCCAGTTCGGTACGGTCACGGCTGCCGCCCCGGTTCCGGCGTGGATCGCCTCGAGGGGCGACAGGCCGAGGTGGGTCACGAGGATCTCCATCTCGAAGGCGTGCCACTCGCCGTAGGGCACCAGCGACCAGCCGGTCTCGGATCCCGAGATCAGCGTCGCTCCCTGCTTGAAGGCATTCCCCAGGTTCTCACTGGCGGCGTCGACCTCTCGCTTGAAGACGTCGAGCGAGCTGGCGCCGGCGTCACCCGCGGACGCCAGGAGGTTCACCAGCAGGGTGAGCGCCGGCACGATCGGGATCTGCTTCTCGAGAACCAGATCGAGGCCCTCGGAGTCCATGTACGAGGCGTGTTGGAGCCAGTCGAATCCGGCTGCCGCGCAGCCTTGGACCGACTGCGCGGTGCGCGCGTGCACGGTGCATTTCCGACCGAGCCGGTGGGTCTCCGACGCCATGAGCGTGAACTCCTCCTCGGTGAAGGCCATGCCCTCCACCGGACCGGCGGTCACCGCCGAGTCGTTCGACCCGGAGACCTTGATGACGTCGACGCCGTCCTTCACCTGCAAGCGGATCTCCTCGACGATCTCGTCACGGCTCTTGACGAGCACCCCGGCCTGGCCCTTGGGGAACTCCATCCAGCTGGGGAAGGCGTCCTCCAGACCCTGGCGGCTGGTGATCTGCCGACCGGCGGCCGCCATCCGGGGCCCCTCAACGATCCCCGCCTCGATGGCGTCGCGGAGGCAGGCCGAGATGTTGAACGTCGTGGCGGGGTCCGAGAGGCTCGTGACACCGGCGCGCAGAACCTTGCGGACGTTCCACGCGGCGAGCATCGAGCGATATTCCACCGGCGTGTAGAGCGCCAACTCCTCCTCGGATCGAGCTTCCCCGAAGGAGGTGTGGACGTGGGCGTCGACAATGCCGGGCATGATCGTGCGGCCCTCACCGGTCACGTGCTCAAGTCCCATGGCCGCGTACTTCTCGGGCAGGGCGGCGGTCTCTCCGACCCATTCGATGGTGTCGCCGACGACGATCACCGTCCCGTCGGCGATGGCGGCCGCGCCGGTCCCGTCGATGATCTGGCCGTCGAGGCGATATCCGTTGTTCATGGCTGCGCTCCTTCGGGGATGCCGGCGACGGCTTCTATCTCGACGAGCATCTTCGGGTCAGCCAGCGCGCTGATCTCGATCAGCGTGCTCGCCGGCCGGGCGTTGCCGAAGAACTCCTGGCGAACGGGGTTGATGGCACTGCGATCGTTGATGTCGATCAGGAACACCGTGACCTTGAGCACGTCGCCCATGTCGGCGCCGACAGTTCGCAAGGCGTCGAGCAGATTCTGCAGCACCTGGCGCGTCTGGGCGACGACGTCGCCCTCGCCGACCACCGCACCGGTGCTGTCGAAGGGAGCGATCCCCGACACGAACAGCAGGTCACCGAAGCGGACCGCGTCGGTGTAGTGGCTGATCGGCTCGCTCGCTCCTTCGACACGGATCTCCTGTCTTGTCGCCACGGCTAACTCCTTTGTTCAGCGGACTCGACATCGCGCAGGAACTCGTCGATCGCCTCGTTGAGTTCGGCGCCCCGCTCGACCCACATGAAGTGTCCAGCCTTGGGGATCGCCCGGCGTCGCGCTCCCGGGATCGCCTCGGCGACCGTCTCGTTGTACCGGGGCAGCGTGATGAGATCCTCCTCGCCGTAGACGACCAGCGTGGGACAGGTGATCCCGCCCAGGCGGTCGGTGGTGTCGTGGCGCATGTCGGCCTCGAAGTGCCCGATGTAGGCGTGCGGCGGTTGAGCGCTGGAGTTGGCGGCGAAACACTCCTCGACCTGATTCTGGATGTCGGGTTCGAGGTCGATGACCGTGTGTGAGGACATCCAGAAGGAGAACGCCCGGAAGACCTCGATGGGTGCCTCGGAGCGGAGTGTGAGCAGGCGAGCCTCGAACCAGCGACGGATGTGGTGCTCCCGCGCGGTCGACGACCACGTCGACACCAGCGTCGCCGAGCGGACCAATTCGGGCCACCCCAGCGCCAACTCCTGGATGATCGCAGAGCCGAGGCTGACACCCACGAAGTGGGCCGGTGCCAGGCCGAGGTGCCCGACGAGGCCGACGACGTCGCGGGTGAAGGTGTCCACCGAGTAGCCGGTCTCGGGCGAGTCGCTCTTGCCGGCGCCGCGCAGGTCGAAGGTGATGCAGTGGTAGCGCTTCTCGAAGTGCGGGGTCTGCCAGAGGTCCCAGACGCCGCCACCGATACCCGTTCCGGCGACCCACACGATCGGATCGCCCTGCCCCCGCTCCTCGTAGCGCACTCTGATCCCGTTGACGTTTGCGTACGGCATGGTTCACCCAATCGCTCGTCCACCGTCGACGTTGAACTCGGTGCCCGTGATCCATGTCGACTCGGCTGAGATCAGCAGGCGCACCAGCCCGGCAACATCGTCCGGTTCACCGACGCGGCCGAGCGGGAAGATGTACTCGAGGTCGGTGAGCATCCGATCGTAGTCCTCCGGCGGCATGCCGGCATCGATGTAGATGTCGCTGCGCACGAGCGATGGACGGATCACGTTGACCCGCACGCCGTGGGATGCCAGCTCGGCGGCGAGCGCCTTGCTCAGCCCCTCGATCGCCCCCTTGGTGGCCGTGTAGCCCACAGTGTTGGGGAGCGGCCGGCGGGTCAGCATCGAACTGAAGTTGACCACGGCACCGCGTGTTCGCTTGAGATCATCGAGGCACTGCTGGATCATGATGATTGTTCCCTCGACGTTGGTCCGGAACTGTTCACGCAGGACATCGAGTGTCAGATCCTCGATGGACTGTTCGATGATGGTCCCCGCCGCGTTGACCAGTCCGTGAACGGTGCCGAGCGAGGATCGGATCTCCTCCAGGCATTCGGCGACCTGGGTGGGTTCGCGCACGTCACAACTGAATCCCCTGATCTCGCCGCTGGTCTCATAGCCGCGCAGCTTCTCGGTGCGCCGACCGAGCGCTGCGACGGGATGGCCGGCGTCGGCCAGAACCTCGCAGGACCGTCGCCCGATGCCGGTGCCGGCGCCGGTCACAACGACAGCCCCGGGTTCGGTTGCCATCGAATCGTGAGTTCAGACGGTGACGGGTAAGTCGATGCCGTAAAGCTCGGCCGCGGTCTTGAACGCGATCCGGTCGACCGTCTCCTGGGACATTCCCGCCACGCGATCCTCCACGATGCTGCGCGAGTTGGGGAACGTGCAGCGCACGTGGGGGAAGTCCGATCCCCACGAGAGGCTCATGTCTTCGCCCAGCAACTCCACGACCTGGTTCATGTAGGGGTCGTCGATGGCGGTGTGATAGACGCGCTTGAGGGCGAGGTCACGGACCGGGGTGGCGAGATCGCGCAAGCCCCAAGCGGCCGGGTAGTCGTTCTCCAACTGGTCGAGCCGCCACATGAAGTTCGGCAGCCAGGCCACCTCGTACTCGCCGAGCTGGACCTTGAGCTCCGGGAACCGGTCGAGGATGCCACCGAAGACGAATTCGTTGGCGAGTGTCGGTTGGACTTCCTGCAGGACCGCGATCGTCATGGCGGCCGCGTCACCGAGTTCGTCGCCGTCGAGGGTGAACGGGTCGCGCTCATTGCCGGTGATGATGTGCAGGATGATCGGGTTGTCCGTCTCGATCGCCGTCTGCCAGAGCGGGTTGTAGACGGGGTCGCGATACGGCGGGACGCCAGGCAGGTTGGCGCAGAACACCACCGCGCCCTTCATCCCGCGGGCGGAGGTGCGTTCGAGTTCGGCGCACGCCCAGCCCACGTCGTCGGTGGGGACCATGGCGGTGCAGAGGAACCGGTCCCGATGCGCGCCGGCGAACTCGGCGGCCCAGTCGTTGTAGGCCCGTGCGCAGTCCCGCCGCAGGGCGGGGTTGGTGATGCGCATGCCGTAGAGCATCCACGTGGAGTTCAGGACCTCGAAGGCCACACCGTCGATGTCGAGGGCCTTGACCCGCGCGTCGGGATTCGAGCCGGCCTGCAGGACCAGGGCGTTGATCTCCGGATCATCGTTGGTCTGGTCGATGATGCCGCCCCCGATCGGGATGTACTCGAGTCCCGTGAAGAACAGCGGACCGCCCTCGACGTCGGTGATGAGTCGCGGCAGCACCGCGTCGTCCCACGACGAACCCAACGCCTTCTGCCACAGGTCATACGGCTCGACCAGGTGAGAGTCGGCCGAGATCAGATGTTCAAAAGTCGTCATACTTCGCCCCTCCGCTCGCTGCATTCGATGTGCGATTTGCGCGCCACCTGCGGCAGACGCTATCCCTAATCGGCATCGCTGGTGAGTGTCAAACCGGGCACGCGGAGATCGCCGGTGCGGGCTTGGCCGGCTTGGCCACGGCGATCGCACTGGCCCGCCGCGGCTGGACCGTGCGGATGCACGAGGCCGCCCCGACGCTGCGCGAGATCGGGGCCGGGCTGTACATCTGGGAGAACGGCCTACGTGTGCTCGAGGCCCTCGACATGTACGGCAAGATCGAGGCGCGAGCGCATCGGGTGCCGGCCTTCGATGTGGTCGACGAGCGCTACCGGCTCGTGCACCGGATGCACTTCTCCGAGAAGCCCGGCGAGCGGCTCTTCATCGTGTTACGCCCCGAGTTGCACCGCTCCCTCGTGAACTTTGCGCAGTCTCTCGGCGTGGAGATCCGGACGTCCTCCCGGGTGGTGAGCGCCGACCCCGAGGGGAGTGTCGAACTCGACGACGGCTCGCGGCACAAGGCCGACCTCGTCGTCGGCGCGGACGGTCTCAACTCCGCGGTTCGCGACTCGCTGGGGATGTTGAAGCGCAAGCGGGATCTCATCGATGGCGCGATCCGCCTGCTGATCCCCCGGACGGCCGCTGAACGGGTCGATCCCGACCGCCAGCGGTGCGTCGAGTACTGGCGCGGCTCTCGGCGGATCCTGTACACGCCGGCCGGTCCCGACGACGTGTACCTGTGCCTCACCGCCCAGGCGTCGGACGAAGCGGCAAAGGAGATCCCGCTCGACTTGGACATGTGGCGGCGCAACTTCCCGCGCCTACTCGATGCACTGGATCGAGTCACCGATGAGACGCCGGCCCGCTGGGATCGCTTCTCGATGGTGAAGGTTCGCGCCTGGTCGCGGGGAAGGGTCGCGATCCTGGGCGATGCTCTGCACGCGCAGCCCCCGAATCTCGGCCAGGGCGCCGGTCTCGGAATGCAGGGAGGCCTGGCGCTGGCCGATGCGCTCTCGAAGTCGCCCGACGTGGTCTCCGGACTGGCGCGATGGGAGCAGACCGAGCGGGAGATCGTCGCCCACACCCAGCGCTGGACCTGGCTCTGGGGACTCTCCTCGGCTGCGTTCCCCCATCAGATGCAGCGGGCGAGGTCGCGGTTCGTCAGCTGGCTGGCAAGCCGTGAGCGTGTCGCCCGCAACGTCAGCCGGACCGCTTGTCACGTACCGACGGGCAGCATCGAGGCCACCGGCTAGCCGGCTTGCCCGGACCTACGTGGGTCTGGCTCGAAAGCTCGTGCCCCTCCTGTTCGGCTGTCACAGCCCGCCAGGTCGGGATCGGCCACCACTGCGAGAGGCGCCGGCTCCTAGCCGCCCCGGACGAATGGGATTCCCAGCGCCGCGGGTTGGCGGACCCTGACGATGAGGCCGCCGAGCACGGCGATCGTCAAGGCGTAAGGGAACGCCAGCCACAGCAGCGACGGCAGGCTCACCTGGGGCTCGAAGATCGCCAACAGGAAGACGCCGACGAAGGAAACCAGAGCGATCGCGAGTTCGGGTGTGATCAGCCGATGCTCGGCCGCGAGATATGCCGGTCGACGGCGCTCTACCCCGAGGCGCTGCACGATGAACGCCAGCACCAGAGCGGCCAGCACGATCCACACGCTCCGTGGGACGAAGGTCTCGGCCTGGAGGCGCAACTGCAAGGCGTCGGCCGCGCCGAACAGCGCTGCGGCTGCCACCACCCCGAGTGGGCGCCACCCGCCCACGATCACCGCGGCGAGCGCGAGGAACCCGCGACCCGCGGTCATGCCGTCGAGGAATGTGCCGACGAGTCCGATCGACAGGAACGCACCACCGAGACCGGCGAAGCCGCCGGCGATCAGCACGCCCTGCCAGCGAAGTGCCCGCACGCTCACCCCGGCGGTCTCGTCGGCTTCGGGAAGCTCGCCCGCCGCCCGCATCCTGAGTCCCCATGTCGTCTTGTAGAACAGCACCCACACCACGGGCACCAGCAGCAGCGCGATGTAGACGAGCGGGATCTGGCTGAACAGTGCCGGCCCGATCACCGGGATCTCCTTCAGCCCGGGGATCTCGAGACGCGCCATGCGATCGATGAACAGATCGGGCTGGTTCTGCGAATACTTCTGGAAGGCGAACGCGGACAGACCCGCGCCGAGGATGTTGAGCGCCACCCCCACCACGATCTGATCGGCACCCGCCTGGATGGACGCGAACGCCATGATGACAGCCAGGAGCACGCTTGCCAGGACGCCGACGAGCACGCCGAGCCACAGGTTCCCGAGTTCGCCGCCGGCCCAGAAGCCGGCGAACGCCCCGACCAGCATCATGCCCTCGAGCCCGATGTTGAACACGCCGGCGATCTCGGAGATCAACTCGCCGAGGGCGACGAGTATGAGTGGGCTGGCGATTAGAATCGCCGCGCGGAGGAATTCGCTATCGAACGGTGGCATCTTCCTGCTCCGCCGTTCCCCGCCGGGATGCGGCCCGGGTCTCCAGCCGGCGAGTGAGGATCACCGACGTGGCGACCAGGACGACGATGATCCCCTGGGTGATGAGGATCATTTCGGAGGGCACGTCCGCACGTACCTGCATGACGCTCCCGCCCGTGTCGAGGATGGCGAACAGGGCGGCCGCAGCGATGCAGCCGACGGGCGAGTTCCGCGCGACGAGGGCCACCACGATGCCGGTGAACCCGATGTTCCCGGCGAACCCACCTGAAAGTACGTTGCGCTCACCGCCGATGACGAGGCCGGTGCCGGCCAATCCGGCCAGTCCTCCCGATACGACGAAGCTGAGCACGATCGTCCGCACGGTCTGGATCCCGGCGTGGCGAGCCGACTCGGGATTCTCGCCGGCCAGCCGGAGCTTGTACCCGAACACCGTCCGCTTGAGCACGAAGACGATGACGGCGACAGCGGCGATCGTCAGGATCACCTCCATCGTGAACGGGGTTCTGTCGACGAGAACCGGCCAGCGGTACTCCGACGGCATTGGCCGGGACTGGAACGCCGAACTGGCAAGCTCGTGGAGCGGCCCACGAACGATCCAGAGAAGCACCTGCTGGGCGATGAAGGTGAGCATCAGGGTCGAGACGATCTCGTTCACGCCGCGCTTGGCCCAGAGAACGGCGGCGATGGCGGCGTACAGCGCGCCTGCGGTCACGCCGGCGAGTGTCGCCACGATCAGAGCGAGCGCCGGTGGCAACGATGGGCCTTCGAGTGCGATGTATGCGGCGGCGATGCCCCCGACAATCATCTGGCCCTGCAGTCCGAGATTCACCTTGGCGCCGCGGAACGCCACTATCCAGCCGAGCGCGATCAGGATCAGTGGAGACATGCGCGCTGCTGTGATCGCCATGCGCTCGCGCGTGCCGAGCGAGCCGTCGAGCAGCGCCAGGAGTGCGTCGACCGGCGATCCGCCGGTGGCGGCGATGATGCCCAGCGAGATGGCGATCCCACCGATCACCAGGACGATCGCGAGCAGCACATTGATTGCGGGATCCCGGACCCGCCCGGAGGAGAAGAACCGATGGATGGCGGCAGAGGAGGTCAGCGCGCCACCGCTTCCAACATCGTCGCCTCGTCCTCTTCGCCGATCGCCTCTCCTCCCATCAATAGCCCGAGGCGCGCGTAGGTTGCCTCGTGGCGATCGAGTGTGGCGAGAAACTTGCCGTCGACCATCACGGCAACGCGATCCGACAGCAGCAGGATCTCCTCGATCTCGGTGGAGAAGAGCACGATGGCGCAGCCGCGTTGGCGCTCGGCCTGGAGGCGGGACAGCACCGTCTCCGTCGCACCCACGTCGAGGCCTCTCGTGGGCTGGGCGGCGATGAGCAGCGGCGGCTGGCGGCACAACTCACGTGCCAGCACCACCTTCTGTTGGTTCCCCCCGGAGAGGTGACGGATCTTCGCCCGGAAATCGGGCGTGCGGATGTCGTACTCACCGATCAGGTCGGAGCAGAACTCATCGACCGCTGCGTCGTTGATGATCCCCCAACGCTGGAGCCGGCCGAGCGCCAACTCCTTCATGACGAGGTTGTCGCGGACCGAGAGTTCCAGCGCCAGACCTGTGTGATGGCGATCCGCGGGGATCGCCGATCCGCCGAGACGGTAGAAGTCGAGCGGCGACATGACCGTGAACCGGTCGTCGCTGTATCGAAGTCGCCCGCTCGTCGGGGTGCGCAGGCCGGTCAGCACCTCGGCGAGTTCTTGCTGGCCGTTGCCGTCGACACCTGCGATACCAAGGATCTCTCCGGCTCGGACCTTGAGCGAGATCCCATCGAGGGCCAGGCGGCCGTCTCCGTCCACCAGCGTGATGTCTTCGGCGATCAGGGCGTCCGGACCGAGTTCGCGGCCGGTGACCTTCACATCGAACATCACATCGCGCCCGATCGTCATGCGAGCGAGCTCGGCCTTGTCGGTGTCAGCGACATCGACGGTTCCGACGACTCGCCCCTGGCGCAGGACCGTGCATCTGTCGGCGATCCCCATCAGCTCGTCGAGCTTGTGGGTGATGAGGATTATGGAATGGCCCTTACCGGCGAGATTCCTGATCACCCGGACGAGGTGCTCCCACTCCAGCGGCGTGAGCACGGATGTGGGCTCGTCGAGGATGAGGATCTCAGCGCCACCGAAGAGCAGCTTGATGATCTCGACGCGTTGGCGAGCGCCGACGGAGAGATCGTCCACGAGCGCGTCGGGATCGACGTCGAGATGGTAGGCCTCCGACATCTCGCGCACGCGAGCGCTGACCCCGCCGATGTTGGCGAAGATGCCCCTCGAGCCGATGCTGCTCAGCGCCAGGTTCTCGGCGACCGTGAGGGTCGGCGCGAGGGCGAAGTGCTGGTACACCATGCCGATCCCGAGCTGCCGGGCATCGGCCGGCTTGCGGATGCGAGCCGCCCGCCCGTCGACCTCGATCGAGCCCTCGTCGGGGTCCAGCATCCCGCTCACGATGCTCATCAGCGTGGACTTGCCGGCGCCGTTCTCGCCGAGGATCGCGAGGATCTCGCCGCGGCGCACGTCAAGCGAGATTCCGGCGTTCGCCGTCACCCCGGGGAAGTGCTTCGTTATTCCGGTCAGTCTGAGCCGGATGCCCTCGGTATTGGCTGAAGCCACCCTCGTGCGGTACTGGCCGAAGTCACCCGCCTGCGGTGACTTCAGGCGATAACTGCAGCGATCCGTCCTTGATGGCGGCGACCGTGTCCGCGGCCAGGGTGTCCAATTCTCCATCCTGGAAGCCGGCGCAGACGTTGAAGAACTGGATGGATTCATCCTCCAGGCCGTACGCCTTGGTGCGTGGGGGCAGCGTCCCATTGGCGAAGTCGCCGATGGCGGCCGTCACCATTGCGGCGATGTCGGACACGTTGTTGCCGACGATGTTGTCGCCGCGATCGCACCGATCGACCACCGGACTGAACAGCAGGACCTCGGTAGCGGCCTCGTCTGTCGCCTGCTGGAGCCCGACGAAGCCGGCATCGACGAAGCCGTAGAGGATGTCGACCCCGGACGCGATCTGCGCTGCCGCCGCCTGCTGGGTGCCGGGCACGTCGGAGTAGCTGGAGACGACGGTCTCGACGACCTCGATGTCGGGGTTGACCGACTGAGCGCCCTGGGTAAGGCCGGCCAGGGCGGTGCGCTCGATCGGGAACGTGGGCCCAGTGATGTAGCCGATCTTGCCCGTCTTGGAGAGTGTTCCCGCCAGAACACCCATCGGATATGTGGCCCAGCCGTAGACCGTGACATAGCCGTAGACGTTGTCGGGCACGTCACCCTCTGCGAAGAATCCTGACGTGATGATGTATGTGGTGTCGGGGTTCTCCTCGGCGACGGGCACCACTGATCCGAAGATGGTGATGTCGACGACCACGAGATCGTGCTCCTCGGTGAGGTTGCGGATCGCGTCGCCCGCTGCGGTCTCGTCGCCAGCGAGATTGTCAACGATCGACGGGTTGCCGCCGTAGGCGACGACGCCCTCATAGACGCTCTGGAAGTACGCCTGGTCGTTGCGCGGTCCTCCGAGTGCCAAGCCGAACGAGACTCCCTCGTCGGCCGGCGGTTCGGCGGGAGCTGAGGTTTCTGCGTCGTCGCCACAGGCGGCGGCGATCAACGCAAGGATGGCAAGAAGTGCGATCAGTGGCGTTCGAGTATGTTTGTGCAGTTTCACTACAAGTCCTTTCCTGTCACGGCCCAGTAGGGCCTTACCCCCTAGGAAGTCCGCCGTAGTCTAGGGCGGATGGTTCCGAGCGTTCAAACGGCGGCGCACTGCTGAATCGGACTCCAGGGGTCGTGTCCCGTCCGGTCTGGCATGAGCCTGAGTCATGTTGTAACGTCCGCCGCGCCAATTCCAGTTGGACCGCTCATGCGAAGCGGTGATTCCTGCCCGGGCAAAAAGGGGAACGGACATGCGTCAGAAGAAGTTGTGCTTGGTCATCGGCATACTTGCGGCACTCTCGCTCATAGCGGCTGCGTGCGGCGACGACGACTCGGGTGATACCGCGGCTCCCGCACCGGCACCTGCGGCGGAGCCCGCACCTGCGCCCGAGCCTGCGCCGGCACCCGAGCCTGCGCCTGCGCCCGAGCCGGCACCGGCTCCTGAGCCTGCGCCTGCGCCCGAACCCCCACCTCCGCCCGAACCGCCACCTCCGCCTGAGCCGGTCGTGCTCAATGACGAGTACTTCAGGACCCCCCTGGACTGCGACGTGAACAGCTCCACGGACGATCTCGTGGCGTACACCCCACCGGCTGCCGACGGCGACTACGAGATCGACTTCATGCAGGTGAGCCTGGCCGCCGAGTACTACCAGGCGATGGCCTACGGGGCGGAGCAGGCCGCGGCGGACGTCACAGCGGCCGGCGGCGGGACCGTCACGGTCCGCCACACCGCCGGCGTGGGCTACACCGGTCCGGCCGATCAGCTTGCCGACGCGGAGAACATCCTGCTGCGCGGCCCCGACGCCATCATCCTCGCCCCCGTCGACACCGCCGGCTCGGTCGCCATCGTCGACGCCGCGGATGCGGCCGGCGTGCCCGTGGTGAACGTCTCGACGGAGGTCCCCGACGGCAGGGTCTACATGATCATGCAGGACGACTACCTGTTCGGTAAGGCAGGTGCCGACGCCATCGCCGCACTGGTGCCTGACGGCGGGAAGGGTGTCCTGATGGCCGGGCCCGCGAACGCCACCTGGTCACGCAAGCGTCACGAGGGCTTCGTGGACCGTGTGGAGGAGGTCTACCCCAACATCGAGATCATCGCGGCGCCCAACCAGTTGGTGGATCCCGAAGAGGGCCTCGCCGACTTCATGAACGTGGTTGCCGGGAATCCGGAGATCGACTGGATCTATGCGGCCCACTTCGCGCTGCTGCTGCCGATCACCATCCCGCCGGAGTTCGCGGACGTGCCCTACGTGGCCTCGGACTTCACCAACTTCTCGCAGCCGTGGATCCACGACGGCAGCGCCGACGCGCTGTTCCTGGTCAGCCCCTACTGGATGGGCTATGTGGGTCTCGGGACCGCGGTTGCGGTGCTGAACGGCGACGACGTGCCTCGCATCAACTGTGTGCCCTTCCCGGTCGTGAACCCGTCCAACGTGGACGAGGACTGGGTGCAGATCGAACTGATTCCCGAGGGCTGGCAGGCGGAGGTCGGCTAGCCCCCCCGGGGGCAACCGCCCCGGGCCAGAACAACTGAGCCACTACAACTCGGCCACATGCAGGGAGGACACAGATGAAAAGCGACGAACACACGATCTGTCTCACGTTCGACTTCGATGCGATCTGTCTCTGGCTCGGCTCGTTCGGGGCGGAGACACCCAGCATGTGCTCCCGGGGGGAGTTCGCCGTCCCCGGCTTGAAACGTGTACTCAAGCTGCTGGAGAAGCACGACGTTCAGTCCACCTTCTTCGTCCCGGGCCACTCGGCCCACCTGTATCCGAGCTACGTCAAGGAGATCGTCGACGGCGGTCACGAGATCGGGCATCACGGATGGAGTCACCGCAACCCCACCAAGCTCTCCCGTGAGGAGGAGCGGCGCGACTTCGAACTCGGCTTCGAGGCGCTCGACTGGGCCGCCGGTGTTCGCCCCACGGGATGCCGCACCGCAGCATGGGACTTCAGCCCCAACACGCTGGACCTCATGATCGAGTACGACCTCGACTACTCGTCGACGTTCATGGCGAACGACTTCTACCCCTACTACCTGCGCTCGGGCGACGAGTTCCCCAAGAACGAGCCGTTCGTGTTCGGTGACCTGGTCGACGTCGTCGAGCTCCCGCCCAGTTGGGGGCTCGACGACTTCCCACCGCTGGAGTACGTCTGGGGCATGAACCAGGGGCCCAACACGCCCTCGCAGGTGCGGGAGTTGTGGCAGGGCGAGTTCGACTACATGGTCGAGAACTGCCCGGGCGGGATGTACGTCCTGACGTGCCACCCGCAGTTCATCGGCCGGGGGTCGCGTCTCAAGATGTTCGATGAGTTGGTCGAGCACATGAAGGGCGACGGGCGGGTCTTCCGTACGCTCGGCGACCTGGCGGCCAGGTTCCGCAGCGAGAACCCCATCGAGCAGTGGGCGGCGGAGAACCCCCACCTCACCGGGGCTGCGGCACGACCGCCCGAGACCTCCGAGCGCCTGCGGCAACTCATGGAGGCGCCGTAGGGCTCTGCCCGCAGAATCAGCCTGCAGAATCAGCCCGCAGGGCCGCTCGCTGAGGGGCTGGAGAGCGATCGTGGACCACGAACATGCTCAGGTGGGGCTTCGGTGACCGAAGAGTCACCGGCTGATGGCGCCTCGTCGGGCGTATCGACGGCTGCCCGGAGCTACCGGCTCTCGCTTCGGGACTGGGCTTCCAAGCATTCGACCGAATTGCAGTTGCTGGTCGGTCTCGGGCTGCTGATTCTCGTCTTCTCGCTGATCGAGCCGTCGATCTACCCGACGACGGACAACGTCCGGAACATCGCCCGGCAGGCGGGGATCCTGCTGGTGGTGGCGATCGGCCAGATGTTCGCCATCACCGTCGGTGGGTTCGACTTGTCGGTCGGGGCGAACATGGGCTTTACGAGCGTCGCCACCGCCCAGGCGCTGGGAGCCCACGGCGTCCCGGCGGCCATCGTCATCGGCCTTCTGGTCGGCGCGGCGATCGGCCTGGTGAACGGGCTCCTGATCGCCAAGCTGCGCGTCAGCCCCTTCGTGGTCACGATGGCCATGTTGACCTTCCTGACCGGCTACTCCGGCGTCCGCAGCGGGGGGGCGTCGGTCATCGCCAACGACCCGACGTTCAAGTTGTTCGGGGGGCGCGACTGGGGCTTCCTGCCTTCGACGATCGGGATCGGCCTCATCGTGCTGCTGCTGGCCGTGGTGTTCACGGGCAGGACGCGCATCGGGCTGTACGTCTACGGCATCGGCGGGAGCCGCGAGACGTGCCGCCTGGCCGGGATCCCCGTGGCGCGCTACGAGACCGTCACCTACATGATCACCGGCATGCTCGCCGGTGCGGGCGGCATCATGGCTGCGGCCCGGGTGTCGGTCGGCCAGACCGGGCTGGGCGCCGGTTACGAACTGCGGTCCATCGCCGCTGCGGTGATCGGAGGTGCGGTCATCGGCGGGGGCAAGGGCCGTCTGAGCGGGGTCTTCCTCGGCGTCGCCCTGATGACGTGTCTCACCGTGGGGCTTGGCGTGACCGGTGTCAGCACCTTCCAGCAGCAGATGGCGATCGGTGTCGCCCTCGTGGTGGCGGTTCTGATCAGCCAGATCCGGGGAGGGAGCATCCGCCGGATGTCGGACGTCCTGCCGGCGTTCGTGCAATTCCTCGGTGTGGGCCGTCGCGATGACGACCGGGACCGGAGGATCGCCGCGGGTGCCTCAGCGGCGGATCCGGCGCGTGATGACGCCAACTGACTCCCCGGCAGGGCTGAAGCCGAGCGCAGCAGCCACGGGGTGCAGGCCGTCCGGCGGCGCTCCCGCGGCGCTCCTGGACGGGATCTCCAAGTCTTTCCCGGGGGTGAAGGCGCTCGACGACGTGTCTCTGGACGTGCGGCGGGGCGAGATCCATGCGCTCCTCGGCGAGAACGGCGCCGGCAAGTCGACCCTGGTGAAGATCCTGGCCGGCCTGATCCGTCCCGACGCGGGCTCCATCCGGCTCGACGATGCCGACGTGGTGTTCGGTGGCCCCCGCGACGCCCAGCGACGCGGTATCAGCTACGTCCCCCAGGAGGTTCAGGCGGTGCCGGACTTCAGTGTCGGGCGCAACATGCTGCTGGGGTTCGAGGGGCCGTTCGACCGGAAGGGCAAGCTCACCTCCAAGGAGCGCAGGCTCACCCGGGAGGCGCTCGACCGCTGCGGCGCCTCGTTCAGCGAGTCCACCTCGGCAGGGCAACTGAGTGTTCCGGAACTGCGACTCGCGCAGATCTCGCGGACGCTCCTGCATCCGGGCGACGTGATCCTCCTCGACGAGCCCAACGCCGCCCTCTCCGAGAATGACGCAGCGGCGATGCTGGAGCGGCTCAGCGCGCTGCGCGACCAGCAGAAGGCGATCATCTACGTGAGCCACCGGCTGACCGAGGTTCTCGGCATCGCCGACCGGATCACGGTGCTGCGCGACGGTCAAGCCGTCGGCACGTTCCCGCGCGCCGAGCTCGACAAGGACAAGATCGTCGCCCTCATGACCAAGACCAGCAAGCTCGGCGACCGCGAGCCGGCCGCGCCGGCGGCGCTCCGCTCCCCGGCGGTGGGGGTGACGAACGGCAAGCCCCTGCTCGAGGTGGACGGCCTGACGAGCGCCCCCAACCTCACCGACGTCACGTTGAGCGTGCGTTCGGGGCAGATCGTCGGGGTGGCAGGTGTACAGGGTTCGGGCCACGGCCATCTGCTGCGCGCCATTGCGGGTGTCGACGGCTACGACGGTGGCCGGGTCGCCGTCGGTGGCCAGGCTCTTCACCCGGCCGTGGTGCGGAACGCCTACCGGGCCGGCGTGGTTCTGGTTCCCGCCGATCGCCGCGCCTCGGCGATCGTCCCGGGTATGTCGGTGCGGGCCAACCTCACGTTGCCCGTTCACTCCACGGCACGCCGTGGGGGAATGCGCCGGATCCGCAAGGAGCGGCAGCTTGCCCGGCACTACGTCGATGCGCTGGGGATCCGGCCGGCCAACACGGAGGTCCTCGCCGGCAACCTCAGCGGCGGCAATCAGCAGAAGCTTGCGCTGGCGCGGGCGCTCGTGTCGAACCCCAGAGTTCTGTTGCTCGACGAGCCCACACAGGGGATCGACGTGGCGGCGAAGGCGGAGATCCTGGCGCTAGTCCGCCAGCTGGCGCGGGACGTCGGATTCGGTGTGGTCGTCGCGTCATCGGAGTTCGAGGAACTGCTCGCGGTGGCCGACCTGATCCACGTCATGAGCCAGGGTCGCCTGGTGGCCACCTTCCCGACCGAAGCGGCCGACTACGAGCGGATCCTGCACGCCGCCTTGCCCTAGGAGACGGAGACCACCGTGATGCTGCTTGCCAATCCCCGAGGCGGGTACCACTTCCTCAGCGGAATCGATCCCTACTCGTGTGGTGTCGTTGCGGACCCCGGCCATGAGGTGATCCACGCGACCCTGCGAACCCCGCTGCCGTGGCGGGAGGGCTTCGCGAAGATCGACTCCCATCTGGCCGACGTCGGTCGGGAGCGCCATGCCCTCTGCGGCATCCAGCTTCGCTCACCGACCCCGTTCACCATGGAGGGATTCATCGAGTTCAACGTGGGTTACTGCGCATTGGTCCAGTCGTGGGACCTGTACGTCGGCGACCTCAACCCCATCGCCCGGACGAATGTGGCTCCGGCTGACCACCCCCCGGCCGTTCCCGTCCTGCACGCCTTCTCGTACACGGCCCCCGCCACCCCGGATGCTCCGATGACGTTCGTCGTCGCCGGCGCCGGGGAGCTGCGGGAGGCGGCCCTGGACGAGGACACGATCATCCGCAAGGGCGAGTCCGGGCCCGACGCCATGCGGGAGAAGGCCGATCACGTGATGGGCGTCATGGAGTCCCGCCTTCTCGGCCTGGGCGCCGACTGGGATCTCATCACGGCAGTCGACGTGTACACGGTGCACCTGCTCGAGGGGCTGCTGGAGGACACGGTGGTGCCGAGGATCGGGCCGGCGACGCGTCACGGGCTGGTCTGGAGCAGATCGCGACCCCCTGTCGTTGGTCTCGAGTTCGAGATGGACATGCGCGGCGTACGGTCCGAGATCACCCTGTAGCCGGCGCGTCCGGCTAGCCAGACCCATCGGTGGATCCCAACCGCCCTACTTGACAGGCATAGTTAGTAAGTTAGACTGACAAACTATGCGCGGTCGGTCGGACTCGAGCCTGCTGCGGCTGATCAACAGCCGGAAGATCACCGACCTCGTCCTGGACGTCGCCCCGCGAAGCATCTCCCGCGCGGACGTGGCCCGGGCCACCGGTCTCTCGAAGCCCACCGTCTCGGCGCTCGTGGGCGACCTCGAGGAGGCCGGTCTCGTGCGACTGGCCGATCCCGGCAGCCTCAGTGGGGGCATCGGTCGCCCTGCGGCGCTCTACGAGATCGTGCCGGACTCGAACCTCGTCGTGGGGGCCGACATCGGTGCCACGAAGATCATCGTCGGGGTGGCCGACCTGCTGGGGCGCCCGGTGGTCGAGGAGATGATCGAGACGCCACCCGATGCCACCGCTGCCGCCGACGCGGTGGCGGAGACTGCCCTCCGGCTGCTCGACGAGTGCGGCGCGTTGCCCGGACGGCTACGGAATGTCTGCGTCGGGGTGCCGGGGGTGTACCGCGCTTCCACGGACAGCGTGGAGATGGCCCTCAACCTGCCCGGCTTCGAGGGCCTCAGCATCGCGCGGCACCTGTCGGATCGCCTGGGAGTGCCCGTGCAGGTCGACAACGACGTCAACCTGGCGGCGGTCGGTGAAGCCGGCGCCGGAGTCGAACACTCCGACTTTGCCGCCGTCTCGATCGGTACCGGTATCGGCACGGGGCTGATCATCGGCGGCGAGCTGTACCGCGGCGGCAGCGGCGCTGCGGGTGAGCTCGGGTCGCTGCTCCTCCCCACCGCCGGCGCCCCTTTGAGGGACGGTGACCGGCCCACGCTGGAGGACCTGGCATCCGCTCCGGCCATTCGCCGGATCTTCAGCCGGGCGGTGGGCAACGGGCGGTCGTCGGTTCTGGACGGCAGCGCGGAGGTGGCCGACATCTTCACTGCCGCCGCCGACGGTGACGAGGCGGCCGGGTACGCGTTGTCGCAGGCGGCCGGCGCCATGGCGTACGCCGTGACGCACCTGTGCCTCATCAACGACCCCGCGCTGATCGTGTTCGGCGGCGGCGTGGGCGCCAACCCCGTGTTTGTAGAGGCGGTCGCCGGGGAACTCGACGGCCTCCTGGCGCATCCGCCGGAGTTGGCCCCGTCGACACTGGGTCGGCGCGCCACGTTCCTCGGGGCGATCTCGCTGGCGCTGCGCTCGCTGCGCGCCACGCTGGTCGAGCGGGCACTGGACGGCCGCGAACATCGGGAGGCGCGCCGGTGAGCGACATGGCCGCCGCCATCGCCGACGCGGTCGACGCCGACGGCCTCGTGGAACTCGTGCGCAGCGCCACCCGGATTCCCAGCGTCACGGGCGACGAGGCGGAGTTCGCGATGTGGGTGCGCGACCAGATCTCCGCCGGGGGTTGGGACGAGGTGCGCTCCAGCGACGTGGCCCCGGGACGCCCCAATGTGTACGCCTTTGCCGGAGTCCCCGGTGGCGGCCGGTCGCTGGTGCTGGCCGGGCACCTCGACACGGTTGCGGTCGATGACTGGTACCACCAGTGGGAAGGCACTGACCGGGCGGATCCGTTCGGGGCGCACGTCATCGACGGTGAGATCTGGGGCCGCGGTGTAGCCGACCAGAAGGCGGGTGTCTGCGCCGTCATCGAGGCGCTGCGCGCCGTGCGCCGTAGCGGCCACCGCCCCGGCGGTCCGGTCACGGCCCTGTTCGTGTGCGACGAGGAGTCCGGCCAACCAGGCTCCGGAGTCTCGGCGGGCATGCGGGCGGCGGTGCGCGACGTCTTCGGGGCGGCCGGCGATGACGGTCCGCCGGCCGACTTCGCCGTCTACACCGAGCCCACCACCTCGGCGGTGTACACGGCGCAGATGGGCTTCTGTATCGCAGATATCGCCCTTGTGGGTCGGTCGGCCTACTTCGGCACCCCCGAGCTGGGCGTGGACGCGCTGCGCGCCGGGCACGCGCTGCTGGCGGATCTGTGGCAGCACTCCGCCGAGCTTCGCTCTCAGGGCACGCACGAGTTGTTGGGTGAGGCGTTCCTGCTGGTGACGCGGGTCTCCGCGGGCGGGAACATCGCCGTGCCGGGTCGCTTCGAACTGTCGCTGATCCGCAAGGTCCTGCCGGGAGAGAATCTTGCCGAGGCGGCCTCCGCTATCGAGGAGATCAGCGAGACGGCTGCCGGGCACCACGGGGTGACGCTTGAGCTCAACTTCAGCGCACCCCGTGACCACCCCGTCGGCGGCACTCCCGACGAGCTCTCCGCCAACCACCCCGGGGTCGCCGGGCTGAGCCGCTCCATCGAGGCCACCACCGGGCGGGCCGCCCGCGTCGAGGGCGCCCCGTACTGGTCCGAGAAGCCGTTCCTGCGGGCCTTGGGGATCCCCGGCGTCTACTTCGCTCCGGGCGACATCTCGCACTGCCACACGCCGTTCGAGCGTCTCGAGATCGACGAACTCATATCTGCCACCCGCAGCCTGGCGCACTTCGTGGCGTCGTGGTGCGGCGTACAGAAGCTGCAGACAACACCTGTATAGGAGGGGCAAATGAAAGCCAAACCAAGAAGACTGCGACTGCTAATGGCTGTTGCGTTGCTGGCCACTGTCGGCCTGCTCGCCGCGGCCTGTGGGGGGGACGACGACTCCGGTTCGTCGGCACCAGAACCCGCACCTGCGCCGGCTCCCGAGCCGACTGCGCCCGCGCCGGAACCTGAGCCGCCCGCGCCTGCTCCCGAGCCGCCCGCGCCGGCACCGGAGCCGCCCGCGCCGGCTCCCGAGCCGCCCGCGCCTGCGCCGGAGCCACCGGCCCCGGCTCCCGAACCGCCGCCGGCGCCCGCCTTCGCGGCGCCCGTGACGCAGGGCCCCGGCGGTGAGGAGGCCACCTCCTCGGCGGAGATCAGCCTCACGGACGCCGAGGCCGACGAGGTGCGCGCCGGGGGGTACACGGCCGCGCTGCTGTGGCACACGGCGGGGGCCTTCACCGACGCTGTGAGCCAGGGAGCCCGCGACGCCTTCGCCGACCTGGGTATCGAGGTGATCGCTGAGACCAACGCCTCCTTCGACGCCGCACAGCAGGCCAACGACGTCGAGACGGTCATGGCCCAGAGCCCCGACATCATCATCAGCCTGGTGCTCGATCCGGTGTCCGGGGCCGTGGCGTTCCGCCCAGCAGTGGAGTCCGGCGTGCAGTTGGTGTTCCTCTCCAACGTGCCCGAGGGCTACGTGCAGGGGGTCGACTACGTGGGCCTCGTGACCGACGACCTGGCCGCCATGGGCATTGCCGCCGCCGACCTGCTGGCCGACGCGCTCGGGGGCGAGGGCGAGGTGGGGTTCATCTTCCACGACGCCCCCTACTACGTCACCAACCAGCGTGACCAGGCGTTCAAGGCGTGGATCGAGGGCAACTACCCCGGCATGGAAATCGTCGCCTCCCAGGGTCTGGCCGATCCCGCGGCCGCCGAGGAGATCGCCTCCGCGCTGCTGACGCGCTACCCCGACCTCGACGGCATCTACGCCCCGTGGTCCGCCGGCCCCGCCGACGGCGTGCTGGCCGCGCTGCGTGCCGCAGGCGCATCCGACGTGGCGGTCGTGACGCTCGATCTCGACACCAACGTCTCGCTCGACCTCGTCGAGGGTGGCAACGTCGTCGGGATCGCCGCTGACGAGGCCTACGACCTGGGTCGCACGATGGCGGTCGAGGGTGCCTACGGTCTTTTGGGCAAGCCTGCGCCGGCCTTCGTGGTGGTGCCGGCCATCGCGGTCACGGCGGACAATATCGTCGAGGCCTATCGACAGTCACTCGCCGCCGATCCGCCGCAGGTCGTCCTCGACGCTCTCGGGTGATCACCTGACGGCTCACCCATGGGAGCGGGGACCGCTCTCGTGAGCAGCCTCCGAGCCCGGCGCGCTCGGCAGCCGCCTCCCCGCGGCGGTCGCCGAGCACGCCGGCGCGACGTCGAACTTCAGCAATACGTCGTCTACCTGGCGTTCGCCCTCATCCTGGCGGCCTTCGCCATCATCCTGCACGACGACGGGTTCCTGAGTTCCGCCAACCTGCTGAACATCGGTCGCCAGGCGGCGCCGATCGCCGTGATGGCGGTGGGGATGACGTTCGCGCTGGCGGCGGCGGAGATCGACCTCTCCGTCGGCTCGGTCGTGGCGCTGTCGTCGCTGGTGGCGGCGCAGGTGGTGACGGCAGCCGGGTTCCTGGTGGGCGCGCTGGCGGCGGTCGGTGTGGGCGTCGCCGCCGGTCTCCTCAACGGTCTCATCGCTGTGAAGGTCCGCATCCCGTCGTTCCTTGTGACACTCGGGATGCTCGGCGTGATCGGCGGGATCGCCCGCAACATGAACAACCTGCAGTCCTACCCCATTCGCAACGACGCGTTCTCGGCGATCTTCGGGGCCGGTTCGGCGGGTCCGGTGTCGTCGCTGCTGATCTGGACGGTGGTGGCGCTGGTGCTTGGCCACGTGGCGCTGCGTCACCTGCGCTGGGGACGCCACGTGCTGGCGACCGGGGCCAACCGGGACGCGGCCAACGCCCTCGGCATCCGCACCGACCGCGTCCGCATCAGTGCCCTGGTCGCCAGCGCCACCGCCGCGGCCTTCGCCGGGGTGCTGCTGGCCGGGCGGCTCGCCATCGGGCGCCACGATCTGGGCGAGAACGACCTGCTCACAGTTATCGCCGCCGTCGTCATCGGTGGGACCAGCCTGTTCGGTGGGCGAGGGTCGGTGGCCGGAGCCGTGGTCGGTGCGGCCATCATGGCGATGCTCAACAACGGCCTGATCCTCATGGGGCTGCGCGTGGCCGATCAGATGATCGCCCGCGGGGTCATCATCGTGCTGGCGGTGGCCCTCAGCATGCGCGAGCGGCGCGAGGGCTAGGAGCCGGAGCGATGTTCCTGGACGTGCTGCGACGGCGGAACCTCCCGTTCCTGGAGGCGGCCGTGGCACTGCATCGGGCAGGGCGGATCCCGGCCAACAGCTACGTGCTGGACCTCGACGCCGTTGCCGCGAATACGGCCGGGCTCTGCGAGGAGGCACATCGCCGGGACCTCACGGTCTTCGCCATGACGAAGCAGGTGGGCAGGGCGCCGGGCGCGCTCGATGCCATCGCGGGCGGCGGCGCCGACGGCTTTGTGGCCGTGGACATGGCGTGCGCCCGGGCGATCGTGACCAACGGGCACCGGCTTGGCCATCTGGGCCA
Source organism: Acidimicrobiales bacterium (assembly GCA_965206165.1). Classification (GTDB taxonomy): domain Bacteria; phylum Actinomycetota; class Acidimicrobiia; order Acidimicrobiales; family CATQHL01; genus VXNF01. The sequence goes on from OZ242194.1 coordinate 1,970,219, forward strand.
CCTCGTGCAGGTACCGCGTGCCGAGACAGCCGAGGCGGCGGCACTGGAACCGGATTTCTGGACGGTGTTCAGCGCCTCGAAGGCCGCCGAGGCCGCGTCCGGCGCCGCCACGGCGGGCCGGATCCAGAATCTGCTGGTCCGCGTCTGCGCTGCAGGTGACGAGTCCTACCCGGGCCACGAGGGTGGCGTGCCGCTGGACGAGCTCACCGGGATGCTCGACCGGCTGAGCGCGATGCCGGGAGCGCGCTTCGCCGGGTTGACCACCTTCCCGGCACTGCTGTTCGACCCGGCCACCGGGGGTGCCCGCACGACGCGCAATGTTGAGACTCTGGCGCGTGCCGCTGAACTGGCGCGCCGTCACCTCGGTCCCGACGCCGCCGTCGAGATCAACGCCCCCGGCACCACCTCGACCGCCGTTCTGGAGCGGCTCGCCGAGGCGGGCGCCACGCAGGTGGAGCCCGGGCACGGGCTCACCGGCACCACGCCCCTGCACGCGGTCGGAGATCTGCCCGAGGTGCCGGCGATCTGTTATCTCAGCGAGGTGTCGCACCTCCACGCCGGCGTTCCGCTCTGCTTCGGCGGCGGGCTCTACATCGACCCGGTGTTCGAGCGCTACAGCCCGAAGGCGCTGGTCGCCGCCGATCCATCGGATCTCGCCGAGGCGCCTGTGGCAATGGATTTCCCCGATCCGGCGGGCATCGACTACTACGCGCGGCTCCACCCGCCCCGCCAGAGGCACGTGCATGAAGGCGACACCGTGATCTGCGGGTTCCGGGCGCAGGCTTTCGTGACCCGGGCATTCGTGGTCGGCCTGTCCGGCGTGGCAGGTGGTGCACCGTCGGTCGCCGGCATCTGGGACACTCTCGGGCGGCCGGCGCAGTGGGGAACCCGATGAGCGCCCCCGCTCTTGTGGCCGACGGCATCTCCAAGGCCTTCCGGGCGGTGCAGGCGCTGGAGGACGTGTCGATCGAATTGCGCTACGGCCGTGTCACCGCCCTGCTGGGCGACAACGGTGCCGGCAAGTCCACGCTCGTGAAGTGCCTCGCCGGGGTGTACCAGCCCGATGTCGGCGCCATCAGCGTCGACGGAGTGCGACGTGCGATCCCGTCGCCGGACGCAGCCCGGACGCTCGGTATCGAGACGGTGCACCAGACGCTGGCGGTCATCGACACCCTCGACGTGGCGGCCAACCTGTTCCTGAACCGGGAGTACCTGCGAGGCGGTCCGATCGGCCGCCGCCTGGGGCTGCTCGATCACAAGCGCATGCGCGCTGAGTGCGAGGCCACGCTGGGGCGCCTGGACATTCGCATCCCGTCGCTTCGCCGGGCTGCGGGGCAGCTGTCGGGCGGGCAGCGCCAGGCCATCGCCATCGGCAGGGCTGTGGCGTGGCGCCAGCGCATCGTGCTGCTCGACGAGCCCGCGGCGGCCCTCGGGGTCGAGCAGACGGCGCGCGTCCTCGATCTGATCCGGAACCTGCGTGACGGCGGCGTGGCGGTGCTCCTGATCACCCACAACATGGAGCGGGTGATCGACGTGTGCGACCACGCCGTCGTGCTGCGCCAGGGACGCAAGACCGCCGAGGCAGCGGTCGGCGAGGTCACCAAGAACGATCTCGTGGCCTTCATCACCGGCGCAACCACAACCGAGTGACCGGTCGGCGGGGCCTGCGCCTGATCGTTGCCCGTGACGCCCGCGAGTTGGCGGCCCTGGCTGCCGATGTGGTGCAGGACGTCCTGTCGCGGTCGCCGGCGCCGGCGCCGGCGCTGGGTCTGGCCACGGGCGGTTCGGTGGCAGGGCTCTACCGAGAGTTGATCCACCGTCACCAGCACGACGGGCTGAGCTTCGCGGGAGCCAGGGCGTTCCTGCTCGATGAGTACCTCGGGCTGCCCACCGATCACCCGCAGGCCTACCGGAACGTGATCCGGCGGCTCCTCGCCGACCACGTGGACTTCGCCCCCGGCGCCGTCGCCGGTCCCGATACCGCTGCGCCGGACCTGGCCGCCGAGTGTGCCCGCTATGACCGCATGCTGTCGGCCGGGGCGGATCTGCAGATCCTGGGCATCGGCCGCAACGGCCACATCGCTTTCAACGAGCCCGGCTCGTCACTGACCGGTGGTACCCATATCGTGACGATCGCCGAGCAGACCCGGCGTGACAACGCCCGCTTCTTCGACGATCCCGCCGATGTGCCTCGTCGCGCCATCACGCAGGGAATCGGCACGATCCGCCGGGCGGCACAGATCTTGCTCGTCACTCAGGGAGAGTCCAAGGCCACCGCTCTGCGCGCCGCTCTGGAAGGGCCGCTGACTCCAGCCGTCCCGGCCTCGGCTCTTCAACTCCACCCCGCTGTCACCGTCGTCGCCGACAGGACCGCGGCGTCGGCCCTGACACGCCGACCGTCGCGGTCCTGAACCGCCCGGATCTTCATTCCGGCGGGGAGCCTGCCCGAGCCGCCCGGATCTTCATTCCGGCGGGGAGCCTGCCCGAGCCGCCTGGATCGTCATTCCGGCGCAGGCCGGAATCCATGCATGTTCTAACTCGCGCCGGCAGCGCCCGCGCTACTGCTCGTTGCTCTCGGCGATCCGCCTACAGCGAGGCGGCTGCCCGCAGGTGGGCGGTGAGTTCGGCGAGGGAGGTTCGCGCGTTGAGGCCGCTCGTGGAGGGCATGACGTAGGTGGGGCGGCCGCCGATGCGGCGGGCCTGGGGGCCGGGGGCGGCCCGGCGATCCACCGCGGCCCGCCAACCGGCCAGACCCACGAAGCAGACCACTGCGGGCTCGAGGCGCTCAGCCAGGTTTTCGAGACGCTCCAGACCGTCGCTGTACTCGGCTGCGGTCAGCTCGGCGGCCTGCCGGGTCGGTCGCTTCACCAGGTCGGTCATGCCGATCCCGTGGGCGACGAGGGCGTGGCGAGGGTCGCGATCGCGACTCACGAGGCCGGCGGCAAGGGCGGCGGGCCAGAACCGGTTGGAGCCGCGGGCGAACCCCACCCCCACATCAGCCGCATACACGCTGGGGTTCAGCCCGCAGACGAGCAGGCGCATGCCCGGACCGACCGTGTCGGCGAGCGTGTGCAGCCGCCGGGCTGCCACCAGCAGCACCTTCTTGCGGCGCTCGATGCTCTCGGTGGCCAGACCGGCGCCCACCAGCACGTCCTGCAGCCACCGCACCGGCCAGCGTGAGAAGCGCCGCCCCGGGAAGTCGTCGTCGGGGCGCTCGTCCCACTCCGCGTTGCCCTCGAAGAGGTGGAGTTCGACGGTGGCGCCGGGTACCAGTGCGCGGTGCAGGTCGGCCAGCGCCAGGGGCACCTCGGATCGGGCCAGATGTATGTACGACCGTGACGCCCAGGCTCCTCGCAGGCACCGGTCCCGGAAGGGCAGGGCGCGGAGGTCGCCGGCCACGCGCAGCGGATGCTCCACGTTCGCCAGCATCGACCGGCTGGCGTCCAGCGCCACGACCGGCTGCGGGAGGCCGTCGACGTGCCATCCCGGTCCGCAGCCGAGGTCTGCGACCGGTCCGTCGTCCAACGGTCCGGCTGTGACGCGCGCCGCGAATTGCTCCAACCGGTCGGCGTACTCGAGCGTCCGCCGACTCATCCATTCCTGCGCTGATGTGTCATAGACAGCAATGCTCGGTTCAGTCCCCATGTCTCACCTCGGTCCGATACTGTGGCATTCCAGACGGACAACCGGGGAACCGGGTGGTCGCCGGCCTGTGCCGGGAGGCGTAGACCGGCACTCCGCACACCTCCGGTGCGAGGCAATAGGATCGGACCATGACAGCAACCGCCGAATCTGCCACCCGAGAACCCACGACCCGTGCGCAGGCCTTGGCCCTCATCGACGGCAAGCTGGGCGAGATCGGCATGCGCGAGTTGGTCTCGCGCACTGAGTTCACGAACTTGCTGCTGGACCTGCGGCTGCTTCTGTCGGCCGATCCCGAGGCCGTATCTGTCAACTGACCCTTCGGACGTAGCTGGCGAGATCCGGAGGCGGGCACGAATCCGAGCCTGCGAACTCGCCGGGTAAGGGGCCGGCAACGGCGGGGGAACCGGGTAGGGAGAACTGAAGGGGGGTATCGGTGACGACGCGGTTGATCGGCGAGCGCGTTCGGCGGTCCGAGGACGGGCGCATTCTGGCGGGCCACGGCACGTTCATCGACGACATCGAGCCACCCGGTTGCCTGCACGTGGCCATGGTCCGTTCGACCTGTGCCAACGGGCGCATTCTCCATATCGAGACCGCTGCGGCGGCGGCGCAGCCCGATGTCATCGCCGTCTACACCGCTGCCGATCTGGGTGAGCTCGGCCGGCAGGCGCTGCCGCTGCTCATCCCGAATCCCAACCTGACCGAGCCGCGCACCCAGATCCCGCTGGCCGCGGAGCACGTGCACTTCGTCGGCGAGGCGGTGGCGATGGTGGTGGCGACGAGCCGGTACACGGCCGAGGACGCCGTAGAGCTGGTGGAGGTGACCTACGAACCGTTGCCTGCGGTGGTGGGCCCGCTGGTTGCCTTCGGTGGGAACGATCTCGCGCACGCCGACATGACCGACAACGTGGCAGCACACTTCGTCCAGGAGCACGGCAACGTGTCCGAGGCGCTGGCCGCCGCCCCCCGGACGCTCGTGCGCAGGCTCTGGGTGGAGCGCAGTGCGGCAACGCCCATCGAGTGCCGCGGGGTGGTGGCGATACCCGACGAATTCGAGCACCTGCTGGTCTACGACACCTCCCAGGCACCGAGCACCATCCGGGCGGGGCTGTCCACGTACCTGAACCTGGCCGAGCACGAGGTGGATGTCGTGGCTCCCGACGTCGGCGGTGGGTTCGGCGTCAAGCTGCCCGTCTTCTACCCCGAGGAGATCCTGGTCCCCTGGGCGGCACGCCGGCTCGGTGCTCCCGTCAAGTTCATCGAGGATCGCCTCGAGCATTTCGTTGCCTCCAACCACGAGCGGGCCCAGTGGCACGAGGTTCGGGTCGGGTTCGACGAGGAGGGGCGCATCCTCGCCCTGCACGATGAGTTCATTCACGACGCGGGCGCCTACTGCCCCTACGGGATCATCATCCCGATCGTCACCGCCTCCCGGCTGCCTGGGCCCTACAAGCTCCCGGCGTACAGCAGCGAGATGCACGTGGTCTACACCAACACGGTGCCGGTGACGCCGTACAGGGGCGCCGGCATGCCGCAGGGGGCGTTCGTCATGGAGCGGGTGGTGGACCTGATCGCCCGGGACCTGGGGTTGGACCGTACCGAGGTTCGCCGGCGGAACTTCATCCAGCCCGACGAGTTCCCGTACGTGGTGGGGCTCATGGACGAGGACGGCCTGACCACCACCTACGACAGCGGCGACTATCCCGCGGGTCTCGACAAGCTGCTGGAGGCCATCGACTACGAGGAGTTCGCCGCCGAGCAGGCCGCGGCACGTGCCGAGGGGCGACGGATCGGCATCGGCTTCGGTTGCTACGTCGAGGGCACCGGCAGCGGGCCCTACGAGGGGGCACGCGTCCACGTGGAACCCACGGGCAAGGTCTTCGTCACGACGGGCATCTCCACCCAGGGTCAGGCGCACGCCACGATCCTCGCCCAGGTGGCGGCGGAGGTCCTGCAGGTTCCCTTCGACGATGTCGTCGTGCGCACCGGGGACACGCGCCAGTTCAAGTGGGCCACGGGAACGTTCGCCAGCCGGATCGGTGTCGTGGCCTCCAATGCGGTTGCCCAGGCGGCGCAACTCGTCCGGGACAAGGCGGCGCAGATCGCCGCCCGCATCCTCGAGGCGAACGAGGCCGACATCCTCTTCGAGGACGGCCACGTGTCGGTTCGGGGATCGCCTGACGTCCGTATCCCGCTCCGTCAGATAGCCGTCCTCGCCAACCCGCTGCGCTACGCGTTCAGCAAGGAGGCGCTGGCTGCCACCCAGTTCATCGGCGACGGCGGCGAGGAGGAGGCGCCTCCGGTGTCGGAGGTGGCCCCCGGTTTGGAGGCGACGGCCTACAACAGCCCGAAGCACGCCACGTTCGCCAGCGGTGCCCACGCCGCCGTCGTGGAAGTGGACAGCGAGACGGGAGTGGTCCGGCTGCTTCGCTACGCGATCGTCCACGACTGCGGGCGCATGATCAACCCCACGGTCGTGGAGGGCCAGGTGCACGGGGGAACGGCACAGGGCATCGGCGGGGCGCTCTACGAGCGGATGCACTACGACAGCGACGGGCAGTTGCAGAACGCCAACTTCATGGACTTCCTGATGCCCTACGCCACGGAGATTCCGGAGCTCCGCGTGGAGCATGTCGAGACCCTCTCTCCGCTCAACCCCTTGGGTGTCAAGGGAGTGGGCGAGGCGGGCTGCATCGTGCCCGCGGCTGTGATCATCGGCGCCATCGAGGATGCCACGGGTGTCGAGATCACCGAGACGCCGCTCAGCCCGGAGCGGCTGGCCGAGTTGCTGGAGGAGTCGGGATCGTGAGGGGGGCACGGTGAAGCCCGCCCGCTTCAGTTACCACGCGCCGGCCACGCTCACCGAGGTGCTCGACCTTCTGGCCGAACACGGTGATGAGGCCCGCCCTCTGGCCGGTGGGCAAAGCTTGATGCCCCTGCTGAACATGCGCCTCGCCACCGTGGGCCATCTCGTGGACCTCAACGGCGTCGTTGGTCTCACCGAGATCAGTGAGACCAACGGGCAGGCGACGATCGGGGCGCTCGTCCGCCAGCGCTGCGCCGAGTTGTCACCGGCTCTGCCACCGCTGCTGCGCGCCGGCATTGGCCACATAGCCCATCCCGTGATCCGCAATCGGGGAACGGTCGTCGGCAGCGTGGCGCACGCCGATCCGGCCGGAGAGTTGCCGGCACTGCTCTGCGCCCTCGGCGGGGAGGTCACACTGCGCAGCCGCTCGAGTGTGCGGGCGGTGGCTGCGGAGGACTTCTTCGTGGGGTGGTTCCAGACGGCGAGGCGTCCCGACGAATTGGTCGTCTCCGTCACGGTCCCGTCCGCCGCCGCCACCGAGGCCACCGGATACGGCTTCGAGGAGATCGCCCGCCGCCACGGCGACTACGCCATGTGCGGCGCTGGGGTTTCGGTGTGTCCCGAGCGGTCGCGGGTGTCTCTCTTCGGCGTGGGTGCCACCCCCCACACGGTTGATGTGACCGGCGAGGTGGCGGCCGGAGATCTGGCGGCCGCGGTGGAGTCGGTGGCGTCGGGTCTGTCCCCGGTGGGTGATATCCACGCCTCCAGCGGCTACAGGCTGCGGCTGGCCAGGGTCGTGACCCGCCGGGCTCTGGAAGCGGCTCGGCGATCGGTGGGAGGGGAGATCGGCGATGGCTGAGGAGACGCGGGTCGTCGGCTTCACGGTGAACGGTGAGGTTCGGGAGGTCGAGGTGCCCGTGCGCATGCTCCTGTCGGACTGCCTCCGCCACGAACTGGGGCTGACAGGGACCCACGTCGGGTGCGAGCACGGCGTGTGCGGCAGTTGCACGATCCACGTTGACGGCGCCGCCCATCGTTCGTGCCTGCTGCTGGCCGTCCAGGCGCACGGCCACGAGATCACCACGATCGAGGGACTCGCCGGGGACACGCTGCATCCCGTCCAGGAAGCCTTCGCCGACTGCGGTGCGCTGCAGTGCGGGTTCTGCACCCCCGGGTTCGTCATGTCCGTTGTTGAGTTCCTCGGTCAGAACCCGTCGCCCACGCGGGCTGAGATCGTCGAATCGCTGGCTTCCAACCTGTGTCGCTGCACCGGCTACCAGCACATTGTCAATGCCGTTGCAGAGGCGGCCGTCCGCATGTCCGGCGACGATGCGCGAACCTGAGCGGGAGATCCACATGCACCGGCGGCGAGGATTCCCACCAACTGAGCCGCCGCCTCCTCGGTGAAACGGCCACGATGAGCAACCACACCGCCGGGGCCGCGGTCGAGGCGCTCGACTCGACACGTGTGACGGCAGTCGGCGTCCGTCCGGCGAGCGAGGTGACCGGCGCTGTCGGCGAGCGCAAGTACCTGCACGCCGGGCCGCCGCTGGGTGCCGCCGTCATCGAGGGCCCTCTTCGCGGCGCTCTGATCGGGGCGCTGATGCTGGAGGGAGAGGCCGATTCGCCCGAGGCGGCCGCGAGGATCCTCGACGGGCACGAACTGGAGTTGGCGTCCTGTCACGACAACGGTGGCGTCGGGGCGCTGGCGGGTGTCGTGACCCCGTCCATGCCGGTCGTCGTCATGGAGACCGGCGGTGGCTCCCGGGCGTTCTCACCGCTGAACGAGGGACTCGGCCGGGCACTGCGCTTCGGCTCTTACGACTCCGAAACCCTGCAGCGCCTGCGCTGGATGGGAACCGTCGCCGGCCCCGTTCTGGATGCGGCGATCGGTGCGGTCGGCGGGCTGGACATGCCCGAACTCTGGGCTGAAGGGCTCCGACGTGGCGACGAGTGCCACAACCGCAACGTGGCTTCCAGCGCCGCCGTGCTGGTCCGCCTGGCACCCGCCATCGTGGCTGCCGCCGATCGCGACGACGCGGTCGACGTGCTGTCCTACATGGGCGCCAACCCGCACTTCTTCCTGGCCTTCTCCATCGCCGCGGCCAAGGCGGTCACCGACGCAGTCCACCGGACGGCCGATCCCGGCGTCGTCACGGCGATGTCGTCCAACGGCGTGAGGCTCGGAATCCGCGTCACCGGTGCGGGGGACCGCTGGTTCCTGACCGACTCTCTGATAGGCGAGCCGAAGCTGTTCGAGGGCTACGTGCCGGCCGACGCCTCGCCCGTCCTGGGCGATTCGTTCATCGCCGAGACCGTCGGCTTGGGCGCCTTTGCGCTGTCGGCCGCGCCGTCCATCGTCTCCTTCGTCGGGGGCGATCCGCTGACCGCGTCCGACGACGTCGAGGAGTTACGTGGCATCTGCCGGGGCACCAGTTCGCGGTTCCTCATTCCTTCCGAGGGGTTTCGCGGGACGCCCATCGGGATCGATGTCCACCGGGTGGCGGCCACGGGCATCGCGCCACTCGCCAACGCGGGGCTGGCCCACCGGGAGCCGGGACGGGGCCAAGTGGGGGCGTGTCTCCTGCGCCTGCCGCTGGCGCCGTTTCTCGAGGCCGCCGCCTTCCTGGATCCCTAGGCGGTCAGGTCAGGAGGTCCAGGGCCACCGCGGTATAGACCCGGGCTGACAGTGCGACGGCGGCGAGGGCGACCGACTCGTCGATCGTGTGCCACATCTCCTGCTCACCCGCTCCCAGCATGACGGCGGGGATACCGCGGCTCGAGAACAGCCCGGCGTCGATGCAGCCGTGGGAATAGGTGAGGGCGGGGTCGGGGTGCGCAGCCGCCGCGAACGCCGCGCGCAGCGTGTCCACGAAGGGGGAATCGGGGGGAACGTCAGACGGATACATCAGCGGTCCGGGCTCGAGCTCGATGTCCCAGCCCTCGATTCCACCCAATGCCCGGCGGATGTCCGCCAGAGCTTCTTCAGGATCGTCGCCGGGCAGCAGCCGCCGGTCGATGACGATCTCGACGAGGTCGGGAACTGTGTGCGTGGCGTTCGGGCTGCTGTGCAGGGCTGTGGGGGTGAGGGTCGGTTGCCCGAGATGCGGGTGGTCGCCGGCGAGCGCGATCCCGTCCAGGCATGCCAGGACGCGGCGGGCGCCCTCGACGGCGTTCTTGGCTCGCCAGGGCATGGAGCTGTGTCCCGCCCGCCCGGCCACCCGGATGGTGGCGTCGACGCGCCCCTTATTGGCGACGCAGATGGCGTTGTCGGTGCCGATTCCCACGATGCATGCCGCCGGCGGAGTCCGTCCCTCGTAGCCGGCCAGAAAGCTGCGGGCCGTGTCGTGACGTCCAGTCTCACCCGCCGGCGAGACGCAGAGCACCAGCGGTCCGGCCAGGGCCGCCGCCTGCTCGGCCACCGCTCCCGCAGCCAGGACGGCGGCTGCCAGCGCCCCCATCTGCTCGCTGGCACCACGCCCGCGTAGCCGCGTGGCACCGTCTGTGCCAACGATCCGGCTTGCCACGAACGGATCGGTCATCCCGGCCGCGGGGTGGGTCATGGCGTAGCAGAACAGCACCAGCCCCGGCGCCTCACCGCCGCCGATCTCACAGATCACATTGCCGGCGTCGTCGGTGGCGGTGTCCAGGCCCAGTTCCCGGAGTTGGGCGGTGACGACCGTCTGCAGGAACGCCCTGATCTGCGGGTCGTCCTCGAAGAGGTCCGTCTGCTCCGACGGCGTCTCCAGCAATGGTCGCAGCACCCGCTCAACCCTGCCCTCGTCGAAGCCCTCGATCATGGTCATCGCGGTCGGTCGCGCTCGCGCCTAGCGGCGCAACCCCATCTTCTTGAGGCGGGGGAAGATCTCCTCCTCCATCTGCTGCAGGCCGAGGAACGGGTCGAAGAACGACACCAGAACACTCTCGATGCCGGCCTCGTACATTTCCCGCAGCATCTCCGCGACCGTGTCGTAGCTGCCCACGAGCTGGTGGGCGCCGATGCCGAGCGCCATGCGCAGGAAGAGGTCCCTGCCGATCCCGCCGTAGGGGTCGGCGCTCTCCTCCTCCGCCTCAATCCACCCGAACGTGGAGGAGATGTGCTGGCGCTTGGCCGACTCGATGAAGTTCATCGTGGCTTTGTGGTCGACCTCCTCGGCGATCCATTCCGCAGTGGCCTGCGCCGCTGCGTCGGTCTTGTCGATGATCGGCCACAACTGCGTGGCCACGAGCACCTTCCGACCGTAGGAGGCCGCCTTGTCGTGGATGTCCCGGGCGACGGTCCGGTAGGCCTCGATCTCGGGCTGGATCTGGAAGATCCACTCGGCGTGCCGGCAGGCGAAGTCGATGCCGATCTTCGATTGCCCCGCCTGCATGAGCAGCGGGCGCGGCTTGCGCGTGGGCTTCGGGTTCACGTAGGCGCCGTAGCACTGGTAGTACTCACCCTCGAAGATGATGGGCACGTCGGAGGCCCAGAGAGCCTTGACGAGCGTGAAGAACTCGTCGGCGCGCCGGTACGACTCATCGTGCTCGGGCGGTTCGAGGTGGCCGAAGGCGGCGAATTCCTTGGCCGAGTAGCCGGTCACCATGTTGAGGCCCCAGCGGCCACCGGAGATGTGGTCGACCGTCACGCCGAACTTGGCGAAGTGGAAGGGGTGGAACCCGTAGTTGCTGTGAGCCGTGGAGAACTGCAGCATCCGGCTCGTGACGGCTGCTGCCGCTGCCGCCGCCGTCAGCGATTCCAGGCAGGTCTCGTTCCAATCCGTGTCGCCCCCCTGCCCGATCCAGCGGGCGAACGGCACCTGGTAGTCGAAGCCGACCCTCTCGGCTTCGGTGATGAGCTTGGAGGCCAGCGGCCACTTCCAGTAGTTCTGGTAGCGGTCGGGATCCGACAGGACAGCCTTGGAGCCGGTGGAACCCCCCTGGATGTTCCAGGCGAACAGTCCGAACTGGAGGGGCTGCCCGAGATGCGGATCGGGCTGCCCGTTCGGTTCGTAGGGCCCGGTGAGTTGTTCAATCCTCACCGGCCTAGTGCCATAGCGAGTCGTTACCACGATGTCCCCCTTAACTCTGCGGTCCGTCAGGTGGTGTTGTTCGATAGATCGGGCCCCGGTCGATCACCTCGTCGAGAAGCGCCTCCTCGATGTAGGCCGGCAGTTCTCCGATGTCGATGCGGAGGGCCTCCTGGCCCGCGTAGTGAAGCAGCTTCTTGACATCGCTGCTCATGTAGTAGCCGCCCAGCACCAGCACCATGAGCGCGCCGAAGGCGTCCGGATCCTCGTTGGCCAACTGATCCAGAGCCTCGGGGGTGGGAGGATTGGCGCACACGGTCACGGCACGCCGGCAGTCCTCGGCGAGGTCGGGACGGGCGCGCAGCGCCTTGTCCAGCAGGTCTCCGGCGATCCCGACGGAACTGGCCGACGGCATCTCCCCGTAGGCGGGGACGAGCACGTCGGCGACTCGCGCCAGTTGGGCGCGGAGCGTCTCGTCGAAGTCCTCGGAGCACACCGAGCCCGTCATGGCACTCGCTGCTCCCGACGCTGCTCGATCAGCCGCTCCGTTGCCCGCAGGGCGAGGGCGGAGATCGTGGCGGTCGGGTTGACGCCCCCCGACGTCACGAAGACGCTTCCATCGATCACGTACAGGTTCTCGATGTCGTGGGTCCGGCACCAGCGGTCCACAACGGAACTCTCGGGGTCGTCGCCCATGCGGGCCGTCCCGAGGAGGTGCCAGCCGGTCCCGCGCACCTGGGGTGTCACGACCGTTTCGTAGGCGCCCGCCTCGGTGAGCGATTCCACGGCCCGAGCCGCCTGGAACATAAGGAGTCGTCGGGAGTTCTCCGAGACCCGGTACTGGATCCGGGGTGCCGGGATGCCGTCGGGGTCCACCAACTCGCTGTCGAGGGTCACCCTGTTGTCCTCGTCGGGCAGGTCCTCGCCGATGATGCCCCACATGATCGAGTGGCCGAGGTTTGTGCGGACCCGCTCGTGCAACGCGGTCCCCCACACGGGATCGCCACCGAAGCCCAGCGCGGCTCCCAGTGGCCCACCGGAGGGTTGCAGGCCCCACTTGGCGCCGCGCACGAAGTCCCGCGACCCGTCGGTCTCATAGAACTCCATGCACTGCAGGCTCTGGCCCCAGTGGCCCTGCCAGCTCGGCCAGTGGCGATCGAACAATCCGATCACGGTGCCGAAGGGATGCATCATCAGCCGCTTGCCCACCAGGCCGGAGCGGTTGGCGAGCCCGTCGGGGAAGCTCGCGCTCCTCGACAGCAGCAGCAGGCGCGGCGTGCCGATCCCGTTGGCGGCCAGCAGTACGACCGAGGCCGGCTGGTGCTGTCGCTGCCCGTTGTGGTCCACGTAGACCGCACCCGTGGCGAGGCCGCGGCCGTCGATCGTGATCTCGCGCACGCGGGCGCCGGTCACCAGGCGGGCACCGAAGCGCTCGGCGTCGGGCCAATGGGTCTGGTCGGTGGATCCCTTCGCCCCCTCCCCGCAGCCCCAGGCGCAGGTACCGCGCTGGACGCAGGGTCGCCGCCCCCGGTACTTCCGGGAGGCGATGGCGTTGGAGCCGGGCCACCAGTGCCAGCCGAGACGGTTGTGCGCCCGGGCGATGTCGGTCGCCACGTCGGGTACAGGTAGCGGGGGCAAGGGAGGCTCGGCTCCGGGTGGGTAGGCGGGATCACCACCGAGCCCCGAGACGCCGAAATCCACGTCGGAGCGCTCGTAGAAGGGCTGGAGTTCCTCATAGGTCAGAGGCCAGTCGTCGGCGACGCCGTCGAGCGTCCGGACCCGGAAGTCAGAGGGCGCCAGCCGGGGCCACTGGGCGGCGAACTGCACCGTGCTGCCGCCCACGCCGTTGAACATGAGCGGGTCGATGTCGGACTCGCTGACATCGACGGGGTAGTCGGCGCGCCCCCCACGGATGTTCGGGTCCCATGTCCACTGCTTGAGTCCGGTGAGCTCCCAGTCCTCGTAGGCGCCGCGATACGCCCCCGGATCCGTCCGGTCGCCCTGCTCGAGGCACACCACGTCGAAGCCGGCCTCCGCCAGCCGCCGGGCGGCGACGGCTCCGGAGGCGCCGGCCCCAATGATCAGGACGTCGGCGGGGCTCACGCGATCGCCGGGATGATGTCGGAGCCGAACACGTCGATGAGATCGAGAGGCAGTTCGTAGGACGGGAAGCCGCGGATGTAGAAGTTCCTGACGCCTGCATCCCGGGCCTGGCGGAGTCGCTCCGTGCACTCCGCGGCCGTTCCCACCAGGCAGAACGTCTCGGCGTAGCGGCGGCCGTCCTCGTCGCTCACCCATCGACCGGCAACCTCGGCGGCCGCGAACCAGTCCTCGGCGTGGGTCATGTCGGGGTATACGTCGGGCACGACGGCAGGAACGTCGATCTCGATGCCGGCCAGTTGCAGGGCGCCTGTTGCGCCGACCTGGGCCAGTCCCACGCAGACCGGCTTTGTGACAAGCGCCGCCTCGCGTGGGTCGTCGGTGATGTGGCAGAAGGTCCCCACGCAGACGTCGAGATCGTCAAGTGAGCGACCGGCTCGCGCCGCGCCGCTGCGGATGAACCCGAGCGCCCGCTCGAGCAGCGGAGGGGCGAGCCCTGCCAGCACGATGACCCCGTCGGCGATCTCGCCGGCCAGTTGCAGAGCCTTCGGGCCCGTGGCGGCCATGTAGATGGGCACCGGGTCGGTCGCCTGCCCGTGGAGGTGGATCTCCCGCCCGCCGTAGGTCGCCGCTTCGCCATCGAGCAGCCGGCGCACGGCAGCGATGTTCTCGCGCATGCCGGCAAGTCGGGTCGGCTTCATGCCGAGCAGCTTGATGGCGCTGTCCCCGCTCCCCACGCCGAGAATTGTGCGCCCGGGGGCGAGTTCGGCGACGGTACGAGCAGCTGCCGCGGTCACGCTCGGATGCCGCGTCTCGAAGGTCGTGACACACGAGCCGATCCGGATGCTCTGCGTCTCGAGGGCGGCCACGGTCATCGTGGCCCAAACGTCGCGCCAGAGGAACTGCGAATCGGGGTACCAGGCGATGTCGAACCCGGCCTGCTCGGCCGCCCGGGCCACGGCGCCGCCTGTTCGGGCGTCGGCGCACGGAGGTATCCGTATCCCGAAGGCGGGCGGCGCGGCGCTCACGTGAAGGGTTCGCTCACTTGAACAGGTAGAGGGGACGGCCCTCCTCGCGCGGGGGCAGCGCTTTCCGTCCCGAGACCGCAATGGCCAGGATCGTCACGATGTACGGGAGGGCGAGCAGCAACTCGCCGGCCACCGGGATGTCTCGGACCTGGAGTTGGAAACCGAGAGCGTAGGAGCCGCCGAATATGATCGCGGCCACCGCGGCACCGGAGGGACTCCAGCGTCCCAGGATGACGATGGCGATGGCGATGTAGCCCCGCCCGCGCACGATGTCGTGCAGGAAGAGCCGGATGTCGGCCAGGACCATGTAGGCGCCTGCGAGAGCACCAAGCATGCCGCTGACGGTCATCGCCGCGAGACGGACCCGCAGCACGTTGACCCCGGTGGCCTGGGCGCCCTCGGCGTACTCCCCGCAGGCGCGCAGCCGCACACCGATCCCCGTTCTGAACAGCAGGTACCAGACCGCGGGCACGCAGAGATAGGTCAGATAGGCCATCCAGTGCTGATCGGCCAGCACGCCTATGCCCGGAATAGCCGCCAGACCGGGTATCCGTTGCGTGAATGATCCCCGCGGGACGGACATGGCCTCGAGCCCGCCGCGTCGTATCAGCACGTCGAACAGGTAGCTGGTGGTGCCGAGAGCGAGGATGTTGAAGGCGATCCCCACCACGACCTGGTCTCCCCGCAGCCCCACGGTGATCCAGCCCAGGAGCAGTCCGAAGGCGGCCCCGAACAGCAACGCGAACCAGAACCCCGCCTGCTCTGCTTCGAAGAGGGCCGCAGTCCATGCCGCCACGAACGCGCCGACCAGCATCAGCCCCTCCAGGGCGATGTTGAGCACGCCCGACCGCTGGGCGATCACGCCTCCGAGCGCGGCGAGCAGCAGCGGGACGCCGGCCAGCACCGTCGCGTTCACGACATTGCTCACGCGGTGGTACCTCGCCCAACCTCAATCCGGCCCGCGGCGACCGCGATTCCCCCCATGCGGGCGAATCATAGTTACAGGTTCCGCGGCCGTTGCTGAAGCGGTCGAAGCTGCCGCGGTTGGACCGGCACGGATGCGCCAAGCGGGTGTATCCGCAGCGGGCGCCTCGCCACCGGGGAGCCCTGAAGGTCCAAATCCGGCCGTCGCAGCCACTGTCTCGCCGATTGTGCCGGGTGTATAGTCCCGCCGGGGGGAAGTTCAGGCATGAGCGGTCATGACGGCCAGCACGTAGCGCAGCATCTTGATCTGGGGGGCGGGCGCATACACCTGATGCGCGGCGGCGCCGGCGAGGAGTTGCTCTTCCTGCACCCGGCCGCAGGAGCCGGGTTCTGGCTGCCGTTCCACGATCTGCTGGCCGAGCATTTCGACGTGATCTCCTCCGATCACCCCGGGTTCGGGGAGTCCGACCGGCTCGAGTGGATCGACGGCATGGAGGACCTCGTCTACTTCTACCTCGACCTGCTGGATGCACTCGGGTTGGAGTCGGCGCATCTCGTCGGGGCCTCCCTCGGCGGGTGGCTGGCCGCGGAGTTGGCGGTGCATCAGCCGTCGCGGGTGCGCAGCCTCGTCATGATCGACCCGATCGGCCTCGACCTTCCCGAGCATCCCGTCGAGGACATCTTCGGCATGAACCCCGACGAACTCCGCGCCGCGCTCTTCTTGGACCCGGAGTTGGCTCTGCGCATCATCCCTCCCGAGCCCGACCACGACATGCTGATGCGTGCCTTCAAGGAGAAGACGAGCTTCGCCCGCTTGGCGTGGAACCCCTTCTGCTGCAATCCGAAGCTTCACCTCCGGCTGCATCGCGTCACCGCGCCGACCCTGGTGCTGTGGGGGAGTGACGATCGCCTTGTGCCGGTGGCGCATGGGGAGCGCTACCGCGACCTCATCGACGGGGCGCGCCTGCAGATCATCGACGACTGCGGCCACGCGCCCCAGTTGGAGCAACCCGAGCGAACGGTTGAGGCCATCGCGCGGTTCCACGCGAGTCTTGCGGTGGCGGGGGTCTGCTGATGCGGTTCTTCATGTTCCACCTGATGCCCTACCCGCACCTCCCCGCGGACTTCGACGAGCGCGAGTCAGCCTGGGTGACGCTGTCCAACAGCAACTACGACCCCACGATCGGGACGCACCTCTACAACCGCTATCTGGATGAACTCGAGTACGCCGAGCAACTCGGCTTCGACGGCATCTGCGTCAACGAGCATCACCAGAACGCCTATGGCACGATGCCCGCGCCGAACCTCATGGCCGCCAGCCTCGTCCGCCGCACCGAGAAGCTCCAGTTGGCGATCGTCGGCAACGGCCTGCCGCTGCGCGACCACCCGCTGCGCGTCGCCGAGGAGGTGGCGATGCTGGACGTCATCTCGGGCGGGCGGATCATCTCGGGGTTCGTGCGCGGCATCGGCGACGAGTACTTCTCCATGGGGATCGACCCGTCGACTTCCCGGGAGCGCTTCAGCGAGGCGCACGATCTCATCGTCAAGGCGTGGACGACCGACGGCCCGTTCCGCTGGATCGGCAAGCACTACCGCCTCAACTACGTCAACGTCTGGCCGCGCCCCCTGCAGCAGCCGCACCCGCCCATCTGGATCCCCGCGTTCGGCAGCACCGAGACCATGTACTGGGCCGCCAAGCACCACTACACCTACCTGTCGGTGTTCGCGCCCTCGAAGCTGCTGAAGCGATGGTTCGACGGTTTCCGGGAGGGGGCACGCGCCGCGGGTTACGAGGCAGGCCGGGATCAGATCGGCATCCTCCTTCCGATCTACGTGGCCGAGACCGACCGGCAGGCGCACGCCGAGGGGCGCCAGCACGTGCTGTGGCTCTATCACAAGGGCCTCAAGCACAAGTTCGAGCATCTCTTCCCGCCCGGCTACATGAGCGACCACTCCTGGGGGAGGTTCCTCCAATCCGGTCTCGGGGCCTACTCCGACGTGAGCTACGAGGACCTGCTCGGGCAGGGCTACGCCGTCGTCGGCAGCCCGGCGACGGTGCGGGAGCGCCTGGCCGAGCTCGAAGAGGAACTGGGCTTCGGTCTCGTCAACGCGCTGCTGCACATCGGCGACATGCCCCACGACCGCACCATCCGCAACATGGAGCTGTTCGCCCGCGAGGTGATGCCTCACTTCAGGGCGCAACGCTCCGCCGCCTGATTCGGCACGTGGCGCGTCTCGCCGGCAACCGGCGAGACGCCCACACCGACAACCGACTACCGACAACAAGGGGGGAACCCAATGATCACCCGACGCACACCTGCCGGGAGGCTGATGACACTGCTCCTGGCCCTGCTCGCGACGCTGGCCCTGGTGGCCGTCTCCTGCGGGGAGGACGAGGAGGAGGCGGCGCCCCCGCCTCCGCCTCCGGCCGAGCCGGCGCCAGAGCCACCGCCACCGCCAGAGCCCGCACCTGAGCCTCCGCCTCCCCCCGAGCCCGCCGCGCCGGCGGGTCCTGAGGTGGGCAAGGCCTCGCCGAGGATCGCGCAGTTGCACCCCGACGCCGTGAACGCGGCCGGCTGGTACCGCAACGGCTTCGCTGCCTTCGAGAAGATGGCGGCGATCCTCGACACCGAGCCGACGGTCCTCGAGCACATCTCCTACGACCAGGCGCCGCAGACGCTGCGCCAGCTGGCGGAGGAAGGATTCGACATCATCGTCCCGCACTCCAGCGGGTACGAGGCCGCCGTCCTGGAGGTGGCTCCGGACTTCCCGGAGACCTGGTTCATCATCTACTCGGACCTGTCGACCACCAACGACCTGCCGAACGTGGCGGGTTGGGCGGTCCACTGGAACCAGGTGGGCTACATGGCTGCCGCCATCGGCTGCGCCGCGTCCGACGCCAAGAGCGTCGGCATGGTGGTGAGCGCCCCGATTCCCGCGTACACCCGCTGGACCGGCGGCTCGGACCAGTTGAGCGAGGACGCCGCGGACGTCCTGGGCTACGACTGCGAGTTCAACGACGTGTGGACCGGTGACTTCCTCGACGCCGCCAAGGCGAAGCAGGCGGCACAGGCGCTCATCGACGGCGGGGCCGACGTCCTCTTCGACGGTGCGGACGCCGCGGGCGTAGGGGCCGTGGAGGCCGCCGTGCAGAACGGCGTCTGGTATGTGGGCGCCGTGGCGGACCAGTGCGAGCAGGCGCCGGACACGATGCTCATCAGCGTCACCCTGAACTTCGACATCGCGTATGAGCAGATGGGCGAGTTCTACAGCGATGGCTCGCTCGAGCCCGCGATCTACTCCATGAACCTCGCGAACACCGGTATCGACCTGTCACCGCCGTGCAACGCCAACCCCGACGTCGACGCTGCCATCGACGCCGTGATCGACGGGGTCTCCTCCGGCGACATCGTCGTTGATCCGACCCGCGAGAAGACCCCGTAGCCCGGGGAACGGTCGCCACTAACGTCGCCGATACGTGGGAGCGGCCATAGATCACGTTGGGCCGGTGACGGCCAGGGAGGCTTCGACCCTGGCCGTCACCGGCCTGCACAAGCATTTCGGCCGGGTTCGGGCCAACGACGGCATCGACGTCACCTTCCGCGGCGGCGAGGTGCATGCCCTGCTCGGCGAGAACGGGGCGGGCAAGTCCACGCTCATCAAGTGCCTGTCGGGCGTCTACCGGCCCGACTCCGGGCGCGTCGAGATCGATGGCCGGGAGGTGGCTATCCGGGATCCTGCCGACTCCCGGCAGTGCGGGATCGCAGTGGTCCACCAGACTTCGACCCTGATCTCCCGTCTGACGCTGCTGGAGAACGTGGTCCTACAGGAGGGACGTCTCGGCCGTATCCGCAGTGAACTCGCAGACCGCCTGGTCGAGAGCGGTGACCGGCTCGGCTTCTCGATCGATCCGAACGCCCGGGTCGAACGGTTGTCGGTCGGCGACCTCCAGCGAGCCGAGATCGCACGGGCCTTCATGCAGGAGGCGTGGCTCGTGATCCTCGACGAGCCCACTGCCGTCCTGGCGCCGGCCGAGCGTGCCAGCCTCTTCGACCTCTTCGGGTCGCTCACCTCGCAGGGTGTCGGAGTGGTGTTCGTCACCCACCACCTCGTCGAGGCGCTGTCTGAGAGCGGCCGCACCACGGTCCTCCGTGAGGGCCGGGTGGTCGGCCGGCTCGAGGCCGGCCACCGGGTGGAGGAGACCGAACTCGTGCGGCTCATCGTCGGCGACGACGCACCCCACCCGTCGATGACGGGCATCGCCGACGGCGGTCATGGCGCTGATCCGCATACGCCGGGGTCCGGCGCTCCGGGGGGAACAGGAGCGGCTGCCGCCGGCGCCGCACCTCCGGCGGCGTGGGACACCACCGACGTGCTCGTGGAAGTGCGGGACGTCTCGGGCGCTCCACTGTGGGGTAGGGCACTGCACGACCTGAATCTGACGATCCGCCGCGGCGAGGTTCTCGGCATCGCGGGCGTCGAGGGGAACGGCCAGCGGGAACTCTCGGCCCTGCTCACCGGCTCGTGGGCGCCGGACAGCGGAGCCGTCCTGCTGGACGGCAAGCCGCTGGAGGACTACCCGCCTGCCCGGCGCTCCGAACTCGTCGGGGACGTGCCCGACGACCACTTCCTGGCAACCTGCGGGGAACTCTCCGTGTGGGAGAACCTGGCTCTGGGGACGTTCGCGTGGAAGGAGGCGCCGACTCCGCGCCGCAAGGCTCGCCAGCGCCGCGCCGCGGGCGAACTCGTCGAGGAGTTCGACATCCGCACAGACGGCGTCGGCGCCCCCGTGCGTCAACTCTCCGGCGGCAATCGCCGACGCGTGATCCTTGCCCGGGAGTTGCGCAAGCAACCGGTGCTGCTGGTCGCCACCTACCCCACCCGGGGGCTGGACGTCCGGTCCGCGGAGCAGGTCCGATCCTGGGTTCGGCGACTTACCAATCAGGGAAGCTCGGTGGTGTACATGAGCACCGAGCTGGAGGAGATCATCGAGGTCAGCGACCGCGTGGCGGTCATGGTCCGGGGTCGCATCACCGGCGTGCTGACCGAGGGAATCACCATCGGTGCGATCGGCAACCTGATGCTGCAGGGAACATGAGGCTCGGCTCTCTCGGTCGGTTGCGCCTGCCGGAGACGGTCGTCCCCGTCCTGGCAATCCTGGCGTCCCTGGTCGTGCTGGCTCCTCTAGTGCAGATCGGCGGCGCGGGGATCGCCGACGGCTACAAGGAGGTGTTCAAGGCGTCGTTCGGATCGATGGTCGGCGTCGGCTCGTGGCTCACCTCCTCGCTCCCTCTCGTGCTCGTGGGGCTCGGCGTCGCCCTGCCCTATCGCGCCGGCCTTTTCAACGTCGGCGGGGAGGGTCAGTTGCTGACCGGCGCCCTCGTCGGGGTCTACATAGCCACGTCCTCCGACGGTGGGCCGGGCGCCTTCATGCTTCCGCTCCTGGCGGCGTTCTGTTCCGCGGCCCTCCTCGGTGGGGTTGCGGGATGGCTGAAGGCTCGGGGGATGCACGAGATCGTCACGACGATCATGCTCAATTTCATCGTGGTCTTCGCCATCACGTTCCTGCTGCGCGGCTCGTTGAAGGATCCCGACCTTCCCTATGCGGCGAGCAGAGCGGTGCCCGACGGGTTCCGGCTGGGCCGCTTCTACGGCGATGACATTCCCTATGGCATCTTCCTCGCCGCCGTCGTCGTGGCGGCCGCGGCCTACGTCGCCGACTACACCCGCCTGGGATGGCGGCTGGGTGTGCTCGGCCAGAGCGATGCCGTGGCGGTTCGCCAGGGCATCAACCTGACGCGCAGCAGGACGGTGGCGATGGCGCTCGGCGGCGGGCTGGCCGGGGTGGGAGGGGCGGTCGAGCTGCTCGGCAACCAGTACCGCATCGGCGCCCACTTCTCGCCGGGATGGGGGTTCACAGCCATCGCCGTGGCATTGCTGGCGCGCGGCAAGATGCTGCCGGTGGTGCCGTTCGCCCTGTATTTTGGGTTCCTGCAGAACGGCGAGGTCCGGCTCCAGGCGATCCTGGGCATTCCCGGGAACCTCGTGCTGATACTCGTCGCCGCTCCCGTGATCATCGTGGCTGCGGTCTACGGATTCCGGGCGTATCGCAGGACGGTCATGGTGAGTACGTGATCCCGAGGAGGTCGGTGTGAGTGGAAATGGCAACACAGGCGCGGACAAGGCGTTCGCCGTTGCGGTCGATATCGGTGGGACTTTCACCGACCTGGTCGCGGTCGGGGCCGACGGGGAGATCGTCCTGGCCAAGCAGCCGTCGGTGCCGGCGGATTTCCTGCGGGGTGTGGACGTGGCGTTGCAGGATCTCGGCACGGCCGGGATCGCCGACTTCCGCCATGGCACCACCGTGGGAACCAACGCCATCATCCAGCGCAAGGGCGCCAGGATCGGGCTCATCACGACGCGGGGATTCCGGGACATCCTTCTGGCCGCACGGGCGAGCCGCTCGGATCTCTACGACTCGATCTGGGATCCGCCGCCGCCGCTGGTGGCTCGCCGCGACATCCTGACCGTCACCGAGAGGCTGGACTACCTGGGGCGCACGGTGACGCCGCTGAACACCGAGGAGATGCGGGAGGCGATCGGTGTCCTGCGCGACCGCGGGGTCGAGGCGGTGGCGGTCTGCTTCCTGAACTCCTTCGTGAACCCGGCGCACGAGCTTGAGGCGCTGGAGATCATCGCCGCCGAGGCGCCGGAGGTGTTCGCCTGTGCCAGCAGCAAGGTGGTACCGGAGATCCGCGAATTCGAACGCATGAGCACGACGGTCGTCAACGCGTACCTCGGTCCGCCGATGGCGACGTACCTGCGGGGCCTGGACGATCTGCTCGCATCCCACGACTACGACGGCGACGTTCTCATCACCCATTCCGGCGGTGGGCTCATGACCTCGCGGGCGGCAACGCGCATTCCCGCCCGCGTCTGCCAGTCGGGTCCGGCGGCGGGCGTCATGGGCGGCCTGGCGGTCGCCCAACGCGTCGGCTTCGACAACGTCATCACGCTCGACATGGGCGGGACGAGTGCTGACATCTCGGTGATCGTGGACGGCGCACCGATCTTCCGCTCCGAGTGGCATGCGCAGTTCAACGTTCCGATCATCTTCCCCGCCATCGATCTGGTCACCATCGGTGCGGGGGGTGGCACGATCGCCTGGGTGGACGCCAGCGGCACACCCCACAGCGGTCCCCAGAGTGCCGGCGCCGATCCCGGTCCCGCCTGTTACGAGCGCGGCGGCACCGAGCCCACCAACACCGATGCCAACGTGGTGCTCGGTCGGCTGCGTCCCGAGGCGTTCACCGGCAGGCGCAGCGACATCACGCTCAGTGCCGGCGCGGCCCGGGATGCCATCGAGCGCACGATCGCTGCGGCGCTGGACTGCTCGGCCCTCGAAGCGGCGGCCGGCATCATCAGGCTGTCGAACGCCTCCATGCTCAACGCGGTCAGGCTCATGACCGTCGAGCGGGGCTATGACCCGCGTGACTTCTCGCTCGTCGCCTTCGGCGGGGCCGGGCCGTTGCACGCCGCCGATCTGGCCCGCGAGCTGCGGATCCCCAGGGTCGTGGTCCCGACGTATCCCGGTCTGGTGTCGGCCATGGGCGCCCTGCAGGTCATGCTGCGCCACGACCTGCAGCGGCCGGTGTTCCAGTTGCACTCGAATGTCGACCGGTCGGTTCTGGAAGCGGCCCGGGCGGAGTTGCTGGCCGAGATCGAGGAGTTGCGTGCCAGCGAGACCATGACCGACTGGAAGGTGAACTGGCAGGCGGACATGCGCTACTACGGCCAGATCTCCGGGTACCTGACGCTGGGGTTACCGCACGGCATCGACTACCTGCTGGGTCGTGACAGCCTGGAGAGGTTCCAGCAGGAGCACCAGCGGGAGTTTGGCTACGTGCTCTCCGAGAAGGTGACCAATGTCGAGATCGTCAACCTGCGTGCGGTACTGGTCGGGGACGTGGAGCCGGTGAACCTGCCGGCACGTCCGGTGGGCACGCAGTCGCCGCCCGAGTGGGGCGAGGCGTATTTCTTCGAGTCGGGTGGGGTCGTGCCCACGGCATTCGTGCAGCGCGAGGGGCTCTCGCCCACTGATGTCGTCGTCGGCCCGGCCATCGTGGAGGAGTGGGATTCGACGACGGTGATCCCGCCGGGCGTGCAGGCGCGGGTCGTTCCGTCCGGAGAACTGGTCATGGATATAGGAGACAACCGATGAACCGCGACAGCACCGGCAGTGATGTCGATCCGATCACCGTGGAGTTGCTGAGCAACGCCTTCCGGGCAATTTGCGACGAGGCCAGTGCCCTGCTGGCGAAGGGCGCCTACGGGGCGACGATCAGCGAGGGGCACGACCATTCCGGCTCGCTGCTGACTCGGGACGCTCGTCTCGTGGCGCACGGCCGGCGGGACCAGGCGGCGCACCTGGGAACCTTCGAGGAGTCCGTCCGGACGACCATTGAGCATGCCGGCGGGTTCCGTGAGGGGGATGTCTTCATCTTCAACGATCCCTACAACGGAGGGACGCACCAGCCCGACGTCAAGGTGATCCGTCCGGTGTTCGTGGACGGATCCCTGTTCGCCTTCGCCATCTCCTGCGGCCACTGGGCCGATGTGGGTGGGCCCATCCCCGGCTCCTTCAACCCGCTGGCCAGGGAGTGCTACGCGGAAGGCCTGCGCATTCCTCCCATGCTGCTGGTCGACCAGGGCCGACCCGTCCGTTCGACGTTCGAGATCATCAAGGCCAATGTGCGGGTGCCCGAGGAGAGGATGGCCGACCTGCATGCCCAGCAGCGCGCCACCGAACTGATGGAGCGGCGTCTCAAGGAGTACGTGACGCAGTTCGGGCTCGATGTCGTCGAGCACACCATGTACGCGCTCATGGACCGCAGCGAGTTGCTCCTGCGGCAGGGCATCCGCGAGTTGCCCGACGGCGTCTACGAGTTCGAAGACTTCGGCGACGGCGACGTGCTGCATCCCGACCGGCCCCGCATTCGCGTCCACGTCAACATGACCATCGCGGGTGATCAGGTGACGTTCGACTTCAGCGATTCCGACCCCGCACCGATCTCGCCGTTCGGATTCGCGCGCCCAGCGCTGCTCTCCTCGGTGTACGACGGCACGATGCACTGCTTCCCGCATCTGGTGCCGTTGAATCACGGCATCACGCGGTCGATCGAGGTGATTTCCGTGCCCGGGTCGTGCGTCGACGTCCTGCCCCCCACGCCGGTGTTGGGGTTCGCCTCGGGTGCCTACGAGAAGGTGGCTGCGGCCGTCATGGCGTGCTGGGCGCAGGCCTTCGCCGGCATCGACCCGACGCGCATGCACGCGGCGACGGTGAACCTGGCCAACCTGGCCCTCAGCGGTAACCACCCGGACACGGGCGTACCGTTCGTGTCGTACCTGTGGAACGAGGGCGGGCAGGGGGCGCGCAGCTACAAGGACGGGAACAGCTTCCAGTTGATGATCTTCATCGGCGGAGCCACGAACCAGCCCATCGAGGTGCTCGAGAGGCTGAACCCGATGCGGGCGCTGTCTTGCGAGGCCGTGGGGACCTCCGCGGGCCACGGCACCCACCGTGGCGGTTTCGGTATCGACCGCTCCTTCGAAGCGACGGGCGACTTGATTCTCACGATGCACGGGGATCGCGCGGAGGTGACGCCATTCGGGCTGGCGGGGGGCTGCAACGGCGGGCCGAACGTCCTGATCCTCAACCCCGGTACCAGCCAGGAGAGGGTGCTCGGCATGCATGCCGTCGGTGAGCGGATCCGCAAGGGGGACCGGCTCCGCTATCGCTCGAACGGTGGTGGCGGTTTCGGGCCGCCCCGTGAGCGGGACCCGGCGGAGGTGGTCCGGGACGTCTCGGAGGGGTATTTCGGTCCGGATCTCGCTGCGGAGATCTACGGCGTTGTGCTGGTCGAGACCGAGTCGGGCTTTTCCGTCGACGAGGAGGCAACCGCTGACTTGCGCGCCAACGGCATGGCCGAGCCGGTCCTGGGCTACGGTCCCGGGGAGGTGCACCCGATGGGGCGCAACGTGGTGCCCCTGCTCGCCTAGCGGTGCCCCGGGACCAGTTGGGCCGGGTCGATCCTGTCTAGGCCGAGTGGGCGGGCTGATTCTCGAAGGCGCCTCCGCCGAGCGCGCCTCGCTTCCAGCGGTCGAGCGTCAGGACGAGCGCTCGGGGGTAGTCCTCGAAGAGCCAGCGGGCGAAGTTGCGACGCGTCCAGGGTGTTGCCCCGGAGATCCGCACGGCCGTGTCGCAACCCCAGGGACTGCGCAGGGCTTGCCCCAGCATCCGCGTGAAGCGGAAGTCCCGCTGCAGATGGCGCTCCACGCCTGATCGGTAGAGATGTCGGGCGGCGTCGTCGTCTAACGGTCCCGCGGCCGCCAGGGCCTCCGCTGCCAGCAGCCCGCTCAGCAGCGCCTGACCGATTCCCTCGCCGGTCATCGGATCGCCCACGCCGGCGGCGTCGCCGCAGAACAGCACGCGCCCCGATGTCAACGGCAGGTCGCCGAGCCTTGTCGGGATCGGCCAGGCTCGGGGGCGGTCGGCAGGGGTGGCGCCGGGCCCCAGCACGGCCGCGATGTGTGGGCGGCTGCGCAACTCCTCCCAGAGCCGGCCGAGGCTGCCGGTGCGGTGCGTCGAGCGCGACACTCCGAAGCCGATGTTCGCCGCCCCGCCCGGCAGGGGGAACGACCAGACGTAGCCCGGCAGGATCTCGGGCTCGAACCAGACGCGCAGCGCGGCCGTGGCTTCGGGCCCGACGCCCGAGTAGTACTGGCGGAAGGCGTGCCAGTCACCCCGGTACGACGGCAGTGACAACCCGAGCATCCGGCGTATCGGCGACCACATGCCGTCGGCGGCGACGGCATAGCGGGCGTGCAGGGCGCCGGCGCCGGCCGTCGTGAGCACCACCCGGTGCCTCTCGACGCTGACGCCCTTGCAGGCGCAGCCGTCGAGGACCGTGGCGCCGGCTTGGCGTGCCAGGTCCACGAGGGCAGCGTCGAGGTCATGGCGCTGGGCGGTCGCGGCGTACTGGCCGCGCCGGGGGAGGGGATAGGACACCTCCCGGCCCGTCGGCGCGCGTATCACCAGACTGGTGGCCGCCTGCCACGACGACACCGATGTCGGGTCGAGCCCGAGGTGCTCGAGCAGCCGCAGTGCCCCTGCGGTCAGCCCGTCGCCGCAGTACTTGTCGCGAGGGAAGCGCGCCCTGTCCAGCACGGTGACATCCCGCCCGGTCCGGGCCAGGCCGATGGCCGCGGCGATGCCGGCCGGACCGGCCCCCACCACCGCCACATCGGCGACCAGCGGCTTCACCTTGTGGCTCCTGCGGTCACTTCCATCCTTCCGGCGGTCGAGATGGCGCCCGGGGGGCCGGCAGGATCTGCAGCGGTTGCGGCGGGTGACAGCCTCACGCTCCGGTGTCAGCGGCCTCTGAGTCTGCCGGCGCCTCGGGTTCGATGGGGGCGTCCTCGGCGGCTTCGCCCGCCGGGGCCTGGGTCGCCGGGGCGCTGCCGTCGGCGGAAGGTTCGGCCGGTGCGGCGGGGATCCGGGGGATGTCCTCGGGCCGCGCGCAGGAGCCTGGCGAGGCACCGGTGTCGCCGGGCCCGCAGATCGGTATGCACGGCGGCGCCTCCTCGGCGGCCTCGCCGCCGGGGGCGTCGGTGCAGGCCGGGATGCAGTTGTCGCCAGTGGCCGGCGTTCCGGTCGCGCCCTCGGGGGCCGTGCCGGCCTCGCCGGATGACTCTGGCACCGGGCAGAGCGCTCGACAGGACTCCACCCAGCCGTCGTTGTCGGTGTCCACGGCACCCTCGCCCGGGTCGCAGTCCGGCGGGGGCACGAACGGCTCGCCCTGGCAGTTCAGGCCCTCCGCGGGCTGATAGTTGGCCTTCACGACATCGGTCGTGGACGTGCCGTCGGCGAAGGTGCGGGTGCGCTCGGTGAACACCTTCACGCACAGGTCCTCGGGCTCCTCCCACTGGTCGCTCTGGGCCACGGTCATGTGCAGCGTGCTGTAGATCTGCACCGTGACCGAGTCCTCCGTGGAGGTCGGCCACAGCATCACCGTGTAGGGCGTGTTGTTGATGAGCTGCAGATCGGGGTGCGGGTAGGAGATGGTGGCCTCGCGCCCGTACGGGTAGCGGGAGATGTAGATGGAGTGCGCCTGGTACTCGCCGAAGTCCAGGCCGGCGAAGAAGGCCGCGTTGAACGTCGTGGTGGCGAACTGCGAGACGCCGCCGCCGACGTCCTGCTGGAACTTGCCCAGGTAGATGACCCCGCCCGGCACGAACCCCTTCGCCTCGGTGCGGCGCCCCACGTAGTCGTTGACCGACCACCTCTCGCCCGGGGCGATGAGGGCGCCCTGCACCAACTCGGCGATGCGGCGGATGTTCGTCACCCGGGTCTGTCCGGGTGTGTAGTACGTGGTGAACTCGCCGACGAGCTCGCGGACACCGGTCTCGGCGATGAGGTCGCCCTCGCTGCCCGGCACGTCGGTGAGGTGCAGCCGGACCTCGAAGTGGCCGGCCTGCAGGGCGGCAAGCACGGCCTCGCCGGCGTTGGGTACACAGCAGCGGCGGGCCGGGCGGGCATCGGTCGCCACAGGTATCCCGTCGATCACCTCGAACCTGCCGGGGTCACCCGGGGTCCCGATGTTTGCCATGCGGTCCTCGATGATCCGCGTGACGTAGTCGGTGTCCAGATCGATGGTGGGCGGGTTGCCGGGCGTGACGTCGAGCCAGCTGCGCACCTCGAACGGCACGAAGTCCCTGATGGCGTCCTCGACGTAGACGACCACGCCCCGCGCCGTCCTGGCATTCACGTCGTCAGCGGTCGGTTGGAGATCGAAGGCCGTGACCTGCGGGGGGAACGACGAGGGCTCGACCACGATGACGTCCGGCACCGTCGGCGCCGCCGCCGCTGCCTGGCGCAGCGCCGCGCCGATGTCGGCGGGTGTGACCACCAGGCCCGTGACGCCCGGCTCGACCACGAAGGTGCCGTCGCGCAACTCCAGCCGTGCCGGCGAGCCATCCCGGACAAGGACCACCTCGATGCCGTCGGCGAACTGCTGCGCCACGACCTCGTCCCAGGTCACGATGGCGTCGATGTTCTGGTCGCCGAAGAAGGAGGCCGCCCAGGCGATGGGCGAGGCCCCGGTCTGGCCGGCGGCCAGGGCGGCGTCCACGTTGGCCTCCACCTCGAGCCTGAAGCCGAGTTGGGCCGTGGTCGCCGGGATCGTCCCGGCGGGTGTGAGCAGCGGGAGGTCGCGGGCGGCGAACCCGATCGCAAGCTTCTCAACCTCGTTGCGGATCTCGTCCTCGGAGAGCCCGCCCACGTCCACGTCCCCGATCAGTACGTTCGGCACGGACCGGCCGGAGCGCACGACGACGTCGGCGATGTAAACCCCGAGGAAGCCCATGGCGAGCGCGCCCAGCAGGATCGCCAGCAAGCGCAGGTACCGCGGCCGCGAGGGCCGGTGGCCGCCCGCAGGACCCCGGACAGGACGCGGCATATCAGGGGAGACTATGCCTTGAGGGTACCGGTGCGAGAGACGGTCAAGGGGGCGGATCTCCTATCGACTGTGTCGAATGCTGGGCAATGAATCCCTAGAAAAGTCGCAGGTCCTCGGGCTTGTCGCCGCGGAGTACGGCGTAGTCCACGACCTTGCAGCGGATCCCACGGGCGTTGGCCAGCACCCGCGCCTGCGGCTTGATCTCCTCGGCCACGAACAGGCCCTGGACGGGTTGCAGTGCCGGATCGGCGTTGAGGAACTCGAGGTAGCGGCTGAGCTGCTCGACTCCCTGGGTTTCTCCGCGCCGCTTGATCTCCACCGCCACCGCCGCTCCGCCGGCGTCCCGGCAGAGCATGTCGACGGGGCCGACGGCCGTGGGGTACTCGCGGCGCACCAGCCGGTAGCCGTCCTCGAGCACGGACGGGTCGGCCGCCAGCAGCTCCTGCAGGTGGGCCTCCACGCCGTCCTTGCGCAGTCCGGGATCGCTGCCCAGGTCGTGGGTGACGTCGGAGATGACTTCCAGGAGTTCAATGGCCAGCTTCTCGCCGCGGGTGTTGGTGACCGTCCAGCGCTCGGGACTCTCGGTAACGGTGTTGGGCGGGTTCATCCAGTTGAGTGGCTTGTAGGCGCCACCGTCGGCGTGGATGGCAATGCTCCCGTCGGCCTTGACCATGATGAGGCGCACCGCCTCGGGCAGATGTGCCGCCAGCCGGCCCTCGTAGTTGACGGTGCAGCGGGCGACGAGGATGCGCACGGCGTCTCAGCGGGTTGTGGCCTCGCGCGCCGCGACCGCTGCGAGAGCCGTCTCGGCAACGTCGGTGCGGCAGACCAGAAGATCGGGAAGTGCGACGTTGGGGCGGTTGTACCGCAGGGCCCGGCCGTCGAGACGGGAGGCGTGCAGGCCGCAGGCCAGCGCCACGGCCACCGGTGCGGCGGAATCCCACTCCGACTGGCCCCCGGAGTGCACGTACGCCACCGCCCTGCCGCCGATCACCTCCGCCACCTTGGCGCCCACCGAGCCGAGCGTGACCAGTTCGGCGCCGAGCGCCGCGGCCACTGCCCCGGCGTCGGGCGCGGGGCGGGTCCGGCTGGCGATCACCCGCAGGCGACCATCGGATCGGTCGTCGAGCGGCGTCGATGGCGGTCGTGAGGGGGGTTCGGCGGTGCTGAGGGTCAGGCTCTCGGCGGGGAGTGCCACGGCGCCGGCGGCCGGCTCTCCGTCGATGACCAGGGCCACGTGTACGGCCCAGTCCGTCCGCTGCGGTTCGCCATACTGGCGCGTGCCGTCGAGCGGGTCGATGATCCACACCCTCCGGTGGCCCAGCCGTCGCCGGTCGTCGGGCGCCTCCTCGGAGAGCACGGCGTCGTCGGGCCTTGCTTCGGCGAGGGCGCCGGCGAGGAACTCGTGGGCCAAGCGATCGCCGGCGTCGCGCAGGTTGTCGAGCCGGTCGGGGGCATTGCCGAACTCGAGCCGGTGCCGTTCCAGAAGCGCCACCAGGAGCACCCCGGTCTCTGTCGCCAGCTCGGCCGCCAGCC
Organism: Acidimicrobiales bacterium; assembly: GCA_965206165.1. Lineage (GTDB taxonomy): Bacteria > Actinomycetota > Acidimicrobiia > Acidimicrobiales > CATQHL01 > VXNF01. Next base: position 2,000,784 of record OZ242194.1, read on the forward strand.
GGTGGTCGTCGGCATCGGCCCGGGCGCGATCGGCGCGCGAACTGCTGTCGGTGGACACGCTCTCACCCTAACGACGCAGCGCCGGGGGACGGCAGTGTCAGCGGCGGCGGTGGCCGGCGCGGGCGACCGCCGCGCGGTGGGCTGCGTGCTCCAGCCGGTCGTCGAGTGGTTCGAGGTCGAACGGTCGCCCGTAGCGGTGCTCCAGGGCCCAGGCCACCAGCAGGTCGGCCAGCCAGGGGTTCTTCGGCAGTAGGGGACCGTGCAGGTAGGTGCCGATGGTGCGGTTCGCCACCGCCCCCTCGGTGCGGTCCTGGCCGTTGTTGCCGTGGCCTTTCACGACCCGCCCCAAGGTCTCGGCACCGGCGCCGAGGGTGGTGCGCCCGGCGTGGTTCTCGTAGCCGACGAGCCGGCCGGATTCCGGCCCCAGGTCGCTGCGCAGCACGATGTCGCCGATCAGGCGGCCCTCGCCCGCTGCCGTCGTGACGTCCAGGACCCCGATGCCGGGCACGGTCTCGCCGCCGGCGGTGCGGTAGCTGTGCCCGGCCAGCTGGTAGCCGCCACAGACGAACAGGCCGGCGGCGCCACCGTCCAGCAACCCGCGCACGTCGGCGGCCTTCGTGGTGGCCAGGTCGGCGGCGACGGCCTGCTGGTCGCGGTCCTGGCCGCCGCCCAGATACACCAGGTCCACGCCGTCGGCGGGAATCGGCTCCCCGGGCCCCGCCTCGTGGAGTTCGAGGTCCAGCCCCCGGCTCCGCAGCCGCCCGGAGAGCACGGCGATGTTGCCCCGATCGGCGTAGATGTTCATCTCCCGCGGGTACAGGTGGCAGAGCCGCACGGCGGGGGTGCTCACGTCTCCTGCCAGAAGTCGTGGGCGGCGCCGCGGCGCACCAGTTCGGCCCGCAGATCCAGCAGCGCCGTGTAGGTGGGGAGTGCGTACAGCACGCCGCCCGGCGGGGTGGCGGCCAAGGCACTGTCGAGAGCCTCCGGCAGGCTCTCCCGCACGTCGAAACGCCCGGGATCCAGCCCGCCGTAGGAGAAGCGCAGCGCCAGTTCCCAGCAGCGGTCGCCCGCCAGGGTCACGCTGCCGATGCGATCCCAGAGGGGCTCGTAGTCCACGTCCCAGATCCACGACGGGTCACGCCCGTCGGCGGTGCGGTCGTTGAGCACCACCAGCAGGTGCAGCGGCGCAGGCTCGGCCAGCACGCAGCGGATGTTCTCGTTGGCGCCCGTGGGGTTCTTGGCCAGCAGCAGCCGCAGCGTGCGCCCATCGAGGCTCACCTGCTCAGCGCGCCCGAATGCCGCCTGGACGCCGGCGATGCCCGACCGCACGGCATCGGTCGCAACGCCGAGGGCGAGCGAGGCTGCCACCGCAGCGGTGATGTTGTAGGCGTTGTGCAGGCCCCCTAGTCCGGCGGTGATCTCGATTTCGGCTCTGTCGGATCTGTCGGCCTCGTATGCCCCCTCGGCCCCGTCGGTCCCGGCGAGCGTGCCGCGACCGTCGATGGTCAGAGTCAGCCGGTCGAGGCCGTCGAGGCGCACGCGGCGGGCGCTGATGTGGGGTTGGGGCCGCCCCAGCCCGCAACCCTCGCAGCGCCAGTGCCCCAGATGCCCCACGGTCACCAGGTCGTGGCTCAGCGGCCCGCCGCAGTTGCCGCAGCGCACCGTGTCGGCGGCGTGGGGCAGGTCGGGGCGCCCGACGGCCGGGTCGTCGATGCCGAACAGCACCACGTTCGGCGGGTCGGCGCCGATGCGGTCCAGCGCCGGCGGCCGGAAAGGCTGGGATGTCGGTGAGTCGCCGAGGCCGGCGCCGATGCTTTCCGGCGCCCCCTCCGGCCAGTACGGCTGGAACATGGGCTCCTTGGTGCGGCCGATGCCGAGGTGGGCCAGCGCCGGGTCGTCGGCGTTGAGCACCAGCGTGGTGGCCGGCCCCAGGCTGCGGGTCAGATCTCCCCAGCGCTCGGCGATGGCCTCCAGCTCGCCGTAGCGGTCGAGTTGGTCCCGGAACAGGTTCATGAGCACCAGGGCCCTGGGTTGCAGTGTCCCGGCGACTTGACCGAGGGCGCCTTCGTCCACCTCGAAGACCCCGATCCCGCCGCAGCGGGTCATCTCGCTCTCCGCTGTGCGGCGCCATGGCCGGCCGGTTCGGTCCCCGGCACGTCGGCGGCGCTGTCCCGCAAGCAGGGCGGCGGTGACCCCGCTCGCCAGGTTGGCCCCGGCGGCGTTGGCCGTCACGTCGCGGCCGTCGGCGCGCAGGCAGGCGCTCAGCAGCCTTGCCGTGGTGGTCTTGCCGTTGGTGGCCGAGATGTACACCGCGCCACCGCCGAGCCCCCCGCCGAGCCGGGCGAGCGCACCTGGCTCCAGCCTGTTCAGCACCATGCCGGGCAGGCTTGTGCCTCCGCCTCGCCCGGTGGCACGGGAGAGCGCGCCGGCCGAGGAGGCGATCATCTCGGCAAGGCGACCCACGCACCGCATCGTAACTACGCCCAACCCCCGTCCCCGGCTGCGAGGTGCCCTGGCTGGGGCCGGTCATCGCTGGGGCTGTTGCGGGTTGACACCGGCCCGGCCGGAGCCGTCTCGGGCTGCGGCCGATGAACGGGGCTGCACTACTCTGGGCCGATGAGCTTGGCGACCGTGGTTGGCCCTGCTGACTTGGCGCCCGGTGTGCTACCCGACGGCGACGAGGCCGTCGAGGCGGCCCTCCGTCCACCGTCGTTCACGACCGATCCCTATCCCACCTACGCCCGCCTGCGGGCCGAGGCTCCGGTCTACTGGAGCCCCTACTTCCAGCAGTGGCTGGTGACCCGGGGTGAACTGGTCACGGAGATCGCCCGCACCTGGGAGATCTTCTCGAGCGTCGGCTGGGACAGCTTCTTCCTGAGCCAGCTGCCGGCGGACCTGCGCCCGGAGATCCCCACGGTCATCGACCATTTCCGTACGGTCAACATCTCCACGACCGATCCGCCGGTGCACACCCGCCTGCGCCGGTTGCTTTCGAAGGCCTTCACCCCCCGGCGTATTGCGATGCTGGAGGATCGGGTGCGTGCCCGCGCCGCCGGCCTGCTGGACGACCTCGGCGACGGCGACGGCGACGGCGATAGGTCCGGGAACGGGAAGGGAACCGGCGGCGAGATCGAGTTCGATCTGATCGCCACCTTGGCCTACCCGCTGCCGGTGGCGGTCATCGGCGAGCTGTACGGCGTCGGCGACAGCGACCATGGCGACCTGAAGCGGTGGTCGAAAGCGGTCGTTGCCTACACCGGGTCGTCGGTGGCCCACGCCGACCTGGCACGGGTGCTCGATGGTGCCCTGGCGGAGTTCCGGGCCTACCTCCGCGGCCTCGTGGCCGAGCGGCGGCGCCGTCCCCGGGATGATCTGCTCAGCGACCTGGTGGCGGCGGTGGACGACGGCGAGCGGCTCACCGAGGACGAGTTGGTGGCCACGTCCATCAACCTCCTCTTTGCCGGCCACGAGACCACCACCAACCTCATCGGCAACGGCATGCTGGCCCTCCTGCGCCACCCCGACCAGCTGGAGCTCCTGCGGCGGCGCCCCGAACTGCTGCCGGGTGCGATCGAGGAGTTGCTGCGCTACGACAGCCCCGTGCAGCGGGTGCGCCGCATCACCACCCGCGACATCGTGATCGGCGGCCGGGACATCCCCAAGGGCACGCCGGTGACGGCCTTCCTGGGCTCGGCCAACCGTGACCCCGCGCAGTGGGACAGGCCCGATGAGCTCGACGTGACCCGGCCCGACGTCTTCCCGATGAGCTTCGGCGGCGGGCCGCACTACTGCATCGGCGCCGCCCTGGCCCGCCTCGAGGGCCGCGTCGCCTTCGAGGCGCTGCTGGACCGGTTCGACGAGCTGCGTGTGGCCGACAGCTTCGAGGACCGCTGGCACCCCAACGTGGCGTTCCGCGGCCTGGTGGAACTCCCGCTGCGAGGTGTGCCGGCGGGTCGTTGAGTCCCCCCGGCGAGGCGTGCCGGGCCGGCAGCCCGCTGAGCCCTGCTGACGAATCCGCCGGGCCGGCAGCCCGCGAGGCGATCAACCCGTGAGCCGGCCCGACCCGCGGGATTCCCTCAGGTCGTCAGCATCTCGATCACATCCGCCGAGGCGAACGCCGCGTTGAGCAGTTGCGTCTGTTCCTGGGCGTGGATCTGGCGTGACCCGGTGGCGGGGCTGGCCGACTCGGGACGGCTCGCGCAGAGCACGCGGCGACCGCCGGGCGCCTCGGTCAAGTGGTTCCGGGCGAAGTTCCAGGCGCCCATGTTGCGCGGCTCGTCCTGCAGCCACACGATCTCACCGGCGTCGGGACAGCGGGCCAGCACCCCGGCGATCTCCGCATCCGGCCACGGGTAGAGCTGCTCGACGCGCGCCACCGTCGCCGGTGCCGCCAGCGAGTCCCGCTTGGCCAGCGCTTCGTGGCCGACCTTGCCGCTGCACAGCACGACTCGCTCCACCCGCCCCGGTGGCGCCGGGTCGTCCAGGACCGCCCGGAACGACCCCTCGGCGAAGTCCGCCAGCGGCGAGCGAGCCGGCCGGGCACGCAGCAGCGACTTCGCGCTGAACACCACGAGGGGCCGCCTCAGGTCCCACAGCCCCTGGCGCCGCAGCAGGTGGAAGTACTGCGCGGCCGTCGTGGGCTGGGCGAGTGTCATGTTGTCCTCGGCGGCGAGGATCAGGAACCGTTCGATGCGCGCCGACGAGTGCTCGGGACCCTGGCCCTCCAGGCCGTGGGGCAGCAGCAGCACCAGCCCGCTGCGCTGGCGCCACTTGTCCTCGGCGGCCACCAGGAACTGGTCGATGATGATCTGCGCCCCGTTGGCGAAGTCGCCGAACTGGGCCTCCCACAGCACCAGCGTCCTGGGGTTGCCCAGCGAGTAGCCGTACTCGAACCCCACGGCGGCGTACTCCGACAGCAGCGAGTCGTAGATCCACAGCCGGGTCCGAAGCGCGCACAGCGCCACCAGCGGCGTGTGCTCGGCGCCGGTGACGTTGTCCACAAACGTGCTGTGCCGCTGGGAGAAGGTGCCGCGGCGGGAATCCTGGCCCGACAGACGCACCGAGATCCCCTGGCGCAGCAGTGACCCGAACGCGAGCGTCTCGGCCAGGGCCCAGTCGGCCTCGGAGTCGGTGAACATCCGGTCACGGGCACCTAGGTGCTTCGCCACCCGGGGATGCACCGAGAACCCCTCCGGCACTGCGCTCAGGATCCCGTAGATGTCCCGCAGCTCGCCGGCATCGACGGCAGTGTCAACATCGGGTAGCCGGCCGACCGCCGGTTTCGGCGGGAGCGCCAAGGACGGCCCCGTCGGGAGCTGCGCCCGGGTCGCGTCGAGCGCCTCGTGGAGCCTGGACTCGAAGTCGTCGAGCGCCTCGGTGGCGGTGGCCATGTCGAGCTCACCCTGCAGAACGAGCCGCTCGACGTAGCTCTTGCGAACAGGGCGGTGCTCGGCGATGCGGTTGTACATGAGCGGCTGCGTGATACTGGGGTCGTCGCCCTCGTTGTGGCCGTGGCGGCGGTAGCACCACAGGTCGATCACCACGTCCTTGCCCCACCGCCGGCGGTAGTCGAACGCCAGCCGGCCGGCGCGCACGCAGGCCTCGGGGTCGTCGCCGTTGACGTGCAGGATGGGCGCCTGGATCATGCGGGCCACGTCGGTGGGGTAGGGGCTGGAGCGACCCTCCCGGGCCGTGGCGGTGAACCCCACCTGGTTGTTGATGACGAGGTGAATGGTGCCACCCACCGAGTAGCCGTCGAGCTGGGACATGTGCAGGGTCTCGGTCACCACGCCCTGGCCGGCGAAGGCGGCGTCGCCGTGGAGGATCAGCGGGAGCACGCCAGCACCGGCTGCGCTGCCGGCCCCGGCCGCCCCGTCGTCAGACTCGGGATCGTCACCCTGGGCCGACGCCACGACCGCCAGGCCGTCCATGCGGGCTTTCGCCATGCCCACCACCACGGGCCCCACGGCCTCGAGGTGGGAGGGGTTGGCCGCCAGGTCCAGCCGCAGCGGGTTGCCGGCGGGGCTGTTGAACTTCCCGCTCATCCCCAGGTGGTACTTGACGTCACCGGAGCCCTGCACGGCGTCGGGGTCGATGGCGCCCTCGAACTCCCGGAAGAGCTGTCCGTAGGTCTTGCCCACGATGTTGACCAGCACGTTGAGGCGGCCGCGGTGGGACATCCCCACGATGGCCGAGTGCATGCGGGCATCGGCCGCCTCGCTCAGGATGGCGTCGATGGTGGGGATGACGCTCTCGGCGCCCTCGAGGCCGAAGCGTTTCTGGCCGACGTAGCGGGTGGCGAGGAACCGTTCGAGTGCTTCGGCGGCGTTCAGCCGGTCCAGGATGTGCAGCTTCTCTGTGTGAGCGACGGCGCGTTGGGGGCCTTCGATCTGCTCGCGGATCCAGCGCTTCTCGTCCGGATCCAGGATGTGGGTGTAGTCCACGCCGAGGGTCCGGCAGTAGGCGTCGCGCAGGAGTCCCAGGATCTCCCGCAGCGGGAGCCGGTCACGGCCCCCCGCGGCGGCCTCGAGCCCGTTGGACTCGCTCACCTCGAACTCCCGGTCGAGGTCCCAGATGGTGAGCCCGTGGCCGGCCGGGTCGAGGTCCTGGTGCAGGTCGGGTTCGTTCAGCGCCAGGGGGTCCAGGTCGGCGATGAGGTGGCCCCGGTCCCGGTGGGCGGCGATGAGGGCATCCACCTGTGACTGCTTGACGGTCATCGCCGTCGCCGTGTCGGCGCCCATGACGTCCCGGCGCCACTCGACCTCCTTGTAGGGGACGCCGAGGTCGCGGAAGATGTCGTGGTAGAAGCCGTGCTTGCCGACGAGCAGGTCGTGGACCGTGGCGAGGAAGTCCCCCGACTCGGCGCCCTGGATGATGCGGTGGTCGTAGGTGGACGACAGCACCACGACCTTGGAGAGCCCCCAGCCGGCGAGCGTGTGGGGGTCGGCACCCTGGAACGCCGCCGGGTAGTCGATGGCCCCCACACCCACGATCAGCCCCTGGCCGGACATCAGCCGGGGGACCGACCAGCGGGTGCCCAGCATCCCCGGGTTGGTGAGCGTGACCGTCGTGCCGGCGAAGTCGTCGGCGGTGAGGCGGTTGCTGCGGGTGCGTCGCAGCAGCTCGTCGTAAGCGTCGGCGAATTCCCGGAACCCCAACTCCTCGGCGTGGCGCAGGCACGGCACCAGCAGCGTCCTCGTCCCGTCGCGGCGCTCGTGGTCGACGGCGAGGCCCAGCCCCACGTGGGGGTGGTGCACCACCCGGGGCACCCCGTCGGCGCCCGAGGTGAACGAGGCGTTCATCGCCGGTGCGTGGTCGGCGACGGCGCGCACGATGGCGTAGGCGATGAGGTGGGTGTAGCTGACCCTGCCGCCCCGGGTCCGGCGCAGGTGGCCGTTGATGACGAGGCGATTGACGTCGAGCAGCTTGGCCGGGATCTCCCTGAAGCTGGTGGCCACCGGGACCGCCAGGCTGGCCTCCATGTTGGCGGCGAGGCGGGCGCCGGGGCCTCGGAGGACCTCGCCGTCGGGGGGCGCTTCGACGGCCGGTGCGAGGTCGCTGCGACTGGGGATGGCGGCCGGGCCGGCGGGTGGCGCCGAGGGGGGTTCCTGCTCGGAGGGAGCCGCTTCGGGGATGTGCGAGCGGTAGTCGGCGAAGAAGTCACGCCACCCGGCGCTGACCGACTCGGGGTCGGCCTGGTAGCGGGCGAACATTTCCTCGATCAGCCAGGCGTTCTGGCCGCTAGGGAACGCCGACGGCGGCGTCGGGCCGTGCACCACGAGATGAGTCTACGAGAGCGCCGAGTCGGGCTGTGAGCGGGACGTGGCGCTCCGGTGGCCTCGGGAATGGCCGTCTGCACCGCCACCCGCCACCGGCGCCCTCGCCTCGCCGTCATTCCGGCGGAGGCCGGAATCCATGCGTGTTCAGGGCCCGGTCGGTGTCCGGTCGCCGGGGGCGCCGCGGCTAGCCTGCCGACGTGCGCTTGGCGACGTGGAACGTGAACTCGCTGCGGGCGCGCATGGGGCGGGTGGAACCCTGGCTGGCGGCCGTCGAGCCCGACGTGGTCTGCATGCAGGAGACGAAGCTGGCCACCGAGGACTTCCCCCATCTGGCGTTCGAGTCGTTGGGCTACGAGTGTGTCCATCACGGCGAGGGCCGCTGGAACGGGGTGGCGATCTGCAGCCGTCTGGGCCTGGAGGACGTGGCGGCCGGGTTCGCCGACGGGGCAGGCGAGGATCCCGACGCCCGGGTGGTGTGGGCCACCTGCGGCGGCGTGCGGGTGGCCAGCGTGTACGTGCCCAACGGCCGAGAGGTGGGCCACGACCACTACCACTACAAGCTGGCCTGGTTCGGCCGGCTGCGCGCCCACCTGGAGGCGGTCTGCGATCCGGGTGGCGATGTGGTGGTGGCCGGGGACTTCAACGTGGCGGTCGAGGATCGAGACGTCTGGGACATCGACGTGTTCGCCGAGTCCACGCATGTCACCGAGCCCGAGCGAGCCGCCTGGCAGGCGGTTTGCGACTGGGGTCTGGTGGACGTGTTCCGCCGGCGCTACCCCGGCGTCGACGGGTTGTACACGTTCTGGGACTACCAGGCCGGCCGGTTCCACAAGCGCCAGGGCATGCGCATCGACCACGTGCTGGCCTCCGAGACGCTGGCCGGGCGCGCCGGCGGCATCGTCGTGGACCGCAACGCCCGCAAAGGCTCGAAACCATCCGACCACGCCCCGCTCGTCGTGGACTTCGATCTGTGAGCGTGCTGCCTGCGGTGCCGAGGGATCCTGCCGGTCAAGAGTCGCGTCATTCCGGCGGAGGCCGGAATCCAGTTCTGAGCGGCACGACTCGCGTCCTCCATTGGCCGGCCAGCAGGCGCGCCGGCCAGGCTGTGAGGGTCTGATGTTCGCCTCCACCGCTGATCTGGCGCACGCCGACTACGACCTGCTGGTCTTCTGGGTGCAGCTGCTGGCGCTCGTGGTGGGCGCCCGCACCTTGGGCTGGGTGATGCTGCAGCTCGGCCTGCCGCGTGTGATCGGCGAGCTGGGGGCGGGCGTGGTCCTGGGACCGACGCTGTTCGGGCACTACTTCCCCGAGCAATTCGCGTGGTTCCTGCCGGCGGGGGGCGAGCAGGCCGCCGCGTTGCTGACCGTGAGCTGGATCGGCGTGGCGCTGCTGCTGGTTCTGGCGGGGTTCGAGACCGATCTGGGCTTGATCACCAAGTTGGGTCGCCCTGCCGTGCTGGTGGCCGTGGGGAGCATGCTCGTGCCGGCGGCGGCGGGCAGCGTGGTGGGCTGGCTGATCCCGGACGAGTTCCTGGGCGAAGAGGCCAGCCGCAGCACGTTCCTGCTGTTCGTGGCCCTGGCGGTGAGCGTGTCGGCGCTGGCGGTGGTGGCCAAGATCCTGTCCGACCTGGGCCTCATGCGTCGCGACTTCGGCCAGATCACCGTTGCCGTGGGCATGGCAAACGACATTGTGGGCTGGCTGCTGCTGGGTGTGCTCACCGGCCTGGCGGCGTCAGGCGGCGTGTCTGCGGTCGACATCCTGATCTCGGTGGGAGGGCTGCTGGCGTTCCTGGTGTTGGCGCTCACCGTGGGGCAGTGGCTGGTGGACCGCTGGCTGCGCCGCACGCGCCGCAGCAGCGACTCCCTGGGCGCCGCGGTCACCGTGGCGGTGGTCACGATGCTGGGCTTCGGCGTGGTGACCCAGCGCCTCGGCGTCGAGGCGGTGCTGGGGGCGTTCGTGGCGGGTGTGGTGCTGCATCGCTCCCGGTTCGTGGACGAGCGCCTGGAGCACTCCATCGAGCGGCTGACCTCCTCGTTCTTCGCCCCGGTGTTTTTCGCCACCGCGGGCCTGCAGGTGAACCTGCTGCTGCTGGAGGACCGCACGATCCTCACCTGGACCATCGTGATTGTGGCGGTGGCGATCGTGGCCAAGTTTGCCGGCGCCTACGGCGGGGCCAGGGTTGCGGGGCGCAGCCACCGGGCCGGGCTGGCGCTGGGGGCGGGGCTCAACGCTCGCGGCACTCTGGAGATCGTCATCGCCTCGGTGGGTCTCAGCCTGGGCGTCTTCAACACGGCGTCGTTCACGATCATCGTGCTGGTGCCGCTGGTGACGTCGATCTTCGCCTCGGTGGCGCTGCGGCTCGTGGTCTTCAACTGGCGCGGCGACGCGGCGGAAATCCGGCGCCTTAAACGTGAGAAGGCCCTCAGCGAGAACCTGGTGGTGCGCACGTCCCGGCTGCTGATCCCGTCGAGGGGCGGGCCCGCCTCCATCGCCGCCGCCCAGCTCATGCACTACTCGTGGCCCCCCGAGGCAGAGGTGACGGTCTTCACGGCCGCCGACCGGCGGGCGGGGTTCGACTTCGGACCGCTCGAGAACGTGCTGTACGGGCGGGAGGTGGACTACGAGAGGGTTCGGGGGCGCGACGTGGCCAAGTCCCTCGCCAAGGAGGCTGCGCTGGGCTACGGGGCCATCGGCATGGGCGTGCAGAGCACCGAGGAGGTCGGCCAGGTGATCTCGCCGCTGGTGGACGAGGTGCTGCGGGTGAGTCCCATCCCGGTGGTGGTGGTGCGCCGGGCGCGCAATCTGGAGCGCCCATTGCCGGGGGCGTACGCCAAGGCGCTGGTGCCGGCCTCGGGCGGCCCGGCGAGCCGAGCGGCGGCTGAGGTGGCGGCCAATCTGAGTTCGCAGCTCGGTACGCAGATCGTGCTGGCCCACATCGTGGCTTCCGCAGACGTGATGGGGGGCCTGCGGCGGCTGCCCACGATGGGCTCCGGCGGGATGTGGCCGGGCTTCGGGCCCGACGACGATGACCTCGACGGGCACGAGGGTGCGTCGGGCGCAGACGGCGAGGCCGGCGCGAGGCCGGCTCAGGAGACCGACGGCGGGTGGACGGCCCTGACGGGCTCGGTGATGGGCAGGTTTGCGACGCTGCTGCAGGCTCCGCTGGATCTGCTGCGATCCCGGCGCCGGGCGTTGCTGCGCTCTCCGGCCCGGGCCACCGGCATCGGCCAGCAGGTGCTGAACCAGGCGGCGCAACTGGTCGCCGAGCAGGGGGTCGAGCCCGAGCTCGTGACCCGCACGGGCACGTCCACGGCCATCGAACTGCTGGCTCTCGTGCGCGAGACCGAGGCCGACCTGGTCATCATGGGGGCCAACCTGCGGCGCCTGCGGGACCGTCCCTTCCTCGGTCACACCGTCGAGCACGTGCTCCGAAATTGCGACGCCACGGTGGCGCTGGTGCTGGTGCCCTTCGACCTGTAGCTCAGGAGGGCATCGCCACACACCTCCGCCGCCATCTCCGCCGAGACCCGCCGGATGTCCCGGGGTTGTTGTGGGTTGTTCAGTAGCGGATGGCGCGGCTGGGGCAGAGCGTGGCGGCCTCATCGACCGCGGCCCGCTCGGATTCGGGCGGGTGGCTGTCGAGGACGTGTGACCGACCATCGTCGCCAAGCTGGAAGACGCGGGGCGCGACCCGCTCGCAATAGCCCACCCCCTGGCAAAGCTGCTGATCAACCGAAACGTGCAGGTGTTCTGCGCCCATGGCCCTGTGTGCCTTGCTCGCCTTGTCTACAGCCGGGTCAGCAGGATGGGGAAGCGGCCGTAGGCGTCATGATGGCTGGCTTGGGTGTAGCTCGGCGGGTCACGGGGGTCGATCTCGACGCCGGCGTCGTAGAGCGCGCCGGCAATGTTGACCACCGTGCCGTCGGTGCCCTCGTCGTTGTCCGTGCGCGCCGAGAGGCCGGTCACCAATGTGCGACCGATGCAGATGTGCTGGCCGCCGCCGAAGGTGAGGCCCCAGGGCTTGACCGCGCCGACCTCGCGGTAGGGGTTGAACACCCCGGCATCGGCGCTGAACACCTCGGGGTCGCGATTGGCCGGTGTGAACAGGCACGCCACCCGCTCGCCGGCGGCGATCTTCTTGCCGTTGCCCAGCACGAAGTCCTCGGTGGCGATCCGCAGCAGAGCCGGCGACGGCTGGTGCAGCCGGAGGGCCTCATGAGCGGCCCGCTTGATGAACTCCTGGTCGGAGACCTTGGCCCGATCCTGCGGGTGACTGTCGAACCACTCATCGAGGTGCGCGATGAGGTGGGGGACCGCGTGGGTGGTGGTCTGCGTGGCCGCCACCAGGAAGAGACAGGCCTCCCGTATGGGCAGGCCGTCATCCCAGTCCTCGTTCCAATGCAGGTAGAGCATGGTGATCAGATCGACGGGCAACTGGTCATCGCCGATCTCGCCTCGGCGGTGACGCTCGATGAGCGCGCGGCGGCGAGCCACCGACGGGGCGAAGAACTCGCGGTCGAATGCGTCTCGGACTTCGAGGATGCGGTTGATGACCTCATCGTGGTCCTCGGTGGACCACTCGACGGTGGCCCCTGTGCCCAGAAGCTCGACATATTCTCGGAACGCGTTGGTGCGCTCGGGGGTGTCCACCCCGTCGATCCCGGTGGTCGCAGCGGCGATGCGGGCAAGCATCGTGCGCAGTAACACGCAGAGGTCGGCTCGCACCACGCCGTCGTCGCCCCGGTTGGCGCGGCACTCCTGCAGCGTCTTACCGATGAGCGGGATCAGCTCGGAGTGCTCGTAGTAGTCGAGCGCGGCCTTCGCGAACAAGGGGGCTTCGAGCCGCCGACGCTCGAAGTGCTCGTCGCCGTCGATGGTCAGCAAGGTGCGCCCGAAGAACGGCTGGCTCTCCTGGTGCGACCCCTGGCGGAAGCTCCGCGACCGCAGGATCTCATCGATCTCGGCGTACGTGGTGAAGTGCTGCAACCCCACGATGTGCGGAGGGGGCGGCATGTCCCGGATCGTGGGCTGGCGACTATGCACGATTGAACCTCCGTCGTCACCGTGGCGCCCCGAAGATAGCCGGTGCCTGCCGTCCACCCTGATTGACCTAGCCGGCCTCGGCTTGTCCTCGCCGCCTACCCCGCAGCGGCTTTTCCCTGCCTCCTGCCTTGCCGCACCGCCACCGACAGGCCGTACACGAAGCCGGCGAACTCGATGAGCGCCAGGCTCAGGGCCGAGTGGAAGAACAGGCCGCTGTGTTCGCCGACGACGTTCGAGTGCAGGTCGGCGGTGTCGACGACGAAGTGGAACAGGTACCCGAAGGCGAACGAGGCGAGCATCGATGCGGCGAAGAGCTCGGCTCCCGATCGCACGTCCCTCTGGAACGCCACGGCGACGGCCAACAGCGGCAGGACGGTCACGACGGCGATGATGAATGCGAACTGTGCCGCGGTGATCGGCACTTCAGCGGCGATGTGGCTGGAGCCGTGCGTCACCTGGGCGGCGAGATGCGCCAGCGCGATGAGCAGCAGCGCCAGCCGCTCAGATCGCGCACGCATCGCTGTCGAACTCGACGCGCCAGAGCCAGTCCATCCTGGTGGTCCGGCGCGCCTGACGGACGCAGTCGGGGCAGTCAGCGCAGTGGGCGCTGTAGAAGACGGTGACACTCATCGGGGGACGGCCCAAGGCTAGGGCTGTTCGACCGGAGGGGGTAGTGGTTCAACCGGCCGTGGTTGTTCTTGGATCGTGGGTGGTGGTCCCGGCCCAGAGATCGTGGTCGGCGGCAGGCGTACCGGCCGGACGGGCCACGGTGAGTCATCGTCCGAACCGCAGGCGCCGGCGAGCACGACGACTGCGAGCAGGGCGGCGATGCAACGGAGCCAACTCCGACCGATTGCCTTCACGAGCACTGGTTGGTCCTCTCTGACGAGTGCCTGGCCGGCACCCCGTTGGACTGGCCGAGAGTAGGACACCTGCGGGCAGGCCCGAAGTCAGAGTGCGGCCGGGCGTGACACACTTGGCTCGCCGGTTAGCCGGAGTCCCCGTCGCAGAGAGACGCGTAGAACCCGTGACATGGCAACTCCATTCGAACACTGAGATGCGAGCACGCGACATCGGATTGTTCGCGGCGTCGGGCCGGACGGGGCCGCTGAACGCCATCGTGGACGTGCCGGGAGTGGCGGTTGGCCATGTGACGCGCATCGCCGGTGACGGTCCGCTGGTGGTGGGGGAGGGGCCGGTGCGCACCGGCGTGACGGTGGTGGTCCCTCGCCCGGAGCCGGTGGCGCTCAACCCGGTGTTCGCAGGCATCGGTCGGCTCAACGGCAACGGCGAGATGACCGGCAGCCACTGGATCGAGGAATCAGGGCTGCTGACCTCGGCGATCGCCCTCACGAACACGCACTCGGTAGGGGTGGTGCGCGACGCCCTCGTGCAGGTCGAGCGGTCGCACCGGTCGGGATCGGACTGGTGGTCGCTGCCCGTCGTGGCCGAGACATGGGACGGGCTGCTCAACGACATCAACGGGTCGCATGTCCGGGCCGCCGACGTGTGGACGGCCCTCGATGCAGCGAGCCGGCGCCCTGTAGCCGAGGGCAACGTCGGCAGCGGCACGGGCATGATCTGCCACGGTTTCAAGGGCGGCATCGGCACGTCGTCGCGGGTCGTCGGTGGAGCTGAGAGCAGGGGCGAAGGTGGGTCCGGCGCCGGCGACACAGGCGAAGACAGACCCGGGAACGGAGCTGCGAACGCGCCTGTGGCCACCTACACGCTCGGAGTTCTCGTCCAGGCCAACCACGGTTCCCGTCGGCGGCTCGTCATCGACGGGTATCCGGTCGGTCGGCACCTCGACGGCAGTGTGGTGCCCCTGCCGGGGGGCGACCTGCCCGAGGGGATGGGGTCGATCATCTCGGTGGTCGCCACGGACGCGCCGCTCCTGCCGCACCAGTGCCGCAGCCTGGCGACCCGAACCGCCCTGGGGATCGGCCGGGCCGGCGGCGTGGGGGAGCACTGGTCGGGCGACCTGTCGATCGCCTTCGCAACCGGGCACAGCGATCTCGGCGGCGGCCGGCTGGGGACGTCCGGCGGGACCGAGCAGTTCGGGCGGTCAGGGTCCGGGCTCGGCGAGACCGGCACGTCCGGGACGTCCGGCGCGCAGCCGCTCATGGCAGACGCCGGCACCCTCGTCGCCCTCTACGAGGCAACAGTCGACGCCACCGAGGAGGCAATCGTCAACGCCCTGTTCGCCGCGGAGACGATGACCGGCCGGGACGGCATCACGGCGCACCAACTGCCCGTGGAACGTGTCTTGGCGCTGATCTCCCACGGGTCGGGGCGTTGATGTCGCACGGATCAGGAACCTGTCGCTCTGCGGCTGAGCGAGTTGATGTCGCACGGGCGAGGGAACCGTTGCTGTGCAGCGCGAGGAGTTGCGTTTGGACGGGTCGGATGTCACACGGGTCCGAGGACTGATGCAGGAGCCGGGTGTGTGGCGATGATCGCCCCCGCGTTCGGTTTCGGCGTGACGCCCGGGCCGCCTGGTGGGGTCGCCGCGGAGATGCGGGATGCTGAGGCGCTGGGCTATGACCGGATGGGTGTGTGGGACTCGCCGGCATTGTTCCGGGAGCCGTGGATGACGCTGGGGGCGGTGGCCCGTGAGACGAGGACGCTCAGGCTCGGTACCTGGGTCTCCAACCCCGTCAGCCGGCACCCCGTTGTGACCGCCTCGGCGATCGCCACCCTGGAGGACCTGGCTCCCGGCCGGACGTATTTCGGCATCGGGTCCGGCGGCACCGGTGTGTGGCACCTGGGCCACCCGACTGCCCGTCTTGCTGAGCTGCGGGAGTACGTCACCACTGTCCGCCAACTGCTTGCCGAGGGCAGGAGCACCTACCGGGGGGCGGAGTGCCGGCTGGAGTGGGGTCGGGGGGTCTCCGTCCCGATCATCATGTCGGCGCACGGGCCGCGGGCTCTGCGCCTGGCCGGAGAGATTGCCGACGGTGTCGTCTGCGGCCTGGGGATCTTGCCCGAGGTGGTCTCGGGGTGTCTGGATCTGATCGCCGACGGGGCGGACTCCGCCGGCCGGACGCTCGCCGATCTGGAGGTGTGGTTCACGTGCTTCTGGTTCGTCGACGCGGAGCCGGGTGCGGCGCTCGCCGAGGGTGCGTGGGCAGCCACGGCCTTCGCGCTGCACTTCGCCCAGGGTCGCGTCGACGGCAAGTTCGTGCCTGAGGAATACCGGGACGGCATCGTCCGGCTGGGCGAGCAGTACGACCTGGTGGCCCACGGCAGGGTGACCGATGAGCAGAAGCGCCGATACGTCGAGCGTGCAGACGAACTCGGCATCGGCGACTACATCCGCAGCCGCTTCATGTTCTGCGGGACGCCCCCGGAGGTGGAGTCCCAGGTCCGAGCCGCGATGGCTGCCGGCGCCCGCAACTTCGATGGTGCCATCGACGCTGACCTCGACGAGCACCGGCGGCGCATCGGCGCTTGGGCCGAGCTGGTGCTGTCCCGCTTTGGCCGCGGGGTTGATGGTTGATGCTGTCGTCCGTGGGATCGACTCAGGGTGCCGCCTGCGGCGACCGGGACATCGCGGTGAGTGCGATGCTTGGCGTCGTTGTCTGTGGGTCTGCTGGAGGCACCCGGCGAGGAGGACCGGGTCATAAGGTCGGTTCCGATGATTGACACCGTTGTCCGCGGGGGATGGGTGGTCACGCCGCACAGCGAGGGCCACCTGGACATCGGCATCAGCGGCGAGCAGATCGCCTATGTCGCCTCGCCAGGTGCCGTGCCCGTGCCGGATGGCGCCAGTGTGATCGACGCCACCGGGCGGGTCGTCACGCCCGGCGGAGTTGAATCCCATGCCCACATCCACGAGCCGATGTACCGGGGTTGGACGGGAGGCGAGGAGGTGTGGCTGCAGCCACCCGAGGGCGCCACCCGGGCTGCTGCCCACGGAGGCACCACCACGGTGCTGTCGTTCGCCTTCCTGGACGTCCACGTGACCGATCGGGCCTACGACACCACCGAGGCGGTCGCCGAGCGCAGGGAGATCTTCACGGGCCGATCGTTCGTGGATTTCGCCTTCCACCCGGTCATCACCGGCTCGGCCTCGGCGGAGACCCTGGCGAGCATTGCGACCGCCGTCGAGCAGGGCACGCCGTCGTTCAAGGTGTTCACCACCGACGTGACCACCGGGCAGGCCGGCATCCGGATCGACCATGGGTCCGTGCTGGCCGCCATGCGGATCGCCCGGGAGGCCGGCGGGATAGTCATGGTGCACGCCGAGGACGACGACCTGATCAAGTACAACGAGGCCCGTCTGAAGAGCGAGGGTCGCAACCAACTGCAGAACATCCGCTGTGCCCACACGCCGTTCGGCGAGGCGCTGGCGTTCCGCCAGGTGGCGGCGCTGGCGGCTGAGGCGGGCGCCGCCACGTACTTCGTGCACACCACCGCCGGCGAGTCGGTCGGCGTGGTGGCGGCAGAGAGACGGCGAGGCCGGCCGGTCTACGCCGAGACGCTGCACAACCTGCTGTGTTTCTCGGAGGAGGACTACCTCAAGCCCGACGGAGCCAGGTACCACATCGGCATGGGTCTGCCGTCGCCGCAGGATCGGGCTCAGCTGTGGGCCGGGGTGACCGCAGGTGACATCGCCACGGTCGCCACCGACGAGTACACGACATCGCTGGCGGTCAAGCTGGGCGGCCACGACATCGAGACCGTCCCCGGTGGCCATGTGGGGATCGAGACGCGGGGCACGATCCTCCTCTCGGAGGGCTACAAGAAGGGGAGGCTGTCGTTGCGCAGGTTTGTTGAGTTGTTCGCCACGAACCCTGCCCGGATCTTCGGGCTGTATCCCCGCAAGGGCACCATCCAGCCGGGCGCCGACGCCGACCTGGCCATCTGGGACCTGGACGCCGAGCGGACGATCTCCATGGCCGACCTGCACCACGAGGGCGACTACAGCCCCTGGGAGGGCTGGACGGTCACGGCTTGGCCGGTGATGACAGTCCTGAGGGGCACCCCGATCGTCTCCGGCGGCAAGCTCCACGTCGGCCCCGACCACGGCCAGTGGCAACCCCGAAGCATCGATCCCGACGTTCTGGAGAGCCCGGTCGTCAGCTAGATGTCAACGCCCCCACGGGGTGGCCGGGGCGGCGCGGTTACGTGGGGAGGCCGGGGATGTGTTCATCGGCGGAGGGGTTGGTTGACGGCTCGGCGGGCGCCGGTTGTGCCGGTCGGGTGACCTGGCGGACGCCGCTCGTTGTTGCGAGCCTTGCCGTTGCGGGCCGTGGTGGCGCGTGGTGGTCGGTTGGGTGGGGGTTCGAGGCTGAATTTGCCGTCGGGGCCGCGGGTGAGTTGGGCGCCGAGTTCGTGGATCTGCTTGTGATGGCAGTCACCGCAGAGCAGGCAGAGATTGTCGATGTCGGTGGGCCCTCCGTTTTCCCAGTGGATCACGTGGTGGGCCTGGCAGAAGCTGTTGGAGGCGCCGCAGACGGCGCAGCCCTTGTCTCGAACGGCGAGGGCGATGCGCTGCGCCGTGTTCGCGTGGCGGTACTTGCGGCCCAACCAGAGAGGCTGGCCCTTCGTGTCGAACAGGGCCGGCAGGATGTCGGCGTCGAGGGCCAGCTTGAGGAGTTCGCTGGGTGCCAGGGGGGTGCCGTCGATGAGGCGGGCGTCGCGTAGCTGCCCGGCGACGAGGTCGTAGTCGGCGACGATCACCAGGGTGGCGCGTTGGGGCTTGCCGGCGCCTTGGCGGGTGATGAGCGCTTCGAGCGCGTCCGCGTACCGCTGGGCGGGCGTGGCACGGTTCTTGGCGTCGTTGGCGTGCCAGAGCTTGTTGGCCATCGCGGCGAGCGCGGTTTCGATGCGGGCACCGGCGACGGGATCGAACGTGCCGAACAGCTTGTACATGCCGTCGGATTGCCGCTTGATGTTCGCCTCACGCTGCGCGCGCTGGCGGCGCCGCCGCTCCTCGAGGTCCTCGCCGGCGGAACGCTCGTTCACGTGATCCCGGACCGTGTGGCCGAACACGTCGGCGGGTTCCTTCTCAGCGGCGGCCAGCAACACCGCCTCGTCCACCGGTGTGTGCGCAGCGGCGTCGGCGATCGCCCGGGCGTGCTGGGGGGTGATCGCACCGTCCGCGAGCGCTTCGGCGGTGCCCGGCAGGTCGGCGAGCCGCTCGGCGAACTGAATCTCCCGCTTGGCGCCACCCCGGGACTGCTTCAAGTCGCCCCGCAGCACCTCCGCAGCGCGCGCCTCACCATCACGGGCGGCAAGCGCAGCGACGGTCTCGGTCCGCACCCCGGCCAGCCGAGCGTCGCAGCGCCCCACCAACCCCAAGCGCTCCTCCAGCCGCTCCCCGCCCAGAGACCGCAACCCAACCACCAGCTCATCCAGCAACCCCAGCAGATACACGGAGGAGGGCTCGCCGGCGCCTGCCGCAACGCCGGAGGTGGCGGTAGGCGACGCGGACGCGTCTCGCCGACCTGGCTGGCGTCCCGGCGACGGCTCGCCGCAGGCCTTCGCACCGGAGGTGGCGGCGGGAGGTGACGACGACGTCTCTCGCCGATCCAGCCCATGCTCCGACGCGGGAGCACCGGCAGGACCAGGACCGGCCGCGGCAGCCGGGGGCGTCAGGCCCGAGAAGAGGTTCAGGTCGGTCATCGGTGGCTCCCCCGGAGAACGCGTCGTTGGCGGGTTCGGGTCGGCGGGGCCGACGAGCCGGTTGGGGAAGCTCGACCCCCGCAGCAGCAGGGGTCAGTGACCGGTACCCGTACTCTACACGACCCCTAGGACAAGCGCAACACCTGTTCGTTATCTTAGGGAAATATCTTTGCGATTGCTGTAGGTCAGCACACTCGGTCGTCGAGTCATCGACCTCGACGACCGCGCGCCGACGAAGGACCGATGGCCGGTTCAAGCCTTGCGAGGTGCCCGCAGGGGGGTGGAGGAACCTCGGAGTTCGTCGGCGCGCCGGAGTTGCTTGGCTCAGCTCCGGTGGGGAGGTGGGGGAGGTGCTGCGGCGGTGGGGTGGCACGTGCCGCCGCGGTGCGGTGGGTGATCTGGATGGGGCAGGCAGTGCGGTGGAGCCGGCGCCGGCGGCGGCGGCGGATGATTTCTGCGTCGGTCGGTACGATCCCGGCCCATGGAGCCACACCGGATGTTGCGGTCGCTCGCTCTGCTCGTGGGCGTGGGCGTGCTCGTGCCCGTGCTCGTGACCGCCTGTGATTTCCAACTCTTCCGGTCGGCGTTCCCCGACGTGGCGTACAGCCTGCCCGACGTCACCGACGAGCGGGTGCACTTCGACGAGAGCGGTCGGTTCGTCGATGAGGCGGCCAGGGTTCGCTCGGCCTTCATCACGGGGGCGGCCGGTGACCTCAACGGTGACGGCATCCTCGACGGGGCTGCCGTGCTCGCCACGAACACCGGCGGCTCCGGGACCTTCTACACCGTCCAGGCGATCCTCGGTGACGAGGGCGGCGGGTTCCGCGACGTGGGCAGCGTGTTCCTCGGCGATCGCATCGCCGTGCCGGGCGTCGAGTTGATCGGCGCCACCATTGAAGTGTCGATCCTCGACCGGGCCGAGGGTGAGGCGTTCATCGTCGAACCCCACATCCCCGCCGTGGTGCGCCTCGTGCTCGAGGACGGAGCGCTCATTGAGGCGACGCCGACGGAGTGACCGCGGGGGGCTACCTCGAGCTCGCCGGCCCTGACCTCCGCCGCCCGACGCAGCGCGCATCGCCGGCCCGTCCGAGACAACCCTGCTGGGCGCCGGCGCCTCCGGTTGCTCCGTGTCGGTGCCCTCAACCAAGTCCGGGGGCAATCGGTCAGCGGAAGGCCCGCCGCATCATGAATTCGTAGACCCCGTCGCCGACCCACTTCCGGGCGAACATCACGGGTCGCGCCAGCACTCCCTTGACGTATCTCCGCCGTGGCTTGCCGGTCGTTGCCGCCTTGACGAACACCTTGGCAAGTACCTCGGGCTTGGTGCGGACGTCCATGGTGCACGAGTCGCTCACCTGCTTGACGAACGCTTCTACCTGAGCCTTGTACGCGGTCTCGCCGTGGTACTTCTCCAGCTGGGCCCTCATCACGTCGCCGAACTCGGTCTTGATCCAGCCCGGTTCGATGAGAACAACTTGGATATTGAAGGGTGCGGTCTCGTAACGGAGGCAGTCCGACCAACCCTCCAGGGCGTGCTTGGTGGCGTGGTACCAGGCCCCGAGGGGCATGAAGACCTTGCCACTCATGGACGAGATGTTGACGATCCGACCCGAGCCTTGCGCTCGCATGTATGGCAGGACGAGCTGGGTGAGGTGGGCCAGCCCGAAGAGGTTCACTTCGAACTGGTATCTGGCGTCGTCGAGCGGGACGTCCTCGACGGGCCCAAAGAGGCCGAAGCCCGCGTTGTTGATCAGGACATCGATACGTCCCTCGCTCTCGATGACCTGGCTCACGACCCGTTCGTTGTCGTCACCCTTGCTGACGTCCATCTCGACAGCGGTGATGCCGTAGTCGGCCAGGTCGGCCATGCGGTCCATCCGGCGGGCGCCGGCGTACACCTTGTGGCCCTCGGAAGCCAGCAGGATCGCACCCGCATGGCCCATGCCCGACGACGCGCCGGTGATCAGTACGACCTTGCTCATTGCGCCACTCCCCCTCCGACAGCTTCGAGGCACAGTCCTAGGCGGATGCTCCCGTGGGCCGGGCCGGTGTGAACTCCGCGGGCAGGTGCTTGATGCCGTGAATGAAGGCTGATGCGAGCAGATCCGGCTCGGAAGTGGCGCGGATGTCGCCGATGCGACTGAACAGCTCGCTGAACATCACCTTGATCTCCCGCCGGGCCAGGTGCGCGCCGAGGCAGTAGTGCGGCCCGGGTCCGCCGAAGCCGATGTGGGGATTCGGGTCGCGCCGCACGTCGAAGGCCAGCGGGTCGTCGAACAGCGTCTCGTCCCGGTTGGCGCAGAGGTAGTTCATGGCCACCTGGTCGCCCTCGTCGATCTTCTGGCCCTCCAGCTCGGTGTCGCACAGTGCGGTGCGGCGCATGTAGGTGACCGGGCTGGCGATGCGGACGATCTCCTCGATCGCGCTGTGGGCCACGCCGTCGAAGTCCTCGACCCAGATGCGGCGCTGGTCGGGGTGGTCGGTGAGGTACACCAGGCCCCAGCTGATGGCGTTGCGGGTGGTCTCGTTGCCGGCCACCACGAGCAGGATGAAGAAACTGGCGAGCTCGGCGCGGGTGAGCCGCTCGCCGTCGACCTCGGCGTTGACGAGAACGCTGGTGAGGTCGTCGGTGTGGACCCCCACCTTGGAGTCCGCCACCTCGTCCATCAGCTGGGTCAAGGCCTCGCCGGCGGTGAGGATGGCCGTGATGAGGTCTCCCAACTCGGGCACGTATTCGGGGTCGGCCGCGCCCAGGATCACGTTCGACTGGTCGAACACGAAGTCGTGCTGGGAGGCGGGGATCCCCATCAGGTCGCACACGATGCGCAGCGGCAGCCGGGCCGCCACATCAGTGACGAAGTCGCATGCGCCCCGCTCGCACACCTCGTCGACGATCAGCCTGGCCTGGTCCCGCACGGATTCCTCGAGGCGAGCGAGTATCCGGGGAGTGAAGCCCGCCGACACGAGCCGTCTCAGCCGGGCGTGGCGGGGGTCGTCCATGCTGATGATCGAGTTGAAGTACTCGTTGAACTCCGGCGGGAAGTCGTTGATGGTGATTCCCGACGCCGAGGAGTAGATCTGCGGGTTGCGCGACACCTCCAGGATGGGCGCATGCCGGGTGACGACCCAAGCGCCCGGAGTCTTGATGCTCTCCAGCTCGTCGAGGAACTTGAACCCGGGAAAGAACGTGAGCGGCTGGGAGCGCAGCCACCGCAGGTCCTCCTCCACCTCGCTGCGATGCCGTTTCCAGAACCTGTTGTGGATGGGGTTGTGCGGGTCCGCCTCGGTCGCTGGTGGCGGCTTGGGTGCAGCGCCAGACGTGGTTGCAGTATCAGGCGTGACGGCGGTCATGGAACCAGGTCCGGGTGGGCGTTCTCTCGGCGGCGTGCCGAGATTCTCACACTAGTGACCAGCCGGGCGCCGCATCCACGACGGCGACGGACGCCCGGGGGCCTGCTGAGCAAGGCTGTGGCCACGCCCTCTGTCATTCCGGCGGAGGCCGGAATCCATGGTCCAGCGGATCCGACGGCGTCTGGCGTCAATTGCGCTGCACACTCCCGTCGGCGGGGAGGATGCGCAGGGGGCGGCCGCTGAGGGACCGCACGACGCGGAAGTGCCGTTCGTCGAGAGTCGCAATGGTGTCGATGTCGTAGCGGTCGGCAAGCACGATCAGCGATGCGTCGGTCAGGCCCAGGGGCAGGTCCCGGTAGCGCTCGACGATCTCGCGGGCTCGGCGGAGGTCGTCGATTCCGAATGGCGCGAGCTCGTACGCACCGGAGCACAGTTCCGCGAGCAGGGCCAACTCGGCGTCGACGCCGGCGATCTGGGCGGTGAGGTAGTCCAACTCGGCCAGCACCAGAGGCGATACGACCAGAGGTCGCGCCTGGGCGAGGACCTCGGCGCACGCCTCGTGCATCCGCTGGTCGGCGACGAAGGCTGCCAGCAGCACGCTCGTGTCGACGATCACCTACCGAAGCCCGTCTCGGCGAGGACTTCGTCCACTCGTTCTGCCAGCGTCGGGTCGCCCCAGCCGTCGGTGAACAATGGCGTCGTGGGTGCCACCTCACGGCGCCGGAGCGCCTCCGCGAGGGCCTCTCGCACGATGGACGCCTCTGTTCGGCGGTCCTGGCGTGCGGCTTGCTCCAGTTGACGCTTGAGATCGTCCGGGAGGTAGATCGTCGTCTGAATCACGCCATGTATGGTACAACGTATTGCTCTTCTTCGGCTTCGAGGTCGTTGCTGTGGCCGCCGAACCATCGCTCCGAGGATCCCTCGAGCCGCTCTCCCAGCGGCCACCTGGCCGGGCTCGGCCCGGGCTATTCGGGGCTGCCAGGATCCGGCGCTTCCGGCCGCGATGGGTCGGGTATGTCGAGTTCGGCCCCCCAGTGCTGTGCTCGGTGGCGGCCCGCCATCTCGGCGGCTGTGGTTTCCATCCAGGCGCGGTCGAGGTTCGAGGTGGGGTGCTCGTCGAAGTAGGAGTCGATCAGCAAGAACAGGTCGGCCTCGGTGGTGAATCCGGTGTCGGTCATCAGCGCCAGGATGTCGTCGAGATCCTTGTCGCGTCCCGCGTTGAGCTTTAGCAGCAGCATCGTGACCGGTTCCATCACTCTCACGATGAGCCGCCGGCCGGTGTAGAACGGTTCGGGAGAGAGGTCGAAGTCCGACAGCCCCATCTGTGCGGGTGTGTTGTTGAACCATCCCGGGTCGAGAGCCTCCCGCCCGGCCACCGCCGAGATCGCGTCCTGAAGATCGGGCTCGAGTGACGCTATGTACGCGTCGATGTCCTCGGACACACGCTCCGGCCGGGTCGCCATCATGGCCACGGCACCACCGACGGGGACTTCGATGGGCGGCCCTTCGGGCAGTTCCGCGTCGACGGCGGCGAGCAACTCCACGATCCGGCGGCGGGAGAATCCCGGCCCGCCGCTCATGCGACACGCTTGTCGGTCCAGAACCCGTGCACGCGGATGCACGTGATGTGATCCTCCCGGAACCACACCCGGTGGTGGACGCAGTTTGGCAGGGCGAGACGCCGGAAAGCGGGCGTCGCCTCGCCCACGTCGTACATCCGCACGTCTTCGTGCCAGGGGCGCGACCACACCCAGTCCGGCACCTCGACGCCGTCCCGATCGCACAGCGCGTGGACCGTCGCTGCGATGCGGACCAGGTCGAGCCGGTTCTCACCCTCCGGTGGTGCTGCGCACATGGCGGCGCGGCGGTCGGGGTGCAGCGCCCAATGGTTCACGAAGCTGGCGAGTGCGGCGATGCGCGAACCCGGCGCCGAAGCCATCGGGGCGGGCAGATGCACCGCCGTCAGCGGCTCGCCGCGCCGGCGTGGCGGTAGGTGAGGACGGTCGGGGGCCACGGGAGGTGGTGCACCGTCGATCACCTCGCAGAGTTGCCGCATGCGGGAGCGCAGCAGGACCGCACCCGCGCCGCGTTCGGCCGCTGCAACCTCCAGCAGGCGGTCGCTGCGCAGCCTGTGGCGGTGGCCGTCCGGCCGCGCCGTGAGGCGCAGCGCCGCGGGCCAGTCGACCTCCGCGCAGGTGTCGAACCCCATGACCGCCTCGAGATAGGTGACCTCCAGGGCGCTGAGCGCACGCCGGGCGATGTTGGCACGGCCGTGCAGCACCAACCCGGGCCGCGGGCGGCGCACACTCGGCGCCCCGACGACCGCCACCGCCGCGGTACTCGTCGTGGTGTGCGTCAGCCATCCGGTGATCTTCCCCGCGTGGTGGCCGGTCACCCCGCAGCCCGTACCGGCGATTCGCCTGGCGATGTCGAGGTGGCCGGGCTCGGTCGGCGTCCCCCGCTCGTTGCGGAGCGGCTTCCAGTAGAGGTTCGGCGCCACACGCCGGCACGCAGCGGATGCCGCCGGTTTCGCCGCCTCCCGGCTCAGAAACGTATACACCGCCCCCCGCGTGTGGCCCGGAACGTCCTCCGCCCGGAAGCAGGTGCCCACAGGAAACTGCTCCAACCACTCCCGCTGTACGCATCCGACCACAGACTGTAAGGATACGACACGCCGAGGCGTCTTCGGCGCTGTTGACCACGAACGACAGCGACGGGCGCCTGCCGGCACAACACGCGAGGACCTGTGTGCCGCTGGGAACGGTGAACCCGCGGGGCAATCGCACGGCGGCTGACCTCCGCGGCGAGTCCGACGATGGTGACCGCACCTCTGGCCGGTCGGCTACCAGCGGTGAATCTTCGGTGCCGCGGTCCCGAGATGTCCGGCGAGGGCGATGAAGTCGCCGGCGTCGGAGGTGATGATGCTGTGTCCGGTCCGCACGGCGAGCACCACAAGGTGTGCGTCCACAACATCGGCTCTCACGGACGCTGCGAGGAATGAACGAGCGCCGCGCTCGCCGTGATCGAACGCGACCAGCAGGCCTGCGTCGAGGATCACTGATCGAAGTAGCGGCGCCGCATCGACTCGACTTCGTCCTCGTCGAGAGGTCCGGCTTCACCCGGTGAGGCGGTGGTCCGATCCTAGGACGATTGCGGGCGAGGCGGCAGTCAAAAGCGCGTGAGCACAGCAGTAGCGACCGCGTGAAACCAGTATCGATAGCCGCGTGAGAGAGGTAGTCTACGACCGTGCCCGAGTACCGGACCCGTCGGGTGGACGCATTGTTGGCCCGATTGATGACCGATGTGCCTGCCGTGATGATCGTCGGACCGCGTGCTGCGGGCAAGTCGACGACCGCTGCCCGCTTGGCGACCACCGTCGTCCAGTTGGACCGGGCCGCTCAGGCGGCAGCATTCCTGGCCGACCCCGATGCGGCGCTCGCGGCGCTGCCGGCACCCGTGCTGCTGGACGAGTGGCAGGAGGTTCCCGGCGTGCTGGGCGCCGTGAAGCGAGCGGTCGACGCCGACGGTAGCCCCGGGCGCTACCTGCTCGCCGGGTCGGTGCGAGCCGACCTTCGGGCCGCCACCTGGCCCGGCACGGGCCGGGTCATACGCGTGCGCATGCACCCGCTGACCGTCGCCGAACAGATGGGCCGGAGTCCCCGTCCCCTGATCGACCGTCTCGTCGCCGGCGAACCGCTCGCCCCGGCGCCCGATCCTCCCGACCTGCGGGGCTACGTCGAACTGGCCCTGGTGGGCGGGTTCCCGGAGGCGACACTCGGCGTGCCCGAGCGCGCCCGGCGGCTCTGGCTGGAGAGCTACATCGAGCAGATCCTCACCCACGATGCGCCGACCGGCGAGGGCGGACACCGGCGCGATCCGCACCGCCTCGGCCGCTACCTCCTCGCGTACGCCATCAACTCGGCGGGCGTCGCCGAGGACCGGACCATCTACACCGCCGCCGGCATCGATCGTCGCACCGCTGTCGCCTATGAGGCGCTCCTCGGCGACCTCATGGTTGCGGCCTCGCTCCCGGCGTGGACGACCAACCGACTCAAGCGCCTGATCCGATCCCCCAAGCGCCACTTGGTCGACACCGGGCTCTGGGCGGCGGCCATGGGCGTCGACGCCACCGCGGTGATACTCGACGGCGACCTTCTGGGCAGGCTGCTGGACACGTTCGTCACCGCGCAACTCCGCACCGAAGCCACCGTCGCCGCCAACAGCCACCGGCTCTTCCACCTCCGCACCGAGCAGGGCCGCCACGAGATCGACTTCGTCGCCGAGATCGGCGCCCACCGGGTCGTCGGCATCGAGATCAAGGCCTCCGCCGCGCCCACCGCCCACGACGCTAGACACCTGCTGTGGCTGCGCGACCAACTCGGCGACCGCTTCAGCGCCGGCGTCGTCCTCCACACCGGCCCTGCCACCTACCGGCTCGCCGACAGCATCACCGCGGCTCCCATCTGCACGCTCTGGAGCTGATGACCTCGCCGTGAGCAACTCCGGCCTGGCGTGTGCTCGTGCTCGTGCTTGGCCACGGTGGCCTCTTCAACCACCGGCGGGTCGCCGCTGGTCAGGCAACCCGGATCGGATGCGGGAGTGGCTGGTTGAAGAGGTAACCCCTCGTGTTGAACGGGATCGCATCTGGCTGCGTGTTGCCGGCCGCGTTCAGTTCCGCCGGCCACGGCAGAGCCAGAGCGCTGTTGATCACCAGGGTCGTTATCGGCTGGCCCTCCGCAGGTCCCTCGGTCGGGTAGTCCTCGCCGATCAGCACGTAGTTGGTGGTGTTGTTGCGCGTCCAGATCTGTTCGGCGGACACGACGACGCGCCCGAGCCACTTGATGCTGTTGGAGCCCACCCAACCGGGCACCACGGCTCGCACGGGGAAGCCGTGATCGCGCGGGAGAACCTCGCCGTTCATTTCGTAGGCCAACAGCGTGTCCGGATGCATCGCCTTGTGCACGGGCATGGCCCTCCGGAAACCGCCTTCGGGTGCGGTGGTGTCGAGGCCCACGAGCAGCACGGTCATCGCCTTGTCGACGATCCCCGCCTCCGCCAGCACGTTCCGCAGCGGCACGCCGGTCCATTCCGCGTTGCCGACGGCGCCGGTCCCCCACGGTGGGCTCCCCGCGGGCCGACCCTGCAGGAGATCGAACATCGCCCGGTGGTTGCCGGCACACTCGAGGTAACACATGAGGCTGCGGCTGGGCATGGCGCGGATGTCCTCATAGGTGATATCCAGCGGTCGCTCGACAGCGTCGCCCTCCACGCGCAGGCGCCACGTCGAGGCATCGACATCGATCGCCCGGCCCCCGTTGTGCAGCACATAGAAGAGTCGATTCGGCGTGATCAAGTCCTGCTGGAGTTCAAGCCGAGACTCCAGAGCGCCACCGGGATGACAGATGAACGGCTCCTGGTCCTTGAAGAACTGCGGCGAATCCGCGCCGATCACAATCGAATCCTAAGGCGCGCAATCCAGCCGCACCGGCAACGCCTCCAACAGAGACCCCAGGGTTGAGTCAAACGTAGGTGTCGGAGGGCACTGGTGGTGCCCGCTCACGGCCGAGGACGTCGTCGGGCACCAACTGCCCGAGGTGGTCGGCGGTGCCCGTAAGAAGGCATAGAGGTCCGGTGGGAGCATCATCCGGTCGTCGACATGTCCGTGCCACGCAGCGCCGGGGAGATGACAGCAATCCTCGACGCCATCGACGACGCCCTGAACCACCGCAGGACGGTCTATGTCCACTGCTGGGGCGGGATCGGTCGCACCGGGACCGTGGTCGGCTGCTGGCTGGTTCGCCACGGGCTCACCGGTGACCGAGCCCTCGATCAGATTGCCGAGTGGTGGCAGCACGTGGAGAAGAGCTGGCTGCACCCCCATTCTCCCCAGACACGTCAACAGCGGGAGAACGTGCGTGGATGGGGCGAACAACCAGATCGCAGACGCTCGTAGGGCTCTCCTGCGCTGGGGGCCCTACGAATCGGTGCCTGTCAAACCTGATTCTGGAGGCCCCCACCCGCGCAATCGCGGACCCAGTGCCCGCTCATTTCCGAAGAGCCAGGAATCACAGAGGGCTGGGCGGGGTCACCCGGCGCTAGCGGGGATGAGGTCGAATTGCAGGCCAAGAGCGACGGCGTGGGCACGGTTCGTGGCGCCGAGTCTCGCGAGGATGTGCTCGACGTGGGTGGCTGCGGTCCGCTGCGCGATGAACAGCTCGGCCGCTATCTCGGCGTTCGATCTGCCTCGTGCGATGAGTTCCAGGACCTCGCATTCTCGGGAGGTGAGGACCGATCGTGCGCCGTGCCGTTCCACCGGCCCGATCAGATTGCTCATTGTCGGAGCAATGAGGAACAGACCCTCTTGGGTGAAGTCGGTGATGTCGGCAGCTGACTCCGTCGAGACGTGGATGCCTCCGAATGCGTCCGGTTCTGTTGTGGGCAGCGGGATGGATACGCCACCGCCGAACCCCAGCGGCACGACGTATTCCCGCACCGTCTCGGGCAACGGTTCGAGTTCCCAGGTGTCTTCGAGCCGGGTTCCTCGTGAGGACGGGCGGAGGCCGCGCCATTCGTCGCGGAACTCCTTGCTGCCGAGTCGGTTGAGTACGGCGTCGGGATAGCCCCGACTGCACACGATCTCGCTGTGCCCGCGCGGGTCGGGCGCAGCGCTGATGCACACGCCGACGAACGGAAGCACGTGGCCGATTCCGTCGACGATCGCCTCGACGCGATCCCGCCGGGATGCGGTCGATGTCGCGATCGCGGCCACAGAACTCACGAACTGAGCAACCGCAGCCAACGACTTCATAGGGCGACCGTACCACCGCCTGCTTCCCAGGACCGCCGCGAGAAGACCGCACGGGCCAGCTCATAGACACGACAAAATCGGTAGATCTGCCGATAGACGGGGGTGACGAGCACTCTTACGATCGCGGCATGACCAGGGGGGATAGTGCTCCCGACCGCGTGCTCATGGGCGGGCAGATCGTGACCGCGTGCGGCGCCCACGTCGTCGAGGCGATGGCCGTTCGTGGCAACCGCATCTCCGCGGTGGGCGGTAACGACGAGATCGCGTCGCTGGCAGGGTCGAGCACCGAGGTCGTCCACCTCGACGGGCGCAGCGTCGTGCCCGGCATCAACGACTCGCACGTCCATCTCGGCTACTTCGGTGCAGTGCTCCCCCCTCTCGCCGTGAACGTCGGATTCCCCGCCGTTCGATCCATCGCCGAGGTGGCCACAGCGGTTGGGGCCGCCGATCGCGTCGGTGGGTGGGTCAAGGGCAACGGATGGGACATCGGCTACCTCGAAGATGCCGACCCGGGGCGCCTGCCGCGCCGCGAGGACCTCGATCCGGTGAGCGCTGACGTTCCTGTGGCGCTGCGTGACTTCTCCGGACACCAGCTGTGGGTCAACAGCCGGGCACTGGAACTCGCCGGGATCAACGAGCACACGGCCGATCCCGACGGCGG
Organism: Acidimicrobiales bacterium; assembly: GCA_965206165.1. Classification (GTDB taxonomy): domain Bacteria; phylum Actinomycetota; class Acidimicrobiia; order Acidimicrobiales; family CATQHL01; genus VXNF01. Next base: position 2,031,055 of record OZ242194.1, read on the forward strand.
TGTCATCGTCCGCGACGAGAGGGGACATCCGACGGGGATTCTGCAGGAGTCGGCAACTGCCCTCATCGATCGGCTGCTACCACCCCTCACAGACCTGGACTTCGATCGGGCGCTGGACAGCGTGCGGGATCTCATGCACGCCGAAGGAATCACGTCGGTCACCGACGCGGCGCTCGGTCCAGGTGGAAACGCATTCCAGGGAGGTGCTGCGGGCGAGCGATTCCTGCAGCGCCTGTCCGAGCGGGCCGGTCGGGAGGATTTCTCGCTGCGAACGACGGTGCTGCTCGTGTTCAGCCCGCCGACGACCTCGAGTCTTTGCGACGTCGAGGAACATCTCCACACGTTCACGCCGCCCCCGGACAGGCCGGGATGGTTTCGCATCGCCGGGGTCAAGTTCTTTGCCGACGGCGTGCCGCCCAACAGGACGGGCTGGATGAGCCGGCAGTACGCCGGTGGCGGCTGCGGCTGCCTGACGATCGCCGGCGGCACCGACGAGGAGAAGCTGGCGGACCTCGACGCCATGGTCGAACTCACCCACGACGCAGGTCACCAGATCGGCGTGCACGTGACGGGCGACCGCGCCATTGACGCCACCGTTCGGGCGCTCGTGCGGGCCCAGCATCAGAACCCTCGCCCCGATCCGAGGCACTACGTGATCCACGCCGACCTTGCGAGTCTCGAAGCCCTCAACCTGCTGGCGCTGCACGGCTTCGGCGCCAGCATGCAGCCGGCGATCAAGTGGACGATTGCCGACCTCATGCGGCAGATGCTCGGCCGCGAGCGGGCGGACTACCAGTGGCCCATGCGAAGCGCACTCGATGCCGGGGTGCGTGTCACGTCGAGTTCGGATGCGCCGATCACCTACCCGAGCTGGCGCCAGGGTGTGGCCACCGCCGTCCTTCGCGAATCCAGGGCCACCGGCGAGGTGCACGGACCACAGGAGCGGATCACGACGCTCGAGGCGATCCGGACCTTTACGGCCAACGGCGCATGGCAGGACGGCGCGGAGGGTTGGAAGGGCAGTCTGATGCCGGGGATGGTCGCCGACTACTGCGTCCTGGACGGCCGAATTCTCGATGTCGATCCGCAGCGGATCGCCGAGATCCCGATTGCTGCGACCGTCGTGGATGGGAGCGTCGTCTTCGGCGCACTCCCTGAAGGAGCAGGTCGCTGAGAACCGCACGGGGACAAGGAATGGAGACAAGGAATGAAGCGACTACCGGATGGAGGGAAGAGAATGAAGCGACTACTGCTACTGCTGGGGGTCCTGGCTCTCGTCGCAGGCGGGTGCGGCGGCGATGGCGCGGCGCCTGACGCTGACGCGCCGACCGCCCCGGCTCCGGCAGCGGCCGAGGAGCCGCCCGCACCGGAGGCCCCGCCCGAGGCCCCGCCCGAGGCCCCGCCTCCCGAGCCGGCGTCTCCGACCAGCACCGAGCCCATCAGGCTCGGCGCCATCTCGACGCTGACCGGCCCGGCCTCCTTCCCGGAGTCCCACTCGGCTGCCCAGGCGGTCTTCGACCGGGTGAACGCGGCGGGCGGCATCGGCGGGCGCCTCATCGAGTACACCGTCGAGGATGACGGGTTCGACCCCGCCCTGGCAGCGCAGGCCGCCCGCCGCCTCGCCGACGAGATCGGCGTCGTGGCAATGGTGGGTTCGGCGAGCCTCCTCGAGTGCGCCGTGAACTCCCAGTTCTACGCAGAGGTCGGCCTGTACGCCATCCAGGGCACCGGCATAGACCCCGTCTGTTTCGCCACTTCCAACATCTCGCCCGTGAACACCGGTCCGTTCTTCTCCGACGCTGTGGCAATGTTCTATGCGAGCGAGGAACTCGGCGCGGAGAACGTGTGCTTCGGCGCCTTCGATGTTCCCGGCTTCCGGCCCGCCTACGACGCGGCCATCGCCGAATGGGCCGCAGCGACCGGCAAGGAGCTGGCGTACAGCGACATGGCGCTCATATTCGACGGCGACCTGACGCCGTTCATGCTCGAGCTGGAGAGCAACGGCTGCGACGCGGCCGTCGTCCAGGCGAACGACTTCCACTACGTTGCCATGATGCAGATCCGCGAGGCGCAGGGCCTCGATGTGCAGATCCTCGGTCTGACATCGGGGTATACGGGGGCGCTCGCCGAGCAGCTCGGTTCGACCGGCAACGGCCTGCTCCTGGCGTCGGAGTTCGAGCCGTTCACCGACGTCGACAGCGAGGTGCTGCGCGACTGGCGGGATCTCATGGACCGGGCGGGTGTGCCGCAGACATCCTTCGCCGAGGGTGGCTACCTGGCGGCGACGATCATGGTGAGCGTGCTGGAGGGAATCTCCGGCGAGATCACCCGCGAGTCGGTGGCCGCGGCCCTGTTAGCCCTCGAGCCGATCGAAACGGGCCTGACCGGCACCCCGTACGCCTTCGGCGACGCTCCGGCGCACGGATCGAACCGTGCCGCCAAGTTCGTCGAATTGCTCGACGGTGCGTGGGTCGTCAAGACACCGGAGTGGATCATCGTCCCGTGACCCGGGACCGGCGGGCGGGCGGGGACGGCTAGCCACAGATGGTCCGCGCCCTCGCGGTGTCGCTGAGTTCCGGCGCCGCCTATGCACTGTTCGGGGTGTGCATCGTGCTCGTGTACCGCACGTCGGGCACGCTGCACTTCGCTATAACGGCGATCGGCGCTCTCGGCGCCTTCACGATGCTGTCTCTCGTCGACGGCGGCACCGGGATTGCCGCCGCGGCACTCGCCGCAATCGCCGTGGGAGCGGTGATCGGCGCCGTGATGGGTGCGGTCTTCGTCACGTGGTTTCGCGACAAGCAGCGTCTGACCAAGAGCGCCGTCACCATTGCCCTTCTCCTCGGTCTGCTGGCGGCCGGGTTCCGCATCTTCGGTGACAAGCCGCGGGCGGCGCGCCCGTTCTTCCCCGGCCGCTTCACCGAACTCGGTGGCGTGCGCATCAGTCACGACACCGTCATGGCCGTGGGCCTGGCTGTCGTCGTGGCGGTGGCGGCGAGCCTGGTCCTGCATCGCACCGCGGTCGGCGTCCGCCTCCGAGCGATGGCGGAGGACCCGGTGAACGCAGAACTCACCGGCATCCCGGTCGGCGCGCTCACGGTCGCCGTCTGGGGGGTGGCCGGGAGCCTCGCGGTGCTCGGCGCGGTCCTGGTGGGGCCGAGCCGGCCCGCTGCATTCGCGCCGCTGGTGTTCCTGCTGCTGCCGGGTCTCGCCGCAGGCCTCGCGGGTGGCTTCGTGCGGATCTGGCCGACGCTCCTCACGGGGTTCGTGATCGCGTTCGGGGAGACCTACGCAGCCCGGTTCTCGGCGGTCAGCAAGTACCGGGCGTCCATCCCGTTCTTCTTCATCCTCGTGCTGCTGCTCTGGCAGCGCCGCTCGGAGGTGTGGGATGACACGCGCTGACGCCCGCTTCGTTGCTGTGGCGCTCGCTGCGTGCGCGGCGTTCTCCACCCTTGGCGAGTTCCGCATCTTTCTTGCGACGAGCGCCGTGATCGCGGCGATCATTGCTCGCTCCGTCGGGTTCCTGTACGCCGACACCAAGATGGTGTCGCTGTGCCAGGTGAGCTTCGCCGGTATCGGCGGTTGGACGGTCGGGTGGTTGGCGCTCCACACGGCGGTTCCGGTGGAGGTGGCTGTGCTGGTGGGTGGGGTCGTGGCGATCCCGCTCGGAGTCGCCGTCGGCCTTCCGGCGCTGCGGCTGCGCGGCGTCGAGCTCGCGGTGGTGACGCTCGGTTTCGCGGCGGCGATCCAGGTCGTGCTGTTCAACCGGGGCTTCCCGGGTGCCCGCTCGAACTTCGCCGTTCCCCGCCCGGGCATCGCCGTCACCGAGACCCGTTTCCTGTGGTTCTCGTTCGCGGTGGCGATCGTTCTGGAGTTGGCGTTGCGGGTTGCGCGCCGGCGCACCGGCGCGCGGGCGTGGGCACTGGTCGGGCAGTCCGAGCGGGTGGTTGCGGCCGCAGGTCGCTCGGTGGTCGTCACGAAACTCACCGCGTTCGCAGTCAGCGCCTTCGTGGCCGGCATCGGGGGTGGCCTGCTGGCTACCCAGATCGGGCGGCTCTCGGCGCGCCAGCTCGAGCCGGTCGACTCGCTCGTGATCTTTGCCCTGGCGGTCATGGCGGGATCGACGAGTGTGCTCGGCGCGGCGATCGCCGGCGGGCTGTGGGCCTGGATGCCCGAGCTGCTGCGCGTCTTCGGGTGGTCCCAGGACATCGGCCCGATGGTCTTCGCTGTCGGCGCGGCGCACGTGCTGAGCCAGGGGAGCGGCGGGATCGCCGGCCAGTGGATAGCGCTGGCCGGCCGGTGGCGGCGCCGCGGCCACCCCTCGCCGCCGCGGCAGCGGGAGGTGGCCGGTTGCGAACCGGCTCCCGTGCGGCGTCTTGCGCTGGTCGTCGAGGATCTGACAGTGCACTTCGGGTCGGTCCGGGCCGTCGACCGGGTGTCAGCGCAGGTGCGCCCCGGCGAGGTTGTCGGGCTGATCGGCCCGAACGGCGCGGGCAAGTCGAGTCTCGTCGACGCCGTGACGGCATACGTGCCCGCCGATAGCGGAAACGTGCGGTTGGGCCCTCGATCGCTGGGGGCACTGCCGGCGCATCGCCGTATGAGGGCGGGGCTGTCACGCACGTTCCAGCGCGAGCGGACACCGGCGAACCTCTCGGTAGGGGAGTTCATGTCCGTCGCGGCCCGCGGCGCGACGTCGACCGCGCAGCGCGAGTGGCTGCTCGCCCTGTTCGACCTGCCGGTTCCGCAGACGTCCATTGCCCTGCTGGGGACCGCCGATCGCCGCCGCCTGGAGCTGGTTGCGGCATTCTGTTCCGCTCCGTCGGTGGCACTCCTCGACGAGCCCGCGGCAGGGCTCACCGACGCGGAGTCGACCCGGCTCGGAGTTGCCCTTCGCCGCGTGGCTGCCGAGTGGGGCATCGGGGTCCTGCTCATCTCGCACGATCTTCGCCTCGTCCGGGGGGTCTGCGAGTCGGTCATCGTTCTCGACCGGGGCGCTGTGATCGCGGGCGGTCCGGTTGCGCGAACGCTCGCCGACCCCCGTGTGATCGCTTCGTACCTCGGTGTCATCGGGGAGACGGAGTGAGTCGCGTGGACCAGCCGGTGCTGGCAGTGCGGGATCTCGTCGTCGAGCGCGACGGGATCCCGATCGTCCGAGGTGTGGGGTTCGACATCAGGGCCTCGGAGATCCTGGCGATCCTCGGTCCGAACGGCTCCGGGAAGACGTCATTGCTCGAGGCCGCGTCGGGGGTCGTGCGGCCGGCGGCCGGCTCCATCGCACTGCACGGCGCCGACGTCACCAGGGAGTCGAGGCGCCACCGCACCCGTCGAGGGCTGCGTCACGTCCGGCAGGGACGCGCCGTCTTCGCCGAACTCACTGTCGAGGAGAACCTGCGGGCCGCCGGCGGCGACACCGACCGCGCCTTCGAACTCTTCCCCGAACTGGCCGAACGGCATGGCATCCGGGCCGGCGAACTCTCCGGCGGCGAGCAGCAGATGCTCGTGCTGGCCCGGGCGCTCATCGCCCGACCGTCGTGTCTGCTGATTGACGAGATCTCCCTCGGTCTCGCCCCGCTCGTCGTGAAACGCCTGACGCGGGTGATCAACGAGGCGGCGCAGGCGGGGGCGGCCGTGCTCCTCGTCGAGCAGTTCACGTCGGTCGCGCTCGGCATCGCCGATGTGGTCATCGTGCTCGTCCGCGGGGAGATCGTCCTGCGTGAGCGTGCGGACGTGCTCGTCAACGACCCCACCGTTCTCGAGCGCGCCTACATGGGCATCGACCCCCGCGACGCCGGCGAGTGAAGACAAGAGACGAGCGCCACGACGGTCGCTACGGCCGCGAACGATGCGATCTGCGGCTAGCCGGCGGCCGAGGTGGGGGCACAGTCCTAGGCGGATGCTCCCGTGGGCCGGGCCGGTGTGAACTCCGCGGGCAGGTGCTTGATGCCGTGAATGAAGGCTGATGCGAGCAGGTCCGGCTCGCCGGTGGCGCGGATGTCGCCGATGCGACCGAACAGCTCGCTGAACATCACCTTTATCTCCCGCCGGGCCAGGTGCGCGCCGAGGCAGTAGTGCGGCCCGGGTCCGCCGAAGCCGATGTGGGGATTCGGGTCGCGCGCCACGTCGAAGGCGAGCGGGTCACCGAACAGCGACTCGTCCCGGTTGGCGCAGAGGTAGTTCATGACCACCTGGTCGCCCTCGTCGACCTTCTGGCCCTCCAGCTCGTTGCCGGCCACCACGAGCAGGATGAAGAAACTGGCGAGGTCGGCGCGGGTGAGCCGCTCGCCGTCGACCTCGGCGTTGACGAGAACGCTGGTGAGGTCGTCGGCGTCGACGCCCACTTTGGAGTCTGCCACCTCGTCCATCAGCTGGGTCAAGGCCTCGCCGGCGGTGAGGATTGCCGTGATGAGATCTCCCAACTCGGGCACGTATTCGGGGTCGGCCGCGCCCAGGATCACGTTCGACTGGTCGAACACGAAGTCGTGCTGGGAGGCGGGGATCCCCATCAGGTCGCACACGATGCGCAGCGGCAGCCGGGCCGCCACATCGGTGACGAAGTCGCATTCGCCCCGCTCGCACACCTCGTCGACGATCAGCCTGGCCTGGTCCCGCACGGATTCCTCGAGGCGAGCGAGCATCCGGGGCGTGAAGCCCGCCGACACGAGCCGTCTCAGCCGGGCGTGGCGGGGGTCGTCCATGCTGATGATCGAGTTGAAGTACTCGTTGAACTCCGGCGGGAAGTCGTTGATGGTGATTCCCGACGCCGAGGAGTAGATCTGCGGGTTGCGTGAGACCTCCAGGATGGGCGCATGCCGGGTGACGACCCAAGCGCCCGGGGTCTTGATGCTCTCCAGCTCGTCGAGGAACTTGAACCCGGGGAAGAACGTGAGCGGTTGGGAGCGCAGCCAGCGCAGGTCCTCCTCCACCTCGCTGCGATGCCGTTTCCAGAACCTGTTGTGGATGGGGTTGTGCGGGTCCGCCTCGGTTGCCGGCGGGACGCACAGGAGCCGCGCCCGTGCCGTGGGGGATCGCTCAGCGGAAGGTGCGGCGCAGCATGAGTTCGTAGGCCCCGTCGCCGAGCCACTTCCTGACGAACATCCAGGGTCGCGCATGCACTCCCGTGACGTACCTACGGCGTGGCCGGCGGGCGGTTGCGGCCTTGGCGTACACCTTGGCGACCGCTGCGGCCTCGGTCTGGCGGTCGAGGCCCCGCGGATCGTCCACCAGCCTGCGGAACACCTCTATCTGCGCCCGGTATGCCGAGTCGGCGGCGAGTTGCTTCAGCTGGGCGCTCCTCACGTCGTCGAATTCGGTCCTTATGGCACCCGGTTCGATGAGCACCACCTGGATACCGAAGGGCGCGGTCTCGTAGCGGAGGCAGTCGGACCAGCCCTCCAGGGCGTGTTTGGTGGCGTCGTACCAGGCGGCCAGCGGCGTGTACACCCTCCCGACCATCGACGAGACGTTGACGATCCGCCCCGCGCCCTGCGCCCGCATGTGCGGCAGCACGAGCTGGGTGAGCTGCGCCAGGCCGAAGAGGTTCACCTCGAACTGGTAGCGGGCGTCGTCGATGGGGATGTCCTCGATGGGCCCGTAGAGGCCGAAGCCGGCGTTGTTGATGAGGACGTCGATGCGCCCCTCGTCCTCGACGATCCGGCTCACGATCCGTTCGTTGTCGTCGGCCTTGGAGACATCCATCTCGACCGCGGTGACGCCGCCGCCGGCCAGGTCGGCCAGGTCGGCCATGCGGTCCACCCGGCGGGCACCGGCGTACACGGTGTGACCTTGCGCTCCCAGCAGGATCGCCGCCTCACGGCCGATGCCCGACGACGTTCCGGTGATCAGCATGACCTTGCCCATTGCTCTAGTCCCTCTCTGGTGCCGGCCACCGCTTGGACGCCCGGATGTAGGAATCGACCTTGGGGTTCACCGCCGCTTCCCGTTGTCGGCGTCGGCGGGGAGGATGCGCAGGGGGCGGCCGCTGAGGGACCGCACGACGCGGAAGTGCCGTTCGTCGAGAGTCGCGATGGTGTCGGTGTCGTAGCGGTCGGCGAGCACGATCAGCGATGCGTCGGTCAGGCCCAGGGGCAGGTCCCGGTAGCGCTCGACGATCTCGCGGGCTCGAAGCAGGTCGTCGATTCCGAATGACGCCAGCTCGTACGCACCGGAGCACAGTTCGGCGAGCAGCGCCAACTCGGCGTCGACGCCGGCGATCTGGGCGCTGAGGTAGTCCAACTCGGCCAGCACCAGAGGCGATACGACCAGAGGTCGCGCCTCGGCCAGGACCTCGGCGCACGCCTCGTGCATCCGCTGGTCGGCGACGAAGGCCGCCAGCAGCACGCTGGTGTCGACGATCACCTACCGAAGCCCGTCTCGGCGAGGATTTCGTCCACTCGTTCCGCCAGCGTCGGGTCGCCCCAGCCTTCAGTGAACAACGGCGTGGTGGGTGCCACCTCCCGGCGCCGGAGCGCCTCCGCGAGGGCCTCTCGAACGATGGACGCCTCTGTTCGGCGGTCCTGGCGGGCGGCTTGCTCCAGTTGACGCTTGAGGTCGTCCGGAAGGTAGATCGTCGTTTGAATCACGCTACATATTGTACTACATATTGTGCCATTGAAGTCTTCGGCTTCTACGCAAACTCCGACGTAGGTGCCGGATCACGCAACCGCCGCCGGCCGGGCGTGGAACCCTCGGCGCGGCCGGTCCGCTCAGGTAACCCGGATCGGATGCGGGAGCGGCTGGTTGAACAGGTAACCCCTCGTGTTGAACGGGATCGCATCTGGCTGCGTGTTGCCGGCCGCGTCGAACGCTCGGGTCATGAGGGTCTGTTCACCGGGCTCGGCGACCCACCTGAACGTGAAGGGTGACCACGAGTACCGCGACGGCGACGGTTCGATCTCGGCGCCGGACCAGGTGGCGCCCGAGTCGGCGCTCCACTCCACGCGGGTGATGACACCGTGAGGCGACCGGGCATACCCCCGGATGGGGTGCGGGCCGACGTTCAGTTCCGCCGGCCACGGCAGCGCCAGTGCGCTGTTGATCACCAGGGTCGTTATCGGCTGCCCCTCCGCAGGTCCCTCGGTCGGGTAGTCCTCGCCGATCAGCACGTAGTTGGTGGTGTTGTTGCGTGTCCAGATCTGTTCGGCGGACACGACGATGCGCCCGAGCCACTTGATGCTGTTGGAGCCCACCCAACCGGGCACCACGGCTCGCACAGGGAAGCCGTGATCGCGCGGGAGAACCTCGCCGTTCATTTCGTAGGCCAGCAGCGTGTCCGGATGCATCGCCTTGTGCACTGGCATGGCCCTCCGGAAACCGCCCTCGGGTGCGGTGGTGTCGAGGCCCACGAGCAGCACAGTCATCGCCTTGTCGACGATCCCCGCCTCCGCCAGCACGTTCCGCAGCGGCACGCCGGTCCATTCCGCGTTGCCGACGGCGCCGGTCCCCCACGGTGGGCTCCCCGCGGGCCGACCCTGCAGGAGATCGAACATCGCCCGGTGGTTGCCGGCACACTCGAGGTAACAGACGAGGCTGCGGCTGGGCATGGCGCGAATGTCCTCATAGGTGATATCCAGCGGTCGCTCGACAGCGTCGCCCTCTACGCGCAGGCGCCACGTCGAGGCATCGATATCGGCCGCCCGACCCCCGTTGTGCAGCACATAGAAGAGCCGATTCGGCGTGATCAAGTCCTGCTGGAGTTCAAGCCGAGACTCCAGAGCGCCACCGGGATGAGAAATGAACGGCTCCTCGTCCTTGAAGAACTGCGACGAATCCGCGCCGATCACAATCGAAGCCTAGGGCGCGCAAGCTGCTGGCCGAAGAGCAGCCATTGGCGTCGGCTACCAGCGGTGAATCTTCGGCGCCGCGGTCCCGAGATGTCCGGCGAGGGCGATGAAGTCGCCGGCGTCGGAGGTGATGATGCTGTGCCCGGTGCGTACGGCGAGCACCACAAGGTGTGCGTCCACAACATCACCGGTGCCCGATCTGGCCAACAACTGGCCCACGGCGGTGTAGTCGTCGGCGGCGAAGGGATGCACGGTTATCGACTTGGCGATGTGGGCCAGCCGCGCCTGCTGTGCTCCGTCGCGCCAGACCTCCGCCAGCACGGGCGCGGTCGTGTGCAGTGCCTCATCGGCTCTCACCGACGCTGCGAGGAACGAACGAGCGCCGCGCTCGCCGCGATCGAACGCGACCAGCAGGCCTGCGTCGAGGATCACTGATCGAAGTAGCGCCGCCGCATCGACTCGACTTCGTCCTCGTCGAGGGGTCCGGCTTCTGCTGCCCACGCTGCGAGTACCTCGTTGAGCGTCTCGCGGCGCCGGCGCTCCTGGGCGAGCAGCCGGATTCCGTGGCGGATGACCTGCGATTGGTCGCCGAAATCCGCGACGAGTTCAGCCAGAAGCAGCTTGTCCTCGTCGCTGAGCCGGATGGTGGTCGTCGTGCTCATAACAGAAGCGTAGCACAGTCGTAATGCGCAGAATCTCAGCAGGTGACGATCTTGCCGAGAGCAAGCTCTCCCTCAACGTCGCCGACCTCCTCGCCGCCGCCGCTGACCCCTGCTGACCTCGTTCCTAGGGACACAGCCTGCGCCGCAGCCGGCAGTGCGTGATTGAGTATCTGATCTGGTTACACTTCTGGTTATCGGGAGATAGATGGCAGACCGCACTCCTCCGTTCCCTAATCCACCACTGGTCCTCACGGTGCTGGAGATCCGCTATCCCGAACTGTCCGAGGGCTTTGGGGAGTCGGAGTGGCGACAGATGGCTGAGGCGATGCGCGACCGCCTTCCGCTAGCGGAATCCGGACTCGAACAGCAGGTGAACGTCTTTGTGGGGGGACCGGCGCCGGCACCGCCGTCCGTCCAGAGCCGGACGTTCCGGCGGTTCTCAGCGCGGGACCGGACAACGGCTCTCCTGGTGAAGCCGGACGCTCTCGTGATCGAGACGACGGCGTACGCGGGGTGGGCGGAGAGCTTCCAACCGCTCGTTGCCGAGGTGGTTCACGCCATGGAGCGGATCAGTCAACCCAATGGCGTGCTGCGGATCGGACTCCGCTACATCGACGAGATCCGCGTACCCGGCATCGAGTCGGCGCCCGGTGATTGGAGGGGGTACATCGACGAGCACCTGCTTGCACCTGCGGACTCGGAGTTCATCCCGGCAGGCCTTCGTCCCTCTGAGTGGTTGGGGCTCGTGCAGTACCAGACGGCACCCGACTCGATGCTGACGGTTCGCTACGGGCCGCAGTCGGGTTACGCGGTCGATCCGGCGGGCCCCACGCGACGGCGAGACCCGCATCCCCCGGGACTGTTCTTCCTGCTGGACTCCGACTCTTACTGGCACGACGAGACCGAGGTGCCGGAGTTCACGGCCGACTGGATCTGCGAACGGTGTGACCTCCTGCACCAGCCGGTCAGCGAATTCTTCCGCATTGTCGTCACCGACAAGCTCTGTGACGAGGTATTCAACAAGCAGGTGGGGGACAAGCCATGAGGACAAACAGCAGGCTCGATGCGCCAACCGGCGCGTGGGCGCATCCCTACCAGGGCATAGAGGCTCCCACTCGGACCATCAGGGAAGCGGTTGAAGAATTCGGCGACCTGCGCAACCAGACGGAGATCTTGGTCGACGATTCGCTGGATCTGCATCGGTCGGTGGGACAACGCCACTCAGAAGCGCTCGACGTGCATCTCCGAACACTGGCCAACCAGCGAGTCCGGGAGGGTTTATCGGCACTCCTGGAGGAGTTGAGTGACCTCGGGTTCTCGTGGCGAGACATTGCGCGAACGTCGCGGGTGTCGGTGCCTGCTCTGCGGAAGTGGCGGCAGGGGGCGCCCGCGACCGGCGAGAACCGCAAGCGGGTGGCCACGATGGCTGCGTTCTGCGACATCGCGCGCGATGAGTATCTGATCCGCGAGGTCGCGAGCTGGCTGGAGACACCGATCCATCCCGAGGCGCCTATCACACCTCTGGACATGATCGCGAAGGATCGATGGGATCTCGTGCTCGGATTGGCCAGCACCCACGGGCAGGACCCCGAACTCGTGTTGGACGACTTTGAGCCCGACTGGCGTCATCGCTACGAGTCCCCGGTCGAGGTGTTCACCGGCCCTGATGGGCTTCCTGGCGTCCGTCTTGTTGAGCGGGAGAGTTAAGGGGCTCGACGCGGTTGATGGGGCTGGTGCTGTGATCTGAGGGACCGCGGGCGCTGAGGCGCAAGTGCACAATTGGTGACGGAGCCTTCAGGACAACGCTTCGGGACATCTATTGGTCGTTGAACTGTACGTTCGATCTCGATCTCGTATATTATTGACGTAATCTCACGTGAACGTGTCAGACGTGGCTGGGAAGGTCACCCCATGCTTCTACGATTCGAGGTTTCCAACCACCGCTCGATTCTCGATCCGGTGGAGCTGTCGATGATCGCCGTCGACGAGGATCGCGCCGCCACGCGGGGGTTTGATCAGCTCTCGGAGCGGGTGTTGACCGTCGCCGGCATCTACGGCCCGAATGCCTCGGGAAAGTCCACCGTCCTGGAGGCCCTCGCCTGGCTGTCGTTCGCCGTTCGCACGTCGCTCCACAGTTGGTACCGGTTCGTCCCCCGCTTCCCGCACCGGTTCGGCGACGGTCCGGACCGGCCCTCGACGTTCGAAGCGGACTTCGAGGTCGAGGGTGTCCGCCACGGGTACCGGCTCGAGGTCGACGACTCGGCCGTGCTCTATGAGAGCCTCCACAGCTACCCCGAGCGGAGGCGGCGGACACTCTTCGAGCGCGAGGGAAACGAGATCAGCTTCCGCCGCGGCCTCAGCAAGGTCGGCGGGATACAGGAGTTGTTGACACCCACGACGCTGACGCTCTCGGCCGCCATGCGACTGGGCGATCCCGTCATCGGCAGCGCCGGCGGCGCCCTCGCATGGCTGAACGCACTCGGGCCCAAGCAGCAGGGAGCGGCGGCGTTCTTCCCGTCCGAGCGCGACCCGTCGACGACCATGTTGATGGCACAGCCCGGTCACTGCATGACCGCATCGGGCCCCGATCCCGCCACCCGGCGGGCGTTTGTGGAGTTGCTGCGCTTCGCCGACCCCGAAATCGACGACGTAGCGATCCTCGGCGGTGACGATCCCGACACTGCGGATCCTCGCCGCCGGCTGCGTTTCGTGCGTCACGATGGCGGTGAGCCGGTTCTCTTCGAAATCGACGAGGAGTCGGCGGGAACGCAGGCGTGGTTCAACCTCCTCGGGCCGGCGTTCTCGGCTCTGGTGGGCGGCCAGGTTCTGCTGTTCGACGAGATCGACGCCAGCCTGCACCCCCGGCTGTCGGCCCGGCTTATCGAACTGTTCCAGGACCCGCAGACCAACCCGCACGGCGCGCAACTCATCTTCACCACCCACGACACGTCGCTCTTGACGGCGCTGAACCGTGACGAGGTGTGGTTCACCGAGAAGGCACCCGGCGGGGCCACCCGGCTCATCGCCCTGGCCGAATTCGGTGGCGACCGGGTCCGGAGGTCGCTGAACCTCGAGCGGGCCTACCTGCAGGGCCGCTTCGGCGCGATCCCCGACGTGGATCAAGCCGACCTGCGCAACGCCATCGGGGCCGCCCTTGAGGCCGCCCGCGCCCTGCGCGATTGATGGCCAGGTCGCGCCACGAACGCAGGAGTGGTTCGCTCCGCCGCCAAGTCGGGGTCCGCGATCCGAAGCGCACGTTCCTGGTCTTCTGTGAGGGCGAGAAGACCGAACCCGCCTATCTCAAGGCCTTGAAGCGTGAACCTGCTGTCCGTGATGTCGCCTCGGTCGACATCCGCATCGATGACGAGACAAGCGGCTCTGTACCGCTGACCCTGGTCGAGGCGGCGGCCAAGGCTCGTGCACGCTCCTCGGGGACGAATGGCGAAATCGATGAGGTCTGGTGCATCTTCGACGTGGAGTGGCCCCAGAATCACCCGAATCTCGAACGAGCCATCACCCGCGCACGAGAGCAAGGAGTCAGTGTCGCCATCTCGAACCCGTGCTTCGAACTCTGGTTGGCGCTGCACTTCGAGGATCAGACCGCCTGGCTAGACACTGCCGCTGCCACCCGCCTGCGCCGAACTCTTGACGGCACCTCCGGCAAGGATCTCGACGGCGATACCTACATGTCCCGTCGAGCGGCCGCAGCGCGCCGAGCCCGTGCGCTCGATGAGCGCCACAGAGGGAACGACACCGAATTCCCCCACGACAACCCGTCGTCGGGGATGTTCCGATTCCTGGACGCGATCGAAGACGAGAAGACGCGTAGTAGGTGATTGCCGCTAGCCGGCGTCGGCGCCGCGGCACCAGATGGAGTTGGCGTTCAAGCCGAGATAGGCGCACACGTCCGCGGAGAGGTAGCGCATCGCCAGCCCGCAGCGACGGCGGTTGGAGCGGTTCGATCTGGCAAGCGGCTCGGTGCCACAGTATGCGCGGCGTTTCATAAGTGGTCTTGTTGCGCTATTGCCGATACAGTGTTAAATATGAAACAGCAGTCTGTCAGAGAGGACAGGTCGTCCGGGATGGATGGCGAGGTACCTACCGAGAGACGCATCGCTCGCGACGTCAAGTCGATTCTGGCTCGAAGGGTGCCACCGGGTTGGACGCTCTGCTCAGAGCCTGCGGTGCGCGCCGACCGGCTCGCCGTGGATCTGGTGCTCGACGTCACGTCGCCCGGCGGCGAGACAGCGCAGCTTGCGGTCGAGATCAAGAGCCGGGTTGAGCCTCGCCGCGTCCCCGAGTTGGCCGGGCGAATCCGAGACTCGGCAAGCGAGGAACTGCCCGGTGCCGTCCCGGTACTTGCCGCCGCGTACCTGTCACCTCGGGTCCGGGGAATGCTTCGGAAGTTAGAGGTCGGCTACATCGACACAACCGGCAACGTCCGTATCACAGCGAGCACTCCCGGGCTGTTCATCAGCGCCGGCGGCGATGACAAGGACCCCTGGCCGCGCCGCGACGTGCTGCAGTCGCTGCGGGGCCGCGGTGCTGCGTGCGCCGTTCGTGCCATCGTCGATGTGGCCCCCCCGTTCGGTGTTCGCGAGCTGGCTGAAGCGACCGGCATCCCGGCGCCGACGCTGTCCCGCGTCCTGGGTTTGCTGGAGCGTGAGGGTGTGGTCACCCGTCAATCGCGGGGCCATGTGGTGGCCGTGGACTGGCAAGGAGTGATTCGCCGGTGGGCAGAGGACTACGACCAAGCGGGATCGAACACTGCCACGGCGCTTCTCGAACCGCGGGGCCTGGGGGCAACCACCGAGAAGCTCCGGGTGGCGACGCTCACCTACGCCGCGACGGGCGCTCTTGCGGCGCAGTATTTCGATCCCGTTGCGCCTGCCAGAGTGGCCACGCTCTACGTCACGGACGCGGTTGAGGCTGCCGAGAGTCTCGGCCTGCGCGAGACCGAAGCCGGCGCCAACGTCGTGCTCCTCGAGCCGTTCGATCCGGTCGTCTTCCATCGGATCGTCGAGCCAGAGGGGCTCCGATGCGTCGCACCGAGCCAACTCGCTGTGGACCTGCTGACAGGTCCCGGCCGCGAGCCTTCCCAGGGCGAGCAGATGCTGATCTGGATGGAGCAGAACGAAGATGCCTGGCGCACCTGATCCGCTGTACGTGCGCGCCCGCAAGGCGCTGTTCGACGCCGCCGAGGCGCTGGCCGCGCACCTCGACGCGATCGTGCTCGTCGGCGCCCAGGCCATCTACGTCCATACCGGCGATGCGGATGTCGCCGACCCGGCGTACGGCTTCGCTGCCGAGTACACCACCGATGCCGACCTCGCCATCGATCCGCGAGACCTGACTGGTTCACCGCTGGTGGCGGATTTGCTTGAGGAGCGCGGATTCTCGCTTGGCGCGGATCCAGGCGCCTGGGTCAGCCCGGACGGCATCGCAGTCGATCTCATGGTTCCCGAGCCTCTGGCCGGTCCCGGTAGGAGGGGCGCTCGCCTGGGTCCGCACGGCAATCGAGCAGCACGGCGAGCAAAGGGTTTGGAGGGAGCCCTCGTCGATCAGGAGCGGGTCGAACTTGTGTCGCTCGACCCGGCCGATGACCGCTCAGTGTTGATGCGCGTCGCTGGCCCGGGAGCGCTCCTGGTAGCCAAGACGCACAAGATCGCTGACCGTGTCGGCACGAGCAGCCGGGTCGAGGACAAAGACGCGCTGGATGTCTTCCGTCTACTACGCGCCACAGAAACCGCCGACCTCGCCGACCGGGTCGCGCAGCTACTCGGGCACGAGATCAGTTCGGCGGTCACCGTCGAAGCCCTCACGCAGCTGCCCGGTTTCTTCGGAAGCTCTGACGCGCCGGGAATCGGGATGGCGGTCCGTGCTGCTGGCCCCGCTGCGGCCGCGGAGGAAATCGCGGCCTCGATGGCAGCGCTCGTGTCGGACCTTGTCGCCATGGTCCAAGGACTCGATGTTGATGCCACGGCTAGTCCAAGCCTTGACTGGGACTTGTAGAGACCCTCGCGGATGTAGGAATAGTCGAGATCCGGGCCTCTCGATCGCACATGCCGCAGTAGTGCTCGTCGGTCGGCTCGTCGAGGCACGAGATGTTCGTCGGGCAATACCATCCCCCCTCGACGCCGCCGCCACCGGAGAAGTTGTGGTCCTTCCGCCGTTTGCCGTATCTGGTGCCGCAACCCCCGGCGCACACCACATTCCTGTGGACGCGAGCCCGGTGCCGGGCCTTCCGCTTCCCGTGCTCGTGCTTGGCTATGGCTGCCGCCTCAACCACCAGCGGGTCGCAGCCGGGCGGTACCGGCACGAGCTCCGAGCGGTCGAGTGCGGTGCCAAGTTGCTTGATGAGGTCGTGTTGGGTGATGCGGTGGGCTCGCGTCATCAGGTGTTGCACGAGGTGGAACATGCGATTCCGTTTCCATCGGCGGAGCCATCTCGGCCATGGAAGCTCTTTCGCCTGTTCACGCGTGAGGAGATCGTCCCAGTGGAGTTCGCTGTAGATCCGCAGGAACTTGACTGTCGTCCAGCGGTTGATCGCTGGCTTGGCCTGGACGTACGCCAGGATCAGCAGGGCGACAACGGTCGCGACGGCCGCAACGTCTGCTAGTTGCATTGGAGCGGGGCAAGGGTGTGGAGTGCGCCGGTTCTCGTAGGCCGGCGAGCACGGTGAACGCCCGCCCCGCCTGACCGGCGCCTCGCTCGGAGGGTCAGACCAGATTTCACATTTCCTCCATCGCCGGGTGATCTCTTACAGCAGTAGCTCCGGTGCTTTGAGGGGCGTACTGCTCGTCGGTGCTCAGCACGGTAGGGCAGGGGTGTGACAGACACCCGGCCATGATGTGGCGGTTTGCGGCGCCGCGACGCTGCCGGCCTGCCGTCGTGGCGGTGGCCTCGACCTGCCGCCCGGCCGCCGGCGGCGTTAGCGGCTGAGGGATGCTTCCCTGACGGGGTTCGCTGAGGTGGCGTTGTCGGGGGTGGGGATCACTTCGCCGTCGGGGCGGGGGTGGTTGGCCCGGTGGCTGGTGGCGTCGGTGCCGCGGCACCAGATGGAGTTGGCGTTCCAGCCGTTGTAGGCGCGCACGTCCGCGGAGAGGTAGCGCATCGCCAGCCCGCAGCGGCGGCGGTTGGAGCGGTTGGGCTCCGAGCCGTGCAGGATCCAGTCGCTGTGCAGTGAGATCTGACCTGCCTGCATCTCCAGGGCGACCGGCGCGTCGCCGTAGTCGGCGGTGTCGTCCACGGTCTGGACCAGCACGTTGTTCTCGGTGGCGGTGCTGTCCCGGAAGGTGAGTTGGGCGTGGTGGTGCGAGCCACCGATGACCTGCATCGCCGAGTTGTCGACGTCGACGTCGACGATCGCCAGCAGGCCGAGACCACCCGGCTGGGCGTGAGCGGCCAGTAGGAGGCGTCCTAGTGCCAGCTGACCCGCTTGGGGTCGCCGGGCCGCTTGGCGAACAGGTGGCTGTGCCGCAGCACCACGGTGTCGCCCAGCAGGTCCGCAACGACGTCGATGATGCGGCGGTCGGTCACGATGTCCCAGATGCCCCGGCAGTGCTTGTGCCAGTTGACCACCTGATAGTTGTCCCACTCTCCGCCAGCGCCCGGGGCGCTTGGATCGAGGTGGCCGCGCCGCCCCTACCGTCCTGCCCCAAGCGCCGGCCTCTCCGAGGCGCACTCGAGTCCGTGCTCGGGGCACTGCGCTGGTATGTGTTCTGCTGCATATGTGGTAAAGTGCATGGCGTGGATAACTTTCTCCACCCTCTGTTCGACAGTTGGCTGCGGTCGCTGTCGGGCAAGGGCACCGACGACGGACTTGACTGGTGGGAGGTCCGAGCTGAAATCGCCGCCCTGCTGATGGCTCTGGAGACCTACGGCCGCAGTCTCGGTGACCCCGAGTGTCACGAGGTCGTGTCCACGCGTCTCGACATGCATGCTCTTCGGCGAACACCGCCGACGTCGACCACGCCGTACGCCGTCGGTCCTCCGGTGCTGCGCATCCTCTTCGCCTTCGTGGCCGACGACGAGGGCGAAGAGGCCGCAGTGGTGCTCATCGGTGGCGACAAGACCGAACTTGGCAACCGTTGGTATCCGCCTCACGTGACGAGGGCAGAGGAACGGTTGGAGCAATGGTGCCGTCACCATCCGGACTACAGGCCGATCGTGAAGCGCGGCGGCCTCTAAGCGACCTGAGGGAGGGAACAACCAGACGAAACGAACCCGAACCGAACAAAAGACGCCAACAGCAAAACGCCGATGGTGCACAGCCGAATTCGAAGAATCGACTCGACGACACGCCGAAACAAGGAAGAGGCCTGCGACAGAGTCGAACACGGGAAGAGGCGACGCAGAAGGGGCGACACAGAAAGGGCGAAGCACGGAACGGCATGGAAGAGACACACCATAGACATCTGCCTGCAGACGACGCCTCGACCGACGAGGTGCCTTCTGACGCGTGGCAGCACAAGATCACACCTCACGACTTCTACGCCGAGGTGGAGGCAGACCCGCGGGCACTGAAGCGCGTTCAGACCGCTCGCGCGGAGATCAACGAACATCAGGCGACCCTCGCGCAGGTGCGCAAGGCGCGAGCGTTCACGCAGGCAACCCTCGCGGAACTGCTCGAGATGGACCAGTCCGAGGTGTCGAGACTGGAGCACCGCAGCAACATGCTCCTGTCAACGCTCCGCTCGTTCATACGGGCCACCGGCGGCGAACTCCAGTTGATCGCTACCTTCCCCGACGCCGAGCCCGTCCAACTCCTCGTCGGCTACGAGACTTCCGACATCGATAGGTAAGACGGCTCTCCGGAAAAGAGCGGGGAGTGAGTCCGCGGTGGCGCGGGTGGCCGTAAGTGGCGGTCAGTGGCTTGCTCCTGATGGCCGCGACAGCATCGGCGTGATCGGCTGAGGGATGCGTCTCTGACGGGGTCCGCCGAGGAGGCGTTGTCGGGGGTGGGGATCACTTCGCCGTGGGGGCGGGGGTGGTTGGCCCAGTGGCCGCCGGCGTCGGTGCCGCGGCACCAGATGGAGTTGGCGTTCCAGCCGTTGTAGGCGCGCACGTCGGTGGAGAGGTAGCGCATCGCCAGCCCGCAGCGGCGGCGCTTGGAGCGGTTGGGTTCGGAGCCGTGCAGGATCCAGTCGCTATGCAGGGAGATCTGACCCGCCCGCATCTCCAGGGCGATCGGCGGGTCGCCGTAGTCGGCGGTGTTGTCCACTGTCTGGACGAGCACGTTGTTCTCGGTGGCGGTGTCTCAGATGCCCCGGCACCAATAATGCTGGTTGATGATCTGTTTGCTGCTCCAGCCGACGGTCAGTTCGGAGTCATGGGTCGTGACGATTCGTGCCCTCCGCAAAAGCAACCGTTCGAGTGTCTGGACGCGCGACCCTGACAGGGCAGAAATGTCGCAAACGACTCGACAGAGCAGCTGACACAGGTGAAGTGTGGAGATGGACGGACACGACGAAGAAATCCCTGAGCAGGAACACTTTCGGATCGCGACCGAGATGTACGAGCGCTGGCAGCAGGGGGAGCCGAAGTCGCGACTCGAGATCGAGTATTGGGGCAACGCCACCGCGCACGGCAAGAAGTTCACCGGCTACGTGAAGAAGTGGCTCAACGTCGAGACCGAGAGCAAGTCGCATCAGAGTGCGCGGATCGAGGAGTTGGAGGCGATTCTCCGTGCCCGGGGCATCTCGCCGACGGCAGCCGGGGACCTTGCCGAGGAGTACCGCCTGCTGGCGAACGCCCGGGAGAGCGCCCTGGCCGCGGTGAGGGTCTACAACGACCCGGTGGCGGGCTACAGGACCGAGACATTCATCGTTCTGATCGTGGGGGCCTGGAACTCCTTGCTCCAAGCGATCCTGGAGCGCGACGACATCGACTACTACGCGCGCGACACGAGCGGCGCCCAAGAATTGATCGACGGTCGGGCGAAGGTTCGGAGCACGTGGGAACTCGTGCACTTGGCGCTGGGGGGAGATGAGCATCGAGCCGTCCGGGCGAACCTCGACTTCTTCCTGAAATTGCGGAACCAGATAGCGCATCGCTACCTGCCTGCGCTCGATACGGAGATCGCAGGCGAGGCACAAGCGATGCTGCTCAACTTCGAGGAACTCTTGGTCGCCGAGTTCGGCAAGGAGGCCACGCTCGGGGAGCGGTTGGCTGTTCCGCTGCAGTTGAGCGGTTTCAGGAGCGACGGCTCGCTGCTGTCACTCCGTAAGGCGCAGGCACGACTGCCGGTGAACGTGTCGGACTTTCTCTCCCAGCACCGAGCCGGCGTGGACGACGAGGTTCGAACCAGTTCGAAGTACTGCCTCCAGGTGTTCTTTGTCCCGGTCACCGCGAATCGGGAGCGGTCTGCCGATTCAGTGGTCCGATTTGTGCCTCCGGACAAGGTGACGCCGGACCTTGAGGCGCAACTCACGAACACGACCGTCGTCACGAAGCGAAAGATCACCCCCGTGGTGTCAGCCGACCTGCTCAAACCGAAGGAGGTGGTCAACTTGGTGGCCGAGCGTTTGCCGCATCGATTCACCATGAGCACGCACACCGAGTGCTGGCGGCATTTCGGCGTGCGTCCTGCGCAAGGCTCGCCGGAGCCGGAAGCGACGGACCATCGTTACTGCAGCTGGGATCGGCTATTCGGCGGATACGGGTACACAGAAGCCTGGGTGGAGAAGCTCGTGCGAGACCTGAGCGACCCGGAGAAGTACGAGGACGTCGTCGGAATCCCGCCAACTCGCCGGTGAAGTGCGCCGGAGCAGCGAGTGCGTCATTGCCAGAGAAGCCCCGAGCGGCGGTTGTGGGATATCTGTAGGCGATATTCTGCACGTACATATCCGATTCCGTAGAGACTTGACGGAATCCGAGGTGAGCCTGTAGAATTGATCCCGGGAAGGTCACCCCATGCTTCTGCGATTCGAGGTTTCCAACCACCGGTCGATTCTCGATCCGGTGGAGTTGTCGATGATCGCCGTCGACGAGGATCGCGCCGCCACGCGGGGGTTTGATCAGCTCTCGGAGCGGGTGTTGACCGTCGCCGGCATCTACGGCCCGAATGCCTCGGGAAAGTCCACCGTCCTGGAGGCCCTCGCCTGGCTGTCGTTCGCCGTTCGCACGTCGCTCCACAGTTGGTACCGGTTCGTCCCCCGCTTCCCGCACCGGTTCGGCGACGGTCCGGACCGGCCCTCGACGTTCGAAGCGGACTTCGAGGTCGAGGGTGTCCGCCACGGGTACCGGCTCGAGGTCGACGACTCGGCCGTGCTCTATGAGAGCCTCCACAGCTACCCCGAGCGGAGGCGGCGGACACTCTTCGAGCGCGAGGGAAACGAGATCAGCTTCCGCCGCGGCCTCAGCAAGGTCGGCGGGATACAGGAGTTGTTGACACCCACGACGCTGACGCTCTCGGCCGCCATGCGACTGGGCGATCCCGTCATCGGCAGCGCCGGCGGCGCCCTCGCATGGCTGAACGCACTCGGGCCCAAGCAGCAGGGAGCGGCGGCGTTCTTCCCGTCCGAGCGCGACCCGTCGACGACCATGTTGATGGCACAGCCCGGTCACTGCATGACCGCATCGGGCCCCGATCCCGCCACCCGGCGGGCGTTTGTGGAGTTGCTGCGCTTCGCCGACCCCGAAATCGACGACGTAGCGATCCTCGGCGGTGACGATCCCGACACTGCGGATCCTCGCCGCCGGCTGCGTTTCGTGCGTCACGATGGCGGTGAGCCGGTTCTCTTCGAAATCGACGAGGAGTCGGCGGGAACGCAGGCGTGGTTCAACCTCCTCGGGCCGGCGTTCTCGGCTCTGGTGGGCGGCCAGGTTCTGCTGTTCGACGAGATCGACGCCAGCCTGCACCCCCGGCTGTCGGCCCGGCTTATCGAACTGTTCCAGGACCCGCAGACCAACCCGCACGGCGCGCAACTCATCTTCACCACCCACGACACGTCGCTCTTGACGGCGCTGAACCGTGACGAGGTGTGGTTCACCGAGAAGGCACCCGGCGGGGCCACCCGGCTCATCGCCCTGGCCGAATTCGGTGGCGACCGGGTCCGGAGGTCGCTGAACCTCGAGCGGGCCTACCTGCAGGGCCGCTTCGGCGCGATCCCCGACGTGGATCAAGCCGACCTGCGCAACGCCATCGGGGCCGCCCTTGAGGCCGCCCGCGCCCTGCGCGATTGATGGCCAGGTCGCGCCACGAACGCAGGAGTGGTTCGCTCCGCCGCCAAGTCGGGGTCCGCGATCCGAAGCGCACGTTCCTGGTCTTCTGTGAGGGCGAGAAGACCGAACCCGCCTATCTCAAGGCCTTGAAGCGTGAACCTGCTGTCCGTGATGTCGCCTCGGTCGACATCCGCATCGATGACGAGACAAGCGGCTCTGTACCGCTGACCCTGGTCGAGGCGGCGGCCAAGGCTCGTGCACGCTCCTCGGGGACGAATGGCGAAATCGATGAGGTCTGGTGCATCTTCGACGTGGAGTGGCCCCAGAATCACCCGAATCTCGAACGAGCCATCACCCGCGCACGAGAGCAAGGAGTCAGTGTCGCCATCTCGAACCCGTGCTTCGAACTCTGGTTGGCGCTGCACTTCGAGGATCAGACCGCCTGGCTAGACACTGCCGCTGCCACCCGCCTGCGCCGAACTCTTGACGGCACCTCCGGCAAGGATCTCGACGGCGATACCTACATGTCCCGTCGAGCGGCCGCAGCGCGCCGAGCCCGTGCGCTCGATGAGCGCCACAGAGGGAACGACACCGAATTCCCCCACGACAACCCGTCGTCGGGGATGTTCCGATTCCTGGACGCGATCGAAGACGAGAAGACGGGTAGTAGGTGATTGCAGCTAGCCGGCGTCGGCGATTGGACGTTGCCGGCCTGCCGTCGTAGTGGCCTCGACCTTCCCGGGCAGAGACGGACGACAGCTGACTACACTGTAGTAATGCCTGTTGTGTCGATCCGCTTCTCGGACGAGCCGTTGCACGGTCGGCTGAAGGAGAGTGCCCGTCGCCACGGCCAGGGCGTCTCGCCACTTGCCGAGCGGCTGATCGATGAGGGCCTACGCATGGAGGCTCATCCGGCGGTGCTGTTCCGGGACGGTCCGGCGGGTCGCCGGGCCGTGCTGGTCGGTGGCCCCGAGGTGGCCGACGTCATCGGAGCCATCGTCGGCGGCGACGTGCCGGCGGCGCAGCGGCGGTCTCGGGCGGCGGAGTTGTTGGGGCTGAGCGAGGCCATGGTCGACGCCGCGCTGGCCTACTACGCCGAATTCACCGACGAGATCGACGCGGCGCTGGCCGAACGGGCCCGGGCGGCCGAGGAGGCCGAAGCCGCCTGGCGACGCCGACAGGCGCTGCTCGAGACGTGAGGCTGCTGCTCGACGAGATGCACGCGCCGGCCGTCGCAGTCGCGCTCACTGAGGCCGGCTTCGATGTGGTGGCCACCGCCGCCGACCCGTCGTTACGCGGATCCAGCGACGCCGACCTGCTCGACCACGCAACCGCCACCAGCCGGGCGCTTGTCACCGAGAACGTGTCCGACTTCTCGGTGCTGTCCGCCGGCCGGGCTGTCGACGGTGAGCCTCATGCCGGTCTCATCTTCACGAACCCGAGCCGCTTCAACCGGGCGGCGCTCGCCTATCCCGGCAATCTGATCGTCGCGCTCAGGACCTTCCTGGACGACCCGCCGATCAGCGGCGACTCCTGGATCCGGTGGCTGTAGGGGGACGCACAGGACCGTTTCCGGCGTGAGCGGCGGAGGGATGTGTCCCGGACGGGGTCTGTCGGGCGGCGATCAGGTTGCGGGGGTGGGGATCAGTTCGCCGTCGGGGCGCGGTGGTTGGCCCAGTGGCTACCGGCTAGCCGGCACTGATCCACAAGTTGGGAACTATGTAGGTGGCTAGCCACGGTGGGAGGGTGCTCTAGTTCCAGGGTGATCACACTTGTGTACTTTCAAACATGGAATTACATTGTCTTGATCAAAATCGCGCTGTAGTATGTGACAGCGCTAGTCCGTTGTCACCGACTGAGGAACCCGCCATGATTCTGTCAGCACTGAGGCGCCGCGCTCGCAGCGTTCGGCGGTCGTCGCCTAGAACACCGCCCCCCCATGTGGCCGAAGAGTTTGAGCGGGCACAGGAGATGATCAACCAGCAGATCGCGGATGGCACACTTGGCGACGACGCGCTGGATAGGGAACAACTCGCTGAGAAGTTCAACACGTCGTTGGGGTACGACAAGTTCACCGCGTGACCCGATGGGGTATTGGCGGTGGACAAACACAGGCGTTCTTGATGGGTGGGCAGACCGCAAGAGCGTCAGAGAATGCGACGTGCTGTACGACGCGATGTGGGGCGCTCAGGACAACGCCGAAGACGATGTGCTCGGCGAACCTGTGTCGTTGGGTTGGCCGGGGAATCACCGCGTGATCAGCACGCCGGTCGCTGACATTTACTTCACGATCATTGAGGGCGAAGAGACTTCGGGGCGCGGGTTCTTGTTTCTCGTGGCTATTGAAGACCTTGACTGAGGGTGTCTACGGCTAGTGACTACCTGTGTGGCTACCCAAAACGGCGGTTGACCAGCGGGAACACTGTCACACCCCCTTGCCATACTGTGGGTATGACGGGGTAGCGCGCCCAGAACGCCACTTGAAGCCCCTTGATCTGCTGATAGGTGCCCGCGTCGAAACGGCAACATCGTTCATATTGGCTCCGCGGCTGGTCGCACCCTTAGAGTGGTGACCGCACCTACGGACCCCGACCGACAAGTGATCCTTGTCGTCGCAGCGATGTGGAGTTGAGCTACGTGAGCACCTTGCGGTACTCCTACGACAGCGAGAACGACTGCGGCTACATCCGGATCGGTAAAGGCGATGTCGCCCGAACCGAGTCACTCACGGGGTCTCTTCATGTGGACCGCGACGGACACGACAACGTTGTCGGCATCGAGGTGCTCACCGCCACCGATCCGAGTTGGATCCCGCACGTGACGAACCTTCTTGCCGACAGCGTCCCGGACGCATCGCTCGTCTCCGCCCGGTTCCGGGACATGGTGGCCACCAGTCGCCACGGGAGCGAAACGAAGGGCTCGACCGTGACCGCCGGCCCCCTGGCCGAAGGGACCACCGGGGGCACGCAAGTCGCCTGAGCAGGCGGCCTAGACCAGTCGGGCAGGCCCTGCCGCCGTCAGCAGCTGAGGGATGCTTCTCTGACGGGGTCCGCCGAGGAGGCGCTGTCGGGGGTGGGGATCACTTCGCCGTCGGGGCAGGGGTGGCTGGCCGAGTGGCCGGCGGCGTCGGTGCCGCGGCACCGGATGGAGTTGGCGTTCCAGCCGTCGTAGGCGCGCACGTCCGCGGAGAGGTAGCGCATCGCTAGCCCACAGCGGCGGCGGCTCGTGGAGAGCTGGGCCTAGCCAACGGCGTCCGCCGCCCTGTCGAGCATGTCGCGGCGGAGATGCGCGTACGTCTCCTGCGAGGACACGCAGGCGGCGGAGAGGTCGACACCCCAGCGGGTCGCCAGCCGGGGCGAGTGCCCACCGAGGGCAGCGGCGATGAACCCCGCGTCGAACGTGTCGCCTGCCCCGAGCGTGTTCACCACCTCGACGTCGCGGGCACCGAACTCCTCGAGAGCGACGCCGTCGGGGCTCGGCACGGCCAGGATCGCCCCCCTGGCCCCCATCCGACCCACCGCGATCGTGCCGTCGCCGGCGAGCGCGGTGAGGTTCTCCTCGGTCGTGGCGCCACCGGCCACGGCGGGCAACTCCTCGGCGACCGAGCCGAAGACGACCGTGGCGTGCGCAACCCCAACACGGATGCTCGCGAGATAGTCCTCGGCAACCGTCCCGTCGCTCGTGCGGATGTTGAGATCCAACGAAGTCGGTACGCCTGCGGCTCGCGCCACCTCCATCAGCGCAAGGGCGGTGGACCGGGCGGGCTCGTCGCTCATGACCGCACCCGAGGTGTGCAGCCACCCGGCCTGCCGCGCCCGGGCCGCCAACTCGTCGGTCATCACGAACCGGTGCGACGCCGCAGTATCGGTGGCGGGATAGAGCCAGAAGTGGCGCTCACCGGCGAGGTCGGCGACAGCGATCACCACCAGGGTGAACGCACCGGGAACGACGGTCACGCTGCGCACCTCGACGCCGCCGTCGCGCAGCGCGTCGGTCGCGAACGTTCCGTAGGCGTTCGAGAAGGTACGGGGTGACGGCCCCGCCGCGGATCTCCGGGCCCGCCTCGTCGAGGGCCCGGTTGATGGCGCTCTCGACGATCGGCAAAGGGACGGCGTCTTCGGTGGCTAGCGGAACACACGTGACCGTTCCGGCCGTCAGTCCCAGGGCGCGCTGGGTGACGATGATCGCTGCGGCCTCACCGATGTCGTCGACGCGCAGCGGGGTGGGGGCGCCGGAGGAGCGGGTGTAGAAGCCGGGGACCTCGTCAGCGCCGAGCGTCATGAGCGGCACACCGTTGGTCTCGAGGTACTCGAGGGTCAGCTGTACGTCGAGGATGATCTTCGGCCCAGCGCACACGACGTTCACCGGCGTCCGGGAGAGTTCCTCGAGGTCCGCCGAGATGTCGAGCGTGCCCGAGAGCGACCGCCTCACGTCGCCTGCGGCGCCCCGGTGTACCCCGCCGAGCCCGCCGGTGGAGAAGACATCGATCCCGCAGGCGTTGGCGATCAACATGGTGGCGCTGACGGTGGTTCCGCCGGTCTGGCGGCGGGCAATGACCGCGGACAGGTTCGCTCGTGTCGCCTTGACCGTGTCCCGGGCTCTCGCGAGTTGATCCACCTCGTCGTGGGAGAGCCCGACGACCATGTGTCCGTCGGAGACGGCGATCACGGCGGGAACGGCGCCGCCGGCCCGGATGCGACCCGCCGCGTCCATCGACACGTCCACGCAGTGCGGGTACGGGAGCCCGTGCGTGACGAGGCTGGTTTCGAGAGCGACGACCGGTTGGGCCGCGGCGAGCGCGGCGGCGACCTCATCGGACAGCAGGACGTGCTCGCTGAGCGGCGAGACCACCTCACGGACGTCGCGGAGCGGGATGCGCGTCATGTCCAGCGCCGGACGGCGGCTAGGGGCCTTCCTTGCGGGGGATCAACTCGCCGTGCAGGGAGATCTGGCCGGCCTGCATCTCCAGGGCGACC
Source organism: Acidimicrobiales bacterium (assembly GCA_965206165.1). Taxonomy (GTDB): domain Bacteria; phylum Actinomycetota; class Acidimicrobiia; order Acidimicrobiales; family CATQHL01; genus VXNF01. Next base: position 2,058,637 of record OZ242194.1, read on the forward strand.
GGCGACTCGCTCCAGGCCTCGGCGTCGCGCACAGTCTGGAACAGCACCTTCTTCTCTTCCTCGGCGCTGTCGTGGAAGGTGAGCTGGGCGTCGTGGTGCGAGCCGGGGATCACCCGCATCGCCGAGTTGCCGACGTCCACGTCGTCGATCGCCAGCCAGGCCGACACCACCCGGCTGGGTGTGAGCGGCCAGTAGGAGGCGTCCTGGTGCCAACTGACCCGCTTTCCGTAGCCAGGCAACTTGGCGAACAGGTGGCTGTGGCGCAGCACCACCCGAGTCGCCCAGCAGGTCCGAAACGACGTCGATGATGCGGGGCTCGGTGACGATGTCCCAGATGCCCCGGCAGTACTTGTGCCAGTTGACCACCTGGTAGTTGTCCCACCCCGCCGCCAGCGCCCGGGGCAGTAGGTCGTCGATGTAGGCCCGAATCTCGGCGGTCTCGGTCGGCGAGAAGATGTCGATGGGGAACAGATGGCCCGCTTCGTTGTACCGCCGAATCTGCCCGGGCGCGAGCACCCGCGGCTCCTCGACCCCCAGCGGGATGAACCGCAGGTCACGGTCGAGGTCGGGGAAGGCGTTGGTGCGTTGGGTCATGTTCACAGTCCGACGGGGGGAACGCCCCGCAAACTACCCGCTGGCGCCACGAGAAGCGTCCAACGCGGCGCGAGCGACGCCACGGTCTGAGCGGCGACGCTGGTTCCCTGGCGTGCGCAGGGCCGGTCCGGGCGTCGCCGGCGCTAGCGGCTCGGGGAGCTGTAGCCGCCGGAGGCTTTCGAGGGCGGGGTTGAATTCGCCGTCGGGACACGGGAACTCGACCTAGTCAACGTGACTCTGGGGATCTTCCGTCAAAGCACTTGGGGTCCTGCCCCGTCGCTCAAGTCCGAGGCGCTCGAATGACTCACGTAGACTCCGTTGCATGAATGATCCGTGGCGCCAGCAAACGGAACCGTTGATTCGCGACTTGCAGAGAGCGTTCGACAATGATATGGAAGCGTGGTGGGAGAACGGTAGACGACGGCATTCAAACGGGTCGCTTCAGGCCAGCGAACTCCTGTCGGAGCCTCGGTACGCCACGCATGGGCAACGCTCACCAGTTTATGACGCGTACGCGACTGGTGCAGTGTCGATTCGGCTTTCGCAAGAGCATCTGTGGGGCGCGTTTGATTCGATTCTCTCGAGGTCGATGTTCTCGTCGTTTGCCCTAGCGAGATGCTCGCTGGAGGCAGCGGCTCGAGGATACTGGTTGCTTGATCCCGACATCCGACTCGAACAACGCTTGCTGAGAGAGTCGCAGTACTACGCGCGCTGTTTGGCAGAGGTGCGAAAGATGATGAATGCTGCTCCTCAGAGTGCGCTATCCGGCGATGTAAGAAGGATCGCAGCGCACGAGAAAGCGAATCTAGACTGGGCACGCTTCCACAACCTGACCCAGGTCACGAGCAAAGCCAAATTCGCAAAGGAATCTATCGGATTTACGGATCTGGTGAGCGACTTTCTTCGAGATATGCCGGAGGGCGACAAGATCGCTCCGATGGTTTACCGCTGGCTGAGTGGAACTGTACACTCCAATCCGGTTGTACTAGCAGAGTTTGGACAGCGAGCGTCATTCCGCTCCGACGAGGAGAATGTTCTGCAGATGGGAGCTAGTAGCGGAACCGTGTGGTTTCCGATTTGGCTGGCGGCTCGTGGACTTCAGATGGCGCTCGTCAGGCTTGCGAATGTCAACAGTTGGGAGTCACCCGATTACTTTCTTGGTCCAGTTGTGACGAGGATCGGTCAGATCGTTCAGTCTGATATCGAGTCTACTAAAGAGCAGATCGATCGGCCGACTGTCTACAATGAATTCTTGCGCAATACGAACCGCGACTAGTGCTTAGCGAGTCTCACTCCGTAGAGCGTGCAGGGCGAACGCGGACTCGTGCAGAATCTGATCGCAGTTACCGCCGGGATGGACACCGAAGGGCTCCATTCTAGCGGAGTCCCGAGTCGGACCTGCGAATAGCCGGAGTGACGTCGATCGTCAGTCCTCTTGCGGCAGTGACGACGGAAGCTCACTGATGATGCGGGCGGTCTCGACCGAGACGTGTACGAGTCGGCGTAGGTGGCGGATGAGGTTGTAGGGCTCGCCTGCCCATGCCTCCCAGTCGTTGGGGTCGTCGGTGATGCCTGACCGCTTGTCGTGCTTGTGCCTGAGACTATCGATCGCCCACTGAAGCGGGGATCGTCCCGAGATCGTGTATTCGTGAGCGGCGTCGGGGATGTCGACGATCCGGCAGCGGGGGCTGATCTCCAGCACGCTGCGGACCTGGTTCTTGTCCGCTTGTTTGCCCCAAGTGAGCTTCGCGATCCGGTACGCACCCGGATCAACCGTCGGATCAGCAGCCCCGTTGTTGTCGACCCCGCCGTCGAGCACACAGTCCACCGGGTATTCGGGCACCTCGTCGTAGCCGATGTGCAGGTCCATCAGCTCACGTCCCGCCGCTCGGAACGCCTCGAAGTCCGGTGCGAACGGCACCCTCGGCAGGTTCCGCTGCAAGTCGTGCTTGTACTTGTCTCGCCAGTCGGAGGCGTGCATAACGCCGTACAGGTACTCCCAGATGTCGTCCTTGGTGACTTGAGGGCCGTATCTGGTCTGGAATCGCTCCAAGCACCAATCTGTCACATTGTCTTCGCCATCGGCGGACAAATCCTCCAAGCCGAGATCGAGAGTCTCGGTCATGACGGCCTCCATCTCTTCGCTCGGCTGCGGCGAACAAATACGCGCCCTGCCGGGTCCACGAGATGCAGGTCCGGGAGCTGACGTATCGCGATCGTCGCGAATGTGGTGCGAGTCGACGGACTACTCACCATGATCGCTTCCTCGGTGCGGCGCGTGACTGCTGCCCCGGACCCATCGTGTGGAGATCGGGAAGTTCCGTCACTACTAGAACGCCGAAGACCGACATGTTCGATCGTCCGGTCACGATGATCGCCTCCGCGGGATGATTCGTGATGGCTGATTGGTCCCTGTTCCGCAGAGGTCGCTGACTCGCGAGCTGGCGAGAGTCCCGAATACTGCCCTGTTGTTGGGAGCCGTGACCAAGATTGTCTCGGTCGGTCGGTCGGTCGGTCGGTCGGTCGGTCGGTCGGTCGGTCGGTCGGTCGGTCGGTCGGTCGGTCGGTCGGTCGGTCGGACGGTCGGACGGACGGACGGACGGACGGACGGACGGATCCTTGTGCATAGTACTAGCATTCACGGGGGTGTTCGGGAAGAGTGCTGTTGATGCCTTACTTTGCGAGAGGATGCGGTCGTCGTCATAAAGCCAAAGCGTCACAAATGGGCGATACAACACCATTCGAATGCGCTCAGGCGAGTACTTGATCCTGTCTTTGCGCTTGAGCGACTGTTTCAGGGTCGCCGTCCACTTGATCGAATCCAGATTGTCGTTTCGTGTTAGGAGGTCAAGGCTCCTCCTGTTCTCGACGTACTCTCTTCGAGCCGCTTCGTATGCGGAAATTAGTCTTGTGACCTTGGCTTCCAGTGCATCGCGGCTGAACGCGTATACATAAGCGTCGCAACTTGTAGCGATACCGCGGGCATTGACTTGAACTGCCGCTGTTGCGCCTTGGTCGTCGCTGGGCAGACATACAGGTATTGGCAGCTCGGCGAAGCTGCCATCTGTGATATTCACCCAGTCATGTTGCCCGTTGACCGGGATCTGCTTGAACAGATCGTTGCAGATATCGCCGAGATCGTTTAGCCATTGGAGTTTCTCGTCAAGGTTCGAGTACGGCGGGACTTCGGTGTAGTGCAGGGTTGCTTGGTTGGGTCCGAGGCGTTTGGGGTCGCGGACGAGGACTGTGACCTGCACCCCGTTTCGGGAGTGCTGGCCGAAGAGCTTGTCGCCCTCAATTCGATTCTCTTCTCCGGACTTCATAGCGTCGCCGCGGAGGTTGATTACGTAGATGTCACTGAACTCATCCCGCAGAGCGGCCCGCACGCCGGTAAGTGATGGAGCGTTCGACAGCGAGTTCGGGTGCACAAGGGCGATGATGCCGGGCTTCTCCCCGTCGTCGGCGGACTGCTGGACTCGGTCGGATGCCCATCGAAGCGCCTCAATGTAGAGGTTGCCAGCGGCGGGACCCATGCCGACCCCGGTGACCTCTTTGTGCTTGACGCCGTAGGTCTCTCGTACGCGCTGTTCGATTTCGGGGTATTCGATGTTGGGGTTGTCGTCGCCTGCCGACTTCTGCCCTGATGACCATGGCGGATTGGTGAGAATGACTCGGATGGGCAGCTTGTTTTGGGCGCGGGCGCGGGCGGAGTTGTCGTCAAACCCTGGGATGGTGCCTTGGTGTGCGTCGCCGCTGAAGGTGTCGCCGAACACGATGCCGCGGTATTGGCGGTAGTTGGCGTTGATGCCGCGTTCTGCGGCGGCGGCTTCGATCTTGAGCGCGGCGATGTAGTAGGCGAGCAGAACTATCTCGTTGGCGTGCAACTCGGGCGGGAGGCAATTCTCGTGCTCGCCTTGGCCGTCGCAGACACGAGGCGTGTCGCGATGACAGGCGCCGCTGTACTTCCGGGCGAGATCGCTGGCCTCGATGAGCGGGCTGCCGTCGGTTCTCGGGCCGGTGAGCAGGCGGTGCAGGAATGTGCCGGTGCCAGCGAACGGGTCGAGGATGTGGACCCTCTCGTCGGTGAGGCCGTGTCCGAAGTGCTTGTGGCACGCCGCGTCGGCGGAGCGCAGCATGAAGTCCACGATCTCAACTGGGGTGTAGACGATGCCGAGCCGTGTGACCGTGTCCTTCATGGCGTGCGCGAAGAACCCTTCGTAGATCTGCCGGAGCAGGTCGACGGTCTCGGCTGGGCTGTGGGTGTTTTCGAGCATGCGTTGCATGGTGCGGTAGCTGCGGGCGAGCGGGACGAGCAGTTCGCCGAACACTCGATCGGCGCTGGACGCGTCGGGGTCGGTGGTGGATGGAGCGTGGGCATCGGCGAGCGCATCGAGGAAGCGGGTGATCGCTCGAGAGATCGGGTTGCGGGCAGCGAATTGCGCGTCGGTGAACAGGTGGTCGAACACGGGGATTGTGACCACATGGTGTGCGACCATCTGCTGGGCTTGGGCACGGGTGAGGTGTGTGCCGACGGCTTCGCGCATGGCGGCCACGAATTCGTCGAACGCGGCCCGACAGGACGGCTCGGCGATCAGCGCGCCGGTCTTGCGCTCAACGCGGCCGCACACTTCCGTGGCGCGTTGGCCCCAGGTGGGCCACATCTGGCGATCGCCGCATTCCTGGACGATCTTGGAGGCGACGGCGTCTTCGAGCCGGCGAATGACCTTGAGTCGGAGTTCGCCCTGTTCGCCGAGTTCTCCGTCGGTGATGATTTCGGGGTCATCTTGGCGAGGTGGTTGGATGATGATCGGTGAGGCGACTCGAGGGTCGTTGACCCAGTAGCCGACCCGTTCGTCGTGACTCCGCAGCGCTCGTACCACTTCCCAGACCGCTTTGAAGTCGCTGCTGTCGAGGACTTCGGCGTCGGTCATCTCGCTGCCTTCAGGCACGATGACCGGGATGACCACGTAGCCGAAGTTCTTGCCTTCGGCCTTGCGCATGGCCCGCCCAACGGCTTGGGTCACCTGCACAGGCGAGCGGCGCGGCTCCAAGAACACCACTGCGTCGAGCGCGGGGACGTCGACGCCTTCGGTGAACAACTGGGCGTTACTGACAACCCGGCACCGCGGTGGGCCTGTGGTGTCACGGCTTTGGCGATCGAGCGCGCTGAGTGCCTCCGACCGCGCTACTGCTCTCGTGGTGCCGTCCACGTGATCGACATCGAGGCCAAGGAAGCTGCGGCCGGCGTTGGCTGCGCGGACATCGTTGGCGATGGCCTCCCACAGCCGGCCCTCCAGACCCTCGTCCGCGAAGTAGGCGTTCTCGGAGCACGCCTGGGAGGATCTGACCGTGTTGGTGAAGGCGATAGCGGTGCGCAGATGCCGATGTTCTGCGTTGTCGGGTATCTCGCCGGCGACGGTGCCCGGTGCGCGGATCTGGCTCTCGGGGGTGGCCATGGCGTCCCAGCAGCCGAGCAGCTTGGTGGCGTAGTCGGAGTCAACCTTGGCTTTGCGGGCGCGATCAGACGCTGTGATCTCGGTGACGCGCGTGGCGGCGCCGTGCCTCCCGGCTTCTCGCTCGTTGACGCCGACGACGAGCACCCGGTAGTCGGACACCAGGTCCCGCTCGATGGCTTCCACAAAGCTCATCTCATAGAACACCGGCCCGAACACCGACTCGTTGTCCATCGAGTACGAATCGCCTGCCGCGCCGATTCCCGCCGCGACGCGTTCTTCGATCTTGCGGCGCTGACGCTCTGTGAACACCCTCGGCGTGGCTGTCTGGTACAGCCGCTTGACCGCTGGCACGTGCTCGTCGCTGTGGACCATCACGAAGGCCGAAGCGGAAGCGTCCTTGGATGCAGCGCCGATGCCGGTGGTTCGATGAGCCTCATCACAAATCACGAGGTCGAAAACAACCTCGGGCGCTTGCTCCGCCAGCACCTGCGACAGCAACGGCACCGACTGGTACGTGCAGAACCAAACGTGCATCGCCTCGTCGGTGACCGGCGTTTGCAGCGTGTCGGCGATCTGCTCCCGGTTCGTGCTCGGCGGGGCGAGCAACTCAGCGAGGTCCGACTTGGTGGCGCTCGCGCGCCGACCCGCGGTCACATCGGAGCAAACCGCGCCATAGCGGTGCGGCATCGCGCGGTGTCCTGCCCACACGCGCATCGTCTGTGCCATCAACGCGATCGACGGCACCAGATACAGCACCCGTCCACCGGCCCCGACCTGCTGCTCCGCGGCCCACAGCGCCACCAGCGACTTGCCGGTGCCGCACGGCATATGTACCTGCCCGCGATCGCGCTCGTCAAAGCCCTTGGCGATCTTCTCGAGCGCCTCGACCTGATCGACGCGGGGTTCGGCGCGCTCACCGAACTCCACGGCCTCGGGATCCTCGAAGCACTCCGACCAGCGCACCGGCCAGCGATCCAGCTCGTAGCCGCTCAGCACCTCGCAGCGCTTGGTGGCCGACTCGATCTTGCTCCACGACTGTGCTGTCAGCCCACCGGTGGTGACCAGGAGACTGCTGGTGAACGGTTCTTTGCCGGCCTCAGCCAGGAAGCTGTCGATGTCGCTGCTGGGAACCTTCGCGCCCGCCTCGTAAAGCTTGCACTGGATGGCGCACACGCCGCCGTCGATCTCCTCAGCGACCAGGTCCACACCCGAGTCGCCGCCGTAGCCGAACAGGCTCCGGGCTGGCCAGTCCGCCCACAACCACACGTGCGCGAAACGATCGCTGTACTGCGGGTTTCGCTCGAACGCCGCACGCATCACCCGCTCGAAGATGCGGCCTCGCTCCTGCGGAGAATCGCTCACACGCCGTAGCGCCTTGAACACCTCAGGCTCGAACAGCATCCCCTGAGACGGCACCCCGCTCGAGCCGTCGGTCGTCGTGTGCACCGTTACCACTGTGCGCCTTCCCGTCCCGTTCCGCCGCCCGGATCCTCAAGGTCCTCGGAATCTCGCCATGCCCTTGTGGTTGAGGGATTCACTGTCGGGCGCGCAACGGTAGCAGTGCCGTTGAGCGGCGGCCCGTAGGAGCGGGTAGGACGACGGGGATCGGTCCCGAGAACGCGCGGTGCCGTTTGGGGCGTCAGTTTCGCGTGGAACCCCGCTAGGACCATCCCCGAGTCGGCCCGCCTTCGATACCAAGTGCATCGACGGCCCTGAGCATCTCTGCTGGAATGGCTGGCCGACGGCTCCACCGCGGCGGCTCCACCGCTCCTAACGAGACGACATTGCTACGTGGGAGAGAATCCTTCTAAGAGCGCGCGCAAATAGGTGACCATCCACCTGTCGTTGTGTTGGCCCGGCTTCGATGTCGGGTGTTCTCCCAACGACAACGACAGGGTGGAGGTGTTCCAGGATGCTTGCTTTGGAGCCGAGGGTGGTGGATGCGCTGTGGGCTGCGCTGGAGCCGGAGTTGCCTGTTCGTGAGGAGCCTTGGCACCCGCTGGGGTGTCACCGGCGCCGGATCCTGGACCGGGACGTGTTGGATGGGATTCTGTTCCGGTTGGTGACGGGTTGTTCGTGGGACGTGGCGGGGCGTTTGGGCAAGGGCGGCGAGACCACGCTGCGCACCCGTTACAACGCATGGAACGCCGACGGGGTGTTCGACCGGGTGGTGAGCGAGGCTCTGGAGGGCTATGACCGGATCGTGGGTCTCGATCTGACGGAGGCCGCGGTGGACGGGTCGGTTCACAAGGCTCCCGGCGGCGGCGAAGGAACGGGCAAGAGCCCTGTTGACCGGGGCAAATCGGGCTGGAAGTGGTCGCTTCTCACAGACCGGTGGGGTATCCCGGTGGGCTGGGCCGCCGACGGCGCCAACCGCCACGACCAGACCCTGCTGGAGCCCACGCTGGGCGCCGCTGGGCGCCGCGGCCTGCTCTGTGATGTCCAGACCCTGCACCTTGATCGCGGCTATGCCGGGGACCCGGTCCTCGCAACCTGTCACAGCTTCGGCCTCCACGACGTGGTGCGCGCCCCCAAACGCGCCCGAGGCTCAGCCCGCGGCCAGCCCGAGACCATGCCGCTGGGGCAGCGCTGGACAATTGAGCGCACCAACTCGTGGCTGTCGAACTTCGGGCAGCTACGGCGCAGCACCGACCGCAACACCAAAGCACGCCTCGGCCAACTCGCCTTGGCCATCGCATTGATCCTCACCGTCAAACTCTTCAAATGGGCCGACCGGTGGAACCACGCCTAACGCCCTATTTGCGCGCGCTCTAAGTCTTCGAGCCGTCTACTCGCGGGGCATGACGATTCGGGTACTTGGTAGCAGTCGGCTAATCGATCCCCTCGTCGTCAGGTTCGACCTTGAGGACGAACGGCCAGCGCGGGTCGCTGACCTCATCGCCGACCTGAATTGTCGATGCTCCCGAGAGTCCCTTCCCGTCGGGAATCCGACGGAGGATGTCGGCGCCTTCTTGCTCCCTGAGGGGGTTGAGTAGATGCTCGTGCATGTCCTGAACATCGCTCCCCTCGAGCGCGATACCGCAGGTCAGGCATTCCACACGGTGAAGCGCACCGTCAGCTTCGACCATTTGAGCACGGCCCCGGCAGGAGCGGCAGAAGAACGCCAAGGGCAACGCGATCCCGGCGATCCACGAATCGTCGAGTAGATCATCGTCCCGTGACATGTAAGGGATATTGCCGGACACGACGGTTGGACCCCTCTCGAGACTCGCCCGTCCGGTTGCAGCCGGCAGGCACGTCCACTCCGAGCCCAATCCTAGGGACATCAATGAGCATGGGGGGGAACCCACCCCGGGTCTCGCGCTATACGGCTATACCGGGCCAGAAGACCCCCGACGCCAACGCGAATTCAGTCAGCGCTCACGCGCGCTGTTGGGGACGGACAGCTGACTACTCGAGGGCAGGGTCGCCTGGGCCACTGTCATCTACAACTCGATGACGGGGCGGTCGTCAACTGCCGCCTCCAGGAGGTCGCGCATATCCGAGAGCGGTAGGTGTGCCGCCTCCACGAGCGACTCGGTTGACAGCCCCGCTTCTACCTCCGCCCGGCGTACAGACCGCTCGAGGAGGAGTGGAGCCTCGGGTGCGCCCATCTCGCGATCGCCCGGCTCCTGTCGTCGCCAGCCTCGGAAGGACATGTAGCGCATCGCTGACTGATAGGTGTCCGCTGAGATGATCCGGAGTGCCCGTGCCCGGAAGAGGAGTGCCGCGATCGAAACGCCCCAAGTGCGCTTCATCTCGGCGAGCCGAGACCAGTCCGGCGCATCAAGCCGTCGGGGCAATTCCTCCCGAGCGCTGGCTTCCGGCAGCAGGAAGGCGGCGGCGAAGTTGTGCGCTTGCTGCTCCGTCTCCTTGGTGCCGGGCTCCGCCCCCCGGTGCATCACCAGATGGCCCAACTCGTGGCTGGCGTCGAACCTCGACCGAACGTAATTGTCGGACTTGTCGTCGGTCAGCAGAACAAGCGGGCGGCGACCGATTCGGATCGAGAAGGCGTCCACGGTGGAACTCCCGAGTGTGAGTCGGGCGACAACGATCCCGTGGCGCTCCAGTGAGCGAACGACGTGCGGGACGGGCTCGTGCCCCAGGTTCCAGACATCTCGCACCTGCTGGGCGATGTCCTCGATCTCCTCCCGCGCTGCACCCCGGGCCGCGTGCAGCGCAGGGACAGAGACTTCCGGAATGCGGACGTGGTGCTCGAGGGCGGCGACGAAGTCGCTCAGCAATAGGGCCTGGGCGCTTGCCCGCCGCCGTTCCCGGACGCTCGTTGCACGGAGGTTGCGGAAGTAGGTCACGGGTTGACCGCCCGCTGGCCATTGTGCCGAGAAGAACGTCAGCGGCACCCCGAGCGTTGCTGCCAATCGCTCCGCCGTAGCGGGTGAGGGCCGGAGCTTGCCTGCCTCGATCTGACTGAGCGCGGGCGGGGAGATCGTGTGACCCATCTTCTCCACGACGTCGCGTTGCGTCAGTCCCCGCAACTCGCGGGCCACCCGGATCCGGTCCGGGAGCACCGGTGCGGACGGAACGGTTGGGTCATCGGCCATCGTGTCTCCTCATACTATCTTCGGCGACTTGCCTGATACTCGCCATCGATGTTAGAATATTAATTGATATAAGGACTATCATGTTGGATGGTCACGGAGAAGAGCGCCGCGGTGCCACACGGGCCGCGGCGCGAGCGGTTGATAGAGACGAGAGCACTATGCATTGCGAGCACAACATCCCCGAGACGAAGAAGGGCGCTGGCCCCTGCGACATCCGCTCGGAGGTGAAGAAGCGCAACGGCAAGCCCAACTGGTGGTGCCGGACCCACGGCCTGGCAGCGTCGAGCCCCGACGGGTCAGCGGTGGAGCGATGCTCGGGAGCCTGGTTCGACCCCGTCTCGGACGACATGCAGATCGATGTCGACACCGCGACCGGCGAGTTTGCTGCTTGGGGTGTTGTGCCTCCGGCCATTTCGATCGGCAAGGTCCCTACGGAACCCGGCACGGTGCACGGCCACCTCCGCCGCGAGGCTGGTGGCGAGAAGATCATCGATGGCTCCTTCGACATAGTACGAGTCCACGCAGATGAGGTCACTCAGACCATCGAGGGAATGGCCGCACAGGCCTTCGCCCTCAGCGTTCTGACCGGAAACGACGTTCTACCACTCGTGTGTCCCCACTGCGGCGAGGTGCACATCGACGAGTTGAAGTTCGCCACTCATCCCCACGTCAAGCACCTCTGCAACTCCTGTGGGCGGAATTTCTGGGACCGCTCGCCGTCGATCTCGAACCCGCTGGGCGGGGCCCAGGACCGCCTCGGTTTGCCCGATCTGCAGCCGGCCAACCAAGTCGATCGTCGTCTCGAGATCCGCTCGACGGACTACGGCGGAATTGCAATCTGGCCTACGAACAGCGCCATCGTTTCGACGATGTCCCGTGCCGAGGACAAGGGACTCCACGTGCACGCGTGGTCGCACACCGGTCAGGAACTTCTCAACGAGACGTACTCGCCGGTGATACTCGACGGTGAGATCCTCGACGAGGACAAGGTGCGCATGTTGACCGTCCAGCGCGTCCTGGCGGAGGGTGCCCCGATCGTGGTGCTTGCGTGCGTCGAGTGTGGCCACTCGATCCTCAGCCCAACCGAGGGGTGGATCGAGCCTCGCACGCGACACACGTGCGACCGTTGCGGTACCGAGAACCGCACGCGCCGCAAGTCGTTCCTGAACCCGCTCGTCGACAAGTTGGCCTAGAGGTTTCCGACTGCTAGGCGCCGTGTGCGACGGCAGTCCGTGCGGAGCTCGAGGTGGTCCCGAGAATCTCACTCTTGCCAGGGCGCAGTGGAGGGGCGATTGGTCGAACCGGCGGTGCCGGTCAGGAGTCGGGGGCGGACACGGTGGACTGGGTGCGGCGCCACTCCCGTCGAGGCACGCATATGGAGCGGCGCGCGGCCGGGTTCGGTCCTGCCGGCGTCGTCGGGCATCGGCCTGGTGGGCGCGCCGAACGGCGGCTCCGGGACGATGTAGCCATAGCGATCCCGCAGGGTGCCACCCATCAACATCCCGTGCATCACCACCACCGGCCCGTCGCCGCCGGTTACGAGATGATCGGGAATCGGTGCCGCAGACGGTCCTGGCGACGGACGGGAATAGTCCGACCCCAAGTTACGTTGCTGTAGTTCTCGGCCACAGAAGTGGCCGTCGTGATTCGGAGAAAGGGAAATCATCATGAGCAACCGAAACGAGAGACACGTCACTAGTCGTCCCGACGGCGACTGGCAGGTGATCAAGCCGAATGCGTCCCGAGCCAGTGCCGTGGAGCCCACGCAGCGCGCGGCGATCGACCGGGCACGGGAGATCTTGGAGAATGACGGTGGCGGCGAGTTGGTGACCCACCGCCCCGACGGTCGAATCCGGAACTCGGACACAATCCCGCCCGCGGATGATCCGTTTCCGCCACGCGATCGGGCCTGACCAGATCGCGGTGGCGCCGATCGCCCGGGAGGATTGATGAGCACACTCGCGTCGACGCTGGGCATTGTGAGTATTCCAGCAGCGGTGGTTGCGGTTTGGTCGGCCTATACGGCGCGCCGAAGCCTCGAGATGCATTGGCGTCCGTACGTCACAGTTGGATTTGCTGAGCGCGAAGATGGTACGTGGCTCGAAATGCGAAACAGCGGAAGATCAAGTGCGTACAGCATCACTGTCTCGCTGAATTCGGAGATGCCGTGGGCAAATGTGACAGAGAACCCCTTCCGTTATCGCGATGTGTTACATCCAGGAGAGTCGTATATGGAGAAGCTTCAAGGCGATGAGACACGCCAAGATCGGCTCTACGGGTCGTACAGTGGGCGCATTGGTTGGGGAGTAGTTGTACGATACTGCGGCGAACGGCACATTCTGGCAAAGAAGCTAGCCTGGCGGGCAAAGCCAGTAATGACATCACTTGAACTTGACCTGACACCAGGAATCGGTGCAGAACGGAAAGGCAAGGAGTATTGGCACTCGTACGAGATAAGATTCTAGAGAACTGAGGAAGTATATCCTGATGAATTCGGTGTGCTCCCTTCGTTCTCAGGTCGAACGATCCTACTAATCGCTCATAGGGCGTTCAATTCCGCAAATGGAGACAGAGTCGAAAGCCGCAGATACGCTCGCTGGGGATCATCGATGAGTCCGTCATGACAACTCTAGCTCATGCGCATGTGATGAAGGATCAGGACCTGAGGAAAGTCCATAATGAAGACTAAGAGGCCGAGAGTAGCCGCAATTGGACTAGATGGCCACCACATCGAGTCGATAGCTCATTTCTGTGGAGACTTGAGGTCGGCAAGCTCGATACAAGAATATCTCCAGAACTATAGCGCGACTGAGACGGACATTGTGGTTGCGAGTACGTTTGACGGACAGCCAGTTATGGCTGGAGTACACGTCTTTACGATCGGTTCAAACACCAATCTACAGTACTGGCATACGAACTTGATCATTGGCGAGTCTGGATCGAGACGAATCTATATGACTCCCAGTACCGAGAGGGAGCTTCAGGTCAAAGATACGTGTCCTGAGGTGTATAGGACAATTGCCGATGACTTGTCCAGACAGCTAGCCCGCGCCGGACACCCGCCCCCCACAATTGCTGCGTCGGACCACTTGGGCGAGGATCATATCACTCTGGTTGCAACGAGTTCAGGTCGTCCTGTCGCTCTACGTTACGGTCTGGTGCATGGAATAACAGCAAGCGGAGATATGGGCCCGACCCTCATCGGTCTCGCGTTGCCAGAGATGGCTATCCTCCCCGCCTGGTTCCGCGCGTTCCTCTCGGAGATCCATGAGATTGATCCTGACCGTGTGCCGCAGCCATCGCCGCGGCTTAGCAAGCCATCGGACTGGTATACGCCGGAAGAGAGCAAACTAGCGCAGCGAATCGTGACTATTGGAAGCGAAATCGAGGAACTCGAATACGAGCGCGAGGCTCTCAGAATCGAGTTGCGTGCTGCGGGTGAGACGGCCGATGCAGAGATTCGGCCGGCTCTCTGGGCTGATGGCCCTGATCTAGTCACGGCCGTCGATGAGATCCTGAGGCGTCTCGGGTTCGGTACCCGGAATATCGACTCCGATCTTGAGGCGGGGGAGCCCAAGCGCGAGGACCTCCGTCTCACGCTTGATGGCAACCCCGACTGGGAGGCGATGGTCGAGATCAAGGGTTACAACAAGGGCACGAGAACGAACGACGCCGATCGAATCCGCCAGTACCGCGAACGCTATGCCATTGAGAAGGGCCGGCTTCCTGATCTGACGCTGTGGATCGCGAACCCGCACCGAGCGATGGATCCGTCATCTCGGCCTCTCCCCGACGGGAACGTGAGAGAGACTGCCAAGATTATCGGGGCACTCTATGTTTCGACGACAGACCTGTACCTGCTATGGGCACTCGTCTCACACGGCAGAATGGAAGCAGAAGATGTAGTCCGGCGATTGGTTAGCGCCGATCCAGGCCTCTGGACTCCCTCTGCGCCAGATCCTGCTCTCTAGAGGAGTGGCCAGACAACCGAACCCCAGCAGCTCCACAAAAAGGGGAGAACCACTATGTTTTGCATTCCGACGGTGGCCAGAACATCTTCGCTCCGGTCATTTCGATAAAGCCCATCTCCTCTTCCTCGCTGTGACTCAATGAAATTACAGAAACCGGCGGTGAGGAGTCTATAGAACGTAGACGACATGCGAGTTCGTGAGCGTCGCTAAGACGCCCAACCGGATACACAAGAAGTATGTCAGTATCTTCCCGTTCATCTGGACTTAAGAGTCCGGATCCAAACAGGTATAATGTCATCCCCGAACTCAGTCCGGGGAGGTTATTTGCTAGATTCGTCAGGTGATCGATACTTGACGAAAGTGTCTCCATCATAGTTGAGTGCTCCCATCAATTCGGTGAAGCTGAAGAGCCCGACATGTGCATCTTCAGCGTGTCTAAGAGCTGCGCTTGTTGATCTCCCGTTGAGGTTCCAGTTCAGCACAGCACCCGCATCTGGATGGCGTTCTAGTGCTCGGACTAGTGCCTCCTCACTAAACTCGTACTCTTCCTCGATCGCGACAAGGACGGAATTGAGATGATTGTGTCGCACGATTGTCATTGATGCTTCGCACACCATGTTGACCGAGTGGACCATACTATGTTGCTTCAGACGCTCGCGGGGATAAGCGATACTCTTGTGGAGGAACGAACGTGGGTCGTCGTTCAACAGCGACGAGTGTAGGTCTCGCATAGTATGGACACTTGATCCACAAGTGAGTGCCCGCTCTCGCGCGGCCCAAAGGTAGTGCGAGGACGTAGGGATCAGGCATACGATTGTTGCAGGATCGGTGGCGAGTATCTGGTCAATATGGTCCACCTCAAGCACGTCCACCGACACAGGTGCAACCGTTATGGGGCTTCGCTCTCTCCGCCTAATGAGAACATTGCCGGAGGGCCTGGAAGTAGTGGACGAAACCGCAGAATGTGAGTGGATCTTGCTGGCGAACCAGTCTGTCCAATACTCCAGGTCGGTCATCTGTCTTCCTAGCTGAAGAGTGATTCGGCCTCGATCGGAAACCTCTTCGCTGGTCCGGAGATCACTCCGTCCGAGTGCTTCCGTTCAAGATCATCGGTGTGCTGCCGCAGTAGCTCTGCAGCTCGGCGGTCTGACCAGGTTGTCAAGTCCTCGTTGACTTCCACCAGCGCTATCAACAGTTGATTGTTCGGGATAATCTCGTTGAGCACGCGGTGTGTCCACGCAATCGCGGCTTCTGTCGAGTCGAGCGATCCGTCCTCAGTGTTCGGTCCATATTGCTCAAACAGCAGACGGTTGCGGTTGAGCAAGCGCGTGGTCTCGTGGCGTGCTTCTTCGCGGCTAGAATAGATTGCTGTTCCTCCAATTCTGGCGACAGCTTGTTGACGCGCCTGCTTCTGTCGACGCAACTCTTCTGCAGGATACGAGTCTGAGGCCTTGTCAACCTTGGTATGGCAGGTGGGACACAAGAGCACCAAGTTCTCGGGATCACTCCGGGCGGCGGAGGGAATAGTCGGGTCCGATCGGGGACCGTCATCACTGTGCGAAACGATGTGAGCCCGCTCGGCTACAGATAGAGATCGTTCTCGCTTCGGAATTCCAGGAAACAGAGTAGTGCAGCAGATCAAGCATGTACCTGCGGATTCCGAGAACAGTGAACGTTCTTCATCCCGAGTAAGCTCCGGTCTCCCTGACTTGCAGATCAACTATCGGTACTCCCGCTTGGTCATGGCTGCATCCGTGTTGCTCATCACGCTCACGTGGGAATTAACTTTCCGAAGAAGCGAATATGGCTCAGTGGCAGAGATGCTACACGAACCACGGCAGTCGACTATGACGCATCCTCGAAGAACGTTCCATCTCGGCTGGCTTCGGCTGAGGCGGTAGATCGCAAGGAATGGATTCAAGCGACTTTCCGGCGACTTCACGTGTGTGCGGTGAGGAAGGTGTGGAGGTGGTTGGTCAGGGTCTGCGGTTGGTCGATGGGGATGAGGGTGCCGCTGTCGTCGATCCACACGAGCTGGGTGTTGTGGAAGTGTTCGGCTAGTCGTTGGGCGTGGGTGGGGGGCATGAGCTTGTCGTGTCGTGCCCAGGTGATGAGGACCGGGCCGGCGAAGGTGCGCTGCTGGTCTGAATCGCACTGGGTTTGTTGGAGGCTCCTGAGCTTGGAAGCGAGAATGGAGCCATGGCAACAGAACGAAGAGCAGGTAGGGCGTCGTCGCGTCGGTATTCCGATGCGCAGAAGGCGCAGGCTGTGCGGTTGGTGCGGGCGTTGCGCGCCGAGTTGGGCACCGATCACGGCACGGTCAGGAGAGTCGCGGACCAGTTGGGTTTCGGCGTCGAGTCGGTGCGCAAGTGGGTCCGCCAGGCCGACATCGACGACGGTGATGCGGCGGGCACCACGACGGTTGACCGGGGGCGGATCTGGGAGTTGGAGTCCGAGAACCGCGAGCTGCGCCGCGCGAACGCGATCTTGAAATCGGCGTCGGCTTTCTTCGCGGCGGAGCTCGACGGCCCACTGGCGTGATGGTCTCGTTCATCGACGAGAACCGGGAGGACTTCGGGGTCGAGCCGATCTGCGCGCAGTTGCCGATCGCCCCGTCGGGCTACTACGGCGCCAAGAGCCGCCCGCCGTCGGCGCGGGCGCGCCGCGACGGGGTGCTGGTGCCCCAGCTCGTGGCGCTGTGGCGGGCGAACTATCGGGTCTACGGGGCGCACAAGCTCTGGAAAGCCGCCCGGCGCGCTGGCATCGACATCGGCCGCGACCAGGTCGCGCGCCTGATGCGCCTCGCGGGTATCGAGGGAATACGCCGGCGCCGTGTGCGCACCACGCGCCCCGACAGCGGTGCGGTTCGCCCGGCGGACCTCGTTGAGCGGGACTTTTCCGCGACGGAGCCCAACAGGTTGTGGGTCACCGACCTGACCTACGTCGCGACGTGGGCGGGCGTCGCGTATGTGTGTTTCATCGTCGACGCCTACAGCCGCATGATCGTCGGCTGGCGCGTCGCGGCGCACATGCGCACCAGCATGGTCCTCGACGCCTTGGAGATGGCCCGAGCGTCCCGCGCGACGCGCCTGGCGGGCCTCGTGGCGCATTCGGACGCCGGCAGCCAATTCACATCGGTGCGCTGGGGCGAACGCCTCGCCGAACTCGGCGC
The DNA here is from genome assembly GCA_965206165.1 of Acidimicrobiales bacterium. GTDB lineage: Bacteria > Actinomycetota > Acidimicrobiia > Acidimicrobiales > CATQHL01 > VXNF01. The sequence continues at coordinate 2,076,392 of OZ242194.1, forward strand.
CGTTCCCTCAGTCGGCTCTGTGGGCGATTCCTACGACAACGCCCTCGCCGAAAGCGTCAACGGCCTCTACAAGACCGAACTCATCCGCGGACCTGCCCAGGGGCCCTGGCGCAACGTCGACGACGTCGAACTCGCCACCTTGGGCTGGGTCCACTGGCACAACACCCAGCGCCTCCACAGCCACCTCGGCGACATACCGCCAGCAGAGTTCGAAGAGGCCTACGCTGGCCGACAAGCCGACCACGCACTGGTTGGAAACCAATAATCCGAGCCTCCAACAAACCCAGTGCGATTCAGTCGGCCCAGGCGAGCAGGTGGCGGGGTTTGGGGACGGTGCGGAGGTACTTGGTGAGGTCGCGGCGGATCTTGGGGTTGTGGCGCAGCGGATGGATCCAGCTCCTGAACAGGTCGTCGGGAACCCGCCGCTTGGACAGGGCGCCGAGGGTCACGGGGAGATGGCGGATCCAGCGCGGGCGCAACAGTTGGGCCGTCAGGAACGTGCCGCCGGGCAGCGCTGCGTTGAGGCACAGCAGCCGGCCGGGCACCCCGGGCGGGTAGTTGTCGAAGGCCTCGCACGAGACCAGGACCAAGTTGGCGACACGATCGGTGCCGCCGGGGCTGATGACGAGTTGCGCGCCGCCCCAGTCGTTGCAGACGAGCGTGACGTGGCGCAGGTCGAATTCGGTGAGGAACTCGACGATCATGGTGGCGAGCGCCGGCAGGGAGAGGGTGGTGGAGCAACACCACCACCGGCCCGTCGCCGGTGGTGTCGGAGTACATGAGACCAGCAGCCGTCGGCCTCTCCAGCTGCAATCCCCAGACCCTCTTGCTGCTGGGCGTCGAGCCCGCACAGCTTCGACGCCGTGTCGCGGGGCACGGCACCGATCTTCGTCTCCGTCCGGCGCGGCTGCCCGCGTCCTCGGCGCCGAGCAGGCATCCCCCGTATTGGGGGCCAATAGCGAGCGGATTGAGAGTGGAGAGAGGATCGCGGCGTGAAGCCGAAGTTCAGGAGGGGTACCGCTGAGACAGCACCCCCCTTCGAATAGAGCGGCCGGCGGTGCTTCCCGACGAGAAGCCGCACTTCGGGGCAACTCGTTAGGCTTCGGCGCCTCTTGCTGAGGCCATGGAAGGAGGCGGGTGATGGGAGTTTCTCGGAAAGCGGGAACTTGGTTGGCCGTGTTGGCCGGTGTGACGGTTGTCGTTGTGGGGTGGGCGTTCTTCGCCGTGGCCCTGACCACCGATGTGTTCTCCGGCGACGGAATCGAAGATCGGGCGATTGTGGTGACGGCATCGTCATCCGGCGACGGCAACGCGGTTGCCACCATCGACGTTGCGGCTCTTGAGGCGCACCTTGCCGCTGTCGACGAACGCATTGCGGCGCTCGAAGACGCCCAGGCCAATGCTCCTGCGGTGGTCCCCGACAGCAGCGACACCTCGCCCATGTCCGTTGACGTCGTGGCTCTCGAGGAGCGCCTTGCCGCAGCCGACGAGCACCTTGCCGCGGCGGACGACCGCCTCGCCGCGATGGACGAGCGCCTCGCCGCGCTCGAAGAAGCCGCCGAATCGGTGGATCAGTCGTCGCTGACTCAAGGCGTCCCCCCGCATGACCACCTCACGTCACCGGTCTCGACGTTCCCGCACGTGTGGACCCGCACGGGCAACACCCTCCCGGAGGAGTTCCTTCAGGTGCACCTGGCAGAAGGCTTGTGGCACTTCGAGTTCGAAGCGGCGTGTCTCGGCGACTTGTCGTCATGTCCCCGACCCGGCGACAGTTCCCCAGCGCTGTTGGTTCGAGACCTCGCCGAAGATCCGTTCGGCAACCCCGACTGGTTCGAATCTGGCACGGAATGGTGTGAAGACTTCGAAGCGACTCGCGAATTCGACTGGCGGCTCTGGATGACCAACGTCCGCGGCGTCACCTGGTCGCTGACGATCGACGAGGGCGAATGCCCGAGTCCGGGGGAATAGTCGCCGCACCACTCGCCAGGTCAGCCACGCCGACCTGGCGAACCCTCGGCCACAGCTGAGCCTGCGCAATACCGGGGAGAGTGCAGTACCACCACCGGCCCGTCGCCGCCGGTGTCGGAGTACATGAGGCCGGCAGCCGTCGGCCCCTGAAGCTGCATTCGCAGACCCCCTCGCCGTGGGCGTCGACGTGGCACATCGTTGACGCTGTGTCGCGGGGTCACCGTACGGGTTGCGGTCCGCCGTGGCGGACGGCATTCGGTTTCAGTGTGCGGTCTGGGGGAGTGTCACACCGTGCCAATAGGGTCGCTTCGAACTGGCGAGAGGAGTCACCATGCCCGCTGCAGTCACTGCGAGATGTTCGCGGTGCGGGCACGAGCCCACCCACCTGGCGAAGCCCTACGCGGCGTGGCGGCTGGCCATTCGCCGGGGCCCCGCATGGCAGGGGCTCGTCGTTGTCGTCTACAACCTCCTGGTTGCAGTCTTCGTGCCCCGTCGACCCGTCTGTTCGTGGTGCCACGCCCGTCGCACACCGAGGGCGCAGCACTCCTACGGCTTCGACCCGTTCGTCCACTACACCCGCCATTCCCGAGAGGCGATGGTGCTTCGCCGCCGTGCTGCTGCACTGCGTCCCCATCCATCCACCGGCCGCTGGGATCCCGGGGACCGTGCGGAGATTCTCGCCTACCTCGCCTCGCGGGACGAGGGCAGGTGCGGTCTCTGTGCCCTACCCCTGCCGGTCGCCGAAGGCCAGGTCGAACACGTCGTTCCCAAGAAGTTCGGCCTTTTTGACTTCTCCGGGGGCTCCGCCCGCGCGGGGCGAACGCTCGAATCGATGTTGCATCACGTCGACAACCTGCAAGTGGCCCACGACTACTGCAACAGGGCCAAGGGGAACACGCCCTCCGCCGCCAAGTGGCGCCATCCCATGCTGCCTTCGCTGCCTGTCGCACGGCAGGTCGGCACCCCGCGCACCTACCTTTGGGTGCCGGAGAGAGATCGCGACCGTGCGATGCCGGCGGCGCCCACCCTTGCCGGCACCTCGGCGTCTCCGTCGCCTGTTGCGGCGGGAGCGAGACCGGCTTCCGGCATCAGGCGTGGGATCCGCGTCGCGCTCTACGTGCTCAGTGCGCTGCTTGCCCTCTCGGCCCTGAGCTATGGCGTGCAGAACGGCACCCCGTTCGGCGTGGCTTGGTTACTCTTCTTGGCCTTGGTCTTTGGTGCTGTCGCATGGCGTCTCGGATCGAGTCCGCGGGCGGGTCGCGGGGGATCGGCTGGTGAGCGATCCCACAGCAGCTAGCTGGTCGCTGTGTCGAGTCCGAATGCGGACTCGACGGTCTCGATGGTGTGCGCGTCGCGTAGCTTGCAGGCGGTGACTTGGGAGGCGAAGAGTCCCTTCTCCCGGAAGGCTTGGTGGACAGGCCGCGCGGCCAGCCACTCCACGGGCACGACCATTTCGGTCACCTGCGAGTCTTCCGAGGCTGCGCTCTGCTTCCACGCCGCGCTCACATCTGGCTGATCGAGGAGCGGTTGACGCCGACCTTCGATTTCGACCTCGGCATCTCGTGCGGGGATCACCGTGCCGGTGACCCGGCCGATGCCCACGTAGCCGGCTCCGCTCACGTAGGCGAACACCCGATGTCCCGGTTCGAGGTTGCGCAGCGGCTTCCAGTACCACGATCCGCCGCCGGCGTTGAGGAAGCCGTACTTGTGGGCGATCGGCCAGCGGGGATCGCCCGGCTCGGCCCGACCGAGGATCACGTAGAAGTCCCGGCCGTTCCAGGGCCGCAGCTTGCGGCGCGACGGTCGGGCCGCCTTTTCCTCGGTCTGCTGGGGATCAAGTAGCCACGTCCGAGCGAGATACTCGTGGCCGCCGTCAGCGAAGTGGCGGAAGAAGACGGCGTTGATCGGCACGTCGTAGGACTCCGCGAGGAACTCGATGATGCGATCCGATGTCGGGTCGAGCTCTGAGGCCACGATCGTGAATTGCTGCTCGGCGTTGACGACGTCCGGCAGCGTGCCGCCGAAGTGCTCGGCGAAGGCTCCGTCGAGGTGCGTCTCGCCGTCCCCGAAGTCGAGGTAGATCTGCTCCAGTTCCTCGAGGCTCAGATCCTTCACCCAGGACCCGTAGTCGAGCGTCTGGGCGACGACGTCCCGAGGGGTCCGGTCACGCTTGAGCTCGAGGACGTGGGCGCGTCCCTCGGCATCGAGCGCGAGGAGATCGATGACTCCCCCGAACCCGGTCTGTACCTGCCTGCCGATGATGAGCAGATTGGTTCCGGTCATGCTGGGATCCTCGGCGAGCAGGTCCTCGAGACGCTGCTCCGAGTCCAGCGGCGATGACACCAACTGGTGAGCTCCGCCATCGCTCATTCGCCAAATTGCCATTTCGACGGCCATAGGCCCTCCTCCCGGTAAAGCCCATGATGTCATCGGAGTGCGACGCTCAGCCTGTGCTGCCAGCGCTTGGCGCCGCTGCAGCGTCACGGCTCCCGCCCCCGGATCCGACGAGCACAGATTCGCCCGGAGCGCTTACCTAACGCCGCGCCCCCAATCTCATCAGTCACCGGACAACGTCCCGGGTCGTTAAAGCTAGGTGTTGCGTCTGCGTCGCAGATCGGCGAAACCCCTTGGCCGAGTGCTCGGCAGCGAGAGCGGTCGGTTTGCGATCGGAGGCTTGTCAGGTCCGCTGTTGGACGGCTTGCTCGAGTTTCCTGAGAAAGAGATTCACTTGCTGCTCCATGAGACCTGATCGCTCATGACTGAGTTCCTCGTGCTCACCGTGGGCGGCTTGATTTCGGAGCCCGGCCATCTGCACAACGTCCTTCATGTCCTGCTTATTCAGCACATCATCGCTTCGCAGCGTTTCGGCGTAGGTGCTGATGCTCGGCTTGGTGGGTGAAGTGAGACTGAGTTCCTCAACGGCGGACCGCAAAGCGATCTCCAGAGCCGCTCCTGCCAAGACGATCGGGGCAGCCGGGATAACGCTCTGGTCGGCGTTTAGGGTGCGCACCTGCTCGAGTAGATCTGTCGAGGCAACAGCGCGCACGCCGAGCGTTTCGACCATCCGAGGCGTGACCTGGCCGGAGCGGACCCCACCAACCCACTCACTGATCACAGCACCAATGGCACGCGCGCCGCTCTCCATCGACTGCTTGTCGCCGCGATTGTCGAATACGTCGCGAGCGGTCTGGCTCCATCGAGATTCAGTTCCGGTAGATCGTTCTAGAAAGGCAAGTGCAGCAGCCGCACGCGCCCGGATCCTGTCTTTGGCTTCGTGAGTTGTGGCCTCCCAGTAGCCGCCGGACCCTGTTCGTATCCATTTCATCTCCCTGGCGAGTTCCTCGGCGTGGACTTCGGCCCACTGCAAGAGCTGTTCGGTGGAATCCATGGGTCAAGTATCGCGGAACGACCGACAACGTCGCGCGTTCGACCCTTATGGGTTGAGGTCGCCCGCGAGAACCACCTGCCCACACAGCAGTCGCTCTAGCTTCTCTATGCCCTCTTACGTCGACGTGACCAAGTTGGGAAGCTTGTGACGGGATCGCTGCGGATCGCCCGGTGGAGGCGTCGTTCTGGCCGCGAGCGCCGACGCTGGGGAGTCCGGATCTGATTCGCACCAAGGTGCACCTGACTCCCGAGTTGATGGCCGAGTTCGGCAAATCACCCTGGGTAGGGCCACGAACAGCTTCGCGATCCTAAGACGGGGGATCTCACATCCGATGTCGCGTCCTTCTGGCTTCACGCGGCAGCACCGAGGAAGCTCTGGAGATGGTCGGTCAGAAGGCTTGGCTGGTCGATGGGGATGAGGGTTCGGGTGTCGTCGATCCACACGAGCTGTGTGTTCTGGAAGTGTTCGGCGAGTCGTTCGGCGTGGTTGGGGGGCATGAGCTTGTCGTGTCGTGCTCAGACGATGAGGACCGGGCCGGCGAAGGTGCGCTGCTGGTCAGCCCACTCGAGCAGCAGCTAGGGCTCCGAGACGTTGGTGAGGTACTTGGTGAGGTCGCGGCGGACCTTGGGGTTGTGGCGCAGCGGATGGATCCAGCTCCTGAAGAGGCCCTCGGGAACCCGCCGCTTGGACAGGGCGCCGAAGGTCACGGGGAGATGGCGGATCCAGCGCGGGCGCAACAGTTGGGCCGTCAGGAAGGTGCCGCCGGGCAGCGATGCGTTGAGGCACAGCAGCCGGCCGGGCACCCTGGGCGGGTAGTTGTCGAAGGCCTCGCAGGAGACCAGGACCAAGTTGGCGACACGATCGGTGCCGCCGGGGCTGATGAGGAGTTGCGCGCCGCCCCAGTCGTTGCAGACGAGTGTGACGTGGTGTAGGTCGAGTTCGGTGAGGAACCCGGCGATCATGGTGGTGAGCGCTGGGAGGGAGAGGGTGGTGCAGCAGCACCACCACCGGCCCGTCGCCGCCGGTGTCGGAGTACATGAGGCCAGCGGCCCTCGACCCTTCGAGCTGCATCCGCAGACCCCCTCGCCGGTGGGCACCGAGACGGTTCATCGTCGACGCCGTGTGGTGGCGGTCACGGTCGGTCGCCATCTCTGGTGGTGGACAGCGTCCCCACTGGCCGAGTGGCAGTCCGCGCGCCCACTTGGGGGAGGCGTTGCGGGGACTCATATACGCGGCTAGCGAGACTCGCGTGCCGTGGCATCGCTCTGACGCCACATGTCACATGCCGAGGCAGCGTGCGCACATCTTGACCATGCTCGCTACCAGGGGAAATGCCGTGAGACGTTTCCGTGGTTGGTATGCGATATCCACTACGGCATCACACGCGTTGTTATAGTGCGCAACACAGGAGGGCCACCGTGAGACCGACCGCTAGGCGTCTAGCTACCCGCAAGCATGCCGCGCCGCGGCGACTCTCCGATCTGTTGTGGGTTGAGTGAGTGGGCCTGAGAGGTTCAGCGGGCGGTCGGCCTTGGCAGAAGGTCCACCGCCGGTCACGGACACGCTGGGGGCCTCGCGAAGGCGGTCCTAAGTGACCCGCCGTTGCGGCGCCCGCGTTGCAGCGAAGATCGGTCATGGGAGGGGAACGATGAAGGCATCGGCGCAAGTGGGCTGTCAGGGAATGACGTGCCTGTAGTTGCACGAGTGTAGTTTGATGTCTTCTTGTGGTAGTTGATTTGGCCTGTAGCATCGCGTCACCACGCGCAAGTGCGAGAGGTGTGTCATGAAACCCAAGAATCCGGCGAGTCTCGGGTGGGCGTTCCGGAGCGCCCTGTCGGTCGAAGGACTATCGATCATTGCCGAGATCAAGCGACGTTCTCCGTCCCGCGGGGATCTGCATCCGGATGCCGACGCTGCTGAACTCGCGTGCCGGTATCGCGATGGCGGGGCCACATGCCTATCGGTGCTTACCGATGCTGATCGGTTCGGCGGATCACCCGACGACCTGCGGAGCGCGCGTGCCGCAACCGACATGCCAGTGCTACGCAAGGACTTTCTGACGACCCACCAGGATGTTCACGACAGCTACGAGATGGGTGCAGATGCGATGTTGGTGATCCTTGCCGACGTTGGGTCTGAACAGATGCGATCGTTGCAAGACTTGGCGCTTAATCTCCGCGTGGATGTTCTAACCGAAGTGCGTACTGAGCAGGAACTTGAGCGCGCTGTTGAGGCTGGTGCGTACATGATTGCCATCAATCAGCGCGACGATCCGAAGCACTCTCGACCAACTGTCGATCCCACGAAAGCAGAACGCATCGCGCGCATGTTTGACCAACTCGACGATGGGATCGTGAAGGTCGCAGCGTCTGGTATCGGAGTACCCGATGGGACCCGAATCGGCGTGATTGCAGACGCCGGCTATGACGCGGCGCTGATCGGTGAGGCGTTGGTCACAGCACAGAACCCGACAAACACGCTGCGAGAACTGACAACAATCCTGTCGGCCTCTCAGTTCCCGTCGAGGCAAACGAGCGAGCGAGGTCGCCTAGATCGGCTCGCCTGCGTGTAGCGACCGCACATCCCTGGGAGGAACCAGGTCGATGTAGCGCAGCCGCTTGCGCGCCATTCCCCGCACTATCCCAGCCGTCCTTTCCGCGTCGCCGAGTGGGCGGGCGGCATGAGCTTGTCGTCTCGTGCCCAGACGATGAGGACCGGACCGGTGAACGAGCGCTGTTGGTCGGCCCACTTGAGGAGCTGCTGCGGTTTGGGGACGGTGCGGAGGTACTTGTTGAGGTCGCGGCGGACCTTGGGGTTGTGGCGCAGCGGATGGATCCAGCTCCTGAAGACGTCGTCGGGAACCCGCCGCTTCGATAGGGCGCCGAAGGTCACGGGGAGATGGCGGATCCAGCGCGGGCGCAGCAGTTGGGCGGTCAGGAAGGTGCCGCCGGGCAGCGCTGCGTTGAGGCACAGCAGCCGGCCGGGCACCCCGGGCGGGTAGTTGTCGAAGGCCTCACACGAGACCAGGACGAGGTTGGCGACACGATCGGTGCCGCCGGGGCTGATGAGGAGTTGCGCGCCGCCCCAGTCGTTGCAGACCACTGTGACGTGGCGCAGGTCGAGTTCGGTGAGGAACCCAGCGATCAGGGTGGCGAGCGCCGGGAGGGAGAGGTCGGCGTCGTCGGGCATCGGCGTGGTGTGCGCTCCGAACGGCAGCTCCGGGACGATGCAGCGGTAGCGATCCCCCAGGCCGCCGACGACGGTGTCCCACAGGGTGCCGTTCATCAACACCCCGTGGAGCAGCACCACGACCGGCCCGTCGCCGCCGGTGTCGGAGTACATGAGGCCGGCGGCCGTCGGCCCCTCGAGCTGCATCCCCAGACCCTGCTCGTACCTCCTTGACGGCACGAACCGGCGGTACGGCGACATCTTGGATTGTCACACGACGAAGGCATGCTTGACACGAGGATGATCAGCTGGTCCGAAATTGTCGAGAGGCGCTGTTGATGCCGACTGCGAGCAAGATCGAGGAGTTCCTGAGGAACGCCCCTCCGGGGCGGCTCTATGTGGTCGTCGGCTACGCCGACGTGACGGGGCTCGCGTGGCTGGAGCGGCATGCCGCCGAGTGGCCGGTAACCCTGCTGATCGGCGACACCCGACGACGGCTGTTCCAGGGGCAGCCACGGGACCGTAGAGCGGCGTTGGACCTCTTGGCGCGTACAGATGTGGACGTCCTGTCGGGATACCGGCAAGGAGCTCCGCTCGTCCACCAGAAGGTCTTCGTCGTCGCGTCGCCCGACGGTGACCAAGCGGTGGCGGGCCTTGCGGGGTCGGCGAATCTCACCGATGCCGGTCTCTTTCGTAACGAGGAGACCGTTGTCACAGTCGCCCGGGAGGAACTTCCCGATGTCTGGCAGCAGACCCGGGTCACCTGTGCGAGAGGACGCCCCGCCGGTGAACGCATCGCGGGCTACATCAGGGATGCAGCCGGTGAGCAACGACAGGCCTCCGGCCGCACCACAAGCGGGCCGAACGACCGAGCGGCGAGGACGTCACCGCATCGCCCCGCGCCGACCGGTGGTCGTTCAGGCAGAGGCCGTCCACCGGCGCAACGACGAGGCGGCGGTCGGGGATCCCGTCGGACCCCGCTCGCCGGTCTCGGAATAGTTTTAGTGGGGATCCTCCTGGTGGCGGGCCTTTGCACCGCGATCAGGAACCGTGCGGAGCCCAGCACTGAACCTGCCGCGATCACCGGGTCGCCGAGCGCAACGCCGGCAGAGGTGCCAGAGCAACCGCAACGGCCGGGTGCGCCGCCGACGAATTCGCCGAACTCCGACCAATCGGAGCAGCCGAAGCCCGCCCCCAGCGAGTCGGACCCGCAGACAGTTCCCCCGACGACGGTGTCAGAGAGCGGTCCGTCGCTCGAAGAACCCGACCAGGACGAGAACGATGCGGCCGCCATAGACGAATCGGACACCGAGACGGCACCGGGCGGTGTGGAGGGGGTTGGTGATCGCCGGGACGGTGAGTTGGACGATGCTGCGGTGGCGGCGTTGTCGGTGGTCGTCGCTGCGGCGCGGTCGGTGTATGACGCCGAGGGTGGTTTCGCGGGTGCGGGTGTCGCGGTGTTGGAGGGTATGGGTTTGACGATTCCGGCCACGGCGGAACTGGCGGAGGCCACGGGGGAGGAGAATGTCGCTCTCACGTTCTTCACTACTCAGGTGGCGGTGACGACGCCGTGGGAGGTGTCGGGGCTTGCGCCGAACCCCGGCGAGAGCGGAGCGGAGGCGGTGTGGGCGGTGGCTGTGCGCTCTCCTATTGCGTGTCGGGCGGTCGTGCTCGATCCGGATCTGGGGTCTTGGGCGGGTACCACGAGCAGCCGCTCCTGCAGCGGTGCTGCTGCTCGGAACTCCTATGTCGAACTTCGCGGCGTCGGCGGCCAACGGGGCCACTATCACTGGGCGCCCGCCACACCAGACCGCATGACGGCGCATCCCGCTGCTGTGGAGGGGGTTGGTGATCGCCGGGTCGGTGAGTTGGACGATGCTGCGGTGGCGGCGTTGTCGGTGGTCGTCGCTGCGGCGCGGTCGGTGTATGAGGCCGAGGGTGGTTTCGCGGGTGCGGGTGTCGCGGTGTTGGAGGGTATGGGTTTGACGATTCCGGCCACGGCGGAACTGGCGGAGGCCACGGGGGAGGAGAATGTCGCTCTCATGTTCGTCACTGATTTCCCGACGAGGACGCCGTGGGTGGTGTCGGTGCTTGCGCCGAACCCCGGCGAGAGCGGCGCGGAGGCGGTGTGGGCGGTGGCTGTGGGCTCTCCTGTCGCGTGTCGGGCGGTCGTGCTCGATCCGGACTTGGGGTCTTGGGCGGGTACTACCAGCAGCAGGGACTGCAGCGGCGCTGCTGCCCGGAACTCCTATGTCCAAGTTCGCGGCGTCGGCGGCCAACGGGGCCACTATCACTGGGCGCCCGCCACACCAGACCGCATGACGGGAGACGACCCACCGGCCGAAGATACCTCATCAGGGGCGCTCTCTACTCAATGCGGCTAGCACTTCAACGAGTCGAGCCATCACTCAATCGGGGTCTCCGTATCTAGATGGGTGTTACCGGTTCTTCGGAAATGAGCGGGGAGTGGGTCCGCGATCGGTGGGGCAGGGGCCTCGAGAATCGGGTGTGAGGTACACTGATTGAGGGGCTCCCGTGGAGGAAACCTGACGCGCATCTGTGAGTTGATGGTCGGTCTAGGCGACTTCGAGTTCCTCGCCGTCGGCGACGTGCCGCCGGGCAGCGCAGCGTTGAGGCACAGCAGCTGGCCGGGCACCCCGGGCGGGTAGTTGTCGAAGGCCTCACAGGAGACCAGGACCAAGTTGGCGACACGATCGGTGCCGCCGGGGCTGATGAGGAGTTGCGCGCCGCCCCAGTCGTTGCAGAGCACGGTGACGTGGCGCAGGTCGAGTTCGGCGAGGAACTCGGCGATCATGGTGACGAGCGCTGGGAGGGAGAGGTCGGCGTCGTCGGGCATCGGCGTGGTGTGCGCGCCGAACGGCAGTTCCGGGACGATGCAGCGGTAGCGATCCCCCAGGCCGCCGACGACGGCGTCCCACAGGGTGCCGTTCATCAACACTCCGTGCAGCAGCACCACCACCGGCCCGTTGCCGCCGGTGTCGGAGTACATGAGGCCGGCAGCCGTCGGCCCCTCCAGTCACATCAGCGGACCCCCTCGCCGATGGGTGTTGCGAGCGCACTTATAGCGAGCCGCGTCCCTCGGGGTCTGCAAGCCGCAGTATGAATGCTCCAACAACATGGGCGGATAGCCAAGCATCAACGCGTGTTGCCATCGATCCTTCCGGATGAGCGTCCCCCTTCGCGCCACGATCAGCACTTAGCCACTCCACAATCTTCTTGTCATATGAAGTCGCGATCCCCAAGCTCACTGCATGGTGAAACTTCTTGCCAAGTGTATTTCCGTTGCAGCCTAACGCGCCCAGTGTTGCTTCGAGTGTGGCACAGGAGTCTGTAATTGCGTCGTCGAATCGCCGCTCTTGAATTGACTTGAGAGCATCCAGGTACTTGCTCTCAGCAGTCGCAAGCTGCTTTCGACCAGAGAGAAGTGTCAGAGTTGGCAGTACAACGCTGCTATGCATTATCTGTTCCCCGCGCGGTATGAATCGTCCCTCAACAAAATCGTACGCTATTCTATGATCCTCGAGTATGGTTTGGACATTTCCGGCAAACTGCAGACGTGGGTCATCTCGGTAAACTCCGGCCGTCGAGGGATATAGAAATGTGAGAGTAGTCTGCCAGATTGCCTCGATCAAGGAGAAGATGAGACTCTTGTTTGTAGAACTATCGACAATTGTATTGAGGAGTTCATTCTCGAAAGCAGGCCAACTATGCTGATGTGGTAGTGAAGCAATACCGAGTTGGAAGCATACGGATCTGGTGGCACGGTCGACTACATCGGCAAAGCCGTGTAGTTGGTGATTCTTGTCGACAGCATTGTGGTGTTCCTGTCCCAGGAGGACGATCGTATGGGCGAACTTGGTTCGAACCTCCTGATCCAAGTATTCGGACCAGAGTTTGGCACCCTGCGCTTCTCGGCGACTAAGCTTCTTACGGTGTTCCCGTAGGCCAAAGAGTGGATTATTGAAGTCGATCATCTTGGGATCGGGTGTCCTCAAGGGTCATGTGTCAGTTTGCGTCCGATAGATTGTAGAGCGATGCGGATCGGATCCGTCCGCTAGTCGGTACTGATCTCCTAAGACGTGCTCACGGAGCCAGTTTGGGGCTGTGTAGTGGGTGAGACCGAGCCGGTGCCTGCCCATCGGGGTGATGATACCGGCGTGTTGGAATCGGTCTCGATATTCGTCGGCGACGGTGGGAGAGTACGGGAGGCCGGCGGACGTCGGCCCCTTGAGCTGCATGCGGAGAGCCCTCGTCGGTGGGTGGCGAGAGGGTGCCTCGTCGACACCGCGTGGCGTCTGTAGTGGCACCGGTTGGCGTTTCTCGTCGGGTCGGCTCGCTGCGGTGCGGTTGGCAGGCCAGACTTGGAGCCATGACCGCGGTGCTCTCGACAGACCGCATCTATCTGCGTCACACGCAGCGCCGGGCATTCGACGCCGCTGTTGCAACGGTCGAGGACGGCGGGCGGGTGGCTCTGGATGCAATGGCGTTCTATCACAGCGTGCGATGAAGCTGTGGCGTAAGCGCCCATATCGCCCGGCCGCACGGTCAGCGGAGATCTCACACACGTCGATGATCCCGGAGGCTCGGAAGGATCTCGCCAAGGTGGCGGCTCGCTGCTGCGAGGTCACGCATGACGATGCTGACCGCTTCTACTACGGCGTGGGGTTCTACTGTGCGGTGTTCGACCTGCCGTTGTTGGTGCCGTGCGAACACATGGTGGAGAGGGGTGCGGCTACTCCCCGGCGCACGCCTCGTTGGTGGCATTGAGCGGCAGCGGTCGAGTTGAGGGTCTGGACATAGGAAAGACCCTCAAGGGTCTCGAGCGTCACTCTCCCGGAGGAGCAGTGGGCATCTACTGACTCTGTAGGGACAGGAGCGCGCCCTGTCTTGGGCATGCGGTCGCGGCTGGTAGGATCGGTGCCACGTGGTCCCAGGCAGTGGGGCTGACAACCTGCGGAGTTCGAGATGCGGCTGTTGCCCTCTGTTACCCCAACCGCCGAGCAGTTGAAGGTGCTCGCGGATGTGAGGCCAGGGTTCCGCATCATCAGGGGCGCAGCGGGCAGCGGGAAGACGACGACAGCCCTGCTGAGGCTGCGTGAGCAGGTAAACGTCCGGCTCGACCGGCGCCGGCGCCACGGGCACGAGCAGCCGGTCCGGGTGCTGGTGCTGACCTTCAATCGAACCCTTGAGGGGTACATCGCCGAACTCGCTCGTCAGTCGACGCCGGACGATGACGCGCTGGATCTCGAGATTTCCACCTTTGCGCGCTGGGCGAGATCCCTCGTCGGTGACTTGCGCATCCTGGGGCGCGAGGAAGCGTCAGCGATTCTGCGACAGCATCTCAGGGGGTTGGTTCCCGCTCAGAGCCTCGACTTCTTCGTCGACGAGGTCGGATATGTCCTGGGGCGGTTCGAGCCGGACGACCTGTCCGAGTATCTCGATGTGGTTCGAGAAGGGCGAGGTCGCGCGCCGCGGGTCGATCGGAGGTTGCGTGATCGTCTGCTCGACGATGTCTTCCCGGCCTATGCCGCAGCAAAGGCCCAACGCGGCAAGGTGGACTGGAACGACCTCGGTCTGGCAGCTGCTGAGGCCGAACTTGGCCGGTTCTACGATGTTGTGATCGTCGACGAGGCGCAGGACTTCTCGGCCAATCAGGTTCGTGCCGTGGTCAAGCACCTGCACGACGAGCACAACACCACGTTCGTTCTGGACGCGGTCCAGCGCATCTACCCGCAGTTCTTCAAGTGGTCCGAGGTCGGGATCCGGGCTCGACCCGAGATCATCTACACACTGAGGGAGAACTACCGCAACACCCAGGCCATCGCTGCCTTCGCTCACCCACTCGTGGAGGGTCTGCCCGTAGAGGACGACGGTACGTTGCCGGACTTCACGGCGTGCCGGCGCCCGGGTGCCAAACCCTTGGTCGTGGCCGGCAAGTACAGCGCGCAACTCTCGGTCATGCTCGACCGGCTCGAACGAACCGCCGACCTCGAGACCCAGTCCGTTGCGATTCTCAAGCCCCGCGGGGGCGGGTGGTTCGACGAAGTTCGCAACGTGCTCCGACGTCGCGGCATCGGGTTCTGCGAACTGACTCGGGAGAACGAGTGGCCCTCCGGTCCGGAGAACGTCGCACTCTGCACGATCCACTCCGCTAAGGGGCTCGAGTTCGACCACGTCCTGCTGCCCGGCCTCAGTCGGCACGTGACGCAGCACGGCCCCGAGGCGGGCGACGCGGATCTCGAGAAGCTCCGCCGCATGTTGGCGATGGCCGTCGGCCGCGCCCGAGAGTCGGTGATGGTCGGTTACAAGCCCGGCGAGGAATCCTCGTTGATCGGGCTACTCGATCCCTCCACGTACGAGTTGGTTGAGGTGGACGGGCCATGACCTGGGCGCCCGAGGCCAAGCCGCAGACCGCCGAAGGGGTGCGCAGCATGCCGCGTTGCCCCGCGGTCGTCGAGGGTGCACGGGCTCGTGACATCACAAGCGTCGTGCACTTCACCCGCGTCCCCGGGTTGGTTGGGGTCCTGGCCAGCTCAGCGGTCAAGGCCCGCCGCTCCCTCCCTGAGCAAGCGCGACTGAAGTACGTGTATGAAGAGAACGCCCCCGATCGGAGCCGTGACGTACTCTGGCACGACTACATCAACTTGTCGGTGACGGCGATCAACAGGCGCATGTTCCAGTTCTCTGAGCGGCAGCACCCGGGCGACCACTGGGTGATCCTCGAATTCGACCCGGAGATTCTCGGTGACCCCGGTGTGGTGTTCTGCACGACCAACAACGCCTACGAGGTCGCACACCGTTGCGGCGGCCTCCGAGGTTTCGAGCAGATGTTTGCAGAGAAGGTGCCGTGGGGTCACTACGGGTGCGTCTGTTTCCGCTACGGATACAAGTCGAATCGGACCACCGACCCTCAGGCGGAGGTTCTCTACCCGTTCGAACTGCCCCTCGATCATTTGCACACGATCACCGTGAGAGACGAGGAGACCTACGAGGCTGTGGTTGCCGCCAAGTCCACGTTTCCCCACGACTCCGATATTTTTCGTCGAGCCGAGGCGTTCTGATGACGGTGACAGCACGGTCGCCCCAGGAGCAATCGACCCTGTTCGATCTTCTCGGGCACAGTGACGATGCGCGCGCCGTGCGAACCCGTAACTCGATGCTGTGGGCGGCCTACGCCGATGCGCTCGGTTTCATCAGCGAACTCGTCACCGAGAAGGCTCTCACGCGGAGGACGAAGGGAGCCTCGCTCGACCATTTGATGGCATGGACGCGGCGAGTCGGCGGCCGTGGGGGAGTTGAAGTCGAGTTGCCCGCCGGCTGCTGGTCCGATGACACCCAACTGCGGATGGCCGTGAGCCGGGCGATCGGTTGCCATGGCTTCGATGTCGAGGCGTTTGCGCACGTTGAAGTGCCGATCTGGAGGTCGTACGCCCTCGGCGGCGGCCGAGCCACCAAAGCGGCAGCCGCGAATCTCAGCAAGCCGAAGTCGTTGTGGTACGCCAACACGTTCCGAGGGTGGACCGACGCTGGCGGAAACGGAGCGGCGATGCGGGTTCAGCCGCACGTGTGGGCCTCAGCGGACCTCGATGGCGGCTACATCCTTGACGTGATCACCGACAGTGTCTGCACCCACGGGCACCCTCGGGCCATCGTCGGGGCGTGCTTCCATGCGGAGACCCTCGCGCACTGCCTGCGCGACGGCGCCGTCCCCGGCCCGAGCCGGTGGGAGGAGATCGCCGTCGGGCTCACTGACGTGCCCTCGCTGATTGAGGATCACCGGTCTTTAGGGTCCACCTGGGTCGCCCTGTGGGAGCAGGAAACCGGCAAGCGACTACGCGACGCGTGGCGCGTCACCGTCGATGAACTGCGCACCGCCATCGGCCAAGTGGTAGCCGGCACCAATGGCGCAGACAGCACCTCCGAGGTGTACCGAGGGATCTCCGCCCGGCTCGGGCTTACGGACAAGGCGCAGCGGGGCAGCGGGATTCTCACTCCGGTCGCTGCAGTCGCGCTGGCTGCTGCCGCGACGGACGCCCATGACGCCGCTGTGGTCGCGGCGAACGAGATCGGGACCGACACCGACACGATTGCGACGATGGCAGGAGCGCTGCTTGGCGCCTGCAACACCGCGACCGAACCGCCGGAGAAACCCCTCGACAGTGATTACCTCCTCCGCGAGGCCGACCGGCTGGTCTCCATCTCGCAAGGGGGTACGACTGCCCTCCACTCGTACCCAGACATCCTGACATGGACCGCCCCGCAGGCCCAAGCGGACGCACTGGTGCAGGCCGACGACCGACTGGCTGTGGAGGGCCTCGGCTCCGTGACCGAACTCGCTGCCGACATGTCGTGGACACCCGGCAAGGACTTCGCTTGGCAATGGGTCAGAACGGAGTTCGGGCAGACACTCCTCATTAAGCGCCGCCCGGAGTTGGGATCGTCGCGATCTGAAAATGCTCTTGTCTCACCGTCGGTAGCGCGAACCGCGTCTCCAAGCGATCCAGTGGGGATGTTCCCGACGGACACCACCGATCGATCAGGCGCTAAGCCGCTGAGTAGCGCTGACTTGCAGAGCGCAATCAACTTTGCGCGGAAGTGGATCAATCACGACGATGCAATCGGACGTACCGTTCGACGGGTTGCCGAGAAAGGCACTGTCGACGATCTCGTCGCTCTTGTGACCGCACTGCGCGATGACTTGCGGAGTTGAGGATCTCCGTCCGGTCGCCGTGATTCCATCGAAGGACTCGGAGCTTTAATTTGATCAGGAGTCGGCATGACTGAACGAGAGAAGGAGAGACTTGACGATGACGCGTTTCGGATCTGGGTGCCACATGGACAGCCGCTATCTCCGAACTATCTAGGACGTAAAGGAGCGACCCTTAAGCTCGGCAAGAGAGTCTGCAAGACTGCCAGTGTCTCCCTCTACGGAGACGGCAAGACGCAAGAGGTTCGAAAGCGAGAGCTGCGGTTCTCGTCCTACCTGCGAACGGATGGCCAGTTTGACTTCGATGCCCCGGAGACCAGCTGGTACATAGAAGACGATGAGATTGAACGCCTGCTGGCATTTCTCAATACAGATGTCGATCATACCGGCCGCTATCGAGTCGTCGATGCTCAATCACCCGCCTCTGATGTATTGGGCTTACTTGAGAGTAGTGGGGACGATATGGGTGAGGTTCTCGGTGCGCTTGCGGAGACTATTGATCCCGCGATTTTTGGCGAGACTCTTAGCCGCTCCAAAGCGGGGATTACCAGTGCAGAACTCGCCGTCCTTGGAGCGCGCCGCCATCTTGTGCGCAACGCTTCTGAACTAGCTTGTAAGGACGGCGTTACTGAGACAGACATGCAGCGGATTATTGGGAGTGCCTGGTGGGTTTTTGGCGGTCGTTATATTCGAGTATTGGAGCGTCGAGATCTTCTTAATCTCGACCAACACGACATTCCACTCATCACGGCAGACGGATCACTTCATATTGTTGAACTGAAGTCGCCGCAGATTCCCGCGCTCGTGAGGAGACATCGCAACCATTGGATCGTTGGTGCTGACATCCACGAAGCGACGATGCAAGCTGCAAACTATGTCCGAGCTGCAGACGAACTTGGATTGCAAGTCCAGACACTTGTGTCCGAGGAACTTGGTGTCGACGTGAAGCTTCGGCGTGTCTTCGCGACCGTCGTTATTGGCCACAGAGACCACGTTCGTACTTCGGATATGCCGCCCGATCAACTAGATCTTGCTCTGCGAACCTACAACGCCAACCTGAGCCGCGTGGAAGTCGTGACCTACGATCAACTCCTCGATGCAGCTAGCCGCGCACTGCGATTTGAGACGATCTAATGGCAATCGAAATCTGAGGCCCGCGAATGCGGGTCAGGGTCTCGCCGTGTCAAATCAGTGTGCGGTACGCGTCCCAACGTGGGTGTGGCGCCTGATCGTGCCTACTTCTCCTTGTGCTGAACCGTCGCCGCTAGGTTCGCTCTGACTCTGCCGACACGTCACACTGGGGATCCTATGAGCGCTGTGATCCCCACCGATTGCATCTATCTGCGTGACGCTCAGTGCCGGGCGTTCGATGCGGCTGTTGTGGCGGTCGAGGAGGGGGGCCGGGTGGCGCTGGATGCCACGGCCTTCTATGCCACCGGCGGTGGGCAGCCGCATGACACGGGCGCGCTGGTCTGGGACGGGGGTTCGGCGGCGGTGGTCGATGTGCGGGGGCATGGTCCGGTGTTGTGGCACACGCTGGAGGGGGATGTGCCGGCGGTGGGGGCTCGGGTGCGGGGGACGCTGGACTGGGAGCGGCGCTATGGGTTGATGCGCACGCACACGGCGCTGCACATCCTGTGTGGGGTGATCTACAACACGTGGGGCGCGGCGGTGACCGGGGGGAACATGGAGCCGCTGCGGGCGCGGATGGATTTCGAGTTCGGTGCGTTGCCGGAGGGGTTCGGCGCCGAGGTGGCCGGGTTGGTGAACGCCGAGATCGCCGCGGATCGCCCGGCAGGTCGCACCGCGGGCCGGCGGCCGTCGGCCCTTCGAGCTGCATCCGCTGTCACAACGGGGGGATATGGTGAAACTGCCGGTGCGTGCAGGAGAGGCCAAAGGTGACCTACCAGATCATTCAGGCCGAGTCGTACTGGGACTGCATTGACTCACTCCGTCGCGACGACGCTTACAAGGGCCATCTGGTGGACGCGCTCTCGGAGTTGCGCAGCCAACCGTTCCGTAACCCCCAGCTGACCACGCACGAGATCGGCTTGGCCCGAAACGGGCGCAAGCTTTTCTCGTCCGATGTCGGTGGGCGAGCCAGCAACCGCCGGATCGTCTGGCAACTCTTCAACCGGACCATCGTCGTGCTGCTCTACGGTGCCCACAAGATTCAGGACCGAGCCAAGCGCATGCAGGTCGCCTTCGATCAGGACCGGCAACTGGTTCAGGTTTATGAACTGGCGCCCGATTCCGATATCGAGAGGCCTTATCAGGAGCAGCGAACCCGTGCCGGCAAGCTGTTCATGGCGTGGACGAACAACGAATTGCTCGACCTCGGCTTCCCGAAGCCCACCGTTGAGCAGTTGCGTCGCTTGAACACCGTCGATGAACTCTTCGATCTGGAGCAGTATCTCGGGTCTCAATCCCTGGAGAGCGCGTTCAACCTGATCACCGCGGACGAGTCATCACGGAGCAGCGAGCAACTCCCTGGCCCTGAGGCACCGGGCGTTACCCACGTGAAGGGTGCTACCGATGCCGCCCCAGCGGAGGAGACTCCACCGACGGCCACTCCGCCCGTGGTTACCGCCGAGGATCTCGAACTCGAACGGCTGCTGAACGATGAGCGGACCGGCGCCTGGTTCACCCGGGTCGAGCCGGAGTTCCTGGCCGACGTGATCGGCCGACCCATCGAAGACTGGATGATCTTCCTGCACCCCGATCAGCGGAGCGCGGCGACGCGCCGCTACCAGGGTGCGGCGCGGGTGCGCGGTGCCGCCGGCACGGGCAAGACCGTCGTTGGCCTGCACCGCGCGGCCGACCTCGCTGCCCGAAGCCGCGCCATCCTCGCCGAGCGCAGCGAGCAACTCCTGGCTGATCCGGAGCCGGTGCCCCCGGTGCTGTTCACGACCTACATCAGGACACTGCCCCCGGTATTTGAGGGGCTCTACCTGCGCATGCCCGGCACCCGGGCCGGCGAGGTCGAATTCATCAACGTCGACAAGTTGGCCCGGCGGGTGTGCAGCGAGGAGGGCGACCGGCCGTTCGTCAACTCGAACAAGGTAACGAAGGCGTACGGCGAGGCGTTCGGGCAGATCATCGTTCCCGGTACACCCCTCCACGGCAGGTTCACCCGGCAGTACCTGCGAGACGAGATCACCCACGTGATCAAGGGCCGGGCCGTCGAGTCGCTCGATGCGTACCTCGAACTCGCTCGCACCGGGCGCCGCGCGCCCATGGGCCGGCTCCAGCGCACGCAGGTTTGGGGACTGATGGAATGCTGGGACGCACAGATGGCACGGCACGGAACCATCGACTTCCCCGACGTGACCCTACGAGCGCTCGAGCATGCCCGCCGGCGAGGCAGGCCCAGCTACTCGGCCGTGATCGTGGACGAAGCGC
The DNA here is from genome assembly GCA_965206165.1 of Acidimicrobiales bacterium. Lineage (GTDB taxonomy): Bacteria > Actinomycetota > Acidimicrobiia > Acidimicrobiales > CATQHL01 > VXNF01. The sequence continues at coordinate 2,097,046 of OZ242194.1, forward strand.
AGGACCTGACCCTGGCCGGACTGCAATTCCTGCGTGCACTGGTCAACGCCCCGGACCATAAGGCGGACCGCCCGGACGGCCTGTTCATCCTCGGCGACGGTGCGCAGCGCATCTATCCCGGCGGGTTCACGCTGCGCCAGGCCGGCGTAGAGGTGCGGGGCCGCACCACGGTGCTCACGGAGAACTATCGCAACACGAGTGAGATCGTCGACGCGGCGATGGCCGTCGCCGGAGACCATCGGATCGAGGATCTTGGCGAGGTGTTCGAACGCGGGGCCGAGTCGATCTCGACGGTACGACGGGGTCCGCGTCCTCTTCTCATCAAGATCGAGGGTTTGGACGCCCAGATCGACGAGATTGCACGGTACGTCGGCGATCTCGTGGGCACGGGCGACGGCTTCGGTCCGGGCGACATGGCCGTGCTGGCGCCGTCCAATGCCGCCGTGAACCGAGTGCGGGGCCGCCTGCAGGCCCTCGGGCTCGGGGTGCAGCCGCTGGACGATTACGACGGCCGACCCAACGATCAGATCAAAGTCGGTACCTTCCACCGGGGCAAGGGTTTGGAGTTCAAAGTTGTCTTCCTGCCCGAACTCGACCGGTTCCCTCCTCTCCCGCAGAGGGGACTCAGTGACGACGAGGCGGCAGAGGCCCACGAGTTGGCCATCTCACAACTCTTCGTTGCGATGACCAGAGCCCGAGACCTTCTCGTGATCCTGCACGGTCCCGCCCTCGCCGCTGAGGTAGCGGCGGCAAGCGACCACTTCGAGCGCTCCAGGGGCGCAGGATCGGTACGGTCGGCGTTCTGAGCATCGGGCGCACCCATCAAGGACGTCGCTCATCGGCGAGAAGCGGCGTGCGGCGAGGAAGGTGTGGAGGTGGTCGGTCAGGACGTTCGGTTGGTCGATGGGGATCAATGCTCGGCTGTCCGTCTCTACCAGGTGCAGGTGTCCACGTCGACCCGGAACAGCGTGCCGGACAAAAAGAAAGGGACCCCGTGCGTTCCGGGGTCCCGTTGCCGCGGTATTTCGGCTGCATTCGGCTGTCGCCTACTAGCCGAACCGACAGGCACCTCCCACGATAGGCGCGTGGTCCGATGGCCGCCACGCACTGGCTGACGTGTGCGTCGAGTCGGTAGCCAGACCAGTCCGAGACGATGAGGCCCGTCTCATCGTGGTGGGCGCACTCCACCGCGAAGTGCTCCACGAGCGCCTGCATCTGCAACGGCGCCGTGGTCTCCAGAGCCATCGGGTGATTCATGCGCTTCTTGTTGATGCTCACCACGTAGACGGTGCAATTCAGCAGTCAGAGGATGCGCAGCGTCTCGTCAACGAGATCGCGGTTCTTGCGACGCTTCCACGGGTTCGGCCTGATCGTCTCCGTCGCTTTGACTTCCCACTTCGCCGGATCGCCACGCGTCGGAAAGAAGTGCGCCTTGGCTCCCGCGACCTTGCGGCTCAGCGCGCGGGCGCTCGCCGCTGGGATCGAGAAACCGCCGATCACGACCGCGCCCGAGCTGTCGCCAGCGGCGGGCTTGCCCGAATCGTCCAGGAACAGCACTCGAGCACTCATAGCCCCTGCACGTTACGGGGTTCACGGCGACCATCGGCAAGGGCGTCCAGGCGGATTCTCGCTGATGCGGCCTCAGCCCGACGGTCTGCTCGCAGGCCACGTTGCCTGCGGGGCCGCTGAGACAGCGCCGCCACGGCCTCGGGTGGCATCTGATCAACGGTGTGGTCAAGGCCTGGTCCGCGGTGCTGGTAGCGCGCGTCAACACGGATCCTTCGCCGATCTCTCGCGAGCTACTGTGCCCTCACTTGCAACGACCGGTAGGGCTTGCCTGTCAACACGGGCTCGCTGAACGATGCGCTCACCCCACCGCCTCGCCGAGCCGGCAGGGAAGCGACCGATGACCAGTCAACCCGATGGCGCCCGACATCGTGGCTCCAGCGTCCCCCTCCTCGGTCTCCTCATGGCGTTGGCCCTGATCGCCGCCGCCTCTGGCAGCACCGGCGAGGACCGGCAATCGACCGCCGACGAACCGGGCACGACCGTCACCACCGAACCGAAGACCGTCGAGGAGCCGACCACCGGCGAGGCCGAGACGGGGACGGGCCGGTGACCGACGAGATTCGGGTCGCGGTCCTGGTCGACGGCGAATTCGTCGGCTCTGACGGCATCAGTGAGACGACGAGGTTCCGGATCGGCTCGGTGACCAAGATGTTCACCGCTGTGGTCCTGTCCCAGCTCCACGCCGACGGACTGATCGATCTCGACGTCCCCATCTCGAAGCCGTCACCGGTCAGGACGCCGCCGAGGTCTTCGCCGAGCGAATCTACGAGCCCCTCGGCCTCACCAGCACCTGCTGGCCAAGCCATGACACCGACTGCGAGACCGATGTCCCCGGCGTGATGGTGTACTCCGACGGCACCGTCGGTCACGAAGGTCAGACCATCGGGTTCATGTCGTCGGTGCGCTACAACCCCGACACCAACGAGTCGACGATCATCCTCGTCAACGACACCACCACCAGCACCGACCTGATCCTCGAACAGGTTCTCAGCACCGGTACAGCCCCCACCGCTGGTGACGTTGTCAGCTTCCGTTGAGGGAGTGGTCTGCCCCGCCGGCCCCGCTACCGCAAGACCCCGACCCGGCCCACGCCGGCCTGTCAGGGGCCACCAGTCCGAAACCCTCCCAACGGCTGGGCAGTGTCCCCTGTCCGCGGCGGCGATCAGGACGCGAGATAGTTGGTGTCGTCTCGCACGTATTGGTGTCGTCTCGCACGTATCCGAATCGTCGTTCGTCCAGTTGGTGGTTCCAGAGGCGTCGATCTGGGACGCGTAGTGGCCATTGCCGAGAGACGGGTCCTAGGTGATTAGTTCCAAGGGGTCAGTGGTCGTAGGCGAGCAGGGAGCGGGCGGGGCCTGGTTGTTGGGTGGTTTGGTTGTGCCAGATCGTGGCGATGAGGGCGAGGAGTCGTTGCAGGACGCGGGCGGCAACACCACCCAGGCCATCAAAGTGACAAGGGAATTCGGCCCTACCCGCCGTGTCGAGCAGTCAGCCCCAAGCATCGCCCAAGGCCAACAAACAAGGTAAGGGGAATTTCGATGATCAACTCAGGGGAATTTCGCTGATCAACTCTGGAGAATTTCGCTGATTGGCGTCGCAATATCAGAAAGGGTCATCGGTGTGTCCTCCTCGATGAGTGGGTGAGTTTTCTCACCGAGGATCACGCCGATGACCCCCCTAGTGGTGGACCCTCCCGGCTACCTTAAATCCCCACCACCCGGTGGGACACTGCCTTGTGTCTTGTGTTACGGTTTTGCCACCCAAGCCTTGAGGGGAAACCCGGCACAGGGGCCAGATGTAGGCATAGCAATTGCCTAAGGGAGGAAATCTGTGACACAGATACGCAAATCCAAGATGAGGCCATTGTGGTTGCTGCTCGGTGCGTTCGCTTTGATCGCGGCGGCCTGTGGTGACGATGGCGGCGGCGATGCCGTCGAGCCCGCAGCCGTCGAGCCCGCAGCCGTCGAGCCCGCAGCCGTCGAGCCCGCAGCCGTCGAGCCCGCAGCCGTCGAGCCCGCAGCCGACGAGCCCGCAGCCGACGAACCCGCAGCCGACGAACCCGCAGCCGACGAACCCGCAGCCGACGAACCCGCAGCAGACGAACCCGCAGCAGACGAACCCGCAGCAGACGAACCCGCAGCCGTCGAGCCCGCAGCCGTGGGCGGCGAGCAGGTCATCGCGCTCACGACGCAGCCCAACGCGATCGACGGCGCGAACGCGGCCGAACGCAACGCAGGCAATGTTTCCAACCAGATATTCGATCCGTTGGTGTGGATCAATGACGACTTGGAGTTCGAGCCAGCTCTCGCCGAGTCGTGGACAGTATCTGACGACGGTCTAACGTACACTTTCAAATTACGTGAGGACGTGGTGTTCCATAACGGCGAACCGTTCAACGCGGACTCCGTTGTATTCTCGTGGGAGGTACAAAAGACCCCGGACAATCAGTACTTCAACTACTACGAACGAGCGTCCGAGGTTAACAAGATCGACGAATTCACTGTCGAACTCGTCGCACCGGAATCCAATGCACTATTCCTCGGTCTCACGGCTGCTATATGGTTCTTTGTTCCTCCTGAATACTACGCTGAGGTCGGGCTCACGGGGTTCGGCCAAGCACCGGTAGGCACCGGTCCGTTCATGCTGACCGAGTGGGTCCAGGGCGACCGCATCGTGTTGGACCGGAACCCGAACTACTGGCGTGAGGGCTTCCCCACACTTGACCGGCTCATATTCCGGCCGATCACCGAGTCCTCCACCCGGGCCTCAGCGATCCAGACGGGCGAGGTCGACATCGTGAGCCGCCTCAGCCCCGACGAAGCCGCATCGCTAGAGGGCATCGACGGGGTCAACGTCATCGAGTACCCAACCAACCGGGTGTACTACATCGCGTTCAACAACCTCACCTCTGGTGTGGGCGAACCAACCGAAGATCCCCTCGTGCGCCAGGCCCTCAACTATGCGGTCGACGTCCAAGGCATCATCGGCGCTCTGTTCAACGGCAAGGGCAGTCAAGCCACCGGGATCATGACGCGGGCCGACTTCGGTTTCAACGCCGACCTCGTACCGTATCCCTACGACCCTGATCGGGCGCGGGAGTTGTTGGCCGAAGCCGGGTTCGCCGATGGGTTCGACATTGGATTCGCGTGCCCGTCGGGTGCCTACACCAACTTCGAGCAGGTGTGCGAAGCCGTCGCGGCCCAACTCGGCGCCGTAGGAGTCAACGCGTCACTCGAGATCATGGAGTCCGGGGCCTACTGGGACCTGGAGGCGGACAAGCAGCTACCGCCGCTATTCGGCGATAGCTGGTCGAACGCCAATCCTGAGGGATGGGACCGCCTGCAGGGGGCCATGGGCGGCAACGCTGCAAGCTTCTCAGCATGGTCTGACCCCGTGGTTGACGATCTCCTCGTTGAGATACTCGCGACCCCCGACGACGACGAGCGTGCGGATCTGTACCGACAGCTGCAACAGCGGATGTACGATGACCCACCATTCATCTATCTCTACGTGCCGTTCTCATTCGAGGCAACCAGCGATCGAGTCTCCAACTACAAGCCGCGCTCGGCCGAGGAATATTGGCTCTTTGACCTAGCGGTGGCTGGCTGACAAACGCCGGCTCGTAAGCCGATGGCCGATTGGTGGGCCGAGGCACTACACCTCGGCCCACCAATTAACGGAAGGAGGGCGAGCGGAGAGGAACGCCGGTGACGAGGTACGTGGTTGGGCGCATAGGTCAGTCGCTACTGCTCGTGCTCGGCGTGATGGTCATCGTCTTTGTGATGCTGCGGGTGTCAGGGGACCCGACCAACCTGCTCGTTCCCAGGGAGGCAACCCAGGAGCAAAGAGAAGCGGCACGAGAGGCGCACGGCTTGAACAAGTCCGGTGCCGAACAGTTTGTCGACTTCGTGGGCGATTCGGCCCGCCTTGACTTTGGTAATTCTCTTCGGTACAAGATTCCGGTTCGAGAAGTGATCTTCGACCGTATGCCAGCGACGATCGAGCTTGGCATCGCGGCGATGGCCTTCGCGGTCGTAGTCGGAGTAACGCTCGGGATTTTGGCGGGCGTCAAGGCGGGCGGCCGCTGGGATGGTGCGGCGCGCGGGTTCGGCCTGCTCGGCCAGACGATCCCGAATTTCTGGCTGTCCTTGGTCTTCATCGTGGTGTTCGCGGTCCAGTTAGGATGGTTCCCGTCGTTCGGGCGCAGCACGACTTCGATATGGTTCCTCACCATTCCTGACGATTCGATAGTCTTGCCGGCGGTTGCTCTCGGCTTGTTTCCAATGGCTCAGCTTCTGCGGTTCACGCGATCGTCGGTGCTGGAGATCGTCAATGAGGAGTACGTGCGCATCGCTCGCAGTAAGGGCCTCAGAGCGCCAGTCATCTACGGTCGTTACATATTGCGTAACGCGCTCATTCCACTCATCAGCGTCATGAGCCTGCAGATCGGGGCGCTGCTGGGTGGATCGTTGTACATCGAAGCTGTCTTTGCCTGGCCGGGCGCCGGAGGGTTGTTGGCCGAAGCGGTGAGCAATCGTGACTTCCAGCTCGTGCAGGGAATAGCGTTCTTCGGCGCGCTCATCGTTATCCTCTTCTCGCTTCTTGCTGACATCCTGTACACAGTCGCCGACCCGCGGATCAGAGTGGGGACGTTGCACCAGACGCGGTCCCCTCGGCCTAGATCATCTGCGGGCGGTCCGTCGGCGACGATACCGAAGCCACACGCAGAGGGGATCACATGACTGATCATGCTGCTCCCCGTGACGCCGATTTCGATGCTGGCGAGACTGAAATCGGCCATGAAGTCGACATCGAAAGGGATTTGCGGTTCCGGGCTCGGATTCGCGAGGCCCTGCGGCTGCTTCGCCGGTCCAAGGGCGGCATGTTCGGTGCCTTCGTATTCGTCATGTTGTTCATCCTCGCGGCGTTCGCTCCATGGATCGCTCCTCACGATCCTCTCCAGCAGACACTGAGTGATGCCAATACTCCGCCGTCTTGGTCCGATGGGGGCTCCAATGACTACCTGATCGGCACCGACACCTTGGGACGCGACATTCTCAGCCGCATCATCTTCGGAACCCGAGTCTCGCTTGGTGTGGCTCTCGGTGGCGTCGGAATCGCCATCATGCTGGGAATGGCAATCGGTCTGATCGCCGGCTACCGAGGCGGCAGGATCGACGCCATCATCGTCGGTTTCATCAACCTGATTCTGTCGCTGCCCTACCTGTTGTTCGTGGTGTTCTTTGCCGCGGTCGTCGGGCGAAGCCTCATCAACGTGATTCTCATCTTCGGCTTCACGTCGATTCCCGTGTTTGCCCGTGTGACGCGGGGCGAGGTCTTGAAGTTACGGGAGAGCATGTTCATCGAGGCAGCAAGAAATGTCGGAGTACCGGAGGGCCAGATCCTGCGGCTGCACCTGTTGCCCAACCTCATCGGCCCGCTGGCCACGCTGGCCACGTTCGAGATGTCGGCCATGATCCTCTACGAGGCCGGCCTCGGATTCCTCGGTCTTTCGGTGCCGCCTAGCACTCCGAGTTGGGGCAACATGATCAACGCCGGTCGAGGCGTGCTCACGATTCGTCCGTGGATCTCGCTCACACCGGGGGTCGCCATCGTCTTTGCCGGGCTCGGGCTCAACTTGCTCGGCGATTGGTTGCGCGACGTGCTCGACCCTCGATCTCAGCGAGTGAAGCAATGAACGCGCCAGCACTGATCGACGTGAAGAACCTTGAGGTCCGGTTCGACATCCCGGAAGGCACTGTGTATGCGGTGAACGGCGTGACTCTCTCCGTCGCCAGGGGTGAGACTCTGGCCATCGTGGGCGAGAGCGGAAGCGGGAAATCTGTGACGATGCTCGCCCTGCTGCGGCTACTCGCCGAGCCGCCGGCACGAATATCCAACGGCACAGCGACACTCGAGACAAGCGACGGAACGGTCGACCTCCTTCAAGAGTCTCAGCGCCGGCTGCGACGGGTTCGAGGGGCCGAGATCGGGTTCGTTGCCCAGGATCCCATGAGTTCCCTCAATCCAACGATGCGCATCTCCACCCAGCTCATCGACGTGATCCGCACCCATCTCGGTCTGTCGAGGCGACAGGCTCGCAAACGCGCCATCCATCTGCTGGAGAGAGTCGGGATACCCGACGCCCCGGGCCGCATCGATGCCTATCCTCACGAGTTCTCGGGAGGCATGCGACAGCGCGTCATGATCGCTATCGCAGTGGCATGCAATCCCCAGCTAGTGATCGCCGATGAGCCAACCACAGCACTCGATGTGACGATCCAGGCCCAGATCGTGGAGCTTATGCACGACCTACGTGACGAGCTCGGGCTGGCCCTGATCTGGATCACCCACGACCTCGGCGTGGTTGCCGGTTTGGCCGACCGGGTAGCAGTCATGTATGCCGGCAAGCTCGTAGAGATCTCCGATGTGGGCAGCCTGTACACGCGGCCACTACACCCGTACACCATCGGGCTCCTAGAGGCTCTGCCTAAGATGGGCGACCGAGCCGACCGGTTGACCAGCATCCCCGGTCTGCCGCCCGATCTCACTGAAGAGCCGACTCGTTGCCCGTTCTCGGATCGCTGCCCCCATGTGTTCGACCGCTGCAGAAGCGAGGTGCCGACACTGATCGAGCCGGTCCATGGCCGACACGTCGCGTGCTTCTACGACATCGAGGCGGGGACGCCACGACATGGCTAGGCGCGGCTCGGCTGATGAGGTGGACCGGCCCGTCACCAAGACGGCGGCGCCGGCCACGGTCAGGGACTCTGCTAAGCCCGTGCTCAGGGTCGTGAACATGCGAAAGTATTTCCCGGGAAAGTCGAGCGACAAGCCGATAAAGGCGGTCGATGGCGTGAGCTTCGAACTCTTCGCCGGCGAGACGCTCGGGCTGGTCGGCGAGAGCGGGTGCGGCAAGTCCACCACCGGACGGGCCGTGCTCCAGCTCCACCGCCCTTCTTCCGGGCAGGTCTGGCTGGACGACATCGAGCTAACAAGCCTCGGCGAAAAGGAGCTGCGCAAGCTCCGACCGCGGATGCAGATGATCTTCCAGGACTCGTATGCGTCGCTCAATCCCCGGCATACTGTCGGCCGAATCATCGGCGAGTCGATGAGGGTCCACACGAAGATGACACCGCAACAGGTCAACGACCGGGTGGTTGAGCTTCTCGACTTGGTCGGCCTCCGCGCTGCCCACCGCACCCGCTACCCCCACGAGTTCTCCGGTGGTCAGCGCCAGCGCATCAACATCGCCCGGGCGCTCGGCCTCAGCCCCGACCTGATCGTGTGCGACGAGCCCATCTCCGCGCTCGATGTGTCGATCCAGGCGCAGACGATCAACCTGTTCGCTGATCTTCAAGACGAGTTCGGAATCGCCTACCTGTTCGTGGCCCACGACCTCTCGATGGTGGAGCACATCTCCGACCGAGTCGCGGTGATGTATCTCGGACACATCGTCGAACTCGCCGAGACCGAGACTCTGTTCGAGGCGACGCTTCACCCGTACACGCAGGCCTTGCTGTCGGCAGTTCCGGTACCAGATCCCGTGGCCGAGGCCAGTCGGACCCGTGTTTTTCTCGTCGGAGAGGTTCCGAGTCCTGCGGCACCACCACCCGGTTGTGTGTTCTCGACCCGCTGCCCTTTGGTTGTCGACCGCTGTCGTGCTGAGGTGCCCGAGTTGCGTGAGATCACCCCCAGCCACTGGGTTGCGTGTCATCTCGCTGATGGGGAAGGTTCGTCGATCGTCGGCGAGCCTCGAGGAAGATTGGCGGGTCACCACGGCGACCTCACCGCATCGCCCACAGCCCAGAGCCATCACCTGACCCTTCCAGCGCAGTCCACTTTCCCGACGGACCCCTCATGAGGTTCGTGTCGTATAACATCCAGTACTCAACTGGCAAGGACGGTTGCTACGACCTCGAGAGGATCGCCGACGCGGTACGCAGCGCCGACGTGATCGCACTACAGGAAGTCGTACGCAATGTCGAGGCGCTTCCTGACAAGGATCAACCAGCCCGGTTAGGCGAGCTGCTCGCTCAGCATCACTGGGTATACGGACCCAATGTCGATCTTGACGCGAGTTCGAGAACTCCCGATGGGTCAGTCGAGCATCGTCGACTTCAGTTCGGCAATATGGTCCTTTCCCGCTGGCCGATCCTCTCGTGTCGGAACCTGCTCTTGCCGAGAGTACGGGTCATCGATACCCACGGCCCACAGCATGGCGCGCTCGAAGCAATCATAGATGCTCCGTCTGGGCCTCTTCGGTGCTACTCAGTCCATCTCGATTCTGTCAACTCCCGGCTAAGGAGAACGGAGATCGAGTATCTGCTGCCGCTCATGTTTGGGGTCCCCTTCAATGGGGCGTCGGTCACCGGAATCGAATGGATCGGCATCGGCGAGAGCCCTACGCCAACCGAGTTCGTGGTGATGGGCGACTTCAACCTGACTCCAACGTCAACCGAGTATCCACTCATCGTCGGCGAGGCTGACTACTACTACGGCCATACTCTCGCCGGTGACCGGCTCGTGGACACGTGGACTGCGGCCGGCAACTCCCTCGACGAGGGAATCACCTGGTACGACGGGAGTCGAGGATTCGAGGTCGGTTTGAGGCTCGACTACGGATTCGTGACGCCGGGCCTTGCGTCAAGGGTCGAGTCAGCGTGGATCGACGTCGACGCGGTCGGGTCGGACCACCAGCCAACGTGGTTCAAGCTCAACTAGGTCTGTCCCGCCCGCGGGTCGCTCAATCAGTCCCGAGGCCGAGAACTAGATGAGTAGTTCCAAGGGGCGCGCCCGGAGTTCGGCCCAGCGTGAGCGGGCGTGCCGGTGGGGCTCCTCGGCTGAGGCTTCATCAAGGACGGTGAGGCGTACCGCCCCGGAGGCCGCTAGTCCGGCGATCACCGCGGGTAGTTCGTCCCACGCTGCCTCAACGACGGCGGGGCCCGCGCGCAGGACCTCCAGAGTACTCGTGTGACACGAGATTGCGCATGGCGTTGGCCTCGCGGATCGGCCAATTGGGTCGACGTTCGGCCAACTCCTCGGAGAGCCCTCCCGCTGCTTCCCCGATGATCTCCCGCTGTCTCTCAGCGGCGCTGCGAAGAACCCAGTCCTTGTTGAATTCGTCTCGTCCCCGTGCGACGATCTCGGCGAGCTTGTGGGATGCCTCGAGGATGTCCTCCAGGCGATCTTTGTCGGTTCTGCTCACAGAGTGATGGCTTCCTGACGCATTCCGTGGGACTTCTCGTCGAGACCGTCTGCGTCGACGACATCAACGTCGCCGCCCAGCAGGTCTTCGAGTTCCACTTTCAGCCCCGCCATGTCGAACAGCGTTGCCCCAGGGAGGAAGTCGGTCAGGAAGTCGTAGTCGCTGGCGTCGGTGTCGTCGCCACGGGCGACAGAGCCGACGAGCGCGATGGAACTGGCCTTGTGCCGGGACGCGGCCGAGCGGATCGCTTCGCGGTGCTTCACGAGAATCTCCTCGCGCCGGCTCATATCGCGAGCGTACCGTCTCGGCTCCAGTCGACTCGGGTCACGCATCCGCTCCCACTGCCTGACATATTGGGCCATCCCTGCGTCGCCTTCGTCGGGTCAGCGGTAGGCGTCCTTGCGTACGGCGATCGTCAAGTCGACGATGCCGCCCTCGCTCGCTGTGTAGATGATGCGATGGGAGCGGCCGAGGCGTGCGGAGCGTTTGCCCTGCGGCTGCAATTGTGTATTACGATATTGACGTGTGGAGATTCACCGATCTCCCTACAAGCACGGTCTGGAGGACGAGGAAATCTTCCATGCGATCAGACATGCCGTCACCGTCATCGACTTGGAGTCCGAGGCTGACCCGCCGAAGGTGCTGGCAATCGGCCCCGACAGTGCCGGGAACCTGTTGGAGATCATCTGGCTGGAATTGGCAGGAGAGTCGCGGATCGTGATCCACGCCATGGCCTTGCGACCAGTTTTCTGGGACCTGCTACCAAGCCCGGGGGAGGAACTTCGATGAGCAGCGCTGACGTTCGCCGCACTCGTAGCGGTCGGGTGTTGACCGACGAGGAACTCGACGATCTCGCCGCCGAGGTGGAGAAGGCCGACTACGACGTCGAGGTGCTCAAGGGGCGTCGACGCGGCCGGCCGGCAATGGGTTCGGCTCCGGCGGACGTTGTGTCTGTGCGTCTCGCTCCCGAGATGCGCTCCGCGATCGAGGCCCGGGCTGCCGCGGAGGACACCACCACGAGTGAGATCATCCGCGAGGCGCTCCGCCGCTTCCTCGAGGTCGCCTGAACATCCGCGGCTTGGCGGCCGCTCGGACCTGTTCGAGGACATCGGGCGGGAACCGCACCGGAACCGGATCGGTCATCGGCTCCTTGCGTCGAGGGGCGGCCCTTGGGGGACCTGGTTCTCGGGCCTGCCGGAGAACTCGTGCTCCTCAGCGGGGGTCATTTCGATGCCGCCGTTGTGGCGGTCGAGGAGGGGGGCCGGGTGGCTCTGGATGCCGCGGCGTTCGATGGGCGCAGATGGACTTCGAGTTCAGGCCGCTGCCGGAGGGATTCGGCGCCCAGGTTGCCGAGTTGGTGAACGCCGAGATCGCCGCGGATCGCCCGGTGGAGGTGTCGTTCTGGCCGCGGTCGGAGGCGCTGGGGGATGCGGACCTGATCCGCACCAAGGTGAACCTGATTCCCGAGTCGGTGACACGTGAGGGGAGCGGAGGCCGTCAGCGCTTCGCTCGGCGGTCGCGAGGCGCTCGACGAGCTGGTCTCGGTCTCCGAATCGGCGGGCATGTACGAAACCACCGCGACACCTCACGCCACCCGCTGACGGCGACCAATGCCGTACGCGGTCGTGCTGGACGCCGGCGTCCTGCACCCGGCGCACTTGCGGACACTCTCCTCCGCCTCAGCGAACGGGAACTCTTCCAGCCGTTGTGGACATCGGCCATTCTCGACGAGCTTGAGCGCTGTCTGACGAAAAGGGGAGTCCCTGCCCTGTCGGCACGGCGTGTCGTTGGGGTGAGCCCGCATACCCTCTTCGAGATTCTGGACGCCCTGTCAACGGCCGGGACTCCGCGCTTCGCCGACGAGGTTCACCGCCGCGTGTGACGGTGGCCAGGAATTCAGCAGGTGATCTACAGCACGTGGGACGCGGCGGTGACCGATGTTCGGGGCCCCGGCGAGGTGGCGTCGCACACGCTGGAGGGTGATGTGCTAGCGGTGGGACCTCGGGTGCGGCGGACGCTGGATGCCAAGCGGCGCTATGTGTTGACGCGTATCCACACGGCGCTGCGCCGGGGCGCTGGCAATCTCACGGTCCGAGGTGTGTGATCGGCACGATGGCGATTCTGTCGGCGGTCTCGAATGCCCGGCCCGCGGCGGTGATGACCATGAGGCGGCGTGGTTCACCCGCACGCCCGGTGTGCACGCTCTCCCGCAGTTTGCGCAGTGCCCCGACGCCCTTCTCGATCAGCCGGGGGCCGCCGAGCTTCACCTCCACAGCAGCCCAGTCGCCGTGGCCGCGAGTGATGATCGCGTCGACCTCGTGGTTGGCGCTGTCTCTGTAATGCCGCACCTCTGCACCGGAGCCTTGCGCGTAAACCCTCAGGTCGCGCAGCACCAGCGACTCGAAGAGTAGGCCGAATGTCTCCGGATCATCCAGGAGGCCCTGGGGAGTGGCCCGGAGTGCTGCGGCAGCCATGGAAGGATCCGCGTAGAAGCGCTTGGGTTTGATGCGCAGGGTCGCCTTGCTGCGCAGGTGCGTTGACCAGGCGGGCAGCGGCTCGACGACGAACGCCGCCACAAGCCGGTTGATATAGCGCCCGACCGTGTCCCGGTCGGCGGGGCCTCCGGCGTTGGCGGTGTCGGCGATGAGCGTGCTGGCCGATGCGGCTGTCGCCTCGTTGCGGGCGAGCGAGGTCATGAGTGCCAGCATCTTGGAGGGATCGTGGCTTGCCGGTTGGTTGGTGGCGAGGTCGATCTGAGCGATATCCCTGAGGTAGTCACGCATGCGGTCCCGAGCGTCGAGCGGATCGAGCGTGATCAGACCGGGCAAGCCGCCCCGGCACACCAGTTCGGCCACCCGGCCCAGCCCGGACCTACGAACCCCGAAGGGCCCGCCCGCTCCGGCGGCGGTGCTCGCTCCGGCGGCGCCCGTCGCATTGAGTTCGGGGGCGTCGGCGGCGCACAGTTCGCCCTCCAGCAGCCCGCCCAGCGAGATGGCGCCGGTGGAGTCGCCCGATTCGAACAGAGACATAGGGCGCATCCGCAACCGGGTGACCCGTCCCGCTCCGCTGTGGTCGGTGCGGACGCGAGCCGGATCCACCGAGCCGGTCAGGATGAACTGGCCGTTGATCGCTCTGTCGTCACAGGCGTGGCGCATTGCATTCCACAGTCCGCCGGCCAAGTGCCACTCGTCGAGCAGGCGCGGTGTCGGGCCTGCAAGGAACGATGCCGGCTCGATCTCCAGCCGTAGCCGTGCCGTCTCGACTTCGTCGAAGCGAACTTCGCTGGTGGCGAACCGCCTGCCCGTCCACGTCTTGCCGCACGCCCGGGGGCCCTCCACGACGACCGCCGGTGCCGTGCGGAGCATGCGCTCCAGTTGCGCGTCGACCACGCGGGGCAGGTACCCCGCCGGGGTGAGGTGCGGTGAGGCCATACTGCAAAACATAGCACAGCTATGCCGCAAAATATAGGGCTAGCATGCCGCAATATATGTAGATGGCGTGCCGTGAAATACGAACCAGCCGTACACGTCGGGAGCAGGAGCACCCGCACCTCGGGAGGCGGACACCCGTCGCCTCGAACTCGCCGAACCCCATCTCCACCTGCGGCTGCTCCTGCTCGGCGTCGTCATGCGGCCGGCCGAGGATCTGCACGATGTCCGGTGCAGCCACCCCGGTCGCACCCTGCTGACATCACAGCGCTGCGGTTCGCTAGGACTCGGTTGGCGGGCCAGACTTGAGGTCTCATGAGTGCCGAGGTCGCCACCGATCGCATCTATCTGCGTGACGCCCAGTGCCGGGCGTTCGAGGCCACCGTTGTGGCAGTCGAGGAGGGCGGTCTGGTGGCTCTGGATACCACGGCGTTCTATGCCACCGGGGGCGGGCAGCCGCATGACACGGGGACGCTGGTCTGGGACGGCGGTTCGGCGGCGGTGACCGATGTGCGGGGGCACGGGCCGGTGGTGTGGCACACGCTGGAAGGTGACGTGCCGGCGACCGGCGCTCGGGTGCGGGGGACGCTGGACTGGGAGCGGCGCTATGGGTTGATGCGCACGCACACGGCGCTGCACATCCTGTGCGGGGTGATCTACAACACGTGGGGGGCGGCGGTGACCGGGGGGAACATGGAGCCGCTGCGGGCGCGGATGGATTTCGAGTTCGGTGCGCTGCCGGAGGGGTTCGGCGCCCAGGTGGCCGAGCTGGTGAACGCCGAGATCGCCGCGGATCGCCCGGTGGAGGTGTCGTTCTGGCCGCGGGCGACGGCGCTGGGCGATGCGGATCTGATCCGCACCAAGGTGAACCTGATTCCCGAGTCGGTGAGCGAGATCCGGGTGGTGGACATCGTGGGCCTCGACCGCCAGGCCGACGGCGGCACCCACGTGGCCTACACCGGGGAGGTGGGCCGCTTCGAGGTCACCAAGACCGAGTCCAAGGGCAAGTCCAACAAGCGCCTGCGCATCGCACTGGGGAGTGCAAGAGGCGCCGCATGAGGTTCGGCGGCACGGTCGAGCTGCATCTGCACATGGACATCTGCATGTCGTTCGAGGCGGTGGCGTCGCTGGACCCCACCATCGACGCCGACACCTACCGGAGAGAGTTCGTCGGCCCGCGCCGGTTCGATTCGTTCACCGCGTTCCTGAAGTCGACGGAGCGCCATGTGGATCTGTTGCAGACCGAGCGGGGCCTGCGAACCTGCATGAGGGATCTTCGCTCCCAGCTGGCGGCCGACAATGCGCTGCATGCCGAGCCCCGGTTCGCGCCCCTGCGGCACACGGAAGGCGACCTCACCCTCCGCGAAGTGTGCGAGATCGTTGTCGAGGAGGCTCGCGCTTGGCGGCAGGATGGGCTCAGTTGCGCGGTCATCCTTTGCTCACTCCGCAACTACACCGAGGGCCAGAGCATCGAGACGGCGCAGCTCTGCACAGCGCTGCACGCCGGCGATCTCCCCGTGGCATTCGATCTTGCGGGAGACGAGGCCGCCTATCCACTCACGACCCATCTGCCGGCATTCGAGATCGTCCGTGGGGCCGATGTTCCTTTCACGGTCCACGCGGGCGAGTCGGCCGGGCCGGAGAGCGTTCGTGAGGTCCTCGACCATCTCGAGCCCCGGAGGATCAGTCACGGAATCCGGGCGATCGAGGACCCCGACCTCGTCGCACGTCTGGTGCGCGAGGGCGTGCACCTCGAGGCCTGCCCGTCATCCAACGTTCAGATCGGCGTGGTGGCCTCCATGGCCGAGCACCCGATCGGGGCGCTCGCCGATGCGGGCGTCTCGATTGGGATCTCGACTGACCAGCGAGGCATCACCGACACGACGCTCACCGAGGAGATGCGCCACCTGGTCGGCGCCTTCGGGTGGGATCGAAAGACCCTGATGCGCCGCCAGCTCGATGCGCTCGAAGCGGCATTCGTCGCTGAGCCTGAACGTGCCCGACTGACGGAGAGGCTCATGAGGAGTTGGGCGTAGCCGGCGGGCGGAGCATCCCGGTGATCAGGCCCGCCGGGGTGATTGCCGGTGCCACTGGACGGGGAGAGTGAACTATGTCCGACGCGACCGTGACGATCGTTTCTGTTGGCTACCAGGGGCGCAGCGTCGGCGAGTTGATCGACGTGCTCCGGCAGGGTGGGGTCGAGGTGCTTGTCGACGTTCGCCTGAATCCGATCTCGCGCAAGCCGGGCTTCTCCAAGAACCCGCTGAGCCAAGCCCTCGCAGACGCTGGCATCGGGTACCGCCACGAGCGGGAACTCGGCAATCCGAGAGAGAACCGTGACCCGTTCCACCGGGAGCGGTACGAGTATCACCTGAGGGAGGGCGGACTCGCGGTCTACGCCGAGCTCGTGGAGTTGGCCAGGTCCGTCCGGATCGCGCTGCTGTGCTATGAGCGCCTGCACCGCGAATGTCACCGTTCCTCCATCCTGGATCTCGCATCGCAGCAGCACGCCGTCCGTGTGCTGGCGCTGTGATACAGGCCGGCAGCGGTAGCCACGAAGCCGCGGCGGCGGTGACCGGAGTGGGCTGCGGATGGATGAGTCAATATGACTAGACTGCGACCAGTCCTATAGATCGATCACAGTCGGCTGCCGAAGGAGGGAGACATGGCACCTGATCCTTCTGACGAGCTTTCCTTCGAGGATCCTTCCCCCGCGGGAGTCCTCGCCGGCACCATCGGCGCCGCGGCCTTCAAGGCGCGCTGCTTGCAGATCATGGATCGCGTCAGTGAGACCGGCGCGGAGGTGACGATTACCAAGCACGGCCGGCCCGTCGCCAAGTTGGTGCCGGTGGGCACGAGAACGGCGCAGCCGTCGCTCCTCGGCTCGTGCAAGGAGACGTTGGTCATCTTCGACGACGACGACCTGATCCCCTCGACGGCGGACGAGTGGGTCGACTGGGAGGCGAAGCTGGATCGGGGTCTCGATGGCCCCGGCGTCGCCTGATGCTGCTGCTCGACACCAACGCGCTCCTGTGGGCGCTGCAGGACAACCCGCGGCTCAGCCCCACCGCACGCGAGATGATCGACGACGGGTGGGCCGTCGGTTCGGTGGCGGTATCGGTGGTGACGTTCTGGGAGATCGCCGTGCTGGCGGAGAAGCGGAAACTCCTCCTTGGTTGCGACCCCGCCCGCTGGCGCTCGGACCGCATCGACGGTGGGCTGCGCGAGCTGCCCCTCCACGGCCCGGAGGCGGTGCGCGCCGTCATGCTCGGCCGCGAGGGGTTCCACAACGATCCTGCGGACAGGTTCATCGTGGCGACCGCGCTCGTCGGGGGACACACTTTGCTCACGACCGACAGGGAGATCCTCGCCTGGCGAGGCGACCTGCACCGCGTCGACGTCCGCCACGGAGCATCGACACCCGAACCATCATGACCGGGCGCTATCTCGTGATGCCGCGGGGGATCAACGTCGGGACCCGCAACCGGGTACCGATGGCGGACCTCCGGGCGAGGTTGGCCGGCGCTGGCTATTCCGATGTGGCCACCGTCGGCCAGAGCGGGAACATCATCGTTTCGTCCGGGTCGGATCGTCCCGACGAAGTCGCCGGCGCCGTGGCGCGCTTGCTGAGCACCGAGTTCGCCGTCGACGTTCCCTGCATCATCCGGACGGCGGACCAGGTTCGCAGCGTGCTGGAGCGCAGTCCGTTGCGGGAGGTCGCCTCCGACCCATCGCGCTACCTCGTGAACTTCCTCTCCACCGAGCCCGCCCCCGAGTTGGCCGCGGCGCTGCTGACCGAGGACCACGGCCCCGAGGCCATCGCGATCGAGGGTACCGAGGCGTACGTCTGGACTCCCGATGGCGTCAAGGCGATGACCCTCTCGTATGCGTACCTCGAGAAGCGGCTCGGCGTTGTTGCCACGGCGCGCAACTGGAACACCATGGAGAAGATCGTTGCCAAGTTCTGATTTGACGGGATCAATGGCCGGGGAGTGCAACCATGACCGACGCGACCGCGATGATCGTTTCCGGCGGCTACCAGGGGCGTAGCGTCGACGAGTTGATCGACGTGCTCCGCCACGGCGAGGTGGAGGTGCTCGTCGACGTTCGCCTGAACCCGATCTCGCGCAAGCAGGGCTTCTCCAAGAATTCGCTGAGCCAGGCCCTCGCAGAAGCCGGCATCGAATACCGCCACGAGCGGGGACTCGGCAATCCGAGAGAGAACCGTGACCCGTTCGACCGGGAGCGATACCAGGCCTACCTGAGGGAGAACGGATTGGCGGTCTTCGCCGAGCTCGTGGTGTTGGCCAAGTCCGTACGGATTGCGCTGCTGTGCTACGAGCGCCTGCACCGGGAGTGTCACCGTTCCTCCATCCTGGATCTCGCATCGCAGCAACACGCCGTCCAGGTGCTGGAGTTGTGAGGACGAGAAGCGCTGACGCTCGCCGTACTGGCAGCGATCCGTGGGACTCGAGTCCAGGGTTGGAAGTATTGCGGCGTCGTCGATCCTCGGCCAGTCAGTTGCCGGCGAGGCCGAGGAAGACGACAGCGGCCCGGCCCAGGCTCACCATGTCGGCGTCGGCGAGGCGGCCGATGCGCTCGCCGGCCTTCGACCTCGGCATGGTGGTGATCTTGTCGACCATCAGGCTGCACGGTTCGCGCAGACCGTTCGGCTCGTCGGGATCGACCGGCAGCCGGATCAGGGGCGCCTCGGTGGGGTCGGTCGTGAAGGCGCACACCGTCACGGAGTCCGTGGCGTCGAACCGGTCGTCCTGGATGATCACGACCGGCCGGGGTTTTCCCGCGTAACCGCTACCGGCCGCCGCTGTCCAGATCTCTCCCCGCCTCATGCTTCGTCGAGGCTGAGAGCGTCGATGAACGCCTGGTCGTCGGCAGCGTGGCCGCCCGCTGCGACGGCGGCGGACTGCCTGTGTGCCTCGGCCGAGAAGTCCGGAGCGCGCACGTCGGTAACCCAAATCTGAATCGGCCGCATGCCCTGCTCCCGCATCTTCCGGCGATAGCGGCGGACCCGCCCGGCCGACGTCGGTTGCTCCTCCGGTGTTGCCACGGAACACATGTTACATGTAACGGTTCCGTGTCCGCGGCGGGCGCCGGTTCGGCGGGTGGCTAGGCGTCTTCGGGGGTGGGGATGAGTTCGCCGTCGGGGCGGGGGTGGTTGGTCCAGTGGTTTCTTGGGTCGGTGCCGCGGCACCAGATGGAGTGGGCGTTCCAGCCGTCGTAGGCGTGGACGTCGGCTGAGAGGTAGCGCATTGCCAGGCCGCAGCGGCGGCGGTTCGAGCGGTTGGGATCCGAGCCGTGCAGGATCCAGTCGCTGTGCAGGGAGATCTGGCCCGCCCGCATCTCCAGGGCGACCGGCGGCTCGCCGTGGGCCTCGGCGTCGCGCACCGTCTGGAAGAGCACGTTGTTCTCGTCCTCCACGCTGTCGTGGAACGTGAGCTGGGCGTGGCGGTGCGAGCCGGGGATGACGTGCATCGCCGAGTTGCCGACGTCGACGTCGTCGATCGCCAGCCATGCCGAGACGACTCTGCTGGGCGTCAGCGGCCAATACGAGGCGTCCTGGTGCCAGCTGACCCGCTTTCCGTCGCCGGGCAGCTTGGCGAACAGGTGGCTGTGCCGCAGCACCACGGTGTCGCCCAGCAGGTCCGAAACGACGTCGACGATGCGGGGCTCGGTCACGATGTCCCAGATGCCCCGGCAGTGCTTGTGCCAGTTGACCACGTCGTAGTTGCTCCACCCGGCGGCCATCGCCCTGGGCAGCAGGTCGTCGATATAGGCCCGGATCTCGGCGATCTCCGACGGCGAGAAGATGTCGATGGGGAAGACATGGCCCCTGTTGTTGTACCGGCGGATCTGCTCGGGGGTCAGGACCTGCGGATCGTCGACGCCCAGGGGGATGAAGCGCAGGTCACGCTGCAGTTCCGGAAATGCGTTGGTGTGTTGCGCCATCTGATCCTGTCCCCGGTCCGACCCTGTCGGGAACGCCCGCAAACTAGCCGCAGCGGCCGGGGTGCCGGCGCGGTGGGTGCCCGCTCAGCTGCCGGCGAGTCCGAGGAAGACGACGGCGGCCCAGCCCAGATCTCGCCTCGCCTCATGCGTCGTCGCGGCTGAGAGCATCGACGAACGCCTGGTCATCGGCTGCCTGATCACCGGCGGCGACGGCGGCCGACTGCCGGTGCCTCCGGCGACGCACCGCGAGAATCGAGACGGTGAGAACCGCTGCGGCAGCGGCGGCGAGCAGGGCGATGAGTGGCGCACTCACCGAAGTCAAGCCATCGCCCGGGGCGTACAGGTCGCTCGAGACGTCGGGTGGGTATCCGGTGCCGAACGCTTCTTCGAGTTCTTGGCTGGTGACGATCGACGAGCAGAGGTCCACCGACAGGGTGCCTTCATCCCGCTCGAATGCGGCAACACCGGCGGAGGGCTGCCCGGCGAAGTCGACGCCGCAGGCTGCGTCGTAGCTTGCGGAGCGGGCTTCGACGAGAGGGCCGACATCCCCCTTGTAGACCCGGTCGACTTCGAACACCATCCTTGCCGTTTGGCTCCTGGCCTCTCGAGAGACTTGGCGCCCGACGAAGGCGACGGCGACCTCATCGGCGTACGCGGACAACTCCAGCTGGCCACACGAGCAGGCGTGAGCGGTTCGGGGAGTCGCCGCCAGCGTGGAGATCACGACCGCCGTGGTGAGGATCGACAAGCCGGCCACTCGCAACACAGCCGTCATGGACAACGAACCCTAGGACAGCTCTGACTACGCCCCCGGTCGCCGGTGTCGCTCGGTCCGGCTGGCCGGCGGGGCCCTATCTGATATCTTTTCTAGCTGATGAAGACATCTGTCATAGTGGATCGAGATATCGCCGTTCAGGCGGCGGCGATTCTCGGCACCGAGACCTTGCGCGACACCATCGACGCTGCGCTGCGGGAGATCGTCAACGCGCGGTGCAGGCTGGAACTTGTGGCGCTTCTGGGCGAGAAGGGCCGGTTCGACTTCGAGGCGGCCGAGCGGGCGTGGGGTGGTGACGGCTAGGTGGCGCGGGCCACCCTCCTAGCCGATACGAGCGTCTTCGCCCGGCTGTCGAAGCCGTCGGTGGCGGCTGCGGTCGCCCCGCTGATCGCCGAGGGGCACGTGGCGGTGTGCGCGCCGGTGATTTTCGAACTCGGGTTCAGTGCCCGGAACGCCGCGGACCACGAAGCGCTCCTGCGCGGGCTGGACGCGTTCGAGTCGGTGCCGGTGACCGACGGCGACCATCGACGGGCAATTGACATCCAGGGCCGGTTGGCCGAGCGGGGCGCGCACCGGGCGGCGTCGCTGGTGGACGTCCTGGTGGCTGCTGTTGCGGAGAATCGCGATCTGACCGTGCTGCACTACGACGCCGACTTCGAGACCATCGCCGGGATCACCGGCCAGGCCCACCGCTGGGTGGTCGAGCGCGGCACGGCCGACTGACGCGGTGGTTGCCGGGCCTGACGCGCGGCGCCCACGGGCCGCCCGCTAGGAGATGCGCATGGCGCGGGTGCCGAGTTCGACGAGGAGGCGTTGCTCGGGGTCGCTGAGGTCGACGTCGAGCACCTCGAGGATGCGGTCGATGCGGTAGCGGACGGTGTTGCGGTGGACGTGCAGGCGGGCGGCGGTCTCGCCGATGTTCTGGCCCGAGTCGAGGTAGGTCTGCAGGGTGTGGACGGCGCCGGCCACCTTCCGCTCGCCGAGCCGATTGAGGGGGGCGAGGATCTCGTCGATGGTGGCCCGCACGTCGTCGATCTCGTACCAGCGGATGAGCGCCCGGGCGAACCCCAGCCGGTCGAAGTGGGCGACGGTGTTGGGCTCGCCGCCGGACTGGGCTGCCCGCAGGGCCGAGGTGGCCTCGTCGACGGTGTTGCGCAGGCCGCCGGCGCCGACGTGCACGGTGCCGATGCCGGCCGCCCACTGCACCGGGGCGTGCAGCCGCCCCAGCCGTTCGAGCCCGCCGCTCAGTCGGGTCTCCAGCACCTGGCTGTGGCGGGGGTTGCGGCGGGATTCGCTCATCACCAGGAGCAACGAGGTGTTGGTCCCGGCCGTGGTCCACGAGTCCTCGCCGCCGGAGACGGCGTCGCTCAGCAGGCGGGCGGCCTGCTGCTGCAGCCGGTACCTGGCGGCGACGTCGCGGCCGGCTGCGCCGACGTTGTGCAGGTCCACCCGCGCCGCCAGGTGGTGGCCGTCGACGGGGAAGCCGCTGCGCCGTAGCCGGGCCAGGGCGTCGGCGCCGGTGTTGGCGTCGCTCAGCAGGAACTCGTTGAGTAGGTCGCCGCGCGACTGCACGGGGAAGTTGGCCTCCTCGAAGTCGCGCCGCAACATCTCCTCGATGGCGCGCCCGGCATAGCCAACCGCCGTGCGCAGTACCGCGTCGGGCGCCGTCACCTCCAGGGTCAGGAACACCGGCTGGCCCGAGCCCGGGTCCAGCGGCACCGCGTAGCCACCGCCGGACTCTGTCCGGATCGCCACCGTGCAGCCGCAGGCGGCGGACAGGCGGGCGAGCAGGCCGTCGAGGTCCTCGGCTCGGGCCTCGTGATCGTCGACGATCCGGCAGACCATCTCGAGCCGCGTCACTGCCTCGCGGGGACCGCCGACGGTGATGTCCCGCACGTGCACGGCGATGGCGGCCACGTCGGCGGCGGGGTCGAGGCCGACGAGGGCCAGGTCGTTGCGCTCCATCGTGCGCAGCGCCGTTGCCGACGGCTCCCCGGCATCGCCGGACAGGGCCACGCCGGCCACCCCGTCGGGAAGCCCCCCCAGTGCCAGATCGAAGCGGTACGAGGCGGCGTCGGCCGACAGGCTCGGCCCCAACACCACCAGCGTGCCGGGCGCCACGCCGGCGACCGCGTCGAAGCCATTGATCATCTCCACGGAGGTGAGGGGGCGCTCCAGGGAGGCGGCCGTCGCCTGCAGCCGCCGGATGGAAGGATCCCGAGCAAGGAAATCACCTATATTCACTAGCAGCACCGTAACAATCTTGTAGATGCTGCACAAATTATCGGCGAAATTTTGAGATTTGGCTAAAGAATGCTGTATGTCCTGTCACTACGGTCATCCACATGATCGAGATCGGTAAGCCGCAGCAGCTTGAGTGGCTGGCGCTGGGCGCGGCGGTGTTCGGCAGCGGGGGAGGCGGCGACCCCCTGCTCGGCTACCACATGGCCTGCCAGGCCATCGCCCGCTCGGGCCCGGTGCGGTTGGCCGACCTCGACGAGTTCGACCCCGACGACCTCATCCTGCCGATCTGCCTGATGGGCGCGCCGACGGTGATGATCGAGAAATTCGGCTCGGGCACCGAGGCGCTGCGCCTGCAGCGGGCCATCGAGACCGAGACTGGGCGTAACGCCGCGGCGATCTGCTGCCTGGAGCTCGGCGGCATCAACGGCGTCGTGCCGTTCGCCTGGGCGTCGTGGGCGGGCCTGCCCATCGTGGACGCCGACCTCATGGGGCGGGCCTTCCCCGAGTTGCAGATGACCACCGCCGCGATCGCCGGCGTGCCGGCCTGCCCGGCCGCCATGACCGACGAGCGGGGCAACGTTGTCACCCTGGCGACGACCAGCGCCAAGTGGGCCGAGGACCTCTCCCGGGCGGTGTGCACGGCCATGGGTGCCGAGGCCACGATCTGCCTGTACCCGATGACCGTGGAGGAGGCCAAGGGGGCCACCGTCCGCAACTCGGTCACCCGGGCCATGACCGCGGGCCGCGTCCTACTGGAGGCCTCCGACGACCCGGTCGGCGCGCTGTGCGAGCACCTCGGCGGCTACCCCCTCATCGAGGGGAAGGTCGTCGACGTGGATCGCCGTACCACCGAGGCCTTCGCCCGCGGCTCGGCGACCGTCGAGGGGGTCGGGGCCTGCGCCGGGCGGATGGCGCGCCTGGAGTTCCAGAACGAGAACACCGTGCTCATCGAGGACGGGCAGGTGCTCGCCAGCGTCCCCGACATCATCACCGCCGTCGACATCCACACGGCGCGGCCGATCGTCACCGAACTGCTGCGCTACGGCCAGCTCGTGTCGATCATCGGCCTCCCCATCGCCGGCGTCTGGCGCACCCCAGAGGGCCTGGCGACCGCCGGCCCGCGAGCCTTCGACTACGACTTCGACTACCGCCCGCTGGAGGAGCTGCATGCGCGGTGACCACCGCATCGGCGTGGACGTGGGTGGCACCAACACCGACGCCGTCCTGCTCGACGACGCCCTGCAGGTGGTCGCCAAGGTCAAGACCCCCACGACTGCGGACATCGACGAGGGTCTGGCGACCGCCGTGGGATTGCTGCTGGCCAAGAGCCAAGTGTCGGCGAGCCACGTCTCCCACGTGATGCTCGGCACCACGCACGCAACCAACGCCGTCCTGCAGCGCCGCGACCTGGACACCGTGGCGGTCATCCGCATCGCGGGGCCCGCCACCAAGGCCGTGCGCCCGCTGGCGACCTGGCCCGCCGACCTGCGGCGGATCGTGTCGGTGGGCGAGATCATTGTGGACGGCGGCTTCGAGTTCGACGGGCGCGAGCACGTGCCGTTCGATGAGGACCAGCTGCGGCGGTTCCTGCACTGCCTGCCGGAGGCGCCGGACACCTGCGCCATCACCAGCATTTTCTCGCCGGTCTCGAACGAGCACGAGCGCCGGGCCGCCGGGATCGTCGCCGAGGTTCTCGGGGCGGACACCCCGGTGTGCCTCAGCAGCGACATCGGCTCGATCGGCGTGCTGGAGCGGGAGAACGCCTGCGTGCTGAACGCCGCCCTGCGGGGCGTGGCCCGCCGGATCGTCTCGGGGCTGAACGCGGCGCTCGGCCGGCACCGGATCCGCTCCGTTCCCTACTTCGCCCAGAACGACGGGACGTTGATGGCGCTGGAGCGGGTGCTGGAGTTCCCGGTGCTGACAATCGGCAGCGGCCCCGCCAACTCGATGCGCGGCGCCGCCTACCTGACGGGCCTGCGCGACGCCATCGTGGTCGACGTCGGGGGCACGTCCACCGACGTGGGCGTGCTGTCGGCCGGCTTCCCCCGGGAGTCGTCGATCCCGGTGGAGATCGGGGGCATCCGCACCAACTTCCGGATGCCGGACCTGCTGTCGGTGGCGCTCGGCGGCGGCAGCAGGGTGCGTCACTCCGACTGCGGCGAGGGTGGCGGCGACGGGCTCTCGGTGGGGCCCGACAGCGTCGGCTACCGGCTGGGCTCCGAGGCGCTGTGCTTCGGCGGGCCGACGCTCACCCTCAGCGACGTGGCCGTGCGGGCGGGGCGGGCCGCCATGGGCACGCACACGGTGGACAGCGTGGACGGCGCGCTCGCCGCCGACGTCATGGCCCGGGTGGACCGGATGTTCGAGGACGCCGTGGACCGCATGAAACTGACCCGCTCCGAGCAGTCGGTCGTGGCCGTGGGGGGTGGCAGCGTGCTGCTGCCCGACGCCCTGGCCGGCGTGAGTTCGGTGCACCGGCCCGACCACTTCGACGTGGCGAACGCCATCGGGGCCGCCATCGCCTCGATCAGCGCCCAGGTGGACCAGTTGTTGACGATCGGTGCCGGCGGCCGCAGCGAGGCCACCGGGCGGGCCAAGGACGCCGCCATCGGCTCGGCGATCGCCCTCGGCGCCGACCCCGACCGCACCGAGATCGTGGCGCTCGAGGAACTGACCATGGCCTACGTGAAGGACGACGTACTGCGCGTGCGGGTGAAGGCGGCAGGGCCGTTGCGGTGAGCAGGGCGCGATGGCGCCGCCGAGCCCGTGTTTGAGTCCCGGGGGGGAACAAGCACCAGCAAACCCCAACCAGGAGTGAGGAATAACTATGAGACAGCTATTGAGAGTACGGATACCGAAGTGGCCGGCGATCCTGCTGGCCGTCGCCCTGCTCGCCGCGGCCTGCGGCGACGACGGGGCCGACACCGCGGCGGACACGATCCCGCCACCGCCGCCGGCGAGCGAGCCGGCTGCGACCACCGAGGCACCGACCGAGCCGGAGCCGGCCGCCGCCGACGAGCCGGTCCCAGCGGCCACCGAGACCGCCGCTCCCGAGCCGGCCACCGAGACCGCCGCTCCGGAGCCGGCCACCGAGACCGCCGCTCCGGAGCCGGCCGCCGCCGACGAGCCGGCACTGGCGCTGGACGAGGTCCGCATCGCCTACCTGTCGGGCAGCTCGGCCAACACCTGGTACGCCAGCTCGCGCCGGGAGATGCAGCGGATCGCGGACGAGCACGGCATCGAGATGGTGGAGTTCGATGCCTCCTTCGATCCCCAGGTGCAGACGGCGCAGCTGCAGGACGTCATCGCCGCGGGCGACTACGACGGCGTCATCGTGGCGGCCGTCAACGGGCCCGGGCTGATCCCCGACATCGAGGACGCCCTGGCCGAGGGCATCCAGGTGGTGGTGCTGAACACCGTCGTGGGCGACGACCTGGCCGAGGGCGCCCCACAGGTGCCTGGCATTGCGGCCTCGTCGCTGGCTCCGCCGGTCGAGAACGGCGAGCGCATGGCCGAGCTGACCGTGCAGGCGTGCGCCGGGCTGGACCCCTGCAAGGTGGTCTACCTCTACGGCATCAAGGGCTTCCCCCTCGACGTGGCCCTGAAGGAGGGCTTCGACGCCGTCCTGGCCCGCAACCCCGGCGTGACCATCGTGGCCGAGGGTGAGGGCCAGTACCTCGGGCCCGAGGGCGGCATCAACGCGATGCAGGACATCATGATCGCCGCCCCCGAATTCGACGTCGTCATGGGCGCCGACCAGTCGATCCAGGGCGTCGAGATCGTGCTGGACGACGAGGGCATCGACGACGTGAAGCTGATCGGCCTGGGCGGGTCGATCACCGGCCTGGCGGCCGTGGCCGAGGGGCGCTGGTTCGGCGTCATCTACGGGGCCCCTGGCACCGAGGGCGCCAATGCCATGAACGCCATGATCCTGGCGCTGACCGAGGGCGTCCACTCGGGGGGTCTCAACCCGCTCGAGAATGTCACCGACAACGGCCTGGTCACCGCTGCCAACGTGGACCGGTTCGAGGGCCAGTGGGACGGCTGAGGTTCCCCCCCAGCCGCGTGGGGCGCATGCCGAGGCCGCAGCCCCGGCCGTGCGCCCCACGCCGGTTGGCCCGGCGGTGACGGTCGGCTAGGGCGGCCGGGGCAATGGCGGATCCGCACGTCGAGTTCCGGGGAGTGTCGAAGCACTTCGGCGCCACCCGGGCGGTGGACGATCTGTCGCTGGTGATCGGGCGCGGCACCGTGCACGCCCTCGTGGGGGAGAACGGCGCCGGCAAGTCCACCATCGGCAATCTCGTCGCCGGCGTGCACCGTCCCGACCGGGGCGCCGTGCTGCTGAACGGTTCGGCGGTGACGTTCCGCTCGCCGCGCGATGCCCTGGCGCACGGCATCACGGTGGTGGCGCAGGAACTCTCGCTGGTGCCGGCGCGCAGTGTGCGCGACAACGTGTTCCTGGGCGACGAGCCTGCCCGGGCCGGCGTGGTGCGGACCCGCGAGCAGCGGCGGCGCTTCGAGGCCCTCGTGGCGCGGGTGGGGATCGAAGCGCCCCTCGACGCGCTGGTGGGGGACCTGCCGGTCGCTGCCCAGCAGAAGGTGGAGATCCTGCGAGCCCTGGGGCGCCACGCCGAGTTGATCGTGATGGACGAGCCGACCGCCCGGCTCTCCACCGAGGAGGCCGGAGCGCTGCTGTCGATCATCTCGCGGTTGTCTCGTGACGGCACGACCGTGGTGCTGGTGTCGCATTTCCTGGATCAGGTCCTGGAGGTGGCCGACACCGTGTCGGTGATGCGGGACGGCCGCCTGGTGCGCTCCGGGCCGGCGAGCACCGAGACCGAGCAAAGCCTCGTGGAGGCCATGATCGGCCGCGCCCTGGATGCCAACTACCCCGCCAAGATCCTGCCGCCGGCGTCCTCGCCGGTGGTGCTGGACGTGGCGGGGATGCGACCGGTCGCCGACGGTCCGACCGTGGACCTGCAGGTGCGCGCCGGGGAGATCGTGGGGCTGGCCGGCCTGGTGGGGTCGGGTCGCAGCGAGATCCTCCGGGCTGTCTTCGGGGCCGAGCCGCGGGCCGGTGGCCGGGTCGCCGTGTATGGCCGGCCGGTGCGGCGCCGCTCCACGCGGGCCGCCATCGGGGCGGGCCTGGGGCTGATCCCGGAGTCCCGCAAGGACCAGGGCCTGCTGCTGGGCCGCTCGATCCGCGAGAACGTGACGCTGCCGCACTTGGACCTGCTCAGCCGGTTCGGCTGCGTGCGCCGGCGCCGCGAGGTGCGGGCGGCGAGCGAGGCGGCCGCCGGGGTTGACATCCGCTCTGCCTCGATCGAGCAGACCGTGCTGGAACTGTCGGGTGGGAACCAGCAGAAGAGCCTCTTCGCGCGGTGGTTCCTGGACGCCCGGTCGGTGCTGCTGGCCGACGAACCCACCCGGGGAGTCGACATCGGCGCCAAGCGGGCCATCTACGACCTGCTGGTGGGGGCGGCGGCGGCCGGGCTGGCGGTGCTGTTCGTGTCCTCGGAGATCGACGAGGTCATCGGGCTGGCACACCGCGTCCTGGTGGTTCGCGACCACGCCGTCGTTGCCGAACTCGCCGGCGAGCAGTTGACCGAGAACCGCATCCTCGAAGCCATCTTCGGGACCGGCAGTCAGGAGATCACATGAGCGAACCAGTCGCCGGTCCCGGCGCCGCCGGCCCGGCCGAGCCCGAGGCGCGTGCCCGGCGTGTGCAGGTCCTGCTGACCCGCTACGGCATCGCTTGGGTGACGCTGGCGCTGTTCGTCTTCCTGGCCGTCACCACCGGGGGCTTCCTGCGGGGCGCCAACCTGCGCAACGTGCTGGATCAGCAGTCGCTGATCCTCATCGGCGCGGCGTTCTCCACGCTCACCATCATCGGCGGGGGCTTCGACATTTCCCAGGCCGCTGTGTTCATCACGTCGGGGATCGTCGCCATCCAGGCGCTGAACGCCACCGGGTCGGCGGGTGTGGCCGTGCTGGCCGGCGTGGGGATGGGTCTGGGGGCGGGGGTGCTCAACGGGCTCGTCGTGGCGTACGCCCGCATCAACTCGTTCATCGCCACGCTGGCCACGTCGTTCCTGTGGTTCGGCGCCGGCTTCTTGATCAGCGACCGGTCGATCCTGCGCCCCGACTCGCGGGACTGGGCCGATCTGGCCCGCCAGCGGGTGGGTGGCCTGACCACTGCCACCTGGTTCAGCGTCGCCATCGTGGCTCTGGCCTGGTTCGTCCTGAGCCGGACCAAGTTCGGCCGCCACATCTACGCCACCGGCGGGAACGTGGAGGCGGCGCACCTGTCGGGGGTGAACACGCGGCTGGTGACGGCGGCGGTGTTTGCCCTGTCGGGCGCGGCCGCCGGGTTCGCCGGCACGCTCAACTCGGCCCGGTCGGGGAGCGCGCTGCCTTCGGACGACTTCAGCTACGTGTTCAGCGTCATCGCCGCCGTGGTCGTTGGTGGAACCTCGATTGCGGGAGGCGAGGGGGCCGTGTGGCGCACGGTGCTGGGTGCCCTGTTCCTGGCGTTCATGGTCAACGGCTTCAACATCCTCCAGGTGGACCCCATCTGGCAGCGGGTCATCCAGGGCATCGTGATCCTGGTGGCCGTCGGCCTGGACTCCTGGGCCCGCCGAGCGCGCCGAGCGGCCTGAGGCCGGGCCGCCGTCGAGCGCGCCACCAACGCGGGCCTGCCTGTGGCGGGGGCCGCCGTCCCGCACGACCGGAGGGCCTCGCTCGGTACGATCCTCGACCATGGGTGACACCGAGTCCGTTGGCGAGCCGGGGCCGGCTTCGGAGCGGATGCGGGTGCGGCGCGGCGCCCCGCGGGCCCACTACGAGCGGGCCGAGGTGCTGGAGATACTGGATGCCGGGCTCATCGCCCACGTGGGGGTGACCACGCCGGACGGGCCGCTGGTGTTGCCCATGGTGTACGGGCGTGACGAGGACCGGCTGTACCTGCACGGCGCCGCCGCCAACCATCTGCTCGGCGCGGGGGAGGGTGAGGAGATTTGCGTCACCGTCACCCACGTCGACGGGCTGGTGATGGCCCGCACGCCGTTCCACAACTCGATGAACTACCGCTCGGTGGTGGTGCGGGGGCTGGCCCGGCGCATCGACGACGAGGAGCGCAAGCGTTACGCCCTCCAGCGCGTCACCGATCACGTCGTGGCCAACTGGGACACCTCCCGGCCGCCGTCGGAGATCGACCTGCGGCGGACGCTGGTGCTGGAGCTGCCGCTGGCGGAAGCCTCCGCCAAGGTGCGCACCGGCGATCCGATCGACGAGCCCGACGACATCGCCGGCCCGTGGTGGGCGGGTGTGGTACCGATCACCACCCGCTTCGAGCCGCCGGTGGTCTCCGCCGACTACACCGGTGACGCCGGGCCGCCGGCTGCGGTTGCCTCTCTCACCGGGCGCACCCCGAACGAGCGCGCACGCCCAGCTCCCGCCGACGGCTGAGCCGCGCCGGGGGCGGAGCCGCCAGTGGGCGGTCTCCGCGCGGCTGGTATCTGTGGGCTGGACCGGAGGCACGCCCCAGGAACCGATGACGCGGGCGGTCGCCGGCCCGCTGGCCCGACCGGGACTCCGAGGGACGAGTCCGGAAGGGCCGCAGAGCCGGCGACCGCCCGCAGCTACGCCGCCGGTGCGTGGCGCCCCGATGCGGCGGATGATCTGTGCTTACGACACTGGCCCCTGCGCATGCTCGTGGCAGTCGCCGTGGTGCGGGTGGAACCGCTCGGCCGACCTCAGCACTCCCGCCGCCGCGGCGGCGTCGTCACACTGGTGCCTGGGGGAGCTGTGAAGCTGACCGTCGGAGTGACACCCGTCTGTGTGGCACTCGTGGAAG
The DNA here is from genome assembly GCA_965206165.1 of Acidimicrobiales bacterium. Lineage (GTDB taxonomy): Bacteria > Actinomycetota > Acidimicrobiia > Acidimicrobiales > CATQHL01 > VXNF01. The sequence goes on from OZ242194.1 coordinate 2,128,092, forward strand.
CCGAGTGAACCGTCGGCTGAACCGGCGGCGCTACACCCGTCCGTATGGCGGCATTCGTGGAACATGAGAGAACCGGCCGACTGACACCCGTCCGTGTGGCGGCATTCATGGAACATGAGAGAACCGGCGGAGTCACACCCGTCCGTGTGGCGGCACGTGTGCGAGACGATGATGGAGTCACCGTGCTCATGCGCAAGCGCCGAGGAACTGATGCCGATCACTGCGGTGGCGATCAGCACGAGTGTCGCCACAACAGCCCGTGTGAGTGGGAACGACCGGTGGCCGAATCTCTTGGATCTGACTGTGTCCTGGTGAGGAACCATCTTTGCCTCCTTAGGTTGAGGACTGCACCTAGGACATGTTGTAGATCTATTTCAGGTGATTATCCAGTCATTTCACGGTCTTTGTCTCTATGAATTTGATAGGTGGAAGCGATGAATCGAAACGTGATATCTGCCTCAACTTGATGGATATCATTGGACCCATAGTTGTGCCCGATGGCTTCCGGGTGCGCGCCCCGTGACCTGATGGGGTCTGTGCGTGAGGCGGGGTTCGCCAGAGTCGGCAAGCGCTTCCGACGCGCTACGGCGCCGACGCCGGCGGTCAGCGGTCGTCGTCGGCTTGGGCGAGGAACTCCTGGCCCTCGGCGCAGTCGTCCCGGAGGGCGCACCAGCGGCAGGGCGGGCCGGGTCGTTTGAGCGGTTCGGCCGGCGGGCCCAAGTGGCCGTGCAGTTCGGCGTACCGGCGAATCCCGTCGACTGTGCGGCGCAGGGCCACCTCCAGGAGGCTCTCCGTCACGTCCTCGACGTCGATCTGGGCGGACTCCAGGTAGTAGGTCGCCAGCGTTCGCGGCGGGGTGCCCAGCTTCAGGGTCTCCAGCAGGGCGTAGAACCGGAGATCCTCGCGGTGCAGGTGCGTGTGTCGGCGCCCGGTCTTGAGATCCACGATGACCTTGCCGGCTCGCTGCCCGTCGGGGTTGCCCAGCGTCAGGTCGTACTTGCCGTTGAGCTGGATGCGGCCGTCGCACAACTCCACCCGGCAGCGGGACTCGGTCGTGGGGCGCCACTTGGGTAGCAGCGGTGGCCAGCCCTCCCAGAAGGCGGACACCCGGCTGACGGCGAGGCTGCGCAGGTCTGCCCGCTCGACGTCGGCGCAGCCGTACAGCCAGTCCGCCAGCCCGGAGTCGCCCCTGGTGAGCGCATCGAGGGCGGCGTCCACGAGTTCCGCCGGCGCCGGGTCCGGCGACCGCCAGTTGATGCCCAACTCGATCGCCTTGTGGGCGACCGCCCCGGTGGCCATGGGCGGATTCCAGGCGAACTGCTGCTCCTCGTCGTGGAGGAATGACGCCTCGCAGCCGAACACCCCGGCCAGTTCGCGCTTGCCGACGAAGAGGGGTGACACCGCGTCGACCGTCTCCACCACCTCGACTAGGTGGCTCTCGAGTTCTCCCCGGAGGCGGGTGGCCAGGTCGGCGTGGAAGACGGGGTGCTCCGAGGCAGGCCGTCCCAGCCGGGCCAGGACATCCTGCTGGGCCGCATTCAATGCCGGCTCGGCTGTGGCGTCACTCACGCTGGTGAGTCTTGCGCGCTCCTGCGACAGCCGCGGGCGACGACGGCTGCCCGGCTCTCAGGTGGGCGGGGCCTTGGCCAGGACTTCGCCGTTCAGCCAGGCCCAGAAGCCGTCGGGTTGGGCGGCCCAGCGGGTGAAGGCGGTGGAGATGTCGGTCAGGTCTGCGGGGGTGGCGAATCCGCCCGAGATGGCGTGCTTGGCGAAGTCGCTGTCGGTGGCCCGCACGGCCCACATCCCGCCCCAGGCGGCCCGTCCCTCGGCGTCGGCGAAGGTGGAGGTGCTGGATGTGACGGTCGGCTCGACGAAGCCGGCCTCGAGGGCCCACGACAGCAGGTACCTGCCGGCGTTGGCCTCGCCGCCGTTGGTTGTGTGGACCTGGTGGTAGAGGTCGAGCCAGCGCTCGATGGCCGGCTCGACGGGGGCGTGGATCATCGTGGCGTAGTCGGAGTCGCGCGCCGCCACCAGGCCGCCGGGTCGCAACACCCGCCGGGCCTCCCGGAGAGCGCGGATGGGCTCGGCCAGGTGCTGCAGCACCTGATGGGCATAGACCACGTCGAAGCTGCCGTCGTCGAAAGGCAACTCGTAGGCCGAGCCGACCTCGAAGGCGACGTTGGCGATCCTTTCGGTGGCCGCGTAATCGCGGGCCGCCTGCGCCATGTCCTCCGACATGTCCACGCCGACCACCCGGCCGGCTCGCCGGGCCAGGCCGACGGTGATCGTGCCGGGGCCGCAGCCCACGTCCAGCACCGCCGCGTCGGACCGTAGGTGGGGCAGCAGGAAGGCGGCGCTGTTCTCGGCGGTGCGCCGGGTGTAGGACCCGACGATGGCCGGGTGATAGCCGTGCGTGTAGCGCTCGCCGGCGGGCCGGTCTGTTCCCATCGTCGCAGAGGCTAGGTGCGCCATCCGGTTGAGAGGTCCAGGGGTGCGTGTCCGGGGAAGTCCGGATTTGAGAAATCCGCTGAAGGCGGGAACCCGGACGGGGTTGTGTTCGTCCAACTTGCCAACTGAACAGGATCGTTAGGGTCTGGAACAGTCCACTGGCGAGCCGCCTTGCCGACAGGGCTCGGCGGCGCCAGGGACGGAGAGGGGACTCCCCATGCGCCAACTGCTTGCAACCGCCGCCACGCTGGCTGTCGCCGTGGTTGCTGCTGCTCGCCCGCCACGGAGACTTCCGTCCCAAGCGCGACGAGCGACGCAGCCGACACGAGCATCGCAGCCAGCCCGCCGCCGGGCACCGCGTCGGGATCCGGAGATGCCACCGAAGTGCAGCGAGCCGAGGAGTTGGAGGAAGTCACCCTTGTGGATGAGCCGGAAAGGGACGACTCCCCGGTGTCCACAGAGCCCGAGCAGCCCGCCCCGGCCACGCAACTCGAGGAAGCGGTGGAGGTTGCCGAAGCGACATTGCCGGATGCGGAGCCGGTGTCCGAGGAGTTGGTGCCGGCCGAGCCGGTGTCCGAGGAGCTGGTGTCTGAGGAGCTGGTGTCTGAGGAGCCGGTGTCTGAGGAGCTGGTGTCTGAGGAGCTGGTGTCTGAGGAGCCGGTGTCTGAGGAGCCGGTGTCCGAGGAGTTGGTGCCGGCCGAGCTGGTGTCTGAGGAGCCGGTGTCTGAGGAGCCGGTGTCTGAGGAGCCGGTGCCGGCCGAGGTCGAGGTGGCGACCGATGACGGCTCGGAGTCCGGAGCCGAAGGGCAAGCCCAGGACACCGGACAGCTGGCGGGGACGCCTTCAACAAGCGCGGTCGACGCCGTTGAACACATCGCCTTCTACAGCTTCCACAATGGCAACTACGACCTGTTCGTCATGAACGCCGACGGTACCGGCGAGTATCAGGTGACCTTCGATTCGCACGATGACTGGGCTCCCGACTGGTCGCCGGATGGAACGCGGATCGTTTTCCACAGCGACCGTGACGGGGACGACAACCTGTTCGTCATGGACGCCAACGGTTCCAACCTGCGGAGGCTGACCAGCAGCCCGTACCGCGACGCGAAGCCGAGTTGGTCCCCGGACGGCGCGAGCATCGCCTTCAGCAGCGACCGGGACGGTGATGAAGAGATCTTCGTGATCGACGTCGATGGAACGAACCTCCGCCAGTTGACACGTAACGACCACCACGACAGCGCGCCGGACTGGTCCCCGGATGGCGCGAGCATCGCCTTCAGCAGCGATCGGGACGGCAATTTCGAAGTCTTCGAGATGAAGGCCGACGGAAGCCAGGTCGTGCAACTGACGGATCACGACACCGTCAGCGTGGCACCGCGCTGGTCGCCCGACGGCACCAGGATCGCCTTCACCGGCTACCTCGGCGGCGACTCCGAGGTCTACGTGATGGATGCGGACGGATCCAACGTGCGCCAGTTGACCGACAACTTCGACGGCGACGGCGCCTCAGGCTGGTCACCCGATGGAAGCCGGATCCTGTTCGACAGTGACCGGGACGGCGATAGGGAGATCTTCATGATCGACGTCGACGGATCCAACATACGCCAGTTGACCCACAACGACCACGACGACTGGGTGCCGAGGTGGGGTATCGCCGCCGAGATCGGGGAGCCGCCGACGCCTCCCGACGACTCGCGACCGGATCTGGAGGACCTGACCGGCCGGATCGCCTTCTACAGCGACCGTGACGCCGAATCGGGAGTCTTCGTGATGGACGCCGACGGCGCCAACGTGGTCCGGCTGACCTACAACTACTACTGGTCGGTGGCCCCGACGTGGTCGCCGGACGGTGCCCGCATCGCGTTCATCAGCGACCGTGACGGTGACGAGGACGTGTTCGTCATGGACGCTGACGGCGCCAACGTGTTCCGCCTGACCGACAGTCCTGCGGTGGATTGGGCGCCGGCGTATTCGCCCGATGGTGCTCGCATCGCGTTCGGGAGCGACCGTGACGGCGACGTGGAGATCTTCGTGATGGATGCGGACGGCAGCAACAAGCGGCAACTCACCCACAACCTCGATTCCGACGGACTCCCGAGGTGGTCGCCGGATGGTGACCGCATCGTGTTCGAGAGCACCCGTGGCGGCGACTGGGACGTGTTCGTGATGGATGCCGACGGGACCAACGTGGTCCGGCTGACCGAAGGCCTCAGAGCCAGAGTGCCGAGGTTCTCCCCCGACGGCAGCCGCATCGCCTTCAACAGTGATCTCGACGGTGACTTCGAGATCTTCGTCATGGATGCCGACGGGTCCAACGTGCGCCAGTTGACCAACAACTCCTTCTTCGACGCGATTCCGGGTTGGTCGCCCGACGGCACGAACATCGTCTTCCAGAGCGATCGCGACGGTGACGACGAGCTGTTCGTGATGGATGCCGATGGGTCCAATGTGCGCCAACTGACGCGCAACAACCACGTCGATTCGTCGCCGGAGTGGTCGGCGGCCAGCGGGTAGGTCCATTCCGCCCTCCGGCCCGTTGAGTCCGCGCTCTGCGACACGAAGGACGGAGCACTCGAACTCCGCACCGGATGACCGCCCCAGCCCGGTCGCGCCAGCAGTAGGGTCGAAACTCTGATGGCCGAGTCCGCAGTGCCCATCCAGAAGCTGCTCGTCGCCAACCGCGGCGAGATAGCCATTCGTGTCTTCCGCGCCGCCACTGAGTTGGGTATCGCCACCGTCGCCGTGCATACACGGGCCGACATCGGCAGCCTGCACCGCAGCAAGGCCGACGAGGCCTACGAGATCGGGGCGCCGGAGCATCCGCTGCGGCCCTACCTGGATATCGAGACCATCGTGGGCGCGGCCCTGGCGTGCGGCGCCGGCGCGGTGCATCCGGGCTATGGGTTCCTCTCCGAGAGCGCGGCGCTGGCTCGGGCCTGCGAGGAGGCGTCGCTGACCTTCGTCGGTCCGACGCCGGACGTGCTGGAACTGGCGGGCTCGAAGATCGCCGCGCGGGGGGCGGCCGAGGCTGCCGGCGTGCCCACCCTGGCGCAGTCACCGGCGTTGTCGTCCGACGCCGACGACGCCCGCTGGGCGACAGAAATCGGCTTCCCGCTGTTCGTGAAGGCGGTCTCCGGGGGCGGCGGGCGGGGCATGCGCCGCGTCGAGCATGCCGACGACCTTCCCGGCGCCGTGGAGGCGGCCCGGCGCGAGGCGGCCTCGGCCTTCGGCACAGACTCGGTCTTCCTGGAGGAGGCCCTGTCGAGCGTCCGCCACATCGAGGTGCAGATCCTCGGCGACCGCACCGGCGACGCCATCCACCTGTTCGAGCGCGACTGCTCGGTGCAGCGGCGCTTCCAGAAGGTGATCGAGTCGGCGCCGGCGCGGGACCTCGACGAGGAAGTCCGCCGGGGATTGCTCGACGACGCCGTGGCCTTCGCCCGCTCCATCGCCTACACGAACGCCGGCACCGTCGAGTTCCTGCTTGACCGTTCGGGGCGGTACGTCTTCATCGAGATGAACCCCCGCATCCAGGTGGAGCACACCATCACCGAGGAGATCACCGGGGTGGACATCGTGGCGGCCCAGCTGCGTCTCGCCGGCGGCGCCACGCTCGAGGAGTTGGGTCTGCGCCAGGAGTGCATCCGCGTCGACGGCTACGCCATCCAGACCCGGGTGACCGCCGAGGATCCCCGCAACGACTTCCGCCCCGACACCGGGCGGGTGCGGGTGTACCGCACACCGGGAGGGGCGGGCGTGCGGCTCGACGACGCCGTGTACGTCGGCGCCGAGATCACCCCTTACTTCGACTCGCTGCTGGCGAAGGTGACCTGCCGGGGACCCGACTTCGACACCGCCCGGCGCCGTGCCGTGCGGGCGATCGCCGAACTGCGGGTACGGGGCATCGTGACCAACCGTTCCTTCGTGCGGTCGGTGCTGACCGACCCGGACTTCTGCGCCGGCGCCGTCTCCACTGACTTCGTCGACAGGCGGCCCGATCTCACGACACAGAGCCGCAGCGCGAACCGGGCGACGCGGCTGCTGACGTATCTGGCCGACGTGTCACTCAACCGTCCCCACGGACCGGTGCCCGCCGTCGCCGATCCCGCTACGAAGCTCCCGCCGGTGCAACCGGGCCCACCCCCGGAAGGAACCCGCCAGCAGCTCGCCCGGCTGGGCCCTGACGGTTTCGCCCGCTGGATGCGCCAGACGAACGATGTGCTGGTGACCGACACGACCCTGCGTGACGCCCACCAGTCGATCCTGGCGACGCGGGTGCGCACCATCGACCTGGTGGCCGGGGCGCAGCGCCACGCCCACGGCATGCCGCAGCTGCTGAGCCTGGAGTGCTGGGGCGGAGCCACCTTCGATGTCGCACTGCGGTTCCTGCACGAGGATCCGTGGGACCGCCTCGAGCGCATCAGCGCGGCGGCGCCGAACGTGTGCCTGCAGATGCTGCTGCGGGGCCGCAACACCGTCGGCTACGCCCCGTACCCCGACGTGGTGTGCGAGCGGTTCGTGGCTGAGGCCCGCCGGGGCGGCATCGACATCTTCCGCATCTTCGACGCCCTGAACGACGTGAGCCAGATGCTGCCCGCCATCGGGGCGGCCCGGGACACCGGCGGCCTTGTCGAGGGCACGCTCTGCTACTCCGGCGACATGGCGAATCCCGCCGAGAGGCTCTACACGCTGGACTACTACCTGGGGCTGGCCGAGGAGCTGGTTGCCGCCGGCTCGCACGTACTCGCCATCAAGGACATGGCGGGGCTGCTGCGGGCGCCGGCGGCGTCGGTGCTGGTGGCCGCCCTGCGGGAGCGCTTCGACGCCCCCGTGCATTTGCACACCCACGACACCGCCGGCGGGCAGACCGGCACCTACCTGGCGGCCATCGAGGTCGGCGTGGACGCCATCGACGGCGCCATCCCCTCGCTGGCCGGCATGACCAGCCAACCCTCCCTCGGTGCCATCGTGGCCCTCACCGACGGGGGGCCCCGGGAGACCGGGCTGTCAGCAGCGGAGATCAGCCGGCTGGAGCCGTACTGGGAGCTGGTGCGCCGCCTCAACGCGCCATTCGAGGCTGGCCTGCTGTCGCCCACCAACGCCGTCTACCACCACGAGATCCCCGGCGGACAGCTCTCCAACCTGCGGTTCCAAGCCTCGGCGCTGGGACTCGCCGAGCGTTTCGACGAGGTCGCCGAGCTGTACGCGGCGTGCAACAAGATCCTGGGGCGTCCCCCGAAGGTGACGCCCTCCTCGAAGGTGGTCGGCGACCTGGCCCTGCACCTGGTGTCGACCGGCATCACGCCGGACCAACTCGCCGAGCACCCCGCAGAGGTGGATCTGCCCGCCTCGGTGGTGTCGTTCCTGCAGGGCGCACTGGGAGTGCCGCCGGGTGGGTTCCCCGAGCCCTTCCGCACCGCCGCACTCGAAGGACGGCCCGACGCCGCGCCGCCCCCCGGCTTGAGCCCCGCCCAGGAGCAGGAACTGCACTCCGAGAACGCCCGCAGGACGCTGTCGGCGCTGCTGTTCCCTGAGCCCGCCCGCTCGCACGCAGCGATGAGCGACCGCCACGGGGACCTGTCGGTGCTCGGTACGAAGGAGTTCTGGTACGGCCTGGAGGAGGGCGCCGGCGACGTGCTGGTGGAGCTGGGGCCCGGTCAGCGCATCAGCGTCGGCATCGAGGCCATCAGCGAGGCCGACGAGGCGGGCTTCAGTTCCATCGTCTTCCGCCTCAACGGCGAGTTGCGACCCATCAGTGCCCGCCTGCGGGACTCCACCCTGCCCAGCGCCGGGGCCGAGCAGGCCGACCCGGGCGAGCGGGGGCACGTGGGCGCGCCGTTCCGCGGCGTCGCCGAGTTGTATGCCGCCGCGGGCGAGTCGGTGACCAAGGGCCAGGCCCTCGCCACGATCGAGGCCATGAAGATGGAGACGAGGGTCACCGCACCCATCGGTGGGACGGTGGCGCGAGTCTGCATCGAGGGCTCGGCGGCCGTCGAGGCGGGTGACCTGCTCCTGGTGATCGTGCAGGGGGTTCCGGCGCCCGCGGGCGAGGACGGCTAGGAGTCGCGGCGGGGGGCTTCGCCGGCGGCGTGTTCGGCGACGAGGGCGACCAGTTGGTGTCCCAGCCGGTCGAGGCGCGAGGCGCCGAGGTCGGTGACAATGGCCAACTCGGCGACCGTGGCCGGACGGGTCTCGGCGATGGCGGCGAGGTCCCGGTCGCTCAGCACCGCCGCCGGTGCGACGCGTGCTGTACGGGCCGCCTGGTCGCGCCACGCCGACAGCGACGCCACGAGCGGCTCGACGGGGGCCGACATGGAGGGCGGCGGCTCTCCCGCCGGGCGCGCCCCGGGGTTGCGAGGGCCGGTGGTGGCGGCGGCGCCGACCTCGTCGAGGGCGGCCAGCCAGCGGCTTGGCCGGCGTTGGGCGGGCTGACCGGCCACGTGCCGTTCCCGCGCCCAACTGAGGTGGAGGCTGCTGCGCGCCCGCGTCAACGCCACGTAGAGCAGGCGCTGCTCCTCCTGCAGGGTCTGCCGCCGGTCGGCGCCGGCGATAGGGACGAGACCCTCCTCGAGACCGGCCACGTGCACGACCGGCCACTCGAGGCCCTTGGCGGCGTGCATCGTGGAGACGCACACGGCGTCGGGCTCGTCCGCCTCGCCGGGGGCGTCGGGATCGGCGACACGCGTCGGCACCCCGGCAGCCCCCAGCGCCTCGACGATCTCGCCGACCTGGCGCCGGGTGCGCACGAGCACCGACTGGGCCGACCATCCGTCACCGGGAGCGCGGGATCGGCGCACCACGGCGGCCACCCCCGTTGCCTCGGCGCCGGCGCTGGGATACGCCACGACGAGAGGCGCAGGCTCGGCGAAGGGTCCGGGGTCGACATCGTTCGCCGCGGCCGCGGCTCCCGCCGGCGCGCCGCCGTCCCGCAGCACGCCCGACAGGGCGACGATGCCGGGGCTGCAGCGGTAGTTGCACCGCAGGTCGATGACGGTGGCGCCGGCGAACAGCCCGGAGAAGCCCTCCAGAATGCGCCGGTCGGCGCCGCCCCAGCCGAAGATGGCCTGATCGGGGTCGCCCACGGCGCACAGGTCGGAGCGGTCGCCGAGCCAGGCGCGCAATAGCCGGAGCTGCGCCGGGGTGAGGTCCTGCAACTCGTCGACGAAGAAGTGCCGGCGACCCCAGCGCCAGGCCTCGGCGGTGGCCGCGTCGTTCTCGAGCCGCTCGGCGGCCAGCTGCAGCAGGTCGGCGAAGTCGACCATCCCGAGGCGCCGCTTGGTGGCCGCGTAGCGGGCCATCACCTCGGCGAGGCGGCCCGGCGCCAGCGGTGTGCGGCGACCGGCGGCCGAAGCGGCGGCCGGGTAGTCGGCGGGCCGGATGCTGCGCGCCGCGCACCAGTCCAGTTCGGCCTGCACGGCGTGCGGTGACTCGCGGGGCGACAGCAGGTTCTCGAGCAGCCGGGAGCGGTCGGCGAGGATGTCCGGGTCCGGCCGGCCGTCGTCGGCGGCGTGCCGGCGGAGCTGCCGGGCGGCCAGCCCATGGAACGTGCCCACCGCCACGCGGTCGCGGATCCCGAGCTCGCCCAAGCGTGACCGGAGTTCGGCCGCGGCCCGCTGGGTGAACGTCACCGCCACGGCGAAGCGCGCCTCGCAGTCGCCGGTGGCGATCCGGTAGGCCATGCGCCGGGTCAGTACCCGGGTCTTGCCGCTGCCCGGCCCCGCCCGGATACACAGCGGCGCCGCCGTAGAGGTCACCGCCAGGCGCTGCGCCTCGTCGAGGTCGCCCAGCAGGTGCGCGACGTCGTCGACGACGTCGTCGTCCGGGCGCCCCACGGCGGGGTCTTCGAGACCGGGAAAGGGGCTGCCCGCCACAGTTCGCGAGGCTATCGAGCGACAGTGACACGTTCCGGCGACAGCTAGCGTGGCGCCGCGATGGCCTGTGGTGTTGCGCGATCGGTGGCCGTGTCATGACCGCCCGCTACGACGTCGCCGTGATCGGCGGTGGCATCGTGGGCCTGGCGACGGCAAGGGCCGTGGCCGCTCGGCTGCCGGGCGTGGACTTGGCGATCATCGAGAAGGAGCCCGCCGTCGGCGCCCATCAGACGGGGCACAACAGCGGGGTCCTCCACACGGGCATCTACTACACGCCGGGGTCGCTGCGAGCGAAGCTGTGCGTGCAGGGCCATCGCGCCATGGCGGAGTTCTGCCGGCACGAAGGGCTCCCGTTCCGCGACGGCGGCAAGGTCGTCGTCGCCACCACGCAGGCGCAGGTTCCTCGCCTCGAGGAGTTGCAGCGTCGCGGCAACCTCAACGGCGTGCGCGGCCTGCGCCGCCTCGACGGCGACCAGCTACGCGAACGCGAACCGCACGCCCGCGGTGTGGCCGCTCTGGACGTTCCCGAGGCGGCCTCGGTGGACTTCGCCGCTGTCGCCCGGCGCATCGCCGCGGATCTGCCCGGCGAGCTGCGCACCGGCGCCCCCTTGAGGCGGTCGAGGTCGGCGACGTGGTCGCACTGCATGCGGGCGGCTCCCGAGTTACCGCCCGCCTGGTCGTCAACTGCGGGGGCCTGCACTCCGACAGGGTTGCCCGCCTGGCCGGCGCCACCCCGCAGGTGCGGATCATCCCCTTCCGGGGCGAGTACTACCGGCTGCGTGACGAGGCCGCCACGCTCGTGCGCTCGCTCATCTACCCGGTCCCCGACCCGACGTTCCCGTTCCTCGGCGTGCACTTCACCCGTCGTGTCGACGGCACCGTGGAGGTCGGCCCCAACGCCGTGCTGGCACTGGGGCGCGAGCACTACCGGGGCAGCCGCCCCAACGCCGCCGACATCGCCGAGATGCTGCGTTTCGGCGGGTTCTGGCGCCTCGTCGGCCGTCACTGGCGGGCGGGGAGCGCAGAATTCTGGCGGTCCAGGATCCCCGCGGTCTACGCCCGCTCGGCGCGTGCGCTGGTACCCGAGGTCACCGGGGCCGACCTGCTGCCCGGCGGGGCCGGCGTGCGGGCCCAGGCGGTCGGCGCCGACGGGCGGCTCGTGGACGACTTCTACATCCAGAACTCGCCGGGATTCATCCACCTGCTCAACGCACCCTCTCCGGCGGCGACGGCCTCGCTCGCCATCGGGGACCACCTCGCCGACCTGGTCATCCGCCGTCTCGGCCGCTAGGGGCCGCCCCGCAGGTGGACGGCGATCTGGCCGATGTCGGCTCCGCCGAGTCCGGCCGCGGCGGCCTCGCGCAGCACGGCTCGGTTCGTCTCGGCCTGGGGCATGGGCGCGCCGACGGCGGCTGCCAGCGCCAGCGTCAAGTCGAGGTCCTTGATGCCCAGGTCGAGGGCGAAGCTCACGGGGGTCTCCAGCGGGCTCTCGAAGACCGCCCGGCGGTACTTGACCACCGGCGCGGCGATCGACGAGGAGGCGAACACCTCGTAGGCCACCTCGCGGGGGACGCCGGCCCGCTCGGCGAGCACGAGCGACTCGCCGATGGCCTCCATGACGGCATAGAGCACCGAGTTCACCGCCAGCTTGAGGGCGGCGCCGGCCTCCGGTCCGCCGACGTGGAGGACCCTGGCCGACATCGCCTCGAGGACCGGGCCCGCCGCCGCGGCCGCGGCCGGGTCGCCCGCCGTCATGACCAGCAGCGTGGCGGCCTCGGCCGCGGCGGTGCTGCCCGAAACCGGGGCTTCGATGAACCGACCCCCCGCCGCCTCGGTGACCCGTCGCGCCCGGCGCGTGTACTCGAGGCCGGTCGTGCCCATGTCCACGACAATGTCGCCGGCCGACAGTCCGGCGACGATGCCGTCGGGGCCCTCGAGGATGCTCGCCAGCGCCGGCCCGTCGGCCACCATCGTGATGATGGTCGAAGCGGCCTCGGCCAGCTCGCGCCCGGAGCCGGCGACCTTGGCGCCCGTCGACGAGGCGAACGATTCGGCTTTCGCCCGCGTCCGGTTGTGCACGGTCAGGTCGAAACCGGCCTGCTGCAGGTTTGCGGCCATCAGGCGTCCCATGCGACCGAGGCCGGAGAAGCCGACGCGCATTGCGGACGGCTCGCCGGCGCCGGGGGCAGAGGTTGTATCGGTCATGAGATTCTCCGTTCTCTGTGCTCGCTGGCGCCCGACCCGAACCGGCGGCTCAGCCCGTCACCGTCGCGCGGGGCGCATCGATCCGCGGATCGAAGAGGGACTTGATGGGCGTCGGGGCGCCGCTGACCATCGGCAGCAGGCCGCCGGCCAGCAGGTCCTCGAGCGGCAGCACCGACGGCGCCACCAGCCGCCACACGTCGCCGCCGGACTCCAGCATCTCGACGGCCCGGCCGAAGTCGGCTTCGACGGTGTGCGCCAGCGTGCCGATCAACTCCTTCTCCCGGAGAGCCAGAGAGCGCAGATCCACGGGGACGGGCGCTTCCTGCAGCCCGACCACGACCACCCTGCCGCCGGGGCGCACGAGCTTCACGGCGTCGGCCACGACGGCGGGCGCTCCGGTGCACTCGAAGACGACGGCGGGGGACGCCCCCGCCAGCAGGTCGACCAGCGGCGTGCCGCGCGGCGCGGCCACGGTGGCGCCGGCTCCCAGGGCGCCGGCGACCTCGAGGCGATCGGGGTCGAGGTCGATGCCGGTCACCGCGGCGCCGAGCTGGGCCGCCGCATGCACCACGAAGGCGCCGATCCCGCCCGTCCCGACCACCACGGCCTGCTCGTGGGCGCCGAGCCGCGCACGCGCCACGGCATGGGTGGCGATCGACATGGGCTGCGCCATGGCGGCGACATCGAGAGCGAGGGACCGGTCGCGCAGGTTGACGCAGGCCGACGCCGGCACGGTGGTGAACTCCGCCAGGGCGCCGTGGCGCTGCAGACCCACGGTCCAGTAGCGCTCGCACAGGTTGGTGCGACCCAGAGCGCACGGCTCGCAAGTCCCGCAGGAGATGCCTGCCCCGGAGGCGATCGGATCGCCCTCGGCGAACCCGGTGACGCCTGCCCCGGTTCCGGCCACCACGCCGGCGAACTCGTGGCCCGGCACCATCGGCCCGCTGTGTCCCGTCACCGGATCGGTGCGGTGGATCGGGAACATGCCGGGACCCTCGGCGAATTCGGCGGCGTCGGTGCCGCAGATCCCCACGCCTGTCACCCGAACCAGGAGTTCACCTTCGGCCGGTCGGGGACACGGCAGATCCTCGATGCGGATGTCGCGCCGGCCGTGGTAGACGGCTGCCTTCATGTGCGGGCTCCCGGCTAGTAGGCGTTGGCCACCATCAGTTCCTCGCACGGGAACAGCGTGATGATCTGCGGGCCGTCCGCGGTCACGACGACCTCCTCCTCGATGCGGGCCGCCGAGCGCCCGTCGGTGGCCGGGGCGTAGGTCTCCAGGGCGAAGACCATGCCCTCCACGATCTCGATGGGCTCGTTGAGGGAGTTCAGCCGGCTGATGATGGGGCGTTCGTGGAGCCCGACCCCCACCCCGTGGCCGAACTGCAGCCCGAAGGCCTCCATCTCGTTCTCGAAGCCGTACTCGTGCGCCTCGGGCCAGACTCTGGCGATCTCGTCGGTCGTCACGCCGGGGCGCACCAGGGCGATGGCGGCGTCCATCCACTCCCGCGCCTGCTTGAAGGCGTCCCGCTGGGCCTGCGTGGCCCGGCCGACCGCGAACGTCCGGTAGTAGCAGGTGCGGTAGCCGTTGAAGACGTTGATGATGTCGAAATAGGCCTGGTCGCCGGGCCGCAGCAGGCGATCGGAGAACACGTGTGGGTGGGGGCTGCAGCGCTCGCCGGCAATGGAGTTGACGGCCTCCACGCATTCCGCGCCCATGTCGAAGAGATGACCGGTTGCCAGCCCCACGATCTGGCTCTCGCGGATGCCAGGCTTGAGTGCCTCGAAGATGTGCTGGTAGGCGCCGTCGACCATGGCGCAGGCCTGGGTGAGGAGCATGATCTCGTCGGGGCTCTTGACCTCGCGTGCCAGCATCATCAACTGCTGGCCGTCGCGCACGTCGAATCCCTGCGCCTGCAACTCCAGGAAGACCGATGTCTCCGCCGTGTCCACCCCGATGGGGTCGGCCGTCAGGCCCTCGCCGGCCAGGACGTCGCGGATCTCCGCCACGGCGGCGGTCAGCAGCCCCGCGCTCGGGGCGATGGCCCCTTGCAAGCCGGTGTTGCCGCCGCGGGAGTTCCGCTCGTCGTACAGCCCGGGCAACTGGAGCCGATGCGCTTTGGCCGCCGAGCCGAAGTCCCAGATCCACGGGCCGCCGTCGCGGGTCACCAGCGCGTACCGCTCACCCTTGTTGAAGGCCCAGTAGCCGATGTGGGTACTGGTGGCATAGCGGATGTTCGACGTCTCGAACAGCAGCAGCGCCCCGAGATCGGACCTCTCGAGTTGCTCGCGGACACGCCCCAGGCGGTACGAGCGGAGTCGTTCGACGTCCACCCGCTGCTCCCAGTCCACGTTCATGATGCCGGGCGCAGGGCTCGTGGCGACCGGGAACTCGTCCATGGAAGCTCCTTGGAATTGCCGGTTGGGGGCGAGACCTCGCCCCGACACAGCGGAGGTTACCCAACACCCCTGACACCGTCCGGCGCCGCGAACCGCGGGTGGGGATGTCGGGGGCGCCATAGGCGGCCATTCCGAGGCCGCCGGAGCGCCACCGGCAGCACCACCCGGACGATGCGGGAGTGGGTTCCAGCAGGGTTAACGTGGCGCCGTGGAGGTGTCGCCGGAGAGCTTCGAGGCCCTGGTGGCCGAGGCGCTGGACCTCATCCCCGACGATCTCAGCGACGCCATCGACAACCTTGCGGTGTTCGTGGCCGAGGAATCACCGGACGATCCCGAGTTGCTCGGCCTGTACGACGGCATCCCGCTGACCGAGCGTGAGCACTACGGCGGGATGATCATGCCGGACCGCATCTTCATCTATCGCCGCCCGATCTGCGACCTCTCCGACGTGGAGTCCGAGGTCATCGAGCAGATCCGCATCACCGTCGTGCACGAGGTTGCCCACCACTTCGGCATCTCCGACGACCGCCTCACCGAACTCGGCTGGGACTGAATCCGCGCCGGAACCCCGCCGAGTCCCCGCCGGTCCCGATCCGAGGACCCGGACCGGCCGAGCGGGCTCGGTACGCTTGAGCCGTGCCGTTCCCGGTCCGGCTGCTCTCGGCCGACGAGGAGGTCGCGGTCGAGACCCGCCCCCACTGGACCTACCTGGCCGGGCAGTTGGGCGTCTTCGTGGTACTCGCGGCCGTGGCCATCGTGGTCACCGCGGTCGGGTTCCCGCTGCCGGCGGTTGTGGTCACCGCGGTGGTGGCGGGCGTGACGGCCGTCGCGCTGGGGATCCGCCTGGTCCGATGGGCGAACACCTACTACCTGGTCACCGACCGGCGGATCGTGTACTGGAAGGGCGTGCCACGTTGGCGCGGCATCGAGTTGAGACTCGATCTGGTGGACGAGATCGGAGTCACGCAGACGATTTGGGGGCGCCTGGTGGGCGTGGGCACGCTGGCCGTGCACTCGGTCGTGGAGGGCCATGTCCGCAACCTCGCCTTCGTCCCGCATCCCGTCGACGTGCGCCGCGAGGTGTACCGGCTCCTGCGCGAGGCCGAGGTCCGGCGCTTGGAGGCCGCCCGAGCCCCGGAAGCCACCCACTACCCCGAGGCCGACCGGTACCCGGAGGCAGCCCAGCCCCGAGAGGCCGCCCGAGCCCCGGAGGCCGCCCACTACCCGGAGGCCGACCGGTACCCCGAGGCCGCGCAGCCGGCGGGCGAAGGCGAAGCGCCCGGAGTCTCCCTTGACATTCCCGACCAGATCCGCAAGCTGTACGAACTCGTGGAGTTGGGAATCCTGTCGCGGGCCGAGTTCGAGGAGAAGAAGCGGGATCTGCTGGGGCGGCTCTGAGGGGTCCCCGGGGGCGCAACACACCGAGAGGAGGCCCGATGGGCCCACTGAAAGGGGTCAGGATCGTGGAACTGGCCGGGATCGGCCCCGGTCCTTTCGCCGCGATGATGCTGGCCGACATGGGGGCCGATGTCATCTGCGTCGACCGGCCCACCGACGTGGCGCCCCTGCCGCACCGCGGGCCCTCCGGCAACATCCTGCGTCGCAGCCGGCGATCGGTGGCGGTGGATCTCAAGCATCCCGACGGCCCGGAAATCGTCCTGCGACTCGTCGAAGCGGCCGATGGCCTCATCGAAGGCTTCCGTCCGGGGGTCGCCGAGCGCTTGGGTGTCGGCCCTGAGACCTGCCTGGCCCGCAACCCGGCCCTGGTCTACGGGCGCATGACGGGCTGGGGCCAGGACGGCCCCCTGGCGCCCACCGCCGGTCACGACATCAACTACATCGCCCTGTCCGGAGCGCTGTCGGGGGTCGGGGAGGTGGGCGGGCCGCCGATCCCGCCGATGAACCTGGTGGGCGACTTCGGCGGCGGCGGGATGCTGCTGGCGCTGGGAATGGTGGCCGGGATGCTCGAGGCGCAGCGCTCGGGCCGGGGACAGGTGGTCGACGCCGCCATGGCCGAGGGGGCCGCGCTGCTGGCGACGGCCATCTACGGCCTGCACGACGGCGGCTGGTGGAAGGAGCGGGGAACCAACATCTTCGACGGCGGCGCCCACTTCTACGGGGTCTACGAGTGCGCCGACGGTCGCTATGTCAGCGTCGGTGCCCTGGAGTCGCAGTTCTACGCCGAGTTGCTCCGACGGCTCGGCCTGACGCCCGAGGACCTGCCCCCGCAGTTCGACCGCGACCGCTGGCCGGAGGCTCGGAAGCGGCTGGCGGAGGTCTTCGCCACGAAGACCCGCGACGAATGGTGCGCCATCTACGACGGCAGCGATGCCTGTGTCATGGCCGTCCTGGACTTCGACGAGGCACCTCGTCACCCGCACAACCGGGCGCGTGCCAATTTCACCGACGTCGAGGGCATCACGCAGCCGGCCCCCGCCCCCCGTTTCAGTCGCACCCCGTCGGGTGTCGGTCGCCCACCGCCGCAGCCCGGCGCCGACACCGACGAGGCGCTCGCCGACTGGGGTTTCGACCCCGCCGGGATCGCAGTGCATCGCGCCACCGGCGCAATCGCCTGAGTGCCGTGGCAACCCTGGTCTGCTTCCACGCGCACCCCGACGACGAGGCGATCGCCACCGGCGGCACCATCGCCAAGGCCGCCGCAGCCGGGCACCGGGTGGTGCTGGTGCTCGCCACGAGGGGCGAGGAGGGCGAGCAGATCCCCGGCGTCGTGCCCGACGGAGAGGAACTCGGGACCTGGCGCGAGCGGGAGACCCGCGACTCGGCGGCACTGCTGGGGTGCCATCGCGTGGTGTTCCTGGGCTACCGGGACTCGGGAATGGCCGGAACACCGGAGAACGATGCGCCCGAGTCGTTCTGGCAGGCCGACGTCAGCGAGGCAGCCGGGCGGCTGGCGCAGGTACTCAGCAACGAGCGCGCCGACGTGCTGACGATCTACGACCGCCACGGCGTCTACGGTCACCCCGACCACGTGGCCGTGTACCGGGTCGGCACCCGGGCAGCCGAACTTGCCGGCACACCACGGGTGTACTGGGCGACGATGAACCGCGACCGGATCAGGGAGATGGTCGAGGCGGCTGAGCGCGCCGGCACACCGGTCGACGCCGAGCGCACCGAGCGCACCGACAGCGAGGAGTTCGGCCTGCCCGATGCCGATATCACCCACGCGGTGGACGTCACCGACGTCCTCGATCTCAAGCGAGCGGCGATGGCCGTCCACGCCAGCCAGATCGGCCCGGACTCGTTCTTCCTGACGCTGGACGAAGAGGACTTCGCCGTCGCCTTCGGCACCGAATGGTTCGTCCGGCCGGGCAACCGGCGCAACGGACCGCAAGAGCCGGACCTGTTCGCCTAGCCATGGGCCCCGAGGCCGGCCGGCAGGGCTGAACGCCACGGTGGATTTCGATTCGCTGAGCGAAGCGCACGTCACCGTTGCCTGGATCACACTGGCGGGCAACGGTGCGGCCGCGGTGTGGGCGCTGGCGGCCCACAAGCTTCCGGGGCTGCGAGTCCGCGCTCTGTGGTGGTTCGTGCTCGGGGCCCAACTGCTGCTGGTCGCAGAAATCATCGTCGGCGTCGCGCTGATGGCCGGCGATGATCGCGACGTGCCCGGCATCCACACGTTCTACGGATTCGTGACCCTCGCCGCCATCGGCATCCTGTTCAGCTACCGCAACCAGGTGGGGCGCCGGTGGCACTACCTGCTCTACGGCTGGGGCGGCCTGTTCATAGTCGGGCTGGTGATCCGGTCCATGATCATCGGCTGAACCGATCCCCCGGCCACCGCGCCGGGCCACGAGCGGGTCCGGGCCGGATCTGGCGATTCCGGCGAGACGCAGCTGTCATCTACGATGAGGGTGGCCGTGTCACGAGACCGGGAGGGCGAGATGGCGGTGAGCGCCTACATCCTGATTCAGACCGAGATGGACCAGGCCGCCGACGTGGCCCGCAGCATCCGTGCCATGGAGGGGGTGGCCGCCACCGATGTGATGACGGGCCCCTACGACGTCATCGTGAAGGCCACCGCGCATGACATGAACAGCCTCGGGCGCATGGTCATCAGCCAGGTCCAGTCGGTGGCGGGCATCACGCGCACCCTGACGTGCCCCGTTGTGGAGATCTGAGGGGCGCTCAGGCCTCCAGGCGCCTCTCCAGCGCCGCCAGTTCCTCCCACAACTCGCCCGGAAGGTGCTCGCCGAAGCTGGCGAAGTGCTCCCCGATGAGGTCGACCTCGTGGCGCCACGCCTCCCGGTCCACCGCCAGGAGTTCCGCCATGTCCGCCGACGGCACGGACAGGCCCGACAGGTCCAGCGCGCCCGCTGAGGGGGCGAACCCCAGCGGGGTCTCGACCGCGTCGCCGCCGCCCTCGGTCCGTTCGACGATCCAGCGCAGCACGCGGCAGTTCTCACCGAAGCCGGGCCAGAGGAAGCGCCCGTCGTCGCCACGCCGGAACCAGTTCACCCAGAAGACCTGTGGGAGCTGCGCCGCGTCCCGCATGGCGCCCATCTCCAGCCAGTGCGCCATGTAGTCGCCCATGTTGTAACCGCAGAACGGCCGCATGGCGAAGGGGTCGAAGCGGACCTTGCCCACTTCGCCGCCCGCCGCTGCGGTGGTCTCCGAACTGAGGATCGAGCCCAGGAACACGCCGTGGCGCCAGTCGCGGGCCGCGGTCACCAGCGGGGCGTTGCGCGCCCGGCGCCCGCCGAAGACGATGGCCGAAATGGGCACCCCTGCGGGATCCTCCCATTCGGGTGCGATCGAGGGGCACTGCCCGGCCGGCGCCGTGAAGCGGGCGTTGGGATGTGCGGCCGGCGCGGCTGCATCGGGCGGGTGGGCCCGGCCCCGCCAGTCCGTGAGCCCCTCGGGGACGGTGGGCGTCAGATCCTCCCACCAGACGTCGCCGTCGGCGGTGGCGGCCACGTTGGTGAAGATGCAGTTGCCCCACAACGTGTCGAGGGCGTTGGGGTTCGTCCGGCGCGACGTGCCCGGCGCGACCCCGAAGAAGCCGTACTCCGGGTTGATGGCGTACAGGCGCCCGTCGTCGCCGAAATGCATCCAGGCGATGTCGTCGCCGACGGTCTCGACGGTCCAGCCCGGCAGGGTCGGGACGAGCATGGCCATGTTGGTCTTGCCACAGGCCGACGGGAAGGCGGCCGCCACGTAGCGCTTGCGTCTCCCGGGAGGGGTGATCCCCAGAATCAGCATGTGCTCGGCCAGCCATCCCTCGTCGCGGGCCATGACCGAGGCGATGCGCAGGGCGAAGCACTTCTTGCCCAACAGGGCGTTGCCGCCGTAGCCCGAGCCGTACGACCAGATCTCCCGGGTCTCGGGGAAATGGGCGATGTACTTGTGGTCGGCGTCGCAGGGCCACGGGACGTCGGGGCGGCCGTCGGCGAGAGGGAAGCCCACCGAGTGCAGGCACGGGACGAAGGCGCCGTCGTCGCCGAGTTCGGCCAGCACGGCGTCGCCGATGCGCGCCATGATCCGCATGTTCACCACCACGTAGGCCGAGTCGGTGAGTTGCACCCCGATCTGGGAGATGTGCGATCCCAGTGGACCCATGCTGTAGGGGATCACGTACATCGTCCGGCCGCGCATGGCGCCGGCGAAGTGCTCGAGGAGTTCGCCCTTCAACTCCGCCGGGGCGCGCCAGTTGTTGGTCGGGCCGGCGTCGTCGCGCTCGACGGAGGCGATGAACGTGCGATCCTCCACGCGGGCCACGTCCGCGGGGTCCGACAGCGCCAGGAAACTGTTGGGTCGCAGGTCGGCGTTGAGTCGCTTGAACGTGCCGGAGGCCTCCAACTCGGCGCAGAGCCGCTCCCATTCGGCCTCGCTGCCGTCGCACCAAACGACGTCGTCGGGCTCCAGGACTCTGCGGTAGTCCTCCACCCAGTCCGCCAGGCGCTTGTGGGTGGTGGGCGGCAGTGTTGTCATGGGTCGGCCGTGAGGGTGCGAGTGGTGTCCGGGCGGGTCAGACGAGGTCAGGCGGGGTACCCATGTCCACCTCGCTGCCGAGGCGCAGTGCGGTGGCCCGACCGTCGGTGTCGAGGTCGAAGATCACCCTCTGCCCCTGGCGGAGGAACCGGAACACCGATCCCTCGAGCGCGTCGGCCGCGAGGTCGCATTCGACGAAGTCGGTGTCGCGCACAACGACACCGTCACCGGTCACCGGGTCGTACGACTTGACGACGCCCTGCATGTGCCTTGCCTCCCCGATATGTGACAGCGCCCGGCAGGCGTCCCTACCGAGCGTGACCCGGCAGGGTAGTGCCGATCGCGGCAACTGGAGGTGGTGCGGCGAGAACGGGCGTGCCCGAGGCCGGTTTCGGACCTCGCTAGTATTCCCCGCGATGCCCCCCTTGGTTCGGCTGACCGCCGACGACGTGAGCCTGTTCATGCGCCGTTACAGCGAGGCGCTGGCCGAGCACCGGACCGTCATCGACGCTCTGAACGTCTACCCGGTGCCCGACGGTGACACCGGCACGAACATGTCGCTCACGCTCCGCGCGGTCGTGGAGGCCCTGCCCAGCGACTGCGACCTCAAGGCGGTCTGCCAGGCCATCTACGACAGCGCCCTGTCCGCCGGTCGCGGCAACTCGGGGATCATCGTGTCGCAGTTCCTGCGGGCCATGGTCGGTGCCTGGCGCGAGGCCACCTCGGTCGATGCAGCCGGCCTCGCCGGGAGCCTGCAGGCGGCCTCGGAGGCCGCTTACGGAGCGGTCGCCCGCCCCGTGGAGGGCACCATCCTGACGGTGGGGCGCGAGGTCGCCGAGGCCGCCGTGACGGCCGCCCGGCGGGGCGCACCGCTGGCCGCCGTCATCGAGGAGTCGATGGAGGCCGGGCGGGTGAGCCTCGCACGCACCCCCGAACTCCTCGAGGTGCTGCGCACGGCGGGCGTCGTGGACGCCGGAGGGAAGGGGCTGCTGCTGCTGCTGGACGCCCTGGCGCACGTGGTGGACGGGCGACCCCTGCCCGAGCCTCCCGAGGTCAGCGCGCCGCTGCTCGGCGACGATCCTCACCACATCGCCGGCGCCGGCGACGTGGCCGATCTGCGCTACGAGGTGATGTTCCTCCTCGACTCCTCCGACGACAGGGTTGTGGCGTTCAAAGACCGCTGGGGCGATCTCGGGGACTCGATCGTGGTCGTCGGCGGCGACGGGTTGTGGAACTGCCACATCCACACCGACGACATCGGGGGCGCCATCGAAGCCGGGATCGAGGCCGGCCGCCCGCACCGCATCCAGGTCACCGATCTGCACGAGCAGGTGGCGCACGTCGAGCACGTGGCGGCGCCGGTCCGGACAACCAGCGCCGTCGTGGCCGTGGCAGCCGGCGACGGCGTGCGACGCATCTTCGAGTCGCTCGGTGTGGCCGAGATCGTGCCGGGCGGCCAGACCATGAACCCTTCGGTCGCCACCCTTCTGGCGGCGGTGGAGCGCTCGCCCGCCGATCAGGTCGTGGTCCTGCCCAACAACAAGAACATCGTGCTGGCCGCCCAGCAGATACACGCGTTGACCGACAAGGACGTCGTGGTGGTGCCGACGCACAGCATCCCCGCCGGTCTCAGCGCCATGATCGAGTTCGACCCCGACGCCGAGGCGGCGCGCAACGGCGAGGTGATGTGGGCCCTGGCCGGCGAGGTGACGACCGGCGAGGTCACCCGTGCCGTGCGCGATGCCGTCACGCCGGCGGGCCCGGTCGCAGAGGGCGACTTCATGGGCCTAACCGGCGACGGCGTGCAGTGCGTGGCCGGGGGACTGACCGAGGCCGCCTGCGGGCTGCTCGAGCGCATCGTCGACGACGATCACGAGATTGTCACACTCATCTGCGGCGCCGAGGCCACCGAAGCCGATACCGAAGTGGTGGCGAGCTGGTTGGCCGACAACCGTCCCCACGTCGAGTTGGAGGTCCATGCCGGGGGCCAGCCCCTTTACCACTACTACGTCGGCGTCGAATAGGCGGCCGTGGCCGGCGTCGCTCGGTGACGGTGGGTGATGGTTGTTGAAGGGCCCGCGGCGCTGACGTGGCGAGACCTCGCCGGGATCGGTCTGGAGCGCCTGGGAAGCGCCAGCGCGCGCCGGGTGCAGGCCCTGGCCGAATTGGGTGTGGCACACCTGGGCGACCTGCTCACCTACTACCCCCGGCGCTATCTGGATCGCAGTCGCGAGGCCACCGTCGGCGAGCTGCACGCGGGCACCGACGCCATGATTCTGGCGACCATCGACAAGGTGGTGGCGGTGCCGCGTCGCAACCGCCGCGCCCGGGTCGAGGTGGTGGTGTCGGACCGCGTCGGCACCCGGTTGCGCTGCGTCTTCTTCAACCAGCCGTGGCGCAAGCATCAACTCCGCGAGGGTATGGAGGCGGTGCTGTTCGGGCGTCCGGAGCTGTACCGGGATGCACTGCAGATGACCAACCCGGTCGTCGACCTCGTCGGTGACCGGACCGGGGGCATCTTCGGCGTCTACCCCCTCTCGGCCAAGGCGGCCATCACCACCTGGGAAATAGCCCAGATGGTGAGCGAGGCCCTGCGGCGCTGCGAACGCCGCGGCATCGCCGATCCCGTGCCGCCGGAACTGCTGGGGAGCCACAGGCTGTGCGGGCGCGACGAGGCGCTCCGGCTGATCCACAGCCCGGAGTCGTTCGCGGACGTGACCCGCGCCCGCACCCGACTGGTCTTCGACGAACTGCTGCGGATGCAGGTGGTGCTCGTGCGCCGCAAGCGCGATCGCCAAGTGGCCCGCGAGGGCATCGTCCACCGGGTGGATCGAGCGCTGCTGGAGGGCTTCACCGAGCACCTGCCCTTCGCGCTGACCGGGGCGCAGGATCGGGCCGTTGCCGAGATCCTCGCCGACCTGACGCAGCCGTGGCCCATGCACCGCCTGCTGCAGGGCGAGGTTGGTTCGGGAAAGACTGTGGTGGCACTCGCCGCCATGCTGGCGGTTGTCTCAGGCGGTCGCCAGGCGGCGCTGATGGCGCCGACAGAGGTGCTGGCCGAGCAGCACCACCTGGGTTTGAACGACCTGCTGGGGTCGCTCGACCGCCTCGGAGGCGGTGTGATCGGTGGCGACGGGCGTCTGGCTCTCGGCGGAGCGCCCGTCCCGGTGGAGTTGTTGACAGGGCGAACCCGAGCAGCGGCCCGCAGCCGCATCCTGGGCGGCCTGGCCACCGGAGACGTGCCCATGGTGGTGGGAACGCACGCGCTCATCGGCGAGGGGGTGACGTTCCGGTCCCTGGGGCTCGCCGTCGTCGACGAGCAGCACCGCTTCGGGGTCGAGCAGCGTGCCACGCTGCGCCGCCGCAGCGCCGGGGGAGGGTTGCCCGACGTCCTCATCATGACGGCCACGCCCATCCCGCGGACCGCGGCCATGACGGTCTACGGCGATCTCGACGTGTCGCGCCTCGACGAGCTTCCCGCCGGTCGGGCCGGTGTGTGCACCAGCGCCGTCACCGAACCGCTCGAGCAGGCCGCCGTCTGGGAGCGCCTGCGCGCCGAGGTGGGCGGGGGACGCCAGGCGTACGTCGTGTGCCCTCTGATCGAGGAGTCCGACAAGGTCGACGCAACAGCAGCCGAGGCGATGTACGCCGAGTTGCGAGCGGGCGCGCTGGCGGATCTGCGGGTCGGTCTGCTGCACGGGCGTCTCCCGGCCGCCGAGCGGGAGCCGATCATGGCCTCGTTCCGCCGCGGCGATCTTGATGTGCTGGTGGCCACGACCGTCATTGAGGTGGGTGTGGACGTGGCCAACGCCACCGTGATGGTGATCCTCGGGGCGGACCGGTTCGGTATCGCCCAACTCCACCAGCTGCGGGGTCGTGTGGGGCGGGGCGCGGCGCCGGGATGGTGCTACCTGGTGAGCGAGAACCCCTCGCCGACGGCACATCGGCGCCTCGGGGCTCTCGTCGACAGCAGCGACGGGTTCGAACTGTCGGAGATCGATCTGGATCTGCGCGGCGAGGGGACTCTCATGGACTCCCGCCAGACGGGCCGCAGCGACCTGAAACTGGCCTCGCTGCGCAGGGATCGGGACTGGGTGCCCAAGGCCCGCGAGGCGGCGCAGGCGATCGTCGACGGTGGCGGCCCGGACCTGGTCCTCGCCGATGAGATCGCCCTGCTGCTGAGCGACGCCGACATTGACTACTTCGACAAATCCTGAGGCAGGATGGGGCGATGAGCACCGAACGCCGCCCGAGCGAACTGGCCCGGCTGTCGGAGGTGCGCCGCGTGGGGTTGGAGCGGGCCAGCGAGGTTGCCACCGTGCTCGCTTCGGCCTTCGCCGGGGACCCGCTGCTGGCGTGGTTGCTGGCGGACGTCGCTGAGTCCGACCTGCCCACCGGCGGCGTCGCCTGGTGGCGCTTCATGATCCGCCACGCCCCGCCGGGCACCGAAATCCACGTCACCGGCGACGGATCGGCCGCGGCCTGCTGGCACCCGGCGCCCGAGGGGCCCCGGCCCGCCGCCGTGGTGGCGCAGTTCCGGCGGATGGTCGAGGACCTGGCGCCCGAGCGAGCGCCCGTGGTGCTCGAGTCCCTCGCCCGGATCGGCCGCCGAGCCCCGGCCGAGCCGCACTGGCACCTGGCGGCGGTCGGTGTGAGACCGGACCGCCGGGGCACCGGAGTTGGTTCGCGCCTGCTGGCGCCCATGCTGGCCCGCTGCGACCGGCTGGGAATGCCGGCCTATCTCGAATCCTCGAACTCCCGCAACCTCGACTTCTACCGGCGGCTGGGGTTCCGCTCGACCGGCGAGGTGTGCACCGTCGACGAGCGGGTCACCCTCACGCTCATGTGGCGCCTCCCCGGCGCCCCCCGATGACCCGCATCATCGCCGGCGAGGCGCGGGGGCGCCGCCTGAAGGTGCCGCCGGGCGACCGGGTGCGTCCGACGACGGACCGCGTCCGCGAGTCCCTCTTCGCGGCGCTCGGCAGCCTCATCGACCTCGACGGTCTGGTCGTGCTCGACGCCTTCGCCGGCAGCGGCGCCCTGGGTCTCGAAGCCCTGTCGCGGGGCGCGGCGCACGCGACGTTCGTGGAGCGGAACCCGGCGGCGGCCGCGGTCGTGCGGGCCAACGTGGCGGCGCTGGACTTCGGCGACCGATCCCGCATCGTGCGCGCCGACGTTCTCCGGTGGCTCGGCGCCTCCGGCGAGGAGTCCTTCGACGTGGCCTTCTGCGACCCGCCGTACGACTTCGGTCTCCCGACCTGGGACCGGTTGCTCGGGCGCCTCAACGCCCGCATTCTCATCGCCGAATCGGACCGGGCGGTTGTCACGCACCCCCGATGGAATGTCATCTCCGAGCGCCGCTGGGGGAGTACCGTTGTGCAAATGGCTCGACGTCTGGAGACCGGGATCGACGAGGCCCCGGCGAGACCATCGGAACGAGGTTGACGTGGTCCGCGTGCTGTACCCCGGGTCGTTCGATCCCGTGCACAACGGTCATGTGGAACTCGTCGAGATGGCCGCCGACCTGTTCGACGAGGTGATCGTGGCCGCCATGCGGAACCCGCAGAAGGGCGAGACCCTCTTCGACATGGACGAGCGCGAGGCCATGCTGAAGGAGGCGTTCGCGCATCTCCCGAACGTGCGGACCACCATGTTCGGCGAGTTGGTCGTCACCCTGGCGCTCCGGGAGAACGCCGACTTCATCGTGAAGGGCCTGCGGGCGGTGTCCGACTTCGAGAACGAGTTGCAGATGGCCCAGACCAACCGGAAGGTGGCCGGTGTGCCCACCGTCTTCCTGCCGTCGACCTCGGCCAGCTCGTTCATCGCCTCGAAGTACATCCGGGAGATCGCCCGCTTCGGTGTGGACGTCACGTCGATGGTGCCGCCCGCCGTGGCGCAGCGCCTGGCGGACCGCTGGCCGGCCCCGTGAGTTCCTACGACGATCCCCTCGCTCCCGGGCTCGGCGCATCCGAGGCGCCCCTCGCCGGGGACCCGTTCGGCGAATCTGGATCGCTCAACATGCTCGCCGGCGCCACGCCGGAGGTTGTCGAGGACGTGGACGCGGCGCTCGCCGATCTGGAGCGGTACATCCAGGCGGCGCGCGCCTCCAGCCTCTCCTCGCAGGTGCGCGTGGACCGTGACCACGTTCTCGAGTTGATCCGGATCGTGCGGGCCCGCTTGCCCGTGGCGCTGCGCAGCGCCCGATGGCTCATCAAGGAGCGCAGCGACTACCTGGAGCGTGCCCGGCGGGATGCCGAGGAGCTCATCGACCAGGTGAAGGCGGAGGCGGCCCGCATGGTTCACCGCACCGAGGTCGTCAAGCAGGCAGAGGTGCGGGCGCGCCGGATCGTGGAGGCGGCCGAGGAGCAGGCCCGCTGGCATCGGCTCGAGATGGAGGACTACTGCGACGAGCATCTGGCCCGCTTCGAGGATGCCCTCGTCCGTGCCCTCGGCAACGTGCGCGACGGGCGGCGCAAGCTGCAGGGAGCGCCCGACGCCACCACCCGGGAGCAACCGGCGCTACCCGAGGACGACGAGGGGTTGTTCTTCGACCAAGATCAGGGGTGAGCCGACCCCAACCGGGCTCCGGCCCGCTGCTCCTGCGGGTGGGGGACCTGCTGACCGAGCCGGGCCGCCGCCGGACGGTGGAGGGCCGCCAGGTTCTCGCGGATCTCGCGGTTGGTGCCGGGGGCATCGCCGGGAACGTTCTGGACCTGCAACTCGTTCTGGAGTCGCAGGCCGGGCAGATCATGGTGTCCGGGACGGTGCGGGCCTCCTGGGAACTGGAGTGCAGGCGCTGCCTCGGTTCTGTCAGCGTCCCGGTGGCCCCGGCGCTCAGCGAGGTGTTCGAGGTCTCGCCGGCGGAGGGGGAGACCTTCCTCCTCGACGGTGACGTCGTGGACCTCGTCCCGATGCTGCGTGAAGTGGTGCTGCTCACGCTGCCGCTCGCTCCGCTCTGCGAGGCATCCTGCGAAGGGCCTGCCGCGGGTGAGTACTACGAGTCGGCGACCGTTGCCGGTGACGCCGAGCCGGCGTCCGGGCGCGATCCGCGCTGGGCCGCGCTGGACGAATTCCAGCCCGACGGAGGCTGAGGAACCGACCGTGGCGGCCGCTACCGTCACGGTGTGGCCGTTCCCAAGAAGAAAACGTCCAAGTCCCACACTCGCAGCCGCCGCGCCGCCGCGTGGCGATTGCGGTCGCCCGCCCGCTCGTCCTGCTCCCGGTGTGGCGCCGTCAAGCTGCCGCACCGCGTCTGTGGACAGTGCGGTTGGTACGGCGGCCGGCAGGCGGTCGAACCGGACTGAGTGATCCCCGCAGGCCGTGACCCGACGTGCCGGCGCTCCCTGCCGGAGTTCTAAGTTGCCGGCTGCTGCGGTCACCGTGAATTCATTGCCCCGCCGTCGGGGGGGTCATCTATCGGGATGTCCTCGCGCTTCGTCGCTGCTGCGATCACCGTGAGTTCGTTACCGGTCGCCGTCGACGCCATGGGGGGCGACAACGCCCCCGAGGCGGTCGTCGAAGGAGCCCGGATGGCTGCCGCCGCGGGCTTCGACGTGCTGCTGGTGGGACCGCCCGAGCAACTCTCCGGCAGCGGCTTGGAGGTCGTCCCGGCACGGGAGGTCGTCGGTATGGACGCCGACCCGGGCACCAGCGTGCGACGTCTCAAGGACTCCTCGGTCGTACGAGCGGCCGAGGCAGTGCGCGACGGTCGGGCGTGCGCCATGGTCTCCGCCGGGAACACCGGAGCGGCGATGGCGAGCGCGCTGCTGCGCTTCGGGAGGATCAAGGGCGTCGTCCGCCCGGCGGTGGCCGCGCCCTTCCCGGTCCCCGGCCGGGACACGCCCACCGTGGTCCTGGACTGCGGCGCCAACTCGGACTGCGCCGCGCCGTGGCTGGTGCAGTTCGCCCGGATGGGTGCCGTGTACGCCCGGGCCGGATTCGGCGTCAAAGAGCCGCGGGTGGCACTCCTGTCCATCGGCGAGGAGGCCGGGAAGGGTTCGGCCCTCGTCAAGGAGGTCTTCGAACTGCTCGGTGATGCGGCGTGGCAGGCCCGCGCCGGAGCCCGCTTCGTGGGGAACGTCGAGGGGCGCGACCTGCTGCTGGACCGAGCAGACGTGATCGTGACCGACGGGTTCACCGGGAACGTGATGCTGAAGACCGCCGAGGGCGTGGCGAGTGTCATCGCCGGCCAGATCATCCTGCTGGCGGACAGCTCCCCGGAAGCCCGCGCCGGCGCCGAACTGTTCTTCCCCGCGCTGATGGGCCTCTACGAATCGTTCGATCCCGACAACACCGGCGGTGCGGTGCTGCTGGGCGTCCGGGGTGTGTGCACCATCTCGCACGGATCGTCGAGTCCGAAAGCGATCGCCAATGCCATCGGCGTTGCACACGAACTGGCCGCCGCGGGGATCGTGGCGCAGATCGCCGCCGCAGTGGCCGGGTAGAATCCCATGCCCGACGGCGCGCCGCCCCGGGTGCCGTCCCACCAACAGGAGGCAGCCACCGTGCCGGCCGAGACCCACGTTTCGCAGAGCCCGATGCAGCGATCAGAGATACTGGAGCAGATCAAGGGTCGGCTTGCCGACATCTTGGAGATCGACCCCGGGGACATCTCTGAGGGTGACTCGTTCCTCGACGACCTCGATGCCGACTCGCTGGCGCTGATCGAGTTGGTGGAGGCCCTGGAGGAGGAGTTCGGCGAACGCACGGTGGGTTTCCGCATCGACGACGAGGACCTGCAGGATCTGCGCACGGTCCGCGACACGGTGGACTACGTCGAGGCGCGACTGGGCTAGGTGGCCGCCGTCGACCCCGCCGCGCTGGCGGCGCGCATCGGCTACCGGTTCCGCGACGAGGCGCTCGGGGAGTTGGCGCTGCGCCACCGTTCCTGGGTGGCCGACCAGCGTGCCGCTCCCGGCGAGGAGCCCGCGTCCAACGAGCGGCTCGAGTTGCTCGGCGACGCCGTTCTGGACGTGGTCATCTCCGAGCACGTCTATGGCGCCTACCCGACCATGAGCGTCGGGCACCTCGCCAAGGTGAGGGCCTCGGTGGTGTCGAGCGACGCCCTCGCCGAGGCGGCTCGCACTCTGAGCCTCGGCGACGCGCTGTTGATGGGCCGCGGCGAGGAGGCGGCAGGGGGCCGTGAGAAGCGCTCCATCCTGGCCGACGCAACCGAGGCGCTGATCGGGGCCGTCTATCTCGACGGAGGTTGGGAGCCGGCGCGCCGGCTGGTGCTGTCCCTGCTCGCCGACCGCATCGAGACCATGGCGCTGGATCCCGGACGCGACGACCACAAGACGGTCCTGCAGGAACGCGCCGCCCATGCGACGGGCGCCGCGCCGTCGTACCGCGCCAGCTGCAGCGGTCCCGACCACGAGCGCCGCTGGCGCGCCGTCGTGGAGATCGGCGGCCGGGAGTACGGAACCGGCGAGGGTGCCACCAAGAAGCAGGCCGAGCAGGCGGCCGCGTGCGCCGCGCTCGCAGAGTTCCCCGGATCCCCATCCCCGGACGCGCCACCCGAGGGTGAGAACATATTGGGTGGCCCTGCTCCGGCCCCGGCGACGATGTTTGAAGGACGCCATGATCGAGTCACCTGAAATTGAGGTCGTGCGCCGCGAGCTGGAGCGCGAGGTCACCGACCGGCGGGTGAAGGCCATCGAGGTGCTCGCCGAGAGCGTCACGCCGCACAGCGCCGAAGAACTGAACGAGCGGTTGCACCGGGCCAAGATCACCGGAGAGATCACCCGCCAGGGTCTGCAGCTGCTCGTGGGGTTCGACAACGACGAACTCATGGCCGTCACGCTCGGCGCCGGTGGCCATCTCCGCCGCCAACCGAACAGGGAGGCCGTCAAACCCGCGACACGCCTCGTCATCACGTTCACCCAGTACGGGGGACTGCGCGTGCTGGATTTCAAGGAGGGAGCCCGCGTGCGCCTCTTGACGCCGGAGCAGGTGGTC
The DNA here is from genome assembly GCA_965206165.1 of Acidimicrobiales bacterium. Lineage (GTDB taxonomy): Bacteria > Actinomycetota > Acidimicrobiia > Acidimicrobiales > CATQHL01 > VXNF01. Next base: position 2,158,925 of record OZ242194.1, read on the forward strand.
GAGCAGGTGCCGACGGGTATCGATCCGCTGCACACGTCGCTTTCCTGGATCGACTTCTCCAACCTGCTGCGCGCCCCGCCCCGCCCGATGTATCTGAAGGCGTTCCTGACCAACACCGCCACGATCGTCGGCGTAGGTGACATGTACGCCGACGAGATCCTCTTCAACGCGGGGCTCCGTCACGACCGGATGTCCGACTCGTTGGGCCGCCAGGAGGTCCGCCGGCTGTGGCGCGCCATCGTCGAGGTGCTGCACGACGCCGTGAAGTACCGGGGATCCTCCCTCGAGGACAATCACTTCGTCTCGCCGACCGGGGAGCCGGGGACGTACCAGAACCATCACAACGTCTACCGCCGGCACGGGGAGTTGAGCCCGCGCTCGCGCCGGCCGATCGTGCGGGTCAAGTACCGGGGGCGCTGGACCTACTACTGCGAGCAGTCCCAGGTGTAGGCGTGTTCCTGAAGTCCCTCACGCTGAAGGGATTCAAGTCGTTCGCGCAGACGACGGCGATCGATCTCGCTCCCGGCCTGTCGGTGGTCGTCGGCCCCAACGGCAGCGGCAAGTCCAATATCGTCGACGCCATCGCCTGGGTGCTCGGCTCGCAGGCGCCCACGTCGCTGCGCTCGCAGCAGATGGACGACGTGATCTTCGCCGGCAACCCGGGACGGCCGGCGCTCGGGCGGGCGGAGGTGACGCTCACGCTGAACAACGAGGACCGCCGGCTGCCGGTGGACTTCGACGAGGTGGCGATCTCTCGCACGCTGTTCCGCAGCGGTGACAGCAGCTACGCCATCAACGCCGCGCCGGCCCGCCTGATCGACATCTCCGAATTGCTTGCCGCCGCCGGAGTGGGCCGCCACCGCCACGTGATCGTCTCGCAGGGCCGTATCGACGCCGTCCTCAACGCCAAGCCGGCCGAGCGGCGTGCCATCCTCGAGGAAGCCGCGGGTGTGTCCGCCTACCGGTTGCGCAAGGAGAAGGCTCTGCGCCGCCTTGGCGACACCGAGGCGAACCTGGAGCGTCTCGCCGACCAGCTCAGCGAGGTGCGCCGGGCGCTCCGTCCCCTCGAGCAGCAGGCCGAGACTGCCCGCCGCCACGGCGCGTTGGCGACCGAACTCGAGTCGCTACAGGTCCACCGGCTTGGTGCCGAACTCTCCGAGCTGCGCGGTCGCCGCCGCGAGGCGGCGACGCAGCGGCGTGATCTCGCTGATCGCCGGGCCGCAGACGCTCGGCAACTGGCGGTTCTCGACGGGCGCATCGGCGAGGCGGAGGCGCGACTGTCGGCCATGAGCCACGTGCAGTTGGTGGAGGCCACGGAGCGTCTCGCCGTGCTGGCGGACCGCGTGCAGCAGGCACAGCGGGCAACCGAGGAGCGCCAGCGGGACTACGAGAGGCGCCGCCAGGCTCGTCTGGCGAGTGATCTGCTGGTGGCGCTCAGCGACGAGTCCACCGCGATCGAAGCCGCCCTGGAAGAGGCTCGCGTCGCCGGAACGGAGTTGTCCGTCGAGCGCCACAGGATCGCGGCCGCCGCCGAGGCGCTCGCGGCCGCCACCGAGGCCCAGGTGGCGCGCTGGGAATCGCCCGGGGGCACCGGGGATCGATCCGCGGCCGCGCAACTGCGCGGCCGCCTCATGACGCTGCGCGACGTCGCCGAGCGCGCCGAGGCCGAGGTGGCCGGACTCGACGAGCGCAGCGGCCTGCTCGAGCAGCGCCGGCACGCCGCCACGGCCGCCCTGCAACGCGCCACTGAGGAGGTCACAGAGCGGCGCGCGGAGGAGGCCGCTGCCGGCGAAGCGCTCGAGGCTGCCGAGGAGCTCCGCCGCGCGACCGCCGAGGCGGAGGCGGCGGCCCGGCGTACCCACAGCGACGTGGCGTCCGAGCACACCCGCTGGCGGTCGAGGGCCGAGGCTCTCGCCCTGGCGATGGGCGACGTCCGGGCCCGCTCGGGGATGGAGGTCCTGGCCGGTAGCGATGGCGTGCTGGGCGCATTGGGCGACCTGGTGGCGACCGACGACGGTTGGGAGGCGGCGTTCGAGGCCGCTGCCGGCGAGGCGCTCGCGGCCGCGGTGGTCGCGGACCCCGACGCGGCCCGGCCCGCGTTGGCGGCCCTGGCGCGGGCGCAGGTCGCGGGGGCGGTGCTGCCGGCGCACCGGTCGAGCGGCGATCCGCCGCCGGTGGGGGAGCCGCTGCGGCCCCACGTCCGGGCGCGGCGCCGTGGTGTCGACGAGGTCCTCGACGGACTCATCGGGTCGGTCGTGGTGGTGGCCACTTGGCGAGAGGCGTGCGACGCCCTCGCCGCCCATCCCGATGCCACCGTCGTCACTCCGGCCGGCGACTGCTTCTCCCGGACCGGCTGGCGTGTGGGCGTCGCCCGCTCGGGGGCCACGGGCGAGGCGCTCGAGGAGTCCCGCGAGAGCCTCAGCCGGGCCGAGGGCGCGCTTGGCGCCGCCGACCGGGCGGTGGCCGAGACCACCGCCGCCGCTGCCGCCGCCGCGTCGCGCCACGCCGCGGCCACAACCGCACACCGCAGCATTGGCCGGAGACTTGCCGAGGCCGCCCAGCAGGCGTCAGCCGCTGAGCGCAAGCACAGCGCCGTCTGCGCCGAGGCTGCGGTGGCAGCGGACCGTCTGGAGGAGGTGGCGGAGCGAACCCGCCGCCAGCGCAGCGTCGTGACCGAGACTGCGGCGCAACTGGCGGAGATGCAGCAGGCCACCGACGCCGCCGAAGCGTCGGCCGCCGGCGCGCGGTCCGACTTGGAGCGTCGCCGCGCCGCGCTGGCGAGCGAGCGCCACTCGGCCGATGTCCGAGCCTCGGAGATCCGCACGCGTCGCGACCTGCTGGCCGACCGTCTGTCGGAGATCGGCGACCGCCTCGCCGGCCACGAGGCGGCGGTTGCCGCCGCCGACGTCGACGCACGCCGCAGCGCCGCCCTGGCGGGTCTGGCAGCGCGGCTGGAGGCGAGCGGTCGGGAGTGTCAAGAGGATCTGGAGGACCTTCGGCGCCGCCAGATCCGCGCCGCGGCGGCCATGAACGCCACGGCGGCACAACTCGACGGCGATCGCCGCCGGCGGGCGGCCCTGGCGGCGTCACTCGACGAGGTGGCCGAGCAGCTCCTGGCGGCCCAGCGCGTCGAGGACGAGGTCGGGCTGCGGATCGAATCGGTCGTCGAGACCCTGCGCGGGCAGTACGACTGCGACGAGGTCCGGGCGATGCGATCGACCGAGCCCACCCTCGCGGTGGGCGTGACGGTCGTCGGGCGGATCAGAGAGCTGGAGCGACTGCTGCGCGGCATCGGTCCGGTGAACCCCCTGGCGGTGCGCGAGCACGAAATCCTGCGCGAGCGCCACGACCACTTGGCGTCACAGGTCGCCGACGTCCGCAATGCTCGGCGGGACCTGACCAGGCTCGTCAGGGCTATCGAGTCCGAAATCCTGGACGCATTCTCCCGCTGCTACCGCGATGTGGCCGAGAGGTTCAACACGCTCTTCGGCGTCCTCTTCGAAGGCGGCGCCGGCCGGCTGTACCTCACCGAGCCCGACAACCCACTCGACTCCGGCGTCGAGATCGAGGCTCGACCCGCAGGGAAGAACCTCCGCAGATTGGCGTTGCTGTCCGGCGGCGAGCGCTCGCTGGCGGCGCTGGCGTTCCTCTTCGCCGTGTTCGCTTCCCAGCGCTCCCCGTTCTACGTGCTCGATGAGGTGGACGCCGCGCTCGACGACGTGAACCTGCACCGTTTCCTGCGTCTCCTGGAGGAGTTCCGCTACGAGGCCCAACTCGTCCTGGTCACGCATCAGAGGCCCACCATGGAGATCGCCGACTGCCTCTACGGAGTGACCATGCGCCCGGGCGGCTCCAGCAGGGTGATCGCCGAGGGTCGTTCCGGTGCCGGCGCGCTGGCGGGAGCCGGCACCGAGGGACCGCTGGAGGGCTGATCGGCCGGCGGGACGCCCCCCGGCCGCCCGGGGCGATCGGACGTGCCGCCCAGCAGGTTCACGAGTACCGTCTGAGGCGATGCGAGTGCTCGTCGCTGATGATGAGGTGGAGTTCGTTCGAGCGATCGCTCGCGGTCTGCGCCGGGAGGGGTACGCGGTGGATGAGGCGTTCGACGGCGCCGAGGCGCTCCGGAAGGCCTCCGAGGTGGCTTACGACCTCATCTGCCTGGACCTTACGATGCCCGCGGTCGACGGCAGGGAGGTCTGTCGTCGACTCCGGGAATCGTCCCGCACGACAAAGCCGCCCCGCATCTTGATGCTCACCGCACGCGACAGCCTCGAGGATCGTGTCGCCGGTCTCGACGACGGCGCCGACGACTACCTGGTCAAGCCGTTCGCATTCAGCGAGCTCAACGCGCGGATCCGCGCCCTGCTTCGCCGTGATGCCGGTCGTGGCGGGGCTCGACTCGTCGTCGGCGACATCGAGATGGACCTCAGCCGGCACGCGGTTCGTCGTCAGGGCCACGCGGTTGCTCTGACTCCCAAGGAGTTCACGTTGCTGCGTTACTTCTGCAGTCGACCCGGGCAGGTGGTCTCGCAGGAGGAGTTGCTGGACCACGTCTGGGACGAGCACACCGACCCGTTCACGAACACGGTGCGAGTGACCGTCGGCACCCTGCGGCGCAAGCTCAGCCTGCCCAACAGCCCGGCCCCGATCGAGACGGTCGTCGGGACCGGCTACCGGCTCAACGGCTCGCGCCCACCGGCAGGGTCGGCTCGGTGGTCCGGGCCCGAGGATCCCTTCCACGTACTCGGTGACGTTCCCCCGTCGACCGGGCCCGCTTCGGCGCCGTACCCCTGATCTCCGGCATCGCCGTGGGATGTACCACGATCCTGGTCCCATGAGGCCCCCGGCGAGCTCGGGGCGATTCCGCCGCCGCCTGTACCGCTCGGTGGGCTCCATCCGTTTCCGTCTCGCGCTGATCTCCAGCGTGGTCCTCTTCGGCCTCGGCGCCATCGTGGTGGGCGCCATCTACTGGGGCTTGGCCCGGAACCTCGACGAGTCGACACTCTCGCAGTCCGTCGTGGTGGACATGCTCCAACCCGACGGCGTCGTTCCGCCCGGCGAGGAGCAGGCTCTCCGGGAGATTTTCAGCGACGTGGAGATGCAGGCCAACGAGCGGGCCATGCAGATGTTGCAGGACTACTCCCTCATTGCGCTGGCGGTCCTGTTCGGCGCGAGCATGATCGTCGGCTGGTCCCTGGCCGGCCACGTGCTGAAGCCCGTGGGGCGCATCACCGCCGTGGCGCGTCGCATCAGCGCCACCGACCTCTCCCAGCGCATCGCCATGGGTGGGCCCCCCGACGAGCTACGGCGTCTCGCCGACACTTTCGACGACATGCTGGACCGCCTCGATCGCTCCTTCGACGCGCAGCGGGGATTCGTCGAGGACGCCTCGCACGAGTTGCGCAACCCGCTGGCGGTGATCCGCAGCAACGTGGACACGACGCTGGCCGATCCGGCCGCCACCGTGGAGGACTACCGCTTCGTGGCCGAGCAGGTGAACCGGTCCGTGGACCGGATATCGCGCGTCGTGGACGATCTGGTCACGTTCGCTCGCCACGAGACCCGCCCGCAGCACCTCACCCTTGTGGATCTCGGCGAGTTGGCGCACCAGGCGATGGCTGAGTTCGACGGCTACGCCGCCAACCACGGAGTGCGGCTGACGCACGCCGCGCCGGCCGGTCTGCTGGCCCTCGGCGACGCCGGCAGCCTCCGGCAGGCGCTCGCCAACCTGCTCTCCAACGCCTTGAGCGTGGCGCCCGCCGGCTCGGAGGTGCGGATCACGGCGGGAGGTGAGGGAGCCTGGGTCTGGGTGGCGGTCGACGATCAGGGTCCCGGCATCCCCGAGGCGGAGCAGGAGCGCGTATTCCAGCGATTCCAGCGCGGCCGGCAGGCGTCCGTCGACGGCAGAGGGCTCGGTCTGGCGATCGTGCGTCAGATCGCCGAATCCCATCGCGGCGAGGCGCGCCTCACGTCGGCCGAAGGCACCGGATCCACCTTCGCGATCCTGCTGCCGGCGACCGGCGCCAGCAGTCCGGGTGCCAGGACCAGGCGCGCCAGGCCTGCCAAACGCACCTCGGAAGCGGCCTTCGCCTCCCCGTAACAAGGCGCGGAGAATCCGCGAAGTCGCGGTGTCGCTCCGGTGTTCGGCGCCAATAGCGTGGATGGTGACCAGCAGGCTCCCGAGCCCGCGGAGATCGAGTTCACATGGCTGATGACCATCGTCCCCCGCCGGTAGACCCCGGCGAGGATCCGATCCAGGAGAGACCGATCACCGCTCGGCCCACGGGGGGGCGTGTATCTCCCGCCGGCGGGCACGGACGGTCAGGTGCAGCTCCCGAACCCGCCGCAGGCGAGACCTCATGGCCCCGCGACTACGACCTGGCCTGGACAGTCGGCTCGAGAGAGCCCGAGCGCGCACCCGAGAGCGCACCCCCCGGCCGACGGCCGCGTCGCTCCCGGCGGTGGCTCTCCTCCGGGGCCTTCTCGGTCGCCCTCAGCATGGTGGCCCTTGGACTGGGGGTGACGGCCGTCTGGCTGTCGTGGCCGGACGGACCGACCGAGACGGTCCGCTACGTGCAGGTTCGCCCTCCGGAAATCGTCGGGCCGGCCCCCGAGCCGGGCGCCCTTCCGCCGCCCGAGCCGCTGGCCGCCGCCGGGGCGCCGGCTTCCCCCGCCGGGCCACCGGAGGTTCAGCGGAGTCCCGAGCCGGGCGCGCCTCGGGCGCCCGCGACGCCCCCGGGCGCCGCCGCGCCGGCGCCTCCCGCAGCGCCCGCACCAGTGGCGCAGGAGCCGGTGGTCGCAGCGGCCGTCCGGGTGGAGCCGTCGGTCGTCCTGTTGCAGACGTCGCAGGGACAGGGTTCCGGCATCATCTACGACGCCGCCGGGTACGTCCTGACCGCCGCTCACGTCGTCGACGGCGCCGAACCGCTGGCCGACCTCTTTGGCGCCGAGGCCGGTGGCCGGGGCGGCCCGCAAGGCGAGGATCTGGATCTCGACCCCTCCGACGGGCTCGACGCCCTCGACATTCCGGGCACCGGAGGCGGGGATCTCGCATCCGGCGGCGAGAACGTCCCCGATGTCGTCGTGCAGCTTGCCAGCGGGGTGCGAACCGGCGGCAGGGTGCTGGCGGTGAACCGTGAACTTGACGTGGCGGTTGTGCAGATCGACCCCTCGCTGGATCTCACGGTGGCCGAGATCGGAGGTCTGTCGACGGTGCAGGTCGGCCAGACGGCGGTGGCGGTGGGTAGTCCCTTCGGCATGGAGAACGTCGTCACCGTCGGCGTGGTGAGTGCCCTGAACCAGGTCCTCGGGGGCGAGGGCATGCCACCTCTCGGCATGATCCAGACCGACGCCCCCATCAACTTCGGCAACAGTGGCGGCGCCCTCGCCGACCTGCAGGGTCGGGTGATCGGCATGAACGTGGCCATCCAGTCCACGTTCGGCGGCGGCAACATCGGCGTCGGGTTCGCCACTCCCATCGAGGTGGCCATCTGGATCGCCGAGGAGTTGCGGGCGGGCCGGGAGGTGCGCTTCGGCTTCCTGGGGATCACCGGCTACACGCCGCCGCTGGGCGAGCCGGGGGCGATCGTGGCGTCGGTCACGCCCGGCGGGCCGGCCGAAGCCGCCGGGATGCACGTGAACGACCGGATCGTCAGCTTCGACGGTCAATCGGTCGGGTCGATGAACGAGCTGTCGGTGGCGGTGCGTCTGCGGGCGCCGGGCACCGAGGTGGCCGTCGAGGTGGTCCGCGACGACCTGCTCATCCGCTTGTTCATCCCGCTCGGCGACCGCGGCAGCTCTCTGGCCGTCGACGCCGAGGGAGACCCCGAACGCGAGATCGAGCCCTAGGCACCGGCGGGAATCCGATGGAACGGGAACCGGCCGGCGGCGCCGAGGGCAACCTGCAGGGGGCGTCCCGCTGGCGTCCGCGGCTGGCCAAAGCCCGCGCCGCTCTCGGCGAGAGGCTCGGCGCCGCGCTGGCGCGCCCGGTCCTGGACGACGCCACCTGGGAGGCCCTCGAAGAGGCCCTGCTGGGCGCCGACGTGAGCCTCGACATCACCGAGGGCCTGCTGGCGAGACTCCGCGACGACGCCACAGAGCGTCGCATCGGTGATCCGCAGGAGTTGCGCACCGTCCTTTCCGGCGCGATTCGCGATCTGATGGCCGGCCCCGACGGCGGACTCGACCGGTCGGGCTCGCCGGCGGTCTGGCTCCTGGTCGGGGTCAACGGCTCGGGTAAGACCACGACCATCGGCAAGCTGGCGCACGCGGAGACGGCCGCGGGCCGGCGCGTCGTGCTGGCCGCCGCCGACACCTTCCGTGCTGCGGCCACCGAGCAACTCGCCGCCTGGGCCGAGCGGGCCGGGGCACACCTGGTGCGCGGCAACGCCGGCGGTGATCCGGCGGCGGTCGTCTTCGACGCCATCTCCCACGCGGCCGCCACCGGTGCCGATCTGGTGATCGCCGATACCGCCGGGCGCCTGCACACCAACCACAACCTGATGGGCGAACTGGCGAAGATCCGCCGGGTGGCCGAGCGGGCGCCCGGGCAACTGCGCGAGGTGCTGGTCACCCTGGACGCCACCACCGGCCAGAACGGGCTCGCCCAGGCGCGGACCTTCGGCCAGGCGGCAGGCGTGACGGGTGTGGCGCTGACCAAGCTGGACGGATCGGCCAAGGGCGGCTCGGTCCTGTCGGTGCGCGCCGAACTCGGCGTGCCCGTCAAGCTGGTGGGTCTCGGCGAGGGACCCGGTGACCTGGTCCCCTTCGACGCGGCGGCCTTCGCGGCCGCCCTCGTGGGCGTGGAAACCTAGGCCGATGTTCGAGACACTCAGCGGCCAGCTCGAGGAGATCTTCGGCCGCCTGCGCCGGAAGGGGCGCCTGCGCCCCCAGGACATCGACGAGGCTCTCGCCGGGATCCGCCGGGCGCTGCTGGCAGCCGACGTGGCTGTACCGGTCGTGGCGGTGTTCCGGGAGCGGGTGCGCGAGCGGGCGCTCGCCACCGATCTGCACCGTGCTCTGAACCCGGCCCAGCAGGTGATCCAGATCGTTCACGACGAACTGGTGCGCACCCTCGGCGGCGAGGCGATGTCGATCACGTTCGCCCCGCGGCCTCCCACTGTGGTGCTCCTCGCCGGCCTGCAGGGCTCGGGGAAGACCACAACCGCCGCCAAGCTGGCGCGCTGGTTCCGCAGCCGCGGCCGCAGCCCCCTTCTCGTCGGCGCCGATCTGACGCGCCCGGCCGCCGTCGAACAGTTGCGCGTCCTGGCATCGCAGATCGGAGTCCCGGTCTTCAGCGAAGCCGGCGACCCTGTCCGGGTCGCCGCTGCGGGACTGGCCGAGGCACGCCGGCTGGGTCGGGACGTCGTGGTGTGTGACACAGCGGGCCGTCAGGTCGTCGACGACGATCTCATGGCGGAGGTCGCCGGAATCTCGGCGGCCATCGATCCCCACTACACGTTCCTGGTGCTCGACGCCATGACGGGCCAGGAAGCCGTACGGGTTGGGGAAAGGTTCCACCAGGTTCTGGGACTCGACGCGGTGATCCTCACCAAGCTCGACGGGGACGCCCGCGGCGGCGCAGCCCTGTCGATCCGGGAGGTCGTGGGCTGCCCTGTGGCGTTCGCGTCCACCGGCGAGCGCGTCGGCGACTTCGAGCAGTTCCATCCCGATCGCCTGGCGGGGCGCATCCTCGGGATGGGCGACCTGCTCTCTCTGGCGGAGAAGGCCGAGGCGGCGTACGAGGGAACCCAGGCGGCCGAGGCGGCCGATGCCGCCGAGCGTGTCCTCGCCGGCGAGCTCACGCTCGACGACTTCGCTGAACAGATGCGCCAGATGCGCAAGCTCGGCGGGTTGGGCGACCTGCTGGCGCACCTGCCGAGCGCGCAGGCGGCGCAGGCGGCCGAAGCCGGCGTCGACGAGCGACGTCTCGCCCGGATGGAGGCCATCATCTGCTCGATGACGCCGACCGAACGCGCCCAGCCGGCCATCATCGACGGCTCCCGGCGCCGGAGGATTGCCGCCGGCAGCGGCACCACGGCCTCCGACGTGGCCGAACTGCTGCGCAACTTCACCGCCGCCCGCAAGATGATGCGCAGCGCTCGGGCTGCCGGGGGCCGCCGCAGGGCAAAGGGAGCGAAGGGCCGCAAGGGCGGGGGCAGCTCGCGCCTCACACCGGCCGGCGGCACGCGAAACCGGACCGCCTCGGATCTGCTCGATCAATTCGAGAATCTCGAGCCGCCGCCCCGGCTCCCCGACGGATCCAACCTGCGACCACCTTCGCCCGGTTCCGGTCCGCTGGCCTGGCCGGAGCGCTGAAGAGCGCCCGCCCGTCGTCGCGCCGGCGCCGAGGTCCTGCCGCCGAACCCCGGATATGGAACGAAGCCGATTTCACGGCAGACTGTACCGTTGACGCCGGAGCCGCAGGGCCCGGCGACGGAGCTCCGGCGACCAGATGCCGGGGGAGAGAGGGATGAATCGTGGCAGTGCGGCTTCGCTTGATGCGGAGGGGCAAGAAGAAGCAGCCCACGTACCGGGTGGTGGCGGCCGACTCACGCTCGGCTCGTAACGGGCGCTTCATCGAATCGATCGGATACTACGACCCCCGCCAGGAGCCGTCGGTCGTGAACATCGACAACGAGAAGGCCTTGAAGTGGTTGCGCAACGGCGCCCAGCCCAGCGAACGGGTCGAGAAGCTCCTGAAGATCTCCGGCGCCTGGGGCGAATTCGCCGGAGGGACGTCCCGGCTCGAGGATCTCGACGCCGCCTCGAAGGGAGCCTCCTCGTGAGTGACGATTTCCAGGACACCTTTGACGCCCCGCGCGCACGGGCCGTCCTGGAGCACATCGTTCGGTCGGTCGTCGAGATTCCCGAGGCGGCCCGGGTGGTCGCCGTGCCCGATGGCGACGACATCCGCCTCGACGTGCACGTCGACCGGGCGGACATCGGTCGGGTCATCGGCCGGCGCGGCCGGGTGGCCGGCGCCATCCGCACCGTCGTGCGGGCCGCGGCGGTCAACGACGGCTGCACCGTGGTCGTCGACTTCGTCGAGCCCTAGTCCAACCGTGGCGCCCCCGGCTCGCCCGGCGGCGGACCTTCTGGAGGTCGGACGCGTCGACCGGCCGCACGGGCTCAAGGGTGAGGTCGTGGTGTCGCTCGTGACCAACCGGACCGAGCGGCTGGCGCCCGGGTCCGAGTTGCAGGTCGCCGATGCCATCCTCAAGGTGCGGCGCGCACGCCCATTCGGCAAGCGCTGGGTGGTGGCCTTCGAGGGCTGCGCCGACCAACCCGGCGCCGAACGCCTCCGCTCGGCGGTGCTGCTGGCGGCGCCGCTCGACGATGCCGCCGAGTTGTGGGTGCACGAACTCATCGGCGCCGAGGTGAGCTGCACCGAGGGGTTGGCGCGCGGCAAGGTCCTGGCCGTGCAGGCCAATCCGGCCAGCGACCTGCTCGTCCTCGACAGCGGCGCGCTGGTGCCGCTGACCTTCGTGGTCTCGCTCGACGCCGCCGGCGGCGGGTCGTCCCGCGTCGTCGTCGACGCACCCGAGGGCCTGTTCGAGTTGGCGTAGACACATGCGGGCGGGGAGTCCCGGCGCGGCACCGCTGTCACCGAGGTGCATCCGCGGCCGTGGCGCGGCGGCGGCGATTCTGCGGGGGCCCGGACCGATGAGGCGGCACCCATGAGAATCGACGTGATCTCCATCTTCCCGGCGATGATCGAGGAGTTCGCCGCGCACAGCCTCCTCGGCAAGGCCCGCAAGGACGGTACGTTCGACTTGCGGGTGCTGGATCTTCGCTCGGTGGCGGTCGATCCGCACCGTTCGGTCGATGACGCTCCCTTCGGCGGCGGCCCCGGCATGGTGCTGGCGCCCGAGCCGATCTTCGAGACCATCGAGGCGGCAGGCGTGATGCGCCCGCTCATCCTGCTGTCGCCCGCGGGCCGCCGGCTGGACCAGCCCACCGTCGTCGAGTTGGCCGCCGGTGACGGGTTCTCGCTGCTGTGCGGCCGCTACGAAGGCGTCGACGAGCGGGTGCGGAGCGCGCTCATCGACGACGAGATCTCCGTCGGGGATTACGTGCTGGCAGGGGGCGAGGTCGCCGCCATGGTGATCCTGGAAGCGGTCGCGCGGCTGCTGCCGGGCGTGATGGGCAATGCGGCCTCGGGTGTCGAGGACTCCTTCAGCAGCGGCCTGCTCGGCTACCCGCAGTACACCCGTCCCGCGGAGTACCGCGGCATGGTCGTTCCCGAGGTGCTGCGTTCGGGCGACCACGGGCGCGTCGCCCGCTGGCGCCGGGCGCAGGCGCTGGCGCGGACCTGCGAGTTGCGCCCGGACCTGATAGCGGCGCGCGGCGACCTGAGTGTCGCCGACGTCGAACTCCTCGAGGAGTTCGGCCTGGTGCCCGACGACTGACGGCCAGGAGCCGGCCGCAGTGGGCCGCGATCACGTCCGGGCGCCCGGGTACCTGTGTCCGGCTCTCGGTGGCGCTGTGGCCTCGGCGCCGTATCCTCACTGTGTCGCTTCCCCGCCCCACCTGACGAGTTCGTGATTGGAGACTGGCCATGCAGCCCACCGACCTGGTCGATGTGCAGAGCCTGCGGAGCGACATGCCCGACTTCCGGCCCGGAGACACCGTCAAGGTGCACGTCCGCGTGGTCGAGGGCAGCCGCGAGCGCATCCAGCTCTTCCAGGGCGTCGTGATCGCGCGGCGCGGTTCGGGCGTCAGCGAGTCCTTCACCGTCCGCAAGATCAGCTTCGGCGTCGGGGTCGAGCGCACGTTCCCGGTGCACACCCCGGGCATCAAGCAGCTCGAGGTGGTGACCCTCGGCCGCGTGCGGCGCGCCAAGCTGTACTACCTGCGCGATCGCGTGGGCAAGGCGGCCAAGGTTCCCGAGAGGCGCGTCGGCTGAGACCCTGAACCGCACCGCGGTCGATGACCGTCGGTCGGCAGCGGCTCGGTCGCTGGGGTGAGGACAAAGCTGCGGCTTGGTACGTGCAGCGTGGCTGGGAGATCCTGGACCGCAACTGGCGCGGTACGGGGGGCGAGATCGACCTGGTCCTGCGGCTTGACGGCACCGTCGTGTTCTGCGAGGTGAAGACGCGCTCGACGACGGCGTACGGGTTCGCCGTGGAGGCGGTGGACCTGCGCAAGCAGCGGCGCATCCGCTCTCTGGCCGCGCAGTGGTTGCGTCACCATCACGAGCCCACCCGCTCGTTGCGCTTCGACGTGGCGTGCGTTCAGAACGGCCGGCTGGAGGTGCTGGAAGGGGCGTTCTGAGCCCGGGGCGCCGGTACAGTAGAACCTCCGGTACGGGCTGTGGCGCAGCTTGGTTAGCGCGTTGGTCTGGGGGACCAAAGGTCCCGGGTTCAAATCCCGGCAGCCCGACTCTGCTGTGCGTAACCCCGTTTCGGGCGGGGCCGTGGTTGGGGAAGTCTTGCTAGAGTTCTCCAGAATCAGCCTCATTCCACCAATCCACGGAGGTCGGACATGCCCACCCCGCAACCCGCAATTTTCGCCGAGATGGGACAGCACCAGTGGTACGTCCACCTCCGCAGGGTCGACGGTGCCGACCTGGGTCACATCAAGAGCGTGATCGCCGACACCCGCGCCGCAGCCGACGCCGCCGGCGTCAACCTGGTCGTGGGCCTCGGGCCCGGCCTGCTGGCCGAACTCACCGACGACATCCCTGATGACTTCCAGGACTTCGTCACCATCGAGTCCGACGACGGCAGCGGGCGCGAAGCCAAGGGCACCCAGGAGGAGTTGCTGTTCTGGCTGAACAGCCCCGACAAGGACCAGGTCTGGAAGACGCAGTACGACGCCCGCACCGCCCTGGACGGCCACATGGTCGTGCCGCGCGACACGAACACCTTCATCCTGGGCGAGTCGCTGGACATGACCGGGTTCATCGACGGCACCGGCAACCCCGAGCCCGAGCGTGAGCCGGAGGTGGCCCTCGTGCCCGACGGGTCGCCGGGCGCCGGCGGCAGCTTCATCCTCGCCCAGCGCTGGGTCCACGACCTGGACGGCTGGAACCGGATGAGCGTCGAGGAGCAGGAGAAAGTCTTCGGGCGCACGAAGCCCGACAGTGAGCGGCTCGACCCGCAGGAGGACTTCTCGCACCTCAGCCACGTGGAACTCCGCGAGGGCGCCACCGCGGATGACTCCAAGCCGAAGCGCAACGAGATCGCCCGCCGCTCCACGCCGTACGCCTTCCACGGCGCTGTATCCGTCGTGGGCCTGTACTTCATGGCCTTCTGCCGGGAGCAGGCCCCCTTCCGTGAGCGCCTGCGGGCCATGTACGGCCTCGACGGCGCCGAGGCGCGCGACCGGTTGACGGACTTTTCCAACCCGGCGTCGGGGTCGTTCTACTTCGCCCCGTCCACCGAGGCCCTGGACGCCATGCTGGCGTAGCGCCGACAACTCCGTCCATCGCTGATTTCGTGCCCCGGGTTGCTCCGGGGCACGAATCCGTTTTCGCACAACTCCGGCGGGGCGAGCGCTCGCGGCCCGGAGGGCTCACTCGTCGCTGCTCGGTGACGAGTGACAGGTAGCGTTGCGGCGTGTGCGGGCGCTTCGTTTCGGCGAGTCCGGCTTCTGATGTAGCCGCCTATTTCGGGGCGGAACTCGACGCCGGCATCGGCTTGGAGCCCAGCTACAACGTGGCGCCGACCAACGACGTGTACGCGGTGCTCGTTGCCGAGGGGCTCCGGCAGCTCGCCGCCCTGCGCTGGGGTCTGATCCCGCCGTGGGCTTCCGACGCCAAGATCGGTAACCGCATGATCAACGCCCGCTCCGAGACCGTGGCGGATTCGAAGGCCTACGGCCGCGCCTTCCGGGCACGTCGCTGCATCGTCGCCGCCGACGGTTTCTACGAGTGGGTGCCGGTTCCCGGCGAGCGGCACAAGCAACCCGTGTACATCCACCGCAGCGACGGCGAACCGCTCGCCTTCGCGGGGCTCTGGGAACGCTGGAGGCCTCCCGAGGGCGATCTCGTGCGCTCGACGACGATCATCACCGGACCGGCCAACGACCGGATCGCCGAAGTACACGATCGGATGCCGATCGTGCTGCCGCCGAGCGCCTGGGAGCAATGGCTGGACCCCGACTTCGGCGACACGGCGGCACTCAGAGGCCTGCTGGTACCCGCCCCGTCGAAGTTGTTCACCCTCCATCCGGTCAGCCGCGAGGTCAACAACCCGCGCCGCAAGAGCGCTCACCTCATCGAACCCGTCGCCCTCTGAGGTCAGGTCTGGTGCGCGCGCGATCTCCCGGCGCCCGTGGCGCCGTCCCGGCGCATCCGGCACAGCTCAGTTGGCGGTCGCGGCTCGAACGGGCGACGCTGCGCTGGCAGGCCCGCCTCGAGACCGCCACCGTCGACAACATCCTGCCGTGGATCATGGCGCTCGCCCTGGGCGCCGCGCTGGCGGCTCTGGCGCTGGCGCGCGCCGATTCCCTGCAGGCGGGAACCGATCTGGCGCTGTTCAACCAGAGCGTCTGGCAGGTGAGCCAAGGGTTCCGGCCGCAGTCGACGCTCGTCGGCGGCGACTACCTGGCCCGGAACGGCTCGTTCATCATCTACCCGCTGGGGTTGGTCGTGCGCTGGCTGCCGATCACGACCACGGTCCTGGTGGTCCAGTCCGCCGCCCTGGCTCTCGGGATTGTGCCGTTGTGGCGCATCGCCCGCCGCCGCGCCGATCTGAAGGTGGCCCCCGCAGCGGCGGTGGCCCTCGCCTACGCCTGCTACGCCGCCCTGCACAACGCGAACCTCGCCGGCTTCCACCCCGAGACCCTGGCACTGCCCGCCCTGCTGGGTGCCGTCTACTACGGGCTCGGCGCGCGCTGGGTGCCGTTCGGGGTGCTGGTGGCGGCGGTGCTGGCGTGCCGCTCCGAACTCGGCTGGGTGGTGGCGGTGCTCGGGGTCGTGCTCGCCGTCGAACTCCGGCCGAGGCCGGCGGAGGGCGCCGAGCCCGAGCGGTCGCTCTCGCTGTGGTGGACGCCGGTTCGGGTCGGCCGATCACTGCTGGCGATCTCCGGTCGGCACTCCCGGACGGCGCTCATCTGGGCATTCGTGGGCCTGCTCTGGACCCTCCTGGCAACCGAGACCATCCAACCGATTCTTGCCGGGGGTGAGTTCCCGCACCTGGCCCGTTACGCCGAGTACGGGAGTACCAGCAGCGCGGACGTCATCTGGGGGATCCTGCGGCGGCCGCACGTGTTCCTCGGCAATCTCGTGACCGAGGAGAACTTCCTCCTCGGCGTCACGTTGCTCGCCCCGGTCCTGTTCCTGCCGCTCGTCGAACTGCGCTACCTCATGCCGGCCGTGCCTTTCTTCGTCGTGCAACTGGCGTCGGACACCCCGGAGGCTCTGCTCGCCGAGTCGGTGCCGGTGGCGGCGTTCGTGCTGGTGGCGACTGTGTTCGCGCTACGGCGTGCCGGCGCGATCCTGGTGCGACGCGTGCGTGTGAATCGTCGGCTCGTCGTCACGCTGGTACTGGCGACGTCCATCTTCTTCGTGCGCGATGCCGCCAGTTCGCCGTTCCACGCTCCGTGGCGATGGAACCAGGACGCCGCAGACGCCGACCGTCTGGCGGCGGTCGAGCAGATCCCCGACGAGGCTGCGGTGCGCGCGTCGCCGCACCTGCTCCCGCTGCTGGCGGAGCGGAACGTGCTGTTCGAGTTGGAGGCGGAAGGCACCTCGGCTCGTGCCGACGCGCAGAGCGCGGTCGAAGGCGTGGGGTGGATCGCCCTCGATCTCGCCTCGGCGCCGCGGTGGGGATCGGCGGTCCTGGAGGTCGAGCGATTCGACACGACGCTGCGCCAGCAGGGTTGGGAACGAGTCTTCGTGGCCCCGCAGGTGAGGGTCTACCGCTACGGCGGCGCGGGTGCGCCACCGGAGTCCGCGGCGGGTGCGCCGTCTGTGGCGCCCGACTCCTAGCCCTCCCAGCCCAGAGCGTCTCGCAGGAGCGCCGCGTTGGCCGCCAGTTCGGCCGGCTCGACGCGCGTAGCCGCGTTGGAGAAGTTCAGGTCGTCCATCGAGTTGGCGCCGAAGACGTGCAGGTGCACGTGGGGGACCTCGAATCCTGCGATCACCGTCGCCACCCGCTCGGTGCCGAAGCTCTCCATGATGGCCTGACCCACCCGGTGGGCCACCGCGGTCAGGTGCATGTTGGTCTCGACATCCAGATCGAGCCAGTGATCCACCTCGGCGTGCGGTATCACCAGAGCGTGGCCCGGCGTGAGTGGGTTGATGGACAGGAAGACGGCGCACAACCTGTCGCGCCAGATGAAGTGCCCCGGTAGTTCGCCCCGGAGAATGCGCGTGAATATCGTCGCCATCGAGCCCTCCCAGTCTCTGCGGAGTCGTGTGGCCGGCACTGCACGGTACTCTCCTGCCGTGTCCGCCGAGAGCCTTCGCCGCCAGCTCTGGACCGTCCCCAATCTGGTCACGATCCTGCGATTGGCCTGCGTGCCGATCTTCTGCTGGCTCCTGTTCGGTCTCGACAGCCGCGCCGCGGCGGCGATCCTGCTCGCTGCGCTCGGCGCCAGTGACTTCCTCGACGGCTACCTGGCGCGCCGGCTCGGGCAGGCGACCGACCTCGGGGCCATCCTCGATCCCGTTGTCGACCGGTTCATGTTCTTCGCCGCGGTGATCGCCATGCTCGTCAACGGTGACGTGGCGCTGTGGTTCGGGATCGTGGCCCTGGCGCGGGAGTTCGGCCTGTCGATCGGCACTCTGATCCTCGCCTCGCGGCGCGTGGGGTGGCTGGGCGTGAATCCGTGGGGCAAGGCGGGCAGCTTCGGCCTCATGTTCGCCTTCCCGATGTTCCTGCTGGGCGCGGCGGACATACCGGGGGCCGGCGCCTGGACGATCGCCGGCTGGGTATGCGGCATCCCATCCCTCGCCATCGCCTGGTACGGGGCGTACCAGTACGTTCCCGCGGGTCGAGCCGCCCTGCGCGAACAGCGGGAGGCGGCCGCGTCGGGGTCGCCGGGTGAACTGTCCTGAGTGCTCCGGTGGCGGTTGCCGATGGCGGGACCCGCCGGCGGGTGGAGTAGCGTGAATCCGATGGCGAACCCAACGCGGCGCCTCATCGGCTCGCTCGGACTGCCATGAACGTTCCCGCATCGTTGCGGTACTCCGAGGATCATGGTTGGGTCGCTGCGGAGGGCGAGGTGCCCGAACGGCTGGCGCGCGTCGGCCTGACCGACTACGGCCAGGACCTGCTCGGCGAGGTGGAGTTCGTTGAACTCCCGGAGCCGGGCAGCCGACTGACCGCCGGCGACCTGATGGCGGAGATCGAGGCCCGGAAGGCGACGAGTGAGCTCTACGCGCCGCTGGCGGGTCGAGTCGTGGCGGTCAACGGACTGCTCGCCGAGAGGCCCGAGGCCGTCAATACCGACCCCTACGGCGATGGCTGGCTCTGCATTCTCGTCCTCGACGACGCCGCGCACATCGAAGCGCTGATGGACGGCGTCGCCTATGCGAGGTTCGTCGGTGGCTGACGATCGGCTTACCGGTATCGGCCAGGTGGTAGCGAGCCTGCGCGGCGACTTCCCCGGCGTGTCGGTCTCCAAGTTGCGGTTCCTCGAGAGCCAGGGACTGATCACCCCTCAGCGCACGACCAAGGGGTACCGGAAGTACTCCCGCACCGACATCGCCAAGCTGCGCTGGATCCTGGCCCAGCAGCGCGAGCACTTCCTGCCCCTGCGGGTCATCAGGGAGCGCATGGCGTCGGTGGAGTGGAGCGCCCAGGCCGACGAGCAGGAGAGCCGGTTGCCCGACGTGGATGTCAGCGACCAGGTTCGCCGGCTCGCCCCGCCTGCGCCCACCCCGGATCCCGGCAGCACCGGGATGACACTGCCGCAGCTCGCGGTCGCCAGCGGACTCAGCCTGTCGCAGGCCCGGGAGTTGACGCGGTACGGGCTACTGGTGCCGCGCCCCACCGCCGATATCGACTTCTACGACTCGTTCGCACTGGAGGTCGCGCGCATCGCCCGGCAGATGTTCGACCAGGGACTCGAACCGCGGCACCTGCGTGTCTTCAAGGCATCGGTTGATCGGGAGTTGGACCTGTCGACCCCGGCGGTGCAACAGATCCTCCAACTCGGCGGGCCGGATGCCCAGCGCCGCGCCCGGGATCTGGTGGCCACCCAGGCGGCCCTGGCCTCCGCCCTCCACGAGGCCCTCGTGCGGCGCGCTCTGCAGAACCTCAGCTGACGGTGCCCCCCACCCAGACCGGGAGCCCCCCCGGCGGCACGGTGTACGACCGCACGGCGATCTCCGAGCGTGTGCAGGCGCTCGGCGCGGCCATCTCGAACGACTACGGGCCGCGCCTCGGCGCCGGAGCCGCGGTCGTACTTGTCGGTGTGCTGCGTGGCTGCCTGCCGTTCCTGGCTGATCTGGCGCGCTCCCTGCGGGTGGACGCGGAGGTGGACTTCCTGGCCATCTCGCGCTTCGCGCCGAATTCGGGGCGGGTCCGGATCACCCGTGATCTCGACATCGACATCAGGGGACGCCACGTGCTGGTTGTCGAGGGCATCGTCGACAGCGGCCTGAGCGTTGGATTCCTGACCGGCGAGTTGCGCCGCCGGTCCCCGATCTCCGTCGAGGTCTGCACGTTGCTCGACCGCCAGGCCCGGCGCATCCTGCCGCTCGAGGCGCGCTACGCCGGCTTCACCGTGGACGACTCCTTCCTCGTGGGTTACGGACTCGATTTCCGTGGCCGCTACGGCAACCTTCCGGATCTGCGAGCCGTCGATCGCCGCCCGCTCGAGCAGGATTCCGACGCCTACGTCGAGTCCCTCTACGCCTTTCGTCCGGGCGGTCATACCTAGGACTCCGGCGCCCGCTCGTGGGGCGATCTTCCGGTCCGCGGCTATTGTCAAGGCGTGATCGAGATGGATCTGGTCGGGGTGCGCATCGAATTGCCCACGAATACGCCCATTCTGCTGCTGCGCGAGCAGGCTCCGAATCCACGCCTGCTGCCCATCTTCATCGGTGCCCCGGAAGCCACCGCCATTGCCCTCGCTCTGGAGGGGGTCGAGGTGCCCCGCCCCATGACGCACGATCTGATCAAGGTCATCCTCGACCACATCGGTGTGGCGCTCGAGAGGGTCGTGGTGACCGAATTACGAGACAAGACATTCTACGCCGAGTTGGAACTCGGTGAGAACGGGAAGAAGCGGCGGGTTTCGTGTCGCCCCTCCGATGCGATCGCCGTGGCGGTGCGGTGCGGGGCGCCCATTTTTGCCGCCGAGCAGGTGCTCGAGGACGCCGGGTACTGGGAGCGGGACGACCCCGAGAAGCCCGAGGACGCGGAGGTCGAAGCCCCGCCCGATCCCGATGAGGTGGTCGAGCAGTTCCGGGAGTTCATCGACACCGTCCGTCCGGAGGACTTCGAGTCCTAGCCGGCATCCCCGGCGCGGTCGTGAGCAGGGGGGACGGCTAGATATCCACAGGCCTGCGCGAATTGCAGTAGAGTAGTTACACCGCTGGATGCAAGCTCTCGGAGGGGACGTTCATGAGCGACAACGTCGTGCGCAGCTACAGCTCGAAACAGACCCAGGGAATCGCCGGTATCACCTACCGCCAACTCGACTACTGGGCTCGGACCGGTCTCGTGGGGCCATCGGTGGTCTCGGCAACCGGCAGCGGTTCCCGCCGGGCCTACTCCTATAGCGACCTGCTGAGGCTGCGGATCATCAAGGATCTGCTCGACCGGGGCGTCGGCCTCCAGCAGATCCGTGACGTGTTCAGGAACCACCGGGACATCCTCGGTGAGGATCTTGCCGAAGGCAGGTTGGTGATCAGCGGCAGCGAGGTCTTGTTCATGACCGGCCCCGATGAGTTGGTGGCCCTGCTCCAGCGGCCGGGCCAGCAGGCGCTGGCTCTCATCATGCTCGAGGTCGAGGGCATCAAGCAGCAGCTCAACGGCGCCATCGTCAGCGAACTCAGTCGGTGGCGCGGCGGCGGGTCCGGCGCGGAGAGCGCAGGAGAGCCGCCGGCGCCGGAGGTGGGTCAAGCCTCCGAACCGGACGCCGGCTACGGCTCCTGAGAGGGCGTTTGGCGCACTTACTCCTGCTGCGACGTGCCGGCACCTGATTCTCCCGCCAACGAAGGCGGTGGTTTTGCCCATGCCTCCGAGCAGGCCTTCAGTGAGTTGCTCGACTTCTACGGCGTGGCGTGGGAGTACGAGCCCACCACGTTCGTGCTCGAGAGCGATCCCACCGGCCGCGTCCTGGAGGCCTTCACCCCGGACTTCTACCTGTCGGGCTACGACATGTACGTTGAGCTGACGACGCTCAAGCAGAAGCTCGTCACTCGGAAGAACCGGAAGGTGCGCAAGCTGAGGACGCGTTATCCGGACATCCGCGTGAAGATGCTGCACAGGCAGGCCACGCTGGGTCTACTGGCGAAGTACTCCCAGGAACCGGTTCTGGTCTGAGCGGGGCTCGCGACTGCGGGCTCTGAGCCGCGCCGCCTCAGAGGGAATTCAGATGGAGGCGGCCTTCTCGAGCAGTTCGGCCGAGTCGATGCCGCCGACGCCACGCTCGACGACCTCACCTGACGGTGAGAGCAGCACCCAGGCGGGGTGCGAGTAGATCCCCAGCAGGGCCGCCGGGTCGAACGACTCGCTCCAGACCACGGGGAACGACCCGATGCCCGTCATCGCCGCGAAGCTCTGTGCCTGGGTGAGGGTGTCCTGCGTTCCCAGTCCGATGACGAGGACCTTGTCGCCGTGGTCTCGAGCGAACTGCTCGACGCCGGGTGCTTCCCGGCGGCAGACCGGTCAATGGGGTGCCCAGACCCACACGAAGATGGGTCGGTCGGCGGGTGCGAACGAGGCCAGGACAAGGCTCTCACCGCTGAAGACATCCACGACGGTGCTCCTGGGGAGGTCGTTGGGGCCGGCCGGTGCGGTGGTGGGCGGAGGTGGCGGTGGTTCCGGTGCTGGCGCGGGTGGGGGTGGTTCGGGTGCGGGCGCAGGTGCGGGTGGTTCGGGCGGAGGTGGCGGTGGTTCCGGTGCTGGCGCGGGTGGGGGTGGTTCGGGTGCTGGCGCAGGTGCGGGTGGTTCGGGCGCGGGCGCTGGTGCGGGTGGTTCGGGTGCGGGCGCGGGTGCGGGTGGTTCGGGTGCGGGCGCAGGTGCGGGTGGTGCGGTCGTGGGCGGTGGTTCGGGTGGTTCGGGTGCAGGTGCAGGTGCAGGTGCAGGTGCAGGTGCAGGTGCAGGTGCGGGCGCCGGTGTTCCGGAGTCCGCGGGCGGTGCAGGAGGGGAGACCGGCTCGGGGGGCGGGGGAGCCGGCGGTTCATCGGCCGACGGTGCAGGCGCAGGTGCCGAGGCGCTCTCAGTGGCGGGTGGGGGCGCACTCTCCGTTGACGGGGCCGCCGTGGGTGCCGGAGGAGCCTCCTCGGCGGCGGTCGCCGGCGGCTCTGGCGGCGGTGTACCGACCTGGGCCGGTTCGGTTCCCGAACAGGCGGCGGCAAGCATCGCGGCGGCGGTCATCGCGGCCACAGCGGCGAACCAGAGGGTCGTGCGCGAGGCCCTCGCCGCGCCGGCAGTTCGCATTGCTCCGTCGCTGTTCACAGGTGGAGAGACTTTACCGCCGCGACCCCGGGAGTTATCGGCGGCCGCTGTGGCTCAGAGGGAGGCGGCCTTCTCGAGCACGCTGACCGTGTCGATCCCACCGTAGCTGCCCTCGGCGAGCTCGCCGGAGGCGGAGAACAGGGCCCATGCGGGCTGGGACACCACGCCAAGCTCGGCCCACGAGTCGAAGGACTCGTCCCAGAGCATCTGGAACGAGGAGATTCCCGTGCCTTCGACGAAGTCCTCCGCGAGCGCCAGGTCGTCCTGCGTCCCCAAGCCGACGACGAGGATCTTGTCACCATGATCTCGAGCGAACTGCTCGACGCCGGGTGCCTCCCGGCGGCACGTCGGTCAATGGGGCGCCCAGAACCACACCAGGATGGGCCGGTCGGCGGGGGCCAGTGACGACAGCACGAGGCTCTCGCCGCTGACGACGTCGACGACCGTGACCGCAGGCAGGTCGTTGGAGCCGGACGCGGCAGTTGTCGCTGCAGGTGGTTCGGGCGCTGGGGGCGGCTCTGGTGTGGGTGCCGGCTCCGCAGGCGGAGGTTCCGGCGCGACGGGGGCGGTGGCGACCGGAGACGGTTCGCTGCTGGCGCAGGCCGCGGCCACGACGGCCAGGAGGGTCAGCGCGGCCACCGTGACGACGCCCAGGGCCGTTGGCGAGGCGCCTGCTGTACGGGCGGTTCGGGATGCTCCGTTGCTGTTCACAGGTACCGAGACTCTACCGCCGCGGCGCAGAAGGTGGCGCAGGGGGCTCGCCAACGGCCCTGGTGAGGCTACGGCTCGATCCAGATTGCGTCCACGGCGGCGATGCGCGGACCGTCGGGTGAGAGGAAGTCGAAGATGACGCTGATCTGTGCCCGTAGCGGCTCCAGTGGCTCTTCCTCGTCGGCGGAGCCGTCCTCGTCCTCGAGAAGGCTGGGGAGCGCTGGCGGTAGCTCAACCCCGTCGGAGGTTGTAACGACCGCGGTCGTCGGTGGGTCGGACGCGGGTTCGAGTTCGGGCGGCAGGACAGAACGGCTGACAGCCGCCTGGTAGATCGAAACGTACGCCAGGGAGGAGAAATCGGTGTGATGCTCGCCGAGAGGACCGGGAGCGTTGATCCCGACCACCGCGCTGTCGCTCGCTCCGTCGATCCAGAGGAGGTCCGCCAGCGAGGCCGTCGTGCCGCCGTCGCGCGGCGAGCGAACGTCGTGCGCCCGATTCCACCACGTGCTGTCGACTCCGGCCTCGGCGGTCGACACGACGGTGACGTCGCCGGGGCCGGCGCCCCAGCGCAGCACCAGTCCGCCCGGCAGGAATGTGGACGATTCGATCCCCGGGCCGGTGGTGAGTCTCCGGGCCAGGCTCACCATGGTCGCAGTGTCCTCGCCATCGAGCGCCAGGGGCTGTGCCACGAGCGTTTCCGTCGACACCCAGCCCCCCACGCCGGCGGTGGTGATGACCTCGGCCCACGAACCGCTGCCGCTGCTTGCGCGGCGGTCGGTCAGCCGGGCGCCGTCGGTGAGGAAGCCCAGCGAGGCGGCACCGTCGTCGGGTTCGGCGCGGATGACCGATTCGATCGCGCCGATGGTGTGGGCGGTCAGCTCGCTGGTGTGACGACCGCCGTCGCGCGTATGCACCTCGCAGGAGCGGCCGAGGAGGTCTCCGAAGGCGGCGCAGTCGCCGTTGAGGCGGTGCTCCGCGGCGACGAATTCGGAGAACTCGAACACCGTCGCGTTGAGTTGTGCGAGGAATTGCTCGGCGGTGATCTCGGCGGTGCCGGCGCTGAACGCCCCGCCCAGGTCGGAGGGGAGATCGATCGTCACCCACCGGCCCTCCGGCGTGGGGGACGCGGTTCGGTCCGGATCGCTGCTCAGTCCGCGGAATCCCGCCGCTGTGTCGGCTTCGTTCGGCCCGCTCAGGAGGACAACGAGCGCGGTCGCGAGGTCGTTGACGGCGGCGGGTCGCCGCCGGGGGGCGGCGACGTCCTCGCCGCAGGCGAAATAGACCGTGACCCAGGTCGCCGGATCCTCGTCGCTCTCCCCGCTGCCCGCTGGCTCGACGGCGCACGACGGCGTCTCCGGCTGCTCGGAGGCAACCACGGCTTCAGTGGTGGGCGGGGTCGCAGGCGGCGGTGGGGGACCCACCTGAGGGGCGGGCGGAGGTGTCACCGGTGTGACCGTCGCGATCTGTCCGGCGCCGTCTTGCGATGTTCCGGTATCGGGGACGGCGGGGGGCGTCGGGGACACCGCGGGCGGCTGTGGGCCGGGGGTCGTTGGTGTGCTGGTGGGCGGCGGCGTGTCTGACGCCGTACCCGAAGGGCTGGCAACCGGTGGGCTTGCCACGATCTCTCCGGTGGAATCGGGGGTGGTCGTCGAGAGGGACACCGAGACCACGACGGCTGTCACGGCACAGGCCGCGGCGGCGAGGACCAGTGCCGGCCGCAGGCGCAACTCCGGTACTCGCCTCGTGCGGCCGAGTTGACGTTGGACCTCGAATAGAGCCCCGGGGGACACCTCGACGGCGTCGGTCCGCTGAGCGAAGGCGTCCCGCAGGCGATCTTCGATGTTCACGAACTGCCTTCCGGCTCATCTGCGTCCGGCGCTGTCAGCGTCCGCTCGAGGGCTGCGAGGGCGCGGCTGGCGTGTGTCTTGACCGAGCCCCGTGAGATGCCGAGGGTCTCGGCGATCTCGGCCTCGCTCAGGTCGAGGTAGTACCGCAGCGTGAGCACCTCGGACTGCCGCCGCGGCAGGCCGCGCACGGCATCGATCAGGGCGTCGCTCTGGAGGCGTTCCAGAGCGCCGGACTCGGCGCTCTCGGAGGGCGGCGGAGCGTCGGGGACGACGCGGCGGCGGACCATGCGCTTGCGCATGCGCGAGCGGGCGCCGTTCATGACGATGCTGCGCAGGTAGGCGGCCTCCTTGCCGGGCTGCGGACGGCTCTTCAGCGTGTGCATCTTGACGAAGGCGTCCTGGACGACTTCCTCGCAACTGCCGACATCGTCGAGGAGGAGGGAGGCGAGGCGCACGAGATCCTTGTAGTGGTCGGCGAACAGCCGGACCAGCAGATCATCTTCCGTCTCTCTCCCTCGTGGGATGCCTCGCCGCTCTGGGGGGCTCATAGCTGGAGGCTCATGGCATCAGCGCAGGTTCGGTGAACCTGTGCATGTACAGACGCACGAAGTGGCTCGCGCGTTGACAGCGTTGGCGAAGAGATTCCGGGAGTCCATGCGATCGCCGTCAACCTAAACCAGCGTGTTGAGCGGGCAGCGGAGCACAATCTGCGCCGAGGGTTCTGCGCCGAGGGTTCTGCGCCGAGGGTGGGCAGGTCGTTGCGGGCATGGTGTCGGCAGCGTCTGGGATCGCGGTCGCCACGAGCGGACGCGGTGGATGTGTCCCGTCCTGCGTTGAGTCCGGGGCCGGTTCGCGCCGGTGACCCGGTGTGGTCTATCCGTCCGGTTGGTCTTCGGCGCTCGAATCCTGCGCCTGCCGCTCGGCGTGACAGAGCATCTCCAACCCCGGAACCAGATTGATGAGTTGGTCGGTCGTCAGTTGCTCGAGAGCCGCCCGCACGCGGTCCCGGCCGATTCGCCAGAAGTTCTCGGCCGCCTGGCGCCCCCGCTCGGTCAATTCGCAGATCACGACCCTACGGTCCTTCGGGTCGGAGAGTCGCATGACCAGGCCCCGCTCGACGAGGCGGTCCACAACGGTGGTCGTGGCGGAAACGGCGATGCCCAAGGAGCCTGCGATGCTGCCCATCCTCGATGGTCCCGCATTCTCGAGAAGGAACAGCGTCTTGACCTGTGGGATGGTCATATCGATCTGTTGCCACTCGTTGAGACGGTCGATACGCATTTGACGGTGCAGAAAGTCGACCGACGCGACGAATCGCTCTATTAGTTCTTCCCTTGGAATGCTTTGCATGGGCTCTACTCGTCGTCGTCGTCTAAGGGCGACTTACGGGGTTGGGTCGGTGTCTGTACAATCGCGAGGCGGCCGCGGAGAAGGCAACCGTAAACGGGCTGCATCGGGGGGTCAAGCTATCCGCTCGCGGCCGTGCTTTCCCCCTCTGCGTGGCGCGGACCGCGGGGGCCGATGCGGCGATCCAGCGAAGTTCTGTCAGCAAGATATTATTTCTTGTTATCGTATTATTGGTCATTCTTGCAATCTTATATTGGCGGAATGCAATTGAGTCATACGGCGTTGCTTCGCCGGTCTCCACGGTGGGCTCCCTCGGCTGCATCAGCGCAACCCTACGCTACCCGCAGGCGGTGGAATCCTGCTCCAAGAATACGTTGACCGGGAACTATGGAACGACACAGGGTCAGACGCGCGAGATGGCCGAGAATCGTGAACGTCGATACAACTGGATGACCGGGTCATATGCCACATCAGTAGGGCCGACCGTTACGCGTTTGCCGAGGCC
The DNA here is from genome assembly GCA_965206165.1 of Acidimicrobiales bacterium. Lineage (GTDB taxonomy): Bacteria > Actinomycetota > Acidimicrobiia > Acidimicrobiales > CATQHL01 > VXNF01. Next base: position 2,185,918 of record OZ242194.1, read on the forward strand.
GGCGTAGCCCCGCACCTCGCGGCAGGAGCAAGACGTGAGAGGAACCCACGAATCGTGGGCGCGATCGATCTGAAGGGAGACGCCATGAAGACGTGCCAATTCCGTGTATGTCAACAGGGAGTGGCTGTTCTCTACGCATCTGATGCGCGCCGACGACAGGGACGGGTTCGATTGATGGGCGGCCTGGCCCGTCGTACAAAGAGATTGCCGCCGCGGTCGGACTTGTTTTCGGCGTCAGCGTGACCGAAGTCGCCGCGTTCTATGAGGTTGAGTGAACTCGGTGCACATCTAAGACCAGACGCGTGGGTCCGGCCGGGATGGGCGGGCCGCCGTACGGCCGGCAGGCCGCTGTCCCTGTGGCCCGCCGGCCTGGATGTGAGGCGGGACTGCGGCGCTTCGTTGAAGATCACCAGAGCCGGGCCCGGTGCTCCGGGGTCTCGGTGGAGCTAACGGGACTCGAACCCGTGACCTCTGCCATGCCATGGCAGCGCTCTAGCCAACTGAGCTATAGCCCCGTCACGCGCCGCAGGCTACCAAGCGTGTCGGCGTCTGCCTGCCGAATCGCTCATCGCTGCCGAGGGCCGGCGGCGGCCGGCATCGGGACAGGACCGCAGAGATGATGACCCCGTATGCCACCCGGCGGGGCGATGGGTCGGATCGTCCGCCGGGGCATCTAGCATCGGGGCGTGCGGGACCGCTACGACGCCGTGGCTACCGAGCGTCGCTGGCAGCAGCGCTGGCGCCGCGACGGCACCTACGAGATCGACAACGACGACCCGCGCCCGCCCTACTACGTGCTGTCCATGTATCCCTATCCCAGTGGGCCGGCGCACATGGGCCACGTGCGCAACTACACCTTCGGCGACCTGCTGGTGCGCTACCGCACCATGCGCGGCGACGGCGTGCTGTCTCCCATCGGATTCGACAGTTTCGGTCTGCCTGCCGAGAACGCCGCGATACGCACCGGCGAGCATCCCCGCACGTTCACCGAGGCTCGCATCGCCGAGTTGTCCTCGTCGCTGGAGCGCATCGGCGCCGTCTACGACCTGCGCCGTGTGATCCGCAGCCACGACCCCGCATACATGCATTGGACGCAGTGGATCTTCCTGCGGTTCTACGAAGCGGGCCTGGCCTACCGGGATTCCGCGCCGGTCAACTGGTGTCCGGGCTGCCGGACGGTGCTGGCCAACGAGCAGGTGCTCGCCGACGGCACCTGCGAGCGTTCCGGCGATCTCGTCGAGAACCGCGAGCTGGCCCAGTGGTTCTTCCGCATCACCGCCTACGCGCAGCGCCTCCTCGACGACACCGCCGGCATCGACTGGCCCGAGCGCGTCAAGAACATGCAGCGAAACTGGATCGGGCGCTCGGCGGGCACCGAACTCGCCCTTCCGATCGCGGATGGCGAGGGTCGACCCCGCGGCGACGTCGCGCCCGTCGAGGTCTTCACGACCCGTCCCGACACCGGGTTCGGCATCACGTACGCGGTTCTGTCTCCCGAGCACCCGCGCCTCGACGAGCTGACGGCGCCGTCGCAGCGCGAGGCCGTCGAGGCGTTCCGCCGTTCCGTGGCGACCCAGAGCGAGGTCGAGCGGCTGTCCACCGAGGGGCGAGCGGACAAGCGGGGTGTCGCCTGCGGGACGTCGGTCGTGAATCCCTTCACGGGTCGCCCGGTCCCGCTCTACCTGGCCGACTACGTGCTGATGACCTACGGCACCGGAGCCATCATGGGCGTGCCGGGCGAGGACCAGCGCGACTGGGACTTCGCTGTGGCCCACGGCCTGCCCATCGTGCGCACCGTGGCGCCGCCCGAAGGCTGGGACGGCGAGGCCTACGGCGGCGACGGGCCGTCGATCAACAGTGACTGGCTCGACGGGCTGGGGGTGGCCGACGCCATCGAGCGGGCGGCCGACTGGGTGGAGTCCTCGGGGCTGGGGCGGCGCAAGGTCAACTACCGGCTGCGCGACTGGCTGGTGTCGCGCCAGCGCTTCTGGGGTTGCCCCATCCCGATGGTCCTCTGCGAGGCGTGCGGCTACCAGCCGGTGCACGAGGCCGAGCTGCCGATCCTGCTGCCCGACGACGTGGACTTCCTGCCCACGGGGCAGTCGCCCCTGAATGCCCACGAGGGCTTCCTGGCGGCGCCCTGCCCTGCGTGCGGCGGCCCGGCGAGGCGAGAGACCGACACCATGGACACGTTCGTGGACTCGTCGTGGTACTTCCTGCGGTTCGCCGACCCTGCCAACGCCGCGGCACCGTTCTCTCCGGAGGCGGCAGCTCGCTGGCTGCCCGTGGACCAGTACATCGGCGGCATCGAGCACGCCATCCTGCACCTCATGTACGCCCGCTTCTTCACGAAGGCCCTCGCCGACATCGGTGTGGCCCCGGCAGGGCTGAGCGAGCCGTTCGCCCGGCTGTTCACACAGGGCATGATCCGCCTCGGCGGAGCCAAGATGTCCAAGAGCAGGGGCAACCTGGTGGCGCCGGAGGAGATCCTGGATCATCAGGGCGCCGACGCCCTGCGCCTCGCTCATCTGCAGGTGAAACCACCTCAGGACGACGTGGACTGGGAGGACTTCGGGGTCGACGGGTGTGCCAAGTTCCTCGGGCGCGTCTGGCGACTGGTGACCGGCGAGGCGCATCCCGGCACAACCGTCCGCTCGGGCGAGCCGACCGGCCCCGACCGAGAGATCGACCGCGGCGCCCACCGGCTGACCGAGCGCGTCACCCGTGACTTCGAGCGCTGGTCCTACAACACCGCCGTGGCCGCCTGCATGGAGTTCACCAACGACCTGTACCGCTACGTGCAGGCACCCGAGGGACCGCACGGCGAGGTACTCGACGAAGCGCTGGACCGGCTGCTGCTGGTGATGGCCCCGATGGTGCCCCACATCACCGCCGAGCTGTGGGAGCGCCGCCACGGCCGCCTCATCCACGCCGAGGCCTGGCCGGGCACCGACCCGGCGAAGCTCCGCGCCGAGCGGGTGACCCTGGTCGTGCAGGTCAACGGCAAGGTGCGTGACCGCCTCGAGGTGGACGCCGCCATCGACGAGTCAGAAGCCGTGCGCCAGGCCCTGGCCTCGGTGCGCGTGCAGCGCCACCTCGACGGCGGCAGTCCCCGCCGCGTCATCGCCCGCCCGCCGAAGCTGGTCAACCTGGTGGTCTAGAGGCTTCCGGAGAACTCAGCGGCCGAGCCCCCGTCGTTCGAGCCGGAGGAGCGTCGGCCGAACCGACTGCCAACGCTGGTCGAGCACTCCGGTGGATGGCCGTTCCGGCGCCGTCAGTGCCCGCCCGGGGCGTTGCGGAGTTCGGCCAGGAGCGGTGCCCAGCGGGCCGGTGCCACCGGGCTGCTGCCGGCGGTCGCCGATGCGTTGGGCGGCGCCGTCATCAGCGTGATGCGGTCCACCACGTCGCCGTAGCGGGCCAGCAGGATGTCGGCCACCTCGGCCGGTGTGCCCACCGCTGCGATGGTGCGCATCGTCGATCACGCCCATCTCCGCGCCCCTGCTTGGAGAGCGCGTTCAGTTCGGTCTGCGCCTCGCCCCAGCCGTGGTGCTCCAGCACGCCCCGGTACGCCGGTGTGGACCCGTAGAAGGCGATCTGCATGCGTATGGCGAGCGATGCCGCCTGGTGCTCCTCGGGGGTCTCCGCCACCACGGCCATCGCCAGGAGGGAGACCTGCACGGCTCCGGGGGGTCGGCTCGCGTCCGCCTGCCCCTCCCGCAGGGCGGGCATGGTGACGTCGCGCAGATAGTCGGCCGTCGTGAACCCGTGGCACAGCAGACCGTCGGCCACACGACCCGCCGTCTGCGTCATGAGCGGTCCCACCGCGGCCAGGTACACCTTCGGGCGGCTGTGCGGCTGGGGGGGCGGGACGAACATGGGGTTCGTCAGCGTGTGCTGGTAGAAGTCGCCGCGGAAGTTCAGCCGCCCGCCGCTCTCCCAGGCGTCCCATATGGCGTGCAGAGCCTCGATGTACTCCCCCATGCGAGCCGCCGGACGGGACCAGGGCATGCTGAACCGCCGGGTGATGTGGGGCTTGATCTGCGATCCGAGCCCGAGGATGAACCGGCCTCCGGACAGCAGTTGCAGGTCCCACGCCAGGTGGGCCGTGGTCATGGGATTGCGGGCGAACGCCACGGCGATGTTCGTGCCCAGCTCGATGCGCTCGGTGCTCTCGGCGGCCAGTGCCAGCGGGAGGAACGGATCGTGGTTCGTCTCGCTGGTCCAGGCGCCGTCGTACCCGGCGGCTTCGAGCTGTTGCGCCCGTTGCGCCGCGGCGGTCGGGTCCGATCCGATACCGGCGTCCAGTCGCATACCTGGCTCCTGTTCTCTGTCGTGTCGGGAGGTGGTGGCGCCCTCAGGGCACCAGAGCCGCGTGATGCGCGGCCCGGGCCACGAGGCCGTCGATGCGGCCCGCGAAAGTTTCGATTCCTTCCAGCGGTGCCTTGTCGCCCATGGCGCCGGTCAGATAGCGCGCCTGCACGCCGAGGAGGATGCATGCCAGGCGCCAGGCGCCCCAGGCCAGATAGAAGTCGATCCGCTCCATCGAGCGTCCCGAGGCCTCTGCATACGCCTCCAGCAGCTCGGCCCGCGAGTAGAAGCCCTCGACGGCTGTCGGAGCGTTGTCGAGCGCCTGTGAGCGGTCGCCGGGCTCGCTCCAGTAGGTGAGCAGTATCGCCACGTCGGCCAGCACGTCTCCCAGCGTGCACAACTCCCAGTCCAGGACGGCCCGCACGTTGCCGTCACGCCCCACGATGCAGTTGTCCAGCCGGTAGTCGCCGTGCACGATGCCGGTGGTGGCCTGTTCGGGGATGCGGGCCGCCAGATGGTCGTGGACCGCACCGATGTCGGCACGCTCGGCGCCGGGTGTGGACTCGACCTGCCGCAGCCAGCGCCGGAGCTGCCGAGCCACGTAGCCCTCCCGCCGGCCCAGATCGCCCAGCCCGACCGCGTCGATGTCGAGGCTGTGCAGGCGGGCCAACACGTCGGTGAGGGAGCGGCTGAGCACCCGCCTGGTCGGGACCTCCAAGGAGCGTCGAGCCTCGTCGGCGTCGCGGACGACCAGCCCGTCCACGTAGTCCATGACGTAGAAGGGGGCGCCGTTCACGTCCGGGTCGGCGCAGAGCCCGAGTGGCCGCGGGACGGGGAACCCCACAGGATGCAGGGCGGCGATCGCCCGGTGCTCGCGGCTCATGTCATGGGCAGTGGCCAGCACGTTGTGCAGCGGTGGCCGGCGGAGCACCCAGCGCCGCCCCGAGTTGTCGGTGACCACGAAGGTCATGTTGGAGTGACCCGCCTCGACCAGGGAGAACGTCAGGGGTGGGCGGGCGGCGCCGACCGCTTCGGCGAACCAGGCCGTCACTGCCGCGGCGTCGATACCTGCCGGCACAACAGCGGTGGAGGTGGCGTGGCTCATGAGGTAGCCGGCACGCTACTGCGAGCCCACGCCGCGGCTCGATTTCGGGGTGGCTAGAAATATATTGTAATCCACTGACAATATGCGATAGATACTTACTTCGTGAGTCCGGCGCTCGAGACCAGATGGGCAGATCTTGCGCGGCGGGTGGCGACGGTGCGCTGGCGGCCAATCGCCGTCCTGGTGGCGGTGGTGATCATGGTCGTGGGCGGTTGCCTCGCTCTGCGGTCCGAGGAGCGGGCGGCGGCCATCGTCCTGCCCCGGGCGAGCCCAGCACCGGCGCTGACCACGACGACGTCCATCGCGACCGACGGCGCCGCCGCCGAGATCGTCGTCCATGCGGCGGGAGCTCTTCGCAGACCCGGCGTCTACCGGATGCCTGCCGCCGCACGCGTCATCGATCTGCTCAACGCGGCCGGCGGCCCGGGTGCCGGGGCCGACCTGAGCGGGATCAATCTCGCCGCAGGGCTGGCCGACGGCGTGCGGGTCTACTTCCCGCGCTCCGGGGAGGATCCGCCGGTGGAGGTGGACATCGTGCCGGTTCCGCCCGAGCGCGCTGCTGCGGGGAACTCCGAGGTCGGCGCCACCTTGCCGCCGGGACCGCTCGACATCAACGCCGCCACGGCCGCCGAACTCGAAGGCCTGCCGGGTATCGGTCCGGTCACGGCGGCGGCCATCGTCGACCATCGCGAGCGGGTGGGTCCGTTCCGATCGGTCGAGATGTTGGAGGAGGTGACCGGAATCGGCCCGGTGAAGCTCGGCCGCATCGAGCACCTGGTGACGGTCACGCCGTGAGTGAGCGCGCTGGTTCGGTGTGGGCCCTCGGCGGCGCTCGAAGGTCGGGCCGCCGTGGCGGAGAAGGCCCGATGCGCGCCGCGCCGCTGAGGGGGACCGGGCCGCTGCGGTCCGGCACGCCGACCCGGGCGATGTCGGACCGTTGGGCCTACGCCCTGGCCGCAACGGTGGTGCTGGGCGCGCTGGTGGCCTGGCCCGGGCCGCGCCTCGTGGCGCTGGGCCTCGCCGTCGGCGCGCTGGCACTGCGCCGGCCGCTGCTGCTGTGCGTCGCTGCTGCGCTGCTGGCCTCGTTCTCTGCGGCGGCGGCCACCGCGGCGGCGAGCGTGGCCGTCGAGCCGGGTCCTCTGGCGGGCCGCATTGTTCTCGTGGGCGATCCGTCCAGGAGCCACGGAGCGACGCGGTTCGTGGCCGACACGCCCGAGGGACCGATGGAGGTGTGGGCCTGGGGGCGCGCCGGTGCCCGCCTGTCGACCCGCCAGGCGGGCACCGGCGTCGACGTGCGCGGGCGGATTGCGGTGCCGGCGGGCAATGCGGAGTGGCGACGGCACAGCGGCGTCGTCGGGCGACTGACGGTGACCGAGGTGGGTGAGGTCCATGCCGCTGCAGCGCACTTCCGGATCGCCAACAGCCTGCGGTCGGTGCTGGCGCGCGGCGCGACCTCGCTGCCCGACGATCAGCGAGCGCTGTTCAGCGGTCTTGTGCTCGGCGACGACCGCGAGAGCTCACCGGTCATCGCGGATGACTTCCGGGGGGCGGGGCTCACGCACCTGCTGGCCGTGTCCGGGCAGAACGTGGCCTTCGTGCTGCTGGTGGTGCAGCCGCTGGTGGTGCGACTCGGTCTCTGGGGGCGGTGGCTGGCGATTCTGGGCGTGTTGGGTCTCTTCGCCACGGTCACCCGGTTCGAGCCCTCGGTGCTGCGGGCGACGGTCATGGCGGCCATCGCCGTGACCGTCTGGCTGGCCGGACGGCAGGCCTCGGGGCGCCGGTTGCTCGCCCTGGCGGTCGTGGCGCTGCTGCTGTGGCAGCCGCTGCTGGTGCACTCCCTGGCGTTCCGGCTGTCGGTGGCGGCCTCGGCGGGAATCCTCTTCTGGGCGCCCCGCCTCGCCGCGCGCATCGGCGGGCCGCGGCTGCTGGCACAAGCACTGGCCGTCACCGTCGCGGCGCAGCTCGCGGTTGCACCGCTGATCATCCCGATCTTCGGTGGCATTCCGGTGGCGGCGGTGCCGGCCAACCTGCTGGCGGCTCCGGCAGCCGCCGGCGTGATGATGTGGGGTCTGACGGGCGGAGTCCTGGCAGGCCTGGTCGGCGGGGGAGTGGCCGCCGGCCTGCACCTGCCCACCCGTGGGCTCCTGGCTTGGATCGAAGCTGTGGCCGCAGGCCTCACCGATCTGCGTCTCGGCTATCTCGCCATGACGCACGTGGTTGTGCTGGGAGTCGCTCTGTCGGTGGTCTCCGTTGCCCGCCGCCGGACCGCGGCGGTTGTCGTCGCCTGGCTGGCGGCCGGAGCGGTACTCGTGACGCCGTTCCTGGCGGAGCGGGACCCGCCGGCCCCGTTCCCACAGGCGCTGGCCGTCGGCTGGGAGTCCACTCTCTGGTGGACGCCGGACAGCTCCGTGCTGCTGCTGGGCGCCTCCGAGAGCTCCGAGCGTCTCCTCGGCGACATCCGGGTCGCGGGCGCCGAGCGGATAGATCTGATCGTCGCCTCCTCCGGCGGGGCGCGCTCAGCGAGCGAAGTCGCCGTGCTGCGCCGGCGCTACGGGGGGTCGGTCGTCTGGGCGCCGGCCGGGAACCGGATTGCCGGCGCCACCGTGCCCGACGCAGGGGCCGTGGCCACCGTCGGTGGGCTGGTGGTGACCGTGGAGGGCGCCGGCGATCGTCTGGATGTTCGGGTGACCGCCCCGGCGGCCGGCGGGTAGCGTCTCGGGTGTGCTGCTGGAGTTGGGCGAGCGCCGCTACGACCTCGCCGAGCGGCCGCTGGTGATGGGAATCCTGAACCGCACGCCCGACTCGTTTTTCGACGGCGGCGAGTACTGGGGATTCGACCACTTCCTCCGCAAGGCGGAGCAACTCGCCGGCGAGGGGGCGGACATCCTCGACGTGGGAGGCGTGAAGGCGGGGCCGGGCAGCGAGGTCACCGCCGACGAAGAGGCCGAGCGGGTAGTGCCCGCCATCGAGGCACTCGCCTCCCGCTTCGACGTGCCGCTGTCCGTGGACACGTGGCGCGCCTCGGTGGCCGAGGCCGCCTACGCCGCCGGGGCGGTACTGGGCAACGACATCAGCGGCTTCGCCGATCCTGACTACCTGCTGGTTGCCGCCGAGGCCGGGGCCGCCGTGGTGGCGTGTCACGTACGGCTGGCGCCCCGCTATGCCGATCCCGACCCGGTCTACGGGGACCTGCACGGCGAGGTGCGGAGCTATCTGGCCGAGCGGGCCTCCTGGGCCGCCGGCGCTGGGCTGGGGCGGTCGCGGGTGCTCCTCGACGCCGGGTTGGACCTGGGCAAGACACCGGCCATGTCCGCCGAACTGCTGCGCCGTAGCGACCATCTCGCCGAACTGGGCTACCCGGTCCTGCTGTCGGCCTCCAACAAGGGGTTCCTGGGCTGGCTGTGCCGGACCGAGGTGGGTGAGCGCCGCGCCGCCAGCATCGCCGCACACGCTGTGGGTCTCATCGGCGGTTGCGGGGTGATCCGTGCGCACGACGTGCGCGGCACGCACCGCGTCGTGGAGGTCGCCTCTGTCTTGCGACGGCACCGCCGGGACATCGGCGACGGCGACGGCGCGTCCGACCGGCGCGGCACCGCCGGGGCCCGTGGGCATCCGGCGGGCGCGGTGGCGTGAGCGCCGCCCCTTCGCGAACCGGCACGGCGTCCGGCGCCCCCGAAGCCGCGGGCGTCGAGTTCGTCTCCGGCGGCGATCCGACGGCGCTGTCCCGCCTGGTGAGCGACGCCGTCGCCCGACTCGTGGGGGAGGCGGAGGCGAGCCTGGTCGTCACCGAACTGCGCGAGGACGACTACACGTCCCCCGACGGTTCGCTGTCGGTCCAGGTCGTCGTGGAGGCGGCGCAGACGCCACCCATGCTGAGCAGCCACCGCGTCGTCGTGGCCCGTCAACTCGGCACCTTCGGCGACGCCCGGGCTCTCGATCCCCTCGTCGACTACCTCGCCGAGCCGTTGGCAACCTCGCGACTGCTGCTCGTGTGGGAGAAGGGGGCGACGCAGTCCCAGCTGCGCCCGGCGCCGGCCGCCCTGAAGGTGGCCGTGGAGGCGGCCGGAGGGGTCTGTCACCGCGCCGAGGTGGGCCGCGGCAAGGCGGGACGGACCTGGCTCACAGAACAGCTGGCGGCGGCGCAGGTGGTGCTGGATCGCGCCGCAACCGATCTCGTTGCCGAGCACCTCGGCGAGGATCGGGTTCGCGTCTGGGCGATCCTGGACACCCTCTCCGGTGCTTACGGTCCCGGGTCGAGGCTTGGCGCCGACGACGTGGCTCCGTACCTCGGCGCCCGTGGGACGGTGCCGCCGTGGGAACTCACCGACGCCATCGGCAAGGGTGACATCGGCGGGGCGCTCACCTGCCTGCAGCGGCTGAGCGGACCCGAGGCGATGCACCCGCTGCAGATCCTGGCGATCCTGCGGAACCACTTCGACCGCATGCTGCATCTCGATGGCTCGGGGGCGAGGGACGAGGCCGCCGCCGCCGCGATACTCCGCGAGGCCGGACTGCTGCGCAAGGGCGCTTCCACCTTCGGCGCCCGCCAGGCGCTGACGGCCTGCCGCCGGCTCGGCTCGGACCGCATCGTCAGGGCGGTCGCCCTACTGGCGGCGGCCGACCTCGACGTTCGGGGCCGGACGGCGCTCGACCCCGCCGCGGTGCTCGAAATTCTCGTCGCCCGCCTCAGCCAGCTGAACCGCCGCTGAGCGCCGGGCGGCCTCAGGCCTCGTCGCCTGCGTTGATGCGGGCGATGCGCCGCGTCAGCCGGGACTTCCTGCGGGATGCCGTGTTGGGGTGCAGGATCCCCTTGGCAGCGGCCATGTCGATCCGCCTCACCGCGATCCGCAGCTTCTCCGCGGTGTCCTCGTCGCCGGCCAGGGCGGCGGCCTCGGCGCCGGCGGTGCGCGTGTTGATCTCCGACCGCACGGCACGGTTGCGCGCCCGCCGCTTGACGGTCTGGCGGTTTCTCTTGATCTGGCTCTTGATGTTGGCCACGGTGCTCCTCACGGTGGCTGTCGGGGCGAGCCGGTTCCTCCCGGTGAACGCCCACGACCGCACGCTCGATTCGACCCGTGCATGCTACCGAGGCCCGCGCCCGACCGGCCGGGGCGCTGGCACCCGGCGGGTGGCGGGTAGCATTTCGACCAGGAATCGTCGGGCCCACCCGCAGGAGCGGGCGGCTTCTGAGCTCGTCGAGTGCTCCGCCCGCGTACCCGTCGCCGTCGCTGTGAGGTCATGGATCAATCCCGCATACGCAACGTGGCGATCATTGCCCACATCGATCACGGGAAGTCCACTCTGGCCGACCGCTTCTTGGAGTTGTGCCATGCGGTCGACCCGCGCGCCATGCGCGACCAGTACCTCGATTCGATGGATCTCGAGCGCGAGCGGGGTATCACCATCAAGCTCCAGAGCGTCCGCCTCTCCTACGGTCCGTGGTGGATCAACCTGATCGACACGCCGGGCCACGTGGACTTCGGTTACGAGGTGTCGCGCTCGCTGGCCGCCTGCGAGGGTGTGATCCTGCTCGTGGACGCCGCTCAGGGCATCGAGGCGCAGACCCTCGCCACCTGCACGATGGCGCTGGAACACGACCTGACGATCGTGGCGGCGCTCAACAAGCTCGACCTGCCGGCGGCGGACCCCGACCGGGTGACGCGCGAGATCGAGCAGGTCCTGGGGATCCCGGCGGGTGACGTGCTGCGCATCTCGGCCAAGACCGGCGACGGTGTGCCCGCACTGCTCGACGCTGTCACCGAGCAGATCCCGGCACCGGGCGGGGATCCCGGCGCGGAGTTGCAGGCGCTCATCTTCGACTCGCACTTCGACCAGTACCGCGGGGTGGTCAGTTCGGTCCGCATCGTGCAGGGCACCCTGCGGGCCGCCTCGCAGGTGCGCTTCATGCAGACGGCAATCACGCACGAGACCCAGGAGATCGGGGTGCGCACCCCGACACCGACCGCCGTCGGCGAACTGGGTCCCGGGGAGGTGGGCTACCTCATCGCCGGGGTGAAGAACACCGCCGAGGCGCGCGCCGGCGAGACGGTCACCGACGCCCGCCGCCCTGCACCGGGGGCGCTCCTCGGCTACCGCGAGCCCAAGGCGATGGTGTTCTGCGGGCTCTACCCGATCGACGGCGACGCGTACCTCGACCTGCGGGATGCCCTCGACAGGCTCCGGCTCAACGACTCCAGCTTCAGCTACGTCCCCGAGACCTCCACCGCGCTGGGCTTCGGCTACCGGTGCGGATTCCTCGGGCTGCTGCACATGGAGATCATCACCGAGCGTCTCGAGCGGGAATTCGATCTGGACATCATCGCCACGACGCCGTCGGTGGAGTACCGGGTGCGCACCACGACGGGCTCGGAGGTGGCCGTGGACAGCCCCAGCCGGCTGCCGCCCGCCGGCCAGGTCGCCGCCATCGCCGAGCCGTTCCTGATGCTCAGCATCATCGCCCCGGCGCGTCACACGGGGACGCTGATGGAGTTGTGCCAGAAGCGCCGCGGCAACCTGCGGGGTATGGACTACCTGTCGCCGGAGCGCGTGGAGATGCGGTACCGGCTGCCCCTCGCCGAGGTCGTCACCGACTTCTACGACCAGCTCAAGAGCCGGACCCAGGGCTATGCCAGCCTCGACTACGAGCCTGACGGCTACGAGGACTCCGATCTCGTCAAGGTGGACATCCTCCTGCACCACGATCCGGTGGACGCCTTCAGCGCCATCGTCCACCGCAGCGGGGCGTACTCCTACGGTCGCCAGATGACGGCGAAGCTGCGCGAGTTGATCCCGCGCCAGCAGTTCGACGTGCCGATCCAGGCCGCCATAGGCAGCCGCATCATCGCCCGCGAAACCGTCAAGGCCTACCGCAAGGACGTGACGGCGGGGCTCTACGGCGGCGACGTGACCCGCAAGCGGAAACTGCTCGAACGCCAGAAGGCCGGGAAGAAACGGATGAAGACGATCGGCAGGGTCGAGGTCCCGCCCGAGGCGTTCGTGTCGGCGCTGCGGATGCCGTCCGGCTGAGACCGGGGCTCGCACCGGTCTCGGAGCCACCGCCGCCGGAGGCCGTTGAGCATCGGCTGTATCATCGGAACGTCATGGCTATTCGCACCGACGCTCTCTCGCCTCGTAAGGAGGAGATCCTGCGCGCCGTCGTTGAGTGCTACATCGCCAGTGCCTCCCCGGTCGGCTCGGGTACCGTGAGTGACTCGCAGGACTTCGGCGTCTCCCCGGCGACCATCCGCAAGGAGATGCTCGCCCTGGAGCAGTCGGGGCACCTGCACCAGCCGCACACCTCCTCGGGCCGGGTGCCCACTGAGGCGGGCTACCGATACTTCGTGGACGCCTTGATGGAGCCCTACAGGCTCGGGTCGGTCGAGGGTCGCCAGATCAGCGAGTTCTTCGACCACGCCCACGGCGAGCTGGGGTCGGTGCTGGCCTCGCTGTCCTCGCTGCTGGCGGACGTGACCCGCTGCACCGCGGTCGTGGTCGGGCCTCGTGCGGACTCGGCGGTGGTCCGGTCGGTGCAACTCGTCGAGATCTCCAGCCACGTGGTGCTCGTGGTGGCGGTCCTGTCCACGGGCGCCGTGGAGCAGCGAGCCCTGGAGCTGGACTCGGCACCGGACCGTCGCGACATCGAGCACGCGGCCGACGTGCTGGCGCGAATTCTCGTCGGCGAGCCCGTCGATGCCGAGGTGCCGGTGGACGGGTTGTCGCCGGCGGTCGGGCGTCTGGTCGCCTCGGCCGCGGACGCCCTGCGCGGTGGCGTGGGCGGGCACACCGAGCACCTCTTCGTCGGCGGCCACGCCACGGTCGTGCGCTCGTTCGGCACCGTCGAGACGGCGCAGCGGATCCTGGCGCTCCTCGAGCGCCACTACGCCGTGGTCTCGCTGCTGCGTGACATCGTCGACCGGGGCATGCGGGTGGCCATCGGAGGGGAGACGGGGCTGGTGCCGCTCAGCGAGTGCTCGGTGGTGGTCTCGCCCTACATGGTCGAGGGTCGCCGGGCGGGTTCCATCGCCGTGCTGGGGCCGACCCACCTCAACTACCCCCAGGCCATGGCGACCGTGGCGGTGATCAGCCGGCAGCTCGGCCGGATGCTGAGCAGCGGCTAGGCCGAGCTGCGCCCCCGATCGCCATGACGAGTCGCGACCACTACGAGGTTCTGGGTGTGTCCACCGGGGCCACCGCGGAGGAGATCAAGCAGGCGTACCGGCGGTTGGCGCGCGATTCCCATCCCGACCGCCACCCCGACGACCCGTCCGCCGAGGGACGCTTCAAGGAGGTGGCCGCCGCCTACGAGGTGTTGAGCGATCCCGAGCGGCGCGCCAACTACGACCGCTTCGGGGCGGCGGAGGCTCCGTCCAACCCGTTCGACATTTTCTCGGCGTTCTTCGGCGACGGGGGGTTCGGTGGCTTCGGGACGCCGGGCCGCGGCGCAGCCTCCGCCGGTGCCGACGTCGAGACCGTCCTGCCACTCGATCTCGCTGACGCCGTCTTCGGGGGTCCCCAGGAGGTGACCGTGACCCTGGCGGTGCCCTGCGAGGACTGCGAGGCCACGGGTGCGGGTGCCGGTAGCAAGCCGGTGACCTGTGCCGAGTGCTCGGGCACCGGCCAGGTGCGCCAGGTGCGCCAGTCGCTGCTGGGCCAGATGGTGACGGCGGGCCCGTGCCGGCGGTGCTCCGGTCTGGGGCAGCACATCGAGAACCCCTGCCGGTCCTGCCGGGGCCAGGGGCGGATACGGGGCGAGCGCACCTACATGCTCGACGTGCCGCCCGGCGTGGACACCGGCACCGTGCTGCGACTGTCGGGCCGCGGCGGTGTCGGACTGCGCAGCGGGCCGCACGGCGATCTCTACGTCCAGGTGCGCACCCGCCCGCACCCGACCCTGCAGCGCCGCGGCGATGACCTGCTGGCGGGCGTCGAGGTTCCGATGACGCTTGCCGCTCTGGGAGGCCGGGTGAGCCTCGACACGCTCGACGGTCCCCTGGAGTTGCGCATCGTGCCGGGAACGCAGTCGGGCCAGACGATGGTGTGTCGCTACAAGGGCGTGCCGCGGGGTCGAGGCAGGGGACGGGGCAACCTGCTCGTGGAGATCGCCGTCCAGACGCCGGAGGGCCTCGAGGGCGAGCAGGCCGAGTTGTTGCGGGAACTGGCCCGGCTCCGGGGCGAGGACATCGACTCCGGCGGCCTGCGCAGCAGGCTCCGTTCCACCTTCAGTTCCTGAGGCGGCGGGTGCCGGTGGCGCCCTCTCGCCGGTGGCTCGCGTTCTTCCCGGAGTGCCGGCTCCTCACTCCGAAGGGGTCGGGAGGGGCAGGTGCCAGGTTCCCTCGGCGTAGCGAACGAGGAGTTCATTGCAGGCGCCGCGGGGCACGTCGGCCAGCTGCACAGGGGGCGCGAGGTATGCGACGAGCCTGCCGACCAGCGGAGTGTGTCGCGGCCAGGAGTCGAAGACGTACACCTGCCCGCCCGATTGGACGAGCGCCACGGTGGCGACGCCATCGCAGTCCCAGTCGCCCACCGCCACCTGGTCGCCGGCCGCACCGATGGGGTAGCGGGTGCCGTCGACCGACACGAACCCCGCGGTGAGGTCGATCTGCTCGGCGCAGCCGTCACCGGTGACGTCGCGGAAGCCGTCGGCTACCGGCCGGCAGCCGACGGCGCCTCCCGACGGCGGTGCGGGGAGACTCACCGGTGCTGAGTCGGGCTCGCTCGGCGGTTCTGCGGCCGTTGTGCCGGTCGGGGTGGTCCCCGGATCACGCCGGGGCGGTGCGCCGCCTCGACCGGCGGGTCCTGCAGTGGCCGTCCCCGGTCCGTCCAACCGGGTCGATCTCAACAGGGCGGGGGGCGGAGGTTCCTCTCCGCTGAGGCGCATGGCCATCAGGGTTCCGAGCGCGCACCCGCCGCACACCACAGCCGCGGCGATCAGCGTCGCCCGCCTCGGACGTTGCCAAGCGCGCCGCGATCGTCGGGGGGCCGAAGGCGCCCGCAGGCGCGCCAACACCGCCTCGGGCGGCGCGCCCGGGTGCGCACCGCCCTCGCCGCCGGCCGCCGGCGGTTCGGCGGGAGACCCGTGCACCGCCGGGTTGCCGTCGTCGCCGCTGCTGGGGGCGCGTGGGTTGCCGAGTTCGGTTCCGAGCGCCCGGATCTGGCCGGCCAGAGCCGTGGCCGTGGGGACGCGCCCGGCAGCGGCCGCCTGCGCCACCGCCCCCAGACGCTCACGCAGCCGCTGCTCATCCCGCTTGCGGCCCGAGCGCGCCTTGTGCCCGTCGAGACGCTGGAGGGTTGCGATCACCGTCTCGCCGATCGCGACCACGTCGGCGACCTGCTCACCGGTGGTATCGACGCCGGTTCCCGGTCCCGACCAGCCGTCACCGGAGAGAGCCTCCGGCTCGCGATCGGTGCCGTCGCCTTCGAGGTGGCCCGGAGTGTCGATTCGGTTCATCGTGGTGTCGTGCGGGACGACCACCCGGCCTGACGCCGAGAAGCCGCAGAGGAGCGGGTGGCGCAGCGCGTCGATGACGACGTGACCGGGGCGGATCGAGCGATGGGTCACACCCCGCTCGTGCAGGTAGTGCACAGTGCCGGCGAGATCCTCGACGACCCGGCGGAGTTCCTCGAGCCGCTGCGGCTGCCACGTCGCCAGCGTTTCCCGGCCGGCGTAGCGGGTGAGCAGCCGCAACCCCCGTTCGTCCTCGGTGAGAGCCACGAAACGGATGATCCCGGGGTGGTCGAGATCACGGAGGAGTGCAGCCTCGCGGCGCAGGGTCTCGGCAGATCCCCCGTCCTTGACGGCGACCAACTCCTGATCGTGGAGATCCGAACGCAGAGCCATCAGAGAAAGAATATCAAGTTATTACAGTATTTTACCTGATATCTTCTGGATCTTGGCTGATAGGCAGTCGATCGGCTCCCTGCGCGTTCGGACGGAGGTTCGGTGGTTGCCGCGGTCGGAGGGCACTGCAGCGACCGGCGCGCGCAGCGGTCCGCCACAGGGTCGGGTTCGGGCGACGACATCTAGGATCGACCGGGTGAGTCGATCCCCGAGAGGCTGAGGTACCCCAGGTGCGGTCATGTGACGCGGTCGTGATCGGAGGCGGCATCGCCGGAGTCTCCGCCGCCTTTGCGCTGTCGGCGCGGGGAGCCGACGTGGTGGTCCTCGAGCGGGAGGACTCGCTGACGGCGCACAGCACGGGACGCTCCGCGGCCCAGTACATCGAGACGTACGGCGGCGAGATCAACCAGGCGCTGACTGTCGCCTCGAGGGAGTTTCTGTCCAGCGACGCCGACGGCTGGGCCGATGATGCCCTGTTGACGCGCCGCCCGGTCCTGTGGGCGGCCGGCGCGGCGCAGCTTGTCGACTTGGAGCGCCATCGACAGGAGATGTCGGTGCTGTCGCCGGGACTCGTGCCGCTCGACGCTCACGAGGCACGGGAGTACTGCCCGCTGTTGAGCCCGGTCTGGGTCGCCGGAGCGCTTCTGGAGGTCGACAGCTACGACATCGATGTGGCGGGTCTGCACCAGGCGTTCCTGCGCGGCGCCCGCCGGCGGGGTGCGACCGTGGTGCGCTCCAGTCCTGTGATCGCCATGGAGCGGTCAGGGGGGCGCTGGCAGGTGCACACGACCGCGGAGTCGTTCGCCGCGCCGGCCGTCGTGGACGCGGCGGGTGCCTGGGCCGACGAGGTCGCCCGCACCGCCGGCGTCGCGACGGTGGGTCTGGCACCCTTGCGACGCACGATCTTCACCTTCGCCGCTCCGAGCGATCGGCCGCCGGAGGAGGTGTGGCGCTGGCCGCTGGTGGTCGATATCGCGGGCGACTTCTACTTCAAGCCCGAGGGACCCTCGCAATTGCTCGGCTCGCCGGCCGACGAGACGCCGGACGTTCCCTGCGACGCCCGCGCCACCGAACTCGACGTGGCACGGGGAATCGACGCCGTCAACGCGGCCACCACGCTGGGCGTACGCGCCGTTCGCTCGGTGTGGGCGGGGCTGCGGACGTTCGCTCCGGACCGCCATCCCGTCGTGGGCTTCGATGATGCGGCGGAGGGGTTCGTGTGGTGCGCCGGGCAGGGCGGCACCGGGATCCAGACGTCGCCGGCGATCGGTGAGGTGATCGCGTCGATCGTGTGCGGGACGCCACCGCCCGAGCCGCTCGCAGGGCTGATCGACGGACTCGCCCCGCGCCGGCCGCGGCCCACGGACTAGCCGGCGCGTCGCGCACCGGCACAGTCCGGCCTGCGCGGGTCTCGGCGTGCCGGCTCGGTAGGCTTAAATGCCCACTTGCTCGTTGGTTCGGGCCGGTCGATGAAGAGGTGGAGAGTTTCGTGATGCGACGGTTGATTGTTGTGCTGTTGAGCGCGGTGCTCCTTGCGGGGGCGTGTTCGGGCGATGACGCCAAGGTCACCCCGGACGAACCGCGGGAGCCGGTGACAACCACTGAGCCCGCCACCGATCCGCCACCCGCGCCGGAGCCCGTCGACGAGCCACCCGCAGCGCCGGAGCCCGCCGACGAGCCACCCGCAGCGCCGGAGCCCGCCGACGAAGCGCCACCTGCGTCCGAGCCCGCCGAGTCCGAGCCCGCCGAGCCGTCCGCGCCGCCGGAACCTCCCGCCGAGCCTGCGTCCGAGCCTGCTGCGGAGCCCGTCGAAGAACCGGCGCCCGAGCCCGCTGCGGAGCCCGTCGAAGAACCGCCCGAGGAGCCTGTCGAGGAGCCGGTGCCGATCGACGAGCCTCCGGCTGCCGATCCGGCGTCCCTTCCGGTCGATCCCGGGGTACGCATCGGCACGCTCGACAACGGTCTGACCTACTACCTCCGCAACAACGAGAAGCCCGGCACAAACCTGGCTCTCCGTCTGGCGGTCAGCGCCGGGTCGCTCCACGAGGCCGACCCCGGCCTCGGCGTGGCCCACTTCCTCGAGCACATGATGTTCAACGGCACCGAGGAATACCCGCGCAACGAGATCGTCGAGGCGCTGCGCGGCCTCGGCGTGGAGTTCGGCCCGGACCTCAACGCCTATACCTGGTACGACCAGACGGTCTACGAACTCGACGTGGTCACCAGCCAGTCCGGTGCCGTCGAGACCGCCTTCAGAATCCTCTCGCAATGGGCCCACGCGGGCACGCTCGCCGAGGCCGACGTCGTCGAGGAACGTGGTGTTGTCCGTGACGAACTCCGGCTGCGCTACGAGACCGGCTCGGGCATCATCAACCGCGTCTTCGATCACGCCTACGTGGTGGACACCCCGTACGAGGGGCGCGCCGCCATCGGCACGGCGGAGTCCATCGAGTCGATGACCCCGGAGATGCTGCGTGACTTCTACGAGGCCTGGTATGTGCCGTCCAACATGGCCCTCGTCGTCGTCGGCGACCTGGCCCTCGGCGAACTCCAGGATCTCACCGAGGAGCACTTCGGCGCCATCCCGGCCGGCGAGACACCCCCCGCCCCCGACACCTTCTCGCCGATCAGCCCCGAGCCGATCTACCTCACGGCCACCTCGCCCAGCCAGGGATACTCGTACATGTCGCTCGACCTGAAGATCCCCCCCTGGGATGGCGGGACCGTCGGCGGGGAGCGCACGCGGCTGATGGAGAGCCTCCTCGCCCTCATGCTCGACGCCCGCCTGAAGGACGCCTACGAGCAGGGGTTCCTCTCGCAGCTGGACCCGGCGAAGTGGGATCCGTACAGCTACACCACCGGCATCCGCTTCTACGGCACGAACCTGCGCGCCGACGACCTCGCAACGGCCCTCGGTGACTACTGGTCGATGGTGCTGAGCCTGGAGGCCGCCGGATTCAGCGACGCGGACCTCGAGCATGCCGCCGAGGTGGTGCGGACCGATCTGGAGTTCGAGCTCCAGAGCGTCGCGACGAAGCAGGACCACGAGTGGGCCGGGTTGTACGTGTCGCACTTCCTGGAGGGTGACGACATCGGCACCGTGGCCGAGCGCGTGGCGCGGGTCGATGCCCTGCTCGAGGAGATGCAGCCCGAGGAACTCACCGATCACTTCCGCTGGATCATGAGCGCGGCCGCCCCGATTGTGATTGCGGTCGGTGCCGACCCCTCCGAGGTCCCCACCCCCGACGAGATGCGGGCCGCCATCGAGGGCGCCGCGCCGGGCCCCGTGCCGGAGCGGACCGTCGAGGTGAGTGCCCTGATGGAGGCTCCCGAGCCGGTCGAACCCGTCTCCGAGGGTCCCGTCGAGGCCATCGACGGTGCTTACGAGTGGACCTTCGCCAACGGCGCCACCGTGGTGTTCGTGCCCTCGGACATCTCCGAGGCGCAGGTCGACATGCAGGCGGTCTCCCAGGGCGGGTGGTCCGCCATGGAACCCGGCGACCGGGCATTGGCCGGGAGGCTGGCGGCGCGGGCCGTCCGCCAGAGCGGCCTCGGCGGCCTGAGCCCGTCACAGGTGCAACGCCTCCTCGAGGAGAACAACGCCGGGGTCTCGCCGTTCATCGGCGAGACGGAGGAGGGCTTCGCCGGCACGGCCGCGGCCGACGGCGTCGAGACGATGTTCCAGATGCTGCACCTCCTGGTGACCGCCCCGCAGGTCGACGACCAGGCCTTCGCCGAGGTGCGCCAGGTCGGCGACATCATCCTCTCCCTGGCCGCGGCCGACCCCGACTGGCAGACCTGGATCGCCTATCTCGAGTCGCGCCATCCCGACGCGTTCGATTGGTTCAGCCCGGTGGCGACGCAGGAGGCGCTCGACGCCCTCACACCCGAGTCACTGCTGGATCGCTACCTGCAGAGACTCGGCGACGTGGACGACTTGATCGTCGCCGTGGCGGGCGACATCGGCCAGGACGTCGTGGAGCAGATGGCGCGCACCTACGTGGGTACGCTCCCTGCCGGCGAAGCCGACACGTTCGCCGACCGTCGTTCCGCCGAGCCGGCCGGCGTGGTGAGACGGGAGATCGAGCTGCCGCCCGATGCCCAGAACACGGGCGTGGAGATCTACTTCGAGGCGCCGCTGGCGGTGGACGTGACGCTGGAGGTGGCCGCCCAGGCGCTGGCGACGATCCTCAACGCCCGGTTGATCGCCGAGATCCGCGAGCAACTCGGCGCCACCTACAGCGCCGGGACGGCCGTGCAGCCGTTCCTGACCCCCGAGCCCGGCGTCAGTGCCCGGGTCGTGGCCTCGGGTGACCCGGAGTTCATCGACCAGATCCAAGTCACGATCTTCGAAATCCTGGCCGACATGGTGGCCAACGGGCCGAACCCCGACGAGTGGGCAGAGGCTCTGGCGGTCCTGAACGCCGAGTACACCCACGAGGGCAACTCCGACCATCTGGCCGCCGTGCTCCGCCGGGCCCACGCGCCCGACGACGAACTCACCACGACGGCGCGGCTGTTCGAGGAACTGGCCGCTCTCAAGGCTGCCGACGTGCAGGCCCTGGCCGCCGCACTCTTCGACCCCGACCAGCACATCGACATCGTCACCGTTCTCGGCTGAGAGCCTCGCCCCGCGCCGGGAGGGTCGTCAGGCGCGCTCGGCGGAGGGGACGTAGTCGCGTTCGGGGTGGCCGGTGTAAAGCTGCCGCGGGCGGGCGATGCGCGAGTCCTTCTCCATCAGTTCGCTCCAGTGCGCCAGCCAGCCCGCGGTGCGGGGGATGGCGAACAGCACCGTGAACATGTTGGTCGGGAACTTGAGGGCCTGGTAGATCAATCCCGAGTAGAAGTCCACGTTGGGATAGAGGCTCCGGCTGATGAAGTACTCATCGCCGAGGGCCACCTCCTCCAGCTTCAGGGCGATGTCCAGCAGTGGGCTGCTGCCCGCCAGTTGGAACACCTCGTCGGCCGCCTCCTTGATGATCCGTGCCCGCGGGTCGTAGTTCTTGTAGACCCTGTGGCCGAAACCCATCAGGCGGTGCTTGCCGGCCTTGACGTCGGCGATGTACGGGCCCACGTTCTCGTAGCTGCCGATCTCGCGCAGCATGGCCAGGACCGCCTCGTTTGCACCTCCGTGACGCGGCCCGTAGAGAGCGGCGCAGGCGGCGGCCACCACCGAGTAGGGATCGGCGTGCGCGCTGCTGACGACCCGGGCAGCGGTGGTGGAGCAGTTCTGGCTGTGATCTGCGTGCAGGATGAACAGGATCTCGAGCGCCCGGCGGACCGCCGGATGGCAGTGGTAGCGGGGCTCGGCCACCCGGAACATCATCGACAGGAAGTTGGACGTGAAGTCCAAGTCGTTGTCCGGGTACACGAAGGGCATGCCGATGGAGAAGCGGTGCGCCGCGGCGGCCATGGTGGGAACCTTGGCGATGAGGCGCACGATCTGGCGCATCCGCACCTCGGGATCCTCCACGTCCTTGGCCTCGGGGTAGTAGGTCGACAGCGCCGCGATCGAGGAGACGAGAACGCCCATGGGGTGGGCGTTGTAGCGGAACGACTCCATGAAGCGCTTGCGGAAGTTCTCGTGAATGTACGTGTGGTGGGTTATCTCGCTCTGCCAGTCGTCGAACTGGTCCGGCGTGGGCAGTTCGCCGAAGAGGAGCAGGTAGGCCACCTCGAGGTATGTCGAGCGACGCGCCAGTTGCTCGATCGGGTAGCCCCGGTAACGCAGGATTCCCTCGGCCCCCACGATCTGCGTGATCGAACTCTCACCGATGGCGGTGTGGCTGAACGCATCATCGGAGAACCAGACGTTGCCGAGGAGCTTTGCCCAGCCACCGGAGTCCACGCCACCGTTGAGGATCGGGAGCTCGACGGACTCACCCGTGCGGTTGTCGGTGATAGTGATGGACTCTGTCAAGACCCGCCTGCCTTTCCGGCGAGATGATACCGAGAATCGGCCTGACCACTGAGATCGCAGTTCGGGGTGGCCCAGACCGTTCCTACAGCGGCGTGTTGCCGTGGCGGTTGCGGGGCATGTCCTCGCGCTTGGAGGACAGCAGCGCCAAGGCGTGCGCCACCTCCCGGCGCGTGTCGACAGGGTCGATCACCGCGGCCACCGAACCCCGCTCGGCGGCCCGGTACGGGTTCAGCAGCCGCGCGGCGTAGTCCTCCTCCAAAGCCGCCCGCTCGGAATCCGCGGCGTTTCGGTGCAGGATCTCGACGGCCCCCTTGGCGCCCATGACGGCAATCTCCGCCGTGGGCCAGGCGAAGGCGACGTCGTTGCCCATGTACCTCGAGTCCATGACGATGTACGCCCCGCCGTAGGACTTGCGCAGGGTCACGCAGATCCGGGGCACTGTGGCGGCGGCGTAGGCGAACGCCAGCTGGGCGCCGTGGCGGATCATGCCCCGCCACTCCAGATCCTTACCGGGCTGGAAGCCGGGCGTGTCCACGAACGTCACGATGGGCAGGTTGAAGGCGTCGCAGAACGACACGAACCGCGCTCCCTTCTGGGAGGCGGCGATGTCGAGCGTGCCGGCGAGATGTTGCGGCTGGTTCGCCACCATCCCGACGGGGACGCCGTCGACAGAGGCGAGGGCGGTCACCAGATTGGGCGCCCAACCCGCACGCAACTCGATGACCGAGCCGTCGTCGGCCACCGCCTCCAGCACGGCACGCACGTCGTAGCCGCCGGTGGTCGAGGGGGGAGCACGTCTGCGAGTCCGGGTGTGGGGCGGTCGGCGGGATCCGACGACGGGAGGCGTTCGGGGATCTCGTCCACGTGCGAGGGAAGCAGGCGCAGCAGCTCCCCGATAGCCGCGTTGGCCGCATCGATGTCCGCGACGACGAGCGAGGCCACCCCGCTACGGGCCGCGTGCACCGTCGAGCCGCCCAGATCCTCTGCGGCCACCGGCACGCCGGTGAACTGCTCCACCATCGCCGGACCGCTCACGAAGGCGAAACCGTCGGCAACCATGACCGCCAGGTCGGCGACGCCGAGCAGCAGGGCGGGGCCCGACAGCATGGGACCCGTCACGCACAGGACGATCGGGACGACCCCGGAGGCCGAAACCAGCGAACGGGCGGCGATGCCCCAGCCGTGAACGGACGTGATCCCCCCGGCCACGTCGGGGCCCGTTGCCGCCACGAACCCGACGATCGGCAGGCGCTTCTCGAGGGCCAACTCGACGGCGTCCCGGATCGCCGCGCCGGCGTCCTCGGTGATCGCTCGGTTGGACTCGTCGGTCCCGAGCCGCACGACGATGGCCGGCCGGCCGCCGACCTCGGTGACCGCGGTCGAGACGAGCGAGCGGGAGCCGGCGCGGGCGCGCAGATCGACCGGTGACATAGGAGTGGCGCCGAGGTTACCGGACCCCCCGGCCGGGACGTGATCGGCGGGGAGCGCGCCGGGTACCTACAGTGTGAGGTCGGCAGCGGAACGATCAGGGGCGGTGACCGGCGCCGTGACGGTGGATGCTCGCATCAGCGATTGGATCAACCAGCGCATCGTGCGGCGCGTCATGAGCCCAATGGTTCCCGTGGTGGCCACGATCGCCGCCCTGCTCGTGGGTGCGGCCATGGTGTGGGCGTTCGGCGGAGACCCGGTCGAGGGCTATCGCGCCATGTTCACCGGTGCGTTCGGCGGCGTCAGCGAGATCGCTGACACCACCGTGAAGGCGACACCGCTGCTGCTTGTGGGAGTGGGGATCTGTATCGCCTTCCGAGCCTCGGTCATCAACATCGGTGGCGAGGGCCAGATCATCGCGGGCGCGCTACTCGCCACGGTCGTGGTGCTCTCGATTCCCGGCCTCGACCGCTGGTTGCTGCTGCCTGTGGCGCTGATTGCCGGCGGGGTCGGCGGCGCCTTCATGGGCTTCATCCCGGGCGTGCTGAAGGCCTACGCCGCGGTCAACGAGATTCTCAGCACGATCATGCTCAACATCGTTGCGGGCTACATGATGCAGTACCTGCTGCTGGGGCCGATGATCGACAAGGCGAGTGTGGAGGCCGGAAACCACATCGCCCAGACAAGACGCTTGTCGGCCAATGCCGATCTGCCGATCCTGCTCGGGGGCACGCAGATGAACCTGGGCATCGTGGTGGGGGTCGCTGCCGCCATCGCCGCGTTCTTCCTGTTGTGGCGCACGTCCCTCGGATTCGAGATCCGCGCCGTGGGCGGCAGCAAGGATGCCTCCCGCTACGCCGGCATGAAAGTGGAGCGCAAGATCGTGCTGGCGCTGACGCTGAGCGGGATGATGTCGGGTCTGGGCGGTGGCGTGCTCGTGTTCTCCTCGATCGCCCACCGGCTCAGCGTCGAGAGCGGCCCGCAGGGGTTCACCCAGCTGGCGGGGTTCAACGGCATCGTGGCGGCGCTGTTCGGGGGCCTGCACCCGCTGTGGACAATCCCTGCGGCGATCCTCTTCGGTGGGCTGCTGGTCGGGGCGAACGCACTGCAGCGGGCGGTGCAGGTGGCGACGCCGCTGGTCGTGGCCCTCAGCGGCCTCGTGGTCGTCTTCGTCGTGAGCAGCGACCGCGCCGCGAGCTGGGCGCGCCGGGTGGTGGAGCGGATCGACACGAAAGCCGGCGCAGAACGTGAACATTCCGGCGCCCCCGGCGGGCAGGGCGAGGACGCTCCGGCCGGCGACGCGGAGCACCGATGATCCCGGGACCCGCGATGCTCGACGTGGCGACCGTCGAGGTGTTCGCGGCCCGCAGCGGCTGGAGCGGCTTCTTCACCATGGCCACGCTGGTGGTCACGGTGGCCGCGGCGATCCGTCTTGCCACGCCGTACCTCATCGCGGCGGTGGGCGAGAGCATCGGCCAGCGCAGCGGGGTGCTCAACCTGGGCGTCGACGGCGTGATGCTGCTGGGGGCATTCGGCGCGTACTACACGACGACGCGCACCGGGCACCCCTGGTACGGCATGCTCGTGGGTCTCGGCGTGGGCCTCGTCATGGGACTCGTGTACGCGTTCATCACCGTGACCCTCCATGCCGAGCAGGGCATCAGCGGGATCGGCATCTACCTGTTCGGCCTGGGATTCAGCGACCTGCTGTTCCGCCAGCTCGTGGGCGCCCCGCGCCCCATCCGCGGCTTCGATGGTGTGTTCGACTTCACGCTCCCGGAGGGTCGCCTCGAGATCCCCTACCCGGATCTGTACAACCACAGCCTCGTCATCTATCTGGCGTTCCTGCTGGTCCCTGCGGTGACCCTGCTCGTCAACCGCACCACCTTCGGGCTCAACGTCCGGGCGGTCGGTGAGACGCCGCAGGCGGCCGACAGTCTCGGCGTGAGCGTGGCGCGCACGCGCTACGCCACGATCCTGCTGGCCAACACCCTCGCAGGCGCGGCCGGCGCGGTGCTGGCGCTCGAGAAGGGCATCTTCATCCAGAACATGACCAACGGCATGGGCTTCATCGCCGTGGCACTCGTGTACTTCGGGGCGTGGCGCCCGCTGGGCGTGCTGGCGGGGTCGCTGCTCTTCAGCCTCGTGACCGCGGCCGTGCTGCAGTGGAAGACGTTGGGCATCCTCAGCGGGGCGGCGGCGCAACTCACGGAGATGGCTCCGGCGGCGGTCACGATCATCGCCCTGGTGGTCGTGACGCACCGCATCGGCGCGCCGGCGGCGCTCACCAGGCCGTTCCGGCGGGGCGCCGAGCACTGATCAAATCGCCGCTCCGGCTCCGGTCGCGGAGGGGCGGCGCAGCGATTCGACGAGGGAGTCGGAACGGGCGCCGGGCGCGGTCTGTTGCGGAGAGCGTGTCGTCTAGTCTGGGCTCGGTCCGCGCGGGGGCAATGGCGTCTGCGCCACAACGACGAGGGATGGACAGATGAGGAAGATCACAACCCGGAAGAGGTTCTTCGGATTGGTCGGGCCGCTCCTGGCCTTGGCGCTGCTGGCGGCCGCCTGCGGCGGTGATTCCGAAGAGGCCGGCGAGGCACAACCGCCCCCGCCGCCCCAGCCGACCGAGGCGCCCGCGACCGACGCGGCGCCCTCGACCGACGAACCGCCCGCCGCCGACGAGGCGCCACCGCCACCTCCGCCGGTGGAGCGCTCGGGCCCGTTGCGGGTGGCGATTGTGGCGCCGTCGGCGTCGAATGATCTGGCGTTCACGCAGAGCATCGTTGAGGGTGTGGCTGCGTTGGGCGCGACGCGTGAGTTGGAGGTGGAGATCACCGACGGGACGTTCATCGTCGAGGATGCAGCGGTGGCGATTCGCGACTATGCGGCGGACGGTTTCGACTTGGTGATTGCGCACGGTTCGCAGTACGGCGGGTCGTTGCAGGAGATCGCTCCGGACTTCCCGGACACTTCGTTCGCGTGGGGGACGGCGGCGGATACGTTTGGTCTGCCGAACGTGTTTGCCTATACGGCGGCCTCCGATGAGGGTGGTTTCGTGTTGGGGTCGATGGCTGCGGCGTTGACCACCTCGGGCGTGCTGGGTGTCGTGGGGCCGATCGAGGTCGGCGACGCCAAGTTGTTCGTGGACGGTTTCGTGGCGGGCGCCGGCGCGCAGGACTCCGGTGTGACGGTGAACGTGGTGTACACCGAGTCGTTCAGTGACGTGGCCAGGGCGGCGGAGACCGCTGAGGCGCACGTGTCGCAGGGCGCGGACGTGATGACGGGTTCGGCGCAGATGGTTGTGGGTGCCGTGGGTGTGGCGCAACGCGAGGATGTTGCGTGGTTCGGGACCCAGGCCGATCAGACGGAGTTGGCGCCCGAGGTGGTTGTGGCGTCGCAGGTGTACGAGTGGGAGGTCGTGTTGGCGCAGATCGCCGATGCGATCGACCGTGGCGTCAGGGGCGGCGAGGCGTTCACGATCACGCTGGCCAACGGCGGCCTGTCGATTGCCTACAACGACGGCTACGGCCTGGCTGCGGCGGTGCGCCAGATCGGTGAGGACACCGTCGCCGGCATCATCGCCGGCAACATCGACACCATGGGAGCCATGGCCGGCCCGGCCTCCGACGGCATCGACACACCGTTGCGGGTGGCGATTGTGGCGCCGTCGGCGTCGAATGATCTGGCGTTCACGCAGAGCATCGTTGAGGGTGTGGCTGCGTTGGGCGCGACGCGTGAGTTGGAGGTGGAGATCACCGACGGGACGTTCATCGTCGAGGATGCAGCGGTGGCGATTCGCGACTATGCGGCGGACGGTTTCGACTTGGTGATTGCGCACGGTTCGCAGTACGGCGGGTCGTTGCAGGAGATCGCTCCGGACTTCCCGGACACTTCGTTCGCGTGGGGGACGGCGGCGGATACGTTTGGTCTGCCGAACGTGTTTGCCTATACGGCGGCCTCCGATGAGGGTGGTTTCGTGTTGGGGTCGATGGCTGCGGCGTTGACCACCTCGGGCGTGCTGGGTGTCGTGGGGCCGATCGAGGTCGGCGACGCCAAGTTGTTCGTGGACGGTTTCGTGGCGGGCGCCGGCGCGCAGGACTCCGGTGTGACGGTGAACGTGGTGTACACCGAGTCGTTCAGTGACGTGGCCAGGGCGGCGGAGACCGCTGAGGCGCACGTGTCGCAGGGCGCGGACGTGATGACGGGTTCGGCGCAGATGGTTGTGGGTGCCGTGGGTGTGGCGCAACGCGAGGATGTTGCGTGGTTCGGGACCCAGGCCGATCAGACGGAGTTGGCGCCCGAGGTGGTTGTGGCGTCGCAGGTGTACGAGTGGGAGGTCGTGTTGGCGCAGATCGCCGATGCGATCGACCGTGGCGTCAGGGGCGGCGAGGCGTTCACGATCACGCTGGCCAACGGCGGCCTGTCGATTGCCTACAACGACGGCTACGGCCTGGCTGCGGCGGTGCGCCAGATCGGTGAGGACACCGTCGCCGGCATCATCGCCGGCAACATCGACACCGGCTCCTAGCAACCAAGAACGACCGGAGTCGGGCCGCAGGTCGCGAGACCCGTGGCCCGACTGCCCGGAGACGACGTCCCGCAGGCCACCACCGGGCGGGGACAGCGAGGCAACGTGACGTGACGGAGGGGTCCGAGGTGACCGACGCAGCGGCACCGCACCTGCTGGAGATGCGCGGGATCACCAAGCAGTTCCCGGGCGTGCTGGCCAACGATGCCGTCGACTTCGATCTCGTCGCCGGCGAGGTGCACACGCTGCTGGGGGAGAACGGAGCGGGCAAGAGCACGCTCATGAAGATCCTCTACGGCATGTACCGTCCCGACCGCGGCGAGATCCACCTGCGTGGCGAGCGAGTGACCATCGACTCCCCGGCGGTCGCCATCGAGCGTGGCATCGGCATGATCCACCAGCACTTCATGCTGGTACCCACCCTGACCGTCACCGAGAACGTGGCCCTGGGACTGCGGTCCCGGCGCCGACCCCTCACCGACCTGGCGGCCGTGGCCGAACGCATCCGCGAGCTCTCCGAGATGTACGGCCTGCGGGTGGATCCCGACGCGGTGATCTGGCAGCTGGCCGTGGGGGAGCGCCAGCGGGTGGAGGTCCTGAAGGCCCTCTACCGGGAGGCGGCCGTCCTGGTCATGGACGAGCCGACCGCTGTGCTGACCCCGCAGGAAGTGGACGAATTGATCGTCGTGCTGCGCCGGATGGCCGACGACGGCCGCGGCCTGGTGTTCATCTCGCACAAGCTGCACGAGGTGATGGCGGTGTCCGACCGCATCACCGTGCTGCGCGACGGCCGGGTCACCGGCGAGACCGCACCGGCGCGGACCAGTCGTGCCGAGCTGGCCCGCATGATGGTCGGGCGCCCGGTGCAGATGGTCCCCGACCGCCCCGACGTGCAACTCGGGGACCCGCTGCTCGAGGTGAATGATCTCCACGTGGAGGGGGACCGCGGCGAGGACGCCGTGGCGGGGATCACCTTCGGCGTGCATGCCGGTGAGATCCTGGGGCTCGCCGGGGTGTCGGGCAATGGCCAGCCGGAACTCGCCCAGGCCATCGCCGGTCTGCGCCCGCCGCGGGAGGGCACGGTGCTCATCAATGGCCGCGACGTGACGGGTCGCCATCCCCGCCAGGTGCGCCAGGCCGGCCTGTCGTACGTGCCCGAGGAGCGCATGCGCGACGGCATTGTCGGGGGTTTCTCGGTGGCGGAGAACCTGATGCTGCTGAACCACAACTCCGCGGAGTTCTCCCGGAGGGGCTTCCTGCGCCTCGGCGCCACCCGCGAGCACTGCCGAGAGCTGGTGGAGCGCTTCGCCGTGAAGACGCCGGGCCTCGATGTGCCGACCTCCAACCTGTCCGGCGGCAACATCCAGAAGCTGATCCTTGCAAGGGAGCTGTCCAGCAGCCCGAAGGTGATCGTGGCCTCCCAGCCCACGCGGGGCGTGGATATCGGCGCCGGTGAGTACATCCACTCCCAACTGGTGGCGCAGAAGGCCGCAGGTTGCGCCACGCTGCTGATCTCGGAGGACCTCGACGAGGTGTTGGGGCTCTCGGACCGCATCGGGGTCATCTACGAGGGCCGGTTGATGGGCATCCTGGACCGCGCCGACGCCACCGTGGAGCGGCTCGGCCTGTGGATGGCGGGGGTCGAGCACGGGGTCGCCCAAGCCGTCTAGGCAGGGCGCTCAGTCTCCTAAGCCGTGTGGCTCGTCGTGGGGGGCGCCGGCTGCTCCATGGCGTTGATGTAGTTGTAGATGGTGATGCGGCTGACGCCCATCGCCGCCGCCACGTCCTCCACGCCCTTGCGCAGCAGGAAGGCGCCGCGCTCGTGGAGCAGACGCACCGCCACCTGCTTGTCGTTGCGCGAGAGACTCTCCAGGGAGTCGCCGAGCTCGCGCTCGATGGTCTCGATCAGGCGTGCGAGGGCGCCGTCGAGACCGTGCAGGCGCAGCACACCCACCGTCTCCCCCTCGAAATCCAAGGGGATGTCGCCGGGTGTGCGCTCGGCCGGCGACAGCACTTCCCCGCCCACCGCCGCCGCCACGGGCCGCAGCATCCGCCAGACCGGATGCGCCTCGTCGCTCATGCGCCGTCCGTTGCCGCCGGCGCGTCAGGGTGCCGCTCCAGGCGCAGCGCGATGCGGGTGGCGCCTGCCATCAGCGCCTCGCGGACCATGACGGCGGTGGCCTGAGCGATCCGTTCGGAGTCGCCCGAAGCGGTCGTGGCGAAAGGACCGACCTCGGTCTCGAGCCCCAGGTCGTTGAAGGCGGCGACTGCCGCCTCAACGTGTGGGCCGGGAGAACCCTCGTTGAAGGGCTCGACGAAGAACTCGATGTGAACCATGTCCATGACGCCACCGACTTCCTGCTCCCGAGGTGCGCGCGCGTTGACGCTGCGCACGTCCTGCTGAACACTAGGCGAGCGAACAACGACAGAAGGAAGTCCGGGATGCTCAACGACGACCTCGGTGATCTGCGCATCGATATCGACCGGCTCGGTGGCCGCCTCGAGGCGCTGGCGCAGATCGGCGACACCGGCGACGGTGGGAACTGCCGTCTGGCGCTGACCGACGAGGACCGTGACGGGCGGGATCTGGTCGTGAGTTGGATGCGCGACCTGGGCCTGTCGGTGACGATGGATGCGGTGGGCAATGTGGTGGCCGTCTATCCCGGCCGGACCGACGGCCCGCCGGTCATGACCGGCAGCCACATCGATACCGTCCGCACCGGCGGGCGCTACGACGGCAATCTGGGCGTGCTGGCCGGCCTCGAGGTGATCGAGACCCTCAGCACGGCGGGTGTGCAACTGCACCGGCCCGTGGCGGTGGCCTTCTTCACCGACGAGGAGGGCTCACGCTTCCCGCCCGACATGCTGGGAAGCCTCACGTTTGTCGGCGGCATGAGTGTCGAGGAGGCGCTCGACATCACCGACAGCGACGGGGTGTCGGTGGGAGCCGAACTCGACCGCATTGGATACCGCGGAGCCGCCCCGTGCCCTGCCCCCGCGCCGTTCGCCTTCGTCGAGTTGCACATCGAGCAGGGTCCGGTGCTGGAGCAGGAGGGCATCACCATCGGTGCGGTGACCGGAGTGCAGGGCATCTCCTGGACCGAGGTGGACATCACGGGTCAGTCCAACCACGCCGGCACGACGCCTATGGAGCTTCGCCACGACGCCGGCTATGCCGCCGCCCGTGTGGCGGTGGCGGCGCGGGAGATAGCCGATGACATCGGCGGCTATCAGGTCGCCACCGTGGGAGTCATGGATCTGCACCCGGACTTGGTGAACGTGGTCGCCGGCCGGGCACGGGTCTGCGTGGACATGCGCAACATCCACGAGGAGGAACTCCAGCAGGCCGAACGCCGGATGGCGACGAGCATCGAGGAGATAGCGGCGGGCGAGGGTGTGGAGATCTCCACACAACCGATGGCCCGGTTCGAGCCGGTGATCTTCGATCTGCCGGTGGTGGGCCTCGTGGAACAAACCGCGAGGCGCCTGGGTCACAGCGTGAAGCGGCTGCCGTCAGGGGCGGGCCACGACGCTCAGATGCTGGCGCGGGTCTGTCCCACGGGGATGGTGTTCGTGCAGAGCCACAAGGGGCTCAGCCACAACCCTGGCGAGTACACGGCGCCCGCCGACCTCGCCGCCGGGGCGGACGTGCTCCTGCAGGTCGTGATCGACCTGGCCGACCGGCCCGACGACGTGCCGCAAGTGGCGTTGTTCGGCGGGGAGTTCAAGCGCGGCACACGGGGTGTCGGCTCGGCACACGCGTGACAGGACCGACAGCCGGCCCGTCGCAGGCCCGGGGGATGACCCCGGACGGGCCGAGGCTTCGACAATCCCGTCCGGTCAGTTGACCTCGGTGAGGGCGCCCGTGTCCACGTCGTAGACGAATCCCCGCACGGAAATCGACGAGTCGAGGTGCTCGCTTGCCTGGATGCGTGCCACATCCTCGCGGACGCTGCCCTCGAGGTCGCTGAACGGAAGGAAGTCGATGTTGCTCGCATCACTGCCGCGCTGGTCGGCCAGGATGCCGCGCAGATCGTCGTTGGAGAAGGTGAGCATCCCGCAGTCGGTGTGATGCACGACGAGGAACTCGCGCGTGCCCAGCAGCGTGGACGAGATGATGAGCGACCGGATGGCGTCGTCGGACACGCGCCCGCCGGCGTTGCGGATCACGTGGGCGTCGCCGAGATCGAGCCCCAGCATCTCCGGCGGGTGGATGCGGGCGTCCATGCAGACCACCGCGGCCACGGAGCGGGCCGGGGGCATGGGCTTGTTGCCCTGGCTGAAGCCCTCGGTGTAGGCGGCGTTGGCTTCGAGCATCTTTGCTGTCTCGGACATGGAGATTCCTCCGGAGATTGATTGCGGGTCGATGTGCCCGCTGTTGGCGGACCGGGGAAGGGTACAGGAATCCCGACTAAAACACTCAACAATAGTTCGGGCCTCGGTTGCGCGACCCGTGTCCGAGCGGAGGCCGGGGTGCCGTGGTCCGGGCGGGGCTGCGCTATTCAGCTGTTCCAGGCGGCTGTTACCTCGGCGATCGAGGCGACCTGGCCGAAGTAGCGGTCGATGGTGGCGAGGGTGGCCTCGTGCTCGGTTTCGCTGTAGGCCGCGGTGCCGTCCGAGGAGAGCACCACGTAGAAATCCCGCATGAAGGCGTCGCGGGCGGTCGTCTCGACGCACACGTTGGTGGCCACCCCCACCAGGACGACGGTGCGAATACCGGCGGTGCGCAGGATGGTCTCCAGGTCGGTGCGGAGAAACGCGCTGTAGCGGTGCTTGGTCACGACAGGGTCGCCGGGGGCGGGCCGCACGTTGCCGTAGAAGTCGCCCCCGAAGGCGCCGGCCACGCAGACCGGCCGCAGCGTGTAGCTACCTGCCCGGCGCCGGGTGGCCTGCTCCAGGATCACGTCACTGAGGTAGTGGTTGTCGTCGCTCGAAAGCACGCTGCGGACGAAGACGACCAGCACACCGGCGCTCCGGGCCGCCGCGATGAAGCGCTCCAGCCTCTCAGCCGTGGTGACCGCGGCACTCACGTCGAGCCCCTCGGCGCTCATCATCCCCGCCGGCGAGCAGAAGTCGTTCTGCACATCGACCACGGCGAGCGCAGTGTGGGCCGGCGCCACCTTCTCGGCCAGGCTCCAAAGCGGCGGCACGCGGGAAAGGCGTTCGGCGGCGCGCCGGGCCTCAGCGTCGACGCCGACCGGGTCGCTCGTGCCCTGCCCGCTCACTGCAGGGAACCGTAGCCCGCCGCCACCCCCGGCGTCCCCCGCCCGGGCCGCTGGAGTCTTCAGGCGGCGGGTTGGAAGAGCAGATCCACCGAGCGGGGGCCGCGGGTGAAGACGCCGGTCTCGTTGGCGGTGAAACCGGGTGCGAAGGACATCTCCGGGAGGCGGTCCAGGAGGGCGTCCATGGCGACCTCCACCTCCACCCGGCTCAGGTGGGCACCCACGCAGAAGTGCCGCCCGAGGGCGAATTCCACGTGGTTGGCGGCGGCGTTGAAAGCCTTGGCCACGTCGAGGTCGTGGCGGGCGATATCGAACGTGTCGGGATCGTCGAACTGATCGGGATCGCGGTTCGCCGCCCCCAGCACGCAGGCCACGGTGCCCCCGGCGGGAACGACGCCACCGGACAGCTCCACGTCATGCTCGGCCTGGCGCATGATCATCTGCACGGGTCCGGAGTGCCGCAGCGTCTCGGCCAGGGCCGCGGTGATGAGCGAGCGATCCTGCCGCACGGCCTCCAACTGCTCGGGATTCTCCAGCAACCGGCACACCATGGAGGCCAGCGCCTTGTCGGTGGTCTCCCCGCCGGCGCCCACCAGCAGCCTCGTGAAGGCCCGCACCTCCCAATCCTCCATCGAGATGCCGTCGGAGGCTCCCAGCAGCATCTTCGACAGCAGATCCTCGCCGGGGTCGGCACGCCGCGCGGTGATGATCGGCGTGAGGTAGTCGGCGAACTGGGCCTGCGCCTCGAGGCCCCTGCGCTCCACCTCAGGATCGCCGGCGAAGTTGGACTGGAACTCGATGCCAAGGTCCACCCACTGGCGGAACGTCTCGTGGTCCTCCAGCGGCAGGCCGATCATGTACATGATCACGTCGAGAGGGAAGGGCCTGGTGAACCGATCGCGCAGATCCACCTCGCCGTCGGCGCCGAACCGGTCGATGAGTCTGTGCACCGTGTGCTCGATGATGCTCCGCACACGCTCCTCGAGATAGGCGCCGCGGAACTGCGGCCCGACGATGGTGCGGTGAGCGGAGTGCTCGCGCCCGTCGAGTTGCAGCATGGTCCGCCCGCCGTGCAGCGGCTCGTTCTGCCACTCGTATAGGTACCGGCCCCGAGGGAGAACACGATGGCCCCAACACCCGCCCCCAACGCCGCGGTCGGCCCCGCCGCGCTACCGGTGGGCCGCCACAACACCGGTCGCCGCTCCGCCGACGTCCGTGCCGACCTTCGGGGAACTCGCCGTGGCTGTCGCCGCCCACAAGCGCGCCCGCTTCCGGCGCACCGCTACCGCGGACACGTGGGAGCGGTCGATGCGCCGCAGTTGCCGGGCGCTGTGGGAGACGCCGGTCACCCGGATCGACCGGCCGGCGCTGCTGAACGTCCTGGTGGAGGTACACCACCGGCGCGGCCCCACCTTGGTGCCCATCGTCCGCGCCGGAATGCGCGCCGTCTTCGTGGAGGCGGAAATAGCCGCGTACGTCACCACCAACCCCGCCGAAGGGCGAGCGCTGCAGGAGGCGCTCCGGCAGCGCCTACCGGCCCACACCACGACACACCACGCGGCCCTGGATTGGACCGCCGCGCCGGCGCTCGCCGCTGCCCTGCGGGCGCGCCACCGCCCGGCGGATGCGGCGGCGCTGCTGCTGCTCACGGCGGTGCGCCGCACCGAGGCGCGGCTGGCCCGGTGGGACGAAATCGACCACGCGGCGGGCGTGTGGACGGTACCCGCCGACCGCATGAAGACCGGCACGGCGCACCGGGTGCCGCTGAGCGCCCAGGCCGCCGCCGAAGTTGTGGCGAGGCAGCGCGTGCGGGCCGCGGCGGTAGACAGCCCTTACGTGTTCCCGTCCGGCTGCCGCCCTGAACCCGCCGCCCCGGTCAACGCTACGGCGCTGCGCCTCGCGGCCCACGCGTCGCCCAGCCCACGGCGTGCGGCCGTCATGCGCCCCCGCAGCATGGCAGGGCTGCGCCGGGGCTTGGGTGTGTAGCCGCCGTTGGCGTGGGTGGCGCGGTAGCGCTGCCGGCTGGCGAGCGCCGTGGGGCACGGCGGCACCCCGAGCCGGTGGTGGCGGCTCCACTCGCGTTGCGACGTCTCCAGCACACACCCTACCGGGCAGTCCGGATCGTACCGGGGCCGCACCTACCGCCACGTCACGCGTCTTCGTGGAGCCCGGCCAAGCGCAGCGCCCGCTCCAAGTCGACGCCGGCGTTCGTAAGACTGCCGACGGCGCGGGCCTGCGATACGGCGTCGGCCGGCGTGCGGTGCGCCGGCGCCACGCTCACCGTCAGTTCCACACCAAGGGCCTCGGACGCCGCGCGGGCGAGCAGGTCGCCCACCGGCGTCACCGCTGACGCCAAGAACGATCTCCAGGCGTCCCGCCAAGCCGCGCCTCCGAGGCTCGTGGACAACAGCAGCGCCGGCACCCCACAGGCGGTCATGACGGCGCCCAGGAGGACGGTTTCCAGCTGCGCCGACACCCCAACCCTCCACGATCACCACCTCGACCATCGCCCGACGCTGGCGCGGCGTCAACCGCGCGTTCACATGCTGCGTAACCTGTGCCATGAGCCCTCCCTGCGAGCCGTGAGCTGTTACTTGCCCACAGCATCGCCGGAGGGCTCACCTCAACGGTGAACCCTCAATCCCCTCCACCCAGGGACAACCTCCCCGGTTGTCACACCTAGCGGGCTAGGCGAGCGCCTATGGCAGGGTCCCAGCACCCAGGGCTGGGCGGTCTAGCCGCACCACTCGGGCGGCACGGCGTCGGGCACGACCGCCGACGGCACCGCCGCTTCCATGTTGTCGGCCAGGGAGCGCAGCGCCGCCACGGCGTGCGGCGTCAGGTCGTACAACACGTCCGTGGGCAACGCTGCATCCACCAATACGACCAGGCCCGGCACCGTGGGGCCGTCGTGGAGGTTGGCGTCGAGCGCCAGCAGACACGACGGCGTGCCGCGGTCCTGCAGCATTCTCGCCGCCTCATCGGCGGGCGTCGGCTCGGGCGGTCGGTCACTCATCGGGTGGTCTCGAACGCCTCCCACACGGTCAGCGGCGGAGCCGCTTGGACCACCGGCGCCGTGGGCACGCCAGCGACCGGTGGTATAGCTGTACGAACAACGCATCGGCCGACGCGGCTTCGGTGCGTGCCAGGCGCGTCGCGGCCGTCAGCAACGACACCACCAAAGCGAGTTCTTCGGTGAGAGTCGGCATGTGTGCGGCCAGCGGGGCAGCAGCGCGGGTCAGGCGCGTCGCGGCCGTCAACACCGCCGCCAGCTCCTCGAGCCCGCCAGCCAAGAGCAACACCGCGTCGGGCAGCTCTTCTTCGATGTAGATTTCGGCGACCGGCAGCGGTCGCATCATCGCACCGTCTCCTACTTGTTCTTGTTGTTGTTGGTCGGTCATCGGGTACTCCTTGTTCGTTGTCTACACGACTTGGCCCAGTGGCGCACCGCCCACCCCTAGGGTGGTGGGCGGCGTGCGCCGGGCTGGGGCGGCTGTGGCGCACATGCTGCGCCGCTGCGCCACCTGCTGGGCTGCGGCGCGTGCTTCGTTCCACCGTGTGTAGCGGCGCCGGAACGTGGTGTCGGGCATCCCCAACGCGTCCGCGGCGGCGCGCTTCTTCAGGTCGCCCCGGTTCACCGCCTCAAAGGCTTCCAGTACGGTGAGTGTGGGGACAGCGGCAACCACCGCGGCCGACGGCGCCGCTGTCGCTGTGGGCACGCCGTCGGTCAGGTCCACGACGATGCCGTGCTCCGCGTGGGTGCCGAAGTCGTTGAACGCCACGGGCTCAAGAACGACCCGCGTGAGCCGGTTCCCCTCCCGGTGGGCACGCACGGCGAACGTCAAATCCGCAAACGCTGCCTTGGTGACCGAGCCCAGTTCCCGACGCGGAGCGGACCGCGGCGTATGGTCCAAGAGCAACACGGCGGTGCCGGCAGTCAGCCACGGTGCCACGACCGCCTGCCACCACGGGTACACGCTCTCGCCGCCCGTCGGGCAACCCGAGGACGACACGGAGTCGATGACCACCAAACCCGGCGCCTCGACGGCCGCCAAGCTTTCGAGCGCCGCCGGCCGGTACTCTGCGACGGTCGCCCCGTCCAGGAGCCGCACGCGCTTGCGTGGCACGCCCGCTGGACCCGCACGGCGAGCAGTGGCGCCGCGGCGTTCGTAGGCCACCCATTCCTTCGGCACCCGGCCGTACTCGTGGAGGTCGCCGCGCCACCGCTGCGCCGCCTTGACCTCCGCCTTGGCCTCCTCGGCGGTGTCTTCCTCGCGCCAGCGGTGCTCTTCCTCGCATGCGGCGCGGGACATGCCGGAGCGATAGACCGCTGGGTACTCCACGACCAACGCCGCCGCCTCCGCGGCCAGCGCCGCGTCGTCTTCTTGGCGTCCAACACGGCAGCGCTTGCCCCGTGTGCACTTGGACTGCTGCTCCAAGTGCCGTGTTCTAGCGCGTTCTTCGTCGGCTTGCTCGCAGGCGGCTTCGCGCTCGGCGTAGATCACGTCTTCGCAGTCCTCGCGATACATACCCTCGCGCCAGACGGCCTGGCGCTCGGCGTCGGTGATCGGCGCGTGTACCCCGTCGGCGAGTTCCCACGCGGTGCCGGTGGGCACCGGCGCGACGGGGGCGGTGGTGCTCATACCGGCTCGACCGGCTCGACCGGCTCCACTCGCGCCACTGGCTCCACAGACGCAAACGGCGGAACCGGATCGCCCGGCCCGCCCCCGTCGGCCAGGCCGACGTAGGCGCGGACCACCAGGTAGCTGGCCTCCGCTACCAGCGCGCGGGCGGCGTGCGGCTCGCGGACTTGCAGCAGCACCAGCGTCATACCGACGTCGAGCGCATCGTTGACGATCTCTTGGCGCGTGCGGCCGGTGGCGGCTACGGCACGTTGGATCAACGTGTCGTGGTCTTCGGTGATGCGCTGCACCTTCCGAGCGGGACTCAGGTGGCGAGCACGGGCGAGCGGTGTGGTGTCGGTCATGCCGACAAACTTAGCGTGGCGTTACGGATAAGTATCGGCATACCGGCGGCCTGGTCACCGGTATGCCGAACCTACCCCAATGCGGCCGGCAGCAAGGTGCGGCCGCTGTAGTCCTTGATGAGCTGCCAGAGGTACAGCGGGTCCGGGTGCTCGGCGTCAGTCGGCACATAGACGCCGTCGACCTTCGTTGTGTCGAACGCCGGGCCGCGCAGTTGCAGGTCGTACAGCACGCGGCCGTCAACGGCGTCGGACTCGAGGAGCTTGAAAGTCGTCTCACCGTCGACGACCTCGAAGGTCCGCTCATGGGGCATGTATACGGCACCGGGCGTGGCATCGGTCGGGCTGATCACGCCGACACGCTGGCCGGCACTCAGAACCGGAGTGATCGCCAGGGTGTACGACTCCGCGCTGACGTCTCCGAGCGCGTCGGCGAGGGTCCCGTGAACGGTCCGCTTCGGCATAGCCCCAAATTCTAGTGCGGCCGGGGCACGGCGGCGGGCCGCTGCCGTTCACCCAGCCGCCGGCGTTCTGGGCGCTCGGTTGCTGGCGCCGGGCGGGCCGGTACCTAGCGGTATCTAGGCGGCGGCGCGAAACCCCAGGTAGCACGCCCGCGGCGTTAGGGCGTAGAACGGGTAGGGGTCGGCGTCGAATTCGGCCGACAGGATGTCGGGCCCCGTGGTGGCGGCGACGGCTGTCGTGGCTTGGGATCTCCTTGGGCCAGGCCGGTTGCTGCAGGCTCCGATCCACGTGCGAGCAGAAGGTCAGACGCCCCTGTGGCGGTAGTCGGCGGCCTGGCGGACCATGAGGTCCCAGGTCTGCTCCAGGTACCCGGCCACCTCGTCGATGAGCTTGCGCATCGGCAGTCGAGCTTCCTCGGGGAGCTCCGGGGCGCCTGTGGGTTCCAGCGTGACGTCGAGGCGTGCCATGGCGTCGAGCGTCACGTGCAGGGCGGCGGCACGGGGCAGGCTGCGCCCCACGGTGATCCCGCCGTGCCACGGGATGAGCACCGTGGAGCGGTCACCGATCACGGGACCGATCGAATCGAAGTGATCGTCGGGACTCATGACCTGGTCCTCGTAGAACAGCGTGCACAGGTTGTGGCGCATCTTGAGCGGGCGTGCCATCGACGCCAGCGCGCAGATCCAGAAGGCGTGCGTGTGCACGATCGAGCCCACGTCGGGGCGCTGGCCGTAGATGCCGGCGTGGAACTCCCAGCCGGGGCTGATGAAGCGGTTCCCCTCCAGGAGGTTGCCCTCGTAGTCGATCTTCATGACGTCGTCGCGGCCGACCTCGCCCAGGGTGCGGTCGAAGGCGTTGATCCACAGGGCGTCCTCGCCGGGGGCGCGGACGCTGACGTGGCCGCCGATGCCCGTGTCGCAGCCGTTGGCGGCGAGGGCCTGACAGGCCGTCACAATGTCCGTGACGATGTCTGTGGAGGTTCGAGGAACTGCGGTGGTCATGGTGTGCGGTCCTTGCGTCGGGCGGGCTCTCTCAGAGTATGCGCGGCGGTTTCGTCACGACAGCCTGGTGGCTGCGGTCAGTCGAGACCCTTCGAGGCGCGCCACGTGGCCAGCGTCTCGGGAAGGTCGGCGGCAACGGGGCCGACGTCGGGGTAGCGCTTGCGGTCCGGGGCGCCGAGTCCGCCGTTGACGAGCTCGCTCAACGGCATGAAGTACAGGAAGCAGACCGTGCGCGAGCCGAATTTCCACGCGCCGTCCTCGCGCCGGTAGGTGTCGGCGTAGCGGAGCCCCACCTGGTAGGTGGTGCCCTCCAACGCCAGTTCGGCGTGGGCGAGAACCGTCCCCGTGGCGTGATCGTCGTCGTCGAAGTCGATCCGGTGGCTGTGGGGGTAGTGATAGGTCGGTCCCATCAACCCGGTGCGCATGCGGTAGAAGTCGACGATGGCCTCCCGGCCCACTGTCGTATCGCGACCGTCGGCGTGGCCGAACGTGGCGTCGTCGCAAAAGATCTCCTTGATCCGATCGAAGTCACGATCGTCCACGGCGATGGAGTAGTCGAAGACCAGTTCGCGTATCGCCTCTCGAGCTTCGATGAGGGCGATGCGCTGTTCCAGGTCGGCGCTCATGGCGTCTCTCCTCGGTTTCTCAGGGTTTGGGTTCCGACAGAATCTGCGGCGGCGGACGGCCGGCGGTCCGGGCGGGGGCTGCCGGTGGCCGTCGGCGGCGCGTCTGGCGAAATCGCGCCGGCGCCGCCCCCCGGCATCCCCCGCCCTCGTCCTGTTGCCGGTATGCAGTGCGTCTTCACGCCAGC
Organism: Acidimicrobiales bacterium; assembly: GCA_965206165.1. Taxonomy (GTDB): domain Bacteria; phylum Actinomycetota; class Acidimicrobiia; order Acidimicrobiales; family CATQHL01; genus VXNF01. The sequence continues at coordinate 2,226,521 of OZ242194.1, forward strand.
ATCCCGCCGTCGATGATGAGCGTGGCCCCGGTGATGTAGGAGGCGGCTTCGGAGGCAAGGAAGGCGACGGGACCTGCGACCTCCTCGGGGGTGGCCCAGCGCCCCAGAGGGATGCTGAGTTCGGAGGCCGCGACGACCTCGTCGGGGTCGAAGGCGTCCCAGCCGGACGTGGCGACGTAGCCGGGTGCGACGGCGTTGACCCGTACGCCGTGCGGTGCCCACTCCCGCGCCAGGGCTCGTGTCTGGGCGAACAGGCCACCCTTCGCCGAGGTGTAGGCCGACATGCCGGCCAGGTGGCGCAAGCCGGCCACCGAGCCGACGTTCACGATGGAGCCGCTGCCCCGTTGGACCATCGGGCCGCCGAAGGCCTGCGCGCAGAGGAACGGCGCGGTGAGGTTGAGGGCAACGGTCTTGGTCCAACCGTTCTCGGCGACGTCGAGAGCGGGCGCCAGGAAGCGGGCCCCGCCGGCGTTGTTGACGAGGATGTCGATCGGTCCCAACTCCTCGGCGGAGAGCGCCGCGGCCTCTGCCACAGCGGTGGCGTCGGTCACGTCGACCGGTACCACCGCCGCTTGCCGTCCCATGTCACCCACGTCGGCCGCCAGGGCCTCGAGACGCTCACGCCGGCGCGCCAGCAGTGCCACGTCGGCGCCGGCGGCGGCGAGGGCAAGGGCGATTGCCCGTCCGATGTCGCCACTGGCACCGGTCACTGCGGCGCGCTTGCCGGCCAGGGAGACGATCGGGGAGCCGCCGGAACCCGGCCGACTCATGCGGCGGTCCCCTCGCTGGGGGTGTACGACACGCAGCAGGAGGCCATGCCGCGGCTGATGAGCGTCGGGTGCCACTCGGGGGGTTCGGGACCGGCGCGCAGGTCGGGCAGCCGCCGAGCGACGGCGTCGAGGGCGATGGATCCTTCGAGCCGGGCCACGGCGGCGCCGAGGCAGTAGTGCAGCCCGAAGCCGAAACCGAGATGGTCGGTGGGGTTGCGCTGGAGGTCGAACCGGTCGGGATCGGCGAAGACGTCAGGGTCGCGGTTGGCGGCCGCCTGGACCAGGTAGACCATGTCGTGCCGGCGGATCACCTCATCGCCCACGTCGATGTCGGTGGCGGCCATGCGCACCTGCATCTTCGACGGGCCGTCGAAGCGCAGGATCTCCTCAGCGGCGGCTCGCAGGTACTCGGCGTTGTCGTGCGCTCGCAACCGCTCCAACTGGTCAGGATGCGCCAGCAGGGCATGCAGCCCGTTGCCGATCAGATTGGTGGTGGTCTCGTGCCCGCCGAACAGCAACAGGATGCAGGTGCCGACGATCTCATTGTCGGTCAGGGTGTCGTCGCCCTCCTGGGCGCGGATGAGCGTGTGGATCAGGTTCTCCGCCGGCGCGGCCCGGAAGCGGCGAACGAGACCGCCGAGGTATTCCGACAACTCCAACAGCCCGCTCTGGGCCCGCTCGCGCCGCCCCTCGACGCCGCGGGCGCCGAACACCAGCACCATCAGGTCGTCGGACCAGTCCTTGAACAGGTCCCGATCGGACGTGGGCACACCCATCATCTCGGCGATCACGACGGCCGGCAGCGGGTAGGCGAAGTCGGTGATCACGTCCATGTGGCCGCGCGGCGCCAACTCGGCGATGAGACTGTCGACGACCTCGACGATGCGGGGCTGCCATTGCGAGATCGCCCGCGGCGTGAACGCCCGGCTGACCAGCTTGCGCAGGCGCGTGTGGTCGGGGGGATCGCGGAACACCATCCACTCGCCGAGGATCCGGTACGTGGGGGCACGCTCGGTGCGCTGGGACTCGGTGAGCTTGTGCTCGAACACCGGCCGGATGCGGTCCGAGGAGAACCGGGGATCCTTCAATGCAGCCAGTAGATCCTCGTGGCGGTGGATGAACCAGGCGCGGTAGTGCTCGTTGTAGAAGACCGGACGCTCGCGCCGGAGTTCGGCGAAGATCGGATACGGGTCGGCGACGCGCTCGGGCGTAAGCAGGTCGATGCCGGCAGTGTTCGCGGCGGTGCTCATGGCTGCCCCCCGGGCGCTTCCAGCACGGCCACCACGCAGGCGTTGCCGTCGATTCCCGCGGTGCCGCCGCCCATCGTCTCCACAACACCGACGCGGGCGCCGTCCACCTGGCGCCTATCGGCCATCCCGCGCAGCTGCCAGACGATCTCGGCGATCTGGCCCAGACCGGTGGCGCCGAGGGGATGGCCGCGTGCCAGCAGGCCGCCCGACGGATTCACCGGCTGGGCGCCGCCGAGACTGGTGTGGCCGGACTCCACGAGCGCTCCGCCGCCTCCCAACTCGCACAGGCCAAGCGCTTCGGTCGTCACGATCTCGCCGATCGTGAAGGCGTCGTGGACCTCGAGAACGTCGATGTCGGCGGCCCCGATGCCGGCGCTTTCGAATGCGGCCCTGGCGGTGTCGGCGACGAGTTGCCAGCCCCACACCAGATCGGTGGTGTGATCCCATGCCCGCCCTGAGGCGAGCACCGTTGATCGCACTGTCACGTCGGTGGCGCTCCCCGCGGTGACGCGTCGGCGAGCCGGGCCCAAGACCGCGGCCGCAGCGGCGTCGCTGATGTCGCAGCACTGCAGCAGCGTCAGCGGGTCCGAGATCGGGCGCGACGCGAGGATCTGCTCCACGGTGAACTCCCCCGAGTGCTGGGCGCGCGGGTTGGCCAGGGCGTGGCGCCGGTTCTTGACCGCCACGAGCGCCATCTGCTCGGGTGTCACGCCGTGGCAGTGCTGGTAGCGGTGCGCGGCCATGCCGTAGAGGCTGGGCATGGCAAAGCCCTGGGCGCCCTCCGGGTCGGAGTCCAGCGGCTCGATGGGTCCGTCGAAGACGGCCGTCATCGTCTCGATACCGAATGCCAGCACCACCTCGTAGCGGCCGTGGGAGACGGCCACCTGTGCCTCGTGGAACGCCGTGGTCCCGCTGGCGCAGGCGTTCTCGACGGTCACGATCGGTACTCCCGTGATGCCGAGGTGCTGGAGGGTGCGTGTCGTGACTCCGGGGTCGCCGAACACCGTTCCCGCATACACGGCCTCGACCGCCGCGGGCGGTACGCCGGCATCGGCGAGCGCCTCGGTGACGGCCTGCCACGCGAGGTCCCTCGGCGGGGTATCGGGCTGGCGGGCGAACCGGCTGGTACCGACTCCCCAGACGGAGACAGGAGTGCTCACGAGCGGCCGTTCAGTCCGATGCGCGCTCCGGTAGCCGGTTTGTGACGTGCGCGCCCAAGAGGTCGGGAGGTCACGGCCGTGCCCTCCCCTCGGCGTGATCGAAATCGCCCGTCGCCCTCACCAGCGGGTCACCCCGGTCGTCGCGCCCGAGCAGCCGCACCCTGGTGCCAGGCCGTAGAGGCCCCTCAGCCGGGCCGTCGACGTGAACAAGGGCACGCGGACCTTCGTCGAAGTCCACGTAGGCGAGAACCGCCGGTGGCTTCCGGTCGGCCACGCGAATGCGCAGGACGGTCGAACTCCAGACCGTCCCGCCGGGTCCGAACGTGGCCCGTTCAACGGGTGAACCGCCACAGGACGGACACAGCGGCGGCCGGTAAAGCATGGGATAGCCACACGAGGTGCAGCGCCCGCCGCGCAGGCCCTCCGGGGTGGCGTCGGGGCGAGGATCGCGCCCGGATGCCTCGAGCGCGAACACCCCCGATTCGCCGCCGGCGCTCATGGGCTCAACGCTGCTTCCCACACCGTAGGACTGTACCAATGCGACGGGACTGTCAACCGCTTGTTTGATATCGTTCGGGCGCGACAGCAGGTCGCGTCATGCCCGAAACCTGCGGCAACGGGCCACCAGGCCGGGGCACGTCCGAGTACGGGACCGCCGAGCAATGGAGATGCCATGACCCCTGACATTCTCTCGCCGGAATTCTCCGACAATCCGTTCCCGGTGCTCGAACTGATGCGCAACGAGTACCCGGTCTATTTCCACGAGGCCATGAACTCGTACACGATCAGCCGCTACGAGGATGTGGAGCGTGCCTTCAAGGACCCCGCCTTCAACTCCAACATCTACGAGTGGCAACTCGAGCCGGTACACGGGCCGACGATCCTGCAAATGGAGGGTCGCGACCACTCGCGGCACCGTAACCTGGTCACGCCGGCGTTCCGGGGCGCCGACCTGCGGGAGAAGTTCGCGCCCGTCATCGAGCGCAACAGCGCCGAACTCATCGAGGCCTGGCGGGCCGAGGGGCAGGTGGACTTCGTGCAGCAATACACCACCCGTTTCCCCATCAACGTGATCGTCGACATGCTGGGCCTGCCCAAGTCCGACCACGACCGATTCCACGCCTGGTACAGCTCGATCATGGCGTTTCTCTCGAACCTCATCGGCGACCCCGACGTGATGGCCGCCGGCATCCGCACCCGTGACGAGCTACAGGAGTACATGCTGCCGATCATCGCCGAGCGGCGCAGTTCGCCCGGTGACGATTTGACCACGCTGTGCCAAGCGGAGATCGACGGTGAACGCCTCAGCGACATCGAGGTGAAGGCCTTCGTGAGCCTGCTGCTGACCGCCGGTGGGGAGACCACCGACAAGTCCATGGCCAACATGTTCTGGCGTCTCATCGAGCATCCCGAGCAGATGGAGGCGGTGCGCGCCGACCGCAGTCTGATCCGCAACGCCTTCGCCGAGACGCTGCGGCACACGCCGCCGGTGCAGATGATCATGCGCGAGACGGCGACGGACGTGGAGATGTCGGGCGGAACGATCCCCGCCGGGGCTACGGTGACCTGCCTGCTCGCCGGGGCGAACCGCGATCCCCGCAAGTACGACGACCCCGACCGCTTCGATATCTTCAGGGAGGATCTGGACATGGAGAAGGCCTTCACGGCGGCGGCCAACCACACCTCCTTCGCCCTCGGGCGGCACTTCTGCGTCGGCGCCATCCTCGCCCTCACCGAGGTGGAGACCGGGACCAACCAACTGCTGGACGCCATGGAACACATCGACTTCGTGCATGGTCCGCCCACCCCGGTCGGCGTGTTCACCCGCTCGCCGGTTCACATGCCGCTGGCCTTCCGCCCGGCGGCCTGACGACTCGCACGGCCTCGTTGAACTCCATCGGTCCCCGGAACCCCCGCAGAGGACCCAAGTCGCACCCAACCCAGGAAAGGAACAGGAATGAGCATTGAAGGAATGCGTTTCGTGATCACGGGATCGGCCGGTGGCATCGGTGCCGCAACGGCACGGGTGGCCGCCTCCAAGGGCGCCGTCGTCATGCTCAGCGATCTGGCCTCATCGGCCGAGGCAGGTGGGCAGGTGGTGGCCGACATCCGCGCGGCGGGCGGCACAGCGGCCTTCCACGTCTGCGACGTGACCGACCCCGAGCAGGTGGAGGCGCTGATGGCGGCCGCCGCCGACCGCTTCGGCGGGATCGACGTCCTCCACAACAACGCCGGCGTGCACGAGACGGCGCGGGCGGGGGAGAACACGTCGGTGGAGACCATGCCCATCGATGTCTTCCGCTGGGTCGTGGAGGTCAACGCAGTCGCGCCGTGGGTGTGCGCCAAGTACGCGGTGCCGTACCTGAAGGAGAGCGACAACGGTTCCATCGTCAACGCCGCCTCCACCGGAGCGCAGTCGGCCTACCCCCGCAACTCGGCCTACGGCACCTCGAAGGGGGGGATCCGGCTGCAGACCCAGAATCTGGCCGTGGATCTGGCGCCCTACGGCATCCGCGTGAACTGCTATGGCCCCACCGCCATCGCCACCGAGATGGTGACCCGGTTCGTGCAGCAGGCCGAGGATCCGGAAGCTTTCGAGAAGGCGCTCATCAACACGAGCCTCATCCCGCGCCTCGGCCGGCCCGAGGAGGTCGGCGAGTTGGTGTGCTTCCTGTCCAGTCCGGCGGCATCGTTCATCAACGGCGCCTACATTCTCATCGACGGCGGATCGCTGGCCTGGCGGGGAACCATCGACCAGCTCGGCTTCGAGTGAGCGCCGCCGAGCGCCGAGGACGCTGCCGAGAAGTGTCGGTGCGCTTCGCATAAGGAACACCGATGAGCGTCGAAGGAATGCGTTTCGTCATCACGGGCTCGGCGGGGGGCATGGGTGCGGCCACCGCACGGGTCGCCGCCTCGAAGGGCGCTGCGGTGATGGTCAGCGATCTGGCTTCTTCGGCCGAGGCTGGCGAGCAGGTGGCCGCCGATATCCGCGCCGTCGGGGGGACGGCCGCGTTCTGCGCCTGCGACGTGACCGACGCCGAGCAGGTGAAGGCCCTGATGGCGGCCACCGCGGAGGAACTGGGCGGTATCGACGTGCTGCACAACAACGCCGGAGTGCACGAGACGGCGCGCGCCGGGGATCAGGCGTCCGTCGAGACCATGCCTATCGAGGTGTTCCGCTGGGTCGTGGAGGTCAACGCCGTGGCGCCCTGGGTGTGCGCCAAGTACGCCGTGCCGTACCTGAAGCAGAGCGACAACGGTTCCATCGTCAACGCCGCCTCCATGAGTTCGCAGTCCGCCTATCCCCTCAACTCCGCGTACGGCACCTCCAAGGGCGGCATTCGCCTGCAGACCCAGAACCTGGCCGTGGACCTGGCCCCCTACGGCATCAGGGTCAACTGCTACGGCCCCGGTGCCATCGCCACCGGGATGGTGACCCGGTTCGTGGAGCAGGCCGAGGACCCGGTGGCCTTCGAGAGGTCGCTCATCAACGCGAGCCTCATCCCGCGCCTTGGCCGGCCCGAGGAGGTAGCCGAGTTGGTCTGCTTCCTGGCAAGCCGTGCGGCATCGTTCATCAACGGCGCCCACATTCTCATCGACGGCGGATCGCTGGCCTGGCGGGGCACCGTCGACCAACTCGGTCTCGACTGAGCGCCGGCAACCCCCAAGCATGCTGCCGATTAGTGTCGAGTCGCTTCGGCTGGTGCAATTCCGTCATTCCGGCGGACGTCGGAATCCATGACCGGCGATCCGGGTCGCGCAGAGCCGAAGCATTCATCGGCCTCCTAGCATCCGAACCCACCACAACAGGAATCGCAACCCACGACACCCTCGAATCCCAAGGAGTTCCCCCATGGCTGACACACTCGCCATCACCGGCATACTGAACCGGGCCGGCACGGCGTACGACACCGGCGACCTGGAGTACGTCTTGGGCCTGTTCCTGGAGGATGGCGCCTTCGAGATAGTCATCGCCGGCCGCGACCCGATGGTCTTCGAGGGCAGCGACGCCATCCGTGGCCTGTTCGAGGGTGCGCACTCGACGCAGACCGACCAGCGGCGTCACTGCATCACCAACATCTACTTCACCGACGAGACCGACACGTCTGTCACCGCGGTCTCCACCCTGATCCTCATCTCGGTGGAGAACGGCGCCCTCAAGGTGCTCTCCAGCGGCCTGTACACCGACACCGTGGTGCTCGTGGACGGCGCCTGGAAGCTGCAACGCCGCCACCTGCGCCTCGACCTGCCCTACTGAGCCATGAACATCGGCCAGATCCCGGCGAAGTGGGCCCGCCAGACGCCGCAGGGCACCGCCATCGTGGACGCCACGACCGGCCAGCGGGTGAACTGGGCCGACTTCGACAGCGAAGTCCGGCGGCTGGCCAACGGGCTGCGCGGCCTCGGACTCAACAAGGGTGACCGGGTTGGTGTTCTGAGCCGCAACTCGATGGAGTACGCGGCGGTGTACTTCGCCTGCGGGCGCACAGGGCTGGTGGCGCAGCCCATGAACTGGCGCCTCTCGCCGCCGGAGTTGAAGAAGATCACCGACAACGGCGAGCCCCGGGCCTACATCAGCGGCCCCGACTATCACGCCGCCGCCGGTGAGTTGTCGGGCATGGTGGACAGCGTCGAACACTGGCTGCAGTACGGCCCCGACGGCGACGGCAGCTACGAGCGCCTTGTGGCGAGTTCCTCCGATGATGAGCCGGCGGGCTCGGCGTCGGTCGGTGGCGACGACCCCTTGTTCATCCTCTACACCGGCGGCACCACCGGGGAGTCCAAGGGGGCACTGCACAGCCACCGCAGCTGCTGGTTCGGGATGTTGAACCAGACCGTGGCCGAGCGGATCGTGCCCAGCGACGTCTACATGCTCACGGGGCAGATGTTCCACATTCCCGTGGTGCTGGCCATCAACTACCTGGCCCACGGCTGCCCGCTGGTGCTGATGAACTTCGACGCCCGGCTGGCGCTGGACCTCATCGAGGCCGAGCGGGTGTCGGCCTTCCTGGGCGTCACCACGATGCTCAACTGGATGATGGCCGTCGAGGGCTTCGACCGCTACGACATCTCCAGCCTGCGCAACATCCAGTACGGGGGCGGCCCGATGCCGTCGCGGGTCATCACCGAGGCGCTCGACCGGTTCCCGTGCACGCTCATTCAGGGGTACGGCCAGACCGAGGGAACCACGATGTGCTTCCTGTCCCAGGAGGACCACCTGCGTGCCATACACGAGGACCACCGTCCCGAGCGGCTGCGCTCCTGCGGCCGGGAGGGGTTCGTGACGTCGGTGCGGGTTGTGCATCCCGACGGCAGCGACGTGCCCACCGACGGCGCCACGCCGGGCGAGATCGTCGTGCGCTCCGAGGCCAACATGCTGGGCTATTTCCGCCGCCCCAACCTCACCTCCCAGACCATCCGCGACGGCTGGATGTGGACCGGTGACATCGCCTGCTGGGACGACGATCGCTACGTGTTCATCGTCGACCGGGCCAAGGACATGATCATCTCCGGCGGCGAGAACATCTACTCGGTGCAGGTGGAGGAGGCCATCGCCAGGCACCCCGCGGTGCTGGAGTGCGCCGTCATCGGGGTGCCCGACGACACCTGGGGCGAGTCGGTCAAGGCGTTCGTGGTGCTCAAGCCCGAGATGCACGCCGGTCCCGACGACATCATCGAGGTCGCCCGCGCCAACCTGGCGTCCTACCAGAAGCCGCGCTCGGTGGAGTTCGTGGCCGAGCTGCCGAAGGCCCCCACCGGCAAGATCCTGAAGCGGATACTGCGCGAGCCCTACTGGGAGTCCGCCGAGCGGCAGGTCTGAGGCCTCCGCGGCCAGGCTCGCTGGGCGCAGGGGTCGAGTAGCGGAGAACCGGGAGGTCCCCTATGCGCATCGGATACCTGGTCGACACCAACGCGGGCGGCTACGACCAGCGGTTGCCCGACCGGCGCAACGCCGCCGCCACGCTGCACGCCTTGGTGGAGGAATGCGTGCTGGCCGAGCGGGCCGGCTTCCACTCCATACAGGTGCCCGACCGCCACGGGCGCACCGAGTCGTACTTCGGCTCGCCGCTGAATCTGCTCATGATCCTGGCGCGGGAGACCCACCGGGTGGCCATCGGGGCGTACTGCCTGGTCAACACCCTGTACCACCCGATGCACGTGGCCGAGCAGTGCGCCATCATCGACAACCTGTCGCGCGGGCGGCTGTTCATGACCTGGGGTCGGGGCTTTCACGAGGGCTACTGGGGCCAGTTCGGTGTGCCCCGCGAGCGCATGCTGGGCCGCTACCTGGAGAGCGTGCGGATCATCGAGCAGGCGCTGGCCGCCAAGGGAGAACGCTTCAGCGTCGACGGGGACTTCTACTCGGTGCGCGACGGCGTGCTCTCGCCGGACTGCTACCAGCAGCCCCGGTTCCCGTTCTGGGGCGGCGGGCAGTTCCCGGTCTCCATCGAGCGCTGCGCCACCTACGCCGAGAGCTGGACGTGCGACGACTTCCCGATTCTCTCCGACACCTGGGAGTCGCAGGTGGGCGCCTACCGGGCCCGCGCCCGCTCGCTGGGCAAGGAGCCGTTCGTGGTGCTCATGCGCAACGGCTGGGTGGCCGACAGCTTCGAGGAGGCGGCGGCGGAGTTCGGCACCCACTACGTCTCGGAGATGCGCTTCTACTGCGCGCAGGGGATCCTGGCGCACCACCCTGCCTTCGACTCGCCCGAGAAGATCACCGCGGAGAGTGCCCGCGAGCACATCGTGGTCGGCACGCCGGCCCAGTGCCGCGAGCGCCTCGAGCAGTATCACGAGGAGTACGGGGTGCAGTACTTCACCATGCGCTTCCGCATGGTGACCGGTCCCAGCTTTGAGGCCGCCCGCGAGCAGATCCTGCGCTTCGGCGAGGAAGTCGTGGCACCCCTGCACAAGAAATATCCCGCCATCGAGCACCCCGCCATACCGCAGGCGTGCCGCTGGTAATCGCCGGGTGAGCGGTATTTCAAATCCCCGTTCGTGCTGCTAGCTTTCCCCCAAACCGACGTTTGATCTTTACGTGAGAAGCGCCCCGAGGGGCGAGGGAAGGGAGACATGCTCTACCGGAAACGAACCATGTGGCGACTGCTGTCGCTGACCTTGGCGCTGTCGCTGCTGGCGGCCGCCTGTGCCAGCGATGACGGTGCCGCGGACACAGCGAACGCCGCGCTCGCCGAGGCGAATGCCGCCGACAGCGAAGCGGCAACGGCGCTGGCCGATGCGCAGGCTGCCGCGGCTGCGGCCGAGGCGGCTCTGAGGGCCGCCGAGGCGGCGCAGGCTGCCGCGGATCTGGCGCAGGCCACCGCCGAAGGCAACCAGGAAGCAGTGGCCGCGGCCGAGGACGCGCTGGCCGATGCGCAGGCCGCCGCTGCTGCAGCTCGCGACGAGGCTGCCGCAGCGCAGTCCGACGCCGATGCGGCGCGTCAGGCCGCCGAGGCGGCGCAGGCCCAGGCCGATGCCCAGGCTGCCGCTGCTGCAGCCACACCGGAGCCCCCACCGCCGCCGCCCGAGCCCGCCGACGAGCCCATGGACGACATGGCCCCGCCGGCACTCGTCGACAAGCCCGAGGGCTGGGTCCCGCCGGAGGCCTCGATGGGCAGCGCCCGCGCCTGGCCGACCGGCCCGGCCGTCGAGGTGCCGCAGCTAACCATCGGTTACCTGCAGGTGCTGGGCGCCTCGGAGGCCGCGCAGCGCCTCGAGTTCTCCACAAAGGACGCCGTGGACTATCTCGGTTGGGACTGGGAGTACTGCGACGCCGAGGGTGTGCCCGACCAGATGCAGACGTGCCTCGAGGGGTTCATCAACTCTGGAGTGGACGCCATCGTCACCGACGGCACGACCGTCGAAGTCATCGTGGAGGGTCTCGCCCGGGCCCGCGACGCGGGCATCCCCTTCGTCAACTCCGGCGGAACGCAGAGCTTCTACCACCTGTACGCCGCCTCGTTCAACCCGAACGACTCCGAACTGGGCCGCGTGCTGGCCGAGTGGATGATGGAGAACCGCGGCAAGGACGGCCCGGTGCAGATCTCCAGCGCCGGCTTCGCCAAGTGGGGCTCCGATCGGGAGGACTCCCTGCGTGCCGCCATCGAGGGCTCGGGCGTCACCATCGGCGCCGAGGAGATGGTCGACTTCGCCGACGTCATCGGCACCGCGGCCGACCTGGCAGCCAACTGGCTGCTGCAGGCACCGGACTCGCTGGCCTTCTGGCTGACCTTCGACCTGGCCGCGCTGGGCGTCGGTCCCGTGATCGTCGAGAGCTTCCCCGGTGTGTCTCCGCCGGATCGCCCGATGGTGCTCACCTTCTACGCCAACTGCTCGACGCAGGAGCAGATGAAGGCCGGCGGCGTGGACGCCTCCTCGGAGGAGAACCTGGAATGGGGTAGCTACGTGGCCATAGACCAGATCGCGTCCTACTACGCCAAGGGCGTCCAGTTCACCGACGAGTTGCGTCCCTACTACCTGGACGCCGATGGCAACGCCGTGCAGTTCTCGATCCCGTTTATCGTGACGCCCGAGGACACGGCGGACGAGTGCAACCCGGGTCGAGGCCCGTACCCGACCCCGACGGATCCCTCGTGGACCGACTACGTGGAATTCTTCGAGACCCGCTGGGCGACCGAGTACAGCAACATCGGCTGAGTTCGGTCGACCGAACCCCGTAGCGGGCGACCGCTACGGGTAATCAGACCCACATGGAAGGGGGACGCGGCCACACCGGCTGCGTCCCCCTTCTACGTTCTGGAGGCTCATGGCGCCCGCGACTAAGTTCCAGGGGCCGAACGACCGAGGAGAGCCGGTGTGACCGACGATCAGAACACAGATAGCGGCGAGCAGGACGCCGGGGGCGCAGCGACCACCACGGCGACACCCCGCGCGGGCCGGCGCCGGATCGGGGTGCCGGAGTTCCTCGCGCGCTACGGGCTGGTGGTGGTCTTCGGGGCGGTCGTCCTGGTGTTCAAGTTCCTGGACAGGGAGATCTTCCTCACCCAGAACCATGTGCAGAACGTGCTGTTCCTGCCGTCGTCGTTCGTGCCGCTGCTGTTGCTGGCGACGGCTCTCACGTTCGTGCTGGCGATGGGCGACTTCGACCTCTCCTTCGGCAGCATGGTCGGTCTCTCCGGGGCCACCGCCGTGGCCCTCATGGTCAACTTCGACCAGCCGTGGTGGGTGGCGATGCTGGCCGCCCTCGGCGTGGGTGCGGCCGTCGGTCTGTTCAACGGCTTCCTCATCTCCTACGTGGGGGCCTCGTCCTTCGTCATCACCCTGGCCGGGTTGGTGGGGTTGAAGGGCATCGAGCAGCTCTGGACCCAGAACCGGTCCATCACCATTCCCGTCGGCGCCCAGCCGTTCTACGTCGACCTGGCCCGGAACGTGGAGTTCTGGGACCTCCGGCGCCCCGTCTTCATCGCTTTCGGCATCGTGGCGGTGGCGTGGATCGTGTTGGACCGCACCGAGATCGGGCGCTACATGTACGCCATCGGCGGCAACCCCGAGGCCGCCCGGCTGGCCGGCATCCCGGTGGCCCGCGTGCGCCTGCTCGGCTTCGTGATCGTGGCCCTGCTGGCCTCGCTCGTGGGCCTGCTGCTCACCGCGGGGATCTCGGGTATCCGCTTGAACCTGGGTGACGCCTTCCTGCTCGACGCCTACGCGGCGGTGTTCCTCGGCGCTGCGGTCTTCCGGCCCGGGCAGTTCAACATCCCCGGCACCATCGTGGGCGCGCTGTTCCTGCGGGTCATCGAGGTGGGCTTGCTGTCGCTGCAGATCTCCAACGCCTGGATCAACATTGCCAAGGGCGTAATCCTGATCTTCGGTGTGCTGGTGAGTCAGATCATGTTGCGGCGCAAGTAGCAGGGTGACGGGAACGTGAGTGCCACCGCCGCCACTGGTATGACCGAAACTGCCGGCGACGTCTTCCTCGAGGTCCAGGGGCTGGTCAAGGACTACCCCGGCGTGCGAGCCGCGGACCACGTGTCGCTCGCCATCCGTCCCGGCGAGGTCGTGGGCCTCGTCGGCAAGAACGGCGCCGGAAAGAGCACCGTCATCAAGATCCTGGCCGGGGCCACTGCGCCCGACGAGGGGCGGATCCTGCTCGACGGCGAGGAGATCCACCTGCACAACCCCCATGACGCCACGCTGCTGGGGCTGTCGTTCGTGCACCAGGAGCTGTCGGTCGTGCCGGAGTTGTCGGTGGCGGAGAACGTGGAGTTGGGCCTGGGCTACCCGCGCCGGGCCGGCGTGCTGGTGGATTTCGGCAAGCTGCGCCGCCAGTCCCGCGAGGTGCTGGCGCGCCTCGGCGGCGGCATCGCCCCCGACGTGGCGATCCGCACGCTGCCCGCCGCCCAGCAGCGGCTGGTGATGATCGCCCGGGCCCTGGTGACGCAGGCCCGCCTGGTGGTGCTCGACGAGCCCACCGGGTCGCTCACCGACGAGGAGACCAGGCGCCTGTTCGCGGTCATAGCGGACCTCTCCGCCGCCGGGGTGGCGGTCATCTACGTGTCGCACCGCCTCGAGGAGATCCTGGCCATCACCGACCGGGTGGTGGTGATGCGCGACGGCGCCGTGGTGGACGACCGCCCCACCGAGGCCTTCGACACTCGCACGCTCATCGAGGAGATCACCGGCAAGGACGCCAGCGCCACCGCCCTGCAACGGCGTCGCCACCGCGGTATCGGCGGACCACCCGACGCCCCGGTGGCGCTGGAGGCGACCGACGTGGAGGTGCCCGGTCAGATCCACCATGCCTCGTTCAGCCTGCGGGCCGGCGAGATCCTGGGCGTGGCCGGGCTGGTCGGGGCGGGACGTACCGAGCTGATGCGCGCCGTCTTCGGGGCCGACCACCGCACCGGCGGCACGATCCGCCTGCGCGGCGAGGAGGTCACGATCCGCAAGCCGGCCGACGCCATCGCCGCCGGCATCGTCCTGCTGCCCGAGGACCGGCGCAATCAGGGCCTCATCAGGGACTTCAACGTGCGCCGCAACATCACTCTGGGCACGCTGCGCAACTTCCGCACGGCGCGGCTCCTGCCTGTGCCGTCGGCGCCGAAGGAGCGCAGCGCCTCGCTGGCGGCCGTGCGTGACCTCGACATCAAGACCCCGTCGGATCTGACGCCGGCGGCCTGGCTGTCGGGCGGGAACCAGCAGAAGCTGGTCCTGGCCCGCTGGCTGCGCTCGGGCGCCTCGGTGCTGATCTTCGACGAGCCCACGCACGGTATCGACGTGGGCGCCAAGGAGGAGGTCTACCTCCTCATGGAGCAGCTTGCCACCGAGGGCAAGGCGGTCGTGTTCATCTCCTCGGAGTTCGGGGAGCTGGTGGGTGTGTGCCACCGGGTCATCGCCATGCGCGAGGGCGCGATCGTGGGCGAGGCGGTCGGCGACGAGATCACCGAGGCACGTCTGCTGGAGCACTGCTACGGCCACAGCCCCGACGCCGCTCTCACCGGCACCGACGAACTTTGACAAGCCCCTCCTCTCTGCTGTGAACCCTCAATCCCCTCCACCCAGGGACAACCTCCCCGGTTGTCACAACTAGCGGTCCGATCCGCGCTTCTGATTCGTTGCGCAACGCACGCGAGGCGACCGCCACGACCTGGACAGGGCTGTAGCCGTGGTTCCCTTCGAGCAGATGCAGGAACTTGTCGGCCGGCGGCTCCCGGGCGGCACGTTCGATGTGGAGCACTACCGCAACTGGCTCACCAACGATGTCATCGGCTCGCCGCAGCGCGACGACGACCTGGCGCACCCCATGTTCTGCTACTACGTAGCCAATGGCGGCATGGGGCTGTCGATCGCTGACTTGTTCGAACTGGCCTACACCAATGCCGCCGATGGCCCCATGTTCGGCGAGTGCGACATGGAGGTGCGGGTGCCGATGCGCACGGGTGTGACCTACGACGTGCGCGGCGAGATCACCGATGTGAAACGCAAGCAGGGAGGAGCGATCGGCACGTTCGACCTGCTGACTTTCCGCCTGGAGGTTGTGGCGCCCGACGGCGAGATCGCCGGCGTCTGCACCAACTCGTTCGTCTTCCCGAGGCAGCTGTGAGTGCGGCGGGAATCCCCGAGGTGAACGTGGGCGATGAGCTGCCCCAGAGGGTCATCGAATCGGTGGATGCCGAGAAGATCAAGACCATGGCGGCGCTGATGGGCGATCCCAACACCATCCACTTTGACGTCGACGACGTGCGCCGGCTGGGGCTGGGAGACAGGGCCGTCAACCAGGGCCCCAACAACATGGGCTACGTCATCGACATGCTGACGGACTGGGCGGGCGGACCGGCGAACTTCCGCCGCGTGAAAGTCCGGTTCCTCGGGAACGTCTTCGCCGGGGACCGGCTTGTAGCCGGCGGCAAGGTCACTGCGGTGCGTCCCAGCGTCGAGGGCCTGCTTGTGGACTGCGACGTCTGGCTGGCGCGAGACGGCAACCAAGCGGTCCTCGCCGGCACGGCCACCGTCCTGCTCACCGACTGACGCCCGGCACGGCGGCCTGCGCCGGCTATCCGGCGGGGCCGCCGGTGGCGCTGCGGCGGCCTCGGAATGGTCGCCTGTGCTGGCTGTCCGGCGGGGCCGCCGGTGGCCGTCGGCGGCGCGTCTGGCGAAATCGCGCCGGCGCCGTCCCCCGGCGTCCCCGCCTCCGTGATCGGCGGCTCGGGCGGTGTTGCCGGCGGCGCGTCAGCGTCGGAGGGGTTGATTGACGGTGCCGCACGCTCCGGCGGTGCTGGTTGGGTGGCCCGACGGGCCGCGTTTGCTCTTGTGGGCTTTGCCGTTGCGGGACTTCGGTGGTGGTCGGTTGGGTGGGGGTTCGAGGCTGAATTTGCCGTCGGGGCCGCGGGTGAGTTGGGCGCCGAGTTCGTGGATCTGCTTGTGGTGGCAGTCACCGCAGAGCAGGCAGAGATTGTCGATGTCGGTGGGCCCGCCGTTTTCCCAGTGGATCACGTGGTGGGCCTGGCAGAAGCTGTTGGAGGCAGCGCAGACGGCGCAGCCCTTGTCTCGGACGGCGAGGGCGATGCGCTGCGCCGTGTTCGCGTGGCGGTACTTGCGGCCCAACCAGAGAGGCTGGCCCTTCGTGTCGAACAGGGCCGGCAGGATGTCCGCGTCGAGGGCCAGCTTGAGGAGTTCGCTGGGTGCCAGGGGGGTGCCGTCGATGAGGCGGGCATCGCGTAACTGCCCGGCGACGAGGTCGTAGTCGGCGACGATCACCAGGGTGGCGCGCTGGGGCTTGCCGGCGCCTTGGCGGGTGATGAGCGCTTCGAGCGCGTCCGCGTACCGCTGGGCGGGCGTGGCACGGTTCTTGGCGTCGTTGGCGTGCCAGAGCTTGTTGGCCATCGCCGCGAGCGCGGTTTCGATGCGGGCACCGGCGACGGGATCGAACGTGCCGAACAGCTTGTACATGCCGTCGGATTGCCGCTTGATGTTCGCCTCACGCTGCGCGCGCTGGCGGCGCCGCCGCTCCTCGAGGTCCTCGCCGGCGGAACGCTCGTTCACGTGATCCCGGACCGTGTGACCGAACACATCGGCGGGTTCCTTCTCGGCGGCGGCCAGCAACTCCGCCTCGTCGACCGGTGTGTGCGCGGCGGCGTCGGCGATCGCCCGAGCGTGGTGCGGGGTGATGGTCCCCGCGGCGAGCGCTCCCGCGGTGCCCGGAAGGTCGGCGAGCCGCCCCGCGAACTGCACCTCCCGCTTGGCGCCACCCCGGGACTGCTTCAAGTCGCCGCGCAGCACCTCCGCGGCACGCGCCTCACCGACCCGCTCGGCCAGAGCGGCGACCGTCTCGGTCCGCACGCCCGCCAGCCGGGCCTCGCAGCGCCCCACCAACCCCAAGCGCTCTTCGAGCCGCTCACCGCCCAGCGCCCGCAACCCGATCACGAGCGCATCCAGCAACCCCAGCAGATGCACCGACGAGCGCTCGCCGGTGCCAGGCGCATCGGTGGAGGAGGTGGTGGGCGACGACGACGTCTCTCGCCGATCCGGCCCATGCTCCGACGCGGGAGCACCGGCAGGACCAGGACCGGCCGCGGCAGCCGGGGGCGTCAGGTCCGAGAAGAGGTTCAGGTCGGTCATCGGTGGCTCCCCCAGGGAACGCGTCGTCGGGTTCGGGTCGGCCAGGCCGACGAGCCGGTTGGGGAAGCTCGACCCCCGCAACAGCAGGGGTCAGTGACCGGTACCCGTACTCTACACGATCCCTGCGATAGTCACAACACCTGTTCGTAGACATATGGACATAACTCTGAAGTATCCGGCGAGGCGGGAATGCGGTATCGCAGAGTCGACCATGCGGAACGATCGAACGACCGGGGGACCTCATCGAACTACTGGGGGTCCCGCTGCGGCCGGCATTGAACGACCCCCGAGGCGGGTCCGACCGTTCGCCAGGATGGCTGTTGGAGTATCTCGAGAACGCCGGCAGTGGCGGACCGTCCAGGACAGGGTTGGTTGTTCGGCGATACGGCTGCCACGTGAGCCGGCGCCCGTGCGTCCGGATGGCGTGGGTGCCCGGACGGTGTTGCCGGTGGCGCCCCGGCGGCCTCGGAGTGGCCGCTTCCGCTGGCCCCGGCACCCCCGCTCTCGCGATCGGCAGTGCGTATTCTCGGAGGCTGTCAGTGCGTATTCCCGGAGGCTGTCAGTCCGCATTCCCGGAGGCTGTCACACCGCCTATGTATCCTCCCGGGCATGGTCAGATTCATCCACACCGCCGACTGGCAACTGGGCATGACCAGGCATTTCCTTGCGGCCGACGCACAGGCCCGCTTCGATGCCGCCCGTCTCGAGGCGGTCCGCACGGTCGGGGCGCTGGCGGAAGCCGAAGGTTGTGCCTTCGTGGTGGTCTGCGGCGACGTGTTCGAGTCGAATCAGGTGGGGCGCCGGGTGGTCGTGCGAGCCCTGGATGCGATGGCGGAAACGCCCGGTGTCACGTTCTATCTCCTGCCCGGGAACCACGACCCGCTCGATGCGTCCTCGGTGTACGGGTCGCCCACGTTCGCCGACCATCGCCCCGCCAACGTGGTGGTTCTTGAGAGTTCGGATCCCGTCGAGGTGGCGCCCGGTGTCGAACTGGTCCCCGCCCCGTGGCCGACGAAGCGCCCGCTAGCCGATCTGGTGGCCGGCGCCTGCGAAGGGCTGAACGCCACGGGTGTCAGCCGGATCGTCGCCGGCCACGGCGCGCTCGACACGTTGTCCCCGGACCGCAACGACCCGGCGCTCGTCGCGCTCGAGGGCCTTGAGGCCCGGCTCGTCGCCGGCGTGATCCACTACGTGGCGCTCGGAGATCGTCATTCGACCACCAACGAGGGCGGCACCGGGCGGATCTGGTACGCGGGCACACCCGAGCCGACGGACTATGACGAGAGAGACCCGGGGAACGTGCTGGTCGTCGAACTCGACGCAGACAGCGTCCAGGTCGAGCCCCGGCGCGTCGGTACCTGGAGGTTCGTCCGCCAGGCATGCGAACTGACCGGCGACGCGGATATCGACGCTCTGGCGGAGTGGCTCGCGAGCCTCGACGGCAAGGAGCGCGCGATCCTCAAACTGTCCCTCGTCGGCCAGGTCTCCCTCGCCCAGAAGGCGCGCCTCGACGACCTCCTGGACCATCACTCCGATCTGCTCGGCGCGGTCGAGGTGTGGGAACGCCGCAGCGACCTGACCGTGCTGCCCGACGACGCCGACATTCACGATCTCGGGCTCGCCGGCTTCGCCCAGGAGGCCTTGAGCGATCTGCGGGAACTGGCGGCGTCCGGCGAGCAGGCGGTCGTGGCCCGCGATGCGCTGGCCCTGCTGCACCGGCTCGCGAGGGCCGGGCGATGAGACTCGCGGATGGTGCCGTGGAGTGTCGGGGTGCCAACGACCTGCTGCACCGCCTCGCGAGGGCCGGGCGATGAGACTCCACCGGATCCGCCTGCAGAACTATCGCGGCGTCACCGACTGCAGCGTGGCCTTCGCCACCGATGGCGTCACGATCATCGAGGGCGACAACGAGGTCGGCAAGACCTGCATCCCTGAATCCCTCGACCTCATCCTGAAGGTCCCGGACTCGTCCAAGGCCAAGCAGGTGCTGGACGTCCGGCCCGTGCACCGCGACGCCGGGCCCGAAGTCGAGGTCGAACTCTCCTCCGGGGACTACCGGTTCGTCTACTCCAAACGCTGGCACCGCCAGCCGCAGACGCGCCTGGAGATTCTCGAACCCCGGCGAGAGCAACTCACCGGGCGCGAGGCACACCAGCGGGTCACGGCGATTCTCGACGAGACACTCGACAGGGCTCTGTGGGAGGCGTTGTGCATCGAGCAGGGGACGGAGGTGGCTCTGCCGTTGTTCGACGTGCCCTCGCTGGGCCGGGCGCTCGACGCCGCAGCCGGCGGCGATTCCACGGCGGGACGCGAGGACGATCTCTGGGACCGCATCTGCACCGAACGGGAGAGGTACTGGACCCCGACCGGCCAACCGAAGGCGGATCGCAAGTCTGTCGAGCGCGAACTCGCCGACGCCCGGGAGACCACAGCAGAACTCGCGGCACGCCTCGAGGAGATCGCCCGCGACGTGACCGAGGTTGATCGGCGACTCGCCGACGAGAAGCGCCTTGTTGACGCCCGGGAAGCGAGCCAGCAGGAGGAGAACGAGTTGCAGGAGCGGTGGAACCTCCTGGAACAGTGCCGCCGGGATGTCGAGAGCCTCGCCGCAACCCATGGCGCCGCCGTCGAACGGCGCGACCGCATCGACGGCGAGACGCAGCGCCGCGCCGAGCAGATCCAGGCTCTCGCGGACAGAGCCGGCGAGCTGTCAGCCCTCAAGTCCGAGGCCGGCGAGGCCGCCCCCGCGCTCGCAGCGATCGTCGCCCACAGCGCCGCGACCGACGCCGAGCTTGCCGAGACCCTCGCAGTGTTCCGCGCAGCCGAAGCCGACGCGCGCCGAGCCGTCGACGATCGCGACTACCTCAGGCAACGTATCGACGTCGAGCAGCTCACTGAGCGCCACGAGCGAGTCGTCGTGGCCCAGGCTGCGCTGGCGACGGCCGAAGCACACCTCGACTCCGCACGCGTGGACGACGAGCTCGTGGCACGTCTCGAGCAGGCCCATCTCGGCGTCGTCCGGGCTGAGGCCGCCGCAACCGGCGCCGCGGCGTCGCTGTCAGTGACGGCGCTCTCGGCAGTCGGCGTGACGATTGACGGTGACGAGGTCGTGCTCGATGCGGGCGCTGAGCACCTGGCGCCCGTCGTCGACGAGGTGGAGGTACTTGTGCCCGACGTGGTTCGGATGCGGGTTCGCGCGGGGAGCGGATCGGTCGACCGGGCCGCGGAACTCGACGCTGCACGCGAGGCGTTCGCCGGCCTGTGCGCGCAGGGCGGCGTCGCCGACCTCTCCGAGGCACGACAAGTCGTGGAGGCGCGACATGACGCCGCGCGGGGTCGTACCGAGGCCGTCAAGGTCATGAAACAGGATCTTCGGGATCTCACTCTCGACATTCTCCGCAGCAAGGTCGAGGGCTTGTCTCGGCGCATCGAGTTGTATGCCGCGGAACGTCCGGCGGAGCCCCCGCTCCCGGACGATTTCGAGGAGGCCAAGAGAATCGCCTCGCAATGCGACCGGGTCGTTGGCGAACTCCAGGCCGCCTGCGACAGAGCCCGAGCCGCCGCTGGCGACGCTGCGGCGAGACGGCAGGAAGCGGAACTCGACGAGGCCGAACTCGTCGGAAGGATCGCCAATGCCCGTGCCGCCCGAGACCATGCCGAAGGCCTGCTGGCCCGGGCACGGGCAGAGCGCCCCGATGCGGCTCTGCGCGGCGCCCTCGCCGCTGCGCAACAGGAAGCCGACGAGGTGCGTACCCAACTCGAGCAGGCCGAGGCCGCACTGCGCGCCGGTGACCCCGTGTCCCTGGAGCTGCTGCTTCGCAATACCTCCGACGCCCTGGGGCGGGCCGTCGGCGAATTCGAGTCGAACCGGGAACGCCTGCGAGAGCTTCGTATCAGCCTGCAGCTTCGCGGGGAGGAAGGCCTCGGAGCCCGTCAAAACGACGCACTCAGTCGCTGCCGGCACGTCGAACACATACACGATCGCTCCGAGTCACGAGCGCAGGCCGCACAACTCCTTCATGACGTCTTCGCGGAACGCCGCCAGGCCGCGCGGCGGCGTTATGCCGCCCCGTTCACCGAGCGCATCGAACAGCTCGGGCGCATCGTCTTCGGCCCGACGTTCAAGATCGAACTCGACGACGACCTGCGGGTGGTTCGTCGCACGCTCGACGGTGTCACCCTCGATGTCGACCAGCTCAGCGTCGGTGCACGTGAGCAGCTTGGTGTTCTCAGCCGGCTCGCCTGTGCTGCTATCGTCAGCCCCGGAGGGGGAGGAGCGCCCGTCGTGCTCGATGATGCACTCGGTTGGAGCGACCCGTCACGCGTCGCCCGGATGGGCGCCGCCATCGCCACGGCCGGCCGTGAGTGCCAGGTCATCGTGCTCACCTGCACCCCCGGCCGCTACGCCCACGTTGGCAACGCCAAGGTGGTGACACTGCCGACTTGAGGCGCACCGAGGCGCGCTCCCGGCTCGAGCATCCTCGGCGAAGGGTTCATCGGCGTTCGCGCATCAGCAAATGAGAGAGGCCTCCTTCGCCTGGCGGCGCAGGGTGTGCCTGTTTGCGTCGCTGCCCCTGCGGCGTCGGCGGTCAGTTCAGGCAGACCGTGGGTTCGGTGTAGGGGAGTCCCAGCGATTCGGCCACTGCCGGTTCGGTGATGTGCCCGTTGCGCACGCTGAGACCGTCCCTTAGTCCGGCGTCGGCGCGCATTGCGGCGACCGGGCCCTCGTCGGCGAGGCGCAGCACGTAGGGGAGTGTGGCGTTGTTGAGAGCCAGCGTGGAGGTGCGGGGCACGGCGCCGGGCATGTTGGCCACGCAGTAGTGCACGACCCCCTTCACCTTGTAGGTGGGATCGGCGTGGGTGGTCGGGTGCGAGGTGGCCGCGCAGCCTCCCTGGTCGATCGCCACGTCGACGATGACGGTGCCGGGCCGCATCTCCTTCACCATCTGCTCGGTGATCAGCCGGGGTGCTCGGGCCCCCCGCAGCAGCACCGCGCCGATGACGAGATCGGCGCCGGCCACTGCACGCTCGAGGGTGCCGTGGCTCGAGTAGAGGGTGCGCAGCGACGGGCCGAATCGGGCGGCCAGCTTCTCCAGCACCACGGGGTTCCTGTCGAGCACGGTGACGTCGGCGCCGAGGCCGAGCGCCATCTCGATGGCGTTGGTGCCCACGACGCCGCCGCCGAGGACGACGACCGGCGCGGCGGCGACCCCGGGCACGCCTCCAAGGAGCACTCCCCGGCCGCCGGCGGCGCCCTCGAGGCAGTGGGCGCCGGCCTGGATGGACATCCGGCCCGCCACCTGCGACATGGGCGCCAGGAGCGGCAGGCGGCCGTCACGGTCGGTCACGGACTCGTAGGCAATGGCGGTGACGCCGCTGGCCAGCAGGTCCGAGACCTGTTCGGGGTCGGCCGCCAAGTGGAGGTAGGCGAACAGAGTGTGGTCGGGCCGCAGGCGAGCGCGCTCGGCGGCAAGAGGCTCCTTCACCTTCACGATCAGCTCGGCCGCTTCGAACAGCTCCTCGGCATCTGCGGATAGCGAGGCGCCACTGGCCACGTAGTCCTCGTCGGCGAATCCGGCGCCCTCTCCGGCGTGGCGCTCGACGTAGACGTCGTGTCCCCGGGCGGTCACCTCAGCGACGCTGGCGGGGGTGAGCCCGACTCGCCGCTCCTCGTTCTTGGTCTCCTTCGGAATGCCGATGCGCATGGTCACCTCCTCGTTAGCACCTAATGCAAGAATACCTCCTGTCTTATCCGAATTACAAGGCAAGTCCTGCTCAAACTCTTCTCATGCGCAAGATTCTTGCATCAATCCGAGAATCAGCGCATAATACGTCCCATGAGATCACTCGACGACACCGATCTGCTCATCCTGAACGAACTGCAGCTCGACGGGCGCGTGTCGCACGCCGAACTGGCGAGCCGCGTCGGCCTGTCCACCTCGGCGTGCCATCGCCGGGTACGCGGCCTCGAGGCGGAGGGGTTCATCGCCGGCTACGTGATGATCGTGAACCGTGCGGCGATCGGCCGGGACCTCGACGTGTTTGTCGAGGTCACCCTGGTGAGCCAGAGCAAGGAGTCGCTACGCCTCTTCGAGGAGCAGGTGGGGGATGTCCCGAGGTGATGTCGTGCCACCTGACGGCCGGCGATGCCGACTATCTCCTGCACCTGGCGGTCAAGAATCACCGCGACTACGAGCGCATCCACAACCAGTACCTCTCGCGGTTCACCGGCGTGTCGCGACTGCGGTCCAGCTTTGCCATCCGCACCGTCCTCGAGACAACCCGCCACGTGCTCTAGGAAGCCGAGCCGTAGGCGCGCTCGTAGGTCAGGATCTGCTCGGCCCAGTTGCGGACCGTGTCGCCGGGGATCGGCCCGTGGGCGGGCCACGGACCGCTCAGGTCCACCCGGCGGCCCCGGCTGATGACCTCCACCATGCGTCGCCGATCGTTCAGCAACCCGATGTCGGCCAGCGGATCGCCGTCGAGCACCAGCACGTCCGCCAGACATCCTTCGGTGATCGTGCCGACGCGGTCCTCGAGACGCATGGCGATGGCTCCGTTGGCGGTGGCGCAGACGAGCGCCTCCATCGGGGTGAGGCCCAGCTCGTTGACGAGGATCTCCGCCTCCCGGCCGTGCCAGTGGCCGTAGGGCGTGAGCACGAAGCCGGCTTCGGATCCGCACAGCAGGGGCACGCCCGCGTCGTAGGCGGCGCGCATCATCTTGGCGGTGGCGGCGATCTCCCCCCGGAAGATGTCCTCCATGCCCGATCTTGCCCCGACCTCGGCGCCGAAGTCGGCCAGGTTGGCCAGGAACGTGAAGGTCGGGCACAGGGCGCTGCCCGCCTCGATGACCGCCTCGAGTCCCTCCTCGTCCATGAACGAGGCGTGGAGCAGGAGGTCGACCCCGGCGTCGGCGCAGGCTGTCACGCTCTCGGGGCTGCGGCAGTGCGCCATCACCGTCACGCCCAGATCGTGCGCGGTGTCGCATACGGCCCGTAGCTCGTCGCGACTCCAGCCCAGCACCTCGCCGGAGCGGCCGGGGAGCAGCCCGGTGGCGTGGATCTTGATCCAGTCGGCGCCGTACTTGATGTGACGGCGGGTCCACATCACAGCCTCGTCGAGGGTGTTGACCACCTGGGCGTAGCCGATCACACCTTCGTCGGGGATCAGCCGCCCGGCCGTGCCGCCCACCGCCGTGACGAGCGCCTGCACGCCGGTGCTGATGCGGGGTCCGGCCACGACGCCGGCCTCGACCGCGTTGCGCAGTGACGGCCCCATGGAGAACAGCGTGTCGGGGTCGCAGAAGGAGGTGACGCCCGCCCGCAGCATCTTCGTCAGGTTCTGACCTGCCACCAGGGCCGCCACGGTCGGGTCGCGGTGGAAGAACAGCTCATCATTGGAGCGCACGTCGTCGAAGGTGGCGTGGCAGTGGGCGTCGATGAGCCCCGGCATCACCGTCATGGCGGTGGCGTCGATCCGTTCGGCGTCGTTCGACGCCGTGCCGGCGGCGCCCGGCCCGACCACCTCGATGTTGTCACCGCGGAGCAGCACGCCGGGGTTGGGGCGCGCCGGCGCACCCGTGGCGTCGATGAGTGTCCCGCCGTTGATCAGGATCTCGCTGCGGCGCCCGGCGCCGGATTCCTGGTCGCTTCTTACCGGTGTGCTCATGGTTCCGCCGTTCTGCGCGGGCGCTCGGGGCCGGTTCAGTTTATCCTCGCGGGGAAAGCAGCCCGGAGGAGAGGAGCGGCCATGATCCGCCATTGCGTGATGTTCAAGTGGAACGACGAGGTTACCGACGAGAAGCAGGCGGCATTCGTCGACGGCCTCGTGGAGCTGCTCACCACGGGCGAGACGGTCCGCTCGTACGCCTACGGGGCCGACGCCGAGATCAACGCCGGCAACCACGACTTCTGTGTGACGGTGGACTTCGACGACGAGGCCGGCTTTGTGGTGTACCGCGACGACTCGGACCATCAGGCGTTCATCGCCTCCACCGTCCGCCCGATCCTCGAGTCCCGAGCAGCGGTGCAGTTCGAGTTCTGACCCTACGCGCCGGCGGGCGCAGGATCACAGCCGTTATCCGGGCGATCGGCCCGAGCCGCGAAGGACTGCGCTCTGCCTGACTAGCCGCTGCTCCGCGGGCGGGGCTGATGTGGTTCATGGTGCTAGTGTTGACGATGATGGCGAAGTCCCCTTCGGGCTCCACCAAGACCCCCGCGCCCGCACGCCGCCCGGCCTCACCGCCGCGCGCTCCGAAGACGCCGGCGCTCAACGGCGCTGCGCCCGGCGGTGCGCCGCCCGAACGACCTTCCGCCGTCGCATCCTTCTACCGTGCGCATCGACCGGAGATCTGGGGGCTCGTGGCGTTCGTCGCGGCACTGCTCTGCGCGCTCGGCATCTACGGCGGCCTCGGAGGGCTCGTCGGGACGGCCTTCCGCCGAGCCGCGGGCGTGAGTGTCGGTTGGGCACGCCTGGCGGTGCCTCCGGCTCTGGCCGCGGCGGGGGTGCTGCTGGTCTCCGGACGCAATGCCCCCTCGGGCACCGACGAGCGCCACCCCTCGGTACGCATCATCGGCGGTTGTCTCGTGATGACCGCGCTGGCCGGCATTTTGCATCTCGCCGCCGGCCGACCCACCTGGGGCGATGGCCTCGACGAGTTCGAGGGCGCCGGCGGCTACCTGGGCTTCGCCTCCGGTGGTGCGGTGGCGCTCCTGGCAGGGGTGGTCGGAGCGGTGGTCATGCTGGTCGCGGTGGGCCTGTTGGGTTGGCTGGCCATCAGCGGTATGTCGCTGAGCACCGTCGCCCGCGGGACGTGGCGGGTCCTGCGTCGCGCTGGACTGGCGCTGGCTGCCGTCGTCCGACTCGTCGTGGCCGACCGGCGTGCCGTCTCTTCGGAGGAGGCTGCACCGCAGCGTGCCGGCGAAGATGCTGATGACCCGAGCGCGCCCGCGCCGGCCGGCGGTGCCGCCGCGCCCGGTCAACCACCTCTGGCGACGCCCGCGGCCGCCCCGCTGTCGGGCGGCCCGCAGCCTGGCCCGATCATCGGGCGCCCGGGCGACGCCGAGCACCCGCCCACCACGCCCGATGGCGCCCCGAAGTCCCGCACGAGACGCACCCCGCCGGCATTGACGCCCGAGACGCCCCTGGCGGCCGCCGGTGACGACAGCGGCCAGTGGCGCCGTCCCCATCTGGGGATCCTGCAATGCACGCCCCGCCAGGAGGTGGACCGCCGCCTCATCAACCAGCGGGGGCGCTCGCTGGAGGCGGCGCTCGCGGCCCACGGCGTGGAGGCCACCCTGGCGGACGTTGTCGTCGGCCCGACCGTCAGCCGCTACGAGCTGGTCCTGGCGGAGGGGGTCAAGGTGGCCCGCATCACCACCCTGTCCCGCGACATCGCCTACGCCCTGGCCTCCGCGGAGGTGCGCATCCTGGCCCCGATCCCTGGTCGGCAGGCCATCGGTGTGGAAGTCCCCAACCCGGCGCGCCAATCGGTGACGCTCGGTGACATCCTGAACTCCGACGAGGCGGCCGGCGCAACCCATCCCCTCGACGTGGCCATCGGTCGCGACATCACGGGGCAGGCCGTCATGGCGAACCTCGGGCGGATGCCGCACATCCTCATTGCCGGGGCCACGGGTTCGGGTAAGTCGTCCTGCATCAACTCGATCATCACGACGATCCTGATGCGCTGCACGCCCGAGCAGGTCCGCCTCATCCTGGTCGATCCCAAGATGGTCGAGATGCGGCAGTACGCCAACGTGCCGCACCTGCTGACCCAGCCGGTCACCGACCCCAAGAAGGCCGCGAACGCCCTCGGATGGGCTGTACGGGAGATGGAACGCCGCTACGAGTTGCTGTCGCGGGTGGGATGCCGCGACATCGCCGGCTACAACGCCATGTACGAGGCGTCGCTGGCGTCGGGCGTAGGCAGCGCCGCGGACTCCGATGACGAGGACGAGCATCTGCAGCGATTGCCGTTCATCGTCATCGTGATCGACGAGCTGTCCGATCTCATGATGGTCGCCCCCCGGGAGGTCGAGGATGCCATCTGGCGCCTGGCGCAGATGGCGCGGGCAGTGGGCGTGCACCTCGTCATCGCGACGCAGCGTCCGTCCACGAACGTCATCACGGGGGTCATCAAGGCCAACATCCCCGCCCGCATGGCGTTGTCGGTGTCGAGCCTGACCGACAGCCGGGTGATTCTCGACCAGGCCGGTGCCGAGCGCCTCGTCGGGCTCGGCGACATGCTCCTGCTGGACGGCTCGGCCGGCACCCCCCGGCGGATCCAGGGGGCATGGATCAGTGAGGACGAGATCCGCAAGGTGACGGCGCTGTGGCGGCGCCAGAACGTCCGCCCGGAACAAGCCGGTGGCATCACCGCGGAGGAACTTGACACGCGGACGATGGTGGGGGCGCGAGACATCGGCAGTCCCGACGACGACGAGTTGCTGGCGTCTGCGATGGAACTTGTCGTCGACAGCCAACTCGGCTCCACCTCCATGCTGCAGCGCAAGCTGCGGGTGGGGTTCGCCCGCGCCGGGCGGCTGATGGATCTTCTCGAGCAGCGAGGTGTCGTCGGGCCCTCGGAGGGATCCAAGGCCCGCGAGGTGCTGATGACACCGCAGGAACTCGCCGTCGAGCAGGCTGCCGCCCACCGCGCCGCCCGAAGCACCTAGCCACCACGCGGCCGAACACGGCGGCACAACTCGACGGTGTTGCTGTTCATATGATTACAGATCCTTAGCATATATCCAAATGGTTTTAGATCACCCGGGACCGGCGGTAGGCTGGGAGGATGAGCAGCGCTGTTGACCGGTTCGTGGCCGCAGCGGCCGAACTCGGGGTGGAGTTGCGTGTCACCCGCTATCCCGAGGGCACGCGCACGGCCCGCGACGCAGCCGCGGCGGTGGGCTGCGAACTCGGCCAGATCGTCAAGTCGCTGGTGTTCGTGGCCGGCGGACGGGTCGTCGTGGCTCTCGTCTCCGGCGCCGACAGGGTGGACACCGACCGGCTGGGGGCCGTCGCGGGCGCGGCGGGCTCCCGGCAAGCCCGCGCCGGTGAGGTTCAGGAGGCGACCGGGTTCGCCATCGGCGGCGTCCCGCCGTTCGGCCACGCCCGCAGGCTCGACACCTTCGTTGACCGGCGACTGCTGGACTTCGACGTGGTGTGGGCGGCCGCCGGTACGCCCGACGCCTGCTTCCCCGCCGCTCCCGCCGAGTTGGCCCGACTCGCAGCGGCCTGCGTCGTCGACATCGCCGCGGGCGCGGTGAGCGGGCGCACCCCTTCGTAGACTTACCGAAGACATGGCGATCATCAACAAGCTCCTGCGCACGGGCGAGGGGCAGAAAATCAAGGCCCTGCAAGGGCTCGTTCCCCACATCGGTGAGCTGGAACCGGAGATGCAGGCGCTGAGCGACGAGGAGTTGCAGGCCCGCACGCCCGCCCTCCGCGAGCGGCTCGCCAACGGCGCCGACATCAACGATCTGCTGGCGGAGGCGTTCGCCGTCGTCCGCGAGGCGTCGTGGCGCGTCATCGGCCAGCGCCACTACGACGTGCAGCTCATGGGCGGTGCGGCGCTGCACCTCGGGTGGGTGGCCGAGATGCGCACCGGCGAGGGCAAGACCCTCGTCTCCACCCTGCCGGTGTATCTGAACGGCCTCACCGGCGAGGGCGTCCACATCGTCACCGTCAACGAGTACCTGGCGGGCCGCGACGCCGACTGGATGGGGCAGATCCATCGCTGGCTCGGTCTCAGCGTCGGACTGGTGGTCCCCGGGGTGCGAGATCAGGCCTTCAAGCGCCAGCAGTACGCCTGCGACATCACCTACGGCACCAACAACGAGTTCGGCTTCGACTACCTGCGCGACAACATGGCCCTCGCGGCCGCCGAGCAGGTGCAGCGGGGCCATCGCTACTGCATCGTGGACGAGGTCGACTCGATCCTCATCGACGAGGCCCGCACGCCGCTCATCATCAGCGGTCAGGTGGCCGAGGCCGCCAACGCCTACTACCGCTTCGCCTCCATCGTCGGGCGGCTCGTGCGCGACGAGCACTACGAGGTGGACGAGGAGAAGCGCACGGTGGTCCCCACCGAGGACGGCATCGCCGCCGTCGAGCAAGCGCTCGGGGTGGAGAACCTCTACGACTCGGTACAGGTCAGCTTCGTGCACCACCTCGGCGTGGCTCTGCGGGCCAAGGAGCTCTACCGGCGCGACAAGGAATACATCCTCAAAGACGGCGAGGTGAAGATCGTCGACGAGTTCACGGGGCGCATCCTGGAAGGCCGGCGCTGGTCGGACGGCCTGCACCAAGGCGTCGAGGCCAAGGAAGGCGTCAAGATCCAGGAGGAGAACCAGACCCTCGCCACGATCACCCTGCAGAACTACTTCCGGCTCTACGAAAAGCTCGCGGGCATGACCGGCACCGCCCAGACCGAGGCCAACGAGCTCTTCAGCACCTACAACCTGCACGTGGTGTCGATCCCGACGCACAGGCCGATGGTCCGCGCCGACCAGCCCGACCTCGTCTTCCGCACCGAGGACTCCAAGTTCGAATCCATCGTCGAGGACATCGCGGAGCGGGCGGAGAAGGGCCAGCCGGTGCTGGTCGGCACGATCTCGGTGGAGAAGTCCGAGAAGCTCGCGAGCCACCTCACCCGCCGCGGAGTCGCGCACGAGGTGCTGAACGCCAAGCAGCACGCCCGCGAGGCCGAGATCATCGCCCAGGCGGGCCGCCTCAGCCGGGTGACGGTGGCCACCAACATGGCCGGACGCGGCGTCGACATCATCCTGGGCGGCAATCCCGAGGCGCTGGCCCGGCGGGACCTCCTGGCCGACGGCTACGACCCCGAGACCAAGGAGTTCGCCAGGGCTTACCCGAAGCTGCTGGCCCGCTACGCCGAGCAGTGCAGCGCCGAGGGCGAGGTGATCAAGGAAGTCGGGGGTGTCTACGTGATGGGGACCGAACGCCACGAGAGCCGGCGCATCGACAACCAGTTGCGGGGGCGCTCGGGCCGCCAGGGCGACCCGGGGGAGAGTCGCTTCTATCTCTCCCTCGAGGACGACCTGATGCGCATCTTCGCCACGGGCGCCATGGACTGGGTCATGTCCCGCTCGCTCGAGGACGACGTTCCGATCGAGTCCAAGATGGTGAGCAAGTCCGTGGAGCGGGCGCAGAGCACCGTTGAGCAGCGCAACGCCGAGACTCGCAAGAACGTGTTGCGGTACGACGAGGTGATGAATGCCCAGCGTCGGGTCATCTACAAGCTGCGCGGTCAGATCCTGGCCGGTGCGGAGTTGCGCGAGCAGGCCCTCGATCACCTCCGCGACGAGGTGGAGTCGATCGCCGCTGATCTGCCCCCCGACGAGCCGTGGGACCACCGGAGCATCCTCACCACCGTCGGCAACCTGTGGCCCACGGACCTGGCGCCGGAGGATCTCGCGGGCGATCAGTCACCCGAGGACCTCGCGGGACGCCTGCTCGACGATGCCACCGCGCTCTACTCCAGGCGCGAGTCCGAGATAGGGGCGGAGGTGATGCGGCGCCTCGAACGCCAGGTGATGCTGCGCGTCATCGACCAGCACTGGCGCACGCACCTCTACGAGATGGACTACCTCAAGGAGGGAATCCATCTGCGGGCCGCCGGTCAGAAGGATCCGCTGAGCGAGTGGCAGCGTGAGGGATTCGAGATGTTCGGCGACCTCATGAAGCGCATCAGGCGGGATTTCGTGCGGATGATCACGCACATCGAGGTGGTGATCCCGGACCGTGAGGAAACCTCCGTGGCCCGCAACGTCACCTACTCCGGTCCGACAGATCCCTCCGAGGCGCCCAGCGCCCTGGCACGGGCGGCCGCGGCGGCCGCCGGTGTGCCGCTCGCCGGCTCGAAGCCCGCCGCCGCGGCCGCTACGGCCGGCGCGCCGGCTGCCGGCACCGCCACGATGGTCCGGGGAGCGGCGGACAAGACCGGCCGCAACGCGCCGTGCCCGTGCGGCTCCGGCAAGAAGTACAAGCTCTGCTGCGGTCGCTGAGCGACCCGAGGCAAGTGCCGTGTCCCGTGTACATCTCGCGATGGCCGCCCGTGGCGGCAGTCTGACGGAGCGCCCGTGAACGAGGACCTCACCGGGGACCTGGCCGAGCTGCGTCGCCGTCTCGAGCAGTCCGAGCACTACCTGGGTCTCGCGGGACTGCGCAGCCGCCGACCTGCCCTGGAAGTCGAGGCGTCGCGCCCCGAGCTCTGGGACGATCCCGAGCGGGCACGCCGGGTCGCCCAGGATCTGGCGGCGGTGAACGACGACATCGCCCGCTTCGAGCGCCTCGAGACGCGCCTCGAGGACGCCGAGACCCTCTGGGAGCTGGCCACCGAACTCGAGGACGATTCGGTCCTCGCCGAGATCGTCGAGGCCATCGACTCGTTGCGGGTCAACTTCGACGGCCTCGAGCTGCGTTCGCTCCTCGCCGGCACCTACGACGAGCGCGACGCGGTGTGTCACATCCAGTCCGGTGAGGGCGGGACCGACTCCCAGGACTGGGCTTCGATGCTGCTGCGCATGTACGGCCGCTGGGCAGAGCGGCGCGGGTTCGACTTCGAGGTGGAGTCGGTGGCCGAGGGCAAGGAAGCGGGGATCACCTCGGCGGAGTTCACCGTCAAGGGGCGCCACGCCTACGGCCTGTTGCGCAGCGAACACGGCATCCACCGGCTCGTGCGCATCTCGCCGTTCAACAAGGAGGGCAAGCGCCAGACGGCGTTCAGCTCGGTGAAGGTCGTGCCCTTCTTCCCGGAGATGGCCAAGGAGATCGAGATCGACGAGACCGAACTGCGCATCGACACGTACCGCTCCTCGGGCGCCGGTGGCCAGCACGTCAACGTCACCGATTCGGCGGTTCGCATCACCCACCTGCCGACCGGGACCGTCACCTCCAGTCAGGCCCAGCGCAGCCAGCACCAGAACCGCGATCGTGCCATGCAGATGCTGGCCGCCAAGCTGCTGGATCTCGAGCGCCAGAAGCGCACCGACGAGGTGGCGGAGATCGCCGGGGCGGCGCAGCGGATGGGATTCGGGAGCCAGATCCGCTCCTACGTCCTCTACCCGTACCAGATGGTGAAGGATCTGCGCACCGATCACTCCACGTCGAACCCCGAGCGCGTCCTCGACGGCGACATCGACGATTTCGTGGCCGCCTACCTGCGCTTGCGCCGCGCCCAGGAGGTCGCAGCCGCCGGTTCCTGACCGGCGGCGCCGATCAGGCCGGACGCGGCAGGGCGGGCCGTTCGGCCCGCCCTTCGTTAGCTGGATTCAGTTCAGTGCGGCGTGGTTGTCCCCGCCGAGGCCGGCCGGATCAGGCGGCGTCGCGGGCGGCGGTCAGCCACTCGTCCACGCTCGCCCGGTTGGCCTCGATCCACTCGGCGGCGTGGCGGTGCACGTCGTCGGTGGTGTTCTCGCCGTTGTCGTAGCGAACGTTCTGCAAGGCAATGTCGATCACGCTCAGTGTGACGTTCTCGAACAGCGACCGGGCCGCCGGGTTGGCCGCGAGGAAGTCGTTGTTGGCGACGACCCTGATGTCGGCCGCAGCAAAGCCCGTGTAGCAGGGATCGTTGGTGCAGTACTCGGGGCCGAGTGCTGCGGGCGGGAAGTCGTCGAAGTCGAAACCGCTGACCGTCGATCCGTCGAGCACGTTCTCGTGCTCGACGGCGAGCCAGACGACGTTGTCGCCCGGGATCAGGGAGGTGAGGTAACCGCTGGGCGACCAGGTGTAGATGATGACCGGATCGCCGTCGGCGACCTTGGCGACGGCTTCGGCGAACATGGCGTCGTAGCCGGCCCTCACGGCCTCGAGGTTGTCCCAGCCGTTGAACTCGATGGTCTCGGCGAAGATGTCGTCGCAGGTCCACCCATCGGGGCAGACCAGAATCTGCACGACCCCGTCCCCGGGGGTGGTGTCGGTGGCGTCGTAGACGGCGATGAGTTCGGGGTCATCGTTGATCTGGCCGATCGTCCTGACGCCGTGCTCCTCGGCGATGTCCTTGTTGGTCAGCAGACCCTCGAGGCCGGCGGCGGGAATCTCCCAGCCGACGATCTCGACCTTGTCTGCCACGATGGAGCCATCCGGCAACTCGGCCTGGAAGAACTTGAGGTGGCCGGGCATCCAGCCGTTGACCCAGAAGTCGACCTCGCCCCTGCCGAGCACCACGTAGAAGATGTCGTTGGGCAACTCGTTCTCGGCCGGCTCGCTGACGTCGTAGCCCAACTCCTCGAGCAGTTGGTTGTAGATGGCTGCCTGCATGTAGCCCGTCGACCACGTGGCACGGGCCTGTGTCACCGAGACACCCGCACCCGGGTTCATGTAGGCCTCCGCGGCGGCCTCCTCCATCTCCTCGACCTCCGCGGGGTCTGCGGCCGCCTCCTCCTGTGTGGTGGCCGTGTCACTTGATGCCGCCGCGTCATCGGCGTCCTCGCTGCCCTCTGCCGCGCACGCCGCGGCGAGCAGCGCGAGAACTGCGATAATCCCGGCGCCAACGGCGACGCGTTTCCTGATCAGAGTGGTCATGGTCGTGATCTCCCCTTTGCGACGATGCACGGAGGGGGGTTCAGCGCCGTGAACCCACTGGGGGGGAATAGGCGCATTCGGGTCGGACGAGGAAGGGCGGGCCTTTCGGCCCGCCCTTCGTTAGCTGGATTCAGTTCAGTGCGGCGGGGCTGTGCCCGCCAGGGCTCGCCAGCTCAGGCGGCGGCTTCGCGGGCTGCCTGCAGCCACTCGTCAACCGCTGCCCGGTTGTTCTCGATCCACAGGGCAGCGTGATTGTTCACGTCCGCAGTGGTGTCCTCGCCGTTGCTGTAATCGACGTTCTGCAGTGCCACGTCGATCACGGCGATCTTGACGCTCTCGAAGATGGACCGAGCCGCCGGGTTGGCAGCCACGAAGTCCGAGTTCGCCACGACCCGGATGTCGGCCGAGGGCCAGCCCGTGTAGCACGGATCGCCGGTGCAGTACTCAGGGCCGAGCGATGCAGGCGGCAGATCGTTGAAGTCGAAGCCGTCCACGGTCGAACCGTCGAGCACCGCGTCCACGTCGCCCACCGACACCCAGATGGCGTTGTCGCCGGGCGTCAGACGTGTGAGGTAGCCGCTGGGAGACCACGAGTAGGCGATGAAAGGGTCACCGTCCTCGGAGCGGGCGAGGGCATCGGCGAACATGGCGTCGTAGCCGGCGTGCACCGCTTCGAGGTTGTCCCAGCCGTTGAACTCGAACGTCTGTGCGGCGATCTTGGCGCAGTTCCAAGCATCGGGGCAGGAGAGGATCTGAACAACGCCATCACCGGGAACGGTGTCGGTGGCGTCGTAGAGTGCCACGAGTTCGGGGCTGTCGTTGATGTCCCCGAGGGTGGAGAAGCCGTACTCCTCGGCGAGGGACTTGTTGGTCAGGAAGCCTTCGAGACCGGCACCCGCCAGCGACGTGCCAACCAACTCGATGTGGTCCCCGATCAGCGAGCCGTCGGAGAGTTCGTCGTCCCAGAAGTTGAGATGGTTCGGGATCCACCCGTTGACCCAGAAGTCCACCTCGCCCTCGGCGAGAGACACGTGGAAGATGTCGTTGGCCAGCTCGTTGTCGGCCGGTTCGCTCACGTTGTAGCCCAACTCCTCGAGCAGTTGGTTGTAGATGGCCGCCTGCATGTAGCCCGTCGACCAGGTGGCACGGGCCTGCGTTACCGACGTACCCGCACCGGGGGTCATGAACGCTTCTGCTGCGGCTCTCGCATCCGAAGCGGCCTGGAGGTCCGCTGCCTGCTCCTGCGCCGCAGCAGCCTCCTCCTGGGCAGCAGCAGCCTCAGCCTGGGCAGCAGCAGCCTCAGCCTGGGCAGCAGCAGCATTTGCCTGGGCCGCGGCGGCCTCCTCTTGGGCGGCGGCGGCCTGTGCACTGGCCGATTCCGCGGCCGCTTGGGCATCCTCGAGCGCCGCTTGAGCAACTGCGATCTCTTCCGCGCTGCCCGAAGCCGTGGCCTGCGCCAGATCGGCAGCCGCATGGGCCGCATCGGCAGCGGCTGTCGCTGCCTGGGCTGCTGCTGCGGATGCGGCAGCATCGGCCTGCGCCGAGCCGGCCTTGGCATCCGCGGCATCGGCACCGGCCTGAGCGCCCTGCGCCGCAGCCATCGCGGCGGCCGCTTCGCTCGACGCCGAGGACGCGGCGCTGGATGCGGCCGCTGCAGCATCTGCAGCCTCTGTGTCCTCCGCGGCGCACGCTGCGGCGACGAGCGCGAGGGCTGCGACGAGCGCAACGCCCAGCGCTGTACGTTTCCTGATGAAGGTCTTCATGGTGGGGTCCCCCGTGAACTCCGTTGTTCGATGACAGGTCCATGATCGTGAACCTGCTTGCACCGGGAAGATTAGTCGCCTACCGGCACCGATTCATACGCGCCCTCAACAATCGGGGGATCTGGTGTGTTCCCGTTGCTGATGTCCACGTACACCTCGGCGCGGCGGAATTCGCTCAGCACGCCGCGTGTCGTGGCCAGCAGGGTCAACCCGGCCATTAGGCACAGGAACGCCCCCGCCCCCGTGACGAGCTTCGGATCGGCGACCCGCGTCAGCGTGCCGATCCAGCCGGCGGCGATCATGATCAGCCCGGTACCGGCGCCGGCGGTGAGCGCGCACCAGATCCACTTGCGCCGTTCGTCGTGTCCGAACAGTCCCGAGGCAAGGAGCGAGAAGGCCGTGCCCACGGCCACGACGATCAGAGCGAGGTAACCGAACCGGGGACCTCGGTCACTGAACCCGTCGGTGATGATCTTCTCGGTGCGCTGCGCCTGGTTGATGAGTGAGGTCATCTTCAGCGTCGCTTCGGTGGCGCTCGCCGGATCGTCCTCCGCCTGCTGCCTGAGTGCCTCGATCTCCGCGGCCAACTCGGGGGTGATGACCGATTCCGCCCGCTCGTCGAAGGTCCATCCGGAGAAGCCGGCGATGACCACCAGCACGACGGTGGTGGCGGCGCCGACGATCCGCCCGGTGGCCACCTTCCTGACCAGAGGGCGCCGGGGTGTGAAGGGGGCGCTCCGCAGCCAGAGTGTTGCACCCGCGACGGCGACCGCGCAGCCGATCAGCGCCAGCCACGCCCCGATGCCGTCGCTGTAGGCGGCGTTGGCACCGTGTGGTGTCGTCCAGAGGTAGGCGACCGCCGTGACCAGCCCGCCAAGGGCGAAGATCGCGGCGCCGTCGGCGCCGAGCCAGCGGGCGCCGCGCCCGGGCCGCCGCAGCGTGACGAGGGCCGAAGCGGCCACCAGCAGGCTGAAACCCAGCACGGCGTACCCGTAGACCGAGCCGCCCTCGGCGGCCAGGCCGTTGAAGCTGCGTCCCGCCAGATCCTGATCGGCGAAGCGGCCGTATCCCGAGATCAGCCCCGAATCGGAGCCCCACGTGAGGAACACCGCAACCACGCCCAGTGCCGCTCCCGCCAAGGCGATCACGGCACTGCGGCGCTCGGCGACCTCGACCGGTGCCGGCCGGCCCTCCGTCGCCGCCACAGCGCCGATCGTGGCGGCGGTCGTCAGCAGGACCTCCGGGTTGCGCCGGTGCGTCCAGGCCCTGCGGATTCGGGAGAAGATGAACTCGCCGTCAGTGGCCTCGGTCTGAGAGATTCGGTCGAGGACCACGGCCACGATGAACAGCGCCAGACCGGAAGCGGCCGCCTGCGCGGTGTCGAGGTTCTGCACGGCCTGGAACACGGGACGCCCCAAACCCCCCGAGGCCATGATGGCGGCGATGCCGAGCATGGAGATGGACAGCAGCAGCGTCTGGTTGAGGCCGGTCATGATGGCGGGCCGAGCCAGGGGGAGTTGCACGTCGCGCAGGACGCGGGCCTCCGAGGCGCCGTAGGCGCGGCTGGCCTCCACCACGTCCGCGGGCACCTGCCGGATACCGAGGTTGGTAAGGCGTATGAGCGGCGGTAGGGCGAACACCATTGTCACCATCGTGGCAGGCTCCGGCCCGATGCCGAAGAAGAAGATGATGGGCAGCATGTAGATGAACGGGTGGACGACCTGCATGGCGTCCAGCACCGGCCGCACGACGTTCCACGCCCCGTCCACGCGCCCGCACAGGACGCCCAGAGGGATCCCGATGATGGCGCACAGCACCACGGCGACGATGATGATGCCCAGGGTTATCACCGTCTCCTTCCAGTACTCGGTGCCGAGTATTCCGCAGCCGGCCAGGGCGAGAGCAACCGACGTGCCGACCTTGGTGTTGCGGGTGATCGTGCCGATGACGAAGAAGATCAGGCACACCGCTATCCACGGCATGTCGGTGATCTGCCACCACGGATGGTGGCCCGGCCCGTTCACGAAGTTGCGGAACAGGAAGGTGAACGGCCATTCGAAGACGTCCAGCACCGGGGTCAGGTTCTGGTCGATCCAGCGGACCATCTGATCGATCCAGTCGCCGAAAGGAATGTTCCACTGGTCGAGGACGGCGTTGTCGGCGACGCCGGGACCGGAGGACTGGGCCAGAACCCTCACATGTAGACCTCACGCTCGAAGCCCTCCGAGAGGCTCTCGACGCGGCCCATCTCCTCCATGATGAGGCGGGGATCGAGGTTGCCGATGAGCGTGCCGGAGTCGTCGCACACCGCGATGGGCAGCCCTTGACCGGCGGCGGCGTAGACCTCGTTGAGCGTGTTGTCGGGCGAGCAGGACTCGAAGTCGCTGCGCAGGGCGGCGGCCACCTCGCTGGCTCCCTCCCCGATGACACGCACGCCGTCGGTGGCGGTGAGCACGGCGGTCGGGACACCCCGCCGGTCGACGATGAAGGCGCCCGCCCGGTCACCCAGCGCGGCCAGGGCCGACGCCAGAGAGGCGTCGCCGGCCGCGGGAGAGGGCGGTTGCATCACCTCGCGGACCAGGATCACTCGGCCCTGGTCCACGTCCTGCACGAACTCGGCCACGTAGCCGGTCGCCGGCTGGGTGAGGATCTCCGTGGGGGTGCCGATCTGGATGACGGCGCCGTCCTTCATGATGCAGACCCTGTCACCGATGCGAAGCGCCTCGTTGAGGTCGTGGGTGATGAACAGGATGGTCTTGCGGAGTTGGCTCTGGATCTCCATCATCTCGTCCTGCATCTGGCGGCGGATGAGAGGGTCGAGGGCGCTGAAGGCCTCGTCCATCAGCAGGATCTCAGGGTCCGCCGCCAGCGCCCGTGCCAGGCCCACCCGCTGTTGCATCCCGCCGGAGAGCTGCGCCGGCATGTTGTAGGCGTACGCACCGAGCCCGACCAGCGACAGCGCCCGCATCGAGGCCTCGATGCGCTCGTTGCGGTCGACGCCCTGCACCTTCAACCCGTAGCCCACGTTGTCGATGACGTTGCGGTGCGGGAAGAGCGCGAAGTGCTGGAACACCATGCCCATGTGCGTGCGGCGGAACGCCTGCAACTCCGACCCCTGCAGCGTCTGGACGTCGGTGCCGTTGACGGTCAGCGAGCCTGCGGTGATGTCGATGAGCTTGTTGACGGTGCGCATGGCGGTGGACTTGCCCGAGCCCGAGAGGCCCATCACGACGAAGACCTCGCCCTTGCGGACGGTGAAGGAGACATCGTCAAGGCCGACCACGTGACCTGTCTCGGCCTGCACCTCGTCCTTGGACATCCCCGAGCGCAGCAGGTCGAAGGCGCGGCCGCGTGGCTGGGGGCCGAAGATCTTGTACACCCCGTCGAGGACGATGATCTCATCGCCGTTCCGGGATGCCAGGGTCTTGTCGGCGGCCGGCTCCGGCTCGTCTCCGGATGGCACGGCGGCATACTAGCCCAGCCCGGAACCCTGTGTCCGGGCGTTCGGGTTCCGCGGCCCTCCCCAAGGCCGGTGGTAGCGTGATCGGGCCGGCACGGACCCGGCACATCTGGAGTCGGAGAAGGTTGGGCGGAGTGCGGACGGCCGGCGTCACATGATCGAATTGGACCAGGTCACGAAGATCTACAAGGGCGAGGTGCTCGCGCTGTACAGCATTTCCTGCAAGATCGCCAAGGGTGACTTCGTGTTCCTCGTGGGGCCGTCGGGGTCGGGCAAGTCCACGTTCCTCAA
This sequence comes from Acidimicrobiales bacterium, assembly GCA_965206165.1. Lineage (GTDB taxonomy): Bacteria > Actinomycetota > Acidimicrobiia > Acidimicrobiales > CATQHL01 > VXNF01. The sequence goes on from OZ242194.1 coordinate 2,265,839, forward strand.
GCTGCTGAACCGCCAGGAGCAGCCTGACCAGGGCTCGGTGTGGATCGCCGGCAAGGAGGTCGGGTCGCTGCCCCGCGCCAGCGTCCCGAAGCTGCGCCGGATGGTGGGCTGCATCTTCCAGGACTTCAAGCTGCTGCCCAACAAGACCGTCTATGAGAACGTGGCCTTCGCTCTCGAGGTGACCGGGCGCACCCGGCAGGCCATCCGCACCCAGGTTCCGTCGCTGCTGGAACTGGTGGGGCTCTCGAAGAAGACCAACAGCTACCCGCACGAACTCTCCGGCGGCGAGCAGCAGCGCGTCTCCATCGCCCGGGCCTTCGTCAACCGTCCGCAGATACTGCTGGCCGACGAGCCCACGGGGAACCTCGACAGCGACACCTCCAACGGGATCATGCGGCTGCTCGCCGAGATCAACAAGCGCGGCACGATCGTGGTCATGGCCACCCACGACCAGCACATCGTCAACGCGGCCCGCCGGCGGGTGCTGCGCTTGGACAGAGGTCGGCTGACCGGCGACGAGGCCCTGGGCCGCTACTCCTAAGGAACGCACCTTGGCACTCTCCCTCGGCTACGTCCTCCGCGAGACGCGGGGCAACCTGCGCTGGAACGTCACCCTCTTCGCCGCCACGATCGTCGCGGTCTGGGTGTCGCTGACGCTGTTCGGCTCGTCGCTGCTGATCCGTGAGGGCGTTGAGCAGGCGACGGGGCGGTGGCGCGGCGGCATCGAGTTCATCGTCTTCATGAACGCCGAGGCCACCGAGACCCAACACGCTGCCATCCGGGGCGCCCTCGACGAGAACCCCGAGATCAGCGGTTACGACTTCGTCGACCAGCAGGGCGCCTACAACGAGTTCATCACCGAGTTCGCGGATCGGCCCGAACTCATCGAGAACGTCACCCCGGAGATCCTCCCGCCCTCCTACCGGGTGAAACCCGCCGTCAACGACGCCGACGTGATCGAGGCTCTGGCGACGCAGTTCGACGCCCGACCCGGTGTCCGCCAGGTGACGCTGCCGGTGGAGGTCATCCGCACGCTCCAGCAGAACAGCCAGAAGGTCAGCGTGTTCGTGCTCATCATCGCCATCGTGGTGCTGCTGGCCGCGCTGTTGCTGATCGCCAACACCATCCGCACCGCCATCTTCGCCCGCCGCCAGGACATCGAGGTGATGAAGCTGGTGGGTGCCTCCAACTGGTACGTGCGATTGCCGTTCATGCTGGAGGGCACGATCCAGGGCGTCATCGGCGGGGCGCTGGCGATCCCGATGCTCTTCCTGATGAACAACCTCATGGCCGGATTCGTGCAGGACGACTACCTGGAACTGCTGCGGTCGCTGGTGGTGGACAGCGCCGTCGTGTGGAACACCTCCCTGCTCGTCACCGGTATCGGGGCCGCGGTGGGCGTGCTGGGCTCGCTGTTGGCGGTGGGCCGCTTCCTGGACGTGTAGTCGAGCGCTTCTTCGTCCGCCCGGGCATTGCTCGCAGGGCTAACCTGCCGCTGTCCGATAGTTGTCGCAGAGGGAGGCCCGCAAATGGTCCACAGCGTGCGAGGCGTGATCGCCCGTTCGAAGGGCGCGCCGGTGGAGATGGAGACGATCCTCGTTCCCGACCCGGGGCCCGGCGAGGCCTTGGTGGCCATTCAGGCGTGCGGGGTGTGCCACACCGACCTGCACTACCGGGAGGGTGCCATCAACGACGAGTTCCCGTTCCTGCTGGGCCACGAGGCCGCCGGGATCGTGGAGGCCGTCGGGCCCGACGTTGATGAGGTGGCGCCCGGCGACTTCGTGATCCTCAACTGGCGCGCCGTGTGTGGCCAGTGCAGATCCTGCCGCCGCGGCCGGTCGCAGTACTGCTTCGCAACCCACAATGCCGCCCAGAAGATGACCCTGGCGGACGGCACGGTGCTGTCGCCGGCGCTGGGCATCGGAGCGTTCGTGGAGAAGACGCTGGTGGCCGCGGGGCAGGCTACGAAGGTGTCCGCCGACGCCAGTCCCGAGGCGGCCGGGCTGCTCGGGTGCGGGGTCATGGCCGGCCTGGGCGCGGCCATGAACACCGGCGGCGTGGGTCGGGGTGACTCGGTGGCGGTATTCGGCTGCGGCGGTGTCGGCAATGGGGCCATCGAGGGTGCCCGCCTGGCCGGCGCCTCGGTGATCATCGGGGTGGACATCGACGACCGCAAACTGGAGTGGGCCCGGCAGTTCGGCGCCACCCACACTGTCAACAGCCGCGAGACCGACCCTGTGGAGGCCATCAAGGGGATCACCGGGGGTAACGGCGTGGACGTCGCTGTCGAGGCCATCGGCCTGCCCGAGACCTACAGGCAGGCGTTCGAAGCCCGCGACCTTGCCGGCACCGTCGTGCTGGTGGGCGTGCCCAGCCCGACCGCCACCATCGAGTTGCCCTTTATCGAGGTGTTCGGCCGGGGCGGGGCATTGAAGTCGTCCTGGTACGGGGACTGCCTGCCCAACCGGGACTTCCCCATGCTGATCGACCTCTACCTGCAGGGGCGCCTGAACCTCGACGGCTTCGTCAGCGAGACCATCGCCCTCGACGAGGTGGAAGAGGCATTTCACAAGATGGAACGCGGCGAGGTGCTGCGCTCCGTCGTCGTGATGGACTGACGTGGACAGGGTTGTGCCATGACGTCGATCGTTCGGTTTGTTGACTCGGCTGCGGGGCGGGCTCGGCCCGGGGTTCTGGATGAGGACGGGGTTCATCCTGTTGAGAGCGTGGAGACCCTCGCTGCGCTATTGCACCGTCCGCTAGTCGAGATCCGCGAGCACGTGGAGGGGGCGTCGGGCAACCCGCCGGTCGATGGCGTGCCGCGGTTGCTGAGCCCGATCGATGGGGACACGCCTGTCTGGGGGGCGGGTGTTACCTACCGCGTCTCGCAGGAGGCGCGGATCGAGGAGAGCGGTGATGAGGACGTGTACATCCGGGTGTACAACGCCGAGCGCCCCGAGCTGTTCCTGAAGTGCGTCGCCCACGAGGTCGTCACCGACGGCGAACCGGTGGGGCGGCGACCCGACTCGGACAACGACACGCCGGAGCCCGAACTGGCTCTCATGCTCAACGTCGACGGTGAGATCGTCGCCTACGGCGTGTGCAACGACATGTGCGCCCGCGCCCTCGAGGGCGAGAACCCGCTCTACATCCCCCAGGCGAAGATCTTTGCGGCCTCCTGCGTGCTGGCCCCCACGATGCGTCTGGCCTGGGAGGTTCCCGACGCCTACGCCCTGACGATCAGACTGAGGCTGAGCCGCGGAAGCGATGTCCTGTTTCGCGGCACGACCTCAACCTCTGAGCTGGCCCGCACGTTCGAGGAGTTGGTGGACTGCCTGTTCTGCGCCACGGCTTTCCCCGACGGCGTGGTTCTCTCCACCGGTACGTGCCTGGTCCCACCACTCGACTGCCCGGCCGAGGTCGGTGATGTCATCGAGATCGCCATCGACGGGATCGGCAGCATGCGCAACGTCGTGACCTCGACCGACGCCATCAAGCCGTGGCTGCACCGCCGCCACGCCGACTCGCTCGCCGCATTCGACGCCTGAACCGCCGCGCCAGCGCTGCCCCGGGCGCGCCACTGACCGCCAGGCTCGTCAGGCACGAGCCTCGATCCCGCGGACCGACGATCAGACGAACTGGCCGATGACGAGGGCCAGACCACCGGCGAGGGAGACGGAGAGCACGGCGGGCCGGAACCACGACCGGTCCAGCATCGGGCGCACCAGCCGCGAGATGGCGAGCCCGATGAACATCCCAGGGACCAGGTAACCCACCAGCGTGAGTTCGTGGAGGCCGAAGCTGCCTCGCCCCACCAGCAACCCGATGCCCACCACGCCCACGATGCCGATGTACACCGAGGAGGTGGACCGCAGCGTCGGTGGGCGCATCTCGCTGAAGCAGATAGCCAGCGGCGCACCGGGCAGTGACGCGGCCATGGCTCCGAAACTACAGGTCAGGCCTCCACCGATCTCGGTACGGCGGGTCTGTCGCAAGCGGAACCCTGCCAGCAGAGTCACAGCCGAACCGGCGACCAGAGCCCCGATCAGGATCGTCAGCACCCGCTCGGGCACGAGTTCCAGGACCGCCAATCCGGCCACAAGGCCGAAGGGCAGCCCCCAGAGCGCGTTCCTGACCGCCTGCCAGTCGATGTGTTTCCCTTCCACGATGATGTGCCGTATCCCGACGATCTGACCGACGATGAGCAGTGGCCCGGGGATGAACGTGGGATCGATGGCGACCAGTGCCGGGGCGGCAACCAGCGACAGCCCGACGCCGACGGCACCCTGCACGATGGCGCCACCCGCCACGGCGGCGATGGCGAGGACGATCTCGACTGTGCTCACGGGGTCCGCCCAACCGGGTCCAGCCGGGCCCAGATCGTGCCCCCGGTCTCCCGGCACGGGTACACCTCGATGTCCCCCTTGCGATCGCGGCGGCCGTCGAGGTTCTCCTTCCAACCGCGGCCGTCGGTACCGAACGTCCAGAAGTGCGCCAGACAGACGATCTCCTCGCCGGCGACGGCACCGGCGTCGCCGAGGTGCGACCACTGGTGCGGGCAGCGGGCCTCCATCACGCAGGGGAGACCACTCTGGGTACGCCACACCACCACCTCGGCGTCGTCAAGGGTCGCCTCGACGACCTCGCCCGGTGTCACAGACTCGGCCGTGGCGACCGCAACCCAGGTGTCACCGGCGCCGACATCGCCCGGCGGGTCGCCCCCGGGATCGTGGCCGGCCGCGACGGCCTGCGTCGCCGGCGCGGTCGTGCCCGGTTCGTCCGTGCCCACGTTGCCGCTCCCCGTTATCGGACGGCGGCAGCGATGGCCGCGCGGACGCGGTCGGGGGACAGGGGACCGTCGGTCAGCCGCACGCCGAGCGGAGCCAGCGCGTCGGCCACGGCATTGAACACGCACGGCACCGACCCGATGGCGCCGCCCTCGCCGGTGCCCTTGTGTCCCCCCGGGGTGTCCGACGGCGTGACCACGTGCCCGTATTCGATGGTCGGCACCTCCGCGGCGCTGGATACCAGGTGGTCGGCGAAGGTGGTGGCGAGAGGGTTGCCGTCGGCGTCGTAGGCGGCCTCTTCCAGTAGTGCCCCGCCGATGCCCTGGACCACACCGCCGGCGATTTCGTCGGGCAGGGTGTCGGGCTGCATGTAGGCCGCCCGGGCCACGTCCGCGGTGCTCATCCGCCGTGCCGGCGTGCCGCGTACGGTCACGGTGCCATCGGCGACGTCGAGGTCGTCGGGGGAGGCCTCCATCAGCTCAGCGGCGACGCGCAGCAGCTTGGCGCGCACCCCCGCAGAGGCCGCCCGGGCCGCGCCCGATGGCGGAAGGTTCCACGTAGACGGCCAGGCCGATGCCCGGCAGCATGCCCGTAGGCGCTTCGCCGTTCGCCGACATTGTGAGGCCGGCGGCCGCCCGCGCCTCCCGCTGCGTCGCCCGAAAGCCGTCGTAGTCGATCATCTCCGCCACCTGCTCGAGGCACTCTGCGGGCGAGCCACGCTCTCCATCTGCCAGGGACCCCGGTAGGCGCCACGCCCGCAGGTGTTGGTGTACACGGTGGCCGTGCGCCACCCGACGGTCCCGATCCGGTAGGGGCCGGGGAAGTGCACGCAGGCCATCGTCCCGTTGCCGGGGTTGCCGCCGTTGGAGTACGCGCCGTTGTCCTCGAGTTGATCCATGGTGGCCGCAACGAAACGCCCGTCCGCCGAGGCGCCGAGGCAAACGTCGGCACGGTCCCTGCGGGCGTGGTTCGACGACGTCAGGTTCTCGCTGCGCCCCTCGATCCAGCACACCGGGCGATCGAGGCGCCGCGAGCACACCATGACGGCGATCTCCTCGCGGCCGAGAAAGACCTTCTGGCCGAAACCGCCCCCCACGTCGCCCATGTGCACGCGCACCTGCGCGACGCCGAGGCCGAGTGTGCGAGCGGCAGCCAGCGCGGTCTCGTGGGGGCTCTGGGTCGAGATCCACACGTCGAGCGTCTCATCGAACGGACGCCAGTGGGCGAGGAGGCCGCGGGTTTCCATCGGGGCGTTGGTCTGGCGGTTCTGACGGAACTTGGCTCGCGCGGTGACGTCCGCGCCGGCGAGTGCATCGTCAACCTCGGGAGGCCAGGAATCGGCGCTGCTGGAGAGGTTCGAACCCAACTCGGGATGCACCGGGTCGCCGGCAGCGGCCGTCTCGAAGTCCAGGACCGGCTTCTCGTCGTCGTAGTCGATCTCGATGAGTTCGGCGGCGTCGGCGGCGACGGCGCGGCTCACCGCCACGATGACTGCGACCGGGTCGCCGACGAATCGCACGTCGCCGTCGGCGAGCAGGTGGTCCGGGGGTCCGCCCGCGGGCGTGAGGTTGGCGACGTAGCGACCGCGGCCGGTGAGTAACCGCGGGTCCTCGAGGCGAGCAACCGACTGGCCCACGTAGCGCGCCGCGGTGGCGGCGGCGCCCGCGTGGGCGTCCAATGCGGTCACGAGCCCGTTGTTGCCGAACCGAGGTCGGAGCCGGTGACGTCCAATTCGCCTACCGGGTCACCTGCCGCCGCTGCCGCTCATGCACCGGCCGCTTCGACCATCTCCACGATGCGCTCAGGGGTGGCGGGGAGGCGGCGGATCCGTATGCCGAGGGCGTCGTCGATGGCGGCGCAGATGGCGGAGGGGGCCATCATGCGGCCCGCCTCGCCGCCACCCTTGATGCCGTAGGGCGTGTAGGGGGAGGGCGTCTCGTTGTGCCCGACGCGCAGGGTGGGGGAGTCCATGGCGCTCGGGATGAGGTACTCGGCGAACGACGGCGTCCGCAGTACGCCGTCCTCGTCGTAGAGGAACTCCTCGAAGAGTGTGCTCCCGAGGCCCTGCACTGTGCCGCCGATCACCTGTCCGCCCACCGAGCGGGGGTTCACGACGGTGCCGCAGTCGTGCACCGCGGTGTAGTCGAGGAACTCCACGCGGCCGGTTTCGGGGTCGACCTCTACGACGACGATGTGGCTGGCGTGGCCCACGAACGGGTAGAAGACGCCGAGGTCGGTCCGCTCGGCGTTGGGCATGGTCGTGTACGGGTGGTCCTGGACGTGGCTGGCCTCGAGGCCGGTTTCGATCTCCTCGGGCAGGGAGTGCTTGAACATGTGCGCCGCCAGGGCGATCTCGGCGAGTTCCTTGCGCTGGTCGGGGGTGCCCTGCACGGCGAAGCCGCCCGACTCCCAGACCAGGTCGTCCTCGTTGGCCTCCAGCAGGTGGGCGGCGATCTTGGCGGCCTTGGTCCGGATGCGCTGGGCGGCCACCTCCACGGCCCCGCTGACCATGATGGTGAAGCGGCTGCCGCCCGGTCCGGTGGCGGGGAGCCCGCGGTTGGAGCTGCCGTAGACCACCGAGACGTCGGCGGGGTCGACTCCCAGCTCCTCGCCCACGAATTGCGCCACCATGGTCTCGGGGCTGTTGCCCCAGGATGCGTTGGAGTACAGCGTGGCCGTGACGGCCCCCATGGCGTCCACGTTCAGCGTCACGCTCTCGGGTGCGCTGGTGACGGGCGCCGCGACCGGCTCGTCGAACCAGAACCAGAACTCGGTGGCGCTGAACACGCTGCGCTCCTGGCACGTGCACACGCCGATGCCGATGTGGCGGCCCTCGGCGCGCATCTCGGCCTGGCGCTTGCGCCAGCCCGCGTAGTCCGCGAGTTCGAGCGTCTTGTTCAGCACGGATTCGTAGTCGCCGCTGTCGTAGCAGTTGCCGGTGGGGATGAAGTAGGGGAACTGATCGGGCTGGATGAAGTTCATGCGGCGGATGTCGACGGGATCCATGTCCAACTCGGTGGCCATGAGGTCCACCATGCGTTCCAGCACCCAGTTGCCCACCTCGGAGCCGAAGCCCCGGTAGGCGCCCTGCTGGCACTTGTTCGTGAGCACCGCGGTGAGGTCATAGCCGATGCTGCTCATCCGGTACGGGCCGACGGCCTGCGCGAGCGAGTTGCCGTGTTGGCCCACGCCGAACTGGATGTAGGCGCCATAGCTGTCGACCACCTTGAAGCGGGCGCTGAGGAGAGTGCCGTCGGCCTTGGCTGCCAGTTCCGCCTCGTAGTAACGGTCCGAGCCGTGGTGGTCGCCGTTGGCGATGTTGTCGAGGCGGTCCTGCATGAACTTCACCGGACGCCCTGTGACCCTGGCCATCATGGCGGCGATGGTGGCGGTCTTGACTTCCCAGAACTTGGCTCCGAAGCTGCCCCCCGCCGGGTGGGGGTGCAGGTCGAGCTTGTTGCTGGGCACTCGCAGCGTGTCCGCGAGCAGGAAGAGGAAGTGCGTGAACGACAGCGAGTTCACGTGGATGGTCATCATGCCGGTGGCGGCGTCGTAGTCGGCAACCGCCCCGACGGTCTCCAGCGGCTGGCCGCCGGAGCGGCCCCAGTGCAGAACGTCGCGCACGACCACGTCCGCGGCGGCGAAGTCGCCGTCCACGTCGCCGAAGGTGAACTTCCGGTGGAAGGGGACGTTGGATCCAAGAGCCTCGTGGACCAGCGGAGAGTCCTCCTCGAGGGCTGCAAGCATGTCGATGACCGGCTCCAGCGGCTCGTAGGTCACCTCGATCAACTCGGCGGCGTCCTCGGCGATGGCGCGCGAGGTGGCGGCCACGGCGGCCACGCCCTCGCCCATGTAGCGCACCTTGTCGACGGCCAGGCAGTGCCAGGTGTGCTTGTCGGGGGAGGGGCCGAAATCCGGGTTGGGGTTGACGTGGTCGGTGACGTTCTCGCTGGTGACGATCGCCACCACGCCGGGTACGGCCTCGGCGGCGGAGGTGTCGATGCTGACGATGCGGGCGTGAGCCATGGTGCTGCGCGCCACGGCCACCTCCAGCATGTTCGGCACCTCATAGTCGTCGATGTAGTTGCCCCGGCCGCGCAGGAATTTCGGGTCCTCGACGCGGGGGATGGACTTGCCGACCCACTCCAGGTGCTCGGGGTGCTGGCGTACTTTCGGGATGGTCATGTCAGCCCTCCTCTGCGGTGGCGGCCGCTGCGCCGCGCATCTCGGCGGCGGCGTCGAGCACGGCGTCGACGATGTACTGGTAACCGGTGCAGCGGCACATGTTGCTGGAAATGCCCTCTCGGGCCTCGGTGGCGGTGAGGTTCGGGTTGTCGTTGATCAATTCGAGGCTGCGCAGCAGCATGCCGGGGGTGCAGAACCCGCACTGCAGGCCCTGGTGGCGCCGGAACGCCTCCTGGATGGGGTGCATGTCCACTCCCGGCGCCAGGCTCTCGACGGTCTGCACCTCGGCGCCGTCGGCCTGCACCGCGTACATGATGCACGAGCGCACGCTGCGGCCGTCCAGCAGCACGGTGCAGGCGCCGCACGCCCCCTGCTCGCAGCCCAAGTGCGTGCCCACCAAGCCGAGGTCGCGGCGCAGGAAATCGGCCAGCGAGCGGCGCGACTCGACGGTTCCCGATGCGGGTGCACCGTTGACGGTGAGGGTGATGTCGTGGTTGCTCATGAGAGGCCTCCCGTGCGTTCGGCGGCTGCGACCAGTGCCCGCCGGGTCAGAACCCGTGCCAGTTTCTTGCGGTAGGCGCCCGAACCGAAGGAATCCGACAGCGGCTCGATACCCGAAGCCGCCGCCTCCGCCGCAGCCGCGAACACCTCAGCGCCCGGTTCGGCCCCTACCAGGATCGCTTCGGCCTCTGGGCGGCGCAGCGGCACGTCGGCGACCCCGCCCAGAACCACCGAGGCCCGGTCGATCAAGCCCCCGTCGGTGTGCACCAGCACGGCCGCCAGAGCTATCGGCCAACTCTCCGCCGTGACGCTGAACTCACAAAACCCGTGCCCGGTGCCGGCGGGCCAGGCGTCCACCGTGACCGCCGTGACCAACTCGCCCTCCTCCAGGGCGGTTGTGAAGTAACCCTGGAAGAAATCCTCCGAGGCGACCTCCCGGCTGCCGCCGGCGCCCTGCACGGTGACCGAACCGCCCTGCGCCTTGAACGCCGCGGGCATCTCGGCGCTCGGATCGGCATGCGCGATACTGCCCACCACCGTGCCCTGATGGCGCACCGGCACCTGCCCGGCGTTCGAGATCGCATCCGCGAGCACCGGGGCGACCGCCAGCGTGTCGGCATGCAACTCCACGGTCCGCTGCCTGGCGCCAGCACCGACGTGCAGGCCACCGCCGTTGGCGCCGCAGCTGGCCAGGTCCGGCGCTCTCGTGATGTCGATGAGATGGCTGGGCGAGGCCAGCCGCAGGTTCATCAACGGGACGAGGCTCTGACCCCCGGCCAGGATCCGGGCATCGAAACCCAACTCGGACAGCAGCGCGGCAGCCTCAGCTGCCGAGCCGGCTCGGTGGTAGTCGAACGGTGGCGACTTCATGGACTCTCCTTGGGGACGCTGAGTAGGAACGTAGTTCGTGGGTGAGAGGCGTGCCATCACCGCCGCCCGATGGGCTATCTTGTCGGATTATGACCGAACGGTTGTTAGGTAAAAGAACCATCGTGACCGGTGCCGGCTCTGGTATCGGGAAGGCTGCCGCCAGGCTGTTCGCGGCGGAAGGGGCGCACGTTCTGTGTGCGGATATCGACGGGGATTCGGCGCAGGCGACGGCGGCCGGCATCGGCGATCGCGCCGTTGGGATGCGGGTCGACGTCACCGAACCCGATGACTGCGCGGCCATGGTCGAGCGGGCGGTGGCGGCCTTCGGCGGCCTCGACACCGTCTATGCCAACGCCGGCATCGCCGGGTCGGGCCGGGCCGGCGATCTGGACATCGAGGACTGGAACCGCGTGATTGCCGTCAACCTCACCGGGGTTTGGCTGTCGCTGAAATTCGCCATACCGCGCCTCATCGAGGCGGGCGGCGGGTCGCTCGTGCTGCAGGCCAGCGTCGGCGGCGTGATCGGCGTGCCCGGAATCGCCCCGTATGCCGCTGCTAAGGCGGGCGTGATCGGCCTCGCTCGCCAGATGGCCGTCGACTACGGCCCCGACGCCATTCGCGTGAACGCCATCTGTCCGGGAACCGTGCCGACACCCCTGGTGCGCGCCACCTATGAGAAGGGTGGCGGGTTCGCAGCCGTTGCCAACGTCGCACCCGGCGCCGGAATCGACGAGATGATCGAGGCCTCGGCGGTCCGCAACCCGCTCGGTCGCCTGGGCACGACCGGCGACATCGCCAATCTGGCCCTCTACCTGGCCTCCGACGAGTCGTCGTGGGTGTCGGGGACCGCCATAACGATCGACGGCGGCATGTCGGCCGCCTAAGCGGGACGAGTTCGGTTCACCATGACATTCGCCGACGACGTTCCCCCGACACGGGTGTCGTGTTGCGCTCGCCTGTGTCGCTGGATGTGATCCTGCAGCCGGACGCCGCCTACAAGCGGACCGGGCAGGAGACCTCGGCGCCGAACACCTCGTTGAGGCGCCCGAAGGCGATCCAGCAGCCGATGGAGATGGTCATGTCCATCAGCAGGTCCTCGCCGTAGATCTCCACGAGGCGATCGATGAGCGCCTGGTCGATCGCCAGGTGGTCGGTGGCGAACTTCTCGGTGTATTCGATGGCGGCCCGTTCGGCGTCGCTGTAGCCCCCGTAGTCGGCCCAGTTGGCGACGTTCAGGTAGTCCGCTTCGGTGAGCTCATGTTGCGCCAACGACGCAACCCTGGTGTCCAGTCAAACCGTGCAGTGGTTGATCTGGGCGATCCTGATGCGCATCAATTCCCGCAGGCGCACCGGCATCTGGCTATCGGCGTACACGGTGGAGATGAACGACCGCGCCGGCTTGGACAGGTGCGGGCCCAACTGCCAGATTCGCTTGTGTACGTCCTCGGGGCCGTCGGGAATCGGGATTCGTGGCACGCATCCTCCGGAGATGGCCAGACCGGACGGTCGGAGCGGACTCTAGTGGACGGGCGGTCGGCGCCCGCTGGCTACAGGAGGCGGAGGTGTCGTGCCTTGGCGAGGGCCTCAATGCGGTTACGGGCCTGCAGTTTCTGCAGGAGCGACTGTACGTAGCTGCGCACCGTGTTCTCGGCGAGGTGCAACTCCTCGGCGATCTGCTTGCTGGTCCGCCCGAGGGCCATGATGCACAGCACCTCGTACTCGCGCAGCGTGAGCGATGCGCCCACGCCGTTGCGCGCCGCGAGATTCTGCGCCCGCGCCGCGGGAAGGTCCGTGAGGGACGGGTCCACGAAGACGTTCCCCGCCAGGACCGTGCGGAGGGCCTCGACGAGGTCACGCGTGCCCTTCAGGACGATCCCGGTGGCGCCGGCGTTCAGGCAGGCTCGCAGCGGCTCGGGGTCGTCGAAGGCGGTGTGGATCACGACGGCCGATGTGGGGGAGACGACCAGCAGCGTGCGACACAGCGGCGGCGCGAGATGTTCGCCGAGTTTCAGGTCCAGGATCACGATGTCGGGCTGCAGCCGGCGCGCCTGGGTCTCGGCGCTCGCGGGGTCGGCGGCCTCGCCCACGAGTTGCAGGTCGACGGTGTCCGCGAGGATCCGGCGCACGCCGTCGATGACGACCGGGTGGTCGTCGACCACCAGGACGCGGGCCGGGGGAGTGGCCCCGTTGCCGGGCTCGCTCTCAGTCATGACGGCACCCACAAACATCCGCGCCCGGGCGGGAGGTGGCGCACCGGCCGGTCAGTGCTCAGGTGCCGGTGGGCTCGCACGGCACCGTCATCCGCAAGGTGGTGCCGCCGTCCTCGTTGGTCGTGAGTTCGAGGACGCCGCCGAGGTGTTCCACCCTCCGCAGCAGCGACGTGAGGCCCCAGTTGTGCTCGCCGCGTGGGATCGCCTGTAGCTCGAATCCCTCGGGGAGTCCCTGGCCGTCGTCCTGCACCACGAGAGTCACCCGTCCCTCCTCGAAGTGCAGCGTCACGACGACCATGTTGGCCTCGGCGTGCTGCTCGATGTTAAAGAGGGCCTGGCGGACGCCGGCCACGAGCGCGGTCTCGATTCGTGGCGCCAGCGCCCGCGCCGTGCCGCGCACGACGAGGTGCGTGACGAGCCCCGCCCGGAACTCCAGGTCCGTCAACTCGCGGCGCAGTGCCACAGGCACCGTCTCGCGGTTGTCCGACGGCGCCAGGACTTCGAACGCCTCGCGCATGCGGCGCGTCGCCAAGCGGGCCTGCTCCTCGATGTGCTGCGCGTTCTCGGCCATCGGGCCCTCGGATGCGGACCGGGCCATCTGGGCCGCTGCCACGCCGATGCTGAACAGCAACTGGCCCACGTCGTCGTGCAGGTTGGAGGCGATGCGGAGACGCTCGGCGTGGACCTGCTCGGAGACGGCCTGGGTGACCCGCATCGTGAGCGACATCATCGGCGCGATGCCGGCTGCAGTGGCCTGCAGGAGGGTCATGGCACGGTCACCGAGGGATCCCACCGTGCGTGTCGCGCTGTAGAGCACGCCGAGAACTTCGGCGTCGTGCACGACGGGGACGGCGATCATTCCGCCGATTCCCTCGCCCTGCACGACGTCGGCGAATTCCTGGGAGATACGCGGATCGTTGAGGTAGTCCTCGACGGCGACGGGGCGCCGCTCCAACAGCGCGCGGCCGCCGAGACCCTGCCCGGTGGAGACGCGCACGCCACGGAAGCGCGGCGTCCGCTCGCCGCTGCTGCCCAGCATCACCATCAGGCCCGGATCGGTGTGGACGGCCACCGACGCCAACGGCACGCCGAGCAGCCGGTCGATCTCGCGGGCCGCCTGCTGGGCGAACGCCTCGGTATCGAGGAAACCGCCGAGCCGCCGTGCACTCTCGGCGATGCGGTGCCGGTCGCGGGAGTCGGTAAGGATCGTCATGGCGTGCGCCCCGTGTCAGCCCGTTCAGCGTGTCGGGGGGCTCGGGAACCCACCGACGAGTGATTCGTAGGTCTTTGCCGCCGCCAGGGCGGTCGTCTCGTCCCAGTGGCGGGCCACGAAGCTCATGCCCACCGGTAGCCCGTCGCTGAGCCCCGCCGGCACGTTGATGGTCGGGTGCCCCGTGACCGAGCACGGCAGGGTGTTGGGCACCATCTCCAGCGCTCGCGCCACGTAGTCGGCGACCGAGCAGTCCACCTCGGGCAGGACGGTGGCCCGCATGGGCAGCGTCGGGTAGCAGAGCACGTCGCAGCTCCCGAGTGCCCGGTCGTAGGCCGCCTTGAACAGCGGGCGCAGGTTCTGGGCCTTGGCGTAGCAGGATCCTCCCAGCAGGTTCAACGTGTACTGGCCGCAGAGGGCCACGAATTTGACGCTGTGGGAGACCTCGTCGCCATGGCGACGCCAGCCCTCGGCGAAAGCCTGCATGATCTCCGGGTTGTAGCGGCCGCGGTGGTTCAGGCCGTAGCCGTTGCCGCGCAGCATCTGCCAGGCGGCCCCCTCGGTGGCGATCACGCTCCAGATCGCCGGCGCCTGGGCGTGTTCAGGGACCGAGACCTCCCGCACATCGGCACCGGCAGCCTCCAGGCGCGCCAGAGCGGCGCGCACCGTCTCGTCCACCTCCGGCTCGCTGTTCGGGTGGCCGAAGCCCTCGGCCACCACACCGATGCGCAGACTCGCCGGGTCCCGGTGGAGGCCAGCGGTGTAGTCCACGCCCGACGGCGCCGAGGCTTGGCGGTGGTCCAGCCCGTCGGGACCCGCGATGGCGGTCAGCAGCAGCGCCACGTCGTCGACTGTTCGGGCGATCGGTCCGAGGTTGTCGATCGTGTACTCGATGGGGAAGGCGCCGGTGTAGGGCACCAACCCGAACGTCGCCTTGATGCCGACGACGCCACACCAGCCGGCCGGCATCCGTACCGAGCCTCCCTGGTCGCCGGCGATGGCCATGTCCACTTCGCCGGTGGCGACCAGCACGGCGCTGCCGCACGAGGAGCCTCCGGAGGAACGGGTGGGGTCCCAAGGGTTGCGCACCGGGCCGGTGGCGGGGGTGTGGCTGCCGCCCGAGAAGCAAAGATCCTCGCAGACGCTCTTGCCGGCGATCTCGCCGCCCGCCTCGAGGATGCGCCGCACCACGGTGGCGTCGCTGCGGGGCACGAACCCCTCGAGGGTGGTCGAGCCGTTCATCATCGCCACGCCCGCCACGTCGGTGTTGTCCTTGATGGCGATGCGCCGGCCCGCCAGGGGGCCGTCGTCACGCTCGCGCACGGCGCAGCGGCGGTACCAGGCTCCGAGGGGATTGTCGGCCGGCTCGGGTCGCCACGAGTGGCGCTCGGGTACCGCCGAGGCCTGCTGTTCGTAGAGATCCTCCACGGCGTCGTAGGCCCCCAGCGAGCCCGCCACGAGTTCCCGGTAGGCGGCCAGGTCGTCGTCGCTGGGCGAGAGCCCGAAGCTCGCGGCGATGGCTCCCAGTTCGTCGATGCTCGGAATCGGTACCGCCATCGTCCACCTCCCGGGGAGAAATCGCTGTCCTTAAACTACGACGCCCCGCCGTGGAGGTGTTACCCGCGTTTGCAGGTACTTCGCCCGGGCGTCGCCCCGCCGCTTCGAGCGAATAGGCGCCGTGTACTCTTAGCGCCGATGGGGCAGCCCAACGTCCTCCTGGTGATGGCCGATCAGTTGGCGCCGCACTTCACGGGCACCTACGGCCACCCCGTCGTGCGCACGCCGTCGCTGGACGCCCTCGCCGAGCGGGGGACGCGGTTCGATGCGGCCTACTGCAACTCGCCCCTGTGCGCGTCATCGCGGTTCTCGATGCTTGCCGGTCGGCCCCCGTCGGAGATCGGCGCCTGGGACAGCGCCTCTGAGTTCCCGGCGTCGGTTCCGACTTTCGTGCACCACCTCCGCCTCGCCGGCTACCGCACGGTCCTCTCGGGGAAGATGCACTTCGTCGGGCCCGATCAGTTGCACGGTTTCGAGGAGCGCCTCACGACCGACATCTATCCCGCCGACTTCGCCTGGACCCCCAACTGGGACGCCGCCGGCGAGCGGATCGGCAAGTGGTACCACAACATGGACAGCCTGTCGGAGGCGGGACAGGCCCTGGCCACGTACCAGATCGACTACGACGAAGAAGTCGGATTCGCCGCCGTGCGGCGTCTCTATGACCTGGCCCGCCACGCAGACGGGCGGCCGTTCCTGCTGGTCGCTTCCTTCATCCACCCTCACGATCCCTACGTGGCCCGCCCGGAGTGGTGGGACCTCTACGACCACGACGCCATTGACCTGCCGGCAGCGCCACCGGACTCGCCGGATGCGCATATCTCGCGCATCCGCCGCGGTATCCAGGCCGACACGGTGGGCTACACCGAGGCGCAGTGCCGCAACGCCCGCCACGGGTACTACGCCAACACCAGCTACTTCGACTCGTGGCTCGGACGGCTCACCGATGCGCTCGCCGAGGTCGGCCAACTCGACCGCACCGTGGTCATCGCCACCAGCGACCACGGCGACATGCTCGGTGACCGCGGGACCTGGTTCAAGATGTGTTTCTACGAGCGGTCGGCGCGGGTGCCGCTCGTCGTGGCGGGCCCGGACGTGGCCAACCGCACGGTCGGCAACGCCTGCTCGCTGCTGGATCTGTTCCCGACCCTCCTCGACGTCGCCGGTGCCGGAGCCGAACCCGCCGCACCGCTCGCCGGGCGCAGCCTGTGGGAGAGCGCCACCGGTGGGGAGGACCCCATCGACGAGACCATCGCCGAATACATGGCCGAGATGACATCGCACCCGATGTTCATGATCCGGCGCGGGCGCCACAAGTACATCGCTTGCGAGACCGACCCGGCCCTTCTGTACGACGTGGAGGCCGACCCGCTGGAGCGCCACAACCTTGCCGACGATCCCGACCACGCCGACCTGGCCGCGGCCTTCGCGGCCGAGGTGGCCCAGCGCTGGGACAGCGCGGCGATCAGGGCAGAGGTGCTGGGTTCCCAGCGCGCCCGGCGGGTGCTGCACGCCGCCATGAACACTGGCGAGCGGCACTCATGGGACTATGCACCGGTACGCGACCCGGCCAACGAGTACGTCCGCAATCACATGGACTGGGCCGAAGCGGGCCCCCGCAGCCGCTTCCCGCCGATCGGCTGACGACGATCAGCGGTTGCGGAGTTCGACGCGGCGGATCTTGCCGGAGACCGTCTTGGGCAATTCCGTGGTGAACTCGATGCGGCGGGGGTACTTGTAGGGGGCGGTGGTGGCCTTGACGTGGTCCTGCAGTTCGGTGACCAACTCGTCGCCCGCCTCGTGGCCATCGGCGAGCACCACGAACGCCTTGACGATCTGGCCGCGGATCTCGTCGGGGACGCCCACCACCGCGGCCTCCGCCACGGCTGCGTGCTCCAGCAGCGCCGACTCCACCTCGAAGGGGCCGATGCGGTAGGCGGACGAGAGGATCACGTCGTCGGCGCGCCCGACGAACCAGAAGTAGCCGTCGCCGTCGCGGATCCCCCGGTCACCGGTCACGTACCAGCCGGCTCGGTGCGCCTCGGCACTGCGCTTGGGGTCCCGCCAGTACTCCTTGAACAGCCCGACCGGCCGCGTGGGTTCGACCCGCACAGCGATGTCGCCCTCGTTGCCGTCGGGCACGACGCCTCCTGATTTGTCGATGATCGCCACGTCGAAGCCGGGCACGGCGAGGCCCATGGACCCGGCCCGCACCGGGATGCCGGGCAGGTTCGCCACGACGTTGACCGTCTCGGTCTGGCCGTAGCCGTCGTGG
The DNA here is from genome assembly GCA_965206165.1 of Acidimicrobiales bacterium. Lineage (GTDB taxonomy): Bacteria > Actinomycetota > Acidimicrobiia > Acidimicrobiales > CATQHL01 > VXNF01. Next base: position 2,283,434 of record OZ242194.1, read on the forward strand.
ATCACGGTGCCGGTGGCATCGTGCCACACCTTGATCACCTCGGGGTTGAGCGGCTCTCCAGCGGACGTGCAGTGGCGCAGGCCCGAGAAGTCGTAGGCGGCCAGATCCATCTGGGCGAACGCCCGGTACAGCGTCGGCGGCACGCAGAACGTGGTGACCCTCTGCTCGGCGATGATGCGCAGCATCCGATCCAGGTCGGGCTTGCCGGCGACGTTCCACATCAGCACCGCCGCGCCCACGCGCCACTGCCCAAAGAGCTTGCTCCAGGCGGCCTTGCCCCAACCGGTGTCGGACACGGCCCAGTGCAGGTCGTCGGGCCGCAGATCCTGCCAGAAGCGGGCGGTGACGTCGTGGCCGATCCCGTAGGAGGCGTGGGTGTGCAGCACCATCTTGGGGAACGACTCGGTTCCCGAGGTGAAGTAGATGAGCATCGGGTCGTCTGCGGCGGTGTCGTGGACCGGCGGCGAGGTGGGTGCGGCGGCGACCGCGGCATCGAGGTCAACCCAACCGGCCGCCGCGCCGCCAACGAGCACGCGCCGGGCCACGCCGGGGCATTCCGGCAGTGCGGCGCCGACCGCTGCCATCCCGGCCGTGTCGGTCACCACCGTCGTGGCGTCGGCGAGGTTCACCCGGTAGGTCACGTCGCGAGCGCTCAGCTGCACCGTGGCCGGCATCGGCACGGCGCCCAGATGCAGGCAGCCCAGCAGCACGTCGTACCACTGGACGATGCGCGGCAGCATCAGGAACACCCGGTCGCCTGCGGTGACGCCCAGGTCGGCCAGCACGGCGGCGGTCGCGCTGGCCCGCGCAGCGATCGTGGCGAAGTCGTGGCGCTGGGCTGTTCGCCCGTCCGGCTCGACGGCCACGAGAGCCAGGTCGTGCGGATCCGTGCGTGCCCGCTGCTGCAGTACGTCGCCTGCGTAGTTGAAGCGGGCGGGCACCTCGAGGCGGAAGGTCCGCCGTAGCTCCTCGTACTCCGCTCGTGTGGGCATCGTCTCCCTCCCGTGGGTGTGTCGCCGTGTTCGTGCGTGGGTCTCAGATCGGCAGGCCGCACTCCCGGCTTATCACGATGCGTTGGATCTCGCTGGTTCCTTCGCCGATCTCCAGGATCTTGGCGTCGCGGTAGTAGCGGCTCACCGGGGTCTCGTCGATGAAGCCGTAGCCGCCGAAGATCTGGGTGGCGTCGCGGGTGACGGTCACGGCTGCCTCGGTGGCGGCGAGCTTGGCGATCGCCGCCGCCTTGCGGTGGGGGGCGCCGATGTCGAAGAGGCGGGCGGCCTCGTAGGTGGCCAGCCGCGAGGTTTCCAGGGCCACCGCCATGTCGGCGCACTTGAACGCCACCGCCTGGTAGGTACCGATGGGGTGGCCGAAGGCGTTGCGCTCGTTGGCGTAGGCGAGGCACTCGTCGAGGCAGGCGGCGATGAGCCCGACGGCGAGGGCGGCGATGGCGATGCGCCCGGCGTCGAGGGTCGTCAGGAACTGCTGCACGCCGCGGCCCCGCTCGCCGAGGAGGTGATCGGCCGGCACGGCGCAGTCGTCGAGCACCAGCCCGTGGGTGTCTGACGCGTGCCAGCCCATCTTGCGGTAGGGCGGCTCGACGATCAGCCCCGGTGTGCCCGCTGGGACGATGATGGTGGAGATCTCCTCGGGAGCGGTCCGGGCGGTGACGGTCACGAGGCTCGTCATGGGTGTGCCGGAGTTGGTGATGAACGTCTTGGCCCCGTTCAGCACCCATTGCCCGCCGCCGGGAGCGTCGCGGAACTCGGCACGTGTCGTGGTGGCCGACACGTCGGACCCGCCGTCCGGCTCGGTCAATCCGAAAGCGGCCAGTGCTCGCCCGGCCGCCAGGTCGGGAAGCCAGCGGTCCTTCTGGGCGTCGCTGCCGAACCGGTGGATCGGCTCGGCGCCCAGCAGAGCCGCGGCCTCCAGGGTGATGCCGAGGGATTGGTCTGCCCGGCCGATCTCCTCGATGGCAACGCAGAGCGTCGTGAGGTCGGCGCCGGAGCCGCCCCAGCGCTCGTCCACGAGGAGTCCGAAGAGACCCAACTCGCCCATCTCCCCGACGACGTCGGTGGGGAAGGTGTGCTCGCGGTCCCAGGTTTCGGCGTGGGGAGCGATGCGCTCGGTGGCGAAGTCGCGGACGACTTGCCTGAACTGATCCTGCTCGGGTGTCAACTGCACGGTTCCGTCCTCAGGCGTGTTCGATGCCGGCGGCGTCGTGCAGGCCGAGTTCGTCGATGGCGATCTCCCGCATGCGGAATTTCTGGATCTTGCCGGTCACGGTCATGGGGAACTCCTCGACGAACTTGATGTAGCGGGGGATCTTGTAGTGGGCGATGCGTCCGCGGCAGAACTCGCGGATGTCCTCGGCGGTGATGGCGGTGTCGTGGCGCAGCTTCACCCACGCCATCAATTCCTCGCCGTAGCGCTCGTCGGGGACGCCCACGACCGAGACGTCGTCGATATTCGGGTGGGTGTAGAGGTACTCCTCCACCTCACGGGGGTAGATGTTCTCCCCGCCCCGGATGACCAGGTCCTTGATGCGCCCGACGATGTTGACGTAGCCGCCCGCGTCCATGACCGCCAGGTCGCCGGTGTGCATCCAGCCGTCGGCGTCGATGGCCTCGGCCGTGCGGTCCGGATCGTTCCAGTAGCCCTTCATCACCGAGTAGCCGCGGGTGAGCAACTCGCCGGCGGTGCTCCGCGGCACGCACTGCTGTGTGTCCGGATCGATGACCTGGATCTCCACGTGCGGATGGACGCGCCCCACTGTGGAGACGCGGGCCTCGATGGAGTCGTCGTGGGCGCTCTGCAGCGACACCGGGGAGGTCTCGGTCATGCCGTAGCAGATCGTCACCTCACTCATGTGCATCTCGGTGACGACGCGCTTCATCACCTCGACGGGACAGGGGGAGCCCGCCATGATGCCGGTGCGCAGGTTCGAGAGGTCGTAGGTGGCGAAGTCCGGGTGCCCCAACAAGGCGATGAACATCGTGGGCACGCCGTAGAGGCTGGTGCAGCGCTCCGACTCGCAGGCCTCCAGCACGGCGGTTGCGCCGAAGCCCGCGGCCGGGATGACCATGCAGGCGCCGTGCGTTGTGCAGGCCAGGTTGCCCAGCACCATGCCGAAGCAGTGGTAGAACGGCACGGGGATGCAGACGCGGTCGGCGGGGGAGTAGCGGCAACGCTCGCCGACGAAGAAACCGTTGTTCAGGATGTTGCGGTGGGTGAGCGTGGCGCCCTTCGGGAAGCCGGTGGTGCCGCTGGTGTACTGGATGTTGATCGGGTCGTCGGCGTCGAGAAGCGCTGCTCGCGCGTGCAGGCGGTCGGCGTTGATCGTGCCCGCCCGCTCCAGTAGCTCGTCCCAGTCGCCGCCGCCCCGCTCGGCGTCGTCCAGCCACACAACGCGGCGGGTGGGCACCCGTTCGGCGACCTCGGTATAGAGGGCTTCATAGTCCGACCTGGCGTGCGTGCGGGCCGACACCAGAAGTGACACGCCGGACTGGCGCAGCGCGTACTCCAATTCGTCTGTCCGGTAGGCCGGGTTGATGTTCACGAGAATCGCCCCGATGGCGGCCGTGGCGTACTGGACCAGCACCCACTCGGCCCTATTCGGGCTCCAGATGCCCACCCGGTCGCTCGGCTGCACGCCCAGCGCCATGAGCCCGCGCGCCACCTCGTCGACGGCTGCCAGGAACTCCCCGTAGCTGTAGCGCAACCCCTGGTGGCACGATACGAGAGCCTCACTATCGGGGTGGCGGTTCGCCGTGGCCGCCAGGTTGTCGTAGATCGTCTCGGCGAGGAGCGGCGGACTGGTCTCGCCTGTGGCGTGGGATGCTGTCATGCGTCGCTGCTCCTTCTGTCCGTCACGCCGGTGTGATGCATCGCGGTTCCTTCGCTCCTCAGATGGCCATGTAGCGGCGCTGCTGGTCGCGATCGGCCGCCAGCTCCGCGGTGGTCACTGTCGCCACCAGCTCGCCCTTGACCATGACGTGCGCTCGCTCGGCCAGCCGCGCCGCGAAGTCCAGGTTCTGCTCCACGAGCACCAGGGCGATGCGTCGTTCGGCGCGGATGCGTTCCAGCACATCGGCGATCTCGTCGAGGATCGATGGCTGGATGCCCTCGGAGGGCTCGTCCAGCAGCAACAGCCGAGGCTCGGTGGCGAGCGCCCGCGCCAGGGCCAGGAGCTGCTGCTGGCCTCCGCTGAGACTTCCGCCCTTGCTGGTGGCCATGGCCGCGAGCGTCGGGAACTCCTCCAGCAGCCGCTCGGCCGTCGCTGCGGCCACGGCGGGTCGTTGCGCCGCCGGGCCGACGCGGAGGTTCTCCCTCACCGTGAGCCCCGCGAAGATGCCGCGACCCTGTGGGACGTGGCTGACACCCAGGTGGGCGCGCCGGAAGGCGGCCAGCGAGGAGACATCCGTGCCGTCGAGCGTGATGCGACCGCCGCGCACGGGGATCAGCCCGGCGATGCAGCGCAGCAGCGTCGTCTTGCCGACGCCGTTGCGTCCCAGCACTGCGGTGCATTCGCCCGCCGCTACCTCCAGCGTCACGGCGCGGAGCACTCGCGTCGAGCCGTAACCCGCGCCGACGTCTGCGAGCGTCAGCACCGATCCGTTCCTTCCGGGCGACTCTCGCGGCGGCCCAGGTAGATGTTCAGCACGCGCTCGTCGCGGCTCAACTCGTCGAAGGTTCCCTGCGTGAACAGCCCGCCCATGTGCAACACGCTGATCGGCGCGTCCAGGCGGCGTACGAACTCCATGTCGTGCTCGACCACGACGACCGTGGCGCGGCGGGCGAGGCGGGCGATGAGCTGCTCGGTGCGCTCGGTCTCGTCCCGGGTCATGCCGGCGGTCGGCTCGTCGAGGAGGATCACCGAGGGGTCGGTGGCCAGCGCCATGCCGATTTCCAGCCATTGCAGCTGCCCGTGGGCGAGGGCGCCTGCCGGCAGGTCGGCCACCTCCGACAGCCCCAACCCCTCCAGGATGCCAGTGGCCCGGCTGTGGGCAGCCGCCCGGTTACCGCTCGCCGCGTGGGCCGCCAGCCAGAGGTTCTCGAGAGCGGGTAGGGACGCGTACACGCTCGGGACCTGCATCTTGATGCCAAGCCCCAAGCGCGCACGCCGGTGCGGTCCGAGGCGCGTGATGTCCCGCCCATTCAGCAGGATCGCCCCGGCGTTCACGGTGTGGTAGCCGGTCAGCACGCCGAACAGGGTGCTCTTACCGGCGCCGTTGGGGCCGATGATGCAAGAGGCCTGCCGCGGCGCGAACCCCAGAGTCACGTCGTCGAGAGCAGTAACGCCCCCGAAACGCTTGGAAACGCCGCGCACCTCCAGCAGCGCGCCGCGGGTGCTGTCCCGAACCGGATCTGCTCCTTGGGCCGCGTGTCTCCGACCCCCGCTGCCGGCAGTCTCGCCCTCCGCAGCCTGCCCGCCCCCGAGATCGAGACCGGCGCCGAGATCGAGACCGGCGCCGAGTTCGGCGTCGGTTCCCGCGTCAGTCCCGAGCCCGGTGGCCGCGTCGACGCCGGTGGGCACCTTCGCCCCCGTGAGCCCTATCGCTGCCGTGGGCCGGTGGCGCCGCCAGAGGCGCCCCAGCGCGGGCACGACGCCGCCGCGCAGGCCCAGCACGATGAGGATCAGCAGTGCGCCGACCAGGATCGGTTCGCGGTCGCCGCTGGGGCCGCCGAGCCACGACGACAGCCCCTCCACGATCAGGACGCCCACGAAGGCGCCGCCGACGGAAACCCGCCCGCCCACCAGCGTCCAGATCACCACCAGCGCCGCCGGCTTCAGCGAGAACACGGTGGGGCTCATGAAGCGACCCCACGCCGCGTAGAAGCCGCCCGCAAGGCCGGCGATGGCGCCGCCCAGCGTGAACACCGCCAGCTTGTGCCGGCGCACGTCGTAGCCCAGAAGGCTGCTGCGTGTCTCGTTCTCGCGCACGGCCGCGGCGATCCGCCCGAACGGCCGCCGCCCCGCATGGCGCAGCGCGAGGGCCAGCACCAGGGCCACGCTGACGCACACCGTGAAGAACTGCACGCGGGTGAGCAGCGTCGCTTCGCCGCCGGGCAGCCGGTAGGTGATGCGGGGGATGCGGGTCATGCCGTTGTAGCCCCCGAGGATGGCGTCGCCGATCCGGTAGCCGGCGCCGGAGGTGCTGTTGACGATGGCGAACAGCACGAGGGCCGTGGCCAGCGTCACGATGGCCACGTAGATGTTCGAGAGGTTGCCGTAGAACATGAAGTAGCCCAAGGCGGCGGCGAAGGCCGCCCCCGCGACTGCTGCGACGACCAGGGCCGAGAGGGTCTCGCCTGTGTGGCTGGCCACGTTGAGCGCGAAGACGCCGTAGGCGTAACCACCGATGCCGTAGACGGCTGCCTGGCCGAAGCTGAAGATCCCGCAGTAGCCCCAGACGAGCACCAGCGAAAGGGCCAGGATCACCTCGATGGCCCAGAGGGTCCACTCGAAGGCGGTGAATTCCTCGACGAGGTTGGCGGCCAGCACCAGAGCACCGGCGGCGACCCCGGCGACGACCAGGTCCGAGATGCCGGCCCTGCGACTCACAGCGCGGCCCCCTTCCGGCGCCAGCCGGTGATCCCCTCCGGGAGGAAGCGCAGCACAACAATGGCGGCCACCAGCAGCATGGCTTGGCCGATGACCGGCGTGTAGCTGCGGCTCATCAGGTTCTCGACGGTTCCCAGTACGCCGCTGCTCGTGACCGTTCCGACCAGGAAAGCGGGCCCGCCCACGATGACCGCCATGAACGACCGGGCCACGTACAACTGGCCCATCGTGGGGATCACACCGACCACCGGTGCCAGAACCGCTCCCGCAGTGCCCGCGAGGCCGGCCCCGTAGGCGAACGTCCATGTGGCGACCCGCCGCGTGTTGACGCCCAAGCCAGCGGCCATGTCGGGGTTCTGCGCGGCGGATCGCGTCAGCAGCCCGTACCGCGTGCGCCGCATCACGAGCCAGGTCGCCGCTGCCAGCGTCCAGGGCACCCCGATCAGCACCAGGTTGTACTCCGACATGGAGTAGTCGCCCACGCCGAAGCTGCCCAGAGGGGTGGGGATGCCCTCGGTGACGGAGCCGTAGATGTTGGCCGCGAGCTGGACGAGGATCAGTGATAGGCCCCAGGTCGCCAGCATCGTGTCGGCGGGGCGCTCGTAGAGGTGCCTGATGAGTGCCAACTCGACGACGAGGCCGAAGCCGGCAGTGAGGGCCGTGGCGATCGCCATGGCAACCCACAGGTTGATGCCGGCTCGAGTGGCGGTCAGCGTGGCGAACGCCCCGAACATGATGAACTCGCCGTGAGCGAGGTTGATGACGCGTCGCAGGCCGAACACGACGGCCAGCCCCAGCGACACCAGCAGCAGGACTGAGACGGTGGTGATGAGGGAGAACCCGGCATTGAACGCCCCGTCGGCCGTCATCGGTGTGATGACCTCATCGTGTCACCGCGTCGGGTGCGGCGACGGGCGGGCGGTGCGCACCGTCCCATTGACGTCTTCGGATCATCGTCCCGGATACCCATCTCGCAGGCCGGCCCGTGCCAGCGGCTCGGACCGCCCTCCTGTCCCGCCGACGGCGGAGCGCGGAGGACGGCCCGAGGTACCGCAGGTCGGTCCGGTCAGGGTGTGAACTGCTCGTTGGTGGCGGGGTTGGCGACGAGGTCGCACTGCTGCTGCTCGAATTCGGGCCCCACCGCCTCGTAGGTGCGGATGACGTCGAAGCCGTTGGCCCCGTCGGTGACGGCGATACGGATCGGCACCGTCACGTGGTGGGCGGCACCGTCCATGACCACGAGACCCCGCGGGCTCACGAAGTTGGCACCCTTCTGGAGTTCGGCGATCACCGCCTCCCGGTCGGTGGTGCCCGCACGCTCGGTCGCCTCGGCCCACATGTGCCAGCCGTCCCAGGTGTCCACCGCCAGGTCGGTGATGTAGGGGTAGTCGCTGCCGTGGGTGGCCTGCCAGGCGGCCACGAACGCCGCGTTCTCTGGCGTGTCCAACTCCTGGTAGTAGGAGTACGCCACGTAGAGGTCCTCCTGGGCGGCGGGTTCGAGGGCGATGTGTTCGTTGCCCACGCCGAAGGTGGTGGACACGATCGTCACCTCGTCGCTCAGCCCGCTGGCGGCGAACTGGCTGTAGAACGAGATGTGGGCGCCGCCCACCAGGAAGCTGAAGATCACGTCCGGATCGGCGTCCTGGATGGCGCTGAGAGTGGTGCCGAACTCGCTCACGTCGAGCGGGAAGAAGTCCGTGGCGAGGATCTCGGCGCCGACGGACGGGGCGTAGGTCTCTGCCCAGTCGGCGGAGATCTGGCCGTAGTTGTAGTCGGCGGCCACGACGTAGACCCGCGGGCCGATGTTCTCGACGGCCCAGCGCAGCAACGGTTCCACCTGCTGGGTGGGCACGGTGCCGGTCACGAACGTGTTGATGTCGCACACGCCGCCCTCGTAGAGCACGTTGTAGAAGTACAACGTCTCGGAATCGTCGAACACGGGGCGGATCGCTTCGCGCGACGCGCTGGTGATGCCACCCTGCACGACCGCCAGGTCCATCGACGCCAGCCGCTCGGCGCCGTTGATGTACTCGTTCTGGTCCGACTTGGAGTCCACCTCCACGAGTTCCAGCGGGCGGCCGAGCACGCCGCCGTTGGCGTTGATGTGCTCGATGGCCAGGCGGGTGGCGTCCACCATCGGCGTGCCGTAGATGTTCAGCGGTCCGGTCTCGTCCAGGATGCTGCCGACCATGATCGGCTCGCCGCTGGCGGGTTCGGCCGGCGGTGGGGGAGGCTCCGCTTCGGCCGCGGGTGCGGGCGGCGGAGGCTCGGGTGCTGTGGTGGGTTCGGCCGGCTCGGCTGGCGGGGGCGGTTCCGGTTCCGGCGTCGAAGCGGGCTCGGGGGCGGGTGCCGGCGCGGGGGTTGCGGCCGGTTCGGCGTCGTCGCTCCCGCAGGCCGCGGCCAGCAGGACCACGGCGCACAGGGTGCCGGCGGCGAGCAGCAGCCGGCGGCGGAGTGTCGGGTCCCGGCGGCTCCTCCGGCGGTGTTTGGCGGATGAGGGTCGGTCGGCGGTGGTCATGATTCTCTCCCCGGACGTTGTGCACGGCACGGCGATACGAACGCCGTGTGGGGAACGGTCGGGTTCCCGTGCAGGCAGTCGAGCAGCCCGCCGGGGTGTGCGAACACCCCCATTTGCAGGTTTCTCGTCTATCCGCAGCAGAGAAGGCCGGGGGTTAAGGTGCGCGCGTAGGCTGGCCGCGTGCGGGGGATTCGATGAGCGACGTGGCTCGGCGGTTGGCGGCGGCCCGTGCCGCCGCTGACGGACCCACCGAGGCGGGCGCGGCCAAGCTGGCCCGCCAGAACAAGCTGTACGTGCGCGACCGTCTGGGGTTGCTGTTCGACCCCGACACGTTCGTCGAGGACGCCGTGCTGGCGAATGCCACCGCGGACGGGTTGCCGGCCGACGGGGTCGTCACCGGCCGGGGACTGGTGGAGGGACGCCCGGCGGTCGTGGTGGCCAACGATCCGACGGTGAAGGCGGGCTCGTGGGGTGCCCGCACCGTCGAGAAGATCGTCCGCGCCACCGAGGTCGCCCTGGCCAACGAATTGCCGATCTTCTGGCTGGTGGACTCCGCGGGGGCGCGCATCACCGATCAGGTGGATCTGTTCCCCGGTCGGCGCGGGGCGGGGCGGATCTTTCACAATCAGGTGAAGCTGTCGGGCCGCGTGCCGCAGATCTGCTGCCTGTTCGGCCCGTCGGCGGCGGGGGGTGCCTACATCCCCGCCTTCTGCGATGTGGTGTTCATGGTGGAGGCCAACGCCTCGATGTACCTGGGGTCGCCGCGCATGGCCGAGGTGGTGATCGGTGAGGTGGTGTCGCTGGCGGAGATGGGCGGCGCCCGCATGCATGCCACTGTCTCGGGTTGCGGCGACAACCTGTTCACCGACGACGAGGCCGCCATCGAGGCTGCCAAGGCCTGGTTCTCCTACCTGCCGACCTGCTGGCGCGACCCGCCGCCACAGTCCGAGCCGCTGTCGCCGGTACGGCTGCTGGACGGCTCGGCGATCCCGACCGAGACGACCAGGGGATACGACATGCGCTGGGTCATCGATGGACTCATCGACGAGGACAGCTTCTTCGAGTTGAAACCCGACTTCGCCCCTGAGCTGATCGTGGGCCTGGCCCGTCTCGACGGCAACTCGGTGGGCGTCCTTGCCAACAATCCGGCCGCCAAAGGCGGGGTGCTGTTCAGCGACTCCGCCGACAAGGCCGCACGCTTCATCTGGCTGTGCGACGCCTTCAACGTGGCGCTGGTCTACCTGTGCGACGTGCCGGGATTCATGATCGGCACCGAGGTGGAGCGCGGCGGCATCATCCGCCACGGCGCCAAGATGATCACCGCCGTCTCCGAGGCCACCGTGCCGCAGGTGTCGGTCATCGTCCGCAAGGCCTACGGCGCGGGTCTGTACGCCATGTGCGGCCCCGCCTTCGATCCCGACGCCTGCCTGGCCCTACCCAGCGCCTCCATCGCCGTCATGGGCCCCGAGGCTGCGGTCAACGCCGTGTATGCCAACAAGATCGCCGCCATCGAAGACCCCGCCGAGCGCGAGGCGTACATTGCTGCCCAGCGGGAGGCCTACGAGGCCGACGTCGACCTGCTGCGCCTCGCCTCGGACCTCGTCATCGACGCCATCGTCGAGCCGCACGACCTGCGCGACGAACTCATCCGCCGCCTCGCCCTCGCCGCCGGCAAGGACCGCCACTTCTCCCACCGCCACCACGGCATCCCACCGGTCTGACCTACTCTTCGCGCATGAGCTCGGATCCAGGCGTCGACCTGCTGGGAACCGCCGGGTCGGACGCGCCGGCACCCGAGCAGCGCAAGAAGATCAAGGCCAAGGACTATGAGCGGGAGTTGGCTCGCCTGCAGGAGGAGTTGGTGCGGTTGCAGCGCTGGATCCGCCACAAGGGCCTAAAGGTGGTCGTGATCTTCGAGGGCCGCGACGCCGCCGGCAAGGGCGGGGTCATCAAGCGAATCACCGATCGGTTGAATCCGCGGGTGGCGCGGGTGGTGGCGCTGGGGACGCCGAGCGACCGGCAGAAGACCCAGTGGTGGTTCCAGCGCTACGTGGAGGAGTTGCCTGCAGCCGGGGAGATGGTTCTGTTCGACCGGAGTTGGTACAACCGGGGCCTCGTGGAGCCGGTGATGGGGTTCTGCACCGAGGACGAGTACCGCGAGTTCCTGCGGTCCTGCCCGGAGTTCGAGCGGATGCTGGTGCGTTCGGGGATCATCCTCATCAAGTACTGGTTCTCGGTCAGCGACGCCGAGCAGGAGCGCCGCTTCCAGAACCGGCTTTCCGATCCGGCCAGGCGGTGGAAGCTGTCGCAGATGGACCTCGAGGGCCGCGCCCGCTGGGTGGAGTTCTCCAAGGCCAAGGACACGCTCTTCGCGCACACCGACATCAAGCAGGCACCGTGGTATGTCGTCAATGCGGACTCCAAGAAGGCGGCCCGGCTGAACTGCATGTCACATCTACTGTCGCTGATTCCGTACGAGCCGGTTCCCTGGGAGCAGGTCGAACTCCCCGAGCGCCAGCAGAGCGTCGGCTACGTGCGCCCGCCCATGTCGGACCAGACCTTCGTTCCCGAGATCTACTAGAGGTCCCGCCCCTCCGACAGAGCCGCCACGAGGTCGTCGAAGGCGGCGTCGGCGATGGTGGCCATCTCATCGTCGGTGCGGTCCTGGATGGGGTGGCGGGTGAGCACCGTGGCGGCGTCGAATCCGAGCGCCTCGGACTGCGTGGTCACTGCCGAGGCGAAGTGCTCCGTCGACACGAACACGGCCGGCGTGCCGCGGCGCTCCAGATCGCTGACGTCGTGCACACTGCACGACACGCAGGATCCTCAATCGGCCAGAGCCTCGATCACCGCATCGCAGTTCATGGCGATCTCGTGGCGGAGGTCCACCGGGGCGGGCTTGGTGTAGGCGGGCTTGGTGTAGCGGTTCACGGTGGCGCCGAGTTCGGTGAGGCGTTCACCGATCCGGTCGAGGAACAGGTTGCCCCGGGGCTTGGAGATGTCAAGCAGGCCGACGGTGCGTCCGGCCAGCGACTTGGGTCGGGCCGCCTGCTTCCGACCGGTGGGGGAGCGCTCGGCGGTGGGGTCGAGGACGGTGGTCATGGTGCAGCCTCCTCGCGGCTGGGGGAGCGGGGTCTTGCGAGCGTCACGGGGTGATCTCGCGGGTGACTGGGTCGCTGCCGCGGGGACCGTTGACCCAGCCGGCCATGATCGCTGAGAACGGCCCCGCGGGGCCGCCGGCGTGGACGACGAGCAGACCGCCGGGTCGGAACTTGCCGATGCGCCGTCCGGCCGCTGTCGGGGGAAGCCCGAACGCGATGCCGCCCGAGCCGGCGAGCAACTCGTCACCGTCGGTCAGCAACTCCTCGGTGAGTTCGGCCATGAAGCGGTCCCTGCTCCAGCCGGCCTCGGCGAAGCGGGCCATGTGCTCGGGCGGGATGACGAGCATCCCGTCCATGGCCAGCATCGCCCGGGGTGACACCGATGCTTGCAGCGCCAGCGCCAAGTGCCTTGTCAGTGACTCGGGACTGCGGGAGCGCTCGTCGGCGAGGATCCGGGGCGACTCGCCGGCGAAGGCGGTGACCGTGGACTGATCGGGGCGCCAGCCGCGGCTCTGTGCCAGGGTGGTCCACGGCGAGGTGTCCTCGGCCTCGGCAAAGCAGAACCCCACCTTCGCCGGGGAGCCGAGGGCCGCCCGGTCCGCGCCGCCCGGTCGCCCGCCGCCGACGTTGCGGACCACCAGTTGCACGGCCCGGCCGATTGTCGAGTTCGCCCGGTTGCCCTGGCCAAGGGCGTTGATGCCGCTGTTCATGCCGATGCGGCTCGCCACGGGGCCGTTGATCACGAGTACCGGTCCCACGCTCATGGTGGTGGCCAGCACCCCGTGGATGTTGAACTCGTCGGTGCAGACCGCCTCGGTCGCGGCGATCACCACCGGCAAGTAGTCGGGCCGGCAGCCGGCCATCACGGCGTTGACCGCCACCTTCTCGACGGTGCACTCGGCGAGGTCCGGTGGCACGGTCGCCACGATGTCGCCGGGGTAGCGCGTCGTGCCTTCGAGCATGCGCAGCACCCGCTCGGAGGTCGGCGGCACGATGGGCAGCCCGTCGGACCAGCCCCGATCCCACATCGCCTCCCATTCGTCCTCGAGCGCCGCCAGTTCCACGCGGCGGCTGCGCAGCGGCGAGTCGCCGAAGCGAGCGGCCAGTTCGTCCGCGTGCGCCGGATCGACGCTCAGCGAGCCACAGCCCGGGCGCCACTCGGGCAGGCCGTCGCCCAGACCGTCCATGCCCGACAACCGTTCCCACTCGCCGCGTGCCCATCCCTCGGTGCGTTCCACGCCCGTGCCGTTGTCGATCCGCAGCAGCGTCGGCACCGTCTCGATGTCGTGATGCCAGGACAGCGCCAGGTCAGTGTCGTGGATCACCCAATCGGCGTCGGCGGGAAACGCCGGGTCGTCCTGCGTAATGACGGTCAGATCGGCCCGCTCTTGGAGTTCGTGCAGCACGGGCGCCACTAACTCGCAAGTGGGGCAGTCGCGCTTCACGATCGCCACGAGTCCCTCCGGCAACGCCGGCTTGGTGCTCGCCCCCGTCGCGCCCGGTGCGGGTGTTCTGCTCATCGGCTGATTCTTCCACTAACGGCAGGGGCTGTGTGACGGCAATGTCCGGGCGTGCCTGCCGCCGACCGGTCGATTCAGTCGATGGTGAGCTCTCCCATCCGCGACCACCCGTTGGCGCCCTCGATCGTGGTGTTGATGATGCGTGGGGTTTCGGCGAGCGCCTGGGGCATGTCCCCCATGGCCTGCGTGAAGTGCTTGCTATTGACGTGCGGCCCGGCGCCGTCGGGCTCGAACGCTTCAACCAGGACGAACTCGTGCGGGTCGTCGACGCTGCGTGACCAGTCGAAGAAGAGGTTGCCGGGTTCGGCGCGGGTGGCTTGGGTGAATCCATCGACGAGGTCAAGCCAGCGATCGGCCCACTCCGGCTTCGTCTTGAACTTCACGACGATGAAAATCATGGGCAGATCCTAAGTTGGCTCAGCCGGTCGAGGGTGCGGCGCCGCTTCCCAGGGGCGACCAGGCCAGCAGCGAGGAGTCGTCCTCGAACACGCTGGCGACCAGCGGATGCCCGTTCGCCTCGGCGGCGGCCTTGTACTGCATCCACGACACCACGGCGCTGATCGGCGTGCCGGGTCCGCTGTCGAACTGGATCGGGCCGTAGATGTTGGCCGTGTAGACGAGATCCTCGCCGCCGAGGCGCCCGGTGGCGTCGTGGCGGGCGCCGGCCGGCTCGTAGAACCAGACGCCGCGCCCGTAGCCCTCCGAAGGTCCGGCGCGGTAGCCGATGCGGCCGCTCAGCACCAGGAAGTCGGCCGCGCCCAGGTGGTAGTGGGGGCCGGCGACGCCGTTGTGGCGGAAGATCATTGAGACGTGGCCGGTCTCCTCGCTGACCCGCAGGATCTTCCGTCCGAAGTCGGGGTTCGCGGGGACCGCACAGAAGTCCATGGCGCGGGTGTCGACGAAGTGCGGCCGGGTGGCGCCACCGTCGGTGGCGGCCTCCTCCGCCTGCAGCAGCAGTCGCGCCGCGCGATCCTCGGCGATGGCCAGCGGCGCGGCGCCGGGTTCGGCAGCAAAGGAGCGCGGTGCCATGCAATCCGCCAGCGTGCTCGGCACCAGCGCCAGGCCGGCGCGGCGAGCCGCGGCCTGGACGTCCAGGCTTGTGAGGATGCTCCGCACGCCGCGGCCGTCGGTGTCGAGGAAGGCGACCGGACCGTGGAGGTTCATCAGCATCTCGGTGTCGGCGTCCACCACCAGGCCCTCGACGCGGGAGTTGGCCGGGATGTACCCCCACGTCCCTGGCCCCACCGCCGCGGCCAGCGGTCCCTGCGAATAGCGCATCCGCCCGGACAGCACCAGCAGGTCCGCGGCGCCCAGGTGCACCATCGGGGCCAACGCAACCCCGACGTCCAGTCCGACCACCGCCGAGATCATCCCAGTCTCGGCACTGGCCCGCAGTGGCTTGAAACGCAGACCCGGCGCTTGGGGGATGTCGAGCCAGGGGAGCGCGTTGGTGTCGACGCCGCCCTCGATCCCGGTCGGATCGAAGTCCGGGTTGTAACCATCGGTCACGTCGTTCCTTGCTTCTGCCGGGGTGCGCCGTGGAGCGCCCCTACGGGGACTGCCGCTCGGGGAGATCGGGCACAGTCTCGTCGAGCAGCCAGGACTCGACGAGATCGACGGCTTCGGGTCCGGCGAATTCGTCCACGATCCCGAGGAACTCCTCCGTGTTGGTCGTGCCGCCGGCGGATCGTTCGTAGTGGGTTCGCAGGATCTCGGAGAACACCTCGTCGCCCGCGTGCAGGCGGAGCGCGTGCAGGGTCATGGCGCCCCGCATGTAGACCGATTGCCCGAAGAGTTCGTCGATGGTGATTCCCTTCGGCGGCGTGGCTGCGAAGAAGGGCAACTCCGCGTGCAACCGCCGCATGGCGGTGTCGAAGTCGGCGCCACGGCGCTCGGCGTCGAACATCAGGTGCAGGTAGGTGGCGAAGCCCTCGTTGAGCCAGGTGTCGCTCCAGTCCTCGAGGGAGACCGAGTTGCCGAGCCACTGGTGAGCGGCCTCGTGGGTGATGATGTCCGGGCCCAGGTATTCGGGCCCATGCACGGGCAGCGTCTGATTCTCGAGCGCCACGTTGACCGGCAACGGCAGCACGAGCGTGCCGTAGGCGTCGAAGGGGTAGGGGCCTAGCCATTCCTCCAGAAAGCGGATCGCGTCGGCGGTGACCGTCAGGGCATCGGTGATCTCCGGCGGCGCGCCGCGGGGGACATAGTCGCGCAGCAGCGGGCCGTCGGGGCGCAGGCGGCCGTGCTCGACCCGCTCGAAGTCGCCGACGTAGACCGCGGCCAGGTAGGTGGCCATCGGGTCGTCCATCTGCCACGTGGTCGTGGTGCGACCGGCCGCCGTGGTCTCGTCGATCAGCAGCCCCGTGGCGGCCGCCGTGGTCGACTCGGGCACCGTGATGCGCAGCTCGAACGTCGCCTTGTCGGAGGGATGGTTGTTGGACGGGAACCATGTCATCGATCCCGACGGCTCGCTCACCGTGTAGATCACACCGTCCTGCGCGTGCCAGCCGAGCGCGGTGAACGGCACGCCGGGATCGTCGATCGGCTCGGGCGATCCCGAGTAGGCGACGCTGACCGAGAACTCCTCGCCCTGCACCAGTGCGAGCCCCGGCCGGATGGTCAACTCGCTGCCGGATCGGGAGAACTCGGCGGCGACGCCGTCGACGGTCACATCGTGCACGTCGAGGCCCGAAAAATCGAGATTGAACGCCGACATGTCCTGCGTGGCGCGTGCCGTGATCGTCGTCAGCGCCGAGATGCTGTTGCCGGCCGGGTCGATGTCGAGGTCGATGTCGTAGTGGAGGACGTCATACCCGGCGTTGCCGAGCAGCGGGTAGAGGCTGTCGCCCACCCCTTCCGCTGCGGGCGTGCCGCCGTCCGATTCGGTCGACGGAGCCGTCGGGGTGCTGGTTGTCTCACCATTCTCAGCGCCCGGGGTGGGGTTGTCCACGGTTTGGAAGTCGCCGGTGGCGTCGGGCACGCGGGCGTAGCTCTGGCCGTCGGGGGACTGGCCCTCGTTCCAGTCGACACGGGCCACCAGGGTGCCGTCCAACAGCCAGATGCCCAGCTCCTCGTCGCCGCCCAGGGCGAAGCCGGGCCAGCCCTCCTTGTCCAGCTCGAACTGCAGGTAGGCGCCCGGCTGGATGGTCGTGCCGGCCGGGAAGGCGACCCGCTTGCCGGCGTCGGTGAGGCTGTCGGCCACCTCGAAGCCGTCGAGCGCTATCGGGTCGGGCAACGTGTTGTGCAACTCGAACCAGTCCAGAGGGTCGCCCTTTGCGGCCACCTCGTTGATGACCAGGCCAGTGTCGGTGGGAGCCGTGCCGGGGTCTGCACCCTCTCCGTCGGGGCCGTCGCCAGGCGTCCGAGGCGGGGGATCCCCGTAGGTGCCGGAGAAGTTCGCGGCTATGACCGCGCCGGGCGTCGTTCCCGCGCTCGACAACTCCAGCGCGCCCTCGGTGAAGAGCGTGAACATGTCCGGCGCCGACGCTCCGGCCGGTATGGACCAGATCCCCCCGGCAATGGCGTCTGCTCCAATGGCCAGCGTGGCTCCCGCCGCCAGCTGATCCAGGGCCACAGTCAGCACCATTCCGTTGATGGAGCCATCGTCCTCGAACTTCGAAACCACTATGGATGCGGTCTCGGCGACGTCCGGCAGCAGGCCCTTTTCTGCCGGGGTGGAGTGACCGGCTGTGACCACAAGGCCTTCGACCGATTCCTGGGACTCGTTCAGCAACAGGCTGATGACCGCCCCCTCCGCCAGGGGGTTGGAACTCAGGTTGCTTCCCCAATTTGTGCGGAAGGCGACTTCCAGGGTTCCCGAAAGCACCGCGGAAGGCGGGATGTATCCCTCCGGCTCCGGCCAGTCGGGCGGCTCGGGGGTGAGGTCTGCGAGGATCTCGCCTCTCCGCTTCAGGATGAACTTGCGCACCCGCTCCGTGTCGGTGGCGGCTGCCTCTCTGGCCTCCGGCAGGGCGTGCTGTTGCACGATGGCGGCCATGTCGTCCACGGCAGCCAGCAGTTCCTCCTCATCCCAGACGACCTCCAGGATTTCCTTCAGCCGGGCGACGTATGCGACCCGCCAGTCGGGGTTGTTGTACAGGCGGTTTGGAATGGCCGTGAGGGCCAGCACCGACGGGGGAGGTTTGGCGATGTTGTCGAAGGGATTGGGGTCGTCCTTGAGGTGGAATGTGTCGTCGGGGCCCCAGGGAATGAACACGAAGCGCCCGTCAGGCTCCCGGTAGAACTGGTAGTTGTTGCGGTCGCCGGCGTATCCGTCCCAGTGCCCCACCAGCACCTCCGTCGCCCAGAACGAGAGGAACCGGTCCAGGTCGACGATCTCGCCCAGGGCCTCCAGGCCGGCGTCCGACGGGTCCTGCAGGGCCGCCACCACGGCATCTATGTCCGACCAGTCGGCGGCGTCCTCGTTGGTCTTCTTCTCTATGGTGCCGCGATAGGTCGGTGTGAAGTCGCTGACCGTGCCTTCGTACAGGTTGCCCTCCGCGCTGTCGAAGTGGCGCGCCAGGAACGGGACCTTGATTTCCTCGACGTGGACGTAGAGCCCCAGGTCCTTCCCGTTCACCGACACGGTGGCGAAGTTGCAGCGCGGCGCGGGACTGCCGGCGGCGAGAAACACCCGGTACGACAGGCAGGTATTGACCATGGAGGGGTCCTGGATGCTGTTGTTCAGGGTCATCCGCTCGATGGCCCCGCCGAGGGACTGGCCGTCGGTGTACTTGTCGAAGCGGAGCTTGAGGGCCGGCTTGGTGTCGCTCTGGGAGCCTATGAACCCCTTCTTGCGCACACCGACGTCGGTATGGGTCTCGCCGTCCACGGTCACCGTGCCGGGGAACCAGGTATAGATGCCGGCGAAGGGCTGGGAAAGGCCGTATTCCTCGATTTCCGCGATCAGATCCTCGAATGTGCGGGTCTGGTGGCGCAGGGTGTCCCAATCCTCGGCAGCGATTTCGATGTTGATGTCCAGCACGCGATCGAGGGCGAAGTAGGCGTCGCTGGGATGGGCTTCGGCACCGTCGTCCGGCGTCGGGGCGGGCGTGTCTGCCGGCTCGGGCGCTGGTTCCGGCGGGGTGCTGGTCGTCTCAGCGTCCGCCGGGGCAACTGTGGCGTCTGTCGTCGGCGCTTCAGCGGAGGTCGGCGGCGCTGCGGCAGTTGTGGTGGAGGCTGCCGAGTCTGCCGGAGGGGTTGCGGTAGGGGATCGGCCGCCGCCGTCGGTCTCGCCAGCGCAAGCGGCCGCAATGATCACTGTGGTCACCAGCACTGCGGCCAGGCGCCCGTGCATGGCCACAGGATATGGGGGAAGGCCCGGGCACCTGGCGCGCCGACATCCGGCCTGATGTCCGGGCGCCGACGAACCCGCAGTCACGAACCCGCCGGTCGTTCAGGCGGCCCCCTTCGGCCGACTGAATCGGGCACTGTTTGCCATCAACGCCGAGCAGCCGGGTCGAAGGGGACCACGAAGGGCCCGATCCCCCGGCTCCGGCTGCTGGGCGTTGATGGCGGAACGACCCTAACAGCGCTCCTCGTTAGCGGTCAATGGAATTCATCTCGACCGTGACCCGCCATCCCATCGCATCGGTCAGAGGATGGCTCGCAGGCCCGCGGTGACGGCCATGGCCACGGCCACCACGACGAGCAGCGGCGCCTTGCGCCACACCGCCAACGCCCCGGCGGCCACGCCCGCGGCCCGGGCGTCGAGCACCAGTTCGCCGGCCTCTTCGAAGGTCAGGACCACGATCAGAGCCGCGAATAGCGCGGCCGGCAGCAATGCCACGGCCGGCCCCAGCCTGCGCTCGACGCGGCCTCCCAGCGTTGTCACACCGAGGGCTTTGAAGCTGTAGGAGCTCGCCACCAGCGCGATCATCAGCGGCCAACTCACAAAGCCGCCTCCGGTTCGTTCTCCTGGTCGCCCCCGCGTGCCGACCGCTGCAGACGGGCTCGCACGTACAGCGCAGGCGCCACAGCGAGCACCGACATCAGGATCGGAACACCCGCCCCGGTGAACGGCACCACGCCCACAGCGACGGCTGCCGCCGCCAGCGCGGCCGTCCGTCCTGCCGCGGTGCGCACGTGGGTGGCCAGCAGTGCGACGAAGATTGCGGGGAAGGCGGCGTCGAGCCCCCACGTCTCCGGGGCGCCCAGGACGGCGCCGAGCAGAGCCCCGGCCACCGAGCCCGCGTTCCAGCACAGCCACAAGGTGATGCCCGTGAACCAGAAGGCGCCCGAGGCGTTCCGGGGGTTGGTCTGAGCGACGGTCATGGCGGTGGTCTCGTCGATCACGAAGTGGGCCGCGCCCAGCCGGGCCGGCGCCGAGGGGGGCAGGACCGGGCGCACCACCGGTCCGTACAGGGCGTTGCGGGCAGCGAGGAGCAGGGCCGAGCCGACCGCCGCACCCCCCGTCCCGCCGTCGTCGATCACGCCGACCGCGGCGAACTGCGACGCGCCGGTGAACACCAGCGCCGACATCACCACGATGCGCGGCAGGTCGAAGCCGGCCGCGTCGGCGAACACTCCGAAGGTCACCGCGGTGGCACCGACGGCGAGGCTCAGGATGATGCAGTCGCGCCAGTAGGGCCGCGGCTCGGAGAAGCTAGAGAACCAAGCCTTGGTCACCTGTTGGCGGTGTGACTCTGCTCGCCACGCTTGGTGCGGAAGGGATTCGGGATGAACATTGGTACCGCAGCCTGATAGCTGCTGTAGGTGGGGTACTTCTCGCTCGAGATCGTCTCCGTGAGCCGTGCGGAGGGTTGGAAGAGCAGGATCAGGAGCACCCAGCCGAGGCCGGTCCAGTGCCAGACCCGGCCCGAAGCCGATATGGCGAAGAGGTAGAACGTCACCCAGATCGCCATCTCGCCGAGGTAGTTGGGATGACGGCTGATGCTGAAGAGACCCTTGTCCATGAACGGTTGAGGTACCTCGAGGCCCGCGCTGATCTGTCGTTTCTTGTCCTGCTGGAAGCGCCACATCTGTGCATCAGCGACGCTCTCGACGGCGAGGAATACCAGGAACAGCACGATCGCGAGGTAGTCCAGCCACCCCAGCGGCTGCTCGGAATGCACCCACGCCTGATGGATGGGCGATGTGAATAGCCAGATGATGGCCATCTGACCGGGAGCAACGAAAGTGACGTTGACCAGCTGGAATTGCAGCGGGCTGAGCTGTTCGCGGAGATGGGCCCACCGGTAGTCCTCGCCACCGACCCAATACCCGCCCTTCAGGGCGAAGTTGGCGGTCAAACGCACCGACCACATGAGCACGAGCACCGTCATGATGGTGACGCGGGCGGACTGAAAGCCCGAATCGATCGCAACGATGAGGCAGTAGACCGGCGGGGCGAGTGACCACACCCGGTCCACCCAGGAACACTCCCTCGTCACCA
Organism: Acidimicrobiales bacterium; assembly: GCA_965206165.1. Classification (GTDB taxonomy): domain Bacteria; phylum Actinomycetota; class Acidimicrobiia; order Acidimicrobiales; family CATQHL01; genus VXNF01. The sequence continues at coordinate 2,304,528 of OZ242194.1, forward strand.
GTGACATCACCCAGCAGAACGCAGCGATGCCAATGCACACGTACAGAGCGGTCCCGTACGGGGTCTCCGCCAGAAAGTCACTGATCACGCGAGCATTACCTCGATCTCACACGGGCAGACGTTGGGGTAGGGGATATCTGCTCCTCGGGCAGACTCGGTGACCGTCGCTGCCGGCCTTCGATACCTCCCCCTGGGTTGGCGCGATTGTAGGTGTTCGCGCGGTGGGCTGGAGCAGCCATATTCGGTAGGCCAGGCGATCTATTATCTGTTGGCTGGACGAAGGGGTGGAGGACCTCGTCGCACGTCTGCGTGCGAGCGGCACTCATCGCTCGGCATGCTCACGCCCGTCGAGTACGAACTACGTCACGCCACCACAACCGTCCGAGATCAAGCAAGCTGACCGCGCGAAATCCGGGGCACACCTCGGCCTCCACAAAACCCAGTGCGATTCAGTCGAGGGATCCGGGCTGTTCGGGAGTCGTGGGAGGTTCGGGCGGTATGCCGGCAGCGGCGCGCTGGCGGTGCAGTTCCTCCTCCACGTCGTGTGCCCGCCGCTTGAGGTAGGCGACGGTGACGTCGCGGGCGTCATCGAACAGCGGGTCGGCATCGCCGCCTGAAGGGAACCGCAATTTGAAGATCAGGTTGTCGAGGATTGCGCTGTCCAACTCGGGGCCGAAACGCTGCCGGTAGTAACGGATGCCGTCCTCGAGGCGGTGCGCGGTGCGACTGTCGATAGCTGCGAGGTCCAGCAGGTCTCTGAGGTTGCTGCGCCAAAGCAGTGTGTCGAGTTTGAGGGCGAGGAGGTCCTCCAGTGATGCCACGGGCATTCCGCCGATGGTCGGCCCGTGTTGAATCGTTCGCGGTTCTTGCAGCCGGTGTTCGGCCTGGGGATCTTCGAAGACGTGGACGCGCACGTTGTCGAGCAGAACCAGCACTTCGTGGCGGCTACGTGCGAGGGCGACGAAGGACGATTCCGCTGCCGCTTCGAGTCGGTCCCTGATCTCTGCGGTGTCGAACGGGCCGGGGGTCAGGATGTCGATGTCCTCGCTGTGGCGATGCCGCAGGTGGATGGCGATGGCTGTGCCGCCCACCAAGACGCCGCCGGTCCGGGAAGCGATGCGACCGGCTTTGGGCCACGCGGCACGCAGTCGGGCGTCGAGAACTTCCTCCCAGGCGTCGATGTCAGCCACGGTGCGCCGCGGTGAGTTCTTGCACCGCCCCCTCCACGTCGGGGCCGCAGCCGGGTATGCCTGTCTGTGCCCGGAGGGCGTCCAGCGGCAGGTGCCGCAGCGCCCAGCGCTTGGCATCGGGGTCCAGGAATCGGCCGTTCAGCAGCCGGTTGGCAACGAGGAGGGCATCGCGTGGCAGCCGGATGTCGGCGGGGTCGGGTCCCGACCAGAACAGGTGCCATAGATCCGCTGGAAGCCTCTCGGGACTGACGGCGCGCCGGGCGTGGCGCAGGCGGGGCAGATAGGGGCTCAACGCGTTGGCGCGTTCGGTGAGGCTCCAGATGCGTACCTGGCGGGTGCGGTGCCGCCACGGGATCGTCCGCACAGCCGACGCCACGTAGCCGTCGCATGCCAACCCGGCCAGGACGCGCTGGGAGTGACGGCGCGTAATCCCCGCGGTCTCGGCCAGTACGGCCGAGTCGGTGCCGTCCAGATAGGTGTGCAGCACCGTCAGCACCAGCACTTCGGACTCGGTGATGTCCGGGCGCGGATGCGGCGGCGGCGCGACGGCCAGCTCCCACACCGGTCGCGGGGGTGTGAGCCACCGGTCCCGCCCAGCGGGCCTCGCCGGCAACCCGTCGTCGAGCCTCCGCCACCAATCCCCCACGAGGCCGCCCCCAGCCTCCGACGGCACCGCCTGTGCCGAGGGCAGCCCACCCACTCCGGGCGGCCATCCCGAGTCGTTCGGCGGCCGGCCCGGCGGCGATCCATCGCCTGAGCGGCCGCCCTGCCGCAGAATCCCCAGCACGCGCCCGGCAAGACGCTCCGGACGGTCGTAGGGACAGACGATCCCGCCGCAAGCCGCACGGAGACCGTCGGCTACGTCCCGGGCCGCCCCGGCGGTGATGCCGCAGGTCTCCCGCAGCGCCTCGGGTCGCACGACGAACGGTCCGTTGGTCGACAGCACCACCCCGACAGCCCACGCCCGCAGCGGCGCCCGCCTCCCCTCCAGAGCAGTGCCGGTGCGCACGTTGAAGCGGCGCCGACACGATCCGCACCAGTACCGGCCCGCAGGATCGGCCGCGCCACGGCGCGACGGTGTCGCGCACCTCGGGCAACCTGGCCCGTCCGGCCAGCGAGCCCCCTCGAGCCACACCCGCGCCGCTCGCTCGTCGCCGAACGCGATCGCAGCATCGTCGGCGGCAAACGGATAGCGAAGCGGCGCGGACTCCCGCATGACCGGATCATACACACGATGCGCCATCAACCGCCGGGTCATGTCGCTTCGGAGCCTAGAGATCCAGGTCGCTTCGGGGTGTGTCGGTGTCGAGTGCGGATCGTGGCGGCCTTCTCGCGGGCGAAGCGAGGACCCGGGAACCAGAACCGCGCGAGGTGCCGGCCGGGGCCGAACACCCACCGCGGCGCGGGCAGCTCGGCGTGGTAGCAGAGATACTCGACGTAGGCAGCAAGGAAGGCGTCCCAGCGCGGATCGAACGGCTCCAGCCCGTCAGCCGGGCCACCTCGCTGACAGTGGCGCCCGCCCGGGTCGCGGCGACGACGAGCGTCGCCCGGCGACGCTCAAGGCGGTCGATCTCATGTTCTGACGTGAATACGTCAGGTATGGGCGGCGAGTCGAGACAGCGATCTTCGCCGGTCCCTCTGCGCCGTTCCCGCGGCCCGAGCTGTTCCATCACTGCGCTGAGATCGCGGCCCACCGTCGCTTCTCGCGTCAGCCGACTTACCCGTCGAAGTCGCGAGTGAAGAGGCGATAGGCCAGGTTGTCCACGCTCAGTCCTGAGTTCGACAGGATGACGATTCCTTCACCCGCTTCGACATCGAAGCCGATGAACGAGGCATAGCCGCCGGTTGCGCCGTTGTGCCACGCGAACTCGCGGTCGCCCTCGGTTGCGATTATCCACCCCAGCCCGATGTCCATATCCAGCGTAGGGTCGCTCCGCTGCGGCATGCGAGCGAGTTCCATTGCCTGGTGTAGAGCCGACTCGCGCAGGCCGAGATTCGCTTCGAGGAATGTCAGAAGATCGTCGACGGTGGAACGAAGCGCTCCCGCGCCGGCGAGGACCGGCAGGTCCCAATTGGCGACTGGCCGGAGCTGCCCGTCGTGACCGGTGGCCAGGCGCTCGCGGAGAGCCGGCGTCAGTTCGACCGCCGTGTCGGGCATCTGTAGCGGTTCGAGGATCCGCTCGACGATGAGCGACTCGAAGTCGGTGCCCTCTCGCAGGGCGAGAGCGTGGCCCAGCAGCCCGTAGCCAACATTCGAGTATTCGACTGTGTCCCCGATGTCGCGATCCAGCTCGTGAGAAGACAGGAAGGCGTTGAGATCTTCGACGGTGTAGTCGGCGTAAGGGTTGGCCGGATTCTCCGGGTCGAAGTTGTCGGGCAGGCGGGGCAGCCCGGAGCTGTGGGTGGCCAAGTGGCCCAGCGTGATCTCCGCACCGTTGCGAGCGGGCATCCGCACCTCGTCGCCGAGCAGGCTCTGCACCGGCGTGTCGAGCCCCAACTCCTCTCGCGACACCAGATCCGCCAGCAGAGTGGATGTGAACACCTTCGTGATCGAGCCGATCTCAAAAACAGTGTCCCCATCGGGCTGGGCCGGGTCATCTGCGCTGAGGCGTCCGTAGCCGACGACAACGCGCCCGTCGGCACTGATCACGCCGGCCACGACGCCGACGCTCTGCCGGTCCTCGTCCACGAACCCCGCTAGGAGCCTGCGTATCTGTGGCTCGCTCAGCGGCTCAGCATCCGGCCCGCTGGGTGTCTGAGCATCCGACTCGGCCTCGGTCACAGTGCTCGCGCCCGCACAGGCAGCGCACGACAGCGCGAGCCCGACCCCAACCGCGAGCGCCCTGTGCATCGAACTCCCCCTCTCAGCTCAGACCCAGCTCCGACACCCGGTCCAGCCAAACCTCCCCGGGACGTTCCTATAGATGTCAAGTGCGGGTTGTGAGGGTGGCGAGGTCGGCTCGGAGGGTGCGGTAGAGCTCGCGGGCGACGAAGCGTTTGAGGCAGCGGATGACTTCTTTCTTGGTTTTGCCTTCTGCGAGGCGGCGGTCCATGTAGCTGCGGGTTCGTTCGCAGTAGCGCAACCGGACGAGGACGATCATGTGCAGGGCTCGGTTGGCTGAGCGGTTGCCGGCGAAGTTGAGCCGGTGGCGGCTGGTGCGCCCGCTTGACGCGGGGACCGGCGCTGCTGCGCAGAGGTGAGCGAAGGACGCCTCGGAGCCGAGCCGGTCGATGTTCTCGCCCGCGGCGACGAGCAGGGTCGCGGTGTGGTGGGTGCCGCATCCGAGGCGTGACAGGGTTGTGGGCGCCGCGGCGGCGACCAGCCCGTCGAGGCGGCGCTCCAGGTCGGCGGCCTCGGCGCCGAGCTGGGCGATGCGACGCCCGAGGCTGCGCAGCGCTGCTTTGGCGGCCTGGGCGGGATCGGCGAGGCGGTCGGCGTCGGGGCGCAGTCGGGCGCACACGCCAGCTTTGGCCTCGAGGGTCCGGCGGCCGTCGAGTTGCTCGCGCAACGCGGCGGGGGCGGTGACGAGCAGGTCGCCGAGCTGGCACAACGCGGCGACGCGGGCTTTCACGGCGCTGTTTCGGGCGACGCTGAGCTGGCGGATCGCCTCGACGATGCCGGTGGTGTCCTTGGCGGCTGCGGTCGCTTCGCCCGAGAGCACCTTGCGGGCAGCGGCCTCGGCGTCGATGGCGTCGTTCTTGCCGCGACGGGCGCGCAGATGCCGATGCGGCTGGTTGATCTCGATCACTCGGCAACCCCGCTCGACCAGCGACCGGGTCAAAGCCGCGCCGAAGGATCCGGTGGACTCGACACCGACCGCGGCGATCTGGCCGAACGACGCGAGCCACATGTGGGCCGAGCGGTAACCGGCGCCCGTCGTCGGGAACGACTCTGTGCCCAGGACCCGGCCCAAAGGGTCGAGCGCGGCGACGACATGGAAGTCGGTGTGGCAGTCAATCCCACCTATCACCGCCTGGTTCTGATCTGGCATGCTGATGTCCTTCATCTCGGAGCGGCTCGCGTGCCGGGACGGGACGGACACAACAGTGATGAGGCATCTGTCAGCGCAGGTTCCTATGAGGTCACGTCGCTCGTTCCGGACCGGCCGCAGCTGGCAAGTCCAAGGAGCTAGCCGGCGACGTCGACGTGTCCCAAGCAAGGCACCCGCAAACGCGGGGCCGGTTTCACGCCAAGTCAGACGCCGCCGGCCAACTCCCCGCACACATCTTCACTGTTTCACGCAGGCTGTGGTGTTCCCGAAGTCTCGCGCGGTCAGCGTGCTTGATCCCGGGTGGTGGCGTAACGGGCACCGGATGTCCGGTACGAGTTTTACTCTGCAACCCAAACAACGGGAGAGATTCGGCGATGGCACGAACGACTGAACCGAGAGTGAAGGATTCGACGGCAAGGCTCGAGGCTGGGGGTGATGCGTGGCTGGCCACGTCGGGCCCGGCCGGACTGAACCGTGCTGGTTTCCCCGGAGGGTTCGTCGGTCCGAATACGGGGTGCTGTGCGAGGCGCGCGGCGAGGTCCTCGGCGAGTCCGCCCGGGAGGCGCACCTAAATATCGGCTCGTAATGTTTAGGTAGCGATATGATTGCATAAACATTGAGGCGAGAGTGTGGAGGTGTTAGTGGTGGGATGGCCGCCGGCGCGGCGTCAAGCCGCAACCGTCGACAACGAGTCGTATCGCCCGTGGATCGACGAGAGCACCCCCCGGATTGTGGTGACACAGACGGTGCCGGAGAGGATCGCGGCTTTGCCGGTGCCGGCGCTGGGGCCGCCCGCTGGCGCCGCGGTCGAGGAGGCGACGCGAGCGGTCGCTCGTCTTCGTGACCATGCGGCCGCGGGGGTGGGGGTGCTGGGGCACCTGAGCGCGGTGCTGATCCGGGCCGACGCCGTGGCGTCGTCGCAGATCGAGCGGATCACGACCTCGAGTGAGGTACTGGCGGTCGCTCTGGCGAACTTGAGCGACTCCGAGCCCGACTTCTATCCCGAGGACACCGAGTTGGTGGCGGCGAACGTCCTCACGGCGCTTTACGCCTACCGGGCCGGCGAGCCGGTCACGGCGGAGTGGTTCCACCGGCGCCACCGCAGCTTGCTGGCCGCGGTCCGCGAGCTGCTGCCGCGCCACCTCGGCGCGTGGCGAGACGAGGCCGTGTGGGTCGGCGACAACCGCCAGACGGCGGTCTTCGAGGGTCCGCCGTCTGAGCAGGTGCCGGCGTTGATGGAGGATCTGGTGCGCTTCGTCGCCCGCAGCGGCGTGCACCCGGTGGTGCACGCCGCGGTCGCGCACGCCCAGTTTGAGACGATCCATCCCTACGTCGACGGCAACGGCCGCGTCGGCCGGCTGCTGATCCACCAGCTCCTGGACGCCGGTGCGGCGCCGGTGCCGGTGGCCCACGGCCTGCTGCACGACCCGACGGGTTACGTCGCCGGGCTCACGGCCTACCGGGCCGGCGACCTAGACACGTGGGTGGCGACGTTCGCGGCCGCCGTCACCGACGGCGCGGCCGCCGCGGTGCGCCTGGTGGACCGCATCGACGACCTGCACCGGACCTACCGGGGACGTGTCCGCACACGCGCCGGCTCGCCGGTGGAGCGCATCCTCGACTCGCTCGTGCACACCCCGGCGATCACCGCCGCCGAAGTCCAGGCCACCTACCGCCTGAGCGCCGGGCGGGCCTCGCAGATCCTGCACCAACTCGCCGAAGCGGGCATCCTGCGCCTCAGCACCCACCGGGCCGGCCGGGTGCAGGTCTGGGTCGCCCACGAGGTCATCGACGCCGTCGACACCATCAACGCCACCATCCCCCGCCGCCACCTCCAGACCGACACGAGCCTCGACGTCTAGCGCGGGCATCGAGTTGTGCGGGCCGGCGGCCCGCGGCGTGTTTCCTACCGGTAGGGCGGCACGTAGAGCAGGCCGCCGTTGGTCCAGAGATCGTTGACCGAGCCGTCCAGCGGGAGGCCCAGCGGCTCGAGGTGCCGGCGGTAGATCTCCTCGTAGTTGCCGACCTGGCTGACGACCTGCACGGCGAAGTCGCTGGGCAGGCCGAGGCCCGGATCGAAGCCTTCCTCGCCCAAGAACCTGCCGAGCGCCGGATTGGTGCCGGTGGCCGAGGCGATGTTGCCGGAGTCCAGGCCGAACTCCCACGCCTGGATGGTGGCCATGACGGACCACTGCACGACCTGCGCCCACTCGGTGTCGCCGTCGAGCACCGCCGGACCGAGCGGCTCCTTGGAGATGGTCTCCGACAGGATGAACTGCTCGTCGCCTCCGCCGTTCTCGATCTCGAACTTGAACACAGCCAGACCGGACTTGTCCGAAGTGAACGCCTCGCACTGCCCGGCGGTGTAGCCGACGCGGGCCTCGGACGACTCGCCGAAGGTGACCGGGTTGAACGGGATCCCCCGCGAGCGCATCACGTCGGTGAGGTTCAACTCGGTGGTGGTGCCCTGCGCCACGCAGATGTTGGCGTCGTCCAGTTCCTCGAGGCTGCGGATACCCGTCGAGGCGGGAACCATGACGCCCTGACCGTCGTACAGCGTGGTGTAGACGAAGTTGGCGCCCTCCTTGCCGTCGCGGCTGGCGGTGAAGGTGGTGTTGCGCACCAGCACGTCGATCTCGCCGGACTGCAGCGCCGTGAAGCGGTCGGCGGTGGCGAGGTCCACGAAGTCCACCGCGCCGGCATCGCCGAGCACGGCCGCGGCGATGACCCGGCAGAAGTCGGAGTCGAAGCCCTTGTGGTCGCCCTCGGGCGTCAGGAAGCTGAACCCGGGCAGGGCGTCGCGCACGCCGGAGCAGTCGCCTCCCCGTCGTCTCCCCCGCAAGCAGCGGCCAGCAACACCACTGGCACGGCCGCCGCCACGAGGACGGTCCTTCGAATGATCATGTTGTCCTCCCACTCGACAAGGGCGTCTGTCAGTGCGCTCTTTTCGCGTTGCGCGCCGAACCCCGCATTCCAGACAATCGGGACAGAGTATTGAACGGTGGTGGCTTGGCGGTCACCGCGGACCTCGCGACTCTGTGGCCCCGCCTCCGAGGGCGCGTGCGCAGACGCATGGGAAACCGTGCGGAGCAAGCCCGCCGAGTGGACGGGCAGGAGCACGTGGTGACAGAGTTGACCTCACATCTGGCTATTGCAGAGAGGAGAGATCCGATGGGTGATCTCATTTCAGCCGCGGATGCGGTATTGGACGGTGTTGTTTCGGGATCGCCGCGCGTTCCCGGCGTCGCTGCGGTCGCCACCGACCGCGACGGCGTCATCTACGCCGGCGCCCGGGGCGAGCGCGTTCTCGGGGGAGATCCCTTCACGACCGACACGGTGGTTGCGATCTTCTCGACGACCAAGGCCATCGGTGGCACTGCGTGCCTGCAGTTGGTCGAGCAGGGCGACCTGGACTTGGACGCCCCGGCGAAGGAGTACGTACCGAGGATCGGCGGGCTCGGTGTGCTCGAGGGCTTCGACGGCGACGGAACGCCGAGATTGCGCCCGCCCAAGAGCGACATCACGACGCGCCACCTGCTTACCCATACAGCCGGGCTCACGTACGACTTCTTCAACGAGACGTATACAAGGCTGGCCAACGAGCAGGGCCAGGCGTGGGTGGTGGATGCCTCTTTCGCCTCCATCGAGACGCCGCTGCTCTTCGACCCGGGCGAGCAGTGGGAGTACGGCTCCAGCATCGACTGGGCCGGCCTGGTGGTGGAGGGCATCACCGGCAAGCGGCTGGGCGAAGTTCTCGAGGAGAGGGTGCTGGGCCCGCTGGGGATGGATTCGACCGCCTTCTCGATGACTCCGTCGATGCGTGAGCGCCTAGCGACGATCCACGCACGCGAGGACGCCGACGGGTCGCTGATTCCGCTGCCCGGCGTGGAACTGCCGCCCGACCCCGAGATTCACATGGCTGGGCACGGCCTCTACGGCACGGCAGAGGACTACGCGAAGTTCATCCGCATGTGGCTCAACGACGGAGCCGGCCCTGGGGGCGAGCAGATCCTCAGGCCCGAGACCGTCGAGATGGCGGCGCGAAACCAGCTGCCCGAGGGCATGTTCATCAAGATGCTGCCCGGCGTCGGCGCCACCGAGGTGGCCAAGACGGTCCTTCCCATATCGAACCCGCGTCTGTCCAACGACGCCGAGTTCTTCCCGGGCATGCCGAAGACTTGGGCGCTGACCTTCATGATCAACGAAGAGCCCGCTCCCACCGGCCGGCCGGCGGGAGCGCTGGCATGGGCGGGTCTCGCCAATCTGTACTTCTGGATCGACCGGGCCAATGGAGTAGGCGGCTTCTGGGCGACTCAGATCTTCCCCTTCGTCGACCCCACGTCGGTGGGCGGGTTCCTCGACTTCGAGAAGGCGGTCTACGACAACGCCACTTCCCCGCATTTACACCCCTAAACACACACCCCCCACCGGTGGATCCAGGCTTAGCCTCCGACTTGCAGGTACCGCTGCCAGGCTGACGAAACCGCGATCCGCCAGCAGCGCCTGGCGCTCGTGGTCGGCGCACCGCTCCTCCCAGTCCGCCCAGGCGGCTCGGTAGGAGCGGCGGGTGGCCGGCGCCAGCGCCTCGGCGATCACCTCGATCGCCAGGTCGACGGTGTCGTCGGGCAGCGCCGGCGGCCCACCGGGGGAGGGTTCCGGAAGGGTCGGCAGGGTGCTCACGGCACCCAGGTTAGGTGCGCGATAAGCGGCCGTATCGGACAACAGGCCCCCAAACGTCGAGGCTCGCGGCGGCCAGTAGGATCGCCCCATGGCCGGCCTGGACCTCACGAAGCATCGCCCCGCCGTGGCCGTGCCGCGTACCGTCGTCGAGGCGGTCGCCCCGTCGCGCCCAGCCGGCTACCGTCCCCGCGTCAGTGCCCTCGCTGCGGAGATGGCCATACCGATGTTCCGTGCCCGCACGCGGGCCATCATCCAGTTCATCGATGACTGGAACACTTGGCCCGCTGACCGCGCTGAGATGCTCGACGGGCCGCCGCCGCTCGACAGCGACTCGTTCGACGTCGCCTGCATCGCCGCAGTCGTCAGCGCCCTCACGGCCCGCGACGGCCTCGTTGCGCCCGAGTGGGTGTATCACCATCGGGCAGAGCCAGCGCGACTCATCACCGGTCACAGCATCGACTCTGACTACGGGCGCCTTATCGCCGCCGAAGCGCCGGCGGTGTGCGCGCAGCACGGCGTCTACTTCGAGGCGGCGATGCTGGACCGATGAGCGCGGGAGGCGGCGACGGCCCTGCCGTTTTCGACAGCGCCGAGCTGCTCGTCCGCCTCGCCGACGTCGACGCCGAACTGCTCGGCGACGAACACATCGAGATCGCCGTGATCGGCGGCGCCGCGATCACCTTCCTACGGGCCGGGCGCGTCACCAACGACGTCGACGTGATCTCCGAAGGAATGCCCCAGACGTTGCGCGACGCCGCGGCCCGCGTCGCCAGCCGGCACGCGCTGCGCACCGACTGGATCAACGACGCCGCCAAGACCGGCCTGCCACGCCTCGACCCCGAACTCGAGACGATCTACCGCGGCGAACGCCTCACCGTCCACCGAGCCGGCCCCAAGTACCTCCTGGCAACCAAGCTCAACGCCGGGCGGCCCATCGACATCGAGGACGCTGTGCACCTCGCCATCGCCGCCGGCGTCACCACCCGAGAGGGGATGCTCGACCTACTCGAGACAGCCTTCCCCGCGGCGATGCTGACGGCGCGAGTCCAGTACACCGCCGAACTGGTCGCCAACGACGTCGACGCGCTCCTGCAACGCGGTATCGACCTCTGAACACAGCCCCGAGCCGAACCGCACACCAGCCCCCAGACGGCGAAGCCCGACAGCACCTCGGTGCCATCCAGCGCGCCTTAGGACACACGGGCCCTGGAGGGTGGCGGAGGCAGGTAACGCGTCCAGTGCAGGCGACGCGGCTCAGCGCGGTCTAGCAGTGTCCGCACATGGGAGCGATAGGAGCTGTCGCCGGCATGTGGCCGAGACCGTTGCCGGGGCGGAGGGGGCCGCCTTGACGCCGCGGCGGACGTCGTGGGCGGCGATGGTCCCGGCGAGGTGGGCGTGATAGGCGACGGCGTCGGCGGCGTCGCTCAAATCCACGATCTCGGACATGTGGAATCCGTAACGGCTATCAGACACCGGCGGGGCGGGCCGGCTAGATGTCGGGCCCGCTGGGGCCCGGCGCACACGGTGGCACGTCGTCTGGCGAACTGATCGGACCCACAGGTGCGCGGCCGGTCGAGCGTTCCACCGGCGGGGCGGGGGAGGCGGCGCGCAATGACTGCAGATGGCGCTGCAACGCCGGCACGCGCCCCCGCAGATACTCGAGCGTCGGGGCCGCCACTGCGTCGAATGTGCGGTCTGTCTGGAGGGGGCCGGGATCCTCCAACAGCGCCACTATCCGCGCCAGATCAGTCGCCGCCAGCGGCGATCCGTAACGGCGCGTGTGGAAGAGCAGGCCGTCCTCGAGGCGGTACGGGCCGGCGCGGTCGATGGCCGCCAGATCGACGTAGTCCCGCAGCTTCGGCCGGTACATGATCACGTCGAGCTTCGACGCCAGCAGGTCCGCCAACGACGCTACAGCCAACCCGTCGACGTGGCTGGGGCGGCGAGCGTCGGCCATACAGCCCGCATCTCTTCGGACAGGCACTCGCTCCAACGGTCGATCTCAGGCATCGGCGCGGTGCGCGATGGCGATGTCGAGGCTGACCGCATCGGGTCCGGCGTCGTAACCGCGCATCGCTCGCACTCTCTCAGCGCGTCGACCGGCAGGTTCGTGAGCGCCCATGCCCGCGCCGGCGGATCGGCGCCGTCGAACATCCGGCCAGCGACAGTGACCGCGTCCTGAGGCAGACGCAACTCCGCCGGATGCGTCCCCGACGAGAACAACCACCAGAACTGCGGCGGCACCCGCTCCGGCGGCGACGCCGGAGGCGGATCCTGCCACGGCAGGTGCGCCAGCAGATCGAGGCACCCCTCGGTGAGGCTGAGCGACCACAGATAGGCCGGCACCGACCCGAAGCCCCACAGGACCCGCGTCCCCTCGCAGCGCACAACATCGGACGCGCGCAGAACATCGAGGCACCGCTCAGTGCATGCCATCGACAAGCCAGCCGCAGCGCTGAGGTCCTCGACTGTCGCGCCGGCAAGACAACGGCGCAGGAACGCCACCACGGTGCGCTGATCCGACGGGATCGCATCGCCACGGGGCAGCGCCTCAGGTGGCGCAACAACCACCACGACTACAGCCTACGCCCCGCCACGGGGCCAGAAGCCCAGGCCGACACCTACCCCGGAGGCGGGATCGGCGGGCAGGGACGCCCCCGGTAGCGCCGGGACGCTCACAGGCGACCCAGTAGCTCGCCACCAACCCGGCGCTCGCGAGCGTTGGAGGAACCTGCGAGATCCACGGCGACAACAGCCAGCGGCGCCACAGCGGCGGCGGCCGGGAACGGCCAGCAGTCGTCCCGCACACTCCGCAGGCACAGGTTGTACGTGTCCGCACCTTCCTCCATCGGCACCTGCTTGAGCAGGTGCTCCAGCTCGCCGGCACGGACATAGGCGTCGAGGGGACCCGCGCCGGCGAGGCCCAGGCCGTGGTCGGGTGCGGCGCTGGCCGCCGTGCGGACCACTCCGGGGCGGTCCGCGATCCGCGGGACCGACGACGGGTGCGCGTAGAACCAGCGGATATGCGCGCGCTCCCTGAGCTGGTCGAGCACCTCAAGCAGCCCGCGGGCGTAGCGCTGGCGGGCCCGGCAGCGCACAGCGGCAGTGCCAGCGGGCTCCGCGCCGCAAGCCAACGCGAGGACCGCCCAAGCCGACGCGGCGCTCCAGGGTCGATGAGCAGGACGCCGCGACCGGCCGGCGACGCGCACCGAGCGCTCCTCGAGCACCCACACACCGCCGACACGCTGGCCCGCCAACGTGCCACTGGAGAGCATCTGCCGCACACGGCGCGGGCTCACCCCAAGTTCGGCGGCCGCGTCCGCTACGCCGAGCAACACCATGCCGTAACCATACCGCCACCGGTAGTGGTCTGTGACCGCAACGAGCCCGAACCCCGCATATTCAAAGTGCCACCTTCGCTCTGCGGGGTCCGGCGCTAGCTGAGCACCGAGGCGGGGGAGCGCTTGCGTTTGGCAGCGCGACTACTTGCGTTTCGGCGCGTGGGACGGTGGCTGCCGCAGGCGTGAGCGCCCATGGCCAGAGTGGCCGAGAGCACAACCGTCCGAGTAGCCCACGTGCCGAGCCAGTCAACATGGCCGATAAACCAGCGTTCGTGCCCGCGTGCGCTGCGTCTCAACCGCAGGACGACCAGCAGCGGCGTTCCAAGACTAGGAACGCGCGTGGAGGTGGCTCGGATCGTGTATTCAGCAAGCTCACTGGCGGTCATAGCTGCAGCGCCGACGCTGGCGCCGGGACTACAGGACCGGCTGCGGCACCCACCCGCTGTCCGGGCATGTGTCGGCAGCGACGGTGAGAGACCAGGTGACGCCGGTCGCATCAGCGATCCACAAGCGCCAGTGGGCAGGCCCGTCAAGCTGGAAGTCGTAGCACCACAGCGAACCCGACACGTACCGGTCGGCGTCGTAGCTTGGGCCCGCTGCCATATCCCGTACAAACAGATCGGGTTCGCTGGCGCCGGGTCGCGGGCACGAGGAGAGATCCCCCAGGCAGGCTGACTCGAAGGTGAAGCGCCACTCGCCGGCCGGCAACTCGACGGCGAGGAACTCTTCAGGCAGCGTGTTGTCCACGCGGGTCCAGGTGTGCGGGAATGTTGAGATGACCAGTGGCAGATGGTCGTGCCCTACCGATCCGGTTGCTGCCGACGATGCGGCCGCAGCGGCCGCCGTTTCGAGGGTGGCCACCCGCGAGGCCAGGCCTCCGACGTGGGCCACCAGGGGCACCACGTCGCCAGCTTCCAACAGATCCGCGGCGTATTCGACATGATCTAGCCGCGCTGCGAGTGCCCCTAGCTGCGCCAACTCCTGGCTGGGCAGCGACGAGGCATCAGAGAAGGTGTCCGTCGTAGCGGCCAAGACGAACAACGCCCACCCCGCGGCGGCGCATACGGCTATGGCGGCGAGCGCACCACGCTGAGAGCGCCGGGTCGCGCCTAGCGGCGGCGCATACGGCTATGGCGGCGAGCGCACCACGCTGAGAGCGCCGGGTCGCGCCTCGACCCGACCCTCCGCTCACGGCCAATCGCACCGCGCGATAAACGACCTTAACGGCTATCTGGCCCCGTGCTGGCCTCGGCGGTTAGACGTCGAGTCCGGCGGCGGGAGGCGGCGCCAGGGCGTCGAAGCCGGCGAGCAGCTCGGCGAAGCCGGCGAGGGGCACCGCCGTGGCGGCGCTGCGCACCTGAGGCTCGTCGCCGCCGAAGACAACGGCCAGGGCGGTGACCTCCGGTAGGGACTCCGCGAGACGCCGTAGCGGGCCGAACCAGTCCGAGGCGATAGTGCGCCCGGACTTGATCTCGACGGCAGCGAGACCCCGCGGCGTTGGATACAGCAGATCGACCTCGAAACCCGACCGGTCCCGGAAGAACGACAGGCGCGGGCGGCGAGCCCGGTTATGGGCGTGCTTGACGGCCTCGACGACGGCGGCGTTCTCGAACAAGGCGCCCCGCAGCGGATGACCGATGAGATGGCGCGGCTCCTCGACGCCGAGGAGATAGCTCGCCAGGCCAACGTCGTGGAAATAGAGCTTCGGCGAACGGGTCAGGCGCTTGCGGACATTCGTGTGATAAGGCCGCAGGCGGAACACGATGTCGCTGGCCTCGAGAACGGCCAGCCAGTCCGACACGGTCGGCCGCGAGACACCAACGTCCGCACCCAACGCCGTCTCGTTCAACAACTGGCCGACCCGCCCCGCGCACAGCGTCGCGAAATCCCGGAACGCTGTGAGGTTGCGTACCGCGCCGATCCGCCGCACGTCGCGCTCCACGTAGGTCTCCCAATAGTCGCCGAGCGCCTCGGTGGGGTTGAGGCGCCGGTCGTGGATCCGGGGATAACACCCCGAGTAGAGGACCTCCTCGAGAGTCTCGCCGGCGCCCGCCAGACGCCGCTCGGCGAGCGTGAACGGCAACAGCCGCAACAGCGCCGTGCGGCCGGCGAGGGACTGGCTGACTGCCCCCGTGGGACCGAACTGCTCGCTCCCAGTGAGCACGAACAAGCCCGGCCGGCCCACCTCGTCGCCCGAGACCTGCAGATACGACAGCAGATCCGGCACACGGTGGATCTCGTCGAGCACCGCACCATCGGGGAACTGCGCCAAGAACCCCAGCGGGTCCCGCTCGGCGAACTCGCGGACATGGGGCGCCTCGAGATTCGCATAGCCCAGGTGGGCGAATACGCTCTGGCACAACGTCGTCTTGCCGGACTGGCGCGGGCCGGTCACCGTCACGAACGGGTACTCCCCGAACAGGCGCAGCAGATGCGGCGCGATCTCTCGCTCGATCACACCCACACCCTACCCCTCATGGCGAATCGCAAGTAGCACCTGCGATCCGCTGCCGGCGCAGCTGCGCCGGCAGCGGCGAGCGGGCTAAGTGTGACAACCGGGGAGGTTGTCCCTGGGTGGAGGGGATTGAGGGTTCACCGTTGAGGTGAGCCCTCCGGCAATGCTGTGGGCAAGCAACGGCTCACGGCATCTGAGGAGTGGCACAGGTTAGGACCCCGCACTCGAACGCGAAGCTGACGTCGTTGGGGCGTCGGGCGATGGTCGATGTGGTGGTCGTGGAGGGCTGGAGTGTCGCGGCGACCGCGGAGCGGTTCGGGGTGGATCCCAAGACGGTGCGCAAGTGGCGCGACCGCTTCGTTGCCGAAGGCCCCGGCGGTCTGGTGGGCCGCTCGAGTCGCCCCCACCGGTCGCCGGGGCGCAGTTCGCCGGAGGTGCGCGCTGAGGTGATCGGGCTGCGTCGCTGTCGGCGCCGCGGCGCCGCCTGGATCGCCCACAAGGTCGCCCTGGCGCCGTCGACGGTGCAGAAGATCCTCACCGAGGCGGGTCTCGGGCGCTTGGACCGCGGCGACCGCGCCACCAAACCGGCGCCGGTGCGTTATCAGCGCGAAAGGGCCGGTGAACTCGTCCACGTGGACATCAAGAAGCTGCCCGCCATCCCCCCCGGCGGCGGCTGGCGCGTCCACGGGCGCGGCCAGGCGCCCACGCCGGGCGCCAAAGCCGGCTACCGCTACCTGCACACCGCCCTGGATGACCGCAGCCGCGTCGCCTACTCCGAGATCCTCAACGACGAACAAGCCGTCACCGCCGCCGCGTTCTACCAGCGCGCCCACGCCTGGTTCAGCGCCCGCGGCGTCGTCGTCGAACGCGTCCTCACCGACAACGGCCCCTGCTACCGCAGCCGACGCTGGACCGAGACCCTCGCCTCCCGCGGCGTCGCCGCCCGCTACACCCGGCCCTACCGCCCTCAAACCAACGGCAAAGTCGAACGCTTCCACCGCATCCTCCTCGAAGAATGGGCCTACATCCGCCCCTGGACCAGCGAAGAACAACGCCACGCCGCCTACCAAGGATTCCTCCACTACCACAATCACCACCGAGCCCACGGAGCGCTCAACTGGGCCGCCCCCGCCTCAACCCTCAAAGACAACGTCCCCGGGATGCACATCTAGGCGTCGTGGCTGGCCGGATCGATACGGCCGCGGCCGCGCTTGGTCTCGGAGCGACGGCGCTTTGCCTGCAACCGCCGGGCCCTCGCCGCACGCGGCGGCCGGGTCGGCTTGCGCGGTTTGGTAACGGCTAGCCCGTCGCGCAGCCGTGCTTCCAGACGATCGAGCGCGATCTCACGGTTGCGGGCCTGCGATCGGGTGTCCTCGACGACCACTCGCAACTCGGCACCGAACCTCGCAACGAGCCGCTCCCGTACCTCGAGTTCAACGTCGCCGGCGGTTGTGAGATCGACCACGGCTTCGACCCGGGTGCTGGAGCGGTTGGCGTGCTGTCCTCCGGGACCGCCAGAAGGATCGAAGCGCCACACAACCGCGGTGGCCGGCACCCCTCCACCGGGAAACAGGAGCACCCGGTCCATGCGACGACCCTACATGCGTGCACCGGGCCGCCCCGGATACATGCTGCCGACACAGTCGGGCTGGCGACAGCCAACCGGGCGGCCCCATGACGCGACCATGACGGACATGCCCGAAGTAGCAGTCGTCGGGGGTGCCAACCTGGACTGAACCTCCCCACAACTCGCGAGGGCTGGCTGGTTCGGTGGTGTGCCCTGGGTTTCCCGCGGTCAGTTCGCTTGATCTCGGCCGGTGGTTGTAGCGTCGCCGCGCCGGGTTAGTTCTCCGGGGGCGCCTATACCAAGGCAGCTACGAGGCGGCAATTCCGATGTAGGTGGCCCATTGCTCCATGACGGGGCGACGGCGGTCGAGTAGGTCGCTGCGCTGGTAGGCGCCTTCGACGCCGGCGACGACGTGTCCGAGTGCGGCTTCGGCGACCTCGCGGGGGACGCCTGTGTCGGCGCACCAGGTGCGGAAGCTGGCGCGGAATCCGTGCGGTGTTGCCGGGATGTCGAGGTCTATGAGCAGCTTGCGCATGGTGTTGTTGGAGAGTTGCCGGCCGGTCGCGCTCGGGAAGATGAGGCCAGACCGGTCAGCGAGGCTGCGCGCCGCGTCGATGATGTCGAGGGCGCGCCCGCTGAGGGCCACGCGATGCTCGTCACTGGTCTCTGTGCGGGCGCCGGGAACGGTCCAGGTCGCCGAGTCGATGTCGACTTCGTCCCAGCGGGCGCCGCGGAGTTCACCGCTGCGACATGCGGTCAGGACGAGGTACTCGAAGGCGAGCTTGGTCGCTGGCGACGCTTGTGACGCGAGCACAGCGGCGACAGAGTGGGCGACGGAGGCGTGGTGCAGGGAGCGTTGGCGATTCTTGCGGGTGTCTTGGCGTGGCAGGGCGGCGGTGATGGCGCCGCTGGCGGGGTCGTCGGTGCGGTGGCCCTGGGCGATGGACCAGCGCATGATGACCGAGATGCGCTGGCGCACCCGATTGGCGGTCTCGGCCTTGGTGGTCCAGATCGGCGTGACGATGCTCATGACGTCAGCGGTTGTGATCTCGTTGACGGGTTTGTGGCCGATCTTCGGGTGGGCGTAGGTGTCCAGCGACGAGCGCCAGATCTCAGCGGAGCGGCCGCTGTTCTTCCAGGAGGCGGCGTGGATCGCGATGACCTTCTCCGCGGCGTCCGCGAATGTCGGCACGCCGTCGCCGCGGGGGTTGCGGCCCTGTTCGACGGCTTGGCGGTTCTTGCGCGCCTTGTCGCGCGCCTCGGCGAGCTTCACGATCGGGTAGGAGCCGAGGCCGAGGTTGGTGACTTGTCCGTTGATGCGGATGCGCTGGCTCCAGGTCTTCGAGACTCGCCCGTTCTTGGTCGCCTTGACGAGCAGTGAAAGCCCGTACCTGCCGCGGCCGTCGCCATAGCGGCCGGGGTCTTTGACGCTGTCCACAAAGCGCGCCGACAGCTGCTGGGGCCGCTGCACGGTTCGGTTCCCTTTCCGCTATCACCGATCAGATATTGCCTATGTTATCACTATCGTCACGGGAACAGGTGATACCGGATGCTACCTCATGGAGCATATGTCAAGCCGCTGACCTGGGACTTATAGACTCCATGACACAGCATGGAGTCGTATGAGGCCTCAAAGTTGTGGAGCTGGGGGGAATCGAAGGGAACACAAGCTCCCAGGTCAAAGTGTATTTCGAGACCGACTGTAGCGGCTTTTCCCACGCTTCTTCCCACGCGGCTCGGGAGGCGTGCCCGGGAGTTCTCCGGGGTCGATCTGCCGCCCGTACGGGCGGCGGTCGTTGCTGTCGTGCCAGCGGGGAACGAACGGGAGGGCAGGGCTGCCCGCGCGACTTGCTCTCCCCGAGAGTGGACTGCTGAAGGGGCGCCGCCCAACTCCCGCAAGCCGAGCCCAACAAGCCGGGCACAGATCAAACCAGGGGACCCGTGCGATACCTGGATAGCTTGCTATCTCGGTAGCTCGCTGCTATCGTCGCCAGGAGCACGGCGCCAAGGGAGGGGCTCATGGCTGACACCAAGAACATGACACTCCGCATGGACGAGCGGCTGGCCGAGAAGGTCCAGACCATCGCGGAAGTCGAAGGAACCACCGTAAGCAACGTCATTCGAGATGCGCTCGCCGAGCACGTCGAGCGGCGCCGCCGCGATCCGGAGTTCCAGGCGATGCTGCAGCGAAACCTCCAGCGCCACCAGCAACTCCTGAACATGCTGGCCGACGCGTGAGGTGATCTACCTCGAACTCGACGATGTCCTCGCCATTGCCTGCGAGGTGCTCGAACTCGGGGTAGACGAGATCCTGCGGGTGACCGACCTCGGCCTCGCCGACTCGGCGGTCGCCCGACCGCAGGCAGGCTTCGGCGATGAGGAGTTCTACCCCACAATCGAGGCCAAGGCCGCCTCGCTGTTGTTCGGCCTTGCCCGCAACCACGCCTTCATCGACGGCAACAAGCGGATTGCCGTGTTGGCCACACTTCAGTTCTTGAACTCCAACGGGCTCGACTTGGACCTAGCCCCTGTGGAGGAGGCATTCACGACGGTGATCCAGGTTGCCTCGGGAGACCTGTCCTTGGAGGAATTCACCGCGTGGATCGGAGGCCGTCTCGGAACCCTCGGCAATGCCTGAACAGCAGACCTTGGGATGAGGCGGCGAGCTTGAGGCCGCCAACCAGATGCAGCGCTACCGAGGCGCTTCCGACTGAGCGCGATTCCACTGGTCGCGACCCTGTTCCGCCGGTCTGCGGCCTAGCCCGGCTGACTGCGCGAAACCCGGGTCACACCAGTCCGCGTGAGGAGAAGCTAGATCTTCGGCCCGGTCCGTTGGCGCTGCCATGGACGACTGACCCGATTGTGGACCAGATCGGCCCGGGCGTGGGTGACGACGGCACCCACGATCAACAGCCCGCCGATCACCGTGGCGAGTGGTGGCGCCTCGCTCACCACAATCCACGCCGCCAGAATCGAGCAGGGTGTCTCAGTGGTGGCCAAGAGCGCGGCCTCCGCTGCCCGAATGCGCCGGACCCCCTCAGTCCACAGCACCAGCGACACAGCGAACACCAGGCCGAACGCCACGGTCAGAGGCATCTCGGAGGCGTCCATCCCGAACGGGTCGGCTACCACGAGCGCCACCGGGAACAGCGCAACTCCTGATCCTGCTTGCGCCAACAGAGCATCGGTGCCTGGGAAGCGACGTATCAGCACGATCAGCGAGGCCAGCGTGAGCGATAGGGCCACGGCCAACAGGTCCCCTTCCAGATTGCCGGCTCCAAGGCTCCCGGCCACGGTCAGGATCACGCCTCCGAACGACACCACCGCAGCGATGACCGTCGATCGCCGCAGGCCCTCACGCAGAATCAGCCACCCGAGCCCCGCTGCCATGAACGGTATGGTCGCCATGATCACCGAGACGTTGGCCACAGCGGTCTTCTGAAGCGCAGTGACCAGCAGCACCATGGCCGCAGCGTTGAGAGCGAGCAGCACCAGCGCCTGGGCGGCTGAAACCGGGTCGAGGCGGACCCGAACCTGATCAGGGTCGCGCCGCCGGCGCCACCAGACATAGGCCACAATGACCGGGGTCGCGGTCAGGCCGCGCCAGCTTGCGATCTCCCAGGCACCGCCCTCGATGCTGCGGGTGAACACTCCCGACATACCGAAGCCCAGCCCGGAGGCAACCATGGCAGCCGCGCCCACACGCCGCGACCGCGATCGGGCCGTGTGCTGGTCCGCAGTCAACTCGACTCAGAGCAAGCACAGCAATACATCAGCCTCCGACTCCCTCTGCGTCCGACCTCCCAGCCTATTCTGAGCCTCCCCGCCGCGAAGTCTGGGAGGGTTGCCTGCGCGGCGAGCCGTCAGTTCTCCGATGAGGGGCGCAAGGGTTGAGACAGTTCGCGCAGCAGGTCGGCGATCTCCTCGACAGGAACCTCCTCCGCCGCCACGCGCATCACGAGTTCGTACACGTCGTCGTTGTGAGCCGCTGTCACGGAGACTCCGTTGAGTTCGAGGAACACCGCTGCGGCGAGCCATCCCAGGCGCTTGTTGCCGTCGGCCAGGGCGTGGTTGTTGACGACGGACTGCAACAACGCGGCAGCCTTCGTCCAGGTGTCGGGATAGGCGTCGGAGCCGAACGCGCTGGCCTGCGGGCGCGCCGCCGCGGCGGTGAGCAACCCGACATCGCGGACCGGCGGTGGATCTCCGAGCAGGCGGCGGGCGAGTTCGATCAGGTCGTCGGTGTCGAGGAACTCGACCGAACCGGTCACTCCCCCAGACGCCGCAGCGCCTCACCATGGCGGCGCATCACCAACTCGGCCGCAGCGCCGACGCGGTCCTGATGATCGCGGCGCGCCACGAACTCGCGCACGGCACGGCGGGCCGCCTCCTGCATCGACACGCCGTCGAGGGCGGCGCGCTCGCGCAGGGCCTGGTGCTCCTCATCGGTCAGCCGTAGAGTCATTGCCACGACCAGATGGTATCACAGCGATACCGCGAAAGCGCCGCCACGCCACCACCGCCCGGAGTCAAGCGAGTTGACCGCGCGAAATCCGGCGCACACCAGATTGGCCGGGCTACTCCGTGGGCAGGCCTCCCGGATTGCGTGGCAAGACGCGTGGGAAACGGTGCGGAGCCAACTCGCTAAATGCGCTCTGAGCTGGTTTTGCCCGCGATCGCGTGATTCCTCCCAGCGCTACGAATGAACTCTCCTCGGGGAAGACTCCTCGGCAACTCGCCGAAGGCGCGATCGACTCCGCAGATACCAGAATGAGGTCCTGATGCCTTCCAGCACCGACGAGCGGATCCAGCCGGCTCTCCATGCACTCCGCCGTCCGACGACCCGAGCGAGGTCGTCGGCGAGGCCTTCGTGTTCGCCGCCCTGAACGATCGCCGCGCCGTCGTCGACTACCTCCTCGACACCGGGGTGGACGTTGATGCGCGCCCCTACCGCAACACGACTGCGCTGCACTTTGCCATCCGGTTCCGGCGCCACGACATGGTCCGCCACCTTCTCGACGAGGCGCATCGACAACAATCGAAGACGACACCTACCAGTCCGACGCCGCCGGATGGGCCCAGGCCTGCGACGACGGCAGCGAAGCAGCAATCGCGATCCGCGAACTCATCGGCACCACCTAGCCGTGAGGAACGCTCCGACCCTGTAGACCCTCCGACGTCGTCGATAGTCGCGAGCGCCACCAGCACCAAATCGCGTCGAGGAGCCGGGCTCCACGCGCGGGCGAGTCGAAGGGGCAACGGGTCGTCAGTCGTGTTGTTGTCGGGGGTGGTGTGTCGGGGTGGTCGCTGGTTTTGCGGGCGGCTAGAGGTCCGGGCTAGTGGTCTGTGTGAATGCCTGCACGATCGTCGGGTGCCTGGATTCGAAGTAGTTGACCACGCGGTCGCGTACGTCGTCGCCGACCATGCTGCGCAGAACGGGGTCGTCTTCGACGTCGCCGAAGTAGCCGAGGCCGGCGACGACCGTCGGCTGTTTGAGGGTCAGCGCTCCCGCATTCCAAAGAATGTCAATCTTGACGCCGGCGAACGTTCCGTGGAGGTGTCCCAGCGATTTCCGGGAGAGCACGAAGTTGCCGAATCTGTCGAGCGACTCGTGTAAGGGGTCGGGATCGAACTCGTGTGGTGCGAACAGGTCGAGGTCTTCGCTGCGTCGGTGCGCCAAATGCAGAGCGAGCGCGGTTCCGCCCATCAGGATCGTGCCGTCAGGCACGATCTCGGCAACGACGGGCCAGACCGCTGTCGTCTGCGGGCCGAGCACCTCGGCGTGATCAGCGAGGGGCCCCATCGCGGTGCCTGAGGGCGTTGCGGATCATCGCTCTGGTTTCCGGCGTGGTGCGTTCCTTGCCGGCGACGCGTTCGAGCGCCGCGGGCGGCAGGGTAGAGATCGCCCAGCCCCACGCTGCGATGTCGTGGCACGCGAGGATGTGTTCAGCGACGAACGCTGCGTCTCGCGGGAGTTCGACGGCCGCCGGGTCGCCCCACCAGAACAGGTGCTGGAAGCGGGCCGGCAGCCGATCAGGCGTTGGCGCCGGAGTGGGCTGCGGGATCCGCACCGACCGCACGTCCTCGGCCACCTCGAACCAGGCGTCGCCGACGAGGAGTCGCCAGACTGTGGCCCGCCTCGGAGTGCCGCGTCCTCGCTCAGGCTGCGACTCGTCCGCCACTAGGTGCCGCCTGGCGAGGTCGTCGAGGGCCGTCCGGGCCTCGTCGTGAGCCACACCCGCGGCGGCGGCGACCGACGCCACGCCCACCAGCCCCTGCGGCCGCCGCACCAGCGCCGCGAGCACACGTCTCTCGGTGCTGCTCAGCGGCGCCGGTCCGCGGCCGTCGGCACTGTCGAGATGCTCTGGCTGCGACGGCATGATCTCCAATTCTACTGCCCGCCACCGGCCCCTCCTGAGGGCTTGATAGCCACTGCGGTCTCTTCTCGCGACTGAACCTCTAGGCGTCGTGGCTGGCCGGATCGATACGGCCGCGGCCGCGCTTGGTCTCGGAGCGACGGCGCTTTGCTTGCAACCGCCGGGCCCTCGCCGCACGCGGCGGCCGGGTCGGCTTGCGCGGTTTGGTAACGGCTAGCCCGTCGCGCAGCCGTGCTTCCAGACGGTCGAGCGCGATCTCACGGTTGCGGGCCTGCGATCGGGTGTCATCGACGACCACTCGCAACTCGGCCCCGAACCTCGCAACGAGCCGCTCCCGTACCTCGAGTTCAACGTCGCCGGCCGTTGTGAGATCGACCACGGCTTCGACCCGGGTGCTGGAGCGGTTGGCGTGCTGCCCTCCGGGACCGCCAGAAGGATCGAAGCGCCACACAACCGCGGTGGCCGGCACCCCTCCACCGGGAAACAGGAGCACCCGGTCCATGCGACGACCCTACATGCGTGCACCGGGCCGCCCCGGATACATGCTGTCGACACAGTCGGGCTTGCGACAGCCAACCGGGCCCCATGATGCGACCATGACGGACATGCCCGAAGTAGCAGTCGTCGGGAGTGCCAACCTGGACTGAACCTCCCCACAACTCGCGAGGGTGGCTGGTTCGGTGGTGTGCCCTGGGTTTCGCGCGGTCAGCTCACTTGATCGGTGACGGAGGTGAGGGCTCCCAGGAGACGCAGTTCCCACGTCTATTCCCACGCAGGGCGACGGTGATTGTCGGCATCGGGGGCGTGGGCGGGACGCAACGCTGGGAGTTCGAGTCGGGGTCGGGTTTAGGGAGCGGGGTCGTTTGGGGGTGTTTCGCTGTCGGGTGCGGGGCTGTGGGTGATGTGGTCTATGAGGTCTTCGATCCAGCGTCGTTGTCGCGGGCCGAGTGGTTCGCCGAAGACGCCTTGGGTGAGTTTGTCGACCTCGTCGGGGGTGGTGAGTCCGCAGCGGCGAAGCAGGCTCGTTACGTCGGCGATGTCCTGGGCTCGGGCGGCGCGGGCTTTCATGGCCAGCATGTGGGTCGCTGAGGCGGCTGCGACCTGCAGGGCCGGGTGGTCGAAGACGACTTGGCTGTGCCGGTCGGGGATCTGGGGCATGTAGGTCGTGGCCTGCTCGTTGAGCCAGGTGCTGGGCCAGCCGCGGGCCCCGGCGACGGCGCGTACCGCGTCGATGACCGCGTTGTGGCCGTGGGTGATCGCGGCGTCGATGTCGCGGGTGAGCCGCTCGGCGTCATAGGCCAGTGCCATTGCGGCGCCGCCGGTGACATACAGGCGTCCCTGCACGCCGGCGCGCTGCAGGCGTTCGGCTACTTCTCGTAGCGCGTCGCGCATGTCGGTGGCGCTGAGGGGTCGCATTAGACGACCTCGAGTTCGCGGGCGGGGAACCAGATGCCGTGCGCTTCGAACGCCGCCGGGGTGGTGAGGATCACCGCCGCTCGCTCCCGGGGGAATCGAGGGCCGGGGAACCAGAACTCGCCGAGGTGTCGCCGGGGGTCGAAGACCCACTGCGGAGCCGGCATTTCGGCATGGTGGCAGAGGAATTCGACATAGGCGGCGAGGAAGGCGTCCCAGCGCGGATCGAACGGTTCGGGCTCATCGGTGACCAGAACCTCGCGTGCGGCCGCGCTGGCGTGTTGCCAGACCATGCCGAAGTCGTGAAGCACGATGCGGGCCCGCCACGCCTCGTCGCTCTCGGCGCGCAGTGCGGGCACGTAGTTGGCGAGCACGTTCGCCGTGATGGTCACGTCGACGACGTCTTCGCCCGCCGGCTTGCGATGGCGGGCCAACTGGCGGCGCACCCGATCCCGGCTCCAGCCCGTCAGTCGGGCCACCTCGCTGACCGTGGCGCCCGCCCGGGTCGCAGCGACAACCAGCGTCACCCGGCGACGCTCGAGGCGGTCGATCTCCTCGCAAGCCCCCGCAAGGTCCGCCAAGGTGGCCAGACGATCGGCGATTTGACGATCAGCCAAAGCGCGACCCTCCCGGCGTCGACAACACCGCCATCGAGTCCATCATCGAACTCATCCTACCCGATGACGTGAATACGCCAGTATTAGACAGAAACACGCCAGTACAAGGCAGCAGAAACCCCAGTTACCAGCAGCCACCGCGCCCCGCGGTCGAACAAGCCGACAGGGGGAACCTCACACAGCTAGACGTCGGGGCCCGGAGGAGCGGGGCGCGGGCTGGTTGTGTAGTTGGTGAGCGCGTGGGGGTTCAGGAACTGGTGGCCCCAGAGGGCATCGCGTTGGGCGCGGGTCAGTTCGGCTTGGTCGCAGGTGGCGTGCCAGTGGTCGCGGATTGTGTCGATTTGGTGGTCGACGATGGCTGCCGCCTCGGGGGCGGTGAGGCGGTAGGTGGGCGCGTGGGCGAGTAGGCGGGCAACTTGGCTGGCCCGGTCGCCGTTCGGGCCGTACGCCATGGTCTGTTCGGCGCCGGCGCCGAAAGCCAACTGTGGGCAGACGTCGAAGGCGGGGGTCAACGTCAATGTCTCGCCGTCCCAGAATGCGGCGTGGTTTTGCGGGTGATCGTCGGTGTTGGCGCAGAGGATGTTGAACGTGATCCGGGCGAACAGTTCCCGCATCTGCTGAGTCGGTTCGGCGAAGCGGGCCCTGATGCCTTCGACGAGCAGCGGGTAACTCTCCCAGGCGATCGGCCGCCGGCGGCCCGACTGCAGGACGGTACGGGCTGAGACGACGAAGCGCCGGCCGCCTTCGGGAGTCCGATCGAAGCGGTCCACGAGTAGGACATGCTTGGCGGCCACCGACTGCAGCGAGACGCTGGCGACCTCGAGGCCCGCGTGGCGGGCCAACGTCATGGCCACGAACTCGCTCTGGGTCACCGGGGAGGTGTCGGTGGCCGAGGGGAACTTGGCCATGCGGCCGCCGCCGTCGCCGGCGATCAGCGCCTTCGGCCGAGCGCCGCCGGGGGCGGTGCTGTGCAGCAGCGCCCGGCGCAGGGGCTCGCTGAGCGGCAAACCTTCCTCGACGCGCTGGGCCGCCTCGGCGAGATCCTCGATGGGCACGTCGTCGCCGACGCGAGGGCGGTACGTGTCGGGGTCGTGCTGCAGGTCGAGCGCGCCGATACGGTCCGAACTGGACTCCAGCAGATAGCCGAGAGTGCTGAGCCCGCTGGCGGCGACGCCCAGGCGCCGCTCGATCACCCGGCGGCCCCACGAATCCGGCGCCGCGTCAGCGACGCAGCCCGGCACATCGCCGGTGGACGTCTCACCGGGGCGCAGCGGCAGATCCGGCAGGCTGAGAGCGATGGCGTCGGACCGCGCCAGATAGCTCCGCCCGTATACGAACCCCACCGCCGTCCCGTAGTCGGTGACGCGAGCAGCGACGACCGGCGACGACGCTGCGGGCAGCCACACCCAGACGAACGCCTCGGGCGGGTGTGTGCGGCTCTCAGAAGTCATCATCAACGACAGGCGGCCGCACCGCGGACGGCAACACAGCCAGACGAGAAGCCAGATACTCCGCCTCCAGGTCTCGCCGCTGGCGATCGTCGTGGAACAACGCCACACCGACCATGGCGGCGACCTCGAAGGCAACCCCGAGCGCGACGGTCGGATCGCCGCGTTCCACCTTGCGCAGTGTCGTCAGCGACACGCCGACCCGCTCGGCCAGTTCGGCGGCGCGCATCCGCCGCTCGCGCCGAGCAACCCGCACCCGCGCGGCGAGCATCCCCAAGGCGTCCAGCGTGGCGGCCGAGAACTCACGATTCCTGCTCATAGTGGCAGCATAGCGCCACTATACTTCCTTCGATGCCAGTAAACTGGCAGCAAATAGTCAGCGCGCTTGACTTTGGGCGGTGGTGGTGTGGCGGATCTGGTCTTCGGGAGTTGGGTCTGGGGAGTCGCGGGTGATTGTCCCGGCGAGGAGGCAGATGAATTGGTCTTCATCGATGACTTGGATCTGGCTGCCTTCAGCGATGAGATCGAGGGCCTTGCGGTGCTTGCTGCTCAGTCCGGTTTCGCCGACTCTGCGCAGATCGATTGTTCCGATCACGAGATAGTCGGTGCGTTTGCTGACTGATCCTGTGGGCGCGGCTCCGGCGTCTACTGCTGCTTGGAATGCTTCACGCCGGGGCATGCACTCCAGTGCGCCCGTGAAGGCGATCTTCGTGGCGCACAGCAGACCATCGGGGTCGGGTTCGGCGCGGGGAGTGAAGTCCTTGACGCTGAACGAGCTTGAGGTTCCTCGCGCTGATTGCTGCGCGTTGGAGTACGGGCGGTAGGCGCTCAGATCGCAGCGACCGAGGCGGTATCGGTGCCGTTCGAGGAGTTCTGGATGTGTGGTGTTGAAGCGTTCGGGTAGCGCCAGCCACAGGCAGCCGGCAGCGTGTGCGTCCGAGAGTGGATCGTGATGCGACAGCGGAATCCCAAACTCGGCGGCCAGCCCCTTGAGTCCCCATGATCGCGCCTCGGGAAGTGCCGAGCGCGCGAGCCGATAGGTGCACGCGAACGGGAACGATTCGGGCTCGTATCGGTAGTGTTCGGCGCTTCTCCGCAGGACCGACATGTCGAATGCCGTGTTGTGGGCAACCACCAGATGCCCGTCGAGCATGCCGGCGACCTGGTCCCAGACCTCGGGGAACGGGGGACTGTCCCCGGTGTCGGCGGGGCCGATCCCGTGTAGAGCCGTATTGAAGGGGTCGTAGCGGTTCCCGGGCGGGCGAATGAGCAGTCTGCGCCTGTCGACGGGGGAGCGCTGGTTGAAGATGACCACCCCGACAGCGCAGGCCGAGCTGCGCTGGCTTGTGGCCGTCTCGAAGTCGATCGCGGCGAACGACCGACCCGAATCGCACGCAGACCAGTCCGTAGCGTCCATCGTCGTCCTCCGCGGCGGCCGTCTCCCCAGTTCGGGAGGGATTAACTCGTGACGATCCTCGCAGACCTGACCAAGGCGCGCGCCGTCGTGGTGAAGGTTGCGGCGACGACGCCGGGCAGTAGCGAGGCCAGGCAGCCGGGCCGTTCGGCCACCGCCTCTGGCGTGATGTACTCGAGGATCTTGTCCTTGCGCTTCCACTGGTGAGAACGCAGCCGTTCCAGTTGCGCGCCGATGCGCTGTAGGTCCTCACCTGCGGCGTGCGCGAAGGCCTCCTCGTTGTGGAACAGCCCCGCCTTGGTCAGATTGCCCGAGCCAACCAGCATCGCCTCGACGGCACTAGGACGTCCGCGACGCCGCGGGCTCTCGGCCATGACGGCCCAGACCTTGAGGTGCGCCTCACGAGCGGGGCGGTCGTCTCGGCGCTTCTGGTACCAGGTGAGGACCTGCACGTCGCCGCGGCGCAGGAACCCGATCGCCGTGTCGCGGTCCTTGTCCGACATCTCAGCGAAGTGGTTGCGCCGCACGTTCCCGATGAACAGGGTGACCGGACGGTCGCCGGCCCGTTCGGCCAACCAGGCGATGCCGGCGACACTGGCGTACCCCACCGCCACGAACAACTCGCCGCGAGGATTGGACCGAAGGAAGTCCTCGATCAGCGAAGACGCGGAGCGAACGTCAGAACCTGGCCGGTTCACGGCGCTGGAGACTGGGTTTGACGCGCGGTGGCGTGATCTCCCTTGCCCAGCCGCTGATGATCGACAGATCCGGCACACGCCCGGTGTAATGCTCGTGGTAGCAGGCCCGAAGCGCCGCGAGCGCCGGATCGAGGGCGTCGACGAAGGAGGGGCCGCCCCCTTCGCAGGGGATGAAGGGTGTGGGCTCGATCAGGTGGCGCACCTCGTCCTCGTGGGGTGGCGTTTCCCTGGTGACTAACTCAAGAACCTGCTCCCGTGTTTCTGGGTCCCAGACGTTGAGCAGAACGTGTGCACACACAGCGAGGGTTATGGCCTCCCGGTCGGCTGCCGGGAAGGGATCGGGGGGGTCCACCTCGCCGAGCAGAGGGGGCAGGTGCCTCGGGATGCCTCCCAGCACTACCGAGGCGCGGTACACAAGCTGCTCGAGGTCCCGCAAGGACAGCGCCTCGGTCCAGGCCGCGCCGGCGAGCATCCTGAGGGGGGCGGTGTCCTTCATCGTCGCGGCCAGGCCGACGGCCTCAGCGCGCTCGAGCATCCACCGTTCGCGCAGCCCCCCAGGCCTGACATCCCCGGGGCCCAACGGCGGTAGGTCGATCCTGAAATCGATGAAGCGGTCGAGGTAGGCCCCCGCTTCGGGGCCCAGCCCATACCTGTGGTCGACTGCGGTGACGAGCGCCTTGTGGTTCACCACGAGCACTGTCGAGAGATTGCGGCACGCAGTGACGGCGCGCACGGCGTGCAGCATCTCCAACGCGTAGTCCGGCGGGCAGCGGTCAAGGTCGTCGATCCACAGGACGACCCGGCCAGGTTCTTCTTCCACCAGTTCCCGCACCACCCCAGCAAACTCATTGAGGGTCCCACGCGGGTCATCGCCGGCGCGCAACTCTTGCGCCAGGCGGACAGGTTCCGCGTAGGAGCGCGCCAGATCGAACATCTGGGAGATCCCACCGCGGCGCTCCCCAGCGTCCGCCGGGGCCAGACCGTGCGCCAACGCCGCCGCGAGATCGAACAACGGTGCACCTCCCAGACGTCCCGCCGGGGCGGACACCTCGATGCACTTGCTGACGGCGTCCTGGCGCTGGCACTCCGCGGCCGCCATCCGGGCGAATGCCGACTTCCCCGAGCCCCACGGCCCCGCAAGGGCCCACACGGCCGGCGCCGGACCAGCTAGCAGCAACTCGCCGAACCGGCGCACATCCTCCTCCCGCTCGAAGGCGTCGTTCTCGTACGGATCTCCCGGCGGCGCCTGGAAGGTGTCCGGCCACGGCAAGCCTGCGAGATCTGCAGGCACCGGGGGCCAGGGCGCCGACGACGCGCCGGCGCGCTTGCGGGCGGCGAGGGCCAACAGTGGTGTGGTGGCAGCAGCGACCAGCAGCCACACCAGCACCGCGACGAGCACGCCGAACACCACACCTCGCTGCAACGTGTGATCCTCGGGGCGGCCCAACGGCCACCACCCGTGCTCGTAGCTCGCGAGATAGATCAACGTGCCCGTTATGACCAAGGGTGGGGCGATGGTGAGCACCAAGGCTCGCATGCCATAACCCTCCCGCTCCGAGGTGCCAACACCGCGATCCACCGCTTCGCGCAGATGCTCCTGGCCGAGAACGAGGACCACGCCGGCGGCAGCAAGAAGCACCACGAGCCCCTGCAGCGCAGGATCACCGAACCCCGCCGCGGCTTCGCGGCCGTAGGCGGCGCCCGCGGCGGCCGCGATCAGCGCTTGCGTGAGCCTGACTCCCCAGCCGATCGACGTGGAAGGCGGCTTGGTGCCGCGGCGGGGGCCGCGACGAAGACGGGTGTGGGTACGCATGGGGAATCTCCCGGGGTCGTGCTGGGCGGTGATGGAGCCGTCGACACGCTCAGGTCGCAGGCCGGGGGTGACGTGCGATAGATGAGAAAGGCCGCGGGGTGATGCCAACTCTCTACCGACAACGTCTCGCAGGGGCGGTCGGCGCTCAGTCTTCAGTCCAAATTGTCTCGGAATGCCCGCATGCTTCGCAGTCTCGAGAGTACGTTGCCTTGTCCTTGCGGACCCGTACCCGTTTGCCCCGTACCCCCTCGGTTCCACATGCAGAACAGATCACGGGCATCGCCGTGTTCTGTTCACACGTGCCGCACCGCCAGTAGTAGCCGTACTTGCCCCAGTGCGCGGTGAGGTCGTCCGACCCGCAATGCTTGCAGGTCGGTTTCGTCGAGTGTCCGGTGCCGTTAGCGTTGTCCCGGGATGACCTGCGATCGCGGTTGGGAGCAGTCCGCTTGGATCGGGGTGGCGAAGCGCCCGAGCGATCGACGTGCCGCGCGTTGAGGAACTCAGCCACCGATTTGACTTCCAGCGCTTTCATGCGCCACGTGCCGTAATCGCGAGCAGATTCAGCACCCACCAGGGTCGGGCCGCTTCTATGTCGCTCAAGCTCCTGGCGGATCTTGTCGGTGACCAGATCCGCCTTGGTCACGAACACCCGAAACGGCTCCTGCGGCTCCTCCCAACCACCACGCCGTTTGATCTTCCCCTTGTCGGAAACGGCGATCACCAACTGGATCGGCGCCGACTTGAAACCATGCTGATCTGTTCCGGCTACGAGCTTGACAACGGTGCGGAGCCCGGCAGGTGCCCTCCCGCGCAATTCCTCCCGGTGCCGTTGCAAGAACGCCCGCAGGAACTCCGATTGCCGCTGCGCCTGGCGAATTGGAGAGGGCATTCCCTTCTCCTTGCCTCGGTACGCGCGGCTCCACTCATCTCCACCCGAGCCGTCGGAGTGGACCAGCACTTCTTCGGTCACCGACTTGCTCTCGATGATGAACAGCCCCCAGCGATGCACGAGCAGATGATCGATCTGGCACACCCCGGTGGAGCCATCCTGCTCCGGCTGGGCGGGATCCTCGAGCCTCAAACCGTGTAGCACGTAGACACCCTGATCTTCACTGAAGCTTCGGTGCAGATAGTGCGCCATTTGCCTCTCGGCGGCCGCACCCGCTCGCTGACGGGGATCCTTATGCACGGTCGCTGGCTTGTATGATTTTACGATCACCTGAAGTCCTTTTCGAGCGAGGCAGAGCGTATCGCCAGCAAGAGTCTGGCCGTCACGCTCGCCAGATCAAGGCGCGCCGCCTAGTGAACCTCCCCCGGTCTCACGCAGGCTGTGGGGTGCCCCTGTCGCATGTCACCGATCTCGTGGCACCGGATTTGGCACCAGCTTTTGGGAGGCGGAAGATTGAGCCTCTCTGGACCTTGTGCAGGTCGGGCGAACGCGCGGTGTGGTTGGGCCGGTTATTCGGGGTTTGTCCTGAGTCAGCTTCTTGCTCAGTTTTCGGCGGGTTCGGTCGTCTAGGTAGGCGGTCAGGGGCGGTTTCTGGTCGAGGGCCTGGTGGGACCGGATCGGCGGGATCTGCCGGCGGCGGCGAGAAGGGTCGACAACGACGCCGGCGGGCGGCAGGGCCTTGTGGGTGGCGCTGCGGACAAGGCGCTAGTAATAGCGCATGGTGTCGGGGGCGAGGTATCCCTTCGCCGCGACGAACGACGGTCAAGTCGAGGCCATCGAGGACGCCCGCCGAGGCGGCGCGTACACCTGCCTCGGCTGTGGGGCGGCGATGGTCGCCAGGCGTGGAGCGGTGCGGGTGGCGCATTTCGCCCACAAGCCCCCGACCGAGACGTGCGGCGATCCAGACCGGGGGCTGCATGAGGTCGCCAAGGCCTTGATCGTGCAGGGGTTCACCGCGGCGTTAGAAGCCGGCGGCGAATACCTCGCCGGCTTCGGCTGCGAGGACTGCGGCCAGGACGTCTCAGGCAACGTCGCCCTGGCGGGCAGGACGATCGCGGCAGAGCGGAGCGTCGTGGAGGGGACGCGCTCAGACGTGGTGATCGACCGAGGAGAGAAACCCCCTCTGATCGTCGAGGTGGTCGTCAGCCACGACCCCGAGCCGGCCACCTTGGACCGGTACCAGCAGGCGGGCGTGCCCGTCTTCGTCGTCGAGGTGACGTGGCCCACCGTCGACAGGCTGGCGCAGGGCGTGGACGCCGACGAGGTGTTCGGTGTCCCCTCGAAGCAGTGCCAGCGCTGCCGAGCCGAAGATGA
Source organism: Acidimicrobiales bacterium (assembly GCA_965206165.1). GTDB lineage: Bacteria > Actinomycetota > Acidimicrobiia > Acidimicrobiales > CATQHL01 > VXNF01. The sequence goes on from OZ242194.1 coordinate 2,337,796, forward strand.
GCGCCGCCTGCACGAGCGCGCCGGGGCCCACGCCTGGGCAGAGTCGGCGATAAGCGGACTGCGGGCCGACACGCACCCGGGGAAGGAGGTCGAGATCCGCACCTGGAAGCGCGACAAGTTCGGGCACCCGTTGGCGCCAGAAGTCATCGAGCGGATACACGAGAACGCCGTCATTCTCCGGCGGCTCGGCTTTGTCCAGCAGACCCGCAAACCCTGGCTGTTCCTCTACCAGATCCCTCGCGGCGGCGGCCGGCTCTACGCCGACTTCGGTTCGACCGATGAGGAACCCATCTGGGCCGACCGGGAGGCGCGGGCGCTCGTCTACTGCTACCTCAACGGGGATCCGGACGAGCGGAGGCATGACGCTCTGATCCCACTGGTCCTCAAGAGGTGCCGTCGGGCCGGCGCCGCTGTGCGAGTGAGCTTCTACAACCGGCACCTCGACGACGATCTGATCCTCAGGGAGGATGCGCCCGATATCGCTGCCGACCTCGAGGCGCAGGCCCGCTACGAGGAAGACCCCGATTAGCGGGGCGCAGCGACGGTGCCAACAACGCCGAGCGGGCCCGACAGGCCCGAGCCTGCTAGACGTCGAAGCCCGACGGATCGGGGCCGGGGTGGAGGCGGGCCACCTCAGCGGCGGCCGCGGCGATTGTCGCCCGCAGTTGGTGGTAGTCGATCCGGTACTCGGCGAACTCGTCGGCGCCGATCTGCTCGAACGCCGCCAGGCGGGTCGCTAGGCGGGAACCGTGGAAGCCTCCGTCCTTCTCGGCAGCGAGAGCGCACAGTTCGGCGAGGGTGAACCGCTCGGCGAGCGCGGCGAAGTCGATGAAGTCGCGGGCCTCGGCGCGGGCCTCCAGTGCGAGGACCTTGTCGGCGGCCAGATCGGTTAGCGCCAACACAGCGCCCGGCCCGATGCGCACCGCCGGCGCTATCCGGGGGTTGATGCCGATATCGACCTCGGTGGAACCGTCGCTGGATTCGACCTGTAGGCGTGCGAAGCCGGGCCTGTCCGTGATGCGAGTGACCCGCAGGCCGTCAGCTTCCAGGGCGCCCTGGACGAGATCCACAGTCTCGGCATGCGGGGATGGGTAGCGGGTGAAGAAGTCAAGATCGTTGGTCGGGCGATCCACCACGTCGGAGGCCACGAGTGCGCCGGCGCCGGCGAGCGCGAGCTCGGCGTCGCCAGCGACGCCGGCGAGGGCGGCGCGGATCCTTTCCTGCAGCGGCGTGAGCACCAGCTAGTCGAGCAGGCCGTGGGCCCTCAGCCACCGCTCCCACGGGGCCTGAATGTGCGGCGACAGCACCATGTCGGCCCAGAGGGCCACGACCTCGTCGACATCGATGAACCACAGCACGTCGTCGGCGAGGCCCTCGGTCATCACCCGCTGGTAGGCGCGGGCGCGCTGACGGTGGTCGGCCAGGTCGTACTCATAAGGAGGCGACCAGGCGACGTGAGGGGGCAGGCGCACCACCCCGGAGGCCTTCGGGCGCGACCTGTCCAGCAGGCCCTCGGGGATCTGCGCCGGCGGGCGCGTCACCATGAGCGTCGGCGACACCGTCGTCGGATGCGGGCCCCCCGGCGGGAACCACTCCTCCTCGGTCATGCTCGGCGGCGGATAGCCCATGGGCCCACAGTACCCGGAGGGGGCGCCGGCGAGAAGGTGGCAATGACGACGAACGGCGCTCCGCAGGGCGGGGCCGGCTAGATGTGACGACCGGGGACGTTGTCCGTCCCTGTCGCGGGCCGTCGATAGGTTGGTCCCGACGATGATCGCTCTTGACGACAAGGAGAACGAATTCTCATGAGCGACAGGCTGGCGACGAAGGGGGGCAGACATGGGTATTGCTGACCCTGAGGCCGCGCTGGAGAAGCTACGCGAGTTCCGTGCTCTGCTGGTGCAAGACCAACGCGCCCTTGAGGGGGGCGGCACACAAGCAGCGCGTGTACAACGCTCTGAGCTTCAACCCCTCATAGAACGAATCGCACGCGAGCTAGACCCTGATGGTGTTGAGCGCCTCGGGGGTAGATGGAACAACTTTGCGCAGAGTTGGACCCTGGACGGTGCCATCAGCGCAACTGACCGTCTCATCGGCATTCTGGAGAAACGCGAGGAATCCGAGCGGATCTTCGGGCTCGGAGGCCCGACTCTGGCCGCTGGTGGGCTGCACCCCTGGGTCTGGAACGCTGCGGCGAGCCTGTGGGACGGAGGCCACCACGGTCCCGCAGTGCATGAAGCGGCGAAAGCCATCGAACTCCAGACGCAGCTCAAAGTCGGCCGCCGAGACCTCACCGGTAGGAAGCTGTACTCCACGGCGTTCTCTAGAGACGACCCGACCGCGAGTGGCGCACGCTTACGCTTCTCGCACTTGGACCGGAGCGAGCGGCCCGATGACTGGACCTCCGCTCATGAGGGAGCGATGTATCTCGGGATGGGCTGTGCACAAGGCATCCGCAACCCTCAGGCGCATCCGTCCGATGACATCAGCGAGCAGGAAGCGTTGGAGCAGTTGGCTGCTCTGAGCGTTCTTGCTCGGTGGGTGGACAAGTGCCGAGTAGTCAGCGTGTCCGACGGCGGGGAAGAGAAGTAGTTGGCCGGCCAGCGCCACTTCAGGCGCACTTGTACCTAGCACTGCCCCCCGGCCACTGTGCCGCCGAACTCTGGATCAATACTCTCAAGCTCAAACGCTGCTACCGCCACGACGTCGGTCCCCAGATCGATGTCGCGGGCCACGTCGACTCTCTTCGAGCCTCAGTGGGGTTACTACTAACGTGGCTAGCCGCCGTTGAGTGCCAGCAACTCGCGGAGAACGTCGTCGTCGGAGATGTCCGCCGGCCAGCCGTACGCGGGTGCCACAGCCTCGTCAAGGGTTTCGTGTGCGTCGGCGAGCCATTGCGGGCGGGCGTTGTAGAGGTTCGTCAGGGTGCGCTTCTTGAGCGCGTTCGCCGCCTGGTCGTCGCGAGGAACGGGCCGCTTCGGATAACCGGGAACCAGTTCGTCGACCCACTCGACCCACTCGGGCGGGTTGAGCCAGCGGTCGCGAAGTTCGACGAGGCGTCGGGCTGCCGTGGCTATAGCCGTGGCACGGGGGTCGGACGCGTGCTCGGTTGCTGGCACGGCTGGCGTCAGGCCGGTCGGGAACGGGAACGTCGCGAAGGTGGATGTCGGCGTGTAGCGGGGGTCGTTGCCTTTGCCAAGCCATGTGCAGAGGCGGAGCGTCCAGATTTCGTGGAACCGGCTGTGCAGAATTCCGAATATTGTGTCGTCGTCTCGAGCGATGATGATCGTTCCCGAGTCAGGACAGATTCGCGCATCGACCCAGACGAACAGGCGGTGCTTGGCGACGCGAGGCGTCGCGATGTACCGCGACAGGCCGTCGAGCGCTGCGCGCATGATCGGCCGCGGCCAATGATGCAACCACCACGCTGCTCGTCTCCGGGCCTCACGTTGGTTGTCCCAAGTCGGCCGGACGTGCTCAGTCGTCCAACGGAACGGTTCTTCGTACAGCGCCGCCTCGCCGACTGGCATGGTCAACCCGAAGTCGATGATCCACTTTCCCGCCGGTCGCTGGACCAGGTCCATCGCGTTTGCCCACGGCTTCAGAACGTCGGCGTTCGTGCGGCTGTTCGGGTTCGCGGGTAGGCGGAGCCACGCACGCGCCAGATCGCCCGGGATGTCGAAGGGTCCACCCTTGACGTCGCCCTGGAACGCGACGCCGTCGTTCTCGGTGAGGCGTCGGGCGTTCGTCACGTCGACGCCGATGCCGTCGTGCCGCGCCGTGAGGTCTGTGTAGATCTCGTCGACCGCGGCGCCGTTGAGCCGCGTGCTGGCCACGGCCTCGTCGCCGGCACGGGAGAAGCAGACGAGCGACACCCGCACGGCCGCTCCGTCGATCACCCACGGCTCGTCGCTCCACGCCTCGAAGATCCGCTGATTGTTCGTCGCGGCCGACAGTGCGCGGCGGTTCGCGCCGCCTCGGATGGAGTTGGTTGCGACAAGCCCGGCCCGGTTTGCCTTGCCGGATGCGATCTGCTGGCCCGCTTTGTGGAACCAGTAGCAGACGAGGTCCGCGGCGGCGGGCACGCGGCCGGCGTAGGTCGCATGCATCCGCGACACGTAATCCTCGCCCAGGCTGCCGATCAACTGCTTGTCGCCCAGGAACGGCGGATTACCAATCACGACATCCGCTTCTGGCCAGTCCGGTTCGGTGTTGTCCGGTGTCAGGATCGCGTCGCGGCACTCGATGGTGTCGAGCGGCTTCAAGATGGGGTCGCGCGACTCCGAGAAGCCGTTGAGTCGCATCCACTGAATTTCGCCGATCCAGACCGACACGCGCGCCAGCTCGGCGGCGTAGGGGTTGATCTCGACTCCCTTCACGTTGGCCGGGCCGATCTCCGGGAACGCCCGCGGGAAACCGAGCGCCTCCGCTTCGAGTTGCACGCGGTGCTCCAGGTCCTTGAGTGCCTGCAGGGCCAGATACAGAAAGTTGCCCGAACCGCACGCAGGGTCAAGCACTGTGAAAGCTCGCAGCCGATTCAGGAACGTCCGATAGCGCCGCTCGGCCTCATTCCGCCGCTTCGTGCGGCCCGCCGGTGCCTTGGAGGCCTCCGCGCGCTCCAAGTCGGCGGCGATCTCTGTCTTCTCTGCAGCCCATTCCGTGAGGCACGGGCGGATCACCACCGGTTCGACGATCAGCATGATCTTGTCGCGGTCGGTGTAGTGCGCGCCGAGCTGGGAGCGTTTGCCGGGGTCGAGGCCGCGCTCGAACAGCGTGCCGAGGATTGACGGGTCGATCTCGGACCAGTCCAAGGCCGCTGCCTTCAACACCGCAGCTATATCAGACTGGTCCAGCGCCAGAGCGTCGTCGTCAGCGAACAGCCCGCCGTTGAACCAAGGCACCGATTCGAAGCCGACCTCGCCACCGTGGGCCATCACTTCGAACAGAGTCCCCGCGAGGTCCGTGAAGCGATCCGGATTGAGCCGAGCTCGGATCAGCATCCTTGAGAACATGTCGTCCGGCAGCAGTCCGACATCGTCGGCGAACATGCAAAAGACAAGACGATTGACGAAAAGTGCGACCCGATGCGGGTCGTGGCCGCGTTCCCGCAGTGCCTGAGCAACGGCTGCGAACGATGCCGCCGCGCGCTCAGTCAGCGATTGACGGGTCTCTCCCGGCCGCAGCCGCTCGGGATCCGAGAGCGCCCACTTGAGCAGATTGCGCGTCGCCGCGTCGGCGAGGTCGTCCAGGCCGAACTCGTAAGAGCGCGCGCAAATAGGGCGTTAGGCGTGGTTCCACCGGTCGGCCCATTTGAAGAGTTTGACGGTGAGGATCAATGCGATGGCCAAGGCGAGTTGGCCGAGGCGTGCTTTGGTGTTGCGGTCGGTGCTGCGCCGTAGCTGCCCGAAGTTCGACAGCCACGAGTTGGTGCGCTCAATTGTCCAGCGCTGCCCCAGCGGCATGGTCTCGGGCTGGCCGCGGGCTGAGCCTCGGGCGCGTTTGGGGGCGCGCACCACGTCGTGGAGGCCGAAGCTGTGACAGGTTGCGAGGACCGGGTCCCCGGCATAGCCGCGATCAAGGTGCAGGGTCTGGACATCACAGAGCAGGCCGCGGCGCCCAGCGGCGCCCAGCGTGGGCTCCAGCAGGGTCTGGTCGTGGCGGTTGGCGCCGTCGGCGGCCCAGCCCACCGGGATACCCCACAGGTCTGTGAGAAGCGACCACTTCCAGCCCGATTTGCCCCGGTCAACAGGGCTCTTGCCCGTTCCTTCGCCGCCGCCGGGAGCCTTGTGAACCGACCCGTCCACCGCGGCCTCCGTCAGATCGAGACCCACGATCCGGTCATAGCCCTCCAGAGCCTCGCTCACCACCCGGTCGAACACCCCGTCGGCGTTCCATGCGTTGTAACGGGTGCGCAGCGTGGTCTCGCCGCCCTTGCCCAAACGCCCCGCCACGTCCCACGAACAACCCGTCACCAACCGGAACAGAATCCCATCCAACACGTCCCGGTCCAGGATCCGGCGCCGGTGACACCCCAGCGGGTGCCAAGGCTCCTCACGAACAGGCAACTCCGGCTCCAGCGCAGCCCACAGCGCATCCACCACCCTCGGCTCCAAAGCAAGCATCCTGGAACACCTCCACCCTGTCGTTGTCGTTGGGAGAACACCCGACATCGAAGCCGGGCCAACACAACGACAGGTGGATGGTCACCTATTTGCGCGCGCTCTTAGGGCGGGTTCTGCGCTTCGCAGCGGGGGCGGGCGCCTCGCGAGACGACAAGCAGTTGCTGCTGAAGCAGGTGAGCAAGAGCCCGGGGCGGATGCTCGCGCGCACCGAGCACGCGATCGACATCCGGAAGCGACTGATCGACTCCCTCGAGACGGGATCATGAGGTATCCAGCGCTGTCGAGATCCAAGTGTGTGGAACTGGCTCGCCGGATGATCGCAGAGGAGACCCCCGCCGTCGATGAGCACGTTGAGTGGCAGGGCGTCGGTGAGGAGGAGATCGACCTGGACGAGCTCCGCCACGCGTCGGACCTGATCATCGAAGAAATGCGCGCCACCGCGGGCAACTACTACAGCGAGCGCTACCGAGTGGAGGGAACGGCGGCCGTGCTGCTCTACCAGGCCCTACAGCACATCGACCGCGACGTCCGGGGTGATCCCCGGGACGATCCGGCCTTCTGGCGCTACCTCAGTCTGGCCCACTTCTGGGAGTTCATTCGCTGGCGCGAGCAGCGACCGTTCGCTGCAGGCAACTTCGAGAAGTACGTGGACGCGGAATCGCCCACAGAGTGCGTCCTCACGCGTGTGTACGCCCGCGGCGCATCCGTCGGTGGCCTCGACCATCTTGACTCCGCAACCGCCGTGGCCGGCACGGACTTCTGGCGTAGCCACGTGCTCCGGGTCAGGACGAGCACAGCGCCCCCGGTCGTGCGGGCATTCGTGAAAATGCAGGCGACGCATCCCCTAAAGACAAATGACCTCAGGGCGTTCGCCAAAGCACTCACAAAGACTTGGGCAAACGTCGTACCAGCGATCTACGACGACGAGGATGCGACCGCTCTGATCGCCGCGTTGCGCCGGGAGATGTTCCCGATCGAGTCGGGATGACCCCCGCCGCGCGAAAAAACTGGACCGTGGAGCGGACGGCGGTCGCCGACGGCGTAGGGGAACGCTTCGAGCAGAACGGATCGAGGCTCACCCACACGCTGAGCCTTGGAGCGATACAACTCAGATCGCGCGTGGAGCTTCCTGCACGACCCTCGTCAAGCCGTGAGCGCCGGCCGGATCCGAAGGGCGAATGGTGGACCGCCTATCTGAGCGGTGCGCGCCCGGCGCCGGTTGCGGAGGCACCTTCCGCGCGCCGGTTGCGCACCGTAGACCTGTTCTGCGGCGCTGGAGGCTTGGCCCTGGGAATGGCGCAGTTGGCCGCGGAACTAGGCGTCCGGGTGGTGACCGAATTAGTCGCCGATTCCGACGCAGGAGCCGTCGCGGTCTACGCCACCAACCACGACACGCGGCTGCGCTGCACGAAGTCGGTCACCTCGTTAATCGACTACCGGGTACGGGGCAGGGCCGCGGATGCTGGCTTCATCTACCCGCCCGAGATCCTCGATCCGCGTCTCGCCGAGGCGGTCGCCGGGATCGACGTGGTGATGGCGGGTCCGCCGTGCCAAGGGCACTCGAATCTCAACAACCGCACGCGCCGTAGCGACAAGCGCAACACCTACTACCTGACGGTGCCGGCGTTCGCCATCGCCGCCGGCGCACGCATGGCAATCATCGAGAACGTACCGGACGTGGAGCACGACGACAGGCAGGTAGTCGACACAGCCCAGCAGCTCTTCGAGGCCGGAGGATACGCCGTCGTGCGAGGCACGCTCCGGGCCGACGCCATGGGTTGGCCGCAGACGCGACGCCGCTCGTTCCTAATCGCCCGGCGGGATGCCGCTCCGATCCCTCTCGAAGTCATCGCCGAGGTGCTGGCCGATACCGAGCCTCGGACGCTGGAGTGGGTTATCGGAGACCTTCTCGACCGTCAGAGCGACGGCCTCATGGATGCGGCGTCGGAGATGAGCACGGAGAATCGGGAACGGGTGGACTGGCTGTTCAACAACGGTCAACACGACCTGCCGAATTCACAACGCCCCGAGTGCCACCGCGGCGGCACGACCTACGTCGCGGTCTACGGCCGGATGCACCTGGCGCGACCCGCTCCCACGATCACGACCGGGTTCATGACACCTGGACGGGGCCGCTACGTCCACCCTACGAGACGCCGGACATTGACCCCGCGCGAGGCGGCACGAATCCAGGCGTTCCCCGACACCTACCAATTTGTGTCAGACCCGCAGCTTCCACCGCCGCGAACGAAGCTAGCCAAGTGGATCGGCGATGCCGTGCCGATGCCTCTCGGCTACGGTGCGGCTCTGTCGGCGCTGGGCCCGGGCCTTGACACCACAGGTAGCCCCGGGTTGCCGGCGGGTCCTTCCTCTTCTAGCTGACGTGCGAGAAGCGCCCCTTGGCCACAGGCCTAGTCTTGCCCGCTTCGTCATCCATCATGCGCGGAGCGCTTGAGGCGGGGCATCTCTGCGCTGAGCGCGGCTCGGGGCTGTCTGGGGGCGCGTCGGGTTACCGCTTCGGGCGGGTTCGGCGTTTGCGGTGTTCCTCGCCCCAGAGTTGGGTGTCGAGGGCTCGTTCGAGGCGGGCGATGGTGATTGCGTCCCTGTGGGTGCCGAGAACTGTGTCGTGGCTGGTCAGGCGGCGTTTCGGTGCTCGTTGTTGAGTCCACCGCAGCGGGCCGTTTTCACGACTTGGAGGTGTCTGTCTGGCTGGTCTGGTGGGTCGGTGGCGACGGGTGGTCGCTGGTCGAGTGAACGGTGGGGCCGGTGCGTGTTGTCATGATCGATGTAGTCGACGACAAGCTTGTTGAGCTGGCGGCGGTTCCAGATGATGGTGCGGTCGAGGAGTTCGCGTCGCAGGGTGCCGATCCAGCGTTCGGCGAACGCGTTCGCCACGGGAGTGCGCACAGGTGTCTTGAGGATCTTCATACGTTCGGTTCTGAAGATCTCGTCGAAGGCGTCGATGAACTGGCTGGCGCGGTCGCGCACGAGCGCCGGGGCGTCGGCGAGTTGGTGGCCGTACTGGAGCAGCAGGTTCCGCGCCGCTTGGGTGGTCCAGACGCCGCTGGGGTGGTCCGTGACCCCTGCGAAGTACACGGTTCGGGTGGGGACGTCGATGCACAACAGCAGGTAGAACCTGCGCAGCGTGACGGTTTCGATGGTGGCGAAGTCGCAGGCGACAGCGGCCTGGGACCGCAGGAACTGCGACCAGGTGACTTCGGAGCGTGTGGGGGCGGGGTCGATTCCGGCGTTGTTGAGGATCTCCCCAGACCGTGGACGTAGCGAGGCGGTGGCCGAGCCCGGCGAGTTCGCCCTGGACGCGGCGGTATCGCCAGGTTGGATTCTCGGCTGCGAGGCGCAGTGCGAGTCGGCGAAGCTTCGCTGAGGTCGATGGCCGGCCCGGCGGTCGCTGTGGTTGAGTCCAGTGTCGGGCGATGCGGCGGCGGTGCCAGCGCAACAGCGTGTCGGGGGTGACCAGCCACCCGGCTCGGCTCGGTCGCGGTAGCGCGGCCGCGATCGCCCCGAGCAAGCTCCGGTCGCCGTCGGTGATCTCGGGTCGGTCGACCTGTCGGCGCAGCACGCCGAGTTGGTGGCGCAACACGATGATCTCGAGGTCCTTCGAGCGGCCTGACCGCACAGTCAGCCGAGCCAGCGACGCCAGGAATCGGTACAAGATTCGGTACACAAGGACCCAGCATCGGCCCGCATCGCGGCAGGTCAACGACCACGGCCGAGTTTCCGGCACCCACAGGGCTGTTCGACGATGTCCTCAGGCTAGAGCGGGTCGCTCGCCGGCCTCGCCGGCAGTGATGTTCGGTCGCCGGGCTGCGTGGCGAGGCGCCGGTGCCGCGAGCGACCTGGTACTGGCGGTCAGCCGATTACGACAGCCGCCGGACCTCCGGTGTCGCCCCAGCAGGTGATGGTGCCGTCGGTGCGCAGCCCGCACGTGTGCTCGTCGCCGGCGGCGATGGCGGTGAATTGCCCGCTCGGCGCGTCGGCCTGCCCCGCGCTGTTGTATCCCCAGCAGATGGCGTTGCCGTCGCTTCGCAGCCCGCAGGAATGCTGCCAACCGGCGGCGATGGCGGTGAATTGCCCGCTCGGCGCGTCGGCCTGCCCGGAGAAGTTGTAGCCCCAGCAGGTGATCGTGCCGTCGCTGCGCAGCCCGCACGAATGGCCGCCGCGGGCGGCGATGGCGGTGAATTGCCCGCTCGGCGCGTCGGCCTGCCCGGAGAAGTTGTCGCCCCAGCAGGTGAGGGTGCCGGCGGTGCGCAGCCCGCATGTGTGCTCGTCGCCGGCGGCGATGGCGGTGAATTGCCCGCTCGGCGCGTCGGCCTGCCCCGCGCTGTTGTAGCCCCAGCAGACGGCGCCGTCGGCGTTCAGCGCGCAGGAATGCTGCCAGCCGGTTGCGATGGCGGTGAATTGCCCGCTCGGCGCGTCGGCCTGCCCCGCGCTGTTGTAGCCCCAGCAGACGGCGCCGTCGGCGTTCAGCGCGCAGGAATGCTGCCAGCCGGTTGCGATGGCGGTGAATTGCCCGCTCGGCGCGTCGGCCTGCCCGGAGAAGTTGTAGCCCCAGCAGGTGATCGTGCCGTCGCTGCGCAGCCCGCACGAATGGCCGCCACCCCCGGCGATGGCGGTGAACCGCCGCCCGCTGGGTACGACGGCCTGCCCCGAGCTGTTGTCGCCCCAGCAGGTGGCGGTGCCGTCGCCGCGCAGCCCGCAGGAGTGCCGGCGGCTGGCTGTGATGGCGGTGAATTGCCCGCTCGGCGCGTCGGCCTGCCCCGAGCTGTTGTCGCCCCAGCAGGTGATGGAGCCGTCGCCGCGCAGCCCGCAGGAGTGCCGGCGGCCGGCTGTGATGGCGGTGAATTGCCCGCTCGGCGCGTCGGCCTGCCCCGAGCTGTTGTCGCCCCAGCAGGTGATGGAGCCACCGGTCCGCAGCCCGCACGAATGCGTGATTCTCCCCTGGCCGGTTGTGATGGCGGTGAATCGCCCGCTCGGCGCGTCGGCCTGCCCGTTGATGTTGTCGCCCCAGCAGGTGGCGGTGCCGTCGCTGCGCAGGCCGCACGAGTGGCTGCCGCCGGTTGTGACGGCGCTGAACTGCCCGGTCGGCGCTTCGGTCTGCCTGGCGCTGTTGTCGCCCCAGCAGGTGGCGGTGCCGTCGCTGCGCAGGCCGCACGAGTGCCCGTCACCGGTTGTGATGGCGGTGAATCGCCCGGTCGGCGCGTCGGTCTGCCCCGCGCTGTTGTCGCCCCAGCAGGTGGCGGTGCCGTCGCTGCGCAGGCCGCACGAGTGGCTGCCGCCGGTTGTGATGGCGGTGAGTCGCTCGCCTGGCGCGTCGGCTTGCCCCGCGCTGTTGTCGCCCCAGCAGACGGTGGTGCCGTCGCTGCGCAGGCCGCACGAATGGTTGCCGCCGGCGGTGATGGCGATGTAGCCCGGCTGTGGCGCGGCGGAGTCTCCTGCTGGCGCGGCGGCGAGGGTCATCGGCGAGCTGTGGAGCCAGCGGCCCGCGGTCGCGGTCGTGGGGAAGAGTCGCATCCGGGGCAGCCGCCGGTCTCCCCACCCGTCGTCGGCCCGGCGCTGCTGCAGGCCGAACTCGACGCGGCCGCTGTCGAGCCTGCGCGCCACGATCCGCACCTCGCGGTCACCGTCGACGGTGTCTTGCGCGGCGAGGGTCATCGGCGAGCTGTGGAGCCAGCGGCCCGCGGTCGCGGTCGTGGGGAAGAATCGCATCCGGGGCAGCCGCCGGTCTCCCCACCCGTCGTCGGCCCGGCGCTGCTGCAGGCCGAACTCGACGCGGCCGCTGTCGAGCCTGCGCGCCACGATCCGCACCTCGCGGTCACCGTCGACGGTGTCTTGCGCGGCGACCGGCGGGCCGACAACCGCGCTGGCCAGAACAGCCATCAATCCCGCAACCGCGACACCGGCCGATCGCCTCCGGCTGCTCCGCAGCACGCCGCGCCCAGCCGTTGTCGCCGCGGACCGGCCGGGTGAGAGCCGCCTGTGGCTTGACGCCTCAGCCAAAAACTCCACCCCGGCCCCAGCGGCGACACGCCGACGGGGTTAACGCCGAATTCCTCACGATTCATAGTATAGTTATGTGACACGTACATGTCATACACGTACACGTCGTAGATGTACATTTCGTAGATGTACATCTACGAAATGTACGCAGACTTTGGGTTGGTCTATGCCCCCGCCGCGCGCGGAGGGCGGAGGTGAGTCACATGAACATGAAGCAGTCGCGATTGTCCGGGCGGTACGGAGTGGGGCGAGACCGGTCGGTGCGGGTGGTCCGGAAGCTGCTCGTGGTGACGCTGCTGCTGGCGTCGACGCTCGCCCTCGGAACCGGTCAGGCCCTGGCCACGGACCCCGATGTCACGATCACCGTGGGCGGCACGGCGACGTTCACACCCGATGGTCCGCCGGACGATGCGACGTTCACATCGTCCCCTCCCGACGGTGGTGGAACCAAGGTGGGCCCATGTTCGGGTCCCTACACGCTGAGGTCTTTCAACAATCGTGCCACGGACATCGGCAGCCGGCTGCGGGTCACCTCTCCAGCGGACGAGATCCCCGGCACGGCGAATATTAGATATGGCGTGGTCGGCTCACAGACCTACGGGCTCGACAATTTGGTCACCGGGACGGTCGAGTGCACGTGGCGGGGGACGGCCACGCTCAAGGTCCAGGCCCGGAGGAGCACCGGCAGCACGCGCACGGGCTGGACGCATCCCAATGACGCCGACAAGAATACTCCCGCCCCGGCGGCGAAGGACTCGCATCTCTCGACCACGCCGGTGCGCTCCGACCCGCGCGCGTCGCACGGCTGCACGATCATCATTTCCCACTACGGGCCGGCGGACCATTTACCCAATCGGGGGATGACCGCATGCCTGAGCGACGCCGAGGCCCGGTACGCATTGGAACTGGACGACGGCGACGATCTTCCTCCGATGTGCGCTGACGGCGAGACGACGAACCCGATCCACTTAGGCGTGATCAAGGTGGTCTGCCGCGAGCACGGTGGCTGGACGCCGCACGACTAGCGGGATCTGCCGGCGGGACGCGGTTACGAGCGCTCGAGGCGCCAGAGGGCGTTGTTGGTGAGGACGTAGATCTCGCCGTCGGGGCCCTGACCGATGACCACCATCGTCAGCGAGGCGCACAGGATGTAGAGGATCAACCAGCGCCGCGGGTGCGGTGCGGTTTGGGGCGCGGTGGACGGCGCGACGATGTCGTCACACTAAGAGGTCGCGCGGGTAGGTGGCCATCCACCAGTTGAGGTTCTGTCTCGGCTTTTATGCCGAGTGGAATCATCTCCTACAACTGGTGGAGGCAATCGTATTATGCGCGCTCTTGAGTCTGAAGTGGTTGATGCGGTGTGGGCCGCGGTGGAGGCGCTGTTGCCGTCTCACGCTGATACCCATCCGTTGGGCTGTCACAATCCCCGGATCCCGGACCGGGTGTGTTTCGTGGGGATCGTGACCCGCTTGGTGACGGGTTGTTCGTGGGTCACCGCGGAGCGCCTGCTGGGCGGTCGGGTCTCTGACACGACCCTGCGGGCGCGCCGCGACGAGTGGATCGAAGCCGGCGTGTTCGACGCGCTGGGCACAGAGGCCATCGCGGCCTATGACCGCATCGTGGGTTTGGACCTCACCGACGTAGCGATCGACGGGTCCCAGCACAAAGCCCTGTGGGTGCCGGAAACTGTGTCGTGGCTGGTCAGGCGGCATTTCGGTACTCATTGATGAGTCCGTCACAGCGGGCCGTTCTCACGACTTGGAGGTGTCGATCTGGCTGGTCTGGTGGGTCGGTGGCGGCGGGTGGTCGCTGGTCGAGTGAACGGTGGGGCCGGCGCGTGTTGTAGTGATCGATGTAGTCGACGACGAGCCTCTCGAGCTGGTGGCGGTTCCAGATGACGGTGCGGTCGAGGAGCTCGCGTCGAAGGGTGCCGACCCAGCGTTCGGCGAACGCGTTCGCCACGGGAGTGCGCACAGGTGTCTTAAGGACCTTGCAGCCTTCGGTTCTGAAGATCTCGTCGAAAGCGTCGATGAACTGGCTTCCGCGGTCGCGCACGAGCGCCCGGGCATCGGCGAGTCGGTGGCCGTAACGGACCAGCAGGTTCCGGTCGGCTTGGCTGACCCAGACGCCGGTGGGGTGGTCCGTGATCCCTGCGAAGTAGACGGTTCGGGTGGGGATGTCGATGCACAACAGCAGGTAAAACCTGCGTAGCGTGACGCTGTCGATGGTGGCGAAGTCGCAGGCGACGGCGGCCTGGGACCGCAGGAACTCCGACCAGGTAACTTTGGAGCGTGTGGGGGCGGGGTCGATTCCGGCGTCCTTGAGGATCTGCCAGACCGTGGACGCAGCGATCGGGTGGCCGAGCCTGGCGAGTTCGCCGTGGATGCGGCGGTAGCCCCAGGTTGGATTTTCGGCTGCGAGACGCAGCGCGAGTCGGCGAAGCTCTGCCGAGGTCGATGGCCGGCCCGGCGGTCGCTGTGGTTGGGTCCAGTGCCCGACGATGCGGCGCCGGTGCCAGCGCAACAGCGTGTCGGCGGTGACCAGCCACCCGGCTCGGCTCGGTCGCGGTAGCGCGGCCGCGATCGCCCCGAGCAAGCTCCGGTCGGCGTCGGTGAACTCGGGCGGTCGACCTGCCGGCGTAGCACACCTAGTTGGTGGCGCAACACGATGATCTCAAGGTCCTTCGAGCGGCCTGACCGCACAGTAAGCCGAGCCAGTGATGTCAGGAATCGGTACAAGATGCGGTACACAAGGACTCAGCATCGCCCTCCATCGCGGCACGTCAACGACCACGGCCGAGTTTCCGGCACCCACAGGGTTTCCGGCACTCACAGGGGTGGAGCACTGGTGTCGCGTGATGCTCCTATAGGTGTCAAGTGGCGTGTTGGGTGAGCCAGGTCTGATAGCGGGTGGCGAGGGTGTGGTTGTGGTGGGTGGCGGGTTCAAGGGCGGAGATCCGTTCGGGGTGGGTGTCGAAGGCTTGGGCTGCGGTGGTGAGGGTGATGTGGGCGCGGCGGCGTTGTTGGCGGAGGTCCGGTCCGTGGGGCACGTCTGGGGGCGCGGTGAGGAGTCGGTAGATCTCGCGGGCGATGTGCCGCTTGAGGCAGCGGATGATTTCGCGGCGGGTTTTGCCTTCGGTCGGTCGTGTCATCGACGTGCTGGGCCAGTTGCCTGGTGCTGGCTACACGTAGCCAGCTATGCCGCGGCAGTTCCGATGTAGGTGGCCCATCGGTCCATAACGGGGCGGCGTCTGTCGAGTAGGTCGCTGCGTTGGTAGGCGCCTTCGACGCCGGTGACGACGTGTCCGAGTGCGGCTTCGGCGACCTCGCGGGGAACGCCGGTGTCGGCGCACCAACTCCGGAAGCTGGCCCGGAATCCGTGCGGCACCGCCGGGATGTCGAGGTCGATGAGCAGTTTGCGCATGGTGTTGTTGGAGAGTTGCCGGCCGGTTGTGCTCGGGAAGATCAGCCCGGACCGGTCGGCGAGGCTCCGAGCGGCTTCGAGGATCTCCAGAGCGCGGCCGCTGAGGGCCACGCGATGCTCGTCACTGGTCTTCGTGCGAGCTCCGGGAACCGTCCACGCGGCCGCGTCGGTGTCCACTTCATCCCAGATGGCGCCGCGGAGTTCACCGCTGCGACATGCGGTGAGGACGAGGTACTCGAAGGCGAGCTTGGTCACCGGCGACGCTTGCGACGCTCGCACGGCCTCGACGGCTGCGGCGACCTCTCTGTGGGGTACGGAGCGCTGGTGATTCTTGCGGGTGTCTTGGCGTGGCAGGGCGGCGGTGATGGCGCCGCTGGCGGGGTCGTCGGTGCGGTGTCCCTGGGCGATGGACCAGCGCATGATGACCGAGATGCGTTGGCGCACCCGCTTGGCGGTCTCGGCCTTCTTGGTCCAGATGGGAGTCACGATGCTCATGACGTCCGCGGTGGTGATCTCGTCGACCGGTTTGTGGCCGATTCTCGGGTAGGCGTAGGTGTCCAGCGAGGAGCGCCAGATCTCAGCGGAGCGGCCGCTGTTCTTCCAGGAGGCGGCGTGGATAGCGATGACCTTCTCGGCGGCCGCCGCGAAGGTCGGCACGCCGCCGTCGCGGGGGTTGCGGCCCTGTTCGACGGCTTGGCGGTTCTTGAGCGCCTTGCGCCGCGCCTCGGCGAGCATCACGATTGGGTAGGGGCCGAGGCCGAGGTTGGTGACCTGTCCGTTAATGCGGATGCGCTGGCTCCAAGTCTTCGAGACGCGCCCGTTCTTGGTCGCCTTGACGAGCAGCGAAAGCCCGTACCCGCCGCGGCCGTCGCCGTAACGGCCAGCGCGTGAGACGGTCTCCACGAAGCGCGGCGACAGCCCCTGGGTTCGCTGCACGGTTCGGTTCCCTTTCCGCTATCACCGATCAGATGTTGCCTACGTTATCACTTGCGTCACGGGAACAGGTGATACCGAGTGGCACCTCGTTGGGGGGAATCGAACCCCCGTCCGTCGAGAGGTTGCCGCCTCCGATACGACCATTCCCGGTTACTGCTTTGCGGGTGGCACACCGCCGGGTCGATTGCCCGTTAGGGCTCCGCCGGATCTTTCTCCGGTGTCAATGGTCTTTCCCACCGTCAGCGGTCTTTCCCAGCTGTCCTCCCCTGCTTCTGTTGCCAGGCTGCAGCGGACAGGCCCCGCGTGCCCCCGTGGGGGTCGCAGTTACCTCACAGACCAATCAGGTGATCAGGCTGCGAGGAGCACGGGTTCATCATTGCCGTGTCATTGGTGCCCCGTTTTTGGAGTCTGAGCAACTCCGGTCGCGTAGCACGGTTCCCGATCTCGACGTCGAAACCGATCAGCCCCTTGTCAATGTGCGGTCGTGCCACTGTACCGAACTGCTGTGACATCGCTTCGCTGCGAGGGGCGATCGCCCGGGACCGCACCGTCGGTGCAGCGGTGTTCAGCGCCTGTAGCGCTGGTGGTCGCGGTTGGCGCTGGCGAGAGCTCGGCGTGCCTCCAACTCGGCCTGGCGGCGTGCCAGCACCGTCCGGCGATCGACCTTGCGGCGCCGACGCGCCACCGCCATCTCCACCTTTGCCCGCCCGTCCTTGAAGTACACCGATAGCGGGACGAGCAGCAGACCGTCCTGCTGCACCCGGGCGCGGATCCGATCGATCTCGGTGCGGTTCAGCAGCAGCTTGCGCGAGCGGTCGGGGTCGGGCGCGTACGCGCCGCTGGAGTTGGCGTGCGGTGGCACGTGCATCGAGTGCAGCCACACCTCGCGGCTGCTCACCCGCCCGTAGGCCTCGCCCAGCGTCACCGCGCCGTCGCGCAGCGACTTCACCTCGCTGCCCCGGAGCACCAGACCGCACTCGTAGGTGGTGATGATCTCGAAATCGCGCTGGGCACGCCGGTTGGTGGCCACAACCTTGACCTCGGACAACTGCATGAGCGCAGGGTAACCAGCGGTTGCCTCGGGGTGTGGCGGGTCCGCCGCGCCGTACGCTGGGCTCGTGCTGACGTTGAGCCCCGACGTGTACGCGCAGATGCTCGCCCATGCCATTGCGGGCCTGCCGAACGAGGCGTGCGGGCTGTTCGCCGCGCTCTCCGGCCTCAACGACGTGGAGGTCTTCTACCCCATGGCGAACGCGGCGGCCTCCGAGAGCATCTTCGAGTTCGACGGCGCTGAGCACCTCGCCGTCGAGGGCCGGGCCGAGGAGGCAGGTCTGACGGTCGTGGGTGTCATGCACTCCCACACGCGCAGCACCGCCTACCCGTCGCCCACCGACGTGGCGCAGGCCGCCCGCTTCGATCCCCTCGGCGTGTGGCACCACGTCATCGTGTCGTTGAAGCATCCCGAGCCGGTTCTGCGCAGCTACCGCATCCTCGACGGAGCGATCAGCGAGGAACAGGTCACGGTCGGGCGCTGAGAGCCGGCCGGTAGAATCCCCAGCGATTCAGTCAACAATTGCGTTGGACCTGCCATGCCCGTTCTCGCCTCCGTCATAGATTGCATCGGCAACACGCCCCTCGTGGACGTGAGCGCGCTGAGCCCCAACCCGGACGTGCGCATCCTTGCCAAGCTGGAGGGTCAGAACCCCGGCGGGTCGGTCAAGGACCGCGTCGCCCGCTCGATGATCGAGGCGGCGGTGGCCGACGGGACGCTGCGCCCGGGCTCGACCATCCTGGAGCCCTCCTCGGGCAACACCGGCATCGCCCTGGCGCTGATCGCCCGGCTGAAGGGCTATCCGGTGAAGATCGTGCTGCCCGAGAACGTCTCCAGCGAGCGGCGCGACCTGCTGGCCATCTACGGCGCCGAGGTGATCGACTCGCCGGGTGCCGAGGGCTCCAACGGGGCCGTGCGACGCGCCGAACGACTCGCCGCCGAGCATCCCGAATGGGCGTACCTGTGCCAGTACGCAAACGAGGCCAACCCGCGGGCGCACTACGAGACGACCGGCCCGGAGATCCTCGCCGACTGCCCCGACATCACGCACTTCGTGGCCGGTCTGGGCACCGCCGGGACGCTCATGGGCTGCGGCCGGTACCTGAAGGAACGCAGGCCGGAGGTGAAGGTCTACGCCGTCGAGCCCCCGGCGGGGGAGAAGGTGGAGGGGCTGCGCAGCCTCGAGGACGGCTATATCCCCCCGGTCTACGAGAACTGGGGCGGTGACGGGCTGCTCGACGGCAAGCGCATCGTGCGCACCCGCGAGGCGCTGGAGTACACGCGCCGCCTGGCCGCCGAGGTGTCGGTGTTCGCCGGCATCTCCAGCGGGGCGGCCCTGGCCGGGGCCTGCCGGGTGGCGGAGCGGATCGATGCCGGGGTGGTCGTCTTCGTGGCCGCCGACGGCGGCTGGAAATACCTCTCGACGAAGGCCTGGACCGACCCCATCGAGGACGTCATCGAGCGCGCCGAGCGCATCATCTACTTCTGAGCGGCCCCCAAAACGGGGCCGGCCCCGGGGATGGACCCGGGGCCGGACTCGTTTTGGGCTGTGGTGTGGATCAGCCGATGGGGCAAGTAGGTGGTTCTCCCTCATAGCCAGCCGGCAATGGCGTGCTCGGCTCGCTACAGAAGGCCCTGATCTGGGCCTCGCTCAATTCGTCGTCACCCATGTCGTCCTCGGCGGAGGAGTCGATGATGGTGACGCGGCCCTCGCCGCCCACCGGGTACTGCTCGGCCGTCACGACGCCGCCGAGGCCATCGACGATGTACTCGGCCAGAGCGCGCTGGTCGGAGATGCCGAGGCGGACGTGGTCCAGATCGCCAGCCGGGAAGCAGTCACCGCCGGTGGCGAACCAACTCACCGTCGTCAGGACGACCGTATCGCCCGGGATGACCTCGCCGTCTTCGACGATGACCGTGCCGTCATCGAGGACGACGCTGCGCACGCGGGCCCCTATGTGGCCGTTGTTGGAGCAGTCGCCTTCGCGGTCGGTCTCGCGGGCCGGCATGCCCATGTCGACCACGATCTTCATGCCCGCCACCTGCGAGTACTGCCCGCAGCCGCCCGGGATGCAGTCGTAGGCGACCTCCAGCGCCTCCTTCAGCCGTTCCCGCGTCAGCACGATGGTGGCCATGTAGTTGTTGAACGGCGAGATGTCCCAGGTGGTGGACTCGGTGAGGTCGCTGCCGGCGGGCAGGATCGAGTCGTTGCGGATGCCGCCGCCGCCCTGCATCCCGATGTCCGGGACCGGCGCGCCGTAGGCCTCGGCCCGCTGGGTGCCCACCCAGAGCGATGCGTCGGCGACCAGGTTGCCCTCGTTGGTCTCGCGGGTGCGGATCTGGGAGCGTCGACCATCCAGGTCCACCTCTGTCGTTGCCAGAACATTGCTGTTCAACGCCTCGAGAGCCGCAATCAGGGGCTCCTCCACTGACGCCAGGACGTCGGGATCGGGGACCTCGTCGAGGCTCACGCCGATGGATCGTCCCTCAGCGGAGAGCAGGTTGCCGTCCGCGTCGAAGGTGGCGATGAGCTCGCCGATGCAGCGGTAGCCGCCAGGAGCCGTGATGACAGGAACGGTCTTGCCGTCGGCGTCGGTGGCGCTCGTCGGGTACGGACCCCTGGCCTCCTCCTCGGGCAGGCAGGTACTCGTGTCGCTGCGCAGCATCTCGTCGCCGCCGCCGGCAATGGCCACGTCGACGCCCGATATGGAGGCGAGCGCCTCCACGTCCTCGCGCACCGCTTGGAGGTGGCTGATGAGGATGATCTTGTTGACGCCGTCGGCGGTGAGGGCCGCGACCTCGGCGTTGACCGCCGTGGCAACGTCGGAGATGATGGTGTCGCGTGGCGTGGAGATCGCGATCAGCATCGGCGTGATGGCGCCGATGACGCCGATCCGCTCGCCGCCGGTCTCGACAACGGTGCTGCGGGCGAGACGACCTTGCTCGACCATCTCCACCAGCACCGGCTCAGCCGACACGTCCATGTTGGCCGAGAGGAACACCACCGGCGGGTCGAAGCCCCCGAAGAAGTCCGCAGCCACGTCGGGGCCGAAGTCCATGTCGTGGTTCCCGACCGCCATGGCGTCGTACAGGCCACTCAGGGCGATGGAGTCGTAGAACGGCGGGCCATTCTCCAGGCTGATGTTGAACTCTTTCGAGGCCAGGAAGTTGTCGCCCGACGTGAAGGTGACCACGCCGTCGGTGGTGGCAGCGTTCTGCAGGTTCCTCAGAGCGGTCACGAACCGGGCGATGCCGGGGAAGCCGTTCTCCGCGCTGGGCAGCAGCTTCGACTCGCCGTCGTTGTTGTGCAGGATGGTGAGCGTGTAGTCCGCGTTGTCCTGCGCGCTGAGCGTGGTTGGCACGAGTGCCACCGTGGAGACGAGAAGGCCGAGCGCCGCCAGCGCGACGGCGGACCTCCTCCAGTTGCGTTGTTTGGGATTGCCCCTAGTGGAGCGGGGTTTGTGAGTCATGGCTGGACTATAGGACCGTGTTGTGAACCGTGCTCGCGCGGCGGGTGGCGCGGCGAGGATTCGTCGGGGACTCGTGGGGGATTCGTCGGGGATTCGTCGATTCCGTAGCTGACGCTCAGCGTGCGGCGGTTGCAGCGGGGTTGCGGGCGGGAACCCGGACGTAGCCTGTGGCGCGGCGCGCTCGGGGGCGAGCGGACCGGCGGGCTCGGCGCCGGCGAGCGGCGAGACAGGGAGGAAACCGATGGAGGCAGCACGACCGGACGGACGCCGTCCCGACGAGTTGCGCCCGCTGGCGTTCACACGCGATTACACCGAGATGGCCGACGGTTCGGTGCTGGTGACTCTCGGCCGGACGCACGTGCTCTGCACCGCCTCGGTCAGCGACGACGTGCCGCGCTGGATGCGCGGCCGGGGCAGCGGCTGGGTGACGGCGGAGTACTCGATGCTGCCCGGCAGTTCGCCCGAGCGGGTCGGGCGTGAGGCCCGCGCCGGCCGCCAGTCGGGACGCACGCAGGAGATCCAGCGGCTGGTGGGCCGATCATTGCGGGCCGTCTGCGACCTGCGCCGCCTCGGCGAGCGGCAGGTGACCGTGGACTGCGACGTGCTGCAGGCCGACGGGGGCACGCGGGTGGCGTCGATCTGCGGGGGATACGCGGCGCTGCACGACGCGCTCAGCCGGCTCGGCCTGTCCGCTGCCCACCCGCTCGTCGACGCGTGTGCCGCCGTGTCGGTCGCCGTGGTCGACGGGCGGGCGGTACTGGATCCCGACTACCGCGAGGACGTGGCGGCCGACGTCGACATGAACGTCGTCATGACCGGGGCGGGGGACCTGATCGAAGTGCAGGGAACCGCCGAGGGGGACCCGTTCAGTCGCCCGATGATGGACGAGTTGCTGGATCTCGCCGCCGCCGGCATCGGCGAGATCGTGCGCGTCCAGCGAGAATGTCTGGCTGAAGCGCCGGCTCGCCGCCCGAAGGCGTGAGAGCGCCGGTCATCCTCGTGGCCGCCACGGCCAACCCGCACAAGCTCACCGAGATGCGGGCCGCCCTGGCCGGCCTGGTCACGCTGCTACCGCGGCCCGACGGTCTCGGCGAGGTGCCCGAGGACGGCGACACCTTGGAGGCCAACGCCCGGACCAAGGCGGTGGCCGTCGCCGGCTTCGCGGGCGCTGCGGCTCTCGCCGACGACACCGGCTTGGAGGTCGATGCGCTCGGCGGCGCTCCCGGCGTGCATTCGGCGCGCTATGCGGGCTCGCCGGCCGACGACGCCGCCAACGTGCGCAAGCTGCTGGAGGATCTCGCCGAGGTGCCACGGGGCGGGCGCACCGCCCGGTTTCGAACCGTCGTCGTGGCGCACTGGCCCGATGGGCGGGAGGTCGTGGCGCACGGGACCGTCGAGGGACACATCGCCGAGCGGCCTCGCGGCGAGCGCGGATTCGGTTACGACCCCGTCTTCGTGCCGTCGCCCGGCGAGGCCACGTTCGCCGAGATGAGCCTCGAAGCCAAGAGCGCCATCAGCCATCGTGGTCGCGCGCTGCGGCTCCTGGCGCAACTTCTGGAGAGCACCAACTGAGTTCGGCGCGCCGGCGGCCCGCCGTGCGCCAGGTGGGATTCGAACCCACACGAGCCGAAGCTCACAGGGACCTAAACCCTGCACGTCTGCCAGATTCCGTCACTGGCGCGGGCGTGGCCGGTGTTCAGATTATCGGTAGCCTGCGCGTAGGACGTTCTGGAGGTGTCGTGGTGGAGTTGTGGAATGTTGACCCGTCAGTCGCGCCCGCGCAGTCCCGCGACGGTGCCGGCCAGGGGCGTGAGGGAACTCCGGACATCTTCCAGCAACTGCTGCGCCAGCGCATCGTCTTCCTGGGGCGCACCGTCGACGACGAACTGGCCAACCACATCACCGCGCAGTTGCTCTACCTCGAGGGCCAGGACCGGAACCGGGACATATGGCTCTACATCAACTCGCCGGGCGGGTCGATCACGTCGGGCATGGCCATCTACGACACCATGCAGTTCGTCACCCCCGATGTCGGCACCATCTGCATGGGTCTCGGCGCCTCGATGGCGCAGTTCCTGCTCTGTGCCGGCGCCCCCGGCAAGCGTTTCGCCCTACCGCACGCCCGCATCCTGATGCACCAGCCCCACGGCGGGGTGCAGGGTCAAGCGTCCGACATCGCCATCCAGGCCGAGCAGATGACCTACATCAAGAAGGTCCTCGCCGAGCGCATCTCCGAGCACACGGGCCAGCCGGTCGCCCAGATCGAGGCCGATTTCGACAGGGATCGCTGGTTCACCGCCGAGCAGGCCAAGGACTACGGCATCATCGACGACGTGATCGCCAACCGCGGCGAGATCCGCTAGCTCTCCCCGCCGCGGGCCGCCTCCGCCCGCCGGCGCAACTCGGCCACAGCGTCGGCCAACCCCTCGGGGTGCCCGAAGACGGCGCTGCCCGCCACGAACACGTCTGCCCCGGCGGCGGCCGCGCCGGCCACCGTGCCAAGGCCGATGCCGCCGTCGACCTCCAGGTCGATCTCCCGGCCGGAATCGTCGATCATCCGGCGCACCTCGGCGATCTTGGGCTCCATCGTCCGGATGTACTTCTGGCCGCCGAATCCCGGATTCACGGTCATCACCAGCACCATGTCGGCCAGGTCCAGGACGTGGGACACCACGCCGGCAGACGTCGCTGGGTTGAGCGCAACGCCCGCAGCGGCGCCGAGCCCCTTGATCTGCTCGAGGGTGCGGTGCAGATGCACGCACGCCTCGGCGTGCACGATCAGCAACTCGCAGCCCGCCTCCACGTAGCGCGCCGCCAGCGCCTCCGGCGTCTGCACCATGAGGTGCACCTCGAACGGCAGTGACGTGTGCGGGCGAGAGGCGGCGATGACGTCGGGACCGAAGGTGAGGTTCGGCACGAAGGCACCGTCCATGACGTCCCACTGGATGCGGTCCGCCCCGGCACCCTCCAGCGCTGCGCACTCCTCGCCGAGGCGGCTGAAGTCGGCGGAAAGCGTGGAGGGGACGATGCTGACCGGTCGGGGTGTCGTCATGGCGCCGACAGGCTACTTCTCCGTCGGTCGCACGCCGGGGAGCAGTGGGACGAATGCCACCGGCAGCAGCCGGGTGCTCCGCCGGGCCGCGGTGTCCGGCGACGGGTCATGCCGCTCGGGATTCTCGTAGAGGGCCAGTTGCTGGTCCCGGCCGACCCGACCCACGGGCGCCACGAGCCGCCCCCCGGGGGCCAACTGTTCGAACAGTGCCTCGGGAACCGCGGGGGCGGCGGCGGAGAGGAAGATCGCGTCGTAGGGAGCACCCGGCGGGTGGCCCAGCGCCCCGTCGGCCCACACCACGGTCACGTTGTCGAAGCCCAGCGTGCGCAGCCGCTTCCGTGCGCCGGTGGCCAGGCGCTCGATTCGCTCCACGGCAACCACGCTGGCGGCCAGCCGGCTCGCGACGGCGGCCGCGTAGCCCGAGCCGGCACCAACCTCGAGGACCCTGTCGGCCGGGGCCAGCCGCAGCGCCTCCAGCGTGAGCGCCACGACGTATGGCTGGGAGACGGTCTGGCCGAACCCGAGAGGTACAGCTCGGTCGGCGTACGCGCTGCGCCGCTGCGCGGACGGGACGAATGCCTCGCGCGGCACTGAACCCATCGCCGTCAGCAGGCGCCGGTCGTCGATGCCCCGCGCGGCGAGGTCGCGGCGCACCATTTCCGCCCGGCTTGCGTCGGAGGGAGGTTGGGATCGGCCCCTCATGGCGCTGGTACCCCTCTGCGAGTCAGACACGGAACGGCGGCCGGACCTTCCGTCGCCGATCGTCTGCGCCCGACCGTATCACCGCCAGTGATAAGCACCGCTGAACAGGGCATTTGTTCCGGCGTCGGGCGCCACCAGGTGAGGAGAGGCGTGCCGCTCCTACTGTGGGGCGATGCCGCGGCTGTTCGTGGCCGTCTGGCCACCCGACGATGTGGTAGCGACCCTGGCCGCCCTGCCACGCCCGTCCCTGCCGGGGTTGCGGTGGACCGCCCCCGAGCGGCTGCACGTCACCCTGCGGTTCTTCGGCGATGCGGATGAGGATGCCGTCGTTGACGCTCTGGGCACCGAGCGGTTCCCGTCGGCCGACGTGCGCATGGGGCCCGGTGTCGAACAACTAGGTCGGGGGGCTCTCGTGGTGCCGGCACGCGGCCTGGAGGGGCTGGCCGCGACGGCCGCATCCGCGACCGGCCACGTCGGCCAGCCCCCGCCGGACCGCCCCTTCCATGGGCACGTGACCGTTGCCCGTCACCGGGGCAAGCCGCCGGAGGACTACGCGCCGCAGTTCCAGGCCGGCTTCGATGCCATCGAGATCGCCCTCGTACGCAGCCACCCGCCCGGCACCTACACGACGGTGGCGACCTTCGCCCTGCACTGAGCGGACCCGCTCGGGGGGTTGGGCGCACCGGATCGCACATCGACTGCTCCGACCGATTGGCGCCCGGGATCCGCAGCCGGCCATCGTCGCCGTTCGCACCGGTGGGCCGATCACCGTGCGAACCTCGCGCCGTCCCTAGCATTGATGGTTGTGACTGATTCGTTGCCGGGACCGGGCGGCGGCCTGCTCGACGCCTACGAACCGGGCCAGGGGTTCGACGAGGCCTTCGGGTCCGACGGGTCGGTCCGTCGCGCCTACAGCAGGATCGTCGAGCGGTTCGGTCAGCTCGACGCGGGCGAACTGCGGCGGCTCGAAAGTCTCGTCGCCGACGAGTTCCGCCGCCAGGGCATCACGTTCACCGTCTACAGCGACGAGGAGGGCACCGAGCGGATCTGGCCGATGGACCTCTTTCCCCGGCTGATCTCGGCGCTGGAATGGGAGGAACTCGAGCGGGGACTCACCCAGAGGGTGGCCGCCCTCAACTGCTTCCTCAACGACCTGTACTGCGGCGACGCCACCGCGATCGCCGACGGGGTGGTGCCGAAATGGCTGGTCGTGTCGTCGCGGGGCTTCGAGCGCAACGCCATGGGCATCTCGGTGCCGCACGGGGCGCACTGCAACGTCGCCGGCATCGACGTCGTGCGCGATGCCGATGGCCGCTACCGGGTGCTGGAGGACAACCTGCGCAATCCCAGCGGCATCTCCTACGTGATCGAGAACCGGGCGGCCATGGCCAAGGCGTGCAGCTGGCTGTTCTACGACCACGCCGTGCAGCCGGTGGAGCAGTACGGGCGGATGCTGCGCTCGACGCTGGAGTCGATGGCCCCGGGCGGGCAGGACTCTCCTCACGTGGTGGTTCTGACCCCCGGCATCTTCAATGCCGCCTATTTCGAGCACGCCTTCCTGGCGCGTTCGATGGGTGTCGAGCTGGTGGAGGGTAGCGACCTCGTGGTCGACGACCACACGGTGTACGCCCGCACCATCGAGGGGCTCATCGCCGTCGACGTGATCTACCGGCGCGTCGACGACTCCTTCCTGGACCCGGTGGCCTTCCGGGCGGATTCCGCGCTGGGTGTTCCGGGGTTGCTCGGCGCGCTGCGGGCCGGAACCGTGACCGTCTGCAACGCCGTCGGCAGCGGCGCCGCCGACGACAAGGCCTTCTACCCGTACGTGCCCGACCTCATCAGGTACTACCTTGGCGCCGAACCGATCATCGACAACGTCTTCACCTACATCATGTGGGATCCCGACCAGCGTGCCGAGGTGCTGGATCGGCTCGACGAGTTGGTGGTCAAGCCGGTGGGGGAGTCCGGCGGCCACGGGGTGCTGATCGGTCCCCACGCGACCGAGCAGCAACTCGCCGACGCCCGCGCCGCCATCGAGGCGGACCCCCGGAACTGGATCGTGCAGGAGGTCGTGCAGCTCTCGAGCCTGCCGTCGTTCACCCAGGAGCGGCTCGAGCCCCGGCACGTGGATTTGCGGCCGTTCGTGCTCACCGGCGAGCGGACCCAGGTGTTCCCCGGCGGGCTGACCCGCGTGGCGATGCGGCGAGGGTCGCTCATCGTCAACTCCTCGGCGGGAGGCGGCTCCAAGGACACCTGGGTGTTGACGCCGGAATACTCGTGATGCGCTCGCAGGGGTCCCGGCCATGATCCTGGCCCGTCACGCCGACGCCCTGTTCTGGGTGGGCCGCTACCTGGAGCGGGCCGAGGCCACCGTCCGCTGCCTCGACTACGCGGCCAACTCGATCATCCACCTGCGCTCCGACGAGGCCCGCATCGAGGTCGAGCAGCTCGTCAAGACGCTGGGACTCAAGGCGGAGGCCGCGTCGATCGGCGCCCTCCAGGGGCGCCGGGAGCTGTTCACGTTCCTGCTGTCGGACCCCGCCAACCCGGGCTCGGTCTTTGCGGCCATCACCGCTGTTCGTGAGAATCTGCGGTCGACGCGCGAGCGGATCCCGATCGAACTCTGGGAGGAGGCCAACGGCCTGTACCTGCGATTCCCCCGACTCGGCGGCGCCGACTTCCCCTCCGGTGGGCTGCACGAGGTCCTCCTCATGGTCCGCCGGGCCTGCCTGGCCATCAGCGGCGTGCTGAACGAGGGCATGCGGCGCGACGAAGGCTACGAATTCATCTTGATCGGGCGGATGATCGAACGGTCGATCTTCACCGTCGGGCTCCTGATCGCCAGCTACACCGACCCTCGGGGCACCATGGATGCCACGAGAATGCTGCGGCTCACCAGCTCCCTGCAGGCCTACCATCGCCGGCACGGGCACGCGCCCGACCCCGAGGGCGTCGTGCACTACCTGCTGCACGCCACCGACCTGCCTCGCTCGGTCCAGTCGTGCCTCCGGCGCGCCGAGGAGTGCCTGACGGGCATCGGCGCGGTCGCCGGGGCACTCGACCGGTCGCGCCGGCGGGCGGGACTCCTGCGGGCGCGCCTCGAACTCGGCGAGATCGAGGGGGCGATGGCGTCGGGGCCGGTACCGGTGCTGTCGGAGCTGTACGCGGGACTGGCCGAACTGGCGAGCGAGGTCGCGGCGGGCGTCGTGCCGCCGCTGTCCGTGTCGGTGGTCCGCTCGCAGTATCTGCGCCCCGGCGAGACCCACACGGGGCTCCGGCCGTGAGGCTCGGCGGGCCACCTCCGGCGAGCCGAGCCGGGGAGCGACGGCCGTGAGGCTCGACATCAGGTACCGGATGCACTTCCAGTACTCCGAGGCCGTCTGGGAGTCGCAGAACGAGGTGCGGGTTCGGCCGCGCAACGACGAGACGCAGCGGGTGTTGTCGTCCTGGCTGACGCCCAAGCCGCCGGTGCGGGTGTTCGGCGCGGTCGACTACTGGGGCACTGCTGTCGATCACTTGGGCATCAGGACGCCGCACACGGCGCTCGAGATTGTTGCCGAGGCTTCCGTGGAGACATGGCCGCGCCGGACGCCGATCCCCGATGCCGCCGTCGAGGAACTGTCGACGCAGGACTTCCGAGCTGCGCACTTCGAGTTTCTCGAGCCGTCGGAGCACGTGCGTTGGGAGCCTGGCGACGACGTCGCCCGGCGGGCAGCGGTTGCTGCTGCGGGTGCCGCCTCGGTGTCCGAACTCGTGTTAGCGGTGGAGGCCGAGGTCCGGCGAACGCTCGCCTACGAGGCGGACACGACCGACATCGGCGTGTCCCTGGCCGAGTTGCTCGAGGGGGGAGCCGGCGTCTGCCAGGACTTCGCGCACCTCGCCATCGGGATGTTGCGCAGCGTCGGTGTCCCAGCCCGCTACGTGTCGGGCTATCTCTTCGCTGCCGACGAGACCGTGCTCGATGCCGAGGTCGCCGACATCGTCAGCGTGCAGACGCACGCCTGGGTCGAGGCGGCGGTCCCCGGCGCGGGCTGGCATGCCTTCGACCCGACGAACGGCACCGCGGTGGGGGAGCGCCACGTCGTGATCGGCTGCGGACGCGACTACGACGACGTGCCGCCCGTGCGGGGCACCTTCATGGGCAGCGCCACGGCCGACGTCGACGCCGAGGTGGTTATCGGACGGCACGCCGCCGAGCCCGCGGAGGTCGTGACGGACCACCACAGCCGACCGCGCCTCCTCGCCTACGACGACCCGGTCAAGCGCCGCGAGCAGCAACACCAGCAACAGCAGCAATAGGCGACTTGCTGGGCGCACCCTGGCCCCAAGTGGTCATAAACATGGTCAGGAGCTGCTAGTGTGATGCACGTGATCATCGACCCGCCACGGACGAGGACAGTGCCGGCAGGCGAGTTCAAGGCCAAGTGCCTGAGACTCATGGACGAGGTGGACGAGACGGGCGTGACCATCGTCATCACCAAACGGGGCCGTCCCGTCTCCCGGCTCGTGCCCGTCGAGCGCGTTGGTCGGAGTATCAGCGGGGTCCTGCCGGCATACGGCGGGTTCTGGGACGATCCCGCCGAGACGGTCATTGGCCCGGAGGATGTGCGGTCGCTCGAAGCGGCCTGGGACATCGACCAGTAGCGCGCCACACAACAACCCATGATCCTGCTGGACACCCACATCCTCATCTGGGTCGTGACGGCCGATAGCCGACGATTGCCCCGAGCGGTCATGAACGAGATCGACGATGCCGTTGTCGAGGGCAACGCGGCCGTCTCGGCGGCCACCTTCTGGGAGCTCGAGGTCAAGCGCCGCAAGTCCCGAAGCAACCTGCCGCCGCTTCCTCCCGTCAAGGATCTGCGCTCCGCCGTCCTCGAGCGGGGTCTCATGGAGGTGCCGGTGTCCGGAGACCTGTGGCTCGACGCCGTCGGCCTGCTGGACGAGGAGTTCCACCCCGACCCGGCGGATCAGATCATCGTCGCTACAGCCATCCGTCACGGCTGGGAACTCGCCACCATGGACCGCCGGATCACAGACTGGGCAAACAGCACCGGCCGCCCCGGTCTGCTAACGATTAACAGCCGAAAGGATTAGCTCCCAGCAGCGGCAATGGGGGTCTGTGGACACGCTTTCGCGCAGCACCCGGGTACTTGCCTGAATCTCGGTCTCTGTTCGCGAGTTCCCGCCAATTGCGTGTCTTTGTCAGTCTGACGCTAGGTTTCCCACGGTTTTGATGTGGCGGGGAGAAGTGACCGTTCTACGCCCTCAATGCCGAGTGCCCCGAGAGCGCGAGGAGGCTGCGATGAGTGAACCTGAGGCTGCACGGCTGATCCCGGTGTCAGGTATTTCGGGACAGATGGAGGCCGAGAACCGGGCAACCTCGGCGCTGCTGGCGGTGTTGAGCATTGTCAGGCCGTTCAGTACAAGCTTGCTTGCTCCGCTGGGCTCCACACGCGCCAAAACGGCACGAGTAGAGGCATTCGTGGAGCCTTCCTATGAACTTGGGGACAAGACCCTGAGGCCGGACGGGCTTATAAGGGTCAGCGTCGGCAATCGCACGGCGTTCGAAGCGCTGATCGAAGTCAAGACGGGGCTGGCGAAACTCGATGCCGACCAGATCAACGCCTACCTGGACGTAGCGCGGGCCGAGGGCTATGACTGCATCATCACGATCTCCAACGAGATCGCGCCCTCTCCCGGGGTGCATCCCACATCTGGGCTCCGGATCAGATCGAACTCGAAGGTGTCCGTGCATCACCTGTCGTGGATGCTCGTTATGTCCGAGGCCGTCAAGGAGCACGCTCACCGAGGAGTGGAGGATCCTGAACAAGCGTGGATTCTCGGCGAACTCATTCGATACCTGTCCCATCCGAAGTCAGGAGCGCTGGAGTTCACCGACATGGGGGACAACTGGACGACCGTGCGCGACGCGGTTGCTGACGGGTCCGTTCATCGGTATGGCGCCGAGGTTGTTGAGGTGTGTCAGAGGTGGGATCAGTTGCTGCGAGTAGCCGCTCTGAGACTTGGTACCGAGATTGGTGCCGACGTCATGGAGGTCATTCCCAGAGCCCAGCGACAGAATCCCAGACTCCGCAACAAGGAGTTTGTCCGGGCGCTTTCCGTTGACGGCATCCTGAGCGGCGTCCTGAGAGTGCCGTCGGCGATAGCCGACATGAGCATCACCGTCGACGTCAAGGCCCACAAGGTCGACGTGTCGACGGCGTTCGCTGCGCCGGATAATCGAACAGCCAGAGCAACGGTCGTCTGGCTGGTTAGACAACTCAAGCACGCTCCCGGGTCATTGCTGGTGGACGCCTATTCCAAGTCGTCGCGCATCCCAACGACCGCGTCGCTGGAGCAGTTGCGCGAGGACCCGCGCGAGGCTGTCCCGGCCAGCGGTCACGCGCCGGTCAGGTTCCAGTTGCGACAGCAGACATCCATGGGCGCTGGCCGTCGCACTGCTCGAAAGAAGGGGTTCATCGACTCTGTCCTCGATGCGATCACGGACTTCTACGCCTCGGCCCTGCAGGACCTGAAACCGTTCGTGCCGCGGGCACCATCCATTGAGCGACCTGATACTGCAGGGGGCGCGCCGCATGAGAAACCTGCGGCGGTAAGCAAGCCTCAGCCAGTGAGCGCGGGCACGGGCAATCATGCCACCGGGAATGCGGACAACGAGTGAGGGGCCGGCGTGAGCCCCACGAACTCGACGACCGGACCACTGCTCATCGTCACAGGTTGACCCTTCGGCCCTTGTCGCAGCGAACTGATTGGTCTAGTCTGGTCTGAGCAACTAAGTCACGGGAGCGGATTCCGATGGTGATCAACGTGTACGAGGCAAAGACGAGGCTCTCCGAACTCCTCGAGCGCGTCAGCCGGGGCGAGGAGATCGTGCTGGGGCGTGCCGGCCGGCCGGTGGCGCGGCTGGTGCCGTACCGTCCCGTGCGGGATCCGAGGGTCCCTGGTCGCCTGGCGGGTCGGATCACGGCGGCCCCGGACTTCGACATCACCCCCGACGAACTCCTCGACGCCTTCGAGGGACGGGAATGAACCTCCTGCTCGACACGCACGTCCTGCTGTGGTGGGTGGGTGGCGAGCCTCTCGCCGACGAAGCGAGCAAGGGAATCGCCGATCCGGGGAATCTCGTGTGCGTCAGCGCGGCGAGCGTCTGGGAGATCAGCATCAAGCAGGCGCTCGGCAAGCTCAACATCGATGGTGACCTCGACGCCGTCCTGGCCGAAGACTTCGAGCCGATCCCCATCACGTTCGATGACGCCCGCCGGGCAGGATCGCTGCCGGGCCACCACCGCGATCCCTTCGACCGCATGCTCGTGGCGCAGGCGCAGGCTCGTGACCTCGTCCTCGTCAGCCGCGACCCCGTCCTGCAACCCTACGACGTGCCGATCCTGGTGGCCTAGGAGTGTGCTGAGTAACCGATGGCAGGCACCGGTGGAACCGCTGGATCCTGGATTCCGGCCTCCGCCGGAATGACAGGTGAGGGGTCCTGGCGCATTGCTCAGCTCAGGACCGAACCTCAGGCGCCGTGGAGTGCGCTCAGATGGAGCCGGTCGGCCTTGCCGCTGAAGGTTCGCGGGAAGGCGGGTAGGACGTGCACGCCCGCCGGGACGAGAGATGCCCGAACGCGGGAACTGATGAACTCCGCTAGTTCGTCCTCGCCGGCGATGCCCGGGGTGTTGAGTTCCACGAAACAGCGGAGCTGGCCGCTCCCATCCACCACCACTGCCGCATGGCGGACCGCAGGATGGTCGTAGGCGGCATCTTCGACCTCGCGCAGGAACCCGCCCCTCTGCTCGGCGGCGTCGGCTTCCTGGACGCGACCCAGCACCTTGATGTGACCCTCCGGGGACGCCACTCCGAGGTCTCCCGTGTGCAGGACACCACCCTGCGTCGTCTTCGCGTAGGCGCCGGGCTTGTTGCGGTACTCCGGGAAGTAGCCCTCGGCCACCACGACCTCACCCACGCTCCCGGCGGGCAGTTCCCGGTTGTCCGGGCCTGCCACGAACGCCAGGCGATCCGGCAGCGGCCGGCCTGCGAAACCCGGTCCGGCCGTCTCGTCGTCGGGGGTTCCGAGGACCATGAAGCCGCCGAGCTCACTCTGGCCGTAGCTCTCGGCGAGGGGGATGCCCAGGTGTTCCCGGTAGTCACGCTTGATGCGCGGTGCCAGCGGTGAGCCGCCCGAGAGCGCCAGGCGCAGATCATGTGCGGGCCGTGCGTCTCTCGCCAGGCCGACAACGTCGCCAAGGGTGAGCGGGTAGGCAACCAGAACCGTCCCGCCGTACGCCGAGATGTCCTCCCAGACCTCACTCGGAGAGTGGCCGGCAGCGAGAACCACGTGGGCGCCCGCGTGCAGCGCCGGCATGGCGCTGGCGACGAGTTGGAAGCTGCTCGCCACCGGTGTCGTCGCTACCAGCACGTCGTTCATTCCGTAGCGGAGCCTCTCGGCGATGCACGAGGTCCCCAGCGTGACCGGACCACTTGTGAGCACGACCCCCTTCGGGTCTCCGGTCGTCCCCGAGGTGTAGGAGAGGAACAGGGGGGAGGACTCGTCGTGATCTCTCGGCGCGGTCGCTGCGCCCCCGCCGCGCACAACGTCCTGCAGTGACGTCGCGTCGATCTCCAGGATCTCGGCGAGGCGCGGACGATTCTCGTCATCGGAGACGACGACGGCCGGGTCCATGTCGCCGACGAAATATCCAAGCCGGTCGTCGGGCGTGCGAGCGTCGATGAGGGCCGGCAGGGCGCCCAAGTGCCATATGGCGAAGATGGTGAGCCACGCCTCGATGCTGTCGGGGCTGCACACGCCGACGGTGCTTCCCTTCCCGACGCCCAAGTTCGCGAGCGTGCCCGCCACGACGGGCACCTGCTCGCCGACGTGGGCGTAGCTGACGGTTTG
Organism: Acidimicrobiales bacterium; assembly: GCA_965206165.1. Classification (GTDB taxonomy): domain Bacteria; phylum Actinomycetota; class Acidimicrobiia; order Acidimicrobiales; family CATQHL01; genus VXNF01. The sequence continues at coordinate 2,371,487 of OZ242194.1, forward strand.
TCCCTCCCTGCTGAGCGCGGGTCGATCTGCGTGCCGCTCGCAGGCGCGTTCCAGGACTGTGACGATGTCCATATCCCTTCGTCTCCCTATATCTCGATGCGAGTGTTGGTGATGTTGGCCTTGGCGAGGTAGCTGTCGATGACGTCCATCGCCTGGCTGCGCAGTGCTTCGACGTCCAGGTGGACGAACCCCCCGTCCTCGACGAGGAGATCGCCGTCGACGATGACATGGCGGACGTCCGACCCCCCGGCGCGGTGCACCAGGCTCCAGGTCGGATCGAGGATCGGCCCGAACCTCAGGGCGTCCACTGCAACACAGGCCAGGTCGGCGAGCGCCCCGGCGGAGACCTCGCCGAGTTGGCCGCCAAGACCGACCGCCTTGGCGCCGTTCGCCGTCGCCATCGTCAGCGCGACAGTGGGGGAGATCGCCCCGGGATCCTCGTTGCGAATTGACTGCAGCAGGACCTCCTGGCGCATCTCGCAGAAGATGTCGACCATCTGATCGACGCCGAGGCCTACGTTCACGCCGGCGTCGAGCAGATCCAGTACGCGGGTGAACCCCTTGGCGAGCTTCATGTGATTGCTCGGGCAGTGCACGACGTGGGTTCCCGAGCCCGCGAGGAGGTCGATCTCGGCATCGGAGAGCAGGACACAGTGCACGAGCGTCACGTCCGGCCCGGTGAATCCGAGGCGGTCGAGGAGTTCGATCGGCCGGCAGCCGTGTTCGGCCTGGACGGTCCCGACCTCGGTCGCCGTCTCGGCCACGTGCGTGTAGAGCCGGTGCCCGTACGTGGTGGCGAATTCGCGTGCGGCGCGGTAGTCGCCGGGTGCGGCCTGGCGGAACGAGACCGGCGCCAGCATGATCCGGTCTGCGGGCACGCCGTCGGCGAGCAGCGCACGGACCCGGTCGAAGGCCTCGGTGATGTTCTCGCAGATCGGGTCGTAGCCCTGCGTCATCAGGCCTCTGGCCAGGTACCACCGGATGCCGGTCGCCTCGTAGCCGGCGATGGTGGCGGCGTCGAGCCCCTCGCGATGGAACGGGTACACGTGGTCGACGACCGTCGTCACACCCGCCGCCAGGAGCCGGGCGGTGCTGTACGCCGCCATCGTCTCGTACTCGACCGGACCGGCGGCCTCGTTGAGCCGCCAGTAGAACCGCAGCATCTCGTCCAGCTTCAGACCCTCACCCGCGCTCAGTCCGGGCGTCATGTCGCGCAGGTGGTCGTGGAGGTTGATGAGGCCGGGGATGACGATCGTCCCCGATGCGTCCACGCTGCGTCGTGCGTGGCGGGCCGGGCCTCCGACGGCGACGATCCGGCCGCCGTCGACGTAAATGTCGTCGGTCGTGATGTCGCCCGCCGCGTTGCAGGTGACGCAGAGACCGCCCCTCACGACGAGGTCGACGTCACCCGCCGGTGTCATGGTTCACCACCAGCCCTGCTGGGCCGCGGCTCGGAGCCCGTCGACGCCGATGCCCTCGAGGCTCCAGTCGGCGAGGGTCTTGCCCTCCGAGGCGTAGTCGCGCCCCGATGCCACGGACGACACCACGATCAAGCTGTCGATCACGGGTGTGGCGAGCCCCAGCTCGCGCCCCAGCGAGGCGGCCAGGACCAGCGAGTACGGGACGTCCTCGGAGACGAATCGGTGGTCGAGCGCATCGGGGCTGCAGCGGAACTCCAGCGTGGGGAGCAGGCTCGACTGCAGCGTCTCGTGCAGGTTGGCGCCCTTGCGCGGCGCCAGGCCCTGGCCCACGAGGTAGTCCTCGTACGGTGTCGTGTTGGCCAGCCCAAGGGCCTGGCGCATCGCCAGGTACTCGCGGTCGAGTGCCTCGATGACGTTGACCACCCCGGGAGTGCCGCCGGTGCCCCAGAGGCGGAAGGTGCCTCCCGGCTGCTGGATCGCCCCCAGGTTGCAGATCATCGCCGGCACGTGGTCGATGGCGTTGAAGTTCAGGAGCAGCGTTTCCCAGACGCTCTCCGCCTGCGTGACCCAGGGCCAGATGGCGGTGGCGAGCGATACCACGTCGTCGATCCGGCCGCTCGGCAGGGCGGAGACGAGGGTGCCGCCACTCTTGCGAATTGCCCCCACCTTCCCGGGACCCGAGACGAGCGCGCCGTAGTAGGGGAGCGTGTTCGTGTCCCCGAGGGTGATGTCGGTTCGCCTGCCGATCTGCCGGAGGGCGGTGACCGCTGCGAACGCGCCGCCGGGCTCGCCGACCCAGAGCACCGTCTGTCCTTGCCGCCAGCAGGGTGCAAGGAGTTCGGCCAGTGGTTCGTGCCCGAACGCCGGCACGCAGACGATCACGAGTTCTGCGCCGGCGATCGCTCCCGCGGGATCCGTCGACGTCGCCCTGATGGGAGCGAGTTGGGACGGCGCAGTCGTGTCGGTGAGCGAGGAGCGGAAGGTCAGTTCGATACCGCCTGCGGCATCGGCGGCCTCGAGGCCGGCGCTGAACCGGGGCTGATCCGCGAGGACGACCGGACGCCCGTTGAGCCCGAGTTCGGCGGCGATGGTCAGGCCACCGCCTCCCGTTCCGATGACGACGATGTCGTTGGGGACGCTCACTGCGGTTCTCCTTCGATGATGGGTGCGATGGTCTCGATGGCCGACCTCGTTGCGGAAGCGTCGCCCTCGCCGAGTTTCAGGATCGCCAGATCGACCCCGAGATTGCTGAGTTCGCCGAGACGCCGCGCGACCGTCTCGGCCGTCCCACCGACGGCGAAAGCACGAACCATCTCGTCGGTGACGTACTCCGCTTCGCGCACGCCGGGGTCGTTCAGCGCCGATCGGAGTGTCGCGACGGCCTCCGGATCGAACCCGTAGACCGGGATCAACTCGTCGGAGTACGTCCCCCCGGCCATGAGCGTGCACCGCGGCCGCAGCCCCTCGATGGCGACCGCCTCGTCGCGGTGGACTTCGACGTCCAGCATGACGGCGATCTGGCACTCCCGCGGGTCGCGGCCCGATCTCTCGGCGCCGTGGGCGATGCGCGTGCGGGCATAGTCGAGGAAGTCGCGGTGAACCCCGTGGATGATGACCCCGTCGGCGATCTCGCCGGCCAGTTCGAGCATGCGAGGACCTCGCGCGGACAGGTAGATCGGCGGGGGTTCGATCCGCCACCGGAGTTCGGAACCGTCGGCGGAGAAGTACTCGCCTCTGAACCTCGCCGGGCCCGACGTGAGTTGCCGGATGATCTGCACGGCTTCGCGGAGCATGGTCAGCGGGCTCTCCGGTCGCATGGCGAACTGGGAGGGGAACTCGTGGCCTCCCGGACCGATCCCGACGACCGCTCGCCCGCCGGAGCATTCGGCGATGGTCGCCGCCGCGCTGGCGATGAGAGCGGGGTGGCGCAGCTGGATGGCGGCGATGCCCGTGGCCAGCCTCAGAGTCGTCGTCCGAGCGGCGATGAGGGCCTGTGCCGCGTACACGTCGCGCAGGAAGTAGTGATCGGGCAGCCACACGTCGGCGAAGCCCGCATCCTCTGCGGCAACGGCGAGTTCGGTGACCGCGTCCAATGGCTGGTCCAGCCAGATCGTCAGTCCGTACTTCATCGGTGCGGATTCTGGGGTGCAAGGTCGTCCATCGGTGCTCCAGCGAGTCGTGCTGGGCCGACACGATAGTGAGGTGTCCGAAGTGTGATGCCCTCCGAGGGTCGTCGATGACCCCGCAGGCTCAGAGACGAGTTATCACGGCGCGGGCGGCCGCCCGGCCCTTTGCCCGGACCTCGGCCTCGTCGACGGTCGTGCTCGTGCCGTCCTCGAGGACCACGGCACCGCGGACGATGACAGTGGACACGTCGAGACCGGTGGCGAACCACCCCGTGGTCGCCAAGGGGTCGTTGATCGGCTCGTGGTGCAGCGATGACGCGTTGACCACGATGAGATCCGCCGGTTCGCCGGGAGCGATGGTTCCGCTCCCGGTTCCCAGCGCACGCGCGCCGCCGGCGGTGATCAGCCTGATCATGTCGCCGACGCTGATCGCGGCGGCATCGGTAGCCGCCACGCGTTGGAGCATGGCTCCGAATCGAGCCACCTCGAACATGTCCTGGCCCGCGACCGCGCACCCGTCGGTGCCTGCGGCGAGCGGTACCTTGCGGGAGCGGAGTTCGGTGAGCCGCATGATGCCCGAACCCAGGTACGCGTTCGAGAGCGGGTTGTAGACGAGGTGCGGGCGATGGACCGCGGCCAGTTCGATCTCGGCGTCGTCGAGCCACACGGCGTGCGCCAGGACTGCGTCCGGATCGAGGAGGCCGAGGTCGTGGAGCAGCACGAGCGTGCGCCGCCCCGCCCGCAGTTGCCATGTCACGTCCGCGGCGAAGGCGTCCTCGGCGGCGTGGGTGTGCCAGCGAACACCGTGGCGCCGCGCCAACTCCGCGCTTGCCACGAGGATCTCGTCCGAGCAGTACGCGGTATTGGCCGGGCCTGGCCACACGGCGACCGGTCCGGCCGGCTTGTGCCGCATGGCCTCCTCGGTCAGCTCGATCTCCTGCGCATTGGTGTAGGCGAAGTTGGCCGCGGGCAGCTTGAACGCATCTGCGGCGCTCGTCCGTTCCCCGACCATCATGCGTGCGACCGCGCCCGCCAGTCCGACGCGTTCCATGGCGTGCGCCACCGCCAGAACGTCTTCTGGTTCGCGACGGCCGCCGTAGTGATGGTTGATGGCGGCCACGGTGCCCGACCGAAGCGAGTGCAGCGCGCCGAGTTCGCTCAGCGCCACCATCTCATTGCGCCGAAGTTCCAGCGCGAGCGGGATCATGTGAGTCCTCAGCCACTCCGCGAGCCCCAGGCCGTCGCCCAGTCCGCGTGCCGCCACCTGGAACAAGTGGGTGTGCGCATCGACAAGACCGGGCAGGACGATGCGACCGGTGGCATCGATCACCCGCCGCGGCCTCGTCGCTGGGCGGTCCTCGAGCGGCCCGACCGCCGCCACCCGATCCCCGACGATGTCGACGAATCCCGCCTCGGCGAACCCGGCCGCGTCGCCGAGCGGAAGGATCGTCCCGCCTTCCAATCGGACGTCAGGCGCCGGCCGTTCGGATTGATGTCCAGCGGCTTCTCTTGGGGCACTCATGCCTGCGCTTCTGCCGAGTCCGGTCGTACGCGCCATCATGCATCAGGCCCGGTGGCGGCGGAACTCGATCCGCACACTGCTATTCCGGTGCTGCGGGATACCAGTAGTCCGGCGCCGGGCGCTCGTGACCCGGCGGGCGGTGGACCAACTCGAAAGTGGTCTTCAGGGGTCCCTCCGACTCGACGTAGGCGTAGCGGATCCCGTCCAGGCACCCCTCCATCAGCGGCGGGCAGCCGCGCTCTCCGAAACGCGCCAGAGCCTCGTCGTAGTCGAGTCCCTCGTGTTCAACGACCAGATGATGGATCCCCTCACCGTGCTCGTCGAGGAACTCCTGGTAGATGGACGGACCGTCCACCGGTTCGATGATCTCCCACATCGTGCGGCCCGTCTGGGCGACGGCCAGCCGCATGCTGTAACCGATGGGTTCACCCCGGATGCGCATGTCTGTGAGCCGGGGTGGCTCGCAGAGCATCACCCGCCAGGGCCCGATGCCAAGGCGGTTCGTGTACTCCTCGAGGGTGGCGTCCAGGTTGCGGACGACGAGAGCCACCTGCTGGACATCCGATACGAACCCGTTGGGCAACATGCTCGATCCTTCCGACAACCGTGCGGCCGCAGGCTACGCCAGCACAGCGAAGACGCCCCGGACACGGCCGGGCGTCCGGTTTGCGCCTGATCGCGGCGAGGCTCGTGCCGCCGATTCCGGGTAGAGACCGGTTCAGGCGCCTGCCACGTCGAAGTGGAGCTTGGTGTCGGTGGTCGTCTCGGCGACGAGCCGGCCCCGGCGGATCACGTAGCGGCGATCGGCGTTCTGGCGGAAGGCCTCGTAGGCGCTCGGTGCGGACAGCACGTTGAGGTTCGCCAGGTTTCCCTCCGCGATCCCGTAGCGATCGAGGCCCATGATGCGGGCCGGGTTGGCGGTTCCCATGTCCATGACCGTCTCGGCGTCGGTCATCGTGTTGAACTCCCCGGCGTGGATGGCGAAGAGGCCGGCCTCGAGCATGTCCATCCGCCCGTAGGGCGAGAACATGTCGCCGTTGTTGTTGTGGGCGTAGGCGCAGTTGACCCCGGCGGCCACCAGCTGCTTGATCCGTGAAGGTCCCATCCCGCAGATGATGAGTTCTTCCTTCGGACATGCGCAGAAGTTGATTTCGGCCCGCTTCGCCAGTCCGATCACCCTCGAGGCCTCCGCCTCGGAGTAAGCGGACAGCGCACCCCAGTGATTGAGTGTCACCCGGCCCTCGTAGCCCTCCTCGAGCGTCTTGACGAGCACGTACTCGGCGGCCCGTGTGTAGGACGTGGACTCCACGTTCTGGTCGATGTGAAGATCGACGTCGACGTCGTACTCCTTCGCCACGTCGAAGACGAAGTCCACGTAGCGGGCGACGTCGGGTGGGGAGTACTCGAGATGGGGCGATCCACCGATGGCGTCGGCGCCCAGATCCATGCCCCGCCGCACCAGCGCCCGTAGTTCGTCGTTCATCGGGTTCGCCGCCGGAAGGACCAGTACTTGGAGATCCACGACGCCGGCGAACATCTGCTTCAGCTCCAACAACCCCTCCACCCCGGTCGTTCCCCAGGCGTGGTCGACGTCGGAGTGGACTCGGATGGCTCCGGTGCCGTTGGCGACCGCCGCCTCCAGGGCCTGGCGGCCACGCGCCACGACGTCGGCCACGGAGCTGGATCTCTTGGCCACATACGAGCGGGCGAGGCTCTCGGCGATCGTACCGGTGACCGCGGGAGGGCTCTGGTAGATCATCATCGACTTGTCGATATGGGAGTGCGAGTCGACGAAGCTGGGGATGGCGAGCCCGCCATCGCCGTCAAGTTCCCGCTTTCCCGCTTCAGCTACGTGGGGCTCGATGCGGGTGATCGTGTCGCCGACGATCCCGATGTCGTGGGGGTCGGCCACCCCACGGAGACGGACGTTGCGGATGACCAGGTCCATCCCGCACCCCCTCGCGCTTGTTTGCCCGACATTGTCGCGTAGAGGGTGAGGAGACCGAAGACAATCTCGGCGATGGTCAGCAAGATCTCTCGCGCAACACCGGAGACAAGCCATGAGCCGGTATGCCAGTATCGGGCGGATGCTGATTCGAGCGCTGCACTTCGGCGTGGACGAGTGCGCCGTGGCCGTGGAGCCGCCGAGGACCTCGCCCGCGACGGGCTGGGTGTGGATCGACGTCACGGCCGGGCCGGACGACTTGGACGAACTCGCCGTCCTCGTCACCATCCACGACCAGGGTCCCCTTCGAAGGAGACACATGAATGGTTCACGATCGGCTCTGATTCACCGCAGCCCCCGTCCCCGGGGCGCTCTTGACTGTTCGTGACGGTTCGTGATGCTGATGATCGGTTTCAGCGCGGTGCTTGCCCAGTCCGACAGCGGGGCGCTGCTGGCCGATTCCCTGACCCGTTCGGACTGGATCAAGGCCGGGATTGTCCTGGTCGCCGCGGTGGTTGTGGCGGTGGTCCTGGCGAGGGTTCTGCGCCGGGTCGTGACGCGGGGGATCGGCCAGGGCTTCGCCGCCATCGTGACGTCGCGCCTGCTCGCCTACGCGGTGTTCATTGTCGGCCTGACCTATGCGCTCACCGTCCTTGGTGTGCGGGTCGGGCCGCTTCTCGGTGCGTTGGGAATCGGTGGCCTGGTGCTGGCGCTGGCGTTGCAGCCGGTTGTCGGCAATTTCGTCTCGTCGGTGATCCTGCAGACCCGCCGGCCGTACACGGTGGGCGACACCGTCGAACTCGACGGCCGTATCGGCGTCGTGGAGGACATCGATTCGCGGACCACCCAGATCCGCGCCCTTGACGGTACCCACGTCCGCATCCCCAACGCCAACGTGGTCGGCGCCACCATCGTCAACCTGACCCGCGAGCCCGTACGCCGCAGTTCCCTGGCCGTTGGCGTCGCCTACGACACCGACTTGGAGCAGGCGACCGACGCCATCTACGGCGCCCTGGCGAGAGTGCCGCGGGTGCTGACGGAGCCGGAGCCCGTGGTGTACCTCGACGGGTTCGGCGATTCCAGCATCGGTTTCAGCGTTCTTTACTGGCATGCCAGCGATGTTCCCAGCGAGCTCGCCGCACGCCGTGATCTCGTGGTGGCGATCCATCAGGCTTTCGCGGCTTCCTCCATCACCATCGCTTTCCCTCAGATGGTTGTCTGGAGCGGCGAGCAGAAGCCCGACCGGCTCTACGGGGGCCAGGTCGGGGAAGTATGCACGCCCTATCCGGGTCTTGCCGAGTCGCGCTCCTACCGGGATCGCCGCGCGACCTCCTGGCGCCTGCCCGGGCGCCCCCGTTCCGAAACGTGACCCCGGCTCCGACCGGGGTTTCGAGGACGATCAGCTAGTTGACAACGGGGGAGGTCTCCTGGTTGACGACGCGGGGGTCTCTCCCCAACGAGGTTGCCTCGCGACCGGCCGGACTTTCGGACGTTAAGAAGCGTGGGAGCCTTGGTGACCGTGTTTCCACTGCTCCTGGGGTCATGACCGTGGCGACTGCAGAGCAGGAGGAGCAGATCGAATGGCTGGTGCGTTCGTTCGGTCCGGTGATCTACAAGGTGGCGTTCGCGATCACCCGCAGCCGGGCGTTGGCCGAGGAGGTCGTGCAGGACACGTTGTTTGCCGCGTGGTCGTCGATGCCGTCGTGGGAGGGGGACGTGCCCGTGAGGTGGCTCTGCAGGGTCACCCGGAATCGAGCGATCTCGGTGATGCGCAAGGAGTCGCGGTCGGTGGCGGGCGACGATTGGGAGTTCCAGGTGTCGCATGAACCCGATACGGAGCGGCTGGTGGAGGGCCGTCACCGCCTCGATGCTGTCAAGGAAGCACTGTTCGAACTGGACGAGCAGTCGAGGACGATGCTGGTGCTCCGCGAAACGGAAGGCCTGTCCTACGAGGAACTCTCCGAGATGCTGGATCTGACACCATCGGCGGTCAAGGCGAAGCTCTACCGAGCCAGGCACGCGTTGAAGGTCCACTTGAGGGAGTGGGATCAGTGAGACGCCGGCGAGTATCGAATCGAGTGTTGCGTCGTTGGTTGACGACGCAACACCCCCGTCGGGTTGAAGCTCTGCTGGACGCGGACCAGTCGGTCGCGGGTCGCCTCGAGGCGCTGACGGCGCTGGACGACTCGGTGGCCGCAGCACTCGCAATCGCCGTGGCGCCGCCGACGGCATTCGAGGCGCGCGCCGTTGCCGGTCTACGGCAACGGCAGCAGGCCTACGGGGCGTTGTCGGCGCTTGGTGACATCTTCGCTTTGGGGTACCACGTCGGTCGGGCGATTCTCGAGCCGCACGAGTCCGATCACCGAGCTGAGGACGGTGACACCTCGCCAGGCAGTCGTCGACCATGAGGTGAGGCGGAACTGCCGCGCGACCAGGGCCGGCTCCATGCGTTAAGGAGGTGTCAGTTCCGTCATCATCTGAGAGGGGAAGCCATGGCAACAAACACCGCCACTGCCACCGAGATTCCAACCGCACCCGAGACCCCAACCGCGTCCAGGATTTCAACAGGTCTGGAGTTGGAGACTCCCAGGGGCGTCACCACCATTTCCGACGACGTGGTTGCGAAGCTCGCCGGCCATGCGTGTCGCGAGGTAGCGGGAGTGGATTCGATGGGTGCGGCCTTCAGGCGCCTGCTGAGTCGTGTCCGGCTCGGCGACGAGCCGCTCGCCCAAGGGGTGAACGTCGAGGTCGGCAAGCGGGAGGCCGCGATCGATGTCGTGATCGTTGTGCGATACGGCTACTCGATCCCGACCCTGGCCAGGGAGGTTCGCGAAAACGTCATCGCCCGGGTCGAGGCGACCACCGGACTCGTGGTCAAGGAGGTCAACATCGAAGTCGACGACCTCCGGTTCGAGGAGGAGACAAGCAACCTCGCACGGGTCCAATAGACGATCGACCGCCCGTTCCGCTCATCGGGAACTTCCCGACGTGGTCATGAAGACCCTCAACACGACGAAGCTGTGGACGGTCTCGTTACGCGTGATCGGACTGGGGGTGGCTGCCATCGTTCTGATGGCGGCCACCCAATTATTGATGCTGTCGTTCGAGACGGACCCACTGTTGCCCCAGAACACGATCGACAGTCTTGGGAATTGGATCCGTCGGCGGCCGCTCATGGGCCCCGGCATCCTCGCGGGAGGCGCCTTGGCTCTGCTGACGATCTTGTTGTTCTGGTCGTGGATTCGGATGCTCGGCACTGGTCGTCGCGTGCTTACGACGCGTCATCGCAAGGGCTGGACGAAAATCGACAGGGCCACCCTCGAGGACGCCATGGAACGGCGTCTGGAGATCATCGATCGCCGGAACGACATCGCCGTCCGCATCAATCGTCGTGGTCGCGTGAACGCGAGACTCGTCACGCCCGACCCGTCCGTGAGTGGGCCGGCCCAGGAGATGCGCGACACGATTGACGCCCAGTGCGAGTCGCGCGCGCTGCCGTGCCGATCCGGGCGGATTACGTCGACGATCCCCAGACTTCTCACGAACCGGCGGAAGGTCCGCTAGCAGTGCTGCTGCTTCGAAGACTCTCGCACGCGCTTGGGATCGGCGCGATCGGCGCCGTGGGTGTGCTGCTGATTCTCGATGTCACAGACGTCATCGGAGACGGCTGGCGACTGAGCCTGGCCGACGCCATCGGGACCGCTGCGTTCCCGAACTGGGCGGCGTGGGTGTCGGCGTTGGTCGGTGTCGGCTTGGCGGTGGTGGGTGTCATCCTGACCGCTGGGCAGTTGGCGCCCCCGAAGAAGGGTCTATCGAAAATATATGAAGTGCATAAAGGTTTTGATGGTGAGACGCGTATCCGAGGACGAGCCGCTCTTCGGGCGGCTTCCCACGAGATGGAGCAGATCGACGGGGTTGTCGATGTGGACGGGCGCATCCGAGCGAAGCGGCTCCATCTCAACCTCGAGGTCGACGACCGCGCCAATCTCACCGATGTCGAGAACGAGGCCCGCCGGCGCCTAGGTCACGAATTCTGGATCAATCTCGGGCTTGCCGACTTCGGCGTCAATCTCTTGGTCACCCACCATCCGAATCCACCGCGAACGCGGTAGCGAGAAAGGTACGACTACATGCTCACGAAGAAGAAGTCCCTCTGGGGCGGACTTGTTGGGGTTGTGATTGCCCTCATCTGGGTCGCCTTCGGCGGTCCCGCCGTGGGGATCGTCATCGGCTTGGGCGCCCTCGGATGGCTCATCGGGCTGATCCTCGATCGCCCCGACATTCTGATAAGACTCCTGCAACGTCTCCAGGAGCGCTAACAGGCAACTCATGGACGAGCGCTGGATCTGGGCGGCGATCGCGGTCGGCGCCGGCTTGCTGCTGGGCGCGGCCGCCGCGATCGTCATCCGACGCCAACTCAGCCGCGCTCACCGCCGGCTCGCGGCCCAGGAGATCGCCAAGCCGCTGAGCACGTTCGTGTTCTGGATCGTGTTCGCCGCGGGCGTCCTGGTGGCAGTGGCGGTGTCGAGCCCCGAGAATCTCGAGACCGTCCCGACCGAACTCCTGGCCTGGCTACCGAGGCTTGCGGTTGCCGGCCTGCTCCTGATCGGCGGTTACGCCGTGGGACTGACGATCGCGGCCGCTGTCGGCAGGGCCGTCGAACGGGTCGCGGGCCACCGCAACCGGATGCTGGAACGAACAGTGCGCACTGTGGTGCTGGCGGGATCCTTGATTCTGGCGCTCAGCCAGGTCGGGGTCGACACCACGGTTGTGAACCTCCTCATCGCCGGGGTGGTGTTCGCGACGGCGGCAGTGCTCGCAGGCATCTCCGTGGTCGGCGGTCGCCAGGTGGCCGCGCACGTTGCGGCGGGCCGGGTTCTGCAGCGGGTCATCGAAGTGGGGATGCAGATCGAGGCCGGAGACGTCGCCGGCGTCGTGGCCGAACTCAGAGTTGCCCACGTTCTCGTCGATACCGATGACGGCCGGATCCTGGTTCCCTACGGAATCCTGATGGACAAGCCAATACGCATCCCCGAAACGGTGGCCGATCCGGCTGAGGTGGACTAGCCGGGCGATTCGACCAGTTCCGGTGGCGGCGAACCGGAGAAGAAGGCCGCACTCTGTGATGGATCCGGGACCGCGCAGATCAGGCCAGCTTGATGGCCTTGAACGCCCTCACCTGCTTGGTGATGGCGCGCTCGGTGGGCAGGCGTTCGATGCTCGAAGCGCCGAAGAACCCGACGCTTGTGGGAAGCCTCGCCAGCGCTTCACCCACGTTGTCCGGCTCGTCGAAGGGCCCGCCGTGGCAGATGACCACGATGTCGGGGCGGATTCTGTGGCCGGCCTCGGCGATTGCCTCCACCCGTTCGATGGCCCCGTCGAGGGTCATGGCATCCGTCGCGCCGATGGTGCCCGACGAGGTGAGCCCGACGTGGGCTACGAGCATGTCCGCGCCCGCCTCGGCCATCATTTGTGCCTGCTGTTCGTCGAACGCATACGGAGCGGTGAACAGATCCATCAGGTGTGCGGTGCGGATGGCTTCGACCTCTTTGTCGTAGCCCATTCCGGTGGCTTCCAGGTCTCTCCTGAAGGCACCGTCGATGAGCCCGACCGTCGGGAAGTTCTGGATGCCCGAAAAGCCGATCTCCTTCAGCTGCTTCAGGAACACCGGCATAAGGCGGAACGGATCGGTGCCGCAGATTCCTGCCAGAACCGGCGTGTTCGTGACCACGGGAAGCACTTCGGCGGCCATTTCCACGACGATCCCGTTGGCGTCCCCGTAGGGCATGAGACCGGCCAGCGAGCCGCGTCCCGCCATGCGATACCGCCCGGAGTTGTAGATGATGATGAGGTCCGCCCCGCCCGCCTCGGCGCATTTGGCGGAGATGCCGGTGCCGGCGCCGCAGCCGACCACGGGCCTGCCGGCGGCGACTTCCGCGCGCACTCGCTGGAGGATCTCGCTTCGTGATAGTGCCACTGAACCGCTCCTATCCGCTCACGTCTTGCAGCATCTCCAGCAGTGTGTTCGCTGCATAGTCGGCGAACTCGGGATCGTTGATGTTGTTGTCTATCTCATGGACGGGAATGTCCGCCCGGAGGCCATTCCTGATGGCGTCGAAGCATGCTCGGTCCGCCTCGGGGTCCCAGAACCTCTCTCCTTCGCTGTCCAGCATCGAAACGCCCCTCATCGGCAGCAGAACGGCGGTCGGCGCCGTGGCCAGGTTGACTGCGGCGGCCAGGATCTCGCCTATCCGGACGTTCTCGGTGACATTGGTGCGCAGCAGGGTGACGTTCGGGTTCCACTGGTACAGATTCCGACCCGTGTACCGCTCGGGAACGGTCTCGATGGCATCGAAGTTGGCCATGTCGACGCATCCCGGAGCGACGACCGCCGGGACGCCCGCACTGGACGCGGCTATGCAACGCTGTGGTCCCGCGCTGAAGACGCCTCCGCACACGTAGTCGGCTATCTCGGTGGTCGTTATGTCCAGGGAGCCGGCGATGTAGCCGTCGGCGATCAGACTCTCCATGGTCCTGCCTCCGATGCCGGTGGCGTGAAAGACGAGTACTTCGTAGCCGCCCCCCTCCACGACGCCGCGGGCTCGCTCGACGCACGTCGTCGTGTTACCGAACATCGAAGCGGTGACCAGCGGACGCTCCTCGCCGGCCGGCGGCCGCTCCAGCTTGACCATGCCCGCTATCGCCCCCGCCGCGTTGGCGAAAATGGCGCGGCTGATGCTGTTGATCCCGGCCACATCCACGATGGACGGGATGAAGGTGATGTCCCTGGTCCCTGCGTAGGCGCTGACATCGCCGCCGGCCACGGTGGACACCATCACCTTGGGCACACCCACGGGCAGCACGCGCATCCCCGTGGTGGCGATCGAGGTGCCTCCGGTGCCGCCCATGCCGATGATCCCTCCGAGGCGCCCCTCGTCGTACAACCGGCGGACGATGGCCGCGAGGCCCTTTGCCATGATCTCCATCGCCTCGTCCTTGTGCTCGCCCGAGGCGAGATAGGAGATGTCGCCCCCTGCCGCCGCTGCGACCTCGGCCCGCGAGATGTCGGGCTCCAGCGCGGGCGCCCCCATCGTCCCGAAGTCGACCACCAGCGTGTCGACCCCTGCGGTCTCGATGAGCCCCTTCACGAAGGCGAATTCCGCGCCCTTGGTGTCCAGCGCGCCGATCATCACGACCGTCTTCGGATTGGGACTGCTGCTCATGTCAGACCTCGCTATGGAATCACCCGGGAGATCGAGACTATGCGCGCCGGGTGCCTCACCACCCGCCGGCCCCGTACCAGCCAAGTGAACCTCCCCGGGTCTCACGCATGAGTATGCAGAACACTTCTGTCCTTGGTACTCTTTTGCTCATGGCCTTGAGGGGAGTGGAACAGGCGGCCGAGGAACTCAAGGTGACCCCTCGGCGTGTGCGGCAGATGCTGGTGGACGGAACACTCGAGGGACAACGCGTCGGCGCTGTCTGGGTAATTGACGAGCGAGCTCTGCGGTTCGCCGCTCAGCGGCGACGCGCTGCGCACAGACCGTGGAACCCCGCCTCTGCATGGGCGGTTCTCGCCCTGGCGGGCGGTGCCGAACCCCAGTGCACGCCCGGCGAGCGTTCCCGCGCGCGTCGGCGTCTCGCCCGCGGATTGGCGAACCTCGTCCGGCCTCTTGCCTCCCGGGCGCAGAGCCGGTGGTTCTACGCGCACCCGTCGGCGATTGAACGCATCACGGCGCGTCCGGGCGTCGTGCGTACGGCGGCGAGCACCTCGCCCGAACACCATCTCGGTCTCGTCGGCTCCTGGCCACTCGAGGCGTACACCCGACAGAGTGACCTCGAAAAGATCCTCGATGAGGAAGCGATTGAGGAGCGAACTGAGCGATTCAACCTGCTCCTGCGCGTCGTCGAGGACCGGCTCTGGCCCTTCAGCCAAGGCGCCGAGGTAGCGCCACGCGCGGTCGTGGTGGTCGACCTGTTGGAATCCGAGGACGAGCGTGCGCGCCGCGTCGGCGCCGAACTGCTGGCGTCCCTGTGAGTGCCCCGCGGCTCGATCGCGCGCCATTGCAACTTCCTCCCCTTGCCGGTTACAGCGAGGCGATCTGGGGGACACTCCTCGAACTCGCCGACGCGAAGTTGCATGACTGGACCCTGATCGGCGGGCAGATGGTTCTCCTGCACGCCCTCGAACATGGCGCTGAACCGACTCGCCTATCCACGGACCTCGATGTCCTCGTCAACGCCCGCGTCGTCGCCAGTGCCGTCAGAGACTTCGTGAGAACTCTTGAATCGCTTGGCTTCAGCCTCGCCGGGTCGTCCCCCGACGGCGTCGCTCACCGCTACGAGCGGGATAGGGCGAGCATCGATGTCCTGGCCCCTGAAGGTCTGGGGCCACGGGCCGACCTGACGACCACACCACCAGGACGGACAATCCAAGTTCCCGCAGGCACCCAAGCGCTCGCACGTACCGAACTCTTGCCGGTGGAGTTCGCGGGCACCGGCGGGCTCGTTCCGCGCCCGTCGTTACTCGGAGCGATCATCTGCAAGGCCGCCGCGGTCTTGGTGGACGACGCCCCGAACGCGCAGCGGCGTGATCTAGCGCTGTTGTTGAGCCTCGTCCCTAACCCGGCGGCGATGGCCCAGCAGTTCACGCGCAAGGATCGCTCGCGCCTCCACGACGTGGCAGACATCGCTGATCCTCACCACGAGGTCTGGTCGCACATGGATCCAGCAGCGGCAGACCGGGGAAGACTGGCAATGGTTTCGCTGGTCAGAGAAACGTCGCTCGACAAGGGTCCAGCACCGGGTGGCTCTCTGACCAGGGAGTTCAGTGGACCTCGTACCCCCCCTGGGACTTGAACCCAGAACCTGCGGATTAAGAGTCCGTCGCTCTGCCAATTGAGCTAGAGGGGCGTGCCGCGAGCCCGGCCGGGGTCGGGTTCGGTGCGGTTGACCGAGGGGAATTGAACCCCCGACCTCCGGGACCACAACCCGGCGCTCTAACCAACTGAGCTACGGTCAACAGGGCTATCCATCATAAAGCCCCAGCGATGCTCCGCCACGATTGCGTCGGGGTCTCCTAGAACTGCAGGGGGCAGATGGGCTCGTCGAAGCGCCAGCCGGCCCCGGCGAGCGCTCCCAGCACGGCGTCGAGGGCGGCAAGGGTGTTCGCCCCGGTGCGCTCGTGGAGCAGCAGGATCGTGCCTGGCTGCACCCCGTTGAGGATGCGCCGGGTGAGTTCGTCGATGCTGGGGCTCTCCCAGTCCAGCGGGTCGACGTCGCCCCACAGCACTACCTCGAATCCTTCGTCACCCGCCCACTCGAAAATCTCGTCGTTGGTGATGCCGTACGGCGTGCGCAGGCAGTTCGTGCCGTAGTCCCCGTACAGGTTGGCGGTGGCCCGCAACTCCCTCCGGAACAGGGTCTCGTCGTAGAGGGCGGCGGCCTCGTGCGACCACAGATGGGTTCCGATGGTGTGGCCGCGGGCGGCGATCTCCTCGATGAGGTGGAAGTTCAAACTGGCGTAGGCACCCACCGGGAAGAACGTGGCGCGCGCCCCGTAGCGGTCGAGGAGGTCGAGCGTCGGACTGGTCCACCTCGTGCTCGGGCCGTCGTCGAAGGTGAGGTAGAGGCGTGGTGCGCCGGGATCGCCGGCGGGGCCCCGGCGGATCTTGCGGGCCGGCCGTCCCAGCGGTTCGGCGGCGTAGCCCGCCACGAAGGGAACCGATCCGATCAGCTCGCGCTCCTCCTCGGTGAGCTCGTGGTGCTCCTCGATGATCAGCCAGTAGCAGTTGTCCTCGATGAGAGCCTGGGTGAAGAACGAATCCGACGGATCGGGGCAGATGTTGGGAATGATGTCGGGCCTGGCAGGGGGCTGGTCCGGGCCGCCCGGGGGCGCGACGGAAGTCCGAGGAGCCTCGACCGGGGTGACAGTGGCTCCCGGTTCGCTGCCGGGGCCCGCCGCGGCCTGCTGGGGCACATCGGCGGGTTGTGCGGTGCCCTCGATTCCGTCGCCCGCGGCGGAAGGCGGCACCGCCGGCTGGGCGGACGGGGTGTCCGAACTCGGCGCGGGCTCCTCGGCAGCAGCGGGGTCGTCCAGAGAGGCGCTCACGGTCGGCGAGGAGGCCGAACTCATCGCCACGGCCAGCGCGGCGACGACGGCCAGCACACCGAGGGCGGCCAGCGTGGGGCGCCACCTCATGGCTGATCCACTCCGCCGGCGCCGGAGTCGGACGAAGGCCCCGGACCCACGAGTGCCGAGGCGCGGAGATTGTCGTCATGCACGAACCACATCCGCACCGTCCCGTCGCCGGAGACGGTCACCGGCGTGCCAAGGACCTGCCCGGCGCTCACCGGCGCACGGTGCTCGATCTCGGCACGGTACGGAGCGCGCAGGCCCCGAGTCGCCACTGCTTCCAACACCGCCGTCCAGTATGCGGCGTTGTTCACGTGACCAAGCACGTCCAAATCGCACCAGCGGGGAACCCACTGGAGTGTCCCGTCGGCAGCGGGCGCCGGCGGGTGCTGGAGGGTGGCGCCGACGTTGCGGCCGGTGGCGGACGGACCGAAGATGTCCTCGAACTTCGGGGCAAGGCGACGCGGCACCCCCGTGGCGGGATCGAGGTGCACCCACAGCGCCGCAGCATCGATCCGCGCCCCGCGGGCCCCACGCAACTGCGTCGAGCGCTCGGCCCAGCGGCTCCCGAGACCCGAGCACCAGGTCGTGAGAGTGACGGTCTCGTCGAAGACGGCGGGGGAGCGCACCACCAGAAGGAGCCGGCGCAGCACCCACGACCGGTCATCGCCGAACCCGGCGTCGAGGTAGTCGTCGGTGGCGACGTCCTGCAGGTGGCAGGCCAAGGCGTCGAGGCGGAGGAAACCATCGGGACCTGCCTCGTCGAGCCGTACCCGGCGAATCTCGCTGAACCGCCGGCCGGCTGTTGGCAGCGGCTGCAGGCTGCCGGCACCGACGACTCTGGGCACGGCTCGGACAGTAACACCGGCCCCCGAGCTCGCCGCGCAACCCCGCTGGTACCGACCGCCCGTCCGTTAGTCTCCTGTGCCGGTGGACGGGCGGCGCGACCGCAAGCCCGGCCGGGGAGTCGGCGAGGAGGCAGTGACATGGCGGAAACGGGGTTCGAGGCGAAAGGCACCGCCGGCGCCGTCGAGGATCTGCCTTACCGCATCGTGGCGGAAGGTCTGGCCTTCCCCGAGGGTCCGGTGGCGCTGGCGGACGGCTCGGTGCTGGTGGTTGAGGTGCGGGGGCCTCGGGTCACCCGGATCACCCCCGACGGCGCCTGCGAGCCGGTGGCCACGTGGAAGAGCGTCACAACGGCCGGGCCCAACGGCCTTGCGATCGGCCCCGACGGCGCTGCCTACGTGTGCAACAACGGGGGCTTCGCCTGGTACGAGCGGCGCGGTTTCTGGATACCCGCGGCACCGGGAACGGGCGCCGGGCAGAGCCCCGAGTACATCACCGGCAGCATCGACCGCCTCGACCTCGACACCGGAGAGGTGACGGTCGTGTACACCGCCTGCGCGGGTCACCGCCTGTGCGGCCCGAACGATCTGATCTTCGACGCCTCCGGCGGCATGTGGTTCACCGACCACGGCAAGGTGCGCGCCCACGACGAGGACCGGGAGGGCGTCTTCTACGCAACCGTCGACGGCTCGTTCGCCCGCCGGGCGATCTTCCCGCTCATCGGACCTAACGGCATCGGCCTGTCCCCCGACGGTGCCACGCTGTACGTCGCCGAGACGGCCACGGGCCGGCTGTGGGCGTGGGACATCATTGGTCCCGGACGGGTCGAACATCGCAGCAAGCGCTGCCTCGCCAACACGCTGGGCCACTTCGACTCCCTGGCGGTGGAGGCCGACGGCACCGTCGTCGTGGCAGCCCTCGGCGAGGGCCTGTGCCTGGTGCGCCCCGACGGCGAGATCAGCTACGTGCGCGTACCCGGACCGCTGGCCACAAATGTGTGCTGGGGTGGCGAGGACCTGCGGACCGCCTACGTGACCGAGGCGGCCGAGGGGTTACTGGTGGCCTACGACTGGCCCCGTGCGGGCCTGCCGTTGGCCTTCGGCCGTTAGACGGCGTCCACGCCTTCCTCGCCGGTGCGGATCCGCACGATGCGGTCCACCTCGGTCACCCAGATCTTGCCGTCGCCGATCTTGCCGGTGCGCGCCGCCTCGACGATCGCCTTCACGGTGGCGTCGAGATCCTTATCGTCCACAACGATGTCCATGCGCGACTTGGGGGTGAAGGAGATTTGGTACTCCGTGCCCCGGTAGGTCTCGGTGTGACCCCCCTGGCGGCCGTAGCCCTGCGCCTCCGAGACGGTCATGCCGTGGATGCCAACGGTGTTCAGCGCTGCCTTGACGATGTCCACGTGGTGGGGCTTGATCACTGCCGTGATCAGTTTCATTGTGCACCTCCTGCACCATGTTCGAACGGCCGGATCGGCGCTGAGCCGACCTGCGGTCCGGACGCTCCGCGCTGAACGTTGCTTCTGCCGTTGCGTGCCGCACTGGGCGACGGCGACAGCGTAGCGGCTTGCGAAACAGTGACATCGGCGCGATGTGAGATGAAATTGGTTACTCGAAGCTTCCGGAGGTAAGAGCACATGTACGTCGAGTTGGATCTGCGGACCGGCGAGCGCCACCTGGCAGAGGCCGACGACTTCGGTCGGTTCCACATCGAGGCCGATGGCGACCGCCACGACGTGCTGCGGATGCTCGGGGACGAGGCCCGTCTCGGGCGCACGCATCATCTCTGGTGGTCGATGGAGGCGATCCGGCGGCTTGCGCCACCGGGCCGGGAGCCGGTCTGGGACGAACGGTTCGACGCCATGATGGCGTGGGCGGCCACGCAGGGTTGGATCGACGGGGCCGGCACCCATGTCCAGGTCCACGTCGAGCGACCCGGCGGGGGGATCGTCGCGACGCAGTTCTAGCCGGAGCGCGCCCTATCGGGTTACGTCACCGCGGCTGCGACGGCGATGGCCGCGGCGCAAACTGCGTTGTTGACGACGAGTTCCACGTTGGCGTCCACCGAGCGCCCGTCGGTGGCTTCATCGATGGCGTCCAGAACGTAGGGCGTGACCTCGTTGCCGGAGATGCCGGCGGCCTCGGCACGTGCGAGAGCCTCCGAGACTGCCGTGTCGATGACGGCGTTCGCCACGGCCGTCGCCGTGGGGGGCGGCACGACGAACAACACAGCTGTGCGACCCATGGCACCCATGACGGCGGCCGCCTCGGCGGGGGAGTCCACGCGGAAGGGCAACTCCAAGCCGCTGCTGCGGCTCCAGAAGGCCGGAAGCTCGTCGCACCCGTAGCCCACGACCGGTACACCGAGGCTCTCGAGACGCTCCAGCGTGTGTGGCAGGTCCAGGAAGGCCTTGGCGCCGGCGCACACCGTCGCCACCGGGTAGCGGGCGAGGGCCTCGAGGTCCGAACTGACGTCGCCGGTGACGGCACTGTTGCGGTGCACGCCGCCGATGCCCCCCGTGGCGAAGATCCGGATGCCCGCAGCATGCGCCAGCGCCAGCGAGCCCGACACCGTGGTGGCTCCCGCCGCCCAGCGTCCCGCCACGGCCATCGGCAGATCGCGTTCGGCCATCTTCTCCTCGCAGGCCAGGATCGCCGCGTAGCCGTCGTCGTCGAGACCCACTCGGGGAACACCGTCGAGCAGCGCGGTCACCGCCGGCGTGACGCCCTGCGACTCGACCGCGGCGAGGCAGCGCTCCAGCGCCTCGGCGTTCCGCCCCGGCGGCAGCCCGAGCTTCGAATACACCGTGGACTCCAACGCCACGACCGGCCGCCCGGCAGCCAGAGCCTCCGCCACGCGGGGATGTACGACCAGCGATCTCATGTTCCCGTCCCCGGTGCCAGCGCCTCGCCACCCGCCTCGAGCCCTGGGCCGGCCTCCTCCTCGTCATCCAGCATGGCCAGCGCCTGCAGATGTGTGGCCGCGATTCCCTGCCCTGCCACGGTCGCCTCGGGCCAGGTGTTGCCCGCCAGGCGGGCGGCCAGCAGACCGCCGGCGAAGGCGTCGCCCGCACCGGTGGTGTCCGGGACCTCCTCCAGGTGCGGCGGTGTGATGGCCTCGCCGTCGAAACCCGCGCCGTACAGGCGCGTCGGGCGAGGCCCGTCCTTGATGACCACCAGTTCGGCGAGTTGCCGGTAGCCGCCCGTGGCCTCGAGCAGGCTCGCTTCGCCGGCGTCGCACAGCAGCACGTCGGGACCGAGTTCGGCGAGCGTCTCCCTGAAGGCGGCCACGCCGGCGTCGGCGATGGCGCCCACCGAGCAGGCGTCCACGCTGACGGTGCCGCCGGCGCTGCGGACCTCGCCGATCATCCGCCGCGCCACCGACGCCAGCGGGTCCTCCAGCAGCGAGTAGCCCGCCACGTGCAGGATGGCCAGATCGTTGAGCCACGCCGCCTCGAAGCCGTCGAGTTCTGCGCAGGCGCCCCGGTCGGTGAGCATGGTCCGCTCACCGTCGGCGCCGAGCAGCACCACGACCGTGCCGGTGCGCCCGCCACGGCGCACGCACGGCTGCACGCCCCCGGCGGCCAGTTCGTCGAGCAGGCGGTCCCCCGGTCCGTCGTCGCCGACCTGCCCGAAGAAGCGCACGCGCCCAGGCCCGAGCATCCCGGCGGCGGCCACCGCCGCGTTTGCCGCACTGCCACCTCGCCGCCGCAGGATGACGCACGGGGTGTCGGTGTCGGCCCGCACGCCTCTGCGGCGGTGCACCACAACATCCTCCAGCAGGTCGCCCAGGAAGCCCACACACGGCTTTTGGCGCGCCCGGAGCCGACCACGTCCGCCCCGGCGTCCCGCTGCGCGGCTACCGGCGAAGCCCACGCAACGCGTCCAGCGAATAGAACCGGCAACCAGCGGGCCGCTCAGCGCAGTGCCGCGCAGAGTGAGGCCATGAACGCCTCGGGCGGCACGTGGGTCACGACCGAGGCGTTCGCCGGTCTCCCGGTCACCCCGATGTGGTCGACGATGGTCTGCCCCCGCGCCGGGCCGTCGCCCGGGACCACCTCGACATAGAAATCCTCGGTCTCGGCGATGCCGGGGTCGAGGGCCACTGCCATCGCCAGCGGGTCGGGCAGGTCGAACCCCTCGACGCCGGACATCCTGCCGACGAACTCGGTTAGGGCGCGCTGGATGTTGACGGTGAAGTCCGAGTACGGGGTGCCGATTGCCCGGAGCCGGTCCTCGCCCTCGGGGCCCACGAAGGCGCAACTCCACGACACGTCCCAACCCACCATCGTGATCGGCATGCCCGACTCGAAGACGATGCGCGCCGCCTCGGGGTCGGCGTAGATGTTGAACTCCGCGGCCGGTGTGATGTTGCCCGGTAGCCGTCCCGTGCCGCCCATGATGTAGCAGTGCTGCACGGCCCCGGCGAGTTCGGGCGCCCGCAGCAGGGCCGTGCCCACGTTGGACAGCGGCCCGAGGGTCACCAGGGTGATCTCACCGGGGGAGCCGCAGATGGTCTCCACCAGGGCATCCACCGCGTGACCGTCGGCGGGGGTGCGTCCGGTGAGGTCCAAGCCGATGTCACCCAGCCCGTCTTGGCCGTGCACGATCTCCGCGGTCACGAGCTCGCGGAAGATGGGCCGGGCCAGACCTGCGTAGGTCGGCACCGACACGCCGCACAACTCGGCGGTGTACAGGGCGTTCTGGACGCAGCGGTCCAGTGGCACGTTGCCGGCCACGATCGTCAGAGCCTCGACGGTCACGTCGGGCGCGCGCAGCGCCATGATCAGCGCCACGGCGTCGTCGGAGGCGGTGTCGGTGTCGATCAGGAATCGGCGCATGGCGCCCTCCTCAGCCGGCTGCCAGAGCCGCGTAGCCGGGCTTGATGACGTCTTCGATCAGCGTCAGCCGCTCGTCGAAGGGGATGAACGAACTCTTCATGGCGTTGATCGTGAGCCAGCGGAGGTCGGCCATCGTCCAGCCGAACGCCTCGGCACAGATGTGCATCTCCTTGCTGAGGCTGGTGTCGCTCATGAGACGGTTGTCGGTGTTGATGGTCACCCGGAATCGCAGCCGGCGCAGCAACTCGATGGGGTGTTCGGCGATCGAAGGGGTAAGGCCGGTGTGGACGTTGGAGCTTGGACACAGCTCGAGGGGGATGCGGCGGTCACGCACGTAGGCGGCGAGGCGCCCGAGCCGGGGCCGGGCGCCCGGATCGTCGGGATCGGCTTCGATGTCCTCGGCGATGCGCACGCCGTGGCCGAGGCGCTCGGCGCCGCAGTACTGCACGGCCTCCCAGATGGATGGCAGGCCGAAGCCCTCGCCGGCGTGGATGGTGAAGTGGAAGTTGGCCCGCTGCAGGTACTGGAACGCCGCCAGGTGGCGCGTGGGGGGGTAGCCCGCCTCGGCGCCCGCGATGTCGAAGCCGACGATGCCGTCGTCGCGGTGGCGCACCGCCAGTTCGGCCACTTCGGTGGAATGCGCCGCGCTGCGCATGGCGCACAGCAGCCCAACGATGCGGATGCTGCGCCCCCGGCTGCCCTCGGCGAAGCCCGACAGGACGTGTTGCACCACCTCGTCCATGGTGAGGCCCCGTTGGGTGTGCAACTCGGGGGCGAAGCGCACCTCGGCGTAGACGATGCCGTCGGCGGCGAGGTCTTCGGCGCACTCGGCGGCGACTCGGGCGATGGCGTCGGGTGTCTGCGTGACGCCGATGGTGTGTACGAACGTCTCGAGGTACAGCTCGAGGCTGTGGCGGGCGGCGGCACGGGCCATCCACCGGCCCAGATCATCGGGATCGGTGGTGGGCAGGCCTCGATAGCCCGTTTCGGCTGCCAACTCCACGATGGTGCCAGGCCGTTCCCCGCCGTCGAGGTGGTCGTGCAGCAGCGCCTTGGGGGCTCGGCGAATCGCGTCGAGGGACAGCACGTCGGCGCCGGTGGTCACGGTCAGGTGCCTGGGGCCACGCGGTCCAACACGAGGGGCTGCCGCGGCCCGGCCTCGGCGGTGACGTCGAAGCCGCCCTCCAGGGCCGCCAGGGCACCCGGCAGCAGTGACTCCTCGGTGGTGTGCAACTCCAGCAGTGGTTCGCCGGCGCGAACCGGCTCCCCCTCCTTGGCGAGACAGACGACGCCTGCTGTGGCGCTCACCGCGTCTTCCTTGCGTGCGCGGCCCGCGCCGAGCCGCCAGGCGGCGATGCCCACGGCCAAGGCGTCGAGGCGGCCCAGCACCCCGTCCGCCGGTGCGGGAACGGTCTCGACGATCGGCGCCAACGGGAGGTCGGCATCGGGGTTGCCCCCTTGGCCGGCGATCATGGCCCGCCAGACATCCATGGCTCGCCCCGAGGCAAGAACCTCCGCCGGGTCGGCATCCAGGCCGGCAAGTGTCACCATCTCCCGGGCCAGAGCCAGCGTCACCTCGACCAGATCGGCCGGACCGCCCCCGGCGAGGGTCTCGGTGGACTCGCTCACCTCCAGTGCGTTGCCGGCAGTCCGGCCCAGTGGAGTGTCCATCCCCGTCAGCAGCGCCGTCGTGCGCACCCCGTGCGCCTCGCCGAGGGACACCATCGCCTCGGCCAGCTCGCGGGCGAGTTCGGGGGTCTTCATGAATGCACCGGCGCCCACCTTCACGTCGAGCACCAGAGCGCCAGTGCCCTCGGCGATCTTCTTGCTCATGATCGAACTGGCGATCAGCGGGATCGACGGCACGGTGCCGGTGACGTCTCGGAGGGCGTAGATCCGCCGATCGGCGGGTGCCAAGCCGGCGCCCGCGGCGCAGATCACGGCGCCCACGTCGGCGAGTTGGGTGAGAATCTCGTCGTTGGAAAGGGTGGCTCGCCAGCCGGCGATCGCCTCCAGCTTGTCGAGTGTGCCACCGGTGTGGCCCAGCCCCCGGCCCGAGAGCTGTGGCACCGCCGCGCCGCAGGCCGCCAGCAGCGGCGCCAGCACCAGCGACACCTTGTCGCCCACGCCGCCCGTGGAGTGCTTGTCGACTGTGGGTCGATCCAGGCCGGAGAGATCCAGTCGCTCCCCGGAGTCGATCATCGCCTGGGTCCAGACGGCCAACTCGTCGGGGCGCATGCCCTGGAAGTAGATCGCCATCAACAGGGCGGACGCCTGCTCGTCGGGGATCCGCCCGGCGGTGTAGGCGTCGATGAACCAGGCCATCTCGTCGGGACGCAGCGCCTGCCCGTCCCTCTTGGCGCAGATGAGGTCGACGGTCGAGAAGTCGCTCACAGGTCGTCGGGCGCGACTCGGTCGGACCCCAACTCTTGCTCGGTCCTCTCGGCTCCGATGAGGTCGACGGTCGAGAACTCGCTCATAGATCCTCGGGACCGAAGGCGCCCGGCAGGAGATCCGCCATCGTCGTCTCACCGTTCACGACGAGTTCGGCACCGCCCGCCTCGTACAGGAGCTGACGGCAGCGCCCGCAGGGATTGCCCGCCGGCAGGTCGTCGATGTCGTACCCGCCGACCACCGCCATCGCCACGAGGCGACCGCCCCCGGTGGTGTGCAGCGACGACACCAGGGCGCACTCGGCGCACAGGGCCAGGCCGTAGGAGGCGTTCTCCACGTTGCAGCCCACCAGGATGCGCCCGTCGTCCACCAGTCCGGCGGCGCCCACGTGGTAGCGGGAGTACGGGCAGTAGGCATTCGCGGCGACGGCCCGGGCGCGGCGGAAGAGGTCGTCCCAGTCCGCGTCGGCGGCGGTCCCCGGACCGCTCGCCGCGGTCATTGCTGCTGGCCGCGGCGGTAGCGCATACCGTCTGCCGCCGGCGCGCGGAGCCGGGAGGTGTAGAAGAGCAGCACAAGCAGCACCGTGAGATAGGGGAGGGCCTGCGGGAACTGCTTGGGCACGGTCTCGGTGGCGTAGTGCCACACGGCGAACCCACCGGCGGCGATGGCCAAGCCGGTCGCGGCGCGGAACCGCCGCTTCATCAGGAAGCGGAGCATGCCAACACCCAGGGCGAGCACGACGAGCAGTAGGAGCCCGTGGACCGCGGCCCTGTCGCGTAACTGCAGCGTGTCGGCGAACCCGAAGAGCAGCCCGCCCAGGGCGGCGCCGACTGGTCGCCAGTTGCCGAAGATGGTGGTGGCCAGGCCGATGAAGCCCCTGCCGGCGGTTTGGCCCTCCCGGTAGATGCCGGTCAACTCGATGACCAGGAAGGCGCCCCCGTAGCCGGCGAAGGCCCCGGACAGCACGACGCCGTAGTACTTGTAGCGGTAGACGTCCACGCCAAGGCTGTCAGCGGCGATGGGATGCTCGCCGCAACTGCGCAGCCGGAGGCCGAACGCGGTCCGCCACAGCAGCCAGACCGAGATGGGAACCGTCGCGTACGCGATCAGCGTGAGCCACGACACGTTCCAGAGGAAGCCGCGGAAGATCCCGGCAGCGTCAGAGATCCAGAACCAGTCCCAACTCTCGATGCGCCCGAGGGCGTCGGCGGTGCCGGCCCCGCCGGCGAGGAACGGGATGCTGAAGGAGTCCACGTCCTCGACGCGGGGGGACTGCGTGATGCCCCCGCCGGGACGGCCTGCGAACACCTTGTCGGACAGAAATCGGGTGATGCCCGGGGCCATGACCAGGATTGCGGCACCCGAGATGATGTGGTCGACGCCGAAGCTGACCGTTGCGATGGCATGCAGCAGGCCTCCGAGCGCCCCGCCGGCGGCGCCGATGAGCATCCCCCACCACGGTCCGAACTCCAGGGCTCCCCAGGCCCCGAACCAGGTGCCGAGGATGAGCATTCCCTCCAGACCGATGTTCACAACACCGGCGCGCTCGGCGAAGATGCCTCCCATGGCGGGCATCAGGATCGGCACCGCGTAGGCGAGCGCGATGGACCAAGTAGTGCTGAAGGAGAGCTGATCGGTGGCCGGCCTGGCGAACTGCTCGGTGAGGGCGATGAGCGCCACCGCGATGACCACGAAGATCGCGAAACGCAGCCGCTTCTGGTACTGCCGCTCCTGCTGCGTAGTGGTGGGCCGCGGGTACCAGCCGGGCGGTCCGGCGAAGCGCTTGAACGGGTTCCAGGGAGCGGGCGAGTCGCCGCTGGGCGTGGCCTCGGAGGAGATGCTCATGGCGTGGGCCTCGCCTCGGGCTCGGGCTCATCGGACGGCGCAGCCGGTGGGGGTTCTGGATCGGCCGATGCCAGGGCGAGCGAGGCGATGCGGGCCTCCTCGTCCTGGCGCCGCCGCTGCACCACGACGTACGTGATGACCGCGGCGAAGATAATGATGCCCTTCATGATCTCGACGATTTCCTGTGGTGCGTCACCGTGCACGTCGAGGATGGGTGCGGCGCTGTCGAGGAACCCGAAGACCAGGGCGCCGACGGCGATACCCGCCGGGTGGTTCTGGCCCAGAAGCGCCACGGCGATGCCGGCGAAGCCGAGCCCCTGGGTGAACTGCAGGCCGTAGGCGAAATCACGGCCCAGCACCTCGGGAAGGCCCACGAGGCCGCCGACCGCGCCGCTGAGCGCCATGGCCACGACGATCGTGCGCCCCGGCGGGACCCCCGAGGCTTCGGCGGCCAGAGGGTTGATTCCCGACGCTCGCAGGTCGTAACCGGGCCGGGTGCGGGACACGTAGATCCAGTACAGCAGCCCGATGATGATTGCCACGATCACGAACCCCCAGAGCACCTTCCCCTTGCCGATCTCGCGCGTGAACGTCTCGACGAAGCCGTTCAGGTTCGGCATGCGCCCCGAGGGTGGGATCTCGGCGGTCTCCTGGTTGAGGCTCTCGTCGGGCACGTCCCATTGTCGGAACAGCATCGCCACCACGAACTTGATGGCAATGGCGTTCAGCATGATCGTGGAGATGACCTCGTGGATGCCGCAGTTCACCTTGAGCACACCGGCGATCAGGGCCCAGATGGATCCGACGGCCATGGCCACCAGGATGATGACGGTGAGGTGCAGCGGAGCCGGCAACGACAGATCGGAGGCCACTTGCGCGGCGATGATCGACGCCAGGATGTATTGGCCTTCCACCCCGATGTTGAAGAGGTTCATGCGGAAGCCGATCGCCACGGCCACCGCTGACAGGTACAGCGGCGTGGCGCGGTTCACCATGCTGATGAGCGTCTCGAGTTCGAACCCGTAGGCGAACATCCGCTGGTAGGCCGGGAAGGGGTTGCTGCCGCTGGCGACCAGCGCCAGGGACGCCACCAGCAGCGACAGGACGAGTGCCGCCAGCGGCGCCGCCATCGCCAGTGCGAAGCGGCGGTGGGCCGGGAGCCGGTACGACGCGCGGCCGCTCACGGCCGGCCGTTCCCCGCTCCGCTGCGACACCTTGGCGGGCCGGAGGTACTCATGCGTGCTGCGTCTCGGCGGCGGCGCCGGTCATGTGGGCCCCAAGTTCGCGGGGTGTCACGGTCGCCGGGTCCAGGCCGACGGAGATCTGCCCCCGGAAGATGACCTGCAGCCGGTCGGATAGCCCGATGAGTTCGTCCAGGTCGGCGGAGACAAGCAGCACGGCCAGCCCTTCCTCGCGGGCCCGGCGCAGCGTCTCCCAGACAGCGGCCTGGGCGCCAACGTCGATGCCCCGGGTCGGGTGGGCGGCAATCAGAAGGCGCGGCGCCATGATCATCTCGCGGCCGATGATCAGCTTCTGCTGGTTGCCCCCGGAAAGGGCGTGTGCGGCTACGTCGGGCCCAGGTGTGCGCACGTCGAACGCGGCGATGAGTTCCCGGGTCTTGTCGCGGGCGCCCTTGCGGTTGAGCCAGAAGCCGTGGCGCGAGTACGGCTCCTTGGTCTGGTGGCCGCACATGGCGTTCTCCCACAGAGGGGCGGAAAGCAGCAGGCCCCGGCGGTGACGGTCCTCCGGGATGTAGCCGATTCCGGCCTCGCGGCGCTTGCGCACCGGCCAGTCGCTGATGTCGGTGCCCTCCAGGAGGATGCGGCCCCGCGACAACGGGCGGATGCCCAACAGCGCCTCCACCATCTCGATCTGACCGTTGCCCTCCACGCCGGCCAACCCGAGGATCTCACCCTTGCGGACCTCCAGGTCGATGCCCCGCACGACCTCGCGCTCGTCGTCGTCGACGGAGAGGTCCTTTACCTCCAGAGCAACGCTCTCCTGCGTCGTGCTCGTCTTCGCGCCCGGCTTGGGAAGCTCCGAGCCGACCATCAGTTCCGCCAGGTCCCGGGGGGTGACCTCGTCCGGCGTGACCGTCCCGACGGTTCGTCCGGCGCGCAACACGGTGATGGTGTCGGCGATTTCCAGCACCTCGTCGAGTTTGTGGTCGATGAAGATGATCGTTTCGCCGCGGGCGCACATGTCGCGCATGTTGCGGAACAACTCCTCCACCTCGTGGGGCACCAGCACGGAGGTGGGCTCGTCGAGGATGAGGATGCGGGCGCCGCGGTAGAGCACCTTGATGATCTCGACGCGCTGGCGCTCACCGACCCCCAGATTCTCGACCGGCTCGTCGAGGTCGACGTCCAGCCCGTAGGCGTCGCCGAGTTCGGTGATGCGACGCCTGGCCGAAGCGAAGTCCAGACGGCCGGCGCCGCGGGTCGGCTCGGCGCCCAGGATGATGTTCTCGAGAACCGTGAGATTGTCCGCCAGCATGAAGTGCTGGTGCACCATGCCGATCCCGGCGGCCAGAGCGTCACGGGGCGAGCGGAAGTGCACCTCGCTGCCACGGACGAGGATGCGCCCCTCGTCGGCGGGAAGCATGCCGTAGACCACGTTCATGAGCGTGGACTTGCCGGCGCCGTTCTCGCCGCAGATGGCGTGGATCTCTCCCTCGGCAACCGTCAGGCTCACCCGGTCGTTGGCAAGTACGCCGGGGAAGCGTTTCGTGATGTCCTCTAGAGCGAGGGCGGGTGTCGTCACGAGGCGTGCCGTCCTCCTTCGTCTGGTCGCTGCCTAGCTTGGCACGCCCGGGCTGCCGGCCGCGTGATCACGTCACGCCGGGCGTTCTCCCGCGGTCCGGTTGAGTCGGACGGGCCGCCGGTGCGAGGTCACGGGTGTGTCCGTGACCTCGCACCGGCGGCAGCTCGCCTGTTCGCTTAGCCGGTGGTCTCGGGAACCACGATGTCGCCGCGGATGATCTGCTGCTTGTAGTCCTCGAGCTGCGGGATGATGTCGTCGATGAACCCGCCGGAGATGGAGTACCCCACACCGTCGACGGACAGGTCGAAGACTACGACGCCACCGGTGAACGTGCCGTTGACGACCCGCTCGATGGTGTCGTAGACGGCGACATCGACGCGCTTGAGCATCGAGCTGAGGATGTACGGCCGCACCTCCTCGGAGGACGTGAAGTACTGGTCGGAGTCCACGCCGATGGCCCAAACCTTGGAGCCGCCGGCCTCGCTGAACTCCTTGGCCGCCTCGAACAGACCCGCACCCGAGCCGCCGGCCGCGTGGTAGATCACGTCGGCGCCGGCCTCGTACATGGACTGGGAGATGATCTTGGCCTCCGCCGGCTGCGACCAGCCGTCGAAGTCCGGCGGCTCGGTCACGTAGGTGGCGTCGATCTCGATGTCGGGGTTGACGGCGCGGGCGCCGGCCTCGAATCCGGCGTGGAACCGGCGGATGAGCGGGATGTCCACGCCGCCGATGAAGCCCACTCTGCCGGTCGTGGACTTCAGCGCCGCAGCGGCGCCCACCAGGAACGAGCCCTCGTGCTCGGCGAAGACCAGCCCGGCGAGGTTGTCGGTGCCGTCCGGGGCGCTGTCGATGATGCCGAAGAACGTGTCGGGGTTGTTGGCCGCCACTGCGGTGATCGACTCGCCGAACAGGAAGCCCACGCCGATGACCAGGTTGGAACCGTCCGCGGAGAGTTGCAGCAACTCAGCGCGGTTGGAGCCGTCCGGGTTGGGAGAGGCCTCGGAGGTGTTGACGCCCAGCAGTTCGGCCGCCCTGTCCAGACCGGCTGCGGCTGAATCGTTGAACGACTGGTCGCCGCGCCCGCCGATGTCGAACACCAGCGCGGCGCTCACGTCCTCACCGCCCCCGCGTTCTGTGGTCTCCGGAACGACGATGCTGCCACCCACGATGGCCTGCTTGAACTCCTCGAGTTGCGGGACGATGTCGTCGATGAACCCGCCGCTCGTGGAGTAGCCCACGCCGTCGACGGCCAAGTTGAACACCGTTGTGCCGCCCCTGAAGTCGCCGTTGACGACCGCCGCGATGGTGTTGTAGACGGCCACGTCCACCCGCTTGAGCATCGACGTGAGGATGTACGGTCGGACCGACTCGTCGGAGGTGTTGTACTGGTCGGAGTCCACGCCGATGGCCCAAACCTTGGAGCCCCCGGCCTCGCTGAACTCCTTGGCCGCCTCGAACAGGCCCGCGCCCGAGCCGCCGGCGGCGTGGTAGATGACGTCGGCGCCGTCCTCGTACATGGACTGGGAGATGATCTTGGCCTCCGCCGGTTGCGACCAGCCGTCGAAGTCCGGCGGCTCGGTCACGTAGGTGGCGTCGATCTCGATGTCGGGGTTGACTTCCCGGGCGCCGGCCTCGAATCCGGCGTGGAACCGGCGGATGAGCGGGATGTCCACGCCGCCGATGAAGCCCACTCTGCCAGTGGTGGACTTCATCGCCGCGGCCACGCCGACGAGGAACGAGCCCTCGTGCTCGGCGAAGACCAGCCCGGCGAGGTTGTCGGTGCCGTCGGGGGCGCTGTCGATGATGCCGAAATAGGTGTCGGGGTTGTTGGCCGCCACCTCGGTGATCGACTCACCGAACAGGAAGCCCACGCCGAAGACGACGTCGGAACCGTCGGCGGAGAGTTGCAGCAACTCGGCGCGGTTGGAGCCATCCGGGTTGGGCGAGGCCTCAGAGGTCTGCACTCCCAACTCGGCGGCGGCCCGGTCCAGGCCCGCCGCGGCGGAGTCGTTGAACGACTGGTCGCCTCGCCCGCCGATGTCGAAGACCAGCGCGGCGCTGATGTCTGTCGCTGCGGCCGGCGGCTCGGGCGGTGGTGCGACTGGGGCCTCATCAGGTGTGGCAGCGGCCTGCTCCGCCGCGGCCGTTGCCGCGGCTCGGGCGTCGTCAGCATCCGCTTGGGCGGCGGCTGCCCGTTCGCTCGCTTCATCGGCTGCCGCCCGGGCGTCTGCCAGAGCCGCCTCGGCCGCGGTGACCGCTTCCTGGTTGCCCTCGGCGGTCGCTTGCGCCAGCGCCGCTGCCGCACTCGCTTCCCGAGCAGCAGCGGAGGCGGCATCGGCCTGCGCTGTCGCCGCCTGTGCCTCCGCTTGCGCAACGGTGGCGTCCGACAGGGCGCCCTCCGCCGCGGTCATCGCCGCGTCGGCAGAGTCGGCGCTGTCGTCCTCTCCCGCGCACGCTGCAGCCACCATCACAGTGGCCAGCAGGATTGCCAGCAGTCCCGATAGTCCTCGTCTCATGTTCTCCTCGCTTCTGTTTGCGGTTCTCTGGGTCGCGGGTGTGTCGCGCTGTCCCGGTGTCCGGCGAACTGCGGCACGTGAGCCGCGCAGGGGCGGTCGCCCAGCCTCTTGCCGCAATCCGGCACGAATCGCAGCCCTCCGACGCACGCAGACTATCCGCGGTCGCGGAGTTGCGCGGATAGCCGGAGCCGGCGTGCGAGGGACGTTCTCGCTTCGCTCCCGCGGGGATAGCCTGCGATCACATTCCGGCGCGACGGCGGTCGGACGACCTGCTCCGGCGGCGTGCGCCCTGAAGGCAGCGAGACTGATCATGACGAGCACCGAGCACCGCAGCGACGCCGCAATTCTCGACAGGATGTCGGTCAACGACGTCGACACGATCCTGGACATCTGCCGCTCGAACGCCCACTCCGATGAGGTCGAGCACATCGTTCCCGACCAATCCGACGCGCTGTTCACCTGGGACTACGACAAGGGCGCCCGCCCGAAGCTGGAGAAGCTGTACGAGAGGGGCAAGACGTCGCAGTGGAACGCCAACGACTTGCCCTGGGACCTGGAGGTGGATCCCAGCTCGATCTTCCGCATGGGTGACACGCTGCCCCCCACCCGGGAGGACTTGGCGGGCCACCCATCCTCGCCGCTGCACAAGTGGGGCGACAAGGAGTGGGCCGAGTACCGCACCGAGGCGATCGCCTGGCGACTCAGCCAGTTCCTGCACGGTGAGCAGGGGGCGCTGCTCTGCACCGCCAAGATCGTCGAGACTGTGCCGTGGATCGACGCCAAGTACTACGCCGCCACCCAGGTCATGGATGAGGCCCGGCACGTGGAGGTCTTCGGGCGCTACCTCCGCACCAAGCTGAACAGCGAGTACCCCATCAACCCGCACCTGCGCCTGCTGCTCGACGACATCATCAACGACAGCCGCTGGGACATGACCTACCTGGGCATGCAGATCATGGTGGAGGGCCTCGCCCTGGCCGCTTTCGGCTTCATGCACGCCGGCACCGAGGAGCCCCTCCTGCGGCAGTTGCTGCGGTACGTCATGGCCGACGAGGCACGCCACGTGGCCTTCGGTGTCCTCAGTTTGCAGGAGTACTACAGCAACCTCACTCAGGCCGAGATCCGCGAGCGGCAGGAGTTCGCCTTCGAGGCCGCCGTACGGATGCGCGACCGGTTCCTGTCCCAGGAGGTGTGGGAGCGGCTCGGCGTGCCGGTGCGGCCGATGGTGGAGTTGCTGTTGAACCTGCCGCCCGAGCGGACCATGTTCCAGAAGATGCTCTTCTCCAAGATCGTGCCGAACTGCCGCAAGCTCGGGCTGCTCGACGCCGGCGACGGCTGGCTCCGAGACCGGTTCACCGAGATCGGCGTCATCCAGTTCGAGCACGAGGTGGACACCTCAGAGGAATACGAGAAGTTCGTCGCCGCCTAGCCCGACAGGGCGGGGCCGCCTCTGGTGGTCTTCTTGAGGCAGTTCTTGCAGCCGAGGCGGTGGCGGTTGCGGGCGACTAGTTCGTAGACGCCGGCTGCGAGGGGAGAGATCAGGGGCGCCGTCAGCAGCCGCCCGATGCGGCCCCAGACACCTCCGCAGGTCTGTAGCGCGGCGGCGATGGCGCGGTGGCCGCGGTGGGTTTGGCCCTCGGTGTCGATCCACCAGGCGGAGTCCGCTGCCTGCCGAGCGCTCAGGCCCAGCCCGGCGAGGTTGGTTTGCTGGGATGCGAGGACCGGTGTTCCGGTCGGGAGACGGGCGGCGATCCAGGTGGCGCAGCGCTCGCAGAAGGCGCAGTCGCCGTCGAAGATGAGCGCCGGAAGGTCGGGTGCAGCCTGCCCGGACTCGGCGTGATCGGGTTCCGGGGAGGGTTCCGGGGGCATCGGAGGTGCGGGCGGCCGGGAGCGCCGCAGCGCCGCCGCGGGGCTAGGAGTTGCGGCCGACGTTCGGCTTGCGCCCGTGGTTGGCCTTCTTGCGCCGGGCGTTGGCCCGCTTGCGCTGGGTGCGCTTCGACATGGGTACCTCCCGGCCGACGAGCCTATCGGTCACATCCCGGCAAGCTCGCAGCCGGTCGACCGCCGCACCGTTGTCCACCCCGGAGAGAGCGCCGGTACGCTGCGGCCGCTGTGGAGCGATTGGGGCTCACGGGCCTGCCCAACTCCGGCAAGTCGACGCTTTTCAACGCGCTGACCGGTGGTGACTCACCGGTGGCTCCCTACGCCTTCGCCACGACCGGCACCCATCTTGGCGACGCCAAGGTTGCCGATGAGCGCCTCGAGCGCCTCGCCCGGGTGAGCGAGTCGGCCACCGTCACGCCGGCGACCGTGCAGTTCACCGACGTCGGCGGGCTGGCTGCCGGAGCCTCCGTCGGCGAGGGTCTCGGTAACCGTTTCCTCGGCGGGATCCGGGAGCTTGACGCCATTGTTCTTGTTCTCCGGGCATTCCCGAGCGAGGAGGTCGAAGGGGTCAGCGATCCGGTGGAGTCGCTCTACACCCTCGAAATGGAACTCAGCCTGGCCGACCTCGAGAGCCTGGAGCGCCAGATCGACAAGAAGCGCCGCCAGGCCAGAGGCGACGCCACCGTCGGCCCCGAGGTGGCGCGGATGGAGCGGGCCGCCGCCGCGCTCGCCGGCGGGACGCCGCTGTGGCGCAGCGATCTCCCTACCGACGAACGGGCGCTACTTGCCCCGTGCTTCCTGCTGACCAACAAGCCCGTCGTCGCCGTCGTCAACATCGGCGAGGACGTGTCTCCGGCCGACGCGGAGGCGGTCGTCGGGGTTGTGGCGGCGGAACTCGGCAGCGCGGAGACGCTGGCGGTCTGCGCGCAACTGGAGGCCGAGGTGGCACAACTCCCTGCCGAGGATCGGGCGGAGATGGCCGAGAGTCTCGATCTCGGTGAGGGTGCCCTGGCGCGCCTCGTCGCCGCCTCCTACCGCGCCCTGGGCCTGCACACCTTCTTCACGACCGCCCCGAACGAGACGCGGGCGTGGCCGTTCCCGGCCGGCGCCAGGGCCGACGTCTGCGCCGGACTGATCCACACCGACTTCCGGCGCGGCTTCATCAGGGCCGAGACGATCCAATGGACTGAGCTGCTGGAGATCGGCTCGTGGTCGGCCGCCCGCTCCGCCGGCCGCCTGCGTGCCGAGGGCCGTTCCTACGTGGTGCAGGACGGCGACGTCCTGGAGATCCGCTTCAACGTCTAGCTCGCGGAACACGTTCCTGGCCCATCCCCGCCGGTGTTGCAGACCCGGAACCTAGACACGCATGGATTCCGGCCTCCGCCGGAATGACAGTGCGGTTGGTCCGCGGACGTGCCCGGCGGCCTATCGGCCTTGGGCGCAGCAGGCCGCCGGGCACTGGTCGGGCCAAATGCCGGACGTGCCCAGGGAGCAGCGCGTCGTGCCCGGCTCGATGCGCTCGCGGATCAATTCCACGATCATCTCCACGAAGGCCGGATGGGTCCCCACGGTCGGCGAGCGCACCATGCGGATGCCCCGGGCCGCCGCGGCGCCGGCGGCCTCGTCATCGAGGTCGTGGATCACCTCCATGTGGTCCGACACGAACCCCAGGGGAACCAGAACCACGTCGTGGACGCCCTCGCTGTGCAACACCCCGAGGTGGTCGACGACATCGGGCTCCAGCCAGGGCATGTGCGGCGGCCCGCTCCGGCTCTGGTACACCAGGTTCCACATGCCGGCATCGCCGGGCCGTCGCCCCCGCGGCACTCGATCGGCAATGAGTGCCGCTGCCTCTCGCAACTGCTGCTCGTAGGGTGCCGAGGTCGCCATCGCCGCCGGGATGCTGTGCGCCGAGAACACCAGCCGGGCCGGACCCGTCGCTCCGGCGCCCGCGAGGCGGACCAGCGCGCCGCGCACCCCCTCCGCCATCGGCTCGATGAAGCCGGGGTGGTTGTAGAAGAGCCGCAGCTTGTGGATCTCGGGCGCTCCAGCGGGGCCCGCCGCGGCCTTGGCGATGTCCTTGCGGTACTGGCGGCAGCCCGAATACGAGCCGAACGCCGAAGTCACGAAGGCCAGTGCCCGGCGCACGCCGTCGGAGCGCATCGCGGCCACGGTGTCGGCCAGCATCGGGTGCCAGTTGCGGTTTCCCCAGTAGACCGGCAGGTCGAGGCGGCTGTCCCGGAGAGCTGACTCCAACTCGGCCACCAAGCGGCGGTTCTGGTCGTTGATGGGGCTGCGGCCGCCACGGGCCAGGTAGTGCTCGGCCACCTCCTCGAGGCGACGCTCGGGCACGCTGCGCCCGCGGGTCACGTTGTGGAGGAACGGCATGACCTCGTGGGGCGCTTCGGGGCCGCCGAAGGAGACGACGACTACGGCGTCATAGCTCGCGGGCGCGGCGTCATAGCCGGCGGGCGTCATTTCATCTGGGCACATTCACGAAAACCGTAGGCCCATACTCCTCACGACGGGTGCAGCGGCGAGGACGGCGTCGCCGTGGTACGGGCGGATTTGGTGTTCGTGGGAGTTACGCGGTAGGGAAACTGCACTGATGGGCACGAACAACACTTCGCTTCGCCCCCGGTGGCGGGGCTATCTCATGGCGCTCGCGGTGGTGGCGGCGCTCGCCGCGATCGCTCCTGGCGCGGGCGCCCGTGAGTTGGGCAGCGACGAGGAACCCCCGTTCACGAACGACCGGCTGGCTCGGGAGGAACTTGCCTGGGCGGAGGAGAACCTGGAGGCGGCCAACCGGAGACTCGCGGAGCACGCGGCGGAATTCGACGCCCTCGTCGCCGAGGCCGCCGATCTGGTTGGGCGGGAGCAGGGGCTGATCCGCGACGTGATCGAGTCCCGGAACCGCGCCGCGGACTTTCTCGTGGCGTCCTACATGACCGGTCGCTTCGGTTCTCTGAGCGCGGAACTGTTGGCTTTGGATCACCTCATCGATGCCTTGTACCTGCAGACCCTGCTCGAGGCGCGGGCCGGCGCCATCGCCGATGCGTACAACGAGTTCGAGCGACTGCTGGAGGAGGCGGGCAGCCGTCTGATCCTCGTCATCGACCGGATCGATGTCGTGCATCGCGATATCCAGTTGGCGCAGCGCGACATCCCGCTGCTGGAGGAGCGGCTGGCGGAGGCGCGCTGGGTGGCGTCCGTCGCCACGATCCACGGCGAGGCGGACCGGGAAATGGCCCGCCGCGGGCGGAGCGATCCCACGCCCGCGCAGTGGGCGGCGCTGCGCGACTGCGAGTCGACGACCAACTACCTCGTCAACACGGGCAACGGCTACTACGGCGCCTACCAGTTCGACCAGTCGACCTGGGAGTCGGTCGGCGGCAGCGGGCGCCCGCATTGGGCCGCACCCGTGGTGCAGGATGCGCGTGCGCGGCTCCTGTTCGCCCGCCGGGGCTGGTTCCCCTGGCCGATCTGCGGTCGCCACCTGCGCTGAGGCCCGCTCGTCGGAGCGACCTGCCACCGCAACCGGAGCCTGAGCGCCGCGAGATGGGCAGCGGCGCGAGATGGGCAGCGGCGCGAGATGGGCAGCGGCGCGAGATGGGCAGCGGCGCGTCGCGAGGTCGGCGCCTGGCGGCGGCGACGCCCCGACGTCTAGGAGGTGGGGGGTTCTGCTCGCCGAGCCTCCATCAAGGCGCCTGCGTTGCGCATGATCGTGTCGGCAAGCCCCCGGCACGTCACCTGGCGCGTTCTGGCGAACGCGTCGGCGTTGAGACGGTGGGTGAACTCGGTCGCCACCGCCAGGGCATCACTCGTGGCGTCGGATGAGTCCGCGCGATCGAGGAACCCGACATCGGTGGCCTCGGTTGGCGAGTAGATCTGCGCGGTGTTGCAGGCCACGGTGAAGTGGCGGGGCGACAACCGCTTGCGCGCCAACTCCATGACCAACTCCGGGAGGGCCAGTCCGATCGCCACCTCGTTGAGGCCGATCTTGAAGTCGCCCGCGGCGCCGATGCGAACATCGCAGCAGAGCAGAATCACGGCCCCCGCGGCCAAGGCGTGGCCCGTGCAGGCCGCCACCACCGGACGCGGGAATTCCGCGAGTCGCAGGAAGATCTCGGAGCCCTTGTGAAGCAGGTCCCACGCGGCGCGAGTGCTGGTGCGTACCACGTTGAGGTCGAGGCCGGCGGAGAAAACCCCTGGACGCCCGGCCAGGACGACGGCCTCGGCATGGGCCTCGGCGGTGTCGAGAGCGCCCCACAGGCTGTCGAGCAACCCGGGGTCCATGGCGTTGACCTTGCCGTCGTCGATCCTGACGAGCGCGACCGAGCCGACCAGGCTCACGGTAACCCGAGACTCGCTCATGCCGAACTCCCTTGTTCTCTGGACGGTCCACATGCCGGTTATGCCGGCCCAACCGGTTCTTCGGCGGGACTAACGCGTGAAATCCTATATCCTGCCTGTGTGACCACTGATTCGGCCGCGAGCTCGGCCGCAACCGCCACCACCGTGCCCGCGATCCTGCAGGTGAGCGACGAGGCCGCCGAGGTCGTTCGCGGCGCGCTGGCCGACGAGCCCGACGGCTCCGACCTCGGGCTGCGCGTCGCCGTGTCGGGCACGGAGATGTCACCCAGCATGACCTTCGAGTTCAGCTACGACCTGTCGTTGCACGAGATCGACAAGGCCGACAGCGGTGACGCGGTCTACGAGATCGGTGGGCTGACGGTCATCGTTCCCGAGGACTCCGTCGAGAACCTCACCGGTGCAACCCTCGACGTGCCGAGCAACTCCTTGCAGGGGGGCTTGGTGATCCGCAACCCCAACCGGCCCGACATGGGCGACCGCATCGACCTGTCGGAGTCGGACTCTGTGAGCGAGCGCCTCCAGAGCCTGCTGAACAACCACGTCAACCCGTCCCTGGCCGCCCACGGTGGGTACGTGGAACTCATCAGGGTGGAGGACAGCAAGGCGTTCCTGCTCATGGGCGGAGGCTGCCAGGGATGCACCATGAGCGCCGCCACCTTGCATCAGGGCGTCGCCGCGATCATCTCCCAGCACGTGCCGGAGATCCTCGACGTGATCGACGTGACCGATCACGCGGCCGGCGAGAACCCCTTCTACCAGTAGGTTTCCAGAAGCCCGCCCGCCGCCGAGGCGCGTGGCGGGACTCCGTCAGCCGAGGGCCTCCCGCGCTGTCGCTGCGATGCCGGCCGCGTCGAGGCCGCACGCGGCGAGGATCTGGTCCGGTTTGCCGTGCGGTAGGTACGTCGTCGGGATGCCGAGAATCCTTATCGCCGGGGCAGGTCCGGCACCGTCCGTCTCGCTCAGGGCTGCGGCGATGCACGCCCCGGCGCCGCCCTGGCGAATGCCGTCCTCGATGGTGACGACGAGGGAGTGCGAGCGGGCATCGCTCAGCATCGCCTCATCCAGC
Source organism: Acidimicrobiales bacterium (assembly GCA_965206165.1). Classification (GTDB taxonomy): domain Bacteria; phylum Actinomycetota; class Acidimicrobiia; order Acidimicrobiales; family CATQHL01; genus VXNF01. The sequence continues at coordinate 2,411,170 of OZ242194.1, forward strand.
GGCGCCACCACCCGCACGTCCCAGACCGACGTCGAAACCCCGCGGCTCTCGAGAACGTCGGCGGCACTCTCGGCGACTTCCAGCATTTTGCCCACGGCCAGCAGGCAGGCCGTCTCGCCGCTGCGAACCTTGCGGCCGGCCAGCCCGTGGCCGACCTCGTTCTCGGGAACCTGGCGCGCCTCGGTCTTCGGCCAGCGGATGGCGACGGGGCCATCGGTCATCTCCAGCGCCTGCGCCAGCATGACCTCCAGTTCCTGGTACGACGACGGTGCCATCACGCACATGCCGGGGACTTTCGTGAGCAGGGCCATGTCGAGAATCCCGTGGTGTGAGGGGCCGTCGTCGCCGGTGATCCCCGCTCGATCTATGCAGAAGATCACCGGTTGGCGATGCAGTCCGACGTCGAGGTTGACCTGATCGAATGCCCGGGTGAGGAACGTCGAGTAGATGGCGACGACGGGCCGCAGACCGCCCATCGCCATACCGGCGGCCGATGTGACGGCGTGCTGCTCGGCGATGCCCACGTCCACGAACCGGTCGGGGAAGCGCTCCTTGAAGGCCAGCAGGCCCGTGGAGTCGGGCATGGCGGCGGTGATCGCCACCAACTCCGGCCGGGATTCGGCCTCCTTCACGATGGCGTCGGCGAAGGCCTGGGTGTAGCTGCCGAGCTTGGTCTGCGACGTGTCGTGCATGCGCTTGATCGGGTCACGCTCAGCCGGCTCGTAGCCCCGGCCCTTGTCGGTGAGAACGTGTACGACGACCGGACCCTTCAACTCCGCCGCGTGGCGCAGGCTGCGTTCGAGGTTGCGGATGTCGTGGCCGTCGAACGGCCCGGTGTAGCGGACTCCGAGGTCGGTGAAGAACGACGGCGACTCCGACAGCTCGCGCACACCCGCCTTGAGGGCGTCGAGGACCCGGTCGACGTGGTCGCCCACGAGTGGTAGATCCCCCAGGATCCGCTCCACCCGATCCTGCTGCTGGACGAACGTCGGGTTCACCTGCAGGCGCGCGAGGCGTTCACTGAGTCGGGACACTGTCGGGGCGTATGAGCGGCCGTTGTCATTGAAGATGATGACGACGTCGAGGTTGGAATGCCCCAGGTTGTTGAGACCCTCGAACGCCATCCCTCCTGTCATCGACCCGTCGCCGATCACGGCCACCACCCGCCGCCGGGCACCGCCGCGCTGCTCGGCCGACTGGTAGGCGAGCGCCAGGCCGTGGGCGTAGCTCAGCGAGGTTGACGCGTGGCTGTTCTCGACCCAGTCGTGCTCGGACTCCTCACGCGAGGGATATCCCGACAGGCCGCCCGGCTTGCGCAGTTCTTCGAACATGTGGGCCCGGCCGGTGACGATCTTGTGGACGTAGGCCTGATGTCCGGTGTCCCAGATGATCGCGTCGGTGGGGGAGTTGAACACGCGGTGCAGGGCGAGCGTCAGTTCGACGGCTCCCAGGTTCGAGCCCAGGTGGCCGCCGTGCGTGGTGACGGCTTCCACGATGAAGGCTCGGATCTCCTCGGCGAGCGCGTCGAGTTCCTCGTAGCTCATCGTCCGCAGGGCAGCAGGCGTGATGGCCCGGTTCAGGAGCATTGTGGAGCCTCGATGGGATCGCCGGCCGGGGACAACCTGTGGGTACCTTAGTGGCTAGCCGGCTGCCGGGACGCTGGTGCCGGTTTCCGGCTCCGCTCCGGTCGGCCGGGCCCGCTGCCGTCGATGTTGCGCCAGGCGCACCAGCGGCGTGGCCCAGGCCAGCGCCAGCAGGACGCAGAGAACGCCCGCAACCGCGTCGATCCAGTAGTGGTTCGCCGTCACGACGACGGCGAACAGGGTCAGCGGGGGATAGAGATAGAGGCAGACGCGCCCCCAACCGCTGCGAACCCTGCCCCGGAGCGCCAGGAAGCACCAGACCGCCCAGGCGAAGTGGATGCTCGGCATCGCCGCGTACTGGTTGGAGAGCTTCTGGAAGGTGCCCGAGTCGAACGACCACAACCCCTTGTAGTGGACCATCGTGTCGACGAAACCGGTGTCGACGAGACAGGCACCGTACGCACCGCAGTCGCCGAGCAGGCGGGGCGGCATGAGCGGGAACAGGGCGAAGCCGACCAGACCCAAGCCGGTGCAGAGCAGGCCGGTGGTCCGCCAGCGCTGGTAGACCTCCGGGAAAGGTAGAGCCACATCAACGTGAAGAGTGAACCGGAGGTAGAGCCACATCAACGTGAAGAACGTGACCGCGAAGTGCAGCAGGCCGTAGAACACGTTCCACACGGAGATGAAGGCGTCCCATCCGAGGAACCAGCCCTGCACGGTGGATTCGATGTAGAGGCTCAGCGATCGTTCCAGTTCGATGACGATCTCGGCGTTGTTCAGCGCCAGACCCGGTCCCACTACGGCGGACCCGAACTGGTTACGGACGAAGCTGTAGCCGAAGTAGAACAGACCGATGAGAAGGGCTTCCCGCCACCAGCGAATCCCGAGGACCTGGCGGGTGCGACGCTCGCGGGCGATGTTTTCGGCGACGGCCGACCTCAGTGATTCGAGAGTGGACGACAGCGCTGAACCAGCCCGCGGGCCGTGCCCGATTCGACCGTCCGGCGTAGCGACGTCGGTGGTCACGTCCGGCCCGAGACGAGGACCTCGGCGCGTTCATCGTCCGCCGGCGGGTCGGCCGGGGTGCGGCGCCTGCCGAAGCGCCGGCCGCCGAAGAGCACTGCGGGCAGTCCCGGGAGGCTGCAGATGAGGATCAGCAGACCGATGAGCAGCCCGAGCGAGAAGGCCTGCTCCTCCGGTGCCCCGATAGCGCCGAGGAAGAAGACCAGCGAAGCCTCGCGCACCCCGAGCCCGCCGATGCCGAGCGGCAGGACCTGGAGCATCAGCACGGCGGGGAAGAACGCCAGGAGGGCGGTGAACCCCACCTCGTCGATGCCCATGGCCTCGGTTGCGCAGCCGACGGCCAGCAGGATCGAGAGCTGGTAGGCGAATGAGGCGAGGACCAGCCGGACGGCCGCGCGCGGCTGCGCCCTCAGCGCCTCCAGCGCGAGGTGCATGGCGTTGAAGTAGCGCGCGATGCCGGTGCGTCCTGCCAGCCAGCGGCCGGTGGCGGAGTGCCCGACGATGTAGAGCAGCGCACTGAAGGCGCCCAGCGTGATGCAGGCCAGCGCGATGGCGGTGGCCGACGATGCTCCCAGCCGGGCGAGAGGCGGGTTGAGCGCCAGGCCAGCGAACGTGAAGAGCGGCAGAACCAGCCATCCGGAGAGCCGCTCGAAGATCACCGAGGCGAAACCGGCGGGGCGGTTTCCCGTGTGGGCGGCAACGCGGCTGACCCGCAGGACGTCCCCGCCGATGGTGGTCGGCATCACGTTCGACACGAACTGCCCCGCCATGAAGTGCGAGAGGATCCCGCGCATGGGCACGTCGAGGCGCAGCGCGTCGGTGACCTGTCGCCAGCGGAGGGCACCCAGGAAGAGGGATAGGGCCATCAGGGCGAACGCCCCGAACAGCCAGAACGGGGTCCAGCGATTCCAGTCCGGCAGCAGCTTGGAGGCGTCGAGATTCGGTCCCTGAAAGATGAGGAACGTCAGCAGACCGGCACTGATGCCCGCGCGGAGCGCGTAAACGGTCCAAGTGCGCTTGCGGTCCATGGGTTCCTCGACGTTTCGTCGGCAGTGCGTTGGCGTCCGGGTCGGTCACGGCGGCGGCGCGACTCCGGCGTGATGACCGGCTCTCTCATCGGCCAGGTCCGTCGCTGGGTGTTTTCCAGGCTACTCGTGCGTCGTGTGGCCGCGTTTTCCGCCCACGGATAGGTGAATTTCGGCGACGGGCCGATGACGTCGAGGCGTCGCGTCCGATTCGCGTCGGGATACGGGCCTACCGAATCCGGAGAATCGGGGTGGGGCGCGCGGCCGGCGTGGGAGGTCTACTGCTCCGGCGGGATGCGCTGGGCGAACCTCTGGCGGTCGACGATGATCCGCACGATCCGCCCGTTGCTGACCAGATCGCCGTTGCTGTCGCGCGTCTCCACGCTGAAGGTGAGGCGCCGGCCCTCGACGCGTTCGAGGTGTGCCGTGGCGAACACCGGCCGTCCCACCGGTACGGGTCGCACGTGATCGAGGTGGATGCGCATGCTGACGCTGGTCGAGGTCTCCGGCAGTGACCCGGCCAGGGCGTCTCGCGTGGCGGATTCGCAGAGCGCGAGCACCACGGGCGTGGCCAGGAAGGGCAGGTCGCTGGATCCGACGGATGCGCCGGTGTCCGCGTCGTTCACGACCCGTTCTGCCCGGCCGCGGGCACCTGGTTCGAGAGCCACGACCCGTACCCTACGGGCCGCCGGGCGAGCGGTCACGTCCATCCGGGCGAGCGAGCAAGCCGGCACGAGGAGCCGAACCAGGTTCGGGATCGGCGGTTGGTACCCTGGATGTCGCCCTCGCAGCGACCGCACGAAGTCGCGGCGCGTGGCGGCGAAGGAGGCAGTGATGTCAAGCGCCATGCCGGATGCGGAACTTCTCGACGCCACCCTGCGGGCGGCGTTGCGCACCGGCGGTGACTTCGCCGAGGTCTTCGTCGAGGACCGGCGGAGCTCCCGAGCCGCCTTCGATGACGGCAAGGTGGAGGAGTTGGTCTCCGGGCGCTTGAGCGGCGCCGGCATCCGCGTTCGCTCCGGATCGTCGATCGGTTTCGCACACACGGCCGATCTCACGCCTGCCGGCCTGCGGTCGGCTGCCGAGACTGCCGCCGCCGCGGCCCGGGCAGGTGGCTCGCAACGCCCGGGCAACAAGCTGCAGCGTCAGGGTGCGCCCGCCCCGAACGAGGTGACCGTCCCGCCCGACGCCGTCGCCAAGGCACGGAAGGTTGCCCTGCTGCGTGCCGCCGACGAAGCGGCGCGCGCCGAGGGGGCGGCGATCTCTCAGGTGGCGTGCACCTACGGCGACAGTCACCGCTCGATCCTGGTTGCCAACAGCGACGGCCTGCTGGCCTCCGACGAGCAGACCAAGACACTCTTCGCCGTGTCGGTCGTGGCGGTGGGCGACACCGGCATGCAGACCGGCCGGGAGTCGGTGGGCCGCACCGTGGGCTTCGAACTGTTCGACACCGTCGACGTCACCGACCTCGCGCGGGTGGCGGCGCAGCGTGCGCTGCGGAAGCTCCAGGCTCGGCCGGCACCCAGCGGCGCCATCCCGGTCATCATCGGCCCCGGTGGTGGGGGAGTGCTCTTCCACGAGGCCTGCGGGCATGGTCTCGAAGCCGATCTCATCGCCAAGGAGGCCTCGGTGTTCGCCGGGCGGATCGGCGAGCAGGTTGCGAACCCCATGGTCACGCTGATCGACGACGGAACCATGCCGACCGAGTGGGGTTGCTACTCCATCGACGACGAGGGGCGGCCGGCTCAGCGCAACGTCCTCATCTCCGACGGCGTGCTGATGGACTACATGTGGGACCGCCTGCGGGCCGACCGGTCGGATCGCCCTGCGTCTTCAGGGAACGGCCGCCGCGAGAGCTACCAGCACCTGCCGATGGTGCGCATGACCAACACGTTCATCGGTAACGGCGACAGCGACCCGGAGGACATCGTGGCGGACACGCCGCACGGCGTGTACGTGGCGCACCTCGGCGGCGGGCAGGTGAACACCGCCACCGGCGACTTCGTGTTCGGCATGACCGAGGCCTACCTGGTAGAGAACGGTCGCCTCACCGCCCCCATCCGTGAGGGCAACCTCATCGGCAATGGGCCCGAGGTGCTGATGCTGATCGACGCCTTGGGCAACGACTTCGCCATGGGTTCGCCCGGCATGTGCGGCAAGGACGGCCAGGGTGTGCCCGTGGGCGACGGTACTCCGACGCTGCGGGTCCAGCGCCTCACCGTGGGCGGCACCGCTGCCTGAGACCGCCGGCCGCGCCGCGCACCACGGGGGCGTTGCCGTGTATCACGACGACCTGACCGGCGAGGAGCTGGCATCGCTCGGTGATCGCGTCGTGGCGCAGGCCGTCGCCGGCGAGCAGATCGAGGTGGTGGCGGTCCGCTCCGCCGAGACTGAGGTCCGGGCCTGGGAGGGGGAGGTCGAGTCGTTCGCCTCGGCCACCGCGCACGGTGTCGGCATCAGGGTGGTCGTCGGCCAGCGCCAGGGTTTCGCCCATGCGGGAAGCTGTGATGAGGCCATCGTGGCCGAGACGCTGGCGGCCGCCCGCGACAACGCCGCGTTCGGCACTCCCGACGAGTTCCTCGGCGTCGCGGAGCCCGACGGCGTGGCGGTTCCGGACATGGACCTGTATCGTCCGGAGCTTGCCGCGGTGACGCCGGAGCAGAAGATCGACCTGGCCCTGGAGTTGGAGCGTGCGGTGCGGTCCGGCGACCGTCGCATCTGCGGCGTGGAGTCGGCGGACTACGTCGACTCGCTCTCGGTGGGGGCGGTCGTGACGACGAGTGGCATCCGGGCCATCGGCCGAGACTCCGGCTGCTACCTGTCGGTCTACTCGCTGGCCTCCGAGGGCGACGACACGCAGACCGGCTTCGGTTTCAGCGTCGGTCGCCGCCTCGAGGACCTGGATCTGCAGCAGGCCGCGGACGACGCGGTCGAGCGCGCTGTGCGCCTGCTCGGTGCCGGCAAGCCGGCGACGCAACGGACGACGGTGGTATTCGACCCCTGGGTCACGGCTCAGTTCCTCGGCATCGTGGGCGGCACGCTGTCCGGCGAGGTGGTGCTGAAGCGCCGCTCGCTGTTCGCCGACCGACTCGGCGAGAGTGTCGCGTCGCCGCTGTTCTCGCTCACCGACGACCCCACCGATCCGGTCGCATTCGGCGCTGGGGAGACAGACGGTGAGGGTCTCGCCGCACGCCGCAACGAGCTGGTGATCGGGGGTGTCCTGCAGCGGTTCGTGCACAACAGCTACACGGGACGTCGTTCGGGCGCCGCGTCCACCGGATCGGCTGTGCGGGGCTACTCCAGCACGCCTGGCGTGGGCTGCATGGCGCTGGTGGCGACACCAGGGTCGGCCTCGCCCGCCGAGTTGATCGCGGGCATCGACAGCGGCGTGCTCGTCCAGGGGGTCAGCGGCCTGCACTCGGGTGTGAACGCCGTCAGCGGGGACTTCTCGACGGGCGCCGAGGGGCTGCGCATCCGCAACGGCGAGTTGGCCGAGCCCATCCGGGAGTTCACGGTGGCGTCGACGCTGCAGCGGATGCTGCTCGACGTGGTGGCCGTCGGCAGCGACCTGACGTGGCTGCCGATGACGGCCGCCGGCGTCACCCTCGTGGTTGCCGACGTGACGGTGTCGGGGGAGTGAGCGCCCCGCCGGGTTGACCGGCACGCGGGCAACCACCGATGTCGGTTCTGGAAGCCGTGATTCTCGGCATCCTCCAGGGGCTGACCGAGTTCCTGCCGATCTCCTCCAGCGGGCACCTGCAGATCGTCACCTGGCTGGCCGGCTGGGAGCCGTTCGACGGCGATCCCGGGCTGTGGACCACCTTCGAGGTCGCCCTGCATGCCGGCACCCTCGTGGGGGTCCTGGCCTACTTCGGTCGGGAGGTCGCCCAGCTGGTGGTGGCCGGCGTGCGTCACGTCGCTGGCCGGCGCAGCCCCGACGGGGCGCGGGCCTGGCTGCTCGTGCTGGCCACGGTCCCGGCTGCGGTGGTGGGGGTGACGGCCGGAGCCGTGCTGGAGCGCAACGAGCGCGTGTGGGTGACCGCCTGCACCCTCGTGGTGTTCGGGGTCCTGCTGTGGTGGGCCGACCGCCGCGGCGATCGCCGGACGCCGACCGCTCCGGGCCGCACCGACGCCGCCGCGCTGGGAATTGCTCAGGCGCTGGCGCTGGTCCCCGGCGTGTCCCGGTCGGGCGCCATCATGACCGCGGCGCGCCTGCGGGGGTTCTCGCGCACCGAGGCGGCGCGGGTGGCCATGCTCATGAGTGTGCCGATCATCGCCGGCGCCGCGGTGTACAAGCTGATCGACGTGGGCGGCTGGTCGGGCATCCCCGCCGATGCCCGGGCGGCATTTATCTGGGGACCAGTGGCCGCCGCGATCGCGGGCTGGGGCGCCGTGCGGCTGCTGCTGAACCTCGTGAGGCGGGTCGACTTCGCTCCCTTCGCCGGGTACCGGGTCGCCCTCGGCATCTCCGTCCTGGCCCTCGTCGCCACCTCCTTCCGAGACACCGGCTGGCTCTGAGCCGCCACGGATCGCTCGTCCGGTGGCGACCCACTGCTAGCGGCTCGATCAACGGCGGACGCTTCTGCTATCGAGCTAGGCCATTGCTCGTGTGGCGAAGGGGTCGCGGTCGTCGTTGGGGTCGCGGTCGGCGATGATCGCCTCCCGCAGGGCTCGTAGTTCGGGGGCTGCCCGGTAGTGGCGGCCGCGCTTTTCGCCGTGGGGAAGGAGAAGTCCGGAGGCGGACAATCGGAGCAGGTCACGGCTTGCGGTTGCCTCGCTGATGTCGCCGACGGCGGCTCGATACGTGGCGGTGCGGACGCTGAGTCCCCACGCGGCCGGCGCGAGTGCCTCGATGTGCCGGTCGGGGAGTGATCTCCGCTGTAGGAGATCCTCCAGTTCATCCCAGAGCCGCTCGGTCTCTCTGATCCGTCGCAGTACTCGCCGGGCCTGCCGCAGATGTGCTGTTAGGACGAAGCGGATCCAGGGTCGGGTGTCGTTGTCCGGCTGCCATCTCCTCCCGCCCACCAACTGCAGGACGTCGTAGTACGCCCTTGTCGCAGCACCGAGGTACTCCTCGATCGAGCTGAACACCGGATTCCCGATGCCTTCGCGGGCCAGGACGAGCGTCTGCAGTGCTCGAGCCATCCGTCCGTTGCCGTCCCTGAAGGGATGAATCATGATGAGGTTGAGGTGCGCCATCGCTGCCTTGACCAGGCCTGCTTCGCCGCTCGACGCCCCTTCGCTTCGATCATCCTCGTTAAGTCGGACCACCAACTCCCCCATGAGGGATGCGATGAGTTCGACATCGGGCCCCTGGTAGGTGATTTCGCCGGCCTCGCCGTCGCGGACGTAGATGTCTCCTGCGCGCCACCTGCCGGGGCGGGCGTCGAGATCATGTCCGACCATCATGAAGTGGAGGCTCTTGAGGAGTTGTTCGCTGTAGACCGATCCGGGCTCGTCGGTCAGTTGCAGGATGTACGTCATGGCGCTGCGGTACCCAGCGAGCGCTTGCCGTGTCTCCTTCACAGTGTCGAGAGGATCCTCGTCCAAGTCGACGGCAATAGCGTCCTCCAAAGAAGCGTTGAAGCCTTCGATGCTGTTAGACCCTCGGACCGCTTGGTTGAACGCCATACGGCGCAGCCATCCGTGCCACCGGCGAGGCTCGTGCATTCGGAATCGAGTGCTCTGTCGCAGGTCGGCGACTTGCTGGATCACACGCTGCTCGAGCGCGCCCAGCTCCGGCTCGGTGAACAACATGTTGGTAAGTTGATGACTATCCAACATAACAATGAATACTAACAGGGATTATTCGGAAAGTATCACTCACAACTCTCTGGACAACCGAGACGAATTCGGCAGAATTGCGTCGAGCGTCCGGACGCGGTTGGCGCTCGGGCTGGCGAGCTGCCAATACGACAGTCTCGACGATGATCAGCCGGTGGTTGCGCCTACGGCGACGACGGCGACGGTGCCCCAGATGAGGGCCGAGACGGTGGACTCCACGTCGGTCACACTGATCGCGACGGTCAGGGCGCCCTCGTCGACCTGCACGACGGTGGCGTGCCGGGCCACCGTGCGAGCCTCGGGCGCCGATTCGGCGGCGAACGTGTCGACCACGGCGATCAGGTTCACGCGGTCGCCGGGTTGCACCGGGGGAACGCCGTACGAAGCCGGCACTGTCACGGCGGCCACGCCCGGCGCCAGCCTGCTGCTGAGCCCGCTACCGCTGCCGGCCACCCGCTCGCGATGGACCACCTCTCCCGGGTAGATCGCTGCGGCGGCGAGCGCCCCTTCGGCGAGATCGGTCACGGCTCCGGGGGGCACGCCGGCGGCCGGACGTTTCTCCCAGCGCACCGCCTCGGCACCGAGAGGCTCCCCGGGCCGGATCAGTGCGACGGCCACCGGCACCTCGCGTAACTCGCCGTAGGTCTCGGAGAGTTGTCGCTGCCGGTCGGACTGGCGGGCGACACCGACGACCGTGATGACGAGGAGGAGGCCCACCACGGTCCAGTAGACGAGTGGCCGGCGCAGCCAGCGGTACAGCGGCGAGCGATGCCAGGACGGCGCATCGGCGCGCCGGCGGAGCGGGGACAGTGCGGGCACGGCGGGCTTCCTCTCGCCGGTGGGAGTTGGGGGGAAGCCGCGCCGGTGGCACCGGTGCTGGCTCCAAAGCTACCGGGCCGCGGCCACGTTGCGAACCGGCCACGAGGCGCGACCCACCGGGGTCAACTGCCCGAGGGCGTGACCTGGGCCTTGGTGTGGCGCGGGGGAGCGATCCATCCCGCGAAGCGGAGCGATACGAAGGCGCCCGCAACGAGCATGCAGAGGATGAACCAAGCCCATTCGTAGGACTGCCGGAATCCAGGAAGGCGCCGAACGCCACCGGCCCTGCCAGAGCGCCCAGGCTTGCACCGACCCGGGTGAGAGAAGTGGCGAACATCAAGAATGCCGCCACCGGGAACCAGGAGAGTGCGTTCCCGAGACCGCTCAGCACGGCCGCAGCCACCAGGCCCGGATAGCTGCCGAGGATCGCGGCCAGCGCGGCTCCGGCCGCTGTGAGCGTCCGGCCGCTGTGTCAGGTTGGCCACGATGGCGAGGCGTGTGCCCCAGCGATCGGTGATGTGTCCGGCGGGCACCTCGCTCAGAGCCGAGGAAGCGAAGTGCAGGCTCACCAGCAACCCGATGTGCCAGTGCTGAAGACCGAGATCGGTACGCAGCACCGGGGCGATGAGTCCTGGCATCAGCCCGATCTAGATCAGTCCGGCAGGGGAGGTCCTTCGCGGTCCTTGCAGCAGGCGGGTTGCTCGGCGGGGAGGTCTGCCACGAGGCGCCCGATCAGGTTGCGCACCCGTGTGAGGTTCTCCTGGAAGATCGCCAGAACCTGCTCGTGGGTGACCGGCTCGGCGTCGGCGAGGGCGCCGGCGTCGTAGTCGGTGACGAGGGCGATGCCGGCGAAGCACATGCCCAGCTCGCCGGCGAGCGGCGCCTCGGGTACCTGCGTCATGTTCACCACGTCGCCGCCGAGGGCGGTGAACCAGCGCGACTCGGCCCGCGTGGAGAAGCGCGGGCCCTCGATGACCACCACGGTGCCGGTCTCGTGAACGGTGATCCCTTCGGCGCGGGCCGCGCCCGCCGCTGTCTGCCGCAGCGCGGGGCAGTACGGATCGGCGAAGGTCAGATGGTGGACCTGGGGTCCGTCGTAGTAAGTCTGCTCACGCCCCTGGGTGCGGTCCACGAGCTGGTCGCAGATCACGAAGTCGCCCGGCGCAATGTTCGCCTGCAGCGAACCACAGGAGAACGGTGCCAGCAGGCTCCGCACGCCCAGTGATCGGAGCGCCCACAGGTTCGCCCTATAAGGGACCCGGTGAGCGGGAAACTCGTGGTTCTCGCCGTGGCGGGCCAGGAAGGCCACCTCCCGATCGGCGAAGTGCCCGATCCGCAGCACGGCCGAAGGCGGCCCGTACGGCGTGTCGATCCCGACGGGGCGCAGGTCCTCGGCCAGGGAGTAGAAGCCGCTGCCACCGAGGATGCCGACCTGCACCCCGGTGCCGGCGGTGGTCATCGTGCCGCCGGGGCGGGCGATCTCACGACGAGGTGGCCTCTGCGGGGGCTCGGTCACCCTTCGACTCCCCACCGGCGGCGCCGGTGGAGTCCTTGCTCCCACTGTCGGACGCCTTGGGTGCCGTGTCGTCGGATTTCGTGACCTGCTCGGTGGGCTTCGTCTCCTTCGAACCGTTGGTGGCGCGGGTGGCCGAGGAGCGGCTGTCGGTCTTGTAGAACCCGTCGCCCTTGAAGGTGATGGACGGAGCGCTGAAGACCTTCCGCACCACGCCCTCGCCGGGGGCGACGCAGGCGGCCGGACTCTGCTCAGAAGCGGCGACCGGGCAGCTGGTCAGGCTGTCCTCGGCGAAGGACTGCTGGACCTCGAAGCGGACATCACAGGTTCGGCAGCGATATTCGTAGGTGGGCATGGGCTTCCTCGCCTTGGATCGCCCGCTCAGGCACCGATGGGACGACTCATGAACCGGTTGCTAACCCTATAGCTGCCGTGGGTCGGTGCCACGCGGCGAGCGGGCTGCGGGCACGGCTCCGGCCGGAGTGCGCCGACGGCCGTCGGACCTGTCGGGGACGCAGCGCCGTGATCCCGATCCGGCGGTGACGCAGACCGAAGACTGTTCTAACATGTCGACTATGACTCCGTGGTGGCTGCTCCTCTTGGTGGCGTATGTCCTCGGCACGTTCCCGACCGCGCATCTCGTGGGCCGCGTCTTCGGCATCGATCCTATGAAAGAGGGCTCGTGCAACCCGGGTGCGACCAACATGTACCGGGTTGCCGGGCGGGGGGCCGGAGCTCTGGTCCTCCTCGGCGATCTGGTGAAGGGACTGGCCCCGACGCTGACGGCGTTGCTGGTGGCCGGCCGGTCCGTTGCCTTGGGCTGCGCCCTCGCGGCGGTCATTGGTCACATAGCTCCGCTCACACGGCGCCTGCGCGGCGGCAAGGGCGTCGCCACCTACGGCGGCGGGTCGCTGGCGATGTGGCCATACGCGGCCCTCGGCGCCATCCTCCTGTTCCTCGTCGTCACGAAGTGGTCAGGGCGTCCGTCGGTGGGATCGCTGGTGGCAGTGCCGGTGTTGCCCATCGCCGTCGGGATCGAAGTGGCGCTCAGCGACATCCCGTGGTGGGAGTCGGTGCTCCTGGCGGCCCTGGCCCTGGTGATCGTCTTCATGCACCGGGCCAACATCGTGCGCCTCACCCGGGGTGAGGAAGGGAGACTTCCGAACGTCTTCAGCCGCCGGTCGGTCACGACTTCGTGATTCCCCTCGCTGAGGCGCAGCAGGTCGTCATCGACCGCTGCGGACCGCTGCCGACGGTCAGGCTGCCGCTGGTTGCCGCGCTCGGCCATGTCACCGCGGGCGCAGTCGTGGCCACCGAGGCGGTGCCGGCCTTCGACAACACGGCCATGGACGGGTACGCAGTGCGGTCGGCCGACACCGCCGCAGCCCCGGTCACTCTCGAGGTCGTGGGCACGCTCGCAGCCGGGGCGGTGCCGACTGTAAGCGTCGGCGCCGGCCAGGCCATACGCATCATGACCGGAGCCCCCATGCCACCCGGAGCCGACGCGGTCATCATGGTGGAGCGAACGCGGACCCTCGACGGCGGCGACCGCGTCGTCGCCGAGGTGAGCGTGCCGGCGGGCAATCATGTGCGCGCCGCCGGCGAGGATCTCGAGGTCGGCAAGGTGGTCTTCGAGCCGGGAGAGGTGCTGCAGCCGGCCCACCTCGGCGTGCTCGCCGGGCTGGGGATCCACATGGTGGAGGTCGGCCGCCGGCCCCGGGTCGGGGTGATGTCCACCGGCGACGAGTTGGTGGACGGCTCCGAGCCGCTGTCGCTGGGGCAGGTGCGGGACTCCAACCGCTACTCGCTGCTCAGCCTGGTGCGCCAGGCCGGCCTCGAAGGTGTCGACGTGGGCATGGTGCGTGACGACCCCGAGACGATCCGGGCCACCATTGCCGGCGGCGTCGAGACGTGCGATGCCGTCCTCACGAGCGGTGGCGTCAGCATGGGTGACTACGACTGCGTGAAGGTCGTGCTCGACGAGATGGGGGACATGTCCTGGATGCAGGTGGCCATCAAGCCGGCCAAGCCGTTCGCGTTCGGCATGGTGGATGGCACGCCCGTGTTCGGGCTGCCCGGGAATACGGTCAGCTCGATGGTGTCATTCGAGTTGCTGGCGCGCCCGGCGCTGCGCCGGATGATGGGGCACGCTCAGCTCCATCGCCCTCGTGTGCGTGCCACCGCCTCCGCGCCACTGCGCCGCCGACCCGACGGCAAGATCCACTTCGCCCGAGTCGTGTGGACCTATGGCGACAAGGGCTACGAGGTGCGGTCGGCGGGCGGCCAGGGCTCTCACCAACTCTCCTCCCTGGCGGCGGCCAACGGGCTGGCGGTTCTCCCCGACGGCCAGGGTGCCGCCGTGGGCGATGCCGTTGATCTCATCCGCCTGCACGAGGACTGAGGTGCCCGTCCATCTGCGGGGCGGCGCGGAAACTGGCCAGGGCCCCCGGGGTCGGGGGCGGCGGGCATCGCACCCGGTTGGGCCGGTAGCCTGAGGTGATGGTGGAGCAACTCGTTGACACGTTCGGACGGGTGCACCGCGATCTGCGGATCTCCGTCACCGATCGCTGCAACTTCCGCTGCACGTACTGCATGCCCCCCGATGGGCTCGACTGGTTGCCCCGCTCGGAACTGCTGACGTTCGAGGAGATCGAACGCGTGGCCCGCATGCTCGTCGAGCGCTTCGGCGTCCACAGCATCCGCCTCACCGGCGGCGAGCCGACGGTTCGTGCACGTCTGGCCAACCTCGTGGCGATGCTGACGCCGCTGGGCACCGACCTGGCTCTGACCACCAACGGCCTGACGCTCGGCCTCGTCGCCGGTGATCTGGCCGCTGCCGGGCTGCGGCGCATCAACATCTCGCTCGACTCGCTGCAGGCCGAGAGGTTTCGCAAGATCACGCTCCGCGACGATCTGCCCCGCGTGCTCGACGGTGTGGACGCCGCCCTCGCCGCGGGCTTGGATCCGGTCAAGATCAACGTCGTCGTCATGCGCGGCGTGAACGACGACGAACTCCTCGACTTCGCGGCGTTCGGGCGCGACAAGGGTGTCGAGGTGCGGTTCATCGAGTTCATGCCCCTCGACGCGGAGGAGGGATGGCGCCAGGACGCCGTGGTGAGCCTGACCGAGATCACCCAGCGCATCGGCGAGGTCTACCCGTTCGAGGCGCACCGGCAGGGCAGCGAACCGGCGAGCCGTTTCCGTTATCTCGACGGCAAGGGGTACTTCGGGGTGGTTGCGAGCGTGACCCGATCGTTCTGCGGGTCCTGCGACCGGATCCGCCTCACCGCCGACGGGCAGTTCCGCAACTGCCTCTTCGGGCTGGAGGAGTACGACCTGCGGGCCCCGCTGCGCAGTGGGGCGAGCGACGACGACCTCGCCGAGATCGTGCGGGGCGCCGTCGGTGACAAGTGGGCGGGCCACAGCATCGGCAAGGTGCATTTCGTGCGGCCGAGCCGCTCCATGTCCCAGATCGGCGGCTGAGGGCCGCCGGGAGGTTCGGCGTGGTGAGCGATCTGGGGTTCACGCACCTCGACCCTCTTGGTCGGGCACGGATGGTGGACGTCTCGGCCAAGGAGCCGACGCATCGACGCGCCATCGCCCGGGCCCGGATCAACATGACGTCCGAGACCGCCTCGGCCGTCGCCCGTGGCGCCATCGGCAAGGGCGACGTCCTGGCGGTCGCCCGTGTCGCCGGCATCCAGGCCGCCAAGCGCACACCCGACCTGATTCCCCTCTGCCACCCCCTGCTCGTGGGGTCGGTGCTGGTGAATTTCAGCATTGAGGACAGCCACGTCGACGTCGAGGCGGAGGTCGAGACACTGGACCGCACCGGTGTCGAGATGGAGGCCCTGACCGCGTGCACGGTGGCGGCGCTCACCGTTTACGACATGTGCAAGTCGTTGGACCGCTCCATGGTGATCAGCGATGTCCACCTGTGGGAGAAGACCGGCGGACGCTCCGGGACGTACCGCCGCGACGGAGCCGTCTAGCTCGCAGACTCCTCTGGCTCGGATTGCTCGGACAAAAGTCGAACGATTCCGGAACTCGTCCCCGAACTCCCAGAAAATCCCCACCAAATCCACATTGAGGTCGTGGTTTTGGCTGGTTTTCGGGCCGGAAATCCGCCGATCCCGGACAACGGGCGTGCTAGGTTGCTTGGCGCTCGCCGGCATTTGAGACGCGGACCGAGATCCTCGCAAAGACCTCGCACACCCCTCGCCAACCGGGACGCAGCAAGCGAGTAACGAGATATCCACAATCTCGCACTGCACAAATGACATACTTGTAGTAGGAGACCTGGTGCCTACTCTTGTGACAATTCTCATCCTCGCAGCATTGTGGTTGGCCGTACTTGCGCCAAGGTGGTTACGACGCCTTTCCCAATATCACGGCGAACGTAGCTTCAACTCCCGGGCGACGAGTTCTTCGGTGCCCTCCTGGCAAGGCACGAGCAAAGTTGTGGCCCTCACCGGGGTCAAGCAGCTTTCCCCGATGCCGCGGCCGGCTCTGGTGGCGCCCGGCCTGGCCGTGGATCGCGAGGGCATTGCCCGTGTGCAGCGGGAGATGGCACGCCTGCGTCGTAGGAACATCCTGATCACTCTCGCCGGTCTGGCCCTCATCACGTTCTTCATGGCCATCACCGCCGGTGGAGCCATGATCGCCGCCCATCTTGCGATCGACGTCCTGCTGGCGTGCTACGTCGGTGCGCTCGCCCGCCGCCAGCGGCGTGTCCTCGAGCGCCACGCCAACGTCACCGACATCGCCTCGGCCAGGACCGCGGCCGCCAGGAAGCCGGATGTCTCCTCCCCGGCGGAGGAGGCGGAAGTCGCCTTCATCGGTACCGCCCGCAGCCAGCACTGACGCAGCGCCCGGCGATTTTTAGCCGGGGGTGGCTGGGGGTTTTCTCGGCGCGCCGGCCCCGATTCAGTTGCTTCTTGACGCTCGGATCAACGGTCCGATCACGACCAGAATGCCGATCAGGAACAGCAGGCCGGCAATCGTCGACACCACGTCGCCGTCACGCACGGCAGCCACCGCGAAGAGCAGGCACCCGACTCCCCAGAGGCTGTAGCCGAGAACGTTCCAGGACAGGTCGGAGATTCGCCGCACCCGCAGCAGGCTAGGGGTGGGGTTGCCGGCAGCAACCCACCGAAGCAGCGTCAGCATGCGGCGATACCATAACTGTCCCATACGGGGGTGTAGCTCAGTCTGGCTAGAGCGCTTCGTTCGCAACGAAGAGGCCGGCGGTTCGAGTCCGCTCACCTCCACTCAGGGGGTTGTTTTATGGGCCCCCATACGTGTCCACAAAGTGCCATTCAGGTCGAGAAAGCCCTGGTCAGAGCGCTTGTGAGAGGGTTGTCGCGGTTCACGGGTGCCTATAGGGTTCCAGGTGATCCCACATTTCGCGTGGTAAAAATGTCCCGTGGGAAAGCTCACCGCCGCCGAACTCAAGTCTCTCACATCGCCCGGTCGCTACCGCGCTGACCCGACGTTGTACCTCGTCGTTCAGCCGAGTGGGTCGAAGTCATGGGTGCAACGACTCGCGATTGACGGCCGCCGTCGCGACATCGGCCTCGGCGGGTATCCCGTTGTCGGTCTCGCGGAGGGCAGCGTCCCGCGGAGTGGTGGGGTTTTGAGATAGCTGGGAGGGTCCACCTGTAGGTGGGTCATCGGCATGATCCTCGGTGAGAGCAACTACTCACTCATCGAGGAGGACACACCGATGACCCTTTCTGATACTGCCACGGCACAGCTGTGGGAGAGCTTCCGCGCCGGCGGTGGCGCGGGCTTGGTCCGCGAGGCGGTGGAGTTGGTGCTCCAGGAGCTGATTGAGGCCGAGGCCACCGAGGCGATCGGCTACCCCGAGCGCGATACCATCGCCACAGCCGAACTCACAGTCGGCAACCATCACCGAGGCTCAACAAAAAAGCCCACCACTTGATGGGACGCCCCCAGTCCAAGGCCCGTTGGGTGAACGCCCAAGAGGTGAATTGGGTGGATTCAAGTGGTCGTCGCAACGCCTCGATGATGGAGGTGTGCGGTGGCGACGATGCGGGAGCGGCAGCGGGAGGTCCAGTTGTATCGGGGCCAGGTGCCGTCGCTGGGGCGGCCGACGGTGGCGTGGCGGCAGGATCGGGTCAGGTTCTGGGCGGCGATAGCCCGCGGCGCGAAGACCGAGGACGCGGCGGCGCTGGCGGGGGTGTCCTCGCCGGTTGGGTTCCGGTGGTTCCGCCACGCTGGCGGGGTGAACCCTTGCCTGTGCCCGACGGTGTCGGGGCGCTATCTGTCGTTCTCTGAGCGTGAGGAGATTGCGCTGTTCCGAGCGCAGGGTCTCGGTGTGCGTGAGATCGCCCGTCGGCTGGGCCGGAGCCCGTCGACGATCTCACGGGAGCTGCGCCGCAACGCGTCGACGAGGACCTGGCGCCTCGAATACAAGGCGACGACGGCGCAGTGCACGCGGAGCGTCGCGCGCGGCGTCCGAAGCCTGCGAAGCTGGCTACGAACGATCGGCTCCGCACTTACGTCCAGGACCGCCTCTCTGGTCGGGTCCGTGCTCCGGATGGGCGGACGCTGGGCCCGCAGGCCCCGGAATGGAAGGGCAAGAACAAGCCACGCCGTGGCGATCGCCGGTGGGTGCAGGCTTGGAGCCCCGAGCAGATCTCGAACCGCCTGCGGGTCGATTTCCCCGCCGATGAGTCCATGCGGATCAGCCACGAGGCGATCTACCAGGCGCTCTACGTGGCCGGCCGCGGGGCGCTGCAGCGCGAGCTCGTGGCGTGCCTGCGCACCGGGCGGGCGCTGCGGGTCCCCCGGGCGCGTGCCCGCTGGAAGGCCTGGGCGCACGTCACGCCTGAGGTGATGATCAATCGACGTCCCAGCGAGGTCGAGGACCGAGCCGTCCCCGGACACTGGGAAGGCGACCTGCTCATCGGCCTGAAGCGCTCCGCGATCGGCACCCTCGTCGAGCGCGCCACGCGGTTCACGCTGCTGATCCACCTGCCACGCGAGGACGGCTACGGCGTGATCCCCCGCACCAAGAACGGCCCGGCCCTCGCCGGCTACGGCGCCATCACCATGAAGGACGCGCTCGCAGCATCGATGACCACCCTGCCCGAACAGCTCCGCCGATCGCTGACCTGGGACCGAGGCAAGGAACTCTCCGCCCACGCTGCGTTCACCGTCGAAACCAACATCCCGGTCTACTTTGCCGACCCGCGCAGCCCCTGGCAGCGCGGCACCAACGAGAACGCCAACGGGCTGCTGCGCCACTACTTCCCCAAGGGCAGCGACCTGTCACGCTGGACCGCCGAAGAGATCCGAGCCGTCGCCGACACGCTCAACAGCAGGCCCCGCAAAACCCTCAACTGGAAGACTGAGCCTTCCTGGGGTTCACGCAGGCTCGTCGGTGTGAGTCCCGGTTTGCGCGTCAGGCTCTGGCCGGCGCTTCCCGAACATGTTGCGTGCTGCGATGAGAGTGAGTATCACGCCCCCGATCATGACGAGGTAGAGGCCAGCTCCTGCGGAGACGAGTCCGGGGGCGTCAGAATCGTCGGCGAGGCGTTCAACGTCGATGGTGTCGACGATTCCGATGGCGGCGATCACGATGCCGAGAAGCATGGTCACGAAGTTGACCCATAGTCGTCGTTTGGTCGCGAACGCAGCAGTGGTGACCCCGGCAACGATGCCGAGTACGAGGACGACGATTCCGTCGCTGCCGTCGCCTTCGATTCCGCTGAAGGAGACTTTCCCGAAGACGGTCGCAATGGAAGCCCAAGGGAGGAAGGTGCCGATGATGACGACTAGGACGGCGACCCCGCATGTCCAGTCCGAGGTTGTGGGTTTGCGCGCGTCGATGGGGATGTCTGTGAAGCTAAAGGCTGCGTCGACTTTGGAGGGTTGTGTTCCGGCGAGTCGTAGCCGGTAGGGGTCGCGAGTCGTGAACAGGACGAGGAACATGACCGCGAATATGGCGCAGCCGGCGGCGACGATCACGGCGATTGTTGGGGTGATCGTTTCGGCGAGCGTGTCGGCGCAGCGGCTTACCCATTGATCGTGGAAGATGCTTCTGTCGTCGCATCTGCCTTGCTGGTAGCGGTCAGCGACGGCGTATCTGGTCAGTGTCGCGGCAGCTAGGACGATGGGGATGGCGAAAGTGACGGTGAGCCAGAACATGGCTCGCCGCGAGGGGTTGGGGACGACTTCTTGTTCGAAGGGGGTGTGTGTGGGCAGGTCTGCCATGCGGAGAGTGTGCTTGGGCGCGGTCTACCCGTCAACTCCAGGTCCTCGTTGTCGGTGTTGAGCCGATGGTGAATTACGGCTGAATCGCCGAGAACCTTGCTCCTTGCCCACCCCACCACTGCTCGCCATCGAGGATCTGGAGCGGGGAGAGACGACACTCTCATCCTCCAGAACGGCGACGTGGACATGCGCCGTGGCGAGATCCGCACCCTTATGAGACTGAACGGCTCGGGACGGCTCGGACGAGCACATCCTGTCAGCAACCCCGATGGGCAGTTGCCTTCTAGCGCCTCGGGCAGCGACTTGATCTGTGCGGGTACACAACCCTCAGCCCGCTTCGGACCATCGCCGGCCGGGCAGCTCACTGACCGACGTGGCGCTGTAGGAAGCCTGCGGCATCCTCGGCCGGAATGAGCCATCCGAGATCGCTCGGCCGATCTTCAGCGATGGAGCTGAACGTCGGAACACCGACGAATAGACCGCGCGCGTCGAACGCTGCGCCGCCGCTATTGCCGGGACTGATGTCGGCGTCGGTCTTGAGGACGTCATGACCGTCGACCTCATCGATCCCCGCGTGCACGCCGGGGCCTGTCGGACGCTCCCTTGTCAAGCGGCGAGTGTGAGAGTGGGGTTTCTGGCGGTTTCGTCGCGCCACATGCGGCGGATGATGCGGTTGGCGAGTTGGCGTTTGTGGGCTCGTCGGGCTTCTCGTCGGGTTTTGCCTTCGGTGGCTTTGCGGGCGAGGTAGGCGGCCGCTTCGGGCTGGCTGCGCTGTTGGGTGACCGAGGCGATGTAGAGGACGCTGTTGATGCGTCGGTTGCCTCTGAAGTCGAGGCGGTGCTTGACGGGGTTGCCTGCGCCTTCGCCCGATGAGAGGGCGACGGCGCCGGTGCCGCTCCAGCGGGCGAACTTGGATTCGCGGTCGAAGCGGCGGGGGTCTCCGACTTCGCACAGCAACGTGGCGGCTGCGATCGGGCCGATGCCGGTTTCGTCGCGCAGGGTGGTGCCGTGTTCGTCGAGCAGCTCGTCGATGAGGCGTTCGAGGCGGCGGATCTGGCGGCGCGCTGTGCGGTCTTGTTCGATGAACGCTTGGAGCCATTCGAGGCGGTACGCGCCGGCGGGCGTCGTGTCGGGGTCGGGGTCGATCCCTTCGAGGCGGCGCAGCCGGCTCTCGATCTTGCCCGTCGAGGTGAGCTGGTCGCGGATCTCGGTGGGGAGCTTCGCGATCTGGTCCCCGACGTGGTGCAACGCCAGTGTGCGGGCCGCTACCAGGGCACGGCGGTGCTCGAGCACCGCTTCGATCTTGGCCACCAGCGGGTCGTAGACCTCCAGCGCCTGGACGGGTCCCAGGGTCGGCTCGGCCTGCAACGCCCGCGCCGAGGCGACCGCGTCGACGGCGTCGGTCTTGTCCAGGCGCCGCGAGCGGCGCTGAGCTGCCGAGCGCGACGGCGGGACCTCGCGGGCGTCGAACCCCGCCGCGGCCAGCGCGATCGCCACATGCGCTCCCCACTTCGCCGACCCTTCGACGCCGACCTGGCGAACGCCGTGAGCGTCGAGCAGACCGATCGCCCCGAGGTAGCCGGCCGCGGTGTTCTCGAACGTCTCGTGGGTGATCTCGACACCGTGGGCGTCGACGATGCCGACGGTGAAGGTGTCCTGGTGAGGGTCGATGCCCCCGACTGGTGGTGTCATGCTGTGCTCCTGCTGGAAGTGACGTTCCGGTGGGTCCGGGAACGGCAGGGGCGCTTCGTCACAACCGAGTCGAGACAATCAGGCTCCCTTCAAGACAGGAGCGCTCCTGCCGGCCCCACACTCGACGCGACAGGTCTGACAACAGGCGCAAAGCCACGAATTTGGTGGAGTCAGCGTCGAGCATGGAACCGGACCGTAACCCCCTGGCAGAGAGCCCCGGCAACCCCAACAATGACACTCGGGAATTTGTGGTTGGGCTCATGCGGTCATCGCACTGATTTGGGCGTAGCGCTCTGATGGTGTCATCCATCCGAGGACACGTCTAGGGCGGCGTGTCGCGGTCTCAGCGCCCCGTGAGCGCGTACCGGGACCGGCCTGGGAGCGTTAACCCGTCGATAACAACGAACGTGTTAGCGGCCCGTATGCCGTGACAGCGCGGCGAGGGCGACGAGCCGCGGTCGAGGGTCCTGCTACACGACTTCGGGATCGTCCGGCAGCACGCCAACCCCCTCGAACGGATCGTGATCGTGGTCCCGGCGCCGCTCGATCGGCGGTGGAACGCGTTCTCGGCCACCTACATCGAGCACCTGCGCGCCGAAGCGCGTCCGGCGATCCCAACGTGAACAACGGCGCCGGGCCGCAACCTCACCGAACCCCAAAGTGCCCGCCGCCGTAGACCAGCTCGGGGAACGGTCGTGGGACTGCTGGGGACCGTTTCGGGCCGGGAAGCGCTAACGGACAAAGACCTGTCGTGGGCATCCCGTCGGAGGTGCGCGCGTGCAGCGTGCTCCGAGCCTCGCACGGTCACCTCGCTTGACTCCCGGCGATGGTCGCACTCGAAGGGGAAGGCCGTAGATCACCCACAGACGGCACCCGCCAACGTACGCGGAGCGACAGTCGCCCTACCCGGCTCGGGCCGTGGGACAGCGAAGGGGACCAAGACCCGAGGTAGGCACACAGACCAACGGCGACCTCGGGACATGATGATCCTGACAGCGCCCACGGTGTGCGCAGCGCTGCCGCGGCCACAACCCCGACCGGATCCGACCGGAGTCAGTGGTCGCCAAGCTGCGCGGCATTAGGTCGGCCTTGGCCTCATTCGCGCAGGCCAATCGGCACCGGCTCTACAGAGGCGACCACCGCCAACGCGACGCCGCGTTCGACCGGCAGTCCCGGTCACTGTCACTACAGCGCCGCCCGAGATCAAGCAACCTGACCGCGCGAGACCCGGGGCACACCTCAGCCCGCGTGAAATCCGGGGAGGTTCAGTTCAGAGGAGCGCGATCCAGTGGGGAGAGTCTGCGGACATTCGGGTGTCCTCCTGTGGTAGTCATCTGCGGGGAATCGGACCTGGGGGAGGTCTGGCACGATCTTCGGCTGGTCGGCCCTAGGGCTCTGAGGAATCGGTGGCTGGCTGCCAAGCATCCGTGAGAGCTGAGCAGAGCTTGGTGACAGCGGCGATGGCCTGACGGGCGTTGGCTTCGCTCACTCGGACGCGCTGGCCCAAGCGCAGGGTGGTACTCGAGTCAGCAGCCAGATATCTCTCATCGACGATGCCGTCGTTGTGGGTGAGGACATGGCGGGTGGCCCACGTTGATTGCAGGTCAGGCCAGTGCTTGGAGAGTCGGCCCCGAAGATCGGCCAAGCCATAGTCGTTAAACAGTTCAGCCGAGTCGTCGAGCCGCTGGAAGACGTTTCCCATACCTCTCAGGACCTTGTCCGCAGCGCCAACTCTGGAGCGAAACACGGCCTCTGCCAGCGTCTCTACGATCCCGACGAGGTTCTTGATCGTGTCCGCGCAGGCTCGGTCGAGAACACCTTGCTCGCGCAGTTCTGCGAGGGTCGTCTCCGGCACTGCCGTCACGGCGTTGAGCCCGGCGGATACTGCAGCGAGCGCGTCGGTGGCGATCAGAGGCGGTGAGAGCAGTCCACACACGGAGCAGAAGCGGTGTTCCCCGAATACGGCATATCTCAGCGAGCAGATCTCGCACCGGCGTTCACGCACCAAGCGCTCCTCGTCTATGGCGGGTAGCGGCTGGGGATGGAAGGGCGTCGGACGATAAGTGATCGAGACCAGGGAATTCCTGGTGCGTTGTGCGAGGCCGCGGAGTGAGTGATCGAGAGTCTGGCGGATCATCTGCTCGCCATAGTTCTCGGCGACTCGCGTTGCGCGGTCGAATTGCTGCTCGGTGATGAACTCGCTGTGGTCGTCGCGATGGCCGCAGTAGACACACCAGAGCCGCAGGTCGTCGGGTAGGTCCTCCCAGTCTTGGGCGTGAACGCGGAAGAGTTGCCGACAGTCGGGACATTGACGGCCGATGTACCCCTCCTCGTCCGGGCTGATCCTGACTGTCAGGTTCACCGTGTTGTGCACGTCACGACCTCACGAAGTTCACGTCGCCGTCGAGCCGCCGACTCGGGACAATCCAGTGATCGAACATGTGTATCACGTCACGACGATAGCACCGCCCTGTGACAGTAGTGATGCGTTGGTCGACGATCGATGCAGCCGATCGCGGTCAGGATCACTCGTCTTGGGAGCCAGCCGCCCGAAGCCCGAGCCCAAGCCCGCCGGGAGATCTTCGCCTGGCTCGCCCGCTACAACACCAGCGACTCCTCTCCAGCCTCAACTACAGGGCCCCGACAGAATCGGTGAACCAGCAACGACCAGAACACCAACTCGACCAGACCGCATGAACCACGTGTCAACCCAACGGGGAAAGCTCAGACACTCGGGATGACGTCGCGGCTTGGAAGCTCGCGTGTCTGCTAGGACGGGGCACGGGTGACGGCGTTCTCACACCGCGCCTCACCAGTAGGGCAATTCCCTACGCTGGAGGTGTGGCACTCGCCAGTTGGTACGAGCCCGACTCAGAATTTGCTGAGACGTTTCGCGCCTACACCAACTACTTCGGAGGCCTCGCCACTGTAATTCAACGTCGGTACGGGACGGGAAGTCCGATCGCTGGCGTCCGTGATGCGGTCCACTCTCTTCCTCTCGTCGGCAAGATCCAGCGGCGCGTCCTTAGCCCAAGAGAGGCTGCGAGTCTTGATACTGCACTACGGAAGTCTTGGGGGACACTTCGCAGGCTTGATCGAGAGGTGTCCGATGAAGAGGAATACGACGAGGAAGCTAACGCATGGATACCAATTCAAGCCTACTACGCTACCTACCACGCGATTCTTGCACTCGCAGTTGCGAGTAATCAGACCCGTGCCCGTGACCATATGGCAGCGCTCAAGCAGGCTGGCAAGTATGTCGAGAGGGGCGTACTTCCAAGTCCATGGGACGCGTACTGTACCGGTTGTCCGCAGACTGGGAATGTTCAATATCATGGTCTCACTCTGACGAATGATGCCGTTCATGTCCTATCTGTCCCAGATGTGGAATCATCCGAAGATCGTCACGCCATGTTTCTGCGAACCACCCGAGAGCGAGAGATGGAAAGGCGGTTTGACCAAGCGAGACTAAAGGGTCGTCGTCCTGGTAGATCACGGCGGAACTTGAGTCGATCAGAAAAGGAGAGGATGGCGGACTCGGTAGCGCCAACCACTACGTTTGATCTGCTGTGGAGAATTCGGAAGAAGGCGAACTACGAGGATGCTGATGCATTCGTTCTCGGTGCGAGTGGCGATTCCGACGCGCGTGACTTCGGCCAGTCTCTCGTTATAGTGGCAGATTGTACGGTCGCTGCACTTGAATCATTGATGGCCGTCTACGTAGGAGAGTGTGTACTTCGGAGCGCGCTCAAGTCGTATCTCGCGCGGACCGCTTCGCGTTTGACTCCGGCGATGATCCATCGACGAGACTTGTGGCTCGACTGTCGAGACGCCTAAACACGCGGACTCCAATCAGAGCTCCTCCTCAAGAGGAAACCCGCACGGGGATAAGTTGTCATGACTGGACGCCACCGCTCGACCGATTCAGCCACCCGCGCTTGAAGATCTCCAACACCAGCGACGACGCGCAGGCTTTCAGAGCGCAGGTGCACACCTCAGCCTGCGTGCAACCCGGTGAAGCTCACACACCCGCATCTCAGCGCTTGAATGTAGCGCCCAACACAACCACGACCTCGCCAACCGCTACGAAACCTGGCTCACCCAACACGCCGCTTGACGCCAATAGGAGTATCCCGGGACAAACCCACTTGCGCACCGGCTCAGGCGTCGGACCCAGCTTCTCCGCCACCGACGAAATCGCCTCTACCGGTCGTTGCGTTCGGGTCCGGCCAAGAGGCACCCAGCGCGACGCTGAGGCGTGCCGTCGCTATCGGTCGGATTGCCAATCGTCCTCGGCTTCCTCGTAGCCGTAAGTCATAGAGGACATGATCAGCTTGCGCGGCTTGTCTGCCCGATAGCGGTTGTTCCTGTCTGCCAGGCGAGCCCGGATCAACTCGACCGAGTCGGGAGGTGTTCTCTCCGTGTAGAAGACGCTCACGACCGCCCTGTTCGGCACCCGAACCAGATTGATGGGTTGGCAGTGCCGGTCCGTTTGCCCTGTCCCGATTGTCCTTTGCAGCTCGATTATCAAGCGCCATTCATCCTCGTAGGACCAGTGGTTGCTCTTGAAAGACAGCTCGATCGGCAGATTCGACTACGGCCGGGCCAAGACAAGCGGCCCGCTAATGACGGGTGGCCCGTCCTGGTATAGAACGCGTCGCAGAAATTCTTCCGCGCCGGCGATCCTGCGGAGTTCAGCAACGTCATAGCCGATGGCGAATCCGGAGCCGTCAGTGGTGTAGTGGGACCACAGCAACGGGTGGAATGGATCTGCAGCAAAAGAGACGATACCGAACCTTGTCGAGACCTGGTCCGCGAAGAGCTGACGCGTGAACAGGCTGCCGTAGTCTCTCCTGGCGCGATCCACGTCTTCCGCAGTGACTGGCTTGCTCTCGTTGATCTTGCTCAGAGCGTCCGCTAACTCGCGGTTCTCTTGCCACTTGTCCGCGATGGCGTAAATGGGGGCAACGGCGCATTCAAACGGGTCGTTGAGGGCTGCTGGCTGAGTGGCGCGAAGAGTCCCATCGCCCACCTCCGGAATGCAGGTCAGCGCCCTCTGATGGGTCACGTACTTGTAGAGGACATCCATAGCGCCCGATAACCGTGCTGAACGAGACTACTGGCCGCCTGATTATAGGACCTCAAGCAATTGCGCTGACCCGCGCAGCGCCGCCAACCACGGCAAATCCCGGCCCTCAGGGACCGCCCACTGGGTGGTCTGCCCCGGGCTTCGCGCGGTCAGGTCGCTTGGTCGCGGGTGGTGGTTGCTGGGTCGCCGGGTCTGGAGCGATCGCGAGGGCAGCGCACCGCGCGCTTGTCGATCTCAGCGAGGATGTCCTGTTGAGGGTCCGCGAGACGCGCGGCGAACCGACTCCCCGCTGACGGTTGGCGGTCTACGCAGCCATCGTCAGACCGTCGACATAGGCTTCCGACAGAGCCCTTCGAGCCGCGTGGGAACGTGTGTGGGAATGACTGCTAGTCGAGGTGGTCAATAGCACATCTGAACTGCGGTCTTACATAGACGCTCGATTCCGCACGCCACGACCAACGCCCAAGATCAAGCACCTGACCGCGCAAAACATAGGGCACACCGAACTCGATGTCCCCGATTTGTCCCACAGTTATTCTGGGATTGCCCGGAACCGCTGGGAGCGTCAAGACTCGAGTAAACGATCACCACCTGGGAGTTTACGAGCTGTATGGGACATCAGGGAACCCGGTGACAACCCAGGATGGCGCATGCTATGGGCGCAGCACCAATTCGGCGCCAACGCGGATCGGGTTTGTCGGGGGTCCGCGGTCGCCGAGTTGCTCGGCAGTTGGCCGATTCGGGCCGTGTCTGTGCCGATCAACCGGCGCTGGATCGAGGGAGGTGGTGACTGCCCAGGCGACGCGCACGTCGCAGAGCCTGCTTGGAACCAGGGGAGGTTCAAGCAGCCGCTTGTGTCGCTGCTCAGCCACGTGCAACTGCTGCCTGAGCATCCTGACACCGCGACGAAGGAGGCAGTCGCTGAAGCGCTGACGGAACTCGCTCGACTAGATCGGCGGCGTGCCGAGCACGGGCGGGGCGGGTGTTTCGGCGTTGGCGTAGCTGGATTCGGGACTCAGCCCGTCGGCGTTGATGGCTTTGACCCGGTACACGTACTGGGTGCTCGCCGCCACTGTTGTGTCGGTGTGGGACGTGTCGGCTGTGCCGGTGTCGTCCACGATCACCTCGAACTCGCCCGGGTCGTGCACAGCGGGCTCGCGTCGCAGTATCCGGTAGCCGGTGATCGACGCGTCTTCGGGGTCGTCCCACTCGATGGTGACCGAGTCATGGGCGACCGTCGACGCCGTCGGCTTCGCCGGCCGAGCCGGCGGCGGGGCGGGTGTTTCGGCGTTGGCGTAGCTGGATTCGGGACTCAGCCCGTCGGCGTTGATGGCTTTGACCCGGTACACGTACTGGGTGCTCGCCGCCACTGTTGTGTCGGTGTGGGACGTGTCGGCTGTGCCGGTGTCGTCCACGATCACCTCGAACTCGCCCGGGTCGTGCACAGCGGGCTCGCGTCGCAGTATCCGGTAGCCGGTGATCGACGCGTCTTCGGGGTCGTCCCACTCGATGGTGACCGAGTCATGGGCGACCGTCGACGCCGTCGGCTTCGCCGGCCGAGCCGGCGGGGATGGATCCAGACTCTGCGCCGCCACCGCGGTCAAGGCACGGCCCACCTGCGCGGTGCCGCTGATGGTGGGCGCACCGCCGGCTGTGCTCCGCGCCACAGCATCGCGTTCGGCGCGAGCGGCCCAGGGATACGCGGCGATCTGGTTCCTCTTGGCATCGAGCTGGGCCAAGGTCAGATTGTCAGGGGAGTACTCCGCGATGATCATCCCCAGCCCCGGCAACTGGGACCTCACGGACCATCCCGCCAGCCTCTCCAGCTCCCTGGCGGCCGTAGCGACGTCGTAGCCGTCGGCGACCACGACGACGGCAGTGTCGAGGATCACACACGCAGTGCCGACGAGGGCGAGCCGACCGAAACCGAGCGTGGCGTAACACCCGAGCACCGGCGACAAAGTCACCTCCGCGGACCTTCCCGCGTCGAGCCTGTCGGTGTAGGTCGCCACCGCCCGCAAGTACATGCCCACATCAGCCTGCACCGGCGTGTACGCGGCCGACGTCGCGCCGGAGATGCTGGACCATTGGTCGCTGAGGGTCCTGCGGCGCGACCACTGCCACGACACATTCCTCACCCCGCCGTCGGGATCCGACAACGCGGCGGTCAACGCCACACCGAATTCGACCCGCGTCGGCGACACGCGCACCCGTCCGGGCTCCTGCACGTTGTTCACGTTGATCGTGACAGCGTCCGACGCCGCATTCCCGCCCGGATCGGCCGCGACGACCACGACCGCGTACGTGGACTCGGTCTCGTAGTCCAGCGACGCCTTCGTGCGAATGTACGCAGCGGTGGTGCTGCCGCTCTTCGGGACGATCTCGAAGACCCGGCTGCCGTCATCGTCGAGGGTGAAGGTGACCGCGGCGCCCTCCGGGTCGGTGGCAGACACCTCGACGATGTTCGTTCCCGCAGCGGTGTTCTCATCGACGCTGGCGCTGAGCGAGCCGATCTGGTGCCCGAACACCGGCACCGCGCTCACAGACGAATTGCGCAGTGTCAACGTGTAGGCCTTGGTAGTGCCGTTCTGGGCGGTCACCGTGACCACCACCGGCACCGGCGTCGTGTCGTCGAATTCCACCTGGTGGCCGCTCGCGACGGGATCCGCGTCGGTCGGGGTGATGCTGGTGATCCTCGCCGCGGACTGGCGCACCTGCGCGGTGACCGTCACCTCGCGCACCGCGCCGTCGGCCACATCAGAGCTGTAGCTCCTGGTGTTGTAGGCGAACCCGGCGACCTCTGCGCCATCGACTGCCAGGGTGCGCAGATCCGCGTTGTTCGAGGTCGCCATGTTGTAGGAGTAGACCTTCGTGTCCACGGTTTCAACGATCCACATGGTCACCCCGTCGGACCAGATGCCAGACAGAGCTTCTTGCCCGGCGTCCGTCGCGGTGTCGAAATCCCTGCCGCGGACGCGACTCCGGCTGTCCCGGTCGTAGGCGTACACCTTGTCGTCTATCTGGTCCGCGACCCACATGGTCACCCCGTCGGACCAGATGCCGCCGGGACTGGCGTTGTCGGAATGCAGCGCGAAGTCACTGCCGGCTTGCCGCGCCCCGTCGGACAACCGGTAGGCGAACAGCTTGTCGTCGACTGAATCAGCAACCCAGATCGTCCGGCCGTCGGACCACACCCCGGTCCAGCCTTCAGCAGTGAACCTGATGTCCCGGCTGGGAAGCCGGTCACCGTCGGACAGCCGGTAGGCGACCAACGCAAAATCATTCGCAAAATCATTGCCTCTGGCGTTCGCCACCCATACCGTCTCGCCGTCAGACCACATCCCGTACGGAGAGTCATAACCACTAGAAAACTGTCGCAGGTTGATGTCCTTGGCCGAGTCCCGGCTGCCGTCCCGGTTGAAGGCGACCGCGTGCCGGTCCGGTTGAGAGGCATCGACGACCCAAATGGTCGTGTCGTTGCCCCAAATACCCCTAGGACCGACAACCTCTGCCGCTGCCAGCCCGTCGAGGTCGTCTGAGGCCTTCCAGTCGTAGTCGGCGGTCACACCCCGCCCGATCGTGACCGAATACGCCTTGGTGTTGCTGGCTTCGGCGGTGACGGTGATCGTGACAGTGTTGATCCCAGCGCTCAGATTCACCTGATAGCCAGCGGCGGTGTCCGCGTCGATGGGGTCGAACACCACCACGGCACCGCTGTCAGCGGCAACGGCGGTGATAGCGGCCTGAGACACCGTGCTGGCCACACCCACCGCATAAGAGGTGACAGAACCGCTGAAGCCGATGATGTCCTTAGGGCTGACCGTCAGACTGCTCAGATTGGCGTCGCTGCTGCCCTGCGCCGACGCCGGACCGCTCAGCAGCGACACCAGCAGCACCGCCACAGCCACGGCTACGGCCCACCAGACGCGGCCCCTGCTCCACATGGGGACAGGGCAACCGCCCCGACCCGCGAACCTGTTGTGCTTCACTAGTGATCCCCTCCAACGACGGCCTCAAACGTTGATCGTGTGCTCAGCCACACCAGCGCGGCGGGCGGCCTACCTCCCCGCGCAGCACAGACAACACCACCTGCAGCTTCCGCTCAGGACTCCTCTGGGACGGTTTGGACATCAGCATCTCCTTGATCAGACCCGACCTAGACCTGAGCAAGAATTCGTGACCCGCGACACCCTTGCGACCCTGACCCAGGGTTGGTGCTGGGTGGAAGCGGGCTTGGGGGAGCGGGGTTGGGGTCCTGTTGCTCGTGCTGGCCAGAGTTGACAGCTTCGACGGGTGGAAGTGGGACCGCTGAAGTCTCGAGCCACTCTCCGGTGGTGGCGGTGGTGGGGAAGAAGCGCCGCTCGGGGAGTTGGCGTTCGCTCCAGGAGCTGTCGGTTTGCTGTTGTTGCAGCGCAAACTCGACTCGACCGTCGTCGGTTCTGGCGGCGACGATCCGCACGTTGCTTTCGGGTGTCGGGTCGTTCTCTTGGCCAGCGACGGTGTAGTAGACCGCCTTCGTGCACGCGAGGGGAGCAGCGCCCCTATGGGCACCAGCCAGCGGCGTCGCGCAGCAGGCGAGCGCTGCGGTGAGCGTCGCGTGCTCGGCTGCGCCGAGAACATGCCCTTGGCGATCCCGACTGTTCCCGAGTCGTTCATCGTCGTGGTCTCGTCTGTCGCTGTCGCATAGTGTGCAATACTATATTACGTTGAGCAGCATGGTACCCGCCGCTCCAATCGGGTGGCTTGGACGCGCTCCCACCTCTGGGTGGATGTCGTGAACGACGGTATTCGTGTGAGCGGACGGGCTCGGGGCGTGTGGGTGCCCGAAACCCTGTCGTGGCTGGTCAGGGGGCATGTTTGTATTCGTTGATGAGGCCATCGCGGCGGGGCGTTCGGACGAGTCGACGCGGCAACGGGTGGTCAGTCGTGTTGTTGTCGGCGGTGGTGTGTCGGGGTGGTCGCTGCTCTAGCGAGCGGTGGGGCCGGTGCGTGTTGTAGTGGTCGATGTCGTCGGCTACGAGCCTGTCGAGTTGGTGACGGTTCCCGATGATGGTTCGGTCAAGAAGCTCTCGGCGCAGGGTGCCGATCCAACGTTCGGCGAACGCGTTGGCCACTGGGACGCGAACCGGGGTGCGCAAGGTCTTGAGACCTTCGCTTCGGAAGATCTCGTCGAAGTGGTCGGTGAACTGGCTGGCACGGTCACGAACAAGGGCTCCGGTGTGGGTGAACCGGTCGGGATGACGCGCAAAGACGTTGCGTGCGCCTTGGGCGGTCCAGGTGCCCGTCGGCTTGGCGGTGCTACCGCCGCTGAACACCTCGCGGTTGGTGATGTCAATGAAGAACAACAGGTAACAGCGGCGCACCAGGGCGGTGTCGACGGTTATGAAGTCACAGGCAACGGCGGCCTGGGAGCGCAGGAACTGAGTCCAGGAAACGCTCGAGCGCAGCGGGGCGGGATCGAGGCGGCGCTGTTTGAGGATTCTCCACACAGTGGAGGCTCCAACGCGGTGACCGAGGCCGACGAGCTCGCCGGTGATGCGGCGGTAGCCCCACGTGGGGTTGCTGGCAGCCATCTCGATGATGACACGACGCAGATCCACAGAGGTGCAGGGCCGGCCAGGCGCCCGGCATGGTTGAGTCCAATGGCGGGCAATTCGGCGCCGGTGCCATCGCAACAAGGTCTCTGGCGTCACGAGCCAGCCCGCTCGCTGTCGTCGCGACAGGACCGCCGCGATGGCACCCAGCAGGGCCCGGTCCTCATCGGCGACGCCTGGTCGGTTGCTCTGGCGGTGCAGCACTGTGAGCTGGTGGCGCAGCACGATGATCTCAAGATCCTTCGAGCGTCCCGAGCGCACAGCCAAGCGCGCCAACGACACAAGCAACCGGTACAGAACGCGACACACAGAACCTCAGGATGCAAGCGCATCATGCCCGGTCAGCGCACACGACCGAATATTGGGCACCCACAGGGCGGCGATTCAGTGCGGCTTCGCGGTCGTCGTCGGTGCGTTGGCCGCTATTGGGCGGGTTTCCTCGGCCGTGGCCGCGCCTCCAGCAGTGATAGCCGCACGATCCTCTGGGGGTTTTGCCGGCGGCGACACGCCGCGGGCACCACCGTGGGGGAAGGCTGACCCGCGCGCGCTCCGGGAGGGTCACTCCGACGCGCTTCGGTTATGGCGCGGCCGCAGTGCCTTCTGTGTCGCGGCTCTACGCGGTTTCGCCGGTGCCGCCGCCCTCGTCGGCGTCGGGAGCTTCGTCCTCGTTGCTGCAGGTGACTTCGAACTCGATGATCGTGGGATCGGCGGCGCGGGTCAGGTCGATGGTGATGCTCGTTTCCTCCGCGACGCACCAGTCGGGCAGGTGCGACATCGAGACGGTGGCTTCGCACTTTTCGCTCCGGTTGTCGAGTACCCGCGTGACGACGCCATCGAACGCGTCCTCGGCGGAAGGGTCGTCGGCCAGCGCGGCGGTGACGTTGAAACGTCCTTCGCGCAGTTCGACAAGGGTGACTTGCTCGATCGGTTGGATCCCGCCGCGCGGCATCGCCAGCAGATTTGCGGGCAGCGGATCGGGATCACCGCATGTCCTTGACAGTTCGTAGCGGACATTGGCGGCGCGGGAGTCACCAACGACGGTCTGCAGCAGGAAGATCGTCTTGGTGGCCACCCCGACGCGGAAGTCGATCGTCGCCAGCGGATCAACGTTCTCGAAGACATTGCGCTCGTGCTTGCCGTGTGCCGCGACCAGATAGCTGGGCAACTTGAGCGTCACGTCGTAGCGGCACTCCTCGCCGGCGGCGGTGGTCGCGGCGACCCGCAGCTCGATCGACACGGAGTCATCCGTCGTGTCGCCTGGTGTTGCCATGTCGTCCACTTCCGACACCCCTGTCCGCGTCGAGCAACGCCTCGGGGCGCCCTTCACCCGCTGAGCAGTGGCGGTGAAGCGGGTCCGCAGGATGGCGTTGTGATCGGTGTCGTCGACGGCGACCGGCACAGCTGGGTGCAGTCGCACGATGATGCGTGATTGCTGAGCGCACGCGGTCGCGGGATCGGTGAGGGTGATGTTGATCTCGTTGTCGTCGTCGGGTGCGAACGGGGCAGGTCCGACGATGCAGTTGGCGTCCGTGGTCGCTTCGACGAACGACACCGACCACGTGTAGACGCAGATGGGGCGGATCACCACGTCCCTCACTGCCGGGGTGCCGGTGAGCTCGCCGGGCTCGGGTGTGCCGTCGGGACGACCCGTTGCCTCGACGGTCAACGTGACCTCGCCGGACATCCCCGACGTGCCCTCGCCCGGGTCGCATCCACCCAGCGTTCGCCACCCGACCGTGTAGGTGCCGGCGGCTGCGGCGCTCGTGATCCGCACGAGCGCAAGGCCCACGGAGTCTGCGCTGCTCTGCCCGGCGGCCGGAGCGGGCACAATCAACACTCCCGTTGCCAGCAGCACGACGGCCAGCAGCGGTCCGATCAGTCGTCGGGCACGAAGCATGACTGAACCTCCCCGAGTTTCACGCGGGCGCTGGTCTGCCCCGTGGTTTTCGCGGTCGGGATAGTTGATTTTGGGCGGTAGTGATATGAGGGATTTCGTGCTCGTGTCCCGTGTCAACTTTCTTGCTCAGTTGGCGGTTTGAGTCTGACGCAAGGAGATGAGCATGGCGAAGGCCTCGAAGAAGAGCCCCGAGGAGAAGCTCCGGGTGGTGTTGTCGGGACCGAAATTCGAGAGTGTGCGGCTCGAGCAAATCACCGAGGCCTGAGTAGTTGCCACTCCTCTGGAGTTAGAGGCCGGGTGCACACTGTGAAGTCGCCAGTCGTCTCGCACTCCCACTCGTCGCCTAGTGTTGTTGTCGTTGTTGGTGGCGGCGGCGGTGGCGGTGCTGGTGTTGTTGTCGTTGTTGGTGGCGGCGGCGGTGGCGGTACTGCTGTCGTTGTTGTCGGTGGCGGGTTCGGTGCTGTTGTAGTTGTCGGTGAGAGTGGGTCCGGTGCTGTTGTAGTTGTTGGTGAGAGTTGGTCCCACTCCTCTGGCGTTAGAGGCCGGGTGCACACTGTGTTGCCGTTAGTCGTCTCGCACTGCTCGCCTGGTGCTGTTGTTGTTGGTGGTGGCTCTATTGTTGTTGTTGTTGGTGGCGGGTTGCCGGTGGATTTCCCTTGCGACCCTGACACAGGGTTGGTGCTGGGTGGAAGCGGGCTTGGGGGAGCGGGGCTGGGGTCCTGTTGCTCCTGCTGGCCAGAGTTGACGGCTTCGACGGGTGGAAGTGGGACCGCTGAACTCTCGAGCCATTCTCCGGTGGTGGCGGTGGTAGGGAAGAAGCGCCGCTCGGGGAGTTGGCGTTCGCTCCAGGAGCCGTCGGCTTGCTGTTGTTGCAGCGCAAACTCGACTCGGCCGTCGTCAGTTCTGGCGGCGACGATCCGCACTAGCACCTCATCATCGGAGGTGCTGACAGTCAACGCTGAACTCTCGAGCCATTCTCCGGTGGTGGCGGTGGTAGGGAAGAAGCGCCGCTCGGGGAGTTGGCGTTCGCTCCAGGAGCCGTCGGCTTGCTGTTGTTGCAGCGCAAACTCGACTCGGCCGTCGTCGGTTCTGGCGGCGACGATCCGCACGTTGCTCTCGGGTGCCGGGTCGTTCTCTTGGCCAGCGACGGTGTAGTAGACCGCCATCGTGCACGCGAGGGTGAGCAGCGCCCCTATGGCCACCAGCCAGCGGCGCCGCGCAGCAGGCGAGCGCTGCGGTGAGCGTCGCGTTCTCGGCTGCGCCGAGAGCATGCCCTTGGCGGTCCCGATTGTTCTCGAGTCGTTCATCGGCGTGGCCTCGTCTGTCGCTGTGGCATAGTTCGCAATACTATTATGATGTTGTGCGGCATGGTACCCGCCGCTCCAGTCGGGTGGCTTGGACGCGTTCCGACTTCTGGGTGGGTGTCGTGAATGACGGTGTTCGTGTGAGTGGACGGGCTCGGGGCGGGGTGCGCGGCATCGTGGCGCCGGTACGGGCCGCGCCGCTTGTTGTGGTGGTGGTGGCAGTTTCGCTGCTGGTGCCGGGGGTTCCCGTGTACGCGCAGGCGGCGGTACCGGCGCAGCCCACGGGCCTGTCGGTGTCAGCGTCGACCCATGACAGCGTGACGTTGACATGGGACGACCCGGGCGACGCGTTGATCACCGGCTACCAGGTGCTCAGGCGCTCGAGGGACGCCAGCAGCTACGGCGACGGCGAGGGCGCAGCGGAGTTCGTCGCCGTCGTGGACGGCACTGGCTCCGCGGCGACGAGCTACACCGACACGTCGGTCACGCCCCACACCCGCTACGTCTACCGGGTGAAGGCGAAGAACACCGCGGGCCTCAGCTCTCAGTCGAGCTACGTCAACGCGGAGACCGCCGTGGAGCCGACCCCGGCGCCGACGTGTCCGGGCGGGAGCGATCCGCCGACGCCCGTGGACGTGGCGGTGACGGCGGTGCCGATCGTGGTCGCGTCCACGACGGCGGACTATTTCGTTCTCTATGCGAGCTTCGACGTGGATGACACGACGGTGGAGTACCCGGTGCGGGTGGCTTTGGGCGAGGATGGCACGACCACCCTCGCGGAGAACGTGGCGGCGCTGCCCATGGAGCGCTACCGGGTGGAGAAGTACCTCGTCGCGGACCCGGGCGACGTCGACGGCGACTGCATCGACGACATCGCCGAACTCGCAGACCCGACGGGCATGAACCCTGTGAATCCCGCGGTCACCCTCGAACTCAGCAAAGGCGCCGTGTCCATTCCCGACCGGGCAACATTCGAGACGCTCTCCTATAAGGGCACCGCCGTAAACGGCGACGAACACCTAAGGAATCTGGAGTACGTCAAGTTCACCATCGCCCTGATGGACACCGACCGCCCGGTTGTCTACTTCCAGAACACCAACACGTACCGAGCACACCCGGTATTTTTGCGGTCCGTCGGACTCTTTGACCATCCACAGTACGAACGTCGACATATGATCTACGGCGAGATCGTCTACCACCCCAGTGTGGTTGCTCCCGACGGTTCTCTGGGCGTGTATCGCTTTCAGCACCAAACCGAGGATTCCTACGAATTTGAGGAAGTGGCTTACGCGTACGGGGCTCTGGCGGCCAGCATGCCGCTGCTTGACAACAATCTTGCGTACTACCCCGTGCCGGAATTCGGCTTGTTGAAATACCGCTCTGAGCGGGCTAGCTATGACGGTTCACGGGTCAACGTGTTATTGGATGAGGACGTATTTCCGGGTGTTGATTTTATTTCTCTCAACGTTGCGGAGGGTTACGGTTTTCTGCGGGTCATGTCGTTGGAGGACCGGCCCAACCCCCGCGACATCGTGATATATGAGTCTTTGCCCAACGAGTTGTCTCGTGTTGCTGGGATTATCAGCACCGTGCCGCAAACACCGCTCTCACACGTCAACCTGCGCGCGGTTCAAGACGAGGCTCCCAACGCGTTCATCAGAGACGCTCTCGGGGACTCAACTATCGAGGATCTCGTTGATAGTCATGTCTACTATGAGGTGTCGGAGTCGGGTTACTCGATCCGCGCGGCCACTCAGGCAGAAGTCGACGAGCATTATGAGGCTTTGCGTCCGGCTGAGGCTCAGACTCCGCAGCGTGATCTTTCGGTGACCTCTATTGCTTCTCTCAGCGACGTCGACTTTGACGACTGGGACTCGTTCGGCGTGAAGGCAGCGAATGTGGCGGTGTTGGGGACCCTGGAGTTCCCTGAGGGGACGGTGCCGGACGGTTTCGCCGTGCCGTTCTATTTCTATGACGAGTTCATGAAGCACAACGACCTCTATGACGACGTCGAGGAGATGTTGGGGGACCCCGAGTTCCAGGCCGATTACGACACGAAGGAGGACGAGCTCAAGAAGTTGCGCAAGAAGATCAAGAAGGCCGAGACTCCCGAGTGGATTGACACCGCGCTGACGGCGATGCACGCCACGTTCGCGGAGGGTGCCTCGCTGCGGTACCGGTCCAGCACCAACAACGAGGACCTGCCGGGGTTCAGCGGGGCCGGGCTGTATGACTCCAAGACGCAGCACCCCGAGGAGACCACCGAGGACGGCATCTCCAAGTCGCTCAAGCAGGTGTATGCCAGCTTGTGGAACTTCCGGGCGTTCATCGAGCGCGACTTCCACCGCGTCGACCACATGGCCGCCGCGATGGGGGTGCTGGTGCATCCCAACTTCTCCGACGAGCGTGTGAACGGCGTCGCCGTCAGCGTCGACCCGGTCTACGGCACCGACGGGGCCCACTACGTCAACTCCCAAGCTGGCGAGGACCTGGTCACCAACCCCGAGGCGAACTCGGTGCCCGAGGCGGTCCTGTTGTACGCCGACGGCACATACACCGTCGCTGCGCTCTCCAACCAGGTCCCAAGGGGGCAGCTGCTCATGACCAGCGATCATCTGGGGCAGCTGAGGCGGCACCTCGATTCGATCCACGATGAGTTCGAGGAGTTGTACGACATCGCCGAGGGCGAGCAGTTCGCCATGGAGATCGAGTTCAAGATCACCAGCGACAACGTCTTGGCGATCAAGCAGGCCCGACCCTGGATCTTCGCGGGTGAACCACTCACGGCAAACTCCGGTGCTGCTGTGACTGGGAGCTTCGAAGGCTCACGCACGACGCACGACGGCGAACAGTTCAGGGTGGTCGTCGAATTCAGCGAGGTCGTGGACATCCCCGACGCGGAGTTCATGGACCAGGCTGTGTCGGTCACAGGTGGCCGCGTGACGAGAGTAGCGCTGTCGCCGGGCCGCGCCAAAGAGTGGCGGATCCGTGTTGCCCCGGACTCCCCCAGCGCCGATATCACTGTGGCGCTGACCCCTGGCCTCGCCTGCACCGTCGACGGCGCCATCTGCACGCCTGACGGGCGGCAACTGTCGGACCCGCTCGAGCACACTGTGCTGAGTGTGGTTCCCCCGGTCCCGGACAGGCCCACATTGGGAACGCTCTTATCAGACGCCACGCACTTGGAAGTGCACCTGGAATGGAACGACACCGACCGTGCCGACTCCTATGAAGTCCAATACTTGCAAAGCGACCGTTGGAGAACACTTCCCGCAGACGGCACGGAGATCCTCTTTGACCGAGCCAGCGCCGTGGTCAGTGGTCTGCCCGCGGGCGATGTCTACTCCTTCCGGGTGCGCGGGGTGAACTCCGATGCAGCGTCGGCGTGGTCGGCGCACCTGGCCCTGCCGCACAGGATCGTCCTGCAGAGCGAACTCGCAGCGGGCCACCAGAGCGACATCGTCCCTGCGGTGTCGGGGTATTCGACCTTCGGGGACCTGGGAGGGACACTGTCGCCGAACTCGTTCGTGGTCGAGGACACAACCCACACGATTCAGTTCCTGGCGCACGCCGGGGAGAGCCTCTGGCTGGGTGTGAGCCCGGAACTGCCCACGGACTTCATCCTGCGCGTCGGCGACTCCACCTATCTCGGCAGTCACAGCCTGGTCCCCAACAGCGCGGCGACAGGGATGTACTGGTGGCCCTCGGCGCCCCTGGACCTGTTTGGCGACGACCCCGTCGGAGTAAGGCTGATCCTCCACCCCGACGACCAGCTCGGGGACCGCCACAAGGCGCCGGTGACCGCCTACTTCAGCGACTTTCCCAGCGAGCACGTCAAAGGCGAGGACGTGTCGTTCCGCATCCACTTCAGCGAGGGGGTCGCCACGACCGCCGACGCGCTGCGCGACCACGTTCTGTCGGTCTCCGGCGCCACGGTCTCCGGCGTCGAGGCCGTCGGCAGCGACAACAGGATCTGGGCCGTCTCGGTCACGCCTGATGCGAGGGCGCCGATCACCGTCGAGATCGAGGCCGGCCTGGACTGCGAACTCCCCGAGGCCGTCTGCGCCGCCGACGGCCGGCGGCTGTACAACCCGATGTACTTGACGGTAGAACCAAAGCCGAACAACCCCGCCGCCGGAGCCCCCACCATCAGCGGCACGCCCGAGGTGGGCGAGACCCTCACGGTGGACACGGCGGGCATCTCCGACGCCGACGGCATGACCGCTGCGACGCTCAGCTACCAGTGGGTGTCCTATGACGGAACCCGGTACACGGACATGGCGGGAGCGACAGGCGCCAGCTACACACTGGTCTCCGCAGACGAGGGCAGCGCCTTCAAGGTGCGCGTGGCCTTCACCGACGACGCCGACTACGAGGAATCGCTCACCAGCGCCCTGGCCCGCTCTGGCCGGCCCTACGCACTGACCGCGGCGGCCTCCGACGGCGCCGTGGTCCTGACCTGGAAGCTGCCGGCGGGCTTTCCCTACCAGAAGCAGTACTACCGGATACTGCGCAACCGTCCCGAGCTCGGCGAGGCCGAACCCCTCGTGCACGTCAACTACACCGAGCAGTGGAGCGAACCCACCTACACCGACACCGACGTCGAGCCCGGGGTGCTGTACGTGTACCGGGTGAGCGGTGTGGACTTCCTCGGCCGCGCGCATGACGCTTCCAAACCCGCAGAGATCCGCACACCGGAATCGACCCCGGCGCAGAACAGCCCCGCCACCGGCGAACCGACCATCAGCGGAACGACGCAGGTGGGAGAGACCCTCACCGCGGACACCTCGGAAATTGCCGACGCCGACGGCACGACAAACGCCACCTACAACTACCAGTGGCAGGCCAACGAGTCCGACATCGCCGACGCCACCGACTCGACCCACACCCTCACCTCCAGCGAGGCAGCGCAGACGATCCGGGTGCGTGTGTCGTTCACTGATGATGCAGGCAACAACGAGACGCTCACCAGCGCGGCCACAGCAGCGGTCACGGCTCGGCCCACCGTGCAACCCCCGGCGAAGCCGGCGAAGCCGGCGGTGTCGTCGGTCGCCCACGACTCGGTCACCATCGCGTGGGACGATCCCGGCGACTCGTCGATCACGGGCTACCAGATTCTGCGGCGCGAGCCTGCTGTGCATGATCCCGGCGTGTTCCCGGTGATCGTGGCCGACACCGCCACCGCGGCCACGTCCTACACCGACACAACGGTGGCGGCGAACACCCAGTACGTGTACCGGGTCAAGGCGATCAACGCCGCGGGTTTGAGCCCCGAGTCGAGCTACGCCGACGCCGAGACGCCGACTGCGCCGGGGCCGCCGCCGCGCCCTGACCATGAGAGCCTCGAGGGCGAGGCAACCGGCGAGGGCACCGGGTCGCTCGACTGGGCCGACGTGAGCGAGGCCGACTCCTATGACGTGCAGTTCTGGGATCGGGAACTCTACGACTGGGTGGTGTTGTCCGCGGGCGCGAACCCCAACGGGATCACTCTGACCTTCGACGGGTCGAGCGCGACGCTGTCGGGCCTGCCCGAGGGCTATGGGGAATACTGGTTCAACGTGAGATCGCGCAACACCCACGGCGTGTCGCAATGGCCAGGCAACAACATCAGGTTCGCGCCCTACCAGCGCCCCACCTAGCTCAACCCGCCGCCCACAGAACAGCCATCCACAGAACAGCCGCCTGCGGGTGCCCGACATGGTGTCATGGCTGATCAGGTGGCGTGCTTGTATTCGTTGATGAGGCCATCGCACCGGGGCACACC
The DNA here is from genome assembly GCA_965206165.1 of Acidimicrobiales bacterium. Taxonomy (GTDB): domain Bacteria; phylum Actinomycetota; class Acidimicrobiia; order Acidimicrobiales; family CATQHL01; genus VXNF01. Next base: position 2,452,498 of record OZ242194.1, read on the forward strand.
TCAGCCTGCGTGAAACTCGGGGAGGTTCAGTCGGCGATTCACGAGCCGAACCGGCCAGCGGCCGACCGGACGCTATGACCACACAGCCACACCGAACCGGCCCCCAGACATGCAGGTCGGCAGTTCACGGCCCGGCGACGCAGGCTCTCGATTCAGCGCGGAGCCCCGGCCAGGCGCCCCGTCTTGTGGACGGGATCGGCGCTACTGGATTTGCTGCGCGTTCTGGCACCCAGTGCCGAGCACGTTCACGAGTAGCGAGGCCCAGTCGTGTTCGGGAGGAACGTGGCGGTCGTCTCGCCCGGCGGACATCAGCAGATGGGTGCCGGTCGCGATTGCTTGGATCAGGAGGGTGAGCGCGGCCGTGCTGGTTTCGGGGTCGCAGTACCCCTCGTCCTTGGCCCTCTCAACGAGTTGGCTCAGCTGGTCGGCTTGATCATCGAGGAATTGCTGTAGGCGAGTACGAACGGCCTCGTTGTTGCGGGCGCTTCCGAACACTTGGACCAACACTTGGACCGACACGTCCTTCGTTTCGTCAGAGTTCAACAGGTTCGCTCCCCATATCGCCGTGATGTCGGCCGTCGACAACTCGGCAATACCAAGGTCCCTGAGCCTCTGCGCAGGCAGGAGTTGTTCGAAGATGTGGTCGAGGGCGGCGACCATCACGTCGCTCTTGCGAGGCCACCGCGCGTAGATGGCGCCTATGGTCACTTCGGCGCGGCGAGCGATGTTGCTGACAACGGCCTTGTCATACCCGTGCTCCACGAATTCCATCGCGGCGGCTTCCAACAGCCGCCTCGTCGTGGCATCTACATCGATGCGACGACGAGGCTTGTTGCTACCAGACACGCGCCTGTCGTCCAGCTAGGGGCACATGAACGACTCTACAACTTGCGCTATTGGCAGAGTCGCGCGCCGACGTCGCCCAACTCGATGCCCAAGGGCAGGTAGGGCACCAGCAGGCGGTTCACCACGAACCCGGACCGGTCCCCGCAGCGGATCACCTGCTTGCCCAGCACCTCGGTGCCGAAGGCCACGGAGGCGTCCACCACCTGCTCGTCGGCGGCCACCGAGCGCACCACCTCCATTTCGGCGACTTCGCGGGGCACGCCCGCGTCGGCGCACCGCTGCGGAAGCTGCTTCGGTGGTCTGCCCGGTGCGTTTCGCGGCCGGGTTAGTTGAATTTCGGCCACGTCGACCGAAGGGAGGTCATCGTGGCGAGGACGTAACCCGCTGAGTTCCGCCGCAAAGTGTTGGATCTGGTCGAGACGGGCAGACCCGTCCCGACGTTGCTGAGCAGCTCGGCGTGTCGGGCCAGACGATCTACAACCGGCGCAACCAGGATCCCGCGAATCGCGAGCTGCGGCCCCGCGTGCCGACCGCGGAATCCGCGGAGCTGGCGGCCGCTCGAAGGCGGTGTGGGTGCCCAAGATATGTGAACCTCCCCGGGTCTCACGCAGGCTGAGGTGTGCTCTGCGTTTCGCTCGGTCTGCTTGCTCGAGCTCGGGTGGTGGTGGAATCGCTGTCGGATATCCAGTGTGACTTCTACCGGGATTTCTACCGCACCCGCTGACACGAGCCCGCACGTGCTGATACGTGCTGACACCGGTAATCCACGAAATCCGTACTCAGCGGCACATTCTGGTACCGGCTGATACGGCGCCTTCCCGGCTCATAACCCGAAGTTCCCAGGATCAGCAGCAGGACCACGGCGGGTCAGCGAGAATCCTCCCGTGCAGCGCGTGGGAAGGATCGTGGGAAGAGCCGCCGAGCCAGCCCTCAAAATGGCTGTGACCTGGATGTTCTCAGCTCGTTCGAGTCCGCTCACCTCCACTCGGGGGAATCGAACCGGCCTGGTTGTGTCCATGAGGTGCCACTACGGCCCAGAACACCGGGCGTACGGCAGAGATTGAGGTCACGCGGACCGGATTTCCCGCTAGATCCCAGCTATCCCGGCGCCGCGCGTGGGAAAAATCGTGGGAAAAAACTGAACGGCGGCAGCACTGTCTTCCCGGACGGGGCATTCCTCGGTCCGGATTGTCCGGTTGACGAGACCGAAGCCTCCGCGCGGATTCGTGTGCGCGTCTGCGACCCGCGTGTTGCGGGATAGGCGCGGAACTGCACCGCTGGTGGCAAGCCGGTCCGCCCCACGAGGCGCTCAACCGGACGCCGCCTCTGGATGATCGCCTAGGAGTCCGACTACTCAAACCGAATTCGCCGAGGATTGAGTCGATCCATGCTGGGGTTCGCCCGCACCGCGCCAAGTTGGTCGCGCCACTCATTCTGTAGTTCAGCGACCTCGTCGCAATAGACGAGCGCCCGGTCACAGGCGTGGGCCATGGCGACGTCGAACAGCCTCAGCCACTCGACCACCGCGACTTGGTGGTGGGCGGCATTTGGGGGACCGACGTGTGCGCACTTCTGTAGGGCCGCGATGTACTGCTCGGAGCGGCGTGCCAGCACGACGCTCACCGGGGGAACGAACCGCGGGGCCAGGCCTCGGCGCGCCAGCGCCACGTGGATCAGTGTCCGCCAGCGCGACCGTTGCCGTCTCCGAATGGGTGGATCATCTCGAATTGGGCGTGCGCCAGCGCCGCTTGAAGCAGCGGCTGGTGTGTGTCGCTGTTCACGTATTCGATCAGATCCTCGAGGAGAGGAGGGATGTGCTCGGGTGGAGGTGGCACGAATCGGGAGCCGATCGGCGTGTATTCGCTGCCGCCGATCCAGTTCTGGTTCTTGCGGATCAGCCCGCCCAGATCGGATCTTGGGGAGTGGCGCATCAGGGTCTGATGGACTTCGAGCAAGTCGGCTAGCTCGAAACGATCGCCTCGGCCGGCGGACTTCGTCGCGACTTCCATCGCGACGACGTTGGCAGCCACCTCCGCGGCGAGGGGAACTCCTGCATCGACGTCACGTTCCAAAGCCGCCACCGCGGTAGCCAAACGTCGTGGCGCCACGTTCAGCCCCTCGATCCACGACGATCCGACCGACTCCGCTCGCAACAGGAACACTGCGAGGCCTTCCAGATTGCGGTCGCCGGAGGTGTTCAGCGACCTGATCGTCACCTCCACCTCGGCGATATTGCCCGCCAATTGGGCTGGAATCTCGAACTACCAGCCACACAGCAAGTCCGGAATGAAAGCGCGGTAGTGGCCGCTGAGTCGGTCTGCGGGGGGCGTCCCGTGGAGTGGTGGGCTTTGGGGTTGAGCCTCGGTGCTAGTTGCCGGGCGTGAGCTCGGCTGTGGCGATGGTATCGCGCTCGGGGCAGAGGGTGGCCATGGAGTGCTCTGAGAGGTAGCGGCGCTCGGTGGCCTGCCATTCGTCGTGGAGGTCGGCCAAGATGGCGCCGACGAGGCGGATGGCGGAAGCCTCGTTGGGGAAGATCCCCACGACGCGTGATCGGCGTTTGATCTCCTTGTTGATGCGTTCGAGGGGGTTGGTGGACCAGATCTTCTGCCAGTGCGCCCGAGGGAACGAGGCGAAGGCCAGCACCTCGGGCTTGGCGTCGGCCATCAGCGCTGCGACTTTGGGGAATCGGGTGCCGAGCTGGGCGGCGACTTCGTCCCAGGCGTCGCGCACAGCGCCGGGGTCGGGTTGCGCGAAGACGGTTCTGAACACCGCGGCGGCCATGTGCTGGTGAGTCTTGGGCACCAAAGCGAGCAGGTTGCGGATGAAGTGCACTCGGCAGCGCTGGCGCCCGGCGCCCTGCAGGGCCCGGTCCGCGGCGGCGCCGAGCCCGGCGTGAGCGTCGGCTATCACCAGGCGCACCCCGGTGAGCCCTCGGGCTCGCAGCGAGCCCAAGAAGTGCTGCCAGAAGGCCTCGGTTTCGCTGTCGCCGATGTCGCATCCCAGGATCTCCCGGTTGCCGTCGGTGGTGACGCCGGTGGCGACGACCATCGCCATCGAGGCGACCTGTGAGACGCTGTTGCGCACCTTCAGGTAGGTCGCGTCCAGATAGACGTAGGGGAACTCGACGTGATCGAGGCGCCGGCCCCTGAACGCCTCCACCATCTCGTCGAGCCCCGCGCAGATGCGCGACACCTCTGACTTCGAGATCCCCGAGGTCGCTCCCAGCGCGGCCACCAGATCATCCACCGAGCGGGTGGACACGCCAGCGACGTAGGCCTCCATGACCACCGCGTGCAGGGCCCGGTCGATGCGCCGGCGAGGCTCGAGCACCGACGGCAACAACGAGCCCTTGCGCAGCTTGGGGATCTTCAGCTCGACGTCTCCAGCCTGGGTGGCCAGCAGCCGCGGCCTGTGCCCGTTGCGCTCATTCACACGAGCGTCGCTGCGCTCATAGCGCCCGGCGCCGATCGCCTCGGTGGCCTCGGCCTCGATCAACTCCTGGAGCACCAGGCGCACCGCGCCGCGGACCAACTCCGCGCCGCCGCCGGCGCGAAACGTCTCCCACAATTGTGCCGTGTCAGTATCAGAAAGGGTCATCGGTGTGTCCTCCTCGATGAGTGAGTAGTTGCTCTCACCGAGGATCACGCCGATGACCCACCTAGTGGTGGACCCCCACAGCTACCTCAAACCCCACCACTCGGTGGGACACTGCCGGTCTGCGCGCCTCATCCCCTAAAAGCGGGGTTCCCCGTAGCGTTCGACCGACTTGCCCACGGCGCCTCCTGCCCTTTCGCGAAACCGCGAGTTGATCGCTGTTTAGCCCGCGGGTTGTAGATAAACCGCGACTAATGGTGTTCGAGACTCCGGATGGGACCGTTACCGCAGTCCCAAGCCGGCCACCATCACCGAGGCTCAACTCAAAAGCCCACCACTTGATGGGACGCCCCCCGCGGCGGCGAAGATGCCGACAAGTTGGTGACTCGGGGTCGTATGTGGGTGTGAACTCCGCGACCCGCGACCGCTGTCCCTGAATGAGCCGGTTGACCGGCCGAAACATCGAGCACGCCTTCGCCGGGGTGGTTCTTCGAGCAGTTCACCCCTAACAAGAGGCACGACATACATAGACAACATCTTCAGTTGCTGTGCACAGCACAGGACAGACTGTCGAATATGGTGATATCCGTCAGCGCCTAGCTGCAATCAATTATATGGAGATTTACTATGAATGACCGGTCCAAGGTCTATTTTCGATCTGCTCTTGCTGCGGTCCTTGCGACCGTCGGGCTCGTTGTCGCGACTGTGACTCCGGTCGCGGCCGACGAGCCGAAACCGAGCCAAGTCGCCGGGGAGACCCAATCCGACGAGCCCACGCCAAGCGAATCCCGCGGTGGTCCACAAGCCCGTCAATGGCCGGGGCGGAACTGCGATTTCGACGCAAGAGCTCACGATCCACACCTTTCCGGAGGCGACGCGTCCGGGCATGGATCGTGGGTCAACACTTCGAACCCCAGAAGCGAATGCCCCAGCCGCGCCCGGGTCACGGTGAGGCTCGAGGCAAAGAAGTGTCAGTACACGAATCCCCTCAACTGCTTCTGGAAAACCGTCAAGGAGACGACAATGATGAGGTACTCGAAGCAGCAGGTGGCCGTGCACTATCCGTGCCACACTACCGAGAGCACGTGGTGGCGGACGCGTGTCAACGTGAGGGTGGCCATCGATGGGTGGTTCGACAAGTGGGACTCCGACACGAATGTGAGAAAGCTCAACTGCCGGCCCCAGCGTTGATCCTGAGCGCCCCGTGCTGAGCGTTGTTGTCTTCGGCGTCGTCTGCGAGTTGACCGACGACGACCCGTGCCAACCGGAGCCTCGAGATGCCGACGCGCCGACGCCGAAGACAACAGAGGCCACCGAACGCGCAGCGGCTGTCGAATCGAACACCGCACCGGCCCCGCGGCGTAGCCGTCGGCGCCACACGGCGGCGCCGATGACTCCGCGCTGGTGGCGCTGGCGGGAGACCCGCCGGAGGCGGCGACGGGAACACCCCCACATCAGCTTCACCGAGTTCGCAGACCTGAGCGACAGCAGGCGCGTCATCCTCAGGAGCGACCGTGGCTTCAGTTGGAGTTGGAGACACAAACCGGACCCCTGGTCCGGCATCACACGCGAGAGCCTCGCCGACTACGTACAGAGCTACCTCGCGCAGATCGAACAGGACCGTCCGATGCGGCCCCAGTCGGTCGTCGAACACCTACAGAGCCTCTACGACATAGACGTCGACGTAGCCTCGGTCGACGCTGCACTGCAGTCACCGCGCCAAATCGAGTTCGGAGCTCGCCTCCAACAACAACTATCACCCTAAGAGCCGTCGGTTCGCCCACCGACCGGCCCGACCAACACGACGTGAGTTCCCGTTTGCGCCGATCGCGACTTTCGCTTAGCACTCACAGGAACCGCCTCAAGCGGTTGGTGAAGACACCCAAGCTGCACCTCGGCGATGCGGGGCTGGCCTGCGCGCTGCTGGGGGCCGACGCGGGAACCCTGCGGGCGGATCGGGGACTTCTCGGGCAACTGACCGAGACCTTCGTGTACACCGAACTGCGACGCCAGGCGAGCGAGTATCACCACGACCTGCGGTTCTTCCACTTCCGGGACAAGGACGGCGCCGAGGTGGACATCGTCATCGAGGGGCGTGGCTGCCTCGTCGCCGGAGTCGAGGTCAAGGCGGGCTCCACGGTCGCCAATGCGGACTTCTGTGGATTGCGGAAGCTCGCAGCAGCCACCGGTGAGCGTTTTGCCGCCGGGGTCGTGCTCTACGACGGTGAGATCAGTGCCGGCTTCGGTCATCGCCTCCGGGCGGTCCAGATCCGCAGGCTGTGGGAGATCGCCTCGGGATGAGCGGCGAGTCACGCTTCAGTTGGGCGTGTGGCCCGGTTCAGGGGGTGACAAGTCGATGCGGAGCCGCGACGCCAACGCGAGGAGGTCCACATCGGAACGGTCGGCTCCGAGGAACTCGACCAACTCTTCTTGGCGGGGTTGGCCGAACGCAAGACGATAAGCAGCGAGTGCCTTGCGCAGCTTCGGGAGAGCCGCTGCATCCCGGCTGAACGGCATGACGGGCACGTGGCGTTCGATCTTCGCCGGTCCCTGGTGGAACACCCAGTACGGGATCATCTCGCCCCCGGCCGCCGGACTCGCCGGCACCGCCATCATGAAGATCCGGCTCCAGGGATCCTCCCCGGTGGGCAGCCCGTCCGCGAGCAGATCCGGTCCGTGGGTTGCGGCGATGTTCCGGCGGACAGCGTGGCCCTTGTACCTGTGAACGCGGCCCTCGCGTTGCTCCAGGTCGACGGGGTTCGCGGGCAGGTTCCAGTGGACGACGGCGTGGCACCAGAGATGGAAATCCAGCCCCTCCTGCCCGACCGATGTGGTGGCGAGGACGAAGGGCCAGAACGGGGAGTTGAACGCTCTGGAGACCGACTCGGCCCGGACCTCGTCGCCGCCGTCGAGTGTTTGGTTGCCGAACGCGACGGCGAAGCGGGTACGCATTCGGCGTTCGTCGAGTTCGATCTGCAGGCCGTTCTGTTCTCGGTGGGGGATGTCCACGCGAAATGAGGAGGTGCGGAGCTCCAGGGCCTCCGCGACGTTGAGAGCAATGTCTGTGGCCGCCGCGGCGCGCCGGTTGTCGTCGCCCAGACTCAGGTAGCCGAGCCAGTCGCGGAGCACATGGGCGTGCTCGTCCAGAACGGCTTGGAGGTTGCCGTCGATCGAGTGTCGGAGCACATCACGCCAGTAGCGGCCGCCGACTTCGTCGGTGTCCGATTCCTCCAACCTCTCGCCGACGATGACGCCCGTGACTTCCGGAGCGTTGAAGAAACTCCGGAATGCGCCACCCACCCGTGCGGCGTTCAACACGGCTGATTCGTGAGAGAGAGGGAGCCGGGCGACTGAACTGATCGCCCGTAGAGCGCACTGCGCCGGGCCACCGATCGCCAGTTCGGCGAGCACCTCGCTGAGGTCTTCGGGTGGGCGGCCGAGAGCGTCGGGACCGTACTCGAGCATGGATCTCGCCTCCGCGAGGTGCGCGCGGAGCCCGCGGTCGGGTTCGTCGCCTTCCCAGTGGGCGACGCGGCCCTGGGCGAGCAAGCGGTACGTCGCCCTTAGATGTCGTTCCCGATCGAGGAACAGCGGTGCGGCCCAGTACCACCTCTGGTCGATGATGCCATCGGTCGGCGCGGTCCCAACGAGAGGTTCGATGGCTTCTGTCACCCGGGCCGCCACGTCGGCCTTCACCTCCGAGGCTCGGCGGCGTCCGCCCCGCGCCAGTAGCCGGGGATCTCCGAGTTCTGCGAGGCTCGAGCTCGGCCAGATGAGGAGGAACGTGGTCATCGCGGCTGCTCGACGGACGCCGGCCGCCTCTCCGCGCCGGACTCGGTCAGTTGTGCGCTCGCTGGTTCGGAAGGCGAGGCGTTGGCCGCCACGGCGCCGGTAGTCGGCTGTGTAGCCGTGGCGGCGTCCGGTGAAGGCGCGGCGCTCGGCCTCGAAACTAGCCAGCGCGGAGACAACCTTCGGGACGACTGTCCATCCGGAGAAGATCAATCTCTTGGTGAAGTTGGCGGCTTCCGGGCTCTCATACACCGATCCGGTGTCGTAGTAACGCATCGACGCCGGTATCCAGAGCAACTCGAAAGCACGGTGGCGCTGCAGGTCATCGAGTAGCCAGCGAAGTCGCCCGTTCTGGGGATCGATGTGCTCGTAAGCCTCCACGTCGTCCCAACTCAGCAGCCCCGGACCAGGGTCGAGCCCTGAGCCGTCGGTAAAGCGACCATCTGCTGCAGCGCCAATGACGGCCCTCTTCAGCTTGTACTCCTCCATGAAGTTGACGAGATAGGGCGCGGACTTCCAGTACTCGGTGGGTTCGTGGTGCTCCACGGACTCTGCGAGATCCCCGAGGCGGAGATAGGCGCGGAGGTCATGCGGCCTTATCGCCACGTGGGCCTCTGTCTCGTGCAGCATGCCGTCACGGTCCGGCGTTGCCGCCAGCCGCTCCGTTCGTGCCATCACACCGTTCAGTTGGCCCTCGATGTCTCCGCAGATCGCCTCGGCCCGTCCGAGTGACTCGACGGAGGTCAGCGCCAAACGGAGGGCGCCGAATCGATCCCGCAGTCGATCAACTCGCGCTGAGTCTTGGAGCAGGAACGAACAGGTCTCGTAGAAGTCTTCGTAGTGGTCGCTGTCGGACTCGTTGCCTGTCGTGTACATGCGATACGGGGTCGCAGAGAGGAGCAGGGTTCGAGTGGCGCGTCCGGTCTGCGGGTCCTCGTAGTTGAACATCCGGTGTGCCAAATGGGCCGCGAAGTTCTCAGGATCCGGTTGCAGCAGGTCCTTGAATCGCTGGAACTCGTCCAGGATCACGAGATCCGGTTGGAGCGCGGCGATGCCGACGGTCGCCATGATGCGCCGAACGTCAGCGATCAACTCCTTGCGGGGCCCGTGCAAGCTCTCGGGGAACGTGCGCTTCCATGCCAGCCCCTCGACTAGTTCGTCGAAGACATCGCGCAGGGTCGGACGGCCGAGGGCGCGCCGTGAGCTTTCGATCTCTGCGAGCAGCTTGTCGAACTCTTCGAGCGATCCCTGGATGCGCGGCCGATACTTCCGCTCCTGCCAACGCAGCCGCTCGTCACGATCCTTCCGGGTGCCCTTCGAGATGCCGTACCAGAAGATCCACCGAGCCGGTGCGGTCATCACGTTCGCGCCCCAACTGGCGCGCAGGAATGCGTAGGCCAGGCAGCGCTCTGGGAACCTGCCTGTGCTGCGCCCGAACTTGAGCGACGTTCCGGGTGTGATTGCGAGCAGGTTGACACCCGTCTGCCGGTCATCACCGCGATTCAGATCCGCGAGCGGGAGCATCGTGAGCCGCTCGATCTCCTCGAGCGGCTGGATGCCCTCGGGGACGAGTTTGCGAACGTTCTGGCGGGCGATCGCCGCGTTCGAGCACAAGTAGACGATGTCGTGCCGCGCATCGCCCGTACGCCGGAGATGGTCGATCACCTGGGCGACCACGCCTTTGGCGACGTGGGTCTTGCCGAGTCCGACCTCGTCGGCCACCAGGAAGCGGGTCACTGGATCCCGCCCGGCGAACATCCGCTCGAATGCCCAGCGGGCGGTTCGCCGCTGGAAATCCTTCAGGTCGGCCAGGACCGCCTCGACGTTGATGTCCTGTGCGGTCATGGCGTCGCGGCCCCAGGGTGCGCCACGTCGTAGATCGTCGCCCAGAGTTCGGCGAATCCCGGCGGGAGCGCGTCGTCGGCGGCCAGGTCGGAAACGAGCGGGTGGAGTCCGGCGAGCTTCGCAGGGTCTCGCCGCATCGTTCGCAGCAACTTCTCCAACACCGGCAGGCTCGGCGCACCGTCCCCGTCGGAGGCCGCGCCCTTGCCCGTCCCCTCGACAGCTTCAAGCAGGTTGATCTCGTCCAGATCCTCGTCGAGCAGCGCTAAGAGGTAGCGCAGGAAGCGCTCCGCGTTGCCAACCAGGGAGCGCATCAGGAGCCGTTCCCGGAGTTCGGGTACGCCGACGAGCGGGACCGGGACGACGAATCCGGTCTGTGAGTCATCATCGTCCTCATGGCTGAGTTCGAATGCGAGGAAGCCGCTGATGGTCTCGAGGTTCGTCTCGAAACGTGCCTCTAGGAGCACACCCGGAACAACCGGTCGCCTGTTCCCCGCGGATGCGAGCGGCCAGCAGTGGATCACCGTGCCGTCGAGGGCAGGCAGAGGCTCGCGCGACCGGTAGGTGACCGCCCAGCCGTTGCCGCTCTCCTCTACGAGTCCCTTGAAGTGCAGCCGGCAGATGGCGCGGCGCGCGCTATCGAGGCTCCCCGGCCCGTTCTCCTGTTCGGGAGGCTCGATTCGGTAGTAGGTCCGGAAGAAGTCACGGAGGCCCGGCTCGTCCCCTGTGCCCTTGCAGAGCCGATCGATGCCGAGTACATCCTTGGTGCCAACGAGTTCCAGCAGGACCTCGACATTGGTGCTGAACGCCGCGCCGGTGGCGTTCGCCGACCCGACGAAAAGGCACGCCTGGCCCTCGTTCTCGAAGGCGAAGATCTTGGCGTGCAGCCCGACGAGGGGCCGGCCGGGATCGTGAAGGGTTGTTCGTGCTTCCTCCGGCGCGAGGTCCGGCGCGCTCCCGTCGTCGAAAGCATGAACGGTCTCCGCCCGGTCGAGCGACGCCTGTTCCAGGTGGTCGAGCCCTTCCGGTGTGCTGACGAGTTCGTCCACCTGTCCCGGATGCGCGTTCTTGAAGAAGTCGTCGCTCACGAACGGTGAGATGATCAGCGACCTCTCGGCGGTGGCCGGCAGTGGTGAGGGCGTGTCGGCCATGCCTAGCACATGGGTTCGCAGGCTCGCCACACCCGCGGGCAAGGCGAACCTCGCGGCCCTGAGCGCGGCCGACAGTGATTGCACGCGACTGCGGTGGTCTTCGGTGACCTCGCCGACCGCATGTCCGAGGAGTCCATCGAACAGTTCCCCCACGGGCTTCAGCGACGCACCGCTCTCATCGGTCGCCTCGTCGAGGCGGACCACGGTGTCCCAACTCGCATCGAACGTGAGGTTGCGGCTGGCGACGAGCACGCGAAGCCGCTGCTCTCCCGGTGGGCCGCCCGCCGACCCATCAGGAGACTCGTAGCGGAGCACCCACACTTTGGGGTGCACGATCCCGCCGCGCGGGGCGAGAACAGGGATGACCGCCCGCTCGAGGAAGGCGAACACCCGTCGCGAGGGCGGAAGGGCGATCTCGCCGGCTTGGCAGAGCACGGTGAGCTTGCCCGCGTGGGAGCGCAGCGCGTGCAGCAATTCGATGGGTTCTTGCTGGCCCGCGTCGGAGACGATTCCGTCGGGCCCGGAGAGCGCCAGCGCTGCGGGCGCCGCCAGGAGCGCCCGAAGGTCGAGCGTGAAGGTCACGGCCATGGCCGACTCCAGGCGGAAGCCGACCGGAGGCCGCAACGCGTCGATCAGAGTGAGGCGGTTGGTGGGTTGAAGCATCAGGCCGCCGTCCCCAGCGCCTTGCCGATGTCCGCGAGGTAGTTCTTGGTGATCGGCCACCGGTAGCTAAGTTGGCCGCCGCCCGCCGCCTGGCCCCAGTTCTCCAGGGCGGTCCGGTAGGCGAGCCGTGCTCGTTTCGACTTGAGTTGGATCTCCCGGTCGACGATGCGCCTGTGGACGGCTGGATCCTCGGTGAAGCCGTCCGGATAGTCCACTGCTCGCCTGACCACAGAGTCCACGAAAGCTTGGGTGGCACCGCCGATGCCATGGCCGGCCATGATGTGCCAGAACTCTGGGAGGTCCTCGACCCAGGAGCGCAACTCCTCGTATCGGTCCGTGAGCAACTGGGCCCAGCCGTTGAGACGGCGGAGCTGCTGCTCTTCGAGTTCGTGGGTGTCCCAGCTGAACTCCTTCCTCGCCTTGCGCGCCAGAAGTACGTTGTAGACCAACTGCGGCCCGAGGGTCAGCTCGGAGAAGCAGCGGGCGTGACGCAGGAGCTCGACGAGATCGTCGGGCAGCGCGGCGCTTGGCACCTCCCACGGGAAGTCGGCGGCCTCCGCAACGGCGGGCGTGCCGCACAAGACGGCCAGCAGCGTGCCCGGGTGGTTCCGCCGGATGTAGTCGACCAGCACCTGCGCCTCATCACGACTCAGGTCGAAACTGATCTCGCCCTTCAGGAAGTCGTCCGGCGGTGGGGGGATGGGTGCCCACATCGACACCGCTGGCGTCGTCGCATTGCGGTCGTCATCGCGCTCGAGCTGATGCCTCCCCAGTGCAGCCGCCCGCTGCCCGTACTCGGCGATGCTGAGGGGCAACTGTCGCAGACCCCACGTGCCCAAACCTCCCCAGTACGCCACGCTCGGCATGCGCTTGAGATCTCGGCCGGCGGTGTACCCGATCACCCCGTTGTCCGGCCCCAGATGGCGGAGACAGTCGATGAGCTGTGCCTCGTCCTCGCGGAGCCTGCGGGCGAAGTCGACCGGAGCGAAGCGCTGCGTTTCCAGGCGGGCGAAGATCCAGGGCAGGAAGATGAAGTAGCGGAGCCTGGTCTGAATGGTCGAGGTGCCGGGGCTGAGCATCCCCGAGAAGGAGTCCCGCACCGTGCCCAAGCCCAACTCGTCGAGGGTGCCCGGCTCCTCGAGTGAGCGGAGCAGCGTGCCCACTCGCTCGCTTGCGGCTGCATCGAGGTCGAGCCAGCCAAGTGACGACGCCGGCGCGTAGGCGGTCATGTGAATCACCCTTCGGCAGCGGAAGGCTCCGGTGTGTGCCGCGCAATCACGGGACAATCGCCGACCGGAGTGACAGCAGCGCTTTGTGACCCACCGACGTAGATGCCGTGATTGTGAACCGCCCTGGCTTTCCTGGAGGGTCGGTTTATTGGTTTCCAACCGTTTGCGGGTCGGCTTGTCGGGCAGCGTAGGCCGCCTCGAATTCTGCGGGCGGGATGTCGCCGAGGTAGGTGTGGAGTCGTTGATGGTTGTGCCAGTGGACCCATCCGAGGGTGGCCAGCTCGACGTCGTGGGCGCTGTCCCAGGGCCCCTGGGTGGGCCCGCGGATCAGCTCGGTCTTGTAGAGGCCGATGACGGTCTCGGCTAGGGCATTGTCGAACGAGTCGCCGACTGATCCGACCGAGGGCACCGCGCCCAGTTCGGCGAGGCGCTCGCTGTAGCGGATTGAGGTGAACTGGGCGGACTCAACCGGTCAGCGCAACGCCAGGCTGGAGCGCAAGGAGGTTGTTGATGGCGAAGCTGGGAAGGCCGGGGATGTCCGACGAGGATCGGGGGACGCTTTGGAGGCTGTGGTCGCGGGGGTCGTCGTTTTCGGAGATCTCTCGAGTGATCGGCTATCCGCCGGGGTCGGTCTACACGGTCGTGAGACAGACCGGTGGCTACGTCCCGCCGGAACGCAGGCGGCGTGACTGCCACTTGGCGTCGACCGAACGCGAGGAGATCTCTCGTGGGCTCGCCCGGGGCGACTCGATCCGCGCGATCGCTCGTCAGCTCGGTCGGGCGCCGTCGACGATCAGCCGAGAGGTCACCCGCAACAAGGGGCGCCGCACATATCGGGCGGTCGATGCCGACGATCGAGCGTGGCGACGCGCTCGACGCCCGCAACGCTGCCTGCTCTCGCGCCAGCCAGCGTTGCGGGACTACGTCGCTGATCGACTCGCCGCAGACTGGTCGCCTGAGCAGATCGCCGGGGTGCTAGCCAAAGAACAACCGGTGGGCGAGGGAGTCACGGTGTCGCACGAGACGATCTACAAGTCGCTGTTCGTGCAGTCCCGAGGCGTGCTGGCCAAGGAGTTGCAGAAGCATCTGCGGACTCGGCGTCCGACGCGCCGCAACCTGCACAACACCGTCACGGGCCAGTGGCGGTCCCAGATCCGAGATGCGGTATCGATCAGCGAGCGCCCCGCCGAGGTCGAGGACCGGGCGGTGCCGGGTCACTGGGGAGGCGACTTGCTGCTCGGTCGGCACTGGACCCAGATCGCCACGATCGTGGAACGCTCGACGGGCTACGTCGTGCTCGTCCAGCTCGACGGCCGGGACATGGACACCGTCACCGCCGGCATCGTCCGCGAGATGAGCCGGTTGCCGGCGAGTCTCCGCAAGACGCTCACCTGGGACCGCGGCATGGAACTCGCCGGACACAAAGACATCAGCATCGGCACCGACCTCGCCGTCTACTTCGCCGACCCACGCAGCCCATGGCAACGCGCGACGAACGAGAACACGAACGGTCTGCTGCGCCAATACTTCCCGAAGGGTCACACCATGAAACACCTCACCCAAAACGACCTCGACGATGTCGCCGTCAAGCTGAACACCCGACCCCGAAAACGACTCGGCTTCGACACCCCCGCCGCTAGATTCAATACCCTGTTGCGCTGACCGGTTGAGTCCAGGGACGCCGAACGCAGAATCGCGTTCGCGCGGCGCAACTCGCGCACCTCCTGCTCCAGAGCCTTGATCTTGGTCCGATCCTCGCTGGTGACACCCGGCGTCGCTCCGTCGTCGATGTCGGCCTGGCGCACCCACGCCCGCACCGACTCCACGCCGTAACCCAACTGGTTCGCCACCCGCTTCACCGTGCCGTGCTCGCTGCCCAACTCGGCGCGCAACTGGCGAACCAGCCGCACCGCCTGGGCCTTCTCCTCCACCGAGTACCTCCTCGTCGAAGGATGCCCCGGCGACTTCTGTGTAGGCATAGCCATATCCTCGCTCTCCCAAGCTCAGGACCCTCCAGGAAAGCCAGGGCGGTTCAAACGCTTCGTCGCCCGCGAGCTCTACCGCACCCTCCGAGCCGACCTCGCCACCCTCACAACCCGCGCTTGACATCTATAGGAACGTCCCGGGGAGGTTCAGTATGAAGCCTCTCGGCATTGCACCGGGAGTGGATGGCGAGCCTCGACGCGTTGCGGTGTAGGTGATGGGGACGGGGAGATTGCGCGAGGTCCGTCAGGACTGCTTGTCGCCGTCGCGGCGCTATCCCAACCCGCCGAGCGAGTGCCGGACACGGGACTCGGCGCATGTCGCGATTTCGATCTGGCCTCCTGCGGGGACAGCAAGGTGTGGCCGAGAGGCTCCTCCGACCTGGCAGTCGCGTGGGAGCGGGGAATCATCCGCACCGGGCTTGCGATGGGCGCGGCCCGAGGCCCATGAATCCAGCACCTCAAGATCCCCAACAGGCAGTTGTCGCGAGCCGTATCCAGGCGGCGACCCCCATGCACAAGCCGTGGCGCGCCGGGTTGTCGCGGGCGGCGAGGATCATGCCGATGACTCACCTACAGGTGGACCCTCCCAGCTACCTCAAAACCCCACCACTCGGTGGGACGCTGCCCCCCCGCCACCGCCTTCTACCCGCACCTGCCGCACACTGTCACGCTTCACCTCGGAAATGCCTCTCTTTCTGGGATCGAAACGCGGATTAACACCCGCATCATCCCACGTCAGAGAGGCTTTCCCGCGGACGCGCACCCCCACCACCCCACACCCCATGAACAATCAGGGCTAACCCACGGCATCGAAGCACTTGGATCAGGCTCGACCGGGCACATCACGCTCCGAGCCCGCGCGTCGTCGGGACTCACCCCGCGGCGTGACCCTCCGGGAAGACGCCCACGTGGAGGTGATCGTGGTGAACCTCGTTGGTGAAGTTGTGCGCAACCGCGTCGTCGAACCGCCACGGACTTCCGAACTCGCTGATGTCGTGCCGCGACACCAGCCACTCGGATAGCGCATAGATCGATGACGTCGCGTCGTGCGAGTCAATTACCAGCTCCGAGTCCACTTCGTGGATGTCGACCGCCCGGCCCACCGTGTGATTGCTTAGCCTGTCCGTTCCGAACACGTTGTGTGGGTGTCCCGTTTTCAACACGATGACGGAGTAGGGGGTTCGCTCGGCGATGTCGAGCATCGCCTCGAGCAGCGCATGATCGGTGTACCCGGAGTAGATGTCCCAGATCGCCGAATCGGGGAGATCGATTCGGCGATCGTCGACCACCGAGGCGGCGAGGGGCGAGAGGTCCGCAGGCCGAGCGACCGGCTGACCTCCGGCCGAAGCGAGCTCCTCGAACTCCCACGCACCCGAAGCGCCCCTCATAAGGCGCACCTCCATCGTCCGGGTCTCGGCTCGCTCGGCATCCGCTGCGCCCTCCCCACCCAGCTCCTGGTGGACCACGACCACTATCGAGATCCGGTCGTCAAGGTGACCGCCGAGTTGGGCGTACTCGATCCTGCCGCGTGACCACATCCCGGGGTGATGCACGGTCGCCGCCCCCCTCGCGAGCGCGTCGGCGCGAGCAGGATCGGCTGTCACGCCCGCCGCCAATTCAATCACCGACGAGTCCGGGCTGTAGTTCGTGATCTGGTAGGCCACCACGGCACCGAGCCGCTTTGCGTCGGCCTGCACCTCATTGGGCGAAGGCTCGAACTGGTCCGGGAATGGAGGAGGTGCAACTGGCGCCGCGGACACGTCCTCTACCGGTTCGGCCGTCGTTGTGACCCCGTCGGCGGAAGGAACCCCGCCTTCCGCGACCTCGACGTCCGCGCCGATGTCAGCGCCGTCCGTCTCGTTCGGTGCCGGCACGTCGACCGCCCCGTCACTGTCGTCGGGAATGGCAGGAGCATCACGGTCGTCGAGAATGGCAGGAGCATCACCGTCGTCGAGAATGGCAGGAGCATCACCGTCGTCGGGAATGGCAGGAGCATCACCGTCGTCGGGAATGGCAGGAGCATCACCGTCGTCGGGAATGGCAGGAGCATCACCGTCGTCGAGAATGGCAGGAGCATCACCGTCTGCCGTGATCACCCATTCGTACACCAACAGGACGACGCACGCGGAGATCAACGCAGCACCGGCCAGAGCGCGCCATTGTCGGAAGCCGGAGGATCTCTTCATGGCGCCGGCCGCTACGCCGATAGGGCTGGAAGTCTCCGAGCCTGACCCTTCCGCCTTGCCGCCCAGCGCAGGACCGGCTGTTCGAGGAGATACCACGAGGCGGCGGTCGCCGCGACGGTGAGGACGAGGGCCAGCCAGAGGGCGATGTCAGAGCGGATGAACACGTAGTGCCAGAGGTAGAGCCCGAAGGAGAATTCGGCGACCCGCAACAGGACCCGGTTCGCCAACCATACGGGGCCAGTCAGCGCGTACTGGACCGTGAGCGCACTGAGCGCCAGGGCCACGAAACCGCCCCAGAGAACGGTTGTGCCCGTGTTGCCGAATGCGGGCACCAGCATTAGCGCCAGCAGCGCCGGAACCGACCACCTCGCGAACCGCCACGTGGTGGGCCGAGCGACGGCCAGATAACACCCCACCAGAAGTGCCGCGGCGTTGGTGTCGGTCGCGTTGTACACCCAGCCCGGCGACATGACTTCGATCGCAGTTGCTCTCCAGGCGATGGCAGCCAGCGCCAAGCCTCCGACGATGCGGGTCCGATGCCTGGCTCGTAGTGCAGCGATGGCGAGCGGCCACAGCACGTAAAAGTGGGCGATCACCGCGATGAACCAGGTGTGCGTCAGCCGCTCCAGGTCGAGACCTTCGATTCGCGCATAGTTGGCGTAGAAGCCGAGCACCGCAATCAATCGGGACCAGTCGGTCCCCACTGCGACCATTGCGAGACAGACGGCCAGAAGGGCGGGAAGCAGCCGGAGCACTCGTTTTCGATAGAACGAGCCGAGGTCGACCCGACCGGTCCGGTCCATCTCGGCACACAGCGAGCGAGTGACCACGTAGCCCGACAAGACGAAGAACAGGCAGACGCCGTAGTGCCCTGCAGGCACGACGGCACTGTCGATGTGGTAGCCGACCACGACCGCAATTGCTACGGCGCGCAATCCATCGAGCGCTGGGATACGTCGCATCTCACCCCCTAGTGCTACTTTCGCAGCGCAGATCAGCTGACGATAACGCAACTCCAGCCGGAGCGCTGAGCCTGCGCAGAAAGGACGGCGGGAGATACCTCCGACACCCAACAGCATGGAAACAACCCGACGCATAGGAGTCACAATTGCGGTTTTCCTGCTGCTGAACCTGCTGTCCGCCAGCTGCCGTGATGCCGTCGAGTCCGCGACTACCGCCGGATTCGCGCGGCAAGTTGTGGAGACCACGGCGGCCTCTCGGATCGTGACCGTCCCCCCTACGGCGGCGGCTCTCCCTACGGCGACCGTCCCCCCTACGGCGGCGGCTCTCCCTACGGCGACCGTCCCCCCTACGGCGGCGGCTCTCCCTACGGCGACCGTCCCCCCTACGGCGGCGGCTCTCCCTACGGCGACCGTCCCCCCTACGGCGGCGGCTCTCCCTACGGCGACCGTCCCCCCTACGGCGGCGGCTCTCCCTACGGCGACCGTCCCCCCTACGGCGGCGGCTCTCCCTACGGCGACCGTCCCCCCTACGGCGGCGGCTCTCCCTACGGCGACCGTCCCCCCTACGGCGGCGGCTCTCCCTACGGCGACCGTCCCCCCTACGGCGGCGGCTCTCCCTACGGCGACCGCTCCCCGTAGGGCGACGGCTCCCCCTAGGGCGGTGGCCGCCCCCTCCCCGATCACCACGACAACAACGACTCTGCCGCCACTCGATCCTCTGACATTCGAATCGCTTGACCGGATCAACATGATCCGCGACTTCAGCGAATACGTGTCCTCCGGCCGGTCCCGGTGGGAGCGGTCGGTCCCAGGAATTGAGCAGCTTCGGATTATTTCGACCGCGGACGGCGCCGAACAACCCGTCTTCTGGCTGGCTCCGAGTGGCGATCGCGATCAGCCCGTGTTGGTGATATTGCACTCCTGGAGCGCCCCGTACACCCAGCACGCCGGGATTCCCTTTGTGATGTGGGCCCAGGAAAATGGTTGGGCGGCCATTGTCCCCGAGTTCCGAGGAAAGAACGACGACGCCGACGCGGTCGGATCCGACTTGGCGGTCCAGGACGCGGTGGATGCGATCGACTATGCCGTCGCCCAGGCGGGGGTGGATACCAATCGGGTGTACGTCGTCGGCTACTCCGGCGGCGGGATGATGGGGCTCCTCCTTGCTGGGCGACACCCTGACAAGGTCAGCGCGGTCTCGGTCTGGGGGCCGCCGCATGACCTCGTGGAGTTCTACGAGCACGCGAGGAGGACGGGTCTGGGCTATGCCAGCGACATCAGGCGGGCCTGCGGAGGTGACCCGAGGGACGCCGGCCCGGCGCAGGGGGAGTGTCTCACCCGTAGTCCGGCTACGTACCTGGAGTCGGCCCGCGACCAGGCGGTCCCGATCTTCATCGCTCAGGGCATCCGCGATCAGTTCGTGCCCCCGAGTGTGGGCGCCGAGGTGTTCAATCAGCTGGCCGACCCCGACGACCGCCTCAGCGCTGAGGAGGTGGACCTTTTCGGTCGGGGGAGGGTTCCCGACCATCTGTCGATCACGACCGAGACCTACTTCGGGGACGGAGACCCCGCCCCCGTATTCGCCCGACAGTCGGGTCGAGCCTTGCTCGTCTACTTCCAGTCAAGCCACGAAATGGTCTACAATGCGAGTGCACGGTGGTTCGCAAGCGATCCTCGCTAGCGAGGATCGCCCGGTCGAAGGCACCTGTGTGAGCCGCGCCGCAAAGGTAGGTTAGGCCGATGTCCGTTCTGAGGAAGCGACTCGTCGCCGGGTTACTGGCGGCAGCGATGTTGTTCACCGTCGTCGCGTGCAGCAGTGACGACCCGAGTCCAAGCGAGCCCGACACCTCGCCGGTCGGCTCCTAGGCCTGAATCCAGGCCTGCGCTCCAGTGTGGCGTGTCGGAGGGGGGTACGAACGCGGTCTCACGCAGTGATGCCAGAAGTTCCCACATTCTTCACAAAATCCCAGGTTATCGACCGGATTTGTCAGACCTAGATGCTAGGCCGTGCCCAGACGCTTCCTAGCCCTGATTGTTCATGAGAATGGTTTGGGGGGTGGTTTGGTTGTTGTGGGGGTCTTTGGGCGGGGTGTTGGGTGTTGGTGGGGTGTTTGATTGTGGGCTTTGGGGTCCGGTGGGGTGTTGTGAACCTCCCCGGGACGTTCCTATAGATGTCAAGCGCGGGTTGTGAGGGTGGCGAGGGCGGCTCGGAGGGTGCGGTAGAGCTCGCGGGCGACGAAGCGTTTGAGGCAGCGGATGACTTCTTTCTTGGTTTTGCCTTCGGCGAGGCGACGGTCCATGTAGCTGCGGGTTGGGGGCGTCCCATCAAGTGGTGGGCTTTTGAGTTGAGCCTCGGTGATGGTTGCCGACTGTGAGTTCGGCTGTGGCGATGGTATCGCGCTCGGGGTAGAGCAGGCTCATGGAGTCCTCTGAGAGGTAGCGGCGGTCGGTGGCCTGCCATTCGTCGTGGAGGTCGGCGAGGATGGCGCCGACGAGGCGGATGGCGGAGGTCTCGTTGGGGAAGATCCCCACGACCCGTGAGCGGCGCTTGATCTCCTTGTTGATCCGCTCGAGGGGGTTGGTGGACCAGATCTTCTGCCAGTGCGCCCGGGGGAAGGCGGCGAAGGCCAACACGTCGGCTTTGGCGCCGTCCATGAGCGGTCCGGTCTTGGGGAACCGGGCGGCGAGTTGGTCGCTGACTTGGTCCCAGGCGTCGGCGACGCCGCCGAGGTTCCAGCGGCCCCCGGCGGCGGTCTCGTGTTCGGAGAAGTCGGCCTGCCAGAGACGGTTGCGCCGCACAGGCGGGCAGATGAACGCCTTGTGGCGCACCCCGGCGGCCTGGCGGACCTCGGCGGTGTAGTTCGCCGGCAGGCACAGCCCGTTGCGGGAAAGGACCCGGTACATCGTCGAGTCCGACACCGCCGCCGGAGCAATGTCGTCGATGCCGACCCGCTTCAATTCGGCCAGCTTGCGGTGCCCCCAGCCCTCCCAGGCCGCCGCCAGCGCCTTGGCGTCCGCCTCGACGCGGTCCTGCGCCGGCGTGGACCACGGACCCGGAGACGAGGCGCCAGCGGCGCGCCACCGATACCACGTCGCCCGGGGAATACCCGTCAGTTCACAGAACCTCGTGACGCTCACGCCCGCCGCCTGTCGCTCGGCTTCGAGGCCCTCGAAGCCGAGTGCAACGAGGCCCCCTTTTCCAGAGCCGCAACTCCATGTGCGCCTCGCCCAGCGCCCGGTTCAGCTCCTCGATCTCCCCGGCCAGCTGCTGCTCACGACCCGACGGCCCCCCACCGGCGCTGGCCTCCAAGGCCCTCTCGCCACCCGCCAAGAACACATCACGCCACTTCGAGATCGACACCGCAGACGTGCCCTCCCGGCGCGCCGCCGCCGCGATCGAGATCTCACCGCGCAACACCGCCAACACGATCCGAACCTTGTCCTCCGCGGACTTCGACGGCGCCTGGCCCATCAGATCTCCTTCAGGTCAGCACCAAACCACGACCTGTCTCAGAAATCCTGACACGCGACAGGAACAACACAATTCTTCCCTTGCGGCGCGTGGGAAAGATCGTGGGAAGAGCCGCCGAGCCAGCCCTCAACAGTACTCTGACCTGGTTATTTGCTACTCGTTCGGGTCCGCTCACCTCCACTCGGGGGAATCGAACTGCCCCATCTGTAGCCGCGAGTTCCCTGGTCGACCCGGACGTCCGAGGTCACAGCTGTGGCGCTCGCGGTGGCATGGTAAGCGAGCGCTATCGGACTTCGGCCATCCTCGAATCGCGCGTGGGAGAAAACGCGGAAACTGGGGCCGGCTGGAGACTTCCCGGGGTGAGAGGAAGGGCCAGTACACCACCCGGATCAACCAGCAACGGTGTATCTGCTTCACCTGGCTCGAACAGGGCCCTCTCTAGTTCACGCAGGCGGTGGTGTGCCTCAGGCCATCGCTCTCACGCCGGCGATCATTGGTGCTGTCAAGCGGATTGTTCGGGCGACGGGGTGGCGCCGCACAGATGGCTACTGGCAGGGTGTGCGAGCGGAGACCAGGAAGCCGCAGAAGGTCTCCCGGGCGATCATCCAGGTTCCGTCGACGAGCACCAACTCTCCGGTTAGGTCCTCGTAGCCGGCCGGTGTCGCGATCCCCAGAACGAAGACGGCCATCACGATCGCGAAGGAAGCGCCGACGTTGATGCCCAGAATCCCCGGCGCCCCCAGCGGGTTGCGGGTGACACCCTGCGTCAGCGCGCCGGCGACCGCGAAACAGGCACCCGCCAACGCACCGGCGATGGTTCGCGGCACACGAAGCTCCCGCACCACCATCTGACCGGCGTCGCCCCGGTCGTAGTCGGCGATGGCCGACCAGAACGTGGCGGTGTCGACGTGCAACGCGCCGACACGCGGGCTGAGAACCCCGAAGGCGACCAGCATCCCGCCCGCCACGGCAAGGCCCACGGCGTGGCGACGAACAGGCGGCCCCCTCGAGCCCGGGTTGTTAGGCATACCTGATAAAGCTAGCCTAACATTAGGAGTACCTAACAGATTCGGTCCTGACATTGGCCAAGGGCGCCCGGTGTCGGCAAGACCAGGAGAGGAAGCAATGTCGAAGAACCCTGTCAGGAGGCTCGCGGTCGGAGTTCGGCAAAGGCGGGTGCCCCGAAGGCGTCGCCTACCTCTCGCAGCTGCGGTTGGGCTGCTGGTGGCCCTGCCGGCTGCGGCGCTGGTGTCCTGTGGCGATGACGACGGCGGTGGCGCGGCGCTGGAAGACGCCGTCGCCACCTATGCGCAGGGCGTGCACGCTTCCTATGCGGCGGCCCTGGCGGCGGCTCAGGACATGGATCGCTCGATCGACACCTTCCTAGCGTCGCCCAGCGACGTGAACCTGAAGAACGCCCGGGACGCCTGGCTGTCGGCGCGCAGCATCTACGGCCCCACCGAGGTGTTCCGCTTCTACGGCGGGCCGATCGACGATGAGGAGACCGGCAAGGAAGGCCTCATCAACGCCTGGCCGCTCGACGAGGGCTACGTCGACTACGTCGAGGGCGCGCCCGACTCCGGGATCATCAACGACCCGAGCGTCAGCATCGACAAGGCGACCCTGGTGTCGCTCAACGAGGAGGGCGGCGAGGCCAACGTCTCCACCGGCTGGCACGCCATCGAGTTCCTCCTCTGGGGCCAGGACGGCCGCGCCGACGGCGCCGGCCGGCGCCCCGTGTCGGACTACACCACGGCGGCGAACGCGCCGCGCCGCGGCCAGTACCTGGCGGTGAGCTCCGACCTGCTGCTGGACCACCTGCAGGAACTGGTCGACGCCTGGGCGCCGGGGCGCAGCAACTACCGCGCCGGCTTCGAGGACCTCGAGGCCACCGAGGCCATGCGCCTCATCCTCACGGGCATCGGCGAGATGAGCCGCGGCGAGCTGGCCGGCGAGCGCATGAGCGTCGCCTACCTGGAGCGCTCCGAGGAGGACGAGCACTCCTGCTTCAGTGACAACACCCACAACGACATCATCGCCAACGCCGTGGGTGTGCAGATGGTGCTGGAGGGCAACTACCCCGGCGTCAGCGGCGTCGGCGTGCTCGATGCGGTGGCGGCGGTGGACGCCGACCTGGCCGAGCGCCTGCGCACCGAGGTGACCGCCAGCGTGGCCGCCACCCGGGCCATCCCCGCCCCCTTCGACCAGCACGTGCAGGACGGCGTGGCCGACGGCGCGCCGGGTCGCAGCAGCGTGCTGGCCGCCATCGAGGCACTGGAACTGCAGACGGACACGATCGTCGACGCCGCCACGGCGCTCGGCGTGTCGATCAACGTGAGCTGAGGAGGCGTCCCGCCCCTACCCTGCACGCCTCGTGCGCAAACGTCGTTCGGGCCTTCCGGGTGCAGCAGCCGCCGCTGTCATTGTCACGGCAATGGCAGCGGCGGCCTGTGCGGGCGAGATTCTGCCGGAGGTGGACGCGGCATTGGGCGGGGAGACGACCCGGACCGACATCACCCGCAACGCCTTCAGCCTCCCGGCGCCGTCGTTGAGCAACACCGAGCGGCGCACCTTCGAGGTGGGCGACAGCTTCTTCACGCAGAACTGGGTGAGCGCTCCGGCGTCGACGGAGGGGCGCGACGGGCTGGGCCCGACGTTCAACGCCTTCGCCTGCTCGTCCTGCCATCTCCACGACGGGCGGGGCGCTCCCCCCGATGAGCCGGACAACCTCGGCCTGCTCCTGCGGCTGTCGATCCCGGGCGCCGGGCCGCTCGAAGGACCCCGGCCGCACCCGAACTACGGCGGGCAACTCCAGGTGCGCTCGCTGCCCGGTGTGCCTGCGGAGGGGCGCATGGAACTGTCCTACGAGTACATCGAGGGCGCCTACGGCGACGGGGAGCCCTTCGAGTTGCGCCGCCCGCACTACAGCATCGCCGAGCCTGCCTTCGGGCCTCTGGGTGACGACCTGCTGATGAGCCCCCGCCTGGCGCCGCAGATCGTCGGGATGGGCCTGCTGGAGGCCGTGCCCGCCGCGGTGATCCGCAGCGCCGCCGACCCCGGCGACAGCGACGGCGACGGCATCTCGGGGCGGGCCAACGAGGTGACCGGCACCGACGGGGAGATCACGCTGGGCCGCTTCGGCTGGAAGGCCGGCCGGGCAACGGTGGAGCAGCAGGTCGCCGCCGCCTTCGCGGGCGACATCGGCATCACGTCCCCGCTGTTCCCGACGGAGAACTGCCCGGAGGGGCAGACAGCCTGCCGGGACGCCCCCGACGGCGGTACGCCCGAACTCACACCGTCGCGGCTCGCCAGCGTCACCCTCTACGCCCGGACGCTGGCGGTGCCGGCGCTGCGCGACCCCGACGACGAGCAGGTGCGCCGCGGGTTCGCCCAGTTCGAGGCATTCGGCTGCGCCTCCTGCCACCTCCCGACACTCGAGACCGGGCCCTCGGACATCGAGGCGCTGGCCTCCCAGGTCATCCACCCCTACACCGACCTGTTGGTGCACGACATGGGCCCCGGGCTCGCCGACGGTCGCCCCGAGTTCGGCGCCGACGGCCGGGAATGGCGGACGCCCCCACTGTGGGGGCTCGGCCTGATCGAGGCGGTCAACGGGCGGCGCTTCCTGCTGCACGACGGGCGGGCTCGCACCCCCGCCGAGGCGATCCTCTGGCACGGCGGTGAGGCCGAAGCCGCCATGGAGGCTTTCCGGGACGCCTCCGCGGAGGAGCGCGCCGCCCTGCTGCGCTTCCTGGAGTCGCTGTGAGGAGGTGTGCCATGAATCGGTCCCGCACACCGGGCACATCGGCAACGCGAACGGGCCGCAGCGGTCGCCTGATGCTGGCGGCGACGGCGGTCGCCTGCCTTGCCGTCGCTTGCGGGAGTCCGGAACCCCCGTCGCGGCCCGAGGTGCTCGCGACCCTGGCGGACGACGTGATCGTGCCGGGCTATGAGGCTGCCGGCGCGGCGTTCGGGAGTCTGAGCCGCGCCGTGCGGGAGCTGTGTGCCGCGCCCGACGGGGCCCGCCTGACGCAGGCCCGGGTGGCGCTGGCGGACGCACGCCGCGAGTGGAAACAGACCGAGGCCTACTGGGTCGGTCCGGTGATGGATCGCCGCTCCTGGGCGCTGATCGACTGGCCACCCAACGAGGCCGAGATCCGCGAGCTGATCGACGACGCCGCCGGACCGGCCATCGATGCGGAGTACGTGCAGCAGTACGTGGGCGCCGACCAGCGCGGGCTGGGCACCGCCGAATTGCTGCTGGGAGGCGACGTCGAGAGGCTCCCGGGGCGCGCCTGCGACTACCTGCAGAGCGCCACGGAGGTCGCCGAGCAGGAGCTGACCGAGGTGCTCGCCCTCTGGGCCGGCGGCGACGCTGCTGAGCAGTTCACCAGCGACGGCGTCGACGCCCTGGTGAACGACGCCGTGTTCCTCACCCGGCGCATGAGCGACATGGAGCTGGGCGCGGCACTCGGTGCTCTGGACCGCGATCCCGACTTGGAGGCCATCGTCGAGGGACCGCGGGACCTCGGGGTGCAGGACGGCCTGGCGCGGCTCGACGGGCTACGGGCGGTGTTCGGTGGCGTCGACGGCACCGGAGGGCTGTCGCCGCTGCTGGACGAGGCGCTGGCCGAACGACTCGACAGCGAGCTGGCCGCGGCCGAGGCTGCGTGGACGGCGATCCCTCCGCCGCTTCGAGCCGCCGCAGTGGCGCAGCCCGACCTGGTGGAGGCGGCCCGTGCCACCGTCAAGCAACTGCAGCGCACCATCGCCACCGAAGTGGTCTCCCAACTGGGGGTGGCCGTTGGCTTCAGTGACACCGACGGCGACAGCGGCGGCTGAGGGACGCCCGACCGGCGCGGCTCCTGCACGTGCTGCTCCGGCCCGGCTCGACTGCCTCTCGACGGCGGCGGGCCGAGCCGTCCCGGCGGACTCGGCGGTTGCGTTCCGGGTGCTGTTCGGGCTCGTGGCCACGTACGGCTCGCTGCGCTTCCTGGCCAAGGGCTGGGTGGACACCCTCTACCTGGCGCCGGCCAACCATCTCACCTACGCCGGATTCGAGTGGGTGCGGCCGCTGCCGGCCCCTTGGATGCACGCACACGTGGTGCTGCTGGCGCTGCTCGGCCTCTGCATCGCCGCCGGGTACCGCTACCGGGTGGCGACGGTGGCGTTCCTGCTGGGGTTCGCCTACGTCGAGCTGATCGACGCCGCCCTCTACCTCAACCACTACTGGTACGTCACCCTGGCGGCGGCGGCGCTGGTGGCCCTGCCGCTGCACCGGCACTGCTCGCTGGACGCCTGCGCCGGGCGGGTCACCGCGTCGGCCACGGTCCCGGCCATCGTCCTGTGGGTGCTGCGCGGGCAGATCGCCGTCGTGTACCTGTTCGCCGGGATCGCCAAACTCAACGGCGACTGGCTCTTCGAGGCGCTCCCCCTGCGACTCTGGCTCGCCGACAGCGCCCACCTCACGCTGATCGGCCCGCTGCTGGCGATGCCCTGGGTGGCCTACGCGGCAAGTTGGGTGGGCGCTGTGTTCGACTGCACCATCGTGGGGTGGCTCTCCTGGCGCCGCAGCCGTCCGCTGGCCTACGTCGCCGTCATCGGCTTTCACGTGCTCACGGGGATGTTGTTCCGGATCGGCATCTTCCCGGCGGTGATGATCGTCGCCACGCTGGTCTTCTTCCCACCCGACTGGCCGCAGCGCCTGCACCGGCGCATCCGCGGCCACCCACCGAGCGAATCGGCCCCCGCCACGAGCGGTCCCGGATCCCGATGGCGCTGGGCGATCGCCGCCCTGTCCATCGTGGCGCTCCTGCAAGTGGCGATCCCCCTGCGGCACCTGGCGTATCCGGGGAACGTGCGCTGGACCGAGGAGGGCTACTACCTCTCCTGGCGGGTCATGATCACCGAGAAGGCCGGCCACGTGGACTTCCGTGTGCGCGACGCCTCCGGTGCCGAATGGCAAGTCGGCCCCGAGTTGGTCCTGACCGATTGGCAGGCCACCCAGGCGACGATCCGCCCCGACCTCCTCGTCGCCACAGCCCGGCTCATCGCCGACCACTACCGCGCCGAGGGTCGAGGCGATGTGGAAGTCCGCGCCGACGCGTTCGTCTCGTTCAACGGCCGTCCCCGCCAGCGTCTCGTGGACCCCACCGTCGACCTCGCCGCCCAATCACGCAACCTCGCCCCCACGCCCTACCTGATCCCCCTCGATCCGCCGGTCCATCACTGACGCCACCACCTGCTGCAAGAGCGAGCCGCCACGACCCGACCCAGAGGAGCAACCATGACAATCGAGACAGAAACCGGTACACCGACCGCGGCCAACCCGAACATCGAGAAGATGCCGGGATACCAGTTGCTGGCCCGCATGGGTAAGCGGGTGCTGCGCCCCGGGGGTCGAGAACTGACCGAGG
Source organism: Acidimicrobiales bacterium (assembly GCA_965206165.1). Classification (GTDB taxonomy): domain Bacteria; phylum Actinomycetota; class Acidimicrobiia; order Acidimicrobiales; family CATQHL01; genus VXNF01. The sequence continues at coordinate 2,480,633 of OZ242194.1, forward strand.
AGCTCCTCGCCGGGATCGACATCGGCCAAGCCGACCACGTCGTGGAGTTCGCCCCCGGGATGGGAGCCACCGCTCGGTTGATCTTCAAGCGGCGTCCGGCCGGCTACGTGGGAGTCGAACGCGACGAACACTCAGCAGCCCGCTTCAACGCCACCATCGGTGACAACCGCTACCGCTGCATCGCGAGCAGCGCCCAGACCTCCAACCTCGACGACGCCTCAGCCGACGTCGTGGTCGGAGAGGCGCTGCTCACCATGCAGTCCGACGACAACAAGCAGCGGATCCTCGACGAGACCTACCGCATCCTGCGACCGGGCGGTCGCTACGGCATACACGAACTCTGCCTACAGCCCGAGGCACTCGACGCAGAGACCCAGAGCGAGATTCGCGGCGACCTGTCCCGGTCGATCCGTGTGGGTGCCCGACCGCTCACAGTCTCCGATTGGCGCAACCTCGTGGAGAGTGCCGGTTTCGAGATCCGCCTCGAGTCCACCGTTGCGATGGCGTTGCTCGAACCGCGTCGCATGATTGCCGACGAGGGCCTGCTGCGCACCGCCAGGATCGTCTTCAACATCCTGCGGAACCGGCGAGCCCGCCGGCGGGTCCTGACCATTCGCAGAACGTTCCGCCGGCACGCCGACCACGTCGGTGCCATCGGCATCGTCGCCGCCAAACCGTGGCCCGCTACTGAGGCGTAAGTCGGACGATTCGAGTCTGCTCGACTCGGGATTCTGATCGCCGCGGGATTCCCGGGCCCTGGCCTGGCTACGGGTGGTCGCGCTCGTAGAACTGGATGTAGAACTCGGCATCCTCCGCCGGCTCCACGTGGTGGCGGGCACCAGGAACGATGGTGACGCGACGGCCGGGCGTCACGAGAATCCTCCGCGACGTCTCGTCAACGAACAGCACGGATCCCGCGAGCACCACCAGTTCGGCCCAAGCCGTCGTGAGGTGATCTCGCAACAACCCGGCCGGCGTCGTCACCGCGGTGAACGTGGGCGTGCGGCGGCCCGGGACTGCCGTTGCCGGGATCTCCCGCGAAGCGCAGGTCACGGGGCCATCATCCCGCCGACACCTTCCCACCCAGCTCCGACACCACAACCTGGGGCCTGCACTCAGGACTCCTCCGGGACGGCTTGGACATCAGCATCTCCTTGCATCAGGCCCAACCTAAACCTGAGCAAGAAACAATGACTGGTCTGCCCCGGGTTTCGCGCGGTCAGCTGGTGTGCCCCGGCTTTCGCGCGGTCAGCTTGCTTGAATTCGGGCGGTGACGGAATTGGGGGTCGGTTACCCGGTGCGATTTCTACCGCACCTGCTGGCACGAGCCCGTAGGCGCTGTTATGCGCTGGCGCCGGGAACCCTCGAAATCCGTACTCAGCGGCACACTCTGATACGCGCTGATGCGGCACCGTCTCGGCTCACGACCCGAAGTTCCGAGGATCAACTGCTGGACTACGACGGGTCGGCGAAGTCCTTCCGTGGAGCGCGTGGGAAGGATCGTGGGAAGAGCCGCCGAGCCAGCCATCAAAATAGCTCTGACCTGGGTGTTCGCGACTGGTTCGGGTCCGCTCACCTCCACTCGGGGGAATCGAACTGCCCCATCTGTAGGCACGGGTTCCCTGGCCGACCCGGACGTCCGAGGTCACAGCGGCGCTTGCGTTGGTCTGGGTCGCGGGTGCCCGTTGGGCGTCGGCTATCGCGCCATCTTGTGTGGGAATAGACGTGGGAACTGGGGTTCGTGGGAGTGTTCACCGCTGCCTCGGTGGAGCCATTCATTAGTTTCGGGCCCGGTCGACGAGACGGGAAACTCTCCGGCGGGGCGGCGAGAGCGCCGGCACCTTGCTCGCCCCGGGGGCGCGCACCACGAGCATCAACGACGGCAACGTCGTCTGCACCTACGAGGTCTTCGACTAGAGCCGCCCCCTCGACGCTGAGTCACGCGACAGAACGCTCGAACCGCACCCACCCAAGACTGAGCAAGATTCGTGACTCAGGGCAGCAGCGCCACCTGCCTCTCTTGGCGCGCGGGCCGCAGTATGGTCGGTTCGGAACCGTCCGTATGCGCGATTTGATTGATGGCTGAATTGAGACCTATCAGGCTTCTTGCCTCGGTGTTCGTCCTGCTGCTGCTTGCCGCAGCGGGGTGTAGCGGTCAGGACCTCTCGCCTTCAGAGGCCGCGCCGACGCCCGCGCCGGCGCCGGCGCCTGCGCCGGCGGTTGATTCCACGCAGGTCTCGGCACCGCCGGCCGAACCGCCCCCACCTGCGGAATCGAACGCTCCGGAGGTCGCCGAGGAGACGGTCGCCAGCCCTGCCCCGGCCCCTGAGCCCGTCGAGACGGTCGACAGCACGCCGGCCACGAGCCAGCCGGCGCAACCGCCTGCGCCTGCGGATCCCGACGCTCCAGATGCTGCCGGGGCGACCGGCGTGGGGCCTGCGGACCTGGAGGGGCACTGGGAGGGCGCAATCTCGATACCGGGACCCACCGATCTGCCCTTTGCGGTGGACATGACCGCATCCGGAGACGGTCTTGGCGGGACGATCGACATCCAGGGCGTGTCCGGGTTGCCGCTGTCGAACGTTGTGCTCGATGCGGGCGGCATCCACTTCGAGTTGGACTCACCCCTCGGGCTTGCCATCTGGGAGGGGGAGGTGCGCGACGGGGTGATCGAGGGCGAATTCACCCAGTCCGGCGCGGTGGAGACCTTCTGGCTGCAGCGCTTCGAGGATCCCAGGGAGGACGGCGAAGGTGCGTCGTTCCGCCGCGAGGAGGTGGTCTTCTCCAACGGCGACATCGTCCTGGCCGGCGAGTTGACGTTGCCCGACGGCGACGGGCCGCACGCCGCGGTCGTCTTGATCAGCGGCAGCGGCGACCAGGACAGGGACTCCGACTTCGGTGGCTTCCGGCTGTTCGCAGTGCTCGCCGACCATCTGGCCGGAGCCGGTGTGGCCTCATTGCGATTCGACGACCGGGGCGTTGGCGGCTCCACGGGCGACGGCCTGCAGGCGACTCTCCAGGACCGTGCCGGCGATGTCGCAGCCGCGGTCGACGTGCTCCGCTCCCGGGACGACATCGATGCCGGCAGCGTCGGGCTGGTCGGCCACAGCGAGGGAGGGATCGTCGCGCCGGTGGTGGCCAATCGCACTGACGGCGTCGCCTTCGTGGTCCTGCTGGCCGCCCCTGCGGTGCCTCCCGGCGAGATCCTGGCGGCGCAGCAGGTCGAGCTTTTCGAGGAGTCCGGCGCCACTGCCGAGGAGGCCGAACAGTTCCGAGCGCTCCAGCAATTGGTGTTTCGCGCCGTCACCACCGGGCAGGGATGGGACGAGGTGGAAGCAACCATGCGGATTCTGGTTCAGCAACAGTTCGAGGCATTGCCCGAGCAGATGCGGGAGGCGATCCCCGACGAGGACGCCTTCGTGGACTCCATCGTCGCCGAGGAGCTGGCGACATGGCAGAGCCCCTGGTTCGAGTCGTTCTTCGAGCACGACCCGAGGCCGGCCATTGTCGCCCTCGACGTTCCGGTCATCGCTCTGTACGGCGAGCTGGATACGCAGGTTCCGGCGGCCGCCAACTCGACCGCCATGTCCGAGGCCATCACCGACTCGAGCGTCCCGGGTCACACGATCGCCACGATCTTCTCGGCGAATCACCTCTTCCAAGAGGCCGTCACCGGCAGTGTCAACGAGTACGCCAGGCTGAAGCGCGAGTTCGCCCCCGACTTCGTCGCGATCCTCACCGAGTGGCTCACCGAACACCTCGGCAGCCGATGACCTGGGAGTTTCAACTCAGCCGGTAGTCGGCGACGGTACAGCCGACGGCGAAGATGGGGATCGGTTCGTAGAAGCGGACGGTTCCCGGGGCGCCTGCGGCTGCTGCGCTGACGGCGACGAAGGTGCGGATCTCGAAGCCGCCCTGGCCGGCCTCGGTGTAGACCGCGACGTCGTCGTAGCCGCAAAGGGCGTCCCGGTCGTTGCGGCACCAGCGGTCCAGAAACTCGCGATCCCACGCCTCGTTGATCCTCCCCGAGTCGGGGGTGGCGGGCCAGTGCGAGATGCCCCCGGTGCCGATGATGGCCAGCCGCTCGGGTGCGGCGTCGGCGGCCCGCCGCAGCGCCTTCCCGAAGGCCCAGGCGCGGCTCAGCGGCGCCAGTGGCGGTCCCTGGCAGTTGATGTTGGCGGGCACGATCGGGACGTCGAAGCGGGGTGTGAGGAAGTGCAGCGGCACGGCGATGCCGTGGTCGAACAGCCACTCCTCGGCGTAGGCCACGTCGACGGTCTCCATGACCTCGCTGATGATGCGCCCGGAGAGGTCGCGGTTGCCGGGCGCGCGGAACCTGTCGATACGCAGCCAGTCGGGGTCCTCGATGGGGCCGTCGTAGAAGTCGGCCATGCCGATGGCGAAGGCGGGCATGTTGTTCATGAAGAAGTTGGCGAAGTGCTCGGCCGCCACCACGATCAGGGCGTCGGGCCGGGTGGCCTCGAGCCTCGCACGCATCCCGTCCAGTGCCTCGTAGAAGCGGTCGCGCACGGCGGGGTCGGCCCGTTCGGCCCGGCCCGTGATGCCCGGCGCGTGGCTGCACACCCCGGCGTAGACGAGCGGCACGTCAGCCTCCTCCCTCGGAGGGTGTCCCCGGCGTCTCCGACTGGCCGAGCCGTTCGGCGTGGGCCTGCGTTCCCTCGTAGCCGACCATGGCGTAGACGCCCTCGCGGACCGGCCCGTGGCTGGCGATGCCGTCGCGCATGCGCTGCAGGTAGTCGCTCCATTCGATGCAGTGCAGGGCGGCGAAGTGCATGAGGATCTGCCCGTTTACGCCGAGGTGGAACAGCAGTCCGATGTCGGGTTCAACGAGAGCCTCTACCTCCTCGCCGGTCAACTCGTAGCCCGCGAGGGCGCCTCGCCGGTCGGCTGTGTAGCGCCGTTGCAGCTCCGGGTCGCGGTTCAGTTGGAAGAGGAACTTCTGGACGTAGTAGAGGCTCATGGCGCCTCGCCGTTGTCGAGGCGGCCGATGGTGTGGGTGCCAAGGGCGATGGCGATGTTCTTGGTCTCCATGTAGAAGTCGAAGCTCCAGTCGCCGCCGTCGCGGCCGATGCCGCTGCGCTTGGTTCCGCCGAACGGGGTGGGCAGGTGCCGCACGTTCTGGCTGTTCACCCAGATCATGCCCGCCTCAAGCGCCCCGGCGACGCGATGCGCGCGTCCCACGTCCCCGGTCCAGAGGTAGCCGGCGAGCCCATAGGAGGTGTCGTTGGCCATCCGCACGGCGTCGGCTTCGTCGTCGAATGGAATGGCGACCAGAACCGGCCCGAAGATCTCTTCCCGGGCGATGCGCATCGAGTTGGTGGCGCCGGTGAGCAGGGCGGGCGCGACCCAGTTGCCGCCGGGGGGTGCCCCGTCGGGCGGCCTGCCCTCGATCACCGTCGCCCCTTCCTGCCGGGCGATGTCGAGATAGCCGCGCACCTTGGCGCAGTGCTCGGGACCGATGAGCGGGCCGATCACGCTGGCGGGGTCGAGGGGGTGGCCCACCGGGATCCGCTGCATCCGCTCGGCCAGCCGGCCGACGAAGGAGTCACCGATGGAGCGCTGCACCAGTAGCCGGCTGGCGCTCGTGCAGCGCTCGCCGTTGAGGCTGTAGATCATGAACAGCACGGCATCGGCCGCCCGCTGGAGGTCGGCGTCGTCGAAGACGATCACCGGGTTCTTGCCGCCGAGCTCGAAGTGGGTGCGCTTGAGGGTTGGCGCACCCTGCGCGGCGATGAGCGACCCGGTGGCGGACTCGCCGACGAAGGCGATGGCCTTGATGGCGGGGTGTTCGGTCACGGCCCGCCCGGCGGGCTCGCCCATGCCGTGCACCACGTTCAGCACGCCGGGCGGCAGGCCGGCCTCGGTGGCGATCTCGCCGAGCAAATGTGCCGTCAGCGGGCTCCACTCGGCCGGCTTGTGGACCACGGTGCAACCGGATGCCAGCGCCGGGGCGATCTTCCAGGTGCTCAGCATGAACGGTGTGTTCCACGGCGTGATCACGCCCACCGGCCCGATGGGATGGCGGGTCGTGTAGTTGACGTGGTGCGCCGAGGGGAGGGCGAGGCCGTCGGCCGCGCCCGGCGCCTGGTCGGCGAAGAAGCGGAAGTTCTCCGCACCCCGCAGCGCGGCGGCGTGCATGAACCGGATGGTCTGGCCCGTGTCGACGCACTCGGTGACGGTGATCTGCTGCGCGCGCTCGACGATCAGATCCGCGACACGATGCAGGAGCTTCTGGCGTTCTGTGCCGGGCACCGCCCGCCAAGTCTCGAACGCCCGTGCCGCAGAGTGTGCCGCAGCGTCCACGTCGGCGGCGTCACCGGCGGCCACCTCACCGAGAGGCGATCCATCGGTGGGGGAGTGGTTGGTGAACGTGGCGCCCGAGACGCTGGGCACGGTCTCGCCGCCGATGAGATGGCAGGTGGGCCGCGCCGCGAAACGCGCCAGGTGCGCCTCGGCGGCGGCCAGATTCTCGGCGAGACCGGTCGGCGAGGTCATCCGCCGCATCCGCGGTGCGGTCGCACCCGGGGGGAGCGCCTGGCCTCGCGGGCGATCGGCGCCGGGGGAGTCATTGCTGTCCCTCCCGTCTTTGCTGTTCACGTTCCACAATGCGGGCGCGCACGCCGTTGCGGTTGATGCGGAAGGCGGCGTCGATCTCGGTGAGTTCGGCCGACGACGCCACCGCCAGCGGGCTCGGGGTCGCGCCGACGTGCGTCTCGGCGGCAGCGAGGATCGCCTCCAGGAAGGCCCTGCGGGCGGCGGCGTCGCGGCCGGGCCCGACGCGCACGGCGATCGCCACGAAGGCGTGGTCAGGATCGCCGTCGGCGATTCGGTAGTGGGTTCGTGCCACGGCGCGGGTGCGCAGCCCGTCGAGCGGTGTCAGCCCCTGCGCCGCGGCTGCCTCGTGCACGGCCTCCACCAGCGCGCCCACGTCGTGGTGTTCGGCCAGGTTGGCCGAGTACTCGATGGTGATGTGGGCCACGCCCCTCGCTCCCTCTGCAGGCTCCGGAGCAGCGTTTCTCGCCTGCTGCTGCCCTGATGCTGCACAAGTTCAGTAACTACTTATCATGTATAGTATCGCGGCGAAAGCCCCTCGATCCAGCACGGAGGGACGAGATCACGATGCGACTCCTGTCCTACTCGATCCACGGTGAGGCGGGCTTCGGTCTGCTCAGCGCCGACGGGACCTGGGTGGTCGATCTTGGCCGCCGGCTGGCGGGCGTGGCGGATCTGAGCGAACTGCTCAGCGAGGGCCGCCTAGCCGATGCCCGCGCCTTCGCCGGCGACCCGCCCGATCACCGGCTGGAGAGCGTCACCTTCGAACGACTCCTCCCCTCGCCACAGAAGATCTTCTGCATCGGCGTCAACTACGGCGGTCGGGCGGGGGAGTACACCGAGCGCAGCGACGACGCCTACCCGTCGGTGTTCGTGCGTTTCCCGGACTCCTTCTGCGGCCACGGCCAGGACCTGCTCCGGCCACCGGAGAGCGTGCAGCTCGACTACGAGGGCGAGATCGTGATCGTCATCGGCACGGGCGGGCGTCGCATCCCCGTCGAGGCGGCCCGGCAGCACATCGCCGGCCTGTCACTCGCCAACGAGGGCACGATCCGCGACTGGGTCCGCCACGGCAGGTTCAACGTCACCCAGGGCAAGAACTGGGAGGCCAGCGGCGCCATCGGCCCTTGGCTCGTGACCATCGACGAGTTCGACGACCTCGACTCGTTGCATCTCACGACCCGCGTCAACGGTGAGGTGCGCCAGGACGACACGGCCGCGGCGATGCGCTTCGGCATCGAGTACCAGATCCACTACCTCTCCACGTTCACCACACTGCACCCCGGCGACGTGATCTGCACCGGGACACCCACCGGGGCCGGCGCCCGGCTGGACCCGCCTGCCTGGCTGCAGCCGGGCGACGTCGTCGAGGTGACCGTGCCGGAGATCGGCACCCTGCGCAACACGATCGCCGACGAGGTCCTGCCCCCGGCGCTGGGCCATGGGCAGCTCGACGTCCTGGCCGGCGAGGCCATCGGTATGCGCCCCTTCAGCCAATCGCTGCCGATGGCGCTGCTGCGGGCCCGGGAGGCGGCCATGCGCCGGTTCCGCCCGCTGCTGGCCGCCCACGATCTCACCGAGCAGCAGTGGCGGGTGCTGCGCGCCCTGACCGCCGCCGACGACCGGCTCGACCTGACGGGGTTGGCCGAACGCACCGCCCTACAAGCGCCGAGCGCCTCGCGCATCATCGCCAACCTCGAGGGACGCGGCCTCGTGGAGCGCCGGGCCACCGAGGGAGACCAGCGCCGGGCGAGCCTGGGCCTCAGCAATGCGGGACGGGAACTGGTGCGGCGCATCGCCCCGCACTCCGAGGCGGCCTACAACCGGATCGAAGAGGAGTTCGGCGCCGAGCGCCTCGCCCGGCTGCTCGACGAGCTGGCCGATCTGACCGCGCTATCCCTGGCCGAGGCGGCGGAGGCGTCATGAGCCTCACCGACGCGCAGGTGCAGGCCGAGGCCCGGCTGCTCGATGAGGCCGAACGCAGCCGCCGGCAGGTTCGCCAGAGCACCTCGGTCCACCCCGACATGAGTATCGAGGACGCCTACCGCGTCCAGGCCGCCTGGCTGCGACTGCGGCTGGAGCGCGGTGAGCAGCTGATCGGCCACAAGATCGGCCTCACCTCCCACGCCATGCAGCAGGCCATGAACATCACCACCCCCGACTCGGGGTTCCTCACCGACGCCATGGTCTTCTCGCCCGGCCAGGGACCGCCGGCAGGGGACTTGTGCGACCCACGGATCGAGGTGGAGTTGGCGTTCGTCCTCGGCCGCGACCTCGCCGGAGAGGACCTCGAGGTAGACGACGTGCTGGATGCCACCGGCTACGTCACGCCCGCAGTGGAGCTCATCGCCGCCCGCACCTTCCGCACCGACCCCGCCACCGGGCGCACCCGCACCGTGGTGGACACCATCGCCGACAACGCCGCCGACGCCGGCATCATCTGCGGCGGGCGCCAGGTTGGGCCCCGAGAGGTGGACCTCCGCTGGGTCGGTGCCCTCGCCTACCGCAACGGGGTGATCGAAGAGACCGGCGTGGCGGCGGGCGTGCTCGACCACCCCGCTCGCGGCATCGTCTGGCTGGCACGCCGCTATGCAGCCCAGGGGCGCACCCTGGAGGCCGGGCAGACCATCCTGGCCGGCTCGTTCACCCGTCCGATGGTCGTGCACTCCGGCGACACCTTCCGTTTCGACTACGGCCCGCTCGGCGCCTTCTCGGTGGAGTTCGCGTGACCACCAACAAGTACCACTCCGAGCGGGCGGCCCCGCCACCGCCGCCTCCCGGATGCCCCGTGCAGACAGCCTGGAGCCCGCTCAACGACGACTACCTCGCCGAGCCGTACGCCATCGCCGCGCAACTGCGTGACACCACCCCTGTGTTCTACGCCGAGAAGCTGGGGTACCTGGTCGTGTGTGAGATGGCCGAGATCGAACGCATCTTCACCGACCACGAGACCTTCGCTTCGGTGAACGTCCAGGACCCCGTCTTCCCGTTGGCGCCGGTGGCGCACGAGATCCTCAGCGCCCCCGACTTCGACCCGGTGGCGGTCATGTCGAACCGTCCCGAACCCGACCACGGGCGCATCCGGGTCCACACCCGCCAGGGCTTCTCCAACAAGCGGATGCGCGACCTCGAGCCGTACATCCGCCGCCGCAGCCACGAGTTGATCGACGCCATGCTGGTCGCCGGCCCGCCGGCGGAGTTCGTCGACGCCTTCGCCTTCCCGCTGCCGGGCGAGACCATCTTCCGGTTCATCGGCTTCCCCGAGAGCGACGACGAGATGCTCAAGGGCTGGTGCGGCGACCGCAAGGCCTTCTCTTGGGGCGCCCCGAGCCCCGACGAGCAGGTGGTGATCGCCCAGCACATGCTCAACTACTGGCGCTACTGCCGCGACTTCACCGCCGCCAAGTGCGACAACCGGGGCGACGACCTGGCGTCGGAACTCATCGACGCCCACGAGGCCCACCCCGGCGACATGACCTACCGCGAGGTCGAGTCGGTGATCTACGGCCTCTCCTTCGCCGGCCACGAAGCCATCACCGCGCTCATCTGCAACACCCTGCTGTGCCTGTTTTGCCACCGCGACCAGTGGGACGCCATCTGTGCCGACCCGTCACTCATCGGTAACGCCGTCGAGGAGGTGCTGCGCTTCGAGTCCAGCCAGATCTCCTGGCGCCGCATCACCACGACCGCCACCACCGTCGGCGGCTACGACGTCCCGGCCGGCACGCCCATCCTCCTGAACTTCGCCTCGGCCAACCGTCAGCCCGACATCTGGGTGGCGCCCGACACCTTCGACATTCACCGCCCGAACGCCAACCGGCACATCTCCTTCGGCAAGGGCGTCCACTTTTGCCTCGGCGCCCGCCTCGCCCGCTTCGAGACCCGCCTCGTGGCCGAGATCCTCGCCGAGCGCATCCCCTCGCTGCGCGTGGCCCCGGGCCGGCAACTCGACTACTTCCCCAACATCACCTTCCGGGGTCCCACCCGACTCCACGTCGAGTGGGACCGGGACCAAATCAGCCGAATCAAGGAATAGCCGCTAGTCGTTCAGCCCGCCGATGCGATCCGCCACCGTGGTATCAATCTCCCGTGCGAACTGACGAACGATGTCGCCTGCTGTGAGCACCTCGCTAACCAGGCCGACGGACTCACCGGCCAGAAGGCTCATCTCTTCGAGGTCCCCGGTGGCACCGGCTGTCGGTGGCAGACCCGTGTACTTGAGCATTGGAGTTCTCTGACCGAAAACGTCGGTGGTGCCAACCTGTGGCAGTGATTCGATGTCAATTCCCTCATAGGGCGGCGGCTGATCGTTTCCCTCGTGATCCCGGACTATCCGGTTACGTAGACCACGGACCGCCGCGTTCGGGAACTCGAGCCCGAACACCCAGTGTCGCGCCGTATCCGTGACGCTCGCGCTCACCAGACGTGCCTTGTAACCGCTGTGCGCGTCGGCTTCCGTACTGGCGAGGAAGCGAGTGCCGACCCAGGCGCCTTCGGCTCCGAGCGCAACGGCTGCCACGACGCCACGGCCGTCGGCGACACCGCCTGCTGCCAGGACCGGAACTGGTGCGATCGCGTCGACCACAGCGGGCACGAGGGTGAACGTTCCCGCTGTGGAGCGATTGTGCCCACCGGCTTCGATCCCCTGCACGATGACAAGATCTACGCCCCTCTCGACCGCCCGAGCAGCTTCGTCGACGGAGCCGACCTGCATCCAGACCCTCGTGCCGGCGGCGCGGAGTTCGTCCACCCAGGCACTGTCAGGGGCATCCCAGAAGAACGACACAACCGGGACGCGGAGGCTCGCGCAGAGAGCGATGTGCTTCGACTCGCAGAAGCGGGGGATGAAGTTGACCCCGAAGCAGTGGTCTGTGGATGCCCGAACGGCGGCGATCTCCTGTTCCAGCAGTGCCGGCGGCATGGCGGTCCCGCCGAGCACGCCGAGTCCGCCTGACGCCGATACGGCGGCGACTAGTTCGGCGCGAGCCACGAAGGCCATACCGGCGCTCGCAACCGGTATGTCGAGTTCGTATTCCTCGGTGAACGCGGTCTTCATCGCCCAACCCGCCTCCGTCACATCTTCGGATCACCCGCAGGAGTGCCCCGTCGTCCGCTGCCGCGCAGTTCAGGTCCTCAACGTAGGATTCGCTGATCGGCACGGCTTCCCGCTGGGCGCATACCTTCTTGTCCGACGGCGAACACGTACAACCGCCGCACCGCGGAGGCGGCCATGGCGCTTGCTGAGACGACCGAGGTGGTTCGGGAGCACGAGCGGTTCGATTACTGGCACGACGTGATCTGCCGGACCTATGTGCAAATCGATGCGGAGACGCTGCCATCGGACCGAGCGTTCCACGCCGAGTTGGTCGCCGTGGACGCGGGGCCGGTGACGCTCAGCCGGGTTCAGGCGGAGCCCCATCACGTCCGCCGCTCGAGCGCATTAGTCGAGAGTCGGCCGCACGACACCTTCATGCTGTCGTTGATGCTCTGTGGAGCCGGAATCCTTGACCAGGAGGGGCGGGAGGTGGTGCTGGGAATGGGTGATGCAGCGCTCTACGACGGATCTCGACCGTTCAGGCTGACCCTTCCAGATCGGTTCGACATGATCGTGCTGCAATTCGCCCGAGAGGCCCTGTTGCAGCGCTGCCCCCTGGCCGGACAGCTGACGGCATCCCGCCTGCCTGGCGATGCGCCGGCAGTGATCCCGATCTCGTCCTTCCTGCGCTCGATTCAACCCGCCGCCGTTAGCGAGGACACAACCGTTGCGCGGCAGGTCGGAGCGAGCATGCTTGACATTCTGGCCGTGACGCTCGCCGAACAACTCGGAACCGAGCCCTCGCCAGGCGCGCAGCGCAAGAAGTACTTCCTACGAGCCTGCAACTACATCAACACACAAGTCGACGACCCGTCCCTCGACCCGACGCAGATCGCGTCGGCGATCGGTGTCTCCGTCCGGTACCTCCACATATTGTTCCGGGAAAACGGCACATCGGTCACCAAGCACGTGTTCCACCGACGCCTCGCCCGGTGCCATGACGATCTCGTAGATGCGACCAAAGTGCACTTGTCGATCACCGACATCGCCCATGCTCACGGCTTCAAGAGTTCTGCACACTTCGCCCGTAAGTTCGGCGACGCCTACGGCGTAACCCCTTCGAGCGTCCGCGCAGGCGCACGGCTCCGCAACTGAGTGGCTCCGTTGCGCAACCGGCTCCTCAACTCCGCTGGGTTTGGCTCCGGCGGCGTGGCCTCAGCCGGCCAGTAGGGGATAGAGGTCGCTGCCGGCTACCACGACGCCGCCGGTTGGGACGGCCGCCACCTCGTGCCAGAGGCGGAGGCCGATCTGGCCCTCCAGCTTGCCGACCATCGCCAGGAACGAGTCGAAGATGGCGAGGTGCGTGGGATGCGACTTGGCCCACTCCTCGAGGGAGCGGAGCTCGTCGAACCAGCCCACGAAGCTGGTCGACTCGAGGTCCTCGCCGTCGAGGGTCTGCTCGCGCAGGAAGCGGGCGGCGAGGCAACCGGTCTCGGGGTGGTTGTCGAGGAAGTCGATACCTGCGGTGAGGTTGGGCTCCACCTCTCCTAAATAGATCTCCCGCTCGCGCTCGTCGCAGTGCTCCCAGATCTGCCCTGAGCGGATCAGGCATAGGTTTCCCGGGACCGGCTCGCCGGGCTCGGCCCGCAGGTCGGACGTGGCGGAGGCGGCGATGCGGTCCCGTGCCGCACCCCAGTACTCGTGGACGTCGGTCAGCTTGGCGGGGAACAGGTTCCGCACGCCGGGTGTCACGTGCTCGGTGGAGTGCAGGGTTTCCCACCGGTCGGCAGGGATGGTGGCGGTCTCCACCGTCACGCCGGGGCGAGTGAGGGCCGCCATGACATCCGGGCGCAGCCGCCAGGATGCGTGGCACAGGGGGTCGGTCCAGTAGCCGAGCACGACGGTGGTTGCTTCGGAGGCGTTGACGACACGTGCCCGCTCGGCGTGATCCGGGGTGTCGTCGCCGGTGCGCACGACCTTCAGAAGCGCGTCGACGGTCCCGGCCTCGGCTCCTCGCGCGAACAGCATCGAGAACACGGTCCGTTCGGGCAGGTCGACGGCGGTCCAGGCGGGTACCTGAGGGACGTGGCCCTCGGGACAGTTGGCAGTCATCGTTACTCCTCTGGGCTAATCATGTCGGGTATTGGGGGTTGGTTGGTGGGCAAGGTCATTGTCCGGGCTCCCGGTGAGGGGAGTTCGGTTTGTCGGTGTCGCCGCCCAGGTAGGCGGCTTGGAGTCGGTCGGGGCGGCGGCGGATCTCGGCAGCTGGGCCGCGCAGCACGATGCGGCCGCGGGCCAGAACCGCGGCTTGGTGCCCGAAGGCCAGCGCCCGGTCGGCGAATTGCTCCACGAGGAGGATCCCCAGGCCGTCGGCGGCCAGCTCGGCGACCGTGGCCAGGACGCGGTCCACGATGACGGGCGCCAGGCCGAGGGACAGTTCGTCGATTATCAGCACTCGCGGCTTGCCAAGCAGGGCGCGGGCCAGCACCAGCATCTGCTGCTCGCCGCCGGAGAGGAGCCCGGCGGCCACCTGGGCGCGCGGCTGCAGTTCGGGGAACAACTCGAATGCCGTGGCGATCCGGCGGCGGGGCGCCGCCACGAGGAGGTTCTCCTCGACGGTCAGGTCGCCGAAGACCTCGCGGCCCTGCTGCACGTAGCCCAGGCCGGCGCGCACCCGCCGACGGCGGGACCGGCGGCCGATGTCGGCTCCGTCTAGGTACAACCGGCCCGACCGCACCGGAGCCACTCCGGCGACGCCGTCCAGCAACGTGGACTTGCCGACGCCGTTGGCGCCCAGCAGCACCGTCACCTCGCCCGCGGCGACCTCCAGGTCCACGTCGTGCACCACCGGCGATCCGGCGCGATCGACGCAGAAGCCCTCGATGCGCAAGCCGGTCATGGCTGCTCAACTCCGCCGCCTGACGCCCCGAGGTAGGCGGCCACCACCTCGGGTTGCGCCAGCACCTTCTCGGGCGGTCCGTCGGCGATGACGCGCCCGAAGTTCAGGACGACGACCCGGTCGCATGTCGCCGCGACGGCATCGAGGTCGTGCTCGATGAGCAGAACCGACGAGCCAAGTGTCGCGGGGATCGCTGCCAGCGCCGCTACGAACCGCTCCCGGACGTGACCGGCGAGGCCGGCGGCCGGTTCGTCGAGCAGCACCACGCGTGGTCGGGACACGACGGTGCCGCAGACCTCCAAAATGCGCCGGGTGCCCACATCCAGCGACCGCACCGGCGTGGCCACCGGCGGCAACCCGAAGTGGGCCAGCGCCTCGTCGAGCGGCAGACCCGAGTCGCCCGCGGCCAGGTCGAGGTAGCCGCCGACGGTGAGATCCAGCGGAACGTGGCTCTGCTGGAACGAGCGCCGGACGCCGCGGCGGGCCCGCAGGCGAGGTGCCAGGCGACCGATGTCCTCCCCGGCGAGGGTCACCGTCCCATCGTGACGGCCGACGAACCCGGCGACGGCGTCCACCAGCGTGGACTTGCCGGCACCGTTGGGGCCGATGAGACCCAGGATCGTCCCGGGCGCGATGCCCAGCGACACGTCGTCGAGCGCCTTCACTGCCCCGAAGGAGACCGAGATGCTCTCGAGCGCCAGGACGGAGGCTCCGCTGCCCGCAAGGACGCCGGGAACCCCGGGCGGGTCCGTGTCCGGTGCTGCGTGTTGGTACTTCTCGGCGGGGCCGCTGCCCGCCTGCCGGGGCCCGCCGGCTGAACCAGCGGCCGCCCCGGCCATGGCACGGACCTGTTCGGGTGCTGCAGCGGGGGGGCGCAGGCGTCGAAGTCCTGCTCGCAGCGCCGCCGAGAGCCCGCCTTCACCCTGGCTCAGGGCCACGAGGCCGCCGGCGGCGAAGATCATCGGGGCGATGTCCTGCGGGAGACCCAGGTCGCTCAGGAAGTTGGGAATCAGCCGCCCGAACAGCCCGGCCAGGAGGGCGCCTTCGAAGTGTCCGGCGCCGAACATCAGCGCCGAGGTCAGGATCGTCATCGATTCGAGGGGCTCGAAGCTGGCCCCGCTCACGACGCCGTTGAGCGCCACCAGCAACCCGCCCGCCAGTCCGGCGACGGCCGCGCTGACGGCGAACGCCGACAGCTTGGTCCGCACCACGCTGCGACCCAGAGCAGCCACGGCCCGCTCGCTGCGCCGCACCGAGAACCACCACCGCCCCAGCCGCGCCCGCCGCAACGCCGCCACGACGACCGCCACGAGCCCCAGCACGACCGCCACCAGGAGGAAGAACCCGGCCTCCCCTTCGGCGAAACGGGGAGGCAGCACGCGGTTGCCCTCGATCAATCCGGGGAAGCCGTCGGCGAAGATCACACGCGACACCGCGGCGCTGAACACCAGCGTGAAGACCGCCAGATTCAGGCCCCGCAGGCGCAGCGCCGGGATGCCCACCAAGACGCCGACCACTAGGGCCAGCAGTGCGGCGAGCGGCAACTGCGCCAGGAAGGGCAGGTCGGTGTGGTGACTGAGCCAACCCACGGTCCAGGCGCCGATTCCGGCGAAGGTCATCTGGCACAGCGACAACAGCCCGGCGTTGTCGAAGATGACGCCCACGCTGACCGCCACCAGAGCGGTAATAAGTGCGCTGGTCAGCAGGAACAGCCAGAACTCGTCGGCAAAGCGGGCGATCAGCAGCACCCCGACGACATAGGCCGCGGCGCCGGAGATCTCAGCGCGCCGCATCCCAGACCTGCTTGCGCTGGGTCCACAGCAGGACCACCAGGGCGATCAGGAACGGCACGGCGCCCCGGTACTCCGCCCACGAGCTCCGGTAGGAGGACAGCGACTCGATGACGGCCACGGCGATGCCGCCGGCGAACGCCAGACCGAGGCTCCGGAACGCGCCGATCAATGCCGCCGCCATGGCCGGGAAGATCAGGAACCCGAGGCTCGAGAAGCCGCCCGGCAGGTTCGACGCCACGACGATCATCCCGAACGCGGAGACGACGCCGGTGAAGCCCCATACCATTGCCGTGCGGGCATAGATCGGCACGCCCAGCAACTCGGCGGTGACCGGTCGCTCGGACATGGCCCGTACCTGCGACCCCAGCCGTGTGCCTCTCAGGACCCAGGTCATCGCCAGCACCGTCAGGATTGCGGCGCCGACCACGATGAGGCTGCTGA
Organism: Acidimicrobiales bacterium; assembly: GCA_965206165.1. GTDB lineage: Bacteria > Actinomycetota > Acidimicrobiia > Acidimicrobiales > CATQHL01 > VXNF01. The sequence goes on from OZ242194.1 coordinate 2,497,374, forward strand.
GCGTGACGACCACGTTGCCCGCCGACCAGGAGACGCCCGGGAACAGCACCGGCACGCTCCGCGGAGCGTCACCGAAGATCCGGAACCCCACGGCGAAGAATCCGACGGTGGCGGCGATCATCGCCGCGGTCCGGGCCGCGGCGGCGGCCTCGGCGAAGAAGCGGGCGAAGATCAGGCCGGTGAGCGTCGCCAGGGCACCGGCCAGGGCGACGCCCGCAGCCATGGCCGCGCCGATGGGCCAGCCGTGATCGAAGGCGACGGCGGTGGTGTAGGCGCCGAACGCCCCGACCACGGCACAGCTGAAGTTGACGACCCCGGCCATCCGGTGCAGCACGACGATGCTGACGCCCAGCATGGCGTAGGCACCGGCGGCTGCGGTGGCGGCGACGGTCAGCGTGAGCAAGCCCGGGCGGTCCTACCGGCCGTCGCGTCGCCGCCCGTAGCGGTCAGTTCGGTAGCACGACCCATTCGTCGAGAGCGGTCACCCAGGCGCCGTCCTGGAGCACCACGAACTTGCTGGCCTGGTTCGGCGCGTGGATCGGTGCGTCACCGAACGAGTATGGGGTTCCGAGCAGCGGCGTGTCATAGCGGTCGAGGGCCACCAGCGCGGCGGCCACCGAGTCACGGGTGATCTCACCGTCGATTCCCTCCAGCACCTCGGTGAAGATCGTGGCCGCCAGGTATCCGCCCTGGGCGAACGATGTGAGCTCGACGTCGTTGTCGATCATGAGTTGGCGCCAGTCGTCCAGCGCAGGGGACGTCGAGCCGTACGGCTCGAACTCGGAGTTGGCCTGCAGGCCGTTGCCGGCGCTGCCGAGTTGGCCGGCGATGGCGTCGGTGTAGTACGAGGTGAGGCCGATCCAGGTGATGTCCTGCAGTCCCTGCGCCTCGATGGCCCGGCCCACGGCCAGCGCGTGCGGCTCCACGCCGTCGATCACGACCGCACCGCAGCCCGCATCCCGGGCCTGCAGCATCAGCGGGGTCGGGTCGTCTTGCAGGGTGGCGGCGGCGATCCGGAAGGTCAGGGACTTGCCCGTCAGAGCCTCCCAGCGGGCGACGGCGGCGTCGAAGGCCGGTGCCAGGTCGGGTACCACGAAGAGGTTCACATTGCAGACGTTCTTGAAGCCGAGCGTCTCGGAGGCGTAGAAGAGCGACACCGTGATACCCGCGTAGGGGCCGGTGTTGACCGGTGAGATGTTCGGCGACAGGAAGCACAGCGGGTCCACGCCTGTGCCCTGGATGGAGTACACGCCGGCCTCGGCGTAGAGACCGGCATTGACAACGCACTCCAGCGTGCTGGCCGAGCCGACCATGGCCACCACGTCGTCCTGCTCCACGAGCCGGCGGGCCGCCGTGGCGGCTCCCTCGGGTGAGCCGCCGTCGTCCTCGATGAGCAACTCGATCGGGCGCCCCCCGATCCCGCCGGCGGCGTTCACCCGGTCGAAGACCGCCTTGGCCGCCTCTGAAGCCTCGGGGAACAGCGCCCCGCCGGTCAACGAGCTGATGTTGCCGACGCGGATCGGCTCGCCGGTGGCCTCGACGGGTGCCGCCGGTTCTGCGGGGGGCGGCGGAGGTTCTGGAGCGGACTCCGGTTCTGCGGGGGGCGCCGGGGCGGGAGCGGGCTCAGCGGCGGCCTCGGACTCCGCAGTCGTAGGCGTTGGCGGCTCCGGTGCTGCCTCGGCCGGGGCGGCGGGCGCCGGGGCGGGGGCCGGCGGCTCCGCGGCCCCCTCGTCGTCGGCGGCGCAAGCGACCACCACCAGGGCGAAGGCGGCGACCACCGCCGGGAGCAGCCGGGGTCGCCGGAGTGTGTGCTTCTTCATGATGTCCTCCCTTTCGGATACGGGTGCGGGCCTCTCAGGCCATTGCGGGCTGTGGAAGTTCCTCGAGCTCCCGGTCGCCGTCGCGGGGTGCGACCGCCTCGGCGCCGACGATCTCCACGGCGGGTTGCGGGCGGGGATCAAAGACAAGGCGGGTTACGTCGGGACGCGAGTAGTGACCGCTGGGGTCCTGGGCGACCTTCGACAGGGGGATCAGCGACAGGTCGATCTCGGCGTAGACGAGTCCCTCGGTGTGCTCGTCCAGCAGGTTCGAGATGATCCGCCCGTCGGGGGCGTAGATGCGGCTGCTACCGCCGCCGCCGACACCGCCGAGGAGGGCTCGCTGCTCGTCGCTCTGGCAGAACAGTTCCAGCCCGGCCTCACCGGTCACGGTGGTCGCCGCGATCGTGAAGCACGAACCCTCCACCGCGTAGATCTGTGTGGCGTTCATGTTGACGTCGGTGTCGAGGGCGTTGGCCAGCCCGCGGTAGAGGCAGAACGAGGGCCAGCTCGCCACGTGCACTTCCTCGCCCTGGCTGTACATGGCGAACTTGGTGAGCGGCTGGAGGTGCTCCCAGCAGTTCAACGCCCCGAGCCGTCCGATGCCCTCCACGTCCTGCACGTGCAGGTGGCTGCCGTCGCCCTGGCCGAACAGGGCACGCTCCACGTGGGTGGGCTTCAGCTTGCGGCGACAGAACAGAACCTCACCGTCGGCGCCGAAGGCGAACTGCGCCATGTACAGCGACCCCCGGTCCTTCTCGCTGGCGCCGAACACGACGGCGATGTTGTTGTCGGCGGCGGCCCGGGCCAGCCGGTGGAACGCCTCGTCGCCGACGGTGATGGAGTTCTCGTGATACCGCTGCACGAACTGCATGCCCCAGGCCTGCGGCCCCAGCCACAGGAAGTGCGGGTAGCCCGGAATCCACGTCTCGGGGAACGCCACGAGCCGGGCGTCGTTGGCTGCCGCCTCTGCGATCAAACCGGCGGCCGCCTCGACGCCGGCGTCCACGTCGAGCCAGCACGGCTCCGCCTGCACGGCGGCGGCGACGAACGGGGCGGCTACTGACATATCGACTCCTTCAGCAACGTGGATCGACAGGTGGAGGAGGGCCGCCTCGCCCTATTTCCGCAGGTCGCATCGGGCGCGGGGGGTACGGTGCGCTGCAGTGAGGCGCCGCGGCTCTCTCCACCATGTCGATGAAGCTACGGAGGGGCCCGCGGAGGCTGCAATCCCCCCAGCGTGTAATCTCTTGTCTCAGAGTGCACACTCTCCTGCGCTGGGGGAGTGTCCCCGCCCGGCGCAGGCTGGAGGACGAGGCCGTGGTCAAATCGGCGAATACCGAGACGGTTGCCGGCGGGGATCGTTTCGACTTCTGGCACGAGGTCATCTGCTCGGCGTTCGTGCGCCTCGAGGCCGAGACTCTGCCGTCCGAGCAGCCCTTCCAGGCTGAGATCTTCAGCACCGACCTGGGCGCTCTGGTGCTCAGCCGCGTGCACGCGCAGCCCCACACGGTCCACCGCTCCCCGTCGCTGATCCGCACCGAGCCCCGCGACGAGGTGCTCGTGTCGCTGCAGCTCAGCGGCGTGGGGGTGGTGATGCAGGACGACAGGGAGGCCGTCCTCGAGGCGGGCGACTTCGCCCTCTACGACGCCACCCGGCCCTACAACCTCGTCATGCCCGGCGAGTTCGACATGCTGGTCCTGCAGTTCGATCGCCAGTTCCTGCTGGAGCGCTGCCCGTTCCCCGAACCTCTGACCGCGGTGCGCATGCGCAGCAGCGGCAAGGTGACCGCCCCGGTCTCATCCTTCCTGCGCTCGCTCGAACCGTTCGCCTTCGGCGAGGAGAATGCCGTCTCCCGCCAACTCGCCACGAGCGCACTCGATCTGGTCGGGGTCGCCCTGGCGTACCACTTCGGCGACGACATGGCCCGGGGTACCAGTAGCACCAAACACTTCCTGCGGGCCTGTACCTACATCAACGCCTACGCCGACGACCCCGACCTGGATCCGGCCCGCATCGCCTCCTCCATCGGCGTCTCGCTGCGCTACCTGCACCAGCTCTTCCGGGATCACAACACGACAGTCACCACCTACCTCATGCGCCGGCGCCTGGCCCGCTGCCGCGACGACCTCGTCTCCGGGCAGCACCGCGCCAAGACCATCACCGAGATCGCCTTCAGCCACGGCTTCAAGACCCCCGCCCACTTCTCGCGCTGCTTCGCCGAGGCCTACGGCACCACCCCCAGCGACGCCCGCCGAGCGGCGTTCGCGGTCTCCCCGTAGCCGGCGGGCGTTCCTAGGATCCGGGCCGCGCCAGCGAGGAGGTGACGGCGGACTCGACGTTGTCGATAGTCCGGGACATGGCCTGACCGATCAGGTCCATTTGGCGGAGTTGCCCGATCCGGGGCACCGCCCGACTCAGTTCCTTCCTCGACAGCAACGCCTCGAGGATGCCGCACGCGTGAGCCAGGCAGATGAGCATCACGTCACGCGGTTCGGGGATGTCGTCACTGAGTAGCACCCGTCTGATGCGTCGCTTCACCTCGATGCGAGCGTTTCCCTCCACGTCGGCGTAACGCTCGGTCCGGAACACCCACAGGAAGTGACGGGTCTCGCGCCTCAGGATGCCGCGGTCGGCGAGGCTCGAGAGAGCTTCGCCACGAATCGCGTCGGCACTTGCCGCGGTGTGCTCCACCCAGAACTGCGTGTCCCGTTGCTCCGCTGCCGCGATCTCGGCCAGCGTCGGGTCGAGCAGGCTGTTTTCGATGGGCGCGTCATCGATTAGAAACAGTCTCTCCAGGTCGGTGTCGATGCGGTCCTCCATCGCCAGGTCCATGAGGACAGCGCCGGCGATGGCATGACGCAACGACCGGGCTGGCGCCCGTACGAACGTCCCGCCCTCGTCGCGGAGCATGAGCAGGAGCAGTTCCTCGACGAATCTCAACACGGCGTCACCTCCGAGGGATGATTCACGAGAGGTAAGTACCTTACAGTAGGAGATACATGCTGTGAGATACGAACATAGAAACTAGAAAACTATGTCCAATGACACATATCGCGTAGGCGATATTGAGGGTCCCCCTGTCCAGCAGTACCAAACACTTCCTGGCTTCGTCGCGGCTTACGGCACCACCCCCAGCGACGCCCGCCGAGCGGCATTCGCCTCCTCCCCGTAACCCCCCCGCCCCGCCACGTCCGCGATCCGCTGCGGTCAGTGTCGGGTGCCCGCGGCGACGAGGTCGGCGACGTTGCGCACCAGAGCCGTGTGCAGGGCCAGCAGCGTTTCGGTACGGCGCACCTCGTCGATGGCGGCGATCCGCTGGAGGGTGTCGTGGAGATTGTCGTTGGTGGCCGCAACGATCCTCACAAGGAGGTCGCCGCGCCCGGTGACCGTGTGGATCTCGAGAACCTCGTCGACCTCGGCGAGCTTGCGCACGGCGGCGTCGTGCGCGCCCTGGGCGATGGTGAGGGTCGTGAAGGCGCACACCCCCAGCCCGGCTGAGCGAGGCTCGATGTCGGGGCCGTACCCCGTGATCACCTTGCGCGCCTCCAAACGCCGGATGCGGTCGTGCACCGTGCCGCGAGCGAGCCCCGTGAGCCGGGCCATCTCGGAGACACCCTGACGGGGATGGCGGCGCAGCACACCGATGATCCGGCGATCGGTGTCGTCCAGCGGGATGGGCACACTGCTTTCGTTGGGCATAGCTCTCCTCCTGTTCAGCGTCATTCTGATCGTAATTCGACGAATCAATAGACGGATCGCTCATCTACTGAGCAATATCATCGTCACTCTGCTTGTCTTTGTTCGGTACCCGAGACGAGAACCGGATCACGAGGAGCGAGCGCCATGTCACACCTCAAGAAGGTCGACCACGTCACGTACGCCTGCGAGAAGGGATCGATCGAGCGCTGGGCCTGGTTTCACATCGAGGTGGAGGGCGGAACGCTCATCAACCGGATCGACGACGTGCGCCCGGACGATCCTGACTCGAGCATGAAGCTCTGGTGCATCGACTACGGCGACTTCGGGGTCGCACTGATCGAGGGCATCGACCGGGCGGGTCAATCGCAGGTGACGAAGTTCGTCGAGCGTCACGGTGACCACGCCTGCCAGCACGTTGCGTTCGAGACCCGAGACCTGGACGATTTCACAGAGCACGTCGCGCAGTTGGGAGGATCGCTGCGCGGCCCGAAGCTGGTGCGCCACGACGGGTTCGGCATGCTCGAGCAACTCTTCGCCCGGGGCTACGAGGCAGGCGACGCGGCCGAGGTGCCGTTCCCGGAGTACGTGCAGCGTCCCGAAAACGGCGCCGGCGACGAGGTGCCGATCACGTTCGCCGCCGAGACCGGGCAGGGGTTCTACGCGCAGATCGCTGACGCGGTGGCGGGCGGCGACGTTGCGCCGTTCTTCGACTTCTCCGCCATGCCGCAGGGCTGGACCGTTCCCGAGCCCACGCCCCGAGCCACGGTCACCTGAGAAGCCGGCGCCGGTCGGGGCGCTGTGGGACGGCGCCGGATCCGAGTGTGCCTTTCAGATGCCGGCAAGCGCAGGTTCGGCGATGAGTACCTTGGCGCGCAGCGCGGTCCGGGAGGGTAACTCGCCGAACAACTCGTGATAGTCACTCGAGAATCGGCCGAGATGGTACAGACCGCTGCTGGTCGCGGCGTGGCTAACCGAGTGCCGACCGCCCTCGATCAGCCGGCGAGCGTTGTTGAGTCGCAACAGCTTCAGGAACCGCGCGGGGCTCACCGCGGCGCAATTGTCGAAGGCCTGCTCGAGGGTCCGGCGGGACGTTCCCACCCGAGCGGCGACCTCAGGCATCGACAGCGGCCCCGGGAGAGCATCGAGCATGACGTCGCGCGCGGCCCGATACAGCCGGATCGAACCGTGTGACGACCCTTCGGCCGCGCTCGGCGCCGTGAGTAGCTCGAGCATCAGCGCCTGGACCACCGATCGCGGAACGGAGATGCTCTGCTCCGACGCGTCCCAGGACCGAAGGACGCCGGCCGCCACCGCTCGGAACCTCCGGCTGAGTTCGGGATCGGCGACTCGGCGTACCCGCCCGGTCTGCTGGTTCGAGAGGCGCCGCAGTGGCAGGGCCGCCGCCGACTCGAGCGTGACGCTGAGAACGGCCGGCTCGGCGCCGCTGCCGACGACCGCCTCGTAGGCGCCGCCGGGCCCGACGAGCAGCACGTCGTCCATGGTGAAGGTGGTCCCATTCGAGAGCGTGGGGCCGGGCGCGCTGAGCAGCACGACAGCGCTGACGACGCCGTCCGGTCCGGCGCCCTGCTGGCCGAGTCGACGGTTCGTACGCTCGACGAAGAATCCCACCTCGTCGCCGTCGCAGGCCAGGAACGCGCCGTTGTACGAGCCGCAATCGAGTTGCTGGTAGGACTGATCGAAGCCGGTCAGTTGTTCGGCCTGGTCGTCGATGCTTCTGTACCGCTGGAAGGTTGCGGCGACCCGCATGTCCGGACGCTATGGCCCGCGCGCTCGGTCTGTCCAGTGCTTCTTGCGCAAAACGGACAAGAGAGGTCGGTTCGCGGACACGACCCGTCGCCGGCGGGATAGCCCCTTCGAACCCGGCGGAGTCAGATGGACCGCGAGCACGGACCGTGCCCGGTGCTACCGGCGGGGTGGCAGTCGCGTCGTCGGCACCAGGGACTCGGTGATTTCGAGGAGTCGGGCTATGGCGAAGGTGATCACGAACGACGGTGTCGAGTTGCACTACGACGTCGCGGGTTCGGGTGCCCCGCTCGTGCTGGTGCACGGCTGGAACCAGACCGCGGCGCTGTTCGAGCGGCAGGTCGCCGGCCTCAGCGACCGCTTCCGGGTCATCACGTTCGACCTGCGGGGCCACGGTGAATCGGAGCGACCGGACCACGGCTACCGCATGTCCCGCTACGCGATGGACCTCCGCACCGTGATCGACGAGGTGGCAGGATCGCCCGCGCACGTGCTCGGTCATTCGATGGGGTGTTGCGTGCTGTGGTCGTACTTCGACCTGTTCGCAGGCGACGGGATCGACAGGGTCGTGTTCGTCGACATGATGACCCATCCCATCGCCAATCCCGCGTTCGGTGAACAGGAGGTCGCTGACTACGGGGCGATCCTGAGCGCCGAGGCCTTCTTCGGGATCTTCAACGGCCTTTCGTCCGGCGCGGCGGGCCAGGTCGTGCCGGGCCTGCTCGCGGGGATGGTGACGCCGAACATCTCCACCGAGGACATGGCCTGGTTGCTGGCGGAGAACGCACGCATGCCAGGGCCGCTCTCGGCCAGGGAGTTCTTCTCGGACATCCTGGCGGACTGGCGCGACGTGCTTCCACGGATCAACCGCCCCGCCCTCTACATCGCCGGCGAGGCGTCGTTCGTGCCCGCCTCGGCGACGCGCTGGGCCGCCGAGCAAACCCCCGGCGCCGCGTTCGAGTCGTTCGCGCCCGATGAGGGAGGCAATCACTTCATGTTCATCGAGAACCCGGATCGGTTCAACCGACTCGTTGCCGACTTTCTGTCCACCGACAGCCCGTGAAACCCACAAGGGGGGAGCTATGACAACCAGGAAGACAATCAACCGTGTGCTGGCGGTCCTGCTGGCGACGGTGCTGCTGGCGGCAGCGTGCGGAGGCGACGACACCTCGTCGACCGGCACCACAGCGGCACCCCCGCCGCCCGCCGAACCGGCCGCACCGCCGCCCGCCGAACCTGCTGCACCGCCGCCCGCCGAACAAGCTCCGCCGCCTGCGGAACCCGCTCCGGCCGCGCCGGCCGAGCCCGCCCCGCCACCTGCGGAACCTGCCGCTGGCCCGCCGGCTCCGATGGACCTCGATGTCGACGCCATCCTGGCCGCAGACCTCGCTGACTGTGCCCCGGCTCCGCAGGGGGAGCCGCTCAGGATCGGATACGCCGCCGACTTCTCCGAGCTCGGTGGGTTCGTGGACATCCCGGCGTCGGCTGCCGCGGAGTACTTCGCCGAACTCGTGAACTGCTGGGGCGGTGTGGACGGTCATGCCGTCGAGATGGTGATCCGCGACATCGAGGGTGATCCGGAGACCGCGGGCCGCGTGGCGCAGGAACTGCTCGACGCTGACGTCACAGCCATCCTGGGCCCGGCGTTCTTCGACGTGAACCAGGCGATCCTGCAGGTCACGGCCGGCAAGGTGCCACTCATCTCCGTGTCCTCGACCGAGCCGCTGCTGGCGGATCCCGCGCAGCTGTCGCTGCTGGCCTCGTTCACGGACACGGCCCAAGCGGAGGCCGCGGCGCAGTTCGCGATGAACCAGGGCTGGACGACGGCCGTCACGTTCAGTGTTCCGGGGCCGTACTTCGGCTACGTCGTGGAGGTCTTCACCGATACGTTCGAGTCGCTGGGCGGGCAGGTGCTCGGCGACTACCCGTTCGTGCCGGCGGGGACGACCGACTTCTCCGCGCAGGTCAACGAGATCGCCGCGCTGGACCCGCAGCCCGACGTCGTGTACTCGGCGCTGCTGGCCTTCCAGGCCGCGATTCTCGCCGCCCAGCTCGACGAGGCCGGCGTCGACGCCGAGATGCTCATCGCCGATGCCTTCTCGGCCACCGGCGGCTACTTCACCGACGGCGTCGAGGGCTTCTTCCACACCTCCCACACGTTCCCCGAACCCGACGGTCGCATGCTCCGCTTCCTGAGCAGCTACGAGGTCGCCAAGGGCGCCGCACTCGAGAGCGACTCCTACTCGGCGCTGGCCGCCGACGCCATCCTCGTCGTCGCCGACGCCGTCATCCGCACCGGTTCGCTCGACCCGGTCACGGTCGCCGAGGCCATCATCGCCGGGGCGGGCGTCGACGGCCTGACGGGAACGCTGACCTACAACGGGGGAGCGACGCCGAACACGCCCGTCTACGTGCACGAGGTCGTGAACGGCGGGCCGAGCCTCGCCGCGGTCTACGACTGAGCGAGCGCACACACAATCGGACCGCCCGGACCTCGTGCTAACCCTCGAGCAGGTCGAGGTCGCCTACGGGGGTGTCCGGGCGGTCCACGGCGCCTCGATAACGGTCCCCGATGGTGAACTCGTTGCTCTCATCGGCCCGAACGGCGCCGGCAAGAGCAGCCTGCTGAACGCCATCATCGGGCTGCACCCGGTAGCCGGCGGGACGATCCGCTGGAAGGGTGCCGACGTGACCGGCTGGTCCGCGCAGCGGCTGCTCCGGGCCGGCATCGCCCTCGTGCCCGAGCACCGGCGGATCCTGACCGGACTCACGGTCGAGGAGAACCTGCTGGTCGCCGGCATCGTCGCCCGCGCGAGTGTCCGCCGGCGGCGCGCCGCGGAACTGATGGACCGCTTCGAGGTGCTGGGGCGCCGGCGCACCGCGCCCGCCGGTCTGCTCTCGGGCGGTGAGGCTCAACAACTGGCCATCGCTCGAGCGCTGATGAGCGGACCCGAGTTGATCCTCATGGACGAGCCGGCGCTCGGCCTGGCGCCCCGCCTCCGCAGCCAGGTCTTCGATCTGCTCGCCGAACTCGCCGCGGCGGGAACGACCCTGCTCGTTGTCGAACACGATGCACGCCGCCTCCTCGCCATGGCTGCCACGGCGTACATCATGCGCAGCGGCGACATCGTCGCCAGCGGGGAGGCCGGCGTCCTGGCTGCCCGCGAGGATCTGTTCGAGGCGTTCGTGGGTGACGGTCCCTCATGATCGAGGTCGCCCAGCAGCTGATCGACGGCCTCGGCCTCGGCAGTGAGTACGCGCTGTTGGCCCTCGGGATCGGGCTCACGTTCGGGGTCATGCGCATGATCAACTTCGCGCACGGCGAGTTGATCACCGTGAGCGCCTATGTGGCGTACGGGATGGCGCTGGTTGGGATGGACTGGTGGGTCCTCGTCCCGGTGATCGTGGCGACCTCGATCGCCACGTCGGTGGCGCTCGAACTGGTGGCGTTCCGTTGGGTCCGCGGCGCCAGCGACTTCGCCATGCTGCTCATGTCGTTCGGCGTGCACTTCGTGGTGCAGGCGGGATTCGTCATGTACGTGTCGGCCAGCTCGCGGAGTTTCGATCGCCCCGACTGGATCGCACGAACCGTCGCGCTGGGCGGCGTGCGCGTCGAGGTGGTCGATATCGCCGTGATCGCCACCGCCGTGGTGACCCTGCTTGCCACGCTCGCGATCCTTCGCAAGACGATCTACGGATTGGCAATCCGCGCCGCGTCGGAGAACTTCGACACGGCCAGGCTGCTCGGCGTCCGCAGCAACCTCGTGATCCGGTCTGCGTTCGCGCTGGCCGGGCTGCTTGCCGGCGTGGCGGCAGTGCTCTTCCTGATGAGGACCGGACGGGCCGCGCCCGCAGCGGGGCTCATCCCCATGCTGAAGGGCGTACTCGCGGCGTTGATCGGGGGGTTGGGCCGGCTGCAGGGCGCCGTGATCGGCGGCATCCTGCTCGGGATCGTCGAGGTGCAGTTGATCTCGCGCCTCCCCGAGAGCCTTGACGGCATGGTGAACGGGATCACCTTCGTGCTGATCGCGGTTTTGTTCATCTTCCGACCGACGGGAATACTGCGCGCCCGCAGCACGGAGCGGGTGTGACGGACGCAGCGATCGGCCACAGCGCCGGGAGGAGATTCGCCGGCACGCCGGCCGGGCGGCTCGCGACGGATCTGGGGGCGGGAGGCCTGCTGTTCGCGGCGGTCGCCGGACTCGGGCTGCTCTACGTCAACAATGGACCCACCGCCGGCGAGAGACTCTTCACCTCGCTGCTGATCAACGCCACGGTCGTCGTGGGGATGCAGATCTTCATCGGCAACACCGGCATCCTCTCGTTCGGCCACGTCGGCTTCGGAGCCGTGGCGGGGTACACGTTCGTGCTGTTCGCCGTCGACGCCGAGCGGAAGGTGCGGTTCATCCCCGATGCTCCGTTCGGGATCGTCGATGTGACGGTGCATCCGGTTGCGGCCATCGCGGCGGCTGTCGCCGTGAGCGTCGCCGTTGCCTCGATCGTGGGCCTCGGGCTGGTGCGCTCGGGCGCCGCCTCAGGTGCGATCGCTCCCACGGTCATCACGCTGTCCCTGCTGTTCGCCACCTACGAGATTGCCATCAATTGGACCGACCTCACCGGCGGGAACAGGGCAGGCCTCAGTTTCCGGCCCGGCACCGCCATGGTCGGGCGCGGCTACGCCTATGGCGCGCTGGCCGTGGCCCTGGGTGTCGCGGGCATCTACCGGCGCTCGCGGTCGGCGCGGTTGGCCAGGGCCGCCCGAGAGGACGACGTCGCGGCCCGCTCATCGGGGATCCATCCGGCGCCGCACCAGATGAACGCCCTGCTGCTTTCGGTGGCGCTGGTGGCCATCGGATCGTCTCTGCGGGTCTGGCTCACCGGCACCATCTCGCCCGAGAGATTCTTCATCGACTACACGCTGCTCACCGTCACGATGCTGGTCGTCGGCGGGCGCAATGGCGTCACGGGAGCGGTGCTCGGCACGGTCGTGATCACCGTCCTGACCGAGGTGGCCCGGGTGCTGTCAGGGCCCGACATCGATCCCGGCCCGTTCGGCGTGATCCTGCGTCCGGGTCTGGTCGACCTGACCCTCGGCGCCTCGATGCTCGGCTTCATGATCCTTCGCCCGAAGGGTCTGCTCGACGACTGGGAACTCGCCGACTGGCTCGGGCGCCGGCTCGGGCGCCGGCGCCGCGGCGCGCCCGGCCCGACGGTCCCGACGGTAACCGGTGGGACCGAGGTCGTCGAGCGGTCTGCAGTACCCGCTGCTCCGCTCCGGCTGGCCGCAGCGAACGTCACGGTGGAGTTCGGCGGCCTCAGAGTCCTGGAGAACGCCCACTTCCTCGCCGAGAGCGGGCGCGTGGTGGGCCTCATCGGGCCGAACGGCGCCGGCAAGACAACGATGCTCAACGTCGTGACCGGCGTGGTCGCCGCGACGAACGGACGGTTCAGCCTCGACGGCGGCGACATTGCCGGCCTGGCGCCGCACCAACTGGCGCGGCGGGGTCTCGCCCGCACATTCCAGAACCTGCGACTCTTCGCGGCGCTGAGCGTGCGCGAGAACGTCGAGGTGGCCGCCCTCGCCACGACCCGCTCGGCGCGGCGAGCCGAGCGGCTAGCCGCCGATCTGCTGGCACTGTGCGGCCTCGGCGACGTGGCCGACGTGCGTGCCCGTGCCCTCGACTACGGCGCCGCGAAGCGCGTCGAACTCGCCCGGGCCGCGGCACAGACGCCCCGGTTCCTGCTCCTCGACGAGCCCACATCGGGATTCTCCGAGATGGAGTCGGTCATCATCGTTGACCAGATCCGCCGGATTGCCGACGCCCTCGGTTGCGGCGTTGTCGTGATCGACCACGACCTCGCCTTCATCACCAGCCTCTGTGACCGCGTCTACTGCCTCGACCAGGGCTCGGTCATCGCCACCGGATCGCCCGCGGAGGTCCGGTCCCACCCGGCGGTCCGCGCCGCCTACCTGGGCGGCTGAGGAGCGGGACCCGGCGCTCGCGCCTCGTTCGGCGACGTAGGTGACCTACCGGATCCGCTAACTGTCCGGTCGGTGTCGGCGGTGCTACGAGGTGAGATCTCGGACGCGGCGCCGGGCCTCGTCGGGGGATTCGGCGCTTCTGGATGCTTCGATGCCCTGCTTGCGGTCAAGGGGGAACGGGCTCATGCCATCGGCGCCCGGCGGCGCGATCGACGGTGGGAACAGCGCGAACGAGTTCTCGTCGCGCGGCTTGCGGCCAATGGTCAGCCCCCGGGCGTTCGCCCCCTTGGGGGGCGGCACGGGTGTGCCGTCGACCATCTCGATGTCGATCCACCACTTCTTGGCGGGGTTGATCCCACCGCGGCCCAGCCGGTCGTCGAGGCGGGCGATCCAGGCGCGAGTGAAGGGCAACTTCATCGCCGCCCACTGGAACGGGCGCTCCGACAGCACCCCCTCGACGTTGTACGGGCACGTCTTCATGCAGCGCCCGCAGGCCGAGCCGCGCATGTTCGTGATGCGGTACCTCGCGCAGCGATCGACGTCGGGTTTCCACATCTCGTAGCCGTTGAACATGACCTTGGCTCCGGAGCGGATGGCGCCGACCGGGCACTCCCGGGCGCACTTGTTGCACTTGCTGCAGAAGTCCTGCAGGCCGAAGTCGATGGGCCGATCCGAGGTGAGCGGCATGTCGGTGGTAACCACACCGGACTTGAACCGAGGACCGACGAAGGGGTTGAGCACGAGTTCGCCGATGCGGGAGAGCTCACCGATACCGGCCCGAAGCAGCAGGGGGATGTGGTTGATCTCGTCGTAGACGGCAGTGTGCGCCTGCGCCGCCCAGCCGAGCGACCGGAGGTGCGCAGCCAGGATGCAGGCGATCATCGAGGCCCGCAGATAGGCGCGCATCGACTGGGCGCCGCTGATCCAGTCGTCGCCCGACGCCCCCTCCATGGTCTCGTGGCCCTGATCCAGCACGAAGATGATGGCGTTGCGGTGCTTGGGTTCGATCACGGTTCCGTCGGCGGTGTGCGAGTACCAGGCGTACGCCGGGGCATCGCAGACGCCCGTCATGTCGGCGCCGAGGAAGTGCCCGAGGGCCTTGACCGCATCGGCGTTGCGGTCCGGATCCTCGGTCCCGGCGGCGATGCGAGCGGCGACCTCGCCGGTCTGGAGAGGTACCAGCTGCTCAAGCATGATGCGAGACGCCAGTCCGTGCGGCGCCTTCTCGATGAACCTGCCGACCTCGCGCTGGGGGCGCGCGCCGAGATCGCCGGCCCGGGCCCGCATGAAGAAGTTGTGACGCGCCGCGGCCCGCTCGACCTCTTCCTCGATGATCAGCGTGGTGGGCTCATCGACCCGGCGGACCTTCTCCATGGGGTACCTGCCGAGATGCCAGGGGCGGCGCTGGCCGGCGAGCCGCTGCCAGCCCGGGCGGGTGCCGCCCACGCCGAACGCGTGGCGCACAGCCAGACGGCCCCGAGCCAGGGTGTGCCCGGGCGCCAGCGGCTGATCGGCGGGGAGGGCGAGTCCGGTGGTGATCGTGGCGAGCCCGAACCCACCGCGCACGAGCGGATTCCCGAGCCTGTCGCGACGAACCTCCAGCACGCCGGCGCTCACTGCCGCGACGGCATGGTCGATATCGCCGCCGGCCACACTGTGCGCCGTGGCTGCGTAGCCCAACGTGCCCAGGTAGCGGGAAACGACGGTGGCGATCTCCATGGCCCGCATGTCGGCGACCGCCTGCTCGGCGCCCGCGATCCAGTCGTGTCCCGGCTCACCCTCCCCGATCGGTCGGCGGTGAGCCACCAGTATCGAGATCGCGTGCGTGTGCCCAGGGAGACGGTCGCTCAGCCACGCCCGGTCCGGCAGTTCGCACACCCCAACCAGATCGGCATCCAGGAAGTAGCAGTACCCCTTGACGTTGTCGGCGCCGGCCTGCGGCGACGGCATAGCGGCCCGGCCCGGTGCCACGGCGGCGTGCCGAGCCTCTGCGAAAACTCGAACGATCGGGTCGATGACACCGCGGATGCACCAGGCGCCTCCCTCTCGCTGCGGGTCCGGCAGCGGTGGGAGCGCGTCGGTGGCGACCCTGCCGCTGGTCCGAGGCAGGCGCTCGGCGGGCAGCGGCCCCAGTGCAGCCGGCCGGGAATGACTCGAGAACAGCCTCATCGAATCTCAGACGGAAGGAACACGAACCCGACCGCCATCAAGCGTCTGTGCCGCGAGAGAAGGTCTCGGCGTCGTCGGTCCACCGCTGGGGCTGTCCTGCCGGGTGCGGTGGTCTCCTGATCTATTCAGGTGACTGTAACGTCCGCAGGGATGTCCATGCTGTTCAGAACTGTGGGACGTCGCGCAGCGACTGGCCACCCACGACGATGACCGACTACCCCGATATCGGGCTCTACGTGGGTGGTTCCTGGCGCACGACGGCGGATGATCTGCCCGTGATCAACCCGGCGAACGAGCAGATCATCGGGCGGCTTTCGTGCGCCGACCGGGCAGTTCTGGACGATGCTCTCGAGGCGGCCGCAAAGGGGTTCAAGGTCTGGAGCCGGACCGCGCCGAGGGATCGGGCCGACATGCTGCGTAGGGGTGCGGCCATCATGCGCCGGCGCCAGGGGGAGATCGCGCACGCCATCACCCTCGAGCACGGCAAGCCGTACGAGCAGGCCAAGTCGGAAGTCATTCGAGGCTGCGAATTCCTCGAATGGGACGCCGGTGAGGTGGTTCGCGCCTACGGCCGCGTCATCCCGAGTGGGCCGGGCATCAACCACATCGTCCACCAGCAGCCCATCGGCGCGGTGGCCGCGTTCTCGCCCTGGAACTTCCCGATGAGCCAGCCTGCTCGCAAGGTGGCGGGCGCCCTGGCGGCGGGATGCTCCATCATCCTCAAGGCGTCCGAGGAGACACCGGCGGGCGCCATGCATATCGCCCAGGCCTTCCACGACGCGGGCCTCCCGCCCGGTGTGCTGAACCTGGTCTTCGGCGTCCCGTCGGAGATTTCGGAGTATCTGATCCCGCACGAGGTGATCCGGCTGGTTGCCTTCACCGGCTCGACGGCGGTGGGGCGACGGCTCACCGGGCTGGCCTCGGACCACATGACACCGGTGCTGATGGAACTCGGCGGCCACGCGCCCGTGATCGTCTGCGAGGACACCGACGTGAGGGCCGCCGCTGTCAGCTCAGCGGTGCGGAAGATGCGCAATGCCGGGCAGGTCTGCACATCTCCAACGCGATTCTTCGTCCATGACAGCATCTGCGAGGAGTTCCTCGACACCTTCACCGAACGCGCAGCCGCCACCGTGGTCGGCGACGGCATGGATCCCGGCGTCGAGATGGGTCCGCTCGCCAACGTCCGTCGGCTCGAAGCGCTGACCGAGTTCGTGGCGGACGCGCGAGAGACGGGGGCCGTGGTCACGACGGGCGGTTCCAGGATCGGAACGTCCGGCTACTTCTTCCAGCCCACCGTGCTCGCGGACGTTCCCGACGATGCCCGGGTGATGCAGGAAGAACCCTTCGGGCCCCTCGCCCTGATCAACAGGGTGGGTTCGCTCGATGAGGCCATCGAACGCGCCAACTCGGTGCCCTACGGGCTCGCCGCCTACGGATTCACCAATCGTGCGGACTACGTCGATCGCATGGTCGAACGGGTGGAGGCCGGGAACCTCTCGATCAACACCCTCGAGGCGTCCGTGCCCGAGACACCGTTCGGCGGCGTCAAGTCCAGTGGTTACGGCCGGGAGGGCGGGACCGAAGGCCTGCACAACTACATGGTCGTCAAGAACGTTTCTCACAGCATCTCGATCGTCTAGTCACGGACTTCTCGGCACGACATGGAGTACGCCAGAGGTGATGCCAAGGTCTATGCCCAGGCCCATCTGAAAGGGATCTGGGCCGCGGCTCTGATGCCGTTCACGGCCGATCTGCGGCTGGACGAAGACGGATTCCGTGCGAACGTCCGTCATTGGACCGAGGACCTGGGCATTGCAGGGCTCTTCATCTCGGGGAAGCAGGGGGAGTTCTTCTCGATGAGCCTCGACGAGCGGAAGCGGAGCCTGGAGCTCGCCGTCGAGGCCGTCGGGGGAGGGGCGCAGACCATGATGTCCTGCTCGGACCAGAACCTCGATGTCGTCATCGATCTCGCCCGGCATGCCCAGGAAGCCGGGGCGGACTACATCGTCGTCCACGCTCCGAGGCTCCACTTCGTCTCCGAACACGACGAGACCGTGTACCGGTACTACAAGACGATCTCACAGAAGGTCGACATCGCCATCGCGCTATGGAGCCACCCCGACAGCGGGTACTTGATGTCGCCGGGGCTCTGCAACCGGTTGGCCGACTTGGACAACGTGGTGGCCATCAAGTACAGCGTCCCACGTCCGATGTATGCCGAACTCACCGAACTCGCCTCCGACCGCATCCAGGTGAGCACCGCCTCGGAGGATGAGTGGCTCGACAACATTCTCGAACTCAACTGGAAGCTGTACCTGTGCTCGTCGCCGCCTTACCTGTTGCAAACGGCGAGGGACCGGCGAATGCACGACTACACCGGGGCGGCGCTCGCCGGGGACGCCGCCGAGGCGCGCCGCATAAGCGAGAGCCTGAACCCGGTGCGGGACGCGCTGAAGCGGACCAGGCCCCCCGAGAAGCCTCATGCCCACCAGAAGTACTGGCAAGAGCTGCTCGGACAGGTCGGAGGCCGCGTCCGCGCGCCGCTTCTCGAGTTGACAGACGGGGAGAAGGCAGCCACACGTGAGGCCTTCGAACGCAGCGGCCTCCGGGTGTGACCGGTCGCGCTCGCCCCTCGATCCGAGACCCCACAGAGGAGTCGATATGACGAACGGAACCCGGCTGAGAGCATTCAACTTTCAGCGGTGGATAGACGAGCACCGCGATCTCCTCAAACCGCCGGTCGGCAACCGGCAGATCTGGGAGGACGCCGACCTCATGGTCACCGTCGTCGGTGGACCCAACCGGCGCACGGACTTCCACGACGATCCCGTCGAGGAGTTCTTCTACCAACTGGAGGGCGACATGGTGTTGAAGGTCGTCGACCGCGGCGCCCACTACGACGTCCCGATCCGGGAGGGCGAGATCTTCCTCCTGCCACCCCATGTGCGCCATTCCCCGCAGCGCCCGCAGGCCGGATCCATCGGACTCGTCGTCGAGCCGAAGCGTCCCGCAGGGGCACACGACGCTTTCGAGTGGTACTGCTTCGAGTGCCAGTCACTCGTGCATCGCGCCGAGATGATCCTGACCAGCATCGTGGACGACCTGCCTCCGGTGTTCGAGAGCTTCTACCGGGACCACAAACTGCGCACCTGCCGGCAGTGCGGGGCGGTCCATCCAGGCAAGGAGCCCCCCGAAGGGTGGGTCGAGCTGTAGTACCCGTGCTGTCCCGCCATCTCCGCCCCTTGTTCGGCGTGCCGGACGAGGCCAA
Organism: Acidimicrobiales bacterium; assembly: GCA_965206165.1. Taxonomy (GTDB): domain Bacteria; phylum Actinomycetota; class Acidimicrobiia; order Acidimicrobiales; family CATQHL01; genus VXNF01. Next base: position 2,516,081 of record OZ242194.1, read on the forward strand.
CGTCTCGCCCTCCCGCTCATGACCGGTACAGACATCGCGCTCACCACCGACGCCGAGGTGGCGATGGCCTTGGACGCCGCCGACCCGCTGGCTGCGTTCCGCGACGAGTTCCACCTGCCGGTGGGCCGCGACGGCTCGCTGCAGATCTACCTCGCCGGCAACTCGCTCGGGGCTGCACCCCGAGCGGCCGCCGACCACGTGAACGCCGAGATGGAGCGGTGGGCGCGGCTCGGCGTTGCCGGGCACTTCGCCGGCGAGTCGGCGTGGGAGCCGTATCACGAGCTGTTGACCGATTCGCTGGGACGACTGGTCGGCGGGCGCTCGAACGAGGTCGTCGCCATGAACTCGCTCACCGTCAACCTGCACCTGCTGATGGTGAGCTTCTACGACCCCACCCCGGCTCGGCACAAGATCCTCATCGAGGAGGGCGCATTCCCGAGCGACCATTTCGCCGTCGAGAGCCAGATTCGCCAGCGCGGCCACGATCCGGCCGGGTCGCTGGTTCTCGCCCGCCCGCGAGCAGGCGAGGCGACGCTCCGCAGCGACGACCTACTCGCCCTCATCGCCGGGCACGGCTCCGAGCTCGCGCTCGTGATGCTTCCCGGCGTCCAGTACTACACCGGCCAGGTACTCCCGTTGGCGGAGATCACCGCCGCAGCCCACGACGTCGGCGCCCGGGTCGGCTTCGACCTCGCGCACGCCGTGGGCAACGTCCCGTTGGCGTTGCATGACTGGAACGTCGACTTCGCCGCCTGGTGCAGTTACAAGTACCTCAACGGTGGTCCGGGCGGGGTGGGTGGCGCCTTCGTGCACGAGCGCCACGTCGGCGATCGTTCGCTCCCCAAGTTCCTGGGTTGGTGGGGGCAGCGCCCCGACATCCGCTTCGAGATGGGCACCGTCTTCGACCCCATCGGTACCGCAGAGTCGTGGCAGCTCTCGAACGCGCCCATCCTTGCCATGGCGGCCCTGCGGGCGTCACTCGACGTGTTCGATCGGGCGGGAGGCATGGAGCCGTTGCGGGCAAAGTCGGAACGACAGCTCGAGTACCTCGACTTCCTTCTCGCCGAGGTGATCGGCGACCGGACCGAGAGCATCACGCCCACCGCGTTGGCCGAGCGCGGCTGCCAGTACGCCCTGCGGATCCCGATGCCGGGCGTCGCCGGCCGCGCCGTGCATCAGGGACTCACCGACGCCGGCGTCGCCTGCGACTGGCGGTATCCCGACGTGATCCGCGTGGCGCCGGTGCCCCTCTACAACTCGTTCGGCGACATCTGTCGGTTCGTCGGCATCCTGGATCGTGTGCTCGACGAGGTCGCCCGGTGAGCGCGCTCGGCGAGCGAGGCCCGGTCGTCGTGGTCGGCGCCGGACCGGCCGGCGCCCTGATGGCGCTCTATCTGGCCCGGCAAGGGTGCGAGGTGATCACCTACGAGGCCCGGCCCGACATTCGTCGGGTCGACATCCCGGCCGGCCGATCCATCAACCTCGCCCTCGCCACCCGCGGGATCGTCCCTCTGGTCGAAGTCGGTGTGATCGAGCGGGTCGATGCGATCACGATTCCCATGAGGGGGCGAATGATCCATGCCGAGGACTCGACGGATCCCGTCCTGCAGCCCTACGGCACTCGCTCCGGTGAAGTGATCCACTCGGTGTCGAGGCGCGATCTCAATGCCATCCTGCTCGACGCCGCCGAGGCCACCGGCCGGGTGAGAATCGAGTTCGAGAACTCCGTTCGATCGATCGATCTTGACGCGGGCACGCTCGCTGTCGTCGCGCCCGACGGCGTTGAGCGCACCCTGCCGTTCGGCACGGTCTTCGCGGCCGATGGAGCCGGCTCGCACCTCCGAGGTGCGATCGTGGTCGCCAACGAGGGCAGCGCGGAAGTCAGCCGGCTCGACCATGGGTACAAGGAGCTACAGATTCCACCGGCCGACGGCGGTGGGTTCCGCCTCGATCCCCATGCGCTCCACATCTGGCCGCGGGGGCAGTTCATGCTGATCGCGCTCGCCAACCCCGCAGGTGACTTCACCGCCACTCTCTTTGCGCCGAATGAGGGAGACGGAGGCTTCGCTTCGCTGTCGGACCCCGAAGCGGTGTCCCTGTTCTTCAAGCGGGAATTCCCCGACCTGGTGCTCATGGTTCCCGACCTCGTCGAGCAGTTCTTCGAGAACCCCGCCGGCCGGCTTGCCACGATGCGATGCAGTGGCTGGTCGGTGCACGACAGGGCGGTGCTCGTCGGTGACGCGGCTCACGCAATTGTGCCCTTCCACGGGCAGGGCATGAACCTGGCCATGGAGTCCGCGCGCGCCCTCGACCGGCATCTCCGTGATCAGCCCAACGACGTCGCGGCGGCCTTCGCCGCCTGCGAGGCGGAGCGAAAGCCGAACGCCGACGCCATCGCCGATATGGCGCTCGACAACTACGTCGAGATGCGAGCCGGCGTCGTCGACCCCGGCTACCTGATCCGGCGTGAGCTGGCATTGGAGCTCCAGCGCCGACATCCCGAGCGCCTGAGCCCGCGCTACAACATGGTGATGTTCTCGACGATGCCCTATCTCGAGGCCGCGGCACGCGCCGCCCGCCAAGCTGAGATCCTCGTCGAACTGACCGCCGGGCGGGCATCGCTTGGCGACGTTGACATGGACAGAGCGGCCGAGCTCGTCGCCGAGCTCCCTCCTCTGCCCGAACTCGACCCGTTGGCGAGGCCCGACGCCCTCTCGGTGCGATGAGGAGGCTCCGATGAGCGACGATCCCACCTACCGGTCGTACCTGCGGATTCCTGAGTTGCTGTCATTGCAGCAGTGCCGCTCGATCGACCCGGACACGGGTGAGCCCGAACACGACGAGACGCTGTTCATCGTCATCCACCAGGTGTATGAGCTGTGGTTCAAGCAGGTCCTTCACGAGCTCGACGGGCTGTGCGGCCATCTCAACGGCGACGCGCCGCACAAGGGCAGCCACCAGCTGAAGCGCCTGCTCAAGATCCTCAAGACCCTCGTCAGTCAGCTCGACGTGCTCGAGACCATGACCCCGCTCGAGTTCGCCTCGTTCCGCCCGTTCCTCGCCAGCGCCAGCGGTTTCCAGTCGGCCCAGTTCCGCGAGCTCGAACTCCTGCTAGGTCAATGCGACACTTCCCAACTCGACCTCATCGACCACGATCCCGATGCTCGCGCACGGCTGGAGTGCCGGTTGCGGGAGCCGACCGTCTGGGACGTCTTCGTTCGGTTTCTCGGCAGGAACGGGTTCGAAATCCCCGATTCGGTCATAGAGCGCGATGTAACGCTTCCCTGCGAGCCTTCGGCACAGGTGCAGGCCACGCTGGTCGAGATCTACCGGTCCGCCCCGGCGCTCATGGAGATCTGTGAACTTCTGACCGACTTCGATGAGGGCTTCATGGAGTGGCGGTACCGGCACGTGATGATGGTGCAGCGCACGATCGGCACCAAGCAGGGCACGGGCGGCTCTGACGGGGCCGCCTACCTTCGCACCACAATCATGCGCCCAGCGTTCCCCGACCTCTGGGCCATCCGCACGTCCTTCTGATCTGCGGACTCGACGACCAAGAGGGAGCACTTCGCCGTGTGGACGGCACGGGCTCGGATTGCACACCGCATCTACAATTTGTAGACTCGCAGTGTGGCTCAGACGACGACGATCAGGGTGGACAGGCGCACGCACGCGCGGCTGCTCGAATTGAGTCGATCTGCGGACATGTCGCTGATCGACACCGTCCGGGCTGCGGCTGAGGCGCTTCGCCGGGAGCAGTTCGCCCGCCGGGCTGCCGGCGAACTCGCCGCGCTGCGGGAAGACCCCGGCGCCTGGGAGGACTATCTGACCGAAGCGGAGTCCTCCGCGGTTGGCGATGGCGTCGGTTGACGAACTCTGGCTGGTCGACTTCGGCGGTCCGTATCCCGGCGAACCTGCACACCACCGGCCCGCTCTGGTCGTCGGCCCGCCCGACGTGTTCGGGTCGGCGTTCCCATTCGTCATCGTGCTTCCGTTGACGACCTCGCAACGGGGGCTCTCATTCCACGTCGAGGTTGAGGCGACCTCGGAGACCGGACTGGCCGAGTTGAGTTACGTCCAGTGCGAGCTTGTCCGGTCGGTGAACCGCAACCGGCTCGTCCATCAACTCGGGATGATCGACATCGAGGGCAGTCGTCGCGTCACCGACGTGCTCCGGATGCTGCTCGGCCACTGATCGAGGTAGCGCTGGATGGCGTTTCGGGTCGTGTCCAGGCCACACGGGACAACCGCCCCGCCAGGCTCGGATCAGCAGGGAGGACCTTGAGTATGAAGAGGGACGCTGTTTCGGAGGTTGTGGCGGAGGTCTGGCGAGACGAGATCGTCGTTCAGCTCGAGAGCTACATCGCTGTGCCGGCGCTGTCGCCGGCGTTCGATGCTGATTGGGAGTCGGCGGGCCACATCGAGGGGGCCGTGGGGTTGGTGTCGGCGTGGATCGAGTCCCGGTCCGTCGCCGGGATGAGCGTGGAGGTGCAGCGGCTGCCGGGGCGCACCCCGCTGATTGTCGTGGAGGTCGAGCCGTTCGGCGCCGCAGTCACTGATGGTGCCGGCGGATCGACGGTGGTGCTCTACGGCCATCTCGACAAGCAGCCACCGATGTCGGGGTGGCGCGAGGGGCTGGGGCCGTGGAAGCCGGTGCGGGAAGGGGAGCGTCTCTACGGGCGGGGCGGTGCCGACGACGGCTACGCCGCGTTCGCCAGCCTCACGGCGATCGAGGCCGTGCAGGCCGCAGGCGGCAGCCACAGCCGCTGCCTGGTGTTGATCGAGGCGTCCGAGGAGTCCGGCAGCCCCGACCTGATGCCCCATCTCGAGGCCCTGGGTGACCGCCTCGGCGATGTGAGCCTGCTGGTGTGCCTGGACTCGGGTTGTGCCACCTACGACACGCTCTGGCTCACCACCTCGCTGCGCGGGCTGGTGTCGGCGACGTTGCGTGTGGACGTGGTCGAGGAGGGGCGGCACAGCGGGTTGGCCGGCGGGCTGGTGCCGTCGTCGTTCCGGCTGGCCCGCATCCTGTTGGACCGCATCGAGGACTCGACCACCGGCCGGGTGCTTCTCGAGACGGCCCATGGCGACATCCCGCCGCACCGGCGCGCTGAAGCCCAGGCCACAGCGGCACTGTTGGGCGACACCGGCGAGGACTTCGGCCTGGTTGGCGACCTCCGGTTGATGGAGGACGACCCGACCGAGGGACTCCTCGCCCTCACGTGGCGCCCCGCCTTGAGCGTCATCGGAGCCGACGGGCTCCCCGCGACGCGATCGGCGGGCAACGTGCTTCGCCCGTTCACGGCGCTGAAACTCAGTCTGCGCCTGCCGCCACCCGCCGGTGCCGCCGAAGTGGCGTCCGAACTGGCCGAGCGGCTCAACGTCGATCCGCCTGAGGGTGCTTCAGTGAGGCTGACAGACATCGACCACGCCGACGGGTGGGATGCGCCGGACCTGGCGCCCTGGCTGGCCGGCGCCCTGCGGGAGAGCTCGCGCGCCCGCTTCGGCCAGCCGATGCAACTCCTCGGCGAGGGCGGCAGCATCCCGTTCATCGCCTTGCTCGGCGACATGTTCCCCGCGGCGCAGTTCGTCGTCACCGGTGTTCTTGGCCCGGAGTCCAACGCCCACGGCCCCAACGAGTTCCTCCACGTGCCCTACGCCGAGAAGCTGACCGGCTGCATCGCCGACACCCTCCACGCAGAGGCCACACGCCCCCACTGCTGACCGCCCCAAGACGTTGCCTGGCCGGTGTGGTACCCCGGCACATCGTTGACGCGTTGGATGCGGTTGCCGTCCCGGTCAGATCTCCAGCCCGGCTTGTGACGTTCAGTCGGCTCTCTTCGTCGCCTCGTGTTGCCGTATGCCTTCGAGCGCCACGTCGATCGCGTTGTGCCAGCCGACGACGAGGGGCTCATTGACGCCCTCGTAGTCAATCTCCTCCGAGGCGGTGAAGTTGTACGAACATGCACAGACCATGGCGGCCTTCGCACCGCGCAGGTGCGCAATGGTGAAGATCGCCGAGGATTCCATCTCCACGTTCATGATCTTTTGCTTGATCATCCGTTCGACCCACTCGGGTGTCTCGGCGTAGAACCCGTCGCTCGACACGTTGATACCGATGTGCGTGCCGAATCCCCGGCTCGGACCGAGGTCGGCTGACGCGTCGATGAGAGCGCGCACGAGGAAGTGATCGGCGACCGCCGGGAACCCCTCGTCCACGTACATCGCGCTCGTACCGTCGCAGCGCATCGAAGCGGTGTTGATGAGGATGTCGCCCTTGGCGATGCCGGGAACGAACGCGGCGCTGCTGCCCACGCGGATGAAGTGCGAGACACCGACGTTGTAGAGCTCCTCGACGGCGATCGCGGCCGACGGGCAGCCGATCCCGGTCGACGTGGCGCTGACAGGAATCCCCTGATACGAGCCGGTAATCGTCCGGTACTCGCGGTGGTAGGCGATCTCGCTCGGGTCGTCCAGATGCTCGGCGATCAACTCCACCCTGCCGGGGTCGCCGGGGAGGAGCACGTAGTCGGCGACATCTCCGGGACGAACCCTCAGGTGGTACTGCACCTTGTCCTGGGTGTCCGCGTTCTTGTCGAAGATCGCCACGCGCTCCTCCTAACAGCGAGGTGGGGTGCTTCGGAGGCTGCTCCACGGGAGTGAGCCTCCAGCGCCAGGGAGCCCTCTCAATAGACGCCAGGAAAGATCCGGTACTTCACCCGTGCCTGATATTCCTCCCACTTCTCGGCGCCGTATTTCTCCGCACAGTGCTTGTCGTCGGCGAGTTGGCGCCAGGTGAAGAACCCGAAGATGAAGATCGTGTAGGTCCACGCCCAGAGATTGCCGAAGTGGCCGAAGACCAGGCCGATTGCCAGGGCAAGGGTCCACTCGCCCATGTAGTTGAAATGGCGGGCGACACCCCAGAAACCGCTGACCAGGATCTTGCGGTCACCGGCTTGGATGTACTCGGGCTCGATGAACCCCAGGAACTTGCGGTCGGGCCAGCGCTTGAAGGTGTACTTCTGCATGTTGGTGCCACGCGAGATGCCCCATCCGAGCAGGAACAACGCCGCTGTTCCGATGAGCCAGACATACGTCCATGCGGTCGAGAAGCCGGGGTCGGGGTGGGCGGCCATGCCCCACAGCGGGAGGATGAACAGCCACCCGTAGAACAAGAGGCCACCCCAGAGCATCCTGAAGCCGACTTGCTCGTGCATCATGTCGTAGGTGTAGAGCTGGACACGCTCGTAGATGAAGTAGTCCAGTATGTAGAACGTGAACAGTCCCGCGTACAGGTAAACGCCGGGATTGGCGTCATCGCCGAAGCGTTCGTGGTGGTAGCCGGCGCCGGACAGGGCGTTCAGCGAGAACATCGCCCCGCCGACGACATAGGTGTACATCTTGATGTCGAAGCGGTTGTTGAAGAGCGACAGCTCCCGGGTCCGCCCAGACCACAGCCCCGAGAACGGATTCTTGGCGTCGCCTCGCGGCTGGCTGAACACCGCGAAGACCGCAATGAGCGCGCTCAAGGCGGTTCCGCCGGCCACGGCGTAGAGCGAGGACCGGTAGAACCAATCACGCGGCATCCCGGCGAACTCGACAGCCCACACGATCACCGCGAGCACGAACACCAGCAGACCGTTCAGCCGGTAGTTGTGGGGCTCACCGGTTTGCGGATCGATGGCGTAGCCGGGAACCCCCCTTGCGGGCAGGAGCACCTGCGCCAGGAAGAACGCCGCGAAGATGAACAGCGGGGTCAGGAACCCCAGAATCGCTTCGGTTCCGGAGAGTTCGACGAGGTGGCCGATCCCAAGCGAGTCAGTCATGCCCAGGTATCCCTTCCGTCCGTGTGGCCACTACCGGTCCGTGTGGCCACTACCGGATGTCACACACGGGGCGCTACTTCCTGACCTGCTCGAATCACCCGCCCTTGTTATCCTCTCCTCGATTGGCACATCGTAGTGTGGCTCGATAGTTGGCTCGTTTGATCGCTGGAATGAGACGTATCAGGATTCTTGCCTCCGTGGTCGTTCCGGTGCTGCTTCTTGCCGCCGCGGCGTGCGGCGGCCAAGACGCCTCGCCGTCGGAGACTGCGGCAACGACTGCTGCGGCACCAACGCCCGCAGCCACCGTTGATTCCACGTCCGCCACGACACCACCGGCTGAACCGCTCCCGTCTCCAGAACCGGACGCGCCGGAGTTCGCCGAGGAGACGGTCGCTAGCTCTGCCGCAACCGAAGCGCCGGCTCCTGAGCCCGTCGAGATGGTCGACCCCACGCCTGACACGACAGCACCGGCGGAACCGCTCCCGCCGCCCGAACCGGACGTCTTGGTCCCTTCGGACGCAGGTGATGCGACCGGCGTGGAAGCTGAGGATCTGCGGGGGCGGTGGGAGGGAGTCACCGTGGTGCCGGGACTCGGAGACCTGCCCTTCTCGGTGACCTTCAGGGCCTCCGATGACGGCCTTCGAGCGACGATCGACATCCAGGGCGCGGTCGGCTTGAGGTTGTCGAACGTGTCGCTCGAGTCGGGACGCGTGCACTTTGAACTGGAGTCACCGCTCGGGTTGGCCACATGGGAGGGGCAAGTGCGTGGCGGAGTGATCGAAGGCGAATTCATCCAGGGCGGGTTCCCGGCAACATTCCGGCTGGAACGCGCTGACGACCCGCGAGCTCCGGCCGGGGTCGACTCGATGTATCGCCGGGAGGTCGTGGTGTTCTCCAACGGCGAGATCGTGCTGGCCGGGGAGCTGACCTTCCCCGAGGGCGATGGACCGCATCCCGCCGTTGTCCTGATCAGCGGCAGCGGCGACCAGGACCGGGACTCCAACTTCTTCGGTTTCCCGATGTTCGCCGCGCTCGCCGACCATCTGGCCCGGGTTGGTGTCGCCTCCCTGCGATTCGACGACCGGGGCGTTGGCGGATCCACCGGCGACGGCTTGCTGGCGACCCTCGAGGACCGTGCGGGCGACGTCGAGGCCGCGGTCGATCTGCTCCTCACCAGAGACGACATCGACGCCGGCGGCATCGGTCTGGTCGGTCACAGCGAGGGTGGCATCGTCGCACCGCTTGTCGCCAACCGAACCGGCAGCGTCGCCTTCGTGGTCTTGCTGGCGGCCCCCGCCGTGTCGGCCGACGAAATTCTCCAGGCGCAGCAACGCGAACTCCTGGATGAGGCCGGCGCCACAGCCGAGCAGATCGAACAGGCCCGAGCATTCCAACAACAGGTCTTCCGCGCTGTCGCCACCGGACAGGGATGGGACGAGGTTGAAGCGTCGATCCGGGAACTGGTGCGGCAACAGATGGAGGCGCTCCCTGAAGACACGCGAAACGCGATTCCCGACGAGGACGCCTACTTGGACGTGATCGTCGCCCAGGAGACGGCGTCCTTGCGGAGCGCCTGGTTCGCGTCATTCTTCGACTACGACCCCAGGCCTGCCATCGTCGCCCTCAGCGTCCCGGTCCTTGCCCTCTACGGCGAACTCGACACGCAGGTGCCGGCCGCCGCCAACGCGACCGCCATGTCCGACGCCATCGCAGAGTCGAACATCCCCGGCCACACCCTCGCAACAATCCCCGCGGCGAACCACCTCTTCCAAGAGGCCTCCACCGGCAGCGTCAACGAGTACGCCGAACTGAAACCCGAATTCGCCCCCGACTTCGTGGAAGTCCTCATGATGTGGCTCACCGACGTCAGTGGGATGTGAGGGGGCGAGGGTTCGATCTGCGGGCCCAACTCGTGGGCGATGTCATCGTCGTCGTGGGATCGAGCGAGGTGGTCTTGAGCGACTACGGCGTGCCCACCCCGAGGTCGGCCGCAGTCATCTCGGTCGAGGACCACGGCATCATGGAGTTCCAGCTGTACTTCACCCGCTGACCATCGGCCGACTCGGTGGTCGACCAGTGGGTCTCGGTCAGGGGATGAAGCCGACGTTGGGGTCGTAGGGCTGAGTGGGAGGACCTTTGAGCTCGACGGTGTTCCCTTCCGGGTCCTTGACGTACAGCGAGGGTCCGCGTCCATCGCCGCCCCAGTTGGTGTGCACCGCTCCGGACTCGATGCCGTGGCCGGCGAAGTGTCGGCGGAGTTCGTCTTCGTCGAAGGGCTCGATACGGATGCAGAAGTGGTCGAGGTTGTGCGCCGTGGGGCCCGGGGGAGGGCCTCCCCCGATCCCGATCGGCCCGTTGACATCCACCAGGTCGATGATGAAATCACCTGCACGGAGTTGGTGCAGGCCGATCTCGGTATGGGCCTTCTCGAGGGTGCAGCCGAGCACTGCCTGGTAGAAGTCCAGACAACGCTCGATGCCCGTCACTCGCAGAACGACGTGATCCACAGACTTCAAGCGGAACACCGGCAGACCTCCTGGCTCACGGGCAACCTACATCGGCTCCGGCCCGCGGGGTAACGCCACAGCAGGGGAGACCTCCCGACCGGGCACAGATATCGCCTGCGGCTGCCGACGAAGCTGCAGCGGCCAGGGCGGCTGGTTCAGTTCGCGACGTCGATGCGGTCGAGGGATCCGTTCCAGGCGAGGATCTCGCGGTCGGCGGTGGCGAGTCGCCCGCGCCGCGACAGGGTGCCGGCCATGATCAGCCGGTCGGCGAGATCGCTCGGCGCGCCCTGCTGTCGTAGGTCTTCGGCGAGGATGAGCGTCTCGGAGTCAAGTGGGATCTCGCCGATGCCGGCGTCGATGCGGCGTGCCCGCCAGACCCGCAGGTCGCAACCCAGGTCGATGCGGCCGAGTCGCACCAGTAGCGCCAGTTCCCAGTACGTGGCGGCCGACACGAACAGGCGCCGGCGCCGGAGTTCGTCCTGGATGAGATCGCGGGCGTTGGAGTGGACGCGCTCGTCGCCGCTGAGGACCCACAGCAGCACGTGGGTATCGAGCAGCAGCACTAGGCGGCCGGCCCGGACGCACTGTCACCGACCCCCGGAGGCTGGGGGAGAAACTCGTCCCACTCGGCCTCCCAGTCGCCGATCCAGTCCGCCTCGCCGCCGGTCGGCTCGGTCAGATCGGCAGCGACGGTGATCTCGCCCCTGCAGGATCCCCACAGTTCGGGCACCTCCACCGCCGGGGGACAGGGCACGAGCGCCGCCACCGGGTGGCCGTACTTCGTAATGATGACCTGCTCGCCCGTCTCGGCCACGCGGTCCATGATGGCCAGGCACTTGGCCTTGAACTCGCCCGCAGGCATGGTCTCGGGCAGCGGAACCGGCGCTTGCGACATGGGTCTCCTCCGTCACTCGCTGGAGGTATGACCATAGCACGACCATGGTCTGAAGAGTCAGCGTGCTGCATGGAGGTTCTGTTCGACCACGAGGCCTCCCAGTTGGCTCTTGACATGACGATCGCGGTCAACCTGGCTCCGCGCTGAGGCTGGCGTTTGGGGTCCGGCAATGCGGGCCCGAGGGGTCTCGGCAGGGGTAGGTTCGACGGATTGACCGGGAACCAGACCGGCTCGGTCGGCGTCCAAGTAGGAAACTGAGCCAGGAGGCCTCCATGCGTGCCGGACACAGCCATCAACCCTCGACCCGTCGTACCCTGAACTACTTCGTGCTGGCGCTGCTCGCCGCGTTCGTCGTGCTGGTCTCCGCCTGCGGCGGCTCCGACGAGGAGTCTGCGGCGGCGCAGGTACGTCTGGCTGCGCCTGAGCCTGCCGCTGCGCCTGCCGACGATCGTGCGGCTGCCGACACGATGGCCGAAACGCAGGCGGTAGGCGGTTCGAGTTCTGATGGGGAGTCCGCGCCCGCCCGCTCCGCCGCCCTCGGCGCTCCGACGGCCCTCACGCCGGCCGACATCGGACGCGACATCGTGTATCGCGCCACGATCACCGTGGAGGTCGACGACGTGGCCGCCGCCAGCCAGCAAGCGGTGGACATCGTGCGGGACCTCGGCGGCATCGTCTTCGCCCAGACGACCCGGACCGAGCCCGAGCCCGTGGCCGAGATGACCTTCAAGGTGCGGCCTGCGGACTTCGCGTCTGCTCTGGAGCGCCTGGCCGGCGTCGGAGAGCTGGTCGATCAGTCGATCAGCGCCGACGACGTGACCGAGCGCATCGTCGACCTCGAGAGCCGTATCACCACTGCCGAGGCGAGCGTGGTCCGCTTGCGCAAGCTCCTCGAGGAGGCTGCCGAACTCGAGGACGTGGCGCTGCTCGAGCGGGAGTTGCTGGACAGGGAGACAACCCTGGAGACGCTGAGGGGCCAGTTGCGAACCCTGGAGGGTCAAGTGGACCTGGCCACGATCACCCTGACGATCTACCAGTCACCCGACGTGCTGCCCGAGGCGGCGATCCTGGTCATGGCCTCGGTTTCCCACAACCCCGACGATCAGTGCCTCGGGAACCAGCACATCACTGTCGAGCCCGACGCCATGGTCTACGTCTGCCTGGAGGTGCAGAACCTGGGCGCGTCGACCCTGACCGATGTGGAGATCAGCCCGGAGAACGTGGGCATCGATGTCGACTCCTTCACGGCGCTGGAGGGCAGCTTCGATCGGATCGAGCCCGGCGGTCTGCTGGTGGCCTCGTTGTCCGAGCTTGTGGTGGAGGGGCGCCTGGCGGGCCGGTTGGCCACTAGGGGACTCGAGATCGGTCTCACGGCGGAGGCGGTGCCGGTGGACGCCGGCGGCGCCTTGCTGGAGGAGGTTTCGGGATACGCCTCGGTGTGGGTGGACGTGGTCGAGGAAGGCTCGTGGCCCGGGTTCTTCGACTCGGTTCTCAACGGTGCCGGCGCCCTCCGCGCCATCGTGAGCGTCGGCCTGATCGTCTTCGGGGTGCTGGTGCCGTTCCTGCCCATCTTCGCCGCGGTCATAGCCCTGATCTGGTGGCGGCGCCGCCGTCGCCGGAGCACCGGTGCTCCGCCCGCGACCGGCACCTCGCCCACGACCGGTACCCCGCCCACGACCGGCACCCCGCGAGCCTCAGAGTAAGAGGCACGACTGCACCGTCGAGTCAGCCGGGCTCTCCCGTCGATGCTTGTTGTGCGGTAGCGGGCGCGAGGGCCGCTCGGTGGCGCCGGGGTGGGTTGTGTGTGCGTGGTGTGGTGGTGGGCGCGTAGGTCGCTCGGCGCTGGTGGGGGGTGCGAGGGTGAAGGTGCCGTTGGGGTGGCGGTTGATCTCTTCGCCGTGGCGGTGGACTCTGACTTGGTGGCAGCGCCAGCAGAGCAGGCAGGTGTTCTCGTAGGTGGTCTCGCCGTCGTCGCACCAGTGGTCGACGTGGTGGACTTGGCAGATTTTTTCGTGGGCGGCGCAGCCGATGCAGCCGCCGTCGCGGACGACGAGGCGTTTGCGGAGCCGCTTGGAGACCTTGCGCTGCGAACGGCCCAGCAGGACATCGCCGGTGTGTTTGTTGAAGATGCCCGGCAGGATTTTGGCGTCGCAGGCCACAGCCAGCGTCTCTTGTTCGGTGAGGCGGGTGCCGTCGGTCAAGCGGGCGTTGGTGATTTGCTCGTGGACGAGGTCGTAGTCGGCTAGCACGATCAATTCCACGCCCGCCGGCAGGCCGGCGCCGCCGCTGTTGCAGATCAGCTGGCCCAGCGCGTCGGCGAAGCGCTGCGGGGGAGTCGAGCGCTGCTTGGGGTCCTCGCTGCGGAACAGTTCGTCTGACTTCGCTAACAGCGCGGCGCGCACCTGCGCGCCGACCAGGGGGTCGAGTTGGGCGAACAGGTGGAACATGCCGTCGGACTGCTCGCTGATCGACGCCCGCCGCCGTTGCCGTTGCCGCTCGCGGCGCTCGGTCAACTCCGCTTCGGTGGTGCGCTCGTTGATGTGTTCCTTCAGCGTGCGCCGGAAGCGGTCCTCGGGCTCCTCTTCGGCGGCGGCGAGCAGCTGGCGCTGATCCACCGGACCCTCGGCGTTGAGGATCAACCCCGCGGCCTCCGGGGTGATCGCCCCCTCGGCGAGCTTCTCAGCCACATTCGGCGCCCACTCCAGTTGCGCCGCGGTCTTCACGGCCTTGCGCGCCCCGGACCGGGAGCGCTTCTGGTCGCGGCGCAGCATCTCCTCGGCGGCGGCGTCGCCTTCCCGGCGCGCCACCTCGCTCACCAGCTCGGCCTCCAGAGCCGCCAACGACGCTCGCGCCCGCCCCACGAACACCAAACGCTCACGCACCACATCCAGGTCCACCTTGTGCAGCAAGGGAGGCGACGAACCCAACCACTCGCCGAGCGCCGCCCACTCGGCCTTCCGACCACCACCAGCCGGTTCGCTGCACATCGGATCGTCTCGCGTCGGTTCACAGCCCATCTGTCCGTCACCCCCTCTCGCAAGTTCTCCGGGCTACCCGACCGTGTCGCCGTCGGGCGGTCCCCCTCTTGATTACTTGTGATCACAATATAGTAGCTATAGGACAGAATACCAACGTCTGTATGAAGATTGTTCTGCTCCAAGTGATGCGGGTTGGGGGCTCACCGGGATCCGGCCGGCGGTCACGCGCAGCGAAGCCATCCCGGTCGGGCCCAGCGAGGGGATCGACCACGACAGCGTCGCGTCGTTCGACAACATCGCCGCGGTGCCGAAATCGGTTCTCGCGCTGCGCCTCGGACGACTCGACGAACTGGGACGCCTCCAGATGAGCGACGCCCTCCGAGCAATGGCCGACTGCTGAACCCCGCACCGAACTCGTCCGACTACTTGCCGATCCTCACGGCGGGGGGGAACTCGTACCGCGCCCCCGTCGCCACCCGAGCGCCGGCTAGCTCGACATCAGGGGTTGGGCGACGCCATCCCCACAGCCGCGTGGAACTTCTCCAGATTCTTGCTGCGCACGGCATTCATGATCAGGAACAGGTCGACGATTGCCCAGATTCCGAGCCCACCCAATGTGAACAGCTTGCCAAGCCCGAGCCCGACGTCACCGTTGTAGAACCGATCCACGCCCAGGGGTCCAAGGAGGAGTCCAAGGACGAGCGCAATCACCGGATCTCGGTAGTCGACTGAGGCAGCCTGGCGGACCTGGTCGTCCGATAGTTGGTCGCTCAGGCCCAGCAAGCTCCCGGGGGGAAACTTGTTCTGCAGCGAAATGAGCACCATGGCGCTTTCTTGCACGGCGGTACCTCTCGCTCATTCTTCATTGTGATTCGGTGGCCGAATGTGTGGGCGCCTGTTGCGTCCACAACTCTGTGCGTGGCATTCGCCGATGGCCTGACACAGGCCCAACTCGGGGATGCGCTGCTGGCCGCCCAATCTGGACTTCGAGTCAAATCAATACGGAGCTAGGCGCGGCCCCCCAACAATCGTGGCCACCAAGTGCGCGGCAAGCTAACACCAGGTGTGTGAACCGCCTGATCGGGCGTAGCTCGCCGTCGCTCCGAACGGCCTCGTGCTAGTTGTCATTCAACACGCATACCAAATCGCTATGCTATTCGCATGATGCAAATAGCGGTCCGGCTCGAGGACGAACTCGTTGCCCAGGTCGATCAGTTGGTGCGAAGCGGTGTCGTGACCTCACGCTCGCACGCGGTGCGTGACGCCTTGCGGGCACTCGTCGACCAGCAGCGGCGGCGCTCGGTCGGCGAGGCGATCGCCGACGGGTATCGCCGGCTGCCCCAGACCGACAGCGAAGTCGCCTGGAGCGACGAAATGACCGCTGCCATGATCGCCGAGGAGCCGTGGTGACACCGGCCCAGGGGGACATCTGGTGGGCCGAGTCCGAGGACCAACGACGCCCGGTGCTGGTCGTCAGCCGGAACGAAGCCATCCCGGTGTTGTCCAGGATCCTCGTCGCCCCCGTCACCCGCACTGTTCGGGGCATCCCCACCGAGCTGCCCCTAGACGCCGACGACGGCCTGCCCGAGCCCTGTGCCGCCTCCTTCGACAACCTCCAGCCGATCCGCAAGTCGTTCCTGACCGACCGCCTGGGCTCGGTCCGAAACCGTCGAAACGAAATCTCCGCCGCGCTCGAAGCCCTCGCCGACTGCTGACAGACGGGAGCGACGGCCCATCAGATGCGGACACGGGTTTGGCGGTGTCCGCCACTGACTGGAGGCTGGTCTAGCTCCTGACGTTGACGCGTTCGAGGGGTCCGTTCTAGGCGATGATCTCGCGGTCGGCGGCGGCCAGTCGGCCGCCGCCACGCACGTGCTCAGGGCCAGAGTTGGTCGGCTCGCAGGGCTCGGTGCAGGTCGTCGAGGGTCCAGACGTCGATGCCGTCCTCGGTGCGGAACGAGCGGCGGCCCCGGTAGGTGAGGATGCGTCGGGCCAGCCCGGGCAACTCGGCGATGGCGCGCAGCCCCTTACCCATGGCGGTGTTGTAGCGCTCGGCGGCCTTGACCTCGATGGCCAGGTGTCGGCGGTCGCGGGTGAGGATGAAATCCACCTCGGCGGTCGACTCCGCGGCGGCCCAGTAGCCGATGTCGTCGTAGAGGTGTTGGTGCTCGTTGTGGGCGCGGAGGTTGCCGAGTAGCCATCCCTCCAGCAGGGGGCCGCGCTCCTCGGCGGCGACAGGGCCGAGCTGGCGCTTGACGGCTCGCACAAGCCCCGGATCGGCCCAGTACAGCTTGGGGCGGCGCCGCTCCCGGACCCGCAGCCGCGCCTCGAAGGCCGGCAGTTGGGTAGTGAGCAGCGTGTCGGTGAGAATCTCGAGGTAGCCGTTGACGGTGGTGCGGGCGGTCCCCGCGTCGCGGGCGAGCGATGCCGCGTTGACGGTCTGGGTGTGCATCAGCGCCGCCACCGGCAGGAACCGCACGAAGCTCCCGAGGTTGCGCACGGCGGCTTCGGCTCGGATCTCTTCGCGTAGGTACAGCTGCGTGTAGCTCTCGAGCACCGCTCGCCGGTCCGGTGCGGTCCACACGAGCGGGATGGTGCCGAAGCGCAGCGCCTCGTCGAGGTTGAAGTCGTCGCCGAGTTCGGCCGGTGTGAGGGGGTGCATGGCCTTGCGCAGCGCCCGGCCGGCGAGCAGGTTGGTGCCGGCGGTCTTGAGCTTGCGGGCGCTGGAGCCCAGCAGGGCGAAGCGCACACCCCGCTCGGAGATCTGGCGGTGCACCTCGTTGAGCAGGCTGGGAGCGCGTTGCACCTCGTCCACCACCACCCAGTCGCCGGCGCCGGCACCCGCCAGCAGCCGGCCGAACAGCGCCGGGTCGGCGAGCAGGTCGGTGAACAGCGCCTCGTCAAGCAGGTCGAACCGTTGCGCGCCGGGCAGGGCCTGGCGGATCCACGTGCTCTTGCCGACCCCGCGCATGCCGAGGAGAAAGAAGCTCTGATCGGGAACCCTGGCCAGCCGATCGTACAGCACGCCGTCAATAATAGCCGTAAAGTGACGGGAGACAATACAGAATTGGGCTTGACATCTCCGCCAAGACCGCATGGCGAGCGCTGCTCGTAGCGAACCGCAACTCGCGAGCTTGCCATTCTGCAGGCCGTCCGATCCATATTCTGTAGGGCGGTCATCACATAATCTGTCGGCTGGATCCATCGCAAACTGCAGGCTGCCTCTTGACGGGGTAGTGCGGTTGTTGCAGTCAATTCACTACGATGTAGCGCGAGCGAACTACGAGGTGTTGCCGTGCCACGACCGACTTCCTTTCGCCTGCCCGAGGATCTGCTCGACCGTCTCGACGCCGAGAGCCGCTCCGCTCGAACCTCGGTGACGCAACTGGTGGCCGCCCTGCTCGATGAGGGGCTCAAGATCCGCAGGTTCCCCGGAGTCGTCTACCGGACCGGCTCGGCGGGTCGGCGCGCCGCGTTGATGGACGGCCCGGATGTGTGGGAGGTGGCGCGAGACCTCGCTCATGGGCCGGGGCAGGGGATGGAGCGCGTCGAGAATCTTGCCGCCGAAGTCGGTCTCCCCGTGGCGTCGGTGCTGCTGGCAGTGGACTTCTATGCGGCGTTTCCCGGCGAGATCGATGCGCTGATCGAAGCCGATGAGCGAGCCGCCGAGGAGGTCCGGCACCAGGCCAACCGGCGCGAGCGCCTGCTGTCGCGTTGAGGTGGCTGCTAGACGAGATGCTGCCGCCCGCCACGGCGGCGGAGTTGAACGCGCTCGGCCATGACGCCGTCGGCGTGGCCGAGACGCGACTTGCCGGCAGCGATGACGTCACCGTCTACGAGACGGCTGTCGAGCACCAGCGCGTGGTCGTGACGGAGAACTTCGCGGACTTCGCCACGATCACCACGGACCGGCACGCCGCAGGCGAGCCTTCGGTGGCGGTCCTCTTCGTTCGCAAACGCCAGCACCCTCGGGGGTCGTCGCTGGCCCCCGCCCTCGCACGTCACCTGCACCATTGGGCCGCCGAGAACCCGAAGCCATACCCGGGCGTCCACTGGCCCTGAGCCTTCCGCACCCCGGCCGGCCAAGAGACGATCATCACGCCAGTCGGATCAGGGCGGCGGCGCTGGAGGCGTAGTAGGCCAGGACGCGTGCGCCGTCGGCGACGATGGCCGGCGCAAGCGACGTACGGAGGACGTGCCCGCAGCGCTTTGGCACCCAGTGCCGTACCGCTATCGTTCCCTCGCTCGGCCATGCACCGGGGAGTACTCGTGAGCCAATCCTCAGATCAGACCACAGAGCGGGTTCCGAACTGCCCGAAGTGTGACCGGCCCATGGTGAGGCGCACCGCCCGGCGAGGAGCCAACGCGGGCCGCGAGTTCTGGGGGTGCGCTGAGTTCCCGCGATGCCGCGGCATGGTGCAGGACGAGCCGCCTGTGGATGCGCCGGCCGAGAAGGATGCTTCCGCCCCACAGCAACGAACTCCAGACAAGGCCGAAGAAGCAGCGGACTCAGACGCGGCCGGCAAGCCCGGCGGATTCCTCATCAAAGTCGCGAGGACCGTCGACAAGGTTCACCGCTGGTACTTGGAGTCCGATGAACCCGACGCCACCGGCCGCTGGAATAACGATCATCGGCCGAAGGTGCTCGCCTACGTCCATGACCGGGACGGCGGTCGGTGCGGGCTATGCGCGGGGGAGATGAAGCTCAAGGGCGCCCATATCGAGCACGTCGTGCCCAAGGTGTTCGCCGTGTTCGACGTCCGCAAGGGCGGCAAGGCCGAGCCGGGGACCCGCTACAAGAGCCGCCTGCACAGGATCGACAACCTGCAGGCCGCCCACACCTATTGCAACAAGCGCAAGGGCAACACCCCCGAGGTCGACAAGTGGCGGCACCCGGCAATGCCGCCACTGACCGTCGCAGACGCCGATGACGGGCAGTCCCTCGTGCTGCCTCGGGAGCGGTCGGCTGGATCAGCGGGCTGACGCCTGGGACTCCTCGACGCTGCCAAGCGAGCGGGCCGTTTCGTGAGACCCGGAATCAGTTACCCGATCGCTGACGCAGGTGGTGGCCACGCAGTGGCCATCGAGCAGGCCAGATCGGGTGTGTCGTGCACGTGCTTTGGCTGTCAGGCGCCGATGGTGGCGAGACAAGGGTCGCAGCGGGCGTGGCATTTTGCCCACAAGCCGCCACTCAGTGGGTGTGGCGACCCCGACCGAGCGCTGCATGAGGCCGCCAAGGCCTTGATGTGCAGAGTTTCACCGAGGCGCAGAATCAAAACGCCGAGTATCGCGTCGGGTTTGCTTGCGGAGACTGCGGAGGGGAGGTCTCCTGGGACATCGCCCGTCCAGAGACGAGCATCTCCGCGGAGCGATCCGTTGTCGAGCGAACACGCTCAGACGTCGTCGTCGACCGCGGGCCGAAGGGCCCGTTGATCATCGAAGTCGTTGTCAGCCACGACCTCGAGCCGACCACGAAGCTCCGCTACGAGCAGTCCGAGGTGCCTGTATTCGTCGTCTATCCGGAGTGGAGCACTGTCGCGGGGCTGGCGCGCGCCGTGATCGCAGATGTCGTGATCAATGTGCCGTTCATGCGCTGTCCTGGATGCCAGGACGCTGAGGATCGCAGACAACGAGAACTCTCAGACGCGCAAGAGTGGGCACAGTCGATGCTGCGCGGCGTGCATGCGGGCGCAGCAGAGCCAGAAGGTTCGGCGAGGCCGAACCTCCGGCGCTGGCAGTACGACAAATTCGGTCGCGAGATGTACCCACGGGTATGGCGGCGAGTCCTCCAGAACGCTGCCATCCTGCAGCGCCTGGGGTTCGTCCAGTCCAACGAGAAGCCCTGGCTGTTCCGACATCGACTCCCCAAAGGCTGCGGCGTGGTCTTCGCCAACTTCGGCTCGACGGAAGAGGTCGCCCTCTGGGAGGACCCCTCGGCGCTCATTCACTGGCAACTCAAGGAACGTTCAGGAGCGGAGGAACATGCCCTGATACAGCAACTCCTCCAGACGTGCCGAGCAGCTGGCGCCGAGGTCCGGGTCAGCTTCTACAACCGAGAATTCGATCAGTAACTCGGCTCCCGAGGGGCCACGTCAACAGACCTACGAGGCGTTTGACATCATTTATGATGTCATGTCATCGGTGGGGGTCGAACCGAGAGTTGAGTGATGGGAGGAGTGATGGCGCGTCCAACGATTGAGGAACTGCGAGTTAGACGGCTCGGGGCGATGAGCGATGGCGAGCGCGCCGAGTTCGACGAGGCTCTCGCGGCGGCCCGCCTGGCCCTGGAAGTGGGGGAGAAGGTTCGCGATGCACGAGAAGCCGCGGGGCTGACGCAGCGGGATCTGGCCACTCGCATGTCCACGAGCCAGGCGGCAGTCGCCCGCCTCGAGGCCGGCGGCACCAGTGCCACCCTCACCACTCTCCATAAGGCCGCAGCAGCCCTCGATATGGCGATCACGGTCAACCTGGCTCCGGGGCACTGACGCCGACGCTGGCCGGGGCGTCAGTATTGGCGCAGTCGCGACTAGAAGCGAATACCGCCCCGCGACGGGGTCGCTGCCATTCGTGCGGATCTCCTCACGATGCCGAGTTCTATCGCTGAAGTTCGTGTGAGCCCTGCCGGGATCGCTCGCAGACCCGGTGAGTTCTCTGAGCGTCAATATCACTAGACTTCACATGATTGGGCTCAGACAATGATTGAGATCGAGATTGCGGTGGCGCGTGCTGACTGGTGGACCTGTTGGTCTGAGGTCAGATGAGATGTTCCGGTCGGCGGGGCGGGCATGACCGGCGGTGACCCGATTTCGCAGCCGGTGCTGAATACGCCGTATGAGCGGCCGAAGCGGTACTGGGAACTGGGGATCGACAATCGGGCACTGAACCGCACGGCCCCGGGTCGGCGTCCGAGCATCGCGCTGCTGCCGGTGCCCAAGAGCCGGGAGAACGTCGTTGAGCAGCCGGTTCTTCCGCTCGGGCCCGAGAACTACAACGCCACGGTGAACGACATCCGTCAGCTTGTCGACACCTGGCGTGACGATGGCTACCAGGGCGCCACGGCCGTGTCGAGGCGTCTGTTGCATCACTGGCGCAGCGAGGACAACGTGCCCCGGCTGTTCTTCGCCCAGGTTGAAGCGCTCGAGACGTTGATCTGGATCACCGAAGTGGCGCGCAGCGACTATCCGGTCCGGGTAGCCATCGAGAACGCCGCCCGGGAGCACAACGACGGGATCGTCCGCTACTGCACAAAGATGGCCACCGGCACGGGCAAGACCGCCGTTATGGGCATGGTCATCGCCTGGAATGCGGCCAACGTGGCGGCCGGCGGCAACCGTCGCCACCCCGGCCGGTACTTCACCTCGTTCGTGGCGATCACGCCCGGCCACACCGTGCGCGAGCGCCTCGCCGTGCTGGACCCGTCGAGCCCCGACAACGTGTACGACGAGTTGTCGCTGGTGCCGGTCGGGCTGCGGGGCGATCTGGGTCGGGTGAAGTTGCGGGTCGTGAACTTCCAGGCCTTCCAGTGCCGCGACCGGCTCGGCGAGGCCACCGGCGACGCTCGCCGCCTGCTGCGCCGGGGGGACGCCGGGCGCGACCCCGAAAGCCCGGGGGCGATGCTGCGGCGCGTGCTGCGTGGACTGCCCGAACGGGCCAGGGTCTGCGTGCTCAACGACGAGGCGCACCACTGCTACCTGCCCGAGGAGGGCCGCCGCACCGGCTCCGACGCCGACGAGAACAAGAGCGCGGCGCTTTGGTTCAGTGCTCTGGCGGCGCTGCGGGACGAGGACCGGCTGGGGCGGGTGCACGACTTCTCCGCCACGCCGATGTTCATCCAGACCGCCGCTTCGGCGAGGTCGGAGATGTTCCCGTGGGTCACCTCGGACTTCCCGCTGATGGACGGCATCGAGTCCGGCTTGGTGAAAATCCCCCGCGTGCCGGTGGACGACGACAGCGACGACCGGGAGGTGGTGTGGCGCAACCTCTACCGCAACACCAACCCCAAGACGATCCGCAGTGACAGCGTCCCGCCGTCACCGCTCGGCGACGCGCTCGGCGCCATGTACGAGCAGTACACCGAGGCCCACGAGCGCTGGGGTGACAACGGCCTGCCCACCCCGCCGGTGTTCATCGTGGTGGCGAACACCATCGCCAACGCCGAGGCCCTCTACCACCACATCGCCGGCTGGACCGAGCACACCGATGACGGCGCCGTCGCCCACCGCCCCGGGACCTACGAGCTGTTCTCGAACATCCGCAGCGACGGGTTGGGCCACGAGGACCGCCTCCGCACCCTGCTCGTGCACTCGAAGATGGAAGGCGACGACGCCATCTCCGCCAACAGCCGGCTGGGTCGTGCCCTGAGAGCCCAGGCCACCCAGCTTCGCCGCGCCGGCGCCACCGGCGACGACCGCGACGTCACCCGCCAGGCTCTCAACACCGTGGGCCGCCCGGGCGGGTTGGGCGAGCAGATCCGCTGCGTGGTGTCGGTGTCGATGCTCACCGAGGGTTGGGACACCCGTACCGTGGTCCACATCCTGGGGTTCCGGGCGTTCGGCACCCAGCTGCTGTGCGAGCAGGTGACCGGCCGGGCGCTGCGCCGCTCCAACTACGACAGCTTCGACGGCGACGGCCGCCTGACGCCGGAGTTCGCCGACGTGCTCGGCGTGCCGTTCGACTTCATGCCGGTGACCGGCTCCTCGGACCCGCCACCGCCGAAGCCGAGATACCGGGTGTTCGCGATGCCCGGACGCCGCTACCGGCGCATCGAGTTCCCTGCGCTCACGGGCTACATGATCGAGCCGGCGAGTCCCGGCGTCGACCTCGACCCGGCCCGGGTGGGGGAGCACACCGTCAGCGGCGCTGCGCCGTCCATGGCCGAGACGGCCGGCGTGACGGGGGAGTCGGAGGTGATCGCCGCCGCCGACCCCTCGGCCCGCCACCAGCAGGTCGTGGTGCAACTGGCGGCCGATGTCACCCGCCGACTCGCCGACACCCTGGCGCCCGACGCCAACGATCCGGAACCCACGCAACCCCGCCGCCGGCGCCTGTTCCTCGACGCCGTGCGCGCCGTGCGCACGTGGCTCGACCATCCGGCGGTGCACTGCGACGACATCGCCTGGCTGCTGCGGTCCGAGCAGCGCGCCGCCGCGGCGCAGGCCATCACCGAGGCGTGCCTGCCCCGCACCGACGACGACCGGATCATCGGCACTTTCGACTCGCCGCCGGTGCTCGACACCTCCGGCGTGGACTTCGAGACCAGCCTCACCGACCGCCATCCCGTGAGCGCCCTGCACACCACCCAGCGGAGCGAGATGAACGTGGCCGCCTGCCACTCCGACTTCGAGCGGCGCGTCGCCGCGGCCCTCGACAAGCACCCCGACGTGGACGCCTGGGCACGCAACTTCCGCCTCGACTGGACCGTGCCGTACGAGATCGGCGGCGTGTGGCACCGCTACGTGCCCGACTTCGTGGTCCGGTTGTTCGGCGGGCGCCGCAGTGACGACGCCGTCCATCTGATGCTGGAGTGCAAGGGCGTGCCCGACGAGGTGTCCGAGGCGAAACACAGCTACGTGCGGGACTGGTGGATCCCCGCGGTGGCCAGCTCGCCGGAGACACCGGCAGAGCTACGCCGCTGGACCTTCGCCGAACTCACCGACCTCGCCCTGCCCGAACTCGAACTCGACAAGGCCATCGAAAAGGCCAGCTGGGTCACCCCCCCTCCCCCCCCCCCGAACCGGCGCTCGTGCCGTGACGGCGTAGTAGGCCCGGGACGTTCGACCGATGGCACAGGGCCGGAAGACCGAGAGCTACCAGTACGCCTCGGCGAAACGGTCGAACCTGCCGACCGAGCAGACCGAGCCGCTCATGGGCGCCGACGACAAGGCACCCCGGCCGTTCACCCCCACCGGCCGGGAGCGCGACGACGAACCGGTGCTGGCCTGGTCGAGGGAGGCCCTCCCGCAGACCTACGACGCGCACCCGCTGTACGTGCGGGAGAAGATCCACCCCGGCGCGTTCGTCCAGTCGCTGAAGGCCGGCAAGGCGCAGACCACGCTGTTCGACGACTTCAACGGCCTGCCGTCACCCGACGCCGCCTACGAGTGGTACGAGCACGCCGGCAACTGGCAGAACCGGCTGATCCACGGCGAATCGGCCCGCGTCATGGCCTCCCTCGCCGAGCGCGAACGCCTCAGCGGCCGCGTGCAGATGATCTTCTTCGACCCTCCCTACGGCATCGGCTTCAAGTCCAACTTCCAGGTCTCCACCCGCAATCGCGAGACCGCCGAGGGCCGCAAGGGCCTGCCGTGCGACACCCGCACAATCCGGGCGTTCCGCGACACCTACGACCGAGGCATCCACTCGTACCTCGACCAGATGCTCGAGAAGCTGACCCTGTGCCGGGAGCTGCTCACCGAGTCCGGATCGATCTTCGTACAGATCGGCGACGAGAACGTCCACCGCATGGCCGTAGTGCTCGACGAGGTATTCGGCCACGAGAACAGGGTGGCCACGATCCCGTTCGTGACCAGCGGGTCCTCATCAGCAAGAACACTGCCCAGCGTGGCGGATTTCCTGCTCTGGTATGCCAGGGACAAGACGCAGGTCAAGTACACCCAACTCTTTGAACCGCTGAGCCGCGCTCAGAAGGTTGAGCACATGAGCTCGTACGCAATGGTGGAACTCCGGGATGGATCCACACGCTCGCTAAGTCGGAATGAAGAGGTCGATCCAGAAACCCATCTCCCCGACGGCGCCCGCCTCTATCGACGGATGCGTCTTGCGTCGCCGGGGACGTCAAACACTGGACGGTCAGAGCCGTACCGGTGGCGTGGCCATGACTGGTCCTGCCCTCCTGGCGAGCAGTGGCGTGTGTCGATGGACGGCATGAACCGCCTCGCAGAGTTGGGCCGTCTCGACGCCGCACGCGAGGGGTCGACGCTCGGCTGGAAGCGATACGAGAACGAAGTCCCCGGCCGGAGAACCCACAACGTCTGGTCGCGGCAGATGTCGGCTTCCGATAAGCGCTACGTCGTACAGACGGCCGACAGCGTGATCGAGCGGTGTCTGCTGATGGCCACAGACCCTGGCGACGTGGTGTTTGATCCAACCTGCGGCGGTGGCACGACCGCGATCGCAGCCGAGACGTGGGGCCGACGCTGGATCACGTGCGACACCTCTCCGGTGGCGGTCGCGATCGCCCGTCAGCGCCTCACGACAGCCACGTTCGACTACTGGACGCTCGCCGACTCTGCTGAGGGCGCGGCGGCCGAAGCAGAACTCTCGGGCCTTCCCACTTGCCCAGAACCCGGAGAAGGGTGGGGTCACGATCCCGCCGGTGGCTTCGTCTACGAACGGGCGCCGACGGTGAGCGCAAGCAGCCTTGCCTACGACGAGAACCCGCCACCCACGCTGCTCGTGAACCAGCCGCAACGAACCAGCGGTGTCGTCCGCGTGACCTCGCCGTTCACGGTCGAGAGCGAGTCACCGTGGTCGCACGTCCCATTCGACGACGCCGGCAATGGGAGTTCCCCAGAGTCCGTCGCCGGAACGCCCGTCGAACACGCCCAGTTCGTCGGCACGGTGGTCGAGGCGCTCAAGCGCTCACCGATCCACGCGGCGCCCGCCAGCGGCCGGAGCGGAGACCTCCACATCAGCGAGATCGAACCGTGGCCCGGAAGCCGCGACCTCGTAAGCCACCTGGTCACCTACACGGTGGGGGAGAAGGGGGTCGAGCGCCGAGCAGGCCTCGTGATCGCCCCCGAGGACGCCACCGTCACCGCCGCCATGATCCGCAAGGCCGCCCTCGACACCGCCCAAAGCATCCACAGCGCCGACCTGGCAATCATCGTCGGCTTCGAGTTCGCCCCCGACACCGGCGACGACAAGATCGGCCGCGTCGGAGTTGTCCGAGTGCGAATGCACCGCGACCTGCAGATCCGAGATCTAAAGGACGACGACCAGCATCGAGCGTTCGTCATCCTCGGCCAACCCGACATCCAGATCCACGACGAGCCCGACGGCCAGGTGTCGGTCGAACTACTCGGCTACGACACCTACGACCCCGCCACCGGAGGCACCAAGCCCGGGGGACCGAACGACGTCGCCTGCTGGATGCTCGACACCGCCTACGACGGCACCAGCTTCTTCGCCCGCCGAATCCACTTCCCCAACGCCCAAGACGACCGCCAACTCAAACGCCTCCGAGCCCAACTAGGCCGATCCCTCGACAACATCCGCTGGAACGCCACCCTCTCCATCCGCTCCGCCTCATTCCCCAAACCCCCCGAAGCTCGAATCGCCATCAAAATCATCACCACAACCGGAACCGAAATGTCCCTCGTCACAGATGTGCCCTGATCGGGGTCGCCCACCGGGCGGCTTCTGCTCTCGGCGGCGGGTGATCAAATTGTGCGCCGTCTCTTCAGACCGACGGGGTGGAGTCGGGTCCGCTCGGAGACCCACCCTTCGCGTCGGCGACATGCTCGAATACCAGGTTGGCCACTGGGCACTTGACGATCTCGGTTGTCGATATCTCCGAGGCGCCCTCCCGAAGTGGTCAACTGCTGATAGTCCCTACCTCGAGCCGACCAGGCGGAAGGGGACGCCGCGGTGCGCGGTCGACACTCTTCAAGGTGTGCTAGCAGGTCGACAGACTCCTGATTCCGCCTACTTTGACCATAGATTCCATAGTCACGGCACATTAGGCGTCGATGCGACCTCGCGGGTTGGCTTGCTGCGAGTTTGGAGTACATCCTGACGAACGAAATCGATCTCCGGGCAGCGATCAACGCGATCTCGGACGTAATCCAGAACCGACCTCGACCTCTCCGCGAGTTCGACCAGATATACATGAAAGCCGGTGACATGGTACTCCAGAGCGAGTTTGTGGCCCACTGGGCATGCGATCGCCGACTTGCCTTCGTCGGTGACGGAGACGCAATCAGCGTGTGCGTGGCGTACCTTCATGCGCGGGAGGTCCTGGGATATGGCCCATCGAGGATCACTGTCTTCGACTTCGACGAGCGCATCGTTGGAGCAATCAACCGGTTTGCTGACCAGGAACGGCTCGACAACCTCGACGCCTGTCTGTACAACTGCGTGGACTCGCTGCCGATAGGGTCCGGGAGTTATGACTGCTTCTACTCAAATCCACCATGGGGGGCGAGCAACGGGGGCCAGAGCGCGATCCTGTTTGCTCGGCGGGGTATGGAACTCATCGCATTCGAGGGCGAGGGCCTCCTCGTTATCGCCGACAGCGATCCGGACCTCCCATGGACAGATGAAGTCCTTGCAAGTGTCCAGCGGTTCGGGGCAGAGATGGGGTTCTACGTCAGTCGGATGATGGCGAGGATGCACCAGTACCATCTAGATGACAACCCCGAACTCCGATCATGCAACCTGGTCTTCAAGTCCCGTCCCGGCAACGGGCGGGGATTCGAGAGCAAGCCGGCTGATCGCGAGTTGCTTAGTAACTTCTATGGTGCTGGAGTCCGCCCAACCGTGAGATACGTTCGAGAGGAGAACCGAATCAACTACGGGAAAGCTCATTCCGACGAGTACCGCTTCGAACAATTTGAGGGAGTGTCCGATGAGTGAGTCTTTCGAGCTGGGCGATGCCATCCTGTTTATGAAGGTCGGGACGCATGCGCAGGAATCCCTCTCGGACATCATTGAGAGGAAACAGCAGGAGATCGACGAAGCGGGATTTGCGATGTGGGGATACGGTGGCAACACCTGCCACCCGCGGACCATCGTCCAGCCCTTCGCTCTGCGGCGCGATGATCTCGGGCAACCGATACGCCTAGTGATGGAACCGATGGAGTCGAAGCACTTCGCCGCGCCAGTCAGAGCAGAAGAGTTCTCGGTGAATGGCCTCGAATGGGCGAATATCCCGGACGCGATCAACGTGCTCGGATCTCGCTATGCGCTCTGCATCAATAACCTGCGCCAGACGGAGAGCGAACTCGTCTTGGGTGACACCAGGGTCGCTGTCGGAAATAGCTGCGGAAGGCAGGGCGACGCTTATGTGCGTGGTCGCGTGGATAAAGCGTGCTTGGAAGTGGTTGGTGATGGATCGAGCAAGAAGATCGTCAAGATTGGACTCGCTGCTGACCTTGTTGAGCCATTTGCGGTCTTCTTGCGGAACGACTAGCTGCTCAGGAGAGACTCAGCGAGTAGGTTCGGAGCTGAGGCTCGCACATCCGCGATATAGCTCGCGAGCCCAAGGCTTGGGTTGCCACTGACCTCTGCGCTCGAACACGCGAAGCATATGGACAAGGCCTTGTCCATATATGGCTCGGCGCAAACCCGTGTCCGGACTTCCTGATATCCGAGATCGGCGCATACGGCATCGAGTGCTTGTTCAAGACATACAACTCTGCCATCAAGATCGGCGAGAACTTCTAGCACAGATCGAAGGATCTCCGCTGCGCTGATCGAACGCTTGTCTCCACTCAGCACGACAGTGCCGAGACGCCGGACGGCCATGGCACACAGCTGACTCTCGCCGACATCGAGAGCTAGACCGAGTTCGTTGGCGGTCTGTTCTAGCCTCGTAGCCAGTTGGACTTCATCGGGTGACGGCTCTAGTTCCTGGGCTCTGCTTCGGAAGGACAGCCAGGCGGCCCTGGCGGACTCGCGGTCCCTGAGACGGTCGTGTTTCGCGATCGCCGACTCCACCACAAACCGTGCCGCCCCTAGGACTCCTACCTCGCCAAGGCCGAACGTGTCCAGCCTGTCGAGCAACCGATAGGCAGCACACTTAATCAGGACGTCGTTGTCTGCCAACGTCTTTACTCCTACCACGAACCCAAGCCCATCACTATCCGTAAGAACTCTCTATTGTCCAGGGAGAGCGAGTCGAGGTCGATCCGTGTTGCGGCTAGTTCATTGAGACGCATGGGCACGTTCTCTTCGTCTCCGAGGATCTTCAGCGCTCCGAAGGCCTGTTCCCAGCGGCCGTCCCGATACGCGGCGCAAAGAGCGAGGATCGCAGGATCGATCCCGTGCTCCACCGCTACAGCACTCACGGCATTGGCGAGTTGGGAAGCCGAATAGGTCGAGTCCGTGACCTCGATTAGTGGCTCCGGCCATCCCGTAAGCAGTTCAACCGCGTAGGCGTCGGCTGCGCGCTCCTCTTCATCTCCGTGATGTTCTGCAGGGTCCTCGACGTCAAGCAACGCGCAGGATTCTCCAACATGTCCTAGTGCGATATGCCCGATCTCATGGGCGATCCAGAAGCACACCTGCGCTTTGAATTGCGACTCTTGACCAATCATGATGGCGAATCGCTCTCCGCTACGGGTCGCCACCGCATGTAGCCCCTTCCTTCGGAGTGGAAAGAGGTTGAGCTGTATGACCGGCAGCTGCACTCCCCAACACAGCACTAGGAGGACGCGCAGATCGACGACCGCTGCCTCTCGAAGAAGGATCCCGCGCAAGTTCGCTGCAGACGGCAGCCGGTCCAATCTGCTCCCGGGTTCCGTGCTCGGTAGAGCGGCGACCACGTGCCGTCCGACTCCCACGCAGAACGATGCCAGCACGGACGCCTCAAGGCCATTCAGATCTCCGAGGCTCTTGAACTTGGCGTCGCTCCGCCACACGAATTCGGGCTGGTCGTCGAATAGCGACTGAGGTGCCACACCGAGCCGTCGAGCGAGCGTATAGCGGAGCTCCGCCGTCGCTGACACGGAGCTCTCGGCGTCGGCGCTCCACCATGTCGGCCACACTGCGTCAACGGCCCGCTGGGTCAGACCGTGCTCACGCAGGCGAGATCGGAGTAATTCTTCGAGTGCCAGCGCCTCTACCGCCCAACCTTGACGAACATGTGTATGACTCTACGCGATCTGGCCGCGCTAGTGGTGGCATCCGCGTCGCGGGCCTAGGCCGGGACATAGGCTAGAGGAGGTTGACACCGGCTTGATTGGAGTGACCTGCTGTGCCACTACGGCAGTTCTGCTGGACGAAGTTCGGGGCGGAGGCCGGTGAAGAGCCGGAGGAGATCCTTAGTCGCAAAGAGGAGGAGCGTGTCGCCAACGGCGGGCTATTCCTGTGGGGCATCGGGAACAGTATTCGTCCCTCCCTGCTCGCGCTCCTCGATAGGACCTCGCACCCCGTAGCGCTGTTCACACCAATGCTGTCGCCGCCGGCAGCGCAGGACCGGGCGCCAGGCGCCATCTATCTGTGGCGTAGCGCAACCGGTCTTGACGGTGAACCGTTCGAGATCCCCGTCGGATCGAGAGTAACGAGTGGCCTCCGGGGCGGCCGAGTCCCGGTACACCACTACGCGTTGGTGTGCCGCCAGGATTCTTCGCTCACGGCCCGCCCGAGTGACGAGGAGTGGCTTGACGACGAGCGCCTTCGGAATCTCCGAACTGGATCGCGTGTGGGCGCATCCCAGGTCACTTCAGTTGTGGAGCGGATGCCGCACGGTCGTCACCGGCGGCGCTATCGGATTGCCTTCTCGGCACAGCTGGTCTTCCCCTTTCAAGTGATCCTTCAGGACTGCGTACCTATCGGGCGACTCAGTCGATCCCTCCCCGATCCCGCGTTCGTCATGACCTCCATCGGTCCCAGCGTCGACACCTGAGTTGAGCCCGATGCTCCAAGACGCCGCGCGCGTTCGAGCGCAACTCGCCTTGATGTCGTGGCTTGGGCCTCGCGGGGACGGTGTGTTTGGCAGCGACCTGCTTGGGAGGTGCGATCATGTGACAACGGCCGAGGGAAATAGGTATGTCGTCCCGTTAGATCTCTGTGCGAGTGTCCTGATGGAGGGGCGACTCACTCGGCGGCGGCGAGCCCCGCGCGAACCCGGCCATGAAGCCTATTGCCTGAGGACGTGATTGGCATGTTGTTGATCACCTCTCACCAAGCTTGCCTTCGGCATAGGCAAGCCGCTCTTCGAGTGCGCTGAATTCCAGATTGAGCACCTCGTACAGTTCCGCAGGAGTCTGTATTCCCCTGACTGTGTCAGATTCAGGTAGAGATCTCCAGTGTCTCATACTCTCGTAACACAGCTCGATGTCGGAGTTGTATCGAACTGGAAACCCATGTAAGAGAGCTTCTCGGGCAAAGAATTCCACGACGTCGAGTACGGCTGTGCTTCTGTACCCCAGGGCCATTGAATCAGGGCGGAGACCAAACTCAATACGGTCTTCTTTGCTGATTTGCCAGTAGCGTTCACGGCAAGAAGTGACTCGATCAAGGATTGAATGTAGTAACACTTTACCTATTTCGGGAGCGAGAGTCTCATTTAGATCTGCGATCGATGTCAATAACACGTTTGTATAACACGAGGCTGCGAGTGCACCAGACTGGTAGCCGCTTTCTGCCATGATGAATCCACGGTCTGATCCTGTATCATCTACGATAGTGCGGAGTGTGAACACCTCCTTCTTCGGGATCCGGCTCTTCCAATACTTGCACTCCACAAGCCATGTGACCGTAAGTCCAGCGAGGCTGCCCTTCACCACAACATCTACATCGTGGGTAGTACGAGTTCCCGTTAGACGCACGTTCGTTTCCGCCGAGAGGCCGACACTCCGGAACAAATCGGCGACGCGTTCCTGATATTGGCTCCAGTCAAGCATGCGTAGATCGTATAGGGGCGGCTCCAATTCGAAGTACTCAGTGGTCGACCCCGAGCGCAGTTCTTGCTGACCAGACAGAGTGACGAAACAATCTAGTGTCAATGTTTCCTGACGGTCTGGCTAGTAGGCGCAAGGGGGATGCAGCCGGAGTACCGCTGGCATGGGGCCCGGATCACACGGAGTCCCTTTCTGTTTCCCGGTCGTACAGCGCCGGGCCGGTCCCGACTCCGGGGATTTCCGGTCCCGGGCGTCGGCCTACTCGGGTTCGGTGCGGAGACTGTCGCAAGGGTCGGCCATAGTGCGGTGATGGGAGTTCAGGCCGTCTTCGGCTCGTGGTGGCTTGTCTCCGTGGGTGCGGGCGGCGTGCTAGCGGCGTCGACGCTGGTGGGGAAGTCGCCGGTCCTTCGCGAATACGTGGGTTGGGGGTGTAGCTGAGGGTCCCTGAGGGGGGTTCGAGGCCCTGCTGGAATCGGTGATTGTCACACCGCCGAGCCAGGAGGGCCTCGATGAGTTTGGATGTTATGCGGGTGCGGCTGCACCTGCGTGGAGTGCGCGTGTTGGAGGTGGTGGCGGACTCGCCGGGCCGTTTGGAGGTGGCGGTCGAGGCGGCGTGGTCGTCGTCGCGGTGCCCGTTCTGCGGGTTCAAGTGCCGCCGGGTGCATGATCGGCGCGTCAAGCGGGTCTGGGATCAGCCGGTGTCGGGGCGGGAGACGGTGTTGTTGTGGCGGCGCCGGCGGTGGCGTTGCGAGAACTGCTCTGGACGCCATTTGGAGGACCATCCGGAGTTCGAGGGCAAGGTGACGCGGCGCTTGGCGCGGCGGTTGGTGGGCGATGTGGCGGTGATGCCGATCAGCGCGGCGGCGCGCCGCGCTGGGGTGAGCTGGCACCTCGTGAACGATCTGGTCCGGGCGTGGGCGGCGCTGGTAGGCGCGCACCGCCGCCGGCGACCGTGCCGGGTGCTGTTGGTCGATGAGACGTCGATGCGCCGTCGACATCGCTATGTGACCGTGATCGTCTCAGGCGACACCGGTGAGCTGTTGGCCATGGTGCCGCACCGGTCCGCTGAGGCGCTGAGCAGGTTCTTCGCCGCTCAGGGACATCGCTGGTGCGCCGGCGTGAAGGTCGTCGTCACCGACGGCTCGAAGGCCTACAAGGCCGCGGTGGACCGCCACCTGGGCCACGCCACCCACGTGCTGGACCGCTTCCACGTCATCGGCTGGTTCGCCGCCGGGCTCACCGCGGTGCGCCGCGACGTCCAACGCCGCCAACCCGCCGGCGTCACACCGGCGTTCGACCCGGCGGTGTTCCGGGCGCGGTTCTTGCTGCTGCGCCGCCCCGACCGCCTCGACGACGCCCAACGCGCCCGGCTCGACGGACTGTTCGAGGCTCACCCCCGCCTGCGCGCCGCCTGGGAGGCGCTCGGCGAACTGCACGGCCTGTACCTCGCCGACGACGAAGCCGGCGCCCTCGCCGCCCTGGACAGGTTCACCGATCTCTACCAGACCGGCGACCTGCCCGAGTTCTACAAGATCGTCAACACGCTGCTCGCCGCCATGCCCCGCATCCTCGCCTGGCACACCGCCGGGCGGCCCAGCAACGGCCGCATCGAGGGCACCAACAACCTCCTCCAAGTCCTACGCCGCACCGCCCACGGCTTCACCAACCCCCACAACTTCGCCGCCCGCGCACTCCTCGTGACATGATCACCCAACCGACACCAACAGACCCAAAACCCACGTTTCCGCGAAGCCTCAAGTCGGCGCTCGGCGAACTGCACGGCCTGTACCTCGCCGACGACGAAGCCGGCGCCCTCGCCGCCCTGGACAGGTTCACCGATCTCTACCAGACCGGCGACCTGCCCGAGTTCTACAAGATCGTCAACACGCTGCTCGCCGCCATGCCCCGCATCCTCGCCTGGCACACCGCCGGGCGGCCCAGCAACGGCCGCATCGAGGGCACCAACAACCTCCTCCAAGTCCTACGCCGCACCGCCCACGGCTTCACCAACCCCCACAACTTCGCCGCCCGCGCACTCCTCGTGACATGATCACCCAACCGACACCAACAGACCCAAAACCCACGTTTCCGCGAAGCCTCAAGTCGCCTCGGAGAGCGAGGGGGTCGAGATGACGACGACGGTTGTGGTTTGGAACATCGCCAAGAGGCACGCGGCGTGGCGGCAGCCCGTGGACATGGGCGCCGATGTTGCTTTGCTGCAGGATGCGGGTATGCCGCCGGGTGATGTGGCCGAAAGAGTGGATACCGGCCCTCGGAGGCATTGGGACTCGCATGTGTGGAGTTCGCAGTGGCGGGAGAGCCGCTGGCCGAATCTCTTCGACCGGTCGGCGATGGTGGTGAAGCTGTCGGACTGCGTCGAGGTCGAGTGGTTCAAGCAGGTCGGCCCGGTCAGCGAGGTCGCACCGGATGAGATCGCCGTCAGCGGGCTCGGCACGATCGCCGCCGCCCGGGTCGCCGCCGACGGCGCACCGCCGTTCATCGTGGTGTCGATGGCGGCAAGCTGGATCCGCCCACATCCCTCCACCGGGAGCAAATGGTCCGTGGGCTACCAGGGCGCTCGGCGCACCGGATTATCTCGGACCTGTCGACGTTCGTGGGCAGCACCGATCCCGCCACGCACCGCATCCTGGCGGCAGGCGATCTCAACATGATCTACGGCGCCACCGAGGACAACCGGCTGGCGCTGCTGGCCCGCGACCGCACCGTCACCGACAGGATGGAGGCGCTGGGTCTGGAGTTCATGGATCCCCGGTTCCCCGCCGGCAGGCAGGCGCACTCGACGCCTCCGGGCTTACCGAGCAACTCGCTGAACGTACCGACGTTCCACGCACCGACGCAGTCCCCGGCGACCGCCGTAACCCAACTCGGCTACGCAATCGCCTCGCGCGGCTTCCACGACAGCGTGATTGTGCGCGTCATGAACTCCGTCGAGGAGTGGGGAGCGAGCGACCACTGCCGCCTGCTGGTCGAGGTCTCCGGTTGATCCGGCCTCACCAGGGCGTACTGGCCCCTGTCGCCTGCGAGCAGTACGGTCGGCTACTGCTCGCAGGCGACAGGGGCGCTGCCCGACGGCGAGTGATGTCGCCGTGTGCCCGTCTAGAATCCGGCCGCTGGAGCCCGACATACTGATTGGCGCTCATGTCTTCCCCCGAATCGCGCGACGCCGTTCCCTATTGGACGGAGAAGATGTACCTGTCGGGAAGGGGACTGGATCACCTCGGCCTCGGGTCGGTCGTGACCGACCGCATCCTTCCCCGCTTAGCCCCCGGGATCAACGTGTTGACCGTTCGTCCCCGATACTGGTCGTTCTACGCGTTCGTACTCAGCGAGTTCTGGAGCCGTGACCTTCCACGGACCAAGGCAGCGCTGAGGGAGTGGTACCGACCGCTCGAATGTATTTACTCAATTGCGTGCACCCTGTGCGACGGACCAGACCACCGACGATCGCCGATCGGGATCAGTCGCATCGGTCCTCTCGTCTCAGGGGAACCCGACCGGTTCGATCCGAGATTCGACTACATGAAGTCGCCGATGGGCGGGTACGGCCTCTACTACGCCACCGTGATGCAGTCCGTCGGTCTCGTAGCGCTCGCTGATCGACGTCTTGGGCTTCCCGTCGACGCCGTGACACCAGCAGGCCAAGTCGTCGCTGAAGCGTTCCGGTCCGTGGTGGCTGACACCGAGTACTACGAGCGCTGGATCGACTGTCACGACGAGACCCTCCCACGCGGCGTGGTTGCCGAATACGGTCAGCGAGCCTGCTTCTGTCGCCTGCGTGAGCCAGCAGCAACTGACCGGCCGCTTCTAGTTGACGCTTTCCTACACATGGGGAGACCCATCGATGCGGAGGCCCGGCGTCGGACCCTACACTTCATGTGCGAGCTTTCTGCACAGTCAGCGGCGGCACCGGTAGACGAGGCATCGTTCCGACGTCTCGTCTACTTCGGCGCCGATCATGCTCGTGACGACTTAGACGCGTCGACCTTCGTCCCGACCGACTTGATTCTGCGTACAGCAAGGCGGTGGCGCCTGTACCAAGCCCGCGATTACTTCAACGTCTCTATCAACGAGATGTGGCGTCATCTGATCTACTGGGGGCTTGACCGCGAGGGGGATCGCTTGCCTGTGCCGATGGATGTGGTGCGTACATCGCTTGACGACATTGACTTCGCATCGTTCGCGTCCGCCATCGGAGTCGGTCTTCCGGCCGCAGGCCTATCGGCAGGCGCCTCCTACAGCGAACTTCTCGAGTGGGTTGCGAGCGTGGGTGCCGTAACGGAGGGCCTTGACGACCGATGGGACCTGCGCGCTCAACTCACGGAAGACGCCATCGTGGGGTGCCTCCAAGATGGGAGTTCCTTGACGAAGACTGGTCCTGATCGTCTCGCGGCGGCTCTAGTCCTCATCACTCTCGTGGCCGCGCGACTATGGCGAGCCGAACTGGCGATGGAAGCAGGCGACGACTGGTTCCCGATCATCGAGGGTGGGAGCGAGCGTCTCGGCATCCAGCGCTTCCTGAGCCAACTCCGCGACCGCGTAAATGACGATGCGACGGTTCGAGACGTAGCTGAGTGGCTCACGCTCGACTATGTGATCTCCCAACACGAGCGTGTCGCCACGGCGAAGCTCTCCACGACCGGGGACACGTTCCGGTTCCGGCGCGAGGCCGGGCGTCTGCGCTTCTTCTCAAAGGGCGCAGAGGTGAGGAGGAACGATTCGAGGTTCAATGCTCTCGCGACATTTCTCTTCGAGCTCGGGTGGTGTGACTACCTCTACGAGGCCGACCACGATCTGAGCGAAGAGGGCGAAGAAATGCGGCGCGCGGGAGATCTCCAGCCAACAGGAGTCTTCGATCTGTCGAGCTCAGAGGACTGATGACAACCAGGAGAATCCTGATTCCGGAACTCTTCGACGAGGCTTGGGACAGCGTCATCATCGCGACCTTCGGCGCCGATCTGGAGTTTTTCGAACGGGTCGTGCTCCGACAGCTGAGCAGGACCCGCAACAGGGTGATTTTCTGCGACGATCGACAGATCGCCCGATACTTGGCCGATCCGGACAAGTGCGCGCAGCTTCGTCAGTTGAACCGGGACTACGTCGTGGCGCCAATCCGGAGCAGCGGCGCGGCTCACGCGAAACTGATCATGCTCCTGAGCGAGGATCGGGGCGTCCTTGCCGTGGGGTCGGGCAATCTCGGCATGACTGGCTACGCGTCGCAGGGTGAGTGCTTCTCTCGGTATCGCTGGCTCGAGGATGATCAGGGTCAACTACGGGAGTTTGTGGCTGCACGGGACTTCATCGATCAGATCTGCGAGCGGCGCTTGGTGGACACAGTTGTCAAGGATCGCGTGAGGCAGGCTTGGCAGGAAGCTCCCTGGCTGTACGGACGGGTGCAGGACAGCGACTCACGAGTGCGTCACAACCTCGAGTTGGCCCTGCTCGATCAATTCTCAGGCGCGGTCAGCGGACGCACCGTGGACGAACTCATCGTGCACGCCCCGTTCTACGACAGCAGGTGCCGCGCCCTCGCCGAACTGATTCAGCGGACGTCACCGGAGACGCTCCAAGTGCTCCTACAGGAGAGCCTCACTTCGGTAGACCCTGGAGCACTCGCTGAGGTGCTCGCTGGCGCGCCGGGGCGAGTCGACGTTCGGTCTGTGAATGCGGCAGACGAGGGAACATTTCTCCACGCGAAATTCGTGATCGCCAAGTGCGACCAGGTCTCGATCTGTCTGCAGGGCTCACCGAACATCTCCTCGCCAGCGCTCCTCCACACTCATGTCGGCGGCAACATCGAACTCGCAAACCTCCTGGTTGGCGACCGGAGCGACTTTGATCACCTCCTCACCGGCCTCGTCGTCAGCCCTGATCCGGTCGCCATCTCTCAACTGGGTCTGAGACTCGCGGACGACGGCGATGAGGATGACGGTGAGATCCAGCCGAGTTGTGTCGTAGCGGAACTCTCCTGGGTGCCTCCCGCCTTAACCGGCGTATTCCATCGGGAGGTTGGAGTCCCGCCGCACCTCACCATCTCCGGGGTCGCGGTCAGGGGGGTTTCGTGGGAGTTGGAGGAGCCTCTTGCTGGCACCACCAGATTCACCGCGAGGCTCAGCGAGAAGGAAGCGGCTGTGCTGAATCGAGTCGCTGCTGTGCACTTCTCGTTCGAAGGCGGTGAGCAATCGTTGCCAACCTACCCCTACCACCTCAACACCTTGAAGGCTCATGCATCGGGTCAGGGGCGAACAGACCTACTCAGGCACGCAGGCGACTTCGAGGTTGACGACGAAGAGCTCGAGCGATTGCTTGCGCAACTCGTTGAGGTACTCGTCGTCGACGGCCGAAGTATCTGGCAGATGCTCAAGCGGAAGGAGCCAGCAGACGTCGACGATGAGCTCTCGGCGTCGATTGCCTACGACGAATTGGACTGGGACGCGATCCAGTCACATCCGAAGCTGGCGCAGTACCGCAACTGGGACCACCGCTCCTCATCGGATCCAACTCCGCTGGGAATCCTGCTCGCGTCGATAGCCAAGCGGTTCGAAGCCGGCGCGCAAGGAGGCCGCGCAGGCGAGCCGGAGCCGGACGATCCCGAGTCGGGCTCCGACCCTCTCGCTGATCTTGCCGAGGCGATCGAGGTCGAAGACGAGGAGGCGGCGGAGGAGGAAGAAGTTGCACGCGACCGACGTCGCATGAGTGAGCGATCAAGGGCGAGGCGGCAGTTCCATCACTTCGTCCAGCGGTTCGTCGACGGTCTAATCGACGAGGAGTTCGTCCGTCGCGTGGGTCCAAGTGTCATCGTGCCCAGTTACGTGCTCTTTAACCACTTCTGCTGGAAGCTCGTCCAGGTCGACCTCGGTGATCCACTACGGCTCATCGCCGCCCAGACGGCTATCTGGAGGTTCTTCTGGGGAGACGAGCAGGAGGCCGGATATTTCACAGCACTTAGCGCGGGCGAGCAGGAAGCCGTGCTTGAGATCCTCGACGACCACCACTCCGAGGCCGTCCTCCTTTGCTCGCTATTCCAAGCCTGCGCGCATGTCCAGAACGAGAAGGACCACGGAGCGCTAGTCGAGATTCGCGATACGTGGCGGACGGTGCTCGTCCACCCGCTATGGCAGCCGACGAAGACAGCCGTCGACTCCGCGATCCGACTCCAACACGAGTGTGAGTCAGCGCTTGATCTCGTGAAGAAGCTGCAGTTCCTCGCTGAACATGTCGCCGAGATCGAGCCGCGCACCGCCATCGGTCGCGCCGTCGGGTGCAAGCCGGCACGTGTGATCATGAAGTCGAGCAAGGTGAGGCGCGGCCCACTGGGCAGCCAAGTTGAGGACGTCTTTGTCATTGAGGATCTCAACACCGTCATAACCCCGGAGTCCGTAACCCGAGCATTCTCGGCTTTGGCGACCCTAAGTTCCGAAATCGAATACATCCGCCTTGAGGACCGATTGCACGACATCGTCGCGTTCGCTGACTTCCGGTTTGGAGACTTCGTCCATGCCAATCGCGCTACCGACGAGTACCTGACTCTTGCCCCACCCGCGATCGAGGCGCCCGCTTGGCGAGCCCCTCTGGAGACGCTGTTCGAGATGGCCCGAACCGGAGTTGCTGTCGCCTGAGCGCAAGGCGATCGAACCGGAGCACTCATCGCAGCGTGCTCGGAAGGGATGAATCAGTGTGCGCGCTGGTGCTCCATCTCCTACAACGGCAGCATCTGGGGCCGCGGCCAGCCCGGTCGTGGAGTTGATCGGCTGTTGACGGGCGCTTCGGTTTTGAGCGGGGAGGGAGGCTGTTGAGGAGTGCCCAGTTGGGTTTGGTGGCGTAGAGCGGCGCTCGGGTGCGGTACTGGGCGAAGCGGCGGAAACTGAAGGCTGCGCCAGTGACGCGTTTTCTGAGGTTGTTCACTGCCTCGGTGGGGCTGATGGTGACCCGAGCGCGGTGCCAGTTCACGATGGCGTCATGCCAGCGGGCAAGGTGCGGCTCATGCGGCGCAACTCCGGCGGGCAGTCGGTGTCGGTTACGTTCTCGGCGAGTCGCCGGGGTAGGCGCCGGCGAGTTGGGGGTAGTCGATGTCATAGAGTCCCCGGTGTGTTTTTTGGCGTGCCACGCTAGGCGCGCCTCGCTGCAGGGAGCGCGGCTGTGAGCAGGCCGCGGAGTTTCGCGTTGCCGCGCTCGCTGAGACGCCCGTGAGCGGAAATGAGCAGCCGCCGCGCGCGCCACAGGGGGTTGTTTTTTCGGCCGCGGTGACCCAGGGTGTCGTTCGGGCTCTGCGGCGCACCTCGTCGATGCTGTTGGAGGCTTCGCGGAAACGTGGGTTTTGGGTCTGTTGGTGTCGGTTGGGTGATCATGTCACGAGGAGTGCGCGGGCGGCGAAGTTGTGGGGGTTGGTGAAGCCGTGGGCGGTGCGGCGTAGGACTTGGAGGAGGTTGTTGGTGCCCTCGATGCGGCCGTTGCTGGGCCGCCCGGCGGTGTGCCAGGCGAGGATGCGGGGCATGGCGGCGAGCAGCGTGTTGACGATCTTGTAGAACTCGGGCAGGTCGCCGGTCTGGTAGAGATCGGTGAACCTGTCCAGGGCGGCGAGGGCGCCGGCTTCGTCGTCGGCGAGGTACAGGCCGTGCAGTTCGCCGAGCGCCTCCCAGGCGGCGCGCAGGCGGGGGTGAGCCTCGAACAGTCCGTCGAGCCGGGCGCGTTGGGCGTCGTCGAGGCGGTCGGGGCGGCGCAGCAGCAAGAACCGCGCCCGGAACACCGCCGGGTCGAACGCCGGTGTGACGCCGGCGGGTTGGCGGCGTTGGACGTCGCGGCGCACCGCGGTGAGCCCGGCGGCGAACCAGCCGATGACGTGGAAGCGGTCCAGCACGTGGGTGGCGTGGCCCAGGTGGCGGTCCACCGCGGCCTTGTAGGCCTTCGAGCCGTCGGTGACGACGACCTTCACGCCGGCGCACCAGCGATGTCCCTGAGCGGCGAAGAACCTGCTCAGCGCCTCAGCGGACCGGTGCGGCACCATGGCCAACAGCTCACCGGTGTCGCCTGAGACGATCACGGTCACATAGCGATGTCGACGGCGCATCGACGTCTCATCGACCAACAGCACCCGGCACGGTCGCCGGCGGCGGTGCGCGCCTACCAGCGCCGCCCACGCCCGGACCAGATCGTTCACGAGGTGCCAGCTCACCCCAGCGCGGCGCGCCGCCGCGCTGATCGGCATCACCGCCACATCGCCCACCAACCGCCGCGCCAAGCGCCGCGTCACCTTGCCCTCGAACTCCGGATGGTCCTCCAAATGGCGTCCAGAGCAGTTCTCGCAACGCCACCGCCGGCGCCGCCACAACAACACCGTCTCCCGCCCCGACACCGGCTGATCCCAGACCCGCTTGACGCGCCGATCATGCACCCGGCGGCACTTGAACCCGCAGAACGGGCACCGCGACGACGACCACGCCGCCTCGACCGCCACCTCCAAACGGCCCGGCGAGTCCGCCACCACCTCCAACACGCGCACTCCACGCAGGTGCAGCCGCACCCGCATAACATCCAAACTCATCGAGGCCCTCCTGGCTCGGCGGTGTGACAATCACCGATTCCAGCAGGGCCTCGAACCCCCCTCAGGGACCCTCAGCTACACCCCCAACCCACGTATTCGCGAAGGACCTGCTGTTGTTCGCCTAGGAGACTGCTGAATAATTCGGTTCGAAAGGCTCGCGTTGGTGGTTGGGGTCTGGGAGACTGGTGGCATGCAGGGCGTGTCGTTGTTGGATCGGGAGTTGTTGGACGCTGAGGCGGTGGTCGGGCATTTGGTTCCGGCTGGTTCGGTGCACCGGTTTTTGGCTGATCACCGCCGGTGGGTGTTTCCCGATGAGTTGTTCGCCGATTTGTTCGGTTCGGGTCGGGGCCGGCCGTCGGTGCCCGCTGAGGTGGTGGCGACGGTGCTGGTGTTGCAGTCTTTGGAGGGTCTGTCGGATCGGGAGGCGGCGCAGGCGCTGCGCACTGATCTGCGTTGGAAGGTGGCTGCGGGGTTGGCGTTGGATGATGAGGGGTTCCATCCGACGGTGTTGACGTATTGGCGGCGTCGGCTGGGTGATAGTGATCGCCCTGAGCGGATCTTCGAAGCGGTTCGCCGGGTCGTGGCCGATACTGGCGTGCTGGGGGGCAAGTCCCGCCGGGCGTTGGATTCGACGCTGTTGGACGACGCGGTGGCGACGCAGGACACGGTGACGCAGTTGGTGTCGGTGATTCGCCGGGTGCGCGGCGCCGTGGAGGCTGCCGCGTCGGTTGTGGTGGCCGCTCATGACTACACCAGCGGCGCCAAGCCGGCGTGCGCGTGGGACGACCCGGTGGCCCGCAACGTTTTGGTGAGCGGGCTCGTGAACGACGCGCTGGCGGTGCTCGCCGCGGTTGAGGGCGTCGCTCTCGACGACGATCAGCGACAACTGGTCGCGCTGTTGGCGCTGGTCGCTGGCCAAGACGTCGAACCCGACCCTGACGGGGCCGACGGCGCGTGGCGTATCGCGCGGGCCACGGCCAAGGACCGGGTGATTTCCACCGTCGATGCGGAGTCTCGGCACATGCACAAGTCGAAGTCGAGCTATCGGGACGGTTACAAGGCCCATGTCGCTGTGGAGCCCGACACGGGGATCATCACTGCGTGTGACCTCACCCCGGCCAACGCCGGCGACGGACCTGTCGGTGTCGAACTGCTGGGGGGCGAGGAGCCGGGCCTTGAGGTGCTGGGCGACTCCGCGTACGGATCCGGGCCCGTTCTCGCCGCCCTCGAAGACCAACAACATCACGCGGTGATCAAACCGTGGCCGCTTCACCGCAACCCCCGCCTGGGCGATGACCAGTTCAACCGGGACGACTTCGACATCGACTACGACGCCCGAACCGTGACCTGCCCCAACGACGAGACCGTCCCGATCAACAAATCGGGACGAGCCGCGTTCGGTTCACGCTGCAAGACCTGCCCCCTGCGCTCCCGATGTACCGCATCGACCCGAGGCAGGACCCTGCAGATCGGCGAACACGACCAACTTCTCGCCCAAGCCCGAACCGACTGGCGCGACCGCCGCCACACCGACGACTACCGCCAACACCGCCCCATGGTCG
The DNA here is from genome assembly GCA_965206165.1 of Acidimicrobiales bacterium. GTDB lineage: Bacteria > Actinomycetota > Acidimicrobiia > Acidimicrobiales > CATQHL01 > VXNF01. The sequence goes on from OZ242194.1 coordinate 2,558,996, forward strand.
AACGATCCATCGCCTGGCTCGTCCGCAACGGGCACCGCCGCGTCCGCTACCGAGGCGTCACCGCCAACCGGATCGGCCTCGCCCACCGAGCCGCCGCCGTCAACCTCCAACGACTCACCAAACTCGGCGCCGACCACAACGGCCACACCTGGCAACTCAACGCCGCATAACACCACACCCCGCCAACCAGCGGGGGCGCCCCACCAAGCCCCGCCGCGACCACCCGACGGCGCCCGCTCCCACACCACAGACACGACCACCGAAACGAGGCGCCACCCCAACAGAGACCCCCCAACCCCAAACGCATTGTTCAGCAGTCTCCTAGCCGACGACGTGGAACGGATCGGCGACCTGGCCGACCTGAGGCAGTGCCACCTCGAATCTGCGCCGATACGCGCCCGAGAGGTCCAACACAGCCCCGTTGATGCCGTCACGCCACCACTGGGGTTGATCCGACAGCCAGCCAATCGGAGTTTGGGCGTCGCGACCAGGGACAATGTCGAGCGCCGGCTCTAGGCCACGTCGACAACCTAGGTACACCAGCTCCGGGTGCGCCTGGGGCCGCTGCACCCGAACAGGGTCTCATCGGGGTCGAGCGCCTCCACCGCTCCGACCCGGTCACAGTCAGCGGCGAGCAGCGCTTCGTCCCAGGCGAGCACCGCCCGGTTCACCGTGTGCCAGTCACAACCCAACCCAGCGGCCACATCGGCGACCGGGCGAGCGTCGCGGCCCGCCGCCCCAGCCGCCCAGCGTCCTGCACGCGCCGTCAACGCCGACCGCGCCGGCGTGATCTGCTCATCGACCTCGGTGAACGACCCCACCAAACAGCTCGCCGTCGGACAGCGCCACCGCTACTTGCGCCACACCGAGCGCACCGGGCGCATCATCGACACCGACCACCTCGACATCGCCGAGACCGACCAGTAACTCACAGGGACGCGTAGGGTTCTCCTCCTCCGGGGGTCTCCTCCGATTCGGTGTACGTCAACCCTGATTCTGAAGGCCCCACCTCGCCCATCGCGGACTCACTGCCCGCTCATTTCCTAAGAGCCACCAACCGACACCAAGAACACCTCACCCGAACTTTGAGTCGACAAACATAGTAGCACCACTGGTCTAGTCATCAGTCATATGGATCTGAAGTCCTTCTCTTGCTAGTTGTTGATATTTCTTTGCCTGTTGAAGAGACTCTGAGCCTGATGCCTCCCCGGAAACCAGCCGTCGTAGCTCGTTGAGTATTTTCTCCTCCAATTTCTCACGAAGCTTCGTGATCTTTCCTGGTGAAGGTCGGTCAAAGTCAGCCATCTCTTCAGAAGTCAAGACGGCCTCAATCATCTTCCGAGCATGCTTGTCATTATACCAGTATATGTGCGAGTTATCGCTATTAGACCACGCCAGCTTCAACCATATCCTGCTCATGATCGCTCTATACAGAGAGAATAGAGACCACAATTGCTCATCAATATGTACCCGTACGCTCTCCAGACAATAGTTGTTCGGCTGATCTCCACCATCATCAAGCCCATGAGACTCTATGGCTGCGAGGACTTGTTCTACGGATAATTCCCGCATTACCTCCTTGCCTGTCGGATGGGAATGTATGTCTCGAAGCTCATCGACAGTCAAGAGATCGACCACAACAAAGGCTGAAGGTAGGGATCTGCGAAATGATAGCAGCGAGTTCCATAGCGTCTCAGCAGCATCCAATCGGCGTTCCATAGAAGCCTTCTGCCCGGCAGCGAACGAGGCGAAGGCTGATGCATGAAGCTGCGCTTCCTTTGCTAATTGGTCCCGAAACGAAATTAGGGAGAGCTCATTGTCCTTTTGGATTGCCGCTCTGAACGCCTCAGCCCTCTGGTCGTAGATGGTGTCAATCTTTGTTCCAAGCCATCTCTTCAAGATCCAGCCAAGAGAGGCAAGCAGTACAACGCTGATGAGCGAAGGAGCAAGAATACTGGACACAGAGGACAACATCACGGGAGGTTCTTCCCAGCGAGCATCTCTTGATGGGGCCTACGGTCTCGGAGGCACATGCTGGCATCCGCGAATTCTGGGTGCTGAGAAGTCCAGAGATCCAGCCCGCGTTCGTTTCAGACTCCGCGTCGATTCCTCGTTGGCAAGTACAGCGCGGCTGGATTGCCGTTGAGGATCATGCCCCGTGCGGTGGATACCAAGTGTTTGGAGTTGCGGCTCGTCAACCACGGTGAAACCCTAGCTGAAGTGACCCGGTTGTGAGCCCAGGTGATATAGGTGTTCGGGTTGGTGTTGGCGTGCCCCCCGGTGTGCAGCGTGGGCGGCGGGCGCGAGCCTGCCGAGGGATTAGTGGGGTTCGAAGACGAGTTCGGGGACTACTACCTCCCAGGTGTCGTTCTTGAGGCGCTGCTGGTACTTCGGGTCTGAGCGCTCCCGGCTCCAGGTGGCGACGGCGAGGACTGTGGCCTCGATGCATCGCATGTCGGGGGGAGGTTCGAACTTGCGTGCCAGGGTCCCCACGACGACTCCTGCGTAGTTGCGGAGCTCCCACCAGTCTGGCTGTGGCTGCACCTTCAATTGATCGCCGGGTGCCAACTCGCCGATGGCGCGGTGCGTGGGGTCGCGGGGTGGCTTGTAGCCGGCGAAGCTCAGATACACGTCGCTCAAGGTGAGTCGGTGATGGCGGTGAGCCAGCTCCGGCGTCGGCGGCGGGAGCGTCACGGGATCGCGCCATCGCACCGACGGGTTGTCTCGCAGCGTGTCCTGGAACGGGTGCGGCCCTGCGAGGCGTGACAATGCGAGGGTGTGACGGGCTCTGGTCATGGCCACGTAGTACAGGCGCCGGGGGGCGTCGGGGTCCTCGTTTCGGTTGACGCGGTCCCAGCCTCCGTCCAGCACGACCACGTGGTCGAACTCCAGCCCCTTGGCTCGGTGCGCGGTCAACAGCAGCAAGCCGCTCTGGCGGCGGCGTGCGTCGCGGGCCCACTCGGCCAGCCATTCGATGAACGATGCCGCCGGCACTTCGGCGGTGGCGGTCTCGAACTTGTGTTCCTCCGCGGCTTGCCGGAGCAGTTCGATCCACGGGCCAGCTGGCTGCCTGTCCAGCCAACCGTTCACATCGGCGCTGCGGAGCATGCCCGGGTCGCGCTGACGGACCCAGTTCACCAAGGCTTGGGTCTCGCGCAGGTGCCACAGGCTCAGGTTGTCCTCGTTGGCCATCTGCACCGGGATGCCCTCGCGTTCGCAGAGGGTTCGCACAGCTTCGAGGTAGCTCCACTCGCGGGCGATTACCGCACACTTCGACCAGTCCCAATCCGGGTCGAGGCTCGACAGCCGCTTCAACTCGGCCACCGCAGCCTGAGCCTGCGAGATGGCGCTGCTGTCTGCGATCTGCAGGACTTGGACTTTGCCGTGAGCGACCGGATCTTGCTCGGCCCACCGACCACTGGCGGGGGCCTTGGCGCGCTCCGGGTTGATCCGGATCGCATGGTCGGCCTTCATCCGGTCACCTGCCGGGCCGATCACCGCGTTGGCGGCGTCGATGATGTGGCGGGTCGAGCGGTAGTTGTCGATCAGGAAGGCCGGCTTGGCGTTGTAGTCCTTCTCGAAGCTGCGGATGAACTCCACCGAGGACCCGTTGAACGAGTAGATGTTCTGGTCGTCGTCGCCGACGGCGAACAGGCTGAGGCGGGAGTCCTCCTCGGTGAGGGTCCTGCCCGCCAGTGCGGAGATGAGGGCGTACTCGTCGCCGGCGATGTCCTGGTATTCGTCGACGAGTATCCACCGGAACCCCGCCAGCAGGCGCGCCCGGGACTCTTCGGCTTCTTCGGGCTCGAGGCCCTCACCGCGCAGCAAGGCGGTCGCCTCCCGGAGTATCTCTCTGAGCCGCTCGCTGAGGTCTGCGTCGGTCTCCCGGTCCGCCTGGCCCGAGAAGCTGGCTCCGACGAGTCGCATGGCGAGGGCGTGGCAGGTGAACACCATCACGCCGCGCGCGTCGTCGCCGATGAGGTCCCGCAGCCGGCGGCGGATCTCGACGGCGGCGTGTCGGTTGTAGGCAAGCGCCAGGATGCCTCTGGGGTCCTCGCGCCGGGCACGAATCAGGTAGGCGATGCGATGCACCAGCACCCTGGTCTTGCCCGAGCCGGGGCCGGCGAGCACCAGCACGTTCGTGGTCTCGCGGTTGTCTGCGACCAGGGCACGCTGGCGGGGGTTGTTCAGGCTCTCGACGATCTTGTTCCACGATTCGGGCGTGGTCTGGCGGCCGAGCTCTTGGCGCTGGTCGGGGAGCCAGCGCCGGAGGAACCCGTCCTCGCCGAGGGTGAAGTAGTCGATCGACAGTTGCAGCGCATCAGCCACGTTGGCGAGGCCCCGCTGGGCGAACTCGGCCATCACGTGGATCTGGCGCACCGAGGCGTCGTAGTGCAGGGCGAGAGACTCGAAGTCGGACTGCCTGAACCCGCGGCGGTCGGGGTCCAGGACGATGGTCATGGCCGGGCGGAACACGGTGAGGCCGCGGTTGAGCCTGACGACCTCCTGCTCGTGCAGCCACAGCAGGGACCGCTCCATCAGCCTGTGAAGCTTGCGTTCGTCCCCGTTCCTGCTCACCAGCGTCAGATCGTCCTCGATGGCCTGGGTCAATTCCCCGAGAGTCGTGCGGACGAGCAGGTCGCTACCCCGACTGCCCGGAGGGTTCTGCGCCAGCAAGTGGTCGAGCAGCCGGGAAGCGCCGCTGCGACGGCGCTCGGCGATGCCGGCCAGCGAGGACCATTCGCGTCTGAGGGTCACCCGGAGGCTCTCCGCGTCGTGTTTGCGCAGCGTGAGGCTGCCGCGGTCGTCGTCGCCGCGCCCGTCTTGAGCGATGCCCTGGATCGTGCGCGTCACGTGCTCGGGCCGGACATCGGGGTGGCCGGCGTCCTTCAGCCGCTGGGAGGCGACGCGCAGGTTCAGCGGCGCCGAGTCTCCGACCGCCAGGTCGGGGGCCGCCTCCTGCATCCACTCGATCAACTGCCGCTCCAATTCGTTCGCCTCGGTGAGCCGGCGGTGCGACGGGTTTCGCACACCGACGTGGACAAACGCGGTCATCTCGGTGTCGTTGCTGGCGATCCCGAACCGCTCCAGGTCAAAGAGCGCTCCCCGCACCCCCTCGGAGCTGAGCCCCGACGCCACCATCAACATGTCCGTGGAGATGCCCTCGTCGGCGTTCGCGTTGATCAGCGTCTCGGCGATGTTCGTCAGGCATCGGCGGTAACCGTCATCGATGGGCTTGTCCCGGAGCCTTTGCTGCACCTCCTCGACAGAGCTGACGCGCAGAGAGGACGGGAAGACCCGTACGTGGTTCTCGTTGCGGCTCAGCAGCTGAGCCTCCTCGAGCCAGGCCACCGCCGTGCGCACCCGCGTGTCGTCGGTGGCCGAGTCCCGTCTGAAGTCCTTGTCCTCGTCCTTGCTGAGGATCTCGCCGGGGCTGGCCACGACCTCGCCGCCGCAGCGGTCGCGACGGTTCAGGTTGCGCAGCGCCCGCAACACGCCGTGGATCTCGCGCCGCGTGAGGCGGGAACGCGCCGACATGCCGAATTGCCGTTCCACATCGTCCGCGTCGTAGAGCAGCACGCAGTGCGCCTGCTGCTGGTCCCTGCCGGCGCGGCCGGCCTCCTGCAGGTAGTTCTCCAGCGACGACGGGATGTCGGCGTGGATCACCAGCCGCACGTCGGGCTTGTCGATGCCCATCCCGAAGGCGTTCGTGGCGACGATCACCCGCAGGCCGCCGTCGATGAAGCTCTGCTGGATGTTCTTCTTCTCTTCGGGTGGCAGTCCGGCGTGGAAGCGATCGGCGTCGATGTCCAGGGCGGTGAGGAACGCAGCGACCTCCTCGGTCCGCCGCCGCGTCGCGCAGTACACGATCGCACCGCCTGCTGCCTCCGGCGGCAGATGCCAGGTCAAGAGTTGGTGGATGTCGTGGAACTTCTTGGAGCCGGTGGTCTCGGCCACGACGAACTCCAGATTCGTGCGCCTGCTGCCGCCGTCGAACACCGTCATCTCGACGTCGAGCTGCTTCCGGAAGTAGTGGACGATCTCCTCGATGACGTCCGGCTTGGCCGTGGCGGTCAGACACAGCACCGGCGGCACGCGTGACCTGTCGGCCTGCTCACGGATGAAGCGCCCCACGTAGCGGTAGTCGGGACGGAAGTCGTGGCCCCACTTCGACAGGCAGTGGGCCTCGTCGAGCACCCATGCGCCGATCTCGCGCTGCTGCAGTGCTCGGCGCATGGGCATGCTGCGCAACTGCTCCGGGGAGATCAACACGATGGCGGCGTCGCCCAGCCGCACTCTCTCCAGCGCCTCGGCCCGTTCGGGCATCGACAGGAGCCCGTTGATCGTGACGCACGAGGTGATCCCGTGCCTCTGAAGTCCGGCCACCTGGTCGGCCATGAGCGCGACCAGAGGCGAGATCACCACGGTCAAAGCGCCGGTCTTGTCGTAGCGGGACAGCGCCGGAATCTGATAGCACAGCGACTTTCCTGTGCCCGTCGGCAGGATCGCCAGCGCATCGCGGCCCTGCATCGCTGTCTCGACGATGACCTGCTGCAGGGAGCGCCCGTTGTCGTCGGCGGGCTCCGGCCTGAAGTCGTCGAACCCGAAGAAGCGCTTCAACTCCCGGGAGGCGTTGTGGCGGTCCTGGCACCATGAGCAGCCCGGGTCGGCGCAGGCCTCGTCGCGCAGGCGACGAACCAGTCGCCCCGCCTCCGGGAACTGATGCCGCACCCAGGGAGGCATCACCGAATTGCCGCCGGACACCGACAGCCACGCCAGCGCATAGGCGAGCGCCCAACCGTGCTCTGCGGCATCTGCGATCAAGCGACGCGCCTGCGAGTGGCAGGCCACGTCCTTCAGGCAGGTGCGGATCGCGTCACGCGCCTCGGCGAAGTCCGGCCGGGGCGAGCCGCGCAGGGTCCCGAAGAACAAGTCGAATCCCGGCGAACCATCGGCTGCGGTGAGCCAGTGCCAGGCAGCCAGCCGATGTGAGGGTGTCTCAAGCAGTTGCTCCTGCTGGTCCCTGAACACCCTCAGGGCGAGCTCCGCGTCAAGTTTCGGGTCGTTGCGGCGATCGCGCTTGAGCTGCCCGTCCTGGTAGTGCTTGACGAGATGGTGATACGGGTTGCGAGGGAACGCCAGAGGGTTCAGCCAGAGCGTGTCCACCGCCGGCATCTGCAGCAGCCGCAGGCCGGGGCTCGCGGCTTGCAGATGGGGGAGGTCGAACTTGATGAGGTTGTGGCCGAGCAGGAAGCCGGCGCCGTTGGCGAGACCGTCAAGGCCCGCTAGCGCTTGATCGAAGTTGCGGCCCGGCTGGGGGAAGACGACGGATCGGCCGCTGTCGGGTCGTGCGCCGGCGAACGCGTGGATGCGCCCGGTCTGTTTGGAGACCTCAAGGTCTATTGACACACAGCGAGACAGCGCGCTGACACGGGTGCGCATACCCAAGGCAGTTTCTCCGGGCTAGGCGGCAGAACGGCCGCTTAGCGTAGCGAGCAGCGAAGTCCCGCCCGGGCCGAGGCGCTGTGTTCGGATCACCAGAAGTGCGGGCAGCCGTCCAGCCACACCTGAGCGGCCACCCACAGCGGAACAGGGTCGGCGCGAATTCACAACGCCCGAGATCAAGCATGTTGAATCGCACTGGGTTTGGTGGAGGCTCGGTTTATTGGTTTCCAACCAGTACGTGGTCGGCTTGTCGGGCAGCGTAGGCCTCCTCGAACTCCGCGGGCGGGGTGTCGCCGAGGTGGCTGTGGTGGCGCTGGGTTTTGTCGTAGGAATCGCCGACCGAGCCGACCGAGGCCACCGCGCCGAGTTCGGCGAGGCGTTCACCCCAGCGCAGCGACGTGAATTGGCCGGATTCAACCGGTCGTCGCAACACCTCGATGATGGAGGTGTCCGGTGGCGACGATGCGGGAGCGGCAGCGGCAGGTCCAGCTGTATCGGGGCCAGATCCCGTCGCCGGGCCGGCCGACCCACTTGCGCACCGACTCCACACCGAACCCCAACTGGTCAGCGACTCTCCTGACCGTGCCGTGATCAGTGCCCAACTCGGCGCGCAACGCCCGCACCAACCGCACAGCCTGCGCCTTCTCCACCTCGGACTACCGATACGACGACGACCTACCTGCTCTTTGCTCTGTTGCCATAGCTCCATTCTCGCTTCCGAGCCAGGAGCCTCCACCAAACCCAGTGCGATTCATCAGCCGGCGGCAGGCACAGGGTCGCAGACGATGTGGCCGTTAGGGTGCTGCTTGCAGTTATGGAAACCCTGTTGCTCCCGGTACGCCCTGCTGATTGGATCGTCGTTCGGGATCGGCGTCAAGCGAGGCGCACGTGTCGGCGGACGGGGCATCGTTCCTCTTACTCGTGGCTGACCGCACAACGCCGGACGCCCAGCCTCCTCCGGCGTGAACAAGATGTCATGAAGCCGCCCACGGCGCTCCGAAGCATTGCCCTCTCCTAGCGCATCGACAACCTGACCGGCGCAACTCAACGCATCCGTTTCAGTAACGACGGTGCGAAGACGACATTTTTGCTCAACGGTTGGGTCGACGATCACACCCCTCACGTGGTCGGCGCTGTTGAGGCCGTCGCACTCAGCGTCAGCGACGAGCAGTTCATACACAAGGTCGGTGACACGCTCACGGTCTGTGCCTCTATCGAGGTCGCCCAAGAGTGTTTCGAGTTCGTCGGCCCACGGGCCAACTTCCACATCGCAGACGAAACCGTCGACCTCGTACCCGTAGGAGATCGACGCCGCTACGCAGTTCACTAGCGTGCCGTCGAGCCATTCATCTACGTACTCAAGTCGAGTCTCGTCCTCGTCGCCGTCTCCGTCGTTGTCGTCGGCTGCGGCTGGGGTCGCTCCTAGCAAGAGCGCCAGTGCCGCTACCAGCGCAATGCCAGTAGTTTGGATGGTTCTCATCGTATTTCCTTTGTGAGATTTGTGGGAGGGCTTTGAGATGACGCACTCACGCTCGAATTCCGCCGTCTCGACTCGCCGGAGGCGATGTGATAAAAGTAGCACGGACCATTCTCACACTCCAATTGTCCTGGGTCACGAACCTGTTGGCAGTGCTCCATCGGCACGCAGACACCCTCGGTGAACAGAAGGTCGCGGAGATTGAATGGGCTTACGTCCCGGCACTCGGATGGGGGGCCGACTGAACCTCCCCGGGTTTCACGCAGGCTGTTTGGTTTGAGTCGTGGCCTGGTGGCCTGAGTCTCGTTGACGGTAGTGGCGGTCTTCGGCTTCGGCCGGCGGGACGCGGCCGTTGCGGTGCAGGAGCCGGCGATGGTTGAACCAGTCGACCCATTCCAGGGTTGCGAGTTCGAGGTCGTCGAGGCCCTTCCACGGTCCTCGGTTGCGCACGAGTTCGGTCTTGTAGAGCCCGATGATCGATTCGGCCAGCGCGTTGTCGTAGCTGTCGCCGCGGGAGCCGACCGAGGCGACGATGTCGTTGGCGGCGAGCCGTTCGGTGTAGCGGATGGATAGGTATTTGCCCGCCCCTATCGGAGTGATGGACGAGCCCGTCGAGGCTGACGCCGGCTCGGGTTCGTTCCCAGAGGGCCTGTTCGAGGGCGTGCAGGGCTAGGTCGCGCATCAGCCGCTCGACGGTGCAGTGGGCCACCCGGTGGCCTTCGCGGTTCAGCTGGGCGCACACCTTCGGCGCCCCGTAGACCCCGAAGTTCTCCGCGTGTACCCGCGCGATCTCGACACGCAGCTCGCCATCTCGCAGCGACCGCGCCGAGGGCGCCCGCCGCTTGGCGGACCAATACGTCGACGGGGCGAACTGCAGGATCCTGCAGATCGGCTCGACCCCGAAACGGTCACGGTGGGCGTCGATGTAGGCGATCATCGTCTCCGGCCGTCGAGCTCGGCCGCGAAAAACGCCGACGCCGACTTCAAGATCTCATTCGCCCGACGCAACTCCCAGTTCTCACGCTCGAGCGCCTTGAGCCGCTCACGCTCATCAGTCGAAAGCCCCGGCCGCAGGCCCTCATCGACCTCTGAGCGGCGCACCCACTTGCGCACCGTCTCCGCTGTCGGGCCCAGCTTCTCAGCGACCGAACAGATCGCCTCCCACTGCGAACCGCAATGCCGCTCGGCCTCAAAGACCAACCGCACCGCCCGCTCGCGCATCTCCACCGGGTACTTCCCCGGCCTTCGCTGCTCTGTCATGGCTCCATCCTCCCAAGGGTCAGAGCCTGCGTGAAACAGTGAAGATGTGTGCGGGGAGTTGGCCGGCGGCGTCTGACTTGGCGTGAAACCGGCCCCGCGTTTGCGGGTGCCTTGCTTGGGACACGTCGACGTCGCCGGCTAGCTCCTTGGACTTGCCAGCTGCGGCCGGTCCGGAACGAGCGACGTGACCTCATAGGAACCTGCGCTGACAGATGCCTCATCACTGTTGTGTCCGTCCCGTCCCGGCACGCGAGCCGCTCCGAGATGAAGGACATCAGCATGCCAGATCAGAACCAGGCGGTGATAGGTGGGATTGACTGCCACACCGACTTCCATGTCGTCGCCGCGCTCGACCCTTTGGGCCGGGTCCTGGGCACAGAGTCGTTCCCGACGACGGGCGCCGGTTACCGCTCGGCCCACATGTGGCTCGCGTCGTTCGGCCAGATCGCCGCGGTCGGTGTCGAGTCCACCGGATCCTTCGGCGCGGCTTTGACCCGGTCGCTGGTCGAGCGGGGTTGCCGAGTGATCGAGATCAACCAGCCGCATCGGCATCTGCGCGCCCGTCGCGGCAAGAACGACGCCATCGACGCCGAGGCCGCTGCCCGCAAGGTGCTCTCGGGCGAAGCGACCGCAGCCGCCAAGGACACCACCGGCATCGTCGAGGCGATCCGCCAGCTCAGCGTCGCCCGAAACAGCGCCGTGAAAGCCCGCGTCGCCGCGTTGTGCCAGCTCGGCGACCTGCTCGTCACCGCCCCCGCCGCGTTGCGCGAGCAACTCGACGGCCGCCGGACCCTCGAGGCCAAAGCTGGCGTGTGCGCCCGACTGCGCCCCGACGCCGACCGCCTCGCCGATCCCGCCCAGGCCGCCAAAGCAGCGCTGCGCAGCCTCGGGCGTCGCATCGCCCAGCTCGGCGCCGAGGCCGCCGACCTGGAGCGCCGCCTCGACGGGCTGGTCGCCGCCGCGGCGCCCACAACCCTGTCACGCCTCGGATGCGGCACCCACCACACCGCGACCCTGCTCGTCGCCGCGGGCGAGAACATCGACCGGCTCGGCTCCGAGGCGTCCTTCGCTCACCTCTGCGCAGCAGCGCCGGTCCCCGCGTCAAGCGGGCGCACCAGCCGCCACCGGCTCAACTTCGCCGGCAACCGCTCAGCCAACCGAGCCCTGCACATGATCGTCCTCGTCCGGTTGCGCTACTGCGAACGAACCCGCAGCTACATGGACCGCCGCCTCGCAGAAGGCAAAACCAAGAAAGAAGTCATCCGCTGCCTCAAACGCTTCGTCGCCCGCGAGCTCTACCGCACCCTCCGAGCGGACCTCGCCACCCTCACAACCCGCACTTGACATCTATAGGAACGTCCCGGGGAGGTTCAGGTCGGCGACGAGAATCTGTGTCGTACCTTGCGTTGCGCGGCAGACTTCGGCCATGACCGACGATGAGTTGCTTCGATACCTTGGCGCCACCGACGACCATGTCGAACTGACGGTGCTCGTACGCCTCGAGCGCCCCGGCAGCGCGACCGTCGTTGGCACGCTCGGCGGTCCGAACGTCTGGCTGCGGTCGTGGCCGGGATCCGACCGCGCCTACGCCGCGATCACCGTTGAGGCGATGATCGGGCTGCTTGGCCCTGCGGCACGCCTGATCGCCCAGGCTGGAGGCCACGAGTGCGATGACCGGCACCCGGACCGGTGCATCGAGGCCGACGACGTCATCGCTGCGTGGATCGAGATCAGCGACACCGAAATCGACGGGGAGCGGTTCGCGGCCAGGGACGTGATGCTCGCGTCAACCTCTCTGTCCCGCCCGTTCGAGCCTCAGCGGCAATGGGGGGTCGCGAGGGGCTGGCAGCTGGTCACGGAGATGGTGGCCATCAACCCCGATTGATAACCGGCGCTCGGCGCCAACTCGTCACCTCCGACCGGAAGATCCTGCACTGGTCGACCGGGCGCACCGAGCCCACCTGCCTCGACGCTCGGACCTAACCGTCAACCCTCTCCGGTGATCGCCGGCGCAGTGCACGCATGGCGGAGTCGACAATGTTGGGCGGGAGTCGTGGTGTCACCCTTGTTCCGGCTGGGCCGAGGATGGCCCCGCCGAGGGTTCGTGGCGTGACAGTTCCTCTAGAACGCGAGCGCCGAACTCGACTCGACGCGGCAACTTCAGCGCAGCTTCAACCGATGGCGCGTCGACTTCGATGTCGTAGTAGCGCCGAACGAGTTCGACGACCCATTCAGGCGAAATCGGACAACAGTCTTCTTCCTCAGCGGCGAGATAGCCGCGTACCTCGTGGGCCAAGCTCTCCCGTGTCTCGCCATGCCAGGGGTCCGGTGAGTGACTCGAACTCCAGCTGAAACCGCGGTCGCTGCGGAGGATGGCGCGCCGGCCGTCGCTGAGGTCTGCGAACTCGGTGAAGCTGATGCCGGCGGACGGCCGTCGCCGCTCCCGGGACTTCTCCCACCGGCGCTGCCAGCTCGGGAACTGCCTCACCGCCCCCACAGATTCGAACTGCCCACGGAATCGCCGCCGGGTCTGTGCGGTGTCCGGCGCAGGGGCCGCAATCTGGTCGGGACCCTCGACTCTCCTCGGTGCCGGCGCAGGGTCGTACCAGAATATGGGTGCGTACGGGTCGTCGTCGGCCAACTCGCAAACGACGCCGAAGACGACAACGCTCAGCATTGGCGGCAGGGCCGACCCGTGGGTCGGAAGTCGACGGCACTCACATTCGAATCGTATTCGCTCCTTCCTCCAGGTCATCGGACGCGGCGACGTCGAGGCGACCGGCTGCAGCGTGGCCGCCCCTGGCTGTCGGCGCTCATCGCCGGAGCTTGTGAGGATCAGCGCCAGCGACTGGCCGCATGGGCGGTGGTGTCGGCTCGGCCGAGGTTCACCGCCAGGGCGCCTTCGCGGAAAGGGCCGCTTCGAGCGCGTCGACGACGTAGCCGGTGCCCTTGATATCCGGCGGGTGGAGGCGCTTGCTCGCGATCTCGTGCACCGGCGGGCGGTCCCACCTTCGGCGGGGGACAGGAGATTGTCGCCCCCCAGCGCGCCGACCGGCAGGCCGGCGTAGGTCGACCGCTTCGTGGGCGCCGTGCGTGGTGCACTGTCCGCGGCCCTGGCGATGGCTTCGCGGCGTCGCGCGAAATTCGCACCGGTCGGTCCGTAGGAGCGGTGTGCCCGAGCCGCTTCGGATGAACTTTGCCAACGCGTTGAGTGTGGTGGTGCCGGCGTCGACGTCGAGGACAGGTAGCCCTGGCCCACCCAGCGCACGTAGCGCCCGGTCCATGGCGTCGAACCCGCCACGCCGATGAGGCTCGTGGCCAGGCACGCCGTCGGTCCATTGGCCGGGTTGCAGGTCGAACGGCCCGCCGCCGACCATCTCATCAATCGGTTCGAAGGTGCCGGGCCGCTTGAACTCCAGGGTGGTGCCGAGCGCATCGGCCGCAGCCCCGGCGGTCCCGCTCACTCACGCCGGCGCCTCCCGGTCTCGCCCGGCTGGTCCCGAGTTTGTGGCGAGCGGGGGTGGATGTACCTCTTGTCCATTCCCTGCCACCATTCGGCGGTGATGTCTCCTGTCATGCCGTGGCGCACGAGCCAGCGACAACCTGCCGATGCCGCCCCAGCACGTAGGCTGTCGCCGGCCAAACGTCGATGGCGCCGGCTGGTCGCGGCACGCGCATATCGCCGATGGGATGCCGCGGCACGACCTCCGCCGAGTTGGCCGGCTTCCTGCGCCGCGGCATAGGGTTGCGCGTGCCGCTCGGTCAAGTTGATGAAGTGGTCGATACCCGCCCCAGGGTTCGCAGCCTGCCGGCGGCTTGCCGGCGACTCGTCGCGCCCGGGTACTCACCCGCCGCGAATCGGCCCTGCAGTAGGTGTTCGCCATCGGCCGATCACTTCTAGAAGTCGCGTTCATATCGTCGGTGGCTCTCGGTCGGCTGAACCCGCCCCACCCCTCGCGGGACGAACCTGCAACGCACTCTATGAGCGAGCCTGAGACGTGCGGTGTCTAGAGGACTTGCTTCCGCGGTCCGCCAGAGCCGCGTCGCGTGGCGCCGGTTCCAGCTGATCCGATCCTCGTCGACTGTTGCTAGTGGTTACCGCCTGAGAGAGCCTTGATCCGATTCCAGAACGCCTCGCGAGCCGTGTGCCGCAGGGGCGTTCTGATCTATCCCCGTGACTCGAACCCCCATGTCCTGAGCCGCCTTCACGCGCTTCTCGCAGATCTCGTCGATTTTTCGCTCCGGCCGAGACGCAGAGCGGCCGCTGAACGTGGCCCCGCGCTGGCCCGTATCCTTTGCCGCGCCACATGATTCCTCGCGAGCTCGCGAAGAACTCGCTCGCCCTCTGACCGTCGAGCAGTTGCCCTCCTGCTGCTCGTCTGAAGATTCCGCAGCGGTCCATCAGCCTCCCCCGGGAAACAGAGCGGGGGCCCCAATAAGTCGGGCCCCCGCGGCTCGCCAACGGGCGAGCCATCAATAACAGTCGATGATAACAGGACGCGGCCGACGCCTGCGCGGCCCAGTCTGTTCAGTCAAGAACATCGATTGTGATGTTCCTGCCGAGCAGCGTGTTCCACCTCCACGCCCAGCTATGCGGGTGCGTGTAGGGAGGAGGGCAAGATCCGGAGTGGGCCTCGGTGGGCGCTCAGCGTCGTCGTTGGGCGGTCGTAGAGTTCCGCAGTGAGCGAATCACCGCTCGTGGCGCGTGCCACAACAACTGCCAAGAGCCGCAACGACCTTTCGCTGGGAATTGCCGGTGCGACCCTGGCGGTGACGGCGTGGGGCACGTCGGGCATCATCGTGCGGTTCATCGATATGGGCGCGTTCGCTCTGATCGCCTACCGGTTCCTGCATGCGATCGTGGTGACGGTCGTGCTTGCGGTCCGGCGGACGCCCGTCACGCGTGCGGGCATGCGGCACTCGTTGTGGGGCGGACTCTCCATGGGTGCGACGGTGGGTCTGTTCATCACGGCGGTGAAGTACACGACCATCGCCAACGGACGATCATGAACGCCCTGCACGTCGTGGTGGTGTCGGCGGTCTCGGCGCTTTTCTTCGGGGAGCGCATGCGCCGGCGCGACATCGGCTATGCGGCGGTGGCGAGTGTGGCTGGCGATCGGATCCTCCAGCAGCGAGAACTGGTCGCTCGGGGGCGATCTGGCCGCGGCCGGCGCGCTGTTGGGCTGGTCGTTCTATTTCTTCGCCACGCGACGTGCCCAGATGAAGGTGTCGACGACGAGTACACGGCGTGCGCGGCGATCTACGTCGATCAGCCTGCCGCTGGCGGCGCTGTTCGGTCAGGATCTCTCGTGGCCCCGCGGTGAGGACTGGATGTGGCTGGTAGTGCTGGCCTTCGGGTTGGGCATCCTCGGCCACAACGCCATGAACTGGTCACTGCAGCACGTGCCCCTCTGGCTGGCGTCGACGCTGTCGCTGTTCACGCCGGTCGTGGCGTCGGCGCTCGCCTGGCTTGTGCTCGACGGCCCTCTCGACGCGGCAGATGCTCGCCATGGCGCTGGTCGTGGCGGCCCTGGCGATGATCGTGCGCAACCAGTCGCGGCCACGCAGCGGTGGGGCGCGCGCCGCCGGCGATGATCAGCCCAGACCGGGCAGTCGCGGCTCGGCCGGGGATCCGGTTCGGGCGATCTCGTAGGGATCGTCGGCGTCCGCCGGCGGTCGCCGACGACGGATGCCCTGCCACACCGCGGTCAGCCCTTCGGTGGGTTCGTAGAAGCGACCTCGCTTCTCTCCGACCGGACGCAGCAGTCCGGCCGACACCAGCGCGGCCAGGTTGCTGGTGGCCACCGCATCGCTGATGTCCTCGCCTGCAGTGGCCTTGGTGATGCTCACGTACAG
Organism: Acidimicrobiales bacterium; assembly: GCA_965206165.1. Classification (GTDB taxonomy): domain Bacteria; phylum Actinomycetota; class Acidimicrobiia; order Acidimicrobiales; family CATQHL01; genus VXNF01. The sequence goes on from OZ242194.1 coordinate 2,575,035, forward strand.
CGACCGGCGCAAGCGCCAACCGCGAGCCGAATCGACGAGAGCGCCGACGGTTCGGGGCGTCAGCCTGTGGCGATGGGCGATCTGCTCGCAGGCATCCCAGAGCGCCTCGAGTTCTCTGATACGCCGCAGCACGGTCAGCGCCTGGCGGTAATGGGCCGTGAGACAGAACTCGATCCAGGGCAGGGCGCTGTTCTGCGGCGACCAGTTGCCTTGGGCCACCTCGGTGAGCACTGCGTAGTAGGCGGCGGTGTTGGCACCGAGGTACTCCTCGATGCTCACGAACTCCGGCGCCCCTTCGCCGGCAGCGGCGAGCACGAGAGTTTGCAGGCAGCGGGCCATGCGCCCGTTCCCGTCGCTGAACGGATGGACGAGCGTGAGGTTCAGGTGCGCCATGGCCGCAGCCACCGGCGGCGGCGCTCCACTCGTGGTGATCTGCGCCAGCGTCTCGGTGACGAGCGGCTCCACGAGTTCGCGATCCGGGGCCTCGTACGTGACGTCGCCGCTGCTGTTGCGCACCCACGCGGCGCCGGGTCGCCAGCGGCCGGGATGCTTGGCGAAGTCGTACTGCATCATCATGAAGTGCAGCGACAGCAGGAGCGAGGCGTTGACGTCAGGTGCGCCCGGGGCGATCTGCAGGACGCAGGTCATGGCCTCGCGGTAGCCGGCGATGGCCTGTCGCGTCTCGTCGCTCACCTCAGCGGGTTCCTCGCCGTCGATGATCGCAGCGGCGCTCTCCACGCTCGTGTGGTAGCCCTCGATGGAGAGCGAACCGCGCGCCGCACGGGCGAATTCCGCTCGGCGTAACGAGCCCGTCCAGCGGCGGGGTTCGTGCAGAAAGAAGCGCAACTCGTCCCTTAGCGCACCGATCATGCCCAAGACGCTCTCGTCGACGTCCCGCAGGGGTGGGGTGGCGTAAATCACACCCGGGCGCGTGAGGGTAATCACTGGCGCATTACTCGGATAAGTAATCCATCCAGGCCAAGACCCGTAAATCACACAGCCGATATTATCAAAGTAATCACATTGGGCAATAGATAAGTAATCCATCCAGCCGCCGCCGCCGGGGGATCAGTCGAGGATTCGAGTCCGGGCCCCGAGGGCGGCCTGGGCGTGCACCAGCGGGTCGCGCTCCCAGAGCCCTTCGACGTTGTCAGCGACGTCGTCGACGACCTCATCGCCACCGAGTATCGCCTCCCGTTCGGCCCCGGCATTTTGCCTGGCGAGCGGGTCCGCGGACGAGTTGCCAGTGCCCTCGTGGACGCTGGACGTCTAGCGTCTGTGCTGTTCATGGCGTGATTGTCGGGTACAAGGACAAGCGAACGGAGATGTTTGCTGCTGGAGAATTCGTCGCAGCATTCCAAGGTTTCGAGCGACAGGCCGCGAAACGGCTCGCAATCCTCAACGCTGTGCACCCTCGCTGGATACGTTGCGGGCACTTCGCAGCAACCGGCTGGAGACCCTCCGGGGCGAGAGGAAGGGCCAGCACTCCATCTGGATCAATCAGCAATGGCGTATCTGCTTCACCTGGACCGGCGACCTAGGGCCAGCGGATGTCGAGATCGTGGACTACCACTAGTAAGGAGATCGTGACCATGTTCAAGCGTGCCGTCCATCCCGGAGAGATCCTCAAGGGCGAATTGGAGGAGTTGGGGATGGCTCCGACCGAGTTCGCTCGGCAGATCGATGTGCCGCCAAACCGCGTGGGGCAGATCATCGCCGGCAAGCGATCCGTGAGTGCCGAGACGGCTCTGCGGTTCGGACACTGGTTCGGCGTCGAAGCCCAGTTCTGGCTGAACCTCCAGACACAATTCGACCTCGCCGTCGCCGAGCAGCGCATTGGCGCGGCCGTACAAGGCCTGCCGTCAGCAGCAGCGGCACGCGCCTAGCGGCAACGATCGGTGGAGGCGCCTGACGCCGTCGTGTGGACTTAGCGCGTCGTCGACGGCGACAGGTGCTTCATCTAGGACGCGAGGGCGGCCTGGTCGTGGAGTTGGTCGGCGAGTGAGGTGATCTCCGTGAGCATCGTGAGCTTGGCCCGCCACGAGGCTGGGATCGCCTCTGCGCCGTAGCGCGCGAAGTACATCGGCACCGGCGCGAGCCGCATCAGCGAACCGTTGCCGGCAGTGTGCGGGTCGGTTGAGCCGGCGTAGAGGTCGCCGTGGCGCACGAACCGCGACAATGCGCCACTGACGGTGTTCCCGATGTCGAAGCAGGATCCCGTGGAGGCCAGGTAGCCCTCGTGCCACCAGCGCACGTAGCGCTGCATCTGGTCGGCGGCGTCGAACCCGCCACACTCGATCAGGCTCGTGGCCAGGCAAAGGGCCATTGAGGTGTCGTCGGTCCACTGGCCGGGCTGCAGGCCGAACGGCCCGCCGCCGACCATGTCACCGATCGGCTCGAAAGTGCCGGGCCGCTTGAACTCCAAGGTGGTGCCGAGCGCATCGCCCGCTGCCAACCCCAGCAAGCAGCCCCGGAACCGGTCCTGCTCAGTGGCATTACTCACGCGGGCGCCTCCCGGTGGGATTTACTGGCTTCCTGCAACAAGAAACGGCCCGCAATAGCCCAGTTGGTGTTCGCTGCTAGGAGCCCGCTCCGACTCGGATCGGGATGGCGGTTTCGTTTTCGCCGTCGTCGAAGATGGCGAAGATCTGGAGTCGGGCGCCGAGGCTGTCTAGGTAGTTGCGCAGGGTCGAGAGTTTCACGTCGTCGCCGCGTTCGAGTTGCGATACGGCCGGCTGGCTGATGCCCAGTTCGGCGGCCAGGTCGGTCTGGGAGCGCTCTAGAGAGCGGCGCAACTCGTAGAGGCCGATCTCTGCGAGGGTGTCTTGCCGGAGCGCGGCGAGGCGCTCGGGGGCGCCGGGCCGGGCGGCAACCCTGTCGTGAATCTCCCGGTACGGGGACGTGTTGGGCATAGTGACGGTCACGATACGTCGCGCCGGCAGGACTCATCATCAAGCCAGGGGAGTTGCGTTTGCGGCGGCTCAGCGAATTCGCTGCCTCGCCGACGGTTGGAAGCCTGAGCAGCAAGCGCCCATTCGGCCGCACGGGCACGTAGGTCGCGCTCGCTGATCATCCCGATCCCGTGGTGGAGCGGCCGAGTTCGACGTTGAGGCGAATCCCCCAGGTGGACAGGATCGGGCCGGCGGCGTTTACCGCCGGGTCAAGATCGTTGATCCCGCGGCTCCTGCGAGCGCGGCACGCATCCACGAGAGCGCCGACTCGGGGCTCTGTCCGCTCGAGCAGATAGCCGAGTCTCTTGAACATCGCACCGTTGCCGACGAGATCGCCGTAGTCCACAAGCTTGCTGTCATCTCGATGATCCCTGTGGAGATACTCATCAAGCATCTCGGAAACCGACCTGATGCCGCCGCCCCAGCTGGGATCCGAGAGCACGTCGACGATCGTCTTGGCAGGATCGGTGACTTGGACGCGCGATCCGCCACGCCAGACCGGCACCAGTCCGACATGCTTGCTGGAGGGCACGGTGTGGATGAGTGTGTCGCCGACGGTCGGACGCCTGTCCTTGGGGTGCCGCGAGGTCGCCATCAGGACGCTCCGGAAGATCTGCTCTGTCAGATCCCAGTGTTCGGCAGCGCTCCATCCGGCGATGTATGCCGGCCCGAAGACCGAAGACCCGACCACCCAGGGATCCATGTGCGCCCGCCCGGATCGATGTGAGTCCAGCGGGACCGGAAGATAGAGACCGCGCCGAACGCGATCCAGCCATCCCCGTTCTTGTCAGCTACACGTCAGCACCTCGCATATTGAGTCTGGCAGATGCAATATGCGAGGTCGTAGTAGAGTGTGTTCGTGATCGAACGAGAGATTACCCCGCATCTCAGGCACCGATTCAGCCAGTATCCGATCGTCACGGTCACCGGGCCGCGCCAGTCGGGCAAGACGACGCTGTGCCGCAGCACCTTCCCTGACCTGCCCTACGCCAACCTCGAGGCGTTCGATGTTCGAGAGTTCGCCGAAGCGGACCCCCGGCGCTTCTTGGCGCAGTTCCCCGACGGCGCGGTGCTGGATGAGGTCCAGAACGTGCCCCGCCTTCTGTCCTACCTGCAGGTCCTTGTCGATGAAGAACGCCGCAACGGCTTGTTCGTCCTCACAGGCAGTGAGCAGTTCGGGCTCACGAACACGATCAGTCAGTCTCTCGCCGGCCGCACCGCCCTCCTGCGCCTGTTGCCGTTCTCGCTGGCCGAACGGCGGCTCGCCGGAGCGCCCGACGGGATCGAGGAGGTTCTCTACTCGGGGTGCTACCCCCGTATCCATGACGAGGCGCTCGACCCGACCCTCGCACTTTCGGAGTACTGCACGACCTATGTCGAACGCGACGCGCGGCGCATTGGCGGTATCTCCAACGCCGCCGCCTTTCGCCGCTTCCTTCACTTGTGCGCCGGCCGCGTCGGCCAACTTGTCAACCTGTCGAACCTCGGCGCCGATGCGGGTGTGGCGCACACGACCGCCCGGGGCTGGCTGAGTGTCCTTGAGGCCATGGATGTCGTGTTCCGCCTTGAGCCGTACCAGGCCAACATCCGCAAACGGCTCACGAAGTCGCCGAAGCTCTACTTCGTCGATGTCGGACTGGCCAGCTACCTCAACGGCATTCAGAGTCCTGATCAACTCATCACCCATCCGCTACGAGGCCCACTGTTCGAGAACGCCGCCGTCCTCGAAGCCGTCAAGCACGCCTACAACCAGGGACGTCCGCCATACCTGTCGTTTCTGCGGACCGCCGGCGGCCTGGAATGCGACTTGCTGCATGAGCGCGGCGACGGCCTCGTGGCCATCGAGATCAAATCCGGTGCCACCGTCAATAGCGCCTGGTTCGCCGGCCTGCGGCGCATCGCGAGGACGGTCCCCCGCGTCGCGACAACAGCGCTCGTCTACGGCGGCGCCGAGCGGCAGGTACGCGGGGACTGCCCCGCGGTTCCGCTAGGCGACTTCGCCCCCCTCTTGGACTCCATCACCAAGTCGCCGCTCCCACCCGTGGCGGTGGAGGATCAGTCGCCGCCGGGCGTCGACCTTTAGCCTGGTTGAATCGCACTGGGTTTTGGGCGTCGGTCTGTTCTGCGATTCGTTGCTGGCGCTGTCACAGGCACGGGCCACAGTTAGGCAACGAGAGTTGAGGCCGACTGCGACTCGCAGTGGCTCGCCACCGTTCATGCGGGCGCCGTGCCCGCACGACGGGAATGAACTCCGTCGAAGAGTGGGGAGCCAGCGACCACTGCCGCCTGCTGATGGAGGTCTCAGGTTGATCCGGCGTGTCTAGGGGTCGACGGCGGCCTGGTCTCGGAGTTGGTCTGCCAGTGAGGTGATCTCCGGGAGCATTGTGAGCTTGGATCGCCAGGAGGCCGGGATCTCCTCTGCTCCGTAGTGGGCGCCGGCTATCTGGCCGTAGATGGCGCCGGTGGTGTCGGCGTCGTCGCCGAGGTTCACCGCCAACAGGGCGCCTTCGTGGAAGCCGTCGGAGCGCTGGAAGGCCCACAGGGCCGCTTCGAGCGCGTCGACGACGTAGCCGGTGCCCTTGATTTCCGGCGGGTTGTGATACTTGAACGATCCGTCGGCGACGCGGGCGATCTCCTGCACCAGCGGGTCGCGCTCCCAGAGCCCTTCGACGGGGCAATAGCCCGGGGACAGGAGCGTGTCCTTGTCGACGCCCCACAGGGCGCCGACCAACAGCCCGGCGAAATAGCGGCAGGCGTCGACCGCTTCGTGGGCTGCATGCGTGGTGCGGGAACTGTCCGCGGCCCAGGCGATGGCTTCGACGGCATCGCCCGCGAAGTACATCGGCACCGGCGCCAGCCGCATCAGCGAACCGTTGCCGGCGGTGTGCGGGTCGGTCGAGCCGGAGTACGGGTTCTTGTACCGGATGAACTTTGCCAACGCGTTGAGTGTGGTGGTCCCGGCGTCGAAGCAGGTCCCCGTGGAGGACAGGTAGCCCTGGCCTACCCAGCGCACGTAGCGCTCCATCTGGTCCATGGCGTCGAACCCGCCACACTCGAGAAGGCTCGTGGCCAGGCACAGCGCCATCGAGGTGTCGTCGGTCCATTGGCCGGGCTCGAGGTCGAACGGCCCGCCGCCGACCATGTCACCGATCGGTTCGAAGGTGCCGGGCCGCTTGAACTCCAGGGTGGTGCCGAGCGCATCGCCCGCCGCCAATCCCAGCAGGCAGCCCCGGAACCGGTCCCGCACAGCGGCCTCACTCACGCCGGCGCCTCCCGGTCGGTTCGGCCCAGCGGCCGACGTAGCGGCGCTGCTCGTGTGTTTGCGGCGAGAGGGGGTGGATGTAGCTCTTCTCCACGTCCTGCCACCATTCGGCGATCTGGGCCAGCGCCTCGTCGCCCGTCCTGCCGTGGCGCACCAGCCAGCAGCCGACGATGGTGCCGGTCCGACCGATGCCGCCCCAGCAGTGCACGTAGACGTTCCTGCCGTTGGCCAGCGCCTCGTCGATGGCGTCGAGAATGCGCGCTGTGTCCTGTGGACGGCGCGGCACGCCCAAGTCCACGATGGGATGCGGCTCGTGCACGACCTCGGTGCCGAGTCGGCCGGCTTCCTGCACCGCCATCTCGGCATAGGGCGCCAACCTGTCGCGCCGCTGTGTCAGGTCGATGAAGTGGTTGATGCCCGCTTGCAGCAGGGTTCGCAACTTGTCGACGGCCGCCTGGCGATACGTGGCGCCCGGATACTCGCCCGCCAGGAAACGACCCGGAACAACCCAGTAGGTGTTCGCCAGCGGCCGATCCGGCCGATCACTACTCGAAGTGGCGTTCATGTCCACGGTGGCTCCCGGTCGGCTCGAGCCCGCCCCACCCCTCGCGGGACGAACCCGCACCGCACTCTAAGAGCGGGCCACCAAGCCGCCAAGGCGCGGAATAACCGCAGAATTGCCGCCTCTCCTGGACCCACGCCATCGGTAAGGTCGACATCGGCACGATATTTCCGCCGAGAGGGGGTGTGATGACTGCAATCCGGGGGCGCCTTGCTGTTGCGGTGACCGCGCTGGCGGTTCTGGCGTTCTCGTGTAGCGGTGACAGCCCGTCCGAGTCCGCGCCGTCATCGGACTCTCCTGCCGCGTCCGAGCCGCCGCCTGCTCCTGAGCCGGAGTCACCGCCTGCGTCCGAGCCGGAGCCGCCTGCTCCTGAGCCGGAGTCACCGCCTGTGCCTGAGCCGGAGCCATTGCCTGCACCGGAGCCCGCTCGGGAGTCACCGCCCACGCCGGAGCTGGTCAGGTACGGGCTCCTGGTTGAGCTGTCCGGGCGTGACGCGTACGTGAATCCGCGAAGCCTGGACGGCGCGCGGGCCGCTATCGGTGAGATCAACGCCGGCGGCGGTGTACTCGGCCGTGCGGTGGAACTCGTGGTGGAGGACAACCTCTCCACCGTCGAGGGTTCAGTCGCCGGCTATGACCGGATCCGCGCCGAGATCGATGCGCTCGGTGGCCTGGAGCCCAATGGTGCGGCCGCCCTTCTGGACGCAGTCACCGAGGACGGGATGCCGACACTTTGCCCCCTGTGCGGCACGAGCGACTTGGAGTCCGGGGGCGGCGACTTCCTGTGGGGCCTCACCGCCTCGCAGGCCAGCTACGGGGTCGTCGCCGCGCAGCTCGCCCGCGACCACGGCTACAGCCGCGTGGCCCTGCTGGTCCAGCAGACAGAACCGTGGGGAGAGTGGCTCGATGCCACCGCCGACACGTTCAGGGGTGCGTGGCAGGGCGGGGTCGGTGGCGAGATCACCGCTGAGGTGCGGTTCGTTCCAAGGCGTGACAGCTACACCGCCGAGGTGCAGCAGGTCCTCGAGGGCAATCCGGAGGCTCTCTTCGTCATCGCCGCCTACGGCGACGGTGACGTGGTCATCTCGGACCTCATCGATAGTGGCTACGAGGGCACGATCCTGGTCTCGCCGGATCTGGCCGCAGCCGAGATTGCCGAACTTGCCGCCGAACGGCCGGAGGGCCAGATACTGGGAGCCTGGGTCACCGACGACTTCGACTCTCCGGCGTATGCCGCCTTCGCCGCCGCGCACATCGAACACACGGGCGAGTCGCCGCAGACGGGCTTCTATGAGGCCAACTACTACGACCAGTACATCGCGCTGGCGCTGGCGATGGCCGCTGCGGGCTCCACCGACGGGCCCGCCGTGGCGGCGCAGGTACCCAGGGTCCTGAGCCCGCCGGGTACCAAGGTGTACAGCTACGCCGACGGCGTGGCGGCGCTCGATCGGGGCGAGGACATCGACTACGACGGCGCCTCGGGCTCGCTCGACATGAACGAGGAGGGTGACTTGATCTCTCCGACGATCAGCGTCACGCACAACGCCAACGGCCTGTGGTTCCAGCGAGACGTCATACAACTCGACCCCAGCCTGTCCGCGCCGGTGGCCGTCGGGGGCCGGCCGGCGGGCTTGCCGGAGACGGCGACGTGGCCGGACTTCGTGCCGACCGATCTGGAGTGGGAGCCGGCGACGATCCTGACCTTCGAGGGGTCGGCGGACGAGATCGTCCCCGTCTACGACGCCCCCGAGGGAGAGCGTTTGACGTTCCCGGACGCTGACCAACCGAGTGCGGCCTGGTTCTCTCATCCGCTCCCGCTCGTCGTGCGGGTCGTGCAAGGTTCGGAGGGCGACGAGTGGGCGGAGGTCGAACTGCCGGTGCGGCCCAACGGCAGCCGTGGCTGGATCCGCACGGCCGGCTTCGCCTGGTCCACGGTCGATCATCACATCTTCGTGGACCTGTCCGAGCGCCGGCTGGCGTTCTTCGATGGCGACGAGCTGATCCTGCACACGAGGGTGATCATCGGCAAGCCGGCAACCCCGACGCCAACGGCATCGGGGTTCATCGTCGGGAAGCTGCCCAACCATGACCAGCAGGCCGGCAGCATCGTCTACGGCGATTGGATCCTGCCGGTCTCGTTCTTCAGCGAAGCTCTCAACAGCTTCGGCGGCGACCTGCCGCGCGTCATCCTGCACGGCACGCACATTCCCGAGCGGGTGGGCGAGGCGCTCACGAACTTCGAGGTCCGCATGCCCAATGAGATCGTCGCGATCATCGCCCGGGAGGCGCCCGTCGGCACGACCGTCAGAATCGTCGACTGAGGCGAGCCGGCAAGCGGCCAAGGCGCTTGGCGTGGGTCCTTGCCGGCCCTTAGCGGCGTCGTCGGGTGGGCGTAGAGTTCGGCGGTGAGCGAAACGCCGCTGGTGGTGCCTGGCGTGGCGGCTGCGGAGAGCCGCCGCAACCTGTCGCTGGGGATTGCCGGGACGACCCTGGCGGTGACGGCGTGGGGCTCGTCGGGCATCATCGTCCGGTTCATCGACATGGGTGCGCTGGCCCTGATGGCCTACCGGTACCTGCTGTACGCGGTCGTGATGGTGACCGTGCTGGCGGTGCGGCGAACGCCCGTCACGCGTGCGGGCATGCGGCATTCGTTGTGGGGCGGCCTCTCGTTGGGGGCGGTCACGGGTCTGTTCATCGTGGCTGTCCAGCTCACGACCATCGCCAACGTCACGATCATGACGGCTCTGCACGTCGTGGTGGTCTCGGTGGTCTCGGCGTTGTTCTTCGGCGAGCGCATGCGCCGGCGCGACATCGCCTACGCGGCGCTGGCGATGGGCTGTGTGGCGGTGGTGGCGCTGGGATCCTCCGGCAGCGAGAACTGGTCGCTCGGCGGCGATCTGGCCGCGGTCGGTGCGCTGCTGGGCTGGTCCTTCTACTTCTTCGCCACGCGGCGTGCGCAGATGAAGGTGGTGACCGAGGAGTACACGGCGTGCGTGGCCATCTATGTGGGCGTGATCAGCCTGCCGCTGGCGGCGCTGGTCGGTCAGGATCTCTCGTGGCCCAGCGGTGAGCACTGGATGTGGTTGGCGGTGCTGGCGTTCGGGATGGGGATCCTCGGCCACAACGCCATGAACTGGTCGCTGCAGCACGTGCCCCTGTGGCTGGCGTCGACGCTGTCGCTGTTCACGCCGGTCGTGGCCTCGGCGCTCGCCTGGCTGGTCTTCGACGAGGCCCTCTCGACGCTGCAGATGCTCGCCATGGCGGTGGCCGTGATGTCGCTGGCGATGATCGTGCGCAACCAGACGGGGCCTCGCAGCATCGGGGACCCCGCCGCCGCACCCGCCACGGCGACTGGCGCCGACGCGACGGGGGATGCGCGTCGCTGATCAGCACTCGCCGCGTGCAACTCTGCCATTCCGGCGAGGCTTGGCGGCGGGCGTAAAGTTCCGCAGTGAGCGAATGGCCGCCGGTGGTGCCTGCAGCGTCGACTGCCAAGGGTCGCAGCAACCGGTCGCTGGGAATTGCGGGGGCGACTCTGGCGGTGACGGCGTGGGGCTCGTCGGGGATCATCGTGCGGTTCATCGACATGGGCGCGTTCGCTATGGTCGCCTACCGGTTCCTGCTCTATGCGATCGTGATGGCAGTGGTGCTGGCGGTGCGGGGGACGCCGGTCACGCGTGCGGGCATGCGGCACTCGTTGTGGGGTGGACTCTCCATGGGTGCGACGGAGGGTCTGTTCATCACGGCGGTGCAGTTCACGACCATCGCCAACGTCACGATCATGACTGCCCTGCACGTCGTGGTGGTGTCGGCGGTCTCGGCGCTGTTCTTCGGGGAGCGCATGCGCCGGCGCGACGTGGGTTATGCGGCGGTGGCGATGGGCGGCGTGGCGGTGGTGGCGATCGGATCCTCCGGCAGCGAGAACTGGTCGCTCGGCGGCGACCTGGCCGGGGCCGGCGCGCTGTTGCTCTGGTCGCTCTATTTCTTCGCCACGCGGCGCGCCCAGCGGAAGGTGTCGACGCACGAGTACACGGCGTGCGTGGCGATCTACACCGGGGTGATCGGCCTGCCGCTGGCGGCGCTGTTCGGTCAGGATCTGTCGTGGCCCAGCGGTGAGCACTGGATGTGGCTGGCGGTGCTGGCCTTCGGCATGGGGATCCTGGGCCACAACGCCATGAACTGGTCGCTGCAGCACGTGCCCCTGTGGCTGGCGTCGACGCTGTTGCTGTTCACCCCGGTCGTGGGCTCCGCGCTCGCCTGGCTGGTGCTCGACGAGGCCCTCACCACGCTGCAGATGCTCGCCATGGCGCTGGTCGTGGCGTCTCTGGCGATGATCGTGCGCAATCAGTCGGGGCCACGCGGCGGCGGGGTGCCCGCGGCTGGGACCGCGACGGCCGTCGGCGGTGACCCGACCTAGACCGCGTCGCTGATCAGTCGGGGATCCAGGATTCGGTCTCGACGCCGAGTCCGTCGGCGAGGCGGTTGGCGTAGGCGTAGTAGCCGATCACTTCGACGATGTCGAGGATGTCACGGTCGGAGAAGCCGGCCGATCGCAGGGCATCGGTATCGGCGTCGTCCACGGCGGCCGGCGTCTTCGTCAGCTTGACCGCGTAGCGCAGCATCGCCACCCGCTTCGGCGACAGCGCCGCGGTCCTCCAGTCCGCTTCGATTGCCGCCAAGAGCTCGGCGTCCTTCATGAGCCGGCGCAGACCGCGCCGGTGGTGGACGACTCAATAGTGGCAGTCGTTCTCGAGGCTCACGACCAGGGCGATGAGCTCGCGCTCGACCCTGCGGAGCGTTGCCGTGCCGGCCATGGCCGATTCGTACAGAGTCTGGTGTGCCGCCATGCCGCGGGGGTTCAGCGAGTGCACGGCGAGGATGTTGTCGACCCGGCCGTAGGTGGGATCCACGACCTGCGGATGCATCTCGCCGAGCACGCCGTTCCAGGAGTCGTCGGGAATGACCTTGATTCGTGCCATGGCGCAGAGTCTCCCACGAGTCTGTGTGGGTCCGGGTTGGTTCACCGCGCTGTCGTCGGGTGGTCCTAGAGTTCCGTGGTGAGCGAATCACCTCCCGTGAAGCCGCGCGCCCGTGCCCTTCCGGACCGCTACGGGAAGTGGGCCTTGGTCGCCGGCGCCTCAGAAGGGCTCGGCGCTGCGTTTGCCTCCCAGCTCGCCGCACGGGGCATGCACCTGGTGGTGGTTTCGCGCCGGGGTCACCTGCTGGCCCAACTCCAAGAGCAGCTCACCACCGAGTACCAGGTGGAGGTTCGCTGCCTGGTCGGGGACCTGGCCGACCCCACGACCGCAGAGGCGCTGGCAGACGCCGTCGCCGAGCTGGAACTCGGGATCATCATCTACAACGCGGCATACACGCCGGTGGGCCCCTTCGTGGAAACCCCCGAGGAGGAAATAGAACGGGCAGTGGACGTCAACGTGCGCGGGCCTCTGCGGGTACTGCGGACCCTGGTACCAGCCATGTGCAGCAGAGGCAGGGGCGCCGTGGTGCTGATGTCGTCGCTCTCAGGCCTGCAAGGGACGCCCTACATCTCTGTCTACGCGGCCAGCAAGGCGTTCAACATGATTCTCGCCGAGGGTCTCTGGTACGAGCTGCGATCCCACGGCGTCGAAGTTGTCGCCTGTTGCGCCGGCGCGATGCGCACCCCGGGCTACATCAAGTCCTACAACCGTGACGTGCCCGGCATGCTGTCGCCCGATGAGGCTGCGCGCCGGACGCTTGACGGGCTCGGCCGCGGACCGCGCCTGGTGCCGGGACTGGTCAACCGGTTGACCGCTGTACTCATGGGTCGCCTCCTGCCTCGGCGGTCGGCGGTTCGGCTCATCGGCAGGAACACGAAGCACCTGACGTGACCGCGACGTAGAGAGAGCCGGCGTCGATCTCGTCCCAGCACCAATGTCCGCCAGAAGTCCGGTCGAGCCGTGATGGTGGCACGTCGGCAATCTCCACCGGCGGCTGCGGCGGCGCGTCAGGCCAGCAGGGCGGGGGCCAGGATCCTCCAGCCGTCGGCTGTGGCTTCGGGGTCGTCGGCGAGGACCTGCACGCCGACGTGGTCGGCGCCGGCGTCGAGGTGTTCTTGGACTCGGGCGGTGATCTGGTCGGGGGTGCCCCAGGCGACGATGGCGTCGACGAGGCGGTTCGACGGTCCGCCGCCGGGTCCGCCGTCTATGTCGGACTGCTCGAAGCCGTGGCGCAGCAGGTTGTTGGTGTAGTTGGGTAGCCCCAGGTAGAGGGCCATGTTCTTGCGTGCCAGTTGGCGGGCCGCGTCCGGGTCGGTCTCGAGGATGACCATCTGCTCGGGGTAGAGCGCGGCGGTGGGCCCCATGATCTCCCGGGCGGCGGCGGTGTGTTCGGGAGGGACGAAGTAGGGGTGCGCACCGGCGGTCGCCGTCGCCGACAACTGCAGCATCCTGGGTCCGAGGGCGGCCAGCACGATCTCGGGCAGTTCCTGGGGTCCGTGGGCGACGAACAGTGTCTCGCGCATGCGTGCGAGGTAGTGGCGCATGTAGCTGAAGGGGCGCGAGTAGTCGTGTTGGCGCAGGCCCTCCACCAGCGTGTGGTGGCTGACGCCGAGACCCAGCAGGAAGCGTCCCTCGAATGCCTCCGCCACGGTTCGCTGGGCGTTGGCCATCGTCATGGCGTCGCGGGCGTAGATGTTGGCGATACCGGTGGCGACCTTGACCGATGACGTGCCCGCCAGCAGCAGGGTCGCCATCACGAACGGATCCCTCCCGACCGCCTCCGGGATCCAGATCGCCCCGTAGCCCAACTCCTCCACCTCGGCGGCGAGTTCGGCCGCACGCGACGACGGCACTTGGTCGAGCATCCCGGTCCAGATGCCGACCGGTCTCAGGTCGATGTTGCCCATGCTCACGGGCCGCAACCTACAGCCGCCCACCGGGCGCCCGGCGCGCACGGGAGGACCCGGCAACGCGTGGCACACTGGGGCCGTGCAGTTCCTGCTCTTAGCCGTGCTGGTGATCGTGCTGGTGCGGTGGCTCCGCCGGAGGCGCCAGACTGACAGCTAGCGGCATCAACCGCCCCGCCGCCGGCTCCACCGGCGGCCCAGTCGTGCCGGTTGCCACTGTTGGAGCGCGCGTGGGTCGATCCCGTCGGGGACTCCAGGACCGGTCCAGGCTCCTCGCGGAGGGGACGGACCGCTAGCCGGCTTCGTCGAGTGTGGCCTCGGCGACCAGGAACCCGGCTGCGGCGGCTTCGAGGCTGCTGAAGGCGATCCGGTCGACATCGACGCCGCGGCGGTGGGCGTCGTTGTGGGCGCCGGCAATCCGTTCCCTGCTCGCAGCCACCGCCTCGGCGTCAACCATGCGCAGTTCGACGACGTCCAGCGTCGTGTCGCCACGGGCCTGGGGGTCGATCCCGACCGAAGCCACGCCTCGTTCCAGACTCTGCTGCAGAGTCTGGAACCGGGTAGAGGGCCTGCTGGCTTCACTCGACCGGCTGAGCGTCCTCGAACCGGAAACCGTTTTCCTCGTCACCGGACCGGTTGGCGCGTTCGGGGAAGCTCGCGCTCGGAGCATCGTCGTCGAGGCCATGCGGACCCTCGCAGACCGGGCAAAGGCTCTGGGGACCCGCGTGAGCATCGAGCCGATGAGGGAGGAGTTCCGCGCCGAATGGTCAATGACCTGCTCCCTGCGCGAAGCCCTGGACCTCCTCGACGAGATCGGGCGGGACGATGTCGGAATCGTCTTCGACATCTGGCACGTGTGGGGCTCGCCCGACGTCTGGTCGCTGCTCCCGGAGGCGATCCCGCGCAGTCACGGAGTGCAGGTGGCCGACTACCGCGATCCGACACGCGGCCCGCTCGATCGGGTGCCCACCGGAAAGGGGATCGCGGAGGTTGACCGGTTCCTCCACGAGATCCGGGCCGCAGGTTTCGAAGGGTGGTACGACCTGGAGGTGTTCTCCGACGATGGACGCTTCGGGTCTCGCTACGAGGACTCCTACTGGAGGCTCGAGCCCATCGAGTTCGCCCGCGTCCAGCTCGAAGGGTTCCAGGAAGCCTGGACTGCGGGATCAGCGGGGGTCACAGGGTGAGTGCCGCCGGGATGCCGTACCGGGTACTCGGAAGCTCCGGACTCCGGGTCGCCAGAATGGCGCTCGGCGCCGGCACCTTCGGACAGTCGGGCTGGGGGTGTAACGAAGCCGTGAGTCGCGCCATCTACGACCGCTACCGCGAGGCCGGCGGCAACCTCCTCGACACCGCCAACAAGTACGCCGGCGGGGAGAGCGAGGCGATCGTCGGGCGCATCGTCGGGGCAGAGCGGGACGAACTGGTCATCGGCACCAAGTACACGGCAGCCCATCCCGCCACGGCCGCGGAGGACCCGAACGCCTACGGCAACCATCGCAAGAACCTCAGGATCACTCTCGACCGCTCGCCTCGACGTCTCGACACCGACTACGTGGACATCCTCTGGGTCCACGCATGGGATCCTCACACCCCTGTTCCGGCGTTGATGCGTGCGCTGGACGACGAGGTGCGCGCAGGCCGTGTCCTGCACATCGGAGCCTCGAACATGCCGGCCTGGGTGGTGTCGCGGGCCAACGCCGTCGCCGAGAACAACGCATGGACCCCGTTCTGCTCGATCCAAGTCGAGTACTCGCTCGCCGAGCGCGGCGCTGAGCGAGACCTCCTGCCGATGGCCCGGCATCTCGGGCTTGCGCCGATGGCGTGGGCGTCTCTCGGCTGGGGCCTCCTGACGGGGAAGTATGCCGCGACGGCGCCCCAAGAGCCGCGCCGGCTGCCCGATGAGCATCCGAGGCTCGGTGCCAACGCTCAAGCGATCGCCACCGAAGTCGGGAAAGTGGCGGGGAGCGTCGGAGCGACTTCAGCGCAAGTGGCGCTGGCGTGGGTTCTTTCTCGCGCAGACGCCCCCATTGTCCTTCTTGGTGCTCGCAACGAGCGCCAAATCGACGAGAACCTCGCGGCACTGGGGGTCGAGTTACCTTCGACGGCAATGGGCCAACTCGAAGCCGCCAGCGCCATCGATCCGGGCGTCCCCACCTCGTTCCTTCGCTCGTCCGACGGCCTCGAGTTCTTCTACGGCAGCACCGACATCAGCCCAACCGAACGCGGGGTGCGGTAGGCCACGAATCAATAGTCCCGACGGGGGAGAGTGCTGCGGTCGTGGGCAGTGCGACGCGAGTGGGCTGGGGCGAGGGTGCCGAAGCAGTGCTGTGAGCGTTCGGTCATTGCTGTGGTGAGGGTGTGGACGATGGGGGATGTGCGCAGTGAGGCTGGGAGTTCGTCGGCGGCTCGGGTGAACGCGTCGGGAACTGCGGCGGCGAGCGCGGCTGCTCGTCGGGGGCCGTGCAATGGCGGGAGGCCGACGGCTGCTGCTGTGGCGGTCCACGCGTCAGGGTTCTCGGCGGCGAGGATGCGCCGATCGGGGAGTGCCGACATGGCCATCGTGAACGAGCGTACGTAATCGGGGTCGTAGGGGTGCATGGACCAGATGTCATAGAGGGGGGCGAGACGGTTGCCGTCCGCCGCGAGAACGAGGCTGTAGTTCTTCGAGTGCGCGTCGGTGTTGCAGGTGAGCCAGTTGAACACGAGGGCGTCGAAGAATCGGCGCTGGTCGGTGTCGGGTTCGGCGGAGTGGTCAGCGAGGATGCGGGCGAGGCGGCTGATCGAGTGGCCGCCGGTGTCGGTCTGGTAGATGTCGGCGTCGGGTTCGCCGCAGGCTTGGTGGAAGTCTTCTTGGTGGACGCGCTGGATGGTGCCGTCGGGGCGAGCGAGCCGGTCGTAGCGGCGTACCGCGAGCACGGAATGCTCGCCGATGCGCAGCGGCTCGGTGTGCGCTGCGGCGAGGCCGCAGAAGCGGGCTGCGCTCAGACAGAGGTACTCGTTGATCGCCTGGTCGTTGAGGTCTCGCATGGAGGGCTTGAGGATGTGGGTGGACGGGGTGGTCCCCCACGGTTCGCCCCATCGGTCGCCGTCGTGGACCAGCGCGGTCTTGGATTGCGCGCCGGCGAGGCTCCATGCGGATCGGGCGTTGCGTCGCTGCCAGTTCTGTTCGCGGACGAGCTCGTCGACGAGGTGTCGGAGGTCGCTCGGGGTGAGCCAGTCGATGCCGGACGGGCGTGATGGAAGGTCTGCGAGGCGGCTGGCGGGGCGCTCAGTCGGCGTTCGTGGCGGCGTCGAGGACTGAGTCTGAGACGGTTCGCGGCCGGGGGTGCAGTGCGAGGGACAGGTCCAGGACGTCGAGGAGTCGCATCATGCGGTGCGTGCCGCAGCTGGTCTTGCCGTTCTCGAAAACCGACAGCCACTGGGGGGACACGCCGGCGCGTTGTGCTGTCTCGGCCTGGGTGAGGCCAAGGCTGCGGCGGCGGTCGCGCAGGGTCCGCGCAAGGCGTCCTGGGGTTCGTACGTCGTAGTCGACGAGTTCGAAGTTGAATGCGGGCATGCGCTTCGCTGTTGTCGGGAATGGCTTGCTGTGTTCACATAATACCGGTTCAGGCGATACTGGACCATGGCAGGGGAAGCTCAGGTTTCGGTGAAGTCCCGTAGAGAACGAACTAGCGGTCTATGCGCCGTTGGGTCCGACGAGGATCGTGACGTGCTCGTCGGGGTCGGCGAGAGCCTCGAAGGCGCCGGGGACGCCGTCGAGGTCGACCTGTCCGGTCACCAGGGTCTCGCCGGCGATCCGACCTTCGGCCAGGTGGCGTAGCGGCTGGGCGAACTCTTCTGGCGTCCAACCCATCACGAACTTGAGCGTGAGGTTCTTGAACATGCCCATGATCGGTCGGAAGGTGTCGTCGTCCATGCACAGCCCGACGACGACGATCTCGCTGTCGGTCGGGGCACCGGTCATCGCGGTCCCGATGATGCCCGGCACGCCGACAGCGTCGAAGACGACCGGGGGGTTGTCGTCGTCGGCATCGGCCGACCACGCCTCGATGGCCTGATCGAACCCGGCCTGGCGCCCATCGGCCTGGCCAGGGTCGAGCACCCGGACCGCGAACTCGTGGCCCATGACCATGTCCAGATCGGGATCGAAGTCGAAGGTGGGCCGGCCGAGCTCGCGGGACACCTCCGAGAGCTCACGCCCACGGTCGACGGTGTGGAGATCGGTCCCGCAGATCCCACAGGCAATGGTCTCGACCAGCACCTGCCCCGTGGCCGGACGCAGGTCGTCGATCTCGTTGACGACCATCCTCCCCTGCCGCAGCACCGCAGCTCTCATGGCATCAACCTAGGTGCAGGAGCGCGAGCTTCGGTGCTGAGTGTTCGGCAGGATGGCGAGCGTGGGACCGGGCAACTCGTCGTCTCACGGGTCCTGGTCTCCGGTTAGGGGATGAAGCCGACGTCGGGGTCGTAGGGCTGGGTGGGAGGCCCCTTGAGCTCGACGGTGTTGCCTTCCGGGTCGTTGATGTAGATCGAGGGTCCTCGCCCATCGGCGCCCCAGTTGTTGAACACCGGCCCGGCCTCGATGCCGTGGCCGGCGAGGTGCCGGCGGAGTTCGTCCTCGTCGAAGGGTTCGATACGGACGCAGAAGTGGTCGACGTTTTGGCCCGTCGGGCCCCGTGGGGGGCCTCCTGTCGCCCCCATCGGACCGGCGGTATCCAGCAGGTCAATGATGGAGTCACCTGCGCGGAGGTGGTACAGGCCAATCTCGGTGCGGGCCTGTTCGAGCGTGCAGCCGAGCACTTCCTGGTAGAAGTCCAGGCAACGCTCGACGGCTGCCACTCGCAGAACGACGTGGTCCAGAGACTTCGGGCGAAACACCAACTGACCTCCCGGATCAGCAGCAAACACGTCTGCAGAGCGACACTACACGGCAGCGGGGCTCGGGGCGCTTGCCGGCCGGACTCGACGACTCTTTGCGCCGGTCGCGACGCTGAACAGCGCGGGGGCTCCCTCACTCACCCGGGCCGCGCCGTCGGAGGCGAATAGCGCGACGGCGGCGATGAAAAGCAGAGGGAGAAAATTGGAAGTTTCTCTCGAAATGAATCATATTGAGATACTTCGATTAGCACTATATCTACTCAAACATCTGGTTGTTATCGTCCTCATTGTGAATGGTGAACGTCTGCATCACGACGAAGCGGACACGAAGGAGGACGAGGCAAATGAGAACACTCAAACTGCTGACAGTGACGGCAATGGTGGCCGCGGCGCTGGTGCTGGCGCCGGCGGCGAACGCCCAGACCGTTCCGACGGTGACAGTCATTGCGGGTCGGCCGAATGCCGAAGGCCTCGTGGCGATTCGGCCTGTAACCGAAGGCGGCGCGGCGATATTCACGATCGCGCTCAGCGAGAAAGTCACCACCGACGACATCGAAATCGCATTCGAACTGGAGGAGACCGAGCGCGTGGGTGAGTTCGTGAACTCCAACCTCGTGATCGATGACTCCGAAGGCTCGCACACGCTGAAGATCCGCCGGGCAGGGGACGGCGCGGAGATCGTGGTCAGGACGATTGCGGACGGCGTACACGAAGACTCCGAGGCCCGGGACTGGCGTACGAACCCGCTGACCCTCACGCTGCGGCCGGGACCGGGCTACGAGGTCGGCACGCCGGCGTCGGCCACCGTGCACGTGATCGACGACGAAGCCGCCTGGGGCACGGTGGCGTGGGAAGCGACCGAGGTGACCGTCGCCGAGGAGGACGGGTTCGCGGACCTTGTGGTGACCCTGTCCAAGCCGTACTCGTACCCGTTGACGCTGTTCACGTCGAGCAGTCAAGCGTTGGCGAACTCGGGAGACGACTACGACGTCGGCTCCGCGAACACGGAGGTCACGATTCCCGCCCACAGTCGGCGGGCCACCGTGCGGGTCGGCATCGTCGACGACGACCAGCCGGAGGACACCGAGTCGTTTCTGATGGCGCTGGTGCTGCCGCCCGGCGAACCCGTAAATGTTGAGGACTCCGTCGCAACCGTCACGATCACTGACGGCGACGCGGAGAGTTCGCCGGACGGCCAGGACGACGGGCAGGACGACTCGGCGGTGGATCCGTCCGCCACATGGAGCGTCCACTGGTCGGCGACGACGTTTGCAGAGGGCGAATCGGTCACGATGGCCATCGGGAACCCCGATGGCACCGTTGACGACAGCGACGCGGTGGTTGTCACGCTGCACGTCGGGCGCGACGAGAGCACCGGCGACGTCGACGACATCGAGGTGAGGGATCACACGCCGACCGCCCAGGTGCTGGAGATGCACACGTTCACGGCCAACATGCACCACGGGGTCGGCTGGGTCTTCATCCACGGCTTCTTCCCGTTCGGGGAGGCGAAGACCAGGACGATGACGGTCGAGGCGCTCGACAACATCGACGGCGTCGACAGCGAGACGCTCGCCACGTGGGTCTACGTCAACGGCGACCTTGCCGGCTCACAGGTGCTGACCATCAACAGAGGCTCGCAGACCCAGCGATAGATCGGCCCTGCCGGAGCCGGCTGCTCCCAAGCCGGCTCCGGAGCAGCGGCGCCACGCACGCCGGCGAGCATTCCTCCGGCTCGCCGGCGTGCCGGCCTGTCAGCCGCCGCCGCTGTTGTTGAAGTAGTCGGTGAGGCGCTCGAGAGCGGTGGTGAGCGTTTCGGGGGGTTGGGCGAAGCAGAGGCGGAGGTGGCCCTCGCCGTTGGGGCCGAACGCACGGCCGGGGGCCAGGCCGACGCCGCAGTTGGCGAGGATGTGCTTGGCCGTGGCGACGCTGTCGGTCATGCCGTCGACCCCGAAGAAGCTGTAGAAGGCGCCCTCGGGCTCGAAGTAGCGAATGCCGGACACGCCGGCGAGGTGTTGGCCGACGAGTGGCCGCAGCGACCCGAGGCGCTGCTGCAGCAGTTCGACGTCGGGCTCGCCGTCGCGGAGCACGGCGATGCCGGCGGCCTGCACGAACCCGGGCGCCCCGGCGATGTTGAACTCGGTGAGCATCGCCAGGGTGGCTTCGAGGCTCGCCGGCGCCACGATCCAGCCGAGGCGCCACCCGGTCATGGACCAGGCCTTGGAGAAGGTGTTGACCGAGATGACCAGGTCGTCGGGTTCGGTGCGGGTCAGGACGTAGGGCGCGTAGGGGTGGTCGTAATAGAGCCGCGAGTACGCGTCGTCGGTGACGAGCCAGACCCGGTGGCGCCGGCAATGCTCGACCACCGCGTCCAGGTCCTCGGGGGTGATGGTCCAGCCGGTGGGGTTGCCCGGGCTGTTGAGGAACAGCAGCCGGGTGCGGTCGCCGATGTCGTCGGTGAGCCGCTCGACATCGAGCGACCAGCGGCCGCCGGAGGGGAGGAGGGAGTGCTCGACCACGACGGCGCCGCTGATGCGCAGCGTCTCACGGATGTTGGGCCAGATCGGGCCGATCACCACGGCACGGTCGCCCGGATCGACGAGCAGCTGGGCGACAAGGGCGAGGGCCTGCATGCCCGAGGCCGTGACCGTGACGCGCCGGGGGTCGACCTCGATGTCGTAGATGCGCCGGTGGTAGGCGCTGATCTCGTCGCGCAACTCCGGCTTGCCACTGTTGGGCTGGTAGAAGTGATCCCCGTCGCGCAGCGCCCGCCGGGCGGCCTCCACGGCGATGTCCGGGCTCGGCCAGCAACCCTCCCCGAACCACAGGGGGATCACGCCGGGCTGGTTGCGCCCGGCCTCGGCGATGTCGCGGATGAGGCTCGGCGTCAGTTCGGCGGCCCGCCGGCTCGTGGGGTGGCCGCCGGGGAGTTCGGTCATGGGCGCTCATCGGAGTGGGGGCGCATCGGCGCAGAACTTAGGGCACTGTGAAGGTGGTTGCGGGCTCGCCGTTGACGGTGATGGTGTAGGTCTGCCCGCTGACGAGAGAGTCGCCGACGTGCGCGATGGCGTCGAGTTCGAGGGTCTCGTCCGAGCAGTCCATCGCCCACGGAGCGGGTGGCGGGACCCATGCCGTCACTGTGACGTCGATGTGGTTGCCGTTGACGGAGGCCTCCTCGCGTCCCCGCCTGTAGCACCCTTCCTCGTCCGAGGTGACGAAGACAACACGCACGTAGGCGTCCGGCGCTTCCCAGATCACCTCGGTGCCCGTGACCGTCACGGGCTCCTCCACCGGCTGGCGGTCCTCGGCGCTCCACTCACCCTCGACCATGTCCGGCGGGGGTTGGACCAGCACCAGCACCAGGTCCACGTTCGTCGGGTTATTACGCGTGATGACGTCGTAGGCGGTGTCGTTGATGAACGCCAAGCGGCCGTCCGCTTCGACGATCCGCGCTGAAATTGAGTAGGTGTTGCGGGGTTCGATGGTGGCCGAGGCGTAGGGGATCTCGAACCTGATCGGCACCTGACCGGGGTTCGGGAGGACCTGCTCGGCGATGAGTACGGAGGCGACGTCCTGGAGGGATGTGTCCCTGATCTGCACGGTCAGCGTGGCGCCGGGCGTGAGCGCGATCCGCTCGCGGTAGCTGACGGTGCCGCTGACCCGGGCATCGGCGGGTTCGGGTGTGGGTGGCGTGGACGGTTCGGCCCCGGAGGCGATTGCATCGGTGACCGTCGTCGTCCTGACCTGCTCGGGTTCGGGCGACCTTCCGGCGCAGCTCGCGACGATCAGCAGCGTCAGTGCGATCCCGAGGCCCGGCGGCAACATTGCCCTCCACGTGACGCTCATCGATCAATACTCCCTCGACTGTGGGTCGGCATCCGACGATCGTGTGCCGGTTCAGTCCTGCGGGACGGGGCCGTGCTCTCGGTGGCGGGTGTTGATGAGGCGGACCGTGCCCGAACGTGAGCGCATCACCAGCGACTGCGTCGAGATGCCCCACGGGTGGAAATGCACGCCTCGCAGCAGGTCGCCGCTGGTCACGCCGGTGGCAGCGAAGAAGCAGTTGTCCCCGGCAACCAGGTCGTCAATGCCGAGCACATCGTCGAGGTCGTAGCCGGCGGCCACGGCGGCGGCCCGCTCGGTGTCATCGCGCGGCCAGAGCTTGCCCTGCATGTCGCCGCCCATGCACTTGAGGGCCGCGGCGGAGATCACACCCTCCGGTGTCCCACCAATGCCGAACAGGATGTCCGCGCCCGACTCCGGCCAAGCGGTGCTGAGCGCCCCCGCCACGTCGCCGTCGGGGATCAGGCGGATGCGAGCCCCCGCCTCACGGACCTCGGCGATGAGAGCGTCATGGCGCGGGCGATCGAGGATCACCGCCGTCAGGTCGGACACCTTCTCGCCCTTGGCGGCCGCCACCCGGCGCAGATTCTCGGTGGCGGAGGCCTCGATGTCGATCATCCCGGCACTCTCGGGGCCGACGGCGATCTTGTTCATGTACACGCAGGCGCCCGGGTCGTACATGGAGTTGCGGTTGGATACGGCGATCACCGCCAGGGCGTTGCCGCGCCCCAGCGAGACGAGGGTCGTGCCGTCCACGGGGTCCACCGCCACGTCGCACAGCGGCGGGGAGCCGTCACCCACCCGCTCGCCGTTGAACAGCATCGGGGCCTCGTCCTTCTCGCCCTCCCCGATGACCACCACGCCGTCCATGTGCACGTCGCTGAGCGCCCGCCGCATGCCGTCCACGGCGGCGGCGTCCACCCCGATCTTGTCGGCCCGCCCCATCCAGGGGGCCGCCCCGATGGCCGCCGCCTCGGTGACCCGCACAAGTTCGAGCGCCAGGTTCCGCCCCGGCTGAAAATCCACGCCCGCACCTTACCGACCGGCACGGACCCGCCGGGCACGCCCGGTGGGTGCGCGTGGTGGTGGGCAGTCTGAATCGCACTGGGTTTTGTGGAGGCGAGTTTCGTGGGTGGCGGGGCGCTGGATGAGGGCGTATGTGGTGGGGTGGAGGCGAGTTTGGTGGTTGGCCGGGCGCTGGAGGAGGGCGCATGTGTTGGGGAACGGTCCCCGGCGTGTCAGCATGGGGGCATGGTTGTGTGCAGCAGCGGCGTGGGGGGCTCCGAGTCGCAGGTCTGGTGTTTCCAGTGCGGCGCGGGCTACGCGGCCGAGGTGGCGTCCTGCGTGGAGTGCGGTGTCGCCACCGTGAACCGCCCGCCGGCGGACGCCGCCGAAGTGGGCGAAGCCGGCGAGGATCAGCTGGAGTACGACCTCCATGGGTACTCCTCGCAGTCCCGCTCGATGATGGAGAGCCTGTTGCTGGGTGCCGGCCTGCCGCACGCCTGGCAGGGCGCGGTGCTCGTCGTGCGCGAGGCCGACGAGCAGCAGGTGGACGAGTTCGTGGACGCCGTGGTGGTGGCCGCAGCCCCGGCGCTGGCTGCCGACGCGCCCCGGGTGGCGTACGAACTCGGGGACTTCGACGACGACTACGTAACCCAGCTCACCGCCGCACTCGACGCCGCCGGCATCGTCTACGGATTCGACGACGACGGCGATCTTGAGGTGGCGGCCGCGGACGAGGCACGGGTCGACGGGCTGTTCGACAAGCTGGCCGACGGCACCGACGGAGACGACTCGTCGGAGTTCGGGTCCGGACTCGACGGCGTCGACGCACACGACGTCCTGTCCCGGCTGTTCGGGGCGAGCGACAGGCTGCAGCGCAACCCGCGTGACCGCAAAGGCAACCGCAACCTGACCCGGGGCGTCGACGAGATCCGCCAGCTGGCTCTGCCGTTCGGTTTCGAGGCCCGAACCTGGCGGGCCGTGTTGAACCAGGCGGAGGCGCTCGCCGACATCGTGGACAGCGACGCCACGCAGGACGAGATAGCCGCCGCGGCCACCACGACCCGGGACATTCTGCACCACTTCGTGTAGCGCCTTCAGCGGCTGCAGAGCAACAGACGGAGACAGGCGCCACCCGCGACGTCCCGCACCACCTGGTGTCGCGGGCTGCATTGGCCTTCAGGAGCGCCCAGGCCTCGTCAGTCCAGCAGCGCGTCCGAGCGGACCCTTTGCCGTTCGGCCTCCTCGTGCTCGGGGAGGGCCCGGCCGAAGAGCTGCTTCGTGCGGGCCAGACGTCCGATCACGCCCGGCTCGCAGGTGTAGGCGAAGATGGCGGCGTGGCGCGGCTGGGAGCCGCGGTCGATTCTCGTCACTCGGTGCAACGAGTGACGGCCACGGAAGATCTGCAGGTCGCCGGGGCGCAGGTCGAGGACCTGGACGCGGGAACGGTCGTCGCCGAGCACGGCGTCGATGGCCTCGAAGGACTCATCGTCGGCGGAGCGGATGTCCGGCACGTACTCGAAGACGCCCCCGGCCTCGGCCGGCTGCACGAGCACCGTGACGGCGAAATCGTTGGTGTCGAAGTGCCACGTGAACTGCTGCCCGGGGTCGCAGATGTTGGCGGTGAGACCGGCGAGCGGATCGTCGTAGCAGTGCAGCTCGGGGATCTCCAGGCAGTCGGCGAGCAGACGGGCGATCGCGGGGGCACGGAACAGCGTGTCGGTGGCGCAGCCGGGGTCCCAGGCATCGCCCGGGATGAAGCCGCTGGTTCGCTCCATGAACGTGTTCACGACATGGTCCGCCGGGTAGGCCGGGTCGACGGTCGTGTGGAAGTAGGGGTTGATGATCTGCGAGGAGTAGTGCGTCGCGTGCTTCCGCTCGAGGATCTCGTCGTTGAGAACTTCCACGGCCTCCGGGCGGACAAAGCTCTCCAGCACCGCGCATCCGACGCTGCGCAGCCCCCGGCGGGCGGAGGCCACGGCCTCGGCGTACGCCGGCGCCGACCGCTCACGAATGGGGAAACTTTCCAGATCGACGAGGCCGGCGAGCCCGAACGTGCGCGTGCCGTCGCCGTGGGGGACTGTCATCGCTGCCTCCTGGCAGGCTCGTTGGAAGTCACTCGTCGCATCGGGTTAGCGCCTCGTCGGCCATCAGGCTTGCCAGTGGGGCACCCAGTCGCCGTCGAGGCGCATCGAGAGGTCGGCGTCGTCGGCGATCCGCCGGGCGACGGACATCTCGCCTGCCCGCCCGCCGTAGCGCGCCGCGGCACGCTCGAAAGCCGACCGGGCCGCGGCGGTCATGGGTAGGTCGGCCTCGACGTTCGTTTCCAGATCGGCGAGCAGGCCGAGGTCCTTGAGGCACAGATCCAGCGGGAACGACGGGTCCCAGTGGCCGGCGAAGATGCTCGGGGCGTCGTGGCGGGCCACGAAGCTGTCGGCCACGCTGGCGAGGATGGCCTGC
This sequence comes from Acidimicrobiales bacterium, assembly GCA_965206165.1. GTDB lineage: Bacteria > Actinomycetota > Acidimicrobiia > Acidimicrobiales > CATQHL01 > VXNF01. Next base: position 2,600,882 of record OZ242194.1, read on the forward strand.
CACAGCGTGCGCAACTCCACGCCGTTGGCGAGACCTACGGCGAACCCCTCACCGAGCGCGGCCGCGGCGGCGAACCACAGCTGGTTGGTGACCAGCTTGACGACGGTGCCGGCGCCGAGCGGTCCGCATTCGATGACCTGGCCGAGATCGGACAGAAGGGGGCGCACCCGCTCGACGATCTCAGCCTCGCCCCCGACGAACAGCGTCAACGTGCCCCGGCGGGCACCGTCGACCGCCCCGGTGACAGGTGAGTCGACGACCGACACGCCGGTGGGCGCCTCTCCGGCTAGCTCGCGCAGCAGCTCGGGGCTGTTCGTGGTGAGATCGACCCAGACCGAGCCGGGCCGCAGGGCACCCAGGGCGCCGGCGTCGCCCGCCATGACGGCCTCGACGTGCTGCGGCATCGGCAGGGACGTGATCAGCACGTCGGCACGTTCGGCGCAAAGCCGCGCCGAGCCCGCCGCCTCGGCCCCCCGCTCCGCAACCTCTGCCACGGCCGCCCCGTCGATGTCGTGGACGATGACCCGGTGGCCAGCCTCCAGCAGCCGCAGGCACATCGGTCGGCCCATCGTTCCGAGCCCGACGAATCCGACCGAGGAGGCAGCCGCGGCCTCAGTAGTGGGGGAGCTGTGGGACGGAGGGGTAGGCGTGACGGCCATCGAAAAACGCTAACGCGGCCCCGGGCGGGGAGACCGTCAGCGCCGGTTACGTTATGGCGGTGATCCTGGCTGAGTTGGAGACATTCCACTCGCGGACGGTGGTGCCCACGCGGCGCGTAGCTGTGGGGAAATGCCGCCTACCCCCAGATCTCCCGCTGCGCCCGGGTGCTGTGCTCGTGGCGGGTGTCGTGGGTCGCTACCTCGGTAGCCTCGACGAGGACAGCCTCGACGACCTGCCGCTGCTGATCGGCCAGATCGCTCGGGGCGAGCGGATTCGCCAGCCTCGCCTGCGCCACCGGCTGCAGGAGGATCGGATCGGCCTGACGCGCAGTCGCCATCGCCTGCTGCGCCGGCCCGACGGCCGGCCGGCGTTCGAGTTCAGCGACCGGGGTGGTTCGGCGGCGCAGTACGTGCTGGGCGCCATCTATGCCACGCGGCAGCTGCCCCGGCCGGAGCGCTACGACATCCTGGGATTGGTCCGGCGCGTTCTCACCTGGCCGGGTGGGAGCGACGGCGAATTGCTGCGGTTCCTGGACGGCCACCGGGCGGCACCTCCGGCGGTGCCCGAGCCTCACTCCTGGGCGCTCGACATACTCGGGCTGGACTCGCTCGACGGCCTCGCCACCGCCGACGTGCAGAAGCGCTTCCGCCTTCTTGTCGCCTCGGTCCATCCCGACACAGGTGGGGTTCACACCGAGGCGGGGGAGCGGATCAGCGACCTCCTGAAGGCGCGGCGCATCCTGCTGTCGTGACGAAGGCGGGGGACGTGGCGACGCCCCGACTGGCCGGCAGGGCTGTCGGGGGGATGCTGCTGGTGCCCGGCGCCGGCGGCAGCCCCGACCACCACACGCTGGTCGCCTTGGAACGGGCGCTGGCCCCGCTGCCGGTGCGCCGGTTGGGCTACCCGCAGCGCAGCGACGGCCGCCGGGGACCGCCCCCACGGGCGGAGCGACTGGTGCCGTTCATCGAGGAGCAGGCGCAGGCGATGTGCGCAGAGGAGGCCATTGATCTGGACAGTCTCGTCCTGGGCGGGCGGTCCATGGGCGGCCGCATCTGCTCGATGGCGGTCGCCGACGGCTTCCCGGCCGCTGGGCTCGTACTGCTGAGTTATCCGCTGCATCCGCCCCGGCGCCCCGACCGCCTACGGGTGGCGCACTTCGGGCGCCTCGACCTGCCGTGCCTGTTCCTGGGCGGCGACCGGGACCCGTTCGGCACGCCCGAAGAGTTCGTCGCCGAAACGCTGGCGATACCCGGCGGCGTCACCCACGTGTGGATCCCCGGCTGCGGTCACGACACCCGGCCCGCCCACGACGCAAGCGTGACCGCAGCGGTGCGCAACTGGCTGGGGGATGTGGCCGGCTAGGGCGGCGGCTCGATCCCGGGCTTGACGTCCTCGGGATTCAGATCCTCCAGCTCGCGCCAAGCGGTCTCGGGAAATGCCAGCAGGACGAGAAGCGCGACGAGCAGGGGAGCGCCGGCCACCATGGCGAAGACGTGCCAGAACTCGCCTCCGGCATCGGAGAAGCGGCCGATGATCTGCAGGCCGATCATCGAGCCGATCACGCCCAGGACCGTGATCTGCCCGTTGGACCGGGCCCGGCTGGATGTGCCGAACAACTCCGCTCCGAATGTGCCCATGATGGGAACGCTGGCGGCGCCGAAGATGCCCGCCAGGATCCCCCACATCCACATCGGCCAACCGGGCTGGCCGTAGCGCAGCACCGTGAAGATCGCACCGCCGAGGAGACCCAGGGCGCCGATCCTGCGGCGACCCCGCACGTCGGAGAAGCGACCGCCGATCAGCACCCCGATCCCGGCGGGCGTGTTGATGGAGAGTTGGAAGACGCTGATCTGGCTGGCGGAGAACGAGCGCTCGGTGCGCAGGAACTCGTTGAGGTACTGGGAGGCGGGCGCCGCGAACATCGAGAACAGCAGCGCCCCGGTCCCCAGCAGGAACAGCCGTTTGGTCCGGCGGGCCTGCCGGTCGGTTTCGGCGGAGCGCGGTGCCTCGACGGCGGGCGCCCCAGCGCTCGAGCTGTCGGACCGCGAGTCCCTGGGTGAGAACCGCCGGCTCTCCGGCAGGTGACGGGAGCAGAACAGCACGAGCGGCAGCGCCAGCAGAGGCGCCAGGAACAGGATCCGCCAGCCCCGCAGCCCGAGGTCGGCCAGCGGCAGCAGCCATACCACCATGCCCGATCCCAGACCGGCCGACAGCGTCAGCACGGACACCGCGTAGGCGCGCGCCCCGGCGGGGACCTCCTCGGCCGCGATCACCAGCAGCAGCACGAACATCGTCGTCGAGAGGCTGCGCGAGATCGTCTGGCTGGCGCCGTAGGTCCACACCCCGATGGAGGCGGCGCCGGCAGCCGCCACCAGGCAGCCGGCGGTGGCGCTGAACAGAAGGATCGGCCGGCGCCCTCTCCGGTCGGCGAGAGCCACGAGTGCGAGGGCAAGCAGCACACCCACCCGCACGGCGGTCAGCGTGTTCCCCTGCGTGGTGAGCCCGGCGCCGAACTCGTCGAACGCGAACGTGATGGTCTGGCTCAGCAGCGTGCCCAGGTAGCCGGCCACCACCGACAGCAGGCACAGCACCCCCAGCACCTGGCCGGATCGGGGATCGAGCCGCTCGGCAGGCCCCCAGAAGGGCTGGCGGCCGTCGGTGCGGGGCCGCCGCAGTTCCCGCCAGAGGAGCGGCGTCAGGAACCACGACCAGACCGGTATCGAGAGCTGGTAGGTGATCTGCTGGCGGACGAGAGCGGAGTTCTTGCTGCGACCGGCGCCAGGGCGGCGCAGTTCGCGGTCAACCAGCGGGCCGAGCAACCACGGGCGGACCGGCGCCGGGAGCCGATGGCTGATCCGCCGGCGCACCAGGTCGGCGTACTCGCCGCGCCCGACGATGGTGACGGCGCGCCGGTAGTGCCGGAACGGGCCCCCGGCAGCCCTGAAAATGGCGACAGCGGCCGGGCCGGAACCGGCGGCGGGCGCGGCAACTACGCCGGTTGAGGCGTCGCCCCCCGCGGTGTCGAACTCCTCGACGACGACGTCCTGCCGGGGCTGGAGCAAGCGCTGCAATTCGTCCGGGCTGCACACTGAGGTGCAGGTCACACGGGGCAATCGTGCTCCTATCGCGGATACCCGGGCATGAGCCGAGCATACTGGAGGGGATGATTCGGCCTGAGGACGTTGCCGCGGTGGCGGCCGGCTCGGAAGAGGCAACCAGCAGTGACGCGTCCGCTCCGAGCGCGCCGCAGTCCGACATCGTCGTGCGCCCGGGTGGGCCGCTGCGCGGCGAGGTCGAGATCGGCGGAGCCAAGAACAGCATCCTGAAGCTGCTGGCGGCCACGACCCTGGCCGAGGGGCGCTTCACGCTGCGGCGCGTGCCCCGCATCTCCGACGTCGACACGATGATCGAACTCCTCGAGAGCTTCGGCTGCCGGCTGTGGTACAGCGGCGACGACGTCCTGCACGTCGAGGTGCCCGAGCAACTGCGCCCGCACGCCTCCTACGACCTGGTCAGCCGGATGAGGGCCTCCATCGCGGTCCTGGGTCCGCTCCTCGCACGCTGCGGGGAGGCGATGGTGGCACTACCCGGCGGTGACGACTTCGGATCGCGCCCGATCGACATGCATCTCTCGGCCCTCGAGCGCCTGGGCGTGGACATCGACGTGAGCCATGGCTACGTCCACGCGCGGACCAGCATGCTCAAGGGCGAGGAGGTGAGCCTGGAGTGGCCGAGCGTCGGCGCCACCGAGAACATCATGATGGCGGCCACGGCGGCGGAGGGACAGACGGTCATCAACAACGCCGCCCGCGAACCCGAGATCGCCGATCTGGCGGCGTTCCTGAACCGCATGGGTGCCGAGGTGCTCGGCGCCGGCAGCCCGACGATCACGATCAACGGCAGCGGCCCGCTCGCGCCGGTGGACCACACGCCCGTGCCGGACCGGATCGAGACCGCCGTCTACCTGGCGGCGGTCGGCATCGCCGGCGGCGAGATCACACTGCGAGGCGCCCAGCCCGGCCACCTGCGGATGCTCTGCGACAAGCTCGGGGAGATGAACCTGCGCACCTCCACCATCAAGGGCGGACTCTGGGCCATGTCGCCGCACCGGCTCCGGGCGACGGAGATCGTCACGCTGCCGTACCCGGGCGTCGCCACCGACTACCAGCCGCTCCTCGTCGCCATGCTCAGTCTCGCCGACGGGGTCGGCCTCGTGACCGAGAACGTGTTCGCCAACCGGTTCCGCTACGTGGGCGAGCTGATCCGCATGGGCGCGGACATCCGCGTCGAGGGGCGCTGCGCCATCGTGCGGGGCAAGGAGCGGCTCTCGGGCGCACCGGTGCGCGCCACGGACATCAGGGCGGGGGCGGCACTGGTGGTCGCCGGCCTCGGCGCCGAAGGTGAGACGGTCGTGCGCGACACCCAGCACATCAAGCGCGGCCACGAGGACCTCGTCGGGAATCTGCGCTCCCTGGGCGCCGACATCTCCTGGGTGCCGGCTCGCTGAAGCCCCGCTGAAGCCCCGCGGTGGGCGAGGGGTCAGGAGCTAGGAGGAAGTGGCGTCGGCGCCGCTGCCGGCCTCGGCGTTGGCTTCGCGGCGCATGCGGTGGCGGACCAGCGCCACGACCCACACGATCACGGCGAGCGGGCCGATGATGATGAGGATCTCGTCCCAGCCGCCCTGGTGGGCGAGTATCGAGTTGGCGATCATTCCGGCCTCCACTGCTCGCCGCCCAGCGTAACCCGCCCCTCGGGTCCGGCGACGCGGCACGGACGGCTCGGTAGCAGGCCGGTAGGGTGACGAGGTGAGCGACCGGGCAGGATCGGAGTCGGTCTGCTACCGGCACGCCAACCGCCCGACCGGCGCGCGTTGCCAGCGCTGTGGCCGGCTGATCTGCGCCGACTGCCAGATCATCGCCCCTGTTGGGTTCCACTGCCCGGAGTGCCTGGCGGCGGCGCGCCTGGCGATGGCCAGGGCGGGCGTGCCCGGCGGGCCCGCTCAGGCACCCCGCCGCCGCCGCTCGCAGCCGGTCGTGGTCTCCGGCCAGGCAGCCTTTACCTCCGCCCGGCGGCCTGCGGTGCTCACCGGAGCGGTCGCGGTGGCCAACCTTGTGCTCTTCGTCGTCTCGGCCGCGACCGCGCGGTCGGTGTGGCCCGGCTCCAGCGGGCTGGGCCGGATCATGGTGAACGGCGGGCTGTGGGCTCGGGACATCGATGTCGAAGGTGAGTGGTGGCGCCTGTTCACCAGCGGTTTCCTTCACGCCAACGTCCTGCACGTGGGCTTCAACGTGCTGCTGCTCTGGTTGCTGGGCGCATCGCTGGAGCGGCATCTGGGATTCGTGCGGTTCGCCCTGCTCTACGTGGCGGCACTCCTGGCGGGCTCGCTGGGCGCCCTGCTGGCGTCGCCCCGGGCGTTCACGATCGGCGCCTCGGGTGCCGTGTTCGGCTTGATGGGGGCACACCTGATGATCTCCCGAGCCGTGGGCCGCAGGGCGCGGGACTCGGGCGTGATGGGTCTGCTGGTGTTGAACCTCCTCACCACGTTCCTGTTCCCCAACATCTCCATCGGCGGCCACATCGGTGGCCTGGCCGGGGGACTGCTGGCCAGTTGGATACTGCTCACCCCCGACCGCAGTGGCCGGATCCCTACGTGGGCGGCCTCGCTGCTGGGTGTGTGCCTTGCCGGCCTGTTCTTTTTCACCGGCCTGCTGGCTGCGACCACCTGGAACAACCCGATCCTCTAGCGCACTCCCCGGTGGCCGGTGGCGGACTCCACCTGCTGGCCGAGGCGGGCGAGGTTGCCCCGCCAGATGCGGCGTAGCACGGGGCGGGCGAGCGTGGCGCCGAGTGGACCGCCCATCCACCACGGGAAGAGCAGTCGCTCGTGCCAGACCATCGTTGTGGACTCGCCGGCGGGGCCGGTCGCGTGCAGTTCGAAGCGCCCTTCGCCGGAGACTGCCCCCGAGTGGCGCACTCCCATCACCCGCGGCGGTGACCACTCTGTGATCTCCATGAGGTCGGTCGTGGACATAAACCCGACCCGGGTCTTGCAGGCGAATCGGGTGCCGTTGCCGCTGCGCTGGGCGGTCAGGAACTCGATGGAGACGGCGTCGGCCATCCACTCGATGTGCGAGACGATGTCCTCGAGGTGAATCCAGACCACCTCGGGCGGGGCGTGGATCGTGGTCTCGACGCGCAGGCTCATTGGCGCAGCCCGTAGACGGCGATCTGCTCGGTCGACAGGACAGGGTCGAACCGCCCGCCCCGCCAGTCCGACCAGCGTTCCTGCAGTACCAGCCCGGCGTCGCGCGCCGCCGCGTCCAGTTGGGGCGCCGTGCGGTAGTGCAGTTGCCAGGGACGCAGCCGGATGCCGGCCGCAGTGATGTCGATCATCTGACCGCGAATCTCCTGCGTCGCCGGTAGGTGCTGCCAGGCGCTCAGCACCACCCGGTCCTTCTCGAGGGCTCGTACGTCCACCCCGTCGGTCTCGAACTCCCCGGCGGCGGCGGTGAGGGCACCGGTGTCGGGGTCGGGAGCACCCCCGGGGAGCGAGGTCTCCACGACCAGCCGTCCGCCGGGGGCCAGCAGGGCCGCCGCCGCCTCCAGGCAGAGCCGCTGCTCGGCGAGGTCGGGCAGGTTGAACAGCGAGTTGAAGGCGCACAGCACCACGGCGAAACCGGCGCCGGGCCGCAGCGGCGGGCGGGCCATATCGCCCAGCACGAGGCGCACCCGCGTGCTCCCCGGTTTGGCGGCCAGGGCTGCCAGCATCGTCTGGGAGGCGTCCAGAGCCCAAACGTCGGTGCCGGCCGCCGCCAGCGGGAGTGCCAGCCGGCCCGTGCCGGCGCCCAACTCCAGTACCGGACCACCGGCGGCGAGTCGGCTAACGGCGGCCACGCAGGCCGCGCTGTCGGTCACGTCGGAATACCACTCGTCGTAGACGTCGGCGAACGCCTCGCCGTAGGTACCGGGGTGGTAGTCCTCCACACTCCCAGCCTGTCGGGCACCGCGCCGCGAATGCAACACCGGGCCGCCACCGGCACGATCCGCCGGAGAGCCGGCCCTAGCCTGGGGACATGGCCGGTGTTGCCTACTTCGACCATGCGGCCTCCACGCCGATGCATCCCGAGGTCGTCGAGTCGATGCGGGACTTCTTCGACGCCTGCTACGCCAACCCCACAGGGGCGCACCGCATGGCCCGGGACGCCCGCCGCGCCACCGACGACGCCCGCGACATCCTCGCCGAGGCGCTCGGCGCCCGGCCCGCCGAGATCGTGTTCTGCGGCAGTGGCACCGAGGCCGACAACCTGGCGATCTTCGGCGCCGCGGCAGGCTCGGGCGGCACGGTCGTCTGCAGCGCTGTGGAGCACCCGGCGGTGCTGCGCCCGGTGGAGCTACTCGGCGGGCGCGTGGTGGGGGTCGACCGCGACGGGATGCTGGATCTTGACGCCCTCGCCGCCGCACTCGACGGCGACGTGCGGCTCGTGTCGGTGATGCTCGCCAACAACGAGACCGGTGTCATCTGGCCCCTCGAAGAAGTGGCCGAGGTGATGGCGCGCCACGCGCCCCGGGCGCTGCTGCACACCGACGCCGTGCAGGCGTTCCCCTGGCTGGACGTGGCCACCCTGGCGGCGCCCGCCGATCTCGTCTCGGTGAGCGCCCACAAGTTCGGCGGCCCGAAGGGGGTGGGTGCCCTCGCGGTGCGCGACCGCGTGCCGCTGCAGCCCCAGGTGGTGGGTGGTGGCCAGGAGTCCGAGCGCCGCAGCGGCACCCCGAACGTTGCCGGCATCGTCGGCATGGGCCGGGCGGCGGAGATCACCGTGGTGCGGCGCGGCGAGGTGACCGAGCGTGTCGGCCGGTTGCGCGACCGGCTTGCCGACGGCCTGCGGGCTGCTGTGCCGGGGGTCATCGAGTCCGGCGTCCGGCCGCCGGTGGGTGCCGGGGTGACGGTGGACCGGTCGGCGAAGGTGGCCGGCTCGTGCCACCTGTGCTTCGAGGGCATCGAGAGCGAGGCCCTGCTCTTCCTGGCCGAGCGCGGCGGGGTGTACGCCTCGGCGGCGTCGGCCTGCGCCAGCGGTGCCGAGCATCCCTCGCACGTGCTGGCCGCCATGGGCTACCCGCGGAGCCTGGCGCGGGGCTCAATGCGCCTGTCGCTCGGCGCCGCCAGCACCGAGGCCGACATCGCGACGGCCCTGGCCGCGCTGCCCCCGGCGATCGCCCAACTCCGCCGGGCGGCGGCGTAGGAGCGGGGGCCGGACGATGCAGGTGATGGTGGCCATGTCGGGCGGCGTGGACTCGTCGGTGGCGGCGGCGCTGCTGGCGCAGGCCGGTCACGAGGTTGTGGGCGTCACGATGAAACTGTGGGGCGGGCCGTCGGACACGGGCTGCTGCTCGGTGGCCGACGTGATGGATGCCCGCCGGGTCGCCGACGCGTTGGACATCGACCATCACGTGTTCAACTTCGGCGAGGACTTCTCCGCCCGGGTGGTCGATCCCTACATCGCCGACCACGCCGCCGGCCGCACCCCCAACCCGTGTGTGGAGTGCAACCGCCACATCAAGTTCGACAGGCTCCTGCGGCGGGCCGATGCGCTGGGGTTCGACGCCGTTGCCACCGGCCATCACGCCCGCGTCGTGCGTCGCCCCGACGGCACCCGCCGCCTGGCGAGGGGCGCCGACGCGGCCAAGGACCAGTCCTACGTGCTCTACATGCTGGGCCAGGAGACCCTGGCCCGGGTGCTGCTGCCGGTGGGGGAAATGGCCAAGGATCGGGTGCGGGCGCTGGCGGGCGAGCTGGGCCTTCGCACGGCCACCAAGCCCGACAGCACCGACGTGTGCTTCATCCAGCGCGGCGCCAGGAGGGAGTTCCTCTCCGAGCGCCTCGAGACGACCCCCGCCGTTGTCGTCGACACGGCCGGTCATCGTCTCGGCGAGGTTCCTGCGGTGCAGTTGGTGACCCTGGGCCAGCGCAAGGGTCTCGGCGTCGGCGGCCGGGAGCGACCTGTCTACGTGACCGACACCGACGTCGCCGCCGGCGTGGTGACCGTCGGTGACCGGGCCGATCTGCTCACGGAGAGTCAGGCGGTGAGTGACGTGACGTGGGCGTCCGGAGCGGTGCAGGGCCCGGTTCTGGTGCAGACCAGCGCGCACGGCAGGCCGCGCCCGGCGGTTCTCGACGGCACCCAGGTCCGCTGGCACACGCCGCAGCAGCGGGTGGCGCAGGGCCAGAGCGTCGTCTTCTACGACGGCCCCGAAGTGCTCGGAGGCGGGATCGCCGCCTGAGCCCGTCAAGTGCTGGGAGCGACCGGCGTCACGGCCCAGTTCTGGACCGCGGGGACGGTCCCTCAGTCCGAAGGGGTGGGGATGCGGCGCTTGCGCGCCTCAGCGAGGACGGCCGCCGGCCGGGTGGGTGCCAGCAGCAGGGCGCTTACTTTCTCGGGTCCGCCACGGGAGCGGGCGGGGGTGACGGGCACCGGCTCGGCCAGGCGCAACTCGAACACCAGCCCGGTGGCGCCCAGCGTGAGGTCACGGGCGTCGCTGCCGGCGAGCGCCGGCCCCAGCGAGGCGATCACCGGGCGGCGAAACAGCGTGGGCTCCGCCAGCGCCATCCGGTCGTGGACGACCAGCCCGGCCGGCACGTAGACCAGCCAGCGCCGAGTGAGGCTGTGCATGGCGCGCACCCCCGCGGCGGCGAGTAGCCAGCCCGCCACGCTCAGCAGCGGTCCCAGCACCCGGTGACCGGTTGCCCACAGCAGCGGCCCGGCGGCCACTCCCCCCACCGTCAGCGCCCAGGTAGGTGCCAGCGCGCCGGCCAAGACCGCCGCCGGGGCGCGCAGGGCCAGGCGCCGCTCGTGGCCGTAGCTCGTGGCGTCGATGAACCGGGCCCCCACCAGCGGTGACATCACGCCGACCGCCGCCACGGCACCGCAGGTCAGCGCCAAGGCCGCAGTCGCCGACGGTCCGGCACTGGCGGTGGCCCAGCAGGCCGCCGCCAGCACGCCCGGCGCCAGGATCCGCACGGTCGTGAGCGACACGGTGTGCGGTACGAGCAGCGCAGTGAGGCCGATCGCCCACGCCGCCCAGGCCCCGACGGCGCCCGTCGTGGCGACGGCGCCCGACGTGCCGTCCAGCGCCTCGCCCAGCAGGCCGCCGACACTCCAGGGCAGCGACGCCCACAGCGTCCGCAGCGCCCACAACCAGACCCGATCGATCACGGTGACAGCCTGTTACAGCCCGGCCGGCGGATGCGGGAGTTCGGCGGCGAAGTGGCAGGCCACCGGATGGTCCAGCCCGTGCAGTGCCAACTCGGGCTCCTCGGCGGCGCACCGCTCGGCGGCGTGGGTGCAGCGCGTGCGGAACGTGCATCCCGACGGGGGGTCCAGCGGGCTGGGGATCTCGCCCTCGAGGCGCACCCGCTGGCGGCCGCGCTCCCGGGACGGGTCGGGAACCGGCACCGCCGACAGCAGCGCCCGGGTGTAGGGGTGGCGGGGGGCGCCGTACACCTCTGACCGGGTGCCGATCTCGACGATCCTGCCGAGATGCATGACCGCCACCCGATCGCACACGTGGCGCACCACCGCGAGGTCGTGGGAGATGAAGAGGATCGTCAACCCAAGGTCCCGCTGCAGGTCGGCGAGCAGGTTCAGTATCTGTGCCTGCACCGACACGTCGAGGGCCGATACCGGCTCGTCGCAGATCAGCAGGGACGGCCCCGGTGCCAGGGCGCGGGCGATGGCCACCCGCTGGCGCTGCCCGCCGGAGAGTTCGTGGGGGTACCGCCGGGCGAAGGCGGGGTCGAGTCCCACCCGCTCCAGCAACCCGGCCACCGGCCCACCGATGTCGGTGTGCGGTTGCCAGACGCGGAGCCCTTCGCCCACGATGTTGCGGAGGGTCATGCGCGGGTTCAGGCTGGCGTAGGGATCCTGGAACACGATCCCCAGCTCGCGGCGCACCCGGCGCATCTCCCCGGCGGGCAGGGCGGTCAACTCGCGCCCCCGGTAGCGCACCGATCCGGCCGTCGGCTCGAGGAGGCGGAGGATCAGCCGTGCCGTGGTGGACTTGCCGCACCCCGATTCGCCGACCAGCCCGAGAGTGTGCCCCTCCTCCAAGGTGAACGAGACCCCGTCGACGGCCTTCAGCGTGCCCCGGCGGGTGTTGAACATCTTGGCGAGTCCCTCGACGGCCAGCAGCGGCCCCATCTCGGGCGCTACCGGGGACGACGGGGTAGCAGCGCTCACGACCCGGCGCCGATGTCTTCGGCGTGGTGGCAGGCGACCGTCACGCCGCCGCCCGGCGGCCAGAGTCGCATGGCGGGGGAGTCCTCGCGGCAGATGTCGGTTGCGAACACGCAGCGGGGGGCGAACCGGCATCCCGGCGGGGGCGAGATGAGGCTGGGCGGGGTGCCGGCGATCCGTTCCAGTTGACCGGGTACGTCGTCGATCCGGGGCATCGCGCCCAGCAACCCGGCGGTGTAGGGATGGCGGGGACGGCGGTACACGTCGGCCACCGGACCCTGCTCGGCGAGCCTCCCGGCATACATCACCATGACCCGGTCGGCGGTGCCGGCCACCACGCCGAAGTCGTGGGTGATCAGGAGAATCGACCCGTTGAGGTCGTGGCTGATCTCGGCGAGGGTCTCCAGAATCTGCGCCTGCACGGTCACGTCCAGCGCCGTCGTGGGCTCATCCGCGATCAGCACGGCGGGGTCGAGTGCCACGGCCATGGCGATCATGACGCGCTGGCGCATGCCACCGGAGAGTTCGTGGGGGAACGAGTCGGCGCGCCGGGCCGGGTCCGGGATGCCCACGAGGTCCAGCAGTTCGACCGCTCGCCGCCGGGCGACACCCCGCCCGACGCGCTCGTGGCTGCGAATCGTCTCGGCGATCTGCTTGCCGACGCGGTGCAGTGGGTGCAGGCCGGTGAGGGCGTCCTGGAAGATCATGGCGATCTCGGCCCCCCTGACCTCCCGCAGGCGTGCCGGCGTGGCATCGGTGAGGTCCTCGCCCCTGAATAGCACCTGCCCGCCGGTGATGCGACCGGTGCGCCGGGGCAGCAGCCCGAGGATCGACAGCGCCAGCATCGTCTTGCCGCAGCCCGACTCACCGACGACCGCCAGAACCTCGTCGTGGTAGACGTCGAAGCTCACCCCGTCCACCGCGGTCACCGTGCCGCCCTCGGTGTCGATCTCGGTCCGCAGGTCGCGCACCGCCAGCAGCGGCTCCGCGCCACGGGTTCCCGTGACCGCCGGCGCGGCGACACCGGCGGGCGTGCTCACAGCTTCTCCTGCGTCGGATCGAGCGAGTCGCGCAGCCCGTCGCCGACGAAGTTCACGCACAGGGCCGTGATGACGATGGCCAGGCCGGGCGCCCACACCAGCCAGGGAGCTGTGATCACGAACCCTTCGTTGCCGCCCAGCATGTTCCCCCACGTGGCGGTGCGTGTGGGGCTGACGCCGAGTCCCAGGAAGCTGAGGGTCGATTCGGCAAGGATGGCGACAGCCACCGTCAATGAGACGGTGACGGTGATCTCGCCGACCAGATTCGGCAGCAGATGGCGGCGCATGATCTGGCGTGCCGGAACGCCCAGCGCTCGGGCCGCCTCGACGAATTCCCGCTCCTTGAGGCTCAGCACCTTGCCGCGCACGATGCGAGCCAGCGTCATCCAGGCGATCCCCGACAGCACGATCACGACGTCCCACATGCCGTCGCCCAAGAGCCGGGCCGCAATGATGACGACCATCAGGCCCGGGAGCGCCAGCAGCGTGTCGGTGAGGCGCATGAGGGTGGCGTCGATCAACCCGCCGTAGTACCCGGCCAGGATCCCGACGATCGTGCCGACGCCGCCGGCGATGAGCGCCACCGCCACGCCGACGAGTAGCGAGACGCGCCCCCCGTGGAGGATGCGGCTGAGGTTGTCGCGCCCGAGTGTGTCTGTGCCCAGCAGGTAGGTGCCGTTGGGGCTCTGCAGGATGTCGTCGAGGTTCTGCTCCACCTCGCCGTAGGGGGCGATCCAGTCGGCGAACACCGCGCCGACGACGATCACCGCCAGCACCACGACGGAGATGACCGCCGGCCGGCGGCGACCGAATCGGCGCAGTGCCAGCCGCCACGGGCTTATCGGGGTGTCGGTGGCGAGCGACTCCATCTCGCCGACGCCGGAGCGGGCGCGCTCAGCCACGCCGAGCCACCCGTCGCTCACGCCCGAGGCGCACCCGCGGGTCCAGCACGCCGTAGAGCAGGTCGGCGATCAGATTCATGGCGAACACGAAGACGGCGGCGATCATGACCGTCGGCAGCAGGATCGTGTAGTCCCCGCCCTCCAGCGAGTCCAGGAACAGCACGCCCATCCCGGGGTACTGGAACACCCGCTCGGTGACGATCAGCCCGCCCACCAACTGCCCGATGTCGATGGCGACCAGCGTGGTGACCGGCACGAGCGCCGAGCGCATGCCGTGGCGCACCACCACCGTGCCCTCCCGGAGTCCCTTGGAGCGGGCGGTGCGGATGTAGTCGGCGCTCATCACCTCCAGCATCGAGGCCCGCATATAGCGGCTGTACACGGCCACGAGTTGCAGTGACAGCGCCATCGTGGGCAACACCAGATGCCGCACGCGGTCGACGAGGTCGAATCCCTGCTGCCCCGGCGAGTAGATGCCGGCCGTCGGCAGTAGCGGCGGCCCGACGCCGAGCCAGTTGGCGAGGTACAGCCCGAAGAACAGCTGCAGCATGAGGCCCAGCCAGAACACCGGGATGGAGATGCCCAGGAACGACACGCCCACGGAGGTGTAGTCCCACAGCGAACCCTGACGAACCGCGGAGATCGTGCCGACCGCAAGGCCGATCAGCAGCGACAGGCTCACCGCCGCCGCCACGAGCAGCAGCGTGTTGGCGAGCGCCCGCTCCACGAACGGCCAGACGTCCTGGCCGTTGCGCACCAGCGAGGTGCCGAAGTCGCCGGTGACGAAGTTGCCGAACCATTTGCCGTACTGCACGTGCAGCGGTTGGTCCAGACCCAGCAACTCGACGTAGGCCTGCTTGGCCTCGGGGGTAATACGGGGGTTCAGCGTGAGTTGCGAGGTGGGGCTGGAGATCTCCCCGGCGGCCCAGAAGGTGCCGAAGGAAATGACGACCAGCACCGGAACGGTGATCGCCAGGCGGCGCAGGGCGTAGCCGATCATGGGTGCCCTCGCCGTGACCTGTGGACTTGGTTCACTCCGCCTCGGCCTCGCCTCCTGTGCCCCAGCGGCGCCCACGCGAGCCGCCGCAGCGCGGTACCCGCGTCATGCCCTCAGCCGATGACGCGCCAGTCGTACATGTCGGCGAAGCCGCCGTAGGCGCTGAACAGCGCGTTGCCCGCACCCTCCACCATGGTGCTGTTCCACACCAGCAGGTTGGGCAGCACGTACAGCGGGATCCAGGGCACGTCGGTGGCGAGGATCTCCCCGAGTTGCCGCACCAGCGTCAGGCGGCCGGCGGCGTCCACCTCCCTGTCGATGGCGGCGGCCAGGTCGCTGGCCTCCTGGCTGGCGTAGGCCATGAAGTTCTGCCCGCTGAAGCCGTTGGCCTCGCTGGGGATGCCGTCGATGTCGTAGAGCTGGAACACGGTCGGGTCGGGCGACGTGCTGTTGGCGAACAGCGCCACCGGCCCGTAATTCATGGCCGGCAGGCGGTTCTGGAACAGCTCGCCCGGGTCGTAGTTGATGATCTCCCAGCCGATGCCGAAGGGCGCGGTCATCTCGGCGACCAGCGCCTGCACGTCCTCGCGGCGCTTGTTGCCCGCCACGGTGTTCCACTGCAGGACCAACTCCTCGCCGTCGGGGTTGACCCACAGGCCGCCGGGGTCGGGGCGGATCCAGCCGTCGGCCGTCAGCACCTCGGTGACCTTGTCGAGGTCCTGGATGTAGCCGGCGAAGTCGTTGGCACACCAGTCGCCGACCGTCGGGTTCCAGCCGGCGCACTGCAGCACCTGCGGGTCCTCGATGACCGAGCCCAGTGCCACGTCGGCGATGAGCTCGCGGTCGAGCGAGTAGGCCACGGCCTGGCGGACGTTCCGGGTGATCGCGAAGCGACGGTCGGGGGCGTTCTGGTTGATCCAGAGCCCCTCGATGAACGTGCCGCCCCCACCCACGAACGCCAGGTCGCCGCCGAGGCGTTCCGCCGCGCCGGGGAAGGGCTGCGGCGAGGCGGCCATGACCTCGCCGGTCTGTAGTGCCACGACCTCGGAGTCGGTGTCCTCGCGGGGCACCATCACGACGCGGTCCACCAGCGGCCGGCGCTCGGCGTCCCAGTAGAGCTCGTTGGGCACCAGGACGTGCTGGTCCTGGCTCCAGGACTGCTGTAGCCACGGTCCGCCGGAGATGGGGATCGAATCGTTCCAACGGTCGGCGATGTCCGTGTCGGGGCCCAGGTGGTGGGCGGGCAGGACCGGGTCGAAGAGGTCGCGCCAGGGGGCGTAGGGCTCGCTGAACGTCACCACCGCCACCTGCGGATCGTCGGTGTTGACATCCGTGATGAGTTGGTACCCGACGGTGTTCAGGGTGCCGGCGGTGTCGAGCCTGGCCCGCCACGTGTACCACACGTCGGTGCTGGTCATGGGCGTGCCGTCGCTCCAGACGGCATCGGGGTTCAGGCGGTAGGTGAGTGTGAACGTACCGTCGTCCCCTACCTGTAGCCCGCCGTTGGCGTTCGTCGGCTCCTCGAGGAGGGTGGGGGACGCCCGGTAGTTGTTCAGGAGGTCAAGTTCCATGAGCCGCGGCAGGACGTGCGTGGTGACCGACCAGAGTGTCCAGGAGGCGTTGGCGCAGGAGGTGACCGGGTTGAGGCACTCGGGCCACTGTTCGACGGCCAGGATCAACTCGCCGCCTCCGGCCCGACCCGAGGATTGGTTGGTGGCGTCCTCGTCGCCGCCCGCTCTGTCCCCGGCGGTCTCCCGGCCGGCGGGCGCCGGGGACGGGGCATCGCCACCGCCCACCCCACCGGTAGAGCCGGTGGAGTCGGTGGATCCGGTCGGTCCGCCGGTCGTTCCGTCATCACTGCCGCCACAGGCCCCCGCCAGGAGGGCGAGTCCTGCCAGCAGCGCCACGAGTCGACGTGCCGTCGGCTTAGCGCTTCGAGACCCCGGGGGGTCAAAGGTGCTGCTCATCGGGGGCCTTCTCTGGACGGTGCTCGACGGAGCGGGCGCTCGCCGACCAGCGCAACTGTAGTTTCCGGGTATCGCGCGGAGGCGCACGCCGGCGGGATCGCAGTTGCCGAGGCGACAACAATCACCTCCACGACGCCCGGTATCGCGCCGAGGGGTAGGCCGACAGGATCGCCCCGTCGCCGATCTCCCCCACCCCACGCGCCCGACCCCATTCGCTCAGGAGGACGTGCCTGGTTCGCCTCGCCGGATCGCTGTCACACCGCGTCTGTACAGTTCGGGGCGTGGTTGGTGAGGCCCTCCCAGGCGGCGACGGCGCGTCGGTACCGTACGCGGGCGCGCCGGCCAGGGCGGCCGAGTTGCGCGAGCTCATCCGCCACCACGGCGAGCTCTACTACAGCCTCGACGCCCCCGAAATCACGGACGCCGACTACGACGCGCTCGTCGTCGAGTTGAGGGAACTGGAGGAGCGGTACCCCGAACTGGCCGCAGCGGACTCGCCCACCCGCACCGTCGGCGCCGCACCGTCGGTGCTGTTCGCCCCGGTCGCCCACGAAGTGGCGATGATGTCGCTGGACAACGCCTTCGATATCGACGAGTTGCGGGCGTGGGCGACGCGAGCCGCCTCACGCCTCGACGGTCCCGCCGGTCCGCACGTCTGCGAGCTGAAGTTCGATGGCATGGCGATCTCCGTCCGCTACGAGCGAGGACGCCTGGTGCGCGCCGCTACTCGCGGCGACGGGCGTGTCGGCGAGGACGTCACCCACAACGTCGTCACCATCGACGGTGTGCCCGACCGTCTCGAATCCGGGGCCCCGGACGTGCTGGAGGTGCGCGGCGAGATCTACATGGCTGTCTCAGCTTTCGAACGCCTCAACGCGGCGCGGGAGACTGCCGGTGAGGCCCGCTACGCCAACCCGCGCAACACCGCCGCCGGGTCGCTGCGCCAGAAGGACCCTGCGGTCACCGCCGAGAGAGAGCTCAGTTGGTGGTGCTATCAGCTCGGAACGGTGTCCGGTGGCCCCACCTTCAAGCGCCACAGCCAGACGTTGAAGTTCCTCGCCGACTTGGGCTTGCCCGTGAATCCCGCCTGGGCTCTCGCAGCCGAGCTGTCCGATGTGGAGGATTACGTGCGGACCGCCGAGCGGCAGCGGCATGACCACGACTACGAGACCGACGGAGTGGTGGTCAAGGTGGACGATCTGGGGCGCCAGAGCGAACTGGGAGCCACCAGCCACCACCCCCGCTGGGCGGTGGCCTACAAGTTCCCGCCCGAGGAGCGCAGCACCAAGTTGCTGGACATCCACGTCTCCATCGGCGGCAAGGGCAAGGCCACACCGTTCGCTGTGCTGGAGCCGGTGTTCGTGGGCGGTTCCACGGTGCAGATGGCCACCCTGCACAACGAGTCGCAGGTGAAGGTCAAGGATGTGCGCCCCGGCGACACCGTGGTGGTCCGCAAGGCCGGCGACGTGATTCCCGAAGTGCTGCGCCCCGTGCTCTCCGATCGGCCCGAGGGGCTGCCGGCCTGGGAATTTCCGGAGTTCTGCCCCTGCGACAACCACTCGCCGCTGGTGCGCGAGGGCGACGACGCCGCCCACCGCTGCCGCCACCCGCGCTGCCCGCACCAGCAGGCCGGCGCGATCGAGCACTTCGCCTCGCGCGGCGCCATGGACATCGAAGGCCTCGGTGAGAAGAACGTGCGCCTGCTGATCGAGGAGGGGCTGCTGTCCGACGTGGGCGACATCTATTCCCTCCAGGCGGGGACAGTGGCGGCGCTGGAGTCCGAGGGCGTCCTCGGCGAGGAGACGGCGCGGCACCTCGTGGCGGCCATCGAGGACTCCAAGAGCCGCCCGCCGGTCGATCTGCTGGAAGGTCTGGGGATCGACGGCGTGGGGAAGACGACGGCGCGGCGCCTGATAGAGCACTACGGAAGCCTCGCCAAGCTGGCCGCGGCCCCGGAGAGCGGGGCGGCAGGCCCCGGTGGAGTCTCGAAGAAGGCTGCAGGCAACGTACGCGACTTTCTTGCCAATCCGGCGGAGCAGGCCACCTTGGCCGCGCTAGCCGACATCGGCGTGAAGGCCGCGGCTGGCTTTCGCGCTCCGGGCGCAGGTGCTGCCCGTCGGGAAACCGCCCGGACGGCTGCGGCAGCGACCGCGCTCGTCGACCGCAATGACTCCGTTGGACAGGAGGCGGCGCCCGGAGTTGGCGGCGGCGATTCCCTTGGGCAGGAGGCGGCGACGCCGCGTGCCGGCGATGGCAGTTCCCTCGGACACGAGGTGGCGGCCGGAGTCCTGGCGGCGGACGGATCAATGCTGCCCGTCTCTGCGCCGGCCATCGAGTTGCTGGCTGGGCGGATCGAGAAGTACGCCCGAGCGATGGGTCTCAAAGGGCTCGGCGGCAAGACCGCCCGCATCCTCGTCGAGAAAGAGCTCGTCGGTGGTCTCGCCGACCTCTACCGGCTGGAGGCTGACAAGGTCGCCGGCCTGCCCACCGTGCGCACCTTCGGCGCCGAGAACGCCAAGAATCTCATAGCCGGCATCGAGGCCTCCAAGGAGCGCTCGCTGGCGCGCCTGCTGTTCGGCCTGAACATCCGTCACCTGGGCGGAGCCGTGGGGGAGTTGCTGGCCAACGACTTCGAGGATCTCGACAGCATCGTTGAGGCATCCGAGGAGACACTGGCCGAGGTGCCCGGTGTCGGCCCCATCATCGCTGCCAGCGTGCGGGCCTTCTTCGACGACCCCGCCAACCTCGAGGTGGTCGAGAAGCTGCGCGTTGCTGGCGTGAACTTCGCCGGCCCGCCGCCCATCGAAGCCAGCGGTACGTCCGCCGGAGAGGCTCTCCCGGCAACGCTGGAGGGCAAGGCGATCGTCGTCACCGGCACGCTCGAGAGCTACAGCCGCGAAGAAGCCGCAGCTGTCATCGCCGCCCGGGGCGGGCGCACTTCGGCCAGCGTGTCTGGAGCCACCACGGCGGTCGTGGCGGGAGCCTCGCCCGGCGCCTCCAAGCTCAGCCGGGCCGCGAAACTGGACGTCCCCGTGCTCGACGAGGCCGCCTTCGAGCACCTCCTGGCAACCGGCGAGATGCCTTGAGTTCGCCGACCTCGCCAGCGACCAGGACCGCGCCTGCGCGAGTCGCGATCAACTCCCCAACAACATCGAGGAGGCCTTCCTGGTCCACTCACCGGAATAGTCCCCCCAGCCCGTGCGGGTTCGGCCCGTGAAGCGGCGCCCCGACCTTCTAGTGTTTGAAGCTTGACAGAGACCCCCGAGCAGAGTCACCGGTTCGCCCAGAGTGTGGAGGGGGCTACGAATCGTGCCCGTGGCTCTCTATGATTAGGTGCGGTGTCCGCGGAGTCGCTGGCATAAGCACAGTTCGTGGCGGTATCGGGCGGCTGCTTAGCCCACTGTCACGACCGTGGTTGCCTGGGCGTCTATTTCGGTCTGTGCTCGCTACCGCTATCGTCGCAACGAGCGTTCTCGCCACCACAGGAGCGGCGCCGGCGGATCAGGATGAGAGCTTGCAGGTGCGTATCTCCGCGCGAAAGCTCGACGGCGGGAGCATCGAGTTCGCGCTACAGCGACGGCGGGACGACGGAACTTGGGGAGCGCGCCAACTGCCGACGAGACGATTCGTTCCCGCCAGCGTCACGTCGGGACGTTGGCTCAACAGCTCGCAACTACCGATCTCCGGAATGCAGGTGCGTATCTCCGCGCGAAATCTCGACGGCGGGAGAATCGAGTCCGCGCTACGCCGACAGCGGGATGACGGAACTTGGGGAACGCGCCAGCTGCCCACGGTGCGATTCGTGCCCGCCGTCGCCACGCCGGGACGTTGGCTCAACAGCTCGCCACTGACACTGGTCGAAACAACAGCAACTACAACACTGACGGAATGGACGTTGCTGGCGGCTGGGGATGTCCTGATGAATCGCACCGAGCCAGCCGGTATCGATCCGTTCGAGGGCATCGAACCGCCCTTGGCTTCAGGAGACGTCGCCGTCGTGAACGTGGAGATGGCGATCAGCGACCGTGGTACGCCGGTCGGCAAGCTATTCACCTTCCGCGCCCCTTCGTCGGCAGCGCAGCGGATTGCCGACGCAGGGATCGACATCGCCAATCTGGCGAACAACCACGCCAAGGACTACGGGGCGGAGGCCCTGAAGGACACGATCGCGTCGTTGGAGGCTGCCGGTGTGGTCGCCCTCGGGGCGGGAGTCAACGACGTCGAGGCCTTCCGACACCGCGTTCTGGAGATCGACGAGGCCGTGAAGGTGGCGTTCGTAGGCGTGTCCAGGATCGTTCCCTGGAGTTTCCCCGCCGGCCCCGACTCGCCCGGCATTGCGTCGGACGAGGAACTGGAGCGCGTGCTCGAGAGTGTGCGAATCGCCTCCGTCGAGGCGGACGTGGTGATAGCCGTCGTTCATTGGGGCATCGAAGTGGCGACATGCCCCAGCGACGATCAGCGGGCGTTCGCCCAGATCCTGTTCGATGCCGGCGCCGACGCTGTCATCGGTCACCATCCGCACGTCTTGCAGGCGATTGAGTTCGTCGACGGCAAGTTGGTCGCCTATTCGCTGGGGAACTTCGTGTGGCACCCGAGATGGAGTATCACGGGGGAGACGGGCGTGCTGCAGATCGACTTCGTCGGAGACCGGATCGCCGACTGGAAGTTCCATCCACATCTGCTCGACGAGAATGGCGCGCCGCGACCGGCCGAAGGGGGCTGGCGAGTAGACCGACTCTACGACCTCATCGAGGGCGACTGTGAACGGCATATGGGAACGCCACCCTGACATCGGTGCCCAGTAAGACCGGACCGCGTGGCCAACACGTACTTCGTCTACCTCATCCACGGCAAGCCTGACATTGGCGATTGAATCGAGAGTGAACCTGTGTTTCTCCACCTAGTGACATTGCTGTTGGGGTTCAGCGGGCTCCTAGGAAGCTGTTTGGAGAGTGCTCCAATGCACGACGGAGCTTCCCGGCGGGACGCCTCCGACGATGCCTCGACCATTCTTCGACAAGACGGCGATCCGCGGAAAACTAGCGATACCGTCGTGGATTCACCATCTATCGAAGTTCGGCAAAGAGACGGTCTCCTCGTGGCAAGCTCCAGAGATGATGTAGTCGGCTGGCTTTCGGTCGGGCCACGTGAAAGTGTCGAGTGTCGGTCGAGGATCTTCAAGATACCTCCGAGTCACCCCGAGTACCCGAACATGAGGGTGGGAGATACCGTACATGTGAGAATAAAGGAAATTGGCTACTACTACTGTTTCAGAGCGCAGGATCGAGCCGGCAAGCTCGCCTTCAGAGCCCAGCTAGTGGAGGATTACGAGCTTCCTCCACTACAAGTCGACTATAGCGAGACAACTTCGGGATCTGCCCCTGGACCCGATATAGACATGAGGCAATTCTCGGGCGGTCAGTTCAAGGATCTGCTCGATGCGGTGATGTTACCCAACCTGCTTAGCATAACCGAAGCTCCCGCCATAACCGGCAACGCGCAGACTGATGCTCGTATTCGGAGAATTGCTGAGGAACGCGGATATAGGCTGCAACCTTCGGTTGCCTCTCTGGATAAATTGGAGACCGTCGAGCAGAAGCTGCTACAACCTGAGGCGGCACGCGCTTACCTGGCTCTCAGTGAGGCAGCTCGACAGGCTGGTCACCCAATCATTCTGGCTTCCGCGTACCGTGGGTTCGATGTACAAAGATATCTGCTATTCCGACACCTGAAGGCGCCCTACACGGATGCGAGGATCTATGGAGCACTCAGAGTCAGTGCGCCACCGGGCTATTCGCGTCATCAAACAGGATATGCAGTAGATCTAGCATCTGCTGAGTATGGGATCAATGTATTCAAATACTCCGATGCGTACGCCTGGTTGGCCGCCGACAATTTTCTTCAAGCAAAGAAGCACGGCTTCATACCGGGCTATCCGGCAGGGGTCGAGAACCAGGGGCCAGACCCCGAACCGTGGGAGTTCGTCTACGTGGGGACCGACAAACTCGTGGCGTCGCCGTAGGACTCCCTCCGGCCCACAGCGGCATTGTGGTGTTCTGAGAAGAGTTGTCGGCGATGAGCGAGAACGAGACTCGGCGACGGCAACCGCGCTCGACTGCGGGGCTGATGTGACGGCGCTCAGGCGGCTCTGAAGCACCAGCGGACCTCGCCCCGGCGCGCCGAGGCGGGTCCTTCGGCGAGGGGATAGAAGACCGCCCGGACGCAGTTCTCCCCCGCGCGCAGCCTCTCGACCGTCCGTTCCTGACCCGGCTGGTACACGGCGCGGTTCGTGGACGTGGCCTGCAGCGTCTCCGCATCGGGCAGGCGCTGACCGTTCAGGAACAACTCGATGACGTACCGGGGGGTGTCGGTCAGGTCGAGGCCGACGGCCTGCTGTGCCAGTACCTCGCTGTCCGGCGCGGGGATCAACTCCTCCACCCGGGAGTCCACCGGCGGGCCACCGTCTCCGTCCCGCACGAGCGCAGCAGCCGTGATCGAGGCGATCCCTGCGGCCGCGATGACGGCGGCGATGAGTGCCTGGCGGCGGGTGCTCAGGGGCACGCACGTCAGGCTAGAGGCGGTCCGCTCGCCAGCCGCGGCGGTAATCTCGATCCTTGTGGACGAGGAGTACGCCGAGCCGGGCGACGAGAAGGCAACCGACGGCGTCGACGAGGGCTCACCCGAACCCGTCGAGAGCGAGGCCGAGGCCGCGACCGACGGGGTCGACGAGGAGCCGCCCGACTCCCCTGAGGAGGAGCCCGAGGCTGCCAACTGGGAGCCGGCGCCGATCACCGGCCGCTACCGCATCGGCGAGTATCTGGCCACGAGCCGGCTGGGGCGGAGGTACCGGGCCTGGGATGCGGAGACCGATCAGGACGTCGAGGTCGTCTTCCTGAATGCCGACGCGGTGGCAGATGTAACCGGTGTCGAGGAGTGGCTCGAGGGCTTACGTGCCCTCAGACACCTCCACGTCGTGCCGCTGCTGGACTGGGGAATCGCTCCGGTGCCGTACCTCGTTTATGCCGCGTCGGAGATGCGATTGGACCGCCTGATCTCCGCGGGAGTCGCCCTGAGCCCGTCGCAGACGCTCCTCATTGGGCTGCAGGCGGCGGAGACGCTGCACAACCTGCGTCAGCGTGGCATCACGCACGGGGCGCTCACGCCATCGCACTGCTGCGTCGACGCGAGCGGCAGGCTCCGCCTTGCCGAGGTGGGCGTGGACTTTCTGCGGGCGCCGCTGGAACCCACCGAGGCGACACGGTATGACGCCCCGGAGACGATCCAAGTCGCGGATTTCGAGACCCCGGAAGCGATCGATGCCGGCGCCGACGATCCGGCCCACCCGGAAGAGTTGGAGGCGGCCGACGCCCGTCCCGACGATGTGGCAGCCGATCATGATGCGGCAGAGTTGTCAGCCGGCGTCGACTCATCGCCCCCACAGGATGATCCTGCGCCGTACGACCCCGCGGCGGCCGACGTGTTCGGACTCGGTCTCGCACTGACCGAAGTGGCCGCAGGGCGTGCGGTGACGCCCGCCGAGATCAGCCAACTCGGGCGCGCGGTCGTTCCGGTGAGTGCCGGCACGGCCACTGCCCGCCACGTGGCGCGCTTGGCTCCGCTGCTGGCGCAGGCCACGGCGGCGAGGCCCGAGAACCGTCTCGAGGCCGACGAGCTGGCGCTGGCGCTGCGGGCCACCGCGGAGATGCTCCCACCGCCGTCACGGCTCGGCGAGGCGTTCGAGCGTGCCGGCGACGACCGGGTCGCGCCGGGAGCCGGCGAGAGCGCAGCGGCCGTCCCGCAGCCACTGCCGCGCAGATGGCCGAACCCTCTGCTGCGCATCGTGGCGGCCGCGGCGGTCATTGTCGCCGGAGCGCTCCTGGTGGTGTACACCGCCGGCGGTGACGGCACGCCGACCCACACCGTGCCCGACGTGGTCGGCATGGACTGGCCCCGTGCCAGCGAGACACTCGCCGCCTCGGGCTGGGAGGTGCGGCGACTGGAGGTGCGCGTCCCGGAGGTCGCGGCCGGCGAGGTCGTCGGCCAGCTGCCCGAACCGGGTGGGCTGCTCGACGAGGGTCAAGTGGTGAAGGTGCAGGTCGCGCTCGGTGCGCCGCTGATCGTCATCCCCGCCGACATAGTTGGCATCCCACTCGAGCAGGCCGGATTGCGTCTCTCGGCGGTCGGTCTGGCTGTCGGAACCGTCGAGACCAGAGTGGATCCAACCGTGCCGGAGGGCTTCGTGGTGGCCGTCGCCGAGATGCTGCCGGAACTGCCGCGCGGTTCGCAGGTCGATCTGGTGATCGCTGTCGGCGGGTAGCTTCCGGGTCCATGACCGAACGGATCTCCCGCGACGACGTGGCGCATGTGGCATGGCTTGCCCGCCTCAGTCTCAGCGCCGATGAGTTGGAGCGATTCACGCTGCAACTCGGCGACGTGCTCGACCACGCCGCCGACGTGGCGGCCCTGGATCTCGAGAGTGTGCCTCCCACCTCGCACCCCTATGCGGTCACCAACGTGCTTCGAGACGACGTTCCCGCGGGTGGCCTCGACCGCGCCGAGGTGCTGGCGCAGGCTCCCGAGACCGAGGGCGGGCAGTTCCGGGTACCCCCCGTTCGTGGGGAATCGCCGTGATTACCCGGTGTCTCTCGTGACCGCCATGGGGCCGGCGGCGGCCACCGCCGCGGCGGTGCGCAGCGGTGAGCGCTCGGCGACCGGTGTCGTCGAGGAGTCCCTGGCGGCCATTGCCGCCGGCGCCGAGTTGGCGGCGTTCAACACGGTGACCGCGGAGGCGGCGCTGGCCCGGGCCGAGCTGATTGACCGCGCCGTCGCAGCCGGCGACGATCCGGGTCCCCTCGCCGGCGTACCCGTGGCTCTCAAGGACAACATCTGCACCCGCGGAGTGCCGACCACTTGCTCCTCGCGCATCCTCGAGGGCTGGGAGCCGCCCTACGACGCAACCGTCGTCAGCCGCCTCACCGCCGCCGGCGGCATCGTCGTCGGCAAGACCAACATGGACGAGTTCGCGATGGGGTCCTCCACGGAGAACTCCGCGTTCGGCCCCACGCGCAACCCGGTTGACCCCACACGCGTGCCCGGAGGCTCATCGGGTGGCAGTGCCGCGGCCGTTGCTGCGGGAATGACCGCGGTGTCTCTGGGCAGTGACACCGGCGGCTCGATCCGCCAGCCCGCGGCGCTGTGCGGGGTCGTCGGCATGAAGCCCACCTACGGGCGGGTGTCGCGTTACGGCCTCGTGGCGTTCGCCTCGTCGCTCGACCAGATCGGCCCGATGGCCTGCACGGTCGCCGATGCGGCCCTGCTGTATTCGGTCATCGCCGGGCACGATCCCCTGGACTCGACGTCCATCCCCGAGCCGGTCGGCGATCTGTCCGCCGCTCTCGGCGATGACGTCGACGGCCTGCGGGTGGGGATTGTCGCCGAGCTCTCCGGCGAGGGCACCGACGGCGACGTGTCGGCCCGCGTCACCGCCGCCGCGGAAGCCCTTGCGTCGGCCGGGGCCGACATCGGTGAGGTGAGCGTTCCCGCTGCGGTCTACGGCCTCTCGGCGTACTTCCTCATCGCCCCGGCGGAGGCCTCCAGCAACCTCGCCCGCTACGACGGTGTCCGCTACGGCCTGCGGGTACCGGCCTCCACGGCGGTCGACATGAACGTGGCCACCCGCACCGCCGGGTTCGGCGACGAGGTCAAGCGGCGCATCATGCTCGGCACGTTCGCGCTTTCCGCGGGCTACTACGACGCCTACTACGGCAAGGCGCTCAAGGTGCGGACGCTGGTGCTGCGGGACTTCGCCGCCGCCTACGAGCGGTTCGATGTGTTGCTGGCCCCCACGTCTCCCACGGTGGCGTTCCGCTTCGGCGAGCGCACCGATAACCCGCTGGCCATGTACCTCTCCGACGTGTGCACGGTGGCGTCGAACCTTGCCGGGCACCCCGCCATGTCGGTCCCGTTCGGGACCGGCGCCGACGGTCTGCCCGTCGGGGTCCAGGTCATGGCGCCGGCGCTCGGCGAGGCGGTGATGTTCCGTGCCGCCGCCGCGCTCGAGCGCGCCCTGGTCGACCAGCGATCGGCCAAGGGTGCCGGAGCGGCGGAGGGGAGTTCGCCGCGATGAGCGACCGGCCGGGCATGGGTGCCGATGTCATCTGGGCCGCCGGCTCCCCGGGGCTGGGCGCACCCGCCGGCACCGCGTGGGAGACGGTCGTCGGCTTGGAGGTCCATGCCGAACTCCTGACCCGGACCAAGTTGTTCAGTGCCAGTCCGAACGTCTTCGGGGGCGAGCCCAACACGAACATCGATCCGGTGTGCATGGGCCTGCCGGGCACTCTCCCGGTCCTGAACCGCCACGCCGTGGAACTGGCCATCCGGGTGGGGCTCGCCCTCGGATCCAGGGTCGAGCCGTCGGTGTTCGCCCGGAAGAACTACTTCTACCCGGACATGCCGAAGGACTACCAGATCAGCCAGTACGACCGGCCCATCAACGTGGGGGGGAGCCTGGAATTGCCGTCCGGCAAGGTGGTCGGCATCGTGCGGGCGCACCTCGAGGAGGACACCGGTAAGTCCACCCACGTGGGTGGAGCCGGGCGGATCGACGATGCCGCCTACTCGCTGGTCGACTACAACCGGGCCGGCGTTCCGCTGCTGGAGATTGTCAGCCAACCCGACCTGCGATCGTCCGAAGAGGCACGGGAGTACGTCACAGAGTTGCGTGCCATCCTGCTGGCCGTGGGCGCCTCCGACGGCAAGATGGAGGAGGGATCCCTGCGAGTGGATGTGAACGTCTCCGTGCGTCCGGTGGGCGCCGGCGAACTTGGCACCCGCTGCGAGGTCAAGAACGTCAACTCGCTGCGCTCGCTGGGTCGGGCGCTGGAGTACGAGGCGCGCCGGCAGATCGAGATGCTGAGCGCCGGCGAGCCGGTGACGCAGCAGACGCGCCACTGGAGCGAGGGCACGGGCCGCACGTCGACGCTGCGCACCAAGGAGGAGGCGACCGACTACCGCTACTTCCCGGAGCCGGATCTGGTGCCGCTGGATCCGGATCCAGCCTGGGTGGAGCGCATCCGCGCCGAGCTGCCATTGCTGCCCCGAGAGCGCCGCCGGCGGCTCGCCGACGTCACCGGCGAGGAGCCGGCGCGGGTGTCGTTCGTCGTCGAACGCGGCCAGGATGATCTGGCGCGGGCGGCGGTCGACGCCGGGGCGGCGCCGGCCGCGGTGCTCAAGCACCTCGAGCAGAACCTCGCCGACGGCACGGGGGCGCTCACTGCGGCGGGATTAGGGGAACTGGTGGCGATGGAGCAGCGCGGCGCGTTGACCTCCAACCAGGTGAAGGACGTGCTGGCGGAGATGGTGCGCACCGGGGAGAGCCCCGCGGCGGTGGCCGGGCGTGCGGGCTTCCAGGCGGTGGGCACCGGCGAGTTGGCCGGTGTCGTGGACCGGATCATCGCCGAGCACCCCGACGAGTGGCAGCGCCTCTGCGGCGGCGAGGACAGGGAGCGCAAGAAGATGCAGGGCTTCTTCACCGGCCAGGTCATGCGCGCCACGAAGGGCCAGGCCAACGGGCGGGACGTCGCAGCACTCCTGGCCGACCGGGCCGGATCCTGAAGCAGGGCAGCGAGCCAGGCCCCGCGACACCCGGACTCGGGCGGGCGATCCGAGTGGCCGTCGAGCCGATGGCCGCAGAATCCCGACTCAGCGGAAAAATCGGCGGCCCGACCGTGATATGTCTCTCGAGTCGGGCCGCCGACCTTGGTCATCCTCCCGGGCGCTTGCCTGAAAACGGGTGCGCCGCGCCCCGGTTGGAATACGCGTCAGAGGCAGGACCTCGCAAGGCTCAGCACCTCGGTGGAGCGGAACCTGACGTGCCCGCCCAACCGGTAGGCGGCCAGTCGGCCGCCGTTCACGAGGTCCAGCAACTCGGGCTCGTCCACAACGAGCATCTCGCAGGCCTCCAACGGTCCGACGAGATCAATGTCTGGTTGAGCTCCGCCGGTCAGTCTGTTGTCGGGAACGGTCATCTGGATCATGGTCATCCCATGCTCTTTTCTGCTTGCGCCATCAACGGGGCGCCCGCCGCCGCGCCCGCGAGGTTGGCCCGTGCGGCGGGTCGGCTGCAGTTTGCAAACGGTTTCCTCCGCTAAGCCTCTTGATATCCACAGAAGAACTGTTCATATCTGCGAAAGTAATTTGCGGAACCAGGCGCCGAGCCGTCATCGCCCCGTAGGGTGCCCCCGTGTCCCAGCGTCATCGCCTCACGATCACCGTCACGATGGCCCTCTACGAGGAACTCTGCCGGCTTGCCGGTCCTCGCGGCATCAGTCACTGGATGGAGGACGCCGCCTGGCGCAAGATCCAAGCGCCCGGCCTCGGCGAACCGCAGCCGTCCCCGGCCTCGGAACCCGCTGACGTCGAGACCCACCCGCGATCCGGACTGCCCCCGCCACCGTGGTGTTGGTCACCGTTGCGGCCGGCCGGCACCGAGCGCGGTGGAACCAACTGAGGATCTGGTAGACCTGTAGCCATGCGAACGGCAGCAATCAATCATCGTGCAGTGGGCCTGGCCGGTGACCGGGCCTGGGACATCGCCGAAGCCTCCGGGGGCGCGTTCGGGCCCGATCCGATGCAGGTCCTGGCCAACTGGGACGCCTTCGGTGCGTGGGCCGCCGACAACGCGCCCGACGGCGGTGACGCCTACAGCGCCGACGACCTGACCTGTCCGGTTCCGAATCCACCGCAGGTGTTCGGCATCGGACTCAACTACGCCGACCACGCCGGCGAGACGGGGATGGTGGCGCCCGACGATCCGCTGGTATTCACCAAGTTCCCCTCGTGTATCGCCGCGCCGAACTGCGAGATCCCGCTCGTGCCCGGTAACTGCGACTGGGAGGTCGAGTTGGTGGTCGTGATCGGCCGCGCCGGGCGGGACATCGCCGCCGACGACATCGCCGAGCACATCGCCGGCTTCACGGTGGGCCAGGACGTGAGCGAGCGGGTTGGCCAGTTCGCCGGCGGGTTCCCGCAGTTCAACCTGGGCAAGTCGCACCGCAACTTCGCGCCGGTCGGCCCGGCGGTGGTGACGCTCGACGAGCTGGACAACCCGTGGGATCTTCGCCTCACCTGCGAGCGCAACGGCGTCATGGTGCAGGACGCCCGCACGACGCTGTTCATCAACGACATCCCGCGCCTGATCACCTACCTGTCGTCGATCTGCGAACTGCTCCCGGGCGACATCATCTTCACCGGTACGCCGTCGGGCGTGGGCTTCGGCATGGACCCGCCGCAGTTCCTGGCCCCCGGCGACGTCATCGTGTCCGCCATCGAAGGCCTCGGCGAGATCACCAACCGGTGCGTGTAGCCCCGGGGGTGCGGTTCGCCGCGCCTCGCCGGCGGTCTTCGAGAGTTCGTTCCGACACGGAGGTGCGGGCGTGAGCAACGAACATTTCCTCATTACCGGCGCCATGGGCTGCATCGGCGCCTGGGTCGTGCGCCACCTGGCGAGCGAAGGCGCCGAGATGACGCTGTTCGACGTGAGCACCGACGACAAGCGGCTGCGGCTAATCGTTGAAGAAGCCGACCTCGGAGGGCCGAGGCGCATCCAGGGCGACCTGACGGTCACAGAGCAGGTGCTCGCCGCCGCCGAGGGCGCCACCCACATCATCCACCTCGGCGCGCTGCAGGTCCCGACGTGCCGGGCCAACCCGCCGCTGGGCGCCGCCATCAACGTCGCCGGCACCGCCAACGTCTTCGAGGCGGCGCAGGCGCACGGCATCGGGAACCTCGTCTACACGAGCAGCGTGGCCGTGTTCGGCCATCCCGACCTCTACGACACCGACATCCTCCCCAACGACGCCCGCAGGAACCCGGCCACGCACTACGGCGTCTACAAGGTGGCCAACGAGGAAACGGCCAAGGTCTACTGGCACGAGAACGGCACCCCCAGCGTGGGTCTTCGCCCTCACACCGTGTACGGACCTGGCCGCGACCAGGGTGTCACGTCGTACCCCTGCCAAGCGCTTCTGGCGGCCGTGCGCGGCCTGCCGTACCACATCGAGTACGGCGGCTGGATGGCGTTCCAGTACGCCTCGGACGTGGCCAGGATCGTGATCGACGCGGCGCGGGTGGAGCCCGGTGGCTGCGACGTCTACAACCTCGGGGGCAGCGTGGCCACGGTCGCCTCCTTCGTCGAGACCATCGTCGAGGCCACCGGATTCGCGGGTGTCACCCACGGCACCGACCAGCTCCCCTTCCCGCGCGGGCTCGACGACTCGGCTCTGGCGGCGCGCTTGGAGTTGCTGGCCTGGACACCCCTCACCGACGGTGTGGCGGAGACTGCCGACTGGTTCCGCCGGGCGATGGCCGACGGCCGTCCCCTCCCGCCGCCCTAGACGGACCTGCACCGGACGCTCTCGCGGCGCTGAGCGGCGGAAGCCGCGCACGGCGACGAACTATGCTCGGGAGCGAATTCTGATCGACTCCTCAACGATCTGGAGGAACGATGGGCCGATTCTCGATCCCGTACGAGTCCCTTGATCCCTTGACGATCGGTGCGGCCGACGACGAGACCAAGGTGTACCGGGAGACGCTCGTGTTGGAGGTCCCCGACGAGAACCTCCTGGCCGCCATCTATCCCGACGAACCACCCCCGGTGCGCAACGCCACCGAGGCGGCGCGCGCCGCCCTGGAGAACCCCCACGGCGGGCCGCGGTTCAGCGAACTGCTGGCGGGTGCCGCCAGCGTGGCGGTCGTCATCGACAACCAGTTCCGCCCCACGCCGTCGTCCAAGCTGCTGCCGCCGGTGTTCGACGCCATCGAGGCGGCCGGCATCACCGACGCGCGGGTGGTTTGCGCCAACGGCAAGGTCTTCCCGATGTCCGACAGCGACATCGTCATGAAGATCGGTGGCGACAACCTTGCCCGCATGGAGCGCATGGGCATCGGGTTCTTCCAGAACGAGCCCCGCAACGCCGACAACTACAGCTACGTGGGTGTCAGCTCGCGAGGGACGCCCGTGTGGCTGCACAACGAGGTTGCCCGCTCGGAGGTCATCATCACGATCGGGCAGGCGCAGTCCAATCACTGGGGCGCCGGCGGTGGCGGCAAGCTGATCCTGCCGGGGGTGGTGTCCGACGAGACGGTCGAGTCCAACCACTGCGCCTTCGTGCCGTCGCCGCAGACCCACTACGGCGCCTACGCCGGGCCCATGCGGGCCGACATCGACGAGACGGCCACGATGTGCGGCCTGTCGGCGACGATGAACGTGCTGCTGGACACCCGGGGCCGGGTCATCGACTGCATCTACGGCGCGCACCCCGACGCTCACATCGAGGCGATCGAGCGCTTCAACGCCATCTACGCGTACGACAACCCGGTGGCCACAGCCGGTCCGGCCGACATCGCCGTCTGCGGCGTGTTCGCCCCCACCGACCACCTGTTCTTCCACACCGGCTGGGGCTGCATGTCCTCCGACCTGGTGGTGCGGGAGGGGGGCACCATCATCTACTGCTCGCCATCACCGGGAGTGACCACCGCGATCGGGGACTTCCCCGGCTTGGCGCTCATGGACCTGATGAAGCCCTACATGCCGCCCTCGCCGGAGAACTACCAGAAGGTGCTGCGCGACATCCACGCCCGCAACATCCAGATGTGGGCCGGCTGCATCTGGGTGCCGATCTACGAGGTGATGACCCGCAAGCGCCTCACGATGGTGACCCTGGAGGAGAACCTGGAGATGGCCGCCGACATCGGCATCGACGCCACCACCAGCCTCGACGCGGCCTTCGGCGACGCCATGGAGCGCCACGGCCCCGACGCCAAGGTGATCGTGCTGCCTTTCGCCCGCTACCAACTGCCCCGCAACGCCATCCGCATGCACGCCGAGGACGTGCGCGTCCTCGAACAGGTGCGCCTCTGAGCCCTCCCGGCGCGCCGGTGGCGGTGCGCGGTGTGAACGCACCGGGAACGGCCGGGCCCACGGCGCCGCCCACCGATGCCCGGGCGATCAAGGGCCGGACCACCGTTGTCGAGGTACTGCGCATGTTCCCCGCGGGCGAGGCGGCCCGGCTGATGTCACGCCTGAGTTGGCCCTGCGCCCACTGCGGCGGGGCATTCCACGAGCCGCTGGCGGTCGCCGCCAAACGCCACCGCAACTCGCCGCAGGCGGTGCTGGAGGCGTTCCGGGCGCTGTGCACCCCGGACGGACCCAGCGAGGAGCAGATCCAGCGGGCGGCCCTCAAGGTCACGGCCAGGTGATGGCCTCCCTGCTGAGCGGCGCCGTGCGCCGCCTGGGACGTCGTGCGCCGGGACCCGAGGTCGCAGCGGGGACCGACGGCGCCCTCGTGGCCGACCTCCGCAACGCCATCGGAGCCGAGCGGGTGCGAGACGACGCCGCCGCCCGCTACCTCGCCTCACGGGATGCCTCCATCTACAGCGAAGGCACGGCCGGACCGCTGTGCTTCCCGACCAGCACCGAGCAGGTGGCGATCTGCATGCGGATCGCGGCCGATCACGGTCGCGCCGTCGTCCCCCGCGGCGCGGGTACGGGGCTGTCGGGTGGCGCCGCCCCGCTGGGCCGGCCCGTCGTGCTCTCACTCACCCGCATGAACGAGCTACTCGAGCTGGACCTGGACAACGGCGTGGCCTGGGTCCAGCCGGGCATGGTGAACCTCGAACTGTCCCGCCGGCTGGCGCCCTACGGGATGCACTACGCGCCGGACCCGTCGAGCCAGCAGGTCTGCACGATCGGCGGCAACGTCGCCACGAACTCCGGTGGGCCGCACTGCCTGGCCTACGGCGTGACGAGTGCCCACGTGGTGGCGCTGGAGGTGGTGCTGTCCGACGGTTCCGTAGCGACTCTCGGCGACCTCGGCGCCGAGCCGGCCGGCTATGACCTGCGCGGTGCCTTCGTCGGTTCGGAGGGCATGTGCGGCATCAACACGGCCGCGGCCGTACGGCTCACCCCCAACCCGGCTGCGGTCCGCACGATGTTGATGGCCTACGACGACGTGTCCACCGGCGCTGCCACCGTCACCGCCATCATCGCCGCGGGGATCGTGCCGGCGGCCATCGAGATGCTGGACCGGCGCTGCATCAGCGCCATCGAGGACTTCGCCAAGGCGGGCTACCCGCGGGACGCCGCCGCCGTGCTGCTCGTGGAGGTGGACGGACCGGCGGGCGGGGTCGCCGTTTCCGCCGACCGGGTGGCGGAGATCGCCTCCGCCAACGGCGCGGTGAGCGTGCGGGTCGCTGCCGACGACGACGAGCGGGCACGGCTGTGGAAAGGTCGCAAGAGCGCCTTCGGAGCCGTGGCCAACATCCTTCCCGACTACTACCTGCACGACACCGTTGTGCCGCGCAGCCGGCTCGTGGAGGTGCTGGAGCAGGTCTACGAGATTGCCGACCGATACGACCTCACCGTTCTCAACGTGTTCCACGCCGGCGACGGCAACCTGCATCCCATCCTGGCGTTCGACGCCCGCATCGACGGGACGATCGAGAGGGTGCACGCAGCAGGTCGGGAGATCATCGAGGCCTCGCTGGCGGTGGGCGGGGCGCTGTCGGGCGAGCACGGCATCGGGGTGGAGAAGCGCGACTACATGGAGCGCATGTTCAGCCACGCCGACCTGGACCAGCAGGCCCGCCTGCGAGCCTCATTCGATCCGCACTGCCGCCTGAATCCCGGCAAGGTGCTGCCCAGTGCCCACAGCTGCGCCGACTTCGGCTCGCTGCGGGCCGCGGACGGCGACATCTGGGGCTGAGCGCGGTGCGAGTGATCGACGAGGCGCTGGCAGAGTTCGCCGCGAACGTCGGCTCGGAGGAGCCTGTGTTCGTGCGCGGCGGCGACACACGCCGCCAGGTGGGCGGCGATGCCCTGCCCGGCACGCGGGAGGTGCGGGCGCCCGGGGGGATCGTCGCCCTCGAGCCGGCGGAGATGACGGTGCGAGTGCGTGCCGGCACGCCGGTGGCCGAACTCCACGGGGCCCTGGCCGAGACCGGACAGCGCACGGCCCTGCCCGAGCGGCCCGGGGGCACGGTGGGCGGGGCGCTCATGGTGGGGGAGTCGGCGATCACCCGCCTGGGCCTCGGGCCGGTGCGCGATGCCCTGCTGCAGGCCCGCTACGTGTGCGCCGACGGCCGGGTGGCCACCGGCGGAGCCGCCACGGTGAAGAACGTGAGCGGGTTCGATCTGTGCCGGCTGCTCGTGGGATCCCTCGGCACGATCGGGCTGCTGGGTGAGGCGCTGCTGCGCACTGTGCCGATTCCCGAGTCCGAGCGGTGGTTCCGCCTCGATGGCGCTGATCCCCGCGACGTGTGGCGCCGGTGCCGTACCGCCATCTCGATCCTGTGGGACGGCACCGCGACCTGGGTGTTGCTGAGTGGCTACGAGCCCGACACCGACGCCGACCGGGCGACCCTCGGCAACCTCGGCGAGGTCGCCGACGCCGACGGCCCGCCCCCGCTTCCTCCGCACCGCTGGTCCTGCACCCCCACCGCGGCAGCCGCCTTCGGCAGCGATCCCGGCGGCTCGGTGAACGGAGAGGGTTCCCGCGGTGACTTCGTCGCCGAGATCGGCGTCGGCGTCGTGCGCGCCTCGGTGCCGCAGCCGCCGCGCCCGGTGGCGCCCGGCGTGGCCGAACTCAACCGGCGCGTCAAGGAGCGCTTCGACCCGACCGGTCGCCTCAATCCGGGCCGCGACCCCTTGCGGCGGTCCTGATGCACCTCGGCCTCGACGACGACGAACTCACCTCGTGCGTGGCGTGCGGCCTCTGCCTGCCGCACTGCCCGACGTTCGTGGTCACCGGGCAGGACACCGAGTCGCCCCGGGGCCGTATCGCGCTCATGCGAGCCGTGCAGAACGAGGGCGCGCCGCTGACCGGAGAGGTCGTGCGGTCGATGGAGACCTGCGTGCAGTGCCGGGGCTGCGAGACCGCCTGCCCCAGCGGCGTGCCGTTCGGTCACCTCATGGAGGGAACGCGAGCCGCGCTGGCAGCCGCGGGGCGCATCACGCCGTGGTGGCAGCGCCTCGGGCTGCGCGTCCTGCGCCACCGGCGCCTGCTGCTGGCGGCCTCGACGGTTCTGGCGCTGGCCGGGCGGCTGCGCCTGCTGCCCACGACGCGCCTTGGGCTCCCCGCTCGGATGCCCCTGCGCCGGGGCCGGCTGCGCGCCTCGGGGTCGGATGTGTGGCTGTTCACCGGCTGCGTGATGGACGCCTGGCAGCGCCACACCCATCTCGCCGTCCAGCGCGTCCTGGAGGCCGCGGGAGTGGGAGTGACGCCCACGGCCGGCGCGGCGCCGTGCTGCGGGGCGCTGCACACCCACGCCGGGCTGGAGCCCGACGCCGTCGCCATCGCCCGGGCGGTCATCGCCGGCCTGTCCGGCGACGACCGCCCGGTGCTGGTGGACTCCGCGGGTTGCGGAGCGGCGCTGAAGGACTACGGGCGGCTGCTCGGCACCAGCGAGGCGCGGGCCTTCGCCGCCAGGGTGTTCGATGTGCACGAGTGGCTGGTGGACCGCCTCGACGTGCTGCTGGCCGCCGTGCCGGCCGTGGCGCCGCTGGATCTCACGGTGGCCGTCCAGGACCCATGCCACCTGCGTCACGTGCAGCGCAGCCACGAGGCGGTGCCGACGGTGCTGCGCCCGTTCGTGCGCGAACTGGTCACCCTCGACGACGACGGCTTGTGCTGCGGCGCGGGCGGTGCGTACTCGATGCTGGAGCCCGAGTTGGCGACCGCCATCCGCCGGCGCAAGACGGACGCAGTGGATCGCGCCGGGGCCTCGGTCGTGGTGAGCGCCAACCCCGGTTGCGCGCTCCACCTGGCTGCGGCGGGCCTCGACGTGCGCCACCCGCTGGAACTGGTGGCGCAGGCCATCGGCGCCGGTACGGGCGCCTGAGGCAGCGGCTCCCCGTCGAGGAGACATGACGTGACGGGCGTCGCCGCGACCGGCCGATGGGTCGGCAGCTCCCCGCGCCGCGTCGAGGACGAGGCGCTGCTGCGGGGCAGGGGACGCTTCATCGACGATCTGGCCCCGGTGCCGGGGGCGATGGACGCAGCACTGGTGCGATCGCCGTTCGCCCATGCCCGCATCAGCCGGATCGACGTGTCCGCCGCGCTCGGCTCACCGGGCGTCGTGGCGGTGCTGACGGGTGCCGATCTGGCGGCGGTCGGCCGCCCGCTCGGAGCGGTGATCCGCGGGACGACCGAGCACCACGCCGTGGCTGTCGACGTGGTCCGCTACGCCGGCGAGCCGGTGGCGGTCGTTGTGGCGCGTGACCGCTACCTGGCCGAGGACGCCGCCGAACTGGTCGAGGTGGACTACGAACCTCTCGAGGTCGTGCTGGACCCGCTGGAGGCCGTCGCGGCGGGCCTCGTGGTCTCCGATCGGTCGTTCAGCTATGGCGATCCGGACGCGGCGCTGGTCGCCGCGCACACCGTGGTGCATGGCCGGTTCCCGTTCGGGCGCTGGATCGCCACACCGGTCGAGTGCTTCGGCGTCATCGCCGATTGGGACCACGCGGCCGACTCTCTCACCGTCTGGGCCAACTTCCAGGGGCCGTTCACCCTGCACACGGTCGCCGCCGGCGCCCTCGGCCTGCCCGCCGCCCGGCTGCGCCTCATCACGCCGTCCGACAGCGGCGGCAGCTTCGGCGTCAAGGCGGGGGTCTTCGGCTACATCGTGCTGGCAGGCCTCACCTCGAAGCTCTGCGGCGTGCCCGTTCGCTGGATCGAGGACCGCCTCGAGCATCTGGCGGCAAGCGGGTCCGCCACGCATCGGGTCACCGACGTGGAAGCCGGCTTCGCCGCCGACGGCGAGTTGCTGGCGCTGCGCTACGACGTGATTGAGGACGTCGGGGCCTACCTGCGGGCACCGGAACCCGCCACCCTCTACCGGATGCACGGCTCGCTGACCGGCGCCTACACGGTGCGTCACGTGGCCGTGCGCAACCGTGTGGTGCACACCAACCGGTGTCCCACGGGTCTGAACCGGGGATTCGGCGGTCCGCAGCTGTACCTGGCGCTGGAGCGCATCATGGCGCAGGGCGCGGCCAGCCTCGGCCTGGACCCTGCCGAGGTTGCCCGGCGCAACCTGATCCCGCGCGATGCGTTCCCGTACCGGACCGCCAGCGGCGGCCTGTACGACTCCGGTGACTACGCGGCGTGCCTCGACGACGTCCTCGAGGCGGTGGACTATGCCGGTCACCGCCGTCGCCAGACCGAACGGCGCCGCAGCGGAGTCACACAGCCGCCCGGCCGGCGCCTGGGGATCGGCCTGGCGTGCGTGGTGGAGCCGTCGATCTCCAACATGGGCTACATCTCGCTGGCCGAGACAGCGACCGAGCGCAGCAGAGGGCGCCCGAAGTCGGGCAATGCCGAGGGGGCCACGCTGGCCATGAACCCCCTCGGCGGGGTGACCGTGCGCCTCTCCACGGTCCCGCAGGGGCAGGGCCACCGCACCGTTGCGGCTCAGGTGGCCGCAGACGTGCTGGGGCTCGACCCCACCGAAGTGGACGTGCAGAGCGAGATGGACACGCACGTCAACGCCTGGACGGTGTCCTCGGGCAACTACTCCTCGCGCTTCGCCGGGATCGGGGCGGCGGCCGTGGCGGAGGCGGCGGCGCAGCTCGCGGAGAAGCTGCGCCGCATCGCCGGCGACGTCCTCGAGTGCGCTCCTGGCGACGTCGAGTTGCGCGACGGGCAGGCCCGTGTGGTGGGCCAGCCCGACCGTGGTGTCTCGCTGCGGCGCCTCGCCGGGGCGGCGCACTGGAACCCCGAGTCGCTGCCGGAGGGCCTCGAGCCGGGCCTGGCCGTCACCGCCTTCGTCTCGGCCCCCAATCTCGACCCGCCGGACGAGGAGGACCGGGTCGTCTCTTCGGCTGCGCACGGTTTCGTCGTGGACGTGGCGGTGGTGGAGGTGGAGCCTGACACCGGCGAGGTCCGGATTCTCGACTACGTGACCGTCCACGACGCGGGCACGCTGCTGCACCCGCGCCTCGTGGACGGTCAGATCCTTGGCAGCTTCGCCCACGGTCTGGGACCTGCCCTGCTGGAGCGCACCGTGCACGACCCCGACGGGAACCTGCTGACCGGCAGCTTTATGGACTACCTCTGCGCCGGCGCCACGGAGATCCCCGAACTGCGCATCCTGCACCGCTGCACTCCGTCGCCGTTCACCGCCCTGGGGGCCAAGGGGCTCGGCGAGGGCAACACCATGAGCGCCCCGGCCGCCCTCGCCAACGCCGTGTGCGACGCCCTGGAAGTCGACGACCTGGAACTCCCGCTCACCGCCCCCCGCCTCTGGGAGGCCCTCACCACGCGGGCAGACCCGGACCACGGTCCGTGAAGCCGCCGCCGTTCCGTTACCTGCGGCC
This sequence comes from Acidimicrobiales bacterium, assembly GCA_965206165.1. Classification (GTDB taxonomy): domain Bacteria; phylum Actinomycetota; class Acidimicrobiia; order Acidimicrobiales; family CATQHL01; genus VXNF01. The sequence goes on from OZ242194.1 coordinate 2,640,051, forward strand.
CGAGAGCCTGGAGGAAGCCCTTGCGGTGCTCGCCGAGCACGGTGACGAGGCCAAGGTGCTGGCCGGCGGGTGCAGTCTCGTCCCCATGCTGAACATGCGCCTGGCTCGCCCCGAGGTGCTGATGGACGTGAATCGCCTCGAGGGCCTGGCGGCTGTGAGCCTCGATGACGGCACGATCACCACGGGCGCCACGGTGCGGCAGGCAGAGCTGGAGCGGTCGCCGCTGCTGCGCCGGACGCTGCCCCTGCCGGCGGCATGCGCTCCGTACATCGGGCACTTCGTCACCCGCAATCGCGGCACCGTGGGTGGCTCGCTGGCGCATGCGGACGCGCGGGGCGAGTTGCCGCTGGCGCTGCTCACGCTGGGCGGCTCGGTGGTGGTGCGGTCACGGCGCGGGCGGCGCAGCATCGCCGCCGAGGATCTGTTCGTGTACCACTTCACGTCCGCCCTCGAGCCCGAGGAGTTGCTCACCGATGTGCAGTGGCCGGTCGCGGAGCCGGGTTGGGGCTACGGGTTCGCCGAGATGGCCCAGCGCCACGGCGACTTCGCGCTCGCCATGGCGGCCTGCGCGCTGCGTCGCCGCAACGGCGTCGTGGCTGAGGTGCGGCTGGGGTTGGGGGCCGTGGCTGACCGGCCTCTGCTGGCGACCGGGGCGGCCGGTGTCCTGGTCGGTGAGAATCTCGACGCCGCAGGCGACGGTCCCGTCGCCGAGGCCGGATGTCTGGCGGCCGCCGCTGCCGATCCGTTCGATGACCTGCACGCCTCCGCCGCCTACCGGCGCCACCTGGTGGCACGGCTCAGCGAGCAGGTGATCCGCCGGGCCTGGGCGTCGGCGGGGGAGACCGACTCGTGAAGTCCGTTGCCGAGATCGCCGTCACGGTGAACGGCCGGCGCTACCGCGAGCCGGTGCCCGACCGGTTGCTGCTGTCGGACTTCCTGCGCCATCGGCTGGGACTCACCGGAACGCACGTGGGTTGCGAACACGGTGTGTGCGGCTCCTGCACCGTCCACCTCGACGGGGCGGCCGTCCGTTCGTGCCTGCTGCTGGCCGTTCAGGCCGACGAGGCCGACGTGCGGACGGTGGAGAGCCTCGCCGACGGCGCACGCCTGCACCCGTTGCAGGAGGCCTTCCGGGAGCACTTCGCGCTGCAGTGCGGCTTCTGCACTCCCGGCATCCTGATGGCCGCCGTGGATTTCCTGGCCCAGAACCCGACGCCCACCCGCACCGAGATCGCCCAGATGCTCTCCGGGCACCTGTGCCGCTGCACCGGCTACGCCCCGATCATCGCCGCCATCGACGCCGCGGCCGCCGGTGAAACGGCCGAACCGGCGTGAATCTCGGGCTCTCGCTGCTCTACGCCGCCGAGCGCTCCCCCCACGCTGATGCCGTTGTCGACGGCGACAGCCGCCTGGACTACGGGAGCCTGCAGCGCGTCTCCGCCGCGCTGGCGGCCGGGCTCGCATTGCTCGGCGTGGGCCGGGGCGATCGGGTGGCCGTCGTGCTCAAGAACCGCCGTGAGACGGTGGAGGTGTACTGGGCGTGCCAGTGGCTGGGCGCTGTCTTCGTGCCGCTGTCGTGGCGGGTTGCTGCGGAGGACGTGGCCTACTGCGTCGCAGATTCCGGGGCGATGGTCGTTGTCTTCGAGGAGGCCGCCTTTGAGCACGCCCTGGCGTGCGGCAACACCGTGGACAGGTTCGTGGCCGTCCCAACCGGTGACCCCGGGTCCTCCGCCGATCTCGTCGAACGCCTCCGCGACGGAGGGTGCTCGGTGCCGTGCGAGCGGTACGCCGAACTGCGAGACGCCGGCGAGGCTGCCGGGCCGGCGTCGCCCGTTGCGGACCTGGACGACCGGGAGACCTCCATCTTCCTGTACACGTCGGGGACGACGGGCCGGCCGAAGGGCGTGCCCCGCAGCCACGCCGCGGAGCGGGCCGGCGGTCTTTCGCAGGCCCTGCACCAGCGCTATCGCTACGGCGAGCGCACGCTCGGGGTGATGCCGCTGTACCACACCATGGGCATCCACACCCTCCTGGCCGCGCAGATCGTCGGCGGCTGCTTCGTCTGCCAACCCGACTGGGACCCGGCGGCGGCACTCGCGCTCATCGAGACGGAGCGGATCGGATCGCTGTACCTGGCTCCGACGCTGTTCCACGACCTGGTTCACTCGCCAGGGCCGGCCACCGCCGACGTCTCGGCGGTGCGATCCCTCGCCTACGCCGGGGCGGCCATGACCAGTGCGCTCGTGGAGCGCTGCGTCGAGGTGTTCGCCCCCGAGGTGTTCGTCAACCACTACGGCTCGACCGAGGTGTACACGTACTCCGCCCACTTCGACCAGCGGGCAGCCCCCGGCTGCGCGGGTCGCCCCGCCACCAACGCCCGGCTCCGCCTCGTGCGCCCAGAGCCTGGCGCCGGCCCCGATGACGAGGTGGAACCGGGCGAGACCGGCGAGATCATCTGCCACCTGAGTTCGGACGAAGCCTTCGCCGGCTACTGGAACCGTCTCGACGCCAACGCCAAGGCGATCCGTGACGGCTGGTATTTCACCGGCGATCTGGGTCGCTGCGACGCAGATGGGAACCTCTGGATCGTGGGCCGGATCGACGACATGATCATCAGCGGCGGCGAGAACGTCCACCCTCTCGAGGTGGAGGACGTGCTGGAGCGGGCGCCGGGGGTGCGGGAGGTGGCCGTGGTGGGTCTGCCCGACGACCGGCTGGGCCAGACCGTCACAGCGTTCGTGGTGCTCGACGACGCCGCCGCGATGGTCGGCGATGAGGCTGCCGCCCGGCTGGACGCCTATTGCCTGGCGTCCGATGACCTGGCCCGCTTCAAGCGCCCCCGCCGTTACCACTTCCCCGACGCCCTGCCGAAAAGCCCGTCCGGCAAGATCCTGCGTCGCCTCCTGCGGGAGGCGCAGGCGCAGCCGAACCACCCCGCGTGACGACCGCGGAAGGAGAACCGACCGTATGGCAACGAGCGACCCCAACCAGGTGAGGTATCCAGCGGAGTTGGACGGTCTGCGCTTCGAGCGCGACCCCGAGCGCGGCGTCGCCACGATCACGCTCGACGTTCCCGGCAAGCTGAATCGCGTCTCGATGCTGGCGCGCGAGCACCTGTCGGCGTTGTTCGAGGCGTGCGGCCGTGACTCTGAGGTGCGCGTCGTCGTGCTCGCTGGGGCGGGGGAGAGGGCCTTCACGGCCGGCGGCGACATCGCCGGTTTCCTGGAGGCCTCGCCCGAGGTGCTGACCCGACTGCACCACAACGTGGCGGCTCCTGAACGCTGCCCGAAGCCCGTCGTCGCCAAGCTGCACGGCTTCACGTTCGGCGTGGGCCTGGAACTGGCCCTGACCTGCGACTTCCGCATCGCCGCCGACGACTTGCAACTCGGTCAGCCCGAGGTCTCCATCGGCATGATCCCCGGCAGCGGGGGATCGCAGCGCCTCGCCCGCATGATCGGCCTGGGGCGCGCCAAGGATCTGGTGATGAGGGGTCGGCGCATGGGTGCCGCCGAGGCGCTGGCGGCCGGCCTCGTATCGGTGGTCGTGCCCCGCGCCGAACTCGACGCCGCCACCGACCGCCTGGTGGCCGAGCTGACAGCCCTGCCTGCCCTGGCGCTGCGCATGGCCAAGCGAGTCCTCAACCATGCCTACGACGGCCCGCTGCCAGTCGGCCTCGAACTCGAGGGCCTCGCCTACGGCTACCTCCGCACCACGGCCGACTTCCGAGAAGGCGTCGAGGCCTTCGTCGAAAAGCGCAAACCCAACTACACCGGCGAATAGCCCCAGCCCCCATCCGCCGAGGAGAGGATGTGACATCGAGGGTTGGGTGGGGATCTCGTCGAGCACGGCCTGTGGGAGACGATCGAGGCGCTGCGGTGCGGCCGCCCCGGGTGAGCGTCGCCGGGTCTGCGATGCTATGGATCGTGCGGGTTGGCGTGGGCTTCCCCGCCGAACCACCACGGTAGGAGGTCGACATGGCACAGGACTCGGGAGCCAAGCGCGAGGTATCGATCCGCCTGCCTCCCGAACTCGAGGGCGGTTGCTGGGCGAACTTCGCCGCCGTCACGCACAGTCCCTACGAGTTCACACTGGACTTCGTGCGGATGAACTTCGACGGCGCTGAGCCCCGCAACGGCGTCGTGGTGCAGCGGATCCACATGTCGCCGCTGTTCGTGCATCAGCTCATCGACGCCCTGCAGGACAACTGGCAGAAGTACGCCGCTAAGGCCATGCCGAAGGAAGTCCGGGAATAGTCCCCGAGAACCTCCATCCGCACGCCGCCTAGGACGCCAGGGCGACCTGTAGGCGGGGGATCAACTCGTCGAAGACCTCGCGCCAGTCGGCCACGAAACCGACGTCGCACCAGTCGAAGATCGGGGCGTCGGGATCGGGATTGACGGCGACGATGCTGCCCGCCGACCGCACGCCGGCGGTGTGGTTGAACTTTCCCGACAAGCCGATGGCGATGTACAGCCGGGGTGAGATCGAGTGGCCGGTGATGCCCACCTGGCGAGCCCGGGGCATGGCCGCAACATCGGTCACCTTCCGGGTGGCGCACAACTCGGCGCCGATCTTGCGGGCGTCGGCCCGCAGACGTTCGTAGTCGGCCACGTCCACGCCCACACCCACACCGATCACCACCTCGGCGTGGGCCAGCTGGTCGCCGTCATCGTCCCGTGTGCGTCGCAGCACCCGCAAGCGCCCGCGCGGCGTCACGGTGATTTCGGTCACGGGCGGATCGGGCGTCCGGCGCGGCTCGGGCAGTCCGAGTACGCCGGCACGCACCGTCGCCATCTGCACCGCTGAGGAGCACTTGATGGCCGCCATCACGTACCCGCCGAAGGCCAGTTTGTCGGCGATCAGTCGACCCACCTCGCAAGAGAGTCCCACGGCGTCGCCGGTCAGACCGGCGCCGAGGCGGGACGCCACCCGCGAGGCCACCTCGCGACCCCAGGCGGTGCTGGGTGCCAGGATCGCCCAAGGCGGCGCGCCGTCGGCCCAGTCGCCGACCGCTGCGGCGATGTCCTCCTCGGTGAGTCCTCCGTGGCTGTCACCGGGCGTGGCACCGGCGCCCGCCCCGGCGGCGGTGATCCGGCGGACCGCGTCGGCTCCGAAGCTGCCGAGATCGGCCCCCGCGGCGGGGCCCAGAGCGACGACGTGGCCGCCGACGGCGGCGGCAAGGCGAGCGCCCGCTCCCAGCAACTCCCGGGTATGGCGGTCACGAGCCGGCTCGATCAGCACGCCGACGGCGGGACCGCCGCTTCCGCCCGCCGGCAGGTCTACAGCCAACCCGGAGCCGCGGGCGACATCCGGGGCGCCGGCGGCCGACAGCGCTCCCCGCTCGTCCAGCACCGTGATGGCCCGGTCGGTCTGCTCGGCAAGGGCACCGCAGAGCATCTCGCCTCGCCGGTCGATCCTCAGGGTCCAGATCGGTCCGACGGAGGTAGGGCTGGCGGCGGCACCCCACGGGCCGGGCCCCAGCTCGTCGGCACCGATCGCCCGGATGCGCCCGGCGTCAACGCCTGCCCAGACGACCGGGTCCTTGATCTTGCAGGGATCGATCAGCCGCTCAGCGCACGACAGCAGCGCCGGGAGTTCCAGCTCGGCCTCCAGCCACTCGTCGTTGTGCTCGAGGAGGAGCGACAGCCGCTCCCCGGCGAGGCGCAGCCGGCGAACCCCGCAGGCGAACGGCAGGCCGAGCAGCTCGGCGAGTTGCGGGGGCACCTGGCCGGTCTCGGCGTCCACGGAGTTCCGCCCCGCCAGGATCAGGTCGAAGGTGCCGAGGTGCTCGACAGCGGCGGCCAGCGCCCGTGCGGTGGCGAGGGTGTCAGAGCCGGCGAAAGCCGGATCGGTCACGTGGAAGCCGGCGTCGGCGCCGAAGGCGATGGCCTCCCGGCACACCGTGTCCGCCGAGGGTGGCCCCAGGGTCAGCACACTGAGGGTGCCGCCGCTGGCGCGGGCGATCTGCAAGCCCTGAGCGACGCCGCGCCGGCAGTAGTCGTTCATGTGCAGTGCCAGCCCGTCGCGCACGAGCCGGTTGTCGCGACCGAGTCGCATGTTCTCGAACACGGGGATCTGCTTGGCCAGCGCCAGCACACGCAGCGGGCGGGCCGGCTCGAGCCCCGGGATGCTCACGGTGCCGGCAGGGGGTCGAGGGTGTTGCGCACCGTGTGGAGGTGCGCTGTCTCGTTCAGCGACGTGACGTGCATGCCGCCGAGGACGTTCCGCCGCAGGCGGGACATGCCCGTGTAGTCCACACTGAAGAAGAAGACGTTCTCGATGTCCAGCAGGTGGCTGACGAGGGCATTGACGGTGCCGCTGTGCGCCACGACGGCAACGGTTTGGTCGCGGTGTTCGGCCTCCCAGCCGGCGAAGGCGGCAGCCACCTCGTCACGGAACCGCTGAGGGTCGATGAAGCCGGCCTCCTTCCAGCGGCCGCTGCGCAGGTGGCGCCAGATCTCGTGTCGCTCGCGCTTCATCTGCTCGTACGGGATGTATGTGTTGCTGCCGCCGTCGATCTCCGAGAAACCCGCCACGATCTCCACCTCGATGTCCCGCTGGGTGGCGAGCGGCTGGGCGGTCTCGACCGCCCTGCGCTTGGGGCTCGAAGCGACGTGATCGATGTGTTCGTCCCTCAGCCACTCCGCCAGGCGCCGCGCCTGCTCGTGTCCCACATCGGTGAGGCCGGGATCGGCAGGCCCGTCACAGTTCTCCACCCGTTCGGGCAGGGCGTGACGGATCAGAATCAGCTTCACGCGGTCGTACGGTACCGGTCGGTGGGCTCGAGCGGCCGCAACGCCCGGCGCGCCGCCGGTGCCGGGCGCGGAGTGTGGCAACATCGCGCCATGGTTGTTGACAACACGAGCGTTCTGTTCACCACCGGCGACACCGCCGAGGTGCTGTCGTGCATGGAGGACCTGGCCGCCCGCGGCGACGGCAGGGGGTGGCTCAACGTGCAGCCCTGGGTTGAGGACGCGGACCAGCCGCCCACATCGCCGCTGGGGCGCATGTTCTCGCCGCTGGGACCCGCGATCCCGCTCGCCACCTGGGTACCGCAGCACCGGCGCGGCCGGACCACGGTTCTGGGGACGATCGGGATCTCCCACGCGACCGGCCGCTTCGCGGTTCGCCGGCTGTCCGAGCGCGGCGTGGACGTGCCGCCGGCATGGGCGGTGCGTCAGGACCACACGCGGCGGGGACTCGTCTTCGAGTTGCCCGACGGTGCCGGCATCACCGACATCCTCAGGTTCCTGCTGGTCGCGATGGAGGTGCTCTGCGCGGTGGAAACAGACGGGCGCTGGGTTGCTGACATGGCCGTCCAGCGCACCTCTCGGGGGCACTGACCCCGCCCCGAGCGCTCGCCGGCGCGGCGGCACCGGTCGCTGTCCCGTGACCGCGCCGGGCGGCTCCCCGGCCTCGGTTACGCTGCGCCAGCGATCCGGCCAGGAAGGGCAACGAGGTGATCAGCGGCGTGGACAAGGTGGACTCGAGCAACGCTCGCAACCCGAACGCGGGCGAGGTATGGGTGTGGGACATCGACAGCCCCGTGGGTCGCCTGGGTTTGGCCGTCACTGAGGCGGGTCTGCGGCGGCTGTGCTTCCTGCCCGACGGAGCGGCCGGGACTGCTGACTCCGGGGTCCAGCAACTGGCCACGGCCATGGTCGAGTCGGTCTCGCCGCGCGTGACGGTGGCCGCCGCGCCGCTCGACGTCGTCCGGCGTGAACTCGACGAGTACTTCGCAGGCCGGCTGCAGGACTTCACCGTGCCGGTGGATTGGCGTGGGACCAGCGGCTTCTACCGCAGGGCACTGGAGGTGACCGCTGCGATTCCCTACGGGCAGACCCGCAGCTACGCGGCGGTGGCGGCTGAGGCAGGCAGTGCCGGCGCGGCAAGGGCGGTCGGCACGGCCATGGCGACCAATCCCGTGGCGCTCGTCGTTCCGTGCCACCGGGTCGTCCGCGCGGACGGCAGGCGCGGACCGTACGGAGGTGGGACAGCGGCGAAGGATCTCCTGCTGGATCTGGAGGAGTCCGTCAGCGGGAACTGAGCCGTGCGGACCGCTGTCGGCGGGGCGCGGCGCCCTCGACCGGGTCGGCTAGAGGGCGATCTCCTCGACCTCGGACATCTGCCAGAACTCGTGGTTCTCGATCCACTGGCTCTCGGTCGAGCGGAGCAGCAACTCCGGATCTCTGCTCGGGTCGATTACGTCGTCGCGGACCCCGCTGAGCACCGAACGCCACGCGCCGGACCACCACGCGAACAGCGCGATGAGAAGGCAGGTGCCCAGGAAAGCCGCGAGGGGCACGAGTAATTCCACAGGTCGCGAACGATATACACATTCCCCGGCATTGTCCACCCCGACATTTCCCCACGTTTGCGCCAGGATGACGACTCGGGGCGCCGAGCCGTTGGCGCTCGCGGTGGTCTCGGGCAACCTGTGCCCGGCGCCGGGACGCGGTATGTTCGCCTCCCGCCGGAGGAGGTGCCATGAGCAACAACCTGGGCTTCTGGAGTATCGCACACGCCGACCCGCATCGTCTCGCCGTGGTGGATCCGGAGGGGCGGCGCACCTCGTTCGGCGACTTGGCGGATCTCACCAACCGGTACGCGCACGGGCTGCGCGCCGTGGGTCTCGGAGTCGGCGACGGCGTCGTCACCGTCCTGCCGAACGGGCTGGAGCAGATCGCCTCGATGCTTGCGGCCTACCAGAGCGGCCTGTATGTCACGCCCGTCAACTGGCACCTCAGCGCCTCAGAGATCGCCTACATCGTTTCCGACAGTGACGCCAAGGTTCTAATCGGACACGAGCGCTTTGCCGCCGAGGCGTCGGGCGTCCTCGACGGTGCCGATGTCCGCCATGCGTTCTCGGTGGGCACGATCGATGGTTTCAGATCGATCGAGGAGTTGACGGCGGGCCATCGGTCCACCCGCCCGGAGAATCTGTCGACGGGTGCGACGATGGGCTACACGTCCGGCACGACGGGGCGGCCCAAAGGCGTGCGCCGAGCCCTGAGCGGCCGGCATCCCGACGAGTCGGCCGCCGGCGCCGGCCTGCTGCTGATGCTCTTCGGAATCCAGCCCCACGGCGACAACGTGTTCCTGTGCGCGACGCCGATATATCACGCGGCCGCCAGCCTGTGGACCACGATGTCGCTGCACATGGGCCACAGCGTCGTGCTCATGGACCGGTGGAGCCCGCTCGGGACGCTCGACCTGATCGAGCGCCACCGCGTCACGCACACGCAGCTGGTGCCGACCATGTTCCACAGGCTGCTGCAGCTTCCCGAAGCAGAGAGGGACCGATACGACGTGTCGTCGCTACGGCACGTGATCCATGCGGCGGCGCCCTGCCCGGTCGAGACCAAGCAGCGGATGCTCGACTGGTGGGGGGACTGCATCTACGAGTACTACGCCGCCACGGAGGGCGGCGGCACGCTTGCCGGCCCCGAGGACTGGCGGCGATTCCCCGGAACGGTGGGCAGGCCCTGGCCCGAGACCGAGGTGATCGTCGTCGACGCCGAGGGCCGGGAACTGGCGCCAGGACAGAGCGGCACCGTGTACATGAAGATGCCCGAGCGCCTTCGTTTCAACTACCACAAGGACGAGAAGAAGACGGCCGGTTCCCATCGAGGCGATTTCTTCACCGTCGGTGACGTGGGGTACTTCAACGAGGAGGGCTACCTGTTCCTCAATGACCGTGCCGGTGACATGATCATCGTGGGTGGGGTCAACATCTACCCGGCGGAGATCGAGGGTGTGGTGCAGCAGTGCCCGCTGGTGGGCGACGTGGCGGTGTTCGGCGTTCCCGACGAGGATCTCGGGGAACAGATCAAGGCGGTCGTGGAGCCGGCACCGGGCGTCGAACCGAGCGAGACGACGCGGCAGGCCATTGAGGAGTTCCTGGAGGGCCGGCTGGCGAAGCAGCGCAGGCCGCACTCGCTGGACTTTGCCGAGCAACTGCCGCGAGACCCCAACGGCAAGCTCTACAAGCGGCGACTGAGGGACCCGTACTGGGAGGGGCGCACGCGCCGCATCTGAGCGCCGTGGCCCCGAGTTGGCTGTGCCTCAGGCAAGGAGGTCGAGGCCGGCGAGGGCTTCGGTCGGGGGCGCGTAGTAGTAGGCCCCCGAGACCGTCTCGGAGAACATCACGAGACGATCGTGGTTGTCGTCGCCGGTGGCACCGAACATGGCGGCCAGCATCAGGTCGATCTTGGCAAGGTCGTCGGTGAAGGCCAGGAAGTACAGGCCCGCCTCGGTGGAGGTGCCGTAGGGGACCGAGCGACGGTAGATCTCGATCTCCTCGCCTTCCTCGTCGGTGTGCACGACGCGGCCCAGGTGTGAGTTCGCCGGGACGTCCTCCAACTCGATGCTGTCGGGCTTGGTGCGCCCGATGACCCGCTCCTGTTCACCGGTGGCGAGGGCGGCGAATGCGTCGAGATCGTGGATCCAGCGCTGTGCCAGCACGAAGCTCCCTCCATGGCCCGGCCCGTCGGCGATCACCGCCAATTCCCGGGCCTCATCGGCCGGCGGGTTCTCGGTGCCGTCGATGAATCCCGTGAGGTCGCGGCTGTCCCGGTACACCCACGACGGTGTCTCGCGAGCAAGGGCGCCCAGGGGGTCGAAGGCCCGGCGTGCCGCCAGTGCCACGTCGAAGTTGAGGTCGTGGCGGTCGCTGTGGATCCAGAAGAAGACGTCCTCCTGGGTGGCGACGGCCCGGCGCCCGCTGCTGCCGCTGATCTCTGTGAAGGGCTTCAATCCCAGCGGGGCGTCCATGCCGAGCCGTGCAACCATGGCGGATCCGAAGCCCACCACGAGCTGCACTCCAGCTGCGGCGGCGGCCTCCTGGGTCGTCCGGACGGCCGCCAGGACCTCGATCGCGGTGACGCCGGGTCCGGTGGCGAAGTGCTGGAACCAGTGGGCGCTGGTGCCCTCGACGAAGATGGCTTCCTGCGGCGTGCCGGGCGCGTGTGTCTGCGATGCCGGCGTCACGGTGTCGACGTCGGTCAACCGGCGCAGGTGTCCGGAGCCGGATCGCCTGCGAAGCGGCCTGCGATCCACTCGAGCAGGTCATCGCGCTGGACGTCGATGACGCTGCTGTGATCCTCGCCCGGATACTCGAGGCGCACGGTGGGGCCCTGGCCTGGTTTCGTGCAGAGCTGGCCGAGCAGGAACTGGCTGCTGATGGCGGGGATCTGCTCGTCGTCGGCGCCGTGGAGGATCAGCACCGGCACCGGCACGGCCGAAATGTTCACGTCGTTCTCGATGATGACCCGATCCCACGGCGGGACGCTCAGGGGGTTCTCCACCTTCAGCAGGTCTTCGGCCGCCACGGGGTTGAACACGTCGAAGACCTCTCCCGTGCAACCGGTCTCGAGGACCTCGAAAAGGCCGAGCGCCTCGTCCCTGAAGACCTGCTGCAACTCGATCTCGTCGTACGCCTCGGCGAAGGCGCCCGAGGCCATGGCCACGTACCCCTGGAACGGCCCGCCCAGCAGGAAGTTGTAGAGCAGGGAGAACTGGGAGGGGGGAGCGCCTGACGCCACGCCGAGCAGCTCCAGTTCGGGTGCGTACTCCTGCCAGTGCTGCCCGGTGTGGAGGGCGGCGTGACCGCCCTGGCTGTGGCCCCACACCACGAACTCCTCGGTGACGGAGATGCCCGGTCGGTGGTCTCCTTCGTACACGTTCACGTTGTGCGCGGCGCGAACGCTGTCGAGCACGCCGCGGGCCTCGCTGCGACCGACGATGTAGGGGTGCAGGCCGGGCGTGCCGAGCCCTTCGTAGTCGGTGGCCACGATGGCGTAGCCCTCGAGGTAGGAGCCGTCCTCGGCGATGATTTCCTCGGCTTCGTGCGAGGGGGCGCAGATGTCGGCCATGCCGGTCGTCCCGTGCGCGAAAGCCACTAGTGGCCAGCCGCCGGCCGGTGGCTCGCCGGCCGGCGTCGCCACGAACCCCGACACGGCGATGTCGTCGCCGCGCAGCGAGCGGGAGTGATAGAGGATCCGGAAACCCACGTAGTCGTTGCCGAGGTCCAACTCCTCGACGTCGATGATCTCACCGGGTTCACCGGCGGGAAGGGGTAGCGGTACCGCCAAGGCGCCGGGCGCGTCGTAGTGGGCGGACTCGTCCGGCGCGTTCTCCTCGATCGTCTCCGCTTCCTGCGGTGGTGGTTCGGGTGCGGGTGGTGGTTCGGGTGCGGGTGCGGGTTCGGGCGCCGGTGGTGGTTCGGGTGCGGGTGGTGGTTCGGGTGCGGGTGGTGGTTCGGGTGCGGGTGCGGGTTCGGGCGCCGGTGGTGGTTCGGGTGCGGGTGGTGGTTCGGGCGCCGGTGGTGGGGGCTCGGTTGCGGGAGCCGGTGGCGGCTCCGGTGCGGTTGCCGGCTCCGCATCCGACTGACCGCAGGCGGCGAGCAGCAGCGCGCCGCTGGATAGCAGCGCGACCACGACGATCGATGCGCGGCGCCGGTGAGGGCGCCGCGCGATGCGTCGCAGTGGTTGGTAGAGATGCCCGAGCGGGTCGGTCACGTTGGCTCCTCTCTGCGCGCCGGTGATGGTCGGTCGCTGGTCTGCCGAGCGTACAGCCGACGACTGCAACGCTCGTGAGCAGGCCGCGGGGATCGAGGCCCCGCGTGCTCGATCCCCGGAGCACCCCTGTTGGGATACCTCACACGTGGCCGTCGTCGCTGCCGCCATGGTTTCGGGCGGAGTGGGGTCGTGTGCAATGCTCGCGCCCGGCATGGACCCCGGATCTCTACCGAACGCCACTGCCGCCCGGCGGCATGGACCGCTCTGGTCGCCGTCGGCGGCGGAGTCGACCAACCTGCGGGCATTCTGCGAGGCGCTGGAACGCGAGGGCCACGGGTCGTTCGTCGACTACACCGGACTCCACGGCTTCTCCCTGGTCGACCCCGAGGCGTTCTGGTCGGCGGCCTGGGACTTCTGCGAGGTCATCGCCGAGTCCCGCGGCGAGCGTGTCTTCGAGCCGGCTGCGGAGATCTACGACGGCCGGTTCTTTCCCGACGCTCGGCTGAACTTCGCCGCCAACCTGCTGCGGCGCGACGACGATGCTCCCGCCGTCGTCTTCAGCGGCGAGGTCGGGCCGCGGCGCGAGCTGAGTTGGGCGCAGTTGCAGTTCGACGTGCGGCGCATAGCCGCGGCGCTCGGTGCGGGGACGGATCTGCGACCGGGGGATCGTGTGGCGGCCTGGCTGCCGAACATCCCCGAGACCTGCGAGTTGATGCTTGCCACGGCTGCGCTCGGCGGGGTGTTCTCCTCGTGCTCGCCGGACTTCGGCATCAACGGCGTGGTCGACCGCTTCGGGCAGATCCGCCCGCGGGTGCTGGTGGCGGCCGACGGCTACCGCTACGGCGGCAAGGAGTTCGATTGCCTCGGGCGGCTGAGGGAGATCGTGCCCCGGCTCGCGAGCCTCGAGCGGCTCGTGGTCGTCCCGTTCCTCGATCCCGAGCCCGATCTCGGTGGCTTGCCGGGGGCAGTGATCTGGGACGACTTCCTGGGCGAAAGCCCGATCGACGCTGCCGCCGAGCTGGAGTTCGTGCCCCTGCCCTTCGATCACCCGCTGTATGTGCTCTATTCGTCGGGCACCACGGGGGTTCCCAAGTCCATCGTTCATCGAGCGGGCGGCATCCTCCTCAAGCACCTCGTCGAGCACCGCTTGAACTGCGACGTGCGCCCCGGCGATCGGGTGTTCTACTTCACGACGGCAGGCTGGATGATGTGGAACTGGCTGATGTCGGCGCTGGCCAGCGAGGCCACGCTGGTGCTGTACGACGGGGCGCCCGATCCGGTGCGGCTCTTCGATCTCACCGACGCCGAGGGGATCACGCTGTTCGGCACCTCTGCGGGCTTTATCGAGACAGCTGCCAAGCGGGGGCTCTCGCCACGCCGGACGCACCGGTTGGACAGCCTGCGCACGATCACCTCCACCGGGTCACCGCTCTCGCCGGAGGGCTTCGAGTACGTCTACGCGGAGGTGAAGTCCGACGTGCACCTGGCCTCCATCTCGGGGGGCACCGACCTGTGCGGCTGCCTGGTGGGCGGCGATCCGACCTCTCCGGTGTACGCCGGGGAGATCCAACGGCCGGCGCTCGGGCTGGCCATCGACGTGTTCGACGACGGCGGCAGGCCGTGTCCGCCTGATGTGCAGGGCGAGCTGGTGTGCACCAACTCGTTTCCCTCGATGCCGCTGGGGTTCTGGGACGACGCCCGCGACGGATTAGACGGCGCGGCAGACGGCGGCGGCCCGGACAGCTCCCTGGAGCTCTCGCCCGGTCCCAAGTACCGCCGGGCGTACTTCGAGCGCTTTGGGGGCGTCTGGCACCAGGGTGACTTCGCCCGCTGGAGCGCCAACGGCGGGATGGTCATCGCCGGGCGCTCCGATGCAACCCTCAACCCCGGGGGGGTGCGCATCGGCACCGCAGAGATCTACCGCTGCCTGGAGGCCGTCCCCGAGGTGCTCGAGGCGATCGTGATCGGCCAGCCCTTCGGCGGCGACACCCGCATCGTGCTGTTCGTCCGGCTGAGAGCCGACTTGACCGACGAGTTGACCCAGCGAATCCGCGACCGCATCCGCCGCGGTGCCTCGCCGCGCCACGTTCCGGCCCGCGTGGTGGCGGTCGACGACATCCCCCGCACCCGCAGCGGCAAGCTCACCGAGTTGGCGGTGCGCGACGTGGTGTGCGGGCGGCCGGTGCGCAACACCGAGGCCATCGCCAATCCCGAGGCGCTGGAGCAGTTCCGCGACCGGCCGGAGTTGGCGTCGTGAGCACTGCCGGACTCCGGCTGCGCAGCGCCCTCTACGCACCGGCGAGCCGCCCCGAGCTACTTCCCAAGCTGCCCCGCAGCGGCCCCGATGGCGTCATCATCGACCTGGAGGACGCCGTGGCGCCGAGCGGCAAGGCCCAGGCCCGCCCCGTGGCCGCGGCCGCCGCCCGCGAGCTGCGGCGGGTGTATCCCGATCTGGCGATCTTCGTGCGAGTCAACGCGGTCGACACGGAATGGTTCGAGGGAGACGTGGCCGAGGCGCTGGTACCCGAACTCACCGGTGTCGTGGTTCCGATGCTGGAATCAGCGGAATCCGTCGAGCTCGTCGCCGAGCGCCTCCAGCGGATCGGGCCGCTGGGCGTGATGGCGGGTCTCGAGACCGTCGCCGGAGTTGAGAATGCCCCCGAGGTGCTTCGGCCGCCGGTCGTGGCTGCCTACTTCGGGGCCGAGGACTATGTGGCTGATCTGGGGGGCGTCCGGACGCCGGAGAACACCGAGGTGCTGTACGCCCGCTCCCGCGTGGCGGTGGCGTGCCGGCTGGCGGGGGTCGTGGCGCTCGACCAGGTGGTTGTGGCGCTCCGCGACGAGGAGGTGTTCCTCAACGATGCCCGGCAGGGTCGGGCACTGGGCTACAAAGGCAAACTCTGCATCCATCCGGCTCAGGTTCCCTGGGCGAACCGCACCTTCAAGCCGTCCGCCGAGGAGGTGGACCGCGCCAGGCGCATGCTTGCGCTCTACGCGGAGACCCAGAGCACCGGCGCTGGCGCGGTGGCCTTCGAGGGGCAGATGATCGACGAGCCGCTCGCGCGGCAGGCCCGAGCCCTGCTCGCCGCCGCCGACTGAATGCAACAGACCGGGTAGGCGCCCCCGGTCAGCTTCGCCAGACCTGCCGCTTCAGTAACTCCGTGTCCATGTGGAAGTCCAGACCAACGATGGCGTCATCTTCGACCCTTGCAACGAGGACCTCGACGAGATCGAGTCGGGCACCCTCGATGTTGTTGCCCTCCGGCCATTCCCCCCGACCGGTGCCGGTGGCTCGATAGACGTAGCACGCTCCGTTCTCCTCGATGATGCGGTGGAGGATCTCGAACCGGGTGTCGGGGAAGTGTTCGTAGAAGGCGCTGTGCATCTCGTGGAGGCCGGCGCGGTCGTACGGATAGGGAGCTCCTTCGTCGTTGATCTCGCAGTTCTCCCCCAGGACCGACACCAGGAGGTCAGGGTCGTGGTTGTTGACCCCGTCGAAGAAGGTTTCCATGAGCGCTTCGTTGGTCTCCCGCATGCTTGAGCCCCTCCCAGTTGGTCGATCAGCCGGCGCCGGGCCCGTAGTCGTCCGGATACCCCTCCATCGGCTGGGCGAGAATCCCGCCGTCGACTGTGAGAGACGTTCCCGTCACGAAGGATGACAATCCCGAAGCCAGGAAGAGCGTGGCGATGGCAACGTCATCCGGGCTACACAAGCGCCTCAGAGGGACGTGGTTGACGATGCCGGCGAACTCGGCCTCGATGTCGATCCCTTGAGGGGCGCCCGTCTTGATGAAGTCCATGACCCCCTCCGTCAGCGATGCCCCGGGGCAGATGGCGTTGACACGGATGCCCCATGGCGCCAATTCCATCGCCAAGGCTCTCGTTAGGCCGATGAGTGCGTGCTTGGAGGTGATGTAGTGGATCAACCCGGGTGAGGAGGGCTGGAACGAGTCCACGGACGCCATGTTGATGATCACCCCACCTCCGCCGTCGGCGCGCATGACACGAGCAACCGCCTGCGCACAGAGGAAACTCCCCGTGACATTCGTGTTGATGACACGCTGAAACTCCTCGAGGGGCATGTCGTCGAGCAGGTAGTTCGAGAACGCACCTGCGTTGTTCACGAACACGTCGATGCGGCCCGTCAACCGCCGGGCGCGGTCCACGAGGTTTAGGATCGAGTCATGGTCGGTGACATCCACCGGAAGGGCGAAGCCTCTTCCGTCCGGGATCGAACCCGCCACCTTCGCCGCCTTGTCGATGTTCCGTGCGGCGGTCACCACCGTCGCGCCGGCTTCCCCCATTCGCTGAGCTATGGCGGCACCGAAGCCCTGGGAGCCGCCGGTGATGACGACGCATTGGCCGGACAGATCCACCAACTCGGCAATCCGCCTGTCGCCGGTCTCCATCGTGTACCCCCCTCGTCCGCCGCAGTCTCAGCGGCGCCGTAGTTTAGGCATGGGCCTGCCGGCGCTCAAGAAGGCGCCCATCGCCCGCGTCGCGGCGATTCTGCTTGTCGCGGTGGTCTCGGCGGCCTGCTCGGATACCGGCACGTCCTCGCAGCCGGACCCAGTCGCTCCGCTACAGACACCACCTCCGCCGGAGGCGGCCGCGGGAACGGCGCCACTGGGACAGTCGAGACTGGCGACGTCGGCAGATGAGCCACTCGGCGGCTTCCCGGTTGGTTGTGACCGTTGCAGCGAATCGCCGGGCCCCTTCTGCTCGATGTGCAGCGGGCACAGCAGGATCGTGATCTCGCGGCTGGTGTTCGGCGAGGCGTCCCGGATCGAGTTGACCAACTCCGGCAGCGGATCCGGCAATCTCCGAGGCCATTTCCTGGGTCACGATGGCGTGCACGTCGCTCTCCCGAACGTGATTCTTGCGCCGGGGGCCTCGGCCTGGATCGCCCTGGAGGACGCGGCTGGTCCTACGCGGGCATCCGAATCTCCGGCAGATGTCGTGGACGCCTCAGGGGAGTTCCCGCCCCTGTCGCCGGCCCGCGGCGAGGTCGCTCTATTCCGGAACGACCGGCTGGATCGTTCGGACTCTCTGGTGTCGTACGTGGCGTGGGGCCGTCCCGGCGGCACGTGGTCCCCGCTGGCGGTGGATGCCGCCCTGTGGACGCCGGACGGGTTCGTGGCGATCGCGCCGGAAGCCCCAACGCTCCGAGCGGTGTCCGATCACCCCGTGGCACCGACCGACTGGGAGCCTCAGCAGCCGTAGGCGACCATTCCCGCTGCTCCGCGGGATCGTCTAGGATCGGCCACGAAGCTGCTCTATAGCTTCTACAGGGGGAGTCGCAGCTTCTGGGGGGAGGAATGCACGATGAGTGCTTTTTTGAGGCTTTCCGGTGCACGGATACTGGTCGCGCTACTTGCGGTGGTGCTTCTTGCCGCAGCCTGCGGAGGTGATGACGCGGGGGATACGCAAGTAAGTCCCCCCGCCCCGGCGCCCACCGAGGCGCCTCCACCACCGGCGCCCACCGAGGCGCCCACAACGACGGAAGCTGCTCCCGCGAAGCCCGTCTACGGCATGGTCACCGCGGTGCAGCACGCCTACTACGCCCCGACCGAGGCCGCAGTCGGACCTACCTGCGAGCGGTTGGGATGTGAGGTCATCTTCCTCCAGCCAAGTTCGTGCGATGCCGCCGAGGAGAGCCGGCTCATCAGGGACGTGCTGGCGCGAGGGATCGACGGCCTCGGGGTCTCGGCGTGCGACGCGGCCGGCGTCGCCCCGGCCGTGGAGGAGGCTGCCGCCACCGGAATTCCGATCGTGACGTTCGACGCCGACTGCTGCGCCGACGTTCGGACGATCGCGGTGAGCAACAGTGATCAGCAGATCGGCGAACTCCACGCAGTGGCCCTCAACGACCTGCTACCCGACGGCGGGAAGGTCATCAATATCGTCGGATCGCTGGCCATGGAGAACGTGCGGGTTCGGTTGAAGGCGCTCGAGGACGGGATCAACGCCAACATCGAGATCGAGGTGTTCGAGGACGAGAACGACCTGACGCGCACAGGCCAGATCATCAGGGACGTGCTGACGACCCAGGGCGACGAGGTCGACATCTTCCTGACCCAGACCGGCAGCGCCGCGGTCATCGCCCAGACTCTCGTGGACGAAGGATTTGGCGACATCCCTGTCGTGGGCATCAACGACTTCGAGGAGATTCTCGAGTGGGTCCGCAAGGGCAACATCGTGAGCACGGTGGCGCTGAACCCGGGCGCCCAGGGCGAGTTGGCGCTCGTTGCCCTCGACAAGCTCCGGCAGGGGCTCACACCGTCTGTGGACTTCTTCGGAACGGGTGGTGTGATCATCACACCGGAGAACGTGGACTCCTACGCCGACGACTTGGCGGAACTCAACGCACGCCTGCGGGAGGAATTCGAAGCTCTCTGGTCCTGACAGTCGGCCCTGACGCTGAGCGCGGCGCTACCACGTCGCGCTCTCCCCGGCCAGAGCGGCAGCCGCGCCCGCGCACATGGACCAGAACGGAGATCCTCTCTACGCCGGGTACGGGCTGACGAAGTGGTTCGGCGGGTTGCGAGCCGTTCACGACCTCTCGCTGGAGTTGTTCGCCGGGCAGGTTCTGGCGCTGGTCGGCGACAACGGTGCAGGCAAGTCGACCGCCCTCAAGATGTTGGCCGGATCGCTCCGACCCGACGCCGGATCCATCCTGCTCGACGGCGAGAGCGTGCGTCTCGTGAGCCCGCGGACGGCCCGGACGCTTGGAATCGAGACCGTCTACCAGGATCTGGCCCTTGCCGACACACTCGAAGTCGTGCAGAACGTGTTCTCGGGTCGGGAACTGACCCGATACGGCTTCCTGCGCCGCGTCGAGATGACGAATCTCACCGCGAACCTCCTGGAGAATTTCAAGATCCGCATCCCGAATGTCTTCGCTCAGATCTCGTCACTCTCGGGCGGGCAGCGCCAAGGATGCGCCATCTCAAGGGCGGTGAGCGGCGGGAGCCGGGTGCTGCTCTTGGACGAGCCCACGGCGGCGCTCGGGATCGCTGAGCGCACGAACGTTCTGGAACTCATTAAACACTTGCGCGACTCCGGCATCGGCATCCTCATCATCAGTCACAATTTGCCGGACGTGTTCGAGGTGGCCGACCGGATCACCGTGCTGCGCCGGGGCGAGCGTGTCGGTACCGTGGCGGCCGACGAGGTCGAAGCCAACGATGTCGTTGCCATGATCACAGGTCTGGCGGACAACGCCGGGCGGGCGGGGGACTCCTGACGTGGGCGCTCCCGAGTCGGGGTCGCTGGATCCGGGCGGCGCGATGGGCACGTGGAGAGCGGGTCGGTACACCGAGTACCGCAACCTGATCTTCGGCGCGCAGAGGTTCCCGAAGATCATCCTCGTCGCCGTCATAGCGGTCGGCGTCATCACGGTCATCATCGAGTCTCGCTTCGCCACCTGGTTGAACATCACCAACATCCTGCGCTCCGCGGCACCGGTCGGCGTTGCTGCGGTGGGCCAGACGATCGTGCTGATCGGCGGGAACTTCGATCTCTCGATCGGTTCGATTGCGGGTCTCACTGGGCTCATCACAGCGGTGTTGTTGCACCATGGCCTGGGTGTCCCCGAGACCATTCTGCTCGTGCTGCTCATCGGGGTGGGGCTGGGGCTGGTGAATTCCCTTGTCGTCGGAATCATCCGCATCAACCCCATCATCGGCACGCTCGGCACGGGGAGTGTCTTCTACGGCGCGGCGGTCCTTGCCACCAAGGGCGTCCCGCAGGTCTACCCGCGCGACGACCTCACGTTCCTGGTCACCAAGCGGCTGGGGATTCACCCCTCCGTCTTCGTCTACATCGGGGTGCTGTTGCTGTTCGGCGTGTTCCTGCACCTGACCGTGTGGGGGGTGCGGACGTACCTCCTCGGTGCGAACGTGGAAGCCGCGCGTACGTCCGGCGTTCCCACCACGCAGACCGTGATGCTGACGTACGTGATCAGCGGGCTGCTGGCCGCGGTTGGGGGAATTCTGCTGACGGTCGAACTCGGATCAGGTCAGCCCAGTGGCGGCCAGACCTGGCTCCTGTCGACTCTTGCCGGTCCGATCATCGGGGGCGTGGCGGTGACCGGGGGAGCCGGCACGCTGTTCGGGGCGTTCCTGGGAATGGTGCTCATCTCCGAGATCAACAGTTCGCTGGTCTTCGCCGGTTACACCTCGTTCGCCCGGGAACTGGCACTCGGCATTGCCATCCTGCTGGCGATGATCGTCCAAGCCGATTCGATCAGATCCTTGCTCCGGACGGCCGGCCCGCGCGGCCGCCAGCGGGTGGCCGAAGGCTCCGGAGAATGACTGGGGTCTAGAAGTCTTCCAGTTTGGCATCGTCGAAACGCCCCGCTTCGACATCGGCGAGGGCGCGCTCAAAGATGGCGAGCGCCTCGTCGGCATCGCTCCTGGTGATCGTCAGCGCGGGCGTGATCTCCATGACGTTGCCGAAGCAAAGCAGGATGAGTCCCAACTCGAAGCACCGGTAGGCGAGGCGGTGAGCATCCAACTCTGCCGGCTCGCGGGTCTTTGGATCGGCGACCAACTCGACTCCGAGTAGCAGCCCCTTGCCCCGGACATCCCCGATGAGAGGATGCCTCCTCTTCATCTCGAGCAGTTTCTCCTCGATGTAGCCGCCCACGTCGGCCGCGTTGGCGGCGAGATCCTCCCGGCGCATCACTTCGATGAAAGCCAGAGATGCGCTGCACGAGACCGGGTGCCCGCCGAGCGTGTAGGCCGTGTAGACGTCGACCTCGAGGATCTCGGACCGACCCACCACCGCGGAGAGGGGGAAGCCACCTCCGAGCGGCTTGGCGAGGGCGAGCGCATCGGCCTGGATGTCGAAGTGCTCGAACCCGAACATGCGCCCCGTCCGACCGAACGCGGTCTTGATCTCGTCGAAGATCAGCCAGATTCCCAGCTCGTCGCACAACTGCCGGAGAGCCGGGAAGTAGTTGTCGGGGGGAACGATCTCGCCGCTGTCCGACTGGATGCTCTCGGCGAACACCGCGGCCGTCTCGGCGGCCGGGGAGACGTTGGTCAACAGTTCGGTTCGGAGGAACTTGAGACACTGGAGCGAGCATTCCTGCGGATCGCAGGGGCCCCAAGTGCAGCGGTAGGGGTTCGGGTAGGGCGCCTTCGTGATGTGGCCACCAGGAATGGGCTTGCTCAGAGCGCCGTGCCCGGAGATGGCGCCGGATCCGATCGTCATGCCGTGGAACGAGCCGATGAACGAGATCACCCGCGGGCGATTCGCGGCCAACGGCACAACTTTGGCCAGGTAGTCCATCGCGTCCGACCCCGAGACTCCGAACCAGACCTTCTTGGGAAAGTCACCCGGCACGAGGTCGACGAGCGTCTCGGCCAGTTCGACGGCCGGCTCGTGGATGTAGCAGACCAGAGGGTGCGCGTACTCCTTGTCGATCGCCGCGATTGCAGCTTTGCGCACCTCTGGATGGCCGTAGCCGACGGGAACCGCGCCTCCGCATCCCATCCAGTCCAGGTACTCATTGCCGTCGGGGTCCCACATCCGGACACCGTGCGCCCTGTCTACGACGAAGGGGTAGAGCCGGTACTTCAGCGACTTGGTGATGACGGCGCCGTCGCGGCGGGCGACCTCCCTGGTCCGCCGAATATCCCTTGGTTGTCGCGCATCCATCGCTAAGTCCCTTCACTCATCTCCGAGGAGCGGCGGGTGTACGAGCGATCATCGTTTCGTGGGCGACGCGCGCTGCTCTAGTAGGTGCTCTCGACGGTGCTGGCGAACTTGCTGAGCAGGTGGGGCCCGGCCAGCACCGGCTCGTAGCGGGGTGACTCGCCGGGGGCCAGGCACGTCGGTAGGCACCGGACCTCGGCGTCCCAGCGCACGTTGTGGAAGAACACGATGCTCTGACGTCGCGTGGAAACGTCCGCGTCGGCCGGCGGCAGCCCGCCGCGGTGCAGCGTGGAGACCCAGCGGTCGTTGGTCCAGCGGGCCATCATGTCTCCCAGGTTCACGACGAAACCGCCCGGCACCATCGGCACCGCCGCCCATCCGGCGGGTCCCCTCACCTCCAGCCCGCCGGGGGCGTCGTCGTAGCGAAGGATGGAGAGCGTGCCGTAGTCGGTGTGCGCGCCGGCGCGCAGCTGGCCCGGCAGCGGGCGGGCGTCCAGGTGCGGGTAGTTGATCGCCCGCATGGCGCTGGAGTGGTGACGGAGGAACGGCTCGAAGTGGTCCTCCGGGAGCCCCAGCCCCACGGCCATGATCGCCAGCAGCCGGGCAGCCAGGTCGGACATGGTGCGGAAGTACGACTCCCAGGCCGGACGCAGCGTCGCCGGGCGCTCGGGCCAGCGGGGCTCGGCCAGGATCGCCTCGGCGCCGGCGGGGACGACCTCGGGCAGATCGAGCGGGCCCATGTTGAGGCTCTCCTTCAGGTCCGGCGGGGTGGTGTCGCCGAGGGAGCGGGCCAGGGTCTCGCCCCTGATGGGCGAGTAGCCGTAGGCGTAGTCCGGCGACGGGGCCGGGCTGCGGTGCTTGTCGGCAACCGGCAGGTCGAAGAACTCCCGCGCCGCCGTCCAGACCGCGCCGATCGTCGCATCGGGGACGCCGTGGCCCACGATGACGAAGAAGCCGATGTTCCGGCAGGCCTCGTCGACGGCGCGACCGACGCCGGCGAGGGCTTCGCCTCCTTCGCCGGCTGGAGAGATGTCGATGATCGGAACCGGGGACTCAGGCAAAGCCGCTCCGTCCGACGCCGGCGCAGCGCCGGTTGCGATGCTCACCGGATCCCGCTGCCGGCGGCGCGCGATTCTTCCGATCCGAGGAGCAGTTCGACAATGAGTGTCATATACTGAGACTCACTGTGAACATGTCTCATCAGATTCGTCGCTGCTGGGATGCAGGTTCAGTGATGCGGAATTCATGCAGTAGCGCTCACCGGTGGGCGCGGGACCGTCATCGAAGATGTGGCCCAAGTGCGCCCCGCAGTTGTTGCAGACCGCTTCGGTGCGGATCCGCCCGTGACCGAGGTCTCGACGGCGCCCCACGAGTTCGGTGCCCATCTCGGAGTGGAAGCTGGGCCAGCCGGTGCCGGAGTCGTACTTCGTGTCGCTGGAGAACAGCGCCGTGTCACACACCACGCAGTGATAGACGCCGTCATCCTTGCAGTCCCAGTATTCGCCGGTGAACGCCCGCTCCGTGCCGGCCTCCTGCGTGACGTGGTACTGGAGGGGGGACAGTTGTTGGCGGAGTTCCCCCCGGTCGTGCTGTTCGGTGGTCATGGCGCCTCCAAAAGACGTGCAGCGAACGGGCGTTTGGATTACACTGGTGTAATCCGGGGTTGAGGCAGGTGCTACACATAGTTTGTCACGGCACTGTATGTCACACCCCCTCCCCAAGATACTCACAGACCGACTTCCCCCCGAACGATCGATGGAGCCGGCGCCCGCAGGGACCGGGGACTAAGCCACCCAGGAGGTAATGGACCAATGACGAGGCACACCGCAGCCACCAACGGCAACGGCAAGGTGCGCGAGCAGGCGCTCGAACTGGCCCTGCGCCAGATCGAGAAGAACTTCGGCAAGGGCGCGGTCATGAAGATGGGGGAGAAGGCCGCCCTCCAGATCGACACCGTGTCCACGGGGGCGCTGGCGCTCGACGTGGCACTCGGTATCGGCGGTCTGCCCCGTGGGCGGGTCACGGAGATCTTTGGACCCGAGTCCTCCGGCAAGACCACGCTGGCCCTGCACGTCGTGGCCGAGGCGCAGCGCGTGGGCGGGGTGTGTGCCTACATCGACGCCGAGCACGCCCTCGACCCCATCTACGCCCGCGCCATCGGCGTGGACGTGGACGAGATGCTGATCTCCCAGCCCGACACCGGTGAGCAGGCTCTGGAGATCGCCGACGTGCTCATCCGCTCGGGGGCCATCGCCGTGGTCGTGATCGACTCCGTGGCCGCGCTCACACCCCGGGCCGAGATCGAGGGAGAGATGGGTGACATCCACGTGGGCCTGCAGGCCCGGCTCATGTCCCAGGCACTGCGCAAGCTCACCGCCAACCTGCACAAGAGCCAGGCCGTGTGCATCTTCATCAACCAGCTGCGCGAGAAGATCGGGGTCATGTTCGGCTCGCCCGAGACCACCTCCGGCGGCCGGGCGCTGAAGTTCTACTCCTCGATACGCCTCGACATCCGCCGCATCGAGTCCATCAAGAACGGCGCCGAGGCGATCGGCAACCGCACCCGCGTCCGCGTGGTGAAGAACAAGACGGCACCGCCGTTCCGCACGGCCGAGTTCGACATCATGTACTCCCAGGGCATCAGCCGGGAGGGCTCGGTTCTCGACATGGCGGTGGGGCTCGACATCGTGAAGAAGTCAGGAGCCTGGTACACGTACCAGGGCGATCAGATCGGTCAGGGGCGCGAGAAGGTAAAGCAGTTCCTGCGTGAGAATCCGGCGCTCGTGCTCGAGCTGACCGAGAAGGTCACGGAGGTGTTGCTGCCGCAACCCGTCGAGGAGCCCGAGGCGTCTATGAGCGAGGTGCCTGTCCCGGCCGGCGCGCCTCGTTAGCGTTCCGCGGCACCCCGGTGGCGCCCGGCGGTACCGGCCGAGCAGGGGGGCTCTACGCTTGGAGGGGTGAGCCGGGCCAAGCGTTACTACATCCGCACCTTCGGGTGTCAGATGAACGAGCACGATTCCGAGCGTGTCGCGGGTCTGCTGGAGGCCGACGGCATGGTCGCCACCGAGGCGCCCGACGATGCCGACGTGGTCGTGGTGAACACCTGCTGCATTCGCGAGAAGGCTGATCAGAAGCTCTACGCCTACCTGGGCAGGCTCAAGTCTCTCAAGCGCTCCCGCCCGGGTATGCAGATCGCCGTCGGGGGCTGCCTGGCGCAGAAGGATCAGGACCTCGTCCGCACCCGGGCGCCTCATGTGGACGTCGTGTTCGGAACCCACAACGTGCACCGCGCCGCCGAACTCCTGGCCCGCGCCGCGGACGTCGGTCCGATCACCGAGATCCTCTCCGAGGCGGTACGCGCCGATGCCGAGGCATTCCCGTCGGCCCTCGGGGTGCGCCGGGATCTGCCGCACTCGGCGTGGGTGACGATCCAGATCGGCTGCGACAACTCCTGCGCCTTCTGCATCGTGCCGGCGGTGCGCGGTCCGGAGATCAGCCGGCCCTTCGAGATGCTGCGGGAAGAGGTCGGCGAGTTGGCCCGAAGCGGCGTCGTGGAGATCACGCTGCTCGGCCAGAACGTCAACTCCTATGGTCGCGACCTGGCGCTGGCCCGCCGCCGCGCCGGGGAGAAGGTTCCCGTCCGCCCGATGTTCGCCGAGTTGCTGCGCGCCGTCGGCACCGTCGACGGGATCCGGCGTGTCCGCTACACCAGCCCGCACCCCAAGGATCTGCGGCCGGAGACGGTGGCGGCGATGGCCGAGACACCCGCCGTGTGCGAGCACCTGCACCTTCCCCTGCAGTCGGGCAGCGACATCGTGCTGGCCGCCATGCACCGTGGCTACACGGCGGAGCGCTACCTCGGGCGGCTGGCAGCCGCCCGGCGCTCGATACCGGACCTCGCCGTCAGCACCGACATCATCGTGGGCTTCCCGGGTGAGACCGAGGAAGACTTCGCCGCGACGCTCGCCGTGGTTGCCGAGGCGGAGTTCGACAGCGCCTTCACGTTCGTGTTCTCGCCGCGGCCGGGAACCGAGGCCGCCGGCATGGCGGGCAGGTTCGTCGACCCCAAGACCGTGACCGAACGCTACGAGCGTCTCCGCGCGGTCGTGGAGCGCTCGGCCCGGCGCCGCCACGAGGCTCGCATCGGCCGCTGGGAGGAGGTGCTCGTGGAAGGACCCAGCAAGACCCGCCCCGAACTTCACAGCGGGCGGACCCGCCAGAATAAGCTCGTGCACTTCTCGTCGGGCGGGCCGATGCGACCCGGCTCGTTCGTCGACGTGGACGTCACCGGCGCCGCGGCGCACTACCTTCTCGGCGAACTAGCGGCCGTTCGCGCCACCCCGGCGCGCCGTGAGCGCATCCCGGTGGTCGCGGCCTGAACGATCGGCCCGCCGGGCTTCCCCGGCGCTTCGCCGTTGTCGGCCCCACCGCCTCGGGCAAGTCGGCCCTGGCGCTGGAAGTCGTCCGCCGGCGACCACCCGCCGAATTGCTGTCGATGGATGCCATGGCCGTCTACCGCGGCATGGATGTCGGCACCGCCACCCCGACGCCGGCAGAGCTTGCCGGCGTGGCGTTCGGTGGGATCGATCTCGTGGCCCCGGGTGAGGACTTCTCGGTCGGCGCGTACCAGGCGGCGGTACGGCCCGTGCTGGCCGAGGCCGACCGGCGCGGTGTCGCCGTGGTGGCCGTCGGGGGCACAGGGCTCTACGTCCGCGCCGTGGTGGATGATCTGAGCATCCCGGGCACCTATCCCGACGTCAGGGCCGAATTGGAGGCCGAAGCGGATACGACCGCCCTCTACCAGCGGCTGCGGCGCAACGATCCGATCGCCGCCGAGCGAACCGGGCCGCAGAACCGGCGGCGCATCGTTCGCGCTCTCGAGGTGACGCTCGGCAGCGGGCTGCCGTTCTCCTCCTACGGCCCCGGACTCGATAGCTACGGCACGAGCCGCTTCTGTCAGGTGGGGTTGCGCCTGCCGCGCCCGCTGCTCGACGCGCGGATCGCCGAGCGCTACCGGTCGCAACTCGACGCCGGATTCCTGGAGGAGGTGCGCCGGCTGCGTGACGGTGACGCCGCGGCGCCGCTGTCACGTACGGCCCGGCATGCTCTCGGGTATCGCGAGTTGCTGGAACACCTGGAGGGCCGCTGCAGCCTGACGGAGGCTCTGGAGGAGGCGGTTCGCCGCACGCGCCGGTTCGCGCGGCGTCAGGAACGCTGGTTCCGGCGCGATCCTCGCATTCGGTGGTTGGATGTACGGGAGGATCCGATGGAGGTTCTTCCCGCTCTCCTGGAGACGTTCGACCGATGCACCTGACCAAGCACCACGTCTTCGGCAACGATTTTCTCGTATGCCTCGAGACAGGCGACGCCCCCTGCCCGCCCGGATGGGTGCGGGCGGTCTGCAACCGCACCGGCGGGGTCGGCGCGGACGGGATCATGTGGGTGCGTCCCGATGAGGATCCCGAACCGGTGGCCGGGCCGCGTGGAGTGCCGGCGGCGCGACCGTTGCGTGCCACGATGCGCCTCTACAACGCCGACGGCGGCGAGGCGGAGGTGAGCGGCAACGGTCTGGCCTGCCTTGCCCAGGCACTCACCCTGCGCGCGGGTCGTGACGGGGCCGAAGCCGTCATCGCTACGATCGCCGGCGATCGCAGGGTCGTCATCGACGGCTCCCGCTTCGCCGATGCCGATGATGCGGGAGGTGGGTTCGGGCGCATCCGCAGCCGTGCCTGCATCGATCTGGGGCGACCGAGCGAGGACGGGGAGCAGACGCGGCGCGCCAAAGCGTTCCTCGCCGACCTGGCGCCGGTGCAGTTGCGCGCTGGCTGGGTGTCGGTCGGCAACCCGCACGTCGTGGCTCTGCTCAGCGACGAGCGTGCCCTCGAGGTGCTGCCGCTGGAATCGGTGGGGGCGGAGATGCAGCAGCGCTTCGGCCCGGTGAATTTCGAGGCGGTGGCCGTCGTGGACCGAGCGCGGGTGCGCATGCGCGTGTTCGAGCGCGGCGTGGGTGTGACTTCGGCCTGCGGCAGCGGAGCGGCGGCGGTGGCCTGGCGGCTGCACCAGTGGGGTCTCCTCGAGGAGTCCGTCGAGGTCGAGATGCCCGGAGGGATCGCCGAGGCGATCGTCGGCTCCACCGTCGAGTTGCGGGTCCCCGTGATCTACGTCGCCGACGTCGAGGCGCCGGAGCCGGCGGCACCCACCGGCGGCGATTCATGACCGACCCGGCCGGCGACCGGCGCACCACCGGCCACCGGGGGGCGTTCGGCGAGTTCGGTGGGGAGGCCGGCGGCTTCATCGACCGGGCGTTCCGCGAGCGGATCGTGCTGGTCGGCGTCATCACGCCGCCGAACTCGACGGTCGACGCGGAGGAGTCCCTCGACGAGTTGGCCCGGCTCACCGACACCGCTGGTGCGGACGCGGTGCATCGTGTCATGCAGCGCCGGGACCGCATCGACCCGGCCACCTATGTCGGGAGGGGGAAGGCGCTCGAGATCCGGGATGTCTCCGAGGAGTACGACGCCGACACGGTGGTGTTCGACGACGTGTTGAGTCCGGCCCAGCAGTACAACCTCGAGCGCATCCTCGGCCGCACGGCGATCGACCGCACCACGGTCATCCTGGACATCTTCGCCCAGAACGCCTCCAGCACCGAGGGCAAGGTGCAGGTGGAGTTGGCGCAGCTGCGCTACCGGCTGCCTCGCCTGCGGGGGAGCGGCTACCGGCTCAGCCAGCAGGCGGGCGGGATCGGTACCCGGGGTCCCGGCGAGACCCAGCTCGAGGTGGACAGGCGCCGGCTGCTGCGTCGCATCAACACCCTCGAGCGCAGGTTGCGCGACGTCCGTCGCCACCGCGGCGTCCAGGCGCGGCGACGGCAACGGTCGGCCCAGTCCGCGGTTGCCATCGTGGGGTACACGAACTCCGGCAAGTCCAGCCTCCTGAACGCTCTCTGCGGGGCGGATGCTCACGTGGAGGACCGGCTGTTTGCCACCCTCGATGCGCTCACCCGCCGCCTCGAGCTTCCCGGCGGCGAGACCGTGCTCCTCGTCGACACGGTCGGCTTCGTGCGGAAGCTGCCCCACGAATTCGTGGAGGCCTTCATGAGCACGCTCGAGGTCGTGGCGGACGCCGACCTGCTCATGCACGTCGTCGACGCATCGGTGGCCGACTGCGGTGGTCAGGTGGATGCCGTTCGGGATGTCCTCGACGTGATCGGCGCCGCCGAGGTGCCCGAGTTGCTGGTGTTCAACAAGCTCGACATCGCCACCGGCGTCGAGCACCTGCTGGCCGCCTACCCGGGCAGCGTTGCGGTCTCGGCAGCGACGGGCGCCGGCTTGGAGGATCTCACCGCCGTGATCGGTGACCGGCTGCGGGCCGCAGCGACAACTGCGGAATTCGTGGTCCCCTTCTCGCGCGGCGAGGTGATGGCGGGGCTGCACCGTTCATCGCGAGTGCTGTCGGAGACGGCGACCGCCGACGGGATGCGCTATCTCGTCCGCATCGACGCCGCCTCAGCGGCCCGGTTCGCCGATTTCCGGTACCCCGCGGCGGGCAACGCCGCCGGCGGTGACGGCGGGGTGGGTAGTTGAGCCCGGAACGATGCGCCGAGCGCCGGACCAACGCCGAACCATGAGCGCCCAACTGATTCTGGAGCCCTACCCGTACGACCGCCTCGATGCCCTGCGAGCGGTGGCCGATCACCACGCCGGGGGCTGCGTCGATCTTTCGATCGGCGACCCGTGTGATCCGCCGCCGCAGGCTGCCGTTGAGGCGCTGGCGGGGTCGGGCGCCGAGCGCTCGTATCCCTCGTCGGTGGGCTCACCCGCGCTCCGCCAGGCGGCCGCCGGCTGGCTGGCGCGCCGCTTCGGCGTGGCCGTGCCTCCCGAGCACATCGCGACATGCGTGGGCACCAAGGAGTTCGTGGCTTCGTTGCCCCGGCTCCTGCAACTCCGCGGCGGCGATCGGGACACCGTCCTCTATCCGGCGGTGGCGTACCCGACGTACGCCGCTGGGGCGAAGCTGGCCGGGCTGCGGGCGGTGCCGGTTCCCCTCGACGGGGTCGGGCGGCTCGACCTCGGCGCCATCGACGCCGGTGACGCCGACCGGGCGCTCTGCCTGTGGGTGGACTCGCCCGGCAACCCCACCGGCGCCATCGAGGACTTGGGGGCGGCCGCGGCTTGGGGGCGCGAGCGTGGCGTCGTCGTGTGCAGCGACGAGTGCTACGCCGAGTTCGTCTGGGACCGCCCACGCCACCCGTCGGAGGGGCCGCCTCTGGAGGGGCACACCATCCTGGCGCATGGGTCCGAGGGCGTCCTGGCCGTCCATTCGCTCTCCAAACGCTCCAACTTCGCCGGCATGCGCGTCGGGTTCTACACCGGCGACGCCGAACTGGTTGGGTTCCTGGCACAGGCGCGCCGGCACCTCGGGTTCATGGTGCCGGGCCCGATCCAGGCCGCCGCGGTGGCGGCGCTCGACGACGACACTCACGTGGAGGCGCAGCGGCAGCGCTACCGCGGCCGGTTGGAGCTGCTCGCCCGGTTACTGGAGGACTTGGACCTGCGGGCACCGCTGCCGGAGGGTGCCTTCTACCTCTGGGTTCCGGCGCCGGGCGGTGACGGCTGGGGCCTGGCCGAGCGCCTGGCGACCTTGGCAGGGATGCTGGTCAGCCCGGGGGAGTTCTACGGTACGGCCGGCGCCGGGTACGTGCGGGTGGCGGCCGCGATGCCCGACGACCGCCTGGCGCTCCTGGCCGAGCGGTTGGTGGTTAGCCGTACAGCCGGGTGACCGTCATTCGCCGGTGCGGGCCAAGTCGTCGGACGGCACGATTGCGACGTAGTTCCACAGGATCTCGTCGCGGAAGTGCTCAGGGATGTGGCTCCAGTCGCGGGCCTCGACGAGGAACGGAATCGTGGACATGGACACCGCCTCCTCGAAATCCGCGAGGCGGCTGGGGTCGATGGATTCGAGATCGGGCCCGCGCAGCACGAGGTGCAGATCACTGCCGTCGTGGCTCTTGCCGGTGACGCGGCTCCCGTAGGCCCACACCTCCACGCCGGGCAGATGCCGGCGGAGCAGCGCCTCGAGCTTGGCGCGATGTCGCTCTGAGAGATGCAACCTGTCAGGCATCGTTTGCCGCCTCGATCACGTCGACGAGCGCTCTGGCGTCGCTGATGAACGTCGGCAGCAGGCGAAGCGTGGCCTCGGCGAATTGCTCGCCGTGGCCGTGAGCCGTCTCATTGCGGTTGTCTCGATACTCCAGCCAGCGCTCGCAGGCGTCCGCGGGCAGCAGACCGTGTTTGGCCGTATGGCGGAAGACGTCCTTGAAGGTCAGTTCGTCGACCTGCCGGTTGCTGGCGAACCAGGCGCGGAGGCTCTTACGCAGCAGCCTGCCCCCCTGCTCCAGGATCAACTCGAATTCCTTCACGCAGGCAGCACGGAAGACGTCGTAGAGGACATCGTCGGGGGCGGTCGTCCGCAGCGCCCCCGACGCCTCCTCGAGGGCATCAATGCAACGCCGCAGGTGATCGGTGTTGAGAGGCACGCCTCAGCCCTCGTAGCCGGTGGTGGCGCTGTTCGTGATGCTCATCGACGTGTCCGCTTCAGGCCGTTGCCTGCTCCGCCATCCGCGCAGGCTAGCCCCGGTAGCCTGCGGCCATGACCTATCGCGCTGATCTCAAGGCCATGATCGGTGAGTTGTGGGCAGGTCGCGCTGGACTCTCCGCCGGCGACGCCGAAGCCCGGCGAGTCGTGCACGAGGCCATTGATCTGCTCGACACCGGTGAGGTGCGAGTGGCCGAGATCGGCTCCGACGGTGACGTCGTCGTCCACGAGTGGCTGAAGCAGGCCATCCTGCTGCTCTTCAAGCTCTCGGAGATGTCGACCATCGAGTTGGGGCCTTTCGAGTTCGCCGACAAGATCCCGCTGAAGACCCGCTACCAGGACCGCGGCGTCCGGGTGGTCCCGGGTGCCTCGGCCCGGTGGGGGAGCTACCAGGCGCCCGGCGTCGTGATGATGCCCAGCTACGTGAACATCGGGGCCTACGTGGGGGCTAACACGATGGTCGACACCTGGGCGACGGTGGGGTCGTGCGCGCAGATCGGCCGGAATGTGCACCTCTCCGGTGGTGTGGGCATCGGCGGCGTGCTCGAGCCGCCGCAGGCGGTGCCGGTCATCGTGGGTGACGAGTGCCTCATCGGGAGCCGCTGCATCGTGGCTGATGGGGCGCGTGTCGGCGAGGGCACCGTGCTGGGTGCGGGCTGCATCCTCACCGGGTCCATCCCGGTCATCGACGCCGCCACCGGCGAGGAGTTGGGGCGCGGCGTCGTACCGCCGTGGTGCGTGGCGGTGGCGGGCACCCGTCCTCGCACGTTCACCGGCGGGGAGTTCGGTCTGCCCTGCGTCCTGGTGCTGAAGCGCCTGAACCCCGGTGAGCGCCACGACAAGTCGGTGCTGAACGACGTGTTGCGCGACCACGGGGCGGCCACCTGAGCAGCGGGTGGTCCGCGCCGTGAACGCCGCCGCGCCACCGGTCGATCTGCTGGCGCTGACCGCCGAGTTGATCGGCATCCCGTCGGTCAGCCTCGCCGAGCGCGATCTGGCCGACCGCACCGAGGAGTGGTGCGCCGGGTGTCGGTGGCTGGAGACCCACCGCATCGGCAACAACGTGGTGGCGCGGACCACCGGGAATCACCCGCAGCGCCTCCTGCTGGCGGGACACCTCGACACGGTGCCGCCCAACGGCAACAGCGAGCCGCTCCTCAGCGAGGATCGTGTCACAGGGTTGGGCGCCGCGGACATGAAGGGAGGGTTGGCCGTCATGCTGGCCCTCGCGGCGGCGCACCCCGACCCGGCGATGGAGGTGACCTACGTCTGGTATGCGGCCGAGGAGATCGCCATGAAGCACAGCGGCCTGCGTGAGGTGGCGGTGGCGCGCCCCGACCTGCTGGAGGCCGACGCAGCGGTGCTCGGCGAGCCCACCGGCGCGCGGCCCGAGGCGGGCTGCCAGGGCACGATGCACCTCCGGGTGACGCTGCGCGGCGAGCGGGCGCACACGGCGCGACCCTGGATGGGCAGCAACGCCATCCATCGACTGGCCGACGTGCTGGGAGTGCTGCGGGCGTACGAAGCACGCCGCCCGGTCATCGACGGCTGCACCTACGCCGAAGCGTTGCAGGCCACCGCGGTGTCCGGCGGGGTTGCGGGCAATGTCGTGCCCGACGAGGCCGTCGTGGCCGTGAATCATCGCTTCGCCCCGGACCGCACGCCCCAGCAGGCCGGCGCGGCTGTGCGGGAGTTACTGGCGCCGCACCTCAGCGACGGTGACAGCCTGGAGATGGTGGAGGTGGCGCCCGCGGCGGCGCCGCACCTCGACCACCCGCTCCTGGCGGCGATCGTGGAGGCGGGCGGGGGAGCGGCGGCCGTGCGCGCCAAGCTCGGATGGACCGATGCTGCGTTCTTCGCGGAGCGGGGTGTCCCGGCGTTGAACTTCGGGCCGGGACACAGCGAGTTGGCGCACACGGCGGGGGAGTACGTGTGCCGTGATTCTCTCGAGGCGGTCTACGGAGCGCTGGCCTCCGTCATCGGCGCCGGGGGTCAGAGGGTGCGCAGGACGGAGACGGCCCGGCCGTAGATTTGCAGGTCCTTCGCCGGATAGCGCCGTGGCGCGTAGTCGGGGTTCGAGGAGACCAGCACCACCTCGTCGCCGTCGCGGTGGAACCGCTTCACGGCTGCCTCGTCGCCCGGCAGGCCGGCCACCACGATGTCGCCCTCCCCGGCGAGGTGCTGCATCCGAACCACCAGCAGATCGCCGTCGAAGATGCCGTCGCCGGTCATCGAGTCGCCGCGCACGCGCAGCGCGAACGCGTCCTGCTGGCCGACGAACTCGGTCGGCAGCGGCAGGGTCTCCTCGATGTTCTCGTGCGCCAGGACGCCCGAGCCGGCCGCCACGTCACCCACAAGGGGCACATAGCTCACGGGGTGGCGATCAACGGCGTGGCCCGAGACCAGGTCGTAGTGCAGCTCGAGGGCTCGGGGCTTGGTGGGGTCACGTCGCAGGAAACCCTGCTGCTCGAGGATGACCAGGTGGCGCTGGACCGACGCCGGCGAGATGAGCCCCACGGCCTTGCAGATCTCGCGCACCGACGGCGGGTAGCCGCGGTCGCGGGTGTATTCGGCCACGAAGTGGATGATCGCCTGCCGGCGCTCGGAGAGTTTGGCCACGGCCGCGCGTTGCGGCTCGGCCTCCTCGGTCGTGGTTTCACTGCTCATGCTGCCCTTCCTTGCGGGGTCGGATTTGGAGATTCGCGGACTTGATATGTACAAGTGTTTCGAGTTACAATGGTGTCATGCACCGCCGATCACCCGCTGGAAGCCCAACCAGACCGTTTGCCGGAACACATTCGTTTGTGTTTGCGACATGTCCATCCACTGCCGGTACGGATGTTGCCACAACAAGGGATCGGCGTCAAGGATCCTCATCGAGTTGGACCGCCCTCGGGACCTCGAGGGGTGTGTCACACCCCTCGAGGATCCTGGGGAGCATGGAGGCCTCACCAATACTTGTAACGCCGGCGGGTCCCCGCGGCGCGGCCGGCGGGGTCCGGCTCGACGCCGCGGGGACCCGCCAGGCGCGGATCTACCTGTGGCGGCGCGCCGTGGTTCTGGCAGTGCTGGTCTGCCTCCTATGGGCATCGCTCTGGGGCGTGTTCCGGTTGGGTGATTTCGTCGGAGCGCAGCTGGTCGCCCCGGCCGTCGGGACCGCGCCCGTCCCTGTGGCCGACGGACCTCAGGCTGACTCGTGAGGCTGTCGCTGCCGCAGATAGCGGGCGAAGACCATGCTGTCGGCAACGAGCAGGCGATCCAGGCGAAGGTCGCGCGCCGCCGGCAGCGCGTCGCCCTCGATGAGGCCTGGCCCCCCCGGCGCCAGGAGCGGCGACCGTGTGATGCAGAACTCGTCGATGAGGTCGGCGCTGGCGAAGGAGGCGTTGAGCTGGGGCCCGCCCTCCAGGAGGATGAGAGTGCGGCCCTCGGTGGCGAGGTCGGCTACGACCGCTTCGGCCTCGACTGCCGCTTCACCGGCCGTGCGCACCTCGGCAACCGTCGCCAGAGCGGCCCGTCGCTCCGGGGGCGCTGCCGCTGCGAGGTACAGCCGCGGTGGCTCCGGACCCCCGAACAGCCGGGCAGCAGGGTCCAGCGCGCCGCGTGTACTCACCACGGCCAGCAGCGGCAGGGCCTCCTGGCCCCTCCCCAGACGACGTTCCCGGACCTGCGCCTCCAGCGAGGGTGGGCCGTAGTCCTCGGCGCGAGCGGTGCCGGCACCCACCACGATGGCATCGGCGCAGCCGCGCAGGGCGCTGAGCACCGCCCAGTCCGCGGGCCCTCCCAGCGGGCCCGAGCGGCCGTTCACGCTCACGGAGCCGTCCACGGTGGTGATCATGCACATCATCACCCAGGGCCTGTCCCGCGAGTGGAGGCGCTCCGCCTGCTCGTACACCTCGAGGTGATCCACAGCCGGGCGGAATCGAGGCCAGACCTGTTGCATCGCGACCATCGGTGCCCTCCTGCGCGGCCGGCGGCGTCTGTTCGCCCCTCCACAAGGTATCCACAGAACGTCTGCGGACGGCTCTGGGGGAAATCTCTGCCCGCCCGGTGGAAACCTCCTCGCGCCGGTGGGATATCTCCGGGAATTCCCGCCCGGCGCGGCGAACACCCTTGCCTGAACGGTACCGATGGATACCGTCTGCGGCCTCCGACCTACAGTGAAGGCCCCGAGGCGACGGCAGCGCGCCTCGGTCAGACGCCGGAAGGCGAGGTGAGCACGTGACCGTCCTGTCCGAGCAGATCCGCATCGGTCTCCGGCGATTCTTTACCGTCGAGGGTGTGCACCCCTTCGACACGGTGGAGTGGAGCCGGCGGCGCGCACTCATCACCGGCGCCGGCGGCGAGGCCGTCTTCGAGCAGGACGGCGTGGAGTTCCCGACCTCGTGGTCGCAGAACGCCGTCAACATCGTCTCCCAGAAGTACTTTCGAGGCCGGCTCGGCAGTACCGATCGCGAGAACTCGCTCCGTCAGGTGATCGACCGGGTTGTCGGCACGATCAGCCGCTGGGGCGCCGAGGGCGGCTACTTCGCCGACGGGGACGAGTCCGCTGGGTTCACCGATGAGCTCACGCATCTGCTCGTCACCCAGAAGGTGTCGTTCAACTCGCCCGTGTGGTTCAACATCGGGGTTCCGGGCGCCCGACCCCAGTCCTCCGCCTGCTTCATCCTGGCGGTGGAGGACTCCATGGAGTCGATCCTGAACTGGTATACCACCGAAGGGCTGATCTTCAAGCGCGGGTCGGGTGCCGGCGTCAACCTGAGTCGCATCCGCTCGGCTTCGGAGTTCCTCTCCGGCGGCGGCCAGCCGAGCGGGCCGGTGAGCTTCATGCGGGGCGCCGACGCCTCGGCCGGGGCGATTCGCTCGGGCGGCACGACGCGGCGTGCCGCCAAGATGGTCGTGCTCGACGCCGATCATCCCGATATCGCTGACTTCATCTGGTGCAAGGCGCGTGAGGAGCGCAAGGCGCGTGTCCTCAGCGAGTCCGGGTTCGACCTGAGCTTCGACGGTGTCGACAGCACCTCGCTGCTCTACCAGAACGCCAACAACTCCGTCCGTCTCACTGACGAGTTCATGGAGGCGGCGCTGGCGGGACGGAAGTGGGCTCTCACGGCGCGCACGACGGGAGAGGTCGTCGAGACGGTCGATGCCGCCGAGATGCTCGGCGGCATCGCCGAGGCGGCGTGGCAGTGCGCCGATCCGGGGGTGCAGTTCGACACGACCATCAACCGGTGGCACACCACGCCCGCGGCCGGACGCATCACGGCTTCCAACCCCTGCTCGGAGTACCTCCACCTCGACAACTCGGCCTGCAACCTGGCCAGCCTGAACCTGCTGGCGTTCCTCGGCGCCGACGGGCAGTTCGACGTGGCGGGCTTCCGGGCGGCAGTTCGCGTCGTGTTCTGCGCGCAGGAGATCCTGGTGGGACGATCTCACTACCCGACGCCCGAGATCGGCCGCAACGCCGTCGCCTTCCGTCAGCTCGGCCTCGGTTACGCCAACCTCGGTGCCCTGCTGATGACGATGGGCCTGCCGTACGACTCCGACGCGGGGCGGGGCACGGCGGCGGCCGTGACCGCGGTCATGTGTGGTGAGGCGTACCGCACCTCGGCGCACATAGCGGCGCGTATGGGGCCGTTCGAGCAGTATGCGGAGAGCCGCGACGACGTACTCCGCGTCCTGCACATGCATCGCCGGGCCGTGATCGGTATCGACGCGGAGCACGTGCCGGCGGCGCTCGTGAACGCTGCCCGCGACGTCTGGGACGAGGCGTTCGAGCAGGCGTCGGCCTGCGGCGTACGCAACGCGCAGGCGACGGTGTTGGCGCCGACCGGCACCATCAGCTTCATGATGGACTGCGACACCACGGGCATCGAGCCCGATCTGGCCCTGCAGAAGTCGAAATCCCTCGTCGGAGGGGGCTCATTGGTGCTCGTGAACCGTTCGGTACCGGCGGCCCTCGAGCGGCTGGGCTATGGCGCCGCCGAGATTCCTGGGATCGTGGCCCACATCGAGCGAGAGGGCTCGGTTCTGGGCGCTCCCGGCTTGGCGCGCGAGCACTATCCGGTGTTCGCCTGCTCCATCGGTGACAACACCGTGAGCCCCGATGGCCACGTGCAGATGATGGTGGCGGTGCAGCCGTTCCTCAGCGGGGGCATCTCGAAGACGGTCAATCTGGGGGCCGACGCCACCGTCGCCGAGGTGCGTGATCTGTTCGTGTCGGCCTGGCGCGGCGGTGTCAAGGCCCTCGCCGTCTACCGGGACAATTCGAAGTGGCAGCAGCCGCTCGCGGCAACCGGTGGCGCGGCCGAGCGCGCCGCGTCATCGGCAGCGGACGTCGCGCCGGCGGTTCCCGAGCCGGTACGCCGCCGGCTGCCGCGCCATCGCGCCTCGCGCACCATGGAGTTCCGGGTGGCCGATTGCAAGGGTTTCGTGACCGTCGGCGAGTATGACGACGGCCGGCCCGGGGAGATCTTCGTGCGGGTCTCCAAGCAGGGCTCCACCCTGGCCGGGATCATGGATGCCTTCGCGGTGGCGGTCTCGCACGGGCTGCAGTACGGCGTGCCGTTGCGTGCCTACGTGGACGCCTACTGCGGGATGCGCTTCGAACCGGCCGGCGTGACCGACGATCCTGACATCCGGATCGCGACCAGCCTCATGGACTACCTGTTCCGGCGGTTGGCTCTGACGTACCTGTCGCCGGAGGAGCGCGCCGAGATGAGCATCTTCGCAACCTCCGAGCGACTCGAGCCCACGCTGCCCGGCGTCGCCGAGGCGGCCGCCGGCTCCGCGCAGGGGATCGACGTTGCTCCGGACCCGCCTTCGGTGTTGCGCCGATCCGAGTCCGCCACAGCACAGGCGACCTTGCTCGGCACACCCCGAGGCGGCTTGGCGGACTCTGCTTCGCCGCTGTGCATGTTGTGCGGGACACGCATGGTGCGGGCCGGGTCGTGCTATGCCTGCGCCACGTGCGGCGCCACCAGCGGCTGCAGCTGACCCCCGCCACCGGTGACGCCCGGGACCGGCCCATCTCCGAACGCGGGCCGAACGGCGAAGGCAGGAGATCCACGATGAGCGCAACCATGGCGGCAGCAGTGTTCCACGCCGGGGCGAGCAGCCTGAGCGTCGAGGAGGTCTCGATCGACGCCCCCGGTCCGCACGAGGTTCTCGTGCGGACGGCGGCGACGGGCCTGTGCCACAGCGACCTGCACTTCATCGACGGTTCCTGGCCGATCCCGACACCCTGTGTCCTGGGGCACGAGGCAGCCGGCGTGGTGGAGGCCGTCGGCGGCGAGGTGCAGGAGTTCGCGCCGGGTGACCACGTGGTCACATGCCTCTCGGTGGGCTGCGGCGAGTGCAACATCTGTCTCGGGGGCCGCTCCTACCTCTGCGCCGACGGTCGGGCTCTGCGCACCCGACCAGCAGGGCAATCGCCGCGGCTGGCCATCGACGGCCGGGAGCTGCACCAGTTCGTCGGGCTGGCAACGTTCGCCGAACGGATGCTCGTGCACCGCCGGGCGCTGGTCCGCATACGTCCCGACATGCCTCTCGACCGAGCGGCCCTGCTCGGGTGCGGGGTGCTCACCGGAACCGGGGCGGTGTTTCGCACCGCCGGCGTCCGGCCGGGTTCGTCGGTGGCGGTCGTGGGGTGCGGCGGTGTCGGCATGGCAGCGGTCCAGGCGGCCCGCATCGCCGGTGCCACCATCGTGATCGCTGTGGACACA
This sequence comes from Acidimicrobiales bacterium, assembly GCA_965206165.1. Taxonomy (GTDB): domain Bacteria; phylum Actinomycetota; class Acidimicrobiia; order Acidimicrobiales; family CATQHL01; genus VXNF01. Next base: position 2,679,550 of record OZ242194.1, read on the forward strand.
GAGCCCCGCAAGCTGGCGTGGGCGATGGAACTCGGTGCCACCCACGCCGTCGATCCCGCCGACGGCGATCCCGTCGAGCAGGTGCGGTCACTCACCGGCGGCGGCGCCGAGTTCACCTTCGAGGCGATCGGTTCGCCGCGCACGGTTGAGCAGAGCTTCGCGATGGCCGGTCGGGGAGGCACCGCCACCGTTGTGGGCATGCTGCCGCAGGGCTCGCGCGTCGAGATCGACGGACCCGATCTGTTCATGCAGGAGAAGCGCCTGCAGGGATCCCTGATGGGTTCGAATGTCTTCCGGCGCGACCTTCCGCAGCTCGTGGATCTCTACCTCGACGGCCGGCTGCGCCTCGACGAGATGATCTCGCTGCGACTAGACCTCGACCGGATCAACGAGGGCTACGAGGCGCTGCTCGCCGGCGAGATCGTGCGCTCGATCGTCGAGTTCTCCTGAGCCGCGGCCGTCGCCCTAGGACGGCAATGGCGCGCGGACATCGGTGAGCGGGGGGCGCTCGCTCAGCGTCACCGTGCGCGGTTCGGCGTCGGGAATCCGGAGCTCGGCGCTCCATCCGGCGGCTGCGGACGGCGAGTCGATTCCGGCTCGCTGCAGCACCGTCTGCAGGATTGCCAGTGCCTGCGGTGACAGCTCCGCAAGAGTCCGGTTGCGGTGGCGGCGGACCCCCAGGTCGGCCTCGGCGATGCAGTCCGCCCCGAAACGCCTGGACAGGTCGATCAGCAGGGCGATCTCGACACCCCAACTCTGGACGAACGGAACCTGCACGGCGGCGCTGCGCCGCACCGCGTACTCGCCGCCGAGTGGCTGGCGGAGATGCGCCAGCTCGGGGAAGAACTGCGCCAGCAGCGGCCGCGCCATCAGCTCGGTGGTGCGACCACCACCGGGCTTCCCGTGCAGGAGCCGCTCGTAGTACCCCTTGACGAGGACGATCCGCTCGTCGGTGAGCAGCGGCTCCGCCAGCGCGGTGACGTAGTGCGGCTCGAAGCTCGTGAGGTCGGCATCGCACCACACGATCACGTCGGCGTCGGTGGCAGCCAGGCTCTTCCACAGGGCGTTCCCCTTGCCGAAGCCCTCTCCGGCCTCGGGAAGCACCTCCGCGGTGCTCACGACCCGAGCACCCGCGGCCTCGGCCACCTCGCGGGTCCGATCCGTGGAGTTGTCGTCGAGTACCAGAAGTTCGTCCACCAGCCCGCCCGCCGGAGCCATCAGCTTCCCGCGCACTTCGGCGCAGATCTTCCCGACGGTGGACTCCTCGTTCAGGGCGGGGAGGCAGACCGCGACGGTCCGACGCCCCTTGAGGTCGGCGAGCCGATCGGCCGTCGCGCCCGAGGACACCGCGCCGACGATAGCCGTGCCCGGTGGCGCTCCGGTGCCCCGCTAGACTGAGCCGAGGCGGTGAGCGTTCCGGGCGGGACCCCCGCAACCGGAGAGTCCTGCATTGGAGTCCCAGTTGATTGCTTCCATTCCCAGCCCTGACGTGGGCACGCTCTCCCTGGGGCCGCTGAATCTCCGCCTCTACGGTCTCATGGTCGCGCTCGGCGTCATCGCCGGCGCCTATGCGACGGCGCGCCTGCTACAGCGTCGTGGGCTGAATCCCGACTGGGCGATCCAGGCGTGCACCGTCGGCGTCCCGCTGGCCCTCATCGGAGCTCGCGCCTACCACGTGCTGACCGACTGGAAACGCTACCAGGGTCGTTGGGTCGACGTCGTCAAGATCTGGGAAGGGGGGCTCGGCATCCCGGGTGGGATTGTGGGGGGAGTGGTCGGCGGTCTCATCGTGATCCGGATGCGCCGGTTGCCGTTGCGTTCCATACTGGACGCGGCTGCCGTGGGATTCCCTGCCGGGCAATTCGTCGGCCGCCTGGGTAACTGGTTCAACCAGGAACTCTTCGGTCGGCCGACCGACCTGCCCTGGGGCCTCGAAATCGATCCCGAGCACCGCCCTCGGGAATACCTGGAATCGGGCACCTTCCATCCGACGTTCGCCTACGAGATGGTGTGGAGCCTGCTCGTGTTCGCGCTCGTGTGGCGGATGGAGTTGCGCGGCAGGCTGCCCCGGGGCCACTTCCTGGTTTTCTACCTGTTCCTGTACTCCGCTGGTCGCCTGTGGATCGAAGCCCTGCGGGTCGACCATGCGAGCCTGCTCGCCGGTGTTCGGGTGAACATCTGGGTGATGGGCGGTGTCCTGGTGCTGTCGGGCCTGTTCCTCCTGCTGGTGACGCCGCGCCGCCGGCGCGCTGAGGCAGCGCTGGTCGCGGCGCCGGAGCCGGCCGATGCGCCTGCGTCGGGCGCCGACGAGGTCGGCGAGACTCTGGCTTCGCCCGAACCCGACGAGCCCGAGCGAGCCGACGTGCCGGCGGACGACGCTGAACGGGACGGAATCGCGAAGGTGGAACGGTCGGCGGATGACCCCCAGCCGGACGCGACCGGCGACGAGCAGACCCCACGCACCACAGACGAGTCGACCGCCGCAAACCCCTCGGCCTGATCCCGTGGACGATTCGACGCTGGTCGCGGGCATCAGCCCGGCACGCGTGGAGCGAGGCTTCGCCTTCGTGGACCTCTGCAACTTCACGGCGTACACCGACGATCACGGTGACCGCCAGGCGGTCGCGCTCCTCGCCGAGTTCCGCGCCGCTGTCCGCGCTGTGGTTGCGAGCCACGGGGTCCGGATCGCCAAGTGGCTCGGGGACGGAGCCATGCTCGTCGGCGTCGAGAACGAGCCCCTTGTGGAAGCCGTCGTGCATCTCAAGAAGGTCGTGGTCGCCCAGGGGGCCCTCCCGCTACGGGCCGGCATGGCCGCCGGGCCTGTCATCCTCTTCGAGGGCGACGACTACATCGGGAACGCCGTGAATCTTGCCGCGCATCTTTGTGATCTTGCGCAGGCGGGACAGTTGCTGGCCCCGGCGGATCTGCTCTCGGACCTGATGGTGAACACCACGGCCGACTCCGTCGGACTTCTGGAGATTTCCGGGTTCACTGACCGGGTGGACGTGGTGGCGCTGGGCGAGGCGGACCCGGAGTCGTGGGGCGATGGCTGAGGATCGGGGCGCGTCGCGCCCAGCGCGATTGGCGAGGGGACTTCCGGTCTCCGGGGCCTGGCAGGAGGGTGATCCACCCGAGGATCGGCGGTTCTTCTCGCTGCAGACCGCTCGGCCCTTCGTCCTGGAGAGTGGTGACTCGCTCGACAGCGTGACCGTGGCCTACGAGACGTGGGGAACCCTGGATGACGACGCCTCCAACGCCGTCCTGATCTGTCATGCGCTGACCGGCGACGCCCACGCCTACGACCCGCACCAGAGCAAGCGTGGCTGGTGGCAAGGCGTCGTCGGCCCCGGCGAGGCCATCGACGTGCACCGCTACTTCGTGGTGTGCGCCAACGTGCTGGGAGGGTGTCAGGGAACGACGGGTCCGGCCTCGCCGAATCCGGCGACCGGACGCCGCTGGGCGGCGACGTTCCCCCCTGTCACCATCCGAGACATGGTGCGGGTGCAGGCTCGTCTGGCGGACCACTTGGGCGTGAAGCAGTGGCTCTGTGTGGTCGGCGGCTCCATGGGGGGAATGCAGGCGCTCGAGTGGGGCGCGATGTACCCGACGCGGGTGCGATCCATCGCCCCGCTCGCCGTGGGTTGCGCGGCGAGTCCCTGGCAGATCGGCTGGAGTGCCGTCGGTCGGGCCGCGATCGCGTTGGACCCCCGCTGGCAGGGCGGCGAGTACTACGACGCACCGCCGGGAGACGGACCCCACGAGGGGCTGGCGCTCGCGAGGGCGGTGGCACAGATCACCTACCGCAGCGACGAATTGTTCGCCGAGCGCTTCGGTCGCTCTCTCGTCAGCCCCAACGAGCAGTTCGGGCTGTGGGATCGCTTCGGGGTCGAGGGTTACCTCGACTACCACGGCGAGAAGCTGGTGCGGCGCTTCGACGCCAACTCGTACCTGCTCCTGAACAAGTCCATGGATACCCATGACCTGAGCCGGGGCCGAGGCGGTCTGCAGCGCGCCGTGGCTCGGATCACGGTGCCCGTGCTGACCATCTCGATCAGTTCGGACGCGCTCTACCCACCCCGGCAGCAGACCGAGCTTCGGGACCTCGTCGTGACGGCCGACGGCGACTGTCGCTATGTGCTGGTCGAGAGTCCGCACGGCCACGACGGCTTCCTGGTCGAGACCGAGGCAGTGTCTGCCGCTCTGGCGGAGTTGCTCGAGGATGTGGAGAAGGATCGTCCACCCGCAACGCTTCGATGATCGATATGGCGCCCGGCTACACTGCCCTGGACTTGCGGGCGTAGCTCAGTTGGTAGAGCGCCACCTTGCCAAGGTGAAGGTCGCCGGTTCGAGCCCGGTCGCCCGCTCGCAGGCTCGCGGAGGCCAGGCTCGCGGGGCAACGGGCCCGAAGCCATGTGCCTCCGAAGCCACAATCTGCATCGGTGCCCGAGCGGACGAAGGGAGCGGCCTGCAAAGCCGTCTTATCGCGGGTTCGAATCCCGCCCGATGCTCGACATAGCGGTCGCAGCGATGTGCCGGCGCCGCCGATGCGGTAGCCTCACGGCGGGGCCGTTAGCTCAGATGGCAAGAGCACTTGCATGACGCGCAAGGGGTCGGGGGTTCAAGTCCCTCACGGCCCACCCGAGGAAATCGAAGATCGGGAAATCGAAGATCGGCGCTGCCATTTGGTTGCCGCCCGGCGGTGCAATATCCTGCCGGAGGCCCACCGGCCGCTCCATCAAGCTCCAACCAAGTTCTGACGAGCAAACATGCCACGAATGCGTAAAAACATCAGCAACGCCGTCGGCCGGGGCATCGCGGTGGATCTGGGAACTGCGACCACCATCGTGTTTGTCCGCGGCGAGGGTGTCGTCCTCGAGGAACCCAGCGTGGCGGCACTCGACGCACGCACGGACCGCCTCCTGGCCGTGGGTCGCGCCGCCAAGGAGATGATCGGCCGTACGCCCGCCAACATTCGCACCGTACGCCCGCTGAAGGAAGGCGTCATCGCCGACTTCGGCGTGTGCGAGAAGATGCTCCGCTACTTCATCCAGCAGGTTCACAGCAACCGTTTCGCCAAGCCCCGCATGGTCATCTGCGTGCCGTCGGGGATCACACCTGTCGAACAGCGGGCGGTCCAAGAGGTCGCCGAGTTCGCAGGGGCGCGTCGACCGGTCTTCATCATCGAGGAGCCCATGGCGGCGGCGATCGGAGCGGGGATCGCCGTGCAGGAGCCGTCCGGGTCCATGATCGTCGACGTTGGCGGTGGGACGACCGAAATCGCCGTCATCTCGCTCGGCGGGATCGTCGTGAGCCGCTCGGTGCGGGTGGCGGGCGACGACTTCGATCAGACCATCAGCGACTACATCCGCAAGGAGTACAGCCTCGGTGTGGGGGAGCAGACCACCGAGCAGATCAAGGTCAAGTACACCTCGGCGTGGCCCTTGACCGAGGAGATGCTCATCGAGGTCCCCGGGCGGAATCTGGTGACCGGGTTGCCCAAGAGTGTCGGCATCAACACGGTCGAACTACGCGAGGCAATCCAGGAACCGCTCAACGAGATCATTGCAGGGGTCCAGTCGACTCTCGATGCCGCACCGCCGGAGCTCACCGCCGACATCATGGAGGACGGCATACATCTCGCCGGCGGCGGCTCCCGGCTCATCGGCCTCGCAGAACGTTTGGCCGCGGAGACCGCTATCAAGGTCAACCGCGTGAAGAACCCTCAGTACGTCGTTGCGTACGGGTCGGGATATTCCCTTGAGGAGTTCGAGGCACTGAGAGGCGTGCTGCATTCGCCGGTCGCTGAGTAGCCGGGCGATCGCATAGGGGAGCGGTCCCCGTAATCGTGGCCAACCGCACAGGCCGCTCCCGCCTGACGCTCGTCATTCTCGTCCTCGTCACGGTCACTCTCGTCACCCTCGACGTCCGCAACGTGGGCCCGTTCGAGCAAGCGAAGAGCACCGCCGAGGCCGTGTTGGACCCCGTCGTTTCGGGTGCGCGGCGGGCGGGAGGCCCACTGACCGACGCGTGGGAGTCCGTGACGGGATACGACGACCTCGAGCGCGAGAACGAACGATTGCGCGCCGAGTTGGAGATCGAGCGCGGCCGCGACCTGGCGAATGCCAACGCCACTGTGGTCCTCCGGGAGTACCTGGCCGAGGCGCAGATCCAGTACGTGACGGATATCCCCTCGACCACCGCACGGGTCATTCGCCAACTCGGCAACTTCCCCGGCTTCACCGTGGACGTCAACAAGGGCTCCTCGGCGGGGGTGAACGTGGGCATGCCCGCCGTCACCAGCGCCGGCCTCGTGGGGCGGGTCGTCGACGTTGCCCCGGGGCGCTCGCGCATACGGCTGATCAGCGATCCCGAGTTCGAACTGGGCATCCGCCTCGTGGGAGGCGAGGCCGTGGCGATCGCCCGGGGGACGGGCCGCGGCCAGCCGCTGGTGGTGAGTGAGGGCATCGGCATCACCACGCCGGTCGCTGTCGGGATGCTCGTGACGACCAGCGGGATCGACCGCAGCGTCTATCCCCCCGACGTCCCGGTCGGCCTTGTGGCCGAAGTGGTGGTGGATCCTGGGCTCAACCAGGTTCTCTTCGTGCAGCCGGCGGCGTCTCTGAACTTGCTGACCTTCGTGACGATCCTCCTCTACGACAATGCCCTGTGACGGCCGGGGTTCGCGGTGACCGCGGTGACGGTGCGGGCCACTTACCGGTCGGCGCTCGTGCTGTTCTCGGTCTTTGTCCTGCAGGTGGGTCTACTTGACGGCCTGCGGATCTACGGTCGCGCCTCGGAGCCGCTGCTGGTGCTGGCGGTGGCCGGCGGTCTGGTGGGAGGCTCGTGGCGGGGCCTGCGGCTCGGATTCGCGGCCGGCCTGCTCTACGACATCGTCGCGGGCACGCCGCTCGGTCTGGCCGCCTTCGCCTACGCCCTCGTGGCTGCCGCGGCCGGGCTCCTGCAGGGCTATATGGTGAGAATGTGGTGGTTGGTGCCACCGTTCAGCGCCTTGGGTCTGTGCCTCTATGTCCTCGCCGGTGAGGTCGTCGGCCAGGATCACCTCTACACCGACCGGTTCATGGCAACCCTCGGCGTGGTCGAACTCTGGGCGGTCGTCCTCGCGGCGGTAACGCTGCGGCTGGTGCGGTGGGCTTGGAGCGAGATGGTGACGACGCGCCCGGTATCGCGCTCGCTACGGGCGCTCGAACCCGACGCGGGGCGATGAGCACCCTCGTTCCGCCCGGCGCCGGCCGTTCCTCCTACGGGCGCGGCGGCCCGGAGCGGGAGGAGACCGGCGGGAGGAGGGGACGGTTCAGCCGTTTCGACTCGCGCATGCTGCGGCTCAGCGTCATGGGCGTGATCGGCATGGCCCTGCTCACCACGCTGGTGGTGCGTCTCTGGTACCTGCAGGTGGTGGCGTCGGAGCAATTCGTGGCGCAGGCCGTCGGGAACGTTATCCGCACGGTTCCCGAGCCCGCACCCCGCGGCCGCATCTTCGACGTGCGGGGAAGGGAACTGGTGGGAAACCGCACCATCAACGTGGTCACCATGGACGCGTTCATCCTGCGGGATCAGATCGGCGGCGCTCAGAGGGAACGCCTGGCCCTCGAACTGGCCCGACAACTCTCCCGCTCGGGGGCGCTCACCAAGTCGCTGCAACTGACCGAGGCCATGGCCGACCCCAGCTACGGACCGTTCGACCTGATCCCCCTTGCCGGTGGTGTCTCCGATGCCATCAAGGTGTTTCTGGCCGAGCGCAACGAGGAGTTCCCCGGGGTCGAGGTCGTCCAGCGCACCCAGCGGGTCTATCCCTACGGTGATCTGGCGGCGCACATCCTGGGGTACATCGACACCGTCACCGCAGAAGAACTCGAGGCGCGGGAGAACCACCCGAAGCGCTACAGCACCGTGGACGAGATCGGGAAGTCGGGTGTGGAACTCGCTTTCGAGGACATCCTGCGGGGCAACCCCGGGTGGCGGGAGATCGAGGTCGACAACGTCGGCAACGTGGTCCGAGAGCGCGGGTACCGGCCGCCTCAACCCGGTACCGATGTGGTGCTGACCATCGACGCGGACCTCCAGCAGTTCGTGGAGGACGAACTCCTCCGAGGACTGCTCGAAGCCCGTGAACGTCAGGACGAGTCGGTGGAGGAGCGCTTCGTCACCTATCTGGCACCGGCGGGCGCCGTCGTCGTACTGGATCCGCGCACCGGCAACATCCTGGCGATGGCCAGCTACCCGGACTACGACCCGCGCGTGTTCATCGGCGGGGTCAGCGAGGACGAGTTCACCGCGTTCCTGCACCCGGCGAGCCACGCTCCCCTCAACAATCGGGCGATCCAGGGTGTGTACTCGCCCGGGTCGACCATGAAGCCCATCACCTCCTACGCGGCCCTGTCCACGGGCCTGATCGGACCGAATGGGTTCCTCGGGATCAACCAGACCACTCTCGACCCCGGTTTTCACGTCCTGACGGACTGCGTCGGGGAATGCGAGTTCGAGAATCCCGACCGCGCGCCCAACGGCGAGGTCGACCTTCGCATGGCCATCACGGTGTCCAGCGACGTCTACTTCTACAAGCTGGCCGAGCAGTTCGCGCACCGCCTCGGCTACGTCGACGACCAGATCCAGCAGACGGCTCGAGACTTTGGTTTCGGCCAGACGACCGGCATCGCCCTGCCGTTCGAGCACGCCGGGATCGTGCCCGACGCCGAGATCAAGCGCGCCCGCCACGAGAGCAATCCGGAGGCCTTCCCCGACCCCGGATGGCGGACAGGTGACACGATCAACATCTCCATCGGCCAGGGCGATCTGGGTGTGACGCCGCTGCAGCTGGCGAACTCGTTCACGCCCTTCGCCAACGGCGGCAAGCTCTATCTCCCCAACATCGCGGTCGCGATGATCGATCCGATCAGCGGCGAGGTGGTCAATGAGATCGAACCGCGCGAGTCCTCGCGCATCTATGCGCCGCCGCATCTGCTGGCGCCGATCCTGGACGGCATGCGGGGCACCACCGCGCTCCGCACCAACGAGCGGTTCGGCACCGCTTCCAAGGCCTTCGACGGCTTCCCGCACGATCAGTGGCCGGTGGCGGGCAAGACCGGGACCGCCGAGGTGCTGGGCAAGGCGGACTCGGCGGTGTTCGTGGGCTTCGGGCCTCTGCCCCAGCCGCGCTACGTCGTGGCGGTGTTGCTCGAGGAGGCCGGATTCGGCGGCGAAGCGGCTGCGCCGGTGGTGCGCCGCGTGCTCGAGGCGGTCGCCCTGGATCGGGTGCCGGAGGCTTCGACGGAGATCCCGCGCGAGGACATGGCATTCTCACCGCCGCCCCCGGCCGGGACGCTATGAGCATCGCCGACCGCGTCAGGCCCAAGCGGCGCCTGTTCCCGCGCGTTGCCCCTCTGGCGTCGTGGGTTCACGTCGACGTGATCCTGCTGGCGGCGACGGCTGCTCTGACCCTGTGCGGGATCGCGTTGATCTACAGCGCCACGCGTGGCATCGATCCGGATGCCTACAGCCGGTTCTACCTCCAGCGCCAGTCGCTGTTCGCCGTCACCGGCGGTTTGCTGGGCATGGTTGCCGCCGTGGTCGACTACCGGCGGCTTCGCCCGCTTGCCTGGCCGCTCTACGGAATCACCCTGCTGGCGCTCCTCCTCGTTCTGACACCGCTCGGTTCGGTGCGCCAGGGGGCGCGTGCCTGGTTCGTGCTCGGTGACTACCAGGTGCAACCGTCGGAGTTCGCCAAGCTTGCGATCATCGTGATACTGGCCCACTACGGGGCACGCTGCGGGGGGCGCATGAGCCTGCGCCAGCTTGTAACGGCGCTGGCGCTGGTGGCCGGTCCGGCGCTGCTGATCCTCATGGAGCCCGACGCCGGGACGGCCGTCGTGTTCGCGATCATCGCCATGGGGATCCTGCTCGTGGCGGGCGCCCAGGCGCGCCACATCCTGGTGGCGACGGTTATCGGACTGGTCGGACTGGGGTTGGTCCTGGGTTCGGACCTGGTGCGGGAGTACCAGCGGGAGCGCCTCAGGGTGCTACTGAACCCCGGTGGAGACCCCGGCGACACGTTCAACATCGAGCAGGCGCAGATCGCCATCGGGAACGGTGGTCTGACGGGCCTGGGATACGGTCGGGGAACGCAAACCCGCAGCGGGCTGGTGCCGGCACAGGAGACCGACTTCATCTTCACCGTCCTGGGCGAGGAAGTGGGTTTCCTGGGAAGCGTGGCGGTTCTCGGGCTCCTGGCGGTCCTGCTGTGGCGAATCTGGCGTTCGGCGCGTGTTGCGGGCGACCTCTTCGGCTCCCTCCTGTCCACTGGGGTGCTCTGCATGATCCTGTTCCAGGTGTTCCAGACGGTGGGCATGGCCGCGGGCATCATGCCGGTGATCGGTCTCCCGCTGCCGCTCCTGTCCTACGGCGGGTCGTCGCTTCTGACCACGATGGTGTCGCTGGGAATCGTGCTGAACGTCTCGATGCGTCGTCACCTCGTGCGCGCCACCTAACCGGTCGACACCTGGGATGAGCCGGGCCGGTAGCCTGAACCGCGTGGGTTTGCTATGGCCGGAGTTGGAGCCTCTCCTGGATCAGGTCCAGCGCCCGGCGCGCTACATCGGAGGCGAGGAGGGTGCCCGCCCGGCCGAGCACGCTCCGGGCAAGGTGGCCTGGCTCCTGTGCTACCCGGACAGCTACGAGATCGGCCTGCCCAATCAGGGACTGCAGATCCTGTACGAGATCCTCAACGAGCGGGCCGACGCGGTGGCCGAGCGGGCCTACGCCCCCTGGGTGGACCTCGAAGCGCTGCTGCGCCGGGAGGGTCTGCCCCTCTTCTCGGTGGATACGCACCGGGCTGCCGCTGACTTCGACATCCTGGCGTTCAATCTGTCCTCCGAACTCGTCTACACGAACGTGCTGAACCTGATCGACCTGGCAGGTGTGGCCGTGCGTGCCGCCGACCGTACCGATGACGACCTGCTGGTCGGGGCCGGAGGGCACTGTGCGTTCAACCCCGAGCCGCTTGCCGACTTCGTGGACTTCTTCGTGCTCGGCGACGGCGAGGAGGTGGTCAGTGAGATCACCGAAGCTGTGGCGGACCATCGCGCCGGGGGACGCCGGGAGGTTCTCGAGGCTCTCGCGGGGGTCGAGGGGGTCTACGTGCCGGCCGCCTACGAGGTGACCTTCGAGGGGCTGGCGACGACGGTGACACCCCGCTGGCCGGGGGTGCCCGAGACCGTCCAGAAGCGGACGATCGCCTCGCTCGGGGACTGGCCGTATCCGAAGCAGCAGTTGGTCCCCCTCACCGAAGTGGTGCATGATCGTCTCAACGTGGAGGTGTTCCGGGGGTGCACGCGGGGCTGTCGCTTCTGCCAGGCCGGCATGATCACCCGGCCGGTGCGCGAGCGCCCTGCGGCGCAGATCCGGACCATGATCTCTGAGGGTCTGCGACGCACCGGCTACGACGAGGTCGCCCTGACGTCGCTGTCGACCGCCGACTTCAGCGGCATCGAGGAACTCGTGGCGGACACCGTGGGACCCGCCGACGGCGCCGGTGGTGCGGGCTGTCCGGCCGTCTCGGTGTCCTTGCCCAGTCTGCGCGTGGACGCCTTTACCGTGGGTCTCGCCGCTCAGTTGCAGCGAGCGCGGCGCACCGGGCTGACCTTCGCTCCCGAGGCCGGCTCTTGGCGCCTCCGCCAGGTCATCAACAAGCTCATCAGCAGCGACGACCTCGACGCGGCGGTCGAGGGCGCCTACTCCCAGGGATGGCGCAGGGTCAAGCTGTACTTCCTGGTGGGCCTGCCGACGGAGACAGACGAGGATGTTCTGGGCATCGCCGCGCTGGCGCGACGCTGCGTCGAGTTGGGGCGCCGCCACGTTCGGGGCGCATCGGTGACCGTCTCGGTCGGAGGTTTCGTGCCCAAGCCGCAGACGCCGTTCCAGTGGTTCGGCCAGAACACGGTCGCGGAACTCCGCCGCAAGGTGGGCCTGCTGATCGACGAACTGCGCCGCGACCGGAGCGTCAAGCTGAAGTGGCATGACCCCGAGGCCACGCTCGTGGAGGGTCTGGCCAGTCGCGGGGACCGCCGGCTCGGCGCGGTCATCGAGGATGTCTGGCGTGCCGGCGGGACTTTCCAGGAGTGGTCGGAACACTTCGACTTCGACCTCTGGCTGGACGCCATGGGGAGGCACGGGCTGTCTGTCGAGGACTACGCCTACCGGCATCGGGACGGCGCCGAGACGCTGCCCTGGGATCACCTCTCGGCGGGCCTGCACAAGGACTTCCTTTGGCAGGACTGGCGGGACGCGCTGGCCGAGTCCGGTCTGGAGGACTGCCGCTGGACGCCGTGCTACGACTGCGGAGCCTGTACGGGTTACGGCATCGAGCACGTCGTGGCGTCGGCGGTGCCCCCGGCCGGGGGGAGTCAGGGCACCGGCCAGAACCTCCTGCAGCCCGGGCCTGTGCCCGTGAGTCTGCGGGTCGCGCCTCAGCTGGCGGGTGTGTCGTGAGGGTGCGTCTGCGCTGGACCAAAGACGGGAGGATCCGCTTCTGCGGTCATCGTGACTCCGCCCGGATCTGGGAACGCGCCGTGCGGCGGGCGGAGTTGCCGGTGTCCTACTCGCAGGGGTTCACCCCGCGGCCGAGGATCTCCTTCGGACTCGCCCTCGCGACCGGGCAGGAATCGGATGCCGAGTACCTTGACGTGGATCTGCGATTGTCGCCCGAAGAGGTCGCCGATTGCGCCGTCGACCTGCCCGAACGGCTCACGGCCGCGCTGCCCGACGGTATGGCGGTCACGGACGCCTGCCCGTTGATCCCCGGAGCTGCGTCACTGCAGGAGGCGGTCACGAGTTGCACCTGGGAGTTCGTGCTGGCGGGCGCGGATCGCACCTTCGCTGCCGACTGGGTGGAGCGGGTGCGCTCGGCGGAGAGCCTCCCGCTGCAGCGCGAGCGCAAGGGCCGCAGCATCACCTCCGACGTGCGACCCGCCGTCGGCACGCTGCGCATGACCGACGACTCCTCCGGGAGCGTCCTCGTTGCCGAACTCGGCACGAAACCCCGGGCGGTGCGGCCTGCAGAATTCCTGCGCCTCACCACCCCCCCGCTGCCTGCCGGACGAGTCCGGCGGCTGCACCAATGGATTGTGCGGGACGGCGAACGGTACGAGCCGCTTGCTTCCCAGGCCGGCGTTCTGAAGCCGGCCGGTGAAGCACCTGCTGCGGCCGGGTGCCGGGCCGTTCCCGCTGCGCAGCCTGAGGTCTGCGCGCGATGAGAAGGGAACTACTTCATGTCCTCGTCCCCCAAAACGGACGCCGAGTCCTCCAAACGCCGTACTGAATCACCGAAACCGGGGAACGGTCGATCAGACGCCCCCGATTCCGCCGCCCGCCGAGAACGGGCCGGCGCGCCTGAAGGTGCCGCAGAAGGCGACAAGCCCCGTATCGGTGACAGCCGGCCGGCGCCGGCGTCGTCGAACTCTCCGCAGCCAACCTCGGGATCCCGAGGCCCCACTCGTGACGGCGGCAACCGGAGCGGGTCGCGGTCCGGTGGTCGTCGTCGCCGCCGAGGTGGCCGCGGTTCGGGCTCCTCCGGTGGGCAGAAGCACAACCCCGTGGAGGCTCTGACAACGGGTGAGCCGGTCGAACTGGACGCCGAGACGCTGGCCAAGCGGCGAGGGCGGGCTCGCAAGGGTCGTCCGGTGGGCCGCTACCTCATGGCCATCCACGTCACCGCCGACGCCACCCACGTGGCGGTCCTGGAGGGTCGGGCGCTCGTGGAGTACTACGTGTCCCGCCCCGCCAACGACACCACGGAGATCTACGGGAACATCTACCTCGGCCGTGTCCAGAACGTGTTGCCGGGAATGGAGGCGGCGTTCGTCGACATCGGGACGCCCAAGAACGCCATCATGTACCGGGGTGATGTCCAGTTCGATGCCGAGGATCTGGAGCGCTCCAGCCGTCCCCAGATCTCCCAGGCTCTGAAGGTCGGCCAGCGGGTCCTCTGCCAGGTCACGAAGAACCCGATCGCCCACAAGGGCGCCCGGCTCACGCAGCAGGTGTCCCTGGCCGGCCGCTATGTCGTGCTCGTCCCCAACAGCGACGCTTACGGCATCTCCAAGCGCCTCGCTGACAAGGAGCGGCGCCGCCTGCGACGCATCCTGGACACCGTCAAGCCGGCGGAACACGGCGTCATCGTGCGGACCGCCGCCGACGGGGTCACCTCCGCGGAGATCCGCCAGGACGTGCTGCGGCTGGTGTCGCAGTGGGACCAGATCGAAGCGCTGGCCAAGCGCTCCAAAGCGCCGTCGCTGCTGTATCGCGAGCCCGATGTGGCACTGCGGGTCATCCGCGAGGAGTTCACGACGGACTACCGGAGCGTGATGATCGACCAGGCCGACCTCTATGGATCGGTCTCGAGGTACGTCGAGAGCGTCGCCCCCGCGCTGGCCGAGCGCGTCGCGTTCTACGACCGATCGGACGAGAACCTCGACCTGTTCGAGCGCTTTCACGTGTACAGCCAGCTCCGCAAAGCCGTGGACCGCTCCGTCTGGCTTCCCTCCGGGGGCTCTCTCGTGATCGAACACACCGAGGCGATGACCGTCATCGACGTGAACACCGGCCGCAACGTGGGGTCGGTGAGTCTCGAGCAGACCATTCTCGAGAACAACCTGGAGGCAGCCGTCGAGATCCCCCGCCAGCTGCGTCTGCGGGACATCGGCGGGATCATCGTGGTCGACTTCGTCGACATGGAGAGCAAGGCCAACCGCCAGAAAGTCATGAACGCCCTCCGCGATGCCCTGGCCCAGAGCAAGACCCACACACGGGTGAGCGACATCTCCAACCTGGGGTTGGTGGAGATGAGCCGGAAGCGGATCGGTGAGGGGCTGCTCGAGTCCCTGTCCAGGAAGTGCGACACCTGCAGTGGCTGGGGACTCGAACTCGACGAGTCACTGTTGGGGGGCTCCGAGCGCGGCGATAGCGTGTAGAGGCTATGTATGCAGTTGTGGCGACCGGTGGCAAGCAGTACCGCGTCAGCAAGGGTGAGGTCATCACCACCGAGTTGCTCGGCGAGACCGGCTCGGTCGTGGAGTTGCGCCCCGTGCTGTACGTGGAGGGCGACCGGGTGCTCGCCACGCCGGCGGAGTTGGTGGCGGTCGCGGTCAAGGGCCGGATCATCGACGAGACCAAGGGTCCCAAGATCAGGGGATTCACCTACAAGTCCAAGACCAACCAGCGACGGCGCTGGGGGCACCGCCAGCGGCACTCGCTGGTCGAGATAACCGAGATCGGGATGGCTTAGTCATGTCCAAGACCAAGGGCGGGGGCTCGACCCGCAACGGCAGAGATTCTCACGCCAAGCGGCTCGGCGTGAAGGTTTACGACGGAACCTGGGTGACAGCGGGTTCGATCATCGTGCGCCAGCGCGGCACCAAGTTCCATCCCGGCCACAACGTCGGCCGCGGCGGTGACGACACCCTGTTTGCCACGGCGGACGGTCGCGTGTCGTTCGGATCCCGCGGTCGTCGGCGGCTGGTGGACATTCTCACCGACTGACGATCGCCTGACGGGCGGGCTCCACCGCCCCGTCGGGGGCGCCGCCGTATCCTTGACCCGTGTCGGAGTTCGTTGACGAGTGCTCGCTCTGCGTACGCGGCGGTGACGGAGGGGCGGGGTGCGTGTCCTTCCGCCGGGAGGCGCACGTGGACCGCGGTGGCCCTGACGGGGGCGACGGCGGCCGAGGGGGCGATGTCTGGCTCGTGGCCGATCGCAACATGGCGTCTCTGCTGGCGTTCCGTGACCATCCCCACCGTCGCGCCACCGCCGGCACGCACGGGTCGGGCAAGGGCCGTCACGGTGCCTCCGGAACCGACCTGCTGGTGAGAGTGCCCGAGGGCACGGTCGTGCTCTCAGGGGACGGAGAGCGCCTCATCGATCTCGCGTCCCACGGCGAGCGGTGGCTGGCGGCGCCGGGTGGAGCGGGGGGTCGGGGGAACGCCCGGTTCCTCTCCAACAGGCGGCGGGCACCGCGTTTCGCCGAACAGGGCGAAGCAACCGAGGAGCGCTGGCTGCGGCTCGAGCTGAAGCTGCTGGCCGACGTTGCGCTCGTGGGGCTGCCCAATGTGGGCAAAAGCACGCTCATCTCCCGTCTCTCGGCCGCCCGGCCGAAGATCGCCGACTACCCCTTCACCACCCTCGTGCCGAATCTGGGCGTCGTGGTGACCGATGACGGCGAGGAGTTCGTGGTAGCCGACGTGCCGGGCCTCATCGAGGGGGCGAGCGACGGCCGCGGTCTCGGCCACCGCTTCCTGCGCCACATCGAGCGCGCCCGTGTCCTGGTCCTGCTGATCGATCTCGGGCCCGGCGCCGCAGCGGCGCCCACCGAACAGCTACGCATCCTGATCAACGAACTCGGCGCTTACCGGCCCGATCTGCTCCAGCGCCGGCGACTCGTCGTCGGGTCGAAGGCCGATGTGGCCACCTGCAGCCTGCCGGAGGCGGATCTGGTGGTCTCCGCGGTGACCGGCGCAGACATCGGCCGGCTCTCGGGTCGTCTCGCGGAACTCGTGCGCGAGGCCCGCGGGGACGAGATACAGCCTGTGACTGATCCCGAGCCGGTGGTGCACCGTCCGGCTGCCGGCAGGGGGGCCGACGCCGTGTCGGTGCGGCGCGAGGGCGCATCCTGGCGGGTGTTCGGGCGTCCGGCCGCCCGCGCGGTGGCTCTCTCGGACCTCACCGATCCGCAGGCGCAGGACTACGTGGCCGAGCGCCTGCGGGCGCTCGGCGTGGACCGGGAACTGGCGCGCGCCGGGGCGCGCTCCGGGGACGAAGTGCACATCGGCGCGACGAGCTTCGAGTACGAACCCGACGAAGCGGTCGGTTCGGTGTCGCGCCGGTCGCCATCGGGAAGCAGGGGCGCATGATCGTCGTCGTCAAGATCGGCACGTCGTCGCTCACCGACGACTCGGGGCACGTCGACACCACGGAGATCGAGCGACTCTGCGGGCTGCTGGCCGAGTTGCGAGCCGACGGGCATCAGGTTCTGCTGGTCACCTCGGCGGCCATCACCGCCGGCCGCTGGCTGCTGGGCTTCGAGACGCGCCCTACTGACCCGGTGGCCCTGCAGGCCGCCTCGGCGGTGGGTCAGGGCCACCTCATGGCGATCTACAACGAGGCCTTTGCTGCGGTCGGCATCGTGGCGGGACAGATCCTCCTGACGCCGCTGGATTTCTTCGAACGGAACCGCTACCTGCGGGTCCGCGACACGCTGCAGCGTCTGCTGTCGCTGGGCGTTGTGCCGGTCATCAACGAGAACGACGCCGTTGCCGACGACGAAATCCAGTTCGGCGACAACGATCGAATAGCGGCCCTCGTGGCACAACTGGTCCGAGCGGACCTGCTGGTGATTCTCACCGACACCGAGGGGCTGCACACCGCCGACCCGCGCATCTCCGCGGAGGCGTCGCTCATCGCCGAGATCCGTGAGATCGACCAGGAACTCGAGGCCGCCGCAGGCGGCGTCGGCAACGCGGATGCCCGCGGCGGCATGGCCTCGAAGCTCTCGGCTGCGAAGATCGCCAGTTGGGCGGGGGTGCCCACCGTCATCGCGTCCTCAAGTCGGCCCGGGGTTCTGCGCGGTGCTGTCGCCGGGGAGAACGTGGGAACCCTGGCTCGCCCGCGCACCCAGCGGCTGGGCGCCCGCAAGCTGTGGATCGCTTTCGCGCTCCGATCCGTCGGCACGCTCACTGTGGACGAGGGGGCGCGTCGCGCGCTCGTGGACCGCGGCAAGTCCCTGCTGGCGGTGGGTGTGCGCTCAGTCAGCGGGGAGTTCGTCGCCGGCGACGCCGTGGAGGTGGAAGGGCCCGACGGGGAGGTCTTCGCCAAGGGTCTCGTGCGCTTGCCCTCGGCTCGTCTCGACGCCGTGATCGGTCGCCGCTCGCACGAGCATGAGGCGGGAACCCCCGAGGAGTTGATCCACCGCGACGACATGGTGTTGCTCGCGCCGTAGCGGGCCACCGCGGGCGGGTCCGTTAGGGTCCCTCCGCTTGGCGAGAGGAAGTGGGGACCAATGACAATCGACGTCGTGCTGGCTCTCGTCGGACTGGTGCTGCTGCTTGTCGGGTCGAACTGGTTGGTCGCCGGTGGGTCGCGTTTCGCGGGTCGGCGGGGCATGTCTCCCGTGGTCGTGGGCGCCGTGATCCTCGGGTTCGGCACGAGCCTGCCGGAACTGGTCGTCGGGATCACGGCGGCGATCGGGGGCGACTCCTCTCTGGGGCTCGGTGGCATCGTGGGTTCGAACGCCGCCAACATGGGTCTGGTTCTGGGAGTCGCGGCTGTGGCGGCGCCCATCGCGGCCGATCGGTCGGCGTGGTGGCGTGTGCCGGCCACCGTGGCCGCAGTGGGGCTGTTCTGCGGTCTGCTGCTCAGCGGCGGCGGTGTCCTCGAGCGCTGGGAGGGAGGTGTCCTGCTGGCAGCGATGGTCGTGGCCACGTGGTGGTTGCTGCGCGATCCTGCCACCTCCGCCGATCCCGGAGAATCCGGCGATGGGCAGGCGCCCCGCGATGGCGCGGCGGAGCCGACCGTCGGCGCTCTCGACCGCCGGATCGATGCGTTCGTGCGGCGCGCCCTACCCCGCAGCCGGGGGGAGTTCTGGCGGATCCTGCTGGGGCTCGTCGCGATCGTCGCGGGCGCGCAGGTGACGGTGGACGGGTTCACGGGCATCGCCGAGCGCGTGGGGCTGGCTACGGGGGCCGTCGGACTCAGCCTCGTGGCGATCGGCACGTCGCTACCCGAACTTGCCACGGCCATCGCAGGCATCCGGCAGCGCCAGCCGCTGCTCACGCTCGGCAACTTGCTGGGCAGCAACATCTTCAACAGCCTTGCCATCGGCGGGATCGTGGTGCTGATCCGGCCTGGCGGCCTCGGCGGTGACGGCGTGCCCTGGATCGCCGGCTTCGCCATGCTGGGGCTGACGCTGCTGGCCACGCTGTTCCTGGCTACCAACCGGCGGGCGCGACGGCTGGAACGGTGGGAGGGAGCGCTGTTGCTGGTCGGCTACGCCGTGGTGTTGCCTGTCATCCTCATCTTCTAGCCACCGGTCACCCGCGCGTCGCGCTCCGGTTCAGTCCTAGGAGCCCTCGGCAGCCTCGCCGGCGTCGGTCTCCTCCATCGCCTCTGCGAGTTGCCGCAGCTTCTCCGGCGTCGGAGCACCGTCCAGCTCGCCGAGGAAGGTGGGTAGCTTCACGCCCACCTGGGCGGCCAGGTCCTGCAGCGGGGGCAGCGAGCCGATCAGGCTCGACAGGAAGTTGGCGGTGCTGCTCCCGCCGTTGCCTCCGTTGCCGCCGCCCGAGTCCCACACCGTCACCGAGTCGATCTTCAGGTTGGAGATCGCCTTGACCTGCTCGGCCACCAGCGCGGGGAGTTGCTCGGCGATGAGCATCAGGGCGGCCAGTTGCGCCTCGCCGCCGGTGCGGTCCACCAACTCGCCAAGGCCCTGGGCCCGGCGGGTCAGCAGGGCCAGGATGCCCATTGCCTCGGCCTCCATGCGGAGGCGCTGCCCGTCGGCCTCGCCGCCCTGGACGAACCGGATACGGTCGGCCTCGGCCTCGGCCAGGGTGCGCACCCGCTCGCGCTCCACCTCGGCGGGCACGACGATGTCGGCGTGCTGGGAGGCCTTATCGCGCTCGGCGCGGGCGACCTCTGCGGAGGCTTCGGCGGCGAAGGACTCCTCCTCGACGCGCGCCTGGGTGACCCGCTCGGCTGCGTTGGCCAAACGTTCGGCCTCGGCCTCCATCTGCCGCCGTTCGCTGTCGGAGCGGGCCACGGTGACCTTGGCCGTGTTCTCGCCCTCGGTGGCTGTGGCGTTGGCCGACGCCACCTTGATGCGGCGCTCCCGCTGCGCCTCGGCGGCGCCGATATCACCGTCGCGCTCCTGCTGGGAGACCTTGATCTTGGCCTCGTTGATGGCCCGCGCCGCGGCCTCCCGGCCCAGGGCGTCGATGTATCCCGACTCGTCGGTGATGTCCTGGATGTTGACGTTGATGAGCCGCAGACCGACCTTGCGCAACTCGGTCTCCAGCGACTCGGTGATGTTGGTGATGAGCTTCTCGCGGTCGGTGTTGATCTCCTCGATGGGCATGGTGGCGATGACCACGCGCATCTGCCCGAAGATGATGTCGCGGGCCAGGTTCTCCACCTCCGACCCGCTCATGCCCAGCATCCGCTCGGCGGCGTTCTGCATCACGCCGGGCTCGGTGGAGACGCCGACGGTGAAGGTGGCCGGTGTGTTGACCCTGATGTTCTGCTGCGACAGCGCGCCCTGCAGCTTGATATCGATGGAAATGGGCGTGAGATCCAGGAAGGCGTAGCCCTGGATGACGGGCCACACCAGGGCGCCGCCGCCATGCAGGCAGCGTGCCGAAGCGCCGGCGCCGCCGACGCGGCCGTAGATGACGAGGATGCGATCCGACGGGCAGCGCTTGTAGCGGGACGCCACCCACAGCAGGGCGATCAGGAGGATGGCGACGAGGCCGACGACTAGGGCAATGATTGCCATGGGGGGTCCTTTCGGAGGGGACTCGGAGAGTTTCGGTTAGAAGGTGTCAGATGAGCGGCTCGACGAGGATGGTGGTGGGGTCCACCACGTCGCTCACCTTCACGCGGGTCTTTGCGGGCAGGTCCTCGCCGGCGGTCGTGAAGGCGTCGATCACCCTCATGCGCCCCTGCACCATCACCTCCACCTTCCCCGCCTTGGCGCGGTTGGCCGAGATCGGAAGGTAGACGGTGCCGTTGACGCCCACGGCGCTGCGGTAGTCGAGGGAGCCGCTCTCGTTCATCATGGCGAACCGCCGCCAGATCAGAACCACGACGAAGAACACGGCGAAGCCCACGACGAGCGCCACGATCACCGACACCAGAGTGGAGTTCTCGCCCTGCTTCATGAGCACGCCCGTCCAGCCGAAGGCGAAGAAGAAGGCGGTGAGACTGCGCAGCGATAGGAAACCCACGTCGCCATCGCTGCTCTCGAAATCGAAGTCGAAATCCAGACCGATGCCAACGGTCATCAACACGAGTTGCAGCATCAGGAAGGCGCCCGCGATGATGCCGATCAGGTAGAAGACCTGCAGATCGCCAGCCAGCGCATCCCACCATTCGGCCATCGAAGCGTCCCCCCGGTCGGTCCGGCGCGACGCCGCCTCCTGAGCGGCTCCGCATCCTTCAGGCTACCGGGGAACTGCGGCGAGGGCATGGTCGCGAGCGCCGCTCGATGCACTGGAGCTCCGCCGCAGCAAGTCGAGCGGTTCGGGCGCGCGGGGTCGCCATCATCTGTGGCGCGCGCACCAGCGGTACGCTCTGAAGTCGTGGGGAGGCGGTACTGGCTGGAGACACTCGGGTGTCCGAAGAACCAGGTCGACTCCGACAAGATCGCCGGGCAGCTCGCCGCGGACGGCTACAGCCCGGCCCGCGATGCCGGCGAGGCCGACCTGGTCGTCGTGAACACCTGCGCCTTCATCGCCGATGCCAGGCGCGAGTCCCTGGAGGTCATCGACAGCCTGGCGGCGCGACGTCGCTCCGGATCCCAACTCGTCGTGACGGGCTGCCTGGCGGAGCGCGCCGGGGCTCAATTGCAGCAGGAGCGTCCCACGATCGACGCCGTCGCGGGCTTCGGCGAGCCAATCACTCTGGGGTCAACCCGGCGTGCCGGCCGCCGCTTCAAGGTGGAATCCGCCGGACCTGCGGTGCCTCGCATGGATCTGTTGAACCTGCCACGCCCACCGGCGCAGGCCCCGTGGGCCTACGTGAAGATCGCCGAGGGTTGCGACCGGAAATGCGGCTACTGCGCCATCCCCAGTTTCCGAGGGCAGCAGCGCTCGCGCACGGCCGAGGCGATCCTCGCCGAGATCGAGGTACTGGGCGTGTCCGAGGTCGTGTTGGTAGCGCAGGATCTGGCGTCCTACGGCCGCGACGGGGGTCGCGGCGAACGCGGGCTCGTCCCGCTCGTGGAGGCGGCGCGCCGGCTCGTGCCGTGGGTGAGGTTGCTCTACCTGTACCCCTCCGATCTGACCGAGGAGCTGATCGAAGCGATCCTCGCTACGGATGTGGCGTACTTCGACCTCTCCCTGCAGCACGCCTCCCGCCCACTGCTGCGCCGGATGCGGCGTTGGGGTGACGGTGAACGCTTCCTGACACGCATCGTCGAGATCCGCCGGGAGGCACCGCACGCGGCCTTCCGTTCCAACTTCATCGTGGGCTACCCCGGCGAGACCGAGGAGGATCACGACGAGTTGTTGGCCTTCGTCGCAGAGGCGGAACTGGACTGGGTGGGGGTCTTCGCCTATTCCGCCGAGGATGGAACATTCTCCGCCGGCCTGGACGCGCAGGTCCCCGGGCCGCTGGTCGCCGAGCGGGTCGCCGAACTCCGCGAACTCGCCGACGGGATCACCGAGCGGCGGCGCGGCGCCCTGGTGGGTAGCCGCACCACCGTGCTGGTGGACGAGCAGGGATGGGCGCGGAGCCATCGCGAGGCCCCGGAGATCGACGGCCTCGTGGAAGTGCCGCGTGACCTGGCGGTGGGTCGGTTCTTCGACGTCGAGATCACCGGAGCCGGCGGCGTCGACCTGGCCGCAGCGCCGGTTGGGGCGATCGGGGCCTGTGCCGGGGAGGTGTTGTGACGGCTTCGTCGCCGGACATCGGCCTCGGGCTCGCAACTCCGGCGAACCTCATCACGCTGGCGCGCATCGGCGCCTCCCCCGTGTTCTTCTGGCTGATCCTGCGCGCCAGTGACGATGGCGGGGCGTCGTGGGCGGCCGTGGCGACCGCTGCGGTGTTCGCCGTATCCGATGCCTACGACGGACGCCTGGCACGCAGCACCGGCACGGTCACACGCTCCGGCGCCTTTCTCGACCCGCTGGCCGACAAAGTCGTGGTCCTCGGCGCGATGGCGTGCCTTGGGGCCATCGGCAGGGTGAGCTGGATCCCGGTTGGGTTGATCGCCGCCCGTGAGGTGTGGATGAGCGGGTTCCGTGTGCACTTCGCCCGCCGAGGTCTCGCCGTCCCGGCGCGTCGCTCGGCCAAGTGGAAGGTCATCCTGCAGGGCCTCGCGGTGATCATCAGCCTCGTCCCGCCGCTGGCGGCCGAGGGTTCGCCGGTGCGTGAAGGGATGATCGTGGCCGTCTGGTGGGTGGCGGTCGCCGCCACGTTGATCACCGGTCTGCTCTACCTTCTCGACGGCCGCCGTTCGACCAGTTCGAGTGGAGCAGCCGGCGGGGCGCGACGCCCGGCGGAGGAGCGACATGAGGTGTGAGGTCGTTGCTGTCGGCACCGAGTTGCTGCTCGGGCAGGTGGTCGACACCAACTCTTCCTGGATCGGTGAACACCTCGCCGGACTGGGTATCGACTCGTACTACCAGATCAAGGTCGGGGACAATCTCGAGCGGATCCGAGCCGTGCTGGAGACTGCCGTGGCGCGCAGCGACTTCGTGGTGGTCTGCGGCGGCCTGGGTCCGACCCACGACGACATCACCCGCGACGCTCTGGCTGCGGTCATGGGTACCGAACTCCGGCGGGACCCCGAACTCGTCGACCGCATCCAGCAGAAGTTCTGGAGCCGGGGGCGTCCGATGCCATCTAACAACCTGCGCCAGGCGGACCTGCCCGAGGGAGCCGGCTTCGTGCCGGTCATGCCGGGCACCGCACCCGGCCTGGTCTGCCCGGTGGGGGACACGGTCGTCTACGCCGTGCCCGGCGTGCCGTGGGAGATGAAGGAGATGATGACCGAGTGGATCTCCGGCGATATGCAGCGCCGGGCAGGTGTCTCCTCGGTGATCCAGAGCCGGACGCTGCGCACGTGGGGCGAATCCGAGGGGGGGCTTGCCGAGCAGCTCAGCGGAGTCCTTGACCGCCTCGACACTTCCGGAAGTGCCACGCTGGCGTTCCTGGCCTCCGGGATGGAGGGACTCAAGGTGCGGCTGACCGCCAAGGCCGCCACAGAGGCGGAGGCGGCGGCGATCCTGGATGAAGAGGAGGCGGTGGTGCGCGCCGCCATCGGCGACCGCGTCGTGTTCGGGACCGACGACGAGACGATGGAGTCGGTGGTGCTGGACCTGTGCCGGCGGTCCGGTCGCACGCTGGCGACCGCGGAATCGCTCACGGGCGGGATGATCGCATCCCGCCTCGTCGCCGTGCCCGGTGCGAGCGACGTGTTTCTCGGCTCGCTCGTGACCTACGCCGCGGAGACCAAGCGGCGCCTGCTTGGTGTGCCGCCTGGTCCCGTCGTGTCGGAGCAGGCCGTGCGGGCGATGGCGGCGGGCGTGTGTGAGCAACTGGGAGCCGACTGCTCGCTGGCCGTGACCGGCGTGGCAGGTCCCGCGGCTGCCGATGGCGAGGAGCCGGGCACGGTCTGGATGGCCACGTCGATCGACGGCGAAATCGTGGCGCACCGGCAGGTGTTCCCGTTCGACCGGGAACGAACGCGCCAGTTCACAACCATCGGCATCCTGAACGCACTTCGCCTACGGCTGCTGAGCCACGCGGGCAGTGACGGCTAGCGCCCGCCGGTAGCTTCGGTCACGTGGTGAATGGTGCGGCGGGCGAGGTCCATGCCGCGATCGATGTAGGTACCAACTCCTTCCACCTGGTGGTTGCGCGGGTCAGCCCCAGCGGCGGCCTCGAGATCCTCTGCCGGGACAAGGAGGTCGTACGTCTGGGCTCCGGATCGGGTGACATGCGCCTGTTGACCGCCGAGGCCATCGATCGGGGAATCAGTGCGCTGCGGGGGCTCGTCAAGACCGCCGCCTCCTACGGGGCCACCGTGCGGGCCGTGGCGACGAGCGCCGTCCGCGAGGCCGAGAACCGCCGGGAGTTCCTCGATCGTGCCGTCGCAGAGGCCGGGATCGACGTCGAGGTCGTGTCGGGAACCGAGGAGGCGCGCCTGATCCACCTCGGTGTGGTGCAGGCCCTGTCGGTGTTCGACCGGCGCATCCTCCTGATTGACATCGGCGGCGGCAGCACCGAACTGCTCATCGGTTGGGGGGACAAGCCGCTGGGGGTGCGCAGCGTGAAGCTCGGCCACGTCCGCCTCACGGAACGCTTCTTCCCGGGCGGGGTGGCCGATGCGGCCGCCGTGCGGCACTGCCGCGCTTACGTGCGCTCGTTCCTGGCCCCGGTGGGCCACGACCTGTTGCCGTTCGGCTACGAACTGGCCGTGGGCAGTTCCGGGACGATCGCCACCATCGCCCAGATGGCCGAGCACCGGCGCGGTGGCCCCGGGGATCGCTGGGTCAACAACGTCTCTTTCAGCCGCTCCGAACTGGCCGAGGTCGCCGATGCCGTGCTCTCGGCGCCGACGCCCGAGGCGCGCCGATCCATTGGTGGTCTGGACGACCGGCGGGCCGATGTGATCGTGGCCGGCACCCTCCTGCTGGAGGGAGTGTTCGAGTGCTTCAAGGTGCCGTCGCTCACAGTGTCGGGCTACGCCCTGCGCGAGGGCGTGCTGCTGGACCGCGTGCACGCCGGCGGAGGTGGCGACGCCTTCTGGCATCTCAGTGACATCCGGCGCGAGTCGGTGCTGCGCATCGCCGAGGACTACGAGGAGGAACGGCCACACGTCCAACAGGTCACCGATCTTGCGCTGCAACTCTTCGACGCGCTGGCGGGGGACTACGGGCTCGGCCTCTACGAGAGGGATCTGCTCGAGGCCGCCGGGATGCTGCACAACGTGGGACGCTTCATCTCGCGCGGCGCGCACCATAAGCACAGCTACTACGTCATCCGCAGCAGCGACCGTCTGCTCGGGTTCACCGAGCGTGAAGTGGAGTTGATCGCCCTGGTGGCGCGCTACCAGCGCAAGGCGCTGCCGAAGACGAACCACCCCGAGTTCGCTGCGCTGGACGCCGTCGATCGCCGGCGGGTGCGGCTGCTGGCGGGGATCCTGCGTGTGGCCATCGCCCTGGACCGCACCCGAGCCGGCGCCGTCGAGCGTGTGACGTGCGAGGTCGGCGACGCGTTGGTCGTGCGTTGCCGCACTGCGCCCGGAGCCGACGCCTCCGTGGAGTTGTACACGGCCAACGAACGCGGCGAGTTGCTGGCCGCAGCCACCCGGCTGGCCGTGGTTCTGGTGGCCGAGGACCTCGCTCCGGCCGCCGCTGCCTCTGCGGCTGGCTAGCTGCGGATCTGGCCCTCGCCGCGGATGACGTTCTTGATGGCGGTGAGGTGCACGAGGCCCATGGGTCCACGGACGTGCAGCTTCTGGGTACTGATGCCGATCTCGGCGCCGTAGCCCATCTCCTCGCCGTCGACGAACCGGCTCGAGGCGTTCACCAGCACGGCGGCGGCGTCGACCTCGGCGCAGAACCGCTCGGCGGCCGCCTCATCGGCGGTCACGATCACCTCCGAGTGCCCCGTGCCGTAGTGGTTGACGTGGTCGATCGCCTCATCGAGTGAGTTCACGACGCGCACCGACAGCTTGTAGTCCAGGAACTCGGTCGCGTAGTCGGCCTCGCTCGCCGGTTCGATGCCGGGCGCGATGGCTCGGGAGGCGTCATCGCCGACCATCTCCACGGTGGGCATCGCCCGAACCAGTCGCGGCAGGAAGTCCGCCGCCACCGCCCCATGCACGACCAGCGACTCCGTGGCGTTGCACACCGAGGGGCGCTGGGTCTTGCCGTTCACCACGATCGCCTCGGCCATGTCCAGGTCGGCGGTGCTGTCGACGAACACGTGGCAGTTGCCGTCGCCGTCCATGATGAACGGCACGGTGGCGTTCTCCAGGATCGAGCGGATGAGAGCGGGCCCGCCGCGGGGGATCAGGCAGTCCACGTAGCCGGTGAGGCGCATGAACTCCACTGCGGCCTCCCGGCTGGTGTCGGTCACGAGGACCAGGGCGTCCGCAGGCAGGCTCTGGGCGACGTAGGCGCGGCGCAGGGCCTCGGAGATGACCAGGTTGGAGCGGATGGCCATCGAGGAGCCGCGTAGGAAGGCCACATTGCCGGATTTCAGGCACAGGCCCGCGGCGTCGCTCGTGACGTTGGGCCGGCTCTCGTACACGATCGCGACGACGCCGAGAGGCACCCGCACCTGCTGGATGCGCAGGCCGTTGGGGCGTACGTCGCTGGAGGTGACCACGCCCACGGGGTCGGGCAATTCTGCCACCTGGCGCAGGCCGCCGGCCATGCCGGAGATGCGCGCCGGGGTGAGGCGCAGGCGGTCGAGCAACGTCGACGAGAGGCCGGCCTCCTTTGCCGCGGCAAGGTCACCCTCGTTGGCCGCCAGCAGTTCGTCGCTGCCGGCGGTCAACTCCGCCGCCGCGGCGCGGAGTGCCTCGTTCTTGACATCCGTCGGCGTGGCGGCGAGCACCGGCGCCACGGCCTTGGCGCGCCGGCCGAGTTCCGTCATCGCCTCCCGTCTGGACTGCGCGTCGCCGTTGGCGGCTGCGCCCGTCCCGGATCCCTCCACGGTGTGCCTCCCATGTCCCCGGAACAGCGCTGATTACGCTGCTTGCCGTGCGCGGATTCTACCGGCGGTCGTTCGCGGGCGACGGGGCGCCGGGACCCGGCGATTTCAGCGCGCGTCGTCGGCGCAGCGGGCGGAGCGCCGCCGTCGTCGGCGCGGGCGTGGCGCTGTCGCGCCTGTCGGGTGTGGCCCGCGAGGTGCTCCTCGGAGCGTTCCTCGGGACGCGGGCCTCCGCCGACGCCTTCGGTGCCGCTCTGCGGATCCCCAAGCTGCTGCAGAACCTCCTGGGGGAGGGGGCGCTGTCGGCGTCGTTCATACCCGTGTACGCGCAGGTGCTGGAGGAGGGCGACGAGGAGCGGGCCGGCCGCCTCGCCGGAGCGGTCGCCGGGCTGCTGGCCGTCCTCACGGGTGGGCTGGTGCTGCTCGCAATCGTTCTGGCAGAGCCGCTCACCTGGCTCGTGGCGCCCGGATTCGCCGGCACCCGTCACGAACTCACCGTCGTCCTCATCCGCATCATGGCCGGCGGGATCGGTCTGATCGTCCTGGCCGCGTGGTGTCTCGGTGTGCTCAACGCGCACCGCCGGTTCTTCCTGTCCTACGTGGCGCCGGTGCTCTGGAACGTTGCCATCATCGCCGCCGTCGCCGCGGCCGGCATCGCCGGCGCTGCCGAGACCGGCATTGCCGAGGCGGCGGCCTGGGGTGTGCTGGTCGGTGGTGCTCTGCAGTTCGCCGTCCAGGTTCCCGCCGTCGTGTCGCTGGTACCGCGGTTGCGGATCAGCCTGCGGATGCGCGTGCGCGGCGTGGGCGAGGTGGCGCGCCGGTTCGGACCGGCGGTGGCCGGGCGCGGGGTCGTGACGCTCTCGAGCTACGTGGACGTGATCCTGGCGTCGCTGCTGGCCACGGGCGCCATCGCCTACCTGGACCGCGCCCAGGTGCTGTACCTGATGCCCATCAGCGTCTTCGCCGTGTCGGTGGCCGCCGCCGATCTCCCCGAGCTGGCACGCGAGCGGGACAGCGTCGAGCGGATGCACGAGCGCCTCGTCGTCGCCGCGGCCCGGGTGCTGCTGTTCCTGGTCTATGCACTGGTTGCCTTCGTGGTGCTCGGGCGCCTCATCGTGGGCGCTCTGTACCAGCGCGTGGCCTTCACCGCCGACGACACCTACGTGGTCTGGCTGGTCCTGGCCGCTTACAGCCTGGGCATCGTGGCGGCCGGGCTCTCCCGCCTGCTGCAGAACACGTGCTACGCCGCCGGCGACGTGAAGGGCCCTGCACGGATCGCCGCCGGGCGGCTGGTCTTCGCGGCCCTCGGCGGTTTGGTGCTCATGATCCAGCTCGACCGCGTGGGCGTGATCGACGGCGAAGTCCGGCGCCTCGGCGGGCTGCCGGCCTTCTGGCTCCTCGGCGACGATATTCGCCAGACGGGTGACATCCGTCGGCTGGGTGCGGTCGGTCTGGCACTGGCCGCCTCGGTGGCCGCCTGGTTGGAACTGGGACTCCTGCGCAAGCGGGTCAACCGCACACTGGGGCTGCGTCCACCGTTCGGCCGCCTCGCGTGGCGGCTGCTGCCCGGCGCCGCTGCGGCCGCGGTGGCGGGCGTCCTGCTGGTACGAGCCCTCGCGGGCGTGCCCTACCTGCTGTCGGCCCCCATCTGCCTGGTCGTGACCGGCGCCCTGTACCTGATGCTGGCCAATCTCTGCGGGCAGCCCGCCGCCAGGGCCCTGATCCTTCCTCTGCGCCGCCATCTGTGGCGCCGGAGGAGCGGCTGAGGCTGCACGCTGCCGGTAGTCGTCCTTCACTTCTAAGTTCCGACTATTCGCCGCGCGGCGCGGCAGATCCTAGAAGTGTGCTGAGTAACGGATGGCAGGCACCGGTGGAACCGCCGGATCCTGGATTCCGGCCTTCGCCGGAATGACGGGTTAGGGGTCCTGGCGCATTACTCAGCAGCCTTCTAGGGCTGACGACTCTCCTGGTATGCGGGTGGAATGAGGTCCTTGTACATGGCGGGGTCGGGAGCCACGACCGCTACCGCGCCGTTGCGCAGTGTGACCACACCCGTGCCGGTCTGATAGGCCACGAAGTGCGCATCCTTGGCCGCCAGGATCAACGAACGCATCACCGCGTCGCTGAACTCCTCACCGCGCAATACCCGAGGGGCATCCACGGCATCAGAACCCTCGGTCACAAGCGCTCCGCCACCCGGGCCACCCCCGCGTTCGGCGGCGGTGCGAGCAGAGTCGGCCTGTTCCCGCTTAGCCATGGTTCTCGCCCTGCTCAAGCAACACCGGCACCGGGCCAGAGTTGTCGTACAGCCTCCACTCATCGACTCTAGCGGCGTAGTGATGACGCAGGTTCCGCAAGCCGGCGTCGAAGCGCCTGCGAATGACATCCTCGGGCACCCGATGACCGCCCTGCCGCGCGCGCTCGTCAACGCGGCGAACGGCCTCGTCGGCACTGCCAAGCGACAGGAACACGAGCATTACCCGGAAGCCGTCGCACCGCCATCGGTCGATGCGCCTGAGGTGGCCACGGCCCGACAACGTCGTCTCGAACGCGAAGCTGCGACCCGCTGCGGCCAGACGGTCGATCTCGGCGATCATCAGGCGACCCGCCGCCACCTCAACGCCGGCTCCCCAGTCGAGCGGCGACAACCCCCCGGCGATGAGGTCGGCGTTGACGAACCGCAGACCCCATGCGTCGTTTCGCAGGTATCGCATGGCGAACGTGGTCTTGCCGGCACCATTGGGCCCGGCGATCACGATGATCTGCTTGTCGGCCATGCGATAACCCGGACGAGGCGATGAGAAGTCAACGACATGGAGGTCGGGATGATCCTACGGGTCGGGGTGGGATCCGCATCCACACGACGGCGAGGCTATCGATCTGCAGGCGGAACGGCTGAGGCTGCCCGCTGCCGGGCTCGCTCCGGCGCCCCGTAGCCTGGCACCTCATGACTCATCGCTTCGCCAGCGTCAGCGCCGTGCGTGAGGCCCTCGACGGCGTTCACTACCTCGCCGACGAGGGCATCGCCGGGGTGGTCTACCTCGCCGATCGGCTGGCCAAGCCGGTTCTGGTGGAGGGCCCCGCAGGCACGGGCAAGACGCAGCTGGCCAAGAGCGTGGCGGAGATGTGCGGCGCCCGGCTCATCCGCCTGCAGTGCTACGAGGGCATCGACGAGTCCAAGGCGCTGTACGAGTGGAACTACAAGAAGCAGTTGCTGCGCATCCAGGCGGAGTCCCAGACGTGGGATGAGGTGTCCGATGACATCTTCTCCGAGGAGTTCCTACTCACGCGACCCCTGCTCGAGGCAATCCGGTCCACTGACCCCGTCGTGCTGCTGATCGACGAGGTGGATCGCGTGGAGGTCGAGACCGAAGCTCTGCTGCTGGAGATCCTGAGCGACTACCAGGTGTCGATCCCGGAACTCGGGACCATCGAGGCAGTGCAGATCCCCCTGGTGTTCCTCACCTCGAACAACACTCGCGAGCTCTCCGAGGCGCTGAAGCGGCGTTGCCTCTACCTCTACATCGACTATCCGGACGTGGACCGCGAACGCGAGATTGTGCTGACCAAGGTGCCGGACATCACCGAGAGCCTGGCGGACGAGGTGGCCCGCGTCGTCCGATCGATCCGGCAGATGGAGTTGAAGAAGGCCCCGTCGGTCTCCGAGACCCTGGACTGGGCTCGGACGCTCGTCCTGCTGGGCTCCGAGCACGTCGACGCCGACACAGCGGCCGAGACCGTGCACACGCTGCTCAAGTACCGCAGCGACATCGAGAAGGCCCTCAAGGAGTTCGCCACCGGCGAGGCCCGGCGCCCCGGTCCGCCTCGCTGAGGCGCATCCCCGTACCGACGGTGCCACCGATCGCCGCGACGGGGCGGCCGTGAGCGTGCCGTCACCCCCGGCCACCACCGGTGGCGGCGGGGCGTCGAACTCTCCTCTGCTGGGGCTGCTCGGCGGTTTCATCGCCGAGTTGCGCCGCTCGGGTCTGCCCGTGAGCCTCACGGAGCATCTCGATGCCATGGAGGCGGTGCGGCACGTTCCCCTCGACGACCGCGAGGCGTTCAAGTTCGCCCTCGCTGCCACCCTGGTGAAGCACCACGCCCACTGGCGGGCCTTTGAGACGGTCTTCGAGGTGTACTTCTCGCTGCGCGGCGCGGAGTACGAACCCGACGGCGACACCTGGGCCGACGACGTTGATCCGGCGGAGTTACTGGATCCCCGCAGCGGCGGGCGCGGTGGCGGCGAGCCGCTCAGCGACGACGATCTCGCCCGGCTCCTGCTTGCGGCTCTGTTGCGGGGGGATCAGTCGCAACTGCGGGCGGTGGCCTGGCGAGCGGTGCAGCGCTACGCCGGCATGGAGCCGGGCCGGCCCGTGGGCGGCACGTACTACCTCTACCGGACGCTGCGCAACCTCGGGCTGGACGACCTCCTCGAGCGCCTCCTCGAGGAGATCCGGGAGGAGGCGGGACGTCCCCTTACGCCGCTGGAGGAGCGCCTGGAGCGCGACGAGATGGAGTCACGCATCGACAAACTCCGCAAGGAGGTGGAGGCCGAGATCCGCCGGCGGCTCGTGGCCGACCGCGGCACCGAGGCGATGGCTCGGACGCTGCGCAAGCCCCTGCCGGAGGACGTGGAGTTCATGCACGCCACCCGCGAGGAGATGGAGTCCCTGCGCCGGGCCATCCACCCGCTCACTCGCAAGCTGGCGGCACGGTTGTCCCGCCGGCGACGTCACAACAACCGGGGCGTGCTGGATTTCCGCAGGACCATCCGGCAGTCGTTGAGCTACGGCGGCGTACCGGCCGATCCGCGCTTCCGCTACAAGCGTCCGTCGAAGCCGGAGATCATGGTCATCGCCGACATCAGCGGCTCGGTGGCGGCGTTCGCTCGCTTCACCCTGCACCTCGTCTACGCCATCAGCAGCCACTTCTCCAAGGTGCGCTCGTTCGTGTTCATCGACGGTCTGGACGAGGTCACCAACCTCTTCGAGACGAGCGAGGACATCACCGAGGCGGTTCACCGCGTCAACACCTCGGCCGACGTGGTCTGGGTGGACGGCCACTCCGACTATGGCCACGCCTTCGGGGTGTTCTGGGAGCGCTACGGACCGTCGGTCGGCCCGAAGACCACGGTTCTGATCCTGGGCGACGCCCGCAACAACTACCACGCCTCGGGATCGTGGGTGATGCGTGAGCTGACCCGCAAGGCCCGACGGGTCTTCTGGCTGAACCCCGAGCCGCGCTCGTACTGGGACACCGGCGACTCGATCATGGGCGAGTACAGCACCCACTGCGACGGCACGTTCGAGGTGCGCACGCTCCGCCACCTGGAGCGCTTCGTGGAGAAAACGTTCTGAGACACCGGCGGCGAGCGCACTCCTAGACTGCCTCCGTGGCTCTTGCCGTCCTACCCGGTGCCGTGATCCGGCGGCGCATCACCGAGGTGTCACGACGGCTGTCGCGTTGCCGTCATGAGTTGCAGGTCGCCGAGGAACAGCTCGGACACTTCAGCGACTCCGAAGCCGACGCCCACCTCCGGTCGCTCGTGTCCGAGACGCCCCTGGCCGACCGCGAGTTCCGCACGGCCGCCCGGCACGCCGAGGCAATGGCGGGCCACCGCGACGCCTTGCAGGCGGAAATCGCCGCGTTGGAGGAACGCCTCGACGAGTTGCTGGACCGTCTCTCGAGCCGGAGGGCCCCATGACGACTGACAGAACGACCGGATCGCGCACACGGATCGTCATCGCCGAGGACGAGGCGATCATCCGCCTGGATCTGAAGGAGACCCTCACAGAGGAGGGGTACGAGGTGGTGGCGGACAGCGGGCGTGGTGACGAGGCCCTGGCACTGGTGCGCGAGCTGCGTCCCGACGTGGCCATCCTCGACATCAAGATGCCGGGCAACGACGGTCTTGCCGTGGCTCGCGCCATCAGCGACGAGCGGCTGTGCGCGGTGCTCGTCCTCACCGCCTTCAGCCAGCGGGAGTTGGTCGCCCAGGCCGCCCAGTCGGGTGTCCTGGCCTACCTGGTGAAGCCCTTCGCCGCCGGCGAGTTGGTGGCGGCCATCGAGATCGCGCTCGCCCGCTTCGGTGAGGCGCAGGCGTTGGTGGAGGTGGTCACCGACTACGCCGAGCAACTCCAGACCCGCAAGGTCGTCGAGCGCGCCAAGGGTCTGCTGATGGACAAGTACGGATTCCGTGAGGGCGATGCCTTCGCCTTCATGCGGAGGACCGCCATGAACCAGCGCCGCCCGATGCGCGCCGTGGCCGACGACCTCCTGGCGGGCACGCTGTCGGTGGCATCATCACCCGGCGAGAGAACTCGGTGAGACGCCGCGGCGCGCCGGACCCGGCGACTGCCGCTGCCCCCCCGAGCGGGAACCCGTGACCGACCTGCTGCTCATCGACGGTCACTCCCTGGCGTACCGGGCCTTCTATGCGCTCCCCGAGGAGATGCGAACGGCCTCAGGGCAGGTGACCAACGCCGTGTACGGCTTCACCTCGATGCTGATCAACCTCCTGCGAGATCGCCAACCGGACCGCGTCGCCGTGGCGTTCGACCTGCCGGGGGGAACCTTCCGCAACGAGCGACTCGAGAGCTACAAGGCCAATCGCTCCGCCCCACCGGAGATCTTCCGGGAGCAACTGGGGCTCCTGCGGCAGGTCCTGCACACCATCGGTGTGCACACGGTGGAGGCTCCCGGTTTCGAGGCGGACGACGTGCTGGCCACGCTGGCCTCCCAGGCCGACGAGCAAGGACTGGAGGTGGCGATCGTCACCGGCGATCGGGACGCCTTCCAATTGGTGGCGTTGCCCCACGTGACGGTGCTCTACCCCCGGCGGGGCATGTCCGACCACGACGTCTACGACGATGCCGCCGTCGAGGAACGCACGGGTGTGAAGCCCGCCGACTACGTGGCGTACGCGGCCCTCCGCGGCGATCCCTCCGACAATCTTCCGGGCGTGCGGGGCGTGGGGGAGAAGACGGCCGCCCGGCTCATCAACACCTTCGGCGACATCGAGGGCATCTACGCGCACCTCGAGGAGCACTCCCCGAAACTCCGGTCGTCACTCGAGGAGTCGAGGAGCACCGTCCGCCTCAACTGCGAACTCATGGAGTTGCGCCGCGATGTGGCTCTGCCCGTGTCGGTCGCGGACCTCGCCGTCACCGCGGCCGACGTGGACGAGACCCGCCGGCTCTTCGATTTCCTGGAGTTCGGGGCACTTCTCGGGCGCCTCGGTGAAGCCCTGGGTGTGGAGTTCGCGCCCGCGGGAGCGGTCGAAGTGCTGGAGGTCGCCGTCGAGCGGGCTGCCTCGCCGGCCGACGCCGTGGCCCGGGTCGCCGACCTGGCGGCAGGGGCGTCGCTGGCGGCCGCGGCGGCGTGGGCCGGCCGGCCCGGCCGCTCGCCCCTCGAAGGCCTTGCGCTCACCGGCGGGTCCGCCGCCGGCCCACCGTCCGCCCTCGGCGCGTGTGAGCCCGACGGATCGAGGCCGCCGCACGGCGCGGTCTGGTTGCCCGGAGAGTTCCTCGAGGACGCCACCGTGCGCGGGGCACTCAGCCGGTTGTTCGGCGAGGGTGCCCCCGCTCTCGTCGCGCACGACGCCAAGGCAATGATGCGGGGCCTGCTCTCCGTCGACATCGATGTCCGCTCGCTGAGGATGGACACCGCCATTGCGGCGTACCTCCTGGATCCGTCGCGGTCCGACTATCCCGTCGGCGATCTCCTGGCGCGCTACGCCGGCTGTGCCCTCCCCGGCGAGGGGGCCGAGGCCGAGACGCAGGGTCGGTTGCTGTTCGCCGAGACCGGCGAGGCTCTCAGGACCGACACGGCTCTGGTGGCGCTGGCCGCGGCCCGTCTGGCGGAGCCGCTGCGGGAGGCGCTGCGCGAAGGCGGGGTCGAATCGCTGTACGACACCGTCGAGGTGCCACTGGTGCGGGCGTTGGCGCGGATGGAGCACTGCGGGGTCGGCGTGGACGCCGATGGTCTGGAGGCGCTGCGGCGCGAGCTCAACGACGATGCCGAGCGGCTGCGCGCCCTGGTCGTCGCTGATGCCGGCGGCGATGAGTTCAACGTCAACTCGCCGCAGCAACTCGGGAAGGTGCTGTTCGACCGGCTCGGTCTGCCGCCGCAGAAGCGGACCAAGACCGGTTACTCCACCGATGCCGCCACGCTCGAGCGTCTGCGCGGCGCACACCCCGTCGTGGAGCACCTGCTGGCCTACCGGGAGGTGGAGAAGCTGCGCTCCACCTACGGGGAAGGGCTGCTGGCCGAGGTGAACCCTGCCACCGGCCGGATCCATGCCACCTTCAACCAGACGGTCGCCCGCACCGGCCGGCTCTCCTCCGACGCGCCCAACCTGCACAACATCCCGGTGCGCACCGAGACGGGGCGCGCTTTCCGCAAGGTGTTCGTGCCCGAGCCCCGCACGGAGTTGCTGATCGCCGACTACAACCAGATCGAGCTCCGCTGCATCGCCCACCTAGCCGACGATCCGGGCCTGATCGCGGCCTTCGAGGCGGGGGAGGACATCCACAACGCCACCGCGGCGCGAGTCTTCGGGGTGCCGCCGACGGAGGTCAACACCGAACTGCGGTCTCGGGCCAAGATGGTCTCCTACGGCTTGGCCTACGGTATGGAGGCCTACGGGCTGAGCCGGCGCCTCTCGATCCCCACCGACGAGGCGCAGCTCATCCTGGACGCCTACTTCGGGGCCTTCCCGGCGGTGCGGGACTACATGGACGCGGCGGTCGCCCGGGCCCGCGAACTCGGCTACACCGAGACGCTGTTCGGGCGGCGCCGGCCCATCCCCGAGTTGCGCTCGGACAACTTCCGGATCCGCCAGGCCGGTGAACGCCAAGCCAAGAACGCCGGCATCCAGGGCCTGGCGGCGGACATCTTCAAGGTGGCGCTCGTGAACATCGACGCCGCCCTCGAGTCGGGCGACATGCGCAGCCGTCTCATCCTGCAGGTTCACGACGAGGTGATCCTGGAGGTCCCCGAGCCCGAGCGCGGCCCCGCAGCCGACCTGGTGCGACACGAGATGTGCACCGCCTGCGACCTGCGCGTCCCCTTGCTCGTGGACCTCGCCTTCGGTAAGACCTGGGCCGCCGCCAAGGGCTGAGCCGCGATCGTGGGCGCCGACTCTCCGCCGGAGCGGCGGTCAATAGACTCGCCGGGGTGGACGAGGTCGAACTCCAACTCGTCGGACGCAACCTCGCCGAGTTGAGAGCGGCTCGTGGTCTGACCCTGCGCCGGTTGGCCGATCTCACGGGTTACACGAGTTCGTACCTGTCGCAGATCGAGCGGGGCGAATCGGTGCCGTCGCTGTCCGGGCTGGCCACCGTGGCGGCGGCGCTGGGTGTGGAAATGGCGGTGCTGTTCGAGCAGGCCGCCGGGCCGCGGCTGCACATCACGCGATCGGAGGACCGCTTGGGGCTGCGCACCGGATTGTCGAGCAGCGACGAGCCCTCGCACCGCTACACGATCCTCGGCGCGCACGGGAACGAGGGGGCCTACACGGCACTCGTGCATCACCTTCCGCCGGGTGAGCCACCGCTGCGCTTCCGTCATTTCGGCGAGCGATTCGGGCTCGTGCTCTCCGGTTCGGTCCGGCTGACGCTGGGTGGCGAGCCCCACGAGCTGGCCGTCAACGACTGGCTGCACTACGGATCGCACGAGGAGCACACAATCGAAGTCACGAGCCCGACCGAGGCTGCGGTCCTGTGGGTCGTCAGCCCGGCGATCTTCTAGCGAGGGGCAGGGAGTGATGGCCCAGCCGGTCGATGCGCGGGACTCCTTCCGGCGGATCAGCCACGAGGTCGGCGTACGGCTCGCGGAGCGGCGCAACGAATTGGGCAAGGTGTTGAGCGAGGTCGCCGTCGAGGCAGAGGTGTCGACCAGCCACCTCAGCGACATCGAGAACGGCGTCTGCCAGGTCTCCCTGCCGGTCCTGCTGCGGATCGTGCGGGCTCTGGATCTCACGATCACCGAGCTGCTGCCGCGCATCGGCGGCCATCACGCTCGCGGCGGCTCGATCGACGGGGTGCAGCCGGGTACCTCGATGGTGCTCTCCCATCCGGAACTCGAACTCCGGATCGAGTTGGTGCATCTCTCCGGTGACGGGATCCACGTCATCGACAACCCGACTCTTGCCGATGTTCTCGTCCATTCCCTCGAAGGTGATATCCGGGTGGTCGCCGACGGTGCCGAGGTCCGTCTGGAGGGAGGCGACACCCTCGACACCGAACGTGTTGCCCAGCATGTCCTCGGGGCGGCCCTCGACTCGCGGGTCCTCATCGCCAAGGGGCCCGAGCGCGGCTGAGCGTCCTCCGGGCCCGGGTGCGGGCCCTAGAGGTGGCTCCCGTAGCGGTGCGTGGTGCGGCTGATGGTCTGCTCGCGCAGGTAGTGGAGCAATTCGACGCGGCCCGATCTCGTCACAGGATCGTCAGCGAGGTGGACCCCGACGGCACGCGCCGCGACCCGCAGGGTCTCGGGAGCCCGGCCGACCACCCGCACGCGCTCGACAGCGAGGCCGGCGAGCCGCTCGGCGAACTCCCCGGTGCTCTCGTCGCCCGAGTCGGACACGATCACCTCGCAGCCGCAACGCCTGGCTGCGCTGAGCGTTCGGGCGACGTCGGCCATCCGCACCGGAGCCTCGACGCGGACGGCGACACGCGGCAGCGGGCGGTAGCGGAACACGTTGGATTCGCAGAACAGTCCCGTGGGATCGTGCTCGCGCCCGAACTCGGCCGCCCACGCCTCGTCATCAGCGTCCTCGGCGCGAGCGAGCCATGTCTCGTCGTCCGGATCCGGATCGCTCGGCCGCCAGGTGCCCAGTTGCGCCACGTAGTTGGGACCGCCGGCCTTCGATCCCGGTCCGACCGAGGAACGCTTCCAGCCGCCGAACGGCTGGCGCCGCACGATTGCACCGGTGATCGGTCGGTTCACGTAGGTGTTGCCGACCTCCACCCGCTCCAGCCAGTACTCCACTTCTCCGTCGTCGAGCGAGTGAATGCCGCCGGTGAGGCCGTACGGTGAACTGTTCTGTAACCGCACCGCTTCGGCGAGCGTTTCCGCCCGCATCAGGCCAAGTACGGGCCCGAAGCACTCGGTCCGGCCGAACCACGAGCCGGGCCGGACGCCCAGCCGGATGCCCGGCGACCAGAGCCCTGGCCCGAACCGCCGCGGCTCCAGCAGCCATTCCTCCCCGTCGTCGAGTTGTGTCAGGGCTCGCAACAGCTTGCCCGAGGGTTCGAGGATCGTCGGGCCGAGCGCCGTGGACAGGTGGGCGGCCGGTCCCACTTCGAGGCTCCTGGCAGCGTCGACGAGTTGGCGCCTGAGGCGCGGCGACTCGTAGACCTCGCCGACGCAGATGGCAAGGCTCGCGGCAGAGCACTTCTGGCCGCTGTGACCGAACGCCGAGGCGATCAGGTCGGCCACGGCAAGATCAATGTCGGCGCTGGGGGTGATGGCGAGGGCGTTCTTACCGGACGTCTCAGCGAAGAGGCGGAGGTCCGGTCGCCAGGATCCGAACAGTTCGGCGGTCTGGAGGGAGCCTGTCAGGATGACGCCGCCGATGCCGGGGTGGCTGATGAGGTGGCGGCCGGTCTCGTTGTCCGGCACGCGGAGATAGTGGACGGCGTCGGCGCCGGCGCCGCCGGTCCAGCAGCACTCGGCCACGATCTCCGCGCATCGTGGCGTCTCCGGCGCAGGCTTGAGCACGACCGCGTTGCCCGCGGCGAGCGCGGCGGTCACCCCGCCGGCAGGTATGGCCACGGGAAAGTTCCACGGGGGGACGACGGCCACGACACCCAGCGGTTCGAAGCGGGCGCCCGCTGCGCCGTCCAACTCGAGTGCACGATCGCCGTAGTAGCGGGCGAAGTCGACGGCCTCTGACACCTCCGAGTCGGCTTCGGCGAACGTCTTGTTCGCCTCGTGGACCATCGCGCAGATCAAGTCCCCCCGGCGATCGGCGAGTTCGGTCGCGATACTCCGCAGGATCGACCTTCGCTGCTGGGCCGAGCGGTCGCGCCAAGCCGTCGCGCCGGCCACCGCCGCTGCGAGCACCGCGTCGACGCCGCCGGTGTCGTCCACGATCGTCGTTCGTGGAGGCCCCGGAAGTTTCGCGATGACCCGCTGCGCCCAGGCCCGGTTGGCCGGCAGGGAAGGGTCCGTGTCGGGTTCGTTGGTGAATGGGCCGTGCTCCGCGTCCCCACGGCCGTGCTCGGTCGGGACGGCACCCGACGTGCCACCGGTTGGTGTTCCACCGGCGTCATGCGCCGCTGCCGGACCGTTCTCGTCGCGCCGCTGCGTCCGGCGGGGACCGCAGCTCACCGCCCAGCGGTCACGCACCGCGTCGCGGAACCGTGCTGCCTCCAGATTCATCGAGTCGCTGCCCGGAATCATGCCGAACAGGCGATGGATGAAGTTCTCGTCGGTGGCGTTCTCCTCCAGCCGCCGGAACAGGTAGCTGATGGCGACGTCGAAGTCGGTCGGGGCCACCACCGGCGTGTACAGCAGTAGCCCGCCGGCGTCGTCTCGCACCACCCGGGCGTGCGTCGGCGCCATCCCCTCGAGCATCTCGAACTCGACCCTGTCCCCAACGCCCCGCTCAGAGGCCAGCAGACTCGCGAACGCCACGTCGAAGAGGTTGTGGCTACCGATGCCCACCCGGATGCCCAGGGTCCGATCGGAGGTCAGGAGCCAGTCGAGGCAGCGCTTGTAGTTGGCGTCCGTCCCGGCCTTGGTCGGGTAGGTGGCCTGCTCCCAGCCGTGCATCGCCGCGTCCACCCGCTCCATCGCCAGGTTCGCGCCCTTGACGAGACGGATCTTGGTCGTACCCCCGCGCTGGCCGCCGACGATCCTGAGGTGACGCTCCACAGCCCACGCCTGCAACCGCCGGACAGCCTCGAACGAGTCCGGAAGGTAGGCCTGCAGCACGATTCCGGCGTCGAGCGAGTGCAACTCCGGCTCGTCCAGCACCACCATGAAGGCGGCCATCGTGAGTTCGAGGTCGTGGTACTCCTCCATGTCGAGGTTCACGAACGTCGTCGGCTGGGTCGCGGCCGCTTTGGTGAACAGCGGTCGCAGTCGATCGACCACGCGCCGCAGGCTTCCCTCGAAGTCCCAGTAGTTGAGTTGGCTGGCGACGGCAGAGACCTTGACCGAGACGTAGTCGATGTCCGGTACCTCGAGTAGCCGCAGCACCTCGTTGTGACGGCGGTCCGCCTCGGCCTCCCCGAGAACGGCTTCGCCCAGCAGGTTCACGTTGAGCCGGAATCCCTCGTGGCGCCGGCCCCGTAGGTGTGCGGCCATGGCCCCTGGGGCCGAATCAACGACCAGGTGGCCCACCAATCCCCGGAGGCGGCGCTCTGCGAGCGGCATGACGACTCCCGGCAGGAGCGGCGCGAGACGCGCTCCGGCGCGCAGGAGCGTCCTGTCGACGGGCGAGAGGAAGCGTGGCAGCGGCAGCTCGTTCACGAGATCGGTGAGTTGACGCGCCGCAGCCCGGCGGCTCTCCGGTCTGGCGACCCTGTCCACGAACCGCATGGCGAAGCGGAGCCCCTCATCGTCGGCCACGAGCCCGGACAGGCGGTCGGTTGCGTCCCGTTCGGCCGCTGTCTCGGTGCGGTGGGCCGCCTCGAGCCATATCCCCACCTGCTCCACGGCGCGCCCGGCGAGGGCCGCCAGCGGATCACCGGTCGGGTTGTCCCCCCGGTCGGTTGGTTCGCTCGCCTCGAGAGCGAACCGTTCGGCCCCGCTCGGGTCAGACTTCGGCGAGTTCACGGCTGGCGTTGTTGCATCGCCGGGCGCCGCCGGTCTCCACCACGACGATGTCCTCGATGCGCATTCCCCACCGGCCGGGCACATAGATCCCGGGCTCGACGCTGAAGGCGTGGCCGAGTTCGATCGGCGCGGTGTTGTGCTCGGTGACGTAAGGGTGTTCGTGCACCTCGGTGCCGATTCCGTGACCCGTACGGTGAATGAAGTACTCGCCGTAGCCCGCCGCCCGCAGGGCGTCGCGCGCTGCACAGTCAACGTCGCAGAGTCGATTCCCGGCCTGGACGGCTCGCACAGCGCGCTCCTGGGCCGTGTGCAGCGCGTTGTAGGCGGCGCTGACGTCAGCGGGCGCCGGGCCGGTCCAGGCGCAGCGCGTCACGTCGCTGCAGTAGCCGTTGTGCTTGCCGCCGAAGTCGCACAGCACCATCTCATCCGGCTCGATCACCCGCTCGCCCGGGTGGTGGTGCGGGCTGGCAGAGTTGGGGCCGGATGCGACTATCACAAACTCGACACTGTCGTGCCCGACCGCCAGGAGCCGACCGGCGATGTCGGCCGCCACGTCGGACTCGCTGCGTCCTACCAGCGCGATGGCGCCGTCCTGAAGTTGCCCCGCAACCTCGTCGGCCAGCGCGCCCGCAGCGGCTATCGCAGCCAGCTCGGCGGGCGCCTTGACGGACCGGAGTCCCCCGAGAGTGTCGCCCAGAGTCACGAGCGACAACCCGGGCGACCGCAGTCCGAGGTTGAGCACGTGCATCGCCCACAGATCGTCGGAGACGAGCACCGTCCCCGTCTCGGGCAGGCAGCGAGCGATGACGTCGACGGGGTCGGTCGTGTCGTCCCACCCGAGGATCGTGAAGAGATCCGGCCTCGACGCCACCCGCGGGATCTCGAAGGTGGGCACGATCAGCCGCGGTGTCTCCTCGGTTTCTGTTACCAGCCCGACGAATGCCGTGATCCGCTCCAGGGGCATCGCCTCGTAGCCCGTCAGGTAGGCGAGGTCCGAGCCCCCGGCGAGCAGGATGGCGTCTGCCCCCGCGCCGGCGGCGCGCCGGCGGACTCCGTTCCATCGTTGCCGGAGAACATCGTCAGTCATCGAACTTCCTCCTGCCGGTGCGGAAGCCGCGTCGCTGTCCGAAGTGGTCGATGGAAACGGCGAGGAGCACGAGAATTCCCTGCACCACCTGCTTGTAGGTCGGGTCCACGCCGAGCAGGTTGAAAGCGTTGCCGATGGTCTGCAGGAGCATCACGCCCACGACGGTGCGCCAGACGGCTCCCTCGCCGCCGAAGATGCTGGTGCCTCCGACCACGACCGCCGTGATGGCCGCCAACTCCAGCCCGATGCCGATGTCGGCCTGTGCCGAGCCGGTGCGGCTGGATGTGAGAACCCCCGCGAGGCCCGCGCACATACCCGAGAAGGCGTAGACGATCGCCTGCACCGCGCTGACCCGGATCCCCACGAGGCGAGCCGCCTGGGCGTTACCGCCGATGGCGTACAGCGAGCGCCCGAAGGTGGTGCGCGCCAGCGCCAGCCCGCCCAGGACGGCGACCGCCGCGAAGATCCAGGCGGAGAGCTTGGCGCCGACGAGGGTCTCGGTGCCGAGGATCTTGTAGTCGGCATCGGTCACCGAGACGATGAGACCGCTCGTCGTCAACAGCGCGATGCCGCGGAAGACGATGCTGGTCGAGAGGGTGCCGATGAACGAATTGACGCCGGTCGTCAGCATGACGGCGGCGTTCAGGAGGCCGGCCAGAGTGCCCACGCCGACACCAACGGCGATGCCGAGCCAGGGGTCGAAGGCGGCGACCTTGGCGGCAGTGACCGCGGCCACGGCGAAGATGGCCCCGGTCGAGAGGTCGAAGATCCCGGCAATGATGCACAGCGTCACGCCCACCGCGATGAGTCCGAGAGGTGCTGCCTGGTCGAGCAGGTTGAGCCAATTCCGCCTGGTGAGAAACCGGTCGCTCTGGGCGGCAACGGCGACGATCAGCAGGCCATAGGCAACAACGATCCCGTAGCGACTGAGGCCGCGCAGCGCGACGGTGCGCAGCGCCGCCACAGGGCCGGCGCTCCCCGCCCGCCGGGAACGTGCCATCGGGCTCAACCTGCCGGGGCCGGGGAGTCTGCGGCGGTTCCGAAGGCGCTGGCGAGCAGGGACGCCTTCGTGGCCTCGGCTGCGGGGAACTCCCCGGCGAGGCGCCCGCCGCGGAAGACGTAGATGCGGTGTGCCAGCGCCAACGCCTCATCGAAGTCCGAGGTGACCATGAGCACGCTCATGCCTCCGGCCGCCAGTTGCGCGATGACGTCATGGATCTGTGCGATCGACACGACGTCCACGCCGCGTGTGGGCTCATCGATGAGGAACACCCGCGGTGTTTTCACGAGCCAGCGGGCAAGGAGCGCCTTCTGCTGGTTGCCGCCGGAGAGCGTGGCAATGGGCTGCTCGAGCGAGTGGGCGCGCACCCCGACGCGGTCCGAAGCGGTCCGGGCCTCGCTGCGCTGCCGTCGCCGATCCACGAAGCCGTAGCGGCTCACTCCGGTGGCGTGGGCCGACGTGATGTTCACCGAGCCGGAGAGTTTCGGGAAGATCCCGTCACGTTTCCGGGACTCCGAGACGAACGCCACCCCGGCTTCCTTGGCTTGGCGTGGGCTTCGAAAGCGCTTCGATTCGCCGTCGATGAGCACTCTGCCACTGCTCGGTCGCTCGGCCCCGTAGACAGCGCGCAGGAATTCGCTGCGACCGGAGCCGACGAGGCCGACGATGGCGACGATCTCGCCGGTGTGAACGTCGACGTCGATGTCATGGAAGGCTCCTCCACCTAGCGCCCGGGTGGCGAGGCGAGGCGTTCCCGCCGTGTCGGGCGGGCGGTGGTGGCGACGGTGACGGACCGGGCCGACGTCTCCGGCCATGTGCTCCACGAGATCATCCGCGGTGAACTCCCGTGTCGGCCCGGTCTCGACGACCCGGCCGTCGCGCATCACCGTCACCACGTCGCAAACCGCGAGGACCTCCTCCAGGTAGTGCGAGACGAGAACGACGGCGACGCCGGCCGCAGCGAGGCGGCGTGCGATCTCGTAGACGCGGGAGCTCTCGTCGACGGACATGCTGGAGGTGGGTTCGTCGAGAATGATGAGTTGCGCGTTGCGGGCAACCGCCCGGAGC
Source organism: Acidimicrobiales bacterium (assembly GCA_965206165.1). GTDB lineage: Bacteria > Actinomycetota > Acidimicrobiia > Acidimicrobiales > CATQHL01 > VXNF01. The sequence continues at coordinate 2,723,931 of OZ242194.1, forward strand.
ACCTCGACCTTTTGCTGGTCCGACGCCGAGAGGGCCCCGACCAACTCGGTGGGGTCGAGATCGAAGCCGGACTGGTCGATGAGGCGCCTGGCCCGGCGATGCATTTTGGTGAAGTCCGTGACGCCCGCCCGGCTCGGCAACTGCCCAAGACTGACGTTCTCGGCCACGGTCAGCGCCCCGACGAGCGACAGCTCCTGGGCGACCAGCGTGACGCCTTCGTCGAGCGCCGCTCGCGGTGAGGCGAACGTTGTCGGCACGCCCGCCACCTCGATGTACCCGCTGTCGGGCCGTTCGGCGCCGGCGATCATCCTGACGAGCGTGGACTTCCCGGCGCCGTTCTGGCCGACGAGGCCGTGGATCCGGCCACCCGCGAAGCCCACGGAGGCGCGCTCGACGGCCACCACGCCGCCGAACGTCTTCGTCAGCTCGAGAGCGCGGAGGAAGGGAGCCCGTGGGCCGGCTCCCTCCTCCGCGACTGTCGGGGGGTTCGAGGGTTCGATCAGGCGGCGTCCCACTGGCCTTCGATGTCGTGCTCCTCGATGACGTCGGCGGTTCCCTTCACCGTCGGGACGAGGGTTGTCGTGTCGAGCGAGCGGGGCGGGTTGCCGCCGGTCGCAGCTTCGGCGGCGATGTCAAACGCCCTCCGCCCTGCGTCGCGTTCGGCGTCGAGAAACACAGCATGCCATCGTCCCTCGCGCACGGCGGCCACTGCTTGGCGGGAGCCACCGTTGCCGATCAGCAGCACATCGACCCCCGCGTCGCCGGCAGCCTGTTCGGCGCCGAGAATGGCCTGCCCCGAGCCGACCATGACGTGCACCTCGTCGTGGGCGACGAAGACGTCCTGAGCAGCGCTGAGTCCGGAGTCCGGCGTGTAACCACCCTCCACGCTGGTCACCAGGGTGACGTTGGGAGCGGCTGTGACCGTATCGGCGAAGGCCGTCGTGCGAGCGAGGTCGAGGGGGAGCGCCCGAAACCCCTCGAGATAGGCCACGTGACAGGGATCCCTGTCCGCGCAGGCCTCGATCGCCATCTCCCCGAGGTCGATTCCGTTCTGGACCGGGGAGGCTCCGACGAAGATGAGCCCTTCGACCTGCGGATCCAGGGTGGCGAAGTCGGGTCCGATCGGGGTGAACTCGCCGATGACGGGAATCCCGGCGGCGAGGGCCTCCTCGATGACGGGGATCACGGCGTTGCCGTCGTTGGCCTGCACGATGAACGCGTCCCAGTCGCCGGCGGTGATGGCGTCCTGGATCTGGGAGATCTGCGTATTGGCATCGAAGACCGGGTCGAAGAACTGCACCTCGGCGCCGATCTCGGCGGCACCCTCTTGGATGCCCGCCCAGGTGGCCTGGGCGAATCCATTCGCCGCGGCGAAGCCGAAGAAGGCGATCCGCAGCGGTTCGGCCGGCTCGGGCCCCTCGGCCGGTCCGGGCGCCGGTGGTGCAGGCTCGGGCGGTGGTGCAGGCTCGGGCGGCGGTTCAGGTTCGGGCGCTGCGGGCGGCTCGGCCGGGGCGGCTGCTGGTGGCTCGCCCGATGGCGTCGGAGACGCCTCGGGGTCGGGCGTGTCGGTTGGCGCAGGCGCCGGTGCCGGTGCGGGCGTGGCGGGCTCGCTGTCGGCGTCGCCCCCGCAGCTTGCGGCCACGAGGCCGCAAGCGATCACGGCGGCTGCCAATCTCAGCAGTGTTCTGGACATGTCGTGGATCCCCCTTCGTTGTTGGGATTCGTGTCGTGGTCGGGTGTTTGTGCCCGTAACTGGGCTTGGATGGCGTTCTCAGGACGCGCGCATCCAACCGAATGTCGAGGGGAGGTGCGCGACGAGTGGGCGAGTCAGTGACTACGTGAGGCCATAGACCTCCCGCACTGCCCGCTCGCTGATCACGCCGCTGTCCAAGTCGGCGCGCACTGCTCTGCGGTCCCGCTTCCCGGGGTCTCCGAAGCCACCGCCTCCGCCGGTCATGGTCCGGATGATCGAACCCGCGGCAAGCCGGACGTTGGCGCACTTCAGAGCATGACGCTCGTCGTCGCGGCCCGGGTTGATGACGACGTCGGGAGGTGTGGCGCTGCCACCGCCGGCCAGGCCCCAGGCCGGAGTTTTGCTTCGCTCGAACCAGGTGGAGAGCGAGGCGTCGGCCAGGAGTTCAAACTCACGCTCGACGCCGACCCCGCCGCGGAACGCGCCGTGGCCACAGGAGTCGGTGCGTAACCCGTAGTGGCGCAGGCGCACGGGGTATTTCGTTTCCAGCACCTCGATCGGCATGTCCTTGAGCGACCCGTTGACGTTGTTGATGAGCGCGTCCTCGCCGTCGGATCCATCCCATGCACCCCAACCGCCGACGGTCGGCTCCACGTGGAGCCACGGTTGTTTCGTCCTGGGGTCCACGCCGCTGAGGTAGAGCACCATCGAGTCGCCGTAGCTTGCCGCCGCGGCGCGGGCCGGGACTGCGTCGGCGAGTGCCTTCACGACGAGGTCGATCAGCAGCCCCAGCGGGGTGAAGTACCACTCGACCGGCGACGGTTCCACCGCCCCCACCAGCGAGCCCTCTCGCACCACCACTCGCAGCGGCTTGAACGACCCGCCGTTGGGCGGGCTGTCGGGATCGACCAGCAGCTTGTAGGCCACCCGCGCCGCGGCGACGGCTTGCGTGGCGCCACAGTTCACCGGGCCGGTGCAGACATCGTCGCTGCCGCTCAGGTCGACGACCATCTCCTCGCGGTCAATCGTCACCTCGACCCGCACGGTCACGGCCTCGTCGCTGATGCCATCGCTGTCGATTGTTCCCTCGGCCCGGTATGTCCCGTCGGGAATCTCGCGCACGAAGGCGCGCTCGAGACGTTCGGACTGCCGGAAGATCTCGTCTCGGGCCGCCAGGACCGTCTCGGAGCCGAATCGCTCGAAGATCTCCGGCAGCCGCTTGGCGCCGGTGTGACAGCAGGCGATCTGAGCGCCGAGATCGCCGACGGCGCCGTGGAAGAACCGGCTGTTCCGGCCGATCGCCTCGGTCAGGGGCGCTCGCTGGACGCCGCCCTGGACGATTCGTACGGGCGCCAGCCGGAGGCCCTCCTGGAAGACATCGATCGAATCGATCGTCCCCCCCGGATCCTTCGATCCGACATCCAGCCAGTGAGCTCGGGATGTGGCGAACCCCAGCAACTCGCCGTACGCGAATATCGGCTCCATGACGGTCATGTCGTGCAGGTGGGTCCCGGTGATGTACGGGTCGTTCATGATCCACACGTCGCCGGGCTGCCAAATGTCCCGCCCGTATCTCTCCTCGATGGAGATGGTGCACGCCTCGAGGTTCCCCAGGAAGATGGGCAGCCCGGCCGATTGCCCGAGCACGCGGTGCTGCGCGTCGAGGAGCGCCACCGAGCAGTCCTTCATCTCGTAGATGACCGGCGTGTACGCCGAGCGGATGAGCGTGGCGTTCATCTCATCGGCGACCGCGATGAGGGCGTTGCGGATGACCTCGACGGTCACCGGATTCAATGGCTCGGCCATCGGTTCACTCCTTCGGGGCGCGGGATGCAGAGAGGATTCCGTAGGCGTCAACTTCGAGACCCCAGCCATCCGGCGGCAACACGGTGGTCGCAGTCGGCTCGGCGATGATGGCGGGGCCCTCGAGCACCGTCCCGGGCGCCAATTCGTCGCGCTGGAACAGCGGCGTCTGGTGGGCCGATCCTGCGAAGTGCACCGATCGCAACTCCGGCACCGCTCGGATCCGGGGCGCATCCAGCGGCGCCGGTTCGGCCCTGCCGAGATCGCCGAACGCCGTCACCCGTGCAATCACGAACTCCATTGGGGCGTCGGCGTTCGAGTGGCCGAAGCGCGCCTGATGAGCGGTGTCGAAGGCGGCTTTCATTTGCCCGCGCCAACCGTCGTCCCCCAGCGAGCCCACCGAACCGATGGGGATCGTGAGGGTGTACTCCTGCCCGATGTAGCGGGTGTCGATCGCGAGGTGGAGGCTGATCGCATCCTCGGAGACGCCCTCGGAGCGGATCAGCGCGGTGACCTCGTCACTGATCTCGCGATAGATGGTGCTGAGCGCGCCGAGATCCGCCGTGTTGTGGGGGAACGGGAAGCCCCGGGCGGAGTCGCGCCGCAGCCGTGTTTCCAGCATGCCCCACGCCGAGAAGGCGCCGGGAAACCGGGGCACGATGATGTGGTCGATTTCCAGTTCCGAAGCCAGGAAGGCGGCGTGCATGGGGCCGGCGCCGCCGAACGCCACAATGGCGAAGTCGCGGGGTTCGATACCCCGCTCGACGGTGAGGGTCCTGATGGCCTGGGCCATCTTCGCGTTGATCACGTCGAGGATCCCTTCCGCCATTTCGATTGGATCGAGGCCGACCTCGGCGCCCAGGCCGCCGACGGCCTTCAGGGCCAGGTCGGGGTCGAGGACGAGCTCGCCGCCGGCGAAGGACCTCAGGTCCACGCGCCCGAGCGACACGTTGGCGTCGGTGACCGTCGGCTCCGTGCCACCCCTGCCGTAGCAGGCGGGCCCGGGGGATGCACCGGCGCTCCGGGGTCCGACGCGGAGGCCCCCGGCCTCGGTGTAGGCGACCGATCCGCCGCCGGCGCCGACGGTGTGGATGTTCACGACCGGCATGAGCAGCGGGAATCCCTCGAGTGACGCCTCGGTCGACACGTCGGCGCGACCGTCGAGGATGAGACTGACGTCGAAGGAAGTGCCGCCCATGTCCACGCAGATGAGGTTCGGGCATCCGGTCAGGCGCGCCAGCGAGACCCCACCCATGGCGCCCCCGACGGGTCCCGACAGGAGCGTCTGCACGGTGTGCTCCCGGGCGGCACCGGCGGTGATGATTCCCCCCGAGGACTGCATGATGTGCAGAGGCACGCCCATGCCGTCGGCGACGAGCCCGGTAGACAGCTCCTCGAGGTATGCGCGGACGATCGGCGCCGTATAGGCGTCCAGGACCGTCGTGGAGGTTCGCTCGTACTCGCGCCATTCCCGCGCCAAGCGGTGGGAGAGACTGATGGAGACGTCGTCACCGAGTTCGCGTCCCAGCAACTCGAGTACCCGGAGTTCGTGGGCGGGTTCCTCGTAGCTGAACAGCAGCGCCACCGCGACGGAGGTGTAACCGCCCTCGCGGAATCGCCGCGCCGCCGCCAGCACGTCGCCCTCGTCGAGCGGTTCCACCTCGTTGCCGCGGGCATCGAGACGGCCGCGGAGCTCGACGGTGTCGGCGCGGCCGACGAGTGGCTCGGGTTTGCGGTACTGGATCTGATACAGCGCATCGCGATTCCCGCGAGCGATCTGGTAGACGTCTCCCGCCCCGGCGCTCGCCACGAGGAGGACCTTCTCGCCCCGTCGCTGGAGGAAGGCGTTCAGCCCCTGAGTGGTGCCGTGTACGGCGAAGGACAAATCTCCCAGGTCGCCCACGAGATCGGCCATGGCGTTGCGCACGCCCACGGCGAGTTCTCCGGGGGTGGTGGAGGCCTTGCCGGCTCGGTACTGGCCGGTCGTCTCATCGTAGGACACGGCGTCGGTGAACGTTCCCCCGATGTCCATGGCGATGCGCAGATGGCTCATGATCCGCCCGCTTCCCGCGTTCCCGACGCCGGGGTGATCCGCAGGGCCGGCTCGCCACCGCACAGGGTGAGCGTGTAGCGACCACCGCGGTGTTCCCCGGAAATCGGTGCGTCGAGCAGCTCGTTCAGGGCGCCTGCAGCGGCGTTGCGTACCGGGTGGTCAACCCATGTCTCGTAGGACTCGGCGCTGTCCCAGGTGGCCGTGGCGAGAACTTCGCCCTCACCCTCCCAGATCTCCACGCCCCGGCAGCCGCCCACCGACAGGGCGTGCTCGAGGATGCTCTCCCGCTCGAAGAGTTCAATGATGTCCCGCGCCCTTCCGGGTCGTGGTTTCAGTGCCAGCAGAGTGAGGATCAACTTGCCGTCTCCCTGGTCTCGCCCCGGGTTCCGGTATTAGTACACAGACCATAACCTCGGTGAGCGCAGCTGTCAAGCCGCCCGGCACGCGCGGACGGAGCGCGTCCCCGCGGGGAAGGAGATGCGCGGTGACCGGGGCCGGGGAGCGCCCGGAGCGCGGCCCGCGTGCCGTATGCAGCAAGACAGACCCGCACCGGAGCGAACTGAATCCGAGGATTGCAGTTGGTGGCCGTGCTGTTAGCCTTCCCCCTGTGATCCGGGGCCGATCGGCCCCTTTGACGGCTCGCGTCGTCCAGTTCCGTCCATCAACCAAGTGAGAATCCGTGTCCGACGTCGACCCCAGCCTGTCCTTGCCCGACTACTCAACCACCGACCACACCCCAGCAGAAGAAGCAGTAGAGACTTCCGAGCCGTCTCCTCCCGCAGAACTCTCAACAGAAGCACTCCCGGGCCTCGCCACCGATGAGATGGCCGAGCTTGTCCAGCCTCGGGAGATCGCCGTCAACGACCTCGATGAGGAGCAGTTGGCCGCCGCCTACGCCCGCAGTGTCGTGACGGTCGAAGAAGGCACGATGGTCACAGGCCATGTGGTGCGGATCGACAACGACGAGGTGCTCGTCGACATCGGCTTCAAGTCCGAGGGAGTCATCCCGTCGCGCGAACTCTCCATCCGCAACGACGCGCATCCCGGTGAGGTCGTGGCCCTCAATGAGGAGATCGAAGCCCTTGTTCTGCAGAAGGAGGACAAGGAGGGGCGCCTGATCCTCTCGAAGAAGCGTGCACAGTACGAGCGCGCCTGGGGCCACGTCGAAGAGGTCAAGGCTTCCGGGGGAATCGTCTCGGGCACGGTCATCGAGGTTGTCAAGGGCGGGCTCATCGTGGACATCGGCCTGCGCGGCTTCCTGCCGGCGTCGCTGGTGGACCTGCGCCGGGTGCGTGATCTGCAGCCCTACATCGGCACCTCCGTGGAGGCCAAGATCATCGAGTTGGACAAGAATCGCAACAACGTGGTGCTGTCGCGGCGGGCGTGGCTTGAAGAGGCCCAGAAGGAGCAGCGCGAAGAGTTCCTCGACAACCTGAAGCCCGGCGAGGTCCGCCGGGGTGTTGTGTCGTCGGTCGTCCCGTTCGGGGCGTTCATCGACCTCGGCGGCATGGACGGGCTCGTGCACGTCTCGGAGCTGTCGTGGCGCCATGTGGATCACCCCAGTTCGGTCGTCTCGGTGGGCGACGAGGTGGATGTGCAGGTGCTCGAGGTGGATCCCAGCCGCGAGCGCATCAGCCTCTCGTTGAAGGCCACGCAGCAGGATCCCTGGCAGGAGTTCGCCGGCAGCCATCGCGTCGGCGAGCTGGTCTACGGGCGGGTCACCAAGCTGGTGCCGTTCGGTGCCTTCGTGCAGGTGGGCGAGAGCATCGAGGGCCTTACTCACATCTCGGAGATGTCGGCGCACCACGTGGAGGTGCCCGAACAGGTCGTGACCCCGGGCGAGGAATTGTGGGTGAAGATCATCGACATCGACCTGCAGCGCCGCCGCATCAGCCTCTCCATCAAGCAGGCCGCCGAAGGCGGCGTTGTGGCCGCCGAGTTCCAGGAGCACTTCGGCGAGCACGCCTTCGACGACGAGGGCAACTACCTGGGCACTGCCGCTGCGGACGAGCCCGCTGCGGACGAGCCCACTGCGGACGAGCCCGCTGCGGACGAGCCCACATTCAGCGTGGAGGACTACAGCGTCGACGCGGATGTGGTGGAGAGCTACGAGGCTGTCGCCCCCGCCTGAGATCACCCCGGCCGGGCTTCGATGATCGAGGTCGGTCTCACCGGCTGCATCGGCTCGGGTAAGTCCACCGTCGCTGCCGCTCTGGGTGAGCGCGGTGCGGTTCTGCTGGACGCAGATGCCATCGTCGCCGAGCTCCAACAGCCCGGGCGTCCCGTTCTGGAGGCCATGGTGGCGCACTTCGGACCGTTCATCCTGCAACCCGACGGCCATCTTGACCGCAAGGCCGTGGCGAGCATCGTCTTCGACGATCCGCAGGAGCTGGCCGCCCTGAACGCCATCGTTCACCCGGCCGTGCGAGCGGAGATGGCCGCACGGCGACAGGCGCTGGCGGGCAGCGCCGCCGTCGTGGTGGCCGAGATCCCGCTGCTCGCCGAAGCCGGGCCCGAGCGGCGGCGAGGACTGGCCGGCATCATCGTGGTTGACGTGGACCCCGACGTGGCCGTGCGGCGCCTTGTGGCGGACCGGGAGCTCACCGAGGCCCAGGCCCGGGCGCGGCTGGCGCGCCAGGCGACGCGCGCCGAACGCTTGGCTCTGGCGGGCTTCGTGATCGACAACAACGGCACCCGCCGGCAGCTGGACGATCAGGTGGCGCGCTGCTGGGAGTGGATCGAGTCGCTGGAACACTCGCCGGCCCGGTAGCCGCACGCTGCGGCCTGGTGGGGCACAGCTAGGGTCATCGCGTGACTTCGGACCGTGCAGTCGCCGACCTCGTCGCGTCGCGCCGTCACACCCCGTTCCGCATGGTGGCGGACTTCAAACCCGCCGGCGACCAGCCTGCGGCTATCGCGGGGCTGTCGGAAGGAATTCGCGGCGGCGAGCGCTTCCTCACGCTGCTGGGCATCACCGGATCGGGCAAGAGCGCCACCATGGCCTGGACCATCGAGCAGGTGCAGCGGCCGACGCTCGTGCTGGCACCCAACAAGTCGCTCGCGGCCCAACTGGCCAACGAGTTGCGGGAGTTCTTCCCGAACAACCGGGTGGAGTACTTCGTCTCCTACTACGACTATTACCAGCCCGAGGCGTACATGCCGGCCAGCGACACCTTCATCGAGAAGGACGCCTCCATCAACGACGAGATCGAGCGGCTGCGGCACTCGACCACTTCGGCGCTGCTCACCCGCCGCGACGTGGTGGTCGTGGCCTCGGTGTCCTGCATCTACGGTCTCGGTGGCCCGGCCGAGTACGAGAACCAGTTGCTGGTGCTGCGCAACGGCGAGTCCTACGACCACCGCGCCATCCTGCGGCGGCTCGTGGACATGCAGTACGAGCGCAACGACACCAACCTGGCACGGGGCCGGTTCCGGGTACGCGGTGACACGTTGGAGGTGCGTCCGGCGTACGACGAGAACGTGATCCGCGTCGGGCTTTTCGGCGACGAGGTGGAGCAGATCACGGTGCTCGATCCGGTCACCGGCGAGCGGCTCGACAGCCTCGACGAGATGATCCTCTTCCCCGCCAGCCACTACGTCACGACGCCCGAACGCCTCGATGCGGCCGTGCGGCGCATCGAGGCGGAGTTGGCCGAGCGCCTCGGCTACTTCGAGTCCACGGGCCGGTTGCTGGAGGCGCAGCGCCTCCGGATGCGCACCACCTACGACCTGGAGATGATGCAGGAACTGGGGTACTGCAACGGCGTCGAGAACTACTCGGCGCACCTCGATGGGCGCGGCAGGGGAGAGGCACCCTTCACGCTGCTGGACTACTTTCCCGAGGACTTCCTCACGGTGATCGACGAGTCGCACGTCGCCCTACCGCAGTTGCACGGGCAGCACGCGGGTGATCGCAGCCGCAAGGAGACCCTCATCGAGCACGGCTTCCGCCTGCCGTCGGCAGCCGACAACCGGCCACTCAGGTTCGACGAGGTCATGGAGCGGGTGGGCCAGGTGGTGTTCCTGTCGGCCACGCCGGGGCCGCACGAACTGTCGGTGTCGCAGCGGGTGGTCGAGCAGATCGTGCGTCCCACCGGCCTGGTGGACCCCGAGGTGGTGGTGAAGCCCACGAAGGGTCAGATCGACGACCTGCAGGAGATGATCCGCGAGCGGGTTGCCGCCGGGGCGCGGGTGCTGGTCACGACGCTCACGAAGAAGATGGCCGAGGATCTCACCGAGTACCTGCTGGAGATGGGGGTGCGGGTGCGCTACATGCACAGCGAGGTGGACACCCTGGCGCGCATCGAGATCCTGCGCGACCTGCGCCTCGGGCACTTCGACGTGCTGGTCGGCATCAACCTGCTGCGGGAGGGCCTGGACCTGCCCGAGGTGTCCCTCGTGGCGATCCTGGATGCCGACAAGGAGGGTTTCCTGCGCAGTGAGACCTCTCTGGTGCAGACGATCGGCCGTGCCGCCCGCAATGTGGACGGTCAGGTGGTCATGTACGCCGACGTCGTCACCGACTCCATGCGTCGGGCCATCGGCGAGACCAGCCGCCGCCGCGCTCGCCAGCAGGCGCACAACGCCGAACACGGCATCAGACCGCAGACCATCCGCAAGGCGGTCACCGACATCCTGGCGCTCATCCGTCCGGAGGCGACTTCACCGGTGCCCCAGCGCCAGCGCCACGAGCGGAGCGGGCGCCGTGGGGTGGCCGGCGCTCTGGCGGAGGGGCTCGACGTCTCGGGGGACGATCTGCCCCGGTTGATCGCCGCGCTCAGCGAGGAGATGCAGACCGCGTCGGGCGACCTGCGTTTCGAGTACGCCGCGCGACTGCGCGACGAGATCGCCGAGTTGCGCCGGGAGTTACGCGACATCACCGGAGCGCACGCCGTCGGCGCCTGAGCGCGACGGGCGCCGACGGCGTCCGGCTCAGCGTTGCTCGCGCGCGTAGGGGATGCCGAGGGCCGCGGGTGCGCCCAACAGCCGGGCGCGCTTGCCGCTGGCCAGCACGATCATGGCCAGAATGGCGAGAACGAACGGCGTCATCGTCAGAAGGTTGGACGGCGCGGAGATCTCCAGGGTCTGCAGCGTGAAGTTGATCTGGCGGGCGGCGCCGAACAGGTAGGCGGCGAAGAGCACCCGTGACGGTCGCCAGCTCGCCACGATGACGAGAGCGATGGAGATCCAGCCCGCCTGACCGATGAGGTCGTCCTGCCAGGTGGGAACCAGAGCCAGGGAGACGTAGGCCCCGCCCAGGCCCGAGAGGGCGCCCCCGATCAGCACGTGGGCGTAGCGCACACGCGCCACGTTGATCCCGATGGCATCCGCGCTGGCGGGATCCTCGCCCACTGCCCGAAGCGCCAGGCCGGGACGGGTCCGGAACAGGTAGAACCCGGCTGCAGCCGCCAGCCCCCACGACACGTACACCAGCAGGTCGTGTCCGAAGAGCAGGGGACCGACGATCGGAACGTCCTGCAGGCCTTGCGGGAAGACCGTTTCGAAGCTGTTCCGGGAGCGCTGTCCGACCAGCGGTTCCTCACCGGCGTTGCCGATGAATGTGGCCAGGCCCGAGCCGAAGATCGTGAGCGCGAGGCCGGAGACGATCTGGTTCACCCGCAGCGTGATCGTGGAGAAGGCGTGCACCAGCGAGACGATGGCGCCGGCTCCCAGCGAGGCGGCCACTCCAGCGGCGAGGTTCCCCGACGCGTGAGTAGCCCAGAAGCCCGAGACGGCCCCGACCAGCATCGTCCCCTGCACTCCCAGGTTCAGGATTCCGGCCCGTTCGGTGATCACCTCACCCACCGTGGCGAACACCAAGGGAGTGCCGGCGCTGATGGCGGCGATAAGCGTGAGGATGGCGACCGTGTCGTTCACGCCGGGGCCTCCGAACCTGCCGGCGCCTCTGGCTTGCCCCGGTGGCCCGCATCCCCGGTCGCTCTGAGGCTTCCAGGTGTCTCCGCGCTGTCCGGTTCGGAGCTCGCGCCCTGTCCGGCCTGTGGCGCCCGGTTCGAGCGTCGCCGCACGCGCTGCGCGATGAAGAACTCACCCGCCACGGCGAACACCAGGATGGCTCCCTGCAACATGTAGACGGTGGCCACCGGTACGCCAATGCCCTGCATGGCCGGCCCGGCGTTGATCAATCCGCCGATCAGGACAGCAACGGGAATGAGTGCCAGAGAGTTGAGTCGGGCCAGCGCGGCCACGATGATGCCGGTGAATCCCAGGCCCAGATCCAGCGACCGGGGGTCCATCTTCCCGAGGATCCCGACCACCAGCAGAGCGCCGCCCAGACCGGCCGCGCCGCCCGCGGTCAGGAACACGCTCAGGATCTTCCGGTTCACGTCGATGCCTGCGTAGCGGGCCGCGTTGGGCGCGTCCCCCGCGACGCGGAGATCGAATCCCCACGGCGAGCGCTCGACCAGCAGCCAGATCGCCACCGCCACCGCCACTGCCACGAGGATGCCGAAGTCGACCCGCAGGCCGTCGAACATCTCCGGCATGCGGAGTTGTCCGGGGAGTGGACGCCCCTGCGGGAATTGCGCCGATTCGGGGTCGCGCCAGGGGCTGTAACTGCCCAGCACGAGGTAGTTCATCAGCGCCACGGCAATGAAGTTGAGCATCAGCGTGGTGATGATCTCGTTGGTGCCGAGGTAGACCCGTGGCACCGCCGAGAGCGACGCCCATGCGGCGCCGCTCAGGATGCCTGCCAGGAGGACCAGCAGGAGCCCCAGCCAGCCGGGGAACCCGTCACCGAGCAGGATCCCCACCCCGGCGGCACCGACGGCCCCGACGAGCAGCTGTCCCTCACCGCCGATGTTCCACACGAGGGTTCGGAACGCAATCGCGGCGGCGACGCCGGTGAGGATCAGCGGGGTGGCGCTGACCAGCGTCTCGCTCAGGTTCCGCTTGGACCCGAAGGCGCTGTCCAGCATCCGCAGGTAGACCTCGGCGGGGCTGTCCCCGGTGAGCGCCAGGAACGCGGCCCCCAGTGCCAGCGCCGCGACCACCGAGAACACGGGCACGAGGAGCCGCACGCGGGTCGATGCCAGGCCCCGCGGCTCCACCACGAGCTGCCGAACCAACTGTTGCAGGTTCACTTAGGTCGACCTCTGGGGCCGGTCGTCGACTCGGCGTAGCCGCGGGCTCTCCGGCGCTGCGGGGTTCGCATCGAGGGTCTCATCGGGCACGTGGCGCTCACGGCTGCTCCGGGGCTCGGTCTCCGTGCTCGGCCCCGGTGTGCCCGGCCATCAGCAGGCCGAGTTGCTCGACATCGCTCTCGGCGACGGGCATGGTCCCTGCCACCCGGCCCTCGAACAGCACGAGGATGTGATCGCTCAGCGCCAGCAACTCGTCTAGGTCCTCGGTGATGAGCAGCACTCCCACGCCTCGATCGCGCTCGGCGAGGATGTTGCGCCGCACCGCCTCCGTGGCGCCGACGTCGAGGCCACGGGTAGGGGAGTGGGCGACTATCGCCGTGTGCTCCAGCGTCATCTCCCGGGCCAGAAGGGCCTTCTGGAGGTTCCCGCCGGAGAGCAGCCGGATCGGTAGGCCCGGGCGCACGCCGCGCACGTCGTAGGAGTCGATGAGCCGGGTTGCATGGCGATCGATGGCCTTGCGGTTCAGCAGCGGACCCCGCGAGAAGTCAGGGCCGTGCACGGATTTGAGCGCCATGTTGTCCGGCGTGGTGAGCCCCGGGGCCAGCCCCACGCCGAGCCGGCGCTGGGGCACGTACACGAGGCCTTGGCCGATGCGTCCGGACACGGTCATCCGGGTGACGTCCTGCCCGTTCAGTTCGACCGTCCCGCCCGACGGCTGGCGCAGTCCCGTCAGCCCCAGCGCCAACTCGTGCTGCCCGTTGCCTGCCACGCCCGCCACCCCCAGCACCTCACCGGCGTGCAATGCGAATGTGACGCCGCGGAGCGCCTCCAGACCCCGGTCGTCGACCATGCGCAGATCGCGTGCGGCCAGAACCACCTCTCCGGCGCTGGAGCGGTCCCGGCGCTGAGGAGGCGCCAGGTCTCGACCGACCATCAGGCGGGCCAGGCTGCGAGGGGTCACCTCGCCGATGTCGATGCCGTGCCCGACCACACGCCCATCGCGCAGCACCGTCACACGGTCGGCGGACTGCTCGATCTCGCGCAGCTTGTGTGAGACGAGGATCACGGACCGACCCTCGCCGGCCATCTGCCGGCACGTTGCGAAAAGCGCGTCCGCCTCCTGCGGCGTCAGGACCGCGGTGGGTTCGTCGAGGATGAGTATGCGTGCTTCTCGGTGCAGCATCTTGAGGATCTCCACCCGCTGCTGCTGCCCCACGGAGAGCTGCCACACGAATGTCGTGGGGTCCACTTCGAGTCCGTAGTGCTCGCCGATCCGGCGCGCCTGCTCCTCGATGACGCGGCGCGACAGCCGGAAGGGCCCGGGGGTCCCGAGCACCAGATTCTCGGCCACTGTGAGGTTCGGGACCAGACGGAAGTGCTGGTAGACCATGCCGATTCCGGCGGAGAAGGCATCGCGGGGCGAGCGGAACTGCACTGGACGGCCATCTCTGTGGATCGTGCCCGCGTCTGGGCGGTAGAGCCCGGCGATGATCGAGCAGAGCGTCGACTTGCCCGCTCCGTTCTCGCCGAGCAGCGCGTGGACTTCGCCGTGGCGCAGGTTGAAGTCCACGCCCGCGTTGGCATGTGTCCCGTAGAAGGACTTGTCGATGCCATCCAACTCGAGGGCGAGAGTCTCGGTTCGGGTCGCGTCCGCCATGGGGCTCCTCGGAAGGATCAGGGCCTGCGCCCCGGAGCCGCCCGGTATGAGCGGTCCGGGACGCAGGCCCTCGGTCGGCGTCGTTGATCAGCCGGTGGGGCTGCCGGTGACCCCTTGGACGAAGAAGTCCATGATGAAGATGTCACCGAGTTCGCGCTCGTTGCCGTCCTGATCCGTGATCGGGTCGGAGAAGACGCTGAACGTCCCGTCGATGATCTGCTGGCGCCGCTCCAGGATCTTGTCCTGGATGTCCTGAGGCACGGAGGCGCCGAACGAGGCGATGTCGACCATGCCGCCGGCCATGTTCCCGTAGTAGAAGTCGGTCTCCCACGTGCCGGCGATGACCCGTTCGGCGGTGGCCAGGTAGTACGGACCCCAGTTCCAGATGGCCGCTGTCAGCCAGGCGTCGGGGGCGAACTCGGTCATGTCGGTGTTGTAGCCGACCCACTTGGCGCCGGCCGCGTCGGCGGCGAGCCCGGGAGCGGAGGAGTCCTGGTGCATGGCGATCACGTCGGCCCCCGCGTCGAGGAGCGCCTGGGCGGCGTCGCCCTCCACCGGCGGGTCGAACCAGGTGGACGTCCACACCACCTGCACCTCGACATCGGGGTTGGTCTCCTGGGCGCCCCGCGTGAAAGCGTTGATGCCGCGCAGCACCTCCGGAATGGGGAAGGCGGCGACGTAACCGATGAGGTTGGTCTCGGTGGCTGCGCCGGCGGCCATGCCGCTGAGGTAGCGACCCTCCTCGGCCGCGCCGAAGTAGTTGCCCATGTTGTCGGAGACCTTGTAGCCGGTGGCGTGCATGAACACCACGTCCGGGTAGTTGCCCGAGGCCTCCAGCATCGGGTCCATGTAGCCGAACGAGGTGCCGAAGATGAGCCCGTGGCCGTCCTCGGCGAGCTGCTCGAAGACGCGCAGGCTGTCGGGCCCCTCGGGGATGATCTCCAGCGTAGTGATCTCGACGGCGTCGCCGAGGCTCTCCTTGACGTACTGCGCCCCCTGGTCGTGTGCCCAGGACCAGCCCTTGTCCGAGACGGGCCCGACGTGGACGAAGGCGATCTTGAGGGGCTCGGCCGCTGCTGGAGCGGGTGCCGGCTCGGGAGGAGGCGGCGGTTCCGGAGCGGGTTCGGGCGAAGGTGCCGGCTCGGGAGGAGGCGGCGGTTCCGGTGCGGGTTCGGGTGACGGAGCCGGAGCCGGAGCAGGCTCGGGCTGTGCCGCCGTGTCCCCTCCGTCGTCGGAGCCGCAAGCAGCGCCGATGAGCGTGAGAGCGACCAACAGCGTGATGAGTCTCTTAGTTATCCCCAACGTTTCCCCTCCTAGAGTGCGCGAACCGGCTCTTGCCCTGTCGACTGTGTTCGCCTACTGGTATTTGTCGGTTCAGCTTTTGTTCGGTTGGCGTGAATATAGCCGCCGCGATTTGCGTCGCTCGGTCGCGCCCGTGAGCCGTCGCGCTACCCGCAGGTCAGCTTCGCGGTGGCCTGACGTCAGCGCCTCGGAACCCTCCGGAGGTCCACGTCAGAAGTTCTCCACAGCGGATTCCGGCTTGGCACCGGAGGGCGTCCCGGCCACCTACGCTGGGCCCGTGAGCGACCACTTGGTGATCAGGGGAGCGCGCGAGCACAACCTGCGCGACGTCTCCCTCGAACTGCCGAGAGATCGCCTCATCGTATTCACGGGCATCTCCGGGTCCGGGAAGTCCTCGCTGGCCTTCGACACCATCTACGCCGAGGGTCAGCGCCGCTATGTGGAGTCTCTCTCCTCCTATGCACGGCAGTTCCTGGGGCAGATGGACAAGCCCGACGTGGACTTCATCGAAGGGCTCTCGCCGGCCATCTCCATCGACCAGAAGAGCGCCTCGCGCAACCCCCGTTCCACCGTCGGCACCATCACCGAGGTCTACGACTACCTCCGCCTGCTGTTCGCTCGCGTCGGCGTCCCCCACGACCCCGAGACCGGCGAGCCGCTGGTGCGCCAGACGCCGCAGCAGATCGTCGACAGGGTCCTGCGGTTGCCCGAGGGCACACGCTTCCAGGTCCTCGCCCCCGTGGTGCGGGGACGGAAGGGCACGTACGAGACACTGCTGGCCGAGCTGGAGGCCGACGGGTACGTACGGGCGCGCATCGACGGCGAGCTGCACGAACTGGCCGACGTGGCCGGCACCGACGCCGACGGGAGAGCCCGCCTGGATCTGGCCCGCTACGAGATGCACGACATCGACGTTGTGGTCGACCGCCTGGTGTCGCGGGAGGGAATCGGGCAGCGCCTGACCGACTCCGTGGAGGCAGCGTTGCGGCTGGCCGACGGTGTCGTGCAGATCGAGGTGGTCACGCTCGGCGAGGGTCCGGCGGCAGCCGATCTCGATGTGGAACCCGGCGAACTCCTCACGTTCTCCCAGCATCTGGCCCGCCCCAGCGACGGCAAGTCCTTCGAGGAACTGGCCCCCCGCAACTTCTCGTTCAACTCGCCCTATGGGGCCTGCCCGCACTGTGACGGCCTGGGCACGAAGTTCGAGGTGGACCCGGAACTCATCGTGCCCGATCCGGCCCTCAGCCTGGCCGAGGGTGCTCTGGCCCCGTGGGGGAGCGGCTACAGCCAGTACTACGAGCGGCTTCTCGAGTCCACCGCCGAGGAGCTGGGAGTGGCCTTCGATGCTCCCTGGGAGACCCTCCCCGCGCAGGCGCAGACGGTCTTTCTCCACGGCGGCCTGGGTCGGCGGGTTCAGGTCCGTTACCGGAACCGCTACGGGCGCTCCCGCAGTTACAACGCCAAGTTCGAGGGTGTCATTCCGAACCTGCAGCGGCTCCACTCCGAGACGAGCTCGGACAACCGCCGCCAGCAGATCGAGGGCTACATGCGCGAGGTGCCCTGCAACCACTGCGGGGGCGCCCGGCTGCGTCCGCTGCCGCTGGCGGTGACCATCGACGGGCGCAACATCAACGACATCTGCACGCTGTCCATCCGGGACGCCGCGGGGGTGTTCGACGAGATCCGGCTCAGTGAGCGCGACACCCTCATCGCCGATCAGGTGCTGAAGGAGTTGCGCTCCCGGCTGGGCTTCCTGCTGGCCGTCGGGCTGGACTACCTCACCCTGGCTCGATCGGCCGGCACCCTCTCGGGGGGCGAGGCCCAGCGGATCCGGCTGGCGTCGCAGATCGGCAGCGGGCTCGTGGGCGTGCTGTACGTGCTGGACGAGCCGTCCATCGGCTTGCACCAGCGCGACAACGCCCGCCTGCTGGACACGCTGCTGCGCCTGCGGGATCTCGGCAACACGGTGATCGTCGTGGAGCACGACGAGGAGACCATCCGCACCGCCGACCACGTGGTGGACATCGGGCCGGGCGCGGGCAGCCACGGCGGCGACATCGTGCACAGCGGCTCTGTCGAGGCGTTGGTACGCAACGAGGCCTCCCTCACCGGCCGGTACCTCAGCGGGGAGCGCAACATCCCGGTACCGCTGCTGCGTCGCCCGCCCGGCGACGACTGGCTGGTCGTGCGAGGGGCGCGCGAGCACAACCTGGACGACCTGGACGTGGAGATCCCGCTGGGCTGCTTCGTCGCCGTGACCGGGGTGTCGGGATCGGGCAAGAGCACCCTCGTCAACGACATCCTCTTCCGGGCACTGATGCAGAAGGTCTACCGGTCGCGGATGGTGCCCGGGCGCCACCGCGGTATCGACGGGATCTCGGCCCTCGACAAGGTCATCAGCATCGACCAGCAGCCCATCGGGCGCACACCCCGCTCGAACGCAGCCACGTACACGGGGGTGTTCGACCACATCCGCAAGCTGTTCTCACGCACCAACGAGGCGCGGGTTCGTGGCTACCAGCCGGGCCGGTTCTCGTTCAACGTGTCCGGCGGGCGCTGCGATGCCTGCTCGGGCGACGGCAACATCCGGATCGAGATGCACTTCCTGCCCGACGTGTACGTGCCGTGCGAGGTCTGCGCGGGCGCCCGCTACAACCGCGACACGCTGGACATCACCTTCAAGGGCCGCAACATCGCCGAGGTCCTGGCGATGCCGTGCACCGACGCGCTGGAGTTCTTCGCCAACCAGCCCGCCATCGCCCGGCACCTGCGCACCCTCGTGGATGTGGGACTGGGCTACATCCGCCTCGGTCAGCCCGCGCCCACGCTCTCCGGCGGGGAGGCGCAGCGGGTGAAGCTGGCGAGCGAGCTGGCCAAGCGCTCCACCGGCCACACCATCTACCTGCTGGATGAGCCGACCACGGGCCTGCATTTCGAGGACATCCGCAAGCTGCTGGGGGTGCTGAGCCGCCTCACCGACGCCGGCAACACGGTGCTGGTGATCGAGCACAACCTCGACGTGATCAAGACCGCCGACTGGATCATCGACCTCGGCCCCGAGGGGGGAGACGGCGGCGGGCGCATCGTCGCCGAAGGGCCCCCCGAGTTGGTGGCCAAACACGAGGACAGCCACACCGGCCGCTACCTGCGGCGCCTCTTGGTCTGAATCCGACCGCCGGATGTCGGAATCGGTCGGCGGTCGGTTCGGGCTTGCCGGCAGGCTCGGCCCTGAGTCGGTGGTGATTCACCGTTTGCTCACCGGCGACGGTTGTACTTGAATAGGCCCAATCCAGCGCTCCGGGCATCGCTGTCTGGTCGCGTCGATTCGATTGGCGTGAGTGCGCGCTGGATCGCGAAGGTCCGGGACGTGCCTCACCACGACCCAACCCACAGGGGGAGAAACCAACATGACAGTCAGACGTAAGAGCCGTTGGATCGTGATGCCGCTGCTGGGAGCGCTCGCCGTGCTTGCAGCGGCGTGCGCGGACACCGGAGTGGCGGACGACGCGCTTGCCGAAGCGCGGGCGGCCCGGTCCGATGCGGCCGCCGCGCAGTCCGAGGCATCCGCCGCGGCAGCCGACGCTGCAACGGCCAACAACAGGGCAAACGCCCTCGAAGCCGAGACCGACGCCGCCAACGCCGCCGCGGCCGCCGCCGCGGCCGCCGCCGCGGAGGCAGCCGCGGCCGCCGCGCTCGCCCAGGCCACGGCCGAGGGCAACGTGGCGGCAGTCGCCGCCGCGGAGGCAGCCCTGGCAGCTGCTTCTGCAACGGCCGAAGAGGCCCGCGAGTCCGCTGCGCAGGCGCAGCAGGAAGCCGCCGCCGCGCAGGCTGAGGCTGCTGCAGCGCAGGCTGAAGCCGAAGCGGCCCAGCAGGAGGCCGCTGCTGCGCAGGCGGAGGCTCAGGCAGCAGGTGCCGAGGCAACCGCCGCGGGGGAGGCGCTCGCTTTCGCAACCGACCAGCTCGCGGCCGCGCAAGCGCAGGCCACCGAGGCCGGCGGCGACCTGCCGTTCACGCACATCCTCAGGGACGGCAGCAGCTTCGAGCTGAACGAGCGCATTGCCAAGAAGATCCGGACCGGAGAGCCGATCAACTACCTGTTCTCCTACCAGTCCTCCGGTATCGCCCTGTTCTCGGACCAGTACGAGGCGGGCTTCCGGGCAACGCAAGGGGACGCCTACCGGATCTACCCCATGGACTTCACGGTCGTGGCGCCGGTAACGTCTCCTTCCGACATCCCGCAGCAGATCGCCCAGATCGACGCGCAGGTCGCTGTCGATCAGGTGGACTGCCTGGCGATCGAGCCGGCGGACTCGAATTCCTTCACGGAGCTCACCAACCGTCTCCTCGCCGACGGCATTCCCGTGTTCACCGTTGGCCTCACAACGAACGGCAACGAGTTCACCAACTTCACTCAGGTGCCGTACAACGAGGGCCGTCAGGCCGCCGAGCTCTCCGTGGAGTTCATGCAGGCGAACGGTCTCGAGTTTGACACCTTCATGGTCTCCGGCGGTGACCCGACGCAGTTCTGGGCCCAGGGCCGGATGACGGGCTTCTACGACCGCATCCTGGAACTCCTTCCCGATGCCAACTTCCTCACCACACCGGATGAGGGAATCCAGGTCGGCGGCGGCGGCTACGACCCGGGGATCAGCTACGACGACTACCGGGCGATCCTGGTCGGCAACCCCGAACTGGACTTCATCGAGAACGTGGACATCGGCGCCGAGCACGCCAACCGGGCGATCATCGATGGCGGCCAAGAGGGCGAGGTGTTCACGATCGGATGGAACGTGAGCTACGGCCAGCTCGACGGCGTGGAGCGGGGCATCCAGGTGGCGGCGCTCGACCAGCGCTGGTCGGAGCAGGCCGGCTTCGGCGCCATCGCCTGCGCCGAGTTCCTGGCCAACGGCAGGATCCTGCCGAATACGCAGACGCTGCTGCCGATCCAGAAGGATCAGGTGGACGCGGCCCGCCGCGACCTGGATCTGATCCTCGGCGGGTAACCCTCTGACGTGAATGTGATGGGAGGAGGGGAGTTCACCCCTCCTCCCATCACAACGTTCCCGAGACCGACTGCGCAGGGGGAAGTGGCGTGACCAACGACGAGCCATCGACAACCGCAGAGACCGGCGACCGGGTTCTCCCGCGGCTGGGGGGGCTGGGCCTGCAGCGCGTCGGCGGGCTCCTCGGTGCCATCCTCATCGTGGGTCTCGTGTTCGCCGTCTGGTCGGACTGGCTGTTCCTCAAGCCGGGGAACCTGCTCGTGATGATCAGATTGATGGGCGTCCTCGGCATCATCGGCCTCGGTCTCTTGGTCGTTCTCGTGGTCGGCGAGATCGACCTGTCCTTCTCCGCGCTCGCTGTGCTATCGGCCGTCGTCATGGGCAAGTTCTGGGTCGAGTTCGGCTGGCCGATCTACGTCGGAATCCTCCTGGCGTTCGCCGTCGCCATCGGGGTGGGTCTGTTCAACGCGTTCTTCGTGAACGTCCTCCGGGTTCCGTCGTTCATTGTCACATTGGGATCCAACACCCTCGTCTTCGGGTTCACCCTGTACGTCAGCAGGAACACGCCGATCCTGGCGCAGAAATTGCCGCCAAATCCGGAGGAATGGCAGGAACGCGGCGGCGACTACGTCAACGCCGCCGAGTACACCTTCTTCCGGTCACTGGCCAGCAACTACGCGCTGCCGGGCGGTTTCCCGCTCCAGGTGATCTGGATGGCAGGCTTCGCCATCGTGTTCGGCGTGCTGCTGGCGCGCGGCGTGTTCGGCTTCAGGCTCAAGGCCATCGGCGGCAACGAGCAGGCCGCAGTCCTGGCCAAACTGCCCGTGCGTCGCTACAAGACGCTGGCGTTCGTCATCTCCGCCTTCATGGCGGCAATGGGTGGCATGCTCGACTTCTCCTTCATCTCGCAAGTACAGCCCAACCAGGGCGGCGTCTACCTGTTCCCCGTGTTCACGGCCGTCATCATCGGGGGTGCGAGCCTCTCGGGCGGGCGCGGGACCGTCTCGGGCACACTCCTGGGTGCCCTGCTGTTGGCTGTCATTTCCAATGGCCTGGCCCTCAACGCAACGGGTGCGTTCGTGCAGCAGATGTTCCTGGGTACGGTGACGATCGCCGCGGTCGTGCTGGATCAGTGGGCGCGGGCTCGCCAGCGAGGCGAGTCGCTGGGTGCCCAATTGCGGGACCTGGTGTTCCGTTCCACGAGGATGAACAGCGGACGATGACCGCGCCGGCTCCCTCCGAGCTCTCCGGCGAGGGCATCGTCATCGAGGGGCTGCACAAGAGGTACGGCGACACCATCGCGCTCGACGGACTGGATCTGACCGCTCAGCCCGGCGAGATCCTCGGCGTTGCCGGCCCCAATGGTTCCGGCAAGAGCACGATGGTCAAGACGCTGGCCGGCGAGGTGATTGCGGACCGGGGACGCGTCCTGCTCGACGGCGTCGAGCGCGCCGCCGATGGTCTGGCCGGCGAGGTGACGATCGTGCACCAGGAGCCGCAGGTCTTCCTGAACCTGACGGTTGCGGAGAACCTGCTCGTCGGCAGGGAGCGCAGGAGGGTCCTAACCCGGCGCATCGATGCCGCGGAGTCCAAACTGCTGGCGGACATGGGACTCAGCACACATACGCACACGGATCTCGAGTTTCTCCCCCTGGCGGCGCAACAGCGCACCGAGATCGCCCGCGCCCTGGCGCAGGAGGCCCGCATCTTCCTGTTCGACGAGCCCAACTCGGCTCTGACCGAGGAGGAGTCCGAGGATCTCTTCCGCCGCATGCACAACCTGGCCGATTCCGGATGCGTGGTGATCCTGGTGTCGCACCGGTTGCACGAACTGGTGGTGCACGCCGACCGGGTGGCGATGTTCATCGACGGGCGGTGCCGGGTGATCCTGAAAGGTGATGATCTGACCGAGGAGCGTGTCGCCCGCGAACTCGTCGTCGGCGTGGCTAGGAATACAGAGGGCACTGCTGACGCACCAGGGACCGACTCCGGCACAGCTCCGTCAGATGTCGGTGAGGGCCCGGTCGCCCTGAGGGTCTCGGGCTGGTCCCACCGCGACGGCGGATTCTCCGACATCGACTTGTCGGTGGGGCTCGGCGAGATCGTGGCCGTCTCCGGTGTCGAGGGTTCCGGGGCTCGCGCACTGGTCCACTCATTGGCGGGCTTCGAACCGGCAACCGGCTCGTTGCGTGTCGGTGTGGACAGCACCTCGGAGACGAACGGCGACGGCAGGAGTGTCAAGGCCGCCACCGATCAGGTGGGATTCGTGGGGGCGAACCGGGCCGACAACCTCTTCTTCAACCTCTCGGTGGGCGAGAACCTGCTATCGCGCCTCAGCACCGACATCTGCGACAGGCTGGGGCTGCTGCATCCCCGGACGCTGCGGGACGCGGCGGAGCACCTTGCCGACCAGTTCAGGGTGAAGGCCAGCTCCGTGGACGATCCGATGGGATCGCTCAGCGGTGGCAACCAGCAGAAGGTGGCGATCGGCGCGGCCACGGCCACGCGCCCGCGGATCCTGGTCCTGGAGGAGCCCACCCGCGGCGTGGACGTGGGCAGCAAGTCGGAGATCTACCGGCTGCTGCGCCAGTATGCCGACCCCGAGAGTCAACTGGGCCTCCCGGGGATGGAGGGTCACGGCGAGGCGGTCGTGCTGTTCTGCACCGAGGACGCCGAGATCTTCGAGGTTGCTGAGAGGGCCTATGTGATCGCCCAGGGCCGCATCTCCGGCGAGCTGAACCTCTCGGACTACGACGACGTGGAGTCCTTCGCCGCCGACCGCGTCCGCCTCGAAGCCGGAGGCTGAGGGGTCACCCACCTCCCACAGCGCCCAAGGGAACTCGTCATTCCGGGGAAGCCCGGATCCATCGTGCAGCCGTCCTGCTTGCGGGCGACGATCCGCACCGTGTTCGAGTTCTCCTGGGCATCGGCGGCATCTCCGATGAAGCCGGTGAAGAAAGCTGCGATGAGAGTGGCGATCAGCAGACCCGAGAGGCAGCGCCGCTACCAGGTCGATGACAGGGGAGCCTCGAGTCGCAGCGACGATTGCGTTAGGCAAGCACCCGGGCAGCCGAACTGGGCGCTGCGTCAAGCGGCGCACCGCGCGTACATGATCTTCTCCCGCGGGATGAGGCTCTGCGAGGTTGGGTCCACTGCCAGGGCTAGGCCCTCGAGTGTGTAGGCGCCGAGGAGGGGAGGGGAGCGGTCCTCCCCAAAGATCACCAGCGTCGTCACGGTCTCGCCGCTGACGGTTGCCCGCGCCTCGCCGATGTCTGCATCGATGAGACGCCCGTCAGCGAGCTGCAGCCTCCGTCTGAAGAGCGGTTCGACGCCCAACTCGCGCAGGAGAGGTGCGGGCAGCGCGGTGTAGAAGGCCCCGGTGTCGACCGTCGCCTCGAGGTCCACGAATCGCTCGCCGGTCGTGCCGGCAATCCGCATCGGCCAGTTGAAAGTCCCCACGACGGTCGCCTCCCTCAGGATGCCCGATCGACTCGCGCCGCTCCAGCATAGCCGACGAAGTGCAGTAGATGATGCTATTGCATATATGTCCATATATTTCATCGTATTCGGGCGCCGGTGGGTAATGATTCCGGAGTCTCGAACCGCGTGCTGCGGTCGGCTCCCGGTCCGGGCGGTCACGAGGGCACCCGTACGATGGGGGTGTGATGGAGCGCCCGCCTGCTGCGACCATCCCCGACGCCCCCGGGTCGTACCAGTTCCTCGACGCCGAGGGTCGGATCATCTACGTCGGCAAGGCCAAGTCGCTGCGCAGCCGTGTTGGCAGCTACTTCCAGAACCCGGCGCAGCTCACGCCCCGTACCGCCCAGATGGTCGGCGCCGCGGCCGCCGTGGAGTGGACCACTGTCGCAACCGAGGTGGAGGCGCTGATGCTGGAGTACAGCCTGATCCAGCGCCACCAGCCCCGGTTCAACGTGCGCTACCGGGACGACAAGAGCTACCCGTTCCTGTGCGTCACGCTCGTCGACGAGTGGCCGCGGGCCATGGTCGTGCGCGGCCGCAAGCGAAAAGGGAACCGCTACTTCGGCCCCTATGGCCACGCCTACGCCATCCGCGAGACGCTCGACCTGCTGCTGCGCACCTTCCCGATCCGAACTTGTTCGGACAACAAGTTCGCCGACCACCAGCGCCTCGGACGGCCCTGCCTGCTGTACCACATCGAGCGCTGCGCGGGCCCGTGCGTGGACGAGATCGACAAGGCGCGCTACGGCGAACTTGTCACGGAGCTCCTGGACTTCCTGGGTGGCGACACCGACGAGATCACGGGCCGCCTCGCGGCGGACATGGCCGCCGCTGCGGTGGCGCTGGACTTCGAGCGGGCCGCCCGCCTCCGGGACCGCCTGGTGAGTGTGCGTAAGGCCATCGAGCGCCAAGAGATGGTGGGTTCGCAGGCGGAGGACTTCGACGTCTTCGGCGTGACCTCCGATGAGCTGGAGGCCGCCGTGTCGGTGTTCTTCGTGCGCAAGGGACGCGTCATGGGCCAGTGCGGCTTCATCGTTGACCGAGCCGAGGATCTCTCCGGACCGGAGCTGATGGGCCGTGTGCTGGAGCGGATCTATTTCGATGAGAACCCACTCGGATACCCGAAGGCGGTGCTCGTACCCGAGGTTCCCGCTGCCGAGGATCTCTACGCCGCCTGGCTCGGCCGGCTGCGGGGCTCGAGAGTGCAGATCAGGGTCCCGCAGCGGGGCGCCAAGCGGCGTCTGGCCGAGACCGCCCGCCAGAACGCCGGCGACTCCCTCCAGCGTCACCGGCTGAAGCGGGCCAGCGATCACAACAGCCGCGCCCGCGCGCTCAACGAGTTGCAGCAGTACCTGGGCCTGCCGAAGGCACCCCTCCGCATCGAGTGCTACGACATGAGCCACCTCGGCGGCCAGGACTATGTGGGGTCGATGGTGGTGATGGAGGACGCCCTGCCCCGCAAGTCGGAGTACCGCCGCTTCCGCCTGCGCAAGGTGACCGGCAACGACGACCTTGCGGCCATGGAAGAGGTGCTCGAGCGTCGCCTCCGGAACTACCTCGACAGCCGCCACCTTCCGCCCGCCGAGCGCGGCCGCTTCGCCTACCCGCCGCAATTGCTGCTGGTGGACGGCGGCCTCGGGCAGTTGGGTGTTGCCAAGCGGGTGCTGGTGCGTCTGGGTCTGGCGGGGGAGATCCCGGCGGCCGCGCTGGCCAAGCAGTTCGAGGAGGTGTTCGTGCCCGACCAGCCCGAGGCGGTGCGCATACCGCGCCAGTCCGAGGCTCTCTACCTACTGCAGCGCATCCGCGACGAGAGCCACCGGTTCGCGCTGGCATACCACCGGCAGTTGCGAGGCCAGCGCATGACCACCTCGGCACTCGACGGCATCGCCGGCCTCGGGCCGGCGCGTCGCAAGCGGCTCGTGGCCGAGTTCGGCGGCGTGCGGGCCGTGCAAGCCAGCACCCTGGAGGACCTACGCGACCTCAGTTGGCTGCCTGACGCCGTGGCCGAAGCCGTCCACACCAAGTTCCGCCCCTGAACGGTCGCCGCCGAGGTGCCGGCCAGGGGTGGTGGGCTCGGTAGTGTTTCCCCGATGGCACCTTGAGCCTTCAGCGGCCGATCTTCGCCGAGATCGGCCTTGAGTTCTCGGCGTTCTTTCTGGGAACGATCAACGTCACGGATGAGCAGTCGCACGCCCGTTCGCGTTGACATGGATGCGCGAGTGGCCTACTGTGACTTCACATCTGCGCATCGCGGTACTCCGATGAGCAGTTCACTGGGGAGGACTTCTGATGAACGACACGATCCGGACCGGTAAGCGGTGCGTAAGATTCTCAGCCTGGCTGGCATGTCTGTTGGTCCTCGCCGTCTTCGCGGCCGCCTGCAGCAGTGACAGCGATTCGAGTAGCGAAGCCCCTGCTGCGCCGCCGCCTGCTGCCGAGCCGCCTGCTGCGGAGCCGCCGCCTGCTGCCGAGCCGCCGCCTGCTCCCGAGCCGCCTGCTCCGGAACCGCCTGCTGCCGAGCCGCCTGCTCCGGAGGCTCCTGTCGATCCGTACAACGGGACTGTCGGTCTGATCGCGTCGGACGCATATGTGGCAGACCTCGAGGCGGCCAACACCGATGTCACAATTGGATTCGGATTGATCGGAAGCGGGATTGACTTCCACGTCACGGTTGGGGAGGGCGCTGAGCGAGCGGCCGATGAGGCCGGAATCACTCTGGTCCTGCTGGACAACAGCTACGAGGCCGATAAGGCGGTCGAGAACGCACGCCAATTCGTCAACCGGGGTGTGGATGCCGTTATCGAGTATCAGTGTGACGTTCCGACCAACGACGTGATCGCCGACATGATGGCGAACGCGGATCCGCCTATCCCCATCATCGCCATCGATTGTGCAGTGCCCGGCGCCCCATTCTTCGGCGGGAGCAACACCATTGCCGGGACGCTCGGCGGTGTGGATCTCGCCAACCTGGTAGTGGGTAAAGGTTGGCCAGTTGAGTCGACCGCCTACGTCTATCTTGACTTCACCCCAGCCGGTGAAGCTGCTGCACTGCGTCGACAGGGCTACATCGACGGATTCAAGAGTGTCCTGGCGGACTTCCCGGACAGTCAGATGTTCGATCTTGACACCGAAGGCACAGAGGACGCTCTCAACAAGGTACGTCAGTGGCTCACTGGGCACCCTGAGTTCGAGTTCGTCGCCATCGGATCGATCGAGGATGGACGGGCGCTCGGCGCTCACCAGGCGCTCGTGGGCGCAGGGCGGGAGGATACCTCGCTGATCATGAGCCAGGGCTGTGACAACGTCGCCCGGGACTTCCTCCGTCAGGGCGACCCGATCTTCGCCGGTTCGGTCGATTACGGGCCGGCTGACTACGGCTTCAACACGATCTCCCTCGCCTTGGACATCCTCAACGGTGATCCGGTTCCGGAGGAATTCTTCGTGACGCACGTCAATTGCACCCCAGAGACGGTTGACATCATTTACCCGCAGTGACCATCGTGGTTCGGCCGACCCGCCCTCCGCGGGTCGGCCGAACATCCTGAACGCAGGCGGTTGCGCTGCCGATGTCAGAGTCCGTCCTTGTTGAACTCCAGAGCATCACAAAGCGGTACCCAGGTCAGATCGCGCTTGATGACGTCTCCATGCAGATTCAGTGCGGCGAGGTGCACGCCTTGGTTGGGGAGAACGGAGCGGGCAAGTCGACCCTGATCCGGGTGCTGGCCGGAGCCACTCAGCCTGATTCGGGTCGAATCATCGTCGACGGTCGAGCAGATCGCCTCCATGGGCCGGCAGCGGCGCGGGCACTCGGGTTCGCTGTCGTCCATCAGGAACCCCAGATCGCTCTGAACCAGACTGTCACGGAGAACATCTTCCTTGGAGCCCTGCCGTCGCGACTCGGCGTGTTCGACCGCGCCGCAGCGGTCGCCCGAGCACGCCAGGTCCTCGAGCCCTTCGCTGTCGACATTGATCCCCGACGGCGAATGGCGGACTACGGGGCAGCGGCACGTCGTGTTGTCGAAATCGCTCGGGCGGTCTCGCAGAACGCCCGCCTTCTCATACTCGATGAACCGACAGCGGCACTTCCGGCGACCGAACGAGCGTCGCTCCTGACGCTCATCCGCGAGTTCGCCTCGTCGGGCGGCAGTGTCCTCTACGTGTCCCACCATCTCGATGAGATCCTCGACATCTCTGATACGGTCACCGCCCTGCGCAACGGACGGCACGGGGGCACACGGCCTCGGGCGGAGGTCACTCGAGAGGTCGCGATCACGATGATCCTCGGGACCAATCTCGAGGCAAGCGTGGGGCGTAGTCGACCCGCGCCCGGTTCAGTCGTCCTTGACGTTGAGCGTTTGGCCACCGAACGCGGGGGGTCTCCAAACGACCTCACGGTCCGCAGTGGTGAAATCGTCGGTCTGTTCGGGCGGATCGATGCCGGACACGAGCGGCTCGCACGGGCGGTGGCTGGTGTCACCCGGCCGAAGGCAGGCGGGATGTGCCTGCGTGGCAAGGTCTACAGGCCTCGCTCTCCCCACGGAGCCCGGCGACAAGGCGTCGGCTTCCTGCCCGGCGAGCGCAAAACGGAGGCCATCTTCCCCCATGCCAGTGTGACTGAGAACGTTGTCGCGGGCGGTGCCATCGGCGTCGTCGGCGGTGGGTTCGTCCGGAGGAACGAGCGCCACGCGGTCGCAGACCGCTGGAGGATTCAGCTCGATATCAGGGTGCCGAGCGTTCGGAGACCAATCAGAACCCTCAGCGGTGGAAACCAACAGAAGTGCCTTCTCGCGCGACTCCTGACCTTGAACCCGGCACTCCTCGTGCTCGAACATCCCACGTTCGGAGTCGACCTGGGAGCTCGGGTCGAGATCTACTCGACTATCTATCGAGCGACACGTGACGGCTTGGCGGCGCTCGTCGTCTCGGATGATCTCGACGAGCTCCAGGTTCTTGCAGACAGAGTCGTCGTCTTTCGAAACGGGGCCATACAGGGTGCGCTGACCGGCGACGATATATCGAGTGGCCGAATACTCGAGTTGGCCCTGTGAGAGCGGCGAGACCAGCCCTCTCATCAGAGGAGCGACGTCGGAGTCGATGCCACCAACTCATGACGCCGAGAGAACGTGTCCCTCACGATGGATGAGTCAGGAGCCCCCCCAGGCAAGTCATCCGCCGGCCACGGCAACTCGCGGCCATCCACGCGGTGGCATCAGCGAGGACGGGATGCCTACGCCGAGTTAGCGAGCCACCCTGCGGTAGTTCTGTTCGGGTTCCTCGTTGTGATGTGCGTTGCGCTCACCTTCGCCCATGACGCGTTTCTCACCCGACCAAACCTGGTCGCCGTCGGCCTGGCCGTCAGCGTCGTGGGCATCGCCGCCACGGGTCAGACCATCGTGATCGTCTCCGGTGGCCTTGATCTGTCGACAGAGTCCATCATTGCCCTGACCAGCGTCGTGGTCGCCGACCAACTCCGTAACGGGATGCCAGTCGGCGTGTCCCTGCTGGTAGGTCTCGGCATAGGTGTCGGCGCCGGGCTGGTCAATGGACTGGTCGTCGCCTGGTGGGGCGTAAATCCTGTCATCACGACACTCGGGACTCTTGCCTTGTTGCGCGGTCTCGCTCGAATCTACGCGGAGGGCCGGACTATCCGCGTATCCGACGAGACGATGCGCGATATCGGACTCCGTGAGCTTCCCGGTGGTCTGCCAATTCCGGTTGTCGTCATGGTCGCGTGCTTCCTGATCGGGGGGGCCGTCATGATCTGGACGACGTTCGGTCGCAACGCGTACCTGATCGGTGACAACCTCGAGGCAGCGCGGCTCGCTGGAATCAGGATCCCGGTATTCCAGGTTGCCGTGTACGTCGTCGCGGGTCTCTTCGCCGCCATTTCCGGGATCATCTTCACGGCGACAGTCGGCGCAGGGCTTCCCAATGGTGCCACTGGCACATCACTGACCGTCATCGCCGCCGTGATCCTGGGTGGCACGAGCCTTGCCGGAGGGGTCGGCCGTGTGGGCGGAACTCTCATCGGCGTCTTGGTGCTCGGAGTGATCGACAACGGACTGATTCTTCTCGACGTGAACAGCGACTGGCAACTCGTCGCCGTTGGCGCCATTCTCATCGTCGCCGTTGCCTTGGACCAGGTACGGCGAGATTGAAGAATTCCGTTTGAGTGGGTGTCCCGCCGCCGCTCGCGATCACGTACAGTGAGGGCGCTCATATGAGCACCTACACTCTACGACCATGGACCCGGTTGTGGACCCCGCCGATCGACTAGTCGAACCGCTCCGATCGTTGAAGTTGGCGCATATCGCCAAGCGCTACTACGAGGAGAACAAGAGCAAGGTCGAAATCGCCGAAGAGTTCGGAATCTCCCGATTCCGAGTCGCTCGCCTCATCGATGACGCGTTGGCTGAGGGGATCGTGCGAATCGAGATCCGCACTCCAACCTCGATCGATGCCGACCTATCACTTGAGCTAGAGGGCCGGTTTCGCCTTGAGCGGGCAGTGGTCGCCACGGCCGCCGATTTTTCCGATGACAAAGGCGTTCGCCTGGCAGTTGCAAAGGTGGCGGCAGCCCTCGTCGCCGAGATCCTCACGAGTGACGACGTCGTCGGCGTCGGCTGGGGGCGCACTCTCCACGATCTTGTCTCTGAGCTGCCACCCCTCCCACCGTGCACAGCCGTCCAGGTCGTCGGCGGAATGCCCGAGGTCGAGTTGTGGATGAACTCTGTCGATCTCGTGCGGCGCTTCTCCGAGCGGGCCAAGGGTCCAATGCACACTTTCTTGTTGCCGTACCTGGTGAATGACGATCTCGTGGGTGCCGGAATGCAATCCGATCCCAGCTTCGTAGCGGCGAAGAAGCTCTTCCGATCGCTGACCGTGGTGGTGGCCGGCGTCGGATCATGGGATCCTCCGCGGTCGGGCTTGTTCGATCTACTCACGCTGACCGAGCGACACGAGATCTACGGGATGGGCGTTGTTGCGGATATGTTCGGCACGCTCATTGATGGATCGGGAAACATCGTGCCGTCGCCCCTGGAAGCCCGCTCGACGGGGATCACGGCAGACGATCTCGGGTTGGTGCCATCGCTGATCGCCGTCGCGGCGGGGGTGGACAAGGCCAAAGCGCTCGGAGCGGCTCTGCGCTCGGGCCTCATCTCCTCATTGGTGACGGATTCCGGTGTCGCCTCTGCTCTGCTCGGAGATGGGTCGGTCGACTGACATCGACCAGATTCAGAGACCTTCAGAGGCCTCAGCGTTGAGCTTCACGTGTCCGGGCTTGTGCTCCAGACCGGCTGAGAACGCCACGGAGAGGCCGAGAAGGCCGTTCGCGACCTCAACAATCGCGGCCGCATCGATGCGGTAGTAGGCGAACAGGTACGCGGCCCTGCCGCCGTGCGTGAAGGTGTCGCGAATCCCGACCTTGCGCAGTGTGGCGCCAAGTCCGTGTTCAGCTATCAGTTCGGCCACCGCCGTTCCCAGCCCTCCACAAGTTAGATGGTTCTCGACCGTGATGGCGGTGCCGGTTCTCGCGATGGATTCGAGCACCTGCAGGTCCGTGAAGGGCTTGAGTGTGGAGACGTTCAAGTGGGTCGCGCCCACGCCGGCGGCGGCGAGCGCGGCGCAGGCTTGGATGGCATGTTCGGTGGTGGCGCCGGTGCTGAGGACCGTCAGGTCGTCGCCTTTCGACAGCAGGCGGGCCGCGTTGAAACGGAAGGGCTCGTCGAAATACCGTGGTACCTCGCCACGGGGGAGGCGGCAGTACGCAGGACCTTCGATGTCGGGCAGGGCAGCGGTGAACGTCTCGACGTCCGTCGCGTCGGCTAGGCAGAGCACGGTCATGTTCGGAAGCCCGGCCATCAACGAGATGTCGTCGGTTGCCTGATGCGTAACGCCTCCGGGCGTGGTGATTCCCGGGAGGAACCCGATGAGGCGTACCGGCAAGTTCGGGTAGGCGACGTTCAGTGCGATCTGCTCGTACGGGCGTCTGGTCGCAAACACGCTGAACGATGGGTAGAACGGTTCGAGCCCCTCGCGGGCGAGGCCGCTAAGGACGCCGACGAGATTCTGCTCGGCCATGCCGAGCGAAAAGTACCGATCTGGGAAGGTCTCGCGGAACAGATCGGCCTCGACTGACCTCGTCAGGTCGTTGGTGACGCACACCACACGCTCGTTGCGCCGCGCGTAGTCGACGAGGACGGACGCGAATGGCCGGCGGACCATTCCGTTGACCGGGTTCATCGAGATACGTCCTCATACAGCGGCGATGACGCCCTGAACTCCTCGGCCTCCCCAGGGCGAAATCGAATGAAATGCGTCATGGAGTTGTCCCGACCCGCGATCGCTGGAAAGCCACGCGCCGGGTCCGTGCGACACACGACGACGATCGGTAGGCCACCGCCGTCGAGGGTCGCTGCGCTGGCAATGGCAACTGGATCGTGTCCGTCGACCTCCCGCGCCTCACACCCGAAGGCAGCCACCTTTGCGGTCAACGATCCGACGGGCATGACCTCGTCCATAGGGCCATCGACTTGCCAGCCATTGACATCGATCAGCACCCGGAGATTGTCGAGACCAAAGGCAGCGGCAGTCTGGAATGCCTCCCAGGTCTGGCCCTCCTGCGTCTCGCCGTCGCTGATCAGCACCCAGATCAGGCCGCTATGGCCGCATCGCCTGCGCCAGAGCGCACGGCCGACGCCGACCGACAACGCTTGGCCCAGTGATCCGCCCGTTACTTCGATCCCGGGGCTGTGCTCTGCTCCTATCATCTCGAGCGTCGTGCCGTCGGAGTTGTAGGTTGCCAGCGCGTCCGACGAGAGTCGGCCTGTCTCGATCAGAGCCGCGTAGACCGCGGTTGAGTAATGGGACGGGGACAGGATGAACCGGTCGTTCTCCGGAGCGTCATCGCCGTTGAAGGCGCCACCCCACTGGTCTGGCGCCCCCGATCTCGGGGTTCCCCGGAAAGGAGCGGGCAGGGTGTCGGCCAGTGGCGCCCCGAGCTTCATCAATCTGACGTACAGCGTCGCCAAGATGTCGGCCGAGGAGCACGCTTGAATGACGTAGCCCCCGCCGTGCTCGACGGCGAGCTCTAGTCCTCGTCGCCGAATCATGGCGGCGACTCGATTGACGTCCGCGAGCCAAGAGTTTCGCTTCGCGGCTTCATCAATCATGAGGGAAGCCTTTCGCCAAGTGAAACACCAGTAGTCGTGGTCTTGCTCCATCAAACGGCGCGACTTTCCGCGGGCCTGCACCCTTGACGGGAACAAGTCTCCAATATAGCCTCATTAGCGCATTACGGGTGCTCAGATGGGCACAGATTGGGGGCACCTAATGGTAGGCAACCGAGCAGTCGCCTACGTGGAGCCGGGAACGGTTGACGTCCGTACGATTGACTATCCGGAACTCGTGCTGAAGGACGGACCGGGGGTGAATCCCGCCAACGTCGGGCGCATCTGCCAACACGGGGTCATCCTCAAGGTGATCTCCACCAACATCTGCGGATCGGATCAGCACATGGTTCGTGGCCGCACGACTGCACCGTCCGGCCTGGTACTCGGGCACGAGATCCTCGGCGAGGTGATCGAGTGTGGTCGCGACGTCGAGTTCGTCAGCGTCGGTGACATCTGCTCGGTCCCCTTCAATATCGCCTGCGGCCGGTGCCGCAGTTGCAAAGAGGGGCACACCGGGGTCTGTCTCAACGTCAACCCCGACCGCCCAGGCTCGGCCTACGGCTATGTGGACATGGGTGGATGGGTCGGTGGCCAAGCCGAGTACGTCATGGTGCCCTACGCCGACTGGAACCTTTTGGTGTTCCCGGACCGCGAGCAGGCGATGGATAAAGTCCTCGACCTGACCATGCTGTCGGACATCTTCCCAACGGGGTACCACGGAGCCTTTTCGGCGGGGGTCACCTCCGGCTCCACGGTCTATGTTGCCGGTGCGGGTCCCGTCGGGTTGGCCGCAGCACACTCGGCCCAGTTCCTCGGGGCTGGCGTCGTCATCGTCGGTGACCTGCTCGCCGAGCGCCTGGCGCAGGCAGCGAGCTTCGGATGCGAAACCGTCGATCTCACCAGAGAAGCGACGTTGGCTGAGCAGATCGAGCAGATCCTCGGTGTGCCGGAGGTCGATGCGGCCGTTGACGCCGTCGGCTTCGAGGCCAGGGGCCACGGTTCGGCATCCGATCGCGAAGCGCCGGCCACCGTGCTCAACTCGATCATGGAGGTCACCCGAGCGGCAGGCCGCCTGGGCATTCCCGGCCTCTACGTCACCGGTGACCCCGGCGGTATCGACGAGGCAGCCAAGGTGGGGAGCCTGTCGATCCGTATCGGGCTTGGCTGGGCCAAGTCACACTCCATCACCACGGGTCAGTGCCCAGTGATGCGCTACAACCGGGGCCTGATGCAGGCGATCTTGAACGATCGAGTTCAGATCGCTGACGCCGTCAATGCGACCGCGATCTCACTCGACGACGCACCTCGCGGCTACAGGGAATTCGATCAGGGCGCGAGCAAGAAGTACGTCATCGATCCGCACGGCCTGATTCCCGCAGCTTGAGCTGCTAGCCGCGTGGCCGGCTCCCGCGCAGCGCCTCGGCGTGGCATGCCAGAGCGATGAGAACTGAGGTGACGGGATGATCGTCTGCTGCGGATCGGCACTCGTCGACATGGTTCCCCATGCCGTGCCCGGCGGGTGCAACATGAACGCCGCAGTGACCGCATCTCGGCTCGGAGCACCGACTGCCTTCCTCGGTCGCTTGTCGACCGACGAGTACGGCGACCTCCTCATCGCCCATATGGCGATGTCCGGGATCGACCTCTCCCTCATCGAGCGCGGTCCCGAGCGTACGGCTCGCGCGGTGGTGACGACCCGTCCGACACCTTCGTTCGAGTTCGATGCCGATGGTGCGGCCGACTCGGCGCTCTCAGTTGCTGATCTCGCGCCCATCGGCCCCGGGCATCACATCATCCATGGCGGTACCAGCGTGGACTATCGCGGCAGCACCGCAGAGGTTCTCGCCCAGCTCGTCGAGAGGGCCGACGGCCTGGTGTCCTGCGACCCCAATGTGCGCCCCACACTCATAGACGACCACTCCGACTGGGCGTACTGGCACGCTCGCTGGGTGGCCAGCGCTGGCCTATACCGGTGTTCCGAAGAGGACATGGCGTGGATCTGGCCGGACCGGAGCGCTGATTCGGTCGCAGGTGAGTTGCTTGCCGGCCGAGCGCACGTGGTCATTGTCACCCGAGGGGCGGACGGCTGCGAGATCTTCACTCCGGACTGGTCGATCGCCGTGGCGTCGCCTCCTGTGACCGTGCGCGACGCTGTTGGAGCTGGTGATGGCTTCGTCGGTTCGGTTCTTGCCGATCTCCACCAGGCTGGAATCCGCACAGACGCCGCACTCGCCGAAGTCGGGCGCCCCGCATGGGCTGGCATTGCCGAACGTGCAGTGCGCGTGGCAGGGATCGTCTGTAGTCGCGTCGGGGCGGATCCGCCGTGGTTGCACGAACTCGGTGAGGGGCCATGAGCGCGCAATTCGGTCTTGTCCTCCCGGCCGGGCCTCCGACGGGCGCACCGGAGAAGTGGCTGGACGAGATAGAGAGCCTCCTGCCCGACCTCGGAGAGCAGGTGACCGGACTCTGGATGACCGATCACTTCTTCTGGGATGGCCTGCCAACGTTCGAAGCGTGGACCGTCCTGTCATACGCTGCTGCGAGGTGGACCGACTACCAGATCGGCCCCATCGTGTTGGGGCAGGGATACCGCAACCCAGCTCTTCTGGCGAAGATGGCGGCAACATTGCAGTGCCTCAGCGACGGTCGCTTCGTGCTCGGGCTCGGGGCCGGCTGGAAAGAGGACGAGTACGACGCGTATGGGTATCCCTTCCCGAGCGCTGCTGTCCGGGTGAGCGAGTTCGAGGAGGCGCTGACCATCATCACGGCTCTCTGGAGAGAGCCAGGTCGGGCATCCTTCGCCGGCCGGCACCACACGATCCGCGAGGCCTACTGCGAGCCGAAACCCGATCCGGTGCCACCGATCATGGTCGGAGGTGGCGGCAACAGAATGACCGCGTTGGCGGCGAGATTTGCGGACTGGTGGAGCCTGCCCGACTGCGCTCCGAACGTTTACGAGCAAAGGCTGCAGGTGCTCCACGCTAATTGCGAACGGGAGAATCGCGACCCGCGATCACTACGACTAACCTGGTTTGGCCGCCTCGCCGTTGCCGACTCCGAGCGGGCGGCGAATGAACTCAGCGATCGCGTCTGGACCCGAGAGCGCGCGCTCGTCGGCACCCCTCAGCAGGTGATGGAGCAGGTAAACGCCTTCGAAGACCTCGGCGTGGACTATTTCATGTGCGATGTGCTCGGACTTGACAACCCGCTTGCGAAGGAGCTGTTCCTCTCCGAGATACTTCCTCACTTTGCGGCGAGGAAGGAACCGCGATGAAAACGCGACCTCTCGGTCGGACGGGGATCGAGGTCAGCGAGCTCGCACTTGGGGGACTCTTCACTTCGAGCCACGGGGGGCCACGTGAACAATCCATCGCAGCAATTCACGCAGCCCTCGATCACGGCATCAGCTACATCGACACAGCGCCCGCATACTTCGACAGTGAGGAGGTGATCGGCGCCGCGCTTGCCGGGCGATGCGAGCCGGTGATCCTGTCCACGAAGATCGGTGGCCGTCCCGACCCGTTCGACCCGCAGGACCCGGCGTGCGTGATCGCCAGTGTCGAGCAATCGTTGAGAAATCTCCGGCGAGACGTCATCGACGTCCTTTTCATCCACGAACCCGATCGCCCTGGGCAGCATCAGTGGTGGAGCAACTTCCTACGAGCCGAGGGCCCGGTGTTGGACGTCCTCGATCAGCTCAAGCAGCGCGGCCTCGTGCGATACGCGGGCCTTGGTGGGACCACGGCCTACGCGATGAGCCGGCTGATCGAAACCGACAAGTTCGACGTGGTTCTCACTGCGGCCAACTACAGTCTCCTTTGGCGGGAAGCAGAGATCGAGCTACTGCCAGCCGCCAAGCAGCGAGGCATGGGCATCGTGGTCGGGACACCACTTCAACAAGGCGGCTTAGCCGCACGCTACGACGACGAGGTGGAGCACGGCGCCTGGTGGATGAGCCCGCCACGTCGAGCCCAATACCGCGCCCTCTACCGTTTCCTCGACGAGATAGACATCCCGATCATCAATCTTGCTCATCGCTTCCTCCTTTCTGATCCCGGTATCTCCACTGTTCTTTCCGGTGCACGCTCCGAGGATGAGGTCTCGGCCAATGTTGCTGCAGCAAATCAAGGTCCGCTCACCCCAGACATCATCGAACGCGTCAACGAGATCGCGGCGATGGTGCCGTTTCGGCCCTACGACGAGCCCACGGTTCTTCCGCTTGGCCGTTCATGGGACGGACCATTCGCCCTTCGATGACATGACCCGTCTTTGCCGTCGGTCACTGACCCGGACGGGAATTCCGGTGCACGGGAGTCAGGTCGTGAGTTCCTCCCAGATCGTGCGCACACGATCGAGCCCCCAAAGTCTGATCTCGAGCAGGTCAGTGACCGGCGCGTCGGTGAAGGGCAGGGAAGGCAGGTACGGAGCTGGGCCGTACTCCGGATCGAACGTCGCGACGTCTGCGCCGGACTGGAGGCGGTGCTCGAGCATCTTGCGCCACCACTGCTCGTGCCACTGGACGAACTGCTCGTTCTCCGGGGCTCGAGGATCGGTGACCTGGGGGGCCTCGGGGTGCCCGACGCGGCCGTGGATGTGCACTGCGGATGCGGCGCACGAGGAGAGGATGTCGTCAAGGTCGTCGGGGAGGCGTTCACAGACGTTCACCCAATGACTGATATCAGCCACCGTCTGGAGTTCGGGAAGCTCCCGGTGTACGTCGCGCCAGACGAAGGGGCTGTAGAGGATGCGCATGCGATGCGTCTCGTGCCCGATCGGCACGCCGACCTCCTTTTCCACCTCGAGCGCAGTCTCGAAGAATTCGATCGCTTCGCCGAGGGTCATTGCGTCGGACCCGGAGTGCGAGGTCATCTGGAGGGGCTCGTACCCCGCGGCCGCCTCTACCTGTTGCTGAAAGGTTGAGGCGTGGGTGGCGCCCGATTCGATCGCCATCCCACCCCATCGCGCCGAGAATTCCGGTTCGTAGGTGAAGATCATCGGTAGGTAAGCGAGGTCCAGGTCGCGCAATAGGTGCGGGAAGTCAGGCACCTCCTCCGGCTGGATATCACCCAGGCGGGCCATGAACTCCGGAAGCCCTACCTCGACGCCGTCATAGCCCCGCTCCTTGATACCGCGAAGCCGTTCCTCCAACGTGCCAGTCAGCCCCCACATGGGCTCGAACGACATGAACCTCATCCTGGCATCTTTGCCTCTGCTCCCTGCGTGGCCGCCCTCGCCGTCGACTCGGTCTGAGGAGCGACGATCCGCCACGGGTAGAAGTCGCCACCCGCCGGACCGTACGGGACAGTCGGATCCCAGAGGTGCTGAGTGAGGGCTTTCCGCCAATGATTCGAGTTGTTGGCCGTCGCCATGTGTGGCGTCGCCGAATGGTGGAATGTCACGCTCCCACGGCCAATCGCGCACGCAACCGTGTGCGCTTCATCAACGTCACATGTCAGAATGTCGCTCTTCAAACCCTCCACGCGTCGGTGCGGCAGCACGCCGAGTTTGTGAGCTCCGTCACTGAAATGCAGGCACCCATTGATGATGTCAACGTCCTGCAGCGGGATCCAGCACGTTATCCCTCTATTCTCAAGGGCACGACCCCAGTAACCTTCGTCCTGATGCCACCACGTGGGGACGCTTTTGGCGGGAGGCTTTGCCAGGAACTGGTCGTACTTGAACGCGACAGTAAGGCCCAGCAGGGCGCTGCCGAACTCAGCCGCCCACGTCCGGTAGATCGCGTCGTTCAGCTCGGGCCACAACTCGAATGGGTTCGCTTGGACTATGCGAAATGAGCGCTCTTCCTTGCTCTCGCGCTCGTCCCACGCCCAATCGTTCGCAAGGTTCTCCTTGTCCGCCAGGATGACGTCACACCATTGTTCGATCACATCGAGTTCGTTCTCATCAATGGCGTCCTCGACAACGAGATACCCGTGCTCGCGGAAGAACTCGATTTGGTTGGGCGTGGCGTTCGGATAAGTCAATGCACCTCTCCCTCGAGAGCGGCCACTCAATCGCTTGGGGCTGACGTGCTCCTGAGCAGGTACGGATCTTCGCCCTTGACCTCGTAGTGATGCTCGGTGGGACGGGTGGCCCCTTCGCCCTCCTCGGAGCCGTCTCGGAACGTCCCGAACCAGCGATCTAGGGGAATCCCCGCTTCGCCGTAGTTGCACTCGAAGTACCGGTGATGCAGCCAGTGGAAGTAGGAGCCAGTCGGCAATTTGCCGCCCAGGACGTTGCCATCGAAGCCGGTATGGCCTTGGGAAGGTGTGAGAGCGGTCTCGGTCGCGTTGAACATCATGTGGAACGGATGCGTTGGAACTACGAAGTGGATGGCCAGCGTGCTGAAGTAGACGATGTGCTCAATGGGATGCATCGCCAGACCCGACCATGGTCCGGGGTTCGTGTTCTTGTGGTGCAAGGCATGTACGCGTCGGTAGATCGGCGCCCAGTGGAGGAGCCGGTGCGTGAAGTAGAAATGTAGCTCGCGCCAGAACGGTACTGCCAGGAAGAGCAGAACGAAGAGAGTCGGATTGTCAGACCACGAGAGATACGGCAGCCAACCGTTCGCATAGCCATAGACGAGGACCACTTCCCAAGCGGACCAGACGGCAACGCCGCTGACAGAACTCCAGAAGACGTTGTCGCGAACCTGCGAGTTGAACAGAAATGTGCGTCGGCCGACGAAGGGCCATCTAGGGTCGTACTTCCGGTCGCTTCCTTGCCATTTGAGGATATAGAGGACCAAGTGCCAGCCGCCAGTAAAGACCCATAGAATCACCATGTTCCGCAGATAGATAGTCGCGATCCAATCGAACCGGAAGTCCCGAGACCTGTCGAGGTCCAACTGCAGCCACTCCCACGACACTATGGCCAAGCCAAGGTAAATGACCTGCCACGGCCAGAGGAAGCCACCCCACGTGAAGAGGAACTTCGCGAATGCTTTGGGCTGGGGTGGCCAAACGAAAATGGGCGCGAAGCCCGCTGGTTGTTCCGGCCTCCACTCACCGCGGCGCTCGGTTACAGAACCCTCTACCTCCGACACGAGCCACCTCCCCGTTCGTAGCGCACCGCTTTCCTCGATCGAAATGTGATCGGGCGACATCGGTGAGGATAGCGCGCTCATCTGAGCAGGTCAATGCCTGGGTGTCTGCCTCACGGCATCGGCGAGCCTTCAGCGGGGATGAGCACCCACAACTCGGTGCCGCGGACCTCGCAGGGATACGTTGCCAGCGGAACTCGCGCCGGCGCGCACAACGCCGCACCAGTTCGCACATCGAAGATCGCCATGTGTTTGGGGCACTCGATCTCGCAACCGTCGAGTAGCCCGTCAACCAGGTTCTCGTCCTCATGGGTACACACGGCCCCGGTCACGAAGAAACCCTCGTGCGTGTGGTGCACCGCGAGTCTGAGGCCTTTGATGCGAACCTCCCCAGGCACCTCGAAGTCGAAGTCCGAGATGTTGCCGAGCCCATGCCATGCCTCCACGCAGCAAGATGATACGTGAGCCCTTCGCGTCTTGAGGTGGGGCAGCCGGGCGCTGGGCCGGTGAGGGTCGGTCGGTAGGCTCGGGGGCGTGCTGGTTGTCATCACCGGGCTGTCAGGATCGGGACGATCGGAGGCGGCCAACTGCCTCGAGGACCTCGGGTTCTTCGTCATCGACAACCTGCCGCCCTCGCTAATTCCGAAGGTGCTGGAGTTGGCCGGGCCGAGCATCGAGCGGCTCTGCCTGACGATGGGTACGGAACGCTACTCCGACGAGATCGGGCCGGCTGTGGCGGATCTTCGGGCCGCCGCCAAAGGGGCACCGCACTACAGCGACGTGCGGCTGTGGTTCCTGGAGGCCCGCACCCAGGTGCTCGTGCAGCGCTACGAGAGCAGCCGGCGGCGCCATCCGTTCGCTCTGCGCGGCTCGGTGGAGGAAGCCGTGGAGGACGAGCGGGAGTCGCTTTGCACGCTGCGTGCCGATGCCGACGTGGTGCTCGACACCTCCGACACCAACGTGCACGAGTTGCGTGATCGCATCGTCCGCCTGATCGACGATGACGGGTCCCGGCGGCTGACCACTCGCGTGCTGTCGTTCAGCTTCAAGCACGGGCTACCCGCCGACGTGGACATGGTCTTCGACTGCCGGTTCCTGCCGAACCCGCACTGGGTGGCGGACCTGCGCCCGCTGGACGGGACTGACGCACAGGTGAGGGAGTTCGTGTTCGGAAGCCCGCTGGGCGCGCGGTTCGCGCAGAACCTCGATGATCTCTGCGGGCTGCTGTTGCCGGCGTTCGAGGCCGAGGGTAAGACGTATCTGACGCTCGCCTTCGGTTGCACCGGGGGAAGGCACCGCTCGGTGTGTCTTGCCGAGCACGCCGCGGCGACGCTCCGGCGGCTCGGATTCGATCCGCAGATACAGCATCGGGATCTGCAACGCTGAGGTGGGCCGGGCGCCAACGGTCAGCCGGGTTCTCGTACGACATCCAGGAGGAGACATGACGCTGCGCGTGGGAATCAACGGTTTCGGGCGAATCGGACGGAACT
Source organism: Acidimicrobiales bacterium (assembly GCA_965206165.1). Taxonomy (GTDB): domain Bacteria; phylum Actinomycetota; class Acidimicrobiia; order Acidimicrobiales; family CATQHL01; genus VXNF01. The sequence goes on from OZ242194.1 coordinate 2,765,727, forward strand.
TCTACCGGGCGGCGCGCGCCCGGGACGCCGGCTTCGAGATCGTGGCGGTGAACGACCTGGGTTCCCAGGCGACGATGGCGCACCTGCTGAAGAGGGACTCGGTACTGGGCCCGGCGCCGTGGGAGGTCACCCTCGCCGACGGTGGCATTTCCATCGACGGCGCGGTGCTGCCGGTGCTGGCCCAGCGGGACCCTGCGGCCCTGCCGTGGGGCGACTTGGGGGTGCAGGTTGTCGTGGAGTCCACGGGGTTCTTCACCAGCCGGGACAAGGCGGCAGCCCATCTTGCCGCCGGTGCGGAGCGGGTGGTGATCTCTGCTCCGGCCAGCGATGTCGACGCCACGTTCGTGGTGGGGGTGAACGACGACACCTTCGACCCCGATAGCCACCGGGTGGTCTCCAACGCCTCCTGCACCACCAACTGCTTCGTGCCGATGGTGAAGGTGCTGGACGATGCCTTCGGAGTTGTCCAGGGGTTCATGAGCACGGTGCACGCCTACACCGGCGACCAGATGCTGGTGGACGGCCCGCACGGCGACCTGCGCCGCACCCGCGCGGCGGCGGTGAACATCATCCCCACGTCCACCGGCGCGGCGCGGGCCACCGGCTTGGTGCTGGACGCCATGGCCGGCCGCCTCGACGGCATCGCTCTGCGGGTTCCGGTCGCGGACGGCTCGCTCACCGATTTCACCGCCACGCTGGAACGGCCGGCCACCGCGGAGGAGGTGAATGCCGCCTTCGAGAGCGCGGCGAACTCGGGGCCGATGGCCGGCATCCTGGAGTTCTCCACAGAGCCGCTCGTGTCCAGCGACATCGTGGGTTCGCCCGCCTCGTGCGTGTTCGACTCCGGCCTCACCATGGCCGGCGGCAACCTCGTCAAGGTCTGCGGCTGGTACGACAACGAGTGGGGATATTCCAACCGCCTCGTGGACCTCGTCGAACGCATCGGTGGCTGAAGAAGCGCCGCGCAACAGCCCGCCGGGGCGTCTCCGGTGAGGCTGCCGACGATTCCCGACCTGGGCGATCTCTCGGGGCGCCGCGTGCTGCTGCGTGCCGACCTGAATGTGCCGCTGCGCGGGGGCGAGATCAGCGACGACAGCCGTATCCGGGAGGTGGTGCCGACGATCCGGTTGCTCCGCGATGCCGGTGCCGGCGTGACGGTCTGCAGCCATCTCGGGCGTCCACGGGGTCGCCGCGACGAGGCGTTCGACATGTCCCCGATCCGCCGGCGTCTCGACGAACTGGCACCGGGGGTGGAGTTGCTCGACAATCTCCGGTTCGACCCGGGCGAGGAGGCGGGAGACGCGGCCGTGGCGTTGCGCCTCGCCGAGGGACACGACGTGTTCGTGAACGACGCCTTCGGTGCGTGCCACCGCGCCCACGCCTCCATCGTGGGCCCGCCACGGTTGTTGCCCAGCGCGGCCGGGCTGCTGGCGCTGATCGAGTCTGCGGAGATCCTGAGCCTGCGGCGGGCGCCGCGCCGGCCGTTCGTCGTGGTCCTCGGTGGTGCGAAGGTGGCCGACAAGCTCGGCGTGGTGAAGGCCATGTGCACGATGGCCGACGCCGTCCTCATCGGCGGGGCGATGTGCTTCACGTTCTTCGCCGCCGCCGGGCATCGCATCGGCTCGTCGTTGTACGACCCTCGCTGGGTGGACGACTGCCGGGCTCTGTTGGAGGGGGGATTCCCCCTGCACCTGCCGGAGGACCTGGTGGGTCTCGGCCCGGACGGGCGGATCGGCGACCCGGGAGCCGGTGGGGCGGTGCGCCAGTTCGGCACCGACCTTCCCGACGGCTGGCTCGGCGCCGACATCGGCCCCGGTACGGCCGCCCTCTTCGCGGACACGATCCTGGATGCGGGGACGGTCTTCTGGAACGGGCCGCTGGGCGCCTTCGAGGATCCCCGATTCGCGGCGGGCACGTTCACTGTGGCCGAAGCCATGGCGGAGACCCGGGCGCACACCGTCGTGGGCGGTGGCGACAGCGGAGCCGCGATGTCGGCGATGGGTCTCGCCGGTGCGGTGAATCACCTGTCGACGGGGGGTGGCGCCTCGCTGCAACTGCTCGAGCATGGTGACCTGCCCGGGCTGGCCGCGCTGCGGGAGTCGGCCGAGCGGCTGTCGCTTCCGATGCACGAGGTCGACGATCTCGCCTAGAAGGCCGGCCAGGAAGTCGGGCGAGCGCCACTCGTCGTTCCGGCGAAGGCCGGAACCCATCCTGCGGCGATCCGGTTTGCCCCTCCGGCGGGTTGGCCGGCGCACTCCCCGGGCGCTGATCCGCCGCCAACAGCCTGTAGACATCGGTAGCGAGACTCGCCAGTTCGATCAGGAGGCGCAGCCGTGACCACACCTCGACGGCCGCTCATCAGCGGCAACTGGAAGATGCACCTCAACCACTTCGAGGCCATCACCCTGGTGCAGAAACTGTCATACGCGCTGTCGGATGCGGACTATGCCGCCGTCGACGTGTCCGTGCATCCTCCGTTCACCGACCTGCGCTCGGTGCAGACGTTGCTGGACATCGACGACATCCCGATCGCTCTGGGTGCACAGCACTGCCACGACGCGGACTCCGGAGCGTTCACGGGGGAGGTGTCGCCGGCGATGCTGGCGAAGCTGCAGGTGCGCTACGTGATCGTGGGGCACTCCGAGCGGCGCCACTTCTTCGACGAGACCGACGCGAACGTCAACCGCAAGGTCCATGCCGTACTGCGCCACGGCATGACGCCGATCCTGGCGGTGGGGGAGACGCTGGAGGAGCGGGAGGCCGGCCAAACCGAGGAGGTCGTGCTTTCCCAGCTCCAGGTGGGTACCGCCGGACTGTCCAGGGAGCAGGCGGCAGGACTCGTGGTGGCCTACGAGCCGATCTGGGCCATCGGGACCGGTCGAGTGGCGGGTCCCGGCGACGCCCAGCAGGTGTGTGCCGAGATCCGCCGGCAGTTCGGCGCTTCCTTCGGCGCCGCCGCGGCCGACGGCGTCCGCATCCAGTACGGCGGCTCCGTCAAGCCGGTCAACGCAGCCGCGCTCATGGCCGAGCCCGACATCGACGGCGCCCTCGTGGGTGGAGCCAGCCTCGACGCCGACGACTTCGCCCGCATCGTCCAGTACCGCCTCGCCGCCTGAGAGGTGTGGTTCGGAGTCCACCCGACCGCTGGTATCGTTTCTGCGATGTTCATCATGGCGCTTACGCTGCACGTCGTGACGACCCTGTCGGTCGTGCTGCTGGTGCTCCTGCACAGCGGGCGCGGCGGCGGCCTGTCGGACATGTTCGGCGGCGGTCTGGGGGTCTCGGCCGCCGGCTCCACAGTCATCGAGAAGAACCTGGACCGCATCACGATCGTGGTGGCGCTGATCTTCGGTTTCGTCACGCTGGCGCTCGCCTTGATGATGGACGCCTGAGCCGGCTCCCAGCCGGCGCCCTCGTCGGAGTGGCGGAATTTGGTAGACGCGCATGGTTGAGGGCCATGTGCCCGTTAGGGCGTGGGGGTTCAAGTCCCCCCTCCGACACCCAAGACAACCCATAAAATAGCCTTTGACCTGCGCAAATGACGAGCCATGAGGATCTCGTTATTACTTGTAGCACCGCCTCGGTCGGGCGTGGTTGAGGGAGTGTGCTGTCACGGTTGAGTTCCTTCGTGGCGTGGAGTTGTCGCCGCGCACGCACTGAGGCGGTGGCCGTGCCGATCTTCAGGCCGCGGGTCGGCTGTCCAGCCAGGCTTCGATGTCGCTGCGGCGCCAGCCGACGGCACGGGCGCCGAGTCTGACGGGTGCGGGGAACTCGCCGCGCCCGATCATCTCGTAGATGGTCGATCTGGAGATGCCGCAAGCGGCGACGACCGATGGGAGCCGGTAGATCTCGGGAATCATTGGTACCTCCGGGGGCGCGGCGATTGCTGCTTGTAGGTGTCGGTCACGGGATATTCGGGTGGCGCTCCCTGCGTCTGTGGGTAGCTCACGGCTTCAGTTGTAGAGCTGCGATGTGTGTCACTGCAGGGAGCACAATTGTTCGAGCGACGGTCAATGACTCTTGCGGGCGGTCTGGCTCGCGGGGGCGCGTGCGGATCGCCCGACTCGGGCAACGGGCTGGAGTGCTGCGGCATCGCTGCAGGCACGGCCCTGCCGCGCGCTACCGCGGCGGGCTCACCCGGCGCGCCGGTTGGCGACAGAGGGGCATTCCGAGACGCCGGCGCTTCGAGGGAGTACGTGACAGCGAGGGGCGTCAACGCCGTCATCGACTCGTCCTGGGCGCGTCGCGGAGTCAAGCTGCTCGATCGCCGGCGCTGAAGTACGCCACTGGAACTTTCAAATGCGAGCTGCGGACGCCTTGTGTTCATCCACGAACGGCAACGACGCCACTCATCGGTCGGCATGTCCCGTGTTCGTCGTTGGGGGTGAGGTAGCCGATGGCGGCGTGGAAGCGCCGAGTGTTGTAGTCGTCGCGGATCACGTCGAGTTCGCCGCGCAGCACTGTGGGGTCGGTGATGTGTTCGAGGTGGGGCCATTCGGTCTTGATGTGCCCGAAGAGGGTCTCGATCCAGGCTTGGTCGGTGGGGGTGCCGGCGCGGCCGTAGTGGGCGGCGATGGAGCACAGGGCGAAGAACTCGCGGGTGGTGCCGGCGCGCATCTGGGGGCCGTTGTCGCTCATGGCCAGCAGGATCGGCTCCGCGGGGTCCTCGCCGGCGTTGTGGTGGGCTTCGATGGCCTCCCAGAGGCCTTCGGCGTCGAGCGCGTCGCAGAAGACGACCTCGACTTGGGTGGCGGACTCCTCGGCAGTCACGACGGTGGCGACCCATTTGCGGGTGACGACGTCCATGATGGCGTAGGCGCCGCGCCCGGCGCGGGTGAAATGCGTGATGTCATAGATCCAGATCTGGTGGCGCTCCCAACGCACCCAGTCGGGCAGGGGCCGCGCCGGGACCGGCTCCCGCCGCCGACCGGGCCCGCCAGCGCCGCCAGCGCCGTTCGTCCAGCTCCAAGGTCGCGCACGCGCGCCGCGCCGACCAGCCGTCCTCGGTGGCGGCCTCGACGAGGTCCAAGGCGGCGGCCTTGACGTCAGCGCCGACGCGCGGGGGCCACTCGCCGGTCACCCCCAACGCTCTTTTCCCTCCAACAACGTCACCTTCACCGCCATCTCCTTGAGCGCCTCGCCCAGCCGCGCCACCTCGGCGCGCGCAGCGGCCAACTCCAGATCCACACCACCGGCACGCACACCCGGGCGCGACGACGCCAACGCGTCCAGAGCGCCCTGCTTGGCGACCCCGCGGGCGCGCATGACCGTCGAACGATCCACCCCCCAATGGTCCGCGCACTCCGCCACGCTCATCTCCCCCGAGGTGACCTGCACGAACGCCTCGTACTTCTCCGACGGCGACAACCGCCGCCGCCGCCGGCGCCGACCAGCAGACTCCCCGACACTAGAATCAGTCATCTGACACTCCTCTCACAGCGCCACACGCCCACCCCAGTGTTGCGTAATCAAACCCCCAAAACCGGACACGATCTCAGAATCACTACAACAGGCCGCCGTCGCCTGCGACTTCGCTGCTATCGACACCGTCACGCTGCTCAGGTTCTACCTGCTGTTCTTCATCGACATCCCCACCCGGACCGTGTACTTCGCAGGGATGACGGACCACCCCACCGGCGTGTGGGTCACCCAAGCGGCGCGGAACCTGTTCCTGCGCCATGCCGAGGGGCTCGCTGGGACGCGTGCGCTCGTGCGCGACCGCGGCGGCCAGTTCATCGACGCCTTCGACGAGATCTGCAGAACCGAACGTATGAAAGTCCTCAAGACACCTGTATGCACCTCGGTGAACCTCCCTGGGTTTCACGCAGGCTCAGGTGTGCGCCGGGTTTCGCGCGGTCAGCTTGCTTAAATCCGGGCGGGTGGTCTGGTCGGCGTCGGCGGGCAGGGCTGGCGCCGGGGGAATGAGGCCCAGTCCACGAGCGAACCAGACCTACCCGACCAGAGGAATCAGATCTACCCTGCCAGCAAGTCTGGACCTATCCGACTAGAGAATCACGACCCACTCGACCAGCAAACCAGATCTCTTCCATGAGCAAGTCGAGACCTCTGTGACCAGAGACGAGGACCCGGCTCGCGAGTGTTTCCAGCGCGGAGCTTTCAGGCGTTTGCCTGCGGGTGCTAGGTGGCGACGTAGTCGGCCCATTCGTGCATGAGTTGTCGCCGTCGGTCCAGTAGGTCGCTGCGTTGGTAGGCGCCTTCGACGCCGGTGACGATGTGTCCGAGTGCGGCTTCGGCGACTTCGCGGGGTGCGCCGGTGTCGGCGCACCAGCTGCGGAAGCTGCTGCGGAATCCGTGGGGGACGGCGCCGATGTTGCGTTCTTTGAGCAGTTTCGACATTGTGGCGTCGCTGAGCTTGCGACCGGAGGGGCTGGGGAACAGGAGTCCGCTGTCGTCGGCGATGGTGGTCGCGTTGGCGAGGATTTCGAGTGCTGGGGTGCTGAGTGGTACGCGGTGGGGTTTGCCTGTTTTTGTGCGGTCGCCGGGGACGGTCCAGGTTTCTGCGTCGAGGTTGATCTCGTCCCAGCGGGCGCCGCGGATCTCGCCGCTGCGGGCGGCGGTCAAGACGAGGTATTCGAAGGCGAGTTTCGTTGCCGGCGATGCGTCGGAGTCGCGCACCGTGGCAATGGCGTCGGCGACTTGGTGGTGGGGGAGCGCGCGGTGGTGGGTTTGCTGGGCGCCGGTGCGGGGCAGCGCTGCGGCGATGGCGTCGCCGGCGGGGTTGTCGGTCCGGTAGCCCTGAGCGATGGCCCACGCCATGACGCCGCTGATGCGTGATTTCAGTTTGGTGGCGGTTGCTCGCTTGTCGTTCCAGATTGGCAGCAGCACGCGCATCACGTCCGCGGTGGTGATCTCGTTGACGCGCTTGGAGCCGATCTGCGGGTAGACGAAGCGTCCCAGCGAGGACCGCCAGATCCCGACGGTGCGGCCGCCGTCATGCCAAGTGTCGGCGCGGATCGCGATCACCGCTTCGGTGGCCTGTTCGAAGGTGGGAATCGTTCGGGTGCGCCGCGGATCTTTACCTTGGGCGAGTAGCCGTCGGTTCTCCAGCGCCTTGTCTCGGGTTTCGGCGAGGGTGACGACGGGGTAGGAGCCGAGGCCGATCATGACGGGGCGGGCGTTGATGTAGAGGCGCTGCGACCACGTCTTCGAGTAGCGCCCGTTGGTGGTCGGCCTGACCAATAGACTGAGTCCGTGGGATCCGCGACCGTTGCCGTAGCGGCCGGGCTGCTTCACGGTGCGCACAAAACTGGCCGAAAGTGTCGCGGGCCGGTCCATCCGTATGCCTTCCATTATTAGAATCTGTTCGGGAGTGTATCGGACGGCTCCGGACAACGCCAAACCTTGACTGACCTGCCGGAATGCGGATTCCCTCGGACGTATGTGGACGGCAGCGGACGCCAGATCGGTGTCCCCTCCGACACCACGACTAGGAGAAACCGATGGCGAATCCTGTCGTAGCTGTTACCGACTACGTCTTTCCGGACCTCGTGCCGACGAGGGAGGCCCTCGCCGGCATCGGAGCCGAGGTGCGCCTTGCGGCCTCGGGCGGCGCGGACGACATCCTGGCCGTGGCGCGCGACGCCGACGCGGTCATCAACTGCTACGCCCTGCTGCCGGGCGAGGTGATCGAACAGTTCGAGCGGTGCCGGATCATCGCCCGCACCGGCATCGGCGTCGACACCATCGACCTCGACGTGGCTACGTCAAAGGGGATCGTGGTGACCAACGTGCCCGAGTACTGCGAGGACGAGGTCTCCGATCACGCCATGGCGCTGCTGCTGGCGCTGGCGCGCAACGTCACCCGGGGCAACACGCAGGTGCACGACGGCGGCTGGGCGCTCAACGAGATCAAGCCCATGTACCGGCTCCGGGGGCGCACGGTGGGCCTGGTCGGGTTCGGCAAGATCGCCCGGCTCGTGGCCGTCAAGGCGCAGGGATTCGGTCTGCGCGTTGTCGCCTCCGACCCGTACGTGGAACCGGCCGATGCTGCGGCGCTGGGCGTGGAGCTGACCTCGTTCGAGGATCTGCTGGCGCGGGCGGACTTCGTGTCGGTCCATGCGCCCCTCACGCCGGCGACCCGTAACCTCATCGGCGCCGAGGCGTTGGCGATGATGCGGCCGGAGGCTGTCGTCATCAACACGGCCCGCGGCGGGCTGGTGGACGTCGCCGCGGTGGCCGACGCGCTGGACCGTGGGCAGATCGCCGGCGCAGGACTCGACGTGCTGCCCGACGAGCCGCCACCGGCGGACCTGCCGCTGTATGGCCGGGAGAACGTGATCCTCACCCCCCACACCGCCTTCTACTCCGAGGAGTCGATGGTCGACCTCCAGGCCAAGGCCGCCCAGCAGGTGGCGCTGGTGCTATCTGGGAAGGACCCCGTCTACCCGGTCAACCTTGTCTGAGCAACGAACGTTGAGTCGCGGCAGGGGGAGTGCTCAGGACCAGTCGAGCCTCTAGAGGGAGATCACCTGGCCGCCCTGCTGGGAGGTCTGCCAGCGCAGGGATTTGCGTTCAACGAAGCCGATCCCCCCGTTCATGATGAGCGCGATCACGGCCAGGATGAACACGATGGCGAACGTGTCGCCGTAGGAGAGCTGGTTGGCCGCGGTGATGAGCCGCTGACCGAGGCCCCGGCGGGCCGAGAAGATCTCACCGAAGACCACCGCCAGCACCGATATGACCGCCGACAGCCGCAACGCGCCGAACACCGCCGGGGTGATGCCGGGCAATGTGACCTTCATGAAGCGCTGACGCTGGGATGCGCCCATGGTTCGGGACACCAGTTCCAAGTCGGGATCGACCAGCGCGACCGCGGACTGGGTGGGCACCTGCACGATGAAGAACACGATCAGCACGGCCAGGACGACCTTGGACATTTCGCCGACCCCGTACACGATGAGGATGAGCGGCAGGAAGGCGATCTTGGGCATGGCGTTGACGATGACGACGAACGGTCCCACCGCTCTGGATGCCCTCCGGAAGCGTCCGAGGACGATGCCGACGACGAGTCCCAGGATCGAGCCGAGCGTGAAGCCGATCAACGCCTCTTTCACGGTGACCCAGAGATCCTGCCAGAAGAGCTGCTCGTGGTAGATTTCGGTGAAGTACTCCCATGTCTCATAGGGGCTGGCCCGGAACGTCTCGGGCACGTTGGGGAACGGCTGGACGCCGAACACCGAGAACGAGTCCCAGCCGTTCCAGAGAACCTCAGACCACCACAGCCACCAGATCAAGAGCAAGATCCCGATCCGCAACAACTGGACCGGGATGTCGATACGCCGCAGCCAGTACTTCCACGTGGGCTCGTGGGGTATCAACGCCTCCACTTCTTCCTGGGTGAGCGCGTCAGCCAACCCTGCCTGGTTGGCCATGTCGGCTTCCCGGGGCTCGTCCGCGTCAGACGATCTCACCGCGCAACTCCTCCCAGATCTTGTGCTCGGTCTCCCGGAAGACCGGGTCGAAGCGGAGTTCGTCGATCACCCGCGGGCGGGCCAGATCGATGATGGTGTCGGACTTGATGCGGCCGGGACGGGCGGTCATGACGATCACCCGGTCGGCCAGCAGCACGGCCTCTTCGAGGTCGTGGGTCACGAAGATGACCGTCTTGTGGGTCTCGTACCAGATATCCAGGAACTCGGCCTGGACGGTGAGACGGGTCTGGGCGTCGAGTGCGCCGAAGGGCTCGTCCATGAGCCAAAGGTCGGGGTCGATGGCCAGGGTGCGAGCGATGGCCACCCGCTGGCGCATGCCTTGGCTGAGCTGGGAGGGGAACGAATCGGCAAAGCCCTCGAGGCGCAGCTTGGCCAGCAAGTCCATGGCCCGCTGCCGACGTACCGCCTTGGGCACTCGACGGAACTCGAGCCCCAACTCCACGTTCTTGCGGGCGGTGCGCCACGGGCTCAGACCGGAGCGAGCGAGCATGTAGCCGATGTCCTGGCTGGGGCCGTCGATCTCCTGGCCATGGCGGAGGACCGAACCCCTGGTGGCGTTGAGGATCCCGGCCAGCATGTTCAGGATCGTCGTCTTGCCGCAGCCGCTGGGCCCCACGACGGCCACGAACTGGCCGGGCGGGATGGAGATATCGATGTCCTGAACGGCGAGCACCGGCTCATCGTCGGGGTGGTCGCCCCCGAAGATGAGCGTCACGCCCTTCAGTTCTACCGCCGGCTGCACAGGATCCCTAGATTGTCAGACTCTCGCTGGTCGGGCGACTCGGCTGAGCCGCTCGACCAGGGGAGTGTGGTTGGTTATGGGGTGACGGCGTACTCGCTGAAGTCTTGGGCCTCTTCGAGGATGCCGCGTCCCACGGCGTAGTTCACGTTGTTGGCGAGGCGCCTGGGGTCGGGGCGCCCGTTCAGTGAGACGCTGCCGATGTTGTTGGCGAGCACGACCTCGGCGACTGATCTGTCCAGGCCGAGGAAGCTTTCCATGATGCCGAGGAGTTCGTCGTGGTTGGCCGGGTTGCGTAGCCAGTCCATGGCGTCACGGACCGACCTGGCGTAGATGGCCACCGTGTTGGGGTTGTTGTCGAAGAACTCCCGGGAGGTGGTGTTGACCGCTGATGGCCAGTCCAACTCGCTGGGGCCCTGGCCGGATCGCAGAGCGAACGGCGAGTAGCCGATGCCGTCGATGGTGGCCTGGCTCAAGCCGGGTTCGAAGGTGATGGCCCAGTCCACCTCGCCGGAGGACAGCGCGGCCAGCGTGGTTCCCGACAGTCCGGTGGCGATGTAGGTGGCGCCGTCGGGGTCGAACCCGGCGGAGTCGTAGAGCTGGCGGGCGATCTGTTCGGCGGCGGCGCCGCGGGCGACCACGCCGACGCTGGTGCCCTCGAGGGCGCCCATGGTGCACTGCCAGTCACCCTGGTCGCAGTCGATCGGGCCGAAGTTCTCACTGATGATGATGTCGAAGAAGTGCTTGTCCTGGATCTGCTGGAACAGCACCACGTCGAAGCCGGCGTTGCGGATGCCCAGCATGTTGTCGGGGGTGTTGATGGAGAAGTGGACCTCGCCGGCAATCAGCGCCGCCGCATTCGCCGGACCGGAGGGACACTGGATGAACTCGCCGGTCACGCCGCGGTCTGCCAGGAAGCCCTTCTCCACGGCAATCTGCGCGGTCAACCCGTTGAACGAGGGCGCCTGGCAGATAGCGACCTCGGTTGTCTCGGCCACCAGTTCCTCAGGCAGGATGGCCTCGATGTCGGGCCCGACGGCAAACTCCTCGAACTGCTGGGGCTCGGCCAGGATGCCGCGACCGACCGCGTAGTTGACGTTGTTGCCGATCCGGACCGGGTCGAGTTCGCCGGTGACGGTGTAGCTGCCGATGTTGTTGTCCAGCACGTTCGCAGCCATGTCGGGTTCGAGCCCGAGGAAGTCGGACAGGTCCGCCAGCAGCTCGTCGCGGTTGGCCGGGTCGCGCATCCACTCGACGGCTTCCACCATTGCGTCGCGGTAGTGCAGGACGACGTTGGGGTTGTTGTCCCAGTACTCCCGGCCCGTGAGCAGTATTGCCGACGGCCAGTCCAGCTCGGCCGGGAAGTGTCCCGCCTGGAGTCGGAACGGCCGATAGCCGATGTCGTCGAGTTCGGCTCGGGTCAGACCCGGCTCGAACGTGATGGTCCAGTCGATCTCGTCGGACAACAGCGCGGCCAGTGTCGTACCGGACAAGCCAGTGGCGATGTACGTGGAGTCGTCGGGATCAAACCCGGCGGAGTCGAGCAGCTGCCGAGCAATCTGCTCAGCGGCCGCGCCGCGGGCCACCACGCCGACGCGGGTGCCGTCGAGCGCGGCCATCGCGCACTCCCAATCGCCCTCGGCACAGTCGATCTCACCGAAGTTGTTCGACACCACGATGTCGAAGAAGTGGGTGTCGACGATCTGGGCGAACATGACCACATCGAAATCGGCGTTGCGCAGACCCAACATGTTGTCAGGAGTGTTCAATGCGATATCGACCTGATTCGACACCAACGCCGCGGCCTGAGCCGGACCCGACAAGCACGCCACGAACTCGATGTCGGCCCCTCGATCGGAAAGGAACCCGCGCCGATCTATGACCTCCGCATACATCTGGGTGAACGACGGCGCTGCACACACCCGCACCGTGTCCACCTCCGGCGGACCGATCGCCACCGGCTCGGGGGCGGCGTCGGCGTCGGCGGCGGAGTCGTCGGTGTCGGCGGCGTCGTCGGCCGTGGCGGGCTCGGCGTCGTCCATGTCGTCGGCGTCGTCGGCCGTGGCGGGCTCGGCGTCGTCCATGTCGTCCATGTCGTCGGCGTCGTCGGCAGCCGCGGTCGGTGCCGCGCCATCATCGGCCGTCGGAGCGTCGTCGTCGCTCCCACACGCTGAAGCGAGCAGTGAGAACGCCAGCAACATCGCGAGAAGTGCGAAGAGCCGTGATCGAGTTTTCATGTCAGTCCCCTCTGGAGCCCGCCACCTGTCGTGGCAGAGCGATCAGTCCGCGTTCAAACTACCGGACGGCAGGCAAGTGCGCAATGTGCAGGGCTAACCTGGCCGCTGAGCCGGCAACGAGCCGCAACGAGTTCGGTTGGCTGACAAGACGCCATCAACACACCGATTGACCCGTGGAGAGACATGTCCAACGACCTGCAACGCGAGCACTATCCGGGTTTCGAAGGGCGGATCGGCCGGGTGCTCTCGACCTCGGAGCCGTGGTGGCCGCCGCGGCCGACCGCGCCCGAGGGTGCGCCGAATGTCGTCATCGTGCTGGCCGACGACCTGGGCTACTCCGACGTGGGTTGTTACGGCTCGGAGATCCCGACCCCGGCGATCGACGCCCTGGCTGCGGCGGGGCTGCGCTACACGAACTTTCACGTGACTCCCATGTGTTCGCCCACGCGGGCGGCGCTGTTGACGGGACTGAACTCGCATCTGGCCGGGATGGGATTCGTCGCCGATGCCGACCCGGGTTTCCCCGGCTATGCCGGTGAGTTGCCTCGCAATCAGCCGTCGCTGGCGGAGGTGTTGCGAGCGAGCGGGTATGCGACGTTCGCGGTGGGCAAGTGGCACCTGTGCGCCCACGCCGACCTGTCCGACGCCGGTGACAGGCATTCGTGGCCGCTGCAGCGCGGGTTCGACCAGTACTACGGGTTTCTCGAGGCTCTCACGAATTTCCATCATCCGCATCGGATGTACGAGGGCAACAGCGCCGTACAGACCGATGAGTATCCCGACGGGTACTACCTGACCGACGATTTGACCGATCGGGCGGTGCGCATGATCCGCGAGGTGCGCCACAGCGACCCGGACAAGCCGTTCTTCCTGTACTACGCGCACGGGGCGGTGCATGCGCCGTTGCACGCGCCCGCCGACGACATCGCTCGTCACCGGGGTCGTTATGACGGTGGTTGGGACCGGCTGCGCGAGCGGCGGCTGGCCCGGCAGATCGAGTTGGGCATCGTGCCCGAGGGCACGGTGTTGCCGCCTCGCAACACCGAGCCCAACGAGGACGTCAAGGAGTGGGACTCACTGTCGGAGAACCAGCGCAAGGTCATGGCGCGCTACATGGAGGTGTATGCGGCCATGGTCGAGTCGGTCGACCGGAGCGTGGCCGCCATCCGCGACACCCTCGAGGACCTGGGCGAGCTGGACAACACGATCTTCATCTTCGCCAGCGACAACGGGGCGTCGCGAGAGGGCGGTGAGTGGGGGACGGCCTCCTACTTCACCGCCGTGGGTGAGATCTCGGGTACCCCTGGCGGGCACGGTGGGCCGATCGACGACGAGTTGGTCGCCAACATCGATGCGATCGGCGGGCCGACCACCTGGCCGCACTACCCGCGGGGTTGGGCCATGGCCTGCAACACACCGTTCCGGCTCTACAAGCTCATGACCTACCGGGGCGGGCATTCGGTGCCGTTCGTGTTGTCGTGGCCGGCGGGGCCCACTGGGCAGCCGAGGGTGATCCGTGATCAGTACGCCCACATCACCGATGTTCTGCCTACTCTGGCGGACCTGCTCGGGCTCGAGGTGCCGAGCCGGCGGAACGGTCTCGAGGCGGAGCCGTTGTCGGGGGTGTCGTTCGCGGCGTCACTGGCCGACCCGGCGGCGCCGTCGCTGCACGTCGAGCAGTACTACGAGTGCGTCGGCCATCGGGCCTTCTATCGCGATGGATGGGCGGCGGTCACCTTCCACCGCAACCGGACCCCGTTCAGTGAGGACTGCTGGGAGCTGTTCAACCTGCCTGAGGATCTCAACGAGCTGCGCGACCTCGCCGAGGAGCACCCGGACAAGCTGGCCGAGATGCTCGACGGCTGGGAGGATGCGGCCTGGCGGAATCGGGTGTTCCCGCTCGACGAGGGGGTCGGTCTGAAGACGGCGACGCGGCCGCCCGAGCACCAACGGTTCGCCAAACCGGTGCGGATCGTGCCGGGGGCGCCCACTCTGGAACGGGTGCGGTCCCAGCGGCTGATCGGGGGCCGGTCGTTTCGCGTCGACGTCCGTCTCGACCATCGCCCCGGCGACGAGGGGGTGCTGGTTGCCCACGGCGGCCAGGAAGCCGGGTACGTGCTCTATGTCGAGGACGATCAGCTCTTCTTCGAGTTGAACGAGTCGGGCCGGCCGAACCCGCTCGCGCCGGCGCCGCTCGGTGACTGCTCCGAGATCGTCATCGACGTGCGGGCCCCCGGCGACAAGCGCTGGGACATCGGTGTGACCGTCGACGGCCGGACCGCCATTTCCGGCCAAGGCCTGGTACAGATCTCGGAGTACCTGCCCTTCGAGGGCATCGACATCGGTATCGACCGCCGATCCCCGGTGTCATGGCAGCTCTACGAACGCCGTGGCAGCTTCGCCTACACCGGCCGGCTCGAAGAGGTCATCTACACGCCGGGCGAGTTCGCCCCCGACGCGCTGGTAGTGCGCCTCGACGAGGTCCGCCAGATCGGCCTCGCCCTGGAGTGACTGCCGAGCGCATCAGCGGTCTCGAATGGGTAGCTGGGTCAGTCCTGGTACGGACCGAGGAACCGCTCCCCGTCGAAGTGGATGAGGTGAGTGGGATTCTCTGCTACCCACACTTCGGTCTCCCACGAGATGTCTGCCACGTACTTCGCAAGGGTGCGGCGGTTCTCAAATGCAGTCACGAACACGAGACCAGCGGAGGAGGCCGAGAACAGATCTCGAAGCTCTTCCCGGCGCTTCGGGTTGACCGGTCCATGGCTGGTGACGGCTTCGATGAGCACCAGCCAGTCCCGGAGCACGTCGTGGATGACCAGGTCGGGCATCTTGCCGTGCTCATCGAGACTGATCCCCAACTCCGCTAGCCCTGCTGCGTCGTGAATCGCGAACTTCTCGTCCGCGTCGCCGACGTACAGGACCAGACCACCAGGCGTGAAGATGGGGCAGAAGTCCTCCACGATTCTTGCTACCAGTTCGTTCTGCCCGCCCGGCGACAGACTGACCTCTTGCCCCTCCGGCAGCGTCACCGGAATTCGCTGGAGGTCCCGCTCAAGGGCGTACCGCTCTGTCAGCGACTCAATCCGGTGCTGATAGTTGATCAACTCAACTGCCCAGTCCACTGTCCCGTATGCCCGCAGGAGGCGGAGGGAGGCCGGGCTGACCTGATAGACAGTCTTCCCACTATTGATCGGCCGATCCGGCTCGTCAGGATTCAACACGACGAGTCCGGCTGCCAGGAACTGGTGAACCGTCTGGCGCCTCACGGTCTCACGCGTGTTTGGCGCATACCGTTTTCCGTAGTGTTCGGCCATGAAGATCATCAACTGGGTGATCCCCCGCAACGGATCTTCGGCGGATCTTCGGCCTCGCTCCACGCCCTATCCGGGGTGAGATCGAGCAGCGCCAAGAGAGCGAGAGCGGATCGCTCGTTCCGCTGCTGTCTCGGGAACCCGAGCTGGGTCAAGATATCGATGGCTTCCTCGACAGTGGCCATCACCGGTCCTCCGCGGGAGCGGGCACGCAGCGGTCAAACAGCGCGTCGATGGCGACTTGCGTGTGCTCGGACTCCCTGGCTGCGGCCCCAAGGTCTCGAGCTGCCCCAACGTTGGATAGTCCAACGACCGCAGATCGGTTGCGTTCACCTGCGTGTGCCCGTTGAACTGCCTGAAGAACATGTCGACCGCCGTTGTGTTCAGGTACGCAGCGATTCCCCACGCGAGGTCGAGAGGCAACCCAGTTCCGTCGCGGTGGAAGACGTTGACGTGGTTCTCGACCGCCACCTCAGCGGCTCCGGGGTCATCGATCTCGAGTACAGCGGCCACGACCCTCCGGCGCTCCTCTTTGGAGGAGAATCGCTTGACCAGCACGTAGTTGCCGGCCGGCAGCAGCATCTTCTGCGTGATGCTGTTGACAGCGAGCGCTGCCGGCTTCTTACGGCGTGGCTCCTCTAACCGCACGCGCCCCGAGCGGAGGTGGTGGGGATAGATCAACGGAACCGTGCCGTCCTCAGCCGACTCGCGCAGGTGCTCGCGTACCCGAAAATCCACCACCCTGCCTGTCGACACCGCGACACCCGTACCGGCCAGGGAGCACTCAAGGCCCGCCATTCGCGTTGCCGCTGCGACGGCCGGATCACCCGAGATGATGCGGATGAATGCGTCCGGATCGTCGGGACGAACGACGTCTGCGAAGGGCACCCGCTCCTCATGGACGTCCTCCTTACCGGATCCGGGACTCGTCGAGATTGTCACCGCCGCCTGCGGCGCGCCCTTGACGAGATGGACGACCACATTCTCCTGCAACACGCCCGTGTCACGGAATGCCTTGTCACGTGCCTCGAAGAGATGAATCCGGCACACCGCCGCGTTCTCAAGCAGCGCTTGCCTGAACGCCCGGAAGTACGGGCCGTTACAGAAGCTACGGGGTGTGATTGCCACAAGCTGGCCCCCCGGGTTCAGAAGACCGAGAGCTAGAGCGACGAACGCGGCATACAGGTTCGTGACCTCGATTCCCGCGCGCGACAGCATCCGCCGCACAGCAGACGACGTGGCAAGCTTCTGGTAGGGCGGGTTCAGGATTGCCAGATCGAATCCCTCGTCCTGTGGCGCGAAGAGTCCGCCGTCAAGCCTCCGGCACGCCCACTCCACGAAGTCAGCGGGCACAGCCCTGGTAGCGATCGATGGCGCGGCTTGCTCGCAGTCGCGCAGAGTCTCGGTGAGCGCTCCGAGCAAGTCGCGGTCGACCTCAACCGCCGTCACGTCGAAGCCGATAGCCCAGTCCTCGACCAGCGCTCGGTCAACAAGAGCCGCTGTCAGAGAGCCGACCCCCGCGCCAGGGTCAAGCACCCGCGCCGGACCCTGTGGAGGGTCGAACATGCCCGCCAGTAGCGACGCAATCGGCGCCGGAGTGAAGAACTGCCCAAGCGCGGACCGCTGGGCCGCGGAGCGGCCAGCGGTCTCCGCGACACGTCGCGCCTCCGTGCGGACCGCCAACGACGCAGATGCGGCAGGTGTTGCTACTTGAAGACCATCGGTCATGATTCCCCAGTTTGTACCAGGCGTGAGACACGCCGGCGGTTCTCCACGTGCAGCGCTGTGCCCGCCGGCCGCTCAACGCAGCGCGGCTCGGCGCCAACGCTCACCACTCCACGGAACGCCCCTCGGCCGTCCTGCGGGTCGCGGTCGATTGACAGCGACCGCGACCCGTCTCTCGATCAGCAGTGATCGCCTCGGCAGCTGACCGCCAGAGGCGCCTGTTTCCCCGTCGCCGACTGATCAGTACGCGATGTCGAGCGCGTAGCGCAGTGCTTGATCCAGGCCGGCTCGGACGATTTCGCTGAGACGTCCGACCGGCTGGGGGTCCAAGTCGGTCAGGGGGACGGTGAGGATGTTGTCGCAGTTGATGACGCAGGGTTCGGGGAGGCCGTCCTCGACGCCGATCTGCACCTCCGAGCGGATGCCGCGGATCGTGCGGGTGATCGGCGCGCAGGTGACAGCGGTGAGGACCGACGCGGTGGCATCTCTCGTGAGGACGCACACGGGACGCCGGCCGGCCGGAGGGCCGAGGTCGGCCCAGTAGATCTCGTTGCGGGCTACCACTCGGGCGCAGTCCGAGCCGCCAGGCGAGCCGCAGACTGCACCAGCGCCTGATCGGGGGGTTGCCGGCGGTAGGCGGCGATCAACTCGGCGTCCGCCGCGGCTTCCTCGTCGGCTTCAATGACCGCTCGCGCCCCCTGCCGGAGGAGTTCGGATCTGCTGGTGCTCCGCGCCGCGGCGATCCGGTCCAGATCGGCCACGAGATCGTCATCGAGTTGGACGAGCACCTCACGTCTGGCCATCACCAGACGGTAGAGCATATGGTCAGAGTCGGTTGGTCTCCATGACGGGCCTGCCGGGCGCGTTCCTTGGCTTTGCCGGGGTCATGCCACCAGGCTCGGGGTCCGAGCCTGGTGGCCTTCGGCGCTGGGCCTCGCATTGGTTGGGGCTGTCACAAGCGCTCGGTACCCGAGTCCGCGCTTATCGGTTCGCGGGCTCGAGCCACCACACGAACGATCCGACATCGTCGAGCATGGGGCCGTGCTCAACGAGGAAGGCGCCAAGTGCATCGGCCAGGACTCGTACATGGTCCGGGGCGGAGCGGGGGAACCGGTGAGGATGGGTGAAGATCAGCCCCGAGTGCCGCTGCCCCGCAGCCGAGATGTACTGGTGCAAAGGGGCGAAGTCCTTGACATTCTCGGTGACCACCGCTCGCTCATCGACCGTCGCGGCCCGCAGCAAGTCCTCGTCGGACATTCCGATGAGCTCTGCACGCTCCTTGACGGCGACGGCGTCGTGTCCTCGCTCTCGCAGCCGGGCCGCCACCCGCGGGGCGTGCATCTCGTCGAGGAGGAGCTTCACCCCGACAGCAGCCTGCGCTCGTTCTCCCAGGTGGCCATCTCGCGGTTGGCAATGTCGTCGTTGTGCGCGAGTTCAGCATCGATCTCGTCGGTGAACTCGGCGTAGTACCGACTGGTGGTCCGGACCTGCGCGTCGGTGAGGCAGAGCTGGGCAGCCGCGGCGGTGACCCGCTCCTCCACCCTGCCCCGCAGACCTCGCAGCAGCCCGATGACTTCCCACACGTCGGGCCCGGCGGCCAATCCGGACCGCCGGCCGCTTGGCCCGTCGCGGAAAACGATCCCGGGATGAGCTTCCATGCGGAGACCCTCGTCGATCAGGCGCTCTCCCGCCGACGAGATCGACTCGGCCCGCCGGGCGGCGTCCCGCTTGAGCCGCTCGTAGGCACCTGGGCGCCTGAATCGGATCGAGAGCACAGTCATGGTGACAGTGTAGTCAATTGTCACCGAACGGCCGACGAGCCGTAGCGGTCAGAACCAGTCGATCTTCTCGTCCATGAAGCCGCCGAAGCGTTCTTCGAAGCGGTTGACGAACTCCTGCATGTGATCGCGCATCAGGTCCTCGGCCCGGTCGCCGTCGCCGCGGATGATCGCCTCGGCCACCGCCTTGTGGGCGTGGAGGATCCTGACCCGCTCACCGGGCTCGTACACCACCGAGCGGACCCGTGCGACGTAGATGTCCTTCAAGGAGCGGGTGAGCAGATCGAGCACGCTGTTGCCGCTCGCCCCGCTGACGATCTCGTGGAAGCCGGTGGCGATGTCGAGGTACCGATGGTCGTCGGTGTCGAGCATCCCGCCGGCTCGGTCGATGCCCTCTTGTAGTGCGGCACGCACAGTCGGATCGCCGCGCTCGGCGGCCAGCCGGGCCATCATCGGCTCGAGTATCAGCCGGGCACCCATGACTTCGCGGAACGTCGTGCCCGACGCGTGCAGGAAGAAGGTCAGCGTCTGGCCGAGATCGTCGCTGCTTATCGGGGCGACGATCGGCCCGCCGCCCGGACCCGGCTTGATGGTTATCAGTCCGTGGACCTCGAGGATCCGCAGGCCCTCGCGCAGCGACGCCCGGGCCACGCCCAGCGACTCTGCCATCTCGGTCTCCGGCGGCAGTCTGGCGCCGGGGGCGAGGCCGCGGTCGACGATGTCGTGGAGGATCTGGCGTGCGACCGAGGTGGCCACCTTGGTCGCCCTGCGGCGCGGCTGCCCGGCGGCACGTGGCGATGTGGGCGATGAGTTGGTGGGTGCCATCGGAACCCTCAGTCTCGACGCGACAACGCTGTAGTTGCTCTGCAGATCTGGTGCGCCAACGCAGCGATGACATTACCGCACACAGCGCGATCCGTCAGAATCATCATGCTAGATTCTCCGCGGCAAGCCGCTTGGCAACCGCGCTCCGAGGTCGAGGAGGTCTGTCTTGGGACTATTGGACGGAAGGGTTGCGGTCATCACCGCATCCGGCTCGGGGATGGGTCGGGCCGCGGCGGTGCGCATGGCCTCCGAGGGTGCCGCCGTCGTCGTGGCCGACATCCGGCCCGATGCCGCGGCCGAGACCGTCGAGCTCTGCGAGGCGGCCGGGGGATCGGCCACAGCGTTCACGCTGGACGCCACCCAAGTCACCCAGATCGAGGCCCTGATGGCCGAGGTGGGCTCGCTGCACGGCAGGATCAACGTGCTCTACGCGCACGTCGGCATTCCGGGCCCGGCCGGGCTCGACGTGAGCGAGGCCGACTACGACGCGGTCGCGGCCATCAACATGAAGTCGGCGTTCTTCACTGTGGCCAAGGCAGTGCCGCTCCTGCAGGCATCGGGCAACGCTTCGGTCATCCTGACCTCGTCCACGTCGGGGATCGTCGGCTCGCCCTTCGCCCCGCTGTATGCGATGACGAAGGGAGGGCTGGTCACCTTCGGCAAGTCGGTGGCGCTGGCCCTCGCCCCGGAAGTCCGCTGCAACGTCATCTGTCCCGGCCCCGTCGACACCCCCATGCTGCCGCTGTTCTTCGGGCGGGAGCCCGGCACCGACGTCAAGCCTCTCATGGCGGAATTCCTGGCGCGCGATGTGCCCCTGCGCCGGCCGAGCCAGCCCGAAGAGATCGCCGAGGTGGCCCTGTTCCTGGCCAGCGACGCCTCCAGCTTCGTCACAGGCGTCACCCTGCCGGTGGACGGCGGCTACACCGCCCGCTGAGGCGCGGCAGAAGGATCGATGGTGATGGTTGACACGACGTACGAGGACATCCGCCACTGGGTGCCACAGACCCGTGATCTCCTGATCGGGGGCGCCGCGGTGGCGCCCGCCGGCGATGAGTGGGACGTGGTGAATCCCGCCACCGAGGAGGTCATCGGGCGGGTGGGCGCAGCGTCGCTCGACCAGGTCGACGCCGCGGTCCGCGCGGCCACCGATGCCTTCGGCCCGTGGTCGCGGCTCTCGGGCACCGAGCGGAGCCGGCACATTCACCGGCTCGCCGACGTGCTCGAGGGAGCTGCCGACCGGCTGCTGCCGTCCATCGTCAACGAGGTGGGCACGCCGGTCTCACTCGCCGCCTACCTGCAGGTCAGGATGGCCGCCGACGAGCACCTGCGCTGGGCAGCCGAGGCGGCCAAGACGGACCGGACCGTGCATCTCGGCGCCTACGACAAGCCCCACCCCACGATGAGCGACGTGGTCTACGAGCCGGCGGGGGTCGTCGCGGCGATCGCCGGTTACAACTTCCCCCTCAACCTGGCGATCTTCAAGTTCGGAGCAGCGCTGGCGGCGGGCTGCACCGTCGTGCTGCTGCCGTCGCCGCGCACCCCGCTGACCACGCTCTTCCTGGGGGAGCTGATCCGGGAGGCGGGCCTGCCCGGCGGGGTGCTCAATGTGGTCGTCGGGGGCGCGGAGGTTGGACGCCGCCTCTCGTCGCACCCCGGCGTCCACCGGGTGTCGTTCACGGGCTCCGACGGCGTGGGCGCGAGGGTGATGGCCCAGGCGGCCGAGAACCTCGTACCTGTGACGCTTGAGTTGGGCGGCAAGTCGCCGAACATCGTCATGGCCGACGTGGACGTCGCGGAGATCGCGGTCGACATGCATCTGCGGTGGTCGCGCAACGGAGGGCAGGGGTGCGCGGCGCTCAGCCGGCTGTTGGTTCACGAGAGCAAGGTCGACGAGTTCCTCGAAGCATCCCGTGCGGGGTTCGACCAGATGGCTGTCGGCGATCCCTGGGACCCGGCCACCAACATCGGTCCCATGATCGACGCCCGACACCGGGCCCGCGTCGAGGGATTCGTGGCCGAAGCCACCCAATCCGGGGGCTCCAGGCTCATGGAGGTGGACCGGCCGCTGCCGGCGAGGGGCTACTTCGTCAACCCGGTGATGCTGGGTGGCCTGGCCCGCGACGCACGCGCCGTCCAGGAGGAGATATTCGGCCCGGTGGCTGTGATGATGCCGTTCTCCAGCACCGAAGAGGCCATCGAGTTGGCCAACGACACGTCGTACGGGTTGGCCGCCAACGTGTGGTGCAACGATCCGGAGCAGGCTCGTTCCGTCGCCCGGCGCATAAGGGCCGGGACGGTGTGGATCAACGGCGGCGGGGGGATGCGCCCCGACGCGCCGTTCGGGGGCTACGGACGCTCGGGCGTGGGCCGCGAACTGGGCGAGTGGGGAATGCGCGAGTACCTCGAGGTCAAACACATCCAGTGGCGGATTTCTTGATGGTGGAGCGGCGCGTCGAGGCCACGGACGCCGGTGCAGGGCTCGGCCGCGATTTCGACGCGGTCGTCATCGGCGCGGGGGCGGCCGGGCTGTACATGCTGCATCGTCTGCGCGGTCTCGGGTTCTCCGTGCGGGTGTTCGAGCAGGGCGACGGCGTCGGTGGGACGTGGTACTGGAACCGCTATCCCGGCGCCCGCTGCGACGTGGAGAGTTGGGACTACTGCTTCTCGTTCTCCGAGGAACTCGAGCAGGAGTGGGACTGGAGCGAGCGGTATCCCACCCAGGCCGAGCTGGAGCGGTACCTCAACTATGTCGCCGACCGCTTCGACCTGCGGGGCGACATCGAGTTCGGCACGCGGGTGGAGCGGGCCCGCTTCGACGAGGGCCGGAACCGCTGGATCATCGCCACGTCGCTGGGCGCGACGGTCTCCGCCCGGTACCTGGTGTCGGCGGCCGGCTGCCTGTCCGAGGTGAACGTGCCACCGATCACCGGTGCCGAGACGTTCGCGGGCGAGCAGCACCACACCGCCCGCTGGCCCGCGGAGGGCGTCGACGTCGGTGGCAAGCGTGTCGGCGTGATCGGTACCGGCTCCAGCGGTGTGCAGGTGATCCCCCAGGTCGCCAAGCGGGCCGAGCACGTCTTCGTCTTCCAACGCACCGCGCAGTACACCGTTCCGGCACGCAACCACCCGCTCGACGACGACGACCGCAACGAGTTCAAGGGCAGCTTTGGTCAGCGGCAGGCATTCAAGCGCACCACGCCCGCCGGGCTGTCGCGTCCCCGGCCTGTCGTCTCCTCCGCTCTCGAGGCGGACGCGGCCAGCCGCACCGACATTCTCGAGGCATCATGGCAACGGGGCGGGCCGGGCTTCGCCATGACCTTCGACGACATCTTGACCGACCCCGCATCGAACGAGGAGGCGGCCCGGTTCGTGCGCGAGAAGATCCGCAGCAAGGTCGAGGATCCAGAGGTGGCCGAGACCCTCGTCGACATCGACTACCCGCTCGGTGCCAGGCGGTTGATTGTCGACATCGACTACTTCGAGACCTACAACCGCGACAACGTCACGCTGGTGGACGTGGGGGCCGCGTCGATCACCGAGATCACGCCCCGGGGACTGCGCACACGAGACGGTCACTACGACCTCGACGTGCTCGTCTACGCCACCGGCTTCGACGGGATGACCGGCGCGCTGCTGTCGATGGACATCTGCGGGGTCGGCGGGCTGGCGCTGCGCGACAAGTGGGCCGGCGGGGCGGGCACCTACATGGGCCTGGTCGCATCCGGGTTCCCGAACCTGTTCATGATCACCGGGCCGGGTAGTCCGGCGGTGTTCAGTAACGTGATGCTGTCGATCGAGCAGCACGTGGAGTGGATCGCGGACTGCCTTGCGTACATGGTCGAGGGTGGCTTCGACCGCATCGATGCCGACCCGGAGGCGGAGACCCGGTGGACCCGCCAGATCGAGGAGGTGGCCGCCCGGAGCATCGTCGGCAAGACGAATTCGTGGTGGACGGGGGCGAACATCCCGGGCAAGCCCCGCGGCATCACCATGTACCTGGGGGGAACCCACAATTACCGGGCCGCGTGCGACGAGATCGCCGCCAACGGCTACGAGGGGTTCGCCCTCACCCGGCCGGCCGATCTGCGCTAACAGAAAAGGGACCCCGTGAGTTCCGGGGTCCCGTCACCCGGGGTATACGGCTGCATTCGGCGTGCGCCTACTAACCGGAACCGTCAGGCACTCACAATGGTAGGCAGTTGCCGGCTCGGATTGCAATCCACATGCTCAGAAGACGACAATCCGGTTGGTCCAATGGCGGCCCGTGTGGGTACGGCGAGTGCTTAGGTCGGTCCGGCGTATCGCGGCGAGGGTGCGATCGAGGTCGTGCATGTTGCTATCGCCCTCGATGGCTCGGCGATGGGATCCTGAGATCAGATCTGAGATCTGGATGGCGTGCGACGTGGTGGAGTCGGCGTAGTAGATCGTGGGATGGAGGGGGAGGCGGTGGCTGGTCACATAGCTCGCCACGCAGTTGCTCACGTGGGCGTCGAGGCCTTGGAGGATCCGGACGCACTCGGACACGAAGGAGCGATTCTGCTGCCGCTTCCAGGTGTTCGGTCTGATGGTCTGAGTGGCCTTGACTTCCCATTGGCTTGGATGACCATGTTCTGGGAAGAATCGGGCCTTGGCGCCTGCAATCCTGCGGTGCAGGGTCGGGACGCTTGCTGAAGCGATGGAGAAGCCACCGATGACGATGGCGCGGGAGGCATGGCGGGGCGCGGGGTGGCCGGAGTCATCCAAGAACAGGACTCGAGTGTTGGATTGGGGTCCCACCACTGGAAGGGGCGGTCGATCGGCGGAACCCTCGGGCCTGGGGCGGGTCGTATCGGTCATGCGCACATGATGGCCGGAGAGCGCGGTACTGCCACCCTCAGTTTTCTCGGATTCGGCTAGGACAGAATCGGGTCCCGGTTGGTCCAAGCACGTTCGACGGTCTTGTACGAGAAGCCTCCCGCGACGGCGACAACATCGCACGCTGATCGAGCCGGAGAGGTCTCATTTCGCGTCGGGCTCAGCCCAAACCGGTTGCGCAGGTCATACACAGCGAGGGTGAACATCCGGTCGCGTGCGCTCGTTGTCTGCGGATTCTTCCGGGGTCGGGTCCGAACTCCGGCGAGAACGTCCGCCACCCACTCCGCGAGATCAGTCGGGAGCGGGACAGCGCCGCGGAGCGCCTCCTGCGCGATCAGGCTGACTGCCCCCAGTCGAGCTTGGCGTGGCGGGAACGCTCGATCAACTCGCTGAGCATGGCTCGGCGCGCTCCTTCCGGTAGACACATATAGGAGTGCGCCCAACTCTTTGCGGCGTCCCGCCACAGGTCAGACCTGTGGTCGACGTAGTTGCGGCGGACATACTCCACCAGTCCCTCGAACCGCGAATCGTCCATGGTCTCGCTTGCGGTCTCTTCGACGGTCTCTCGGTCGGTGTTCAGGACGCGGGGGAGGGGTCTCCGGCTGCGGCCGCGGCGACATCGTCCTCGGTGACGCGGGCACCGGGGCCGGTGCCGACCACCGAGTCGAGGTCCACGCCGAGGTCCGCAGCCAGTCGCCGGGCTCGCGGCGTGATCTGCCGAGGGGACCCGCCCCTGCCCACCGCGGTCACCGGAGCCGGGCGGTCGGCCGGATCCGTGGCGGCGACAGCTCCTCGCCCGTCCTCGACTGCGGCCCGTTCCTCCTCGGCGGCGTCCGGCTCGGCGGCTCCGGTGGGCACGATCACCGCGAGCAGTTCGTTGACTGCAGCGGTGTCGCCCTCGGGCACCACGATGCGCTGGAGCACGCCGCCGCCGGTGGCAACCAACTCCTCGGTGACCTTCTCCGCCTCGATCTCGGCCACGACCTCTCCGGCGGCCACGTGATCGCCCTCGCGCTTGAACCAGGCGATGATTGTGCCCTCCTGCATCCCCATGCCGAACTGGGGAAGCCGGATCTCGGTGACCGCGGTCATGGGCCAGGCCTGCGACCGAGTGCCGTCATGCCATCAGTTGGCGGGCGGCGGATGCGATCCGATCGGCGTTCGGGTACAGGGGCCGCTCGAGGGCGGCGCTGAAGGGGATGTGGGTGTGGGGCGTCGTCACCCGGCTGATCGGCGCCTGGAGGTCCCAGAACCCCTCCTGGGCGACGATGGCAGCCACCTCGGATGCCACCGAGCCCATCTCGTGGGCGGGATCGGCGACGACGAGCCGTCCGGTCTTGGCGACCGAAGTCAGCACGGTCTCGCGATCCAGGGGCACGATCGACCGGAGATCGACCACCTCCGCAGAGATTCCCTCACCGGCGAGTTGTTCGGCCGCGGTCAGGGCATGGGCGACTGCGCCCGCGAGGGCCACGACGGTCACGTCGGCGCCCTCCCGCTTGACGTCGGCCAGGCCGAGCGGGACGACATGGTCGCCATCGGGCACCTCGCCTCTCTGGCTCCACAGGCCGCCGTCCTCGAAGCTGATCACCGGGTCGTCGTCGCGGATCGCCGCCTTGAGCATCCCCTTGGCGTCAGCAGGCGTTGCCGGCGCGATGAGCTTCAGGCCGGGGATCGTCATCAGGGTGGGGTAGGGGCGGTCGGAGTGCTGGGCGGCGTTGCCGCGGTCGTACAGCATGGGCGCCATCAGCGTGATCGGCATCTTGGCCTGCCCACCGTAGAGGTAGGTCGACTTGGCGATGATCGAGACGATCTGATCGAACGCGACATACACGAACGGTGCGATGAGCATGTGCACGACGGGACGCATGCCCACCATGGCCGCGCCGGCGCCGGCCCCGACGAAGCCGGCTTCGGAGATCGGCGTGTCTCGGACCCGCTCGCGGCCGAATCGCTCGACCAGCCCTCCGGTGACGCCCATCAGGCTCCAGGTCACGTCCTCGCCCATCACGAAGACCGTCTCGTCGCG
The DNA here is from genome assembly GCA_965206165.1 of Acidimicrobiales bacterium. Taxonomy (GTDB): domain Bacteria; phylum Actinomycetota; class Acidimicrobiia; order Acidimicrobiales; family CATQHL01; genus VXNF01. The sequence continues at coordinate 2,792,680 of OZ242194.1, forward strand.
TTCCATCTCCTCGGTCAGCGCCTCGTTCATCGCCTCGAGGTAGGTCACGGTGTGCATGGCGAGGCGCTCAGGCACCGATCGGGTTGGTGAACAGGTGGGTGAATGCGGCCTCGGGCGGAGGGGTGGGACTGGAACGGGCGAACTCGAGAGCGCCGGTCAGTTCCGCCTCGACTGCGGCGGCGATGGCGTCCAGCTCGTCGCCATGGATACCTCGCGCTCCCAACGCTTCACGGAACAGCACCAGCGGGTCGCGGTGCGTCTTCCAGTGCTCGACCTCGGCCTCGTCGCGGTAGTTCTCGATCCGCATGCCGATGGCGTGGTTGTCGAATCGGTAGGTCATCGTCTCCACCAGGCTCGGCCCCTCACCCCGGCGAGCTCGCGCCACCGCCTCGCTGACCGCGCCGTGGACGGCGAGCACGTCTTGACCGTCGACGGTGATGCCGGGAATGCCGTAGCCGGCAGCCCTCTCCGACACGTGCTCGACCGACATGGTGTTCTGCACCGCGGTCAGCTCCCCGTAGCCGTTGTTCTCACACACGTAAACGGCCGGGAGCGTCCAGATGGCCGCCAGGTTGAGCGACTCGTGGAACGTCCCCTGGTTCGACGCGCCGTCGCCGAAGAAGCACAGTGCCACCCGGTCGAGACCCTGCAGCTTCGAGCCGAGCGCCGCTCCCGCCGCAACGGGCAGGCCCGACCCGACGATCGACGTCTCCCCGAGGCTGCCGACGGAGAAGTCCGACAGATGCATCGACCCGCCCTTGCCCTGGTTGACCCCGGTCTCCTTGCCCATCAGTTCGGCGAGGAGGCGGTCCAGAGCGGCCCCCTTGCCGATCGGATGTCCGTGCGAGCGGTGGGTGCCGACCATGTAGTCGTCGGTGCGAAGCGCCATGCACGATCCGACGATCGAGGCCTCCTGGCCGGTCGATGTGTGGAACGCGCCATAGAGCTCGCCCTTCAGCATGAGTTCCTTGGTCGTGGCCTCGAACTGCCGGATGCGTGACATGCGCCGATACATCTCCCGCAGATCGCCGCCGCTGAGGGTCATCGCGCGCTCCCGGGCTGCCGGCCTGCGGTCGGATCGGCCTCGACACGCATCCCTGGATGTCGATCACTCATGATCAAGACGCTAGTTCACGTCGATAGGCGCGAGCCCGGCCTCGCTGGTCGACGAGACAGCCGGCCGGTTCAAGCCAGCACGGCGAGCATCTGGCGGGATTGGCACAGGAGCGTCCCGTCGGGCGCCCAGGCGTCGACGTCCCAGTCGAGATAGCCGCCCCGGACCAGGCCGGTGTGAGACCGGATCAGTACGAAGTCATCAGCGTCGACGGTGCCGAGATCGGTCCGGAAGTGGGTTGTGTGATCGAGTGTGGCGGTCAGGTGCATCCGCTCGAGCCGGACCCACCAGGCCATCATGCCGGTGTCCGTCAGCGTCAGCAGGGCGGCCGCGTCGATCGGGCGCGGTGTCGCGAAGCCCATCCAGCCGGCGCGGTCCATCGGACCGTCGGGAGCCGAGAAGACCGGCGGACCGAGACGCTCCTGGACGACGAAGTTGTCAGCGAACGGGAAGGCGAAGTCGGGTCTGTATCCCTGCACCTCCCTCGCCGGCGAAGGCGGCGATACGTCGGGCATCGGCCGCTCGTCGAAGTCGGGCCCGGGGCGCTCGGCGGCGTAGCTGGAGAGCGCAGTTGCGATCAGCCTGCCGTCCTGCACGATCCGCGCCGACAGATTCCACACGGTTCGACCGGCCCGGAGGACCTCGACGTGTACCTCGTACTCGTCGGTGGCCGGGGCCCGCAACAGATGGGCGGTGAACGAGAGCGGCCGAACACCCTCGCCGTCGACAGTGGCGTCGATCCCGGTGAACAGCTGTGCTTCCAGGAGACCGCCCGGGGCCCGGCCCGACGCGGACCAGGCCGGCGGTGTGGACGCCGCGAAGCGGCCATTGCCGAGCCGCCGGAGTGAGATCGCGTCGTCGAACGAAGCTTCCATCACACCGCTCACCGGTCCGCGAGCCGCCCGAGCCGGGCTTCGAGATCCGTCATCCGATCCTCGCCAGTTCCGCGGCCACCTCGTCGGCCACCGGCACCAGTGACGCCTCGATGTCTTCGAGGGGCATGGGGTCGACCTCGGCGAGGGCGGGGATGACCTCGCGGCCCATCGTCTCGATGGCGTCGATGACCTCGTCGATGTGCATCCGGGGCCACTGGGGCTTGATGATGATGGGGTCGACGGGCAGCTCTCGGGCGACCCGGGTGAAGTGGTCGATGACTTCCTGCGCGGTCCCGACGGCGACGGAGTCCTTGACGGTCTCGTAGTAGTTGTTCACGAGATCGGCCTCGTCGAGGATGTCGAGTTCGTTGCGCACGTAGGTGAGGTAGCGCTCCTTGCTCGCGTCGACGAAGCTGGCGATGGCCTCTTCGGTGGTGGCACCCACGAACGTGTTGCGCCGCAACGGCTGATGGCCCATGGTCTTGCCCCGCTCGGCGAACCCTGCGGCCATGATCCCCAACCGCACCCGCATCTCGGCGATGTCGTACTCGGGCGGGATGACGAAATTGTCACCCACCCGACCGGCGCGCCTCGCCCCAGCCCTAGAGTGCGCCCCGATCCAGATCGGGGGATGGGGTTGCTGCACACAGGCGATGTGCGGTGTGGCGCCGGTGATCTGCCAGTTCTTGCCGCGGTAGTCGAAGTCCTCCATAGCCCAGCACAGCTTCATGATGTCGAGGCACTCCTCGAGGCGGCTGACCCTGCGCTCGAAAGGGATGTTGAGCATGTCGAACTCGGCGCTGCGGTAACCCAGCCCCACGCCGACGTCGAGCCTGCCCCGGGTGACGATGTCGAGCGTGGCGAGCTCCTCGGCCAGCACGATCGGGTTGTACAGCGGCGCAAGCAGGACCGACATGCCCAGGCGAACGTGCTCGTCGATCTCGGCGGCCAACCGAGCCAGCAGTGGGATCGGTTGGAGCCAGCGCAGGTCCCCGTACAGGAAGTGGTGGCCGATCACGAAATGGCTGAGTCCGTTGCGCTGCCCGGCTTCCACCTGGCGCAGGATGCCGTCGAGCTGCTCGAGGGGATCGACCTCGCGGGGCACGTCCCCGATGAGCATGCCGAACTTCATGGTCGTCTCCTTTGTCGTGGCTCAGGTGTCGCGGATCAGGTTTCTTGCCCTGGTTCTGGCGGGTCCGGCTTCAGCATCATCATCCCGACGCGGGTGACCCGCACGACCATCTCGTCGCGCTGGTTGTAGCCGCGATGCTCGAACCAGACGATCCCGGCGTCGTCGCGGCTCTTCGACACCCGCTTGTCGGTGATGGTGGTCTCGGCCCGCAGGGTGTCGCCGTGGAACACCGGGGCGGGAAACTCGATCTTGTCGTAGCCGAGGTTCCCCAGCGTGGTCCTGAACGTGGTGTCGGGAACGGTCATCCCGCCGATGAGGGCCAGGGTGAACAGGCTGTTCATGACGCGCTGGCCGTGCACCGTGGTCTTGGCGAACTCCTCGTCGAGATGCAGCGGCTGCACGTTCATGGTGAGCGAGGTGAACAGGATGTTGTCCATCTCGGTCACCGTCCTGGTGAGGGCGTGGCGGATCACCATCCCCACTTCGAGCTCTTCGTAGTACTTGCCGTGCATGGTGTCCTCGGTCAGTCGGTGATGCCCAGGGTGTCGGCGATGGCCAGCCACTGCCTGGCCGTCTCGACGTGGGCGATGTCGATGTGGCGGTCCTTGTAGATCAGCGCGGCCCGGCCCTCGGCCTCGGCGGCCTCGAAGGCCGCTATGAGCCCCCGGTAGAAGTCGACCTCGGCCACCGTCGGGGTGAACGCCTCGTTGACCACCGGCACGTGGCTCGGATGGATGACGATCATCCCCCTGAACCCCAGGGCCCGGCCCTGCGCGGCGAAGGCTCGGAGCCCTTCGAGGTCGGCCACGTCCTCCCACAGCCCGGTGAGGGGATGGAGGCCGGCGGCCCGGCAGGCGATCAGGACGCGGCTGCGGATGTAGAGGCTCTCGAGGCCTTCGGGGGACCATTCGAACCCCACCGCTCGGGCGATGTCGGCGTGGCGGGCGGTGCCACCGATCATCGCTCCGATGCGGGGCGACGCCGCCGCGATCTCGGGCGCGTTCTGGAAGGCCGGCGCCGTCTCGGTCGGCACGATCATCTCGAGGCCCCCGGTGCCGCCCACGTATTCGGCGTGCTCCAGCAGCGCCTCGAAGCGGTGGACGTCGGCGGCCGAATCGATCTTGGGCGGGAAGATGCCGTCGAGCCCCGGCCTGACGACCGCGGCGAGGTCGGAGCCGGCGGTCCGCGTGGCCAAGCCGTTGGGCCTCACGAACAGGCCGACATCGTGGCCGCCGGCCCGCACCCGGTCGATCGACGCCGCCACCATGCTGCGAGCGGCCACCTTGTCGGCGTCGGGCACCGAGTCCTCCAGGTCCAACACGATGGCGTCGGCCCCCGAGGCGATGCCCTTGGCGACCAGTTCGGGCCGGTGCCCCGGCATGAACAGCACCGATCGGTATGGCTTCATCGACCCTCGCCCTCGTTCACGACGACGGTGGCGTCGACCGCCACGGCCCCCTCCGAGGAGACGATGACCGGGTTGAGGTCCACGGCAACCAGCCAATCACGCCCGGCCTCGATGAAGGCGCCGACCGCCGAGACGACCGCGGCCAGGCTCCTCACGTCGGGGTTGGCCGCCCTCGCTCCCGCCAGCACCGGCCACGACCGGAGACCGCGCAGCGCCTCGTCGACCTCGGCGGGGGTCACGGGGCAGGCCAGGAACCTCACGTCGCGCTCGTGCTCGGCGAGTACGCCTCCGGTTCCCACCATCACCACGGGGCCGAAGGTGGGGTCCACGGTGCCGCCCACGATCATCTCCACGCCCCGGTGGCGGCGGGCCACGAGATAGCCCTCGACCTCCAGACCGTGCGCGGCCGCGCCGGTGTCGAGCTCGGCGAACACCGCCTCGGCCTCGTGAGCACGCACGCCGACCCGCACCAGTCCGAACTCGGTCTTGTGTACCAGCCCGGGCGCGATGAGCTTCACCACCGCGTCACCCCCGTAGCTCGCGATCGCCTCGGCCGCGGCGCTGGCGCCGTCCACGATGATCTCGTCGACGACGGGGACGCCGGCGTCCGCGAGCATGCGCTTCGACCGGTACTCATCGAGGATCCCGGTGACCGCGGGCCGGCTCGCCGCCGGGACTCGCCGTCGGCCGGCGGGTCCCACGTGTGCCGTGTCGTGGTGCCAGCGGACCAGGCCGGCGAGAGCGTCGATGCCCTCGTCCGACGTCTCGTAGACCGGCACCTTGGACATCTCGAGCAGCTCGTGGGAGCGCTCGGTGAGGTGCCGGGCCGACCATGAACAGAACACGGCGGGCCTCGACGAAGCCTCGGCCGCGGCGATGAGCGACGGCAGGAGTTGATCGGCGTCGTGGGGACCCCACGTGGCCGTGACGATGGCGAGCGCGTCGAAATGCTCGTCGACGCAGAATGTGTCGACGACCGAGCGGACGTACTCAGGGTCCCCGATGATCTGGCCGGTGGCGTCGAAGGGGTTGCCCGGCACCGCGAAGCGGACGAGCTCGCACAGCCCGGCCATGGTCCGGGCGCTCGGCATGGGCAACTCGAGGCCCTTGGGCGTGGCCCGGTCGGCGAAGTACGACGATTCGCCCCCGCTGACCGTGAAGACCCCGACGCGGCGCCCCGCCGGGCGGGGCATCGTGGCCAGCAGGTGAGAGGCATTGAGCAATTCGTCGAGGCTCTCTGCCTCCACGACGCCGGCTTGGCGCAGCACCCCCGAGTAGACCTCCGGCTCGCCGGCAAGGGCACCCGTGTGGCTCTCGACCGCGCGGCGGCCGACGGGCGAATGGCCCACCTTGAGGGCGACGATCGGCTTTCCCGCCGCGTGGGCGCGGCGCGCCGCCCCCAGGAAGCGCTCACCGTCGCCGATGCGCTCCATGAAGAGCGTGATCACCTGGGTCTTCTCGTCATCGACGAGGGCGTCGACCATCTCGGCCATGTCGATGTCGGCCTCGTTGCCGAGCGTGACGAGGGCGCGGATGCCGATGCCGCGACCCTGGGCCCTGTTGAACAGGTTCACCGCCATGCCGCCGGAGTGGCTGACGAGGGTTACCGTGCCCGCGGTGTACCGGTAGGTGATGTTGTAGGTGGGGACGGGGACGTAGCCGTCGGCGACACTGAGGACCCCGATGCAGTTCGGCCCGATCATCCGGGCTCCGGCCGCGGCGGCTGTCGCCGCGAACTCGCGCTGGACCCGGTCACCGTCGGGGCCGAGTTCGCTGAACCCGGCGGCGCAGACCGTGATCGCAGGGATCCCGCGGGCCGCGCACTGCTCGACCGTCTCGGGCACCAGCCGGGCCGGCACCACGACGATGGCCGTGTCCAGGTCGTCGTCGATGTCGGCGAGGCTCGGGTGGGCTCTGTGGTCCCCGATGCGGTCGCGGTTCGGGTTCACGAGATGCATGCGGCCCTGGTACCCGGTCCGTTCGAGGTTGACCCAGACCCGCCCCGCCATGGCGGCCGTGTTCGTCGAGGCGCCGACGATGGCGACCGAGCGCGGGTTGAAGAACTTCTCCAGCAGCCGGCGGTCGAGCGCCGGCGGTGGTGGGTGGCGCCGGGTCACGTCAGTACGACTTCGGAAGGCCCAGGACGTGGCTGCCGATGTAGTTGAGCACCATCTCCTGGCTGATGGGGGCGATTCTCATGAGCCGCGCCTCCCGGAAGTAGCGCTCGACGTGGTACTCGCGGGCATAGCCGTACCCGCCGTGGGTTTGCACGGCCACGTCGGCGGCGAAGAACCCGGCCTCGGCGGCGAGGTACTTTGCCATGTTGGCCTCCTTGCCGCACGGTAGGCCCTGATCGAACAGCCACGCGGCCTGCAGGCACATCAACTCGGCGGCGTCGAGGCGCATCTGAGCCTCGGCGAGAGGATGCTGGACCGCCTGGTTCTGGCCGATGGGCCGGTCAAAAACGATCCGCTCGGTGGCGTAGCCCACGGCCCGGCGGATGGCGGCCCGACCGATGCCGAGGGCCGCGTTGGCCGCGATCACTCGCTCGGCGTTCAGCCCGGTGAGCATCACCTTGAACCCGTTGCCCACCTCCCCGACGATGTCGCTGTCGGGGACGAAGAGGTCGTCGATGAACAACTCGTTGCTGTCGACCGCGTGGCGGCCGAGCTTCGCGATGGGCCTGATGTCGACGCTGTCGCGATCGATCGGCGCGAACAGCACGGTCATGCCGTCGGTCGGCTTGACCACCTCGTCCCGGGGTGTGGTGCGCACGAGGATCAGCATGCGCTGGCTCTCCAGGGCCTTGGTGATCCACACCTTCTTGCCCGACACGAGATAGCCGCCGTCCACCTTGCGGGCGAAGGTCGAGATCCTGGACGTATCGGTGCCCGCGTCGGGCTCGGTCACCGCGAAGGAGATGTGGAGGCTGCCGTCGAGGAATGGGGGCAGGAACTGTTCTTTGAGGCTGTCGCTGCCGTGCTTGAGGATCGGGTCGAAGCCGAAGAGGCCGATGTGCACCGCGCTGCACCCGTTCATACCGGCCCCGGATGCGGCAATCTCCTGCTCGATGATGGACGCTTCGAGGATCCCCAGGCCGCCGCCGCCGTAGGTGGTCGGGATGGTCACGCCCAGCCAGCCACCCTCGACGACGGCGTCGTAGAACTCCCAGGGAAACTCGGCGTTGCGGTCCTTGCGCTCCCAGTACTCGTCGCCGAAGCGCGCGCACAGCCGGCGGATCCCCTGCCGGATGTCATCCGCGAGCGGTGACCATTCGAAGTCCATCGGCTCCCTTCCCAACGCCTCGCCGCCAACATAACCGGCGCACCGAGATTCCTCCAATCATTAGACTGGATTGCGTATCGGCATCACTACGGGAGTTCGAGTCGGGTGCCTCTGACCTCTGCGTCAGTGGAGTCGAGTAGTGCGTTGGTGGCGATCAGTTGGCCCTCGGTTGCGGCCGGGTCGCTCCATGGCATCGCAGCCGACCACCGCCATGCATAGGTCATTACTCGAACGTATGCACCGATGTCGCCGTCCGTGGTGGAGGTGCGCCGCAGCCCGCCGAGGTATTCATTCCGGTAGACGCTCGGTATGACGATGCGGGCAGCGGCTGTGGCCGATAACTCTGCATTCATCATGACGCGTGCTATGCGACCGTTGCCGTCCTCGAAGGGGTGGACCTCTGTGATGACGATCATCACGTAGAGAGCTCTCGCGAGCCCTTCGGGCAGGACGCCCACATGTTCCAGGCCCTTGCGGAGGGTTCCTTCGACGAGATCCTTGTCAACGAAGTCGTAGGCGCCGACGCGGTTGTTCTCGGTCTTCCAGATGCCTGGGTGTTCGTCGGGTCGGCCGCGCATGATCTCTTGGTGGCGCGTGGTCAGATGGTCGATGAGTTCGTCGGGGTCGGTCGATGTTGCCGCTCGTCCGATGGGGTCGACGACGCAGCGGTACGTACCGAGGATGTCGTGGCCATCTGCTGGGCGCTCTACGGGCGGGGTGCCGGTCTCGACGATGTGGCGCGCCTGGTCGACCGTAAAGGTGGTTCCCTCGATGTAGTTGGAGAAGTAGGCCTCGTAGAACGGCAGGTCGCCCGGCGGATCGCATTCCGGGAGCCAATCCGGCACGGCCGGGGGTGGGAGTTGGGAGAGAGTGTCGGCTGCTTGTGCGAACAAGCGGATCCGCCGCTCGTCCCATCCTTGACCGGTCTTGACTGCCCTGAACAGTTGGCCGGCCCTGGGCCGCACCGGTTCGATCCCGGTGAGTTGGTCGAATAGAGCATCGATGGTGTCAACATGGTGAGCGCGACCTGTCTCCGCCGCCAGGTCGCGGGCTTGCACTCGAAGCCGGTAGGTGCGTTCGGGACCCCAGGCGATGTACTTGCCGGCCACCCAATCTTCCAGTTCGGTCATCGTCAACGTGCGCGAGGGTCGACCGCCGCGGCTCCGACTGGGCTCCAGGTTGTCAACGAGAGTGCGAGCGGGGCTCGACATCACGAGACCGTGCGTCCATGGTGAATCCGACTCTTGCGGTGTTCCTGGCCGGATCCGGATCTCAAGGCCGGGCAGCTTGATGGCCTTGCGGCCGGTGTCGGCGGCAACCGTCAGGCTCCCGTCGAAGATCACCCCGGAGGTCGCTGCTGAGCGATCCACGATGACGGCCCCTGGTAGCAGATGGCCGCAGAGCAACGACCAGTTCTTCCAGATGATCTCGGACCCTGCAGAGACGAGGTCTGCGCTGTAGATCCGGGGTGCGAGGCGACGGATGCGTCCGTCTCCGACCGCCTTGGAAAGAGTGGTCCGCGAGGCGACGTCGGCGAAGAATAGAGTGCGAGGGCCTGTCGGCCAGCGGGGACGAGCAGTCGCCATGAGTGAACAGTATCGGCCCGAAGGCGCAGTAGGTTTGCGTTTTCTCGACTTAGCATCTCAAGATACTGGTCAGTTTGCCGCCGTAAGCCTCATAGCTGGTCAGTCCAGCAGTATTATCGAACCAAAGCTACGCAACTAGCGGATCCGTCGGCGCCCGCCGTCCGTTGGTGTGGTGGGCGGCTTGTTCGGTGTGTGGCGGGCTTGGTGGTGCGGCGCGTGGGGGGGGTGTGGGTTGGTGGTTGGAGGGTGTAGTGGCCGTTGGGGTGGCGGGTGATTTGTTCGCCGTGGTGGTGGACGCGGATGTGGTGGCAGCGCCAGCAGAGGAGGCAGGTGTTGTCGTAGGTGGTTGGCCCGTCGTGTTGCCAGTGTTTGATGTGGTGGGCTTCGCAGATTTTGTCTGGGGCGCCGCAGCCGATGCAGCCGCGGTCGCGGATGGTGAGGCGTTTGCGGAGGCGGCGGCTGACTTTGCGGCGGGTTTGGCCGAGGATGATGTTGCCGGTGTGTTTGTTGAAGATGCCCGGCAGGATGCTGGCGTCGCAGGCGAGGGCGAGGGTTTCGGTTTCGGTGAGGCGGGCGCCGTCGACGAGGCCGGCGTTCACGAGTTTGTCGTGGACGGCGTCGTAGTCGGCGAGGGCGACGAGTTCGGCGTCGGGGGGTCGCCCGCCGGTGGTGGCGGTGTTGGGGTGACAGGCGAGTTGTTCGAGGGCGTCGGCGAGGCGCTGTTGGGGCGTGGCGCGTTGTTGGGGGTCCTCGGCGCGGAACAGTTCGTCGGCTTTGGCGGACAGGGCGCCGCGCAGCCGCGCTCCGGCGAGGGGATCGAGGCGGGCGAAGAGGTTGAACATGCCGTCGGGTTCTTCGGAGATCGCAGCGCGACGCCGGCGGCGCTGGCGGTCGCGGCGGGCTTGGAGTTCTTCGTCGTTGGTGCGTTCGTTGATGTGGTGTTTCAGCGTGCGCCGGAACAGGTCGTCGGCCTCGTTCTCGGCGGCGTCGAGTAGGAAGTTCTGATCGACGGGGGTCTCCGCGGCGGCTTCGGCGATCAGGCTCGCAGCCTCGGGGGTGATGGCGCCCTCGGCGAGTTTCTCGGCCACGCCGGGCATCCATTCCAGTTGCGCCGCGACCTTGACTGCTTTGCGGGCGCCGGCCAGTGAGCGCTTCTGGTCACGGCGCAGGATCTCCTCGGCTTTCGCTTCGCCCTCTTGGCGGGTGATCTCACCGACGAGGTCGGCCTCGAACGCGGCGAGGGACGCCCTCGCCCGCCCCACGAGACGCAAACGCCCACGCAACACAGCAAGGTCGACTCCCACCAGCGAGACCGGCGAACGCTGCCACTCAGCCAGCACCGCCCACTCACCCATCGCAGCGTCCCCCATCGAAAGCGCTCCGGGTTGTCCCCAACCGGTCGTATCGCCGCCCGGGGTGTCACATGTTGAGTACTGGTCGCCATATTATACTCACTGTGAGCCAGTATAACAACTTATGTATGCTTCTTCGCGTGTCCGGACCGATCGAGATCCGGGTGCCCGCCGGGATCGGGCTCGGGCGTACCACCAAAACCGCAGGTCAGCGGGCTATGGCGACCCCGCCGAGCCGCCCCACGCGCAACACCCATCCTACTGTGACCGATGTCACACCGGCACCACGGCCCCTGCGGCCCCCTTGTCGCCACGCCGCGCGGCCACGTCATGCACTACGTCGACGAGGGAGCGGGGGAGCCGCTGCTGCGGTTCTGGGAGGCACCGGTGGAACCGCTGGATCCTGGATCCTGGATTCCGGCTGTGAGTATGCGTGGTGTGTGCTGGAGGTGGTGTCCTTCGCCGGAGCATCAGGTGAGGGATCCTGGCGCATTACTCAGCAGCCTCCTAGCGGCGAGTGAGGGTTGCAGTTGGTAGTACTCGGGTAGTACTATACGGGCGCATGGCTGTTCGGAAGATCTCGGTCGCGTTGAGCGAGGAGGTTGCGCAGGGGGTCGCCGACGTGGCGGCGCGCCGTGGTGTGAGCCTGTCCTCGTGGCTCAACGCCGCGGCGGAGCGTGCGCTGGTCGTCGAGGCCGGTCTGGCCGGGGTGCGGGAGTGGGAGGCCGAGCACGGCGAGCTCACGCCCGAGGAGTTGGCTTGGGCCGACGAGATCCTGGAGGGTTCGGCTTCTCGGGTTGCCGGCTGATCGGTGCCGGGCATCACGTACGACACGGGAGCGCTGATCGCCGCCGAGCGCGGTGACCGCCGGCTATGGGCACTGCACCGCCGGGCACTGGAGCGCGGGGTCGTCCCGTGCGTCCCCGCGGGGGTGCTCGCTCAGGGTTGGCGTGGTGGACCGCAGCCCCAGATGTCCCGGATGCTCGCGGGCTGCCGAGTCGAGGACCTTGATGAGACGAGGGCTCGGTCGGCGGGCGCAGCATGTGCGGTGGCGGGAACGTCCGACGTCGTGGACGCCGCAGTCATCGTCGGCGCGGCGGCGCGGGCCGACCTTGTGGTCACGAGCGATGCCGCGGATCTGTCACGGCTCGGGCACGCGCTGGGCGTCGAGTTGCAGCTGCACGAGATCTGAGCACCCAACCCGGCATCGCAAGCAGGCGGCGCGATCCGCCGGCGCCGTAGGATCTCTCCGTGGGTAGTTCTCCTGTTGGTACGCGGCCGGCTTGGGTGTCCGACGAGATGTTCCCCTTCGAGAGTCGCTTTCTCACCACGCCGCGCGGCCACGTCATGCACTACGTCGACGAGGGAGCGGGGGAGCCGATCGTCTTCGTGCATGGCAATCCGGCGTGGTCGTTCGAGTTTCGGCATCTGATCGGGGGACTGCGGTCGGAGTTCCGTTGCGTCGCGCCGGATCACGTTGGCTTCGGCCTCTCGTCGCGCAGCGACCGCCCCGAGGACCATCACCCTGCGGTGCATGCGGAGGCGTTTGCGGCACTTCTCGATGAGCTGGAACTGCAGGATGTGACGCTGTTCCTGACGGATTGGGGCGGGCCGATAGGGCTCGACTTCGCGCGCCGGCATCCGGCTCGCGTCAAGCGGCTCGTCATCGCCAACACCTGGTGCTGGCCAGTAAGCCGTGACCCCCACTTCTGGTTCTTCAGCAGGATGATGGCGAGCCCGCTGGGGCAGTACCTGATCAAGCGGCGCAACTTCTTCGTCAACGGCGTCATGCCGAAGGCGGTCGGGAACAAGGACGCGCTGAGCGTGGAGGTGATGGAGCACTACCGCCGCGCGCAACCCTCGCCCGCCGAGCGGGCTGCCAACGCCGCGCTCCCGGGATTAATCGTCGGCGCGACCGAGTGGCTGGGCGAGATCTGGGAGGAACGCTCGGCGTTCGTCGGCAAACCGGCGCTCGTTCTCTGGGGAGCGAAGGACATCGCCTTCCGGACGAAGGAACTCGACCGCTGGAAGTCGGAACTCTCCGATTGCGAGGTGCTCGAGTTCGCGGACTGCGGTCACTTCCTTGCCGAGGAGGCGCCCGAGCGGATCCTGCCGGTGCTGCGGGCTTTCGTGCGTTAGGAGGATGGTTGTGCAGCAACACTTCGGTCCCGAGTTGTTCGATTTCCTGGCCGACCTGCGGGCCAACAACGACCGCGAGTGGTTCCAGGCGAACAAGGGCCGGTACGAGCAGCACGTGAAAGAGCCGCTGCTGCGGTTCATCGAGGACTTCGAGCCGTACCTGCACTCGATCAGCGAGCACTTCGTCGCCGATGCGCGGGCCAACGGCGGCTCCATGTTCCGGATCTACCGCGACGTGCGCTTCTCGAAGGACAAGACCCCCTACAAGACCCAGGCGGCCGTGCAATTCCGCCATGAGGCGGGCAAGTCGGCCCACGCACCGGGCTTCTACCTACACCTGGCTCCCGACGAAGTCTTCGCCGGTGTCGGCATCTGGCGGCCGGACTCGGCGGCGCTGGGGCGGATCCGGGACCGCATCGTCGCGGAACCCGGAGCCTGGGACAACGCTGCGGGTGCATCCGAGTTCGTCGATGAGTTCGACCTGGCCGGGGACTCGCTGAAGCGCCCGCCGAAGGGCTTCGATCCCGAGCATCCGCACATCGAGGACCTCAAGCGCAAGGACCACGTGGCCACATGCATATTCGACGAGGACGAGGCCACCGCCGCCGGGTTCATCGACGCCGTCGCCGAGGGCTGCCGCAAAGCCTCGTCCTACATGGACTTCCTCACGACAGCGGTCGGCCTGCCGTACTAGCGGCGAGTGAGGGCGGCTCGCGCGAGGGGTGCGCCGGGGGTCCGGGGGTCTTGGCGCTGCATCGGGTATCCTGTATCCACCGGCCGAAGTGTTCGGTCGTTGGGTGCACAGTCCGCTATCGATGATTGATTCTGTGTGAGCTACCCAACTGCGGTGCCACCACATCAAAGAGTTAAGGCACTCGCGGCAACCTGATCGCCCGCTTGGCGCGGGCAAGGAGCACCATGTCCACCACTTTCGCCCAGTTGGGCGTACCCGATTCGATCTGTCGCGCCCTTGAGCGCGACGGGATCCATGAACCATTCGAGATCCAGGCGGCCACTATGGCCGACGCTCTCGCCGGCCGCGACATTTGCGGTCGAGCACCCACCGGATCGGGCAAGACGCTCGCCTTCGGTATCCCGCTCGTCGTCAATGCCGGCCACGCCAGGTCCAGGCGGCCAATGGCACTCGTCCTGTCACCTACCCGCGAACTAGCCGAACAGATCGCGACCGAATTGCGCACCTTCGCCGGCGACGTCCGGGTCGGCGTCGTCTACGGGGGGGTCGGGTACGGCCCCCAGTTGAAGCGACTGCGCGACGGTGTCGACATCCTCGTCGCCTGCCCCGGTCGGCTCGAAGACCTGATCGACCAGGGCGCCGTGAGCCTGCACGACGTGGACCAGGCGGTCATCGATGAGGCGGACCGCATGTCCGACATGGGATTCTTCCCCGCCGTGCGGCGTCTCCTCGACCAGACGTCGAGAGACCGCCAAACCTTCTTGTTCTCCGCGACTCTCGACGGTGACGTGAAGACGCTCACCCGTGACTACCAGTACGAGCCGGTCACGCACGCCGTCGAAGCCGAGACGCCCGACGTCATCGCCGCCCACCATCGGTTCTGGCAGGTCAACCGGGCCGAACGGGTCGAGGCTTGCGTGCAGGTGATCAACGCGGTGGGGCAGACGATCGTGTTCTGCCGTACCCGGCACGGTTCGGACCGCTTGACCCACCAACTCTCGCAGCGTGGCATCCGCGCCGCGGCGATTCACGGCGGTCACGCGCAGAACCGGCGGACGCGCTCGCTCCGGCAGTTCATCGACGGCTACGTGCAGGCGCTCGTCGCCACCGATGTGGCCGCGCGGGGAATCCACGTGGACGATGTCGCGTCGGTCATCCACTACGACCCGCCGGAGGACCACAAGACGTACTTCCACCGCTCGGGTCGTACGGCCCGCGCCGGCCGGGGCGGCCTCGTGGTGTCGCTTCTCCAGCCGGAGCAGATGGGTGACGCGAGGCGGATGCAGCGCCGGCTCGGCCTGAAGCAGGCCATCACATTGCCGGATGCGAGTGACTTGCCGACTGCGTCTGGAGCGGCTCCTGAACGCCCCGCCGACCTGCCCGTTCACAACGGCCAAGGGGCGAGGGGCCAGGAGGCTCGGAACGGTCAAGGGGCTCGCGGTAATCAGCCGGCTCGTAACGGCTGGGAGTCAAGTGGTCAACCGGCTCGCAACGGTCGGGGCTCGAGCGGAGCGCCGAAGGGCGGAGACCGCCGGCGCGACCGGGGAAACCGGGGACGCTCACCGGCGCGTAGCTCGTCGAGGTAGCCGAACCCCGCTCGCCGATCGACCCGCGCCGCGAGTCTGCGGCGCTCGCTAGTACGGCGTCTCGCCGGCGTCGACGTTGATGGCCTGGCCGCGGATGATGATGGCGTCGGCCGACAGCAGGAAGGCGACGACCCGACCCACCTCGACCGGCGCCGCCTTGCGACCGAGTTGGGGGAGGATCATGCCGGCCAGCAGTTCCTCGGGGTCGCCGCCCTGGTGATCTGCCAGCCAATCGGCCACGTGGCCGAGCATCGGCGTATCCACTGCGCCGGGGCACACGGCGTTGACGTTGATTCCCAGGGTTGCCCACTCGGTGGCCAATGTCCGCGTGAGGCTGATGACGGCGGCTTTGGAGGCGTTGTAGCCCGCCATGTTGGGGAAGCCGACCTTGCCGCAGTTTGACGCCACGTTGACGATGGCGGCCTGATCCGAGGCGGTGAGCTGCTCCAGGGCCGCACGGCACATCCGGAACACTCCGGTCACGTTGACGTCGAGTTGGCGTTGCCACTCAGTGCTCGTGGCATGACGCGACTCGTTCATGTCGATAACGCCGGCATTGTTGACGACGCCATCGAGGCGGCCGAAGCGAGCAACGGTGGCGTCGACGGCGGCTTCGACGCTGCTGTCCGAACCCACGTTGCAGCGGACCGCGAACGTGCAGCGGCCGGTGGAATCGATCGCCCGAGCCGTTGCCTCGGTCGACTCGAGATCCAGGTCGGCCAGCGCCACCGAGCCGCCGGCGTCGACGAGTGCCTCGGCGATGCCCGCGCCTATACCACCCGCGGCACCGGTGACGACGTAGACGCGGCCGACCAGGCGCATCAGCTCACCACGTCGTGTTCGTGAGTACGCCGCCGTCGACGAGCAGGTCCGTGCCTGTGATCCAGCGGGACAGGTCCGAGCAGAGGAATACGCAGGCGTCGCCCACATCCTCCGGTGTTCCGAGGCGTTCGAGGGGCGCGGCGGCCAGGTAGCGCGTCACTCCCTCCGGCCAGTCGTCGGCCAGTCCGGGGCGGTCGATGAGGCCCGGTGAGACGGTGTTGATCCGGATCCCGTCAGGCCCATACATGAGTGCAGCCGCCCGGGCGTGCATGACGAGGGCGGCTTTCGAGGTGGCGTAGTGGCCGTGCATGACGGTCGGGTGGCGCGCCTCGATGGAGGCGATGTGGACGATCGAGCCGCCGTCCGGGTCAGTGTTGCGGCGCATCGCCGCCGCGGCCAACTGGGTGAGCCGGTGCGTGGCAGTGACGTTGATGTCCATCATGTCGGTGAACTGCTCGTCGCTCAGCGTGTCGAACCGGGCGATCGGCTGAGCACCGGCGTTGTTCACGAGGCCGTCGAGGCGGCCCTGGAGCACCAGAGCCTCGTCGATGACGTGCCGAGGGCCGTCGGCTGTGGCGAGGTCGGCGTACACGGTGGCGACGGGTGAGCCGTCGGGATAGCGCAGGTGATCGGTGGGGGAGTGCCGGGTGTGCGCCACAACGGTTGCTCCGGTCGCCACGAACCGCCGCACGATCCCGCCGCCGATGCCGCCCCCGGCTCCGGTCACGAGAACGACACGCCCAGTCAGGTCGATCATGCTTGCCGGGGACTCGGTGTTGCTCACGATGGGTGTCTACCGTAGGGCAGGGACGAATGATCGGTGGGCAGCAGCGAGGTGCCGATGCAGAACCTGGGTGAGCGGACTCTCGACTGGGCCGGCGACCAACTCTGGATGGTGGATCAGACCCGCCTGCCGGATGCGTACGAGGTCCTGCCGATCGGCAACGTGGCCGAGCTGGTTGGCGCCATCAGGCGCTTGGCGGTGCGCGGCGCGCCGGCGATCGGCGTCGCAGGTGGGTTCGGCGTCGTTCTGGCGGCACGGGAGCACGGCGCCGGGACCGAGCCGTTCGCGGCCGCCGTGGGCTCCATCCGCACCGCACGCCCGACCGCCGTCAACCTCGCCCGGATGGTCGACCGCGTGGCCGCCCGCTCCGGCGAGGGCATCGATGCCCTGCTGGCCGAAGCCCTGGCGATCCGCGACGAGGAGGTGGCTGCATCGCTCTCCATGAGCCGGCTCGGCGCCGCACTCGTCGAGGATCTTGTTGCGAACTCCGGCGCTGTCACCGCCCTGACGATCTGCAACACCGGCGGTCTGGCGGCCGTCGAGCGTGGGACCGCGCTCGGCGTGATCCGCACCGTCCACGAGCAGGGACGCCTGGCACTGGCGATTGCCACCGAGACCCGCCCACTACTGCAGGGATCCCGGCTGACGGCCTGGGAACTCGAGCGCATGGGTGCCCCGTACCGGCTGATCGTCGATGCCGCGGGTCCCGCGCTGCTGTCGAGAGGTGTGGCCGATGTCGTACTCACCGGAGCGGACCGCATCGCCGCCAACGGTGACACCGCCAACAAGATCGGCACGTTCTCCCTGGCTGTGGCGGCGCGCTATGTGTCTGTGCCGTTCGTGGTCGTGGCGCCGGAGTCGAGTGTCGACATGGAGACCCCGTCGGGCGATGCCATCCAGATCGAGGACCGGGGTGCCGACGAGGTCGTCTCCGTGCGCGGCACACCGATCGCACCCGCCGGCGCCGAGGCTCTCAACCCCGCGTTCGACGTCACACCCGCCGACCTGATCACGGCCATCGTCACCGACCGGCGGGTCGTGCGCCTCGATCGGGGCGAGACGCTGCGGAGCGTGCCCCTGTCCGGCTAGCCGCCGGCGAGGGGCGAGATGAAGTGCACTTCGGCGTCGGGGGGCACCGATTCGTAGATGGCGTCGGGGATGATGTCGCCGTCGATGGCGATCGCGGTGGCAGAGGTCTTGTCGAGGTGGGCTCGGATACCCGGGAACATGCTCTCCAGCTTGCGCAGAAGCTCCCGGACGGTGTCCGCCTCCACCTCGACCTGTGCCAGGCCGCCGGTGAGGCGGCGCTGGGCCGAACTGAAGTGGATCTGCGCCATCAGCCCCCGTCGCCATTGCCGGATGTGATGGCGGCCAGCACCCGCGGCGGCGACATCGGTAGATCGCGGATACGGGCGCCGGTGGCGGCGTAGACCGCGTTGGCGAGGGCGGGCAGCGGCGGCACGATGCCCACTTCGCCGACGCCGCGCACGCCGTAGGGGTGCTTCGGGTTCGGCACTTCCACGATGATGGTCTCGATCATCGGCAGGTCAGACGCCACGGGCATGCGGTAGTCGAGGAACCCGGGGTTCTCCATGGCGCCGCCGGAGTCGTGGATGTACTCCTCGTTCAGCGCCCAGCCGATGCCCTGCACCACACCGCCCTGCATCTGGCCCTCGACGTAGTCGGGATGGATGGCGGTGCCGGCGTCCTGAGCCGTCGTGTAGCGCTCGACGGTCACCAGCCCGGTCTCGTCGTCGACCGAGACGTCCACCACCTGCACCGAGAACGCCGGGCCGGCACCCCGGGCGTTCAGCGAGGCGGTGGTACCGAGAGGACCACCCGTTTGTCCTGCTTGCGCGGTTATGGCGGCCAGTTCCAGCGGTTCGTGCTCGCCGCCGCTGTGTACGGCCTGGCCATCGACCCAGTCGACATCGTCGACCTCGCAGTCCCACATGCGTGCGGCGCGGCCCCGCAGTTGGCCCTTGAGGTCGCGGCAGGCCTCGACGACCGCCATGCCGGTGGCGAACGTGGCGCGGCTGCCCTCGGTGACGTCGGTGAACCCGACCACCTCGGTGTCACCCACCACCGGCTGGATCGAATGCACGTCGATGCCCAACTCCTCCGCTGCCATCAGCGCCATCGACGCCCGGCTACCCCCGATGTCGGGGCTGCCGGTGACCACTGTGGCGGTGCCGTTCTCGTTGAGGTTGACGGTGGCGCTCGAGGCCTCGCCGATGTTGAACCAGAAGCCGGTGGCCACGCCTCGGCCGTGCCCGCCCGCCGGCGCACTCCGGTAGTGGTCGCTGTCGCGGATTGCCTCCAGGCACTCCCGCAGCCCGATCTTCGGCCACTTCGGCCCGTAGGGAGCCACGTCGCCCTCATCAGGACAGTTGAGGAGTCGCAACTCGATGGGATCCATGCCGAGCCGCTCGGCGATCTCGTCCACGAGCGTGTCCGTGGCGAAGGCGGCCATCGGCGCCGACGGCGCCCGGTAGGCGACGTTCACCGGCTTGTTCACGACCACCTCGAAGCCTTCCAGCAGGAAGTTGTCCACGTTGTACGACGACACGACGCACATGCAGCCGAGCATCGCCCACATGCCCGGGAAGGCGCCGCTCTCGTAGGCCAGCCACGCCTTCGCGGCAGTGATCTTGCCGTCGCTGTTGGCGCCGACCTTGAGGCGGATTCGCGACCCTGGTGTGGGTCCGGTGGCCCGGAAGACCTCGTCGCGGCTCATGACGATCTTGACCGGGCGTCCGGCCCGGGCGGACAGCTCCACGGCGAGGGGCTCCAGGTAGATCGTGGTCTTGCCCCCGAATCCGCCGCCGATCTCGGCGGGAATGACCTTGATGCGCGAGGTGTCCCAGCCGAGCATGGCGGCGGTCTGCGAGCGCACCCGGAAGTGCCCCTGGGAGGAGCACCAGATGACCGTCTTGCCGTCCTGTCCGGTGTCGGCCACGCAGGCGTGGGGCTCGATGTAGCCCTGGTGGACGGCCCTGGTGGTGAACTCGCCCTCGACGACGATGTCGGCCTCGGCGAGCTCCCGCTCCACGTCACCGCGTTCGTAGCACGTGCGGTTCGCGACGTTCGAGGGCTCGTCGGGCGCCGGGTCAACCCCCGTTGTGAAGATGTCGTCGTGGACCAGCGGCGCGTCGGCGGCCATCGCCTCGACGATGTCGAGCACATGAGGGAGAACCTCGTAGGTCACCTCGATCGCCTCGGCCGCGGCCTTGGCCTCCCGGCGGCCGGTGGCGGCCACCGCGGCGACGGCGTGGCCCTCGTACAGCACCTTGTCGCGGGCCATGAGGTTGCGCGACATGTTCCGCTCGGGGTCGTCGACGGGCAGGTCCGGGAAGTCGGCGCCGCAGATGATGGCGCGCACGCCGGGCATGGCCGCTGCTTTGGAGGTGTCGATGGAAAGGATCCGGGCGTGGGCGTGGGGTGAGCGCAGGATGTGCCCGTGCAGCATCCCGGGCAGCACCAGGTCGGCCGCGAAGCGGGCCTTGCCGACGACCTTGTCGAGGCCGTCGTGACGTACCGGGCGCGTGCCGACGTACCGGTACTTCGGCCGTTCGTCTGTGATGGTCATCCCGCCACCTCCTCCTTCATTTGGGCTGCGGCGGCCAGCACCGAGCGAATGATCTTGTCGTATCCCGTGCAGCGGCAGAGATTGCCGGCGAGGGCGTAACGCACCTCTGTCTCGGTCGGGTCGGGATTGCGATCCAGCAGGGCCTTCGCCGCCACGAGGAATCCCGGCGTGCAGATGCCGCACTGCAGGGCGGCACCTTCCAGGAAGCACTGCTGCAGCGGGTGCAGATGATCACCGGTGGCGATGCCCTCGATGGTGGTGATGGTGGCGCCGTTGGCCTCGGGGGCGAAGATCAGGCACGAGCACTGCAGCCGCCCGTCCATCAGGATCGAGCAGGCGCCGCAGTCGCCGGTGCCGCACCCCTCCTTGGCGCCCATGAGGCGCATCTCGTCGCGCAGGGCGTCCAGAAGGGACTCGCCCGCGTCACACAGGAACTCGGCCTCGTCACCGTTGATGGTGCAACTGATGTGGGTGCGGCTCATCGTCCACCTCCGTTCCCGGCGCGTCCGGCCGCTTCCAGCACGGCGCGCTTGGCGAGCACTCCCGCCACCTGCCTCCGGTAGATGACGGTGCCGCGCTTGTCGTCGATCGGGTTGGCCGCCTCGCCGGCGGCGGTGGCCACGGCGGCGAGGGTCTCGTCGCTGATCGGTCCGCCGAGGAGCGTTGCGACCGCCCCGGGAACCGTCACGACCGTCGGCGCCACCGCGCCCAGAGCGATCGCCGCGGCGATGCAGTTGCCGTCGCCGTCCAGTGAGACGCGAGCGGCGGCGCCGACGATGGCGATGTCCATCTCGGTACGCGGGATCAGTCGCAGGTAGGCGTCGGAGGTCCGCGCCGGCGGCCGGTCGATCTCGAAGCTGACGATGAACTCGCCGGGGGCCAGGGAGGTCCGCCCGGGACCGGTTGGGACGTCGACGACCGCCACGGTCCGCTCGCCGTCGGGCCCGGCGACGACCGCCCGGGCGTTGTTCACGATGAGGGCCGGCACGGAGTCCGCCGCCGGCGAGGCGTTGCAGAGATTGCCACCGAGGCTCGCCCGGTTCTGGATCTGGTCGGACCCGATCAGGCCGCCGGCGTAGACGAGGCCCGGCAGGTCGGCGGCGAGAGCGGCGTTGCCCGTCAAGTCCGAGGTCGGAACCGCCGCGCCGATCCGCCACGTGCCGTCCTCGAGCGACACGTCCATCAGCCTCTCGATCTTCTTCAGGTCGATGGCGAGGCCGGGCTCCGGACGACCGGCCCGCATCTGCGGGACCAGGTCGGTTGCGCCCGCGAAGACGCGGGCGTCGGGATCCCCGGCGAGCAGTGCCACCACCTCCGTCACCGATGTCGGGGCGGCGTACCTCACCAGCTGTCTTCTCTCACGAAACGGTCTCCCTCCGCGGGCCTGCGCCCCAACTGTATTGCCCGTGACCGCTCGGTCGCATTGTTGTGTACGGGACCAGGCGGCTCGCGCTCCGATTCAGGGGCTTTCGATCCACTGGCCGGCGTTACCATCCGTCGGAACCGGGGACACCCTTGAAGGGGCCGACAATGTCGTCGGTGACCCAACCGCCGTAGAAGTGTCCCGGCTGCGGGCGCACGGCTTCGTCGTCAACGAAGCAGGCGAAGTCCGCCGGGTAGAACGAGACGTAGCCCGCCAGATCGGCGAATGCGGCGATGGGCCGCGGGTAGCTCCAGGCGCGCCCGACGACGGTGGATCCGCCGGCGGTCACCGTCCAGTAGTCGGCGGTGCCCTTCCATTCGCAGAAGCTGCTGCCGGGCGCAGGCGCGAAACAACGGCGGACGGTGTCGGCGGGAGGCACGTAGTACGTCGGCGGGAGTGATGTCTCGAGGACGCGCACCGCCCGGGACGACTCCGCGATGACCACGCCGGCCAGGATGACACGCACACGGCGGGTCGACGGCTCCAGTGCAGGCGGGCGGGGGTAGTCCCACACTGATTCCTGGCCCGTTCGGGCCGGCTCAGGATGAGGAAGTCCTCGCTGTCGCACCGCGGCGACGATACCCAGACGACGACCGTGATGGCTGTCGGGCAACAGTCAGGCAATGACCGGGCGCCCACGCCGGCTGCGTGGGTCGCCGGCTCGCCGTGCGCGAGGCTGCGGGCGTGGAGGTCTTCGATGCCGCGGCCGTCCGGGGGGCCACGCCGTGGCCGGCGCTGATCGAGGCGATCGCCGAGGCCCTGGTTGACCCGTCCGCCGGTGCCCCCGAGCGGCACGTCCATCCGCTGGCACTTCCCGGCGGGGCAGAAGGTTCGTTGCTCGTCATGCCGGCCTGGCGGTCGGGTGACGTCATCGGGGTGAAGGCGGTCACCTACTTCCCCACCAACACAGGTTCCGCGACCCCCACCATCAACGCCGGTTACCTGCTGTTCGACGGTCGCTCGGGCCGGCTCGCTGCGGCGCTCGACGGCGACGAGCTGACGGTACGGCGGACGGCTGCCACCTCGGCCCTGGCCGCGCGCTACCTCGCACGGCGCGACGCCACCCGGTTGCTGATGGTCGGCACCGGCCAGCTCGTGCCCGCCGTGGCGCGGGCTCACGCTCACGGCCGGGAACTCTCCGCGGTGGAGGTCTGGGGCCGAAATGCCGGCCGCGCCCGGGCCGTGGCCGAAGATCTGGCCGGCGCGGGTCTCCCCGCGTCGGTGGCGGGCGACCTCGACGCCGCCGTGGCACGTGCCGACGTGATCTCCTGCGTGACCGGGGCCACGGAACCGCTGATCGCCGGAAGCTTTTTGAGGCCCGGGACGCACGTGGATCTGATCGGCGGCTTCCGCCCGGACATGCGCGAGGCCGATGACGACACCGTCCGGCGCGCTGCCGTGTTCGTGGACACCCGGCCCGGAGCGCTGCGCGCCGGCGACCTTGCCCGCCCGCTCGCGGCGGGCGTGATCGGCGAGAGCGAGATCCTCGCAGACTTGGCCGACCTCGTCGCGGGACGTCATCCGGGGCGCACCGAACCCGGGCAGATCACCCTCTTCAAGTCCGCCGGGTTCGCCTTGGCGGACCTCGCCGCCGCCAGGCTTGTGTGCCGGCATAACAGTGCGTAGTGCATAATGAATTGCTTGTTGCTGGGCAGTATGCCTATTCATTGCGAGGCGGAAAGCTCCTAGATTCGAGACGACCTCAAGGCACTCGGAGGAGCAGGAGGTGAGGGGTGGCGAGAATCCTTTGGATCAACCCCGTGGGTACCGACGCCTACGACGCACCGATCGGCGCGGAGTTGCGCGCCGAGGCGGCTCCGGGCACGCGGGTCGACGTGTGCTCGCTGCCCGGCGTCGGGCCTCAGCACCTCGAGTGGAATGCGCTGGAGGCCGTGGTTGCGGGACCAACGATGGGCGTGATCCGCTGGGCGGCGGAGCGGGCCGCCTACGACGCCGCGGTGATCGGCTGCTTCTACGACCCGTTCCTGCGCGGGGCGCGCGAGCTGTCCGGCTCCATGGCGGTGACGGCGCCGGCCGAGGCGTGCCTCCACGCTGCCTCGACGGTGGGAGAGCGGATCTCCATCCTCGTTGGCCGCAGGAAGTGGATCCCCGAGATGCACGAGAACGTCGTGAAGTACGGGTTCGCAGATCGTCTGACGTCGTTCCGCGTCCTCGAGATGAGCGTCGACGACTTCCAGGCCGATCCCGAGTTCACCCAGCAGCGGATCCTTGCCGAGGCCGAGGCGGCCGTGGAGCACGACAGGGCCGATGCGATCATCCTCGGATGCACGATCGAGTTCGGTTTCTACCGGGAGGTGCAGCGCAAGATCGGTGTGCCGGTCATCGACGCCATCACCGCGCCGCTCCGCTACGCCGAGTTCCTGGCCACCCTCGGCGCCGACCACGGCTGGCGCACCAGCCGGGCCGGGGGCTACGAATCGGTTGCCCCGCGCGAGTTGGCGTGGATCCCGGTTGTCGAGCCGGTGCTGAACGTCGATCCCCGGTGAGAACGCCGCAGCGGACCGCCCAGCGGCCTTGCTCCGGCACTCCGATGGGGCCGCACGGAGCCGACGGACTGTAGGCATGGACCTTCTCACACCCGACGACATCGAGACCCTGTGCCTCGGGGCGACGCTGCTGGGAGCCGGCGGAGGTGGTGATCCGTACGTGGCGAAGCTGGTGGCACAGCAGGCGCTGGAGACGTACGGCCCCGTACAGGTCGTCGAGCCCGGTGAACTCCCCCCGGACGCGCTCGTGCTCACGACCGCGGTCATCGGCGCGCCGACGGTCATCCTCGAGAAGCTCCCCGCCGGCACCGAGTACGTGGGCTCGGTCCGGGCACTCGCGTCCTATCTGGGCAAGGAGCCGGCGGCGATCATGTCCATCGAGGTGGGCGGGCTCAACACGCTGCTGCCCATCGCCACGGCAGCGGAGATGGGCCTGCCGATCGTGAACGCCGACTCCATGCGCCGGGCCTTCCCGCAGATCGAGATGACGGTCTTCACGCTGGTCGGCCTGCCTGCGGGGCCGCTGTCGATCGCGGACGAGAAGGGCAACCAGTGCGTCTTCCGGACCACCGACAACCACGTGGCCGAGAGGCTGGCCCGCGCCGCGGTGATCCAACTCGGGCTGGCGAACGCCATCAGTTGCTATCCGCTCACGGCCGCACAGATCGACGAGCACGGCATCCACGGCTCGCTCACGTATTGCAGCAAGGTCGGCCGGCTGCTCGAGGCCGTCAAGCGAGCCGACGAGGGTGCCTGGGAGTTGTTCCTCTCGGAATCCGGCTCGGCGGAGTTCTTCCGGGGCAAGGTCGTGGACCTTGACCGCCGAACCACCGAGGGGTTCGCCCGCTCAACGGTGATCCTCGAGGATCTCGACGGCTCCGACAGCACCATGCGCATCGAGGTGCAGAACGAGAACCTGATCGCCTTCCTGGATGGCGAGGCCGTGATCACCACGCCCAACCTCATCTGCCTGCTGGACTGCGAGACCTTCGAGCCGATCACCACCGAGTACCTCGCCTACGGCAACCGGGTCATCGTCATCGGCATGCCGTGCGCCCCCGAGTGGCACAGGCCGGGAATGCTCGAACTCGTGGGTCCGGTCGCCTTCGGTTACGACGTGGACTTCGTGGAACTTCCCCGATGAGCCCCGCTAGCGATCGCCGGGACCTGCGCGTCGGCGTCGACGTCGGCGGCACGAACACCGACGCGGTCGTGATCGATACGGCCGGGGATGTGCTCGCCGCGGTGAAGGTGGCCACCACACCAGAACCCATCGACGGCATCAGGGCCGCCCTGGACCAGGTGCTGGTGGGCATCGCGCATTCCCGGATCTCCAAGGCGATGCTCGGGACCACGCACTCGGCCAACGCCATCATCCAGCGGCGAGGTCTGGACAGGGTGGCCGTGCTGCGCCTCGCCGCGCCATCCTCGCTGGGGGTCCGTCCGGGTGCCGCCTGGCCGGGGGACATTCGCGCCCAGGTGGTCGGCACGACCTCGATCATCGAGGGCGGCCACGAGTACAACGGCAGGGAGATCGCTCCTCTCGACACCGAGGCGGTCAAGCGTCTGGCGGCCGATGCGGTGCGGGCGGAATGCCGGTCGGTGGCCGTGGCCGCTGCGTTCAGCCCGGCCACGAGCGAGCACGAGATCCGTGCGCGGGATCTCCTGCACGCCGAACTCGGCGCCGACTTCCCTGTCTCGCTCAGCCACGAGATCGGCTCGCTGGGCCTGCTCGAGCGGGAGAACGCCACGATTCTGAACGCCGCACTGCTGAGCGTCGCCACGAGTGTGATCAGCGGCTTCGAGGCGGCCCTCGCCGAGCGTCACCTGGCTGTCGACGCCTACCTCACCCAGAACGACGGCACGCTGATGATGGCGGCGGAGGCAAGCCAGTATCCGGTGCTGACCCTCGGGTCGGGTCCGACGAACTCCATGCGGGGCGCCTGTGCCCTCGCCGCCGTGAACGACGCGATTGTCATCGACGTGGGTGGTACGTCCGCCGACGCGGGGATCCTCGTGGGCGGCTTCCCGCGGCAATCATCGGCGGCGGTGGAGGTCGGCGGCGTGCGGACCAACTTCCGCATGCCCGATCTGATCTCCATGGGCCTCGGCGGGGGAACCATCGTCCGCAACGCCGGCGCCGAACTGCGCATCGGGCCCGACTCGGTGGGCTACGCGGTGGCGACCGACGCCATCTGCGTCGGCGGCAAAATCCTCACACTGTCGGACGTGTCGCTGGCAGCCGGCCGGATGACCGGATTCGGCGATTGCAACAGGGTTGTGGGACTCGACACCGGACTCGTGCAGGACGCCCTCGGCTGGGTCGACGAGCAGATCTCGGCCATGAGCGACAGGATGAAGTCGACCCGTGCGGCACTCCCGCTCCTCGCCGTCGGCGGAGGCGCCCACCTGATTCCCGACGCGATCCCGGGGGTGTCGGAGGTGATCCGGCCGAGGCATCAGTCCGTCGCCAACGCCTACGGAGCCGGGATCGCCGAGGCATCCGGATCCGTCGACCGGGTCTACAGCTACGACGCCTCGAGCCGCGAGGACTGCCTGACCGACGCCCGCGAGCTGGCGGCGAACGCCGCGGTTCGCGCTGGAGCCGACCCTGACCGGGTTCGCATCACCACCGTCACGGAGGTTCCGATGACCTACGTGCCGGGTGGGGGGTGCCGGGTGATGGTCAAGGCGGCCGGTCCCCTCGCCTAGGCCAAGGACTGCCGTGACCGCCGCGCCTACCTCGCCGCCTCTCGCAGTGGCCGACTGTCACAACGACCTCCTACTGGCCTGCCAGCACCGGCGCGAGCGCGGCAGGTCGGACCCCTTCGGCGATGATTGGTTGCCTGGCCTGCGCGCCGGTGGGGTGGTCCTGCAGGTCCTGCCGATCTTCACCGAGGAGCAGTTCATCGGCGAGGGGGCACTGCGGCGCACGCTCGAGATCCTCGAGTTGGCACGCGAGATTGCCGCGCTGCACCACCACGACGTCGGGATCGTCGAGAGAGCCGGCGACATCGGCCGCATTGTCGGCGACGGGCGCATCGCGCTCCTGATCGCGCTCGAGGGAGCCGAGCCGGTTGGGTCGTCGCTCTCGATGCTCGAAACGATGTGGCGCCTGGGGGTGCGGATGGCGTCGCTCACCTGGAACCGCCGCACGATGCTGGCCGACGGGGTTGGTGAGACAGACACGGGTGGCCGCCTCACGTCGCTGGGCGTCGAGGCCGTTGGCGAGATGGAGCGGCTGGGGATGGTCGTGGACGTGAGTCACCTTTCGGCGCACGGCCTGGCACACCTGGCGGCGGTGGCTTCTGAGCCGTTTGTCGCGTCGCACTCGTCGTGTCGCGCTCTATGCGACCACCCGCGCAACCTGACCGACGAGCAGTTGAGGCTCGTGTCCGGCTCGGGCGGGTTCGTCGCAGTCAACGCCTTCGGACGATTCGTCACCGCCGCCGGCGTGCCGACGGTCGATCGCTACATCGACCACGTTGCACATGCAGCCACGGTGGCGGGGGACGATGCGGTGGCGATAGGCGCTGACTTCATCGCGGACCTGGTGGAGCAGGTCGATCCGATCCTGGGTCGCCAACTGCTGGTGCGCCTCGAAGATCTTGTCCACATCGAGGAACTCAAGGCCCCCGCCGACTTCGCCCTGCTGTCGCGCAAGCTGGTTGAGCGGTTCGGTCCCGAGCGTGCCGCCCGCTTCGCCGGGGCGAACGTGCTCGAGTTCTTCCGAGACCGGCTACCGGTGTGAGACCGGCCGGCGAGGGGACTGCACAGACAGCACAGGTGAGGTATGTCCGATGGTGAGCCCGCCGGCCTTCACCGTGCGGCAGTTGCTGGCGTCTGGCGTGCTGCGCGAAGCGCTCCTCATCGGCGGGGCACGCGGGCTCGACGCGGCAGTGGGCGACGTCGTCCTGCGGACCCGTGTCGACGCGCGGACACCACCGGAGCGGGGCCTCGCCGTCGTCCTCGATGCGGCAACGATCGGCGACAACCTCTATCAGGTGGATGTTGCGCTCCGAGCGATCGCCGGAGCCGGCGCCGTGGCGCTGATCGTTGTCAACCCCGCGCCTCACATCGACGTGGGCGCGCAGCGCCTGGCGAACCGCCTCGGGGTGCCGCTGGCCGTGGTCGCAGAGGCCGACGCTCTGGCGCTGACCCATCAACTCCGGGCCGAGTTCTGGGCGCCGGACGTGGAGCACGTGGCGGCCGTCCACCGCCTGCTCGCCTCGCTCCGGCAGATGCGCGTCGCCGACCCGGAGGCCTTCATCGCCCTGCTCGCCGACGCCACGCAGGCGCCGGTGTGCCTGATCGGCCAGGACCGCAGGCCCGTGGCGGGAGCGAGTATCGAGGTAGGTGACCGGCGCCTCGCCGGTGACGACGACTACCTGATCGACCACTCGGCGCGCGCCGCACTCCACAGCGCACCGATCGTCCTCGCGCCGGGTGAGCAGGCCACGTACTGGCTGGTCGGCGAATCCCTGCGCTCGGGCAGTTCGCAGCGGCTACTGCGGTCGCTGCTGCAGCTCGGGTCCTGGTACCTGGCGGCGCTGCTGGGTTCGGGGCGGGTGCGGGCCGAGCGCGACGCGCGCCGCCGGATCGCCGTGCTGAACGAGATCATGCATGCCGGCGAGGTGCCCGAGCGTGATGTCCGGAGCCAGTTGGTGGAGTTGGGCTGGAGCGCCTCGGGCTGGAACACCGGGCTGCACATCAAGCTGCGAGGGCGCGCCGATCCCGGCCGGATCGTGGATCTGCACGCGGAGATGAGCGACCGGTTGAGCGCCGCCGGAATCGACGGGCCACTCGTCGAGCGCAACGACGGCTGGAGCGGCTGGACGACCGACATGGCGGAGCCGATGCCCGAGACGTACGCGCTGGTGGTCGGAAGTCTCGGGGTCGCTCTCGAGGGTTTCACGTCCGCCCATTCCGGCCTGCGTGCCCATGGGGGGATCGGGCGTCCGTATCCCGACCTGGCCGGTCTGCGACGCTCGCTGATCGAGGCCGCCGAGGCCTCCGTCATCGCCAACGCCCGTACCCACGAGGCCTCCGGGGTGGCACACATCGATCGGCTCGGTATCCAGCGGGTCCTGATGGGCTGGTTCAGTTCCGACGACTTCACCAGCTACGCGGGCACGATCCTCGAGCCGGTGCTGGAGATCGACCAGGAAGGCGATCTGCTGGAGACGCTGGAGGCGTATCTCGACGCCAGTTGCTCGACCACCGGCGCGGCGCACCGGCTGGGTGTTCATCGGAACACGGTCTCGAATCGCGTCCGGCGGGTCACCGACGTGCTGGGAATCCGTCTCGACGATCCGGAAACCCGGCTGTCGCTGCAGCTGGCGTGCCGCGTGCTACGGATCAACCGCTGAAGCGCTCGCTGAGTGCCACCGTTGCGCTCTCTCGACCTGGGCATTTCGCACAACGGACACCGGCTGACTATGCGGTTGACCCATCGGGCCCGCGAGGGGTCCGTACCTACGCTCGCTCCACCCGGTTAACACTCGCCGGCAACTCGGAGGGAGCAGACCTATGGCCGAGATCCAGAGCAGACATCGGAGACGCCGTCGACCGAACGGATTGAAGCGCATCCTGGCGGCGTCGGCACTCGCCGTGGCGCTCGTGGCGGCGAGCTGCGGAGGCGACGCCGACTCCGAGACCGTTGCACCCGCGCCCGCACCGGCGCCCGCGGCAACACCCGAGCCTGCGCCCGCGCCACCGCCGGAGCCCGCCCCCGCGCCGGTTCCCGAACCCCCAGCGCCCGCTCCACCCGAACCGGCTCCACCGGCACCCGAGCCGGCGCCGGCGCCTGCGCCCGAGCCACCCCCGGCGCCCGAGCCTGCAGAGCCCGTCCAGGTTGCCTACCTCTCCGCCAGTACCGCCAATACCTGGCTCGCCGCCTCGCGGGCGGCCATGGATGAAGTGGCGGCTGCCAGCAACGTCGAGATCATCGAGTTCGACGCGCAGTTCAACCCGGCGCTGCAGCAGCAGCAGTTCCAGGACGCCATCGCCGCCGGCCAGTACGCGGGCATCATTCTCGTGTCGCTCGCCGGTGCCGGGTCGATCCCCGACGTGGAGGACGCGCTGGCCGCAGGGATCGAAGTGGTGTTCCTGAATCAGGTTGTCGGTGAGGACTTCACCGATGTCGAACCGCAGGTGCCTGGCGTGGCCGCTGCCGTCTTCGAGCCGCCGTTCGTGCGGGGTGAACGGCTCGGGGAGATCACCGTCCGGACTTGTGCGGACTTCGACCCGTGTAACGTCGTCTACTTCTACGGCATCCGCGGGATCCCGCTCGACGAGGCGCTGCGATCCGGTTGGGACAGCGTTACGTCTGGCTCCACCGTGAATGTGGTCGCCGAGGGGGAGGGTCAGTACCTCGGCCCAGATGTGGCGCTGGGCGCCATGCAGGACATCCTGGTGTCGACCTCCGGCATCCACGTCGCCGTCGGGGCTGATCAGTCGATGCAGGGAGTCGAGATCGCGCTGGCCGACGCCGGCATGGACGATGTGCGCATCGTCGGGTTCGGTGGCAGCCGCTACGCCGTGGAGGCCGTCCAGGACGGGCGCTGGTACGCCGAACTCTTCGGCGCTCCCTTCACCGAGGGCCGGCTTGCCATGGAGGCCATGGTGGCCGCCCTCAGCGGCACCGACACCGGTGGTGTCGACCCCTCGCTGTCGGTGCCTCACGGCGGCCTGATGTTCGGCGAGAACGCCGGCGACTTCACAGCGGAGTGGGACGGATAGTCCCCGCCGGTACCCCCGACGCGCATGTCGAGTTGCGCGGTGTCACCAAGAGATTCGGTGGCACCGTCGCACTCGACGGCGTTGACATGGCAATCCGCTCCGGCACCGTCCATGCCATCGTCGGCGAGAACGGCGCCGGCAAGTCCACCGTCGGGAAGATCATCGCGGGTGTCCTGACGCCCGACGCGGGACAACTCACCGTCTCGAGGGCCAGTGTCGCCTTCCGTTCACCCCGGGCAGCCCTGGGTCGGGGCATCACCATGGTGGCCCAGGAGTTGTCGCTGGTGCCCTCGCGCTCGGCTGTCGACAACGTGTTCCTCGGCATCGAATCGCATCTCGGGCCGTTCGTGCGCAGCGCGGCGGAACGGTTCGCTGGTCTGGTCGAGGAGTACGGCATCGATGTGCCCCCCGACGGGATCGTCGGGAGACTCTCGGTCGCCGACCAGCAGAAGGTCGAGATCCTGCGAGCGCTGGCGCGCCGCGCGGCGCTCATCGTCATGGACGAGCCCACGGCGCGCCTCACCTCCGACGAGGCCATGGGGCTGCGCCGGACGGTTCGCACTCTCGCCGATCGAGGTGTGACGGTGGTCTACGTGTCGCACTTCCTCGACGAGGTGCTGGCTGTGGCCGACGAGATAACGATCCTCCGCGACGGCGCGGTCGTCCGCAGCGGTCCCGCGGCCACCGAGACGCGCAAGTCGTTGATCGAGGGCATCGTGGGTCGCGACCTCGAGGCGGCCTTCCCGCCGCGCCACCGCCCGCCGGCCTCCGCGCCAACCGTCCTGGCCGTACGGGAGCTGTGTAGATCAGGAGCGTTCAGTGACGTCAGCTTCGAGGTTCGCGCCGGCGAGATCGTGACGCTCGCCGGGCTGGTCGGATCGGGACGCACCGAGGTTCTGCGGTGCGTCTTCGGTGCCGACCGCGCCACGGCTGGATCGATGCGGCTGGACGGCGTGCAGTACGAGCCTCGCTCGCCGCGCTGGGCCATCCGTCGAGGCGTCGCCATGGTGCCGGAATCGAGGAAGGCGCACGGCCTATTCCCGCGCCGCTCCGTGTGCGAGAACGTGACGCTCGCCCATCTCGCCGGGTTCGTCACGATCGGTGGTGTCGTTCGGAGGGCCGGGGAGCGGGCGGCGGCCACCCGCGTCACCGGCGCCGTCGGCCTGACCGGAGCCACGACCGCCTCGCTGATGGAGGAACTCTCCGGTGGCAACCAGCAGAAGTCGCTGTTCGCCCGCTGGCTCGTGGAGCGGCCACGGCTCTTCCTCTCTGATGAGCCGACACGTGGCGTAGACGTGGGTGCCAAGCGAGGCATCTACGACCTGCTGGTGGATCTGGCCTCCGAGGGCATGGCGGTGGTTGTGGTCTCGTCCGAACTCGAGGAGGTTCTGGGTATCGCCCATCGCATTCTCGTGATGCGCGGCGGCCGGCTCGTCGGCGAACTGGACGCTGCTGCCGCCACGCGATCCGACGTCATGGAACTCGCCTTCGGGCTCTCGGCCGCATGAGCACAGGTGCCGGCCACTCGCCGGCACAGCGGCTCCGGGGACTGCGACCGGGTGACTACGGCATCGTCTGGGTGACGATCGGCCTCTTCGTCGTGCTGACGCAGACCACGGACGTGTTCCTCACGGCCGCCAACCTCCGCAACGTCCTCGACCAGCAGTCGCTGCTGCTCATCGCCGGATCGGCGATGACCCTGACTCTGATCGGCGGGAACTTCGACATCTCCGTGTCGGCCAGCTTCATCAATGCGGGGATCGTCACGGCGCTCATCGCCAACGATTCGGGCTCGGCGGTGGCGGCCATCGCCGGCGGCGTGGGCATCGGCGCCGCGTTCGGCCTGCTCAACGGCGTGACCGTGGCGTGGGTCCGGATCAACTCCTTCATCGCCACGCTGGCGACCTCGTTTGTGTTCTACGGCGTGGGATTCCTGCTGTCGGAGCGGAGCATCATCCGCGTCAGCGACCGCTCGTTCTCCGAGGTGGCGCGGGCGCGCACGCTCGGGGTCACCAATGCCACCTGGATCGCCGCCGTGGTGGTCGTCGTCTTCTGGCTGGTTCTGGAGCGAACCCGTTTCGGGCGGCACGTCTTCGCGGCCGGCGGAAACCCGGAAGCCGCCCGCCTGGCGGGTGTGCGAGTCGAGGCGATCGTGGTCGCCACGTTCGTGATCACGGGTGCCGCAGCCGGCCTGGCAGGCGCCCTGTCCGCCTCCCGCACCCTCGTGGCGCAGCCCAGCGACGACTTCAGCTTCGTGTTCTCCGTGCTGACCGCTGTCATCGTGGGAGGCACGTCGATCGCCGGCGGGGAGGGGGCGGTCTGGCGGACGGTCTTCGGGGCCTTCTTCACCGCCTTCATGCTCAACGGCTTCAACCTCCACCAGATCGACCCGATCATTCAGAGGCTCATCCAGGGAAGCGTCATCCTCGTCGCCGTGGCTGCCGACAACTGGACGCGAAGCCGCCGATCGGTGTGACCACCAATCCGGCCGAGCGGTTGGCCATCGGCTGCCCGCCGGGGTCAACTTGTGGCGTGGGGCACGGGACGGAGCCACGCCGAGCGGCGCCGGATGGACGACGGCGGGTATCACGCGAAGGACCGGCGAGGCCGGGTAGCGTAGATCCTGTGATCTGGGATTCAAGACGAATTATCGCGCCGAGCCGCGCCCAGGGGACCGGTGCGTCCGGTCTCCGGCGGCGCTTGCCCGGCGGGAGGGAAGACTCCCCTCGACGGAACGCCGCCGCCATCAGGCTTGTCGCTGTCTTGGCGGTTGGCGCACTGGTCCTGAGCCAGTGCGGCGGTGAGGACGAGGAAGCGGTCGACGGTGGCGACGAGAGCACGTCGACCTCGACGGAAGCAACAAGCGGAACTCCTTCCACCACGGTTATTGCCGCGCCACCCGCGCCCGCGCCCCTGGCTCAGCCTGATGCGGCGCCTGCCGCACCGCAGCCGGCCGCAGCGCAGCCGGCCGCTCCGGCACCTCCGCCGTCGCCGGCACCCTCGGGTCCACCGCCGGTCGCGGTCGGCGTCATCTCGGACATGGCCGTTGCAGCGGACGGTTATGCCCACGCACGTTTCGTGGGGGAGTTCTTCGACGGTCCGATAGACAGCTACTCGGCTGTGTCGTCCGACAACGGCGTGGCGACCGCCGGCGTGAATCCGCCGGACATGCTCATTGTGGCGCCCGTGTCCAACGGGACGGCCAGCATCACGGTGACCGCGTTTGGTCCCGGCGGCACGGCCACGCAGACGTTCGTGGCCCGGGTCGGAGCCGGGGCCACCCAGGTCGACCGTTCCACCGTCCCGCAGCCCTCGCCGCCTCCGCCGGCACCTCCACCCGCCCGGCAGGAGCCCGCTGCCGACGAGTCCGACGTCTTGGTCCCGGTGGACGAACTCCCGCCGCGACCGCCCGACTCGGCTGCAGGGGACAGCACGACCGACGCCATTCCCACAGAATCTCTGCCGCCGGTCCAGGCGACGGCGGCCCCGACGCTGTCGGGAACTGTGCCCGCGCAGACCGTCGGCGTCGGGGAGACAGTGACCGTGGACGCCACGCCATACTTCGGCGGGATTTTGCAGGGCTGGGCGGTGGCATCCTCGAGTTCCGCAAGTGTCGAGGTGTCGATGACCGTTGCCGGCAGAGTGACCCTGCGAGGACTCGCGGTCGGAACCGCGACGATCACCGTCACTGCGGCGAACAACCTCGGCGAAGTGGCGCAGGCATTCCAAGTCACCGTTGGGGCGGGTTCCACCACCACCACCACGACGGCTGCGGGGACGACCACTACGACCACGGCGGCAACGACGACAACGACCGGAGCAGGCGGGGGCGGCTTCCTGACGCTGGTGGGCAGCAACCCAAGCGTCAGTGTGGGTGTCGGTGACTCGGAGACACTGGACATCAGCAGCTACTTCTCCGCCGCGGCCACCGGGTTTGGCGTGACATACGACTCCGCCGATCCGAACCGTCTCGTGGACGTAACCGTGGCGGGGTCGGTCGCGACGATTCGCGGTCGCCGCGCCGGAACGGTGACGATCACCCTCGTCGCGTCGACCACCAACACGCGTATCACCAGACCGGCAAGGATCACGGTCAACTAGGACCGGGCCCGGTCGCCGCTGGAGTTGCGGCGTCCCGCCCACCACCCGGCCGGGTCAGCGCGTCCCCCCAGCGCTTCGCTGCAGGCGTCCAGTCGGTCCACGAGGGCTCCTGCTCGCATCCCGTCTCGGAGAACCCGCAGAATGGAGTCCCTGATGGTCAACCCGATTCCCGACAACTACCCGCGGGCCAGCGCCGCCCTCGCTGTGGACGGTGCGGCGGACGCCATCGAGTTCTACGGTGCGGTGTTCGGTGCCCGGGAGCGCATGCGCATCCCTGCACCCGAAGGCAAGATCGGCCACGCTGAACTGGAGATCGGGGACTCTCTCGTCATGGTGGCCGACGAATACCCGGAGATGGGGTTCGTCGGTCCGAAGGCCATCGGTGGCACGCCCGTCACGATCAGCGTGTACGTGAACGACGCCGACGCGGCCTTTGCCGAGGCTCTTCGCCGCGGGGCGAAGCCGCTGCGAGAGGTCGCCGACCACTTCTACGGCGACCGTGCGGGGCAGTTCGAGGACCCCTGGGGCCACCGCTGGGGAGTGGCCACCCACATCGAGGACGTGTCTCCAGAAGAACTGGATCGCCGTGTCCAGGAGATGTTCCTACAGGGTTGAACCCAGGCTGGTTTCCTGCCCGTCATCCCGGCGGACGCCGGGATCCACTCCCCAGCGGCACCGCCGCGTTGTGTCGTCCTTGTTGCTTTGTCACCCCGGTGAAGGGCGCCCGTGCGGGCCGCGATTACTCGACGGTGACGGCGGTGCCGTAGGCCAGGATCTCGGCGGCACCTTGGGTGACCATCGATGTCGCGAAGCGCATGTTGACGACTGCGTTTGCGCCCTGCCTGGCGGCGTCCTCCTCGAGACGCTCCAGAGCCTGGCCACGGGACTCCTGCATCATCTTGGTATAGCTCCCGAGTTCGCCGCCGACCATGCTCTTCAGGCCGGCGCCGATGTCCTTGAAGATGACCTTGGAGCGGATCGTGCTGCCGCTGGCCAAGCCGTGGACCTGGGTAATGGCGAGTCCCTCGACGTGGGGGGTGGTGACGATAATCATGAGTGCGCGACTCCCGTCTGAACTGCGTTCCGTCTGACGGTTGCAGCTTAGGATGCCCGGATGCTCCTGCACGATCTGCTGAGGGAGGGGGCCGCTCGCCTCCCGGACAAGACCGCTCTCGGCTGGGTCAAGCGCGATCGGTCGCTCAGCTACGCCGAGGCTGCGCAGGCGACGGACCGGGTGGCCGCCGGGCTGGCGGCTCTCGGCGTCGAGCCGGGTGACCGGGTCGGCGTGTTCGCCCACAACGGGCTGGACTACCTGCTCGCCATGTTCGGGTCGTGGCGGCTCGGCGCCATCGCCGCGCTGGTGGACCTGCGCCACGCCGACGACCTGGACCGCTACTTCGGTGACTGCCGGCCCAAGGTCGTCGTCTACACCCACGACTATTTCGAGGCCATCGATCGCCACCGCGACGCGCTGGCCGGCGTCGAGACGTACGTGTGCCTCGACGGTGCCCAGCCCGGAGCGGTCGACTGGGCCGAGATCCTGGGATGCACCGGAGCGCCGCCTCCCGATGTGGCGGCCGAGAACGACATCGCCCACCTCTCCTACGCTCCGGGAACGACCGGACGGCCGGCGGGGGAGTGCCTGTCCCACGAGCCGACCTGCCAGGTCGCGCGCTGGACCGCCGAGCGTCTGGGCATCGGGGCCGGCGACGTGAGCCTCGGGCCGACCGCGCTGTCCAGCTCTTACCAGCTGGTGGCGAACCTGCTGCCGGCCCTGTCAGTCACGGGCACCTGCTGGGTGATGAACAACTGGGAGGGCGAGGCCGGCCTCGACGTCGTGGAGCGCCTCGGGATCACGATTCTCGCCGCCAACCCGCCGGTGGTGACCGCCGCGCTCGACGGGTCCCGTCACCGGGATGGGGGTCTGCCCGGGTCGCTGCGCCTGGTCCTGTCCGGTGGCAGTCCGGTGCCTCCAGACCTGAAGCGCGCCTGGGGCGACGAACTGACCGTGCCCCTGGCCGCGATCCCGACGCCGGCCACAAGCCGGTGGCCTCGGTCCGTCCAGTGAGCGACGCCCCCGGAACCCAACGCCACGCCACCTACCGGCAAGATCGCCAAGAAGGAGACCCGCGACTCGCTCCTCTGAAGCCTCGCGGCCCGCGAGCGGACCGTTCCACCCTCAGCGGCGGCCGGGGATCCAGTCGGTGCCGGCGAGGGGGACGTTGGCCATGGCGGCGGCCTCGACGGTGAGGGCGG
The DNA here is from genome assembly GCA_965206165.1 of Acidimicrobiales bacterium. Classification (GTDB taxonomy): domain Bacteria; phylum Actinomycetota; class Acidimicrobiia; order Acidimicrobiales; family CATQHL01; genus VXNF01. Next base: position 2,830,074 of record OZ242194.1, read on the forward strand.
CCAGGTCCTCGGGTTCGAGGTTCAGGACGTGGGACTTGCCGCACGCCCGGGCCAGGGTCTGTGCCTCCAGGGTGAGTACCTGCAGGTAGTTGGCGAGGCGCCGCCCGGCCAGCACCGGGTCGAGGCGGCGCGACAGTTCGGGATCCTGGGTGGTGATGCCCGCCGGGTCGGCGCCGGTGTGGAAATCCTCCCAGAAGCCGGCCGCGGAGCCTAGGCGGCGGTACTCGCTGTCACGGGCGGGGTTGTTGTCGCCGATGGCGATGAGGGCGGCTGTGCCGATGGACACAGCGTCGGCCCCCAGCGCCAGCGCCTTGGCCACGTCGGCACCCGAGCGGATGCCACCGGCGGCGATGAGCTGCACGCCGGTGCGATGCACCTGCATCTCCTTCAGGGCCCGCACCGCTTCGGGGATGGCGGCCAGGGTGGGGATGCCCACGTGCTCGATGAACACGTCCTGGGTGGCGGCGGTGCCGCCCTGCATGCCGTCCAGCACCACCACGTCGGCGCCCGCCTTCACGGCCAGGGCGGTGTCGTAGTAGGGGCGGGCGGCGCCCACCTTGACATAGACGGGCTTGCGCCAGCCTGTGATCTCCCGCAGTTCTTGGATCTTGATGGCCAGGTCGTCGGGGCCGGTCCAGTCGGGGTGCCGGCACGCCGAGCGCTGGTCGATGCCCTCGGGCAGGGTGCGCATCTCGGCCACCCGGGCGCTGATCTTGTGGCCCAGCAGCATGCCGCCGCCTCCCGGCTTGGCCCCCTGGCCGACCACCACCTCGATGGCGTCGCCCCGGCGCAGGTCGTCGGGGTTCATGCCGTAGCGCGACGGCAGGTACTGGTACACGAGCGTCTGCGAGTGGGTGCGCTCCTCGTCGGTCATGCCTCCGTCGCCGGTGGTGGTGGACGTGCCTGCAGCGCTGGCGCCCCGGCCGAGCGCCTCCTTGGCGTTGGCTGACAGCGACCCGAAGCTCATGCCGGCGATGGTGATGGGGATGGCCAACTCGATGGGCTCGGCGGCGAAGCGCGCGCCCAGCACCACGTTCGTGGCGCAGGCCTCCCGGTAGCCCTCGAGGGGGTAGCGCGACATGGATGCCCCCAGGAACACCAGGTCGTCGAAGGTGGGCAGCACCCGCTTCGCCCCCCAGCCGCGGATCCGGTAGACGCCCGTGTTGGCGGCTCGGCGGATCTCGGCGATGGTGTTGCGGTCGAACGTGTGGGATTCGCGCAGATGCCACGAAGGCTCCGTGCTGGGATTGTCCGTGGTTTCCCCTATGGCAGGGAGCGAGGAGGCGGCGGCGAGCGCGTCGACGTTGTCGACGTTGAAGTTGTAGAGGCGGCGGGCCGAGCCGTAGCGGGTGAAGTCGGTGGGGTTGGCATCGAAGCCGGCGGCGGCGAGGGCGCCGGCGAGGAGTTCGTGGTGCTCGGGGCGCATGTCCTTGCCGATGCAGTCGGCGCCGAGGCTCGCCACCGAGCCGCGCACGAACAGGCGGGCCTCGTAGATGGAGTCGCCCAGGTCGGCTCCTGCGTCGCCCAGCACGATCAGGTCGCCGGCCTGGGCCATGAAGGCGCTCATGTGACCGATGTTGCCGCCCACCACGATGGTGACGCCCTTCATGGAGATGCCGCAGCGGGCCGAGGCGTTGCCATCGATGACGATCAGGCCGCCGTGGCCCGTCGCCCCCGCCGACTGGCTGGCGTTGCCGGTGATGCGCACCGTCCCCGACATGATGTTCTCGGCCAGGCCGGGACCGGCGTTGCCGTGCACGGTCACCGACGCGTGCTTGTTCATGCCCGCGCAGTAGTAGCCCACGTGTCCCTCGACGGTGACCGCCAGCGGGGCGTCGAGACCGGCCGCCAGGGCGTGCACTCCCTGAGGGTTGTGAACGGTGAAGGCGCCGCCGGTGGCCTCGTGCAGCGTCCGGTTGACCGACCGGACGCCGCCGGCGCCAGGATCCAACATGGTGGCGAGCGCAGGGTCCGTGGCCGTCACAGCGACTCCCGCGACCACGTGTACACCACCGCCGGCGCCGGCTCCCAGATGTCGGCGTCAGCAGCCCCCGGCAGCACGGCGATGCCCCGGAACTCCGACGACATCGCCACCCAGTCGTCGGTCTCGGCGATCACGCCGGGTTTGCAGGCGATGGGGTCGCGCAGCACGGCGAACCCGTCGCGCACCCCCACGGCGAACGTGTAGAAGCCGTCGAGGTCGTCGAGGCTGCGCTCGAGCGCCTCACCGATCGTGTCGCCCTCGTGCAGCCGCCACGACAGGTAGCCGGCGGCCACCTCGGAATCGTTCTCGGTCTGGAAGGTCTCACCCTTGTTCTCCAGGACTTCGCGCAGCCGGTTGTAGTTCGACAGCGAGCCGTTGTGGACCAGGCACGTGTCGGCGCCGGTGGAGAAGGGATGTGATCCGTTGGTGGTGACCGCCGACTCGGTGGCCATGCGGGTGTGGGCGATGGCGTGGGTGCCGCTGCGCTCGGCGAGCCCATAGCGCTCAGCGACTCCTCTGGGGTCTCCCACCGCCTTGAACAACTCGATGGCGTGCCCGTAGCTCAGCACTGTGGCGCCGTGCAGGTTCTCGATGAGCCACTGCCGGGCGGCCCTGCCGTCGCCGCCGGTTGTGAACGTGGCGTGGTCGTGGATCCGGTCGAGTGACACCTCGGCGCCGAGAGCGGTTTCCAAGCCACCTCGGGCGGTGTCCCAGTCGGCCTCGAATCCTTCCGCCAGCACGGTGATCTTGACCCTGCCGGGGTCGTCGCCGGAGTAGACGGCGAAACCGGCACTGTCGAGGCCCCGGTCGCGCATCTGCTCCAGCATGCGGGCCGCCAGCAGGCCGAGCTCGGGCTCGTGGCGAGGCGTCTTGAGGAACAACCCGACGATCCCGCACATGTTCGGCCATCCCTTCCGTCGACTCGGCGACCGGCTCGGCTGCCGGCCCGCGAGCTCGAGGAGACCCGGCGGGTGGGCGCCATACCCGGCGAACGTCGACTATTATAGTGAAATAGTTTTCCTCCAGGTACTCGTTGTCCAGGTACTCGGTACCTGGAGGTGAGCCGGAGCGCTGGAAGGGGCCGCGGCCGAGCGATCGGGAATCGGTTGCACGGTCCGTCCCGGCGTCAGGAGCCCGCCTACGCTCTGGCGGGACGGGAACCGAGCAACGACACAGCCACAGAGGTAGCGACATGAGCAGCGACAGGATCGAGGCGATACGCGAGCGGGTCAACGCCGACGGTGTCGAGTTCATCTACGCCATGTTCGTGGAGATGCACGGCAAGCCGTGCGCCAAGCTGGTTCCCGTCAGCAGTCTGGAAGGGCTGATGAACGACGGCGCCGGGTTCGCCGGGTTCGCCGCCGGTCCCATCGGGCAGTCGCCGGCCGATCCGGACATCGCCGCCATCCCCGACCCCGACTCCTACATGGTGCTCCCGTGGCAGCCCAACGTGGCGGCCATGCAGTGCGACCCGACGGTGGAGGGCGAGGCGTGGCCGTACGCCCCGCGGGTCATCCTGCGGCGGGCGCTGGCGGCGGCTGCCGAGCGGAACCTGGTGCTCAAGACGGGTGTGGAGGCCGAGTACTCCATGCTGGCTCGCAATGCCGACGGCACCATCAGGGTGGCCGACGAGCGCGACGTCAGCGACCTGCCCTGCTACGACGCCCGCGGCCTCACCCGCATGCTCGACCACCTCACCGAGGTGTCCCGGCACATGGACGCCCTCGGCTGGGGGAACTACGCCAACGACCACGAGGACGCCAACGGGCAGTTCGAGCAGAACTTCCAGTACGCCGACGCCCTCACCACCGCCGACCGCCTCATCGTGCTGCGCCTCATGATGCACACCCTGGCCCAGCGCCGGGGCCTGTACGCCACATTCATGCCCAAGCCGTTCGGGGACAAGACCGGCAACGGCCTCCACGCTCACATGAGCCTCTGGTCGGCCGACACCGATGAGCCGTTGTTCGAGACCGATCACGACCCCCGTGGCCTGGGGCTCAGCCCGCTGGCCTATGGCTTCGTGGCCGGGCTGCTGCGCCACGCCACCGCCCTGGTGGCCGTGCTGTGCCCCACGGTCAACTCCTACAAGCGCATGGGGGTCGGCCCTCCCGACTCCGGGTCAACCTGGGCGCCCGCCTACGTTTCCTACGGCGGCAACAACCGTACGCAGATGATTCGTGTCCCCGAGCCGGGGCGCATCGAGGTGCGGGCGATGGACGGAGCGGCCAACCCCTACCTGGCGTTCAGCGCGCTGCTGGGCTGCGGGCTGGCGGGTATCGACGCCGGTGCCGACCCGGGCGAGCCCAACGGTGACAACCTCTACGCGCTCAGCATGACCGAGATCGCCGAGCGGGGCATCGTGGCCATGCCGCCGACGCTGATGCATGCCGCGGACAACCTCGAAGGCGACGACGTTCTGCGAGCCGCTCTTGGTGCGGTCCCCGGGGGCGACTACGTGGACTATTTCGCCGAGGTGAAGCGGCAGGAGTTCCGACGCTGGCACGAGCAGGTAACGCAGTTCGAGGTGGATACCTACCTCGAACTGTTCTGAACCGGCGGCACCGTGAGCGCGGTTGCTGCCGTCGAGCCCGACGACGGGGCTGACGGCGCAGAGTCGTTGAGCGCCGAGCAGGTCTGCAGCGTCGTCGGCGAGCGGGTGCGCACCATCCGGCGGGATCTCGGCCTCACCATGGCCCAATTCGCCGAGGCGGCGGAGGTTTCCATCGGCATGCTCTCGAAGATCGAGCACGGCCGCACGGCGCCCAGCATCGCCACTCTCAACCGGCTCGCCCGTGCCGGGAACGTGCCCATCACCGCGCTGTTCCGCGGCCTCGACGAGGAGCACGACGCGGTCATCGTGCGCGCCGGCGAGGGGCTGGAGATCATCCATTCCGACAGCGGCAGGGGACGCAGCTACCAGGATCTGGGTGCGCTGCGAGGCCCGGAGCGGCAGATCGAGCCGCTGCTCGTCACGCTCTCGACTCCCCACGAGGTCTTCCCGCTCTACCAGCACCCCGGTGTGGAGTTGCTGTACGTGCTGGAGGGCTCCATGGAGTACGGCTACGGCTCGAACCGCTACCTGCTGGAACCCGGCGACACCATGCAGTTCCAGGGAGAGGTGGCGCACGGCCCCACGGCTCTGGTGGATCTCCCGGTGCGGTTCCTGTCGCTGAAGGTCTACTCGAGTCCGGCCCGCTGACCGGATGATCCGCCCCCAGGTGACCGATGGCAGGTAGGGATTCCGGCGTGCCGCGGGTCGATCAATCGGACCGCCGGCAGCGCCACCTTCGCGGCCGGTATCCGGCCCGCTACTCGGCGGCGGCGCTGCTGTGGCGGGGCAAGCGCCCCTGGCCGCGGATCTGGCGCAGCGGTGACCTGCGCACCAGCTACGACGTGGTCGTGATCGGCGGGGGAGTGCACGGCCTGGCGACCGCCTACTACCTCGCCTCGAACTGGGGCATCACGAACGTGGCCGTGCTGGACAAGGGCTACCTGGGCGGCGGCGGCTCGGGCCGGAACACGGCCATCGTGCGGTCCAACTACCTGACACCGGACGGTGTGGCCTTCTATGACCGGTCCGTCCGGCTCTACGAGAGGCTGGCCGCCGACGTGAACCTGAACGTGATGTTCTCGCGGCGCGGTCACCTGACCCTGGCGCACAGCGACGGAGCGTTGCGCACGATGCGCTGGCGGGCAGAGGTGAACAAGCACCAGGGAGTGGACTCCGAGGTGATCGGCCCGGCGGAGATCAAGCGCCTGGTGCCGGCGCTCGACACCTCGGGGGCTCCCCGGCACCCCATCCTGGGCGCTCTGCATCACCCGCCCGGCGGCATCATCCGCCATGACGCCGTGGTGTGGGGCTATGCGCGAGCGGCGGCCGCGCTCGGCGTGGAGATGCACCAGAACACCGAGGTTCTCGGCATCGACACCGTCGGCGGGGCCGAACCGGAGGGCAAGGGTCCCGGTGGGCGCGTGACGGGTGTGCGCACCAGCCGGGGTGACGTGTCGGCGCCGGTGGTCGTGAACTGCACGGCCGGCTGGGCTTCGCTCGTGGCCGCTATGGCCGGCGTGCGGCTGCCGATCTCCACCCATCCCCTGCAGGCAGCGGTCACCGAGCCCGTCAAGATGTTCCTGCCGGCGGTCGTTGTGTCGGGTTCGCTGCACGTCTACGTCAGCCAGACCGACCGGGGCGAGCTGGTGTTCGGTGCCGCGGTCGACCCCCTGGCCACCTACGACACCGGCGGCTCGCTGGCGTTCGCCGAGGAGTTGGCCGGACACGTGCTGCAGCTCATGCCCGGCCTGGGCCCGATGCGGTTGCTGCGACAGTGGTCGGGGCTGTGCGACATGACCCCCGACTACTCACCGATCATCGGCCCCACAGCCGTTGCGGGTTTCTACTGCGACGTGGGCTGGGGAACCTACGGGTTCAAGGCAGCCCCCGTCGCCGGCGAGCAGCTGGCCGCCTGCATCGCCCGGGGCGAGACCCCCGAATTGATCGCGCCCTTCGCGCTGAGCCGGTTCGCCGAGGGCCGGCTCGTGGGCGAGAAGGGCGCCGCCGCGGTGGGCCACTGATGCGTGCGGGAGTGTCGAGGCCGGTGGCTGTGGTCGGTTCGCCGGCGGTGGGTCGCTGATGCTGCTGGTTCCGTGCCCGCACTGCGGCCCGCGCAACAGCGCCGACCTGACTCTCGTCGGCGAGACCGGGCCGCGGCCCGATCCGCAGGACGTCACCCCGGAAGCGTGGCGTGCCTACCTCTACACCGAGGACAACCCGGCCGGCTGGACCCGGGAGACGTGGTACTGCCGCCTGGGCTGCCGGCGCTTCTTCGTCACCGAGCGCCACCGCACCGAGAACCGCTTCGCCAACCCGCCCCTCGCCGTCGATGACGGCGGAGGCCCGGAGGGTCGACCGTGACAAGCACCCGGCTGCCGGCGCGTCGCGGCGAGGTGATCGACCGTGACCGCCCGCTGGAGTTCACCTGGAACGGCAGGCCCGTCACCGGCTACCAGGGCGACACCATCGTCTCGGCGCTGGCGGCGAGCGGCTGCCGTGTCTTCTCGCGGAGCATGAAGTACCACCGTCCCCGAGGCGTGATGACGGCCGACTACTGGGATCCGAACACGCTGGTGCAGGTGGGCGACGAGCCGAACGTCCGCGGCGGCCACCGCCTCCTGGAGGCCGCCATGGCGGTGTCGGCGCAGAACGCCTGGCCCTCGCTGCGCTTCGACGCCAAGGCGCTGACGGCGCTCGGCGGCCGCGCCCTCAGCGCCGGCTTCTACTACAAGACCTTCATGCGGCCCCGCCGGCTGTGGCCCGCCTACGAGAAGGTGTTGGCACGCTTCGCGCCCGGCGGGGTGATCGACCCCGCCGGCGCGCCGCGGCGCCACGAGAAGCGGTACGCCCACCCCGACGTGGTGGTGGCGGGCGCCGGGCCGGCGGGCCTGGCCGCGGCCGCGGCGGCCGCGCGGGCGGGGGCGCGCGTGCTGCTGGTGGAGCACGAGCACGCCCCCGGCGGCCACCTGCGGTGGGGTGGAGACAGTGGGCGCGCCGTGGCCACCGAGTTGGCCGATGCCGCCCGTGCTGCCGGTGTGGAGATCCTCACGGACGCAACGGTCGCGGGCCGCTGGGAGGACAACTGGTTGGCCATCGTCGAGCGGGCTCCGGCGGGCGGCCCCGAGTGCCTCATCAAGGCCCGCGCCAAGGTCCTCGTCGTGGCGGCGGGCCTGATCGAGCGCCCTTACGTGTTCGCCGGCAACGACCGTCCCGGCGTGATGCTCTCCCAGGGCGTCCGCCGGCTGCTCAACCTCTGGGCTGTGCGCCCGGGTACGAGGGCGGTGGTCGTCAGCGCCAACGAGGCGGGTGACGCCGCGGCCGCCGATCTCGACGCCGCGGGCGTGGCAGTGGAACTGGTGGATGCACGCGGTGGCCGGACGGTGAGCTCCGCCGCGGGATCCAGCAGGGGAGTGGAGCGGGTCGTGCTGTCCGACGGCACCAGGATCGACGCCGACCTGCTGGTGACGGCCGCCGGTTGGACGGCCCCCACGTCGCTGCTGAACATGGCGGGAGTGCGGCCCGTCTACGACCCGGCGGCCGCCCGCTTCTTCCCGTCGCCGCCTGTGGATGCTGTCACCCCCTCCGCTGCGCCGGGGCCCCGGGAGCTCTCGGCGGGGGAAGCCGGCACCGTGCTCAGCACCGGCGGCATCGCCGGCGACGGCTCGCTGGACGAGCTCGTGGCCCACGGCGCGGCCACCGGTCGCCTGGCGGCCGCCCGCGCCGCCGCGCTGGCGCATCGCCTCCAGGTGGCCACCGCCTGGGCCGCGCCGGTGCCCGGTCCCGAGCCGCCGTACCCGCCCGACGAGCGCGCCCGCCTGGGCCGCGACCCGCACCCCGAGCTGTATCGCTCCAGCACCGACGGCATCGTGGACCTCTCCGAGGACGTGAGCTCCCGCGATCTGCGCCACGCCGCCGCCGAGGGCTTCGACTCGGTCGAGCTCGTCAAACGCTGGACGACGGCCACGATGGGCTCGGCGCAGGGCAAGCTCGAGACGGTCAACACGGTGGCCGTCCTTGCCGAGGCCACCGGCTCGACCATCGCCGAGGTCGGCACCACCACCTGGCGCCCGCCCTACGCACCGGTGACCCTCGGCGCTCTGGCCGGGCGCATGTTCGAGCCGGTGCGCGTCTCGGTGTTGCACGACCTGCACGTCGCCGCGGGGATGACGCCAATCCAGGCCGGGCAGTGGATCCGCCCCGAGCACTACGGCGACCCGGCGGCGGAGGTCCGCAACGTCCGGGCCAACGTCGGCATCATCGACGTGAGCCCGCTCGGCAAGCTCGACGTGCAGGGTCCCGACGCCACCGAACTGCTGAGCCTGCTCTATGTCAACAAGTGGCGGCGGCTGGCGGTGGGCGCCGTGCGCTACGGGGTGATGTGCGCCGAGGACGGCGTGATCCTCGACGACGGCGTCACCGGGCGACTCGGCGAGCATCACTACCTGATGAGCACCACCAGCTCGGGTGCGGGCGCCATGGAGGTCTGGATCCGGAACTGGCTGCAGACCGAGCACCCCGACTGGCGGGTGCGGGTCACGCCCGTCACCGACGCCTACACCAGCATCAACGTGGCCGGGCCCCGGTCACGCAGACTCCTGGAGCGCCTCGTCGACGGCGTGGATCTCAGCCCCGGGGCATTCAAGTACATGCAGGTGCGCACCGGCGGCGTGGCCGGCGTGGCCGGCTGCGTCATGTGGCGCATCGGCTTCACCGGCGAACTGTCCTTCGAGCTGCACGTGCCGGCGGGCTACGGGCCGCACGTGTGGCAGGAGCTGCTCGCCGCCGGAGCCGACCTCGGCGTGGCGCCCTTCGGCCTCGAGGCGCAGCGCATCATGCGCCTCGAGAAGGGGCACTTCATCGTGGGCCAGGACAGCGACGCCCTCACCAAGGCCCCGACAGCCGGCCTGGATTGGCTCATCAAGCTCGACAAGGCGGACTTCACGGGCCGACCCGAGCTCCAGTGGGCACTGGAGGGCGAGCCCGGCGCCGAACCCGAGGCACTGCCGCAGCTCGTGGCCGTTCAACCGACCGATCCGTCGTACGTCCCACCGGAAGCCTGCCAGATCGTCGCCCGCGGGCCCGACGGTCGGGAGCGGATCATCGGCCGGGTCACCTCGTCGCGCTTCTCGCCGACGCTGGAGCGCTCCATCTGCCTCGCCCAGGTGGAGGTCGACCACGCCGGCGCCGGCACCGAACTCACTGTCGTCGACATCACCGGCAGCCGCCACACCGCCGCCGTGATGCCCCACCACGCCCACTTCGACCCCACCGGCGAGCGCCTCCGTGCCTGAGGTCGCCGTGTTCGTGTCTGGCGTCGTCGCTGGCGAGGCGGCCGGCATGGACTGGCGTCTCAGTGACGAGTCGACCACGCCGAAGATGCTGGTTTACGAGGACTTCCCGGGTACCGAGTCGACCGGGCGGCGCCCGGCGGTCGCCTTCGGGGCCTCCGCAACACCGGACGGCAGCGCGTTCGTCTGCGGTGTCAGGCCCGGCGAGTGGCTGCTGCTGGGGGAGCTGTCCGGCCCAGCGCGGCGAGCGACCGGCGCCGTCACGGTGGACCTCACACACGGCCTGGCGATGCTCCGGCTGACAGGCCCGGCCGCGCCGACCCTGCTGGCGGCGGTGTGCAGCATCGACACCGCCGAGGAGATGCTGCCCGACGGCGCCGTGTGCGGGGCGTCGCTGGCCAGGGTGGCCTGCACCCTGGTGCGCCACGACGTCGCCGGCGAGCGCTCCTACCTCATCCTGGCAGACCGCTCGTATGGGCGGTATCTGTTCGATGCATTGCGGGACGCAGGCGGACCATAGCCTCGTGCCCCAGGACCTTCAGTGTGAGTACAGCCAGGAACAGCGCCACCGAGCAGAGCGCCATGGTGCCCCCTGCAGCGGTGTCGTGGTGGTAGCTCACCAGGATCCCGACGGTCGTCGTGAGCGCTCCCAGCCCGACTGCCGCGGCCATGATTCGTGGTACGCGCCGGAACAGCAGGGCGGCGGTGGCCGGCGGGCCGACCAGCAGGGCGAACACCAGCAGCGTGCCCACCACCTCGAACGATGAGACGATGGCGACGGCCAGCAGCGCCAGCAGGATGAAGTGGGTCAGGCGGGGCCGCATCCCCAGCATGCGGGCCTGTGTCTCGTCGAAGGTGAGTACCAGGAAGGCCCGGTAACCGAGCAGCGACCCGCCTGCGGAGATGGCGGTGGTGATGATCTGGCGGCCGATGTCGGCGGAGTCCACGCCGGTGATCGAGCCGAACAGCAACCCGGTGAGATCGCCCGTGTAGCTGCCCTCCCGGCTGGACATGATGACCACGGCAAGCGCCAGCATTCCCACGAACAGCAGGCCGATGGCGGTGTCGGTGGGCAGTGGCGAATACCGGCGCAGCGTGCTGATGCCGCTCACCATGACCAGCGCCGCCACCAGGGCGCCGAGGGTGGGGTTGCCACCCATGATCAGGGCGACGGCGATGCCGGGCAGGACACCGTGGGCCAGGGCGTCGCCCAGGAAGCTGAGCCCTCGCAGCACCACCCACGTGCCGATGATCGACGTGGACAGCACCGCCAGCAGGCCGGCGTAGAGCGCGCGACGCATGAACGGGTTGGCGACGAACGGCTCGATCCACCAGTTCCAGGGGTCGGTGACGAACTCCACGGCGTCGTTATAGCCGCTTCAGCGACTGGGGGTGAGACCCATTCGCATCCGGGCGCGGCGTCGAGGTGTGCCGCGGGCGCCGTCGACGTTCGCCTCGGTTCAGGTCGTCGATCTTCCGCTCGCCGTCAGCCGGCCAGTGCCGCGGCGATGGTCTCGGCATTGTGGCGCATCATGGCCAGGTAGGTCTCCGCGCCCGAGCCCGGCGGCCCGAGGGCACCGGTGTAGAGGTTCTCGACGGAGACGCCTTCGAGGCGGTCGGCCAGTGCCGCGGCTTCCCGAGAGCCGTGACCCGACTCCTCTGCGAAGATGGCCGGGACGCCGGTCTCCTCGATGAGATGCGCCAACTCCTCCAGGCCGGCGGGGCTGGGTTCGGCGAGGGTGGTGGTGGCGGGGATGACGGTGCCGATCACGTCGAATCCGTAGCGGTCGGCGAAGTAACCCAGGGAGTCGTGGTTGGTCACGAGCTTGCGCCGCGCCGGCGGCACGGCGTCCAGTGTGCCGGCGATGTCGCGGTGGAGATCGGCGAGATCGGCGAGGTAGGCGTCGGTGCAGGCTGCAACCCGGTCGGCGTCGAGCCCGGCGTCGCTCACCAGCGCATCCGCCAGAGTCTCGACCGCCTGCGCGACCCGCACGGGGTCGAGCCACACGTGCGGATCCTCCGAGACGGGGCCTCCGCGGTCGTCCGCCTCGTCGTCGTGGTCGTGGTCCTCGTCGTCGTGGTCCTCGCCTTCGTGGTCCTCGTCGCCGCCGTGGTCATCCCCGTCGCCGTGGTCATCCCCGTCGCCGTCATCCTCACCCTCGTCGTTGTGACCGCCGAACGTCTCGGCGTCGAACTCCAGGGTCGTCATGTAGTCGCCGGCGGAGAAGACCGGTGTCCCGTCGGCCTCCACCGAGGCGAGTGTGTCCTCGAGCCCCTCCTCGAGTTCCAGACCGTTGGCGACGATCAACTGGGCCTCGTCGAGCCGGGCGCGGTCGGACATGGAGGGTTCGAAGTCGTGCGGGTCGGCCAGTGGCGGCAGGATCGACTCCACCTCGGCCAGCCCGCCACAGGCGACATTCCGCGCGACATCCGCCCAGATGGTCGTGGTGGCCATGATCAGGGCGACGGGAGCGCTCTCGGCGGCGCCAGGGGGTTGCGGGGCGGCGTCGTCGGCCGGTGCGCCGGGCGTCGGGTCTCTCGGAGCGTCAGCGTCGTCAGGAGTGCAGCCGGCGAGCGCGAGGGCCAGCACGCACGCCGCCGCCACGAGGCGACGTCGCTGCGGGAGGCGTGGCCCGGTCGCTGCCGCGCAGGGCCGATTGATTCCGGGAATGGGAGCAATACCCAACTATGATACGATAGTGAGAACCAACATCAACTCCTATCGCACGATCCGGAACCAGAGTTTCGGGCGCGCGACCCACGGCTGCCGGAGGCAGGCCGACTCCTGAGAACGACGAGAAGCCGCCCGGGAGGGCGGCCGACGACGGGGCACCATGGCTGACACGATGACCGGAAGGCCGGCGGGCACGACGGCGGGCACGACGGCGGCGCCTCTCGAGCCATCGCTGCGCGCGACGGGTGTGACGGTCACGTACGGCTCTGTGAAAGCCCTGTCCGATGTGACGCTCGAACTCCCGGCCGGTACGTCCACGGCACTCATCGGACCGAACGGATCGGGCAAGACCACCCTGTTGCACGTGCTTGCCGGACTCGTGAGCCCGACGGCCGGTACCGTGACCACGCCGGACGTGGTGGCCTACATGCCGCACCAGACGGGCCAGCAGTGCTGGATGCCGCTGACGGTGGCGGAAGTCATCCGGATGGGCCGCTACCGCTACCGGGGGGCGTTGCGCCGCCTCGTCGCCTCCGATCGCCGCAGCGTGCGCCTCGCTGCCGAGCGGCTGGAGGTGGCGAACCTGCTGGGGCGGCAGTTCGGCGAGTTGTCAACCGGGCAGCGCCAGCGGGTGCTCTTCGCCCAGGCCATCACGCAGCAGGCCGGCATGCTCCTGCTCGACGAGCCGATCACCGGCCTCGACATGGCGAGCCAGACGCGCATCCTGGAGGTGATCGACGACGAGCGGGATCGCGGCGTGATCGTGATCCTCTCCACGCACCATCTCGACGAGGCCCGGCACTGCGATCACGTGTTGCTGATGGCGAACCGCCTGGTGGCCCAGGGCCCACCCGAGGCGATTCTCACCACGGAGATCCTCCAGGCCTCCTACGAGGGGAGGTTGGTGCACACCGGCGACGACTGCGAGCACCCCGAGGAGCGGCTGGTGGTGCTGGACGAGCACGGCCATGGCCACGGCGACGGCCTCGAACACGACCACGGCGCGCACGTCCACGCGCACGACTGACAGCAGCGGCGCGTGCCCGCCTTCAGGTGCAGTCCGCGCAATAACCGATGGCGTCGAGTTGGTGATCCTCGACGCGGAAAGCGTGGCGGTCGGCCACCTGCTGTAGCCCCGCGTCGATGGCCGCCTCGACGGGCTCGCCGAGGTCCACGTCGATCACGCTGCCGCACGAGCGGCAGACCAGATGGTGGTGATGCTTGCCGAGGTGCTCGGACAACTCGAAGTGGGCGTGATTCGAACCCACCGCCAGACGGCTGACCGCCTCGGCCTCCTCCAGCACGGTCAGCGTGCGGTACACGGAACTCTGGGCGAGGCCGGGGGTACGTGGCAGGATCTGCGGAATCGTCAACGGCTGTCCCGCATTGGCCAGCACGTCGACGACAAGGCGATGGTTCGACGTAAAGCGCCGACCCTTGGCCTCGAGGCGCAGGCGAACCTCGTCGTGGAGGGTGTCGCGGTCAAACATGATCATCTGAAATCGTAGCCCGCCATCCCATGTACCCCCCGCCTGCGGGTACCGAAGCGCCGGTGATGGTTATGCGCCGGGTGAGGGCCGGCAGCGGCAACAATGGCAGCCGTGACGGGTGGGAAGAACCATGAGACCGACCGGGTGGGCTCGGCTCGGCTGCAGTCGGTAGCCGACCACGTGGACGAGGCCGCCAAACTGGCCGGCGGGAACCTCAAATGGGGTCTGGATCCGCCGGACGTCCTGCCGGCGTGGATCGCCGAGCACGATCTGGGGCCGCCTCCCGTGGTGCGGGAGGCGCTCGGGCGCCTCGCCGACCTGCCCGACGTGGGCTACAGCCGCCGGACGGGCGACCTCGGCGGCGCGTTCGCGGACTGGTGCGAGATCCGCCACGAGTGGCGCCCCGATCCCGAACTCGTGGTCCCGACGGCGGACGTGCTGCAGGGCATCTGGGCCGTCGTGGCTGCGTTCTCGGGTCCGGGCGAGGGGGTCATCGTCACCCCGCCCGTTTACCCGTATTTCCACGATGTCGCTCCCAGCTTGGGCCGGCGCAGCCTGGAGTGCCCCCTGCGCCACGACGCCGACGGTTGGCGCCTCGACCTGGATGACCTTGCCGGGCTGCTGGACCGCGAGCCGGCTGCGCGCATCCTGCTGCTGTGCAGTCCACACAACCCGACCGGCCACCTCTACAGCGCCGATGATCTGCAGGCCATGGTGGAACTGGCGCATCGCCACGACTTGATCCTCATCAGCGACGAGATCCACTTCGATCTTGTCTACCCGGGTGGCCGCCACCAGCCGACTCTGGCGCTGCCGGGGGCGGCCGAGCGGACCGTGGCTCTCTATTCGGCGGGCAAGGCTTTCGCTATCTCGGGCCTGCGAGCTGCCGTCGCCGTCTTCGGGAGCAGGAAACTACATGACCGCTTCGAACTGGCGATGCCGGCGCACCTCCTCGGCGGGGTCGGTCGGGCGGGGGCCGAGGCGGCGATCACAGCATGGCAGCAGGGCGCCGGGTGGCTGGACGAACTCGTGGCGCTGTTCGACCGGCACCGCCGGTTGGTGGTCGACGTGCTGGCGACGGAGCTGCCCGCTGTGGGCTGCCATCTGCCCGCGTCGACGTTCCTTGCCTGGCTGGACCTGTCGGCGTTCGACCTGGGCTCGGATCCTGCCGCCAGGCTCACGGAGAGGGCTCGGGTCCGCACGTCCGAGGGGCACGAATTCGGTACAGGCGGCGAGGGCCACGTACGCCTCAACTTCGGCACGTCCACGGCCGTGCTGGAGCGGATCCTGGGCCGCCTCACCGACGCCCTGGGTCCCTGAGTCGTCGCCGGCGTCCGCCGCGGAAGGCCCCGCTGGGTCGACGGCCGACAACCGGTGGAATTCGTCGGTTCTTCCTCAGGATTTGGCGGTCGGTTGTCGGATCCTTCAGGTCGGCTGCCAAAATCGGGACCCCAAGTGCCCGATGTGCCGCTCCTTGCAGCCCGATGCCGTTGTCTCCACCTGGATGGTGATGTGCGCCAGTCCGTGCTCCTCGTAGGCGATCTGCCGCACCTCGCCGAGCAACTCGTTCGTGTCACCCTTCCAGGAGGGGTCGATGAGCACGTGAGCGGTCAGGAGTTCGTTGCCGGTCGAGATGGTCCAGGCGTGCACGTCGTGGACCAAGGTCACGCCCTCCAGTTCCTCGATGTCCCTGCAGAGCTTGAATATGTCCAGGTCCCTTGGCGTGCCCTCCATGAGTACGTGAAACACCTTGCGCACGAGTCCGCGCGAGTTGTAGACGATCAGCAGGCCCAGAACCACTCCCAGGATCGGGTCGGCGATGTTCCAGCCCACGGTCCATATCAGAATGCCCGAGACGATCACACCGATGGACCCGTAAAGGTCGGCCATCACGTGTCGGAATGCACCCTCCACGTTCATGCTGTGCTCCGCGGTGGGGCGTAGCACCCGTGCGGCCAGAATGTTGACGATGAGGCCGATGCCCCCGACGATCAGCACGAGACCGCTCTCGACCTTGGGAACGGCCCAGAACCGGTGGTAGGCCTCGAAGAACACCCAGCCGGCCACCAGCCAGAGGGCAAGGACGTTGACCATTGCCGCCAGAACCTCGGTTCGATGGTGACCGAAGGTCCGCTCGACGGTTTCGGGACGCTCGGCCATCCGCATGGCGAACAGGGCCAGCCCGATGCTCGCCGCGTCGGTGATCATGTGGCCTGCGTCCGCCAACAGGGCCAGGCTCCCGGAGAGGATCCCGCCGATCACCTCGGCGACCATGAATGTGCTGATCAGCCCTAATGCGATCCAGAGGCTGCGCCTGCCGGCACCCCGCAGATCGTGGGAGTGGGATCTGTTCTTGTGTAAATGGTCGCAGGAATGAGAACGAGTATGTTCTTTGTCCCGGGAGTCGGTGTGTTCCTTGTCGTGTGAATCGTTGCAGAAATGAGAACGGGTATGTTCTTTGTCCCGGGAATGGGTGTGTTCTTTGTCGTGTGAATCGTCGCAGGATTGGGAATCACTATGAACTTCATGATGGGAAGCGCGTCGTCTTCCACGGGAAAGATTGGAGGCTCTGAACGAATGGTCTTGGCCGCGATCGGCTCGCTTACCCCTCAATAGCCCGTTCCCTTTTGATGACCTTGTATACGGTGCACATTCACAAGCCTAGCCGAGTCTATTGGCTTGACTTCACCGCGATCGAAGCTGCTCGGAGTATCCGTTCTGTGCTTCGCGGGATCTGCCGAGCCGAGTACCGGTGCCCTGCACCGACGAACCGCAGTCGGCGCCGCGGGGGCGGTCGTGAACGACCTTGAGGTCAGGTGAGGCTGTGCCTGATGGTCCGCTCGTCGGTTCCCAGGTAGGAGGCGATGACGGCCGGATCGGCCCGGAGTTGTTCGGGAGTGCCCACTGAGATGACCGAGCCCGCCTCCAGGCAGTACATCCTGTCGGAGATGCCCATCACGAGAGGCACGTTGTGCTCGATCACGACGACCGCGGCCCCGAGTTCGGCCTGCACTTCCTTGATCCGGGGCCCGAACTCCTCGGTCTCCCGCTGGGAGAGGCCTCCGGTCGGTTCGTCGAGCAGCAGCACGCGGGCGCCGCTCGCGAGCATGCAGCCCAGTTCCAGGACGTGGCGGGTGCCTGTGGAGAGTTCGGAGACGAAGTAGCCGGCGAAATCCCCCAGACCCAGGTAGTCCACCAGTTCGGTGGCCTCGGCGCGCTTCTGACGCTCGGCGCCGGGGGAGGGGGGGATCCCGAGAAGGGAGGGCACCAGGAGCGACCGTCGGCGCGCCTCGAGAGCCACCATGAGCGTCTCCAGCACGGTCAAGTCCGGGTAGAGGCGTGCCGACTGGAACGTACGGCCCAGACCGCGGCGGTGTCGCTCGGGGGCGCTCAGGTCCGACACGTCCATACCGAGGACTTCGATGGAACCCGACGACGGGACGAACCCGCTGACAGCGTTCATGAGTGTCGACTTTCCCGCGCCATTGGTGCCGATGAGCCCGACCAACTCGCCGCTTCGCACCTCGAAGTCCACGTCGCGCACTGCCCTGTTGCCGCCGAACCTGACGCTGAGACCCTGCGTGCGCAGCCAGATCGGTGACTCGGGGATAGCCGGCCGGCGCGGCGCCCCAAGCGTCGCGATGGGCGGCTTGGCGGGCCGATCCGGCGAGGCGCGAGCCCCGAAGCGGGACCGGCTGATCATGCGCAGCAGTGCGTCGCGGCCGTTGTAGAGGAACTGCACGAGCCCGCCCGGCAGGTAGAGCAGCAGCAACAACAAACCGACGCCGGAGGTCACGAGGCGGATCGAGTCCGGCGGAGCGGTCGGGTTGAAGAGTGCCGGAATGCCCTTGACCCAAAGCACCCCCAGGAACGGTCCGGCGATCGAGCCGAGCCCACCGATGACGGAGATCGCCACGACATCGATGGAGAACGCCGGGGCGAACGTGTTGGCGGGGCTGAGGTTCTCCTGCAGGGTTCCGTACAGGGCGCCCGCCAGGGCGGCAACCGCGCCGGCGATGGCGAAACCGAGGATCTTCATGCGGGTGACCGACACTGTGGAGGCCGCGGCCATCTCCTCGTTCTCGCGCACCGCCAGCATCGAGCGGCCGATGCCGGTATGCCGCAACCTCGCCAGCAGCACCGTCACCACGATCAGGAATCCCAGGCAGAGGAAGTAGAACGACTTGCGCGATGCGCCGAAGTCGAATGGCCCCAGCACCGGCTCGGCGACAGGACGTACCGCTGTGGTGCCTCCGGTGAAGACGTCCTGGGCGAGGATCCAGTTGGCGGACGCCACCGCGAACGCCAGAGTGGCGACCGCCAGGAACAACCCGCGCACCCGCAGCGCGGGGATGCCGATGACGAGCGCCGCCAGCGCGCCCAGGAGGGTGGACAAGACCACGGCCGTACCCCAGTTCAACTGCAGCGACAGGTCGAAGACGTTGAGTGGGATGGGGATGTCGTGCCCCTTGGTGAGAGCCACCAGGGAGAACGCCCCGAGACCCACGAACGCGAACTGTCCCAGGGAGATCTGCCCCGCCCAGCCGGTCAGCAGCGTGAGCGAGAGCGCCACCATCGTGTGGATCAGGATCCCCGTCCACAGCCACAGGGCGGTGGGTGAATCCAGCACCCAGCCCAGGAGTCCGAGGAACAGGAAGATCCCGCCCAGGCCGATGGTGCCCAGGTGGCGCACGATCCGCAGATGCCCGAACTGCACCGGCACCGCGCGGAGTTTCGGCGACAGCGACCAGCCGGCCTCGTCCCGGCGGGCGCGCGCCGCGAACACCACCGCCACCACCACGGCGCCGAACAGGAACAGGTCGACGATCGAGCGGTTGGCCGACTCCACGTTGTCGCGCACGACTTTCTCGGCGATGCCGACCGCCACCCCGCCCACCAGCGTCAGGGGCAGCGAGCGCATCCGGGCGATGAGGCTCACGACGAGCGCCCGCAACAGAAGGGGGGGTGCCAGGGCGGCGGTTCCTGTCTGGGCGGCGCTGACACCCTCGAGGGGCGCGACTAACAGGGCCGTGGCGGCCGAGAGCGATCCGGCGATTCCCCACAGCGCAGTCGAGATCCGGCGTGTCGGGATCCCGAAGGTGCGGGCGGTCTCGGGATTGGCGGCCGCCGCCCGTGTGGCGAGGCCGAACCGCGTCCGGTGCAGGACCAGGCCCAGCACGCCGATCATCACCGGGACGGCGATGATGACGATGAGTTCCCTCCCCAGGATGCGGAGGTGGTCGGTGACCTGCCAGCGCACGTCGAAGGGCGAGGGGATGGGGCCGGGCTGCAGGACCGACGGCAGGTTGATCCTGGCGAGGACGAGCAACTGTCCCACGCCGATGGTGGCGATGAGCAGCACCAGCCGCGACGACTGCGAGAGCCGCCGGATGACGGTCAACTCGATGGCTCCTCCCACGATGAAGCCGCCCACGATCGCCACGGCGAACGCCATCCACCAATTCAGCCCGTAGCCCGCCAGCATCAGCACGAAGACGGCCGCGCAGAACGCGCCGACGTCGGCGTGGGCGAAGTTCAGGATCCCGCTGGCCCGGTAGACGAGGACGAACCCGGCGGCCAGGGCGGCATAGGTCAGCCCGGTTACGCCGCCGATGAGAAGGTCCTGCTGCGAGACCCCCCAGTCCATGACCTCGATCACGGCTCCACCGTCCCTGCGGCATTCTGCTCGGCGGCCTCCCCCGGTCCGCCCAGGAACGCTGCGTGCAGCAGATCGTCACGCTGCCGTAACTCGCTCGCAGGTCCCTCGAAAATGATCCGTCCGTTCTCGAGGAACATGGCGCGGTCGGCGAGTTCGAGGGCGACGCTGACGGACTGCTCAACGACCAGCATCGTCCGGCCCTGCTCGCGGAGGCGCCTGAGAGCCTCGAGCAGCTCGTGCACGACGATCGGTGCCAGCCCGAGGCTCAGCTCGTCGATCAGCAGTAGCTCGGGTTGGTGCTGCAGCACCATGGCGAGAGAGAGCATCTGCCGCTGACCGCCGGAGAGATCCCGGGCGGCGTCTCCGAGACGTTCGGCCAGGGCGGGGAAGACGGCCAGTACCTCCTCACGCCGCTCCAGCATCTCGGCGCGGCGGAGACCTGCGCCGAGCAGGGCCGCCCGGAGGTTGTCGCCGACGCTGAGCGCCGCGAAGGTTCCCTCGCCGCCGCGCAGCTGCACCATCCCGACCTGGAAGCGGGTCTCCGGTTCGGTGAACGTGATGTTCCGCTCGCCGAAGCGCACGACTCCCTCGGTGGGCATCAGCAGGCCTCCGAGCGTGCGGAGAAGTGTGGTCTTGCCTGCTCCGTTGGCGCCAAGCAGAGCCACGGTCTCGCTGCGCGCCAGCGAGAAGCTGACGCCGAACAGCACGCGCACATGGCCATATCCGGCGGAAAGGTTGCGTACCTGCAGCAGGGGGGTTGCCCGCGATCCAGACTGCACCGCCGAGAGTCTGCCCCATCGGGCCGGGTCGGTTCGGAAATTCGACCGGAGGGTCATCGGGGGAGACAGTGGGACGGTGCCGAGGGGGCGCGAACGGAGGACCTCCACGTATCCGGGCAACCAGGTGTCGTCTAGGTTGGGCTCGCATGGGACGGCGATTTCGATGCGGCCGCTCGTTGGCTGTCGCGCTGGCGGTGCTCCTCCCGGTGGTGGCCTGCGGAGGCGGGGAGGAGACCACGCGAGAAGTCTCCGCCGACCGCGCGGGAGCGCAGGACCCGGGGGGCTCCGGTTCCGGTGATGGAGGGTCTCCCGCGGCGGCAGGCGAGCGAACGGCCGGCGATCAGGGCGACGCCCCGACCGGAGGCACCGAGGGGCGGGCGGGGAGCGAGACCGCAGCGCCCGCCGGCGGAACTCCCAGCACTGAAGGCGATGCCGGTGCCGCGGGTGCGGCCGCGACGACGGCGGAACCCGGCGCGGGAACCGCGGCGGCGACTCCCGCACCCGCCGACGCAACCGGCGGCGCAGCAGATGATGTTCCCGACAACGTCTACGCCGATCCCCGGGGCGGCGTCTTCACGGAATTCCAGCGTGGCTTCGACCGGGACCATCCCTTCGGTTCACTCGACGCCTTCTGCGTCCCCCACGGCGCACCCACCGAGCCGCTGCGTGCGACGGAGGAAGGCATCGGCGCCGACACCATCACGTTCGTGCACATGCGCACACGGATCGAGGAGATCGTGAATCTCGGTTTCGCCGCTCCGGTGGGCGACCCGACGGACATGTTCGACACGTTCACGCGCATCGTCAACGAGCGCTGCGGCGGCGTGTGGGGACGCAGGATCGATCTCCGGTTGGTGGAGGTCGCCGCGCTCGGCGTCGGCGGTGTGGACATCGACACGCTGCGCAACGCCGCCTGCATCGAGGCCACCGAACAGCACGAGGCCGTCGTCCTGCTGAACTCGACCAGCTTCCAGGGCACCGCTCAACTCTGCGTCACCGAGGAACACGATTCCGCGCTCATCGGCCATCAGGCCCTGCCGGAGGAGTACGTGCGGCGGGGCGGGGGGCGCCTACTGACAACCGCGACCACCCTGGAGGCCAACCTGCGCGCTCTGGCCGAGTACCTGATCTCGACAGGGGCTCTGGACGGCCGCCGCGTCGGGGTCGTGGCCTCGAACACGCCGGGCGAGGCCGAGGCCACCGAGGCGAGCCTTGTGGCGACGCTGCAGGCGGCGGGTGTGGACGTGCGGGTCTTCGACGTGCTCGACTGCGCCGGCACCTCCATCTGTATCGGCGGCATGGCGGAGTCGGCGCAGCGCCTGTTCGAGGAGCGCGTTGACGTGCTCTTCCCGACGGTGAACGCCATCACCCTGCCGGCCTACATCACCGAGATGGTCACGCAGGGTTTCGCTCCCGGTGACGTGACGTTCTACAACTCCGACTTCAACAGCCACGGAAACGAGATCGTGGCGGGCCTGATCGTCACTTTCGGCGGTGACGCGGCGGGTGCTCTGTACGACGGCACGGTGCTGCTGGTGCACGGGGACTCCGGCCGGTACCGGCTTCCCGAGTACCCCGGCGCGACGGCTTTCGACGAGATGTGCATGCGCGAGTACCGGGAGAATTCGGCCGGCGGCGAGGACTACGACCCGCGGGATCCCAACGAGACCCACAAGCACGGCATGGTGGGCCTCGTGTGCAGCATCTACCGGGTCGCCCTCCGGGCGCTCTACGACGCCGGACCGAACCCCAGCCGCGCCGACGTCTTCGCCGCCCTGGAGAACCTCGGACCGGTGGACCTGGTCAGCATGCTGCCGGGCTCGCTGGCGCCCGGCAAGTGGACCATGGGAGACTCCCTGCAGCCCGTGACCTTCCGCCACCCGTGCCCCTTCGAGGGTCTGGGCACCGGCGCCAACGTCTGCATGGTGCCGAGCGACTACAGCGAACTGCGGGTCGAGGTCAACTGACCGGCGCCCGCAGCCGGCTTCTGCCGCGGTGTGCCATTTCGTCTAGCTTGGATTTTGTGAAAGCGCGATCGGCTGTAGGGCGCGCCTGCACCGCCGCGCTGGCCACGGGCCTGCTCGCCGCGGCCTGCGGCGGTGGCGCGACCGAGCCTGCCACCGGCGCCGGGGCCCCTCCGCCCCCGGCGGAAAGCGATGCCGGTGCCAGCGGCAGCGCCGGACGGGACGACACCGGTACGTCCGGCGCCGATGCGGGCGACGCCGCGGGAACCGGCACGAGCGAGGGGGCCGCAGCGCCCGCGGCTGCCACCGATGCAAGCGGCGACGAGGGCGGCGGCGCGGTCGCCGAGGACGCCGGCACGAGCGAGGGGGCCGCAGCGCCTGCGACGCCGGCCCCCGACGAGCCGGCGGCGTTCGAGACGGTGCCTGCCGCCCCCGAGGCCCCCGACGAGCCTCGTGAGGCCGGCGATACCGCCGCGCCGAGCGCGGACGAGGGCGCCGAGAGCGGGCTGCCCCCCAACTTCTACGACGATCCCCGCGGTGGCATCTTCGTGGACTTCCAGCGCGGCATCGACCGCGACCACCCGTTCGGTTCGCTCGACGCCTTCTGTCTTCCTCACGACCCGCCGGCGGAGGCGCGCCGGGCCACCGACGCGGGCATCGAGGCCGACACCATCACGTTCGTGCATATGCGCACACGGTTCGAGGAGATCGTGGCCCTTGGTTTCGCCGCCGACATCGGAGACCCGACGGACATGTTCGACACGTTGACGCGCATCGTCAACGAGCGCTGCGGCGGCGTGTGGGGACGCCAAATCGACCTGCGGACCGTCGAGGTGGCGGCGTTGGGTGTGGGCGGCCAGGACATCGACACGCTCCGCAACGCCGCCTGTATCGAGGCCACCGAAGGCCACGACGGCGTCATCGTGATGAACACCACGACCTTTGCGGGTACCGCCCAACTCTGCATCACCGAGGAACACGATTCCGCCCTCATCGGCCATGAGGCCCTGCCGGAGGAGTACGTGCGGCGCGGCGGCGGGCGCCTGCTCACCGCCGCCACCACGCTGGAGGAGATTCTCAGCGCCCTGGCGAAGTACGTCATCGACACCGGCGCCCTCGAGGGCCGCCGCGCCGGCATCGTGGCCCCCAACACGCCGGGCGAGGCCGAGGCGGTGGAGGGCAGCCTGCTGGAGGTCCTGGAGGCCGCCGGTGTGGACGTGCCCGTGTTCGACGTCATCGACTGCCGCGGCACGTCCATCTGCACCGGCGGCATGGCCGAGTCCGTCCAGCGTCTGATCGAGGAGGGTGTGGACGTGCTGTTCCCCACGCTCAACGCCATCTCGCTGCCGGCCTACATCAACGAGATGGTGACTCAGGGGTTCACTCCCGGTGACGTGAGTTTCTACAACTCCGACTTCAACAGCCAGGGCAACGAGGTGGTTGCCGGCCTGATCCTGACGTTCGGCGGGGCGGCGGCTGGCGAACTCTACGACGGGACGGTCCTGCTGGTGAACACCGACCAGGGCCGCTTCCGCGATCCGGACTGGGATCCGGGCGCCTTCGACGAGATGTGCATGCGGGAGTACCGGGAGAACTCAGCGCTCGGTGAGGACTACGACCCGCGAGACCCGGTTGAGACCAACAAGTATGGGGTTCTGGTCCTCGGCTGCAGCATCTACCGGGTGGCCCTCCGCGCCCTTTACGACGCCGGCCCCAACCCCACCCGCGCCGGCATATTCGACGCGCTGGAGAACCTCGGGCCGGTGGACCTGGCGGCCATGCTGCCGGCGTCGCTCGCCCCCGGTAAGAGGTCGATGGGCGACTCGCTGCAGCCGGTGATGTTCCGGTATCCCTGCCCCTTCGAGGGTCTTGGGACCGCCACCGGCATCTGCCTGGTTCCTAGCGACTACAGCGAACTGCGCCTGAAGGCCAACTGAGCGATCCGCCGGCCCGGCCGCCGTGCCGGCGAGGCTCTGGTTGGTGCTCTGCTCAGGGACGGCGGGGGAACTGGCTGAAGTCGGGAGGCGTGCGGTTCACGTAGCTGTCCCGGCCGTGCTGCGCCTCGGCGGTCTGGTAGAAGAGCAAAGTGGCGTCGCCGGCCAGTTGCTGGATGCCGGCTAGGCCGTCGTCGGCGGCGTTCATGGATGCCTTCAGCATTCGCAGTGCCAGCGGTGAGTGCTCCAACATGCGCCGGCACCACGCCACCGTCTCGACCTCCAGATCCTCGAGGGGCACGACGGCGTTCACCAACCCCATGTCGAGTGCCTCGGTCGCGCCGTACTGGCGGCACAGGTACCAGATCTCCCGGGCCTTCTTCTGGCCGACGTGGCGGGCCAGCAATCCCGACCCGTAGCCGCCGTCGAAGGAGCCCACCCGAGGGCCGGTCTGGCCGAAGACGGCGTTGTCCGCGGCGATCGTGAGGTCGCAGACGATGTGCAGGACATGCCCGCCGCCGATGGCGTAACCGGCCACCATGGCGACCACTGGTTTGGGTGTGCGGCGGATCTGCACCTGCAGGTCCAGGACGTTGAGGCGGCCGATGCCCTTGCGAGCCACCGCGTCATCGCCCAGGTAGCCGTCGTTGCCCCTGATGCGCTGGTCGCCACCCGAGCAGAAGGCCAGATCACCGGCGCCACAGAGGATCACGGCCCCGGTCCGGTCGTCGTCGCGAGCCCGGTTGAGGGCGTCCGCCAACTCGAAGAGCGTCTGCGGTCGGAAGGCGTTGCGGACCTCGGGCCGTCGGATGGTGAGCTTGGCGATGCCGTCGGCAGTGGCATAGCCGATGTCGCCGTATTCCTCGCCGCTGTCGGCCCAGTCGGCACCGGGTCGGATCAGGCTCTGGGCGGGGTCGGCGGCGCCACGTGGCCGGGGTGCGGTAAACGGATCGGAACCGCTGGAGGGTCGGGCGTCGGTGGGGGGATTCACGGGTCCTCCTGGTTCGTCGAAGAGGCGCTGTCCCGGGAGGCCGTGACAGCGCTGCGGTTCGGTCGCCGATGACACGGTATTGCCCCGCGGACAAGGCGGAGCGGCAACGAGGGGTCCCGGTGAGTCGACAGCGGTCGGCGGCCGATGGCGCGGCCCGGCCGTCAGGATCCGATCTCGAGGAGATCGGCCGGGCTGTGGCGATCGGGGGTAAGCCCCAGGCCCGGTTCCCGCGACAGCCACAGCGCGCCGTCGCGCACCGGCAGCGGAGCGCAGACGTCGTCCAGCAGCAGCGCCGCGGTGCCGAGGCCTGCCGCCGGGCCGCCGGCGACCGCGGCGACGTGGGCGGCAGTTGCCAGCCCCACGGCGCTCTCGAGGAAGGAGCCGACGACCACTTCGGTACCGCTCTCGCGGAGTGCGAGCACGGCACGCAGCACGGCTCTGGGATCGCCCAGGGCGGAGGGCTTCAGGACGGCAACCGCCACGCCGAGCGGCAGGTGGCGGTCCAGGTCCGCCAGGGGCGGCAGGCTCTCGTCGGCGGCGATCGGCACCGTCGTTCGCGCCTGTAGGGATCGGAGTTCGTCGAGCCCCCGGCAGGGTTCCTCCACCAGCTCGGGCTCGAAACGGCCTAGGGCTTCCACGGCGCCATGCGCCTCGGGTCCCCAGGCACCGTTGGCGTCCAGGCGCAGTGCCATACCCGGCGCGGCCTCCCGCAACGCCCCAACGCGGGCCACGTCGTCGGCAAGGGGCCGATTCCCCACCTTGAGCTTGGCCGTACCGAACCCGCCGGCGACGGCCGCCGCTGCGCTACGGGCGACGGCCGTTGGTGCCTCGCCGTCGAGCAGCGCCGCGGTCGGTACGGGACGGGGCAACCGGTCATGGGCTGTGGACGCCTCGCCCGAGAGGAACGCGGCGAGGGTCGTGCCCCGGCGGCGGGCCGCCAGGTCGGCCACGGCACCACCGATCGCCGCCCACGCGCACGGCACGCCGCGCAGCGTCGCGTCGGCGTGCCGTGCCAGGGCTTCCGGATCGCTGATCGGCAAGGCGGCTCGCAGCCAGCTCGCCAGCACCTCCGAGGTGGTCGCCAGGTCGGGTCCGTGCCATCCCCGCAGCGGCGCAGCTTCGCCCCATCCCACGTGTCCCAGGGAGTCGCGCAGGCACACCAGCAGGCCGCGCCGGTGGGTGATCGGTCCGCGGCCGGTCATGAGCGGGGCGCGTAGCGGGAGCACGTAGCGATAGATCGAGGCCGCCGCCCTGCCCCCGTGAGCTGAAGTGGCGGCCGCGGCGTCGCCGCCCCGGGTCACGAGATCGGCGGGGCGCACGGGAGTACGCGGGCCGGGGCGCCACACGGACTCACTGTCACCGCTCCGGTCGTTCCGATCGATCGGAGCTCGCCAGGGCCCCCCGAACGGACGTCTCGACGAGTCGGTGCTGGGCCACGTTCGCCTCTGTGTCCACCGGGATCTCGAGGACATCGATCCCGCCGGCGGCCACCGTGGTTCCGAGTACCTCACGGAGCGCCACGGCGTCGCTGACGAGGTGGTGACCGATGCCGAGCCCCGCCAGGACCGTGGCCAGATCGATGCCGTGGGGGGTGAGGAAGAAGCGCTCGAAGACGTGTCTCGGGACCGCCTCGGCCACGGGAAGGAACGAGAAGATCCCGCCCCCGTCGTTGTTGGGCACCACGATGGTGAGGTCGACGCCGAGGCGGACCGCGCCGAGCAGCCCCCCGATGTCGTGCAGCAGGGCCAGGTCGCCGGCGAGCAGCACGACGGGCGTCGCGGTGGCGGCACAGCCGGCGGCGGCGGAAACGACGCCGTCGATCCCGTTGGTGCCCCGGTGTGCCACGACCCGCGGCGCCCGCCGGTGGGGGACCAGGAAAGCGTCCAGGTCTCGCACGGGCATGCTGTTCGAGGCGTACAGGGTGGTGTCGGGTCCGAGCACCTCGCCGAGAGCGCGAGCCACACCTGCCTCCAGGAAGGGTCCTGCTTGCAGAGTTGCGGTGATCGCCCGCTGGGCGCCGGCCTCGGCGTCCCGCCACGCCACGACCCAGGCGGAGCCACGGCGATCGGCGAGACCGGCGGGTGGTGCGGGTTCGGCGTCGCCGGTGGCGGTTGCCGGATCGTTCGGGGCGGCTCCGAGGGAGCTGAGAACCCCCCGCGCCAGGGCCCCGATGGGGCTCCGCCACTGCCCGGCGGGTACCGTCGTGGGCTCGGGCCAGCGGTCGAGGGGATCGACGAGCCAGGTCTGCGATCCCCATCCAGCCAGCCCCTCTCGGAGCGCCCGTCCTGCGGTGGGATGGCCCGACCTGATGATCACCTCGGGGCGGTGCCGTTCCCAGAACGACGCGGCGCCGGCCAGATGGTGGCCGGTGGCGACGATCGTGGCGCCTGCCGCGGCGCCGCGGCGCAGCCCGGAGGCGGCATCGGCGATGAGCGGCCAACCCGCCAGAGCGGCCAGTTGTTTGAGCGCGGCCGCATCGGCGGGATCGAGGTCCGACGGTCCGATCGCCAGCAACCCCCGCTCGTGGCTGCACACGAGGTGGGCCAGGGTCGCCACCTCGTCGGGGGAGGCGGCCGGCTGGGGACGTGTGAAGTGACCGCCCGGTGACGCGTCGACCGCCGCGGTCGTGTTACCGGCGGGTGGCTCCAGCGGCTCGCGCAGCGGGACATTGAGATGCACCGGGCCCGCGGGCGGGCCCGCAGCGGCGGCGACGGCTCTCCGGGCGACGTAACGAGCGTGGTCGGAACTCACCTCGCCGGGGACAGGCAGGTCGGCCGACCAGCGTACGTGCCCCCCGTACAGGCGGATCTGGTCGATGGTCTGGCCGGCCCCCCGGTCGCGCAACTCCGGCGGGCGGTCGGCAGTCAGCACGATCAGCGCCACGCCGTCGTAGAAGGCCTCGGTGAGCGCGGGCAGATAGTTGGTGGCCGCGCTGCCCGACGTGCAGATCAGGGCGACGCACTCACGCCGCGCCTTGGCGAGCCCGAGCGCGAAGAATCCGCCCGCCCGCTCGTCGATCTGCACCCAGCACTGCAGCCGGCGTTCTGCGTGAGCCGACAGGATCAGCGGTGCGGAGCGCGACCCGGGAGAGCAGACCACGTGGCGCACGCCCTGGGTCGCCAGCTCCTCGAAGAACGTCCCGTAGTACTCGTAGGCGGTCACTGCCCGGAGGGGTCGGCGAGCGGTCGGTTGCCGGTGACCGACGGCAGCGCGTTGAGTTTCGCCCCGGTCTCGGCAAGTTCTGCGGCAGGATCCGATTCCGCCACCACGCCGGAACCTGCGAACAGCGATACCTCGTTGCTCGATGTGTCCACGAGCCCGGATCGCAGCGCCAGACAGAGTTCGCCGTTGCCCGCCAGGTCGGTCCATCCCACCGGGCCGGCGAACCAGCCCCGACCGGTGGGCTCGTGGCGGCGGAGGAACCGGAGGGCGTTGGCCACCGGCAGGCCTGCCACCGCAGGAGTCGGGTGAAGGGCGCCGGCGAGATCGAAGATGGCGCCCGGAGGGGTGGACGCCCGTCCGCGCAGGGGCGTGCACAGGTGCTGGATGCCGGGGAGGCTACGGACCTGCGGCTCGGGCGGGACGGGCTCGAGCGCGACGCCTGCGGCGGTCATGCCGCGGTGCAGGTGCTCGACCACAGCGTTGTGCTCGCGACGTTCCTTGGGGCTGGCCAGCATTGCCCGCGCCAGCGCGGCGTCCTGCCGTGGGCTGTCTCCGCGGGGGCATGATCCGGCAAGGGCGTCCGTCTCGACGATTCCTCGGTACGTGCGGATCAGTAACTCGGGTGTGGCGCCCACCAGGGTCAGCGGACCACAGCCCACGGCGAAGGTCGTCGCGGCCGGATACCGCGCTGCAAGCCTCCCCAGCCACTCGACCACGGCGCCGCTGCCCGGCGAGCCCGCGAGGTGGGCGGTGACCTGGCGGGCCGGCACGACCTTCTGGAGCTCGCCGGCCTCGATCCCTGCCAGTGCGGCTGTGATCGTGGCCAAGTACGTGTCGTCGTCGGCACCGCCGCGTGGCCCCAGGAGCACGAGTTGGGTGGGGTCCGGCGGAGCCTCCGCGGCCGCCCGCAGAAGATCGACCGCTCGTTCCGACGCCTCCGCCAGCAGATCCCGGGCGGCCGTGACCAGCCAGCGGACCTTCCCCCGCCTGGCGATCCCCAAGAGCTCTGGGATCACGAGCGATCCGGCGCCGAACCCCGTCCAGCGCGGGAGGTGGCTGTCGGATCTCGGGTCGAACGAGAACCCGCCGCACAGGATCGGGCCCGCCGGCGCCGACCCGCCGGCGGGCCCGCCCTCCACCGCAGAGGCGCCGAGGTGTCGCGCCAGGTCGGCCGCGAACCGGCTTGCCTCGGCGAAGCGCCGCTCGCGGCTCGACGGACGCCACACCAGAGCGGTGCCAAGGCCGACCAGGGAGAGATCTCTGTCCGGCTGCAGCCAGCAGAACCGCCGGTGGCTCGCCTCTGCAGCCGCGAAGGTGGCGAGGAGATCGGTGGAGTCCGTCGCCGGCAGCTCGCGACACCGCAGGTCGCGCGCATCGGCGTGTCCGTGCACTTCGACGGGCGACTGCCCGGCCGCGAGGCTCATTGGGGAGATCTCGCCGCGCTGTCCCGAGAGGATCAGTCCCGACGCGTCCGCCGGTACATCGCTGTCGCGGCCTCGAGGCGATTCCCGCGGCTGACCCTGCCCGTGGCGCCGGCCACCTCATCGACGTCGTGCTGCACGACGCGAGTATACGAGTGGTACACCAGTGGACCTTCCGGTCGTGATCCCGCGCGGCGCCGCTTCGGTGCTGTCACCGACCATGGGACCCGGAGCCCCGCCAGGCCTCGGCGGGCACCTTGGGAGGACCAATCGCTTGCTACGCTGCCGCCGCGTGCGATCGTCAGGACGGATACGGGATCGTCGGACGGCGCGGCGCTCGGTTGTCGTCCTCGCGTGCCTGCTGGGAACCCTGCCTGCCGCGTCGCCGAGCCTCGCACAGGAGACGATTGCCGAGGCGCGGGTCGAGTTGGAGCGGGTGGCGGAGGAGAAGCTCGCTGTGCGGGCTCGGATCGATGTGCTCGCCGCCGAGGACGCCGAGGTTTTCAAGGCCCTCCAGGCGGCGGAGGAACTTGTCGCACGTCAGGAGGCGCAAGTGCAGGCGGCCGAGCAGCAACTGCGGGCGCAGATCGCCATCCAGCGCCAGAACGAGGCGGCCATCGGCTGGGCACAGTTGGATATCGAGGACGTTCGTCTCGATGTCGAGGCGATCATTGTGGAGGTCTACCTGCAGGCGGGGAGCGAGCGAACGGCGACTCTGCTGGGTTCGGAGGATCTGACCCACGGATTGCGTCGCCTGGCTCTCCTGGAGGCGGTGCATGGCAGCGCGGGGGATCTGGTGGATGAGATTCGCCTGGCCGAGGATCGCTACGACGTGGCGCTGGCGGAGGCCGCCGCGTCGGTTGCCGACGTTGAACGCCTGCAGGAGGGCTTGGAAGCCGATCTGGCGGTTCTGGAGGATCGTCGGGCGCAGCAGGCCGCCATCAAGGCTGAGCTCGACAAGCGCCGCCGGGCTCTGGAGCAGGAGTTCGCCGAGTGGGACCGGGAGTCCTCGGAACTGGAGAGCTTCATCCAGGTCACGGAGTACCGCGAGAAGGCGGAGGCGTGGGTGCGCGCCCAAGAGGAGGCCGCTGGCTCATCCGGCTTCGTCTGGCCGACGGCGGGGACAGTGAGTTCAGGCTACGGCAACCGGCTCCACCCGATCCTCGGCGGCTACCGGCTGCATGCCGGAGTTGACCTGGGCACGGCGCACGGTCAGCCCGTGTACGCGGCTCGGGCGGGAGTGGTCATCACCGCCGGACCCTGGGGCGGCTACGGCAACGCCGTCGTGATCGAGCACGTCGATGGACTCTCGTCGGTGTACGCCCACCTGTCGGAGGTGAACGTGCGACCGGGCAACAACGTGAGCGCCCTCCAGCAGGTCGGCAACATCGGATCGACCGGGCTGTCGACAGGCCCCCACCTGCACTTCGAGATCCGCCTCAATGGAAGCGCCGTCAACCCACTGGGATACCTGCCGTGACGACCTCCCGGCCGTCGGTGGCCCTCCTGACCGACCAGTACGAGTTGACGATGATCGATGCCGCACTGCGGTCGGGTGTGGCCGATCTTCCGGCAACGTTCGAGGTTTTCTGCCGCCGTCTGCCGCCGGGGCGCCGCTTCGGGGTCGTTGCCGGCACCGGTCGCCTGCTGGCGGCGCTCGAGAACTTCCGCTTCGGTCCGGCGGAACTGGACTTCCTGCGCCGGGAGAGGATCGTCTCGGACTCCGGGCTGCGGCGCCTCGCCGACTTCTCCTTCTCCGGCGACATCTGTGGGTACCGCGAGGGCGAGTTCTACGTACCCGGCTCTCCGATCCTGACCGTCACCGGAACGTTTGCCGAGACGGTCGTACTGGAGACTCTGGTGCTGTCGATCCTCAACCATGACTCCGCCATTGCTGCCGCCGCGGCGCGCATGCGGGCCGCAGCGGGCGCCCGCATGCTGCTGGAGGGAGGCAGCCGGCGCACTCATGAGGAAGCGGGGCCGGCCGCGGCGCGCGCCGCCTACGTGTGCGGGTTCGACGCCACGTCGAACCTGGAAGCGGGACGGCGGTTCGGCGTGCCCACCGGTGGGACGATCGGCCACGCCTTCATCCTGGCTCACCCCGACGAGAGCGCCGCCATGGCCGCGCAGGTCGACCTCCTCGGAGCCGGGAGCACCTACCTGGTGGACACGTACGATGTCGCCGAGGGGGTACGGCGCGCCGTGGAGGCAGCGGGTCCGGACATCGGCGCGCTCCGCATCGACTCGGGCGACCTGGCGGCCTCCGCGATCGCCGTCCGTCGCCAGCTCGACGGACTCGGCGCGCGCCGGACGCGCATCATCCTGTCGGGAGACCTGGACGAGCACGACATCGCTGCGCTGGCGTCCGTACCGGCCGACGGATACCTCGTGGGTACCGAGTTGGTTGCCGGCGCCGGAGCGCCGACCGCGGGTCTGGTCTACAAGCTGGTGGAGATCGACGGTCGCGCGGTGCGCAAGCGATCCCTCGCCAAGTCCTGGCGGCCGGGGCGCAAGCGGGCGTTTCGCCTCCTCGACGACGCCGGCGTGGCGACCGCGGAAGTCCTCCTCGGGCCGGACGCATCTCTGCCGACGGGTGCCGTGGCGCTGCAGTCCGACTTCGTGAGCGGCGGCAAGGTCGTGCTGGCCGAGGCCGCCGATCCCGCCCGCAGTGTCGAGCTCGCCCGCGCCTATCATCGCGAGGCACGCGAGCGGCTCCGGCCCGCCGCGCTTGACGTGACGCCCGGCGATCCCTGGCTGCCCATCGAGCCCGCCTTGGAGGATGCGTGAGCGAGTTCCCTGGCCCCGGCGTCGACAGCGGTTCGGCTCGCGCCCTGGTGATCGTGGACGTGCAGAACGATTTCTGCGACGTGCCCGGAGCGGCGCTGCCGGTGGCGGGCGGCGCGGCTC
Organism: Acidimicrobiales bacterium; assembly: GCA_965206165.1. Classification (GTDB taxonomy): domain Bacteria; phylum Actinomycetota; class Acidimicrobiia; order Acidimicrobiales; family CATQHL01; genus VXNF01. Next base: position 2,862,881 of record OZ242194.1, read on the forward strand.
TGGCGGGGCGCATCAGCGACTACGTGCGCGATTCCGCCGGCTCCTACGCTGCCGTCGTGGCCACGCGGGACTGGCACATCGACCCGGGGGACCACTTCTCCGACGCGCCGGACTACGCGGGAACCTGGCCGCCACACTGCCGGGCGGCAAGCACGGGCGCGGCCTTCCATCCTGCTCTCGCGACCGCTGCGCTGGATGAGGTCTTCTCGAAGGGCCAGTACTCGGCGAGTTACACCGGCTTCGACGGGGTCGCTTCCGACGACGCCACGCTCGAGGATTGGCTGCGCTCCCGTGACCTCGGGGCGGTTGACGTCGTGGGGATCGCCACGGACTACTGCGTGCGGGCCACGGTTGTCGATGCGGCCCGCCTGGGTTTCGCCACGCGTGTGCTGGCGGATCTCTGCGCGGGTGTGGCGCCGGAGACCACCCGCAGCGCCCTCGCGGAGATGGACGTCGTCGCTGAGGTCGTGCGTCTGCGGGCAAACTGACCGCGCCGCAGGACCGACACGACTGCCGGCTCAGCCGATGGCGCGGGCCGCCGTGCGGAACGCCCAGAGTTCGGTGAGTCCGGCCAGCATGTTCGCCAGTGCGGTCACCGGGTCCTCCTCGCGCAGTGTCTCGGTGGCGTTGCGCAGGCGGATCTCCCGGACCGAGAAGCGCAGGCGGTGCTCGACCATGCTCATCAGCAGGGTCGGTTGCCCGCTGCCGGGCGGCACGTGCGAGAGGATCTCCTCCAGCGCTGCGGCGTCGTAGAGCCGCACCGGTGAACCCATGTCGTTCCGCCATACCCGCAGCGCCAGCCCCGCCAATGGGCGTAGCACCCGCCCGGCGAGCGACCGCCGGTCGCCCACCACGATGCGGGCGCCGGACTCGTAGCCGTCGAGGAGGCGGGCCACGTCGCTGTAGCCGAGGCGCACGTTGCCACCGACGAGGAGCACCAGGTCGGGGCCGCCGACGAGCGCCAGCCGGCAGGCCTCCGGCACGCTGAATCGCTTCTGGGGCCTCGGTGCCAGCACAGTGTGGTTCCCGGCGAGTCCGGCGAGCGCCTCATCGAGCATCCAGGCGTCCCCGCCGGACGACCGCAACAGGACCGCCGTGACGTTGCGCTTGGGCGCGGGAGCACTCACGAGGAGCGACGCTACCGGTTGGAGCCGTTCAGGACTCCGCCGAAGGTGATGCAGCCGTCGCGGCGGGATGTTCGGACCCGGTGAGATAGATCGCGGCGATGACGATCGCGAACAGTGCCGTGGTGGCCAGCAGTGCCTGGAACCCGCTTCCGAGCCCCCAGTCGACGGTGATCCGCAGGCCGTTCTCGAGGTCCTCGCTGTAGTCGCGTCCGTAGTTGACCGCCAGCGCAGCCGCGAGGTCGGCGACGAAATAGATCAGGAAGCCGCTGAGCAGGGCGGCTGTGAGTTGGCGGCGCAGCACCCAGGCGGTCAGCGGTGCCACCAGAGCGAAAATCACCCAGCCGGTCAGTTCGGGGATGAACTCGGCGCCATCGAGGCGCGCCACCAGGCCCCGATGGAAGATCTCCGGTGCCAGCGCCTCGCTCAGCGTGTTCCCGGACTCGCCGATGGGCCTGCGCTCCACAGTGATGGCGAAGTCCGGGAGAAAGCGTGCCACGATCCAGCCGATGCTGAGGATGCCGAGACCCAGCACCAGCCAGGGACTCCGCGGGCGCCCGTCGGGCCGGCGCCCGCGACAGCATTCGTCGCTGACGAGGAACCCGGCGTAGCCGGCGGCCGCGAGTTGGACGACGTAGGAGGCAAGGCCCAGCCAGAAGCCGGCGGCGGGTCGAGCGTCGTGGTAGGTGAACATCCCGAAGGTGTTCTCGGCGATGACGTAGAACATGCCGATCGTGAGGCCGACGAAGGCGACCGCTCCGGCTGTGCGGTGGCGCGGCCGCCACACGCAGAAGAGAGTCATGGCCAGCCCGCTCAGCATGATGCAGTTGAACCAGAGGTTCGCCGTGTCGCCGACGAGCGCGCCGGTCTGGTCGTCCCACGCGAAGTACAGCGACAGGATCCACAGAGCGAACGCGGCGGCCCCCAACTGGAGTACGCCGAGCAGTTGCCGCTGGGAACGATCTGCCGAGGCGTAGAAGGGCACGATCAGCGCGGCAACCCCGCGGCCGCCGGACTCGCTCTCGGGCGGTCGCTCGTCGTTCATGGCGTCTCCTGGGATCCTGGGGGCGATTCCGGGTGTTCCTGCGGTCCTGGCACGCCGCGACGAACCCCTCGATTCGGAGGCTACACGGCCATCCTCGCCCCGGTCAGGGAGGTCGAGACGCCGGGCACCGACGTGCCTCTCGCCGGTTAGAGTCCCCCCGTGCCCTCGCCCCCGGCGGTCGACCTGTACAGCGACACGCAGACGAAACCCACCGCAGCCATGCGCCGCGCCATCGCCGGCGCCGAGGTGGGCGACGAGCAGCAGGGCACTGATCCCACCGTGAACCGCCTGTGTGACCGCGTGGCGGAGATGCTGTGCCACGAAGCTGGGCTCTTCCTCCCCACCGGCACGATGTGCAACCTGGTGGCCGTGGCGACGCACACCTCGCCGGGGGACGCCATCGTGACGTCTGTCGATAGCCACATCGTGCGCTCCGAGACGGGCGGCGCGGCCGCCTATTCGGGCGTGATCACCGATCTGCTGGCGGGCGACCGGGGGCGTTTCGGTCCCGAGGTGCTGGCCGAGGCCCTGGCGCCGGGCAATGTCTACCGGCCCTGGCCGCGCCTGGTCTGCCTCGAGCAGACCCACAACTTCGGCGGCGGGACCGTGTGGTCGCTGCCCCAATACCGGGCGGTGGCCGACGTGGCGCACGAGACGGGAGTGCCGGTACACACCGACGGTGCCCGCCTCTTCAACGCCACGGTGGCGTCGGGAACCGCGCCGGGCGACTGGGGCGAACCCACCGACTCCATCTGGGTGGACTTCACCAAGGGTCTCGGCGCACCGATGGGAGCCGTCCTCGTCGGTGGCCGCGATTTCATCGAGGCTGCGCGGGTGCACAAGCACCGCTGCGGGGGTGCCATGCGGCAGGCCGGGATCGCGGCGGCGGGATGTCTCCACGCCCTCGACCACCACATCGACCGCCTTGCCGACGACCACGCCAACGCGGCCCGACTCGCCGAGGGGATATCGGGTCTGGGGCTCGGCACCGAGCCCGTCGAGACCAACATGGTATGGATCGACGTGTCGTCGACCGGTCTACGGGCTGCGGAGTTCGTCAAGCGTGTCGCCGAGCACGATGTACGCATGAGCCGGGTCGAGGAGCGGGTACGGGCGGTCACGCACCTCGACGTCTCCGCAGGCGACATCGAGACGGCCATCGGTGCCGTGGGAGCAGTCCTGGGCGAGTTGGCGTGAGCGGCAACGGAAGCGGCCCGCGGCGCCCCAACATCTGCTTCATCCTCACCGACCAGGAGCGTCACCGGGGTTGGCTGCCCGACGACCTGGACCTGCCCGCCCGCCGGCGCCTGCTGGAGGGTGGCCTGGAGTTCGATCGCCACTACACGCACACATCGCCCTGCTCGCCGTCGCGCGCGACGCTCGTCACCGGGCAGTACATGCCCGCCCACGGCATCAAGGAGAACACCCGTGGACCGGCCAACGGCTGGCTGGACACCGGCGTCGACACCCTCGGCAAGATGCTGCGGCGGGAGGGTTACGACACCTGCTACAAGGGCAAGTGGCACCTATCGATGGGCCCCTACCCCGAGATGGAGTCCTTCGGGTTCGGTGATTGGGAGGGCAACGACCAGGCGTTCTGGGGCCAGGCAGGCAGTGGCGTGGAGTTCGACGAACCGATCGCCGCCTCCGCCGCACAGTGGATACGCGACCGCGCCGGCGAGCAGCGGCCCTGGTTCATGTTCGTGGGGCTCGTCAACCCGCACGACATCATGTGGTTCCCGATCGATCAGCCCTGGTACCAGGAGGCCAACCCCGAGCACTACGAGCGCGTGCGTGGCCGCTACGAGGCACTGGGCTGGGGTCGTGCCGATGCCCTCCCGCCGTTCGCGCTCGACTATCCCGAGCGCTTCGACGAGCTGCCGGTCAACTTCGACGACGACCTGCACACGAAGCCCGACGTACACCGTCGCTTCATCCACGAGATGTCTCGCAACGGCGGCTACCTCGATCGGTCCGACAAGCGCCGCTGGCTACGGCAACTGGACTACTACGTGAAGCTCCACGAGATGAGCGATGTCAGTGTGGGGCTCATCCTCGACGCCATCGACGCCACCGGAGCAGCGCAGGAGACCGTCGTGGTCTTCACGTCCGACCACGGCGACCAGTGCGGCTCGCACGCCCTGCGCTCGAAGGGGCCGTGGAACTATGAGGAGACGATGCACATCCCGCTGTACGTCGCCGCTCCCGGGCTGACCTCGCCGGGGACTCGCAGCGATGCGCTCACCAGCCACGTGGATCTGACCGTCACCGTTGCCGAACTCGCCGGCGTTGACATCTCCGACGCCGGGTTGCCCGGCGGGAGTCTCGTCCCGCTGCTGTCGGACCCGGCCGGCGGGGGGCGTGACGAGATCCTGTTCGCGCAGGATTGGGCCTGGTACGACGGCCTACTGAACACGCGTTACGCCAGCCGGGGCATCTTCGACGGCCGCTTCAAGTACTGCCGCTACTACGGCATCGGCGGCAGCAGCACCACGTCGGCCCGGCCTCCGGCGGGCCCGAAGCTCTTCGACATCGACGCCGCCTTCGATGACCAGGAGCACGAGTTGTACGACCTGCACGAGGATCCGCACGAACTCGTGAACCTCGCCGTCGACCGGACTCGCCGCAAGGAGGTTCGGGCCTGGTTCGACCGCCTACTGGCCGTCGAGGCGGAGGCGTTCGCCGACGAGCCCGGCAGCCGCCCCGCCGGAGCACCCCCCTGGGCGGAGGGCTAGGACGACACTTGAGTAGTGAAGCCGCCTAGTTCTTCCTCATTCAGGCGAACGCCGGAATTCTTGGTCGAACAGATCCGGCGGTGGCTGTTGTCGACTATTCGGCAGCCTCCCAGGGGCGAAACCACCCTGGTTGCTTGGCCAGCGGTTCAATAGCTGACATGGCGACCGGGCTCACGCGGGTAGCATCGCGTCCAGAGTGAGCTTGGCGTTGAAGGAGTAGGCCCGTGGATAGCGAGTTCTCCGGGCGAGAATTACGTCTTCCCGATCTGTCGATCTCTGGCTTCAGGGGAATCGAGCACCTGACGATCGGCAGGCTGGGCCGGGTCACTCTTGTCGCCGGGCGGAACGGCGTCGGCAAGACGACAGTCCTTGAGGCCGTCCGCATCTACGCGGCCCGCTCGGATCCGTCGGTGTGTGACGAGATCCTTGAGGAGCGAGGCGAGTTCTTCTCTGTTACGGACGAAGACCGGCATCCAGTGGGCATTCCTGATTACACCGCGCTCTTCCGCGGGCGTCGAGCGCACGCCGGTGGGGCCATCTCGATAGGGTCCCGCAGCCTCGACCAGCTGCTTACGTTGGAGTTGTGCACGGCATCTGAGTTAACCGACGAAGAACGCAAGCCATTCTATGAACTATCGGGCGATCCTGATGCGCTTGTTCTGAGGATCGCCGTCGGGGACGCCGCCGCTTCCATCCCTCTGCCGATTGCTGAAGATCGCTTCCTACATCGCAGGGCCAGACGCTCGCGGATGCGCGGGCCTCAAGGCGTGCGCAACTCCGAAGATCTTCCTCCACCAATCAGATGTGAGTCAGTGGGACCTGCAGCAGCCGGGAACAATGCAATGCTGGAGTATTGGGAGAACGTGGCGCTCACTCCTGACGAGGATCTCGCCATTGAGGCCCTGAAACTTGTCCATGGGCAGGGTATTGAGCGCGTCGCCTTCGTAGGCAGTCCGCGAGGGCCATCCCGAGGCTCTAGGGCAATCGTCAAGTTGCACGGCCAACGCGGTCCGGTTCCCCTTAGGAGCCTCGGCGACGGCGCGGTGCGGATGTTTGCCGCAGCTTTGGCTCTGGCGAATTGTCGAGATGGCTTCCTCGTGATCGACGAGGCGGAGAACGGGATACATCACGGAGTCCAGGAGGACTACTGGCGGATGATCCTGCAGACTGCCGCTCGCAACAACGTCCAGGTAGTGGCGACGACGCACAGTTGGGACTGCGTCGGCGGGTTCGCTCGTGCTGCCGCTGCACTGAACGATGTCGAGGGGCGGCTCGTGCGGCTCGAACGTCGCGGGAAGGAGCTTCGGGCTGTTGAGTATGACGAGGAACTGCTCAAGACAGTCGCTGAACAGCGGATAGAGGTCCGCTAGCGTGCCATCGCTGGAGGCTTCGGCGGGAAACCTTCTGCTGGTCGAAGGTCGTGATGACGAGCAGGTCGTCCGAAGGCTCTGCGAGCCATCTGGGTTGGTGCAGAGCTTCCGCACCGAGAAGAAGGGGAGCGTCGGGGAATTGCTCCGATCCATAGAGGCGCATCTGCAGGAACCGGACCTTCGTGCGATGGGCATTGTGGTGGATGCGAATAGCAATCCCGTGGGACGGTGGCAGAGTCTCGCAACTCGGATTTCGCATGCCGGATTTGAAGTTCCGCGGGAATCGGATCGCGATGGAACGATCATCGAAGGGGAGATCCGGGTTGGGGTCTGGCTGATGCCCGACAACCGTTCCCCTGGAGAACTCGAAGACTTCTTCCGGAAGATGATCCCCCACGACGATGCAAACTGGCCGAGGGCGGAGAGCTACATCGAAGATATTCCCGCGGAACAACGTAGGTTCGCGCCAAGGAAGGTGACACGAGCGAAGGTCCACGCGTGGCTGGCGGCACAGGAACGGCCGCACCCGATGGGTCTCGCGATCCGGGCGGGGCATCTGGATGTCTCGGAGCCCACCGCGCAGAAGTTCGTGGCGTGGCTGGAAAGGTGCTTCAGTGCTCCACCAGCGACGGAGGGAGCGATGGCGTAGGCCCCGCGCTGTGCGGGGGTGAGCTGGGAGAAAGCGGATCAACGCGGCGATTCGCCCACCCTGCCATTCCGCTGGATGTAGGAATCGATTCTTCGGCGCTCGATCCTGCTCGACGTCGCCGACGGCAAGCCCGCCAGCAGGTTCAGGATCGTGATCTTCCCGCAGTCAGAGGGCTCGACGACGGCCAGGAAGTCCCCGGGGGAACCCGCAGACACGTTGTCGCGGGCGGTGATCTCCGGATCGTCGGGAGGGTTGCCGGCGGACCGCATCGTGACGTCGGTGGACTCAGCGGCGGGCGTCGACATGGTGCGCGGAGGCGCCCGCCTTCTCCAGTTCGCGGATCATCAGGACGTGCAGGTGCTCGACATCGTTGGGATGGTCGGCGGCCACGTTCGTCGTCTGGTTGCGGTCGCTCCGGCGGTCGTACAGCTCGCAGGGCTCGTCGCGAACCGACCACAGCATCGTCCAGTCGTCCGTCGTGACCGTGATGGGCTGCCATTCCCGGACCTGCCGGGTGACGTCGTCCACGACCGAGACGAGGTCGGTGCCGGCGTTGGCCAACGGCATGGCGGAGATGGCCACCTCCCGGCCCGGCCCGTGCGGAGATGTCACCAGCGGTAGCAGGGATTGGCCCAGGAACTGCTCCGGCGTCTCGAGGCCGAAGAGGTCGGTGATCGTGGGGGCCAGGTCCACCGCCGATACCAGCCTGTCGTCGGAGCGCGGCGCATTGCCGGGCAGTCGCACGAACAGTGGCACGTTGACGATGTCGCGCCACAGGGGCGAGCGCAGCCACCTGCGCAGCCCGGGATCATTCCTGGATCGGTCGGCGATCATCTTGCCGAACAACTCGTGCTCGCCGAAGCAGAAGCCGTGGTCGGTGGTGAATACCACCGCCGTGTCGTCCCGCAGGCCCAGGGCGTCGACGGTGTCCAGGAATCGGCCGAGCCAGCGGTCCACCATCTCGAGCTTGCCGCTGTAGCAGGCGCGGGCGATTTCCACGTCCTCGACGGTGCGGTCGAACTGCGGCAGGTTCTCGAATGTCGTGTAGGCGGGGTTCACCACCCGGCCGTCGTAGCCGGGCAGGTAGCGCTCGGTGTACCAGCGAGGCGCGTCCCAGGGCTCGTGAGGATCCCAGGTGTCCACGTACAGGAAGAACGGCTTGCTGGCCTGCACCAGCACGTCGAGGTGCTTCTCGGCCTCGGTGAACGTGACCGGCGCGCAGTGGTCGTGCTCGGTGAGCCAGGGCGCGCGCACCAGCGGGGTGTTGCTCTGCACCCGTGGATCGGCCGACAGTCGCGCCACATCCTGGACCGGAATATCGGCGAACCAGCGAAAGCCGCGGTCGTAGTTGTAGCCCTTCACCTTGTAGAACGGTGTGTCCACCACGCCGCAGCAGGTGATCCCCGCCGCGGCCAGGTATTCCGGCAGCGTCTGGACGTTTCGGGGGAGCGGTCCCCAGCCGATGTCGGTGAGCGCGTACTGCCCGGTGAGGTAGTCGGCACGGGCCGGCACCGTCGGGAAGGAGGCGGCCTGCGCGGACAGGAAGTCCACCGACTCTGCGGCCAGGCGATCGAGGTTGGGCGTGTGGACGTGCCCGCCGTGGACGCCCAGATAGTCGGTGACCACCGTGTCGGCCACGATCATGATGACGTTCATCGGCTCACTCCTCGCTGTGGCGCGCCGCCGCGCCGGGCGCAATGTACCGGGGGCTTATGCGATCAGCGGTCGTGCCGTGGTGGGGGAGAGGCCGGTGGCGACATCGGCATGCTTTCCACCTGGAGCGCCCGGATGCCATCATGGGGGACATGAGCACGATTTCGCCGTCGGTGACCGCTGCCGTGACGCCGATTCGCCAGGCGGTGTAACCATCAGAATCCTGTTCGCCGACTCGTGCCATCCCCGCGCCGTCGCCAAGCTGCGCGCCCGCGGCTTCGAGTGCATCGAGAAGCCGCAGGTCGAAGCGGCCGAGCTCGGTGCGCTGCTTGCCGCCGTGGACATCGACGTGCTGGTCGTGCGCAGCACGACGGTCACCGCCGAGGCCGTCGCGGCGTCGGCGACGTTGTCGCTCATCGTGCGCGCCGGCGCCGGGTTCAACAACATCGACGTCGCCGCCGCCTCGGCCCGGGGGATCTATGTCTGCAACACGCCCGGGCGCAACGCGGTGGCCGTTGCGGAGCTGACGATGGGGCTGATGATCGCGCTCGATCGCCACATCGCCGATGCCGCCGCTGACCTGCGCCACGGCAACTGGGACAAACCCCGGTACAGCCGTGCACGCGGTCTCAAGAGCCGCTCTCTGGGCATCGTCGGGCTGGGTCGGATCGGCATGGCGGTTGCCCACCGGGCGGCCGGCTTCGGGATGCGTCTCCACGCGGTGCGCCGCCCCGGCCGGGATCTCGAGACACACCAGCGCATCGAGGAGTGGAACATCACCCTCCACGACAGCATCGCTGACATGGCGGCGATCTGCGATGTGCTCAGCCTGCACGTATCGGGCACCGAGCAGGTGGTGGACGCGGCCGTGCTGGCGGCCATGCCCTCGGGTGCCATCCTGTTGAACACCGCCCGTGCCGGCCTTGTGGACAGCGAGGCGCTCATCGCGGCTATGGACACCAAGGGAATCCGCGCGGGCTTGGATGTGTTCGACGACGAACCGGGCGGAGCGACGGCGACTTTCGCCTCACGTTTGGTCCAGCACCCCAACGTGATCGCGACACCTCATATCGGTGCTTCCACCGAGCAGGCGCAGGAGGCGGTGGCCTCCGCCATCGTCAAGGTTGTGAGGGCCTACGCGGCGGGGCGCATCGTCAACTGCGTGAACCTCGAGACCGGACGCGTGGGCAGTCACGTGATCGTGGTGCGACACGAGGATCGTGTCGGTGTCCTCGCGGCCGTTCTGGGCGTTTTCCGTCGCCACGACCTCAACGTGGCGGGTATGGAGAACAGGGTGTTCCGGGATGCGACGGCGGCGGTCGCCACGATGGATGTCTCGGGAATCATGACTCCTCTCGTCGGCGACGAGATCGCGTCACTGCCGCACGTCTACCACGTGGAGGTCCGTCCGGTGCCGTCGGCTGAGGCGGCTCCGGACGGCATCGGGGCGAGCACCGAAGGCGAGTCCGCAGAAGCGGGCGGCAGCGAGGCGGCGCTCTGATGGCCGAACGAGAACCGGTACCGGAGCCATCGCGGGACGGCCCCCCGGTGCTGCTGCCGTTCGCGGCCAGCGTCGTCCGCCAGGGATGGGCGGAGAGGGTCGTCTCGCCGGCCTACGACGGGCTCGGTGTGGAGGAGAGGCGCGCTCTGCTCCTCGAACAGCCCGACAGCTACATGCACGCCACGAGGTCACCGGAGGACGTCGGCTATGCCCTCAGTCCCGCGGAACTGGCTGTCCTCAACCAGATGGCGCTGATCCGGCTGCTGCGCCTCGACGCCTTCGAGTCCCGGCCCGGACCGGCGGTCTACGTCTACCGGATCGTCGGCTACGGGTCTCGCCAGCGAGGCGTCGTCGGGGTGGTGCCGCTGGAGGCCTACCGGCGCGGGCAAATCCGACCGCATGAGCGCACTCACGCTGATCGAGAGGAGTTGCTGAGCGAGTTCCTGGCGCTCACCAGTGCACAGTCCAGCCCTGTGGGCCTTACGTTCCGTGGAACTCCCCGTATCGGCGCGCTGCTTGACGAGGTCGAGGCCACCCAGGAACCCCTGTTGGACTTCGCCGATGCGAACGGGGTCGCCCAGCGGGTCTGGGAGGTGACCGATCCCTCCTTCCTGCAGGTCCTGAACGAGGATCTTCAGGGGCAGAACCTGTACGTGACCGACGGGCATCACCGTCTTGGGGCCGGCTTGGTTGTGAGCGAGCGGGCTCGCCGCCAGCGGAGGGCGTCCAGTGCCGCAGGAGGGTTCCTCCCCAGCGACATCATCCTCACGACCCTCGGGGTGTCGCCGCCGGGAATGCCCGTGGCAGGTGCCGACGAACCCCTCGGCGCCGCCGGCGGGCCCCACCCCATGGCCGCCGACGAGGACGGGCCAAGGTCGGGGGAGGTTTTCTCGAGCGACGCCATCCTTGCGTGCCTCTTCCCGCACGACGAACTGCGGCTGCTCGTGTTCCACCGTCGAGCGACGCCGGTCGCCGGCACTGACGGCGCCACGATCGAGGCGGCGCTGCGGCGACTCGGGTCGCTGGAGCCCGTGGGGGTCACTGAGGCCGAGCCCCGTCGGGCGGGTGTCTTCGGGGTCTATCTCCACGGGCGCTGGTTCCGCTTCACCCCGGCGGGCGGCGTGGATGGCATCGACGCGGCCTGGTTGCAGGCGCGGGTGCTGGCCCCGGTCTTCGGGATCGAAGATCCGGAGCACACGCGGAACATCGAGTACATCTCGGGCGTGCTCGGTGCGGCACAGGTGGCGCGCCGCTGCGAGGTGTCGGGCGGTGTTGGCTTCGTGCTGCACCCCGTCACCGTGGAGACGATCATGGCCGTCGCCGACGCCCAACAGATCATGCCGCCGAAGTCCACCTACTTCCATCCGAAGCCCCGTTCGGGGGTATTCCTGCGGTTCCAATAGCGAATGTCCCGCGCAGCCGCTCGCTTGCACCGTGGCGCCGCTCCCGACGGGCGGCCCGAGCGGGAGCCGGGGTCGCTGTCGCTGCTGTGGCGCCGTGCCGCGTCGATATGGAGGCTTGATCGCCGTCCGGCGGATCCAGAAGGGCTACCGGACATCTCGGAGGATCCATACAGACAGAGTTCCCTGGATCCGCCCAGCTGGCGGGGACGGCTGCACGCCGCCATGCTCCCGCCTGCGGTGGCGGGCGGCGCCTGGCTGGTGGCCACGACGCCGGGCGCCGGCGCCCGGGCCGTTGTGGCGCTCTATGCAACCAGCGTGGTGATGATGTTCGCCGTCAGCGCCGCCTTCCACCTGCGGCGCTGGAGCGACGAGGGCTGGCTGCAGATGCGCCGTTGGGACCACACCGCGATCTTTGTCCTGATCGCCGGCAGCTACGGGGCGATCATGGGCCTCGGCGTTCCCGGTTGGCCGCGGACCTGGCTGGTCGGTGCCGCCGTCGTGCTGTGCGCCCTCGGGATAGCGGTGCGCTGGCTCCTGCTGCACCCTCCCTTCCGGCTGATGACGACGCTCTTCATGGCCACGGGCGGCGCGTCGCTGATCGCCATCTGCCAGATCCTGCGCGGGCTCGGAGTGCTCGGGACGATCGTCGTGCTCGTCGGCTGCGCCATCTACGGCCTGGGTGCACTGGCTCTGGGCCTGCGCCGCCCGAATCCGTGGCCCGGACGGTTCGGGTATCACGAGGTGTGGCACCTGAACGTGATCGTTGCCATGGGCGGCCAGTACTGGGTGGTGGCATGCGTGGTGGTGCCCTCACTGTGAGCACTCGGCTGCCGGATCGCCGCGACGAGCCGCCTGTCGGCATGGGTCCGCACCCCGAGCCATGGCCCGACGATCCGCGCCTGGATCCCGAACTGCTGGCCGCCGGCGACCGGCGCAATGTCGTGGACCGCTACCGCTACTGGCGCCAGGACGCGATCGTGGAGGACCTGGACACGAAGCGGCACCCGTTCGATGTGGCGGTGGAGAACTGGGAGCATGACTTCAACATCGGATCGGTTGTGCGAAATGCGAACGCCTTCGGAGCCCGGGCGGTGCACATCGTGGGGCGGCGGCGGTGGAATCGCCGTGGAGCGATGGTGACCGACCGCTACCAGCACGTCGTCCATCACCCCGACATCGACTCACTGTTGCGCTGGGCCGAGGCGGAGGATCTGCCGCTGGTGGGTATCGACAACCTGCCGGGGTCGCTGGCGCTCGAGCGGCATCACCTGCCCGAGCGCTGCGTGTTGCTGTTCGGCCAGGAAGGGCCCGGGCTGTCGGCCACCGCGGTCGAGGCGTGCGCCTCGCTGCGGCGGATCAGTCAGTTCGGCTCAACGCGCTCGATCAACGCCGGCGCCGCGAGTGCGGTTGCCATGTGGGCGTGGATATGCCGGCACGTGGCAAGCCCAGGGAGCTCCCCCGCAGACTGAGTGCGCCGCTCAGCGGCCGGTCTCTAGCCGGCGATCTAGTTGAAGCCCGCGGCGATGAGAAGGGCGGCCAGAGCCGACAGCGACGCGAGGCTGGCGAACAGCGCCCGCTCCGGAGCGCGCTGCGCGCGGGTGTGCAGCCAGGCGCCCACTCCCGAAGCGGCCACCAGGGCCATCTTCACGAAGAAGAGCGTTTGCCAGGTGCCAGTGCTGGCGCTCCACTCGTCGTTCGCCGCGATTTCCCCGATGCTCCAGAGGCCGGTGATGATGGCAAGGGCGAAGAATGGCCATGAGATGCGGCCGAAGCGGCGAGCCGCCTGCTGGGTGACGCTCATCTCGCCGTCGGGGACGGGGCCGGCGCTCCGGTCGACTTTGCGGAACAGGGGGATGAGCCCTGCGACAACGATCTGCCCGCCGACCCAGACCGTCACGCTCAGGATGTGCAGGAAGCCGCGCAGAGCATCGAGGTCGAGTGCGAAGTCTCTGATCATTGTGGTCCTCCTCGGTTCAGGCGCACCTTTGCGCCAGAGGAACCCTATAGCCACAATGTCCAGTCGCAGCCGGTCGCGCATGTCCGGCGGGGCCGCCGGTGGCCGTCGGCGGCGCGTCTGGCGAAATCGCGCCGGCGCCGTCCCCCGGCGTCCCCGCCTCGTTGATCGGTGGCGGCCCGGGTGGTGTGCGGGAGTTGTCTTGGTGGGCGAGACTGGGACCATGAGTCTCGACACCGACGCCTATATCGCCGCCACGGAGCGCGAGGGTGCCGCGGTCAGTGCGGTTGCCGCGACAGCTGATCTGGATGCCCCCGTTCCGAGCTGTCCCCGCTGGAGCCTGCAGAAGCTGGTTGGTCACCTGGGGTGGGTCTACAACTGGGTCAGCGAACACATCGAGCAGGGGTCGGCGACAATGCTGAACCGGGATGATGCGGCCCGACCGCCGGCGGGCGACGCCGTGATCGACTGGTACGCCGGAGCTCACGCCAGGGTGCTCGATGCTCTGCAGGACGTCGACCCGGCCGCGGAGGTGTGGGGCTGGGCGGGTATCAACACCGGAGCGTTCTGGCACAAGCGCCTGGCGCACGAGAGCCTCATCCATCGCTGGGACGTCGAGAACGCCGTTGGCGAGCCCGGTCCGCTGGACAGCGATCTCGCAGCCGACGGCGTCGACGAACTGGTGGATGTCCTCCTTCCCTTCCAGGTCGGACTCACCAAAGACCCGCTACCGGAGGGCACGCTGCACCTGCACCGTACCGACGGTGATGGCGAGTGGCTTTGCCAGATCTTCGAAGGTCGCGTTGTGGCCGAGCGGATCCATGCCCGCGGCGATGTGGCGGTGCGGGGCACCGGCGAGCAACTCGACCTGGTCCTCTGGCGCCGGATCCAGCCCGACGACGTCGAGGTCTTCGGCGATGTCGACGTGCTGGCGGCCTGGACGGCTCTTGGCCGCTGAGGTGCCGGCGCACGAGACCGCCCGTCCGGCCGAGCGAGGCGCAGCCAGGTGACGACCGGCGAATCGGTGCCGACCGGCACACCCGAGCCCGAGAGTCCCGCGGTCGAACCGGCTGCCGGCGAGTGGGTGGAGGGCGAGAACGCCGCCGAAGACGCGTTCGTACCCCCCTGGTGGGTGGGCTACGACACGCTGCTGGCGGTCATCGCTTTCGTCGTCCTCTTCCGTTTCAGCGGTCTGGCACCGGCGATCGGCGCCATCACGGTCGTCTCGGTGCTCTCGGGCGTCCTGCGCGTCCGCAACGGGGTCGGTGTCGGCAAACTCCTCCCGCTCGTCACGGTATGCATCATCGTGCGAGGCGTGGTGGGCATCATCACCGGCAACGACGACGTGTACTTCGGGATCGGCATCGGCTACAAGTTCGCCATCGCCGCGGGGCTCGTGCTGTCGGTGCCGCTGAACCGCAACCCCGCCGTGGACCTTGTGGCGCGGAGCCTGGGTCTTCCGGCCCCGATGTGGTCACACGAGGCCTTCCGCTCGGCCGTCGACCGCATCGTCGTGGTGTTCGGCGTGCTGATGGGGCTGGCGGCCGGCTTCGACATCTGGTTCCTGGGTGTCACGGACCCTGATGAGTACGTCCTCTTCCGCTACCTCATCAACTGGCCGCTGTACGTGGCGTTCACGACCCTGAGCCTGATGTTCCTCTCCCGGCGCCTCGGTCGGATCCCCGGCTTCCCGGGGGTCATGACGCTGCTGGAGCAGCAGGCCGAGCAGCGAGCCGGCGCCCGCAAGCGCCGCCGCTAGCGCCGGGGGCCACGGCAGGCGCTCGCCGCGTGCTCGAGAGGCGGTCGAGAGCGGCGCTGCCGGACCTCGTGGTGTCGGCGCAGGCCAGTAGCCTGAGGGCGTGATCGGAGTAGCTATGGCCGGTCCTCTTGTGCTTGCGTTGAGGCGTTGAGTTGAGCGAATCCGCCTACCTTGCCCCCGCCGTTAGCGTGCGTGGGCTGACCAAGAGTTACGGCGCCGTCGAGGCGGTGCGAGGTATCTCCTTCGAGGTGCCCGTCGGTGAGGTGTTCGCCCTGCTGGGCCCGAACGGTGCCGGCAAGTCCACCACCGTGGAGATTCTGGAGGGGCACCGCACAGCGGATTCCGGCGAGATCTCGGTGCTCGGTTTCGATCCCGCCAGGTCCGGCAGGGAGTTCCGGGACCGGATCGGGATCGTCCTGCAGGAGTCCACTGTGGACACCTCTGAGGTCACCGTGGCCGAGGCGCTGGACACCTTCGGAGCGGCTTATCGGCGTCCCCGCGACCGCGACGAGGTGATCGACATGGTGGGCCTGGCGGGGAAGGCGAACGCCCGGCTCAAGACGCTGTCCGGAGGCCAGCAGCGGCGTATCGACATGGCGCTGGGGCTCATCGGCGACCCTGACCTGCTCTTCCTCGACGAGCCCACGACCGGCTTCGACCCCGAGGCGCGCCGGGCGGCCTGGGAGATGATCAAAGGTCTGCGCAGCCTCGGCCGGACGATCATCCTGACCACCCACTATATGGAGGAGGCCGAATACCTGGCCGACCGGGTGGCGGTGCTGCTGGACGGGCGGATCGTGGCCTGCGCCCCGCCGTCACAACTCCTGGGCGAAGGGGAATCGACGGTTCGCTTCCGGCTTCCAGCCGGCACAGAGCAGGCCGATCTTCCGGCGCCCGTGGCCGCGGTGGTTGAGGTGGACGAGGGCCAAGCCGTCGTGAGCACGGATCGTCCCACCGGCCTGCTGGCGGAGTTGGCGGGTTGGGCGGTCGCGCGGGGGATCGAACTAACGGACTTGACTGTGAGCCCGCCGAGCTTGGAGGACGCCTACCTGCAGCTCATCAGGACCGACCGGGATGGGGACCATGGGGGCTAGCCGCGGTGCCGTGGCGAGCGCAGAGGCCGGCGCCTGGCCGTCCTGGGGGCGCCTGACCTGGACGAGCATGCGCAGCCAGAACCGCACCTTCTGGCGCAACCCGGTGGCGTCCTTCTTCACCCTCGGTCTGCCCCTGATCATGCTCGTGCTGTTCGGCTCGCTGTTCACTTGGGAGATAGACGTGGGTTTCGGTCTGATCCCGGCGGCGCAGTTCTACACGCCGGGCCTGGCGGCCTTCACGGCGGCCAATGCCGCCCTGGCCAACGTAGGCATCACGCTTGCATTCCAGCGCCAATTCGGGCTCCTGAAACGGATCAGGGGCACACCCCTGCCGCCATCTGCGTTCCTGGGCGGATCGCTCGCCTCGTCGGTGTGGATCGCCCTGCTCGGGACGCTGATCATGATGCTGGTGGGCGTGCTGTTCTTCGATGTCGGCATCGCTGCGGCGAAGATCCCGGCGGCGATCGTGTCGTTCGGCGTGGGCACGGCGGCCTTCGCCGGCCTCGGTCTGGCGCTGGCCGCGCTGGCGCCGAGCGGCAACACCGCCCCGGCGGTGGCCAACGCTGTCATCCTGCCGATGGCGTTCGTGTCCGACATCTTCGTGCCTGCCCAGGACCCGCCCGCCTGGCTGCGGATCCTGGGTGATGTGCTGCCGCTCAAGCACTTCGGCCGGGCCTTCTCGGCAGCCTTCCACCCGGCGGTGCCGGCGCCCGCCTGGCAGGGTAGCGATCTCGCCATCCTGGCCGCCTGGGGGGTGGCCGGCGCGCTCCTGGCGTGGCGCTTCTTCGACTGGATGCCGCGGGTGGCGAGCGGCCGTCGGGTCAGAGTCTCGGGTTGACGGGGATTCCAGGCACCGCCGGGAGCGCCGCTCTCGTCTCCTGACCCCCGGCGCTGCCGCCGCCGGGACGGCTCTCAAAGGTTGCTCAGCAGCTTGAACGCCTCGGCGGTCGCCAGACCGGCGGGCTCTCCGGCCTCTCTGAGTTCGCGGTGGATCCGCTGCCGGAAGGCACCGAGTTGTGACCCGTCGTCGTCTGCGGTGACCCCCATCGTGGAGCGGAACTGGCTCTCATGGGCTTCGAGAGCGGCGATCTTGGAGGCGGCCCAACCCTCGGCGTCCTCGTAGTGGTCGGGGGCGTCCGCCTCGAACAGCAGCAGGTGCTCGGGACGGTGCGCCGGGAGGTTCTGTTCGGGGAAGAAGTGCGGGTCGCGGGCGGCGACGATGGCCTCGGTCACCAGCAGGCCCGCTTGGCGGTGATCCGGGTGAATCCGGTAGCGCTTCCAGGGGTCGTGGCCCAAGACCACCGCGGGGCGCAGCCGGCGGATCCACGATGCCAGCAGTGCCCGCGCTCCCAGATGGGCCTCCAACTCGCCGTCGGTGTAACCCAAGAACACCACCTCGCCGGTGGCGCCGAGGTGCCGGGCCGCCTCACGCTGCTCGGCTTGGCGCCGTACCACCAACTCGGCGATGTCGGTCTGCGGATCCCACGAGCCCTTGGAGCCGTCGGTGCAGACTGCGAGGTGCACGACGCAGCCGGCCGTTGCCCAGCGGGCCAGCGTGGCGCCACAGCCGAACTCGGTGTCGTCGGGATGCGCCGAGACCGACAGGGCGCTCGCCGGCGTGGGAAGGCCGCGGCTCACGCCGTCCCGCCTGTGCCCGCGGCGAGCGGATCGGACACGAGCCGCTGCAGGATCTCAGCGATCGAACCGTCCAAGGTGGCGCCTCCGGAGGTCGCCTCCTGGAAGTGCGGCGGCAACCGTTCCAGGTCCTCGGGAACATCCACATCCCACGTCAAGTCGGGGTCGCGGCGGATGCGTAGCGACAAACCCAGTCGCCCGGCCTCGGCACAGTGCCGCCGGAACGATCCCGCGCCGTAGGAGAAGCCGAAGCCGGCTCCGGCCGGCACGCAAAGCACGTTCGTGCCGTCGGCGCGCCGATCCGGAACCGCTGTCACGCCGCCTCCGGCGGTCAGGTGGGCGAAGCCACGGGCACCCGGCAGGTCACCGTGAGCGACGACCACCTCTCCGACGCCGCGCTCCGCGAGGGCGGCGACGCCGCGAGTGACGGCGCCGTTCAGGCCGGTCCCGGGACACCAGACCACTTCGGCTCCGACGGCCTCGGCCCAGCGGGCCACGCCGGCGTCGTCGCACACGACGGTCACCGGCAGGGGTGCCGCAGCACGCACCACGTGGGAGGCCATGCGGCGGGCCAGATCACTGCGCTGGGCCGCCGAGAGGACCGACCCAAGGCGTAACTTGGCCTCGCCGAACGCCTTGACGGGCACGAGTACAGCCGCGTCGTTCACCGGGGGAAGTCTAACGACCCGCCCCGGGCGGCCTCTGGGTAGCGGACTTTGAGGCGACCGGTGACGCCTCGGCCGGGGGTGATCGAATCGCATCGTCCTAGGCTCGGATCTTCACTCAGGGAAGGATTGTCGTCATGGTCGGAGAATCACCCTCGTCGGCCGGCGAGGTGCGGGCACGCCCGTGGCGTTCGGCCGACCGGCGCCGGCCGGCGACCGATGCCCCGCCGCTGGGGGGTGTTCGGGTGTTGGATCTCGCGACCGCTCTCGCCGCGCCTCTCGCGGCAGGCATCCTCGCGGAGCAGGGGGCCGACGTGATCAAGATCGAACCGCCGGGTGCCGGCGACGTGCTGCGCCACGTCGGACCGGCCGTCGGAGGAGTCTCGGGCATCTACCAGATGACCAACCGCTCCAAGCGGGCCGCAACCGTGGACATCGGTACCGAGGCGGGCCGCGGCATCGTGCTCGAGCTAGCGGCAGGCGCCGACATCGTCTTCTGTAACTTCCGGCCCGGCGTGGCGGAACGCCTCGGCGTGTCGTACGAGCACCTGCGGGCCGTCAATCCCGACGTGATCGTCGTGTCGGTCACCGGTTTCGGGCCAACAGGGCCGTACGCGGATCGACCCGCCTACGACGGCATCATCCAGGCGGCCTCGGGTATCGCCGCCCTCGAAGCGGATGTCGAGACGGGCGAGCCGCACAACCTCCGTCACACCGTGTCGGACAAGCTCACCGCCCTGCACGCCGTGCAGGCTGCCACCGCGGCACTGCTGGCGCGGGAGCGGGGAGCGGGCGGCCAGCATGTGGAGGTCGCCATGCTCGAGGTGTCGGCGTCGTTCCTCTGGGTGGACGCCGCCGGGCGGGAGACCCTGCTCGATTACGACGGGCCGCAGCGCTCCGACCCGGGCGCTCACGTCAAACCGATGGCCTGTGCCGACGGATGGATGTACATCGTTGCGCTGACCGACGACCAGTACGCCGGCCTGTGCCGCGCCTTGGATGTCGAGGCCGACGAGCGGTTGGCGTCGATGGCGGGACGGCATCACAACCGCGGGCTGGCGCGGCAGGTGTGGCGGGAGATTCGCGGCCGCCTCGCGGCCTTGCCGGTGAAAGAGGCGAGCGACCGCCTCGAGGCGTGCGACGTGCCCCACAGCCCTGCCATCGCGGTTCCCGACCTCCCGGACCACGCGCAGCTGGCTCACCGGGAGTTCTTCGTGGACAGCGTTCACCCGGTGGCGGGGCGGATGCGCCAGAGCCGACCCCCGGTGCGGTTTTCCGGAACACCCGCTGCGTGGGAGCCCCATGCCCCCGAGCCCGGTCGGGACACCACCGAGATCATCGAGGGACTGCCCGGCGCGGACGTCGCGGCCCTGCGGGCCGATGGCGTGATCTTCTGAGACACCCCGGCGCGAGGGTCGTTTCGATGTCGGCGGGCGCGGGCGGTACTGTCGCGCCGGTGCAGCGCGTGACGGTAGTTGGTGCCGGCTCGTGGGGGACCACGATGGCGTCGCTGGTGGCGGCCAACGTGCCCACGCGGCTGTGGTGTCGGCGCCGGGAGACCGCGGAGGAGATCAACGCCCGAGCCACGAACGAGCAGTACCTGCCGGGGTTTGCTCTCGCGCCCTCATTGGAGGCCGGCCACGATCTGGCGGGGACGGTTGCTGGTGCCGGAATCGTGGCCATGGCGGTGCCGTCGCACGTGTTCCGCCGCGTGCTGGCGGCGGTGGTTCCGCATCTCGACCCGGAGGTGCCGGTTGTGAGCTTGAGCAAGGGCCTCGAGCAGGGTTCGCACCGCCGGATGTCGGAGATCGTCGAGGAACTCGCACCCGGGCACCCGGTCGGCGTTCTCACCGGCCCGAACCTGGCACGGGAGGTGCTCGCCGGCTCGCCTGCCGCGACAGTTCTGGCCATGAGCGACGTGGCCGCGGCCGAGCGGCTCCGGCCGGTGTTCGCGCGCGAGCACTTCCGGGTCTACGTCGGCCACGACGTGGTGGGCTGCGAGTTGGGCGGCGCACTGAAGAACGTGGTGGCCCTTGCCGTGGGTATGGCCGAGGGGCTGGGTCTGGCCGACAACAGCCGGGCGGCGCTGATCACGCGTGGCCTCGCGGAGCTCACCCGCCTCGGTGTCGCCATGGGTGGAGAACCCGCAACGTTCGCCGGCCTCGCCGGACTGGGCGACCTGCTGGCCACGTGTCTCAGCCCCCAGAGCCGCAACCACCACGTCGGCGTTGAGCTGGGGCGAGGTCGGAGCCTCCACGAGATCACCGACGCCATGCAGCAGGTGGCGGAGGGGGTGAAGACCGCCCGGGTCGTCCTGGAGTTGGCAGCGGAACATCGCTTGGATATGCCGATCACCTCCGAGTTGTGCGCGGTGCTCGACGGCGGGCGCGACCCGCAGGAGGCGTACGGGAACCTGCTGGGGCGGAGCCTGCGCCCCGAGTCGGAACGCTTCCGGTAGGGGTGGCCGTGTGCCGGCGAGGCGAAGCGATACTCGCCGGCGGTTCGCTGCCGGCGCTGCGCTTCGGCAGGTAGGAGCAGTGGGTCGTCAAGCCGGTGCCCATCAGCCGGTGCCGCCGGAGGATCCTCGGGACGGTTCACCTGGGTCGCCGTGGACCGTGCTGGGTGCCGTCGGCCGGAGTGGGGCAATGGCGGTCGATGCGGCGGGGCGGATCGTCACCGGCCCGAACGGCTGGTCGCTCGGCTGGGAGGTGCTCACCGGCACGCGCCGCTTCGTCCCCGGCGTCGAGTCGAAGTTGCGCCAGCGAGCCGTTGGAGTCGACGGGGCGGCGCCCGTCGGTCTGGAAACCGTGCTGCGCACCGGTGACGGCGACGTCTCGCAGTTGGCCTACGCCTGCCTGGCTCCGACCGCCGGTGCGGGTGCGCTCGGCGTCGTGGAGGTGCGGAACGACACGTCGGTCGCTGTGGCCGTGACCCTCACGTTGCAGCCGGGTGACTTCTGGCGGTCCGGTGGGCTGTGGCGGGTGCAGGTAGACGCAGCCGGCGTTCTGGCGAACGGATCGCCGGTGTTGTGGTGGGAGCGCCCGCCGGCGGAGGCGCGCGCGTCCGCCAACACTGCTGCAGCGACGAGTCCGTCCGAGGCGGCTCCGCAGGCCAGGGGAGCGCGTCGCGAGGATTCTCGCCGGGCGCGCAGCCGCCAGGGCCGGGCCGAGGTCACGATGACCTGGCCGGTCGCGCACAGAACCGCGCTACGGGTACTGCTCCCGCTGCACGCCACCGACGCCGGACCGCCGGGGCCGGCGAGCGTTCCCACCTTGGGACAGGTGGGACGCGGCTGGGACGCGCATGCCGCCGTTGGTCTTCGCGTCGACGGCTTGGAGAGCGGCCGTGTCGCAGCCGTGGCTGCGGCGGCCGTTCGTCGCCTGCTGGCCCTCGACGTCGGGGCGGAAGCGGCCCAAGGCCCCGACGGGCGGTTCTCCCCGGACGAGCGGGCCCTGCTGGCTGCGGCTCTGGCCATCGCGGGATTCCCCCAGCGCGCCGCAGAGGTGGTCTCGGTGCGGGCATCGCGGAACCCCGAGGGTCTCGCCCGCCTCGCATGTCGAGAGGCAGCGCAGATCACCGAGCGCTTCGGTGGGGGAGTGGCCGCTGTCGGGGCGATGGCGGCGGGCGCCGGCCCGACCGGCGGCTGGGCCTCAGGTCGCGGCGGCGACGACCCTGTTTACCGGGGGGCATACCTGCTCGCCCTGCGAGATCTCCTCGTGACCGAACACGACGGAAATCTGGACCTTCTGGGCGGGATCGGGGCGGCCGTGGACCTCGGGACCGAGCGTCCGCCCATAGAGGTGCATCGCCTCGGGACGCAATGGGGTGTCATGTCGTTCGCGGTCCGCTGGCACGGCGCAGCGCCTGCGCTGCTCTGGGAGATCGTCCCTCCCACCAGCCGGGTCGAGTCCTGGTCCGCCGTCCTCGCGGGCGCCGGCACTGACGGTGAACCCGGCCGGACCGCGCCACCGTCCCCGCGGATCAGCGCAACCGCGCTCGCAACCACCTGGAGCACGCGCGAACTCGTTGGCGAGACACTGCTTCGTCCCTGAGCCCGGACCGCGCGTACAGTCGCCCCATGGTTCGAGCTGAGCCGGCCGTCGCCGGGCCGTGCGCATCCGAGAGAGCCGGCTGAGGACCGTGCCGGCCCCGATGCCCGCCGGCGTCGCCATCTCCAGATCCGGCCGCTCCGGACCGGACCGGCCGGATCTCGTCCGGGAGCAGGAGTTGTGGGATGGCGGAGCCGGGGTGGTGGTCGGTCTCGACGAGGTCGGGCGGGGCGCCTGGGCCGGTCCGCTCGTCGTGGCGGCGGTGGCGTTGCGCGCCGGAGGGAGTCACGACGCGTTTGCCGCGGGCGTGCGCGACTCGAAGCAGCTGCGTCCGGCACAACGCGAGCGGCTGTTCGATCTCGTGGCGGAGTCCTGTGAGGGCTGGGGGGTCGGAGGTGCCAGCGCGGCGGAATGTGACGAACTCGGCATGTCTGCGGCGCAGCGCCTCGCCGCGGCGCGCGCCCTGGAGTCTCTGGCAGTCCGTCCCGACAGCGTGCTGCTGGACGGCCGTTGGGACTTCGTGTCACCGGCGCCCGGGTCACCGACCGCACCAGCCGGGGGCTTCGACGGACCCGTGCGCACTGTCGTCGCGGGCGACGCCCGCTGCGTGTCGCTGGCGGCGGCGTCGATTCTCGCCAAGGTCTGGCGAGACCGCAGGATGGTGCGCAAGGCCGCCGACTATCCGGTCTACGACTTCGATCGGAACAAGGGCTACCCCTGCCCCCGGCACCGCGCCGCACTGGCCGCCTGGGGTCCCTCAGCGATCCACCGGCGCTCCTGGGCGTTCATGCGACACCTGCCCTCGGGGCCGGCGGCGGGCACTGGCCTCGACGACCAACTCCGCCTTCTGGAGCGCCGCTAGCATGAGAACCCGTGGGACAGCCTGTGACCGTCATCGAGAGGCCGTCGCCGCGTCCCGGCGTGGTGCGTTTCGAGATCAACCGATCTCTCACCGGCATGGGGCATGAGTACTACGAGGGCCCGCCGCCGGCCAACCGCGTCCGTCCCCCCGATGAACTGGCGCGCCGGTTGTTCGCCCGTGGCTCGATCGACGGTATGCACATCAACTCCAACGTCATCACGCTGGACCTGAGCAAGGGTGCGGACACCGCCGGCCTCCGCGAGGTCATCGAGGAGCTCTTCGTTTACTACCGACCCGGCGTGGAGGTGCCGGCCGTCGCCGGCGCCGAGAGCGGCGAGTAGGTATCGCGCCATGCTCCAACGCCTCACCGAGCCCCTGGTTCGTGACGGCGGCGGCGATCTGCGCCCGGCGAGTTGGGCTGAGGCTCTCGCCACCGCAGCGGGTGGCTTTCAGCAGTCGCTGCGGCGTCACGGAGCGGAGAGCTTTGGCGCCTTCAGTTGTTCCAAGGCCACGAACGAGCTGAACTACGCACTCCAGAAGTTCGCCCGCACCGTCATCGGCTCCAACAACATCGACAGCTGTAATCGCACTTGACATGCCCCCAGCGTCGTCGGTCTGGCGACGGTCTTCGGAGTCGGGGGAGGGACGAGTTCGTACGAGGAACTCGAGCACACCGACCTGATCGTGCTGTGGGGCTCCAACGCCCGCAACGCCCATCCGATCATGTTCCACCGCATGCTGCGTGGCCGGCGCAACGGCGCGAAGCTGGTGGTGGTCGACCCGAGGCGCAGCGCATCGGCGAGTTTCGCCGACCTCTGGTTGGGGGTCGACGTGGGGTCCGACATCGCCCTGGCGAATGCGATGGCACGAGAGATCATCGCCGCCGGGTTGCACAACGAGTACTTCATCGGACACGCCACCGCCAACTTCGATCGCTACGCGGCGAGCGTGGAGTCCTACACACCGGACGTGGCGGCGTCCATCACCGGAGTGCCCGCCGACGCCATCGTCGAGTTGGCCCACACCTACGCAACCGCCGAGCGGGCCCAGCTCTGCTGGACGCTGGGCATCACCGAGCACCACAACGCCGCCGACAACGTGTTCGCGCTCATCAACCTGGCTCTGCTGTGCGGCCACGTCGGACGTTACGGCTCGGGTCTGTCGCCACTGCGGGGCCAGAACAACGTGCAGGGCGGCGGGGACATGGGCGCGCTGCCGCACCGTCTGCCCGGATTCGCCGACCTCACCGACGATGCCGAGCGGCGGCGTTTCGAAGCGGCCTGGGGTGCGACGGTGCCTCCGCAGGTCGGTTGGCACCTGTCGGAGATGTTCGAGGCGATGGAGGACCGGCGCCTGCGCTCGCTCTATGTCGTGGGCGAGAACCCGGCGGACTCCGAGGCGGACGCGGCGCACGCCCGCCGCCTGCTCGCCGATCTGGAATTCCTGGTGGTCCAGGACATCTTCGCCACCACCACAGCGCAGATGGCCGACGTGGTGCTTCCCGCCGCGGCGAGCTTCGCAGAGACGACCGGCACTGTGACTTCCAGCGAGCGGCGCGTGCAACTCGTGCGCCCGGCGGTGTCGCCTCCAGGAGACGCACGAGACGACCTCGACATCGTCTTCTCCCTGGCGCGTGAGATGGGGCACGACTGGGGCGAGCCCGATGCGGAAGCGATCTGGGATGAGTTGCGCTCGCTCTCGTCCATGCACGCAGGCATGAGCTACCGGCGGCTCGAGGCGTTGGGTGGGATTCGCTGGCCCTGCCCCGATGACGGCCATCCGGGAACGCAGTTCCTGCACGGCCGGCTCTGGGCCGATCCCTTCGAGGGTCCCCGGGTGGCGTTCCAACCGGTGCAGTGGGAACCACCTCTCGATGGTCTCGACGAGGAGTACCCCATCCGCCTGACGACCGGACGGCGCCTCGACTCATTCAATACGGGGGTTCAGTCGGGGTCGTTCGATTCGCCACTGCGACGCCGCGAGGAGTTGGACGTGTGCGCGGCCGATGCCCGGCGCCTCGGTATCGCCGAGGGTGAGTTGGTCAGGGTGGTGTCCCGCCGCGGCGCCGTGGAGGCCCCGGTGCACGTCGACGCTGATCTTGTCGAGGGTCTGGCCTTTCTGACTCTCCACTTCCCCGACCAGGTGGACACGAACCTGTTGGTACCCGACGACTGGGATCCGCTCTCCGGCACCGCCGGATTCAAGGCCACAGCGGTACGCATCGAGCCACTCGGCGGCTGAGGGTTTGCCGTCGGGCGGCGGTCAGGCCTCGGTTGAACCGGGCGTCGCCGGATCCTCGGTGGCGCCCGCGGTGCGCTCCAGGGGAAGGGTGAGCACCATCTCCGTGGACTCCCCGGGGGTGGAGTTCACCTGGATCGAGCCGCCGTGCTCCCGAATGATGTCGCTCGTGATCGCCAGACCCAGCCCGGTTCCCTGGTCGGTGGCCTTCGTGGTGAAGAACGGGTTGAAGATCTTTTCAACCACGTCGGGCGGGATGCCCTTGCCGTTGTCGTGGATCCTGATCTCGATGCTGTCGGCGAGTTTCCGGCTCGTCGCCCGCACCGTGGGCATGTAGGACCCGCCCTCGCCGGCCTCGAGCAGTTCCCTGCGCTTCTCATCGGTGGCGTGGCAACTGTTGCCGACCATGTTGATGAAGACCCTGCCGAGGTCCTGAGGAAGGACTTCGAGCTCGCCAACGTCGGGATCCAAGTCGAACTCCAGGTTCAACTGGAAGTCCGGGTCGACCGCCCGCGCGCTGTGGAATGCCAGCTTGGCGTGCTCCTCGATGAGCCCGTTGAGGTCGGCGCGGCGCCACTCGCCCGTCGCACGGCTCATCATCAGCATGTCGTGGACGATGCGGTTGGCGCGGTTGCCGTGGGTGCGGATGCGCTCAAGGTTGTCGGTGAGGTCCGCGGCGATCTCCAGGATCAGCTCCCGCTGATCGTCGGTCAGTTCCGCCTCGGCCTCTTCGAGCACCTCGCGCAGCTCCTCGATCAGTTCCGCGGAGACCTCGGAGAAGTTCTTCACGAAGTTGAGCGGGTTGCGGATCTCGTGTGCGACGCCGGCGGTGACCTCACCCAGCGCCGCCAGTTTCTCTCGCATGACGATCTGGTCCTGGGCGCGGTGCAACTCGTTCAGCACGTCCTCCAGCTGCGTGTTCTTCTCGCCGAGTTCCTCGGCCAGCTTCTCCACCAGGTTGAGCCGCTGGACTTCCAGGGCATGGCGCCGGAAGACCTCGAGCGCCGCGGCCATCTCCGACACCTCGTCGCGGCCGCTGATGACGACCTCGGCCTCCAGGTCCCCGTCGGCCATCCGGCGCATGCGAGCCGAGAGTTGGTTGAGCCGGCGCAGCAGGACGCGGCTGACGAACCCCAGGATGATCGAGAGGCCCACGACGACGCTGATGCCGGCGATCACCAGCAGGAGGATCCGGGAGGTGCTGATGGCCTGCGAGGAGGCGTCCGTGGCCGCGGCGGCGTCCTCCTGCGCGGTGCGAATCAACTCCTCCACGTCGGTCGCCAACTCCAAGGCCTGTGCCCGGTTCTGGGCGAGCAGCTCACGTTGGGTCTCGGCGAGCTTCAACTGCCGAGTGACCAGCACGAAGCCGCTCCGCTCACCGACACCCAAGTCGAACAGGTCGGTCAGAACGGACACCAGATAGCCTCGCTGCGCAATCAGTCCGATGGCGTCGGCGCTGATCTCGATGCGGTCGGTGACCGACTCGAAACTCTCCTGGAGCGGTTCGATCAGTGAGGCGTTCGAGACGCCGAACGCGCTGGAGAGCAACTGCGTGGCGATGGCCGTGTCGGCCTGCAGAGCCGCCAGATGCCGGTAGCGAATGAACTCCTCCTCGGAGAAGTGCTCCTCGCGCGGGGCGGGGGGCTGGCCGATGTCCTGGTAGCCGGTGATCTGGTAGAAGAGCTGCTCGTCGAGCACCGGGAGAAGGACGCCCGCGAGTTTCCGGCGGATATCCGCCAACTCCGCGGCGAGGGCCTCGATCTCCGCGGTGAGCGCGAAAGACGTCGGCATCTCCACCTCGATCAGGGCGATGTTCGACTCGAGCTGCCGGCCCCGGGAGCGGACCGACACGAAGAGCGCGGCGTCGACGTTCTGCTGCTCCAGGAGGTCCAACTGCCGGCGGAACTCTGCCCGCGTCTCGACGATCTCGGCGGAGACCGCGGCAAGTTCCTCGGGCGTGGCCGCGACGGTCAGGCGCGGGGCCGCCGCCAGCAACTCACTGCTCAACTCGGTGATCCGGAAGGCGGTCACGATCCGAGGCAGGCTCTCGTCGCTGACGCGGTCCTGCGCATCGCCGATGCTGTTGAAGGAGACCCAACTCACCGCGATGGAGGCGATCGTCAGGGCGACGATGACGCCGATGGCCACGTACATCTGCGTCGAGATGCGGAAGGCGAAGGCCACCAGCCTCGCCACGAGGTCTCTCACGGCCTGCTGTCCTGTTCCGGGCCGCATCCCTCCGGCGCGACGGGGGCGATCGTCTCGGGTGGGGCCATCACATCGAGTCCGTCGGCACGTAGCGACCGTCGCGGATAACCGTCAGGAACACCGCGTCCGAACCCTGGTTGTCGTCGGTGCCGAAGGAGAGTTCGAACCCGTCGATGTCAACGGCATCGCCCAGCAGGATTTCGCTGAGGAAGCAGGTCCGGGTGAGGTCGCGGCCGCAGCGCTCGAGCCCGACGATCGCGAGGCGGCCGGCCAGATAGCCCTCCAGCGAGACGAATCCCGGCACGGCGCCGGGTTCGTGGGCCGACAGCGCGTTGAGGTACGACGACACGACGGGCAGCGAGTCGTCGGTAGGGAAGGGCACCACCTGGGTCACGAACACGCCGTCGCCGGCCGGCCCCAACTCCTCGGCCAGCGCGTTGGAGCCGACGAAGGAGATCGTGACGAAGGTCCAATCCTCGCCGAGGTAGCGCGCCCAGGCGATCAGTGCCGCCACCGGCGTGTAGGCCCCGACCAGCACCACGGCCTCGGGATCGCCTTGCCGCAGGTCCAGGAGAGCGGTTCGCACAGCCGTGGTGTTGCGGGGATAGAGCCCGATGGCCACCGGCTCCATGTCCCGCCGCTCGAGGGCCTGCAGGACGCCGCGGTAGCCGGCGCGGCCGAAGGAGTCGTCCTGGAACATCACGGCGATGCGCTCCACACCTCGGTCGGTGATCAAGCGGTCGACTATTTCCTCGGTCTCCTGGTTGTACGACGAGCGGAGGTTGATGATGTTCCGCCACGCGGGGTCGCGCAGGAAGGCAGCGCCGGTGAACGGAGCGATGAACGGAACCTGGGCAGCGGCCGCGACCGGCGTGGCCGAGCGCGACGTGGGGGTTCCGACCTCGCCGATCAGTCCGAAGACCCCGTCGGAGTCGATGAGCTGCTGCGTGTTGGTCACGGCAGCTTCGGGTTCGTAGGAGTCGTCCAGTGACACCAGATCGAGGCGTCGGCCGTGCACGCCGCCGTTCCGGTTGGCTTCTGCGAAGGCCGCCTCGATGCCGAGCCGCATGTTCTTGCCGAGTTCTTCGGCCGGGCCGCTGAACGCCGCCGACTGGCCGAAGAGGACGGAGTCTCCGAAGACGCCCGCGGATTCCGGCGTGGACGTCGCGTCGCCGGTGGGCTCGGCGACCGGCTCGGATGTGGTGGGGGTGGTACTCGCCGGGGGGCCCGATCCGCTCTCTGCGGCGCAGCCCGTCGCAACCAGCGCGAGCAGAACCAGAACCCCGAGCGCCGGTGGAGGACTCCGGCGCGTGGCGGCGATCATTCCGGTCGCCGCGTGACCAGAGTCAGATGGTTCCGACCCCCTTCTCGTCGGTAGCTCAGGTCGTTGGTCAACGTGCGCACCAGATGGATTCCCAATCCACCGATGGACCGCTCCTCCAGTGCTGCGCTCACGTCGGGCTGGGGCGCGTCGTTCAGCGGATTGAAGGCGCCGCCGTCGTCGGAGATCTCGATGGTGACCATGTCGGCCTCCTCGGAGATGATGATCCGCACGCTCGAGGCGCCGCCATAGGTCATGGCGTTCAGGCCGAGTTCCTCCAGGATGAGGTGCAGCTTGAAGATCAGATCCTCGGGCCAGTGCTCCTGGTGACCGAACTCGTCGATCGATCGCTCCATGTGCCGGAGGGCATCATCGACGGATTCGTTCTCCGCCGATCCGACCTCGAGGCAGAAGTAGGCGGTCAACTTCCCGACTCGCTGCGGTGAAGGGTCAGGCAGGTGATGTCGTCGGACTGCGGTGTCTCTCCGGCGAAGGTGTGCACCGCCTTGAAGACGGCCATTGTCGTGGCCTCCGCGTCGGTCGGCGGGGTGCTCGCGAAGATCTCCGCGAGCCGCTCCATCCCGAACTCCTCGGCCGTGACGTTCATGGCCTCGCTCACGCCGTCGGTGTAGAGGAACAGGGTGTCACCCGGTCCAACGTTGATCGTGTTGTGGGCGAAGTCCATGCCGGCCACGACGCCGAGGATGATCCCGCCCGTGCGCGGGATCAACGATGAGCTTCCGTCCGGTCGGATCAGGAGTGGCTCGTTGTGTCCGCCGTTCGCATAGATGAAGTCCCCGGTCGTGGGGTCGTAGATCCCGTAGAGCAGGGTTACGAACATCTCGGTGTCGTTCGTCTCGCGCAAGAGCTCATTGACCTCACGCAGTACGTCGCCGGGGTTGTCACAGCCGATGGAGGCACCCTTCAACAGCGTGCGGCTGGACATCATGAAGAGGGCCGCGGGCACCCCCTTGTCGGACACGTCGGCGATGCACAGCCCGATGCGATCGTTCTCGAGGTTTATGACGTCGTAGAAGTCGCCCCCGACATTGCGGGCCGGTTCCATGTGGGCGAACACCGCGTAATCGTCGTGGCGCGGGAAACGCGTCGGGAGGATCGACTTCTGCATCTTGTTGGCGACATCGAGTTCCTTCTGCAGCGACACCAATTGGTCGCGTGACGCCAAAGCGGCGCGCCACTCGGTGAGGTGGGCGAGCGTGCGCTCGATCGTGATGCGCAGATCGGTGAAGTCCAGGGGCTTGGTGACGAAGTCGAAGGCGCCCCGGTTCATGGCCGTACGGATGTTCTTCATGTCGCCGTAGGCCGAGACGATGACGGACTTGATGTTGGGGTCGACGCGTGGGATCTGTTCCAGAAGCGTCAGCCCGTCCATTTGCGGCATGTTGATGTCGGACAGCACCATGTCGATGGTGTCATCCTCGTTCAGCTTCTCGAGGGCCTCGATGCCGTTGTGCGCGAAAACGAAGCTGTACCGCCCGGATCGGATGTCGCGCCGCATGCGCTGCAGCATGAGCGGCTCCAGGTCGACCTCATCGTCGACAACCAGGATCTTGTAAGTCGCTTCGGTCATCGCGTTCCCGATATCCCCCGGCGAGCGCGTTCGCCGGGTCGCTCCTATATGGCCCGTACGCAGAGTCCCGGCGGAGTGCTCCGGTCAGCCTTCCAGTGCGGCCAAGGCTGTGTCTGCCGAACTGTGGATAGCGATGATCTGGTCGAAACCGCTGATGATGAAGAGTTCGTGAACCGACGGCGACAGTGAGCAGATGGAGAACTTGACGTCGCGCTGGCGAAGGTTCTTGGCGCTGAGGAGGATGATGCGCAGGCCGGCGCTGCTGATGTAGTCCAGGTGCGCGAGGTTCAGTATCACCGAAGCATCGTCGGCGCCGATGGCGGCCTCCAAGGCGTCCTGAAAGTCGCTGGCGTTGGATCCGTCGACCCGTCCCTCGGTATTGACAATTACCGCTGTACCCCGTCGCTCGGAAGTGACTTCCATCATCGGTGCTCCTTGTCTGTCGATCTCATGGTTCCCCGCTGCGGCGCCCGCTCACGGGCCTGAGACAATCTAGCCGCGCCAGGAGACTGTGGGAGTGCCCGCCGCTATCCGCAGCGGAACGATAGTCCCGTTCTCCGCGGTGTCTGCAATCCAGCCTGTCTTCCCCGAGGCTAGCCGCGCACTCCTCCGGCGACCCGAAGTATCCCGGTGAACCGGTGGTTCGGGCCGATCGGCCACGTCCTTACAAGTCATAACCTCGCTCACCGTGTGCCGGTATGTCGAGGCCGGCCTGTTCCTCATCCGCACTGACCCGCAGGCCGCCGGTCACTGCCGCGGTGACCTTGGCAATGAGGTACGAGAACCCTCCGGCCCAGGCCACCGTGACAACCGCTCCGAGGGCCTGCACCCCCAGCTGGGGCCCCACGTCGCCGCTGCTGACCGAGAGGCCGCTCCCGCCGAGAGCACCGGTGGCGAGGAATGCGACGAGAAGGGTGCCCAGCATCCCGCCGACGCCGTGCACGGCGAAGACGTCCAGCGAATCGTCGATCCCCAGACGTTCCTTCACAACTCCGACGGCGAAGTAGCACACCACCCCGCCGGCCGCCCCGAGGATGACGCCTCCGACCGGACCGACGAAGCCGGACGCGGGGGTGACGGTGGCAAGGCCCGCGATCGTGCCCGTGACCGCGCCGACCAGAGACGGTTTGCCGATCTTGACCCACTCGATCCCCATCCAGGCGAGGGTTGCCGTTGCGGCGGCGAGATGTGTCACCGTCACGGCCATGCCGGCACCACCGTCTGCGGCGAGTTGGCTGCCCCCGTTGAAGCCGAACCAGCCAACCCAGAGCATCGCCGCGCCCGCAGCGGTCATGCCTGGGTTGTGGGGGGGCGAGAGGTGGTCGGGGAACCCTTTGCGCTTGCCGAGGAGGCGGGCGACCACCAGCGCGGACGTCCCGGCGCTGGTGTGCACGACGAGGCCGCCGGCGAAGTCCATGATGCCACGGTCGCCGAGCCAGCCACCGCCCCAGACCCAGTGGCAGATCGGCGCGTACACCACCAGCAGCCAGAGAGCGCTGAAGATGAGTACCGCCTTGAACTTGATCCGCTCCACGTAGGCGCCGACGATCAGCGCCGGGGTGATGACCGCGAACGTCATCTGGAACATGGCGAAGGCGATCTCGGGGATAGTGCCGCTGAGGGAGTCGGTCCCAACGTCCCAGAGGAACGCCTTGGACAGCGAACCGATCATCCCGCCGGCGGAATCGCCGAAGGACATGCTGTAGCCGACGATCATCCACAGCACGCTGGCCACGGCTGCAATGCCGAAGCAGTGCATGATCACGGACAGAACGGACTTCGAACGCACCAGGCCGCCGTAGAACATCGCCAGGCCCGGCAGCGTCATGAACAGGACTAGCGCGATCGAGGCCAGGATCCACGCGGTGTCGCCGGAGTTCATGGACACCCCCCTTGCTGTCCGGAACGATGCCGTAAGCGGCGCATCAAGTATCGCGCCCGCTGCGCACCGCCGCGGGTCGCGGGAGGACTCCACTATCACACCACGGGTCGACACGCATCGTACGCCAATGGCATCGAACTGCCAGATCTTCGATGCGTTGAACGTCTCGCGACCGCGGTAGTCGGCGCGGAAGTCGCGAGCAGACCGCTGCTCCCCCGCGCTACCGCCACGATGACGGCGCCGCGGCTCCCATGCCCCCCGATTGTGCCGGAGGCGGGCGACGACCATACTTCGCGTTGTGACGGTGCAATCCCGACGGATCCTCGGGGTCGCAGCCTCACACACGAGGTCAATCGGTGGGCGCCCGCTCGCCAGGGAGGATGAGCCATGATGGCAAGCCCGGAGCGCCGGTTCGGCCACCTCGTCAACACCGCGCGCTTCGAGGAGATGCAGCCCTCCGTCGGCGATGTCGCCGACGGCTGCTACTTCCCTCCGGAGTACTACACCTCCGAGGAGTGGTTCGGTTTCGAGAAGGAGGCCATCTACGCACGCTCGTGGCTCTGCGTGGGACGGGCCGACTTCCTGAAGGCGCCGGGCGACTACTTCACCATCAGCATCAACGACGACCCGCTTCTCGTCGTGATGGACGACACCGAGACGATCCGAGTGATGTCAGCAGTCTGTCGACACCGGGGTCATCTGCTGGCCGAGGACGCCGGCCACAAGGAGACCGGGCTGTTCCGCTGCCCGCTGCATTCCTGGTCGTACGACCTGCGCGGGCGCCTTCGACATGCGCCCGAGATGGGCCGGACCAACAACTTCCGCCGGGACGAGATCTGCCTGCCGCAACTCTCCGTCGAACTCTGGCAGGGGTTCGTGTTCGCCCACTTCGATCCGCACCCTCCTCCGCTCGCTCCGACCTTGACCCAACTCGCCGATGAGATGGAGAACTACGGCGTCGCGGAGATGGTGAGCCTGCCGACCATGGATATTCCCGACTACCCGTGGAACTGGAAGGTCATGCTCGAGAACTTCATGGAGCCCTACCACAACGCCTACCTGCACAAGGGGATCCACGATTTCGCGCTCGGCCATGGGTTCGTGGAGCACAGCCCCGACGAGAACGTCATCATGCATCCAACGGGATTCGATCGCGCCGACGGTGCATTCAACCCCCTTCACAAGGCCCTCCTGCCGCCCATCCCCGCCCTCAGCGAGGAGCAGAGGAATCGCGTCATGTTCGCGATGATCCCGCCGATGATGCCGCTCGGCCTGGTCTCCGACCACATCTTCTATTTCCTCGTACTGCCAGGTGGCGCCAACCGGATCACGATCCGGGTGGGCCTGTGCGTGCCCCCGGAGGCGACCAACGTCCGGAACTTCGGCAAGATCATCGATTGGATCGTCGACGGGATCATGATGTACAACGATCAGGACGTGGTGGCCGACACGTCGGTGCAGAAGGGGCTCCGATCGAGGTTCGCCCCTCGAGGCCCCTTCTCCTGGAAGGAGACCACCGTGGCGCAGTTGAATCGTTGGCTATACCAGAGGTATCGGGCTTATGCCGAGAGCCAAGCACTCATCTGAGGGCCGGGACGAGAGTCCGGTCGGGCAGCCCGGGCCGGAGGAGCACGCAAATGGATGATCTTCGAGGGCGGCTCGACGGGATGGAGCGACGTCTCGGGCGCATCGAGGCCGAACGTGCCATCGAGCAGCTCATGCACCGCTACGTCCACGCGATCGACGTGATCAAGGACGCAGAGGTGACCGCGGGGTTCTTCGCGCCGGACGCGGTCTGGGAGGGCAGGGGGAATCTGACGGAGTTCAGGGCCGACGGTCTCGACGAGATCACGGAGATGTTCCGTGGGAACCCGTCGATGCTCCCGTTCACGGCCCATTTCCTCACGAACCCCGTTGTCAACATCTCCCCCGACGGCGCCGGGGCCCGAGGGCGCTGGCACGCCCTGGAGGCGGCCACTCTGTTCGACGGAGAGACCGCTGTCTGGCTGATCGCCCATTACGACAACGACTTCGTGAAGCAGTACGGCGAATGGAGGATTGCCCGCCTGCGTTTCGAGGATCGGGTGATCTGCCCCTACGAGGAGGGCTGGGCGCGGACCAGGTACGTGTCGCCGGTGACCCTCGAGCGCGTCGCGCAGCCGCGCCCGACCGCGCCGGAGGGCCAACACACCACAGGGGGTTGCGCATGACCGTGCTGACGACCGAACTGCGCAACTCGTTCGCCGCCTCCACCAAGGCGGTCAACGAGGCGCGCCTGTTGCCGCCGCTGATCTACACCTCCCAGGAGTTTTACGAGTTCGAGCGGCGATCCATCTTCCGCCACGAGTGGCTCTGCGTCGGTCGAGCCGATCAGGTCCCAGAACCGGGCGACTTCCGGTGCATCGCGATCGCCGGCGAGCCCCTGATCCTGCTGCGGGACTCCGATGATGGGATCGGCGTGATCTCGGCCGTCTGCCAGCACCGGGGCATGGTGCTGGCAGAGGGTGCCGGCAACACGCGCCGGTTCACCTGCCCGTACCACCACTGGTCCTACGGTCTGGACGGCTCCCTCCTGGGAGCTCCGGCCATGGAGCGGGCCGTGGGATTCGACAAGGCCGACCACGGACTTCCGCGACTCCGCACGGAGTTGTGGCAGGGCTTCGTCTTCTGCAACCTCGACCCCGGTGCCCAACCACTCGGCCCGTCGCTGCGCAAGATCGACGCCATGCTGGAGAACTACGACCTTCCCGAGACGGTCACACGCGAGGGGAAGACGCTCCCGGGCCTCCAGTGGAATTGGAAGGTCATGATGGAGAACTTCAACGACCCGTACCACGCAAGCCGGCTGCACGGCCCCCTCCAGACGTTCGCCCCCAGCCACCTGAACGACTACCTGCCCTGGGACCCCGATGACGGCGCCATCGGCCGCGTCCAGCACTTCACCGACATCGACGGCTCGTTCAATCCGACCAAGAAGTGCCTCCTGCCGGTGTTCAGCAACCTCACCGACGAGCAGCGCAAGCGTGGCGGGTTCGTGCTCATTCCGCCGACGCTCGCGCTGGCGATCGTTCCCGACGAGATCGCCTACTTCATCATCAGCCCCGACGGCCCGGGGGAGATCACGATCAACATCGGGTACTGCTTCGAACCGTCCGCCCTGACCGATCCGATGTTCGAATACCTGTTCGAGCAAGCCGAGCAGGGAGTGAACAACTTCAACGTGCAGGACATCTACGCCGACGAGATGGTGCAGATCGGTCTGGGCTCGGTGTTCGCGCCGCGTGGGCGGTACTCGTGGCAGGAGGAGACGCTGGCGCAGTTCAACCGCTGGCTCGTGGCCCGGTACGAGCGACACTGGTCGAACGGGGCCTGACTCCCGGGGTGTGCACGACCCCCACAGCCCGACCAGCAGCGGAGTCTCGCAGCCTCGCCCGACCGACCGCGAGGGGCCGGCGTATTGCGCAAGCAAGTTCGGAGCAGTTCAGAGCCGCACCTTGATTGATCGACCCAGGCTTGACCGACTAGTCTGCCGACTAGGCAAGCGGTCCGATTCTTGGGGGGCGCGGATGCCTCTCGGGCAAAGTGCATGGTCAAAGACACCTCCAAGAATGTCGCGCAAAATGTCCCGTATTATCTGGCCCGAGCTCAACTCTCGGTCCGGGATCCATCGTGGCGCCGGGCGCTCGGCAAAATCTGAGGGCCGTCCGAGCTGAACCGGCGTACTGAGAGGCGGCGCAAGGCCTGAGCGACATCAACCGCGGAAAGTCGGCTGACGTCCATGAGGGAATGCCCGAGGCATAGCAAGCAACAACGAGGGGTTTACATGTCCAAGTCAAGATCAATCATCACGCCCATCGTGGCGTTGTTCGCAGTCTTAGTCCTTTTGGCTGCTGCGTGCTCGGGCGACGACACGGATGACGGTGCCGAGCCTGTTGCCGGCGACGAGCCTGTTGCCGAAGATGAGGCTATGGAAGAAGAGGCCATGGACGATGAGGCCATGGAAGACGAAGCCATGGAAGAAGAGCCCATGGAAGACGCCGAAGTCTTGACTCTCGGATACGTTGTGGCCGGCGACAGCCAAGACGGCGGGTTCTACCAGGGTCAGATTGATGCCGCTATCAGGGCGGCTGAGGCCCACGGTTGGGAGGTCATCGTCATCGACCAGGTGAATCCCGGCGCTGCGCAGGAGGCGTTTCAGAACCTTGCCCGCCAGGGGCCTGACTTCATCGTCGGCGGGGGCGCAGAGCTCACCGACGGGTTCATCCCGGTTGCATGTTCGGGCGAGTTCGACCAGATCAGCTGGTTCCTGGTCGCTCCGTTCCCGCCGCCCGAACCGTGCTTCTCGACGGGCGACTCCAACGAAGCGCAAGCGCACTACATTGGCGGCGTTGCCGTGGGTCTGCTGCTCGACCGCAGCGAGGGTGACACGATCGCATGCGACATCGCCGGCCCCGAACTCGACTTCGTCAAGAACGCCGCCGCGCACCTGGCAGCCGGGCTCAAAGACCACAACCCGGACTATGAGCTCCGGGTCACGTTCACCGGCGACTTCGAGAACGCAGCGCTGGCGCAAGAGGCGGCGCAGGCGCAGATCGACCAAGGCTGCTCCGTTATCTACCCGTATCTGGGCGGCGCGCTCAGCGCCGTGGTCAGAGCAGGCAACAGCGCTGGGATCAACGTGGTCGCGACATCCGTGAACCGCTGTGATGACCCGAGCGCGGAGTTCGCGATGGGGATCACCTTCAACCCGGCGACGTGGATCGACCAGGTGTTCGAGTCGATGGCGTCGGGCGAGCTGGCGCATGGCGAGTCCCTCGGGCTGTTCGGCGTCGCCGACAATGCCGGGGTCGGCGCGGTGATCTGCGACGCAAGTCCTTCCGAACAGCAGGTGCTCGACGACACCGCAGCGCGGATCGCAGCAGGCGAGATCGATTTCGAAGCGATCGCCGGCGGGGGATGATGATTGCCGCCTGAACCCGCAAGGCCCGGCGGAGACACTCCGGAGGGGGGTCAGGCCGAGCCGGGTCAACACGAGCGGGGGCGGTCGGAGCCCGACCAATCCCCCAACGGATCCGCCCGAGAG
Organism: Acidimicrobiales bacterium; assembly: GCA_965206165.1. Lineage (GTDB taxonomy): Bacteria > Actinomycetota > Acidimicrobiia > Acidimicrobiales > CATQHL01 > VXNF01. The sequence goes on from OZ242194.1 coordinate 2,900,702, forward strand.
TCGAACGCGCTGCTGACCGTCGAGAGGGCAACGAAGGTCTACGGCCGGATCGTTGCGTGTGACGCCGTCTCGCTCGCGGTCAACTCGGGCGAGATCCGCGGGCTGCTCGGTCAGAACGGCGCCGGAAAGTCCACACTCATGAAGATGGTGTCGGGAGTTGTGCGTCCTGACGGTGGGCAGGTCCTACTCGACGGCAGCAAACTCCCGCCCGGCGACCCGATCGCTGCGCTGGAAGCGGGCATCGGGATGGTCCACCAGCACTTCAGCCTCGTCAGAGAGTTGACGGTGTGGGAGAACGTCGCTCTCGGAGAGCGAGGTCGGATCCGGTCCTCGGAGGCGATTGAGCGCGTCGTCGAGATCGGCGAACGCTACGGACTCCCGATCGATCCCCGTGCACGCGTGGAGGATCTCAGCCCCGCTCAGCGCCAGCGCGTCGAGATCATCAAGTGTCTTCGCCAGGATCCCAGGCTGATCATCCTCGACGAGCCAACCTCTGTCCTGACATCCCAGGAATCGCGAGTGCTCTTCGACGTGCTGCGCGGGATGGTCAACCAGAGAGGATGCGCTGTCGTGCTCATCAGCCATCGCCTCGAGGAGATCCTCCGCGCGACCGATCGGGTCACGGTCCTTCGAGACGGTCGCGCCATCTCCACGATTGCGACCGGCACTGCGACGGCAGCATCCCTTGCCAACGAGATGTTGGGTCGCGAAGCGTCGCTCGAGGCGGAGGGTGCGGCAATCGGGCTCTTGGGTGTCCAGGAACGGCGAGGTCCAGGCAAGGCCCGCGAGGAACCTGCCGAGCCTGCCGACAGGGCCGAGTCTTCTTCCGCGCCTACCGACGCCGAGCGAGCCGTTGCGCTGAAGGTCGAGAATGTGAGCGCACGCGGTCCCGACGGGCGCAGGCTTCTCGAGGGTCTGTCGCTCAGCGTCCGCAGGGGCGAGATCCTTGGCGTGGCCGGCGTGGAGGGCAATGGACAGGATGCGCTCGTAGAACTGCTCTCAGGCCTGCTCGTTCCCGACGCGGGCAGGGTCACGGTCTCCGGACGCGAGATCCCGCTCGGCCGCCCCGACCGGCACTCAACCATCGGCGTGATTCCATCGGACCGGCGCGAGTCCGGGAGCGTCCTCGGCATGACCGTCGCAGAGAACCTCGTGCTGAACCAGCTGGATCGCGTGATGCGGCGCGGGGTCATCATGCCCCGGCTCCTGCGCAGACGAGCAGGCGAGCTCATCGGGCAGTTCGACATCGCCGCCGCGAGCCTGGACGCGCCCATGTGGTCGCTCTCGGGCGGGAACCAGCAGCGCGTCGTGCTGGCTCGCGAACTCTCGCGAAACCCCGATGTCCTGCTCGCCGCGCAACCCACGCAGGGTCTCGACGTCGGCGCCATCGAGGACATGTGGACCCGGCTGAGCGACGTCGCGCGCGACGGGACGGCCGTGCTGCTCATCTCCACCGAACTGGACGAGATCCTCGCCTTGGCCGACCGGATCGACGTGATCCACCGCGGCACCATCGTCGGGAGTATGGACAGTGCCGCCGTGGATCACGAGAGGCTCGGGCTCATGATGGGAGGCCAGGCGGCGTGAAACCCAACCCAACCGGCCGGGAGACGGCGTCCCGGCAGGAGGAGTTGCTCGACCGGCAGGAGACGGCGAGCCGCGTTCCCCTCGGTGACAAGCTCGTCTATCCGCTCCTGCTGTTCGTCTCGATCGGGGTGGCACTTCTGATCGCGTCGCTCTTCTTGGAGTTCACGGGCAGCAGCACAGGGACCGTGTTCTCGGCAATGATCCGGGGCAGCGTCGGCTCTGCCACGGCGCTGGTGACGACCATCAACCACATGACCCCACTGCTCATCGTCGCAGTCGGAGCCTCCATCGCCGGCCGGGCCAGCCTGATCAACATCGGCCTCGAGGGACAGATGGCGTTCGGCGCAATGTTCGGCACCGCGGTGGGACTGGCCCTGCCAGCACCGGGATTCGTAGCGATTCCCGTGATCCTGGCTGCCAGCGTGATCGGAGGGGCGATCTGGGCGTCGGTGGCCGCGGCCTTCAAGTACGGCCGAGGCATCAGCGAGGTCATCACGACGCTCCTGCTCAACTTCGTCGCCTTCGAGATCATCTCGTTCGCAGTCAATCGGTCGTGGCTGCTCCAGGAGTCGCCCGGAGCAGCCTCGTTCGTTGCCCTCAACCCACAGTCGGACCGCCTGCCCGACGCCGCTCAGCTGCCGTTCCTCGCATCGGGCGAGGGCTTCCGGCTCCAATTCGGGATCGTCATAGCGATCGTCGTCGCCGCGGGCGCCGCGTTCGCGATCGCACGCTTGCGCTGGGGATTCCGACTGCGAATGTTCGGGTTCAACCCTCGGGCCGCACGCTGCTTCGGCGTGCGGCCCTGGATGATCGGAGGGAGCGCTCTTCTGCTCTCGGGGGCTATGGCGGGGCTCGCCGGCGGCGTGCTTCTCAGCGGTCACGTCATGCGCATTCGGACCGGTTTCGCTAACAACTACGGCTGGGAGGGCCTGCTCGTCGGTCTCGTCGCCGGCTTCCGTCCGCTGTACGCGATCCCGGTGGCCTTTCTCTACGGTGCATTGCGCGCCGGCGGTGGCCTGCTCGCCGCAACCGGCGTCGATCAGGCGCTGGTCGGCATCGTCCAAGCTCTGATCGTCATTGCCGTCACCCTGCCCTCGCTATACATGATCTATCGGGATCGTCAGCGCCAAGCGCGCGCGATTCGCGACCGCGCGTGAGTTCAGTGGTCCCCCTCCCGGAGCGAGCGACACGAGGTGGCCGCACCCGTACTCGACCCGAAGGGCCGGGATGATCCACGACATCACGATCATTCTCGACAGCGCTTCGCGGCTGGCGGCGCCTCTCCTCTTCGTGGCGCTCGGTGAGATGGTCGCGGAACGGGGCGGGACACTGAACATCTCCGTCGAAGCGATGATGCTCGGCAGCGCCTTTGGCGGGGCGCTCGGGAGTTCCGTGACCGGCTCGCCGGTCCTCGGGCTGCTCATCGGCATCGCCGTGGGATTGGCGGTGGCCATCAGCCAAGCGCTCTTGAGCCACCGGTTCACGATCAACCAGTTCGTTGTGGGACTCGCGCTCAACATCCTCGTCCTCGGCAGCACGAGTTTCTTGCTGGCATCGATCCAGCTGAACCCTGTGCAGTTCGACACGTGGTCGATCCCCGTTCTCGCCCAGATCCCGCTCGTAGGCCAGGCGCTCTTCGAGCAGAAGCCGCCCTTCTTCCTGCTCTACGTCCTAGTCCCTTTGATTTGGTGGTTGCTGTGGCGCAGCCGTTGGGGACTCGAGATTCGCGCCGCGGGCGAGGACCCCGACTCGTCAACCATCACGGGGATCCCGGTCAATAAGCGGAGGCGACAGTCGATCTATCTGTGTGGAGCGTTGGCCGGCCTGGGCGGGGCCTACCTCTCGGTCGGCGTGATCGGAGCATTCACTCCCAACATGACCGCCGGCCGAGGCTTCATCGCGATCGCGGCCGTGATCTTCGGCGGGTGGACGATCAGGGGCACAGTTCTGGGCTGCCTCCTGTTCGCCTGGGCCGACGCGCTGCGGCTGGCGCTCCCGGCCATCGGCATCACGATCACACCCCAGGTGCTGATCTCGGCGCCGTACCTGCTTGCCCTCCTGGCCATGCTCCTGTTCGCGCGGGGCAAGCGGCAGCCCGCAGCCCTCGGCCGCACCTTCGCACCCGGGGGCGCGTGACCGTCCCGGTTCGCCCTTTGTCCGACGGCGGCCGGCATTCCGGCACCTTGACCCCCACATCCATCGGCGCTACGTTCTCGCCCGCAGACAGGAAACCGGAATCTCTTGGGGGGACAGCAACGCCTTCGAGCGAGCCGGACCCTCTCTCGAAGGCGTCTCAAACATGGCCATCCCAACAACACCGCTGGTCCGCCGCATCCTCGAGAGCAACCTGGAGGCCTCGGACAAAGAGGTCGACGAGGCGGTCATGCTGCCGGCGAAGTGCTATACGAGCCCAGAGTTCTTCGAATTCGAGAAGCGCGCTCTCTTCAAGAAGGAGTGGGTGTGTCTGGGGCGGGCCAACGAGATCCCGAATGCGGGCGACTACCTCACCGCGACCATCGCGGACGAGCCGCTCGTGGCGGTGCGCGGCAAGGACGGCCAGGTCCGGGTCATGTCATCCGTTTGCCGGCACCGCGCCATGGTGATCACGGATCAGATTCCAAAGCCTCGCGAGAAGTGGTGGGACACCAGGCCCACCGAGACATCGGGCAACTGCGGGCATGCCTTTCGCTGCCCGTACCACTACTGGACCTACAACCTGGAGGGCGACCTCATCGGTGCGCCCGACATGCAGCGCACCAAGGGATTTCGGCGCGAGGACAACGGCCTGCCCAACCTCCGGGTCGAGGTGTGGAACAACTTCATCTTCGCCAACTTCGACCAGAGCGCTGCTCCGCTCGCGCCCAAGCTCGAAGCAGTCGACACGATGATCACGAACTGGAACATCTCCGACATGGTCCCCGGCGAGGCCGAGCTCCTGGCGGATCTCCCGTGGAACTGGAAGGTCATGGTCGAGAACTTCGTGGAGTTCTACCACTCCGACCGCTTGCACCATCCGATCTGCGAGTTCTCGCGAAGCGGCAGCTACGAGATGCGCGATGACTTCGATCCATCCGGCGCCACGATCATCGGCGCCGGGAAGACCACGCACGCCGATTTCGGATTCAACCCGACTTTCAAAGCGCTGTTCCCGCCGATTGCCACGCTCACTGAAGAGGAACGGGCGTTGGCCGTGTTCTTCTTGGTGCCGCCGACATTGGCCTTCGGCGTCAACTCCGATTCGGCGTTCTACTTCCTCCTGAATCCAACGGCGGTCGACCGGCTCGATATCAAAGTGGCGGGACTGTACCCCCGGGAGTATCCGGAACATCCCCGGTTCCACCACCTCGAAGCAGTTGCCGCGCTCGGCATCGAGTACTTCAACGAGCAGGACTTCGGCGCGGTCTCGTCGATACAGCGCGGATTGCGGTCGGACTTCGCGCCCAGAGGCCAACTGTGCTGGCAGGAGCAACCCATCACGCACTTCAACCGCTGGCTCATTCCCCGGTACTCGAACGCACTCTTGGACTGAAGACCCGTACGTGTACGACTGGCCGCAAATCGACTGGCACTCGCTGCGCGACTACCGGCTGGCGCGAACCCGGTCGCTGATGGATGCCAAAACGCTGGATCACGTGCTGTTCACGGCGTTCGACAACATTCGCTATGTGACGGACTACCGCGTCATGACGATCGCGGAGAACCACGAGTGGTTCGCCACACTTGTGAACCGCGATGGTCAGAGCCTGATCTTCGTGCCGTTCGTCGATGAGGTGGTTCCCGAGCCGCTGCCGGCGCTGCCCAATGTCAGCGCCTGGGTTCCGGCGCCCTCATGGTCGGCGAGCACGATGCACGTGGCCGTGTACGCTCGCCTGCTCGCCGAGCAGGTCGAACGCGTCGGCGCCCGCCGCATCGGTGTGGACACGTTCGCGTGGCAGGTGTTCGAGGCTCTGCGGGAGCGGCTGCCGAACGTGGAATTCGTGGACATAGCACTCGAGATGTTCGAGATCCGGGTCGAGAAGCATCCGGCCGAGATCGAGTTGCTCGAGGCCGTAAGCCGCGTCAATGCGATAGCGGCAACCGAAGCGATCGAGGCGCTTGCGCCCGGGATGCGGGATTTCGACGTCCTCGCAGTGGCGATGGAGTCGTTGCAGCGCCAAGGCGTGGAATACCTCACGCATTCCGTGTGCAACGTCCGGCAACCGAGCGGTAATTGGTTCGCGAACGGCGCAGAGTTGCGAGATGGCGATGCCTTCTTCTTTGACATCGGCGCGTATGGGCAAGGGGGCTACGCGTCCGACATCTGCCGAACAGCGTTCGTCGGAGATCCCCGCCCCGAGGTGGTGAGAGGCTATGAAGTGCTCCTGGAAGCCTACGGCGCTGCCCAGGACCGCTGCCGTCCCGGCGTGCGTGCATCAGAGATCCACGGGGCCGTCAACGCCGTGCTCGTCGGGCACGGCTATCCGCGTACGCCGTACGCCGTCGGCCACGGCATCGGGCTCCGAGCGTGCGAGTGGCCAACGATCTATCGGCCCGATCTCATGAGCGCGGATGTGCCACTCGTCTCCGGCGCGACGATCGCGCTGGAGCCGGAAACGGTCGTCGAGGTCGGCGGCGAATCCATCGTGCTGAAGATCGAGGACAACTTCCTCGTGACAGACGACGGCCTCCGGATGCTCAGCGAAGTCCCTCACGGCCCCTCCTGACGGGCGTGTCCGATCGGGGGCGCGCCGACGAGCTCTGCTTCATGTCGGTTGCGTCGCTCACCGAGGCTCTCGATGAGGGTCAGGTCACGGTGGTCGATGTGGTGGAGGCGCATCTCGAACGCATCGACCTGCTGAACCCGGTGCTGAACCTGCTGTGCTTCGTGTACGGCACAGGGGCACGCTCGGCGGCGCGCCTGGCAGCGGGCACGCCGACGACGACATCGCACCCGGGCGAAAAGGGGCCTTTGCGCGGTGTCCCCTACGTCCTGAAGGATTTCACGCCGACCCGGCACCTCCGCACGACGCGCGGGTCGTATGCGTTCGAGCACTGGGTGCCCGAGGCCGATCCTCCGATCGTGGAGCGGATGCGGACGTCCGGCGCGATCCTCGTCGGGAAGTCGACGACATCAGAACTCGCGCACTCCTCCTTCACGAGGACCCCGCTGTGGGGCACGTCGCGCAATCCGTGGGATCCCACGCGGACGCCGGGCGGGAGTTCGGGTGGCTCTGCGGGAGCGGTCGCGTCCGGCATGGCGGTCCTGGCCGAGGGCTCCGACGCGGGCGGGTCGGTGCGCATCCCGGCCTCCTGCTGCGGTGTCGTCGGATTCAAGCCGACTTACGGCCGGATCCCCATGCACGCCACGCCCGACGATTTCGATCCCGTGTACCACTTCGGGCCGATTGCACGGAACGTCGACGACGTCGTGGCCATGTTCAGCGTGATCGAGGGGCCTGACGAACGAGATCCCGTGTCATTGGTTCCGGGGCTCGGACGCCCGGTTGAGCCGGCGATCAACCTGCGCGGCCTGAGGGTCGCCCTGAGCCTCGACCTCGGCTACTACCGCGTGCACCACGAGGTCGCGGACAACACGGCTGCGCTCGCGGGGACGCTCGAGGAACTCGGCGCCGGGGTCGAGCCGGTTGAGCTCGGGTGGGATGCGTCGATCAACTGGGCGTGGGACGCGAACTGGGCTGCAACCCTCGCCTCACTGTACGGTGACGCGCTCGCGGGCCACGAAGATCACACGGATCCCGAGCTGCTCAGGCTCGTGGAGTACGGTCGCCGGCTCACCGCAGTCGAACTCAAGAGTGTGGGACCGATCCGAACGCGCCAGTGGGAGCGGCTTCGCCCGGTGCTCGAGCACCACGACGTACTCGTTTGCCCGACACTCGCGCTTCCTGTCCCGCCTGCGGTGGGAGTCGAAGACTCGGACTACGGCACGACGGGATCCGACGGCATGTTCGACGGTCTGGAGATGACCTCGCCTTTCAACCTCATGCCCTTCTGCCCCGTGATCTCGGTGCCGACGGGGTTCAGCTCCGACGGCCTGCCAACCGGCGGCCAGATCGTCGGGCGCCGCTTCGCGGACGAGACGGTGCTCGCCGTGGCCAAGGCCTTCCAGGTAGCCCGACCCTGGCCGACGCCGCCTGTGCCCCCCGCGGCTCGCCCCATCGACCGAGGGTGATGTCGGCCACTGCTCGCAGCCGTCACGACGACGAGCTTGCCACCGGAACGTCGGTCGCGCTCGCAATCCGCGCTGAAGCGAGGACGTTGTCGGGCATCACCGGTTCTTTGATCCACACGATGACGTAACTCGCGCGCCGTGACCACAGTCTTCGCAGCGGTCGCAGAGCGTCGTGGAACCGGCCCGGTACCGCGCACTAACGTGAGGCGTTCGAAGGACCTGGAGGTGCTCGTGTTGACACACCGCCGTTGCCCCATCCCGCTGGGGAGCCTCGACGCGTCGGCCCAGGACTTCACCGCCGCGGTCGGCCTTCCGCCTGCGGTGTACGCAGATCCCGACTTCTTCGCGTTCGAGAAGGAGGCCGTCTTCGGTCATGAGTGGATCTGTGTGGGACGCGTCGACCAGATCCCCAACGTCGGTGACTTCTATACGATCACTGTGGCAGGGGAGCCGATGATCGTCGCTCGCGGAACGCAGGACGATGTCAACGTCATGTCCTCGGTCTGCCAGCACCGGGGTATGTGCGTGACGGCTCCCGCGCAGCGGCCGCCGTCGGAGTGGCTCGAGTTGCCACCGGAGACATCCGGCAACTGCCGGACGTTCCGCTGCCCCTATCACTGGTGGACGTACGACCTCGACGGCAGACTCGTCGGTGCGCCCGAGATGGGGAAGACAGCGGGATTCGCCCGCTCGGATATCAGCCTGCCCCGGCTGCGGACGGAACTCTGGAAGGGGTTCATCTTCGTCAATTTCGATGAGGAGGCCCCGCCGCTGGGCCCCCGGCTCGGCAAGCTTGACGAGGTACTCGCGAACTACCACGTCGAGGACATGGTCACGGTGGAGCCCGAGACCATCGGCGGCCTGCCGTTCAACTGGAAGATCATGGTCGAGAACTTCATGGAGGGCTACCACCCCGACCGCCTTCACAACGGGATCCACGACTTCGCTCCGTCGCGGAACGCCTGGTACGCGCCCTTCGAGGAGGGCGACGCCGCCATGTACGGTTTCATGGGAACGACGATTCCGGACGGCGGTTTCAATGCGACCCAGAAGGCGATCTTCCCGATCATCCCGGCGCTCACCGAGGAAGAGCGCTGGCGGATGATGTTCGCGTACGTTCCTCCCAGCCTGCTGATGGGGTTCCAGCCGGACTCAGCTTTCTGGTTCACCGTCCAGCCCGTGAGCGAGTCGTCGCACACCTTGACGATGTCCTACATGTTCCCGCCGTCGACGCTGGAGGTGCCGCTGTTCGGGGAGTTGCTCGGCGCGGCAATCCACGGGGTGGAGTTGTTCAACAACCAGGATCTGCCCACCAACACGGCCGTACAGCGGGGGATGGCGTCCCGTTTCGCGCCGCGCGGGCGCTACTCGTGGCAGGAATCGGTCCTGGCCCAGTTCAACACCTGGCTGGTGGGCCGCTACCGGGCAGAGGATCGGCGAGCGGGTGCGACGCTGGCGGCGGTGCCGGCATGAAGCCCCCACGCTTCGACTACGTCTCCGCCGGGAGCGTTGGCGAGGCGGTCGAGAGCCTCGCGAGTGCCGAGGGAGCCCGGATACTTGCCGGGGGGCAGAGCCTGGTGCCGCTGATGAATCTGCGCTTGGCGCGCCCGACGCTGCTCGTGGACGTGAACCACCTGCGGGCTCTGTCGGGTTTCGAGGCCCGCAACGGGACGTTGCGATTCGGCGCGATGTGTCGCCATCGCTTCCTGGAGACCGACCCGCTGGTGCGCGAGAAGGCGCCCATCGTCGCCGAAGTGGCCGGGCTCATCGGCCACGTCGGAATCCGCAACCGGGGCACGTTCGGCGGCAGTCTCGCGCACGCCGATCCCGTCGCCGAGCTACCGGCGCTGCTCGTGGCGCTCGGCGGGCACGTGATTGCCACCAGCACCGGGGGCGAGCGGGCCATTCCCGCGGCTGAACTGTTCGCGGGCCCCTTCACGACCAGCCTCGAGCCGTCGGAACTGCTGACCGCGGTCGAGATGCCCGGACACAGCGAGGGTGACGGTGGCGCATTCTCGGAGTTCGTCCGCCGCCACGGTGACTTCGCCACGGCAGGCGTGGCCGTCATTCTGCACCGCGACGACTCCGGGACCTGCGAGCAGCTGCGAGTCGCCGGATGTGGTCTTGGCACGACCCCGGTGGATCTCAGCGCGGCGGGCAACTTCCTTCTGGGAGAGTCCGTCCTTGTCGACGGAGCAGCGGAAGAGCTGGGGCAACGAGTCGCGGCGGCGGCGGATCCACCCGGCGACGTGCACGGTTCGAAGGACTATCGCTGCGAGCTTGCGGCCGTGCTCGCCGCGGACGCCCTGCGGCGAGCCTGGGAGCGGGCAGGATCTGGCCGCTCCGGTGGCCGCGGCTGAATGCACGCGCACCGATCGCAACGAGGAGGAGCGGAATGAGGAGTGGAACGGCATGACGACTGTCCGATTCTCGCTCAATGGCGAGGCCGCAGAGGTCGACGTGGAACCGCGCGAGTTGCTGCTGGACACTCTGCGGGACCGCCTCGCCATGACCGGGGCTCACGCAGGTTGCGAGCAGGGCGCCTGCGGCGCCTGCACGGTGCTGGTCGACGGCTGCGGCGTGCGGTCGTGTCTCATGTTCACCGTTCAGGTGGGCGGGGCAGAGGTGCGCACCATCGAGGGTGTCGGTTCTCCGGGGGCATTGCATCCGATCCAGCAGGCCCTGTCGGAGCACCACGGCCTGCAGTGCGGCTTCTGCACGCCGGGCATGGTGTTGACGGCGCTGGAGTTGTTCGAGACGGACCCGCACCCGAGCCGGGATCGGATAGAAAAGTGGATGTCGGGCAACCTCTGTCGCTGTACCGGATACGTCAACATCGTCAACGCGCTTGAGGCCGTCGCCGCGGAGGAGTCGTGAGCGTCGCCGCGCCACCCCAGGCGCCTCCGCTGACCGGCACGGGAACCCGGCGTCGCGAGGACACCCGGCTTCTGTGCGGTCAGGGCGAGTTTCTGGGTGACGTCCAGCGACCTGACCTCAAGCACATCGCCATCCTGCGGAGCCCGTTGGCCCACGCTCGAATCCGCGACGTGGACGTCTCGGGGGCCATGACTCTGCCCGGAGTGATCGGGGTGTTTACCGGGGCCGAACTCGCGGCTGAAACCGGAGAGTTCAGCCACCACCTCCCCATGATCCCGACTCTGCGGCAGATCACCTGGTCGGTGCTCGCCACCGGCAAAGCGCGATTCGTGGGCGAGCCGGTCGCCGCCGTCGTCGCCGACAGCCGGTACATCGCCGAGGACGCTCTCGAACTCATCGTGGTCGACTACGAGGAACTGCCCGCGGTCACCGACGCGGAGGCCGGGTTGGAGCCCGATGCGCCGCTGCTGTACGAGGACTGGGGCGACAATCTGTTCATGTACATGCCGGGCAGCCACGGCGACATCGAGGCCGCCTTCGCCGCCGCCGACGGCGTGTTGCGGGAGCGGTTCACCCATCACCGCATCAGTGGCCTGCCGATGGAGGGGCACGGTGCTCTCGGTGAGTTCGATCCATCGACGGGGCGCCTTGAGATGTACGTGTCGACGCAGGTGCCTCACACGTTGCGCACGGTGATCTCGGACATTACCGGCCTGAGCGAGGCCAAGATCAGGGTCGTCGCGCCCGACATGGGAGGCGGTTTCGGGAACAAGGCTCACTTCATGCGCGAAGAGGCACTGGTGGCGGTGCTGGCGATGCGTGTTCGCCACCCGGTCGTCTGGCAACAGGACCGCGTCGAGAACCTCCTTGCCGGTTTGCACTCACGCGAGCAGACCCACGAGGTGGAGGTGGCCTATCGCAACGACGGCAAGGTGCTGGGGCTGCGCGCCAACTTCGTCGTGGACGTGGGATCGCCGGAGTTGTACATCCTGGGGTGCGCACCTGCGGTGGTGACGACCAGTGTCGTGCCCAACTGTTACGACTTCCAGGACTACGCCTTCGAGATGCGCTGCGTCGCCACGAACAAGGGCCCCATGGGCGGGTATCGGGGCTACGGCCAACCGCAGGGAATCTTCCTGATGGAGCGCGTGCTGGACCTCATCGGCGAGAAGCTGGGCCTCGATCCCGTGACGATCCGGCGGCTGAACATGATCCCCGACGAGCCGCGCCCGTACGTCACTGCTACGGGAGCCGTGCTCGACACCGGCAGCTTCGGTGATCAACTCTCGGAGTTGCTCGAGGTAGCGGACTATGAGGGGGCGTGCAGAGATCGTGACCGGGCGAGGGCGGACGATCGTCTCGTCGGCGTGGGGATCGCCCAGATGGTGGAGCCCACGGCGCCCAACATCCATGCCCTGGCGGGACGCTTCGGCGGTTACGAGATGGCCATGCTGACCGTGCAGCCCGACGGCAAGGTCAACGTTGCCGTCGGCACCAAGTCACAGGGCCAGGGTCACGAGACCATCTTTGCCAAGGTGGCAGCGGACGTGCTGGGCATAACCCCCGACGACGTGGAGGTCCGCGACGGCGACACGGCGGTACTGCCGTACGGAATCGGCACGTGGGGGAGCCGCTCGGCGGTGATGGGTGGTGGAGCGGTCATCAAGGCCGCTCGGCAGGTGCGCGACAAGATGGCGGCCATCGCCGGAGGATTGCTGGACGCCCCCGCCGATCAGATCGAGGCGAGCGACGGCTTGTTCCGCCTGGGAGAGGCGGCGATTCCGTTCGGCCAGATCGCTGCGGCGGCCTATCTCCACACGTTCCTGCTTCCGCCGGGTATGGATCCGGGATTATCGGTCGTGGTGGCCTACGACCCGGGCAACACGAGTCCCTTCCCCGATGAGCGCGGCAAGCTCAACGTGGCTGCCACCTATGCCACTGCCGCCGCGGCCGCGGTGGTCGAAGTCGACCCCGCCACCGGGGTCGTGACGGTGAGCGACCTGACCATCGTGCACGATTGCGGGACCGTGATCGACAGCGTGCTGCTGGACGGGCAGATCCACGGCGCGGTCGCGCAGGCTCTGGGGCAGACGTTCTTCGAGGAGATCCACTACGACGAGAACGGGCAGCCGCTGACGTCAACGCTGCTGGACTACATGATCCCCACGTTCGGTGACGTGGTGCGCCCGCGCATCGTCCACCGGGAGACGCCCTCGGACTTGATCGGCGGCTTCCGCGGTGCCGGCGAAGGGGCCATCATCGTGACGCCCGCGGCGCTCGCCGCGGCTGTGCACGACGCTCTGGTGCCTCTGGGCATACCGATCACGCAATCCAACCTCAGCCCGCCCCGTCTGCGCGCCCTGATACGGGCAGGCGGCGGTACCTGAGACGGCTCTACCACGTCGACGGGCGTGATCGTGCGGCGCCGGGCCGGACTCGTAGGCTGGAACGATGGAGTCGAGAGCGCCGGTCGGCACGCCCACGCCGGCGGAGGTACAGGTCCTCGACCGGGCTGTGGGCGGTCGCCGCGGCGCTGTTGAAGCCAGGGTGATCCGGCGCGAGCCCGATCGCCGCCATCTGCTGCTCCCGGCATTGCACGCCCTCCAGGACGGGGTGGGCTGGATCAGTCCCGAAGCACTCGCCGAGCTGTGTACACGTCTGGAGGTGCCGCGCGCCGAGGCCTTCGGCGTGGTCACGTTTTACGCTCTGCTCCGCACTGAGGAGGGTCCGGGAACCGTCGTCCACGTTTGCGACGACATCGCCTGCCGTGTCCATCCCGATGCCCCTGATGTCCCTGACGGTCCTGCGCACACCACCTCGGTCGACGGCGAGCCGGTCGGCGTGCACAGGAGTCCGTGCCTCGGCCGGTGCGATCGGCCTCCGGCCGTCTTCGTGCAGCGTGCGGGAGCGGACCAGGCCCGCTGGACGGCCTCGGGATCGGTCACCGACGCTCTCGCCGCTGCGGGAGCGCCGGCCGCGACGCCTCACGTCGTCGCGGCCGGCCCCGCGTGGCTGACGGGGCGCATCGGGGTGGTGGATCCGGCCAGCTTGGAGGACTACCGCGCTCACGGCGGGTATCGCGCGCTGCGGACCGCGCTCGCGATTGGCCCCGAGGCGGTGCTGCGCGAGATCGCCGATTCGGGATTGCTGGGTAGGGGAGGGGCCGCCTTCCCGACAGGGGTGAAATGGCGGGGTGCCGCCGCTTCTGCCCGCCGGGAACGCTTTGTCGTGTGCAACGCCGATGAGTCCGAGCCAGGCACCTTCAAGGACCGGGTGCTGCTGGAGGGTGACCCCTACGCCCTCGTCGAGTCGATGACGATCGCGGCTGCGACCGTCGGGGCCACCAAGGGCTATGTCTACATCCGAGGCGAGTACCCCGAGGCCGAGGAGCGGGTGGCGCACGCCATCGAGCAGGCCCGGCACCGCGGGCTGCTCGGCGCTGACGTGATGGGCAGCGGCCTGCGGTTCGATATGGAGGTCCGCCGGGGTGCGGGTGCGTACATCTGCGGGGAGGAGACGGCACTGTTCAACTCCCTGGAGGGCTACCGCGGTGAGCCCCGGTCGAAGCCGCCGTTCCCAACCGATGTCGGGCTGTTCGGCCGACCCACGGTGGTGAACAACGTCGAGACACTGCACAACGTGCCGGTGATTCTCAACAACGGGGCGCAGGCCTTCCGGGATGTGGGAACGGCCCAGAGTCCCGGCACGAAGCTCTTCTCGGTGGCCGGCAGTGTGGCGCGCCCCGGCGTCTACGAGGTGCCGTTCGGTACGTGTCTCGACGAGTTGCTGGAGCTCGCCGGCGCGCCGGCGGCGGGCGGCGCGGTGCTGCTGGGCGGCGCGGCGGGGATGTTCGTCTCTCCCGAAGCTGTGGAGGTGCCGCTGACCTTCGAGGACGTCCGGACCGCCGGCCTCACCCTTGGTTCGGGGGCCGTCACGGTGTTCGACCGGGCGGTGGACATCGGCGACATCGTCGAGCGGATCAGCGCCTTCTTCCGGGACGAGTCCTGCGGGCAGTGTGTGCCGTGTCGCGTGGGAACCGTGCGCCAGAACGAGACGATCGTCCGCCTGCGGAACGGTTCGGCACTGCCGGGTGACGCCGGACTGCTCGACGACCTGGCGGACGTGATGGGAGACGCCTCCATCTGCGGGCTCGGGCATACGGCGGCCTCGGCAGTCACGTCGGCGTTGCGGCTGGGACTCCTCGCCGGCGCACCGGCCGAGGTGGCCGGCGGAGCAGGCCGATGAGCGCTCCCGTGCCGGTGGGGCTTCCCCGCCGCAAGGTAACGGTGCAGGTGGACGGGGTCGAGCGGGCGGCGCCCGAGGGCAGCACGATCCTGGACGTCTGTCGAGCCGCCGATCTTGAGGTGCCGACGATCTGCTGGGCGCCGACAATCACGCCCGTCAACGCCTGCCGGGTCTGTGTCGTGGAACTGGAGGGTGCCCGCACGCTGGTTCCCGCCTGCTCGCGCCGGATCGACGACGGCATGAGTATCAGCACGGGCAGCGAGCGGGTGCGGGCGGCGCGCCGGATGGTCCTGGAGTTGCTCGCTTCCTCCGTGAACCTCTCTCGTGCAGAGCCGGAGATCCTGCGCTGGCTCGAGGAATACGGTGCCGATCCCGAGCGCCACGGCGCCGACCGCGCACGGGTCAGTGAGCCGGTGCGGCGCCACGACGAGTTGTACGTGCGGGACTACGACCGCTGCGTTCTCTGCTACAAGTGCGTCGACGCCTGCGGGACCGAGGCGCAGTACACATTCGCCATCGCCGTGGCGGGTCGCGGATTCGACGCTCGCATCTCCACGGAGTTCGACGTGGAGCTGCCCGAGTCGGCCTGTGTCTACTGCGGCAACTGCATCGGGGTCTGCCCAACGGGCGCGCTGATCTTCACCCGGGAATACGATCTCCGCGAGTCCGGCCGCTTCGATCCCGAGGCCCAGGCGGTCACCACGACGGTCTGCCCCTACTGCGGCGTTGGTTGCAATCTGGAGCTTCACACCCAGGATGATCAGATCTTCCGGGTCACCTCGCCGGCCGATCACGAGGTGACCTCGGGACATCTCTGCATCAAGGGGCGTTTCGGCTTCGAGTACGCCGGCGGTGCGCGCCCCGGGCGGCGTCCGAAGGGCTCGAGTTCAGAGAGCATCCGGGACGCGGACGCACAGGGGTGAGGGCGGCCTCGGGCGGCGACGCTCGCCCGAGGTGGGTTCTCGCCGGAATCGGACTCGTTGCCGGGTTCATCGCCGGGCTCTTCGGGGTCGGCGGGGGGATCCTGATCGCGCCCGGCCTGATGATGGTCGGGGGTTTGCCCCAGCGGCTCGCCCACGGCACGTCGCTCGCCACGTCGGCTCTACTGGCGGTCGCCGGGGTCGCGGCCTACGCCCTCAACGGCTCGGTCGACATCCCGACGGCACTGCTTATCTTCGCGGGTTCGTGGTTGGGCGTGCTGGTGGGCGTCGATCTGCTGAATCGCATCCGGATCCGGACCCTCCAAGCGGCGTTCGTGATTCTGCTGGGTGTGACTGCAGGCCGCCTTCTGGCCGGACCACCCGAGGGGACGGGCGAACTCGTGCTGACCCCGGCGATCGGCTTCGCGCTGGCCGGTTGCGGCCTCCTCGTCGGCTTGCTGGCGGGCCTTTTGGGTATCGGCGGCGGCATCATCGTGGTTCCAGCACTCGTGCTGCTGTTCGAAGTGGCCGACGTGACCGCCAAGGGCACGTCACTCATGGTGATCCTGCCAACCGCTTTGGTCGGGACGCTGCGCAACATGAGTCATGGCAACGTCGATCTGCGCGGCGCGCTGCTCACAGGTGCCGGTGGCGTGGCTTCCGCTTTTGGGGGTGCCCTCTTGGCGGGCGTCATCTCCCCTCGGGTGTCGACGGGGCTCTTTGCAGGCCTCCTGCTCCTGATCGCCGTCCGCATGCTCAGCCGCATGATCCGGGCCGGCCCCGGCGCGCCCGACGGCCCCGGGCAGGCTGCGCCGCCACACCCGGAGGGACCGCCGGGCGGGCCTGCGCTCAGGTAGCGTTCCCCGGGTGCGCGCAGTCGTCCTGACCGAACACGGTGGCCCCGAGGTGCTGCGGATCGCCGAGGTGCCGGCGCCGGTGCCCGGGCCCGACGAGTTGCTCGTGGACGTGGTTGCCACGGCCCTGAACCGAGCCGACATCCTGCAGCGCATGGGCCGGTATCCCGGCCCTCAGGCCGAGGTGGAGATCCTCGGTCTGGAGTTCGCCGGCCGCGTGGTCCGAGCGGGTGACCGTGTCACGGCCTTCGCCGCGGGTGACCCGGCGATGAGTCTCGTGAGCGGCGGGGGCTACGCCGAGCAGGTCGTCGTGCACGAGCGCATGGCAATGCGGCCGCCGCAAGGAATGACCCTTGCTGACGCCGCGGCAATTCCCGAGGTGTGGATCACCGCTTGGGATGCGCTGGTCGTGCAGGGAGGGCTGACGTCGGGGCGCACAGCGGTCGTCCACGGCGGTGGCTCGGGCGTTGGGACGGCAGCCATCCAGATTGCCAAGGCGATGGGGGCAACGGTGGTGGCAACCGCCTCGGCGACCAAGACGGCCCGATGCCGTGATCTCGGGGCCGATCTGGCCGTGGACTATCGCGCCGACGACTTCGTCGACGCGGTGCGCGACCTGACCGCCGGTCGCGGCGCAGATGTCGTGCTCGATATCGTCGGCGGGGAGAATCTGAACAGGAACCTGGCGGCGTTGCGCACATGCGGCACCGTCGTGCAGGTGGGACTGCTGGGCGGCGGCGAGCCAACCGTCGCCCTCCGTCGTCTGATGGCCAAGCGTGCCCGCCTCGTCGGCACCGTGCTGCGGGCACGCCCGCTGGAGGAGAAGATCGCGCTCAGCCGGAGGTTCGCGGACGAGGTTCTGCCGCTCTTCGAGATCGGGCGGCTCCGGCCGGTGATCGACCGTCGATTCTCGATCGATGACGTGGCCGAGGCGCATCACTACATGGAATCGAACGCCAATTTTGGTAAGATCGTGCTTGACGTCGCGACGTCGAACGAGGCCAGCGCCGTCCTCTGAGTCCAACCGAACCCGGCTCGTTGCCATTGGTGCCGCTTGGTCCGCTAACATCTGCCTGTTGGTATGTATAGACAGGATTACGGGCAACTTGTTGCGAACTGCACGGGCCCGCCGTTTTCCGCATGTCGGCCGTCGGCGTGCACCGGGTCTGGAACCTATTAAGGAATTGTCAGGATGACGAAAATGGTAGAGTCGGAAATCGATTGGCTCAGCACAGAGGAGACGGCGCGACGCCTCGGCCTCACGACGAGAACGATCTATCGCTTCGTCGACATCGGGCAGCTTCCGGCTTACCGGTTCGGACGCGTCTTCCGCTTCAAGGCGAGCGATGTCGACGTGTTCATCGAGCAGTCCCGTGTCGAGCCGGGAACGCTCAAGCATCTCTATCCCGATCCGATTCCCGCGCAGTCGAGTAGTTCCGGCGAGGAAGAGCCCCCGAAGGAGAGCTAGTCGCTTGCCATACCTCGACATGGTTGGCGCATCTGCGTGCGCCCGCTCGGAACGTCAAGCGGGAACCTCACCACGAACTCATTCCGGCGTTGTCGCCCGCGACTGAGCAATCCGTGAGCCGGGCTCGCGTCACGATTCCCGGCAATCACCTCCTGCCGGGTCTGCTGGGTCCGGCGGACTGCCACCTACGTCTGCTGGAGGCGGCCTTCCCGCAGACCGACATCCACGTCCGCGGCAATGAGGTGAACCTCAACGGCTCCGACGCCCGGAGCGTGGCACGGGTCCTTGAGGAACTGATCACGCTCCTTTGCGGTGGCCACCCCGTGGACTCGCGGGCGATTGTGCACGTCATCGACTTGGTGGCCGCGGACGAGAGCCCCAGCGAGGTGCTGAGTGATGAGGTGCTGCGCTACGCCCGTGGCGCGGCCGTGCGACCGCGATCACGGGGGCAGAAGACCTACGTGGATGCCATCCGCTCGGCGATTGTGACGTTCGCCATCGGTCCCGCGGGCACGGGCAAGAGCTGGTTGGCCGTCGCTTCGGGTATCGCCGCCCTGCAGGCGCGGGAGGTCGAGCGCATCATCCTGACCCGACCGGCGGTGGAGGCCGGTGAGC
This sequence comes from Acidimicrobiales bacterium, assembly GCA_965206165.1. Lineage (GTDB taxonomy): Bacteria > Actinomycetota > Acidimicrobiia > Acidimicrobiales > CATQHL01 > VXNF01. Next base: position 2,919,437 of record OZ242194.1, read on the forward strand.
GGCTCGGATTCCTGCCGGGTGACCTCGCCGCGAAGGTGGACCCGTACCTGAGGCCTCTTTACGATGCCCTGCACGACATGCTGGACACGAACGGGGTGCAGCGGCTGCTGGAGCAGGAGGTCGTGGAGGTGGCTCCGCTCGCATTCATGCGCGGCCGTACGCTGAACCGCAGCTTCATCATCCTGGACGAGGCGCAGAACACCACCCCGGAACAGATGAAGATGTTCCTCACCCGCATCGGGTTCGAGTCGCGAGCCGTCGTCACCGGCGACGTCACGCAGACCGATGTCCCCGGTGGACGTTGCGGCCTCGACGGGCTGGAGCGTCTGCTGGGGGGCATCGAGGGTGTGCAATTCGTGCACCTGAGCAGCCGGGACGTCGTCCGACACCCCATCGTGGCCGACATTGTGAACGCCTACGAGAAAGCCAGTAGCGAGGTGGGCAACGAGCCGGCGCGGAGTCGACCTCGGTGAGCGAGGAAGCACCTGCAGATCCGCTCTGCGACAGGGGACAGCGGCGTGCGGTCGACGGGCCCGAGGCCGGGGAGCACGTCGTGGCGCCGCAGCGTCGCCGGAGCGTCACGCACGGCCCGGTGACGGTGGACGTGATCGACGAGCGCGCTGGTCGCCGCTCAGCGCCGGAGGGTCACGCGCCGACCGTTGTTGATCTTGACCGCTGGGGACGCTTGGCCGCGGCGACCGCCCACGATGAAGGAGTCCGGTGTCCCGCCGAGATGGGTCTGACGTTCGTCGACGAGGCCGAGATCGCCGAGCTGGCGGGGACCTGGCTCGGCAGTCCTCATCCGACCGATGTCCTGGCATTCCCGCTGGAGGCGTCGTCGAGGCGTGGGAACCACCGGACCGACGTCGGGGGGCCTCCGTTGCTGATCGGTGACGTCGTGGTGTGCCCGTCGGTGGCGGCCCGCCAGGCGGGCGAGGCCGGACGCCCGCTGTCCGATGAGCTGGCGTTGCTCGTCGTGCACGGCGTGTTGCACCTCCTGGGCCACGACCATGCGGGGCACCTCGAGGCCCGCCGCATGGAACGGCGCACCAGGGCGCTCTTGGCGCAGCACAACCGGGCGTGAACGAGCCTCCGAACTTGCGCTCATCGGACCGGCTGCGTTCGGTCGGCCGGGCTGAGGCATGACGGAAGCCCTGGCTCTTGGGGCGGTGGCGGTTCTGAGTGTCTGCGCCGTGGTGCTGGCGGCTGCTGAGACGAGCCTCACCCGGTTGCGCCAGAGCCAGGCGCGGGTCCTGATTGAGGAGGAGCCCACCGGCGCCAGCGCTCTCGGCTGGCTCCTCGAGCGACGCCAGCAGATGCTCGCCGTGGTGCTGGCTCTGGTCCTGGCCTGCCACTTGGGCGTCGCCACCCTCGTGGCGTACCTGGCTCAGCGTCGCTGGGGGTCCGGCGCGCTCGGCGTGGCGTTCGCGATCGAGCTGGTCGTGCTCTACCTCGCCACGGGTGTTGGAGCGAAGTCCGTGGCCATGCGCAGACCCGAGCGCGTCGCCCGACTCGTCGCCCCGTTCCTGCGGGTGCTGGTGGTGTTCACGCCGCTGCGGCTGTTGATGGGCCTGCCGCAGGTCCCCGGACGGTTCGGCCGGAGCGAGCGAACCGAACCGGAGGCGGTCTCGGAGGAGGAACTCCTCGCCGTGGCCGAGCTGGCGGCCGCCGACGAGAGCATCGAGGTCCAAGAACATCGCCTCATCGAGTCCGTCATCTCGTTCGGCGACACCATTGCGCGCGAGGTCATGGTGCCTCGGACCGACATGGTCGCGATCGAGCGATCCTTCAGCGTTTCGGAGGCCTTGGAAGTGGCCCTGTTCAACGGTCTGACCCGGATCCCCGTCTACGGCGAGGGGATCGACGACATCGTGGGACTCGTGCACGTGCGCGATCTGATTGCGGCGGTGCGCCATGAGGGCGACGACAGGCCGGTCGGCGACGTGATGCGGGAAATCGGTTTCGTCCCCGACACCAAGCGCACCGCCGAACTGTTGCGGGAGATGCAGGGCGGCCGGTCCCACCTCGTGATCCTGATCGACGAATTCGGAGGCACCGCGGGGCTCGTGACCCTGGAGGATCTCCTCGAGGAAATGGTGGGTGAGATCACCGACGAGTTCGACGTCGCGCACGCGCTCGTGGAGGACGTGGGGGAGGGGGCATTCAGGGTGAGCGGGCGAGTCCCCCTCAGCGATCTGTCCGAGGTGCTACAGGCGGAGTTGCCGTCGGGGCGCTGGAGCACGGTGGGAGGGCTGATCTTCACCTTGCTGGGGCGGGTCCCCGCCGAGGGCGAGAGCCTCGACGTGAACGGCCATCGTTTCCTGGTGGAGAGGGTGCAGCGGCGGCGCATCGCCCGAATGCTCGTCACGGAAGTCGACAGCGGGCCCCCGTCGTGAGTCCGGGCGGGGTCGATGGTTGGGTTCCGTGAGTTCTGAGGGAGAACTGCGGTCGGGGTTCGTGACGCTGGTCGGGCGGCCGAACGTCGGCAAGTCCACACTGCTGAACCGGTTGTGCGGGACGAAGGTCTCGATCGTCAGCGACAAGCCGCAGACGACGCGACGGGCCACCCAGGGCGCCCTGCACCGTGCCGGCGTCCAGGTTGTCTTCGTGGACACGCCCGGTATCGGCAAGCCGCGCACCGCGCTGGGTACCCGACTGAACGCCACCGCCGCGGATGCTCTCCTCGATGTCGACGTGGCGTGCCTGGTCATCGACGCGACGGCCCGCTTCGGGCCGGGCGATCGATTCGTGGCCGACAAGCTTCCGAGCGACGGCGTGGTGGTGGTCAACAAGATCGACGCCGCGGCGCCGGCGCGGATCCTGGAGCAGCTCGTGAAGGTGTCGCAGGTGCCCGCGGAGGCGTACTTCCCCCTCTCGGCGCGAACGGGTGAGGGGGTCGAGGTGTTCGTCGAGCATCTTCTCGAGCGGATGCCTCCGGGACCTCCGTACTACCCCGAAGGGATGGTGAGCGCGATCCCCGACGAGGTGGCCGTGGCGGAGCTGGTGCGCGAGCAACTACTGGCGGTCGTGCGTGACGAGTTGCCGTACGCGATCGCCACCCGCGTGACGCAGTGGGAGTGGCCGCACATCCGCTGCGAGATCTTCGTCGAGCGAGTCTCGCAGCGCCGCATCGTGATCGGTCACCGCGGCAGCGTGCTCAAACAGGTGGGAACCCGGGTGCGCGAGCAACTACCGCCGGGTGCGTATCTCGAGTTGCACGTTTCGGTGGATCCGAACTGGCAGGACCGCCCCGCCGCCGTCGAGCGCTACTGCGACTAAGGGCCGCTCCGGGGTCGCGGGAGGGCGTCAGAGCGAGGCGAGGAACTCCAAGACCTCGGTCCTGTCCACGGTGCGGCGCAGCGGGGGCACGTCCTCCAGCAGCGCCGCACGGTAGCGGGCCGTCACGAGGCGGGGGTCCAGCACCGCCACCACACCCCGGTCGGAGTCCGTGCGGATCAAGCGACCGGCCCCCTGTGCGAGCAGCATGGAGGCCCGCCGGAGGTCGACGAGTCGGAAGGCGTCGTCGCCGATGTGCTCCCGCCGGGCGCCGAGGAGCGGATCGTCCGGGCGCGGGAACGGCAGCCGATCAAGAGTGACGAGCGTGAGTGCCGGACCGGGGACGTCGACGCCCTGCCAGAAGCCGATCGTGGCGAAGAGGCAGGTGGCGTCCTCGGCGGCGAAGCGTTCGAGCAGCCTCGGTGCAGGGAGATCGCCCTGGCGTAGCAGTGGCCAGCGCAGGCGCCCGCGAAGGACCTCGGCGGCCCGCTCGAGCATGCGGTGGCTCGTGAAGAGCGCCAGCGTGCGGCCGCGGGCGGCGTTGACGAGGGCTTCCAGTTCGTCGATGGCAGCGCCGGCGAAGTCCGGGGAGTTGCGAGACGGGAGGTGGGCGGCGCAGTAGAGGAGGCCCGCCCGTGGGTAGTCGAACGGGCTGCCCACGTCGAGGTAGCGGTAGTCGTCGTAGTCCAGCCCCAGGGCACCGGCGGTGGCGGTCCCGAGCGTCGCCGATGTCATCACCACGGTCCGCTCGCCGAAGAGAGGTTCGCTGAGCAGTCCGCCGACCTCCAGGGGGGCGAGGCGCAGTTCCGGCGCGCCCGGTCCGTCCTCCACGAATGCCACCGTGTCCACGGGCTGCCCGAGCAGCATCGCCACGTCACCGCTGAGCGCCGACACTGTGCCCAGCGCCCGTAGACGCTGCGCCTCGGCGTCGTTGTCGCCGGCCGTCTCGGTGGCCCTTAGCTCGGCATCGGCGGTCTCCAGGCGGCTCTGTGCCAGCGTCAGGACCTCGGTCAGTTCGGGCGGGCCATCGGCGGGCAGGCGCTTGCCCCGGTAGCCGTCGAGGATGTCGGCGATGCGCCGGCCGGCACTCGCCAGCTGCCCTCCCGCTCGGGGGATGACCCCGCTGACCTCCTCGCCGGCCGTGCGCAGCTTGCGTTCGCCGATCGTCACCCCGGCAATGCTCGTGACGGTGTCCTCGAACTGGTGAGCCTCGTCGATGATCACGAGATCGTGGGCCGGCAGCAGTCCGAAGCCCAGCAGGTGCAGCACCAGCAGGTGCGTGTTCACGACGACGATGTCGGCCCGCTCGGCCCGCTCCCGGGCCGCCTCGGCGAAGCAGGCCCCGCCCTGCGGGCAGCGGTTGCGCCCCGGGCACTGGGTGGCGTTGACGCTGAGGCGTTCCCAGAGCCCGTGTGACAGAGACCAGTCCACGTCGGCCCGGTCGCCGGTCACGGAGCGGTCGGCCCAGGCGATAAGCCGCCCGAGTTCACCCGTGGGACCCGACGGCTCGTCACCGGGAACCCGATCTGGGCGGGCGCCGCCCGGCCGGTCACCCGGCGCCGGCGCTCCGGGTGCCATGCCTGCGTCACCGAGCGTGAGCTGGACGCCGGTCCGGGTGGCCTCGGCGAGGAGCTGGCGGCAGATGTAGTTGGAGCGCCCCTTCAGGACGGCCCAGCGGAGGGGCCGGCCTCCGGGGCGCAGCCGGCGCGTCTCGGGCTGGGCGGCAAGTAGAGGGAGCTCCTTGCCCGCCAGTTGGTCCTGTAGCGCCTTCGTGGCCGTCGCCACCACCACCCGCCGATCGCTGAGGACGGCGGGGATGAGGTACGCCAGCGACTTGCCGGTACCGGTGCCTGCGGCGACCGCGAGGTGCCGCCCGCTCTCGAAAGCGTCTGCCACGGCGGCGGTCATCTGTTCCTGGCCCGCACGGTGCTCGCCGTCGAGTCCCAGTGACTCCACGATCGAGGCAAGTAGGGCAAGACTGCGCTCGGCGAGGCTCACCCGCGGAGAGTACCAACCTCCGCACTCCCACTCCGCGAGCGCGCCAGGGCGGCCCTGCCGGGCCGCCGCGGCACGACGAAGAAGATCGCGGCGAAGGAGTCTGCAGCGAGCCAGGCGTTGCGGCCGAGGCGGCGCCGCTGTTGCCGGGGAGTCGGAGGAACCACTGATGCGGGACGCTGACTGCTACAAATGGCAATGATGAAGGGCGCTATGCCGACTTGCCCGCCGGGTGCCCGATGAGCCTCCCCGAAGTCGATCTCTCCGCCGTGCCGGCGCACGTGGCCTGTGTCATGGACGGCAACGGGCGCTGGGCGGCGCGGCGTGGCCTGCCGCGCACCGCCGGACACGAGGCCGGACTCGACGCCCTCTTCGATGCCGTCGACGGGGCGCTGGAGATCGGCGTGCAATGGTTGACCGTCTTTGCCTTCTCGACGGAGAACTGGAGCCGTCCCCGCGACGAGGTGCGCTTCCTGCTGGACTTCAACCGTTCCATGCTGCGGGCCCGGCGCGATGAGATGCACGAGCGAGGCGTTCGCCTGCGCTTCGTCGGCGGACGCGATCGGCGCCTCGCCCGGAGCCTGTTGAGGGAGATGGATGCAGCAGCCGAACTGACCGCCGCGAACCGCAGGCTCACGCTCACGGTGGCCTTCAACTACGGCGGCCGGGCGGAGATCACCGAGGCGGTGCGCCGGATCGTCGCAGCCGGCGCGCATCCTGAGGAGATCACCGAGGAGACCATCGGCGAGTACCTTTTCACCTCCGACATGCCCGACCCAGACCTGTTCATCCGGACGTCGGGCGAGTACCGGTTGTCCAACTTCATGCTGTGGCAGGTCGCCTACAGCGAGTTGGTCTTCCTGGACGTGCTGTGGCCCGACTTCAGCCGGCGGCACCTGTTCGAGGCCGTCGCCGAGTACCAGCGGCGCGAGCGCCGCTTCGGTGGGCTGGACCAGTGAGCGACGGACAGGACCCCTCGGCATGCTCCGGCCGTCGCCCGGCTCCAGGAGGGTCACCCGCGCTGGTCGACAGTGAACGGGGAGGGCCGTGACCGCGCCTGACTGGATCGGGCCGTACCGCGATCGGGCGGTCGTGCTGCGGACGTACCGCCTGGGCGAGGCCGACCGGATCGTCGTCCTGATGGGACGTGATCACGGCAAGATCCGCGGCGTGGCGAAGGGGGTGCGTCGTACCCGGAGCCGCTTCGGATCCCGCCTCGAGCCCGCCAGCCACGTCGACATCGCACTCTGGCGAGGACGCGGGGAACTCGACACCATCACCGGTGCCGACAGCGCCGGCGGCATCGAGCAGCTGGCAGCCCTTCGGGAGGATCTGGGGCTCCTCGGGCGGGCCATGGCCATGCTGGAGGTCGTCGAGCGGCTGGCTCTGGAGCGCACGCCGAACCCCGAGCTCTACGACAGGTTGCTGCGGGGCCTGCGCTCGCTGCGAACGCACCCGTCAGCACTCACCGTCGGCGCCTTCCTGTGGCGGGTTGCGCAGCTCGAAGGCATAGCTCCCGGCGTTGAGGACTGCGTGCACTGCGGTCGCAGCGACGCCCTCGTCGCCCTCGACATCGCCCACGGCGGCCTGACCTGCCGTCCCTGCAGGCCGGGCACCGCAACGGCTGTCGACGGCGAGATCGTGGCGATCCTGCGGGAAGTCCTGGGTGGGCGGTTGGGGGCGGCACTGGCGCGCCCCGCCTCGGCCGCCACCGAAGCCGTCGAGCGACTGGCAGTGACAGTCCTGGAGCAGCACACCGAACGACGTCTCCGTGTGCCGCCGCTGCTCGGCGCCGTCGGCGCGCCATCCGACGCTGCTTCGAAGGCGAGAGGCCGGCACCCCCACCGGTAGCCTGCGGGCGTGGTTCAAGCATCCTTCGACACGCCGGCGCCCGCCGAGACGTCGGCGGAGGCGGCCGAGCGTCTCGACGCCGTGGTCAACCTCTGCAAGCGGCGAGGGTTCATCTTCCAGTCGGCGGAGATCTACGGCGGGTTCCGCTCCACGTACGACTACGGGCCGGTCGGTGTGCTGCTGCTGCGCAACGTCAAGGATGCCTGGTGGCGTTCCATGGTGCAGATGCGTCCCGACGTCGTCGGCCTCGACGCGGCCATCCTCTCGCCTCCGGCCATCTGGGAGGCCTCGGGTCACCTCGAGAGCTTCACCGATCCGCTGGTGGAGTGCCGAGAATGCGGGCACCGCCACCGCGAGGACCAACTCGACGACCCGGACCGTTGCCCAGCGTGCGCCTCGACGGGCGCCCTGAGCGAGCCGCGCCAGTTCAACCTCATGTTCCGCACCCACGCGGGACCGGTGGTCGACAGTGGCGCGGAGGTCTACCTGCGCCCCGAGACGGCTCAGGGCATGTTCGTCAACTTCGCCAACGTGCAACGGGCGTGCCGGCTGCGCCCTCCGTTCGGGATCGCTCAGGTCGGTAAGTCGTTCCGCAACGAGATCACGCCGGGGAACTTCATCTTCCGCACGCGCGAGTTCGAGCAGATGGAGTTGGAGTTCTTCGTGCCGCCCGCCGAGGCGTCCAGTTGGTACGAATACTGGTGCGCCGAACGCTTGCGCTGGTACACCGACCTCGGTATCGGTTCCCACCTGCTGCGCCTGCGCCCACACGGCCCCGACGAGCGAAGCCACTACTCGAGCGCCACCTCCGACGTGGAGTTCCGCTACCCCTGGGGCTGGGGAGAACTCGAGGGGGTGGCGAACCGCACCGACTACGACCTGCGCCGCCACGCGGAGCATTCCGGCGAGCGGCTGGAGTACTTCGACCAGGCCTCGGGGGAGCGCTACGTGCCGTATGTGATCGAGCCGGCCGCAGGTGCGACCCGCGCCATGATGGCTTTCCTGCTGGCGGCCTACGACACCGAGGAGGTGCGCGGCGAGACGCGCGTCGTGCTGCGGCTGCATCACCGTCTGGCCCCCTACCAGGTGGCCGTGCTGCCGCTCTCGAAGAAGGAGCACCTGATCGAGCGGGCACGGGACATCCTCGGCAAGCTGGCGCCGCACTGGATGGTGGACTTCGACGTGACGCAGTCCATCGGCCGGCGCTACCGCCGCCAGGACGAACTGGGCACGCCGTACTGCGTGACGGTGGACTTCGAGACGCTGGGAGACGGAGCGGTCACGGTGCGCGAACGCGACTCGATGTCCCAGGATCGCCTGGCGATCGACGACCTGGTGAGGTATCTGGACGAACGGCTGGCGTACTGAACCGCGCCGGCAGCGGCGTCGGAGTGCCGAGGCCCGGCGCGACCCGCCCGGGTGAAAATGGCGCCTGATAACTTGCGAACATGACCGACTCTCAACTGTCACCGGTCGTCATGGACGCCGGCTCCGGCACGGTCGGAGGCTGAGCTTGGGGATTCTCGCCGACGACGTGGCCCGCGTCCGCGAGGTGACCGACATCGTGCAACTCATCAGCACGACCGTGGCGCTGCGCAAGGCCGGGCGGCGTTGGCAGGGGCTCTGCCCCTTTCACACCGAGAAGACCCCTTCCTTCTCGGTCAACGCCGAGGAGGGTCTCTACTACTGCTTCGGTTGTCGCGCCTCGGGCGATGCCATCACCTTCGTGCGCCAGACCGAGGGTCTCGACTTCGCCGCGAGCGTGGAGATGCTCGCGGCTCGGGCCAACATCACCCTCCGCTACGACAGCAAGGGCGAGGCGGCGCAGAGCGGGCGGCGCAAGAAGCTGACCGATGTGGTGGCGGCGGCGGTGGAGTGGTACCACGATCGCCTCCTGCATCACCCCGATGGCGGCGCGGCCCGCGGTTACCTGAGATCCCGCGGCATGGACGGCGAGGAGGTTCGGGCTTTCAAGGTGGGTTGGGCGCCGGGGGGCTGGGACGCCCTGACCCGTGCTCTGCGTTCGAAGACTTCGGGAAGCGACCTGACCGAGGCCGGTCTCGCCGTCGTCAGTTCCCGGGGCGATCTCATCGACAACTTCCGCAGCCGGGTGCTGTTCCCGGTCTTCGACGTGAGAGGCGATCCCGCCGGCTTCGGCGGTCGGATCCTCCCGGGTGCCGACGGACCCGCCGGCCCCAAGTACAAGAACACTCCCGAATCGCCGCTGTATGCCAAGAGCCGCCTGCTCTACGGGTTGAACTGGGCCAAGGACGCCATCGTGCGTACAGGTGAGGTGATCGTGTGCGAGGGCTATACCGATGTCATCGGGCTTCACGCCGCCGGTGTGCCGCAGGCGGTCGCCACGTGCGGCACCGCTCTCACCGAGGACCACGTGAAGATGCTGAGCCGTTTTACCAAGCGCATCGTGCTGGCCTTCGACGCCGATGCCGCCGGCTCCGCGGCCGCGGAGCGCATCTACCATTGGGAGAGCAAGTACGCACTCGATGTGCACGTCGCGGACCTGCCGGAGGGCAGCGATCCCGACGATCTGGCCCGCAGCGATCCGGAGGATTTGCGGGGCCGCGTCGAGGAAGCGGAGCAGTTTCTGAGGTACCGCTTGCAGCGGGTGCTGGAGCGAGCCAACATGGCCACCGCCCAGGGTCGGGTGCGCGCTGCCGACGCCGCCCTGGCCGTCCTGGACGAGCACCCCAGCGAACTCGTGCGTGACCAATTCCTCATGGAGGTGGCCGACAGGTGCGAGTTGCAATCGGACCACCTGCGGGACACCGTCAGGCGATTCCGCTCCGCCCGGCTCGCCGGCCGCGGGCGAGCGGCGCACCCTGGTGGTGCGGAGGCCCGGGGTATCACGGCCACCGAACTCGCTGATCCCAGCATCGGCGAGCAGGTCCTGCTGCTGCGAGTGCACGCCCCCCGATCAGTCCCCGACTGGGTGACCCCCGGCCTGTTCGACGCAGAGATCCATCGGAGGATCTTTTCGGCGCTGGCCGGTGGCGCCTCGCTACAGGACCTGCACGACGTCGCCGAGGGAGAGGCCGCCACAATCGTTGCGCGCCTGGCGGCGTGGGAACCACCCGGGAACGCCGAGGCGGTGATCGGGCGCTTGGTGTACGACGCCGCCGCCCGCAGGATCCAGGCGATGCCGCGAACCTTCCGCACAACAGGTGACGCCGATCTGGGCCGCCGCTGGGTCGAGGCACAACTCACCCGCGACGAACTGCGCGCACAGGACTGGTCGTCGGCCGTGGCTGAGAGGCTGGTTCTCCTGCTGGAGGATCTCGCGCCCGCTGCCGAACCCTCGGAGGAACTCGGGCGCCCGGAGGAGACGGCGCAGTTCGAAGGGGGCGCCAGGCCGTTCGACCAGGCACCGGCGGCGAGCGAGGAGGACCGCTTCTACGAGGACCTCCCGAGCCCCGAGGTCGAAGGGGAGTACGCAGCGAACCTGCCGGGGGCCGGGGAGATTCAGCGGTGACCGAAGGGTTCACGACCTATCTCAGCGACATCGGTCGCGTGGCACAGCTCAATGCGGACGAGGAGTGCGAGCTTGGGCGCAAGGTGCAGGCGGGGGTCGCTGCGCAGGCGATCCTGGAGGGCGACGGGAACCTCGAGGTGACGCGACGGGAGGAACTGGATCGCCGGATAGGCGACGGTGAGGCGGCGCGTCGACGCCTCACGGAGGCGAACCTTCGCCTCGTCGTGTACCTCGCGCGTGGCTATCAGGGCCGGGGGGTGCCGATCGCCGACCTCGTCCAGGAGGGGAACGTGGGGCTGATGGCGGCCGCCACGAGATTCCGGCCGGAGAAGGGATGGCGATTCTCGACCTATGCCGGTTCATGGATCCGCAGCGCCATGCTTGCCGCGATCACGAACCAGAGCGGCGCCGTGCGCATGCCCGCGCACCTCTCGGCTCTGGCGACGCAGATCTACAAGGCCGAGCAGCAGTTCGAGCAGGAGAACCACCGGACCCCGACCCTGGCGGAACTGGCTCGCCGCTGCGGCATCGACAAGGAACAGGTGGCGCGGGTCCGCGAGCTGCGCGCCTCGCCGGTCTCTCTCGAGGCTCCCGTCGGTGAGGACACGTCGCTGGGCGACCTGCTCTCCGACGGCCCGGACTCCGGGCCCGACGACCTGGTGCTCGGACGACTGCACAGCGCGGCGGTCCGCGAAGCTGTCGAAGAGGCCCTTGCGGCGGTCGGCGACGACCGTGTGCGGAGTCTGCTGCGCCTGCGGTTCGGGCTCGTCGACGGTCGCATCCGCACGCTGGCGGAGTTGAGCGGGCAATTTGGCGTCACGAAGGAGCGGCTTCGCCAGATCGAGGCACGGACCCTGTCGCGGCTGCGCCGCAGCGGGCTGGGGGACGAACTCCGGGAGCTGATGCGAGAATCCTGAAGTACGCCGCTGGTATCCTGATGCGCCGATCCGGGGTAGCTCAGTTGGCAGAGCGCCGGCCTGTTAAGCCGTTTGTCGTGGGTTCGAGCCCCACCCCCGGAGCCGAATGCCGGGTGCCCGACTTACGCGTCGACGGGAGCGGCCCCCGGGTTAGGTTGTCTCCGGGCTCGTAGCTCAGTGGTCAGAGCAGACGACTCATAATCGTTTGGTCGTGGGTTCGATCCCCACCGAGCCCACGTCTCCGCAGGCATGTGCTCGGCCTTCGGACGTTCCTGGTTCGGGCCTCACTCGCCGAGCCAGGCGGGTGCACGGTCGTGCAGGTAGCGGGTGACGTTCCCGATCAAGCCGAACGTCTCGTCGAGGAATTCGTGCTCGCCGGCGAGCTGCGCCAGCGGGATCGCGGACTCCGATTCCACGTGCACGGTCCGAGCCACGTCGTCGGTGACGGTTGCGATGGTGTCCGCGGCCCAAACGTGCAGCGGTAAGGCAGTGCCACCGATGGCGGAGAGTTCGGTGGCCAGTTCCAGCAGGTTGGGACTGTTCGGGAGCGGCGGGAGCCGCCAGTGGAAGCGGAGGACCAGGTCGAACCCTTGCTGGGGCCACTCCGCGTCCTCCGGTAGCTTGTTGACCTCGTCCTCGAAGGCGATCTGCACCCGCGGGTCCAGGTCGGCGACTATGTGCAACTCCAAGGGGCCGTCGCAGTCGTAGTCCGGGTGCAACTGGATCTCCCACCACTGCCGCCCGGTCGTGATGTCGACGCAGTGATGATCCTCGTGATAGTGGAACCCACCTTCTGCGGCGTGGTACTTGAGATCTGTGACGAACCCGGGAAAGTCGACGATGGACAAGGGGCAACTCCTCGGCGTTGGGGCCCTTCGGCGTTCGGACGAGAACAACCCTAGCCCTCACCGGTCTCGAGTCGATTGCCCGGAGTCGACCCGCTGAGTTGACGATCCGGAATCGTCGGCCGGTCGCCCGGCTGTCGCGGCACGCAGTCGCCACGGCGTCTCGCAGTTAGCGTGTCGCCCATCGCGCCGGAAGATCTGCTGTCGCTGTTCACCGAGACCGCCGCGGCCGTGACGGCTGCGCTGAATGCTCTTGGGGACTGGGGTCTGGCCGGGACGAGCCCTGGCCAGCACCACTCGGATCTTGCCGCGGATCGGGTGGCCACCACCGCTCTCCTGGAGGCCGGACTCGGGGTGTGCAGCGAGGAGTCCGGCCTCCAGGCGGCGGATCGTTCCGTCGTCGTCGTGCTCGACCCCGTCGACGGGTCGACGAATGCGGCCCAGGGAATCCCGTGGTATGCGACGAGCTTTTGCGCGGTCGACGACTTCGGGGCCCTCGCGGCCCTGGTGGTGAACCTGGCCTCGGGCGAGCGCTACTCGGCGACCCGCGGCGGTGGCGCCTACCGGGACGGTCGTCCGATCCACCCGTCGGCGGTCGCCGACCTGTCCGACGCCATCATCGGGCTGTCGGGCTGGTCACCGCGCCGGCCCCGCTGGCGCCAGTACCGGGCGCTGGGGGCCGCGGCGCTCGACCTGTGCTCGGTGGCCGACGGGCGCCTCGACGGGTTCGCGGACTGCCACTCGCACGGGCCGTGGGACTACTTGGGGGGGATGCTGGTGTGCCGAGAGGCCGGCGCACAGGTGGTCGACGCCGCGGGAAGGGACTTGACGACGACGGATCCCCGAGTGCGACGTACCGTGCTTGCGGCGGGCAACCACAGCCTGCTGGCCGACCTGCGCGGAGCGTGGGCTGGATAGTCTGCGGTTGCGGGGCGCTTAGCTCAGTTGGTCCAGAGCACTTCCCTTACAAGGAAGGGGTCGGCGGTTCGAGTCCGTCAGCGCCCACCGATCACAGCCGGGAGCGGGTTCACCGCGGCTGGTGGAGCGGGGGAGGGAGCGGGCCTGGGACTGTTGGAGCAGCCGGGATCAGCGAGATTCTCTCCAGACCCGCCATCCCCTCCGAAGGACGACTTGGTCGCTTCGGACAGTGTACACGCCCGCGAGGTCGTCAAGCCAATCGCTCCCGGCCTCCCCTGGCGGGGGCTCGGGGGAGGCCGGTCTGGAGCCGGCAGCGGCCGCGCTGTGTCGAATGTCACGCGACGCAGCGCCAACCTCATGGCAGAGCCGGTTAACCTGCCGACCGCAATCTCGCCGTTCCCTCGGCGCAGAAACTCACCGCTGGGAGCCCACCTCCCGTGGCGGTGATCGGACGCCCCGCCGATGTCCTCCCTTCGGCGGGGCGTCGTCTATTCCGGGGGCGGAGTGATGTCTCCCGGGGGTGTCCTTGTGGCCGCCTGCCGCTGTCGTTTAGGGTCACGCTCCGCGATGGCAGAGAACCGACGAGAACCGAGCGGCGAGGCATGAGTCCTCTCGAACGACTCCTGGACCTCCAATCGCACGACACCCGCATGGCGCAACTCGAGCACCGTCACGCGCAACTCCCCGCACGGGTGGAGCTACGCCGCCTGCAGCGGGAGGCGGCGCTTCGGGATGAGCGCATCGCGGACGCCCAGAAGCACCACGCCGAGTTGGAGCGGCTGCAGAGACGCTACGACGACGACCTGAATTCGGTTCTGGCGAAGCGGGAGCGCGAGCGGGGGCTGCTCTATTCCGGCCAGGTCACGGCCGTACGAGAATTGCAGAGTCTCGAGGAGGAGGTGGCCGCTCTCGGGCGTCGCCAGCGCGTGGTCGAGGACAAGCTGCTCGAGGTGATGGAGGAACTCGACGCCGCCGGCGCCGAGTTGACGGAGCTGCGCACAGGTCGGGAGGAACTGGCAGCGCGGATCGGCGCCGTGACCGACCGCCTGACCGTCGTCGCGGCCGACATCGACGAGGAGCGCGACCAGGTCCGAGCCGCCCGTGCCGCCGTCGCGCAGGAGGTCGCCGCTGACCTGCTGGAGCGCTACGAACGGCTTCGCACCCAGATCGATGGTGTGGCGGTCGCACGCCTCGAGGGCACGAGTTGCCTGGGGTGCCATCTCGCGCTGCCTCTCATGGAGGTGGATCGGCTCCGCAGGCTCCCCAATGTGGGCGAGGCTCCGCCGGGGCAGGTCGACAAGGGAAGCGCCACCTGCCCCTCCTGCGGGCGCATCCTGGTTCTCTGACGCGGTGCTGCTCTGGTTCGCCGGCCTTGCCGTGCCGGCGGTGGCGGCGGTGTTCGCCAGCCGGGCGCTGGACTACCGCTTCGTCATGGTGGGAGCCGTCCTGCCGTCGCTGGCGCTCGCTGTCGACGATCTGTGGGTCATGGGAACGCTGCTGTTCCCGATCGCCGCTCTCGTGAGCGTCATGATCGTCGGATGGGGTAGGCGTCTCATCCAGCGGCGCTGGCTGGGGCTTCCAATCGGACTCTTCTGCCACGTGATCCTCGACGGGGCCTGGCTGCGGCCGGCGTCGTTCTGGTGGCCGCTCGGCGGTGTCGCGCTCGGCGAGGTCGAAGCGGTGCGCCTACGCCCGCTCTGGGCGGTGCTGGCGATGGAACTCGTCGGCGCGGCGGCGCTGTGGTGGTCCTGGCGACGTTTCGGGCTCGCCGATCCGGCGCGCCGGCAGGTCTTCTGGCGTCGCGGCCGATTGGAGCCGCAGCTGCGCCCGCGCCGGGCAGGGTGACGGCGAGTCGGCCTGTAGGCGGGGTTCTGTCCAGGCCCGAAGGCCCTGGGTGACCATCCATCTCAGCGGCCTACCCGGGGGCTGCGCTGCGCTGAGCGCCGGCGGGCCGCCACCCCCTGTCTGGCCTTGCTCCCGGTGGGGTTTGCCGAGCCGCCCCGGTTGCCCGGGGCGCTGGTGCGCTCTTACCGCACCGTTTCACCCTTGCCCGGCTCGGATTCCGAGCCGTCGGCGGTCTGTTCTCTGTGGCACTTTCCTGCGAGTCGCCTCGACTGGCCGTTAGCCAGCACCGTTGCCCTGCGGAGCCCCGACCTTCCTCGACGCCGTCACCGTTGCCGGCGCGACGCCGCGGTCACCCGGCCGGCTCGCCGTCGGTACCAGTCTGCCACCCCCGGGCCGGGTGCGGGCACCCCGCGGCCGGGAGCCGACTCGGCTCGCCGCCTCAGAATGCGACCGCGCTGAGGTCCGGATGCCAGTTCGAAGCCGCCTGCGTGGCCTTCCGCCACCTCTCCCGGTCCAGTTCAGCACGTGGTTCGACGGTGGCCCGCGGTGCTCGGAGGCCCGAGACGCTGTCCCATCGGTCCCAGCAGCCGATTGCGAGTCCGGCCAGGTAGCCCGCTCCCAGAGCCGTGCACTCGGTCTCGGGGGCAACGCGGATAGGGCGTCCGGCGGCGTCGGCCAGTGCCTGCACGAACGTACCGTTGGCGCTCATCCCGCCGTCGATGACCGGATCAGCAAGCTCCAGCCCGCTGTCGGCACGAGCGGCTTCGATCAGGTCGACTCCACGGTGCGCCACGCCCTCCAGCACGGCGCGCACGAGATGCGCCGTGTCGACGGCGGTCGTGAGATTGGCGAAAGTGCTGCGCGCCCCGAAATCCCAGTGGGGTGTCCCGAGGCCCATCAGTGCGGGGACGAACGTCACCCCGGCGCTGTCCGCGCACAGCGAGGCCACAGCATCCGAATCGCTTGGTCGCTCCAGCAGTCCCAGGTCGCAGAGCCAGGCCACGCAACTCCCGGCACTGAGCATCATCGACTCGATGCCCCAGACGGCCCGGCCGTTCTGCTGCCAGGCGACGATCGGGAACGTACCGTTGGCGCCGCGGGGCGCCGCCGGGGGATCCCCGGGACCCAGGCACACGTCCAGCGTCCCTCCAGTGCCGAAGGTGATCTTCACGTCGCCGGGCCGGACGCAGCCCGCACCCACCAGCGCCGCCTGCTGGTCGCCGGCGAGCCCTGTGATCAGTGGCGCGCCCGGCAGCGCCGAGGCCTCTGCCAGGGCACCGCTGCTGTCGGTGATGCGCGGCAGGCTCTCGGCGGGGATCCCGAGTCGGTCGGTGATCCGGAGATCCCAGGCCACTCGGTCCTCGAACGTGAGCCCGGTGATCGCGGCATTGGTGGCGTCGGTGAGGTGTTCCGCTCCATCTGTCAGGTTCCAGATCAACCAGGAGTCGAGCGTGCCGACGCACAGATTGCGGGGCGGGACCCCGGCGGCCGCGATCAGGTGAGCGGCCTTGGTGGCGGGCTGGTTGGGCGCGAGGCGCAATCCCTCGGTCTGCAGGGTCAGGCAGTCGAGGGCGGTTCGGAGGTCCTGCCAGCCGAGGCCCGGTCCGGCGGGTTCACCGCTGGCACGGTCCCACACCACCGTGGAGGCGCGCTGGTTGGCAATGCCGACGGCGTCCACCGAGCGGGCTTCGGTGAGGGTCGCCGCGACGGCCTGCCGGGTGGCGACAACCAGGGCGACCGGATCGAACTCCACCATCCCCGGCGCCGGAGATTCCCGCGGCGTGGCCACGCGGTGCTCGTGGCGCAGCTGACCGGCCTCGTCCACCACGGCGGCCCGGACGCTCGTGCTCCCCACGTCGATCACGAGAATCCTCATGCCGGCAGAGGTTCCCTGCGATCGGAGACCGCGTCGACCACCGCTATCGCCGCCGGCGACGGGGCGCCGGACTCGTCACTGGCGGACACGGTTGGCATGCTAGAGGTAGGCCCGCCGCGGGCGCGACGCCTCAGGGCGATCGCCGCCGCACCCCGCCACTCACCGACACCGAACGATCGAGGCTCCAGCATGGGTACACAGACCGACACCGACGGCTCGGCCGCCGGCACCAACAGGCCCGTGGACTTCGCGCTCCTGTTCAGGACGCTCGTGGCCGGGGAACACCTGTCGCGTGCCCAGGCACGGGCCGCGGCGGACGCCATGCTGACCGGGCACGCCTCCGATGCTCAGATGGCCGGGCTGCTGATCGGCCTGCGGACGAAGGGTGAGACCGCCGTCGAGTTGGCAGGGCTCTTGGAGGGGCTGCGTGCCGCCGCGCTCGATGTGGGAGTCGATGCCGAGGAGATGGGACTCATCGACACTTGCGGCACCGGGGGCGACGGTAGCGGCTCGCTGAACATCTCGACCATGGCCGCGCTCGTGGCGGCGGGTGCCGGCGCCCGGGTGTGCAAGCACGGGAACCGGGCGGTCTCGTCGTCCTGTGGTTCGGCCGATCTGCTTGAGGCTCTCGGCGTCGTGGTGGACCTGGGGCCCGCCGGCGTGACCGGGTGCCTCGAACAAGCCGGCATCGCGTTCTGTCTGGCACCGCTGTTCCACCCGGCGCTCCGTCACGCGGGCCCCACCCGGCGCAGCCTGGGGGTGCCGACCGCGTTCAACTACCTCGGTCCAATGGCCAATCCCGCGGGTGTCCGGCGCCAGGTGATCGGCGTGAACGACCCTGCCATGGCCGAGCGGATGGCCGAGGTTCTGGCCGTCACAG
Organism: Acidimicrobiales bacterium; assembly: GCA_965206165.1. Classification (GTDB taxonomy): domain Bacteria; phylum Actinomycetota; class Acidimicrobiia; order Acidimicrobiales; family CATQHL01; genus VXNF01. Next base: position 2,937,330 of record OZ242194.1, read on the forward strand.
GTACGCAGCGTGCCATGGTCGTCCACGGCTATCCCCGTCTCGACGAGTTCTCCACCGCCGGGCCAACGCGGGTCATCGAGTTGCGGGAGGGCAGGATCGAGCGCTACACGGTCACGCCGGGCGATCTCGGCCTGCCGACGGTCGAGTTGGCCGAACTTGCCGGAGGGGACGTGGCCACGGGGGTCGCGGCGACGCACGCGTTACTGGCCGGTGAGTCCGTACCGTGGCGCGGCATCGTGTGCCTGAATGCCGCCGCCGGACTCGTCGTGGGGGAGCTGGCGCCCGATCTGGATGAGGGTCTGCGTCTTGCGGCGGGCGCCCTGGACAGCGGCGCCGCGGCGGACAAGCTGTCCCGCTGGGTAGAGGTGTCCCGCTCCGGAGAATGACCGCTTTCCCGCTCCGAACTACGGTAGTCGGGTGACCGGTCCCGAGGAACCATGTCGGCCGCGTCGCCGCCGCCGCTCGCAGGCGGGCATATTCCGATGAGCGGTGCCACTGCCCGGAGTTACGACATCGCCGTCGTCGGCGCGGGTCCGGTAGGCAGCTTGTGCGCGCTCGCTCACGCGCGTCGAGGTGCCTCGGTGGCTCTGCTCGAGGCAAACCCCAATGCTTCCAAGCGACTCGCAGGCGAGTGGCTACATCCCCCCGCGTTGCGGATACTCCGCGATTTGGGGATAGGGCTCGATCCGCTGCCGCGGAGCGCCACGGGTAAGGGATTTGCGGTGTTTCCCGAAGACCGGTCGGAGCCAATAGTGCTCCCTTATCCGGACGGATCTCACGGTTTGGTATGCGAACATGAGGCGCTGGTCTCGCGTCTGCGTGAAGCTGTCGAGGACGAGCCGGGTGTTGACTTCATGCTCCACGCGCGTGTGCGGGCGGTCGAAGACCAGCGTGTCACGTTTACCCGTAACGGTGCCGATGAATCCGTGAAGGCCGCGCTGATTGTCGGCGCGGACGGCCGGGCCTCGATCGTGCGTCGATCATTGGGTCTGTGGACAAGTCCGAGGAACTGCTCGCGGATGATGGGGATCATACTCAATGACGTGACGTTGCCGCTGGAGGGATATGGGCATGTGATCTGCGGTGGACCGGGTCCAATTCTCATATATCGTCTGGGCGAGAATTCCGTCCGGGTAATAGTGGATGTCCCATTGGGGTACTCATCCCGGGACTTGATTGGCTTGATGTCGGATTCGTGTGCCGGCTGGATGCCGGAAACACTCAGGCCTGCGTTTGTCGAAGCGCTGCAGGCGCGGAGATTCCTTGCCGCGGCCAATGCGCTGAGGCCGCGCGTCACATACGGGAGCCCACGGCGAGTTCTTATTGGGGATGCGGCCGGGCATTACCATCCGCTGACGGCGGTGGGCATGACCCTCGGTTTCGGCGATGCGCTGACACTGGCCGAAGGAAGGGACTTTCGCGACTTCACCAATAGGCGTTTCCAGGCGACCCGTGCTCCGGAACTCCTCGCCATGGGGCTGTACGAGGTCTTTGCGGATCATCGGGTCGAAAGTGTGGCGCTCAGGCACGCTGTCTACCGGCGTTGGCGGGAGAGTCCCGCGATCCGCGACCGGACCATTGGTTTGCTCGCTTGTGAAGACACGTCAATAGTTAGTCTGGGTCTCGCGGCTGGCGCGATGGCGGCCCGGGCGGTTGTCGGCGAGATTCCGAGATCCTACGATCAACCCGCCTGGCGTCGGGCCCGCGACATTCTTCGTGCGCTCGCGGTTCGTCTCGGGTGGGTTCTCCGCGGGGCTCGGCAGCTGCGCAAGGCGCGGAACGCCGGTGGACAGAAGGACGAGCGAGCTCGGGACACCTTGGCTCGCGCGTTTCTGATCTCCATGCCATCGAGAGTTGGGGACCTCCGGCCCAGCCGCCCGAAGGAGGTTGCGTCACCCGATGCCGGCCCGGCATTGAGGAGCGCAAGCGCGCGCTTATTGAGTCTCCAGGGTGTTGATGGTGCCTGGGAAGGTGAGATGGTGTGGTGTCCCATGCTTACTGCGCAATACGTGCTACTGCACCATATTGTGGAGCAGCCGCTTGATCCTGGCCGACGCCGGCGTGTGCTGCGCTACTTCGAGCAATCCCGCCTCGAAGGAGGCTTGTGGGGTTTGCACGAGCACTCGCCACCCCACCTGTTTGTCACCACCTTGGTCTACGTCGCGGCGAGATTGCTCGGTGTCGAGCGAGATGATCCGTTGATCGAGCCGGCCCGGCGATTCCTGCAAGCAGAGGGGGTTCTCGGCATCCCGAGCTGGGGGAAATTCTGGCTGGCGCTCGTCGGCCTCTACGACTGGCGCGGAGTTAACGCCGTTCTGCCGGAACTGTGGAGCTTACCGCGCTGGATCGCGTTACATCCTTCGAAATGGTACTGCCATACTCGGCTCATCTACATGGCGATGGCGGCCATTTACCCGCTTCGATTCCGAGCCCCCGTCACGCCCGCGATCGCCTCGATACAAGAGGAGCTGTTCCCCCAGGGGTTTGCCAACGTCAAGTTCTCCTCGGGCCGCAATCGCCTGCGGGACGCCGACCTCTTCGCTCGCCCCAGTGTGTGGCTCCGAGCCGGCTACGGGTTTGCGCTGTTGTACGAACGGTTCCACAGCAAGCGTCGGCGCGCCCGATGTACCGAGGCGATAGTCCGGCACATCAAGTGGGAACTGCAGACCACCAACCATGCGAGCATCTCTCCGGTCAGCGGTCTCCTCAACATTCTTGCCTTGTGGCTGCGTGATCCGAGCGACACCGATTGCCAACAGGCTCTCGCGCAGTTGGACGGCTGGATCTGGGAGGACGAGGAGGGTGGAACACGCGTCACCGGAGCGAGAAGCGCCTCGTGGGATACCGGGTTCTCCCTGCAGGCGCTGGCGACCGTGCCGGAGTTCGACGGCGTTGAAAGCGCGCTGCGACGCGGAGCCAACTTCCTGCGCGGCCAACAAATCGGTACCAGCTTCGAAGGATTTCGCGAGGCTTACCGGACCGACCCCAAAGGCGGCTGGTGTTTCGCCAGGGGATGGCATGGCTGGCCGGTGACCGACTGCACTGCGGAAGCGGTGCTCGGGATGATCGCCGCCGACCGCGAGGCCACGAGCGCGACGGTGCTTGGCGACGCGGTTCGTTTCATGTTGCGTGGTCAGAACCGCGATGGCGGTTTTGGCAGCTATGAGGCACGGCGCTCTGCGGTTGGTCTCGAGTGGCTGAATCCGGCCGAGATGTTTGGCGAGTCGATGACCGAGCGTTCCCATGTCGAGTGCACCGCGTCCTGCCTCGCCGCGTTGGCCGCTTGTAGGGAGCACTTCCCGGAAGTCACGGATCCGGAGGTGATGAGCGCGGTCTCACGGGCTGAGGCCTGGCTTCGCCGGACCCAGGAGTGTGATGGGTCGTGGCGCGGCGTGTGGGGTGTTCAGTTCATCTATGGCACCTTCTTCGGGGTCAGGGGTCTGCTTGCCGCCGGGGCCCGCCCCGGTAATCCGGCGCTGCGTCGGGCGTGCCGGTGGCTACTGGACCGCCAGCGGCCCGACGGGGGATGGGGCGAGCACCACAGCGGTTGCTTGGCCGGCCGATATGTAGCGCATGAGGAAAGTCAGGTCATCCAAACCGCGTGGGCGATGCTTGCTCTCCTCGAGGCGGGCGATTCGAACTGGACGGCGATTTCGCAGGGGGCCCGGTTCTTGCTCGACACCCAGGAAGCGGACGGGACATGGCCCAGACAGGACATGGCCGGAGTGTTCTTCCGTACGGCGCTGTTGGACTACGTTCTGTATCGACAGTATTTCCCCATGCACGCCCTCGGTCTCTACGAGCAGCGGCGCCGGGCCCGGCTGGATCTGGCGCCCCCCGGTGGTCCCTTTACCGTGCCGCTACCGGCTGAAGCATGATGCTCTCCGGAAGCCCGGTACGGCTGACGCGGTGTCCATCGGTGTGTCGGTCACGATCATGATGGGCCCTCCGCCAGATTTCCGGTGACGCTCGTTCCGCACTGAGTCCGAGGCCTTCACCACCACCGGCCGGTCCCGGAGTGGCCGCCGTCGGCCCGCCCACGTCGGGGCCCTACGCTCGGGGTGTGACAGCCGCACGCACCGGGGCGCGCGATGCCGACCTGCTGAGGAGCGAAGCGTTGGAGGCAGGGCGGCGGGCGGGGCTGGCCGCCGTGGGTGTGGCGCCGGTGGAGGTCTTCGAGAGCACGCGGCGCACCCTTGGGGAGCGCATGACCGAGGGACTGCACGGCGGCATGCAGTTCACGTACCGGAACCCCGAGCGGTCCACCGACCCGGCGCGGATCCTCCCGGGCGCGGCGGCGCTCGTGGTCGGGGCTCTGAGCTACGCGCAGCCGGCCGCGCCGAGATCTGACGACGGCCGCCCGAAGGCGCGCGTGGCCCGCTACGCCACTGGTGACGTCTACGGGGAGTTGCGGACCGCCCTGGGCGTTGTGGCCAAGCTTCTGACCGAGCGGGGATATCAAGCGATCGTCGTTGCCGACGACAACGCTCTCGTCGACCGGGAGGCGGCGTACCGGGCCGGCCTCGGCTACTACGGCAAGAACAGCAACCTGCTGCTCGCAGGGGCGGGGAGTTGGTTCGTGCTCGGTTCGGTCGTGACCGATGCACCGCTCGAGCCCGTCACCGAGCGTGCCGCGGATGGCTGCGGACCCTGCCGGCGTTGCCTGGTCGGTTGCCCGACGGGAGCAATCGTGGCTCCCGGCGTCGTCGACGCACGCCGCTGCCTGGCGTGGCTTCTCCAGGCCACCGGAGATTTCCCGGAGGAGTTCCGCACGGCCCTCGGCGACCGGCTCTACGGCTGCGACGACTGCCAGGAGGTGTGCCCGCCGAACAGGCGCGCCGGCGATGCGGCGCAACCCGGGGCCCAGTCCGCCGTCGACCTCCTGGACCTGCTTGGGGCCGGAGACGACGATCTGATGGATCGTTACGGGCGCTGGTACATCCCCGCACGGGATCCCCGCTACCTGCGGCGCAACGCGCTCGTGGTGCTGGGCAACACCGCCGACGGATCGGACCCGGAGGTGATCGGTACCGTCCGGCGCTACCAGCGACATCCCGACGGGATGCTGGCACGCCATGCGCTGTGGGCGGCGCAGCGCCTCGGCCTCGAGCCCGACGGCGCCTCCGGGGCCTATCCGGGCGACCGGCGCGCCCGGACGGTTTCGTGAGCGAGTTGCCGCTGGAGCGCGACGGTACCGCCGAGCCGCCCGTGAGACGGCATCTCCTGGTCACCAACGACTTCCCGCCGAAGGTGGGCGGGATCCAGAACTATCTCTGGGAACTCTGGCGGCGCCTCCCGGCGGATCGCTTCTCCGTGCTCACCCGCCCTCACCCGGAGGCAGCTGAGTTCGATGCCGGCGAGGAGTACCCGATCGTGCGCAGCACTGTGCCGTTGCTGCTGCCGGTGCCGAGGGTGCTTGCCGAGATCCGCGGTCTGCTGGCGTCCACCGGCGCAGAGCTGGTGGTGTTCGATCCGGCTGTGCCCGTGGGTGCCCTGGGACCGCGCCTGGACGTACCGTACGGAGTCGTCCTGCACGGCGCGGAGGTGACGGTGCCCGCGCGCATGCCGGGCGTCGCCGCGCTGCTGCGGCGAACTCTTGCGGGGGCCGAGGTCGTGGTCTCCGCCAGCGGCTACGCCGCGGCCGAGGCGCGCCGCCTGTGTCCTGCGATGGTTCCGGACGACTACGTCCCCCCCGGCGTGGACACCGGGCGCTTCGTGCCGCTGGATGCCGAACGGCGAGGGCAGGCGCGCCGTCGCCTCGGTGTGGCCCCCGACGAGACCCTGGTGCTGAGCGTCAGCCGCCTCGTTCCCCGCAAGGGCATGGACCGGCTCATCGAGGCTGTGGCGCGGCTGGCTCCGGGACGGCCGGATCTGCGCCTGCTCATTGCGGGCGCCGGGAGGGACGCCGGTCGCCTCGAGGCGCTCGTACGGCGCACCGGGGCGCCCGCCCGGCTGCTGGGACGCGTCGCCGAGGACGCCCTGGCCGACCTCTACGGGGCGTCGGATCTGTTCGCCATGCTGTGCCGCAAGCGCTGGTTCGGGCTCGAGCAGGAAGGATTCGGCATCGTCTTTCTCGAGGCGGCTGCCGCCGGCGTGGCGCAGATCGCCGGTGACAGCGGGGGAGCGGCGGAGGCCGTCGAGCACGGCGCCGGTGGTCTGGTGGTCGAGAAACCCGACGACGTCGAGGCGGTTGCCGATGCGCTGGCGGCGCTGCTGGACGATCCGGAGCGCCGCCGGCGTCTGGGCGCCGAGGCGCGGCGGCGCGTCGAGGAGCACTTCTCCTATGACCACCTCGCCCGGCGCCTGCGCCAAGTGTTGAGTTGAGGCTCCTGCGACGTCACCGGGGCGACGTAGGCCAAGCCGGCCGGCGACTCGTGATCGCCAACCGTGCCGGCACGGCGGTCTTCTGCGCCGTTACCGCGCTGGGCGTGGTGTGGACCGACGGTGCGGGGTCGGCGGCACAGATTGTGGCGCTCGTACTGTTCGCCGCCGGATGTGCGGCCTTCGGGCGGGCGTACGTGGTGGCCGTCCGGCGGAGTCGACACGAGCAGCTCTCGACGCTGGCGGCATTCCTGGCGATGCCAGGCGCACCTGCGGCGTTGCGAGCGGAATTTCGGATCACCACAGCGCTACAGTTCGCCGCCGGGCTGACCGGTGCCGCGCTGCGGCCTTTCGGTGTGCTCGCATTCGGTATTCTTGCCGGCGTGTACGGTTTGGGTCTCATCGGTCTGTGGGGTGCTTCCTTCGGAGTGTTCCCCCCTCGATCCCTAGCTGCGGGGCAAAAGCGACATGGTTGAGTTCTCGACGCGCCAGATCCTCGTGAACGCCTCGCCGGCTGACTGCTTCGACATCGTGATCGACTTCGAGAGCTACCCGCAGTGGGCTCCGGACATCAAGGAGGCGCGGGTTCTGCGGCGTGACGACAACGGCTACGGCGGTCTCGTGGCATTCCGGGCCGCCGCTATGGGTAGGAGCGCCACGTACACCCTCAAGTACTTCTACGGCTCGAACCCGCTCAGGGTGGCCTGGCGCCTCGTCGAGGGCGACCAGGTCCGCTACATCGACGGGGAGTACGAGTTGGCGCCCTCCGCCGATGATGGGGTGAAGACTCTCATCACGTACTCCCTATCCGCGGAACTGGCCGTGCCCGTGCCCGGGTTCGTGAAGCGCCGAGCGGCATCCCGGATCATGCAGACCGCCCTGGATCAACTCCGTTGCCGCGTCGAGTCGACAGCCGCCGACAGGGCGCCCGGTCGCGGGTGACGCCCACAGGTCACGGCAACCGCGACACATGCGAACTCTCTCCGCCCGGACCGGCTCCGGAGCGCTGGCGCCTACCACGTGACAGCCACACTGGTGGTCGGCTTCGACATCGGCGGGACCAACATCCGCGCCGAGGTGATCGACTCCACATCGGTCCCGGCCACTGCGGCTCAGCGCCGAACCCGGCCGGGAAGCATGGACGACATCGTCGACGCCATTTGCCACATGGTGGGCGAGATCGAGGAGGAACTCCCCGGCGGCGTCGCGGCGGTCGGTGTCGGGTGCGCTGGGCTCGTGAACCGGTCGGGCACGGTGGTGACATCCCCCAACATCCCCGAGATCCGCGACTTTCCGCTCCTGTCGATGCTGGCCGAGCGACTGGGCCGTCCGGTGGCCGTGGACAACGACGCCACCGCAGCCCTGCGCGCCGAGATGTCCTGTGGCGCGGCGGCAGGCTTCGACAACGCCCTGCTGGCGGCGTTCGGGACCGGTATCGGAGCGGCGCTCGCCCTCGACGGTGAGATCCGGCGCGGCGCTGCGGGTCTGGCCGGTGAAGCCGGTCACATGATTGTCGCCCCCGGTGGGCCCGAATGCCCTTGCGGTCGCCGGGGTTGCTGGGAGCAGGTGGCCTCCGGCGAGGCGCTCGGGAGAGCGGCCCGCGATGCCGCCCGCGCCGGGAAGGCGCCTGCGCTCGCCGAGCGGGTCGGTGGCCGCATCTCCGACATCCGCGGCGAGCACGTCGGAGAGTTGGCGACGGCGGCCGATCCGGTCGCCCGACGGCTACTGCGCGAGTACGCCGGGTGGGTGGCGCTCGGGCTCAACAACCTGATCCTGCTGGTGTCCCCGGAGGTGGTCGTGCTCGGCGGGGGCCTGTCCGAACTCGGGGAGGTGTTCCTCGCTCCCGTCCGTGACGCCCTGGCGGAGGTCTATCTCGAGCTGCACCGGCGACCTCCCGTCGAGCTTCGCGAGGCACGATACGGCGACAGGGCGGGTGCCATCGGAGCCGCGCTGCTGGCACGGGATCTCCTCGACGGGCCCGATGTGCACAGTCCCACCGTGCGCGCTCGGTAGCCTCGGTACCGATGGAGTTCCGCCGCATCAGCAACCTCCCGCCCTACGTCTTCTCCGTGATCGACCGGCTGAAGGTGGAGGGCCGCCGCCGCGGCGAGGACATCATCGATCTCGGATTCGGGAATCCGGATCTGCCATCGCCCGACGTGGCAGTGGAGAAGCTGGCCGAGGCGGCCCGCAACCCGCGAAATCACCGCTACTCGCTCAGCCGGGGAATTCCCAAGCTCCGGAGTGCCGTCTCGGACCTCTACCTGCGCCGATTCGGGGTGGAACTCGACCCGGAGACGCAGATCATCAACACCATCGGCGCCAAGGAAGGGCTCTCTCATCTGATGTGGGTGCTGCTCCAGCCCGGTGACGCGGTGCTGGTTCCGGCCCCGTCGTACCCCATCCACCTCTACGCTCCGCTCTTCGCGGGTGCGGAGGTCCGTGAGATGCCCCTGTCGGTCGGCGACGACCTCGGTGAGGTGCTGGAGCAGCGATGGGAGTACTCGTGGCCCAAGCCCCGGGTCATCCTCCTGTCGTTCCCCCACAACCCGACGACGACCTGCGTCGATCTGGACTTTATGCAGCGGGTCGTTGACTTCGCCCGCGCCCACGACGTGATCATCGTCCATGACTTCGCCTACGCGGACATCGCCTTCGACGGCTACCGCCCGCCGTCGATCCTGCAGGCGACCGGTGCCACCGACGTTGCCGTGGAGTTCTACTCCCTCACCAAGTCCTTCTCGATGGCCGGCTGGCGGGTGGCCTTCATGCTCGGCAACGCGGATGTGGTGGCCGCGCTGGCGAAGCTCAAGTCGTACCTCGACTACGGCACTTTCCAGCCGGTGCAGATCGCCGCCACGGTGACGCTCAACGAGGCCGCCGACTATCCCAAAGTCATCAACGAGGCGTATCAGAGCCGCCGCGACAGCCTCTGCGAGGGTCTGGGACGGATCGGCTGGCACGTCGACCCGCCCCGGGGGACGATGTTCGTCTGGGCGCCGATTCCCGACGCCTACCGCCACATGAATTCGGTGGAGTTCGCCTCCTTCCTCGTGACCGAGGCGAAGGTGGCCGTCTCGCCGGGCCGTGGGTTCGGGCCCGGCGGGGAGGGCCACGTTCGATTCGCTCTCATCGAGAACGAGCATCGCATCGGCCAGGCGGTACGGAACCTCCGCAAGGCGATGCCCGAACTCGACTAGCGGGACATGCGTCTCGGCATCCTGACCGGCGGCGGGGACTGCCCGGGGCTGAACGCCGTGATCCGCGCCGTCGTCCTGCACGGCGAGAGGCGCTGGGGTGACGAGGTGGTGGGGTTCCGCGACGGCTGGCGAGGCGTCGTCGACGACGACGCATTCACGATCGCCCCCGAACGCGCCTCCCGGATCCTCTCCCGTGGCGGGACGATCCTCGGCACGTCGCGGGTGCACCCGTTCATGACCGACGACGGTCCACGCCGGGCTGTCGAAACCCTGCAGCGCCGCGGCGTGGAGGCGTTGATCGTGGTCGGCGGCGAGGGAACGCTGAGTGTCGCCAACAGATTGAACCGCGACCATGGCATGGCACTGGTGGGGGTACCGAAGACCATCGACAACGACGTCGGCGTGACGCAGGTGACTTTCGGTTTCGAGACCGCCGTGCAGACGGCGACCGACGCCATCGACCGCCTGCACACGACAGCCGAATCGCACAACCGTGTCATGGTGGTCGAGGTGATGGGTCGACATGCCGGCCACGTGGCACTCTGGGCCGGGATTGCCGGCGGCGCGGCGGCCATCCTGGTCCCGGAGAGACCCTTCGACATCGCTGCGATCGGAGCTGATCTGCAGCGCCTGCACGCGGGGGGATCCCGCGCCTCGGTGGTCGTTGTCGCCGAGGGCGCCCGGCCCCTCCCGGGCACGCTCGACATCCCGGAGCCGGGTGTCGACGAGTACGGACACGCCCGCCTCGGCGGCATCGGCACCATCGTCGCAGCCGAGATCGAACGACGTATCGGTACCGAGACCCGCGTGACGGTGCTCGGCCACGTCCAGAGGGGCGGCACCCCGACGGCCTTCGACCGCGTGTTGTGCACGTCGTTCGGGGTCGCGGCCACCGATGCCGTCCACGATGGCGCCTTTGGGCAGATGGTCGCCGTAGCCGACGGACGCGTCGTGCTGGTGCGGTTGGCAGACGCCACTGAGGCGTTGAAACCCATCCCCGGCGAACTCTGGGCCGTGGCGCAGGCCTGCCTCTCCTAGCCGCCCCCTCGGGTGTCGGCTGGCCCCAGGGAGGCGTAGTGGACTCGTCCCACCGGCGCTTCCACGTCGCCCTCGTCGGTGGGCAGGGCACGGGGCTCGCCCTCGATCAGCACCCAGAGCCAGTCGATGCCGGGGGGTTCCGTGGCGGTGTAGACGAGCTGGGCGATCGCCAGCCGTTGGAGTTCGCCCTCGATCTGCTCGAGGGCGCCTTCGGCGAGATCCACCCGCAGCACACCGTTGGTGAGGTCGCTGGTGAGGATGACCGTCCCGGCGGGAATGACCGACGTCAGTCCATCGGAGGCCTCCTCCTCCGTCGGTCCGGCGATCAGCGCCTCGAGGGCGGCGGTCGGCCCGGCGGGCGTGGCCAGGTCCCGTTCGACCGGCGCCCCGAGGGCGTCGCCGTCCACGAAGTAGAGGTAGACGGCCTGGCGCGGCACCGGAGCCTCGGTGGAGGTCGTGGTCGTGGAGGGTTGGGCCAGCTCCTCCGGCAGCGCGGAGGCGTCCAGCACACGGGGCGCCGGATCGTGCGGGACACCGCACGAGGTGGCCGCGACCGCGAGCACGCCGAGGACACCGAGCGTCGCTCGGCCCGCTGCCCGCGCGGATCGCCGCGCCGACGCCGGGTTCACCGGCCGTCCACCGGCAGTGAGACCACGAAACAGGCCCCCGGCTCGCCGTCGCTCCGGTCGGTCACGCGGACCGAACCACCGTGCAGGCGAACGTGCTCGGTGACAAGTGCCAGACCGAGCCCGGTGCCGCTGGACCGTGCATCCGGTCCTCTCCGGGGCCCGCGGGCGAAGCGATCGAAGATGACGTCGCGATTCTCCGGTGCCACGCCCGGCCCGGCGTCGATCACCGAAATCTCGATGAAGGACTCGAGGCGCTCCACGTTGATCTCGGTGGCTCCCGCGGCGTGATTGTGCGCATTCTCCAAGAGATTGGCCATGACCTGGGCGAGACGCCGCCGGTCGGCTTGCACGACCAGACCTTCTGCGAGTGGTGAGTACGTCAGCCGGGGGCTATGGCCGGCGGCGCGGGCCGCCTGCTGCACGAACTCGATGATCTCGAAGTCCTCCGTCTCCAGGGCGGCGGCTCCGACGTCGTAACGCGAGATCTCCAGGAGATCGGCGACCAACTGCTTGAAGTGCTCGAGGTCGGCGCTGAGCAGGTTGAGGGCCGTCTGGGAGCGCACCGGCAACTCGCTCTGGCGCTTGCGAAGGACCTCCAGGGAGGCGGTGAGGGTCATCAGGGGCGACCGCAACTCGTGGCTCACGTTGGAGGCGAAACGCGCGTCGCGCTCGATACGGCCCTGTAGGGCGCTGGCCATCTGGTTGAACGAGCGCGAGAGCCGCTCCAGGTCGGGGTCCGCGCCCTCGAGGCGTGTGTTGAGGTCGCCTGCGGCGATGGCCTCCGCCGCCTCACCAATGTCGGTCAGAGGTTGCACCGCCCGCTGCGCCGCCCAGATGCCGATGCCGATACCGACGAGCACCGTGATGGCGCTACCGAACAGGAGCGCGATCAGCAGCGAGCTGAGTGTGGCAGCGATGTCGTCGAGCGGTACGGCCTCGTAGTAGGCGGCGTCGATGTCGAAATAGGGGATGCCGATGACCGCAATCGGGGTCTCGCCGACGACGTAGCGCATCTGTGCCGCCCGGCCGCCCGCCACCGTCTCCTTGAGGAGCGGGTTGATCTGCGGCTCGCTGAACTCCACGGGATTGGCCGACAGCCAGAGGTCTCCGAACCGGATGACCGGCCGCGCTCCCAAGGGTGTGTAGAGGTTCTGCAGCAATTCCCGCAGTTGCTCCTCGGTAGTCTCGTCGTCGATGAGCCGGCTCACCTGCGTGGCGTTGAACACGACGCGCGCCAGGGACGTTTCTTCGCGTCGCGTCAGCAGGTTGTCCCGCGTCAACTCGTAGGTGATCAGCGAGAGCCCCGCGGCCAGCAGGAGCGCCCCGAGTCCGAAGGCAACACTGACGCGGAGCCGGAGGGAGACCCGTGCGGCCACAGTGCCTCAGGGCTGCAACTTGTATCCCTCACCACGGACGGTGACGACGTGGCGCGGGTTGGCCGGGTCCGTTTCGATCTTGGTGCGTAGGCGCCGGATGTGGACGTCCACCAGACGGCTGTCGCCGAAGTAGCCGTACCCCCAGATCCGCTCGAGCAGCACTTCCCGACTGAGCGTCCTCCCGGGACTGGACGCAAGCTCCACGAGCAGTCGAAGTTCTGTCTTGGTCAGATTGATCTCCTGACTGCCGCGGCGGACGACCCCCTCCTCGGCGAACACCTCCAGGTCAGCGAAGATGAAGTTGGTGATCGAGCCCTCGGCGGTACGCACGCGGCGCAGCAGGGCTCGGATGCGCGCCGACAACTCCTTGGGGGCGAAGGGCTTGGTGAGATAGTCGTCCGCGCCCGCCTCGAGGCCCGCCACGATGTCGTGCGTGTCCTCCCGGGCGGTCACCATCACGATGGGCACGTTGCTGATGCGCCGCACGGAGCGACACACCTCGAAACCGTCGACGCCGGGAAGCATGATGTCGATCAGTACCACGTCTGCGGGGTTCCGCCGGAAGATGCTCAGAGCGGTCTCGCCATCGGAGGATTCCTCGACCTCCCAGCCCTCGTCCTCAAGGGCGAGTCGCAACGAGGTGCGGATCCGCTCGTCGTCCTCCACCGTCAAGATGCGCGTCGCCATGGTCACCATGCTGCCTCATTTGGGGCCGCTTGTCGCACTCAGGAGGTCGCGACGGATCGGTCGAGGACGGGCGCGGGCTCGCCGGCTCGAAGTTCCCCCAGCAGTTCGGTGAGGGCTCCGGCAACGCCTGGCGCGGCGGCGAGCACGAACGACGGGGTTCCGTTGCCGTCGCCGGGGTGCCCGGGTTGCGGCAGCAGGGGAGCGGAGAGGACGGCGCCGGCCTCGGCGGCGATGAGCGCTCCCGCTGCATAATCCCAGGGTTGCAGACCCGATTCGAAGTAGGCGTCTACTCGGCCGCAGGCGACCGAGCAGAGATCCAGAGCCGCCGATCCCATCCGTCGGATGTCCCGCACACGCCCCAAGACCTCCGCCACGACGCGTCCCTGGCGGGCTCGCTCCGCAGCGTCGTAGCCGAAACCGGTGGCAACGAGCGCCGAGACGAGATCGCCGGTCGAACTCGCCGCCACGGGCTCGTCATTGCAGCGAGCCCCGCCGCCCCGGACCGCCGAAAAGACCTCGCCATGCAGAGGGTCGACAACGGCGCCCGCCAGGGCGCGGCCACCGCTGGTGGCGGCGACGGACACCGCGTACCCGGGATGGCCGTAGACGAAATTGGTGGTGCCATCGATGGGGTCGATGAACCAGGTGATCCCGGAGGTCCCCGGGAGGGCGGCTCCTTCCTCGCCGACGATGCCGTCTCCGGGTCGAGCGCTGCGCAGGCGCGACGTGATGAGGGACTCGGCCGCACGGTCGAGTGCGGTGACGAGGTCAGTCCGGGAGGACTTGGTGGCGATCTCACCGGCGCGTCCGTGGTGGCCCACGACGAGCTCAGCGGCCTCGACCGCGAGGTCCACGGCGAGTCGACGGAGATGCTCGAAGTCCGCCGCCGCCCCCGCACCGAATGAATCGGAACTCACTGCGTGCGCCGGCGACGTCGACGCAACGCGAGGGCCGATCGGGAACCCGCCTGAGGAGCGCCGCGCCACTCGCTCATGGCGCGCAGCGTCAGCGCGGCGACGACGGCGACGCCCGACGCGCAGACCACCGAACCGAGGAAGGCCCCCACCCCGAGTTGCCAATCGCAGTCGCCCGAGCAACTCACGTCCACGAGGGCGTAGCCGATCAGCCCGCCGCAGGTTCCCGCGAGCAGGATCGCGGCGGTCGCCACGGCCCGTGCCCGGCGTCCCGGCCGCGCCGAGCGTGTCACCGACGCGCCCTCCTCACCGCTCACCCGCATCATGCTAGGACGCCCGCGAACATCGCGGCCCCCGGGCGGTCTGCGGTGCGCCCTAACGTGTGACCATGGCACCGCTCGGAGAAGCGACCGTGCTGCACGTGGACATGGATGCCTTCTTCGCGGCGGTGGAGGTGCGGCGCCGTCCCGAACTGACCGGACTGCCGGTGATCGTCGGCGGGACCGGCGATCGCGGTGTCGTGGCTGCGGCCTCCTACGAGGCTCGCCGCTTCGGCGTGCACTCGGCGATGCCCACCGCCCGTGCCCGCCGGCTCTGCCCGCAGGGGGTGTTCCTGGCCGGGGACCACGCCCACTACCGGGAAGTGAGCGAGCGGATCATGAAGCTGTTCGGGTCGTTCACCCCGCTGGTCGAGTCGGTGTCCCTGGACGAGGCGTACCTGGAGGTGGCGGGAGCGCGGCGGCTCTTCGGCCCGCCCGGCGACATCGCCCGGAGGATCCGCGCCGACCTGCAGATTGCAGAGAGTCTGGCCTGCTCGGTCGGTGTCGGTCCCAACAAAATGCTGGCGAAGCTGGCTTCCCGGGCGGCCAAGCCGCGTGCGGGCCCCGGCGGCGTTGAGCCCGGCCCGGGAGTCGTCGTCATCGAAGCTCGCGATGCCCTGTCCTTCTTGCATCGGTTGCCGGTGCGCTCACTGTCGGGCGTGGGACCCGCAACCCTGCGCCGTCTACGCGACATGGGCGTCGAGACCGTCGGCGATCTTGCCGCGACGCCTGCCGATGCTCTCGTCACAGCGTTCGGCCGAGCGCACGGGCATCGCCTGGTGGAGCTGTCCGGTGCCCGCGACCCCCAACCGGTTGTCGCCTCGCGGACACCGAAGTCCCTGAGCATGGAGGTCACGTTCCCGAGGGACGTGTCGGATCGCTCGGCGCTCGAGCGAGAGTTCGTCCGGCAGGCCGACTCGCTGGCCTCCCGGCTGCGGGCCGCCCGCTGTACCACCCGCACGGTCGTCGTGAAGCTGAGGTTCGGCGACTTCCGGACCGTGACCCGCTCGCGGCGCCTACCCGAGGCGACGGCCCATGCCCCGCACCTCGCGCGGGCGGCGAAGGAGCTCCTGGCGTTGCTGGACGTTGCCGGCGGGGTTCGCCTCCTGGGTCTCGCTGCCGCCGGCCTCCTGACCGATGGGAGCGTTCAGATGCGTCTGGATGAGGCGGCCGGCGCGCCCGCGGCGGCGCTGGATGAGGCTCTGGACGCTCTGCGGGCCCGCTTCGGTCCGCAGGTCATCACACCGGCGAGCGCGCACCCGTCCGCGGCTCGAGGAAGTCCACGAGAGGAACCGGAGCCGGTTTCTTAGGGGGAGATGCGTTGTGGCCGTGCGTCGCTTGTGCGAGACTTGAGCGCATCGCTGGGCCGTCGACCGGCCCTGGGACGACAACTCGAGCGGAAAGCTCGAACGGAGAGGGAGTGACGCCTGTGCCGCTGTCGGAGGACGAACAACGGATACTCAGCGAGATCGAGGCGAACCTCTACGAGACCGATCCCGAACTTGCCGAGGAGGTTCGCTCCACGACGGTGTTCCGTCATGGGTTCCGTAACCTGCGGCGATCCGTTCTGGGATTCATCGCCGGCATCGTCTTCATGATCTTCACGCTGTCGACGTCGTTCTGGCTTTCCTTCGTGGGGTTCCTCATCATGCTTGCCTCGGCGATGTTCTTCGAGCGCAACGCCCGCCTCGTGGGCAAGGCCGGCCTCCAGCAGATCTCGCGCAATCCTTTGAGCGGAGCCTGGCGCGACGGTGCGGCGACGCCGGGTCAGCGCATGCGCGATCGCTTCAACCGCGACCAGCGCGGCGAGTAGAGCCCGCTTTCGGGACTCCCGCGCTCCGTTCTGCCGACTACCCGGCCCTACGGCCGGAGCGCAGGAGCAGCACCCACGGCTGAGGATCGGTGATCCCGCGCAGCCGCTGTGTGCGCGTCCGGGTCTCCCGTAGCGCCGAAGAGATCGTCGACGCCGCCGTCCCCGCCTGCTTCTCGAGTTCAGGCGACATCGGGCCGCCGGCGAATGCCGCCACCGAGACGCAGAACGCCAGCCGCCGCCACACCTCCGGTGCCGATCCGAGGAGTTGCGACGCTCTCTGCGCCATTTCAAGAGGAGTCTCGGCGGCACGCGGTTTGATGCGGCGGGGGCGGAGGAGTTCCAGGATCTCCTCCCAGGCCACGATGGCTCTTCTTCCGGCATCCCCGAGTGCCCAGTGTCGTCGCCGGCGCCGCTGGATGAGACGAAGCCCCGCCGTGGCCACTGCGTAGAGGGCCCCAGCGCTCGCGACGCCGGCCGCGGCCAGGCCCACCAGCACGGCCACTCGTCCGGCGATGGTGTTGCCGTCGCCGGCGCCGGGATCGGCGGGGCGCGGTGGGGAGGCCGGCGGTGGGCGCTCGCCGCTCGGCGCCGGTGACGGAGGCGGTGTGAGGGCGGGAGCCGTCGAGGGGCCTGGCTCATCCTGCTGCTCGGGTACGAACGTGTAGTCCTCCGCCCCGGGAGCGCCACGCCCCGGCGTCGGCTCGAATGCCACCCATCCCGCACCGCTGATGAAGATCTCCGGCCAGGCGTGGGCGTGCTCCCCGCGGACGCTGTAGAGCGTTCTGCCGTCACTGTCGGTGTCCAGTGCGATCCCCGGGGTGAACCCCACCGCGACCCGTGCCGGTAGCCCCAGCGTCCGCGCCAGGGTGGCGAAGGCGCCGGCGAACTGCTCGCAGTACCCTCGCCGCTCGCCGAGCAGGAAGGTCTCCAGGCGGGAACTTGAGTGACCAGGGGCAACATCGAGGTCGTACTCGAAGCCGCTGCGGAACCAGTCCTGCAGGGCGAGGGCCTGCTCGTAGGGCCTCTCGTAGCCCGCGATGACGTCGGCGGCAAGCTCCGCCAGTGCCGGGGGTAGGTCGGCGGGCACGTCACCGAATCCGGGGGGCACGTCTGACGGATCGTTCTGCAGCGATTCGAGAAAGGCCGGCTCGAAGCGCGGTACGGCGGACAGCACCGTGTAACCGAGGCCGTCGGAGTCGCGGCGTCCCGAGCCGACGAGCAGCGTCGACGAGAGTGGTTCGAAGCTCGCGCTGAACGGTGCTTCGGCCACCTCGAAGCCGATGGGCTGGTACGCCGCGGGCAACCACACTGCCGCCAGAGCTCCGATCCGGTACGTCTGTGTGATCTCTGTGACCGGACCTGTCGTCGTGGCGAGGTTCGTGAGGGAGTCCGTGGCCGTGCCGGTCCTCTCGTCGAGTGACCACACCGTCCCGTCGAAGTCCCCGAGAGCGGTCAGCCGCCAGTACGCCCGCTCCGAGCTGCGGACAGTGAAGAACTCCTGTTCGGGATTCGCCAGGAGCTGTCCGGGGAGTGCGACGAGGGGGCTCAGCACGACCTTTCGTCCTGTCTCGGGCGCTGCCGTGTCGGGGTCCAGTAGCGACCTGAGCGGCCCGTCGGACAGCGCGGGCAGCAGCGCAACGGTGACCAGCAACCCACCGGCCACCGTCAGAGCGCCGGTGACGAGCCCGGGGGGCCGGCGGAGCCACCGGCGCTTGGCCTCGCCGACCTCCCGGCGCGCCTGCGACCGGGTGCGTTGGTGAGCCAGGCCGAACGCCACGGCGCACGTCACCGTGAGCGCCGGGTACAGGATCCTCCCCTCGGTGGTTCCGAAGAGCGAGATGATCACTAACACGATGCCTGCGGGGACAAGAGCCTCGCCCCGCACGCCGACTCGAAACGCAGCCCAGTCGGCGAGGACAGGAATCAGCCAGGCGACCGCAGCGGCGACAATGACCAGTCCGGTGTGCGCTGGGACAGGCACTTGCGAGGTGCCGATCACATCCCACGCACCCCAGACATCCTCCGAGAGAGCTTCGATCGTGGCTCGCCGGGGGACGCCGTAGCGGGTCGTGTGGGGGTAGTGCACCCAGAGCGCCAACGCGGCCACACCCACCAGCGAGACCAGGGCACCGATGCCCACGCCGCGGCCGGCGCGCCGTAAGAGGGCCACGAGCAGGTGTGCCAGGAGGGCCGAGCCGATGACCGGCACCAGGAACGATCCCTCGGAGAAGAGCCGGAGGCCGCCCAGCAGGGTCGCGACGCTGACCGAGACCAGGAGGATCTCGGCGGGAAGAGACCGGACTCCCGTCGGCGGCCGCGGTGACCGGCTCATCCCGTCACGCGGGCTGCGGTGGCCCTCTCCGGCTTCGGGGCGGCCGCAACGCGCTGTATGCGGTGTTCGTGCCACCGCTCGGCCGTCGAGTCCTCGGGCCCGATGGCCACGACGTCGCGATGTGTCGACGGCGGCTCGTTCTGCCAGAAGTGCAGGATGACCCGGCGGCCGGGGAATCTGGGCAGTTCATCAGGACGATCGGGAGCCAGATCCCCGACGACCGCCAGGCAGATCATTCGCGCTGCACCGACCGGAAGCAACGGGACCGCCCTGGACCCGGGATGGCTCTGCGTGACGAACGCGAGGGCGTCGAGCACGGACACCGGGTTTCCGGTGGCGCGCACCTCGGTCCCGGCGCGCGTCAGCAGCCGGACGGACCCGGCATCGGCGGTGGCCAACACGGCGAGGCCGGCAGCCGCCGAGACCATCCGCTCGAAGACTTCAGGTGCCGCGGCCGCCGCATCCGTCTCCAGGTACAGCAAGGTCTCCGGGCGCTGGACCGTCTCGAAGCGGCGAACGAGCAGTTCCTGGTAGCGGGTGCTCGATGGCCAGTGGATCCGGTGCGGATCGTCGCCCGGCTCGTATCGCCGGAGGCTGTGGAAGTCGGTCTCGGCGCCGGGAACGATGCGGGCGCGCCGCCGCCGCTCGGTGGCGTCCTCGACGGTCTCGGGGAATGCGGCCAGATCCTCGATGCGCGGCCATACGAGGACGGTGCTGCGGCGGGTTGCACGGTGCCGGTGCCGCGCGAGTCCGAACGGATCGGTCACCTCGAGCCACAGGGGCCCGATGTCGCGCCATCCCCGCGTGTGGGTCGACAGGTGGTAGCGGTCCTCGATGACCGCCCCGGAGGGCATCGGCGCCAAGCTCAGGACGGCGCCCGGGAGATCGGCCGAATCGTCAATGACCGCGGTTGGGGGGGCCGCGCGCCGCCGCGCCCCGTTGCTGGCGCGCAACTGGACGCCCAGCGGCGTCCCGGCGGGGATGCGCCTGCGGGCCGGCGTGCAGGTGATTCGTAGCGGTGGCCGCAAGGACACCCCGACGACCGCCGCAAGGACCAGACCGCCGCACACCGCCGCCACGAAGAAGAGTTCCGGCAGCCCGAACAGCAGCGCTGCGGGCCCGAGCACCAGGGCCGGAAGGAGGGTCAGGACGCCGGCTCGGGTCAAGACGGTGGTCCGGTCAGCGGACGCTCACTGGTGGGCTGGGAGTGTCGGTCAGGATCTCGTCGATCACAGTGGCGGGAGTGGTGCCGGCGAACTGCGCGCTCTGGTGAAGGGTGATGCGGTGCACCAGGATCGGTCGCGCCACCTCTTTCACATCGTCGGGGAGAACGAAGTTCCGGCCCGCAGCCGCGGCCCGTGCCTGCGCCACGCGCTGAAGCCCGAGTGTGGCACGCGGTGACATTCCGCCGGCGATCGCGCCGTGGGCGCGACTGTTGAAGGCCAGATCGACGAGATAGTCCCGCACCGCCGGCGCCACATGCACCGAGCGGACGGCGCCGATCATCGCCTGGACGGAGGCGGTGTCGGTCACCGGGGGGAGTGAATCCAACGGGGTCCCGAGGCGATGGGACTCCAGAATCTCCGCCTCTGCGACGCGATCGGGGAAGCCGGCACTCAGGCTCATCAAGAAGCGGTCGACTTGGCTTGTCGGAAGGGGGAAGGTGCCCTCGATCTCCTCGGAGTTCTCCGTCGCGATCACCAGGAACGGCGAGGCGAGACCATGAGTGGTCCCGTCGACGGTGACTTGGCGCTCGGCCATCGCCTCGAGCAGCGCGGACTGCGTCCGGGGCGACGTGCGGTTGATCTCATCGGCCAGCAGGAGCCCTGCGAAGACGGGGCCGGGCCTGAACTCGAATCCGTTCTGGACGGGATTCCACAGCGAGACCCCCACGACGTCGCTCGGGAGCAGGTCCGGGGTGAACTGCACGCGGCCGAATTCGAGCCCGAGCGTGCGGGCCACCGTCTTGGCGAGGAGGGTCTTGCCGGCGCCAGGTGGATCCCGTAGGAGCACGTGTCCCTCGGCGAAGAGACAGAGCAGCAGCAGCCTGACAAGCCTGCGCTTCCCCTTGACGACGCGCTCGATGTTGGTGGCGATCGCCTCGAACGTCGACGGAAAACTTCCCTGGCCGGGTATGGGAGATGTCAGTTCGGGGTTCGCGTTGCTCACGTTGGCAGATCCGGTGCGTGTTCGCCTGCGGTTCTCGGCGGGTCCCGATGGTGCTCGACACTGAACCCAACCGGATTCGCCGCGACCACTAGGGTACGCCGGTGGTGGGTCGGACAAGTCGCATTCCCGCTCGACGCCGCCGGCTCGCCGGCTTGGTGCTTGCCGTGGGCTGGGAGGTGCTCCGCCGCCCGCAGCTCTGGAGGGAGTCACTCCGCCAGGCGCGGTCAGTCGTGTCGGCCTCCTATAGGTCGTTTCGCGCCGTGACGGCCTACGGCGATCCGTTACAGACTCCTTCGGTGACCGACGTCCTGACGTGGCTCAGCTGGGCGAGATCGTTCAGGCGTCTCGGCGTGCGGCGTGGCTGGGGCATTGCACGCCGTGGGGCTAGCTTGTGAGACCGTGAGACTGGCCCTGGTTCTGAACGCGACCGACGAGCCGTTGAGCGTCGTGCCGGGTCGCCGCGCCGCCGTCCTCGTGCTCGACGGCAAGGCCGACGCGGTGCATCTCTCGGGCGTGGTGCTGCGATCGGAGAACCTGAGCGTCGAGATCCCGTCAGTCGTGCGGCTGCAATACTTCGTGCGCGTGCCCTACCTGCGGCGAGGGTCGCTCAGCCGGCGGGGTGTGCTGGCTCGCGACGACCACAGCTGCCAGTACTGCGGACGCCGCGCCGACAGCATCGATCACGTACGCCCGCGCAGTCGCGGGGGAGGACACACCTGGGACAACGTGGTGGCCGCCTGCCGCCGCTGCAACACGAGCAAACGCGATCGACTGCCCAGCGAGATCGGCATGGGACTCCGCCGGACACCGCAACCGCCGACCTGGACCACACTGATCCGCCTCAGCACCGACGAGGTTCCCGACCACTGGAGCACCTACCTGCACGACGGCAGAGCCCTGTCGGCGTGAGGTGCAGCGGCGCCTCCTCGCCGCCGGCCAAGCCTGGCGAATCCTGGCGCACCGTCGAGCGGACCGGGTCGGTGCGGGGCCTGCACGGGATCACCGTCGGGTCCCGGCCACGACGGGAGATCTGGATCATGCGTCCGGTCGCCGGCGCGATCGTGCTCGGGAGCGGGCAGCGACCCGACGTGATGGATGCGGCTGCGGCACGCCGACGCAACCTGCCGGTCCTGCGACGTCGCTCCGGCGGCGGGATGGTGCTCGTGTCTCGCGCCGATCTGCTGTGGGTGGATGTCCTGGTACCGCGAGGTGATCCGTTGTGGGATCCCGACATCGGCCGTGCCTTCGTCTGGCTGGGACGAGCGTGGCAGCGCGCGCTGGCCGACTGCGGCGTCTCCGGGGAGGTGTACGAGGGCGCCTATGTGGCCGGGCGGTGGGGTTCGCTCGTCTGCTTCGCCGGGCGCGGCCCGGGTGAGGTGTTCGTGCAAGGACGGAAGGTCGTTGGTCTGTCCCAGCGGCGCAGCAGCACCTGCGCACGGTTCCAATCGGGGTTGTTGCGGCGCTGGGATCCCTCCGAACTCGCCGGCCTCTGCGCGCTGCCCGAGCCCGAACGCGCCGTGCTGGCGCGGGATCTTGCCGCTTGCGCCGTCGGTGTTGCCGTCCCTGAGGATCGAATTTTCCGTGCCCTCGGTCAGGCCCTGAGGGCCGCGGGAGAGCTGGGCTAGCAACACGGCTCGCCCTGCCCGGGTCTGCCCGCCGCATCGGGCTCTGGGCGCCGTCCCTGCTTGGACTGGCCGAATGCTCGTTTCCTGCGCCGTCTCGCGAGTCTTGAGACTTGTCTGGTGGGGAGTGGTGGGGTATTGTGGCGAGAAAAGGGGATAGGTCCCTATACTCTGACTGGTCGGAGGAACACCTTGCGGTCCAGGACTTCCGGCACAGAGATCTCGAGCCACGAGCCCAACATGGATAGAACATTCTCCGGCAGCCACGAGCGCTCGATCGACGGGAAATGGCGTGTTTCGCTACCGCCGGAGTTCCGCCAGGGTGCAGACGCGGATGACCGCTGCGTGCTGGGCCGGGTACCGGGGAGTCCTTGTCTGGGACTGTGGCGGCAGCAGAGTTTCGACGCCGCCTACCGCCGGCTCGAGCAAGAGGTGCGCTCTCGGGGGAGCGGCCAGAACCTGCTGCGCTGGTTCTCCGGTAACGGTTATCCCGTGAGGGCGGACTCCCAGGGACGCATCGTCGTCCCCGAACCGCTGCGCGATGTCCTCGGCGTCGACGCCGACCGGAGTGATGCGAGCGTCTTCGTCGCCGGCGTGGGCGAGCGGATCGAGTTGTGGAACACCGACGTCTGGTTGGAATCCGTCGGAGGTGCGGGCGCCTACACCGACCAGACGGACCTGGACGTCTGGGCCGAAAGCAGTTGGTTGTGAACGATCATCCGGCGCTTGTTCGCCGTTCAGCAATCCCCCGGTTGACAGGAGGACAGCTAACCCCTACTCCGCCCACTTGCCATCCCCCTTGCGCTGGGAGAAATCTCCGCGAGGTCCTGGCAACCGGGGGATTGCTGAACGGCGAACGACGGGTGCAGTGGCACCGTGACCATTCATGAGGACGCCGGGAGCGGCGGGCACGACTCCGTCATGCTCCGCGAGGTCGTCGAGGTGCTGGAACCGATCCCGCCGGGGATCCTTCTCGACGCCACCATCGGGGCCGGGGGCCACGCTGCGGCCCTGTTGGAGCGGCGCCCCGATCTGACCTGCGTCGGGCTGGATCGCGATCCCGAGGCGCTGGCCATCGCCGCACAGCGACTTCCGGGCAGGGCCCGGCTGCAGCAGCGTCGCTTCGATGAGCTGAGCGCGGCGCTCGCCGAGTGGGATATCGATTCTCTCGCGGGCGTGCTCTTCGACCTCGGCGTCAGTTCGATGCAACTGGACGATGCTCGCCGGGGCTTCAGCTACCGCCGAGCCGGCCCGATCGACATGCGCATGGATCCCGGTGCTGTGCTGTGCGCCGAGCAGATCGTCAACGGATGGCCCACGGGTCGCCTGGCGGACCTGCTGCGGCGCTACGGCGATGAGCCCTACGCGCAACGGATCGCCGGGGCCATCGCGGCGCGCCGGCCGCTTCGCGACACCGTGGAGTTGGCCGAGGTCGTGCGCTCGGCCATACCCGCCCGCAGCCGCCGCCGCGGCGGGCACCCTGCCAAGCGCACCTTCCAGGCGCTGCGCATCGCGGTCAACGAGGAACTCGACCAGATCCGCTCGGCCCTCGTGCAGGCCATCGGTTACCTGGCGCCCCGGGGAAGGGGAGTGGTCCTGAGTTACCACTCCGGGGAGGATCGCATCGTCAAGGACACGCTCAGGGAGGCTGTGTCGGGCGGATGCACCTGCCCGTCGCGACTGCCCTGTGTCTGCGGCGCCGTCGGGACCATCCGGCTGCTCTCGCGGGGCGCGCAGCGGCCCGGCGCTGTCGAGGTGGAGGGCAATCCGCGCTCTCGGAGTGTCCGCATGCGCTCCTTCGAGAGGCTCGAGGTCTCCCCGTCGTGAGCCGGCCGCAGCCCTCGCCCCCGACACCCGCGCCGCAGCCGACCGGGAGATCTCACCTCCGGGTCGTTTCGGTGACGCGCGCCAAACCGGGCAGGATCCTCCGCACCGGGCTGATCGTGGTGTTCGCCCTGCTCGCCGGCCTGTTCGTCATCGGTGCCGTCCAGGCGGTCGTCACCGAGGCTCAGGGGCGGATCGACCAGTTGAACGGGCAGATCACCGACGCAACCGCCGCCGACCGCGAGTTGCGCCTGCACCGGGCCGAACTGCTCTCGCCCGCGCTCCTGCGCGAAGCAGCTCGCGACCGACTCGGGATGGTGACGCCGACGACGGTCGTCTACCTGGTCCCGTCGGAAACCCCCACGCCGTGAGCCCTGCGCGAGGTCGTCACGACACGTCGCCGCGGGCCGGTCGGGATCACTCACGGGGCCAGCATTCCCCCAGGGGCGTACCCGTCAGCGGCCGGCGCCAGGCGGGCGGGCCCTCGGCAGGGCGCTACCGGTCGCGCGGCCGCCGAGTATTGCTGGTGCTGGCGCTGATGGCCATGGCCACAGGTCTCGTCTGGAGGACATTCGATCTCCAGTTCCGCCAGGCCGAGAGGATCGTCGCCTGGGGTGAGGATCACCGCATCCAGACGACGTACACGATGGGCTTGCGCGGCGACATCCTGGATCGCTCCGGCGAACCGCTGGCGACGTCGCTGGAGTGGGCGACGGTCTACGCGGATCCGTCCCGCATCGATGATCCGCTGGCCAGGGCGCGAGCTCTGGCGCCTGTCCTGGGAACCGAGGTCACGCCGCTCGCGCAGAAGATGTCCGTTCCCGGCCAGTTCGTCTACATCGAACGGCAGGTCTCTCCCGAGCGGGCCGGGGAGGTCGAGGCGCTCGACCTGCCGGGCATCGGCACACGTGCAGAAGCACGCCGGGTCTATCCGCTGGGCGACATCGCCGCGGAGATCGTCGGTTCGGTGAGTCTCGACCACAATGGCACCTCGGGCATCGAACTCCTCTATGACGATCTCCTGGTGGGAACATCTGGCTCGGTGGTTCGCGAGGAGTACCCGGGCGGGCGCAGCGTTCCCGGCGGCCGCAGCGAGGCGAACCCAGCGGTGGACGGCTCGGACCTGCGGCTGACGATCGACCGGTTGCTGCAGTTCGAGGCGGCCCGCATCCTTTCCGATCAGGTCCGTGAGACCGACGCTCGGGGTGGGGTGATCGTCCTAGGCATTCCCGCCACCGGGGAGATCCTGGCCATGGCCACGGTGACCCGCGACGAGGACGGTGAGGTCATCACCGGCGCGGAGAACAAGGCGCTCACCTGGTCCTTCGAGCCCGGCTCGGTCATCAAGGGACTGACGTTCTCCGCCGTGCTGGACGCCGGCCTGGCGACGCCCGCCACGACCCGTCCGGTCCCGGACCGCCTGACGGTCCACGACTCGGAGTTCACCGACTACAGCGCTCACCCGACGGTCGACTACTCCGTGCGCGAGATCGTCGTGAAGTCCTCCAACATCGGGACGATCCTCTGGGGCACCCGGCTCGGCTCGTCGGGGCTCTACGACTACCTGCGGCGGTTCGGACTCGGCCAGTCGAGCGGACTCGGGCTCTTCGGTGAGTCGGCGGGTCTGCTGTCGCCGGTGAGTGATTGGTCGGGAACCTCCCTGGCCACCATCGCCATCGGCCAGGGGGTTTCGATGACCCCGATGCAGCTGCTGCTGGCCTTCAACGCGATCGCCAACGACGGCATCTACGTGCCTGCAAGAATCGTGGCGGAGGTGGTCGCGCCCGACGGCACCAGCACGATTCCCCAGCCCACGACCCCCCAGCGCCGGGTGATGTCCACCACGGCGGCAGCCCATATGCGCTTGATTCTCCGCGATGCCGTGGCCAACGGAACGGGCAGGATGGCCGAGGTCGAGAACTACGAGGTGGCGGGGAAAACGGGCACGGCCCGCAAGCCGCACCCCGACGGCGGCTATGCCGACGAGGCGGGGAACTATCGCTACGTCGCGGCGTTTGCCGGGTTCGCTCCCGCCTCCGATCCGCAGCTATCCCTCGTGGTGCTGATCGATGAGCCCACGACCACCATCTACGGCGGGAGCGCCGCGGCGCCCGCGTTCGCCGAGCTCGCCCAGATCGCCCTGCGGCGCCTCGTGGTCCCCCCGCCGACCGGGGGCGAGCCCGACGTCATCCTGGCGGCAACCTCCGGGGGTGGTCGCGATGGCTGAGCGGACAGCCCTGCGGGCGTTGCTGGGTCGCAGCCGGATCCCCCATGAACTGCGGTTGCCCGCGTATGGGGAGGAGGTCGATCCACCGATCACCGCCGTGTGCGAAGACTCCCGTGAGGTCCGCGTCGGGGCGCTCTTCTGCTGTGTGCCGGGGCGATCCCACGACGGCCACGACTTCGCGGCCGCGGCCGCGGCCGCCGGAGCCACCGCACTCGTGGTCGAGCATCCCGTTCCCGTGGCGCTGCCGCAAGTATTGGTCCCCGAGGTGCGTGCGGCCGTGGGTCCCCTGGCGCTGGCCTGGGCGGGATCCCCGCAGGAGCACCTGGAACTCGTCGGCGTGACGGGGACGAACGGCAAGACCACCGTCACGCATTTCTTGAGTGCCGTCCTCAGTGCAGGGGGAAGGCGTTGCGCCACCGTCGGCACCCTGAACGGCGCCCTCACCACCCCTCGCGCCTCCGAACTGGCCGAGCGACTGGCGGCGGCACGCGTCGCCGGGGCGAAGGCCGTGGCACTTGAGGTGAGCTCGCACGGGCTGTCCCAGAAGAGAGTGGAAGGACTGCGATTCGCCGCGTCGGCCTTTACGAATCTCTCTCCCGAGCACCTCGACTACCACCGGGACATGGAGGACTACTACCAGGTCAAGCGGACCCTGTTCGAGGCGGACCGGACCGCCATCAGCGTGGTGTGCACCGATGACCTATGGGGTCGCCGCCTCGCCGCCGATGCCGGTGGCGAGGTGCGGCGCTGTTCGGTCGCCGATGCCGAGGTGCTCGCCACCTCAGCGCGACTGAGCCGGTTCCGCTGGCGGGGAATGGAGATCTCTCTCCCCCTGGGCGGGGCGCACAACGTTGCGAATGCGGTCATCGCTGCCACGGCGGCGCAGGCCCTCGGCGCGGAACCGGCGGCCATTCGAGCCGGACTCGAGCGTTCTGCGAGCCTGCCGGGGCGCTTCGAAGTGGTGGCCGAGAAGCCGGCGATGGTCATCGTGGATTTTGCACATTCTCCTGCAGCATTGGAGCAGGTGCTGAGCACCGGGCGAACCCTCGCCTCGGCGCACTCTCGCCTGACCGTGGTCTTCGGCTGCGGCGGCGAACGGGATGCGAGCAAGCGGGAGGCGATGGGTGCCATCGCCTCCCGTCTCGCCGACAGGGTCATCATCACGTCGGACAATCCGCGGCGGGAGGATCCGGCGCAAATCGCTCGGGCGGTCATGGCCGGCGTGGGGGCCGGCGCCGCAGAGATCGAGTTGGATCGTCGGCGCGCCATCGCGGCCGCGCTGGACGGATCGTGCGATGGTGACGTGGTGATCGTTGCCGGCAAGGGGCACGAGACCACGCAACTCATCGGCGAGCGGTCGCTGCCCTTCGACGACCGCGAGGTGGTGCGCGAGCTGCTTGTCGCCGCGGGCACGGAAGCCGCCGCGCGGTGATCCGGCTCCTGCTTGCCGCCGCGATCGCGGCGCTGGTGTCCCTGGTGGGGACGCGCCTGCTGATCGCCTTCTTCCGGGCGCGCAACCTGGCACAGCCCATTCGCAGCGATGGCCCGGAGAGCCATGCCCACAAGGAGGGGACGCCCACGATGGGTGGCCTCGCCATCGTCGCCGGCGCCTGTGCCGGCTACGCCGGGAGCGACTTCATTCATGGCGGCATCTTCACCCGGACGGGACTCCTGGTGATGCTCGCCATACTCGCCGCCACCGGCGTGGGCTTTCTGGATGACTGGCTGAAGGTGACACGCACCGACAGCAAGGGTCTCAGCAAGCGCGCCAAGATGCTGGGCCTCTGCGGCGTGGGCGCGGGATTCGCCACCCTGACCGTTCTGGTGACCGACGTCAGCACGGAACTGTCGTTCACTCGCGTGGGGAGCATCGGCTGGGATCTAGGCCCGGTGGGGTGGGTGTTCTGGGCGATCCTGCTCGTCGCGGGCGCCTCCAACGCGGTGAATTTCACCGACGGGCTGGACGGGCTGGCGGCGGGTTCGAGCATCTTCAACTTCGCTGCGTTCACGATCATCGGTTACTGGGCCTTCCGGCACGTCGACCTGTACGAGTTGCCGCACGCTCTCGACCTCGCCGTGGTCGGCGCGGCCATGCTGGGCGGTTGTGTCGGCTTCCTTTGGTGGAACGCCGCACCGGCGCAGATCATCATGGGCGACACGGGCTCGCTGGCCATCGGCACCGCTCTGGCCTGCCTTGCCCTCACCACAAACACCCATCTGCTGCTGCCCATCATGTGCGGCCTGTTCGTGATGGAGGCTCTGTCAGTGATCCTGCAGATCGGTGTGTTCAGGTCCATGGGCGGGCGGCGATTGTTCGCGATGGCGCCGCTGCACCACCACTTCGAGCAGCGCGGCTGGCACGAGACCTGGGTGATCGTGAGGTTCTGGATCCTCGCCGGATTCGCCACCGCCCTGGCACTGGGCCTCTTCTATGCGGACTACTTCCCGCTGCTGGATTCCCGATCGGCGGCGACGCCGTGACGTCGATGTCGGGTGCACCGTTCCTGCTGTGGGGCATCGGCGCCACGAACCGTGCAGTGGCCGGGGCGCTGGCGGGACGAGGCGCCGAGGTCATCGCCATCGACGATGCCCCGTCGACGGACGCCACCGAAGCTCTGGCGGCACTGGGTGTGTCGCTCCGCTCGACCCCCGTCGACGACGAGACTCTGGCCGCGTTGATGGGTCGCTGTGGTGTTTTCCTGCCGACACCGGGCCTGCCGGACCGCCATAGGGCGATGCGAGCGGCGGCGCTGGCGGGCACGATGATCATGAGCGAGTTCGACCTGGCGGCGGACTGGGACGATCGGCCCGTCGTGGGGATCACCGGAACCAACGCCAAGACGACGGTCACGACTCTGGTGGCGGCGGCTCTGTTGCCGAGCACCGCGGCAGTGGCTGCCGGCAACAACGAGTTGCCTCTCGTCAGCGCCATCGCCGATCCACAGCCGGCGCTGTTCGTGGCCGAGGCTTCGTCGTTCCGGCTGGGACGCAGCCGGTCGTTTCGCCCCCGCGTGGCGGCCTGGTTGAACTTCTCGCCCGATCACCTCGACGTGCATGCCTCCCTCGCCGCCTACCGGGAGGCGAAGGCCAGGATCTGGCGCAACCTGCGCCCCGACGACGTGGCCGTGGTGAACGATGCCGATTCGACGGTGCGAGGGCATCGCCCGTCGGGCGGACGGGTGGTGTCCTTCGGGGGGCCGAGAAGCGACGTGGCGGTCCGCGGCGGGGTGCTCCGAGTTTCCGGTGAGCCGCTCGTCGAGACCGCGCAGTTGCCGAGGCGGTTCCCGCACGACCTGCAGAACGCGGCGGCCGCGGCTGCCTGCGCCCTGGCTGCCGGAGCGCCCGCCGGGGACGTACGAGCTGCTCTGGAGGCCTTCCGGGGCCTCCCGCACCGGTTGCAACTGGTGGCCGAGAGCGCCACAACCCGCTGGTACAACGACTCGAAGGCCACGACCCCGGAAGCGGCACTCGTCGCGGCCGCGGCGTTCGAGTCGGTCGTGCTCATCGCCGGCGGTCGAAACAAGGGTCTCGACCTTCGCTGCCTGGCCACCGCACCGTCCGTGCGCGCCGTCGTCGCCCTCGGTGAGTCGGCGCCCGAGATCAGTTCGATCTTCGCGGGACGGCTGCCCGTGGTCCGGGCGGCGGACATGGAAGCGGCCGTGGCGGCGGCCGGCGAGATGGCAGTTCCCGGTGATGCCGTCCTCCTGTCACCCGGTTGCGCCTCCTTCGACAGCTACGACTCCTACCGCCAGCGCGGTGATCACTTCGCTGCTCTGGTGCGGGCCTCAGTTGGGGCGGAGGGGTGATGGCGGAGAGCGCGACTGCTCGATCGGAGATCACAGCCGGCCGTCCGGCAGCCCCACGTGGGGCTCGGTCACTCCTGAAGCCTCCGGTGGGCCGCCGTTCGGGCACCTTCGTCGGCCTCGTCGTTGTCGTCCTGATGCTGTGCGTGTTCGGTCTCGTGATGGTGCTCTCGTCGTCGACGGTCACCTCCATCGAAAGCGCCGGGTCCGCCTTCCACCACGCGCGGCGACAGGCGTTGTGGCTCGCCTTGGGGTTCGTTGCCTGTGTCGTGACGCTGCGTGTGGACTACCACCGCTGGCGTGCGCCGTTCCTCACCGCCGGAGCGGTCCTCGTCACGCTCGGGGCACTGGCGTTCCTGCTGTTGCCTTCGCCGCTGGTCGTGACCGCGAACGGATCTTCCCGCTGGATCAAGGTGGGTGGATTCGTCGTCCAACCCTCGGAGGCGGCGAAGCTGGCTCTCGTCCTGTTCGCCGCTTCTCTGCTGTCACGGCGCCTCAAGCATGTGGGGAGCATCAGGATGGTTCTGTTGCCGCTCGCCGTGGTGTTCAGCGTGATGGCGGCGCTGATCCTGGCGCAACCCAGCCTCGGCGCGGTCGTGCTCCTGGCCGGGATCCTGCTGGTGATGCTGCTCATGGCAGGTCTGCCGGGCCGCCAGTTGGTGGGGCTGCTGACGCTGGGAGCCGGGTCGGTCGTCCTGTTCACATTCCTGTTCAGCTACCGCCGGCAGCGCCTCCTCTCGTTCTTCGACCCCTGGTCGGATCCCTATGGGATCGGCTACCAGGCCGTGCAGGCACAGGTGGGAATCGCCTCGGGGGGGCTGACGGGGCTCGGCCCCGGCGGCGGCCGAGCAAGCCTGGCGTTCCTTCCGTACGCCCACACCGACTTCATCTACGTGATCATCGCCGAGGAACTGGGGATCTTGGGTGCCGGGTTGGTGGTCCTGCTGTTCTTCTGCCTGGGGGTGCTGGGGATCCGGGCTGTGCGTGATGCGCCGGATCCGTACGGCGCGTTCCTGGCGGCGGGAATCAGCGGTTGGATCGTGCTACAGGCCTTCACCAACATCGCGGTGGCGCAGGGTCTGCTCCCGATCATGGGCGTCACCCTCCCGTTCATCTCCTACGGCGGTTCGAGTCTCGTCGTCAACCTCGCGGCCGCGGGCGTCCTCATGAACGTGGCGCGCCAGGGCAGGTCCAGGTGAGAATCCGGACCGGTTGCGGTCCCGCTCGCGCCGGGGTCTGGGCGGTGGTCGCCGGCGGAGGTACCGGGGGGCACGTCTACCCCGGGTTGGCGGTTGCCGATGCGCTCGTTAGCGGAGGGCTGGAGCGCACGGACATCCATTTCGTCGTGAGCCGGCGCCACCTCGATGCCGGCGCCGTCACCGCCGCCGGTTTCGCGGCGACGGCGGTCCATGCACGCGGGCTGCAACGCCGGTTCACAGCGTCCAACGTCGCCGCGGTCGCCGCTCTGGTCAGAGGCGTCTGGGAATGCTGGGGAATGCTCGGACGGGCGGCCCCGCGGGTCGTCCTGGCGCAGGGCGGCTACGTGAGCGCGGCCTGCGCCCTCGCGGCGCGTCTGCGGGGGATTCCCGTGGTGGTGCTGGAAGCGAACGCCACAGCCGGAGCTGCGAACCGGCTGGCGTCGCGGTGGGCGGCCGCCTGCGCCGTGGCCTTCCCGACCACTGCCCTCGCCAAGAAGGTTGTGACGGGCCTCCCGGTACGTGGCGCGATTGCGCTACTCCACCCTTCCGCCGCCGGCGAGGCAGAGTCCGCAGAGAGGCGCGAACAGGCCCGGAGCGACCTCGGAGTCGAGCGCGGTCGGCGGCTCGTTCTTGTCATCGGGGGATCGCTCGGGTCGGCCCGCCTGAACGAGGCGGTCGGAGAGGCTTGCGGTCTGCTCGCCGGCCGCGGCGATCTCGTTGTGCGCCACATCGTGGGCCAAGCGGCCGCTGCAACGGAGACGCGCCTTGCCGGCCGGCCAGAACCCGGCATGCTCCACTACAAGACGGTGGCGTACGAGAACGACATGCCGACGGCTCTGGCGGCGGCGGATCTCGTCGTCAGCCGCGCCGGTGGGAGCACGGTGGCCGAGCTGGCGGTCGCAGGTCGCGCCGCACTGCTCGTACCCTTCGCCCAGGCAGTAGGTGACCACCAGACGGCGAATGCGGCCGTACTGGCGGATGCCGGCGCCGCC
This sequence comes from Acidimicrobiales bacterium, assembly GCA_965206165.1. Classification (GTDB taxonomy): domain Bacteria; phylum Actinomycetota; class Acidimicrobiia; order Acidimicrobiales; family CATQHL01; genus VXNF01. The sequence continues at coordinate 2,969,796 of OZ242194.1, forward strand.
GTCGTGGTCGCCGAAAAGGAATTGGACGGCAAGCACCTCGCCGCCAGGATCAGCGATCTGCTTGCCGACCCGGCCGGTCTTACGAGGATGGAAGGTGCCGCTGCGGCCGTGGGCGCGCCTCGGGCTGCCGAACGGGTGGCCGATCTTCTCCGGACGTGCGCCGGCGGTGAATCGATGTCATGAAGATCGATCTCGATCGAGTGCGCCACATCCACGTGGTGGGTATCGGCGGCGCCGGCATGAGTGCCATCGCCACGGTGCTCGCAGACACGGGACACTTGGTCACCGGCTCGGATCTGAAGATGTCAGCGGCGTTCGAACGCCTCCGGGCCGGCGGACTCGGGGTGGCCGTGGGCCATCGCGCCGAACACATCGTCGACCCGTCCACCTTGGGCGTGCCGGCGCCGAAGGGACGGACTCCGGACCTCGTGGCGCGCTCAAGTGCCGTGCCGGATGGCAATGTCGAGATCCTCCAGGCGCGCCGTGCCGGGATTCCGGTGTGTTCGCGCGCCGACATCCTGGCGGCCATCTGCCGGCTGCGCCGAACCCTCGCCGTGGCCGGCACGCACGGCAAGACGACCACGTCCTCGATGCTGGGGCTCATTGTCGACGAAGCCGGCTGCCGGCCATCGTTCATCGTCGGCGGCGATGTCAACGAGATCGGCAGCGGGGCGGTGTGGGGGTCGGGGGACTGGCTGGTCGTCGAGGCCGACGAGAGCGACGGCACCTTCCTGCAACTGGCTCCTGAGGCCGCAGCCGTCACCAGCGTCGAGGCCGACCATTTGGACCGGTACGGTTCCATCGAGGGGTTGCACGGCGCGTTCGACGAGTTCCTCGGCGGCGTCGAGGGGTTTCGTCTCGTCTGTGTCGACGACCCCTGGGGTCGCCGATTCGTCACCACTCATCCGGACGCGGTCGGCTACGGAACATCTGCCGACGCGGACTTTCGCGTCTCGGAGTTGACGACGACGCGAACTGGCGCCGAGTTCAGGCTGGATCGCCGCGATGGGGACACCGTCAGGGTCCGACTTCCTGTACCGGGGGCGTACAACGCCTTGAACGCGACCGCGGCGATGGCCTGTGCCGATCACCTCGGTGTACCGCCGGCCCGCGGCGCGGAGATCCTTGCCCACTATGGCGGTGTCTCGCGCCGCTACGAGTTCCGAGGTGAAGCCGGCGGCGTCACGTTCATCGATGACTATGCACATCTCCCCGGCGAGGTTTCAGCGGTCCTGGAAACAGCGCGGAGCGGGGGGTGGCGGCGGATCGTGTGCGTGTACCAACCGCATCGCTACACGCGAACAGCGGCACTGTGGCGCGAGTTCGGCCCCGCATTCCGTGACGCTGATTTTGTCGCCCTGACCGATGTGTACGCCGCCGGTGAGTTCCCTCGCCCGGGCGTCAGCGGCAAGTTGCTTGTCGACTCCCTGCTCGGGGTCGAGCCGCACAAGCGCGTGGCGTGGTTTCCCCACCGCCGGGACCTGCTGCGATATCTGGTGCGTGAACTCCGCCCGGGAGATCTGTGTCTCACCCTCAACGCCGGTGACCTCACGACCCTTCCGGCAGAGTTGATCGCGGAGCTCGGATCATGACCGGTGGTGCGGCGTTGCGCGGCCGGCACGACTGGCAGCGCGCCGCCGAGTTGCTTCGCTCCCGGATGCCCGAGAGCAAGGTGTTGATCGGCGCACCTCTCGGCGCGTTGAGCACGTACCGTGTCGGGGGCTCCGCCGGCATCCTCGTCGAGGTCGGCTCGGAGCGAGACCTGCAGAGCCTCGCGGCGGCAAGCTCGTCAGAGAGTTGGGAAATCCTCGTCGTCGGGCTCGGCTCCAATCTGCTGGTCGGAGATGCCGGGTTCAACGGCTTGGCACTACGGCTCGGCGCAGCGTTCGCCAGGGTGCGCGTCGTGCCGCCGGTCGTCATCGCCGGTGCAGCGACGCCATTGCCGATCCTGGCCCGGCAATGCGCGGGTGCCGGACTCGGTGGCTTCGCCTGGGCCGTTGGCGTTCCGGGAAGCATCGGGGGTGCGGTCCGCATGAACGCGGGCGGGCACGGCTCGGACATGCGGCAGGTGCTGCATCGGGCGGAGGTCTTGGACTTGGCGTCAGGGGAGTCCCTTCGTGCCGACCTTGAGTATCTTGCGCTCGGGTACCGGTCGTCCGCTCTCCGCTCATCTCAAGTTGTAGTTGAGGTCGAACTCTCGCTGTATCCGAGCGATCGCCAGCGCGAGGACCGGTTGATCCGGGAGATCGTTCGGTGGCGCCGCCAGAATCAGCCGGGCGGTGCCAACACAGGATCGGTCTTCAGAAACCCTCCCGGCGACTTCGCGGGACGACTCGTCGAAGCGGCGGGATGCAAGGGGTTGCGTCTCGGTTCCGCCGCCGTCTCGGAGATCCACGCCAACTTCATCCAGGCGGACCCTGACGGGACCGCTGAGGATGTTCTCTCCCTCATGCGAGAAGTAGCCCGTCGTGTGGAGTTGCACAGCGGCGTTCGGCTGAGTCCGGAAACCCGTCTTGTCGGCTTCGACGAACCCTTCAGGAGTAGCAAATGACCGTGCAGGCCCCGGGTCTTCCCCATCCACGAATTGCCCAACGCCGTGCAGACGTGGTCGCAGCGGTCCATTCGGGCGAGCGACGACGACGCCGCCTGTTGTGGCTCGGGTTGGCGGTTTCCTTTGCTCTGCTCTGCGGCTATCTGGCGACGCGCAGCGAGTTGTTGGACGTCGATCGAATTGCGGTGACCGGCGCCACGAGGACGCCGGCAGCGGAGATCCTCGAAGCCGCGGGAATACGCCAGGGTGAACCATTGATCGGGCTCGACCTGCCGAACGCACGCACGCGTATCGCCGGGCTTCCATGGGTGAAGCACGTCTATTCGAGCCGTACTTGGAATGGCAGTGTGACGTTCGAGATCTCCGAGCGCACCCCGATTGCAGCTGTGGCCATACCCGGAAACTGGGCGGTTGTGGGAGCAAGTGGTCGAGTCCTCGCGGTTGAACCTGTGCTCGACGGTACAGCCGTGCCGGTCAGCGGCTTGAATGTGGTTGATGCAGTACCGGGTGCGTGGCTCGATGGCACGCACCTCGGGGCCGTCGCTGTCGCAGCGGCTCTCTATGAACCGGTCCGCTCCGCCGTGCGGGCGGTCGAAGTAACGCCGCAGGGGTATGTCCTCGACCTGCATATACCGGGCCGAGTGCTGCTCGGCGACAGCGGAGACATCGTTGCGAAGCTTGTCGCTGTCCGCACCTTTCTCGAGAAGGTGAACCTCCGCTGCCTCGACACGTTGGATGTCAGGGCCGCGTCAACACCGGTGTTGACGCGGGGAACTCCATGTAGGTAGACTTTCCGTTGAGGACGAGACAATTCTAACCTTACACTGGACCTTTAGCATCTTCCAGCACAGCCGATCGACCACACACAATCGAACAAACAGCCTGCGGGGCAGTCCGCAGTAGTCCGGGAGGATCCCGTGAGCACCCCACACCAATACCTGGCCGTCATCAAGGTTGTCGGAGTCGGCGGCGGCGGCGTGAATGCCGTTGATCGGATGATCGAAGCCGGACTTCGGGGCGTCGAATTCGTGGCGGTGAACACTGACGCGCAGACGTTGCTGATGAGCGATGCCGACATCAAGATCGATATCGGCCGCGAGCTGACTCGCGGCCTCGGCGCCGGCAGTGATCCCGATGTAGGCGAGGCGGCCGCGCATGCGGCTACCGAGCAGCTGCGGGAGGCGCTCGACGGTGCCGACATGGTGTTCATCACCGCGGGTGAAGGTGGTGGAACAGGCACGGGAGCCGCGCCGATCATCGCGGAGATCGCACGGGACTTGGGCGCTCTGACGATCGCGGTTGTCACGCGACCGTTCCGGTTCGAGGGACGCAAGCGGGCGCTGCAGGCAGAGCAGGGCATCCAGCGGCTGAAGGAGAAGGTCGATACCCAGATCGTGATTCCGAACGATCGCCTCCTCAACGAAGTCTCCGAGAGCACGAGTCTCCTGAGCGCATTCCAGATGGCCGACGACGTGCTGCTGCACGGCGTGCAAGGGATTACCGATCTGATCACCACCCCGGGTCTCATCAACACAGATTTTGCCGATGTTCGAGCCGTACTGGCCGACGCCGGCTCCGCCCTCATGGGTGTCGGGATGGCGTCCGGCGAGGATCGCGCCTCGAGCGCGGCACGCAAGGCCATCGCGAGTCCGTTGCTCGAATCCTCCATCGAGGGTGCCCGTGGCCTGTTGCTCACGGTCTCGGGCAACGCAGAGATGGGACTGATCGAGGTCACGCAGGCCGCGGAGGTCATCGGTGCGGTAACGCACGAGGACGCCAACATCATCTTCGGAACGGTCATCGACGAGTCCGTCGGGGAATCGATGCGAGTGACGGTCATAGCTGCCGGGTTCGACCGCTGGGACGAGTCCTCGCCGCGCCGCGAAGCGGACGCTCCAGCGGCGCGCCGCGACCTTCCCGACCCGTTCGCAGAGCCCGGCGACAGCGACACTGCCGGGGACGATCTGGATCTGGACATACCCTCGTTCCTCCGCTGAGGTGGGCATCGTCCGTGCTGGAGTTGACGCTCGATCTGAACGGCGTCCGGCGCGCGGAGATTCGCTTCAGCGATCGCCGTGAGGGGAACTTCGAGGACGACCTGCCTGGCCTGAGACGCACGGTCGCTGAGGGCGCGTGGACGCGACTCCGCCAGCAGCACGGCACCGAGGTCGTCGTCGTGGAATCTCCCGGTGACGCCGCCGATGCGGCCGCCGATGCCGCCGTTACCGCGGCGCCGGGCGCGATTCTGAGCGTCCGGACCGCCGACTGCGCTCCAGTCGCCCTTGTTGCACGAGAGGGGGTCGTGGCTGCGGTGCACGCCGGCTGGCGCGGCCTCGCCGGCGGCGTCATCGAGGAAGCGGCGGCGGCTGTGCGACGGCTCGGCGGAGCGGACCTCAGTGCGTTCGTCGGCCCGTGCATACATGCCGAGTGTTACGAGTTCGGCCGCGAGCCTCTGGCGGATCTGGCCGGCCGCCTGGGATCGGTGGTGATCGGGACGACGGCTTGGGGGACGCCGGCGCTCGACATTCCAGCGGCGGTTCGGTGCGCGCTCGATCGGTGCGACATCGACAACGTCATCGAGGCCGACCATTGCACGGCGTGCGAGGCAGGGAATTGGTATTCCCATCGCGCCCGCGGCGAGACCCAGCGTCACGTGCTGGCGACATGGATCAGCCCGAGCTGAACGCGCTCGCCGAGTCCATCGAGGCGCGGCTCGCCGCTGTCCGGGAGCGGATCGCCGATGCCGGTGGGGATCCTGATGCCATCGGCATCGTGGCTGTCACAAAGGGCCGCAGCGCCCTGACCGCAGCTGCGGCTGTGCGAGCGGGTCTCAGCGAACTCGGCGAGAACTACGCGCAGGAACTGGCCGGCAAAGTGGGCGCCGTTCCCGGAGCTCGCTGGCACTTCATCGGCAATCTGCAGGCGAACAAGGTTCGCCACCTTGCACCTCATGTCCGGCTCTGGCAGAGCGTGGATCGCCGGCGCCTTCTGGGAGAGATCGCGCGTCACAGCCCCGGGGCGGAGATCCTGGTGCAGGTTGCCGAACGAGTGGTACAGGGCCGGGGAGGCTGCGAGCCGGACATGGCCCGTCGACTCGTTACCGAGGCGATTGGCCTGGGCCTGCGCCCGGCAGGCCTGATGTCAATGGCACTCCCCGGTCCGCCGGAGGAGGTGCGCCGCCAGTTCCGGCTGATCCGCGTACTGGCCGAGGAACTGGGGCTACCGCTGCGCAGCATGGGGACCAGCGAGGATTTTCCTCTGGCGGTGGCGGAGGGTTCGAACCTGTTACGGCTCGGGCGCGTCCTGCTCGGGGACGGGCCTGCAGTGCAGGCGGGACGCCACCGGCCTGACATGACTACACTGGAATAAACTACGAGGTGCGATGGACATGCCCGCGAGCGACGCGCCTACGGACACACCTATGGATATTCGGCGGTTCTGTGTGCATTCGGCGCTAAATGCGAGGCAGACCCCCCGCACGAATCTGGAGGAGAGTCCATGTCGGCCTTGAAATCCCTCGCCAACTGGTTGGGCCTCGGACCGGACGAGGGCGAACCCTACGCGGGCCACCTCAGCGGACCCCACAGGGGTACCGCCGGTATGGAGCACTACGGCTCGCTGCCCGCCGAGCGCTACCCCGCAGCAGTCGAACCGCAATCGGTGCAGGATCCCGCCCCGCTCATGGCGGTGAGACCTGTACCGGAGCCCGTCAGTACCGGGCAGATGGTCCGCCCGGCGCTGGCGCGACCTCGCTCGTCACCCACAGCGGTCCGCCCAGTCGTCGTCTCGCCGGCGAACTTCGATGAGGCACAGGAGGTCGGCGACCACTTCAAGCAACGCCAGCCGGTCATCGTCAACCTGCAGGATGCGAGCAGTGACCTCCGTCGCCGGCTCGTCGATTTCGCCTCGGGCATGTGCTACGCCCTCGACGGGCAGGTGGAACGGGTCACCCCAGGCGTCTACCTGCTGACTCCCAGCGACGTTCGCGTCGCTCTCGAGGAACGAACGCTCCCGGCCGACTCCTGACTTCTCGAGCTCCGGTCCCGTGGTCGTTCTTTGCTGGCTGCTCTTCGGATACGCCTTTGCATTCCTGCTGCGCGCCGTCCTGAGTTGGTTCCCGATCCGACCCGACGGCTTGGCGGCCACCCTTGCCGGCGGACTCTCCATGATCACCGACCCGCTCGTGCGTCCGCTGCGCCGGATGCTTCGCCCGCTGCGTGTCGGCAACGTCGGCTTGGACTTCGCTCCCACAATCATCATGGTGGTGCTCTTCTACCTGAGCCGTCGACTCTGCTGAGCGGTGCCGGGGGGCGGCAATCTGCTTGCCGATTGCCGCCGAGCACTACGGTTGAAACCATGGATCTCTCACCCGACGTGCTGCGCGGCGCTCGCTTCACAGAGCGGTTCCGCGGTTACGACGCCGCCGAGGTGGACTCCTTCCTCAACGCGGCCGCAGATGCTCTCGACGAGATTCTCTCCGAGGGAAGTGCCCAGATGGTCGCCGTCGCCGCCGAGCGGGCCCGCCAGGCCATCGAGGAGGTCCGCCGCGGCAGTCTCGCCGAGGTGCAGGACCTCCACCGTCAGCGCGACGATCTCGAGACGGCCGTCGCAGAACTCCGCCGAGTGCTGCAGGAGCGGCGCCAGGGAATCGTCGCAGAACTCGAACTGATCGACGGCGCGCTCGAGGAGGTGCCGGACATCGCTGGTCAGGGGACGAGCGGTGTTGACAACAGCGACGAAGATGCGGCCGACCGAACCGGCCCCGACGCGGACACCTTCCTTGCCAGACTCGAGCGGGCCGCCGCCGAAGGTGGGGGGGCGGCCGACACCTAACGTCGAGCGCGGCCGACTCAGGTGACGCGACTGATCGCGAAACGAATCTCCCGGCTGTCGACACTGCCCGTCCCCACATCCTCGGAGGGTTGCAGGTCGGCGTGGCGAAGGGTGACGGCGAGCACCTGGTCCGCCACGAACCGCTCATGCGGAGCGACCGCCTCGGCCAGTTCGGTGGGCAGATCGAGCGTCAGTTCGATACGGTCGGCAACGTGTAGCCCGCGGTCGCGCCGGCCCTGCTGCAGGATTCTCACGAGGCGGCGCGCGGCTCCCTCGGCGCGGAGTTCGTCGTCGAGAGCCACGTCGAGGGTCACGACGACATCGGCGTTCCGGACGGCCGCACTGGGTCGATCCTCGGCGGTCTCCAGCACAAGTTCGTACTGGTCCGCTGCGAGGCGGTGCCCGGCCACGGTGACGGTTCCGTCGCGAGCCCGGGTCCACTCGCCGGCGCGAGCCGCAGCCATGACCGCCTGCGTCGCCCGCCCCAGCAGCGGCCCCAGAACCTCGCCTCGCGGGCGCAGCACGAACCGGATGTCGTCGCCGAGTTCCTCCGTGAGCACGACCGACTTGACGTTGATCTCCGCGGCGATGAGGTCGACGAACGGAGCCAACTCGGCCGTCCCGCGGCCGGCGACCTTCGCCGACCGCAGAGGCTGGCGCGCCGGCAGGCCGCGGGCCACCCGGACACCAAGAGCCGCTGAGCAGACCTCGCGGGCCCGGTCCATGACCGTCACGAGTTCTTCGTCGGCCGGTAGCGCGTCTGCGTCGGGCCAGTCGCAAAGATGCACGCTGGAGGTGGCGCCGAGCCCGCGGTGGATCGACTCGCACACGAGAGGCAGCAGCGGCGCGGCCACCTGCACCAGCGTCACGAGGACCGTGTAGAGGGTGTCGTAGGCGGATTGCTTGTCCGCCCGGTCGGCGGTTGCCGCGGGCGCCCAGAAGCGGTCCCGGCTGCGGCGGATGTACCAGTTGTTGACGGTTCCCAGGAACGCCTCGATCTCCCCGCAGGCTCCCGGCACGTCATAGGCATCGAGCCGTTCGGACACCTGTCGCACGAGCTGGCGCGTCTTGGCCAGCACGTAGCGGTCCAGAACGTCTTCCGAGTCGGCGTTGCAGGTGCCACGAGAACCGTCGGCGTTGGCATACATGCAGAAGAAGACGTAGGCGTTCCACAGAGGGCGCAGGACGCCGCGCACGACGGCGTCGATGCCGGCGTCGCTCATGCGCAGATCGCCGCCACGCAGCACCGGCGAGGACATCAGATACCACCGCAGGGCGTCGGCGCCCTGCCGGGTGAAGATGATCTCGGGGTCGGTGTAGTTCCGCAGCCGCTTCGAGAGTTTCGTCCCGTCGGCGGCCAGGACGACGCCGTGGCAGACGGCGTTACGGAACGGCGGACGATCGAACAGGGCCGTTGCCAGCACGTGCAGGGTGTAGAACCAGCCGCGCGTCTGGTTCACGTACTCGACGATGAAGTCGGCGGGGAAGTGGTTCTCGAACCACTCCTTGTTCTCGAACGGGTAGTGCACCTGGGCGTAGGGCATGGAGCCCGACTCGAACCAGCAGTCCAGCACGTCCGGGACGCGTCGCATGACCGAGCTTCCGGTCGGGTCGTCGGGATTGGGCCTGACGAGCGAGTCGACGAACGGGCGGTGCAGATCCTCGGGGCGCACCCCGAAGTCCCGGCTGATCTCGTCGAGGCTCCCGTAGACGTCGAGGCGCGGCCAGGCCGGATCGTCCGACCGCCACACGGGTACCGGCGAACCCCAGAAACGGTTCCGACTGATGGACCAGTCGCGCGCTCCCTCCAACCAGTTGCCGAAGCGCCCGTCGCGCACGTGGGCGGGGATCCAGTTGATCTGCTGGTTCAACTCCACCATGCGGTCCCGGATGGCGGTCACCCGCACGTACCAGGAGTTGAGGGCGCGGTAGATGACCGGCGTGTCGGTGCGCCAGCAGTGCGGGTAGTTGTGGACGATGCTGTCGTGGCGGACGACGAGCCCGCGCGACTTCAGCCGGGCGATGATTCCCGCGTTGGCGTCGAAGACGTTCTCGCCGGCCCAGTCGCCGACCGTCTCGGTGAACCGGCCCCTGTCGTCGACGGGAACCACGACGTCGATACCGGCCTGCTCGCAGAGCCGCTGGTCCTCCTCGCCGAATCCGGGCGCCATGTGCACGATGCCGGTGCCTTCGGACATTTCCACGAAGTCGGCGCCGAGCACCACGAACGCGCCTGATGTCCCCGCGAAGTAGTCGAACAGCGGCTCGTAGCGGCGACCGAGCAGGTCGCGGCCACCGACGGTTCCGCAGCGCCGGGCATCGCCCAGTTGCCTGCTGTAGCGCTCGACGGCGCCGGCGGCCAGGACGTGACGCCGCGGCCCGTCGGCCCTCACCTCCTCGAAGACGGCGTAGGCGGTCTCCGGGTCGACCGCCAGCGCGAGGTTGGACGGCAGCGTCCACGGTGTGGTCGTCCAGGCCCACAAGTACAGCGGCGCGGGATCCCCGGAGGACGGGACCAGGCGGAATGCCACGGTGATGGCCGGGTCCGTCCGCGGCCGGGTCGCGTCGTCCATGCGGATCTCGAAGTTGGACAGCGGGGTCTCCGCTCCCCACGAATACGGCAGTACCCGGTACGACTCGTAGACCAGGTCCTTCTCCCAGAGCCGCTTGAAGGCCCACATGACGCTCTCCATGAACGGGAGGTCCATCGTCTTGTAGTCGTTGTCGAAATCGACCCACCGCGCCTGCCGGTTCACGTAGCGCTGCCACTCGTCGGTGTACCGCATGACCGAGTGGCGGCAGTGTGCGTTGAACCGGTCGATGCCGTAGTCGGTGATGGCGCGCCTGCCCGAGACGCCGAGCTCCTTCTCGGCCTCCATCTCCGGAGGCAGGCCGTGGCAGTCCCAGCCGAAACGCCGCTCGACCCGGCGCCCGCGCATCGTCCGATAGCGCGGGATCACGTCCTTCACGTAGCCGGTGAGCAGGTTTCCGGTGTGGGGCAAGCCGTTGGCGAACGGCGGGCCGTCGTAGAAGACGTACTCGTTGGCACCACGCTCCCCGGCGGGACGAGCCGCAACAGAGGCCTTGAAGGTGCCTTCGGCCTCCCACCAACGGAGGACCTCGGATTCGATCTCCGCGAAATCGGGTTTCGGGTCGACGTCGGGATACCGCGCCGGCACAGCACTCATGGCGCAAGAAGTTAACGCCGAAGTGCCCGAGCCCGCGCCTTGCTGCTGCGGGGCCCTCGGAGAAAGTGGTGCCGGCGGCCCCTCCGAGCATGCCGAACCCGGCAAGCGGAGCGGTGTAGGCCCGCGGCTAGAGTTGTCCCGCCTATCGCCGAGTTGCGGCAATCGGCCGAGATCCCCAGGAGGATCAGGTGGTCCCATCCGGAAGTTCTCCCGACAAGAACCAGGACGCGCCCGCGGGGCGCCGTCTCGACGACGTTTTCCTGACCGAGCAACACCGGAAACTGCTCGACGAGCGAGCCAGGTACGTCCGGTCGGCCGAGGCCATGGCGGCGGAGGCGGAGGCGCTGCTCGACGACCGCGAGCCGGGCGATCTGCAGTTCGACGAGGAGTCCGGTGAGGGTGACAGCTGGGCCGTGGAGCGCGAGCGGGATCTGGCGTTGAGCGCCGCCGCCCGCCTCGCCGTCGAGATGATCGACGACGCTCTGAAGCGGATCGAGGATGGGACGTACGGCATCTGCGCCGTCTCCGGCAAGCCCATCCAGAAGGAGCGCCTGCGCGCCATACCATGGGCGGCTGAGCGGGTCGAGTACAAGGCCGGTGGCCTCAGGCGGCGCTGAGCCGCGCGGCTCGAGCCGCATGCGGAAGAACCGCCTGCTGCTGATCGCTGTTGCGGCCGCGGTACTCCTCGCCGATCAGCTCACCAAGCTCTGGGCGCTTCGGGCGCTGGAACACGACACCATCCACCTCTTCTGGACGATCCGGCTGCGGCTGGTGTTCAACCAGGGCACGGCGTTCGGGCTCGGGACCTCACTGGCGCCGGCGATCACCGTGTTGGCCGTCGTGGTTTCGGGACTGCTCATCGGTCTGACCTGGTCGACGACCCGTCGCAGCGTGGCGGCGCTTGCCGGACTGGTTCTCGGCGGCGCGCTGGGCAATCTCGGCGATCGAGCCTTCCGGGGAGGCGGCTTCTTCGGCGGCAGTGTCGTGGACTTCGTGGATCCGCAGTGGTGGCCGGTCTTCAATCTCGCCGATGCCGCCATCTCGGTCGGGGTGGTGGTCTTCCTGGCGCTCGGTGTCCGCTCGGGCATGCGAGGTGAGCCGCTGCTGGGCGGGGCGTGACCGTTCCGCCGGCTCTGGCGGGCGAACGACTCGACCGAGCCGTCTCGCTGCTCTGGCAGTGCAGCCGCGCCGAGTCCGCCGCGTTGGTCGCAGCCGGCGCGGTGCAACTGAACGGCACCGTGCAGACCGGCCGAGCCGTGCGCCTGAGCGAGGGCGACGAACTGGTCGTGGCCGCTGATGCCCTCGAGCGGCACCGGGCGGTCGGCGACCCTCGCCCCGAGCCGGGCGTCGACGTGGCGGTGATCCACGAGGATCAACACATCGTCGTCGTGGATAAGCCGGCCGGGCTCGTCGTTCACCCGGGCGCCGGCCGGTCAACCGGGACGCTCTGTGGGGGGCTGCTGGCCCGCTTCCCGGAGATGGCGGTGGTCGGCGAGCGGTCACGGCCCGGGATCGTGCACCGGCTCGACGCCGGCACCAGCGGCCTACTCGTTGCAGCCCGCACGGATCGTGCCTACGAGTCGCTGGTCGCGCAGCTTGCAGACCGGACGGTTCGCCGCTGCTACGAGGCGATCTGCTGGGGGATCCTGGCCGACGATCGCGGTGTCATCGATGCACCCGTCGGCCGGTCGGGGCACCGCCCGACGCAGATGACGGTCACCGAACGAGGGCGGGCGGCGCGAACCGTCTACGAGGTACGGCGGCGGTACCTCCGACCCGCGCCCGTCACGCACGTGAGTTGCCGCCTGGAGACCGGCCGCACCCACCAGATAAGGGTCCATCTCTCGGCGATCGGTCATCCTCTGCTTGGCGACGAGGTCTACGGAGCGCGCGTTCCCGAGGTCGCCTCCGGCCAGCCGCCCGCCCTGGCGCGGATGCGGCGCCCTGCCCTGCACGCCGCGGTCCTGGGATTCCGCCACCCCGAGGGCGGGCGCGCCATGGAGTTCGAATCGCCTCTCCCGCAGGATCTGTCCGCTCTCCTCGCCGGACTGTCCTCGTGCGAGCCGGACTGAGATCGGAAGGTCAGTCCGCCGTCGCCGCCGCTTCGTCGGGCCAGAGAAGAGCCCCGCCCGCCATGGCCGCGATGTCCGCGAGGCTGAAGGAGGAGAGCAGGCGCCGCATCTCGGTGCCCACGGACGCCCAGACCGCCAGGAGCACGCACTGGCCCTCATGGTCGCACGCGCCGTCCTTGTGGGGCTCCCCGAAGTCGTCTGCCACGATCGGTGCCTCCACGGCGCCGACGATCTCGCTGAGGTAGATCCGTTCCGGCGGCCTTGCCAGCCGGTAGCCGCCGCCGACACCGCGCTTGGACAGCACCAGGCCGGCACCCTTGAGGGCCAGCAGGATCTGCTCGAGATAGGGCTGGGGGAGACCCGTGCGATCGGCGATATCGCGGGCCGACTGGGGCGAGTCCGCCTCGTGCAGCGTCAGGGACAGCAACGCGCGGCTTGCGTAGTCCGCCCTGGTCGACACCTTCACGCCTGCGAGCGTACCGGCTTCCTCACCGGTGGTCGGGAGGCGACCGTTGCCGTTGGACGCGATCCCAGTGCCGCTAGCGTCGCGGCACCGGATCATCCTCCGACCCCGGAGCCAGCCAGCATGTCCCACAGCACTGACCACCCATTACCGGTGCCCGAGCAGGCGGAGGTCGTCGAGACGGACGATGGTGCCGGAGCGGAATCGCGCGGAGACGCGATCGAGCAACCGGCGAAGGTGATGCGTGTCGGCGCCATGTTGCGCGGCCTGCTGGAGGAGGTCCGGGAGGCACCGCTCGATGAGCGCAGCCGCGACCGGCTGCGGGACATCTACGAGATTTCACTGCAGGAACTCGGTTCGGCGCTCTCGCCGGACCTGCGTGAGGAACTCCACCGCCTGGCGCAGCCGTTCCCCGAGACCGAAGTGCCGAGCGAAGGGGAGTTGCGCGTTGCCAAGGCGCAGTTGGTGGGCTGGATGGAAGGGCTCATCCAAGGCATCCAGGCGACGCTCTACGCGCAGCAGGTCCTGGCCCGTAGGCAACTGGCCGACATGCGGGGCCAGTTGCCGCCGATCCGACCCGCGACGGAACCTCACTCGACCGAGGAGCGACCCGGCACCTATCTCTGAGCCTGGGTCATCTTCGCCGGCTCGCGGCGATCACTCCGTCGCCCAGCGGCCAGTCCTCCCCAGAGCACATCTCGCCTCTCTCGACTATGGTCGGCAGTGAAAGTACAGCGCTGTCATTTGTCCACAGGAGGTGGGGACATCGTGGGGAAAGTCTCCGGACGCGGTGAGGGGTTTGCACACCTGCACGTCCACACCGAGTACTCCATGCTCGACGGCGCATCGCGCGTCGACGAACTCGTCGATGCGGCCGCAGCGGACGGGCAGCCGGCGCTCGGGATCACCGATCACGGGAACATGTACGGGATCGTTCCGTTCTACAAGGCCTGCCGCAGCGGCGGGGTCAAACCGATCCTGGGTATCGAGGCCTACCTGGCTCACGAAAGCCGTCGCGAGCGGCCGGCCCGCCGTGGACGGGTCGACGACAGCGGTGGCGAGACAGCCACCGGGCACAAGCTCTACTACCACCTGACCCTGCTGGCGGAGAACGAGACCGGCTACCGGAATCTCATCCAGATCGCCAGCCGCGCCTTCCTCGAGGGTTACTACTACAAGCCCAAGGTCGACTGGGAGGTGCTCGCCGACCACGCCGACGGTCTCCTGGCCAGCACGGGATGCCTCGGGAGCCACGTCTGCCAGGCGTTGCTGCACGACGACTTCGAGGCGGCTGTCCGCCACGCCGGTCGCCTTCGGGATATTTTCGGCGAGACCGGCACGTTCGTCGAACTCCAGGATCACGGCATCGCCGCTCAGCAGCGAATCATGCCGCAACTGCTTGACATAGCCCGGCGGCTCGATATTCCGCTGCTCGCCACGAACGACAGCCACTACACGGACCGCGCCGGCTCTCTCGCCCACGACGCCCTGCTGTGCGTGCAGACCGGAAGCATCCGCAGCGACCCCAACCGGTTCCAGTTCGAGGGTGACGAGCACTACCTCAAGACCGCAGAGGAGATGCGGAACCTGTTCGCCGAGTTGCCCGCGGCCTGCGACACCACGCTGGAGATTGCCGAGCGCTGCAACGCCGAGATCGCCTTCGGGGACATCAAGCTGCCTCCCTTCGCCGTCCCCGAGGGGTTCGAATCGGCCGACGCGTATCTCGTGCATCTGACGCTGGAGGGGGCGCGGCGCCACTGGGGCGAGCAGTTACCCGAGGCCACGTCGGACCGCCTGGCGTACGAGTTGCGGGTTATCGCCACGATGGGTTTCGCCTCGTACTTCCTCATCGTCTGGGATCTCATCCGCTACGCGCGCTCCAACGGCATCCGGGTGGGGCCCGGCCGTGGCAGCGCCGCCGGCTGCGCCGTCTCCTACTGCCTCGGCATCACCAACCTGGACCCGCTGCACTACGACCTGCTGTTCGAACGTTTCCTCAACCCCGGCCGCCGCCAGATGCCCGACATCGACATGGACTTCGACTCGAGGTACCGCGACGACCTGATCCGCTACGCCGCCGACCGCTACGGGCGCGACCACGTGGCGCAGATCATCACGTTCTCCACCATCAAGGGACGTGCCGCGGTGCGCGACGCGGCCCGGGTGCTGGATCATCCCTACGCGGTAGGCGACAGGATCGCCAAGGCCGTTCCCGAGCCGATCATGGGCCGCACGACCCCGCTGAGGGCGTGCCTGGAGCGCGAGAGCGCCTACAGCGCCGGCTACGAGTTGGCCGGCGATCTGCGCACCATGTACGCCGAGGACCCCCAGGTGCGCGAAGTCGTGGACGTGGCGCTGGGCCTCGAGGGGCTGCGCCGCCAGGACGGGATCCACGCCGCCGCCGTGGTGATCTCGCCCGACCCGCTGGTCGAGCACGTGCCCATCCAGCGCAAACCCGCCGACAAGCAGCGGGTCGAGGAAGTCCCGATCGTCACGCAGTACGACATGGATGCCGTCGAGGATCTCGGCCTGCTCAAGATGGACTTCCTGGGCCTGCGCACCCTCGACGTCATCACCGACACCGTGGCGCACGTCGCACGGCTGCGCGGCCTCGACCTGGACACCGACGCGATGCCGTTGGACGACGAGCGCACCTACGCGATGCTCAAGCGCGGCGACACCACCGGCGTCTTCCAGTTGGAGAGCCCGCCCGTGCGCGCCCTGCTCCGCGCCCTGCTCCCCAGCAACATCAATGACGTCTCCGCCCTCGTGGCCCTCTACCGGCCGGGCCCGATGAAAGACAACATGCACATCACTTACGCCGACCGCAAGATGGGTCGGGCGAAGGTGGAACTCCTGCACCCTGCGGCCGCGGAAATCCTCGCGGACACCTACGGACTCATGATCTACCAGGAGTCCATGATGCGGATCGCCCAGCAGTTCGCCGGCTACAGCCTGGAGGAGGCCGACAACCTGCGGAAAGCCTGCGGAAAGAAGATCCGCGAGAAGATGGCGGAGGAGAAAGAGAAGTTCATCGACGGCTGCGAGACCACCGGCTACGGCCGCCGGGTGGGGGAGCAGTGGTGGAACCAGATCGAGCCGTTTGCCGACTACGCCTTCAACAAGAGCCACTCCTACGCCTACGGCCTGCTGGCGTACCAGACCGCCTACCTCAAGGCGAACTATCCGGTGGAGTACATGGCCGCGCTCCTGACCAGCGTCAGGGACAAGATGGAGCGGCTCACGCCCTACCTGCTGGATTGCCGCCTGCAGGGAATCGACGTGCTGGTTCCCGACATCAACGAATCGTTCTCGGACTTCACGCCCGTCCTGGATGCGGCATCGCCTGAGCGCGGCCGCATCCTCTTCGGTCTCTCCGCGGTGCGCAACGTGGGGGCCGCCGACGCCACCCACATCATCGCGGCGCGGTCCGACGGGGGCGGGTTCGCCGATTTCGACGACTTCTGCGATCGCGTGGATCCGTCGGTGCTGAACAAGCGCACCGTCGCCTCGCTCATCAAGGCCGGAGCGTTCGACCCGCTGAGCCATCCCCGGCAGGGTCTGCTCAACGTGCACAGCCGGACGATCGATGCGGCCATGTCGGACCGGCGCGACCGCGACGCCGGCGTGTTGAGTCTTTTCGGCGACGCCGGTGTGGCTACCGGCTACAACAGCAAGCCCTCCGTGCCCGACATGCACGCTCCCCGCGAGCGCATGCTGGCCGACGAGAAGGAGATGCTCGGGCTGTACATCAGCGACCACCCTCTCGAGGGGATCGAGCAATTGCTCGTGGGCAGGCGGGAGCGCAGCGTCGCCGAATTGGCGGAGTGCTCCGACGGATCGGTGGTCACCGTGGCCGGGGCGATCACGTCGCTGGCCAGGCGCCAGACGCGCAACGGGGCGCACATGGCCACGTTCACCCTCGACGACCGGACCGGGATGATCCCGGTCACGGTCTTCCCTCGCGCTCTGGTGACCCAGGATGCCCTGCTCACCGATGAGGCTGTGGTGATCCTGAAGGCCCGCCTGGACCGGCGCGAGGACGAGCCGAAGCTCATCAGTCTCGAACTCGAGGAATTCTCCGCCGAGACCCGGGGCGCGCTGCGCCTGCACTTCCCGACCGCCGGCGTGACCGGGGATCGGCTTTCGGCCCTCAAGCGCCTCCTCGGCGAGCACGAGGGCGACTCACCCGTCGAGATCCAGGTGGGCAGGACGTATCTGCTGCAACTGCCGCATGAGTACCGCGTCGACACAGCGGGGGGCCTGGTGCCCGAACTGCGCCAACTTCTGGGGATCGGTGCCGTGCAGGTCTGACCGCCGAGCCGTGTCGGTTTGCGTTCGGGCGCCCGGCACACTGGACTATTGAGGGATCGACCTGATGGTCGAGGTGCCCGGATAGCGGTTGGACAAGGCGGCGACAATGGCAGTTGAAGTCGAGAGCAGGGACTGCACCGCGGTCAGCGACGCCGAACTGGAGGCGATGGCCGACCTGTGCGCAGAGGGCCCGAATCCCTTCGCGGTGGGGTTCCTGTCCAAGCAGACCGAACTCTGGGTGCTTCTGGCCGAAGCGCACGAGGGCAGCCGCCTCCGCGGGTTCGTGTTCTCCACTCTGGAACGCATCGGCGGGACGCCGGTCGTGATCCTGGGGGCGGGCGCGGTGGCGCGTACCTCCCGGCGGAGCACGGTCCTGCAGGCCTTGGTGGCCGAGCAGCTTCATCGTGCCGTGATGGCGTTTCCCGATGAGGATGTGCTGTTGGGCGTCCGTATGAACGACCCCTCCACGTTCGAGGTGTTCAAGGCGCTGAGCAACGTCATCCCCCGACCCGGCCACAACGCCAACGGCGAGGAGCGGGCGTGGGGTCGACGCCTCGCCAAGCGCTACCGGATCGGTAACAGCGTCTACGACCCGCGCTCGTTCGTCGCAACCGGTGACGGCGCTCAGCCGGCCGTGTTCGACTACGAGACCCTCCGGCCCGACAGGACCGATCCGGCTCTCGGTGCCCTCATGGCGGCCGTCCGGCGCGACCGGGGCGATTCGCTGGTAGCCGTGGCCTGGGCAATGGCGGGCCGCTTGGAGAAGTATCGAGACTGAGCGCCCGCGGCGCTCGCACGACCTCTCGACACGGCGCGGGCATCTGTGGACCTGACGGAGGTCCTCCGCGCCCGCCGGATGACCAGGAGCTTCGATCCCCGGCGACTCGAGCGTTCCCTGCTGGAGGAGTTGTGCATCCTCGCCCGGCGGGCACCCTCGGCCGGTTTCGCGCAGGGCGCCGAACTGATCATCCTCGACACGCCCGAAGCGGTCGGGAGGTTCTGGGACCTGTCGCTTCCGGCGCCGGGGCGAGCGAGCTTCGCCTGGCCCGGCTTGCTGAGCGCTCCCGCGCTGGTGCTTCCCGCCGCCGACAGTCGCCGCTATCTGGCCCGCTACCGGGAGCACGACAAGATCGCGGGCTCGTCGCGGGGCCTGGGGGAATCCGTCGAGACCTGGCCGGTGCCGTACTGGCTGGTGGACTGCGCCTTCGTCGTGCAGAACCTCCTGCTTGCCGCCGCCGATCGCGGGTTGGGAGCGCTCTTCTTCGGTCTCTTCGGTGGCGGGGAGGAGGTGCGCTCCGCGCTGGATGTTCCCGAGGGGGTCGAGTTGCTGGGTGCCGTGGCGTTGGGTTGGCCGGCGGCCGACCGCCCCAGCGGATCGTTGGCCCGTGGCTGGCGCGACCCGGACGAGATACTGCACTGGGGCGACTGGGGCGGTCGGCGACGGTAGGGTTCTTGCCCGGGTCGCGACGGCGGGAGGCAGCGATGGCAGGCGAGCGGATTCCCCTGGTCGGCTACCTCGTTCTGGAACCCGAGCCGCACCTCGTGGCGAACGAGTGCGAGAGTTGCGGTGCCCGCTTCTTCGACCGCCGCAACGCCTGCGGATCGTGCGGCGGTCGCAGCTTCACGCCCACGCAGGTCGCCACGACGGGCCACCTGCGATCATTCTCCATCGTCCATCGGGCCGACCGGGGAGTTCCCGTGCCGTTCGTCTCGGCGATCGTGGAGTCGGCCGACGGCACGACGGTGCGCGCCAACCTCGTCGAGGTCTCGCCCGACCCCGGCAGTGTCCAGCTGGGAATTCCGGTCCGGCTCGTCACCTATCCGGTCGGCGCCGACAGCGAGGGGACCGAGTGCATTGCCTTCGGCTTCGCCCCGTCAGCCAGTTGAACCCCGCCGCCCGACGGCAGGCCATGTCGCGTCTCGGACGATCCGACAAGACAACCGGATGAACCCTACGAGAGGAGCCCCCCATGAGTGACAGCGTCTGGATTCTGGGCACCTCGATGACCCGATTCGCCCGCCACGAGGGACTCGACCTCATGGATCTGGCCACCGAGGCCGCTCTGGGGGCACTCGACGACGGCGGGGTGACGATCAACGACCTCGACGTCCTGGCCTGCGGCACGCTCTTCTCGGCCCACGCCAGCGTCGGCCAGCAGCTCCTCGGCCAGATCGGCCAGACGGGCATCAGCATCTACAACGTGGCCAACGCCTGTGCCACGGGCGCCACCGCCGTGCGCGTCGCGCTCATGGCGATCCGCTCGGGGGAGGCGTCGGTGGCCATGGCCCTCGGGGTCGAGAAGATGGGCAAGATGGGGTTGCTCACCAGCACCCCAAGGGGCGGCAAGGAAGCCCAGGTATTCGAGCCGTCGGGGCGCTTCGGGTCGGTGCGGTCGGTGGACGGCATTCTCGGCACCAAGACCATGCCGGGCGTGTTCGGGCAGGCCGGCATGCGCTACGCGCACGACCACGGTGGCGTGGGCTTCGAGCAGTTCGCCAGGATCGCCCACAAGAACCACCTGCACTCGGTGCTGAACCCGCTGGCGCAGTACCGCAAGAAGTTCAGCGTCGCCGAGATCAAGGCCGCGCCGATGATGGCCTACCCCAACACGCTGTTGATGTGCTGCCCCACCGGTGACGGGGCCGCGGCCGCGATCCTGGTGAGCGGTGAACGCCTGAAGACGTTGCCGGTCGAGCAGCGACGCAGGGCGGTGAAGATCGCCGCTTCGGTACTGACGAGCGACCCGTACGTCGAGGGGGGACAGGTGCAGCCCGACGTGAACACCCTCACGCGCAACGCCGCCGACTCGGCCTATGAGCAGGCGGGTGTGGGCCCCGAGGACCTCGATCTGGTCGAGTTGCACGACTGCTTCGCGTCGGCCGAACTCATCCACTACGACAATCTGCGGCTGTGCGAGCCGGGTGGGGCGGGAGATTTCATCGACTCGGGCGCGCCGTACCGGGACGGGTCCATGCCGGTGAACGTGTCGGGAGGCCTCATTTCCAAGGGCCACCCCATCGGCGCCACCGGCGTGGCCAACATCTACGAGATCGCCACCCACCTGCGGGGCGAGGCCGGCGACCGCCAAGTCCCCGGGGCCAAGGTTGGCCTGGCGCACGTGATCGGGTTGGGCTCCTCCTGCGGCGTGCACATCCTGGAGCGGTCCGCCGCCTAAGTTCGGCGAGCGCTCAACCCTCGGCGGCTCCGGGCGCCAACTGCCGCCGCAGGGTGGCGATGTCGGTGGCCGGCGCCGCGCACGTGTAGTGCCGGCACACATAGGCCGCGCCGGGCGGGCGGTGGTGCCAGAGTGGCGAGTCGTACGGTTCGCCCCACGCCAGGACGGCATGGGGCAGCCACTGCTGATGGACGACCTCCACGAGATCGGCGCGGTCGCCGGTGATCACCACCTCGGTGGTGCCGGTGGCGTGCACGTCCAGGGCGCACAGCAGATTGCCGAAGGCGCTGGGGTGCTCGCCGGCGAGCGGTCCGAGCAGGCTGCAGATGTCGGTGGCACGGTCGTTGTACGTGTCACTGCCGATCAGTGCTCCCAGGCGGAACAGGCCGAGGGCCGCGGCACTGTTCGCCGACGGCGTGGCGTTGTCGAAGAGATCCCGGGGGGTCGCCACGAGCGGCTCGGCGTCGCGCCCGCAGGTCAGCAGGCCGCCGCCCTCGGGATCCCAGAACAGTTCGAGCAGGTCGTCTGCGGTCCGGAGCGCCTCGTGGATCCAGCGGGCTTGCCCGGTGGCCTCGCCCAGGCGGCAGAAGGCGTCGAGCATTGCGGCGTAGTCGGCGGCGCAGGCCAGGTGGCGTGCTCCCGCGGGGCGTTCGGCGTCGCCCGCCTGCCAGGACCGCATCCAGCGGCCGTCGGGCCTTCTGAGGTTCTCGGTCAGGAACTCGCCGCACGATGTGGCCGTCGCCAGCCAGGCGTCGTTGCCGGTGGCGGTGGCGGCGCCGGCCAGCGCGGCAATCGCCAGGCCGTTCCACTCGGTGAGCACTTTGTCGTCGAGCCCGGGGCGCACCCGCCCGGAGCGTGCCGCGAAGAGCGCCTGACGCGCCGTCTCCACCTCCGGGGGGCGCAGCAGATCGCCGCGGACAGGTCGCCAGAGAATGTTGCCACCCTCGAAGTTGCCTTCGGTGGTGGCCCCGTACCAGTCGATAGCGGCCTCGGCGGCGTCCCCCGCGACGGCGCGGATCTCGTCGATGCTCCACACGTAGAACTTGCCCTCGACGCCTTCGGAATCCGCGTCCTCGGCGGAGGCGAAGCCGCCACCGGCGAGCCGCAGATCGCGTAGCAGGTACCCGACGGTCTCGTCCATCACCTGGCGGTAGCGGGGCTTGCCGGTGATCTGCCAGGCATGCGTGTAGAGCCCCAGGAGCAGGGCGTTGTCGTAGAGCATCTTCTCGAAGTGCGGCACCAACCAGCGCTGGTCGGTGGCGTAGCGCGAGAAGCCACCCCCCAGGTGGTCGTAGATGCCCCCCGAGGCCATGCAGTCCAAGCTGTTGAGCACCATGGCCATCACGTCGTCGTCGCCGGAGTTCCGCCAGTGACGCAACAGCGCCTCCAGCGTCATGGCCTGAGGGAACTTGGGGGCGCGCCCGAAGCCGCCCCACGCCGCGTCGTACTGGGGGCGCAAGGCAACCGCGGCCTGAACCAGCACCTCGCCACCGGGCGGGCTGCCACCGGCGCTCAGCGGCAGCCGTCCGGAACGGTCGAGTGCCTCGGTGATGCGCCGCGCCTGGTCACGCACGTCGCCGCGGCGCTCGTCCCAAGCCTGATGCACCCGCTGGAGGACGTCGGTGAACGACGGCATGCCACCTCGGGCGGTGGGAGGGAAGTACGTGCCGGCGAAGAAGGGCTCACCTTCCGGGGTTAGGAAGACGGTCATCGGCCAGCCGCCGTGGCCGGTGAGGGAAGTGACCGCCTCCATGTAGAGGGAGTCCACGTCGGGGCGCTCCTCGCGATCCACCTTGACGTTCACGAAGAGCCGGTTCATGAGTTCTGCCACCGAGGAGTCCTCGAAGGATTCGTGTGCCATGACGTGGCACCAGTGGCACGCGGAGTACCCCACCGACAGCAGCACCGGCTTGTCTCCGCGGCGGGCCTCGTCGAACGCTTCGGTTCCCCAGGGGTACCAGTCCACCGGGTTGTCGGCGTGCTGGCGGAGGTACGGGCTTCCTTCGGAGGTGAGACGGTTCATGCGCCGAGCATACGGGCGGGCAGCGGGCGGGTAGCGTGCGAGTCGTGACGCGGGTGCGGGACTGGGTCGCCGGTGCGAGGCCGCGCACGCTGCCTGCCTCGCTGGCGCCGGTCATCGCCGGCACCGCAACCGTGGCCCGGCCCGGTTACGGCTGGGGGCAGGGCCTGATCTGGTGGCGGTTAGCTCTGGCTCTGGTGGTGGCGCTGGCACTGCAGGTGGGTGTGAACTACGCCAACGACTACAGCGATGGTGTGCGCGGTACCGACGACGAGCGCCGGGTGGGGCCGCGCCGACTGGTGGGCTCGGGACTCGCACGACCGGCGACGGTGCGGAGAGCCGCCGTGTTGGCCGGTCTGGTCGCGGGCGGCGCCGGGCTGGCGCTGGCGGCGGCCGCCGGTTGGGAGCTCTTGGCGGTGGGGGCGGCGTGCCTGGCAGCCGGCTGGTTCTATTCCGGCGGTCGGCGGCCGTACGGCTACCGGGGATGGGGCGAGGTGGGGGTGTTCGTCTTCTTCGGCTTCGTGGCGGCGGTGGGCAGCGCCTACGTGCAGTTGGAGTCGTTCACTTTGCACAGCGTCTGGGTCGGTGTCGGCTGCGGCTGCCTGAGCTGCGCACTGCTCGTCGCCAACAACCTCCGGGACATCCGCGGCGACGCGGTCGCAGGCAAGCGCACGCTGGCGGTCCGTATGGGAGCGGCGCGCACGCGCCTTCTCTACGCGGTGTTGGTGGTGGGCGGGTTCGCCGTGCTCGTCCCGCTGGCGGTCGGCAAAACCTGGGCCCTGCTCGGGTTGGCCGCCCTGCCGCTCGCAGCGGGCCCGCTGCGACGCGTCCTCCGCGGCGACGAGGGAGTCAACCTCATCGGCACCCTCGCCGCCACGGGCCGCCTGCTGGCCGCCTATGGCATCACTGTCGCAGCCGGCCTCTGGATTGCAGCGGCCTTGGCCTGAACTCACTGTCGGCCGCCTTCGCGGTTGCCGGCACTCCTGGGTCAGCCTGACTCTCTCCGACCGACCCGGCGCATGGCGGCGACGCCGTCGGTGTCACGCTCCGCGGGTGGCGGTGAAGAGTTGGGCGATGCCGGCGCTCAAGAGGTGGTGTTCGGTGTCACTGAAACCGGCTGCTCGAAGCTGCTCGGCCAGTGCCTGCGGTGCCGGCAGGAATCGCAGCGACGCCGGCAGGTAGCGGTACGCCGCTCGGTCCGACAGCAGACCTCCGATGGCGGGCACGACCCGCCGGAAGTAGAAGCGGTGGGTCCAGCGGAGCATCCGCCCGGCGGGCTCGGCGACCTCCAGGAGAGCGATCCGCCCATCAGGACGGACGGTCCGTCCCAGTTCGGCGTAGAAGATTCCCAGGTCACTCAGGTTGCGCAGGGCGAAGCCGCACACGACGCCGTCGAGGCTGCCGTCGGCGAGCGGCAACCGCAGCACGTCGGCGCGCACCAGGGGTGCCGACGTCGTGGCGTACCGCAGCATGCCGGCTGAGACGTCCGCACCGACAGCCCTGTGGCCCGCCTTGTGGAGTTCGCCGCAGAAGTCGCCGGTGCCGCAGGCGAGGTCGGCCACGAGCGACGTTGGTGGTAGGTCCAGCAACCTGACGCTGTGGCGCCGCCAGCGGCGGTCCAGGCCGAAGGTCAGCAGCCGGTTCAGCAGGTCGTAGCGGCGCGCCGCCCGGTCGAACATGCGCTCCACGGCACGCTCGCGGCCCGGGCCCAGGAGATCGTCGCGTCCAGAGCGCTCAACCCGGCGGGTGAGCATCGCGAGCGCCTTCAGCGGAACCACATGCGGTAGTAGGCGCGGCTCATGGGGTGCACGAGCAGGACGACGAGGGCGATTGCCAGCAGCAGGCCGATGAGATACCACGCGGAGAACCCGCCTGAGACGCTGTAGATCGTCAACAGGACGTCCACGGCGGCAAAGAGCAGCGCCAGGCGGTAGCCGTTCTTGCGCTCGCGGGCCATCCCCTGCGCAGCGCCGAAGGCGATCAACCCGCTGAGAAAGTTGACGAGCCCCCAGATGCTGGCGATGTTGATGAGCCCGCCGAGGACGTTGAAGAAGGCGGTGATGTAAAGGAACAGAACCGCGATCTGGAGCGTCTGCGGAAGGGAGGGGTTCGTCCAGCGGAATCGTCTCATGCCCGTAGTCTGCTCCGCCGCCGCGGCAATGCGTTGTGAACCGGCGCGACGGCCGATCGATCGACGCTGGACGCCTCAGAGGATTGCCGCATACGCCCGGTTGGTGTGGTGGTGCTGGAAGCCCAGTCGCCGGTAGACGGTGTTGGCCGCTTTGTTGTCGGATTCGACGTAGAGCATCGCGGTCGTCGGCCCACGGCTGAAGAGGTGGGCCAGCCCGGCAAGGGTCAGCGGTTTGCCGATGCCTCGTCCCTGGAAGTCGGGGTCCACGGCGATCACGTAGATCTCACCCATGGCGACGTCATCGGGTGGTGCCTCGCCCGCCGGATGGACCTTCGTCCAGCAGAACCCCGCGAGGCGCCCTTCGCACTCGTGGAGGAGGAACCCCGCCGGGTCGTACCAGGGCTCGGCCTGGCGCGCCCGCAGGTCGTCCGCGGTCATGGCTCCCTGCTCGGGGTGCCAGCTGAACGCCCGGCGGTTCACCGCCAACACTGCCTCCGCGTCGCCCGGTTCGAAGGGGCGCACGGCCAGATCCGACGGTGCCGCCGGCAAGGGAGCCCGCAACTGCCAGAGGTCGCGGTGAGGCGTGAATCCCCAACGGGCCGCCACCTCGTCGTCGGAACGCCGCACGTGGCCGATCCAGAGCCGGCACGTGCCGCCGCCACGCGCCCGCACGGTCGCCACAGCCGCCGCCAATTCGTCTTGCAGGCCATCGGTAGCGAGGGTGAGCCGGTCCGCCGCCGACACCTCGATCGTCCAGGTCACCTCACCGTCGTCCGGTCCGGACATCTCTATCGCCACCGGGCGGAGACTACCTGTACCCCCTCACAGCGAGCGCGGCAGAGTCGGACCGGAAACGCCGCCGGCGGCGTCACCCGGCCCCCCACAGGCACCGGAGGCGACAGCGCCACAGCAGCGGATCCGCCGGAACGCCACCGGGGGAGCGCTACCGTTGCCGCCATGGGTGCTCCACGTTCGCCCCGGGGTCGTGCCCGGGAGACGCACGAGCGGCTGAAGGACGAGTACCCCGACGCCGAGTGCGCGCTCACTCACGACTCGCCGTACCAGCTGCTGGTGGCCACGATCCTTTCCGCTCAGTGCACCGACAAGCGCATCAACATGGTGACCCCGGCGCTGTTCGCCCGCTACCGGGCGCCGGAGGATCTTGCCGCCTGCAACCCGACCGAACTCGAGGAGATCATCCACTCCACGGGCTTCTTCCAAGCCAAGGCCCGCAACCTCATCGGCATGGCCGATCGACTGGTGCGCTACCACGGTGGGGAGGTACCCGCCTCCATGCGCGAGTTGACGGCCCTTCCCGGGGTAGGGCGCAAGACGGCCAACGTGGTACGCAGCGTGGCCTTCGACCTACCGGGCCTGCCGGTGGACACCCACGTCGGTCGCCTCTCCCGGCGCCTCGGCATGACGGAGGCGACCGACCCCGTCGCCGTCGAGAAGGAACTGAATCCCATGATCCCGGCAGGCGAGCGGGGCGACTTCAGCATGCGGCTGATCCTCCACGGACGCGAGGTGTGCGGGGCGCGCCGGGCGGACTGTGACAGGTGCGTCTGCAACGACTTCTGCCCGTCGGCCTTCGCCGTCTGAGCATGCGTTCGTTGCGCCCGCTCGCCGGATTTGCCGCGCGCCTTGCGCGCCGGGGGCCGTCGGGAACCCGGCGACGGCTCCGGCGTCGGGTCACCAAGGATCGGAGCGGAGCCACACCCAGCGTCGCCGCGGTGGCGGGAACGACCGCACTCCTCACGGTCATCGACGCGCGGGGCCTGGCCGACCCGCGCCTGCCGAGCCTCGCGGAGGCGAACGCTCCGGAGGTCCTGGAGTCGGTGCGCGAGATCATCCGCGACGTGCGACGCGACGGCGACGTGGCCCTGCGACAGATGGCGAGGCGCTTCGACAAGGCGACCCTCACCGATCTCGCCGTGAGTCCCGGCGAGTGTGCGACAGCGCTCGAGACGCTGGCTCCCGCCGTGCGCGAGGCACTCGAGGTGGCCGCAGGACGGATCGAGGCATTCCACCGCACACAGCTCGAGCCCGAGCACAGTTGGTCCCGCGACGGCGTGACGGTGCGCTCGCTGCAGATCCCACTGGACCGGGCGGGTCTCTACGTTCCCGGTGGGCGGGCCGCCTACCCGTCGACGGTCCTGATGACCGCCATTCCCGCCCGGGTGGCCGGCGTGGCGAGCCTGGCGCTGTGCGTGCCGCCCGGCCCCGACGGCAAGGTGGCGCCCGTCACGCTGGCCGCCGCGGCGCTGGCCGGTGTGCACGAGGTGTACGCCGTCGGTGGTGCCGGCGCTGTGGCCGCGCTCGCGTACGGCACCGCCACGATCCCGCGGGTGGACCTGATAGCCGGCCCGGGGAACATCTACGTCGCGGTGGCCAAGCAGGAGGTGGCCGGCATCGTGGGCGTGCCGTCGGCGTTCACCGGACCCTCCGAAGTGGTCGTGATAGCGGACGACTCGGTGCCACCCGAACTCGTTGCGGTCGACCTGATCGTGCAGGCCGAGCACGGGCCCGACGGCATGGCGTGCCTCGTCACGTGGGATCCGGCCGTCGCCGAGGCCGTCGCGGCAGAGGTCGCCGCCGTGGCCGCCGCGGCCCCCCGCCGGGCCGAGATCGAGGTGACTCTGGCCTTCTCGGGCTACGCCGTCGTGGTGGACGGCCCGGAGGCGGCCACCCGTATGGTGAACACGATCGCGCCCGAACACCTGCAACTCATGGTGGCCTCGCCCGAGGAACTCCTCCCGCTCATCCGCCACGCCGGCGCCATCTTCTGCGGCGAGAACGCGCCGGCCTCCCTGGGCGACTACCTGGCGGGGCCGTCGCACGTGCTGCCCACGGGACGCACGGCCCGGTTCGGCTCGGCGCTGGGCGTCGCCGACTTCTGCCGCAAGACCCACGTCATCTCCGCCGGTGAGGAGGCCATGATCCGACTCGGGCCCACCGTCGAGACCCTGGCCATGGCCGAAGGGCTGCCGGCACACGCCGCGTCCGTCCGGAGGCGGCTGGATCGCTTGGCGAATCGGGCTCCCGCGGGCAACCGGCCGTGAATTGGCCCCAGCCCCGACCGCAGGTGGCCGCGATGAAGGGGTACCACTCGCCGCAGGTGGATGTGCGGGTGCGCCTCAACACCAACGAGTCTCCCTTCGGGCCATCCGAGGGCTTCAGCGAGCAACTGGCACAGCGGCTGGCTCACATCGACTGGAATCGCTACCCGGCGAGATCGGCGGAACCGCTGCGCGCCGGCATCGCCGCATTGCACGGGCTCTCGCTCGACAACGTGTTCGCCGCCAACGGGTCCAACGAGGTCATCCAGACCCTGCTGTTGACCTACGCCGGCGGCGCCGGGCGCGTCGGTTTGTTCTCGCCGACTTACGCCCTGCACTCGCACATCGCCCGCATCGTCGGTGCCGAGGTCGTGGTGGCACCCCGTGCGTCGGATTTCCGCATCGGCGCCGAAGCGGTCGCTCGCTTCGCCGCCGACGAGCGCCCGGACGTGCTGTTCCTGTGCACACCCAACAATCCAACGGGCACCGTCGAGGATCCCGAAGCAGTGCAGGCGGCTCTCGAAGCGGTTTCCGGCTACGGCGGGGTCCTCGTCGTGGACGAGGCCTACATCCAGTTCACCGCCCGCGAGCCCGGAAGGTTCACGGCGGTCGACCTGCTGGACGAAGCGGCGCCGCTGGTGGTCTGCCGTACGTTCTCCAAGGCCTGGGCCCTCGCCGCCATCCGGCTCGGCTACGCGCTCGCTCCGTCGCGCGTCGTCGAGGAGATGCACAAAGTGATCCTGCCATACCACCTCGACGTCATGACGCAGGAGATCGGCCTGCTCTGCCTGCAGCATGCGGACGCGGCGGACCGGCGGGCGGTCGCCGTGGTCTCCGAGCGGGAGCGCCTGGCGGATCGCCTCGTAACCTTGCCGGTCCAGCAGTGGCCCTCGGGCGCCAACTTCATCCTCTTCCGTCCCTCCGGGCGGGACGGTGCGGCGGTCTGGCAGGGGCTCCTCGAGCGATCGGTGCTCGTGCGTGACTGCAGCTCCTGGGAGGGGCTCAGCGGCTGCCTGCGCGTGACCGTCGGAACCCCCGAGGAGAACACGCTGTTCCTCGAGGCCCTGGCGGACGTTCTGCGCTGAGGCGTCCGCGTGCCGGGCGCTGCTGCGATACTGCCTAAGGGTCCTGTGCCGGCTCGGGGCTGGCTCTGGATCCTCAGCCAACCGAGGAGGCGCCGCGACATGGCGGTTCAGGACACTTTCCAGACCTATCCCGATCCCGTACCCAAATCGGGCCAGGGAGTGTCCGCGCCCAAGCGCCGCTCTAAACGGCAACGGAGCACCGCGGAGACGAGCATCACGATCAGTCTCGACGTGGACGGCGACGGGCGCAGCGAGGTGTCCACCGGCCTGCCGTTCTTCGACCACATGCTGGCGCAGTTGGCGCGCCACGGGGGCTGGAGTCTCACCGTGGAAGCAAGCGGCGACCTTGCCGTGGACGCCCATCACACCGTGGAGGACACGGGAATCCTGCTGGGGGAGTGCTTCCGGGAGGCCATGGGCGACAAGCGCGGGGTGCGCCGCTTCGCCTCCGCCGCCGTTCCCCTCGACGAGGCGCTCGCGGAGGTGGCGCTCGACCTCTCGGGCCGTCCGTTCCTCCACTACGACATCGACCCGCCGGGCGAGAAGATCCTGGGCGATCCACCCTTCGATCCGCAGTTGATGGAGGAGTTCTGGCGGGCCTTCGTCACCGCGTCCGCCATCACGCTCCACCTCGTGCTGGTGCGCGGCCGCAACACGCATCACATCCTGGAGTCCGCATTCAAGAGCGTGGCGCGCAGCCTGCGCGACGCGGTGCGCGTCGAGGGCGCCGACGTGCCTTCCACGAAGGGCACCCTCTAGATCGCCCGGACCGGTTGTCTGGAGGAGTATGAGCGATTCGGGACGCCCCGTCGTGGCCGTGCTGGACTACGGCATCGGCAATCTCCGGTCGGCGCAGAAGGGACTCGAGCGCGCCGGCGCGGACGCCCACCTGACCGCTGATCCGGCGCTCATCGGGCGCGCCGACGGGTTGGTGCTACCCGGTGTGGGTGCCTTCGGTCCCTGTATGGCGGCGCTCGAAAATGCAGGTCTCGATCGCGAGGCTCGGCGCGCGGTGGAGGCCGGCGTGCCGTTCCTGGGCATCTGTATCGGTATGCAGATGCTCTACGAGGGATCGCAGGAGGCCCCCGGGTGCCGCGGTCTGGGCCTGCTGCCCGGAGAGGTGCGGAGGCTCCCCGACGGCGTCAAGCGGCCCCAGATGCAGTGGAACCAGCTACAGGTGGACCGTCCCGATGCGCTCCTCGCCGGGCTGGACGGGGCGTGGGTCTACTTCGTGCACTCCTATTCCCCGGATATTTCGCCAACCACGATTGCCACCTGCGATTACGGCGGTCCCGTGAGCGCGGTGGCGGCCACCGGAGCGCTGTGGGGCGTGCAGTTCCACCCCGAGAAGTCCGGAGCGGAGGGGCTGGCGCTGTTGGAGAATTTCGTGGCGATCCTCTCGGCCCGCTGATGCTGCTGTTCCCGGCGATCGATCTGCGCGGCGGGCGGTGCGTGCGCCTCTACCAGGGCGATTTCGCCGCGGAGACCGTCTATGCCGACGACCCCGCGACCGTGGCGGCGTCGTTCGCGGCCGCAGGCGCGCCCTGGCTGCACGTGGTGGATCTCGATGCGGCACGCACCGGTGAATTCGCCAACCTCGCGCAGGTGGCCGCCATCGTCGCCGCCGCCGGCGTGCCGGTGCAGTACGGCGGGGGAGTGAGGTCGGTCGCCGCCGCCGTGCAGCTGGCCGAGGTGGGCGTGGCCCGGGTCGTGATCGGGACCGCCGCGCTCGAGAATCCCGCGCTGGTCGCCGAGGTGTCGGCTCGCCAGCCGGTCGCGCTCGGGTTGGACGTTCGAGGACGGGAGCTCGCGGTACGGGGTTGGCGCTCCGGCAGCGGGCAGGGCCTCCTCGACGTGCTGGCCACCGAGCCCCCGGTCGACGCCCTCGTGGTCACCCAGATCGACACCGACGGCACCCTCGAAGGTCCCGATATCGAGTTGCTGACCGAGGTGCTGGCGGCGACGGATCTTCCTCTTCTCGCCTCGGGCGGGGTCGGTGACCTCGACGATCTGCGACGCCTCGCCGGCCTGCGGGTCGGCACGCGCTCGCTGACCGGCGCCATCGTGGGACGCGCCATCTACGAGAGGACGCTGGTTCTCGAGGAGGCCTTGAGTCTCCTCGCAGGCGTCGCGGCGACACCGCCGGGAGTGCCGCCGACTGAAGCCGACAGGGGATCGACCCCCCGATGAGTTCGACCGTCGTCCGCATCATCCCGTGCCTCGACGTGGATGCCGGTCGGGTGGTCAAGGGCGTGGAGTTCGTGGACCTGCGTGACGCCGGCGATCCGGTCGAACTCGCCGCTCGCTATGACGCCGAGGGAGCCGACGAGTTGGTGTTCCTGGACATCACGGCCTCCTCCGACGCGCGCGACGTGATGCTCGAGGTGGCGCGGCGGACCGCCGAGGAGGTGTTCATCCCCTTCACCGTCGGCGGCGGCATCCGCAGCACCGACGACGCCCGGCGGTTGCTGCGCGCCGGTTGCGACAAGGTCTCGGTCAACACCGCGGCGGTGGCGCGGCCGGCGCTGATCGCCGAGATCGCCGAGGAGTTCGGCAACCAGTGCGTTGTCGTCGCCATCGACGCCCGGCTCGAATTGTCAGGCCGGTTCGAGGTGGTCACCCACGGTGGGCGCCGGCCGACCGGGCTCGACGCCGTGGAATGGGCGGCACACGCCGAGCGGCTCGGCGCCGGCGAGATCCTTCTCACGTCGATGGACCGCGACGGCACCAAGGAGGGCTTCGATCTGCCGCTGGTTGCCGCTGTCAGCGAGGCCGTCAACGTGCCCGTCATCGCCTCGGGAGGTGTGGGTTCGCTCGACCATCTGGCCGAGGGTGTCGGGGCCGGCGCCGACGCCGTTCTGGCGGCATCCATCTTTCACTTCGGGGAGTACACCATCGCCGAGGCCAAGGCCGCTCTCGCCGCGGCCGGCGTCAGGGTTCGCCCCGCCATGGGTGCCGCGGCGGGGTAGCGTCGCGGCATGTCCACATCGGAGAATTCCCGGCCTTCGCTCGGCGCGGCGCCCCCGGCGCCTGACGACAAACTCCCGGTCAAGATGCTCAACGACCGGATCATGGTGCGCATCGGTGCCGCCGAGGGCGAGCGTCGCTCATCGGGAGGCATCCTCATCCCCGCCACCGCGCAGGTGGGCAAGCGCCTCACCTGGGCGGAGGTCATCGCCGTCGGCCCGAACGTGCGATCGATGGAGCCCGGCGACAGGGTGCTCTTCAACCCCGAGGATCGCTACGAGGTGGAGGTGCGGGGGGTCGACTACATCATCCTGCGCGAGCGTGACGTGCACGCCGTGGCCGCCGAGCGCCTCGAGGAGGGGAGCACGGGCCTCTACCTCTGAGCGTCGCGGCGTCCGCGAGAGGCGCCTCTAGCATGAACGCGATGACCGCCGCCACCCCGATCACACCCGCGGCGGGCACCCTCGAGGCAGTGGTCTACAACCGCGACGGTCTGGTTCCCGCCATCGTCCAGGACTACGCCACGGGTACGGTCCTGATGCTCGCCTGGATGGACGACGAGGCACTGCGGCGTACCCTCGCGACGGGCAGGACCTGGTTCTGGAGCCGTTCCCGCCAGGAGTACTGGTGCAAGGGCGAGACCTCCGGCGACCGGCAGTACGTCCGTGAGGCGTCCTACGACTGCGACGGCGACACTCTGCTGATCAAGGTGATCCAGGAGGGCCGCGGCGCCTGCCACACGGGTGAGCGGTCGTGCTTCTTCACCTCCTTCGCGGGCTGACGGCGCCGTGAGCGCCCGACCCGGCAGGAAGGAGTTCGGCCGCCTGGCGGCCAACCATCGGGTGGTGCCGGTCTGGCGGGAACTTCTGGCCGACCTGATCACACCGGTCGCGGCCTTCTCGCGGATCGTGGGCGACGAACCGGGGTTCCTGCTGGAGTCGACCGAACGCGGCAACCGCTGGAGTCGCTTCTCCTTCATGGGATGCCGGCCCCGCACCAGGATCGTCGCCCGGGGGCGTCGACTCGAGATCAGCGGCGACGATCTCGGACCGCTCCCCACCGATGTCGGTGTACTGGCGGCCCTCGAGGTGATCCTCGGCCGCTTCAAGTCCCCCGCCATCGAGGGTCTGCCACCACTGCATTCCGGCGTCGTCGGCTACCTCGGCTACGACGTGGTGCGCGAGGTGGAGCGCCTTCCGAACGCGCCGCAGGACGACCTCGGCATGCCTGACGCGGTCCTCGACGTGATCGGCCGGATCGTGGCCTTCGACCACTGGCGCCAGCGGGTGTTCCTGATCCACAACGTGATCCTCCCGCCCGAACCGTCCGCAGAGTTCCTCGACAACGCCTACGAAGAAGCTCTCGCCTCGCTCGACGACCTCGCCCGCGCCGGAGCGCAACCCCAGCCGGAGCCTCTGCTGGCGCCCCCGGGCGAGCACGACCCGCTGCCGGAGTTCACGGCGACGGTCACCCCGGACCGATATTGCGCAGCGGTACGCGCCGCCAAGGAGCACATCCTCGAGGGCGACATCTTCCAGGTGGTGCTGTCCGAACGCTTCGACTTCGACCTACTGGCCGATCCTTTCCAGCTCTACCGGGCGCTCCGCCAGATCAACCCCAGTCCGTACATGTACTTCCTGCGCCAGCCGGAGGTGACCCTGGTGGGAAGCTCGCCCGAACCGATGGTGCAGCTGCGCGACGGGAGGGTCACGTCGCGCCCGATCGCCGGCACCCGGCCGCGCGGTGCCGATGAGCGCGAGGATCGCCGGCTCGCCGGCGAACTCGCCGAACATCCCAAGGAACTGGCGGAGCATCTCATGCTCCTGGACCTGGCGCGCAACGATGTGGGCAGGGTGGTC
Source organism: Acidimicrobiales bacterium (assembly GCA_965206165.1). Classification (GTDB taxonomy): domain Bacteria; phylum Actinomycetota; class Acidimicrobiia; order Acidimicrobiales; family CATQHL01; genus VXNF01. The sequence continues at coordinate 3,003,514 of OZ242194.1, forward strand.
CGCCCCGGCACGCTGCGCACAGACGAGCAGATGACGCTCGAGTACTACAGCCACGTCATGCACCTCACCTCGCAGGTCTCCGGCGAACTGGCCGAGGGTTACAGCCCCGTGGACGTGTTGCGGGCAACCCTGCCGGCCGGGACGGTGTCCGGTGCTCCGAAAGTGCGCGCCATGGAAATCATCGACGATCTCGAGCGGACCCGGCGCGGGCCCTACGCCGGCGTCGTGGGGTACCTCGACTTCTCCGGCAACGTCGACACGGCCATCACCATCCGCACGGTGGCCGTGCGCGACGGCCGCGCCCACCTGCAGGCCGGCGCGGGCATCGTCGCCGACAGCGTGCCCGAGGAGGAGGAGCTGGAATGCCGGGCCAAGGCGCGTGCATTGCTGGCAGCGGTGCACGCGGCGCGCTCGATGACCCGTGACGCCGAGCGAGCGAACTCGCAACGGTGAGAGTCTCCGAGCAATACCTCGAGGCCTACCGGGCGTTGCGTCACAGCGCGGGAGCAGTCGTGACGGGGCGCGACGTCATCGAGGTCCGGGGAGACGACGCGGCGAGCTTCCTGCAGGGCCAGCTCAGCGCGGACGTGGCCGCACTGGCGCCCGGGGACGTCGTCGGTTCGTTGCTGCTGCAACCCAACGGCAAGCTGCAGTGCCTTCTGCGGGTCAGCCGCGCCGGTCCGGACCGGTTCGTATGCGACCTGGCCGCCGGCGCGGCTGAGGCCGCCCTGGCGCGCCTCGAGCGCTTCAAGCTCCGCGTGGCGGTCGATCTGGAGATGCGGCGGCTCACCATGCTCGCCGTCCGGGGCCCGGCTGCTCCGTCGATGCCCGTGGTCGGCGCGGACTCTCCGGAACCTGGTGCGACCGGCGATTCGCTCATCGACAGCGACGACGTGAGAGCCCCTGTCGTGGCCGCTCGGGTGCGGTGGGGGAGCCTGCCTGGGTGGGATCTGGTGGCCCGCGAGGTGGCACCTCCGCCGGGCGTGGTTCTTTGCGACCCCGATGCGCTCGAGGTGGTACGTATCGAGTCGGGGGTGCCCGCCGCCGGCCGCGAGTTGACCGAGGGTCTCATACCGGCTGAGGCGGGCATCGTGGCCGAGACGGTGAGCTTCACGAAGGGCTGCTTCGTGGGCCAGGAACTGGTTGCCCGGATCGACAGTCGCGGCGGCAATACGCCGCGACGGCTGCGCGGTGTGGTCTTCGAGGATGCAGAACTGCCTGCCATCGGCGCACCCCTGGTGGACGCCGGCGGCAAGGCGCTCGGCCGCATCACCAGCAGCGGCTACTCGCCGACGTTCGGCGCGGCGGTGGCCCTGGCGTACGTCCATCGCCGCGCCGAGCCTCCGGCGCCCGCGATCGTCGGCGATGATGACGGGCGGGCCTGCGAGATCCGAGCCCTCCCGCTGGTGCCGTGACCACGTATCTCGATGAGATCATCCAGCACCACCGCCGGCGGGCGGCGGCGGACGGTCGCTCCCTGGCGGACCTCCTGGTGCAGGCCGCCGACCGCCCGACGCCGCGGGGCATGGCGACGAGCCTGGCAAGCGCGCCGGGAGTTTCGGTCATCGCCGAGGTGAAGCGGCGCTCACCCTCGGCGGGCGAACTCTGGCGAGACCTCGACCCGGCGGCTCTTGCCTCGGTCTACCGTGACAGCGGAGCGGCCGCATTGTCGGTGTTGACCGACGAGGCACACTTCGGCGGCTCGCCCGGCGACCTTCGGGAGGCCCGGGCGGCAGCTGACCTCCCCGTGCTGCGCAAGGACTTCACCGTGTGTCCTGCGGACGTCTGCGATGCGCGGATCATGGGTGCCGACGCGGTGCTGTTGATCGCCGCAGCGCTCGACGACCACGAGTTGCGAGACTTCTCGGCGCTCGCTGTCGAACTGGGGCTCGACCCGCTCGTGGAGGTGCATGATGCGTCCGAGATCGAGCGTGCCGCCGCTCTGGGAGCATGGTTCGTCGGCGTGAATCAGCGCGATCTGCAGACCTTCGATGTCGACCGCTCAGCCGCCGTACGCCTTGCCGACCGGCTTCCCGCTGGTGCCGTGACGGTGGCCGAGTCGGGAATCCGCTCCGGCGCCGAGGTCGTCGCGGTGGGGGAGGCCGGCTACGACGCGGTGCTGATTGGCCAGTCGTTCGTCGGTTCCGGAAATCTCACCGCGGCGGGGCGTGCGGTCGCCGATCTCGTCGCGGCCGGCCGGTAGGGTCGCGGGCGTGTTCGTCAAGATCTGCGGCATCACCAGCGAGGAGGACGGGCTGCTGGCAGTGGCCATGGGAGCCGATGCGGTGGGATTCCTTTTCGCGCCGTCCCCACGCCGGGTGTCGCCGTCGACGGCGAGCGAGATCGCGCGCCGCCTGCCACCGGAGATCCTGACCGTCGGCGTGTTCCGCAACGAGGATCCCCGCACGGTGGTGCAGATCGCCAACCGAGCCCGCCTCCGGGCGGTGCAGTTGCACGGCCACGAATCCCCCGAGGAGACCCGGCGCGTGCGCGAGCAGGTGAGAACGGTCATCAAGGCCTTCCACGCCGGATCGAGGGAGTTGGAACAGGCGCGCGACTACGGTGCGGACATCATCCTCGTGGACGCCGACCAGCCCGGCACGGGGAAGATCTTCGACTGGGCTCTGGCCGAGCGAGCAGCCGGGTCGCTGCCGGTGATGGTGGCCGGGGGTCTCAATCCCACCAACGTGGCTGCGGCCATCGCCAAGACACGTCCCTGGGGTGTCGATGTCTCGACGGGAGTGGAGTCCTCGCCGGGGCGCAAGGATCCCCGCCTCGTGCGCGACTTCATCACCGCGGCCCGCGGGGCCGCCGGCGCGGCGGCGCCCGAGTCGCCTACGGGCGCGCTGTACGACTGGCAGGACGAGTTCTGAGGGGCTCCGCCGGGTCCACGACAGGAGGTCGCTCATGGCCATGACCGACCCGACGCCGGACGGTCGCTTCGGTGACTTCGGAGGCTGCTACGTCCCGGAAACCCTGGTGCCGGCCTGCCAGGAACTCGACCGATCCTTCCGCTCCGCCTGGGCCGATCCCTCGTTTCGCGACCGGCTGGAGGGGTTGCTGCGCGACTATGCCGGCCGGCCTTCACCGCTCAGCGACTGCCCCCGGCTGTCGGTCGAGCTGGGGCTGCGGCTGCTGTTGAAACGGGAGGACCTGAACCACACCGGCTCGCACAAGATCAACAACGTGTTGGGCCAGGCGCTGCTGGCCGAACGGATGGGGAAGACCCGCCTCGTGGCCGAGACGGGTGCCGGTCAGCACGGTGTCGCCACCGCCACCGCCGCGGCGCTCCTGGGCATGGAGTGCACCGTCTACATGGGCGAGGTCGACATGGCTCGCCAGGAGTTGAACGTGTTCCGCATGCGGCTGCTGGGCGCCGAGGTTCATGCGGTGGCGACCGGCAGCCGAACACTCAAGGACGCCATCAACGAGGCCCTGCGCGACTGGGTAGCCACCGTAGAGCAGACCCACTACTGCCTCGGCTCGGTGATGGGCCCGCATCCCTATCCGTGGATGGTGCGGGAATTCCACCGGGTGATCGGTGACGAGGCACGTCGCCAATGCGCCGAGCGCCTCGGCGGCGACCCTGATGTCGTGGTGGCCTGTGTGGGAGGTGGCTCCAACGCGGCCGGCATCTTCAGCGGTTTCGCCGGTGGCGACGCCGAACTCGTGGGCGTCGAGCCTGCGGGGGGCGCGGCCGTCGGGAGGGGGACCCCGGGGGTCGTGCACGGCTCCCTCTCGTACCTGATGCAGGACGAGTTCGGGCAGGTTCTGGAGGCGGAGTCGATCTCGGCCGGTCTGGATTACCCCGGCGTCGGACCGGAACATGCCCATCTGGCTCGCACCGGCCGGGCCCGCTACGAGAGCGTCACCGACGACGAGGTGCTCGCCGCGTTCGGACTGCTCTCGCGAACCGAGGGGATCATTCCCGCCCTCGAGCCTGCCCACGCGCTGGCCTGGATCAGCCGCGAGCGCGAGGCGTTGGCCGGGCGCACGGTTCTGCTGAACCTTTCGGGACGGGGGGACAAGGATGTCGACCTGGTCATGGGACTGCAGCCGTGAGCGGGGCCAACCCGGGCCGGTTGGAGTCCGCCCTGCGGGCCGCAAGAGATGCCGGGCGCAAGTGCCTCGTCCCTTACGTCACCGGTGGTCTCGACGGCTGGCGACCCGCCGTCGAGGCGGCCGCCGCCGCCGGTGCCGACGCCGTCGAGATCGGCATCCCGTTCTCCGACCCGGTCATGGATGGTCCGACCGTCCAAGCCGCCGGCGACCGTGCGCTCGCGTCGGGAGCGACACCGGCGGGGATCCTGGCCGCCGCCGCCGAGCTAGACGTCGGCGTGCCGCTGGTGGTGATGACCTACTACAACATCGCCCACCACATGGGGCACGAACGGTTCGCTCGTTCGCTGGCCGACTCCGGCGTGTCCGGGGCGATTCTGGCCGACCTCCCGCTGGAGGAGAGCGGGCCGTGGGTCGCGGCCGCCGACGAGGCCGGGGTTGAGACCGTGCTGCTGGCGGCTCCGACCGCCTCCACAGAACGTCTGTCGGCCGTGTGCGCCCGCGCCAGGGGTTTTGTCTATGCCGTCGGACTGCTCGGCGTGACGGGCGAGCGGGCCGCTCTGGCGTCCAGCGCCTTGGTGATCGCGGGTCGACTAAAGGCCGTCACCGACCTGCCCGTGTTGATCGGCGTGGGGGTGTCGACACCTCGCCAGGCAACGGAGGCGACGACCGTCGCCGACGGGGTGATCGTGGGCTCGGCGGTCGTGCGGCGGCTGCTGGAGGGACACGGGCCCGAGGGAGTGGGGGAGTTCGTCGGGGATCTTCGCCGTGCTCTGGATCGGCACGAATCCGCATGAGCGGGCGGCGGATACCTGCCGCGGCAGCCCGGCGTGTGCTCCGGTGCGCCGTCGTGGTTCTCGCCGTGCTTGCGGCGGCTTGCGGGGGAACCGAGGCGCCAACGGCCGGTGGTGAAACCGCCGAACCTCCCGCCGCCGCGCCCGATCCGACCCCCACGACCCTGTTGGTGCCCGAGGTGCCGGAGACCGACGTGCCACCGCCGAACGCCGCTGGTGAAGTGCCGCCCGGTCGGGCACCCCTCGCCGACAGCACCGGACGGGAGGCCGTTCCCTCGGCGCTGGCGGATCGCTTCTGGCCGGGGTTCGCCAGGCTCATCGAACCGGACCAGATCCGCTCCGGTGGCCCCCCGCCCGACGGCATCCCCGCCCTCGACGCGCCGATCTTCGCGCCCGCCACCGAGATCGACTTCCTGGCCGATAACGAGGCCGTCCTGGCCCTCGAGATCAACGGAGACGCCCGCGCCTACCCGCTGCAGATCATGACCTGGCACGAACTGGTCAACGACACGGTGGGCGGTGTGCCGGTGACCATCTCGTACTGCCCGCTGTGCAACTCATCGGTGGCCTACGACCGCAACGCCGCGGGGCGGATCCTGGACTTCGGCACCTCGGGGATGTTGTACCAGTCGTCGATGGTCATGTACGACCGGCAGACGCAGTCGCTCTGGACCCACTTCGACGGCCTCGCCGTGATCGGCGAGTTGATTGGCACCCAGCTGGATTTCTGGCCAATGGCCATCGTGTCCTGGGCGGCTTGGCGGGACGCGCACCCCGACGGCCTGGTCCTGACGCAGGAGACCGGCCATCACCGGTCCTACGGGCGCAATCCCTACGTCGGCTACGAGACCAGTTCGGGGCTGTTCAGCCCCAGCTTCCAGTCCACCGATATTGATGAGCGCCTACCCGCCAAGGAGCGGGTCGTGGGGATCCGCAGTGCCGGCGAGGCGGTCGCCGTGCGGCACGCACATCTTGAGGACAGCGGCGTGGTGGAGGTGGACCTGGCAGGCGTTCCGCTTGTCGTCTGGAACCTTCCGGGCGCCAGTTCGGCGCTGGACGCCCCCGAGTTGTCCAACGGGCTCGACGTGGGTTCCAGCGGCGTCTTCGAACGCCAACTCGACGGGCGGCTGCTGAGCTTCACCCGCAGCGGCGACGGGTTCCGCGACACCGAGACCGGTTCGGTCTGGAACCTGTTCGGCGAGGCCACGGCCGGCGAGCTGGCAGGTAGCCGCCTGCGCGCTCGCGAGTTCGTGGACACGTTCTGGTTCGCCTGGGGCACCTTCGAACCCGAAAGCAGCATCGTCCCCCCGCCGAGCTAGCCCGCCGGAACCTCCAGAGGGGGCGCCACCTCCAATAGGTCGGTGCGGTACAGATGGCGGATGTCCCAGACCCCGAAGAGGGTCGGCGTGGTGTTACCGAAGACGTTGCGCACCGCCGTGAGGCGCTCGGGTACCGTCGTGTAGACGAGCGGCACATTCTCGGCCACGATCTCCTGGACGCGGTGGTACCGGGCCACGCGCTCAGCATGTTCGAGTTCCTGGCTGGCGCTGACGAACAGGTCGTCGATCTGGGCCTCCCAGTCCGTGGCGGGTGATTCCTGGTTGGGGTGCCAGAGATGCAAACCACCGCTGCTGTGCCAGAGGTTGATGCTGTTGTGAGGCTCGGGTCCGCCGGTGAAGCCGATCACCATGGTCTGCCAGTCGTAGGAGGTGGTGAGCTGGGCGACGAGATCGCCGAATTCGATCGCCGTGTAGTCAACCGCCAGCCCGATGGCCTCCATGCTCTGCTGGATCACCTCGGTAGTCCGGTTACGCACGCTGTTGCCGGTATTGGTCACGAGTGTGAACTCGATGCGGCTGCCGGCGGCGTCCTCGCGGACGCCGTCGCCGTCGCGATCGGTCCAGCCAAGCTCGTCGAGGATCTCGTTGGCTCGCGCCGGGTCGTACTCGTAGCGCCGCACGTCGGGGTTGAAGAAGTCGCCGGCCGCGGGGCTGATGGAGGACCACTGGGGGTAGCCCAGGCCGTGCTGCACCTCATTGATGAGGGTGTCCTTGTCGATGCTGTAGGCCACGGCCTGCCGGAACCGTGTGTTGGCGAACCACTCGAGCTTGACGGGATCCAGGTATGGCTCCCCGGTGTCGGGACCGGTCCTGGGGTTCATGTTGAAGGCCAGGAAGGTCGTTCCGAACGCGGGGCCGCGGCGGTGGATCGTGAAGTTGCGATCCTCCTGAAGCGGCTCGAGCTCGGCGTACTCCGCGCCGAGGACGCCATGCAGCTCGGAACTGCCGTCCAAGAACGCGGCGAGCTCGGCTTCGAGGTCCTCGACGACGACGTGCACGATCTCGTCAAGGTACGGCAGCCGGTTGCCATTGACGTCGGTCATCCAGTAATTCGGGTTGCGTTGCAGCAACAGTCGCTCGCCGGGCTCGTAGCTCGCGATGCCGAACGGTCCGGTCCCGACGATCTCGGTGGGATCCGTGCTGATGTCCCAGATCGAGGCGAAGGTGCCGTCGTCGGTGTGCGGTGCGAGCAGGTGCTCGGGGTAGATAGCCGTGCCGAGCGAGCGCAGTAACGGCGCGAAGGGCACGGGCAGCACGATCTGCACGGTGTGATCGTCCAGAGCGGTGACGGTCATGCGGGCTGTCCGCCACGAGCCGTCGTCGTCGAGGTGGCGGAACTCGAAGGTGGAGCGGCCCGATGCCGGAATCTCGTCGTTGTAGATGATCCGGTTGAAGGTGAAGTCCACGTCGTGGGCTGTGAATGGCTCCCCGTCGTGCCAGGTGACGTCCGTGCGGAGATGGAAGGTCCAGGTGAGGCCGTCTTCGTCGCGCTCCCAGGATTCGGCCAGCGCGGGCTCGATTTCGTCGGTCAACCATGAGGTCTCGGTGAGCCCTTCGAAGAGGTAGTCCAACACGTTCGAGGAGCCGGCATCGTTCGAGACGGCCAGGTTGAAGGTGAGCGGCTCGGAGATGGTCGCAATCGTCAGGCGGCCGCCGTAGTTGCCGAGGGTGTAGCTGAACTGTTCCGCATTGCGCCGGAGTTGGGCGACGAGGGATTCCAAGTCCCCGGTCGGATCGGTCCGTTCCGGGGCCACCGATGTCTCGGTGGTGGTGGTCGTGGGTTCGAGAGGACCGTCTGACGCATCACCAGAGGAGGCGATAGCGAGGAGGGCGAGCGGTGCGGCAAACAGTGCGATGACGAACCGCGTCCCTGTCCCGCGCGAGATGGAGCTTCGCAACCTCAAGTCACGTACCTTTCGATCGTTTTCGTACCTGCTGGCAGGCGAAAATGTTATCGGGCACGGAAGGTGAATTCGGGCAGTGTCTACAAGTTCACCTGTGACCGACTCGTGGGCCAGATCTGAAGCCGGCCCGCCCTAGGATTGTGCCTCGAGCACGTGCATCACGAGGAGCCGCCATGAGACTCCAACCAGGCGACCCGGCGCCGGACTTCCGGTTGCTGAACCAGGACGGCGAGGAGGTCTCTCTCGCGGACTTCGCCGGTCGGAGAGTGGCACTGTTCTTCTACCCGAAGGCTCTGACCCCTGGTTGAACGAAGCAGGCCTGTGGCATGCGTGACATCGCCAACGAACTACCTGAGGAAGTTTCCATCCTGGGGATGAGCGCGGATCCCCCCAACCGCCAGAAGCGCTTCGACGAGAAGCACGACCTGGGTTTCGGGCTGCTCTCGGATCCCGAGAACTCAACGACGGCCGCCTACGGGTCGCGCAGCGAGAAAAAGATGTACGGGAACACCTTCATGGGCACCACGCGCTCGGCGTTCCTGATCGATGCCAAGGGGCGGATCGAGCAGGCGTGGTACGGGATCAGCCCCAAGGACACGCCGCTGGAGATCCTCGCCGCGCTCGAGGAAGACGAGTGAACGAAGGAACTCTGCCGGCACCGGCGAGCGTCCTCCCGCACCGGCCGCCGTTCCTCTTTCTTGACGAGGTCACGGCGCTGGTGCCCGGTGAGAGCGCCGAAGGCCACTGGCGCACGTCGGGCGAGGAGTCATTCTTTACGGGCCACTTCCCTGGTAGACCCACGTTGCCGGGCGTGCTGATGACAGAGGCGCTCGCCCAACTTGGTGCCTATGCGGTCCTTACCGACGAGCGCTTCGCGGGCCGGCTACCACTGTTCGGAGGCATCAACGGCGCGCGCTTCCGCCGCCAGGTGTTGCCAGGTGAGCGACTCGACCTGCGCGTTCAGGTTCTGCGCCTGTCGGCACGCGCCGGGCGGGCGTCCGGCGAGGCGTTGGTGGACGGCGCGACGGCCTGCACCTGCGAGTTCATGTTCGTGTCGGTGCCGGCCTGAGGCTCGGCCCCGGCTCCCTCGGCGCCTCAGGCGGCCGGCGGGGGACTGATCACGAGACAGGCGTTGTGGCCACCGAAGCCCGAGGGGTTCGGGGAGAGGCTCGGCCCCGGCTCCCTCGGTGCCTCAGGCGGCCGGCGGGGGACTGATCACGAGACAGGCGTTGTGGCCACCGAAGCCGAAGGAGTTGGAGAGGCTCGGCCCCGGCTCCCAGGCACAGGGGTCCGGCGCCACGATCCGGATCGGCGCCATGGCCGGGTCGGGGTTGGCGTAACCGGCGGTCGGGGGCAGCACGCCGCGCTGCATCGACATGATCACGGCAACCGCCTCGACGGCACCGGCTGCGCCGAGGGCGTGGCCGGTCACTCCCTTGGTGGAGGTCACCAGTGGGCCGGGTGAGCCGAAGACCTTGGCGATGGCCTCGGCCTCGTTGGCGTCGTTGAGGGGTGTCGAGGTGCCGTGGGCATTGATGTGCACAACATCGGACGGTTCGAGGTCCGCGTCGGAAATCGCCAGCTTCATGCACGAAACCGCTCCCGCTCCGCCGGGGGACGGCGCGGTGATGTGGTAGGCGTCGGCCGTGCTGGCGTAGCCCGTGATCTCGGCCAGGATGGTCGCCCCGCGCGCCCGGGCGTAGTCCAGTTCTTCGAGTACCAGGATGCCGCAGCCCTCGGCGTGCATGAAGCCATCGCGATCGCGGTCGAAGGGGCGAGAGATACCTGTGCGCGACAGCGCCGTCATGTTGGTGAAGCCCTGCAGGCCGGTCGGGGAGCTCGAGCACTCCGAACCTCCCGCCAGCATCACGTCGCAGCGGCCACGGCGAATCAGTTCGGCGGCGTTTCCGATCGACTGCGTGCCCGAGGCGCAGGCCGTGGAGGTCACCTCGCAGGGCCCCTGGTAGCCGTAGCGCATCGACACCGCGGCGGCCGCGGCGTTGGCCATCATCATCGGGATGAGGTACGGCGTGACTCGCTTGGGCCCCTTGACGAAGTGCCAGAGAACGTGGGTTTCGGTACTCATGAGCCCGCCAACGCCCGTACCGATCCACACACCGGCGCGATCAAGATCGGGGTTCAGGTCTCCAGCGTCTTCCAGCGCCTCAGCGGTGCACGCCAGGGCGAACTGCGTGAACCGGTCGTGGCGGCGCAACTCCTTGGCGTTGGCGAAGTGAGGGGTAGGGTCGAAACCCACGACGGCCCGCAGGCCCTTGGGAGGCTCCACCAGCAGCCCGGCAAAGAAGTCCTCCTGGCCGACCCCGCAGGCCGCCAGGACGCCGAGGCCGGTAACGACCACCCGGCGCCGGCTCATCCCAACTTGGCTTCGATCATCGTGAAGGCGGCGCCGATGGTCTCGATGTCCTCGAGCTCCTCCTCCTCCACGATCACGTCGAACTCCTCCTCGAGCGCCATCACCAACTCCACGAGGTCGAGGCTGTCGGCGTCGAGATCGTCGGCGAAGCTGGCTTCGAGGGTCACCTGATTCTCCTCGACCGACAGCACGTCAACGGCACAGCGCCGGAATCGTTCGAAATGGTCGTTGCTCACTGCATTCACTCCGTCGTCTGGGGGTCAACTCATGCTCAAGCCGCCGTCTACGGGGATGACGGCTCCTGTGATGTATCCGGCCTCGGATGATGCCAGGAATCGTACGGTCGCCGCCACCTCGGCCGTCGTACCGAACCGGCCGAGGGGGACCGCCGAGCGGATTTCTTCCTGGCGCTTCTCGCTCAGCGAACCGATCATATCGGTCTCGACGGGTCCTGGAGCCACCACGTTGACCGTCACGTTCCGTCCCGCAAGTTCCTTGGCGACCGACCGGGCGAGGCCCACGAGCCCCGCTTTGGAGGCGGCGTAGTTGGCCTGCCCGGCCTGCCCTCCCAGTCCGACCACCGACGAGATGAGCACGATGCGTCCCCAGCGGGCTCGCAACATCGACCGCGCACCTCGGCGCATGATCCTGTAGCCGCCGGTGAGGTTCGTGTCCAGGACCGCCGCGAAGTCCTCCTCGCTCATGCGAAGCAGCAGGTTGTCGCGGGTGATGCCGGCGTTCGACACGAGGACCTCCACCGGCCCGAGCGAATCTTCCACGGCGGCGTACGCGGCGTCCACGTCCGCCGCGTCGGTCACATCGCATCGCACCGCCACGAGTCCTGCCTCTTCGGCGAGATCCGGCGAGCTGGCTCGATAGGTCACCGCCACGCGGTGTCCGGCCTCTCGCAGTGCGATGGCACAGGCCAGGCCGATCCCGCGCGCTCCGCCGGTCACGAGCGCCACCCGGCCTGCGCCGGCTGTGCCGCTCACAACTCCCAGCGCATGAGAGCGCTGGCGGAGGTCATGCCGGCACCGAAGCCCACGAGCAGCATGATGTCGCCGGTACGCAGGCGGCCGGTGTCGGCGGCGTAGGCAATGGCCAGGGGAATCGAGGCCGAGGAGGTGTTGCCGGTCCAGCTGAGCACCTGCACGGTTCGATCCTCGGAGATCCCCAGCTTCTCGCAGGCGCTCTGGATGATCCGGGCATTGGCCTGATGCGGCACGACGAGATCAACGTCCTCGGTGCTGAGTCTCGCCGACGCCAAGGCGCGCTCGCACGTGGCAACCATGATGCGAACCGCCTGGCGGAAGACCTCGCGGCCCTCCATGTGGATGAAGCGGCCGAAATCGCAGTGGAGCGACTTCTCCAACTCCCCGTTACAGTCCAGCGCCCAACTCAGCAGGGCGTTGTCCTCCGCCGGCGTGGCGGACATCACCACGGCCCCGGCGCCGTCGCCGAAGAGGACGGCCGTCGAGCGGTCCTCCCAGTCCACGAACCGGGTGAGGGTCTCCGAGCCGACGAGCAGGACGTGTTCGGCGCCCGCCAGGATCAGACCGTGTCCCACGTTGAGTCCGTAGACGAAACCCGAGCAGGCGGCGTTCAGGTCGAAGGCCCCGCAGCGGGCTCCGAGGGTCGCTTGCACGGCACTGGCGGTGGCCGGGATCACCCGATCCGGCGTCGTCGTGGCGAGGATGATGGCGTCCAGGCTTTCAGCGGCTACGCCGGCCATCTCCAGGGCTCGCCGGCCGGCGTCTATCGCGAGGGAGCGGGTTGAGCCGCCGATGCGCCGCTCCTTGATGCCGGTGCGTTCGGTGATCCAGGTGTCGGTTGTGTCGAGAGTCGCGGCAAGGTCGTGATTGGTGATGACGCGCTCGGGAAGAGCCGTGCCGTAACCGATGACGCGGCTACCCCGGCTCATTGATCCGAGGGTCCCATTCGCGCAGGCTCGGTGGCCGTCGCCCAGTGCGCCGACATCAGTCCGTGCGTAACCAGGCGATCGGCTGGTTGGTCGTGACCCGTTCGCCCTCCACGGCCAGATAGTCCATCACAACACCGCTGAACGGGGAGCGCACCGGCTCGCCGTTCACTTCGCCGAGCACGGCGCCGGTGACGATTCGGGAACCCTTGCAGTCGGGTCGTGCGGGCGTGAAGACGCCCGCCGTCGGAGCGACGACCAGCCGCTCGTAGGCATAGAGGGACTCGCCCTCAGGAAGGGCCGACTCCTCGGCACTTCGGGCCCCGACGGATTCCAGGAGCGGATCGATGTCGGCGGGGTTGCGGACGCTCAAGGTCACCGCACCCCGGTCGATGCGCCTTGCCATGCCCGTGAGAGCGTTCCCCGGGCCGAGTTCGACGAGAGTCCCGCACCCGGCGTCGAGGAGACGACGGATGGTCTGCTGCCAGCGGACGGGGCTTGTCAGTTGGCGGGCGAGTAACCGAGGCCATGGTCGGGCGCTCTCGTAGGGCGCGGCGTCGACGTTCGCGTAAACCGGGGCGTCGGGATCCTGGAAGTCGGCCCGCGCGATCGCCTTTGTGAGGCGTTCGTACGCCGATGCCATGAATGGCGTGTGAAATGCCCCACCCACCTGCAGTCGCATGACCCGTTTGGCACCGGAGCGGCGCGCCACGTCGCCGGCGGTGGCGACGTCGGCAGGCGAGCCGGCGATCACCACCTGGCCCGGAGCGTTGTAGTTGGCGATCCAGACCTTCGGTCCGGCCTCTTCGCAGGCCGCCTCCACCTGCGAGTCGGGCAGACCGAGAACAGCCGCCATGGTGCCCTCTTGCTCCTCGGAGGCCAGTTGCATGGCCTCCCCGCGCTCGGCGACGAGATACGCGGCTTCACCGAAGTCCAGGATGCCCGACGCCACGAGGGCGCTGTACTCACCCAGGCTGTGCCCGGCGTGCGCGTTCGGCATCAGACCGACTCTTGCCACCGCGTCGAGTACGAGCATGCTCATCACGAACGTGGCCAATTGCGCGTTGCGGGTCTGACGGAGGTGCTCGGCATCCGCCTCGAGAAGCAGGAAAGCGATGTCGCGGCCGGTGGTCCGGCTGGCCTCCTCCACGAGTTCCCAGGACGGCTCGTCCACCCATGCCGCCCCCATCCCAGGTGCCTGGGACCCCTGCCCGGGGTAGGTGAAGACGATCATGGGTGAAGCGCCGGCGCATGCCGGGGTCGCGACACCCTCAGGCGGCACGGGGGAACGGTGTCACGAGACATGGTGGAGCAGGACCTCGTCCGTCTACGGATGGTTGGAGCGTTGGACGCACCGTAGGCGCTCAGGGACCGGCTGCAAAACGCACCCGGTTGATATTCCGGCTCAGAGCAATCCGGACCGAGCGCCGCCGGTTGTCGGCGGTCATCCTACACTGTTCCAGCGACCGGCCCGGGTGGCGGAATTGGAAGACGCGGAGGACTCAAAATCCTTTGACCCTGCGGTCGTGTGGGTTCGAGTCCCACCCCGGGCACGTCTCGGCCAGGAGCGCGCGTGGCCCGCTCACCGGCGAGCGTCTAGTCAGCCGAGCAGCTTCTCGGCGACGCGGAAGGCGAGATCGAGTGACTGCCGCCCGTTCAGGCGGGGGTCACACATCGTCTCGTAGCGCATCGCCAGGTCGTCGTGGCCGAGATCCTCCGATCCGCCGAGACACTCGGTCACGTCGTCACCGGTGAGTTCCACGTGGATACCCCCCGGCCAGGTGCCCTCCGAGTGGTGCACGGCGAAGAACCCGTCGATCTCTGTACAGATGTCCTCGAAATGCCGCGTCTTGTGCCCTGCATTGCGCGACGTGAAGGTGTTCCCATGCATGGGGTCGCAAACCCAGACCACCGGATGGCCCTCGTCCCGCACCGCCCGCACGAGCGGTGGCAAGGCATCTCCGATCCGCTGGGCACCCATCCGGGAGATCAGCGTCAGGCGGCCGGGAATGCGCTCGGGGTTGAGAGCCTCGCAGACGGCTAGCACGTCGGGAATCTCGGCGGTCGGTCCAACCTTGCATCCCAGGGGATTGCGCACCCCGCGAAGGAACTCCACGTGCGCGCCGTCGACCTGCCGGGTGCGCTCGCCGACCCAGAGCATGTGAGCCGAGCAATCGTAGGGATCGCCGGTCAGCGAGTCGCTGCGTGTCAAAGCCTCCTCGTAGGGGAGGATCAGTGCCTCGTGGCTGGTGAAGAATTCGACCGTGTTCAGCCGGACATCGTCGCTGCTTCCGATCCCGCAGGCGGCCATGAATCGCAGGGCGGCGTCGATCCCGCCGGCGAGTTCCTCGTACCGTTGGCCGGCGGGGGACGACGCCACGAACTCCTGGTTCCAGGAATGCACCCGGCCGAGGTCGGCGAATCCGCCCTTGGTGAACGAGCGCAGCAGGTTGAGCGTGGCGGCCGAGGCGTGGTAGGCGGTCAGCAGCCGGTTGGCGTCGGCCACCCGGGCCGACGCCGAGAAGCTGCTGTCGTTCACCATGTGCCCGCGGAACGACGGCAGCTTCTCGTCGCGGACGACCTCCGTGGGGCTCGATCGGGGCTTGGCGAACTGCCCGGCGATGCGTCCCACCTTCACGACGGGAACCCCCGCCGAGTAGGTGAGGACGACCGCCATCTGGAGAATCACCTGCAACTTGTCGCGGATGCTGTCGGCCGACAGGGCGTCGAAGGACTCGGCACAGTCACCGGCCTGCAGCAGGAAGGCCCTTCCGGCGACCACCTCGCCCAACCTGGTCGTCAGGTTGCGCGCCTCGCCGGCAAAGACCAGCGGCGGAAACCCCGAAAGGACTTTGAGCACCCGGTCGAGGTCGGCCGGATCGGGCCAGGTTGGCTGCTGGAGAGCCGGGAAGCGCCGCCAACTCTCCGGCGACCAGGTTGTCGCGGCCATGGCGGGAACTCGATTCAGGCGGCGTCGGTGCGTTCGACGGCCCGCTCGCGCACGACGTTGACCGCTCGCTTGACGAGCCGGCGAGCGGCTTCGGCGGTGACGCCGAGCTCTTCACCCACCTCGCGATAGCTGCGCTTGCGCCCGTCCTGCAGCCCGAAGCGCTGCTCCACGGCGTAGCGGGCGCGCTCATCGAGCACCGAGAGGAGGTTGGTCACCATCTCGCTGTCCGCAAACGCCATGACCATCTGCTCGGGCCCGGGGTTGGCGTCTGCGATCAGGTCGATCAGCTCGTTGCTGTCGTCGTCACCGATCGTGCGGTCCAGCGAGGTCGGCGTGGTCAGGCGATGCAGGCGGGCGTGCTCCTCGTCCAACTCGTCGCCGTTGCCGGAGACCTGGCGAAGCGCAGCGCGCAGGCTCGCCGACCGGTCCCCCGGAAGGCGCACGAGGCTGGCCTTCTGGTCCAGGGCGCGGCCGATGGCCTGCCGGATCCAGAACGTGGCGTAGGTGGAGAACTTGAACCCCTTGCGCCAGTCGAACTTGTCCACGGCGTGCTCAAGGCCGAGGTTGCCCTCCTGGATCAGGTCGAGCAACTCCATGCCCGGCGGCAGCGGATACCGCCGTGCCACGCTCACGACGAGGCGGAGGTTGGCACGGATGAAACGGTCCTTGGCGACCGCCGCCGCCTTGACCGCCTGATCGAGGAGGTGGGACCGTTCGCCCTCGAGCTTGCGATCTGCGGCAGCGCGGCCGCGCTCGATGATCTGTGACAATTCCCGCTCGTCGGCGGCGGTGAGCAGGGGAACGAGGCCGATCTCGTTCAGGTACTGGCCGACTGAATCACTCATGACTTCTTCTTCGTCTCTATTCCGGTTTGCTTCTCGTATCGCAGCGGGGCCTCGGATGGCCACCGGCGCGGTCCTTGTGGACTCGGTCCGACTCGCTTGGTTTCAACAACACGTTGTGCTGACTTGTTCCCGTCCTCTGCGCCCTCGCGATCCACGCTTGTGACATATTTCACAGGTATGGGACCGCTCTTTGTGCGCCCGCTGGCCTTAGCCGTTGAGAGAGGTGTTCAACCTGGTCCGTGCAAAACCGGTCGAAACCGAATGAGGGGCTATATGCTCACGCGCTTCCTTGCATTTCCTGCTAAGTAGTGCCACCACGGGCGCCCGGCACGAAAGGCGAGAGGCTCGTGAGCGATCAAGATCTTAGTCCCTCGAGACCGCCACGTCCAGACAACCGGGCGGTAGGTTCGCATTATGGACGGCACATCAAGGGTGAGTCCGCGCGGGTCTGAACGCATCGGCGTCTTTGGGGGGACGTTCGATCCGCCCCACATCGGTCATCTGGCTGCAGCCGAGGTGGCCCGCTACGCGCTGGATCTCGACAGGGTGTTGTTCGTGGTCGCCAACGTGCCCTGGCAGAAGGTCTCCGAACAGCCGGTGAGCGTCGCGTCCGATCGCCTCGCTCTGGTTCGCGCCGCAGTGGACGACCTCGAGGGCTGCGAGGTTTCCTCCCTGGAGATCGACAAGGGTGGGGAGTCCGCCACCGCGGAGACGCTCATCGAGCTCGCCGGCGATGGACGGGAGCTCTTCCTGATCGTGGGGAGCGACTTGGCGGGTTCGCTCGACACCTGGCGCCAACCCGAGGTGATCCGATCCCTGGCGACGGTGGCGGTGGTGGCGCGGCTGGGTAGTCCCGGACCCGGTGTGCCGCCCCCCGGATGGTCTTGGATCGCCGTCGAGGGACCCGGCATCGAGGTCTCCAGCACGCACGTCCGGCGCTGGTTGGCCGACGGTCGAGCGCTCGGAAGTGTGCTCTCCCGGCCGGTCGCCGCGGAGATCGAACGCCGCGGCCTCTACCGCTGAGGTCGGCCGGTCCCGACATAACCCCCCGTGCCGCTCGCGCGACCTACACTGGTCGCAGTGCAGCACGGCAGGGACCGAAGCGACCTCATCTCTTGGGCGAGTGCCGGAGCGAGGGCAGCAAACAACCACTTCGGACGCGACACGCTGCTCATAGACGTGGCCGAGGTGTTGGCCGTCTGTGATTTCTTCGTCATCACCAGCGGAGCCAACCAGCGGCAGGTCAAAGCCATCTGCGAGGCGATCACCGAAGGCGTGAGCGCCGCGGGGGGATCGAAGCCGCTCGCGGTGGAGGGCCTGGCGGCGCGGTCGTGGGTTCTGCTGGACTACGGAGACTTCGTCGTCCACGTCTTCTCCGAGGAGGCTCGGGAGTACTACCAGCTCGAACGGCTCTGGGGCGACTGTCCCCGCCTCTCCTGGGAACTCGCTCCGGTGGCCGAGACGGGCTGAGACCCCCGCTCGATCTGTGTCGCCGGGACCCTCGGCGGCGGTGCTATACACCGTCGCCGAGGACTGCGACGGTGCGCTGTCTCAGCCAGTGATCCGCCAGCACCAGGCACACCATCGCCTCCACCATCGGCACCGCTCGCGGGAGGACGCAGGGGTCATGCCGCCCGCGAGCGGCGAGAACGACCTCGCGCCCGGAACGCTCGACGGTGCGCTGTTCGGAGGCGATCGTCGCCGTCGGCTTGAAGGCGACCCGCACCACGATGTCCTCCCCGTTGGAGATGCCGCCCTGTACGCCGCCGGAGTGGTTGGACAACGTGCGAGGCCGGCCGTCGGGTCCGGTGACGAAGGGATCGTTATGCTCGATTCCTGTCATCGAGACGGCAGCGAAACCGCTCCCGATCTCGAAACCCCGGGCGGCCGGGAGCGACAGCAGGGCTTTGGCCAGATCGGCCTCGAGCTTGTCGAACACAGGGTCGCCCAGGCCTACCGGGACGCCGCGAGCCACGCAGGACACGATCCCACCGAGGGAGTCGCCTCGGCGACGGGCGGCTTCGATCGCCTCGACCATTCGCGCTGCGGCCACCGGGTCGCCGCAGCGCGTCGGTGACGCCTCCACCGCTTCGGGGGTGACGGTGGCGCCCTCGGTGGCGGCGCGAATCTCGTGCACCTGTGCCACCCAGGCCACCACCTCGACGTCACAGGCAACTGCGAGAAGCCGGCGAGCGACGGCGCCTCCCGCTACTCGCGCCGCCGTTTCGCGGGCGCTGGCGCGCCCTCCGCCCTGCCAATTCCGGATGCCGTACTTGGCCTCGGTGACGTAATCGGCGTGGGAGGGCCGGTAGACATCCCGCAGGTGCTCGTAGGCCTCCGGTCGAGCGTCGGTGTTGGGAATCAACATCCCGATGGGGGTCCCGAGCGTCCGCCCCTCGAAGGTGCCCGACAGGATCTCGACCCGATCCGCCTCGTCCCGTTGCGTGGTGAGGCGACTCTGGCCGGGGCGACGGCGATCAAGATCGACCTGGACGTGCTCGGCCTCCAGGGTCAGTCGCGGCGGGCAACCTTCCACAGTGACACCGATCGCCCCACCGTGGGACTCACCGAAGGTGCTGATCCGGAAGGTGTGTCCCCAAGTGCTGCCCATCGGCTCTACGTTACGTCGCCGCCGGCGGCTCCCCGGCTATCTCCCGAGCAGGTGTCGCTGCACCTTGCCAAGGGCGTTGCGCGGGATGGCCTCGATCGGGACCACGGCTCGAGGTTGCTTGTAGGGCGCAAGACGCTGCGCCACGTGCGCGCGGAGTTCCGCCGGCGAAGGCGCCTCCTGACCGGGTGCCGGCACGACGAAGGCGGTGACGATCTCGCCCCGCTCCTCGTCGGGTCGGCCCGCCACGGCCACCTCTGCGATGCCCGGATGGTCCGCGAGCTGCTCCTCCACCTCGCGCGGGTAGACGTTGTACCCACCGGTGATGATCAACTCGCCGGTGCGGCCCTCCAGGTACAGGTAGCCGTCGGCATCGCGCCGGCCCATGTCGCCGGTGCGGAACCAACCCTCCGCACCGGGGCCGGCACCCGGTTTGCGCCAGTAGCCGGAGAACACGTTCGGTCCGCGTACCCAGATCTCGCCGGAAGTCCCGTCGGGCAACTCCGGGCCCGACCCCGGCGGTTCGCCGGACCGGTGGATCCGCAATTCCACCCCGGGCAGCGGGAAGCCCACGCTTCCGGGGCGTCGGTCGCCATCCAGCGGGTTGGAGACGAGCATGACCGTCTCGGTCATGCCGTAGCGCTCCAGCACGCGCAGGCCCGTGAGCGTCTCGAGGTGGCGATGGAGTTCGGCCGGTAGTGGCGCTGAACCGGAGACCGCCAGACGGAGAGCACCGAGTTCCGGGACTCGCTCGCTGCGGGCCAGCCGGTGATACATGGTGGGCACGCCGAAGAACAGCGTGGCGTTGTGATCGCGAATCGCGTCGAGCACCGCCTCGGGGTCGAACGAGGGCTGCAGCACCGCCGAGGCACCGGCGTGCAGCGTGCCGTGCAGGCCGACTCCCAGGCCGTGCATGTGGAACAGGGGCAGGGCGAGAACCAGCCGGTCGTCCTCGCTCCAGCCCCACGCGCGGCGGAGTGCCTCGGCGCCGGCCAGAAGGTTGGCGTGCGTCAGGACCGCACCCTTGGGTGCGCCGGTCGTACCCGAGGTGTAGCCGAGAATCGCCGGCTCGTCCCCGGCGAGGTCGTCGAGGCTCGGCACCGCCCCTTCCGGCAGGTCGACGGCGGATGTGCACACGACCGCGCCGGGAGCGGCTGCGAGCACCCAGGAACGCATCTCCGGGTCGTCCACGATGGCCCCGCGCGGCGAGGCGTCGCTCACGACGTGCGCCACCTCGCGGCGGCGCAGGGCGGCGTTCAGCGGCACCACCACCAGTCCCATCCGCAGGCATGCCGTGTGGGTGGCCACGAGCGCCACGCCCGACGCTGCGCAGAGCAGCACCCTGTCCCCCCGGCGCAGGCCGGCCGCGTAGAGCCGGCCGGCCACCTCGGCGCCGGCTGTTGCCAACTCCCCGCGGCTGATCCACCCCGCCATCGGGTCGTGGAGGCAGCGCCGGTGAGGTTGCCGCATGGCGTGGTCTCGCCACACCGCCGGCAGGCTGCCCCCTGCCGTCAGCTCCTGCGGCTCCGTGACGGCGCCCACGCCGTGGGCCGTGCCGCTCACGGCGCCAGTCCCAGAAGAGCCTGCTCCACGACCTCGCTGAGCGCCGGATGGATGTACATCTGCCCGCATGCGACTTGTTCGACAGTGAGATCGCACGCCATGGCCTGCACGAGTTGCTGCAAGAGGACGGCAGCGTCGGGCCCACAGATGTGCGCCCCCAGGAGTCGGTCGGTGGCGGGATCGGAGAGCACCTTGCAGAAGCTCGTCTCGTCCTCCATCGCCCAGCCGTAGGCGGTGTCGCTGTACGGGCGCACCGAGCGGAGGTAGGGCCTGCCGGCTGCCTTCAGTGCCTGCTCAGTGGAACCCACCGCTGCCACTTGCGGCGAGGCGAACACCGCATGGGGTGTCGGTCCCAGCGCCACCGGGCGCAGGTTCTCGGGATGAGCCAGGTTGTGGGCCACGGCGCGCGCCTCGGCATTGGCGACGTGCTTGAGCTGGTTGGGATTGCAGATATCGCCGAGAGCCCACACGCCGTCGGCGGTGGTGCGGCCGTGCTCATCGGTCACCACGTAGCCCGCAGCGTCCAGCGCCACTCCCGCGGCCGCCACTGCGAGTTCGTCGCCGTTGGGGATCCGACCCGCGGCCACCAGCAGCACGTCACCCGACACAGTCTCGTCGCCGTCTTCGCGACGCACTCGCAGGGTGACCCCTCCTGTCGGTGTCGTGTCGGCGGTGAGCACTTGCGTCCCGGTGAGCACCCGGAACCGCTTCCGGTAGGCGGCGGTGAAGGCCTTACTCACATCGATGTCCTCGGCCCGCAGCAACCGGGGGCCCCGGTTGATGATGGTCACGTTGCTCCCTGCGGCGCCGAACACGTGCGCCAGCTCCGCCGCGACGTACCCACCACCCCAGATCAACAGGCGGCGCGGCGGCTCGGGCAGGCGCATGATCGTGTCGGATGTTTGGTAATCCACCGCGGAGAGATCGGGATGGGGCGGGATGAAGGGCCGTGCGCCCGCTGCCAGCACGACGGCATCGCCCGTGACCGGAGCGCCGTCGACCTCGAGGCGGCGCGGCCCGCAGAAGCGGGCCTGGCCCTTGTACACGGCCACGTTCGCAAGGCCCTGGCGATACTCCTCACCGGCGACGGCGATGGGATCGATGCGCCCGAAAACCCGCTCGGACACTTCGGGCCACCGCACCTCGTCGAGGCGTGCGGAGATGCCAAGGCGTCCGGCGTGGCGCGTGGCCTCGGCCACGTCGGCCACGTGCACCAGCATCTTGGAGGGAATGCAACCCCGGTTGAGACAGGTCCCCCCGAAGTCGCCGCGCTCCACGATCGCCACACGCCGCTCCGCCAACTCCGGCGTCAGCAGCGAGTTGCCCGAACCTGCCCCGACGACGACAAGATCGAAGTGCGCCACGATCCCACCCTAGGAGCCGCCAGGCAGACCGCGCATCATGGCCATCGGCAATGGGGCGTGCTCCAGAGCGCATCATGCACAGCAGGTCGTAGCCGCCGAGCAGACGCCGCCACGGCGCTGCGCCGGCGTCATGGCGCGGGACAAGGGGTGGCGCTTGGCCGTGGGCGGGTCGTCTCGGTAGTCTCCGCTGAATCGACCCTCAGGTTGGCGAGAACCTCCGACCGGAGTCGAGCAAATTGGTCCGAGTTGAGCGAAGGGGTGTCTGTGAAGACCTACCCGACCGAACGCATCCGCAACGTGGCACTCGTGGGTTCCAGCAGCGCCGGCAAGACCATGCTGGCCGAGGCCATGCTGTTCCGTGCCGGCGCACTGGATCGCATGGGTGGTATCGAGACGCGGAACACCGTCTGCGACCACGAGCCCGAGGAGCATGCCGCCGGCAGCTCGCAGGTCGTGGCACTCGCTACGTTCGAGTGGAACGACCACAAGATCAACCTTCTGGACACACCCGGATCGTTCGACTTCGCGGGCGAGCAGTGGGCGGCGATGGCGGTGGCCGACCTGATCGTCCTGGTCGTGGACGCCACCGCGGGCGTGGACCACACCATCACCGGCGCCTGGCGGCGCGCCGCCGCGGCCGGCACCCCGCTGCTGTTCTTCGTCAACAAGCTCGACCGCGAGCACGTCTCCTTCGACAGCGTCCTCGAGCAGCTCACCGACGCGTTCGACAGCGGTGTGGCGCCACTCGAACTGCCCATCTCGGAGGGTCCGGGATTCTGTGGGGTGGCCGACCTGCTGAGCGACGACGCCTGGTTATACGACGGGGGAACGATCACCGAGACCTCCATTCCCGCCGAGATGGCCGAACGGGTCACCCAAGTCCGGGAGTCGCTCATCGAGGGGATCGTCGTCGCCGACGACGACCTGCTTGAGCGCTATCTGGACGGGGACATGCCCTCGACGGACGAGTTGGAGAAGACACTGGGCATCGGTGTGGCCGACGCCTCGGTGTTTCCCGTGGTGTGCGGTTCGGCGACCGTACCCATCGGCGTGGATCGGCTCTGCAACTACATCTGCGGGATCGGGCCATCGCCTCTTGCGGCGCGCCCCATGCGAGACACCGCCGGCGAGCCGGTGGTTCTCTCGACGGACGGACCACCTGTACTGATCGTGTTCAAGACCACCGTCGACCCCTACCTCGGCACCGTCTCGGTCTTCAAGCTCGCCACGGGCGCGCTGAGCGCCGACACCGTCCTCGTGAATTCCCGTACCGGAAACAACGAGCGCGTCCGCACGCTCTTCCTGCTGCGGGGCGCCTCGAGCGAGCCGGCGAGCGAGCTTTCCGCCGGCGATATCGGCGCGGCTGCCAAGCTCGCCGATGTCGCTACGGGCGACACGCTGAGCGACGGGTCGACGGAGCTGGCGCCGCCGCCGCGGCCCGAGCCGATGCTGTCGTTCGCGGTGGTTCCGCGCAGCAAGGCCGACGAGGAGAAGCTCTCCAACGCCCTGCGCCGGATGTGTGGCGAAGACCCCTCGCTGCGGGTCACGCGTCCGATCGAGACGCGCCAGACGCTGATCTCGGGGCTGGGGGACATGCACCTGCGAACCGCTCTGAGGCGGATCGAACGAAAGTTCAACGTGGGGGTGGACATCGAGGACCTGCGGATCCCGTTCCGTGAGACCATCACGGCCAAGGCGGCGGCGGAGGGGAAGCACAAGAAGCAGACCGGTGGGCACGGCCAGTTCGGCGTCGCCCACGTCCGTCTCGAGCCACTACCGCGTGGATCGGGCTTCGAGTTCGCCAGCGAGATCAGCGGCGGCGTCATTCCCCGCCAGTACATCCCGGCCGTCGAGGCGGGCATCCGCGAGGCCATGGACAACGGCGGCAAGCACGGCTACCCGGTGGTGGATATTCGCGCCATCGTCTTCGACGGGAAGTATCACTCCGTGGACTCCTCGGAGATGAGCTTCAAGATGGCCGGCCGGATCGCCTTCAACGCGGCGATGAGCGAAGCGCGCCCGGTCGTGCTCGAGCCGGTTTCGCGTGTCGACGTGCGCGTCCCGGGCGAATGCTTGGGCGACGTTATTGGCGACCTGTCGTCGCGCCGAGCCATCGTGCAGGGCACCGACCCGGGGAACTACGGCGAGCAGCACGTGCGCGCCCTGGTCCCGGAGTCCGAGCTGGTGCGCTATGCCATCGATCTGCGTTCCATCACCGGTGGAAGGGGCGCCTTCACGGCCGCCCACGACCACTACGCGGTGCTGCCTGGCGCCCTGAGCTGAGCGCGAGGCTCCCGGTCGGCGATGTCCTGATTGGAGTCCAGCGCCCGCAAGCCGTCCCAGCGGACGATGACGGTCACGAGGTACAGCGCCAGCACGATCCCGTTGATGGCGAAGACGAGGCGGAGCCCGACCTGGTCACCGAGCCACCCGCCGACGAGTGCACCCGTCGGCCATCCTCCGAAGACGCCCACCATGTACATCGACAGCGCCCGGCCGCGCATGTCCTCGGCCACCTGGGACTGGATCGCCGAATTCATCGAGATGGCGACGCAAACGTGCGCCACGCCACTGACGAAATATCCGCCCAGGCCAACCGGATAGCTGGTCGTCGCCATCGCCAGCAGCGAGGCCGCCGAGTACAGGAACAAACCCCAGCGGGCCACCAGCGAGCGATCGAAGCGGTCGCCGTACGCAATGATCAGCGTCGATCCGACGATCGAGCCCACGCCGGCCGCCGTGATCAGCCCCGCCAGACCCGTCTCGCCCACCCGGTAGTCCTCGCTGGCCAGACCGGCCGCCAGATGCAGCAGTGCACCACCGAAATAGGCCATGACGAAACCGGTCACCACGGCCTGCAACAACGACGATCGGCTGCGCACGTAGGCGAAGCCGGCCATCAGGAAGGCGCCGATCCGCTGATGAGCCGGCATTCCGACCTCGCGAGGGCGCACGGCGAGGATCACCACCATCAGCAGCGCGTAGGTGACGGCGTTCGCGATGAACACCGATCCGGCGCCGACGAATTTCAGCAGCCCCGCCCCTGCGAGCGGCCCGATCGCGCGCGATGCCGTGAACTGCGCGGAGTTCAGACGGATCGCCGAGAGCAGACTGGAGGCCGGGACGAGCAACGGGACGATGGCCAGCCAGCTGGACGCCTGGATTCCCAGAGCCATGCCGATGACCAGGTTCAGTCCCAGGATCCGCCACGGTGTGAGGTCGCCCGTCATCCACAGCACTGCGAAGGCGGCACACGCCACGGTGTGCACGCCGAGGGTCACGACCATCACCTTCTGGCGGGAGTAGCGGTCCGCCAGCACACCTGCCAGCGGCGCCAGGCCGACGGCCGGGAACAGCGAGGTGAACGCCGCGGCGCCGACCCAGGTGTTGGAGCCGGTCATGTCGTACATGATGAACGGCACGGTGAACTGCTGCATCCAGCTGGCGGCGTTGGAGATGAGCGCCGCCGACCAGAACAGGGCAAAGTCCCGATGTCTCAGCGCCCCGAGCGCGGAAGAGCGTTCTCGCTGCGGCGCGTCCACTACGCACCGAGCCTAGGTGTCGTGGTCCCTGGCGAGTCTCGGACCGAATCGCCGGCGGCCGGAGCCTAAGCTCTCCGGAGTGAGAGGGTTGTCGGCGCCGGCCGGGGTTGCAGGTGGCAGGAAGCCTTCCGCTCGCCTGCTGCGATTGAGCGCCGTCGCGGTAGTCGTCGCAGCGGCCACGCTGGCGATCGGTTCGGCACCTGCGGCGGCACACACCCGGCTGATCGAGACGATCCCGGCCAATCGCACGATGGGGGCCGAGCCGCCCGAGAGTCTCACCCTGGTCTTCGCCGAGGCGGTCGATCCCCGCACGGTGCAACTCGACGTCATCGGCATCGACGGTGAATCGGTTGGGGGCCCCGAGTTGCTCACGCCGATCGGGGAGGACCGGGCCGTCATCGAGTTCGCCCTCCCGCCTCTGGACGACGGCGTCTACGGGCTCTCGTGGATCACGGTGGGTCCTGACGGCCATCGTGTGGCCGGTGAGGTCGTGGTCGGCGTCGGGGTCATCGACGGCGACACGCTGTCCGGGGCGAGCTTTGCCGAGACGCCGCCGCTGGAGCGCGCGCTGGAGATTACCAGTGGCGTGGCCCGCTACCTCTGGTACCTCGGTCTCGCCGCGGTGGCGGGAGCGATGCTGGTGCTCGCCTGGGGCCTGCGTCCGGGTCTCGGGTCGCCGGCGAAGGAACTCCTCGCCAGGCACGCCCGGCGGACCCTGTTCGTCGGGGCGGTCGTGCTGCATGTCGGCATCCTTCTGCGGGCAGGTTCGACGATCACCCTCGTCACCCGCGGCTACCGGACCGGCTCGCTCTCAGAGGATCTTCAACTGGCTCTGGTGGACGGCATGGGTCTGACCCTGCTATTGGCGGCCGTCGGCGCCGGGGCGCTGGTGCTGTGGGCCCCCCGACTCAGCCGGACGCGGTCGGGCTGGACACTGCTCCAGGCCGGCCTCGGCCTGATAGCTCTCGTTGCCATCGGTTCGGCGACCAGCCATACGTCGGTGCTTTCGAAGGATCCCTTCGGTCTGTGGGTCTCGACGCTGCACCTGGTGGCGGCGAGCCTCTGGCTCGGTCCGCTGCTCGTGGTCGGTTGGGTCGGCACCTCCCGCCGGTGGCGGGAGCGGCCGGCCGCGGAACGGGCTGCGACGTTACGGGAACTCTTCGGCCGTTTCGGCCCGGTTGCGGTGGGCGCCTTCGCGGTGCTCGTGCTGACCGGCGCGCGCTCGACGTGGCTCCTCGCCGGCGCCGAGCTGCTCTCGGGCTCGAGCTACACCACGACCCTGATCGTCAAGCTGGCGATGCTGGCTGCCGTCGTCCTGCCGCTGGGCATGTACCACGACCGGCGCCTGGGCCTGCTGGCGCGCCGCCGTCGCGGTGGCGACCCCGGTGACAGCCCGGTGCGCTCGCTGCGGATCGAGGCCGCGGCGCTGGCCTCGGTGTTGGTCGTGGCGGCCGTGCTGGCGGGACTCAACCCCGCCGTCTTCGGCTCGGGCGACGGCGGCGGGGCGCAGGTGGCGACAGCCGGCGCCGCGGCCCCAATCGGTGCAGATGCCCTGGAACTGCTGTCCGATGCACCGCCGGAGAGTGTCGAGGAGTGCGGCGTTCGCACCGTCGGCAAGCCCAACTGCTACCGGGACTACTTCGCCGAGGTCATGCGCACGGAGGGCGCGGACGTGGCCGTCGCGGAAATCGCCGCCCTCTCCGAGTCCGACGACTACGTGGCGCGCGACTGCCACCAGGTGGTGCACGACCTCGGCAACGACGCTGCGGAGCACTACGGCGATGTGGGGATCGCGCTCACCTACGAGGGATCCGCCTGCTGGTCGGGCTACTACCACGGCGTGGTGGAGTACGCCATCTCGCAGTTCGGTGGGACCGAGTTGTTCGATGAGATACCGAACATCTGTACGACAGCGGCGGAGGAGGAGTACTCCTTCACCCACTACAACTGCGTCCACGGTCTGGGCCACGGGGTGATGCTGAACACCGACAGCGACCTGTTCGGGTCCATCCCGTACTGCGAGGCGCTGCCGGATCGCTGGGAACTCAGCTCCTGCGTCGGCGGCGCCATCATGGAGAACGTCGTCTCGGCGCAGCAGGGCATACAGACCGACCTGCGGACCGACGACCTGCTCTACCCGTGCAACGTGATCGCCGACGACTACGTCGACGAGTGCTTTGCCATGCAGACCTCCTGGATGCTCTACAACCTGGGGTATGCCGACGAGAACTTCGCCGAGGCGTTTGCCATCTGCGACACCGTGCAGACCGAGATGGTGGACAACTGCTACCGCAGCATGGGGCGGGACATCAGCGGTTCGTCCCTGCTGGAAGTGGGTCGGGTCGTGCGGCTCTGCTCCCTCGGCGATCCCGCGTACCAGGAGGAGTGCTTTGTGGGCGCCTCCCTCAACGCCGTCTACAACGACCACGGCACGAAGATGGCCACAGCGCTCTGCGAGGCGATCCCGGTGCGAATGCAGGAGGCCTGCTACGCCGCCCGTGATAGGGCCGCCGGGACTTTCTGAGCTGCCGGCAGCCGGCTCAGAGAGCGGCCAGCAGCCGCTTCACGACCGCTTCGATCGGCGGCCCCGGAGCGGTCGTAAGGCTCTCGAGCGTAAACATGATCGCCGTGTCCTGACCTCGCCGGGACACCTCGGCCAGGAGTTGCGCCGGAGCGGCACCGGGCGCCTCGACAAGGATCTGCAAGGTCAGCGATTCGGGATCCACGCCGCTCAGGCTGCCCACCGCCCCGGCGGCTGCCCGGAGACGCCGGAAGACGTCCTCCGGCGCGCGCTGCCCGACGACGGCGCCGGTGGCGCCCGCACCATGGCCCGGTGCGGAGTCGGTGTCGCGGCCAGGCACGGCACCGGGCGCGGACGCCGTCCGGCCCTGCCCACGGTCGGGTGGGGTTCGGTGGACGTACCGGGGCGCGGGCGGAGCCGGCAGCGGGCGACGACCGTTGCCCGTCGCTTTCTGAAGCACGGCGTAGGCAACGGTCAGATGTGCCGTGCGGTCGGCCGCGCCGGGTTCGTCGGTCAGGTCGGGGTGGTTGACACGCAGCAGGTTCCGGTAGCTGGCCCGCACCTCGCTCCACGTGGCATCGGGCCTCAGCTGCAGGGCGCCCAGAGCGTCAGCGACCTCCACCAGTGCCCGGCACCCCTGCTCAGACGAAGGCGGAGGCGAAGATGAGCGAGACGATGGTCATCACCTTGATCAGGATGTTCATCGACGGGCCGGCGGTGTCCTTGAAGGGATCCCCGACGGTGTCGCCCACGACGGCGGCCTTGTGCGCCTCCGAACCCTTGCCGCCGTGATGGCCGGCCTCGATGTACTTCTTGGCGTTGTCCCACGCCCCTCCGGAGTTCGCCATGAAGATGGCCAGCGCGAATCCCGAGACGAGCGCCCCTGCCAGGAAGCCGCCAAGCGTGTTGATGTTGATGAAGCCGATGATCAGGGGCGCGGCGATCGCCAGAGCGCCGGGTATGAGCATCTCCCGCAGTGAGGCACGGGTGGAGATGTCAACACAGCGCGCCGAGTCGGGCTCGACCCCCTCGGCTCCCTCGCGCAGGCCGGGAATTTCCCGGAACTGGCGCCGCACCTCCTCGATCATCTTGTTGGCGGCCCGTCCGACCGCGTCGATGGTCAGGGCGGCGAACAGGAACGGCAGCATCACCCCGAGGAAGAGCCCGATGAACACCTCCACCTGGCTGAGGTCCAGCGCCAGCACACCTCCTTCCGCGCCGATGGCCTGTTTGAAGGCGGCAAAGAGCGCCAGCGACGTCACGGCGGCAGATCCGACGGCGAACCCCTTGGCGACCGCCGCGGTCGTGTTGCCGAGCGAGTCCAGCGAATCGGTGACCTCCCGGACTTCGGGGGGCAGATCGGCCATCTCGGCGATGCCACCGGCATTGTCGGCGATGGGCCCGTAGGCGTCGACGGCCACCACCACGCCGGTGGTGGCGAGCATCCCGATGGCGGCGATCGCCACGCCGTAGATGCCCCCGGACAGGTTCGCCCCGGCGGCCCCGAGCGTTGCATCGCCCGCCCAGTACGCCAGACCCACCGCGGTGACGATGAGGCCCACCGAAGCGGCCACCGACACCATGCCCGCTGACAGGCCGGAGAGGATCGTTGTGGCTGGGCCGGTTTCGGTCTGCTTCGCGATCTGGCGCACCGGCCGGTAGTGGTCGCTCGTCCACACCTCGGCCACCTTGCCGATGGCGTATCCCGCGACGATCCCGCACACCACGGCGAGCGGCAGACCCCACGAGGCGCTGCCGTCGAAGAGGATCGCGCCCACGGCGAAGGCACCCCCCAGGGTGATGACCATGGCGGCGTTGGTGCCGCGGTGAAGTCCCGCGGCGAGATCCTTGACCCGTGATGTGGTCCCGGCGCGTACGAAGAACGCGCCGATGATCGATGCCATCATCCCGACGAACGCAATCAGGAACGGGAACAGCAGCAGGTCGCCGAGCAATCCCTCGCCCGCATCGGCCACCGACGCGGCGCCGTAGGCGAACCAGACGTAGGCCACCGGGGCGATGATCGCGCCTGCGTAGCTCTCGAAGAGGTCGGCGCCCATCCCGGCGACGTCGCCGACGTTGTCGCCCACGTTGTCCGCGATGGTGGCCGGGTTGCGGGGGTCGTCCTCGGGGATGCCGGCCTCCACCTTGCCCACGAGGTCCGCACCCACGTCCGCGGCCTTCGTGAAGATGCCGCCGCCGACACGGCTGAACAGCGCGATGGAGCTTGCGCCCAGGCCGTACGCGGTGATGACCTCGAACGCGTCCAGGTGCTGCAGCCAGACGACGAAGAGCAGGTAGCAGAAGCTGAGCCCGAGCAGGCTGAGCCCGGCGACCGAGAATCCCATGACGGCGCCGCCGCGGAAGGCAAGAGGTAGCGCCCGCTGTGGACCCGTTCGCGCCGCCTGCGTGGTGCGGGCATTGGCCATGGTGGCCACGGTCATCCCGATCCAGCCCGCCGTGGCCGAGAGCAGCGCCCCCAGGAAGTAGGCGATGGCTCCCATCGCTCCCCAGTCCAGGAGCGAGACCATCAGCACGATCATGATGATCACAAAGCCGGCCACCCAGCGGTACTCCCTGCGCAGGAACGTTCGCGCCCCGACTGCGATGGCCTCCATCAACTGGACCATCCGGGGGTTGCCGGGATCGGCGGCGCGTACATACCGGTAGAAGAACCCGGCGAGGGCGAGCGCCGCCAGGGCCGACGCGGCGGCAAGGTAGGGAATCGCCTGCACTCCAGTGACCTCCTCGGTTCCCAAAAGTCCTCCGCAAGCTAGCAGCCGACCCCTGCGGCCAGACGGGTTCGTCGTGGAGCACAACCGCGGGCGGCCACATCACTTAGGGTCACACGGGTGCAACATCGGGGCGTGAACGTCTCGCTAGAGTTCGCTTCGGTGGAGGTCTCCACACGACAGGCCGAGGCGCGCCGTCAGCGACGCGACCTTCCGGCGGAGGATCATGCTCTGTCCTCGGCCGCACTGGCGTCACATATCTGGGAGATCCCCGAGATGCGGTTGGCGCGCGTGGTCGCGGCGTTCATCGCCGACGACGGTGAGATCAGCCTGTGGCCGGTGATCGCCAAGCTCTGGGACGACGGCGTCGCCGTCACGGTGCCGGCCATCGACGACAGCGACCATCTGATCTTCGTGCGCTGGCAGCGAGGTGCGGAACTGACGCCGGGGCGTTTCGGCATCCCGATCCCGGTCCGAACCGCGGTCATCGGCGCCCTCGGCCACGACGTCATCCTTGTGTCCGGGGTGCTGTTCGGCCCGCGCGGCGCGCGTGTCGGGCGTGGCCGGGGGTACTACGACCGCGCCCTGGCGTTCCGGAATGCTCCTGGCGCGCCGCTACCTCCGCAGGGCCCGTTGCTGGTCGGCGTGGGCCACGTCTTCGGTTGGGAACCCGAACTCCGGTGCCGGCCGCAGGACGTGGCCGTGGACGCCTTCGTGTCGCCGGCGGGAGTGCGGCGCTTCGGGAGCATGTTCGCGCCATGGAACTGAGTTCGCGACTCGAGTCGCCGGCTCCGGGAGGCGAGACTCCGGGTCCGGCTTCGGTTGATTGTCTCCGCCCCCTCTGGAGGTGCAAGCCATGAAGGTCATCATCGTCGGTGCGGGCGAGGTGGGCTCCTACCTCGCGGAGCGGCTCACGAAGGAGAACCACCACGTGGTGGTGGTCGAGCAGGATCCCGAGCGAGCCCAGCACGTGGAACTACACATCAATGCCCTGGTCATCACGGGCAGCGGCAGTCATCCCGACGTGATGGCCGCGGCGGGAATCCGCCATGCCGACCTGCTTGTGGCGGTCACCACCGATGACGAGGCCAATCTGGTGGCGTGCATGCTGGCTCGCCAGGCCGGCGTGGGCCGCAGGATTGCGCGTATCGAGGCGGCGGCTCTGCGCGCACCCGCGGCTGCGGAACTGCTGCAGGCGGCCGGGGCCGACGTGGTGATCGATCCCGACCAGGAAACCGCGGTCGAGATTCTCCACCTCCTCGACTATCCGGGCGCCAGCGAGATCAACATGCTCGCCGATGACCGGGTCACCGTGATCGGCACCGTCCTGAGTCCCGACTCCCCGCTCGTCGGCCACCCTCTCTCGGAGAGCTTCGCCCCCTACGGATCCAACTGGGAGTTCCTCATCGGCGCCGTGTCCCGAGGCGACAAGACGGTCATTCCGCGCCGGGACATGGTCCTGCAGGCAGGCGATGTCGTCCGGATCGTGGATCTCGGGACCTCCTCGAACGAACTGCGAAGCCTCCTTGGCCTGCTGCACGGCCGGCCCCACCGTGTGATGGTCCTCGGCGGCGGCCGCACCGGGGAGATGGTGGCGCGGCGGTTGGTCGAGATGCACTCCGAGGTGTGCCTCGTCGAGCGGAATCCCGAACGGGCCCGCGAGCTCGCCGAGAGCCTCGACGATGTCCTGATCCTCGAGGGCGACATAACCGATGCCGAACTGCTGGAGCAGGAACGCGTCGGTGACCACGACGCCGTTGTCGCGGTCACCGGCAACGATGAGGACAACATCCTGGCCTGCCTGTACGCCAAGTCGATGGGCGTTCCCGAGACGATCGCTCTGCTGCATCGCCTCGAGTTCCTCCCGCTACTGCGCACGCTCGGCATTGACGGCGCCGTCTCGCCGCGCACCGCCTGCGTCAACGGCGTGATGCGCATCATCCGCGGTGGTGTCCGGGTCGCCACCTATCTGGACATGGACGTGGAGGTCCTGGAGCTGACGGTGGCCGGCGGCAGCAGCGTGGACGGAGAGCAGATCCGCGATCTCCACCTTCCGAAGGAGGTGCTCATCGCGGCGGTGGTTCGCGACGGCACGTCGATGATCGGTCGCGGTCAGACAGTCCTTCAGGCGCAGGATCATCTCGTGATCTTCGCTCGCCCCAAGGCGGTCGCTGCGGCCCGCAAGCGATTCGAGTGAGGGGCGCGGCGGAGCCGCCGGCCGGGGGCGGATCCACCGCTGCCCGAACCCGATCCCGACCTGGCATCGACCTGAGCCTGTGGGCGTCGGCTTGGGCTGCGGTCGCCTGCGGCACGGCACTAGCGGTGTCGAGCCTGGTCGGGCTCGAGGACCGCGGCGTGGCCACGGCGCTGGCGTCCCTTGGCGTGGGATGCGCCGCCGCCGGGCTCTACCTGCGACGGGCGCGCCCGCCCCGGCATCCGCCCTCGCTCGCGACCTTCCTCGCAGCCTGCAGCGCATGGTTGACGATGATCGTGATCTCGACGGTGGCATACCTCGTCACCGGCGCGACGGGATCGGTGCCTGACGCCATTTTCGAGTCGGTGGCCGGGTTCTGCACGACGAACCTGAGCGTCCTGGAGCAGCTCGAGTCGCTCCCGTCGGGGGTGCTGTTCTGGCGAGCACTCACGCAGTGGCTCGGCGGTTTCGCCGCCCTGGCGTTGCTGGGCGCGGCACTGCCCCTCCATGTTCCGGCTCTCGTCCTTCCCGGCGACGACGGTGGTCCGTCCGACCGACCCTCGGCTCCGCCCTTCGGTACCCAACTCCGGCGGCTCGCCGTCGTCTATGGCACCGCCGGCGTGGCATGCGCCGCCGCCTATGCCGCTGCCGGCATGGGTGCGTTCGATGCCGTCAGCTATGCGCTGAGCACCGTCTCCACGGGAGGGTTCGGTCATCATGACGACGGCCTCGCCCACTTCGACTCGGTTGCCGTGGACTCGGTGGCGACGGTCTTCATGGCACTCGCCGGCGTGAGTGCGGTGACCCTGTGGTGGGTGGCGCGCGGCAGGTTCCGGATCCTCCGGCGCTCCTTCGAATTGCGGATCTATTTGCTCGTCCTCGCAGCGGGGATCATCGCTGTGACCGCTTGGACGTGGGACGGTGCCGGCCTCTCGGCGCTGCGGCGCAGCGCCTTCACGGTGACCGCGACCATGAGCAGCACGGGCTTCGAGGTCGCCGGCTGGTCGGGCTGGAGTTGGGGAGCCCAGGTCCTGATCGTTGCGCTGATCGCGACCGGCGGTATGGCCGGAACCGCAGGGGGCGGGTTCCAGATGCGCCGCGCCATCGCCGCGGCTCGGTATGCCTATCGGGAACTCGTGGTGGAGATTCACCCGCACACGGTGCACGTCGTGAAGATCGGGCGCCGCTCGGTGGGAGAGGGATCCCTGGCGCTGCTGAACGGGTACCAGATCCTGTTCGCCGTGTCAGTCATCGGCGGGATCTTCGGCTTGAGCCTGGCGGGTGCGGATCTCTGGGCCGGGGCGAGTGCGTCGGTCAGCGCGATCGCCACCATGGGCCCCGCGCCGGGTGCTGAACTGACCGCGCTCAATGGCACCGAGCGTGGCGTCCTGGCGATACTCATGCTGCTGGGTCGCCTTTCCTTCTTCCCGCTGATCGTCGCCGCCGGCGGTGTCATCGCGGGCTCTCGCCGCCTGCTGGCGCTCGCCGAGCGACCCAATGCGCGCAGGACATCGGCGTGAGACGCGCTCTCCGCGGCGTGACGGAACTCTCGCTCGTGTCCCGGGCCCGACGCCGGGAGAACCTCTCGGTGCACGTCGTGGGGTTGGCCCTCCTGTTCCTGGTGCCTGGGATGGGCCTTGCCGCCCTCGTGGAGTGGCGCTCGACCGGCTCGAGCGGCGAAATGCCGCTGCTGGGTGCCGCTCTGATCACGGCCGCGGTGGGGGTGATCCTCTTCAAGGGGTTCCGACCTCCCGACGATGTGCGACCCGCGGACGTGTTCCCCGTCGTGGTGTGGACCTGGCTGTGGTGCTCGGTCCTGGGCGGCCTGCCGTACGTGCTGGACGCTGATGTCTTCGGCTGGTCGCAGTGGGACTCGGCACTGTTCGAGTCGATCTCGGGCTTCACCGCCTCGGGCTCGACGGTGCTGACCGACATCGACTCCCACGGCCGCGGCCTGCTGCTGTGGCGCCAGCTCACCCAGTGGTACGGCGGGATGGGGATGGTCGTGCTGGCGGTGAGTGTGCTGCCATTGCTGGGCGTGGGCGGCCAGGAGCTGATGCGCGCCGAGACGCCCGGCCCCGAGAGCGACCGTCTGGCGCCGCGCATCAGCGGCACCGCCAAGCGCCTCTGGCTGGTCTACGCCGGACTCACCGTGGCGGTCGCCGTGGCGCTCTTCGCCGTTCCGGGCGTGAGTCTCTACGACGCCGTGGCGCACGCCCTCACCGCGGCGGGCACCGGGGGCTTCTCACCCTACGGCGGCTCGATCGGCCACTTCGAGTCGCTAGGGGCAGAGCTGGTGATGGCCACCGGCATG
The DNA here is from genome assembly GCA_965206165.1 of Acidimicrobiales bacterium. Lineage (GTDB taxonomy): Bacteria > Actinomycetota > Acidimicrobiia > Acidimicrobiales > CATQHL01 > VXNF01. The sequence continues at coordinate 3,038,536 of OZ242194.1, forward strand.
ATCGTCGGGGCCATGAGCTTCAGCCTCCACTACCGGGCGCTGCGGGGGGACTGGCGCGCCTACGGGCGGGCCCGCGACCAGATGCTGTTCCTGAAGATCCTCGCCGCCGCCACGATGGTCATCACGTTGCTGCTGTGGCTGCGCCAGGGGGCGTCGTTCGGCCTCTCGCTGCGCGACGCCTTCTTCAACGTGGTGACGCTGGCCACCAGCGGCGGGTTCCACAACATTCGCCCCGGCGGGCTGGGAGACTTCGCCGCCTGGACGCCGCCCGCGCAGGTGGTGCTGGGGGTGCTGATGCTGATCGGCGGGGGAGCGGGCTCCACCTCGGGGGGGATGAAGGTGTTCCGCGCCCAGATCTCCGCCGCGCACGCCCTGCGCACGGTCCGCCTGGCCCGCAGGCCTCGCTCGGTCGTTCCGGTCAAGCTGGGCGGGGCGGTCATCCCCGAGTCCGTGGTCGGGCGGGTACTGGGCTTCGGGACCCTCTACATCATTTCCTTCGGGGTCGGGACGCTGATCGTGGCGTCCCTCGGCGCCGATCCGGTCACCGCGGCATCAGGCGTGATCAGCGCCATGTCCAACATGGGCCCGGCACTGGGGGAGGCCGGTCCCTCCTCCAACTTCACGGTCTTCGCCCGCCCCGCCCGCTTGGTGCTCGCCGCGCTCATGCTGATCGGGCGCCTCGAGATCACCGCCGTCTTCCTCGGAGCCGCGGTGATCCTGCGCCACGTGTTCCGGCGCCGTTAGGACTCGGGGGTCGATCGCCTCGAGCGCGCGGTGGGGCCCGCCGCCGATCTTGGTCGCGGAAGGGGGTCTCGGTAGAATGATGTCTCCTGTGAGGAACGCACAGGGGATCGGTCGCCGACGACGCCGGCCGGCTCGGGCGCGCTGACGAGATGCCTCCCAGACCCGTGGCGCGCCGGCAGCGACAATCCAGCCCGAGCGTCACGAGACGAGACACGATGCCAATCACGCCCGATCTGCCACCTCCGCAGGGTCTGTACCGCCCGGAGTTCGAACACGACTCGTGCGGTGTCGGATTCGTCGTGGATCTGCAGGGTCGTGCCAGCCATCGCATCGTCGAGTTGGCGTTGCGCTCGCTCGGCAACCTGGAGCATCGGGGAGCTCTCGGTGCCGAGGTCAACAGCGGCGACGGCGCCGGGATTCTCGTCCAGGTGCCCGATTCCTTCTTCCGGGAGGTCGTCGATTTCGACTTGCCGTCGCCCGGTACCTACGCCACGGGAATCGCCTTCCTGCCCAACGACGGGGCGCGCGCCGCCAAGTCCTGTGCCGTCGTCGAGCGGATCGTCCGGGACGAGGGCCTCACCGTTCTGGGGTGGCGCGAGATCCCCACCGACCCAGGCATGCTCGGCGCCGGCGCCCGGCGCACCATGCCGCATTTCCGGCAGCTGTTCATCGCCGGCGACGGCGAGGCGGGCATCGACCTGGACCGCCGCGCCTACGTCTGTCGCCGCCGCATCCGCCACGAGTTGGACCCCGATGAGGACCGGACGAGTGGTGAGATGCTCGGCTCGATGAGCCTGGCACACGAAGGGGTCTACTTCCCGAGCCTCTCGGCGCGTACCTTCGTCTACAAGGGAATGTTGGTCGTCCCGCAGCTCACCCAGTTCTACCCGGATCTCGTCGACGAGCGCCTCTGTAGCGGTCTCGCCCTCGTCCACAGCCGCTTCTCCACGAACACCTTCCCGTCGTGGCCACTCGCTCACCCCTACCGGATGATCGTCCACAACGGTGAGATCAACACCGTGCAGGGCAACCAGAACTGGATGCGTGCCCGCGAAGCGCTACTGGGCTCCGAGCACTTCGCCGACGGCGCCCTGGAGCGGATCTTCCCGATCTGCACGCCGGGCGCCAGTGACACAGCGCGCTTCGACGAGTGCCTGGAGTTGTTGTGCCTAGGTGGCTACTCGCTGCCGGAGGCGGTGCTCACGATGATCCCCGAGCCGTGGGAGAACCACGAGTCGATGTCGCCGGAGCTGAAGGCGTTCTACCGCTACCACGCCTCGCTCATGGAGCCCTGGGACGGGCCGGCCTCCATCGCCTTCACCGACGGGACGGTCATTGGGGCGGTTCTGGACCGCAACGGTCTGCGCCCGAGCCGCTACTGGGTGACCGACGACGATCTCGTGGTGATGGCCTCGGAGGTCGGAGTGCTGGACATCGCCCCGAACCGGATCGTCGAAAAGGGTCGCCTGCAACCGGGGCGCATGTTCCTGGTTGACACCGGCCAGGGCCGGATCGTGCGTGATCACGAGATCAAGCACGACCTCGCTGCGGCCCGTCCCTACGGCAAGTGGCTGGCGGACAATCAGGTCCGGCTCGCCGATCTGCCGCCCGTCTCAGCGGGCCGCAGCGCCGGCGAACCGACGCTGCGCCGGCGCCAACTGACCTTCGGCTACACCCACGAAGAGCTTCGGATCCTGGTCGCTCCCATGGCCCGCGAGGGCAAGGAGGCTCTTGGTTCGATGGGCACCGATACCCCGGTGGCGGTGCTGTCGAAGCGTTCCCGCCTGCTCTACGACTACTTCCAGCAACTCTTCGCCCAGGTCACCAACCCGCCTCTGGACGCCATCCGCGAGGAGATCATCACCTCCGTCTACGGCTGGCTGGGGCCCGAGGGCAACCTGCTCGACCCCCAGCCGGAATCCTGCCGGCAGATCCTCATCGATCACCCCGTGCTCACCAACGAGGAGTTGGCCCGCCTGATCGACATCGAGAGCGTGGATCCGGCCTTCCGCGCCGGCGTCGTTGACTGCCTGTTTCCGGTGGCCGAGGGCGGCCCGGGCCTGCACAGCGCCCTCGACAGGATCCGCGCCCAGGTCAGCGAGGCCATCGACGCCGGGGTGAATCTGATCGTGCTGTCCGATCGCTTCAGCGACGAGACGCTGGCGCCGGTGCCTTCCCTGCTGGCGGTCGGCGCGGTTCACCAGCATCTCGTGCGCGAGCGCAAGCGCACTCAGGTGGGCCTGATCGTCGAGACCGGCGACGCTCGCGAGGTGCACCACATGTGCCTGCTCCTGGGCTACGGAGCGAGCGCCATCAACCCGTACCTGGCTCTCGAGTCCATCGCCGACCTCGTCGCCGGGGGGGCCCACGGTCTGGACCCGGGCACCGAGGTGGCCGAGTCACACCGCCGCTACATCAAGGCGTGTGACAAGGGCATCCTGAAGGTGCTCTCGAAGATGGGTATTTCCACGGTGCGCTCCTATGTGGGGGCACAGATCTTCGAGGCCGTCGGGTTGGGCCACCGCCTCGTCATGGAGTGCTTCGGTGGCACGATCAGTCGCCTCGGCGGCATCGGCTACTCACACCTCGCCCGGGAGGTGGAGTTGCGCCACCGGCTTGCGTACGCCCCGAACGATGTCGAGCGGGCACACCGCGACCTGGAACTCGGCGGCGAGTACCAGTGGCGCCGCGAGGGTGAGTTCCACCTGTTCAACCCCGAGACGGTTTTCAAACTGCAGCACGCCACCCAGGCAGGCCGCTTCGACATCTTCCGGCAGTACTCCGCAGCCGTCGACGAGCAATCCCAGAACCTCGGGACCCTGCGCGGCCTGTTCCGCCTGCGCACTGAGCGCTGCGAGCCCGTGCCATTGAGCGAGGTCGAGCCGGTTAGCGAGATCGTGAAGCGATTCGCAACCGGGGCGATGTCCTACGGCTCGATCTCCGCCGAGGCGCACGAGACCCTGGCGATCGCCATGAACCGCCTCGGCGGGAAGTCGAACACCGGAGAGGGCGGAGAGGATCCCCGCCGGTATGTGCTCGACCCCAACGGCGACTCCCGGCGCAGCGCCGTCAAGCAGGCGGCCTCCGGGCGCTTCGGCGTTACCAGCCAATACCTCGTCGAGGCCGACGACATCCAGATCAAGATGGCCCAGGGTGCCAAGCCGGGCGAGGGGGGCCAGCTCCCCGGACACAAGGTCTGGCCGTGGATCGCCGAGGTGCGCCACTCGACGCCGGGCGTCGGGCTCATCTCGCCGCCGCCGCACCACGACATCTACTCGATCGAGGACTTGGCGCAACTCATCCACGACCTCAAGAACGCCAATCCCCGGGCGCGCATCCACGTGAAGCTGGTGTCGGAGTTGGGCGTCGGCACGGTGGCGGCCGGCGTCTCCAAGGCCCATGCCGACGTCGTGCTGATCTCCGGGCACGACGGCGGTACCGGGGCATCGCCGCTGACGTCCATCAAGCACGCCGGAACTCCCTGGGAACTGGGACTCGCGGAAACCCAGCAGACCCTGCTTCTGAACGACCTGCGCGACCGGATCGTGGTGCAGGTGGACGGGCAGCTGAAGACCGGGCGGGACGTCATGATCGCGGCCCTACTGGGGGCCGAGGAATTCGGTTTCGCAACGGCGCCGCTGGTGGTGATGGGTTGCGTGATGATGCGGGTGTGTCACCTCGACACCTGCCCGGTGGGAATCGCCACCCAGAACCCCGAGCTGCGGCGCAAGTTCGCCGGGCGGGCCGAGTTCGTCGTGAACTTCATGAAGTTCGTGGCCAGCGAGGTTCGCGAGAGCTTGGCGAGCCTCGGGTTCCGCACGCTCAACGAGGCAGTCGGCCGAGCCGATCTCCTCGATGTGGCCTCCGCTGTCAACCACTGGAAGGCCGAGGGCCTCGACCTGGGTCCCATGTTCCACATGCCCGACGTTGCCCCGGACAGGCACCGTTACTGCGTCGCCGAGCAGGATCACGGCCTCGATCGGGCGCTCGACAACGAGTTGATCCGCCTGGCAGCCCCGGCGCTCGAACACCGGGAGCCAGTGCGGATCGACCTCCCGATCCGCAACGTGAACCGCACCGTCGGCACGATGCTTGGCTACGAGATAACCACACGCTGGGGAGCCGAAGGCCTGCCGGACGACACCATCGACGTGCGCTTCGAGGGCTCGGCGGGCAACAGCTTCGGAGCGTTCCTGCCCTCGGGCGTCACGCTGCGGCTCTTCGGCGACGCCAACGATTACCTCGGCAAGGGCCTGTCGGGTGGCCGGATCGTGGCCCGCCCGCATCGCGAGGCCGTCTTCGCCGCGGAGGAGAACGTTCTCGCCGGCAACGTCGTCCTCTACGGCGCCACCGGCGGTGAGGCGTTCCTGCGCGGGGTGGTCGGGGAGCGGTTCTGCGTGCGCAACTCCGGAGCCATCGCCGTCGCCGAGGGGTCCGGCGATCACGGTTGCGAGTACATGACCGGCGGCAGGGCGGTCATCCTCGGGCCCACGGGGCGCAACTTCGGCGCCGGCATGTCTGGCGGGATCGCTTACGTCTACGACCCCGACGGCACGTTCGCACTCCGGGTGAACCGGGAGATGGTGGACCTCGACCCGCTGAGCGACGAGGACCGCGCGTGGCTGATCGAGAGGCTGCGCATGCACTACGCCGAGACCGAGTCCCGAGTGGCGGAACGCCTGCTGGCCGATGTCAAGACGCACCTGCACCTGTTCGTGAAGGTGATGCCGAAGGACTACAAGCGGGTTCTGGAGGTCACGAAACGGGCCACGTCGACCGGCGAGGACGTGCAGGTGGCAATCATGGCCGCGGCGCACGACTGAGAGGTCCGATGCCACCGGATGCCGACCGTGGGTGACCCTCGCGGATTCATGAAGCACGACCGCGCGGTGCCCGCGCGGCGGCCCGTCCCTGTGCGTCTACGGGACTGGCGCGAGGTTTACCGTCCCTTCGGCGCCGACGCGGTGCGCACGCAGGCATCCCGCTGCATGGACTGTGGGATCCCGTTCTGCAACAGCGGCTGTCCCCTCGGCAACCTGATCCCCGACTGGAACGACCTCGTCCACCGCGACCAGTGGCGCGCCGCCATCGAGCGACTGCATGCCACCAACAACTTTCCGGAGTTCACGGGCCGGCTCTGTCCGGCTCCCTGCGAGGCGTCCTGCGTTCTCGGGATCAACGAGGACCCGGTCACGATCAAGCAGATCGAACTGGAGATCATCGATCGAGCCTGGGACGAGGGCTGGGTCAGCCCCCTGCCTCCTGGCGAGAGCACCGGGCGACGAGTGGCTGTGGTCGGTTCGGGTCCGGCCGGCCTTGCCGCCGCACAGCAACTCACGCGCGCCGGCCACACGGTCGTGTGCTTCGAGCGGGCCGACCGCCCGGGCGGCCTGCTGCGCTACGGCATACCTGAATTCAAGATGGAGAAGCGCTTCCTGGATCGCCGCCTGGACCAGATGGCCGCCGAGGGAACGAGTTTCGTGACCGGCACCGACGTGGGTGTGGACATCTCCGCGGGGACCCTGCAGGAGAACTTTGACGCCGTCGTGTTGGCCGGCGGCGCCACGGCCTCGCGCGATCTGCCTATCCCCGGTCGGGATCTCACGGGCATCCATCAGGCCATGGAATTCCTACCGCCCGCCAACCGGGTCATCGACGGCGATATCCAGGACCACCCGTTCCCGGCTACCGGCAAGGACGTGATCATCGTGGGCGGCGGCGACACGGGAGCCGACTGTCTCGGCACCGTGCACCGCCAGCGCTGTGCCTCGGTGCAGCAGTTCGAGATCATGCCCCGCCCTCCCGACGAGCGGGCGTCGAGCACGCCGTGGCCCACCTGGCCGCTGATGATGCGGACCTCCTCGGCACACGAGGAAGGCGGTGAGCGGCTGTACGCCATCCAGACGCAGCGGTTCGTCGGCGACGGCGACGGGCGGGTGGCGGCACTGCAGACCGTGCGCGTCGAGCAGCGCCTCGAGGGCGGCCGCATGACCTTCGAGCCCATCGCCGGCACCGAGGAGGAACATCGAACCCAACTCGTGCTGCTGGCCCTCGGTTTCGTGGGGCCCGAGCGCTCGCGGCTGCTGGAGTCTCTCGGGGTGGACCTCGACGCCCGCGGCAACGTCGCCCGCAATGACTACTGGATGACGAACGTCGACGGCGTCTTCGTCTGCGGCGACATGGGCCGCGGCCAGAGCCTCATCGTGTGGGCCATTGCCGAGGGCCGTTCGTGCGCGGCTGCCGTCGACCACTGGTTGGAGGGTCGTACCCTGCTCCCTGCCCCGGTAACGCCCACGGATCAACCGCTGCGCTAGCGGTACCCGCCTCCGACCCGAGTCTGGCGCGCAGTGGAGCTCTACCGGCAACCGGAGGTGTATCGGCGACGGTGGTGGTTGCTGGCCGTCGTGAGCCTCGGGCTCGCCCTGGTGATCATGTCGATCGCCGGTGTCAACGTTGCCCTCGCCAGCCTGCAGCGCGATCTCGGTGTGGGTCTGACCGTCCTGCAGTGGATCAACAACGCCTACACCCTCGCGTTCGGGGGTCTTCTGCTGGCAGCGGGGGCGATCGGCGACCGCTACGGGCGCAAGGGAGCGCTGGAGGTCGGACTCGTCATCTTCGCGGGTGGCGCCTTGCTCGGCGGCACCGCCGGCAGCGCCGCGATCCTCCTGGTGGCCAGGGCGGCGATGGGCCTCGGCGCAGCGTTCATCATGCCGGTGACGCTCTCCATTGCCACGAATGTCTTCTCGCCCCGCGAGAGGCCGAAGGCGATAGCCATCTGGGCAGGTGTCGCCGGAGCCGGCGGCGCGCTCGGCCCTCTCCTCACGGGCTTGCTCATCACCGGCTGGTGGATCATCCCGCCAGGCGGATGGGAGTTGGCGTTCCTGTACAACGTCCCCATCGCCGCCGCGGTTCTTCTGGCGACCGCGCTCTGGGTGCCGCGATCCAGCGATCCCGACGCCGCCCGGCTCGATCCCGTCGGTGCGGTCACCTCGCTCGTGGCGCTGAGTTCCCTGCTGTTCGGCATCATCGAGGGTCCGCAGCGAGGTTGGACATCGCCTCTGGTCGTCGCCGCACTCACCGTGGCACTCGTCGTCGGGGCGGGGTTCATCGCTTGGGAGCGCCGAGCCGCCAGTCCGATGCTGCCGCTCTCGCTCTTCTCGCACCGCCGCTTCGCCATCGGTGCAGGGGTGAACACGCTGGCGTTCCTCGTGCTCATTGGGTTCTGGTTCCTGCTCGTCCTCTACGTCCAGTTCGCCCTGGACTACAGCCCGTTGCAAGCGGGCCTCGCCACTCTCCCGGACGCGGTGGGCGGGATCCTCGTCGCCCCCCTCACGCCCAGGCTCACGAGCCGCTTCGGCGGATCACGGGTCATGGCCGCCGGGTTCGCAGTCCTCACGGTGAGTTTCGGCCTGCTGGCTCTTGCCGAACCGACGACCGGCTACGGATTCCTCGCCGGGCCAATCACTCTTGCCGGGGTCGGGCTCAGCCTCACGACCATTCCCGCCACGAACGACATCATGGCGACCACGCCTCTCGCCAAGGCAGGGGTCGGCTCGGCCGTCAACGACGCCTCTCGCGAGATCGGCGCGGCGCTCGGCATTGCGATCCTCGGCACCCTCTCCACGGTGATCTACCGCCGCAGCGTCAATACAGGGGCCCTCGACACCTCAGTGGCCGGCGCAGCCGCTGACTCACCGGGTGCGGCGCTCGAACTCGCCGCGCAACTCGAAGCTGCTGGGGAACTGACCGCCGGTCACGTCGAGACGGTCGCCTCCGAGGTGGCAACCGCCTTCAGCCGGGCGTTCTCCGTCAGCATGCTCACCGCGGCGATCATCTCGGCAGTCTGCGGCGTCTGGGTGCTGCTCGCCGGCCGAACCCCTGGAGCCCGCTGGATCCGGACGAGCGGCGTGGTGGCGCCGGGCGTCACCGGCGAGGCGCGGCGTGCCGAGATGGGTGAGGACTGAAGCGCGACCGCGAAGCCGCCGGTGCTAGGCGACGGGTTCGCCGACCCACTTCAGCGCGGCGTCGAGGAACTCGAAGCTTTTTGGCGTGGCAAAATGGTCGACCCCCCGGAGCGTCCGCAACGTCGCGTCGGGGAGCGCGTTCACGAGTTCATCGGGTGGGCCGAACGGGTCGCAGTCGCCGAGTACCACAAGCACCGGGCACGTCACAGTCGCGAGGCGGTCCGGCTCGATGTCCGCGGCGAAGCCTTCCAGGAACGCGGTCAGGGCAACTCGATCCACGTCTGCGCTCCCGGCGAGGGCGTGGAAGTACGACATCTGGGGGTCCTCCGGCGGAGCGGGCGCGGCAATGGCGTTCGCGATCGAGCGGCGGCGATCGCCCATGTCGGCGAACAGGCTTCGCCCTACGCCGGCTACGACGAGGCGCCGGAATCGCTCGGGCTGCTCGGCGGCGATTCCCAGCAGCAGCCGGGCGCCCAGTGAGAAGCCGATGGCGTCGAGAGGTCCCGGCGGCAGCAGTTCGGCAAGCCATCCCTCCACATCGGCGTAGGCGGCCGGATCGTGAGGCTTGGGGGCGTCGCCGTGGCCCAGCAGGTCCGGAGCGCACACCTCACGCCCCGACTCCTCGAGCAGGTCGATCCAACCCAAGTGTTTCCACGTGCGTGCCGCGGACGTGCCGAGGCCGTGGACGAGCGCAACCGGCGGTGGTGCCACGAATCGACCCTACCGTTCGGTCACCAGGGTGCAGACCGGCGAGCGACGGGGCCGGGGGAGGGTGACCGTCCGAGCGGCAAGCGGGAAACGATCGGCGGAGGGTCCACGTAGCCTCGGCGTGTGCATGGCGTCACCCTCAGGGAGGCGAGCGAGGAGGTCGCCCGTCGCAGGTCCGAAATGGCCCATCTCATGGCGCTGCACGGCCCGTGCCGGCTCGGCAGTCGACCACGGGTCTCCGAGCGGTTCGCATCCCTCGCCCGAGCGATCGTCTACCAGCAACTGGCCGGCGCAGCCGCGGGCGCGATCTGGGCCCGTGTCCTCCTGGTAGTCGGGGGTGACTGCACCGCCGCCAGCGTTCTCGACGCCGGGACAGAGGCTCTGAGGGGCGCGGGTCTGTCGGCGGCGAAGACGGCCGCCATGGTCGACCTCGCGGAACGAGACGTTGCGGGCAGTCTCGGGCTGGCAGGGCTTGGACGCCTCAGCGACGAGGAGGTCATCGCCGGCCTCGTGAAGGTTCGCGGCATCGGCCCGTGGACCGCGCAAATGTTCCTGATGTTCACGCTGCACCGGCTCGACGTCTGGCCGGTGGGCGATCTGGGTGTGCGCCGAGGTTTTGCCCTGGCGTTCGGACTCGTCGATCTGCCGACACCCGCAGCGCTCGAGCAGGCCGGCGAGGAGTTCCGGCCTTTCCGATCCGTTGCGGCCTGGTACTGCTGGAGGGCCTGCGAACGCGTCTGACATGTCCCGCCGTTCGGAGCGGGCAGGTCATCCCGTGCCGGATCAGCCGGGCCACGCAAGGTCGATCAGAACGGCTGAGGGCCGGTTGGAACGGTTGAGGCCCCGAGTAGCTTCCCGGCTTGCGCCGGTCGGCTTCTCGGGGCCTCCGTGCGAATCTTCACCTAGCGGCCGGCCCACTCCGCAGAGGTGGCCCGGTTTCTCCGTTCCGCCCGGTCTCTGCCGGTGGCCGAAGCCTCCGACGGTTCCGGTCGGTTCGGAGCAAGTCCGCCTGCCTTGCGGCCGGCGATCCCGCCTCCGGTCCCTGTTGCCAGGTTCCGGCGGATCCGATCCTGGCCGAACCTTCCGCCCCGTTCCGCTGGAGTTGCTCCGTTCCGGTTTCCCGGTTCTCGGCTCCTCCTGCGGGCTCCTCTCCTCGCGGCAAGTAGCAAAGCAGGTGGTTCGGTTGGCTGTTATTCAAGCAAGCGCGACCGCCCTGTTCAATGCCAGTTAGCCGAAATCGGCGAAATCCCCAGGAGTCGCCAAGAAATCCCCAGTTGGCGTTCACCTGTCAACAGGGTTACCGGCAGTTGTCAACGCTTTGGTCAACAGATTCGCTACCGCGACGTTCCGCTGCGATGGCAGGGGTCGATTTTCAGGGCCGATTCGGCTCGGTTACCAAGCCCCCCGTGACTGGAGGACGCAGCGCAGGACGCTCGGGCGGTCACTCATCAGACCGTCCACGCCGATGTCCAGCAGCCGACCCATGTGGTCGCGGTCGTCGATGGTCCAGACGTGGACCTGCAGCGAATTGCGATGCGCCTGCTCGACGAACCGCTCATCCACCAGCGGGCGACCTTCGATGAAGGCCGGCACCTGCACGCAGGCGGCGCCGCGGGTCGCGACCGGGACGGGCATCCCCACCGATGCCAGTCGCACCCGTGCCACGCCCAACGGGCCCAGACTCCGGCAAACGGCGGGCCCCAGCCGAGTGGCCAGGCGCGCTGTCCGGCGCGCTTTGAACGAGCCGAAACAGACCCTCTCGGTGATCCCCAGGCGCAGCACCAGTTCGGCCAGCGGCACGACGACCTCGTCACACTTGGGATCGATGTTGAAGCGCACGTCGCTCCAGGCGGACAGCACGTCCTCCAATCTCGGTACCGGCTCGGCACCGTGGACGCGGGCGGCGCACACCTCCGCCCAGCCGAGTTCGGCGACCCGTCCGCAGCGGTCGGTCAGCCGGTCGAGTGCCGGATCATGGAACGCAACCACGACGCCGTCGCTGGTGAGGCGAGCGTCGGTCTCCAGATACCGAAAACCCATGTCAACGGCTCGCTCGAAGGCCGCCATGGTGTTCTCCGGAGCCTCCAGACCGCCGCCGCGATGGGCGAACGCCAGCGGCCCGTCGTTGCGGAGATACGGCGGCAGGTCGGCGATAACGCGCAGGTTAGCGACACGGGTAACCTCCCCACACGATGGGTTGGGTTCTGTTGCCTGCAAGCATTCGGCAGGCTCGCGCACTCCCCCTCCCGGTCACTCCAAGCCCCGAAGCCGGAGTCCGCGGTCCTTCAGCGGCCGCCGGCCCGGCGCCTCGAGCGATTCGATCCTCCGCCGGGCTTCGCCGGTGGATTCCGGGGCTCTCGGGATGAGCCGCGGCCAACGCCGGACCAAGATCGTTGCCACGATCGGGCCCGCCTCGGAAAGCCCGCGTGTGCTGGAACAGCTCATGGAAGCCGGCATGGACGTGGCTCGCCTGAATCTCTCGCATGGGTCTCTGAAAGGGGCGCTCGTTCTCTACGATCGGATCCGCCGGATCGCGGCAGAGAAGCGGCGCGAACTCGGCATCCTCACGGATCTCCCGGGCCCGAAGATCCGTATGGCCCCGTTCGGGCGCGGTGGCGCAATGCTCGAGCAGGACGCGGAGGTGATCCTCCGTCCCGGGAGCACCGCCAGTGACACCCGCATTCTCGAGGTGGACTACGAACGCCTGCTGGATGATGTGAAGGTAGGGGATCGCGTCGGGCTCGCCGACGGGCAGATCATCATCGAGATCGCCTCCGTGTGCAGCGACAAGTTGCGCGGGCGCGTCCTCCACGGCGGACTCCTACGGGGTCGACCGGGCTTCTACATCCCCGCGGACCGCCTCAGCATCGCGACGCCGACCGAGCAGGATCTGCGTTACGCCGAGGCATTCGTCGAGGTTGGAGTGGACTTCCTCGGCGCTTCCTTCGTGCGAGGACCCGATGATGTCCGGGCCCTGAGAGCGGCGGCTCCGTCCCCCGGCCCGCTGCTCGTCGCCAAGATCGAGACCCGGCTGGCCGTGGAGAACATCGACGGCATCATCACGGAGGCCGACGCCATCATGGTGGCGCGGGGTGACCTGGGCATCGAATTCCCGATCGAAGACCTGCCGCACCTCCAGAAGGACATCATCCGGCGCTGCATTGCCGGGGGACGCCCTGCCATCACCGCCACACAGATGCTGGAGTCCATGATCGAGTCGCCCATTCCGACACGGGCCGAAGCCTCCGATGTGGCGAACGCGGTCTTCGACGGCTCCAGCGCCGTCATGCTCTCCGCCGAGACGGCGATCGGTGCCCACCCCGTGCACGTCGTGGCCACAATGGCTCGCATCGCCGGGGAGGCCGACAGTCACTTCGACCATCCTCGCTGGGCACAGAACATCACGAAACTGCGGATGATCAATCCCACCCAAGAGTCGCTGTCGGTCACCGACGCGATGACGATGGCGGCTTCGCGGGTGGTGGGGGAGGTGGACCTCGCCGCGCTGGTGTGCGTCTCGGGCAGCGGGTTCACCGTTCGCTCGATGGCGCGCTTCCGTCCCCGCGTCCCGGTGCTCGGCTTCAGCGCCGACCCGCGGACGGTCCGCCAGTTGACGCTCAGTTGGGGGGTTGAGCCGGTCTTACTCGCGGGCGAGATCGCGTACGAATCGCGAGTCGCCGACGCGGTCGTGGCGGCCGTCGCCATGGGACGCATCCGAGCCGGGGATCTCGTTGCGATTCTGGCGGGGATCAATCCGGCGATGCGGAGCACCGATGTCCTGCGCCTGCTTCGGGTACCCGAGGATCTGCGGGAGCTCCGGAGCGCACCACGGCTGGCGCGATAATGCTGTGTGCATCCCGATGTGCCGCGTAGCGCTGCGACTGACTCGCGCGTTGACAGCCTTCGGCGGCGTGGCTGAAAAGGAGCAGCGGTGAGTGACATTCCCATTTCGCTAAGTCCCTCCGGACCACGCGAGACGGTGCTCGACTCCGAACCCGTTGAGGCGCTCGGACTCCTTCACGATGCTCTCAGGGCCTCGGCGGACGAGAGGCACTCTCGGATCAGCACCGTCGTGGCACGTTGGCCGCAGTTCCTCGATGGCTGGGCGCGCCTCGGGCAGGAGGCGCGCGACACCGTCGAGGCGTACGCGTGCTTCCGCGTGGGGTACCACCGTGGTCTCGACAGGTTGCGTCGAAGTGGCTGGCGCGGCTCGGGCTTCGTGCGCTGGCGATACCCGGAAAACCGGGGGTTCCTGCGTGCCCTGTCAGGACTTGCCAGGACAGCTGCTGAACTCGGGGAGGAGGCTGAGGCACAGCGCTGCGAGCAGTTCCTGCACCAGCTTGATCCCGAATGGTCGCCGGGGGTCTTCGATTCGTGACGGCAGCCTGATGACCTTCAGCGGTGCCGTTCTCGCCGGTGGTCGGAGCCGGCGCATGGGACAGGACAAGGCCTTCGTCAACTGCGGCGGGCGACCGCTGGCCGATATCGCTCGAAGCGCACTCGTCGAGGCCGGAGCGGCCGAGGTGCTCAGCATCGGGGGAGACCAGCTCCGCCTGAGAGGGCTGGGCTTCGTGGCGATCCCCGACGACCACGCCGGCGAAGGACCCCTCGGAGGTCTCCTGACCGCCCTGCGAGTGGCCTCTGCCGGCTGGGTCGTCGTGCTGTCGTGCGATCTGCCGCATGCCAGCGCCGAGACGGTGCGCGAGCTGCTGTCGCACGCCGGCGACGGCACCGACGCGGTCGTGCCTCTGCTGGCCGGTCGGCCGCAGCCGACCCATGCGGTATGGCGGCGCGACAGTCGAGACGTCCTCCGCGCCACCTTCGCCGGAGGCGAACGACGCCTCGCCGCGGCACTCGAGGTGCTCCGGGTGCGACGCGTTGCTGTGCAACACCCGGGAACGCTCCTCGATGTCGACACGCCGGATGATCTGCACGACACAGCATCGAATCTCCATCCCACCGACCACACCGGCGCCGACATCGCCCCGCGTTCCCCGATGGGCGGGGATGGCGGCGGGCTTGCGGTCCCGCGAGGTGGACCTCGAACCCGGAGGACCGGCTCCTGAGCGGCTTCGAGTTGGTTTCGGACAGGGCTCGCCTCGTCCAGCTCGTTGCCGAGGCGAGCACCGAGGCGCGGTACGCGCTCGACACCGAGTTCCATCGGGAACAGACCTACTTCCCCCGCCTGGGCCTCATCCAGCTGGCCTGGGGGGAGCGGGTGATCCTCGTCGACCCGCTCGCCACCTCACCCGAACCCCTCGGCGAGTTGCTCGACAGCCCGGCTACGGCGGTCATGCACGCCCCTGACCAGGACCTCGAGATCCTTCGGTATGCCATCGGGCGGACACCGAGCCGGCTGATCGACACCCAGACGGCGGCGGGTTTCTGTGGGATGCGTTCGCCGTCGCTCGGCGATCTTCTCGAGAGGTTCCTCGGCGTCGAGGTCACCAAGGGCGATCGCCTGACCGACTGGCTACGGCGACCGTTGCAGCCCGAGCAGCTCGAGTACGCAGCCAATGACGTTCGCCACCTGCTGGGCCTGCACGACAGATTGCGTGCCGCGCTGACCGCACGTGATCGGCTCGGTTGGTGCGAGGAGGAGTGCGAGAAGCTGCGAGCGCGGCAATCCTCGCCGCGCCGTCCGGAGGAGGCCTGGCTCCGCGTGCGCGAGCTTCGCAGGCTGCCCAAGCGATCCCAGCCGATGGCGGTCGCCGTCGGGGCGTGGCGGGAACGGCGGGCCGCGGCGCTGGATCTGCCGCCGCGCTATGTACTCGGCGATCTGGCACTTGCTGCGGTGGTGCAGGCGGCTCCGCGGACGCGGGCCGCGCTCGGCGCGGTTCGCGGCGTGGACGGCCGGGCCTTGGCGGGAGCGGCGGGTGCCGAACTGCTGGAGGTCATCGAGCAGGCTCGTCGCAACCCCCCGAAAGTTCCCTCCACACCGCCCGCTCCGCGCAGATCGCACTTGCAGCCGGTCGCGACACTCGTTTCGGCATGGCTGTCACAGGTCGCCCGCGATGACGATCTCGATCCGGCGCTCGTCGCAACACGTGCCGATCTCGAATCATTCCTGGACAGCCGGCCCGACGCCAGGCTGGCCCGAGGCTGGCGTTATGAGCGGTACGGCGCGCGTATCGAGGAGCTGGTCGCCGGCAGGGCGGCGGTGGCGCTGGAGTCCGGAGGGACGCTCCGCCTGGAGGAGCGATCCGGTCGACCGCTCTGAGCCGGCGGTACCGGTCATCCATCCTGGTCATCGCCCATCCCGCGGAGGTGGTGTCGGCACAGCAGCGTTTCAGAGATCGCCGCGCGCGGCGGCTAGACTGTGTGCCCGCGGGGACCGCGCGACGCAACAACAAGTCGTCGCCAACAGACAAGAGTTCGACGCCGCCACCGCGGCGGCCGGCATGTCAAGTTCGGAGTTCTGCTTGTGAAGAAGGGACGCCACCGCCGCTACGAGGAAGCGCGTGCGCTGAAGCAAACCAGCGACAGCTTCGACCAACTCTTCGAGGACGACGAGGAGCCCTGCCCCGAGTGCGAGGCACTACCCGGCCACGACCATCGCTCCTGGTGCGCGAACAGCGGCGACGCATAGATCGACGAAGCGAGCCAGACCTCGGCGTGAGCCCGACGTAGCTCAGCGGGCACTTGGCGCTGGTCACCCGGATCGGGGATGCTGCCCGCGACGGACGGTCAGCCGCCGGTCTCCTCGAGGATCTCGTCGAGCTTCAGGATGTCGTCCTCGAGAACCAGTCCCACGAACGAGCCGTCGGCGGTCACGACGGCGAGCATCTCGACGTCCGCCTTGTCCATAGCCGCGACGGCATCTCGCACCGTCCACGACGGCTGAGCGGCGGGAAGATCGGTGGCGACCATGTCCGCGACGGTGGTCGACTCCCACTCGCTGCGCGGCAGGTCGCCGATCTGGTCGAGGCCGCACATGCCCGCGTAGCGGTGGCCGTCGACGACCGCCACCTCCCGCTCGCGCCGTCCGAGGACATGCACGGTCATCAATTCGGCGATCGTTGCATCGGAAGGGACCGTCAAGACGTCGGTCCGTAGGACCGACGTGATGGGAAGCATGAAGCGTCTCTCGAGGTGGCCCAGGCGTTCGGCGGCCTGGTGGGAGGAGACGCTGGCGCGTCCCGCCACCAGTTGCGCAACGGCGGCGGCCACCAGTGCCGGAACCACGAACGAGGATCCCTGGCTGGACTCGGCCACGAACATGACCGCGGCGATCGGCGCCCGGTAGCCGGCCCCGAGGAATGCGGCCAGGCCGAGCGTGGGATACAGGCCGGTCTCGGTCTGCTCCAGGAGGACGCCCACGACCGTTCCCATCAGCACACCCTGGACTGCCAGGGGGATGAACATCCCTCCGGTGCCGCCGGCCGCGAGCGTGGCCAGCGTGGCCACGAGCCGCAATCCGAAGAGTGCCACGATGAGCCACACGCCGCGAGGCACCTCCAGCACCCACTCCGCCGAGCGCACCCCGGGTCCAAGGCTCAGAGGTGCCCCGTAGAGGGCATCGGTGGCGAACGCCAACCCGCACAGCAGCCCGCCTGCCGCGAGAATGCGGGAAATGTGGCCGAAGTGCCTGGGCAGCGCCTTGGCCCGGCGCACGAGCGACGCGAAGCCGCGCCCACCCAGACCCGCGGTGATGCCGACCAGAGCTCCTCCCAGCAGGTCGACGATCGCGAGCGTCCGGATGTCACCGGACAGTCCGGGGAAGACCGGACTCGTGTCGTCGAGCACGACCACGAAGACCACGAAGCTCACAGCGGAAGCCAGCAGCGAGGGCAGCAGCGCCCGGCGGGTCACGTCGTCACGGTAGGGGGCCTCGAGTGCGAAGATCACACCCGTCGCCGGCGCGCGAAAGATCGCAGCAACGCCCGCGGCGGCGCCGGCTGTGAGCAGCATCTGCATCTCCTCCCGGCGGAGGAAGCGCTGGAACAGCCGCTGGAGATTGTGTGCCACCGAGGCGCCGGCGAAGATCGATGGACCCTCCATGCCCAGTGCGCCCCCAGACCCGATCGTGGCGGCGCCCGCCAGGAGCTTCGCGGGGAGCTGTCGCAGCGGCAACCGGGGCGATCGCTCGTGGAACGCCCTGATGTACTCGTCGGAGGTTGACGACGTCGTGCCTCGGCCGCCGACAACATGCAGCAGCAGCGCGGCCGCGGACAGGCCGACGAGCGGCGCCAGCGCCTGCTGCCACAGCGGCAGGTCAAAGAGTCTCTCGAGCATGACCTCGACGACGAGTTGCTCCAAGCCGGCGACGAGCAGTCCGACGCAGACGCCCAGACCAACTGCCGCCCCCAGGACTCGTGGCAGCCGACCCGCCGGCCGGAATGAGCGGAGGAAGCGCACCGGAGCCGAGGCTATCGGGCGGTTCGGTCGACTCTGAGAATGACCCGCGAACCGGAGGGAACCAACTCACCGCGCCGCAGCGGAACGCTCGTCGGGCAGACTTCGGGCATGGGCGGTATCGAGGATTCCTTCGAGGACCTGGCGACCCGGCTGGCCGACATCGCCGCGGACATGGACGACCTCGCCTTTGCGCACTTGCGGGAGGCGGCCGCCGGCGGCGAACCTGCGCATCTTGCGGCCGAGCGGCGGCTGATCCGGGCCCGGCGGGCGGTCGCCAGGGCGGTCGCGGCATTGCAGGCCGATGTCGGCGATGGGATGCCCGGCACCTGAGTCTCCGCGATCAGGCGGGAGTTCGGGGGTTGCGAGCCGGCGGCGCGAGCAGGACGATCAGGAGGTGAGATCCTCAGCGCGCCGTGCCAGCGTGTCGAGGAGTTCGTCGAAGGACTTGGCGAATGCTGACACACCTTCGGACTCCAGAACCTCGGCCACCTCCGCCAGATCCACGCCGACGGTATCGAGAGCAGCGAGAGCCTCGCCGGCGACCTCGACGTCCGAGTCGATGGTGCGCGCCACCCTGCCGTGGTCCTCGAAGGCCTCGATCGTGGCTTCGGGAAGGGTGTTCACCGTCTCCGGCCCGATCAGGTCGTCAACGTACATGGTGTCGGGATATGCCGGGTTCTTCGTGGAGGTGGACGCCCACAGCGGCCGTTGCAAGCGAGCGCCGCGGGCCGCCAGAGCCTCCCAGCGCGCTCCGGAAAAACACCGCCGGAACGTGGCGTAGGCCAGCTTCGCCTGCGCCACTGCGATCTGCCCCTGCAGTGCCGCGGCCGCCGGCGTCCCGATCGCCCCCAAGCGCCGGTCGACCTCGGTATCCACGCGGCTCACGAAGAAGGATGCAACCCCCGAGATGTCGCTCAGATCGCCGGCCCGGGATTCAAGACCCGCGAGGTACGCCTCGATGACCTCCGCGTAACGCGAAAGGGAGAAGATGAGCGTCACGTTGATGCTGCGACCCTCGGCCGTCAGAGTCTGGAGCGCCTCGACGCCTGCGGCGGTGGCCGGGACCTTGACGTACAGGTTCGGGGCATCGATCCGGTCGTGCAGCAGTCGCGCGGCGTCGGTGGTCGCCGCCGCGTCGTGCGCCAGTTCGGGGGCGACCTCCACCGAGACGTAGCCGTCGACACCGTCGCTGGCGTCGTGGACCGGGCGCAGGACGCCCAGAGCGGCGCTGATGTCGCCGGTGACGAGATGCCAGTAGCTCTCCTCGGTTCCAGCGCCTCCGGCCGTCAGCTCGGCCAGCTCGCCGTCGTAGGCATCGCCGGCTGTCATGGCCTTCTGAAAGATCGTGGGGTTGGAGGTGACCCCGCGGCAGCCTCGCTCCACCCAGCGAGCCAGCTCGCCGCCGGTGATCCAGTTGCGCCTCAGGTTGTCGAGCCACGGGCTCTGCCGGCCCACCCGGTGTAGTTCGACCAGTCGGCTCATGGGGACTCCGTTCGCTCACGTGCCGCGCTCGAGGCGGCGAATCCGCCCCCGAGCGCATCGTTCAGCAGCTCTCTTGCGATCGAGACGACCCGTGCGGGGTTCATGCCCAACTCCGCCAGCACGACGTCTCCGGGCGCCGAGGCGCCGAAACGCTCAACGCCCAGGGCTCGGTCAACCCAACGTTCCCATCCCTGGGCGACCCCTGCCTCCACCGCCAGGGATGGCGTGCCCGCGGGAATCACCGACTCGCGGTATTCCGCGCTCTGAGCGGCGAACAACTCCCAACTGGGCATGGAGACGACCGCCGCGACAATGCCCTCCTCCGCCAAGCGCTCCGCGGCCTCGACGCACAGCGCCACCTCGCTGCCGGAGCCCACGAGCGTCATCGCCGCGCCGGCGGGGTCGGCTAGGCGGTACGCGCCGCGGCGCACGTTCTCGGGGTCCGTCCCGTCCAGGACGGGCGTTCCCTGGCGGCTCAGAATGAGCGCGGTCGGGCCATCGATGCTCGTGGCGATTCGCCAGGCTCCGAGGGTCTCCGGGGCGTCCGCGGGGCGGATGACCGTCAACTCGGGGATGGCGCGAAGACTGGCCACGTGCTCCACGGGCTGGTGCGTTGGGCCGTCCTCGCCGACCCCGAGGGAATCGTGCGACCAGCAGAACACCACTCTGGCTCGCGACAGAGCGGCCAGCCGCACAGCCGGTCGCATGTAGTCGCTGAAGACGAGGAAGGTGCCACCGACCGGAAGCAGGCCGCCGTGGCGGGCGATTCCCACCATGGCGGAGCCCATGGCGTGTTCACGGACCCCGTAGAACACCTGACGCCCGTCGGAGGAGTCGCGGCCCTGTGGGTTCTCCCCGGCGAGTTTCGTACCCGTGTTGCCCGTCAGATCGGCGCCGCCCGCCAGGACGTGTTCCATGGCCGCCGCGATCGCGTTCAGACACGCGCCGCTGGCGGCGCGTGTCGCGATGGAGGTGCCGACCTCCCAGGGTCCCACGTCAGCGTCCCACCCCACCGGCGGTCGCGCCGCCCAGGCTTGCGGGAGTTCGGGCGCCCGACGCACCGCTTCGGTCCAGCGCCGCTCCCAGGCCTCTCGCAGCGGTGCTCCCCGTCTGCCGACCTCCCGGTAGTAGGCAAGGACATCGGTCGGTACCCAGAAGCTGTCCTCCGGCGCCAACCCCATGGCAGCCTTGGCGCGGGCGATCTCGGGGTCCGTCAGGGCGTAGCCGTGGGCCGCGGGTGCGTCGGTGAGGTCGGGGGAGGGGTGCGCGATATGGCTGCGCATGATCAGCAGCGACGGAGCCCCCGTCGCCATGGCGCGCCGCAGCGCCGATTCGAGAGCATCGAGGTCATCGGCCACCTCGCCGAGCGTCTCGGTGTGCCACCCGTAGGCCTCGAACCGACCGGCAGGGTCGTCGGAGAGCCACAGGTCGGTTTCCCCGTCGATGGACACGCGATTGTCGTCGTAGACGTAGACCAGGCGGCCCAGGCCGAGATGCCCGGCCAGCGAGGCTGCCTCATGACTGACCCCCTCGGCGAGGTCACCGTCGCTGCAGATGACGAACGTGTGGTGATCGCAGAGCTCGGGGCCGTAGCGGGTGCGCAGCCAGCGCTCCGCCAGGCCCATGCCCACAGCATTGGCGAAGCCCTGGCCGAGCGGTCCCGTCGTCACCTCCACACCGATGGCGGTCTCGGCTTCGGGATGGCCCGGTGTGCGGCTTCCCCACTGACGGAACGCTCGCAGGTCGTCCAGCGTGAGGCCGTACCCGCAGAGATAGGACATGGTGTAGAGCAGGATCGAAGCGTGGCCGGCACTCAGCACGAAACGGTCCCTGTCGGGCCAGTCGGGCGCTGCCGGGTCGAAGGTCATGATCCGGCTCCACAGCACGTGCGCCAGGGGCGCGAGCGCCATCGCGGTCCCCTGATGGCCGGAGCGGGCGGCGTGGGGGGCGTCCATCGCCAGACCACGGATCACACCGATGGCGCGCTGGTCGATGTTCGGATCAGCGAGGCGATCCGAGCCGCGAGGATCACCGAGAAGATTCGGCGTGGTCATCTGTCCGCTCCGTGACCGAACAGGGCAACCGACGCGGTGAAGCCGTGCAGGTAGCTGCGCTGCCCGACAGGCCCGATCTCCCCGGCACAGAACATGCCCGCCAGTGGCGCCGGCGCGATCGCACCCGACACGACCGAGGCATCGTGGTCGGCGACCCCGAACAGGCGATGTCCTCGGCCGTTGCAGGTGAACAGCAGCGCGCCTTCGGCCTGCTGTCCCGACATCAGCCGGTTCAGATCCTCGCCCGCCGTATCCGCGTCGCGGACGTGGAATTGCACCGAGGTGCCGGTCTCCACGATGTCGCCCACCGCCAGGCCGCGGGATTCCCTCTCGATGCCGAGCACGCCGCGCACCAGGAAGTCGCCTCTGTCGAAGTCCAGCTTGTGCTCGTTGACCACAATGCCGATGTGCAGACCGCGCTGCACCAGGGCGCGCTCGGAATCGCTCAGGCTCCCGACGATCTCCTGCAGACGCTCGAGCGCCGGACGGCCCCCGAGCTCGTGGATCAGGTTCCGCTCGCCGCGCGTCACGACGTAGGGCCGGCCGATCGGTCGGCATCCCTGCGACACCACGGTGCCGACCTCCGCGGCCGGGCCGAGCAGCAAACCCACCGCGCCGTCGTCGAAGATCTCTCCTCCGAGCACAAGGCGGTTGCCGCCGGGCGAACCGGCTGCCGAGGCCAAGCCACCGACGGCCCGCACCTGCGGGCAGGTGGCATCGATCTCGGCCAAGAGACGGTCAGCCGGGAAGCTGAACGGATCGGCAAGCAGCAACAATGTCCGCGGGCTCTCGTCGATGGCGGGCAGGTCGCCGATCGGGGAGTGGTCGGATCCCAGCGCAGGGCCGAAGCGGACCGGAGTCGCGTCGGCGACACGGGCACCCCACGCAACGACGGCAGGAACGTCCTCGAACTCACGATTCCCGGCGATCACGGACACAGCGCTGGTGCCGAGCAACATTTCCGGCGCAAGCCGCTCCGCCAGGACGGCGGTGAGGGTGTCCATGGCGTCGGTATGCGCGGCTGTGGCAAAGAAGACAACGACCGTGGGGTCCTCAGCGCCGAACGATGCGGCCAGTTCTTCGGCCACGGCGGTGGCCGCCGCCGCTGTCGTGTCCGCCTCGGAGCAGGCGACCGCGAAGCTCATCGGTCCCCCAGCCGTTCCGCTGGGCTCACGTGCCCACCGGGGGCGGGGGCAGGAGTGTGTACGGAACAACCGTGGCCTCCCCGTCCCCGAGGCGGCAATGCGCTTCGACCGTGCCGTAGTCGTCGAACTCCATCTCGGCGCGGACGAGACGGTAATTGAACTTTCCCGGCTCCACCTGCAGGAATTGGACGTTGCGGGCGATCTGTGTGCCGTCGCGCTCGTAAACCACCTCGAGCACGCCGGCTCCGTCTCCGTCAACAGGGCAGCGCACGATCACGACGAGGTGCGGCGCCCACACCAACGGAGGCTCTTCGGGGGCGACCGCCGAGAAATGCGCGCCCGTGAGGTCGATGCGGGTGGACGGTCCGGGTACCTGCCGGACGTCGATCTCTTCGACGAACAGGGCGGCGACGATCTGCACGCTCTGACCGTACCGTCTCCGCCGCCGCGATCGGGGGTTTGCCGAGCGGCGGTACCATCCGCCGACGACGCCCGGAAGGGGAGTCGGCCACCGGGTCGATACAGAGGCGGGAAAAACCCGAACTGGAGGGTCGCCTCCGGCGTCTGATGCGCTCCGGCGACTGAGTCCCAGGGACAGCGCCGGCCCACCTGTGGGCCAAGCGCCCGACCGCGAGTTGCCGGGGGCGCCGGTTGGGCAAGGGCGGCGCCTACAGTCTGGGTGGTATGTTCCGCGTGTTCGTCCCCCTGGTCCTGCTCGCCGTCGCAGTCGCGACGCTGCTGGTGTCCAACCGGCTCGCCGAGGATCCTCCGCCGGCGGGACCGCGGGGGGTTGCTGCGGCGGACGTTCCGCTGCTGTCGGCGCGACGCCTGCCTACCGTCGGCACCAGCGCCGCGCCGGCGCCGCCGGAGCCTCGGGAAGTGACACTGGAGCGCGACCTGACGGCGCTGGCGGTTCATTCTCCGGCCCAGAGTTGCATCGTTGTGCGCCAGGCGGGCGAGGAGTTGTTCGCGAAGGACGCCGACGAACCCCTGATACCCGCGTCGCTGCAGAAACTCGCAACTGCGCAGGGCGCGATATCGGCCCTGGGACCCGACCACTTCTACCGCACCACGGCCATTGCCGACGCCCCGCTGGTCGACGGCGTCCTCCCCAACGACCTCTACCTGGTGGGTGGCGGCGACCCGCTGCTGGCAACTCCCGACTACGCGGCACTGCTCGGGACGCAGGGAGCGATCGCCACGCCGCTGGACAACTTGGCGGCGGATCTGGTGAGCGACGGTCTGACCCGCATCTCCGGCGCTGTCATCGCCGTCGAGGACCGCTACGACACCGTCGCCTCGGTGCCCTCCTGGCCCGAGGGTTGGGCTGAGAACGGCGTGGCCGGCACCCTCAACGCCGTCGCGCTCAACCAGGGCTACCAGACCCCCGAGGGCATCGAGGGAACGGCGGGACTCCTCCCCGAACCGGAGCCGGCCCTTCACACCGCCGCTCTCTTCGACGACATGCTCGAGGCTCGCTCGGTCACGATCCCCGAGCGCCCCGGCGTGGCGGCCGCCGAGAGAGACTTCAGCGACTACGTCGTACTGGGGTCCGTCGAGTCGGCACCGCTCAGCGCCTACCTCCGCTTCATGCTCACCGAGAGCGACAACACGACGGCGGAGTTGTTGCTGAAGGAGATCGGCCTGGCGTGGTCCGGCACCGGTACCACTCTGGACGGCGCCTTGGCGGTCCTGGATCTGCTCGCAGCCGAAGCAGGTCGGCCCATCGTGGTCTTCCCGCCCGCTGACGGCTCCGGCCTCAGCCCCGCAAACGAGCTGAGTTGCCGTCAGGTCACCGACATTCTCGAGATCGGCGGTGCCGACGGAGTGCTGGCGTCCTACCTTCCCGTCGTGGGCGAATCCGGAACCCTTCAGAACCGCTTCGTCGATTCAACCGCCGTTGGACGCGTGCGGGCCAAGTCCGGATCACTCCCCGGCGTGGCTTCGCTGGCCGGGTTTGCCACCGGGAGCGACGGGCGACCGATGACATTCGCGGCCATCCTTAACGGGGAGGATCTCGCAAGCACGACAGCCGAAAGGTTCCTGCACCAGTTGCTGGAGATTCTGGTGGCCCACCCCAACCTCGCGGAGTCCGACGGCGGCCGAGGGGGCATCCGCGACGCAGAGGGATAGCTCCCCGTGCCCGCGGAGTCGCCGGCCACGGAACGCCCGCCGGCTGAGGAACTCCCCATGTTCCCTCTCCAGCGGGTGCCATTCCCCGGCCATCCACTACCTCTCCACGTGTTCGAGCCGCGCTACCGGGAGTTGACGCGCCGGTGCCTGGATAGCCACCGACTGTTCGGGGTCGTGTTGATCATGCGCGGAGCAGAGGTGGGCGTCGATCCGGATCAGGAACGCAGCACCGTCGGGACGCTGGCACGTATCAGGACCGCGCGGGCAACCGACGACGGGGGCTGGATGTTGCAAACCCTCTGCTTCGAACGCCTGCGTGTGCGGCGATGGCTGGAAGACGACCCCTATCCGCGGGCTCTGGTGGAACTCTGGCCCGAGCCGCCGGCCCCGGCACCGACGGTCCAGGCACGCTGCGACGCTGTTCTGGCGACCTACGACCGACTCCTGGCGATCCTGGCAAACGCTCCGGCCAGCTCGCACCCGAGCCGGCCCCGCCGCGACAACTTGAGAAGCAATCCCGGGTTGGCCGCGTATCAACTCTGTGAGGCAGCCCCGATCGGGGATCTGGATCGCCTGCGCCTGCTCTCGGTCGCGGGAACAGTCGAGCGCCTCGACCTGCTGAACGGGTTGCTCGAAGATGTTGTCGAGACGATTCGCCTTCTCAAGGATTCCGGCGGTCGGCCACCACAGGACTAGTCCCCGTCGCATCGGTGCGAACCGGCCTCGGGATCAGGCCGGATGGGGGGCGGCGGTAGACTTCAAAATATGGTTCCGGCTCCGGGCGACGAGACCCGGCACTCGGAGGAGTCCGCGGCAGGAACTCTTGCCCCGGCGGACGAGTCACCGCGAGCACCCGGACCGGACAACCCCGCCGAGGTGCTCGCAGAACTCCGGGACGTCGTCGGGGCCTATTTCCGCCAGGAGGCCGTTGACCCGCTGAAGCGCCTGGCGGCGTGGCTCGGGTTCGGACTCGCCGGCGGCATCTTCCTCGCTACGGGCCTGGTGCTCCTGGCGCTGGCGGGGTTGCGCGCCTTGCAGACCGAGACCGGTGATCACCTCGCCGGTAGCCTCAGTTGGAGCCCGTACGCCATCGTCCTGGCGGGGGTGCTGGTGGTCTTCCTGCTGGCAAGGTCGGCCACGCGGGCACGCCGCCGCCACACATCGGAGTCGACCACGTGACTGACGAAACCGCCCGCATCACCCGCGACGACCTCGAGGCCAAGCTGCACGACGTGGCGGACGCTCTGAACGCCGCCAGCGCACCGGCTCGGCAAGCCGCCTGGCGGGTCGGTGTGGTCGCCACGGCACTGCTCGCGGTCGCGGCGTACTTCCTGGGCAGGCGCCGGGGCCGCCTGTCGCGGACGTTCGTCGACTTGCGACGGTACTGAGGTCCGCGGTCATGGGCCCGCCCGGGCGGATGCTGGCGGTCGCCCGCCGGCGCGGCATCACTCGAGGTCTGCTCGGCACGAGCAGCGGCTGGCTGATCGCGGGGCTGATCGCCTGGGGTTTGCGCGGCCTGCAGCGCGCCCTTTGGCCGGCCGTACCGGGCGCTCGGAGCAGCCTGCGCCTGCGGCCGGGCGAGCGTGTTGTCGTCATCGGTGGGCCCCGACGCCGGTCCAGGCAGGGCGCGTGAGCGAGGGGGAAGCACACCGCACGGCGGCCGGCTCCGAAACAGCTCCGGCGGATGTCCCGCCGGAGAGTCACGCTGACCGGGGATTCGCCGGCGGCGACCTGGTTCTCCTTGTCGACCGGAAGACCCGGACCTACCTGCGCCGAGTCGAACCCGGTGGGTTCTTCCACTCCCACTCGGGCCTGCTGTCCTGGGACGACCTGCTGGGCCGTCCTGAGGGCAGCGAGGTGCGCTCGGTCGGCGGCACCCGATTCCGCGCGTTCCGCCCCACGCTGTCGGACTACGTGGTGAAGATGAAGCGCGGTGCACAGGTCATCTACCCCAAGGACCTCGCGCCGATGCTGTTCATCGCCGACATCGGGCCCGGGCACCGGGTCCTGGAGTCCGGCGTGGGGTCGGGGGCGCTCTCGCTGGCGCTGCTGCGCGCCGGCGCAGAGGTGGTCGGGTACGAGATTCGGGGCGATTTCGCCCGCAGGGCGCAGAAGAACGTCCGCGAGTTCCTGGGGCCGGAGGCGACCGCCCGTTACCGCGTGGAGGAACGCGACTGCTACGAGGGGATCGACCTGATGGACCTGGACCGGGTCGCTCTCGATCTTCCCGAGCCCTGGCAGGTCGCTCCCCACGCGGCCGAATGCCTGCGACCGGGCGGCATCCTCGTCGCGTACACACCCAGCGTGATCCAGGCGAAGCGCCTGCGCGAATCCTTGGACAGGGGACCGTGGGCACTCGCGGCCACCGTCGAGGTGCTGCACCGAGGTTGGCACATTGCCGGCGACGCGGTCCGACCCGATCACCGCATGGTCGCCCACACCGGGTTCGTGACGCACGCCCGGCGACTCCCGGCCTGACCGGGCGCCCGGCGTGAACCTGCTCGACCTGGCTGTGCTGGGCCTCCTGGTGCTGGGGGCGTTACTGGGCCTCCGCACCGGGCTCCTACGGCCCGGACTCGCTTGGCTGGGTGTGGCGCCGGGTCTGCTCGCCGCCGTCCACATCCTGCCCTGGGCGATCGAGAGACTCGCCGAGGGTGCCCAGCGGTGGCACCCTCTCGCTTACCCGCTGGGGATCAGCGCAGCCATCCTGGCGGCCGGAGCGCTCGTGGGCCACATCGGCGGCTCCCTGCTCGGCCGGCTCCTACACCTCGCACTTCCCGAGAGCTTGCGGTCCGCCGATCGGGTGGCCGGGTGTGTCGTGGCAGCGGCCGCGGTGGGCACCATGGTGTGGTTGCTCGTGCCGATGGCCGCCACAACGCCGGGATGGCTCACCGAGTCGGCCGAGGGGTCCCTCTTCGTGCGGTTGAGCCTGGAGCACCTGCCGGCGCCGCCCGAAGGGCTCGATCGGGTTGTCGCCTGGGTACGGTTCAACTCGGGCTAGGGGCTGCGCTCCGAGACACGGGCGCGAAGAACCGACGCGAGGCCGGAAGGATCGAAAGGGGCGCCCGAGGCCGGCTCAGGCGTCGATCTCGATAAAGATGCACTCCCCGGGACATTCCTCGGCGGACTCGATCGTCGCCTCTTCCTGTCCCGCCGGCACAATTGCCAAGCCGGTGGGGCCGCCCGGGTCGCTGAAGATGGTGCCACCCTCACGAACGTAGGCCAACCCGTCGTCCAGCAGCGTGAACACGTCGGGAGCGATCTCCTCGCAGAGCCCATCGCCCGTGCATAGATCCTGGTCAATCCAGACCTTCATCTTGCCGCTCCCCGATTCGCTGGCTGGTGCGTGTCTGCCGGGTAAACCACCGCGTCAGGGAGTATAGCGCCGGCCCGAGCACGCCCCGCACGGATTAGGACCCGCCTCCCGTTGCCGGCAGCGCCGCGGTGGTGGTGCCGCCGGTGCGCAAATCGTCACGTGAACAGATCGGGCCGCGTGTAGGGTCGCACTCGAACGCCACCGGAGGGAGGTGAGAACCATCGACGAGGTCCCCAAGGATCAGAGCGTCCAGTTGAAGCTGCTGCGCCAGGAGATCGAGGCGCTGCGGCGACGGCTTCAGGACACCCCCCAGCGCATTCGCACCCTCGAGGAACGCCTTCTGGAGACCAAGGGCCAGCTGGCTCAGGCCGTCTCCCAGAACGAGAAGCTGACCCACACCCTGCGCGAGGCGCGCGAGCACATCAGCGCTCTGCGAGAGGAGGTCGAGAAGCTCACGCAGACCCCGAACGCCTATGGCACCGTGCTCGGGCTGAACGATGACGGCACCGCCGACGTGTTCTCCTCGGGACGCAAGATGCGGGTGGCGATCCATCCCGAGGTCACCGGAACGCTGGAGCGCGGCCAGGAGGTCGCACTCAACGACTCCCTCAGCGTGGTGCTCGCCCGCACCCCCGACGGAACGGGGGAGGTGGTCACACTGACCGAGCTGCTCGATGGCGGCCAGCGGGCGGTGGTGAGTTGCCGTGCCGACGAGGAGCGTGTGGTCGACCTCGCCGAGGGCCTGACCGACCTTCCTCTCCGCATCGGCGACCCGATGCTCATGGACGCCCGGTCCGGCCTCCTCACCGAGCGCCTCCTGCGCTCAGAGCTCGAGGATCTGGTCCTGGAGGAGGTGCCCGACGTCACCTACGACGACGTCGGAGGGCTCGACACACAGATCGAGAAGATCACCGACGCGGTGGAGTTGCCGTTTCTCTACGCGGACCTCTTCGCCGAGCACCGCCTGCCGGCGCCCAAGGGCATCCTGCTCTACGGACCGCCCGGCTGCGGCAAGACCCTGATCGCCAAGGCGGTGGCCAACTCGCTGGCCACCAAAGTGGCCGCAGCCACCGACAACAAGAAGGCTCGGAGTTATTTCCTGAACATC
The DNA here is from genome assembly GCA_965206165.1 of Acidimicrobiales bacterium. GTDB lineage: Bacteria > Actinomycetota > Acidimicrobiia > Acidimicrobiales > CATQHL01 > VXNF01. Next base: position 3,067,548 of record OZ242194.1, read on the forward strand.
AAGGGCCCGGAACTCTTGAACAAGTACGTGGGCGAGACGGAGCGGCAGATCCGACGGGTCTTCCAGCAGGCCCGGGACCGGTCCGCGGAGGGCTGGCCCGTCATTGTCTTCTTCGACGAGATGGAGTCGCTGTTCCGCATGCGTGGCAGCGGGATCAGCTCGGACATGGAATCCACCGTCGTGCCCCAGTTGCTGGCCGAGATCGACGGTGTGGAGGCCCTCCGCAACGTCATCGTGATCGGCGCCTCCAACCGGGAGGACCTGATCGATCCCGCAATACTGCGACCCGGTCGGCTCGACGTGAAGATCAAGATCGAACGGCCCGATGCCGAGGCGGCCGCTGCCATCTTCGCTCGCTATCTCACCGTCGACCTGCCCATCGCGCAGAGCGCCGTCGAGACAATCGGCGGAGGCGAGAAGGACAAGGCGGTCCGCGGCATGATCGAGCAGACGGTCATCGAGATGTACAGCACCGAGGAGCACAATGAGTTCCTCGAAGTGACCTATCAGAATGGCGACAAGGAGACCATGTACTTCCGGGACTTCGCCTCGGGCGCCATGGTCGAGAACATCGTACGGAGAGCCAAGAAGCTCGCCATCAAACGCGTCATCGCCGGGGGGCCCGGCGGCATCACCCCCGACGACCTGCTCGAATCCGTCGGCCAGGAGCACGCCGAGCACGAGGATCTGCCCAACACGACCAACCCCGACGACTGGGCCAAGATCGCCGGCAAGAAAGGGGAGCGGATCGTCTTCGTGCGGACGCTCGTGCACCGTGATGATGCCAACACGGGCGGTCGCTCCATCGAGCGGGTCGCCACCGGCCAGTACCTGTAGCGCCGGCGGGACACGTCCGAAGGTGGTCGTCCCCAAGATCTGCGGGATCGAAACCGAGTTCGGGATCACCCACCGTGGCATCGAGGAATCCAACCCGATCACGGCATCCTCGCTGCTGATCAACGCCTACCTTGCCGGCCTCCAGCACGCTCCCGGCTCGCCGATGGCGCGAGTCGAATGGGACTTCGAGGACGAGATGCCGGGCCGCGACGCGCGCGGCGTCGGCAGCGGGGGAGAGCTGGGCTATGAACCCGAGACGCACCTCGTCAACGCCGTGCTGACCAACGGCTCGCGCTACTACGTGGATCACGCCCACCCCGAGATCTCCGGACCGGAGTGCGCCGACGCCCGCAGCGCGGTCCTGTGGGACCGGGCGTCAGATGTCATCGCGCAGCGTTCGATGCGGGCGGCCCGGAACCTTCTCCCGGAAGGTCAGGAACTCGTGGTCTACAAGAACAACTCCGACGGGAAGGGAAACTCCTACGGCTGCCACGAGAACTACCTCATGGATCGGGCCACACCCTTCGGGCGGATCGTCCACGGCGTCACCGCCCACTTCGTGACACGTCAGATCTTCTGCGGGGCCGGGAAGGTTGGCACCGAGGCGCCCGGTACCGATCGTTTCGCGGTTCCGTTCCAGATCTCCCAGCGTGCGGACTTCTTCGAGGAGGAGGTGGGTCTGGAGACGACGCTGAAGCGTCCGATCGTCAATACCCGTGACGAGCCGCACGCAGACGCCCGGCTCTACCGGCGCCTGCACGTCATCGTCGGCGACGCAAATCTTTCCGAGGTGGCGACCTTCCTCAAGATCGGTACCACGGCGCTGGTCCTGGCCCTCACCGAGCAGGATCTCTTCCCCGACAACCTGTGCCTCGCCGCGCCGGTGCAGGCGATCCGGCTCGTCAGCTGCGATCTCAGCCTGGGCCATCCGCTCCGCCTGGCAGACGGTACGACCGCGACGGCGCTGGACATCCAATGGGACCTCCTGGAGCGCTGCGGCAAGTACTGCGACAACTTCGGAACCGCAGCGGTGGGCGGTGACGTGGCGAACGACGTGCTCGATCGCTGGGAGTCGGCGCTCACCGAGCTGGAGGGCGATCCTCTGGCCCCGGCCACAACCGTCGACTGGGTGGCGAAGTATCGCCTGCTCGACGCCTACCGGGAACGCAACGCCTGCAGTTGGACAGACCCCCGCCTCCAGGCGTTGGACCTGCAGTATCACGACCTCCGTCCAGAAAGGTCCGTGGCCGACCGCCTCGGTCTCGAGCGGCTGGTGAGCACGGACGAGGTGCTGTGGGCCGTCGAGAACCCGCCCCCGGATACGCGTGCCTACTTCCGCGGTCGCTGCCTGCAGCAGTTCGCGTCGCACGTGGTCGCTGCCAATTGGGATTCCGTCGTCTTCGACCTGGGCGGCGAGACCCTCCGACGGGTGCCCATGATGGAACCCGCCCGCGGAACCCATCATCATGTGGCTAGGTTGTTCGAGGAGTGTCCGACACCGGCCGACCTCATCGGAAGGCTGCAACAGTGACGGGTGAGGGCGAGTGCCATGGCTGAACAAGAGCGGATCCAGAAGTCATCCCGGTCGGGTTCTGAGGACGAAACGGTGACCGAGGCACCGGCCGAGCGCCGTTCCGGTGACCGTCTGAAAGCCGAGTTGGACGATCTCCTCGACGAGATCGACGAGGTGCTGGAGACGAATGCCGAGGAGTTCGTGAACTCCTACATCCAAAAGGGCGGGCAGTAACGCTCCGAGCCCGGCGTGCCCACAACCGAGCCGTGGTCGGCACGCTCGCGATGTTGCGGCGAGTAGCCTCGTGACATGAATCTCCCGCCGCTGCCGAGGCTTCCCCTGTTCGGCATCGGCGAGGATCCCGGCCCGAGCTTCACCGGTCTGCTCGCCGCCACGGCTCCGGTCGGCAGCACCACATTTGGCGGCGCCGGGCAGGTCAACTTGTCCGGTGTCTCACACGGCACGACCGTCGTGGCCCTCCGCCACCGCAACGGTGTGGTGATGGCCGGCGACCGCCGGGCAACGGCGGGCAACTTCATCAGCCATCGCACCATCGAGAAGGTCTTCCCCGCCGGTCGCCACGCCGGGGTGGCCATTGCCGGCGTAGCCGGGCCGTCGATGGAGATGGTCCAGCTCTTCCAGTTGCAACTGGAGCATTACGAGAAGGTCGAAGGACAGCCGCTCAGCCTCGATGGGCAGGCCAACCAACTCAGTCAGATGGTGCGAGCGAACCTGACCTCCGCGTTGCAGGGCCTCGTCGTCGTGCCGCTGTTCGCCGGTTGGGACGAGCGCCGCCGCTACGGCCGGCTGTTCCAGTACGACGTGACCGGCGGACGGTTCGAGGAGCAGGACTACGCCGCCGGCGGATCCGGCAGCCTGCATGCCGGCACCGTCGTGAAACTCGGATTCCAGCCGGCCCTGGAACCGGGGGCGGCCATCGATCTCGCCATCTCCGCGCTCTTCCAAGCCGCCGACGAGGACTCCGCCACGGGCGGACCCGACCTCGTACGAGGGATCTTCCCGGTCGTGGTCAACATCGACTGCGACGGTTACCGGCGCCTCGAGGACAGCCACGTCGAGGCGCGTTTCCGTTCGCTGCTCACATCGCTCGGGGTGGCGGCGGACGCACCGGACGCCGAACGGAGCGCCGGTGGCGCGTCCTGACCCTCCCGCGGCGCCTCGAGAGGCCCGCCGCAGCCGGCGAAACGAGTAACGACCATGAACATGCCCTTCTACGTCGCCCCCGAGCAGATCATGAAGGATCGGGCCGACTACGCGCGCAAGGGAATCGCCCGAGGCAAGAGCCTCGTCGCGCTGACGTACCGAGACGGCATCCTCCTGTGCGCCGAGAACGTCTCGAACACGCTGAGGAAGATCAGCGAGATCTACGACCGCATCGCTTTCGCGGGTGTGGGCAAGTACAACGAGTTCGACCAGTTGCGCATCGCCGGTGTTCGCCACGCCGACCTCAAGGGCTATGCCTACAGCCGCCAGGACGTGGACGCCCGCAGTCTCGCCAACCAGTACGCGCAGATACTCGGGCAGATCTTCACCCATGAGATGAAGCCCATGGAGGTCGAGATTCTGGTGGCGGAGATCGGCGGCGAGCCAGGCAGCGAGCAACTCTTCCACATCCTCTACGACGGAACGGTCAATGACGAGAACCGCTGCTCGGTGCTCGGCGGCGAGGCCGATGCCATCTCCGAACGCCTGGCAGGCTGCTACGAGTCGGGCCTGGAGGCCGCGCCGGCGTTGCAGTGCGCCGTCGCCGCGCTCGCAGGGCAGGAGCGAACCCTCACCGCCGACGATCTCGAGGTGGCCGTGCTCGACCGCGCATTGGGTCGGCGCTGCTTCCGCCGGCTCGAGATCGCCGAGATCGACGGCCTGCTCGGCGATGTGGCATCGGTGCACGAGCGTGCGTCGGATGCCGAACCGGCAGACTAGGGGCGCTCGGTGCAACGGCGCATCTACGGGATCGAGAACGAGTACGGAGTCACGTTCGCCCTCGGGGGCCAGCGCCGCCTCAGTCCCGACGAAGTGGCGCGCTACCTGTTCCGCCGGGTCGTGTCGTGGGGGCGGAGCAGCAATGTCTTCCTGGCAAACGGCGCCAGGCTGTACCTCGACGTGGGTTCGCACCCCGAGTACGCAACCCCGGAGTGCGACTCCCTCTACGACCTGGTGGCCCACGATCGCGCCGGCGAACTCGTGCTCGACCAGCAGGTCGCCTATGCACAGGAGCGTCTCAATGCCGACGGCATGCGCGGCGAGATCTACCTCTTCAAGAACAACACCGATTCGGCGGGCAACTCCTACGGGTGCCACGAGAACTACCTGACCACCAGGCGTGAGGAACTCGCGGAATACAGCGAGGTGCTCATTCCCTTCCTGGTGTCCCGCCAGATCTACGCCGGCGCAGGAAAGATCCTTCTGACCCCCCGCGGCGCCAAGTACTGCATAAGCCAGCGGGCGGAGCACATCTGGGAGGGTGTCTCCAGCGCCACGACACGCTCTCGGCCGATCATCAACACCCGCGACGAACCGCACGCAAACGCGGAACTGTTCCGCCGGCTGCACGTCATCGTCGGGGACTCCAACATGAGCGAATACGCCACCTTCCTGAAGGTCGGGGCGTGCAGCATCCTGCTGCAGATGCTGGAGGAACCGGGGGTGGTTCTGCGGGACATGACCCTCGAGAACCCCATCCGAGCCATCCGGGAAATCAGCCACGACCTCACCTGCCAGCGACGCGTGCGGCTTGCCAACGGCCGGATGCTGAGCGCCCTGGAGATCCAGCTCGAGTACTTCGAACGCGCTCAGGACTTCTCCACCCGATTCGACCTGGGTGTCGAACAGAAGCGCGCCCTGCAAATGTGGGGGTACTGTCTCGAGCGCCTTGAGGAGGATCCGCTGAGCCTTGACCGCGAGTGCGACTGGGTCATCAAATACCGGCTGATCGACGCCTACCGCCAGCGCCACGGGATCCCTTGGGAAGACCCCCGGCTGGCACTGCTGGACCTCAAGTACCACGACGTGAGCCGGCAGCGGGGACTGTTCTACAAGATGCAACAGCGGGACATGGTCGAGTCGATCTGCCTCGAGAACGACGTGACCGAGGCGATGAGCCGGCCGCCGCAGACCACTCGCGCCCGGCTGCGCGGGGAGTTCGTGCGGCGCGCCAAGGAACGAAAGCGCGACTACACCGTGGACTGGGTGCATCTGAAGCTGAACGACCAGGCACAGCGCACCGTGCTGTGCAAGGACCCGTTCAAGTCGCACGACGAGCGGGTCGAGAAGCTGATCGCATCGCTGTGAGCAGCCGCGGGAACCAAGCCCGGTGACCGCCCCGGCGAGCGCCAAGCTGGAGCGACTCCTGAACCTCACCGCAGCTCTCCTGGCCACCGAGCGCCTGCTGCCGGCAGCGGAGATCCACAGCAAGGTTGCCGGCTACGCCAGCGGGAAGGAGGCCTTCCGGCGCACGTTCGAGAGGGACAAGAGCGAGTTGCGCCGGATGGGCATCCCGTTCACGGTCGGAGTCGTCCCCGGGACGGATCCGCCGGTGGAGGGCTACCGGATCCGTCCCCAGGACTACTACCTCACCGATCCAGGTCTCGACGCGGACGAGCGCGCCGCCCTGCACCTCGCGGCGAAGGCGGTCCGCCTCGAGGGATCGTCCGCCGACACCGCCTTCTGGGCGCTGGGCGGGCTACCACCCGACGGTGATGCGGGTGCCGAACTCGCCGTGATCCCCTCCGACGAGAACCTGGTTGTCCTGTACCGCGCGATCTGCGAGCGCAGCGTGGTCTCGTTCCGGCACCGCAACGAACGGCGCTCGGTCGAACCGGTGCGCCTGCACTTCACCCGGGGCCACTGGTATCTGGGTGGACACGACCGGCACCGCGGTGCCTGGCGACACTTTCGCCTCGACCGCGTTGCGGACCTGACGGTCGGGGAGCCGGGGGAATTCGAGCCCCGACCCGCTCCCGTCGGCAGTCTCGATCGACCTCCCTGGGAGATCGGCACCGATGCTGCGGCCGCGCAGATCGAGGTGGATGCCGAGGTGGCCGACTGGACACTGGCGCAGACCGGCCAGGGGCTCCGCCACGAGCGACGCCCGGACGGTTCGGTGTGGCTCGAGGTGTCCGTCGCCAACCCCGATGCACTTGTGGATTTCGTGCTCAGCCTGCTCGACCACGCCGAACTTCTCGGCCCGCCGGAGCTACGGGACAAGCTCCTCGAGCGGCTCCGAGCGTGCGCCGCGCCGCGATCGGCGGCAGTGGGTCCGCCCGGGCCCAGCCGGAGTCCTCCCGACTCGGCCCGCGCCCCGCAGGGCGCCTCAGGATCGCCGGCAGCGGCCGGAGGGCCTGGGCGCCGATCCCTCAACTCGGCCGAGCGCATGCAGCGACTCCTGCAGCTCATCCCATGGGTGGCGGGCCGGAGCGGAGCCGATCTCGACGAGATCACCGAGCGCTTCGACTATCCGGCCGACGAGCTTCTCGGTGACCTGGAGCACGTGGTCTTCATGGTGGGTGTGCCTCCCTACACCCCCGACGCTCTGATCGAGGTCGATGTCGAGGACGGCTGGGTCCAGATCAACTTCGCCGACTCTTTCCGCCGACCGCTGCGGCTGACCCCCCCGCAGGCGGTCACGTTGCTCGTGGCTGCCACGAGCCTTCTCGGCGTGACCGGCGACAGCGTCTTGGACCGCGCTCTCGCCAAGCTGGCGCAGGTTCTGGGAGTGAACCCGACCGAAGCGCTCGAGGTGCACCTGGGGGCCGGAGGCACCGAGGTGCTCGCAACCCTGCAGGAAGGTTGCGGGAGCCACCGGGCGGTAGCGATCCGGTACTACAGCTACGACCGCGACGCCGTCACCGATCGGGTGATCGAGCCGTACCGCACGTTCGCCCTCGCGGGCGCCTGGTACGTGCGGGCCTACTGCCGGCTCGCCCGGCACGAGCGCACCTTCCGGGTCGACCGGGTGTCGGCGGCGGCGTTGACGGACAAGTCGTTCGTGCCACCGCCGGGGCCGATTGCCGCGCTGGTGTGGGAGCCATCCGCCGATTCGCCGTGGGTGAACCTGGCCCTGGAGCCGGCCGCGCACTGGGTGCTCGACTACCACCCGACGACACGGCGGGACTGGGACGGAGACACGTGCGTGGCCCGGCTCGAGGTGGGAGGGATCGCCTGGTTGGAGCGCCTGCTGCTGCGACTCGGTCCAGCCGCACGGGTCGTCGACAGCTCGGGAATACCTGCGGATCCCGGCGGCGCAGCGGCGCGGCGAATCCTGGCTCGCTACGACAAATAGCCGCAGGACGGCCGGTGCGGTCGGTTACGGTTGGTGGCCGATGACGCAGCAACCTCCGGGGGAATCACCGCGGGAGCCGGACCCGACCGACGCGGGATGGGTCGATCACATCCTCGATCAGTTGACCAGCCGTCCGATGCCCGCGGGACCTGATGTGGAGCCTGCACCCTCGCCGGAGCCGGATGTGCCCGAACCGGCGCCGGAACCTCCGCCGAGTGCCCAAGAGCCCGCAGAACCGCAACCCGCTCCCCAGCCGCGTCCGCGCGATGAGCCCGCTCCGGCAGCAGACCCCCCGGCGGCGCCTCCTCCGGGTCTGCTGGACGAGTTGCTTTCGATGGATGACGAGTGGCTGTCGATGAATCCGGAGTTCGCGGGCGAGACGCCGGCCCTCGAGCCGCCGGTCGCCTCAGCGCCTGCGGCCACTCCGTCAGCCGCGCCACCCTCCGAGCCGCGGGAGCCGGAGAAACCGCCAGTGGCCGCGCCGCCCCGCGTCGGTCCGGGGGCGCCCACGTCGCCGGCTGTCCAGCCGCCACCGGTCACCCCGCCGGCGCCCCCGAAGCCACCGCCCAGCACCCAGGTTCCGCCGGCGATCCCGCCGCCACCCCGCCGCCGCCCTCCACGACCCGGACCGACTCCGGCGGGGCGCAGCGCGGATCCCATGCTGGCATCCGCGCCTCCGCCGAGTCCCGCGCCGGCCACGACTCTGCGTCGCCGCCCGCGGGCTGCGGTCCCCGAGTCGGCCGGGAACCTGTACGACGAGGACCGCTACGACGACTACGAGGAGGACTTCGGTGACCACCTCGCGGAGTCGCACAGTACCTGGCGCACCGTGGCGGGCTGGGTGGTCACCGTGGCACTCGCCATCGTGCTGTCCCTGGTGATCCGGTCGTTCGTCGCCCATGCCTTTCACGTGGAATCCGGTTCGATGGAGCCGACCCTGACGCCCGGTGATCGGATTCTCGTCAGCAAACTCAGCGATAACCCCTCACGGGGGGATCTCGTCGTCTTTGGTCGCTCCGACGGCGATCTGGTCAAGCGGGTCGTGGCGCTGGAGGGCGAGACGGTCTACTTCGACGAGGGTCTCGTGAAGATCGGTGACAAGTGGCTCAATGAGCCCTACCTCGCCGCAGGCACGGGGACGCATGTACATTCCGCCATCCCGAACTGTGACCCGACGGAGGGCTTCGACGGCGCCGGAGCCTGCACGGTCCCCGAGCGCCACGTGTTCGTCCTGGGCGACAACCGGGGCGTCTCCTTCGACAGCCGCAACTTCGGGCCCGTCCCCCGCGACGACCTCGTCGGCAGCGCGGCATTCCAGTTCTGGCCCTTGGGCGATCTCCGCGGTCTCTGAGCGACAACCGGCGGATCGTTCGCGGCTAGTCGTAGTAGCGGGCGATGGCGGTCATCATCCGGTCGACGTGATTGCTGTAGACCGCGTCGATTCCGGCATCGAGGAGTTCGCCGAGGATCCGGTCGTGCTGGGCATCCCAACCGAAGGCCTGCACTCCGAACCGGTGGAACAGCACCACGGTCCCTCCGGTCCAGTCAAACTGGGGCATGTTGATGGCGTCGATCCCCGTTCGCGCCAGTCGAGCCGCCAGGCGCTCCGGACCGTGCTCCATGCGGCGGCGTCGCGTCGAGAACACCAGGTGCACCTCGCTCCAGCGCCCTCGCCACTCCTCGAGGAGCGACAGCGATGTCGAGCAGAGCCAGAGGCGTCCGCGAGCCTCCATCCCGGCACCGTCAGCCGCCGCCACGACTCCCGGCGCCGCCTCTGGATCCTTGATGTCCACCGAGAACTCGAAACCGGTGCCGCAGGATTCGTAGAGTTCCTCCGGCGTTAGCACGCCCGGGGGCATGTCCGCGCGGCTTGCCTTGCGCACCTTCCGGCGTCCGAGGCGGGGAAGGGGAGGGCGGAAACGACTGTCGTGGTGCAGAACCACCGAGCCGTCGGCGGTGAGCCGCGCGTCGCTCTCCAGCCCGGTGGCGCCTCGTGCCAGGGCGGACTCGAAGGCGTCCAGGGAATTCTCCGCGGAATCGGCCATGCCGCCTCGATGAGCGAAACCGATGGGACGCGACACGAGGGCCGCAAGCCGCGGAGCCATGCTCTCAGTCTGCCTTCAACCGGCCCGATTGTGGCCCAGAGATAGGCTGACCGCGTGCTGAACGTCGGGCCGGGTGAAGTACTGGTGATCCTCGTGATCGCCCTGGTCGTCCTCGGTCCGAGCCGACTCCCGGGTACGGCGCGCGCCATGGGACGAATCCTGGCGAAGACCCGGCAGATCGTCACGAAGTTCCAGCAGGAGATGCAGGCCGCTGCGGATGCCCCGCTCGAGGCGCTCGCCCGCGAGCGGGGCCGCAGCGAGGCGCCCGCTCCGTCGCCCGAGGCCGCCACCCCCACCGAACGCGACAAACCAGCCGCATCCGACGAAGAACCCGACGAAGAACCCGACGAGGCCCCCTCAACTCCATCCGAGCTCGGACCCGATCACCACGACGCTCAATGAGCGACCTCGACGGACCCGAGGTCTCTTCGGCGGGGCGGATGACGCTCATCGAGCATCTCACCGAATTGCGCCGCCGGCTGATCATCTCCCTGGTCGCCCTCGCCTGTGGCTTCGTCGTCTGCTGGATCTTCTACCCGCAGATCCTGGACTTCCTGGTGGCGCCCTACTGCAACGTCGTCCCGCCCGGCGCCGCGGGGCTCGACGCCCCCGGAAGCTGCCGCCTCCTCGTCCTCGATCCCCTCGAACCGTTCTCCGTGCGCGTCAGCGTGGCCGGCTATGGCGGCGTGGCGCTGGCGATGCCCATCCTCCTATGGCAGGCCTGGCGCTTCATCACACCCGCTCTCTACCCCCGCGAGCGCCGAGGGACCCTGGCGTTCGTCGTGCTGGCCATGCTGCTGTTCGCCGGTGGTGTGTCACTGGCCTTCTGGACCATCCCCCGCGCCCTCGAATTCCTGGCGACTATCGGTGGCGACGACCTCGTCAGCTTCTTCTCGCCACGCCGCTACATCTCGTTCGTCGTGAAGATGGCTCTGGCTTTCGGCTTGGGCTTCGAGTTCCCGATCGTCCTGATTTTCGGCCAGATCGCCGGTTTCATCCCCACCAGCACGCTGCAACGCATCCGCCCCTGGGCCGTGGTGGGCATCGTGGTCGTCGGCGCCGTGATCACTCCCACCGGTGATCCGTTCACGCTCCTGGCCCTCTCGGGACCCATGTATGTGTTCTACGAACTGTCGATCCTCTTCGGGGTTCTGCGGCGACGACGGAAGAAACGCGAGGAGGCCGCCGAGAGCCTCCCCACCACACCGGTCGATCCATCCCCGAGCGGCGTCTCGTGACCACCACCGACGCCAAGACCGTGGCGCGGGTCTATCCCTTCCAGCTTGATCGCTTCCAGATCGAGGCGATCGAGGCGATCGACGACGCCTCATCGGTGATCGTCGCCGCGCCCACCGGCGCTGGAAAGACGGTCGTGGCCACCCACGCCGTGCGGGTGGCGCTCGCCGAGGGGAAGCGGGTCTTCTACACCGCTCCCATCAAGGCGCTGTCCAACCAGAAGTATTCCGACCTGGTGGCCGAGCACGGTCCGGAGGCTGTAGGGCTGCTCACGGGCGACAACGCCATCAACCCCGCAGCTCCTGTGGTGGTGATGACCACCGAAGTGCTGCGCAACATGATCTACGCCGACTCCCCGGACCTTCGCGAGCTGGGCTGGGTCATCCTCGACGAGGTGCACTACCTGCAGGATCCCTACCGCGGTCCGGTCTGGGAGGAGATCATCATCCACGCACCGCAGGCGGTGCGATTCGTCTGCCTCTCGGCCACCGTCTCCAACGTCGAGGAGATCCGCTCGTGGATCGCCGAATTGCGGGGTGCGGTTCGGGCCGTCATCGAGACACGACGGCCGGTGAACCTCGACAGCCTGCTGTGCTTCGGGGAGAACGAGCGGGCGAACCTGCGATTCCTGCCGGTGCTCGTGGGGGACCGCCCGAACCCCGAAGGGGAGCGCCTCGATCGCGACCGTCGGGCGCGCCGCGGAGCACGAGGCGCCGGCGGGCGCCGCTGGCGCGCCCCGGACAGGGTGGCGGTCATCGAGTCACTGTCGCGTCGCCGGATGCTGCCCGCCATCTATTTCATCTTCAGCCGGGCGGCCTGCGACGACGCCGCCCGTCTGATCGCCAGGGCACCTCTGGAGTTGACCGCCCCTGCCGAGCGCCGCCAGATCGCCGAGGTCGTCGAGCCCCATATCGCGCCACTGAGCCACAGGGACCGTCGCGCCGTCGGCTACGAGGCCTGGCTGGCACAGTTGCTCAACGGCGTGGCCGCACACCACGCCGGCATGTTGCCCCCGTTCAAGGAGGCGACCGAGGCATGCTTCATCCGCGGGCTCATCAAGGTGGTGTTTGCCACCGAGACACTGTCGCTCGGTCTCAACATGCCGGCGCGCACGGTGGTGATCGAGAGGCTCACCAAGTTCTCAGGGGAGGGCCACGAGTTGCTCACTCCCTCGAGCTACACGCAACTGACCGGGCGCGCCGGCCGGCGCGGGATCGACGACCAGGGGTACGCCGTGGTGCTCTGGAGCCCTCGGTTGCGGTTCGGAGATGTCGCGGGACTCGTGAGCAGCCGGACGTTCACGCTGGTCTCGGCGTTCCGTCCCACGTACAACATGGTGGTGAACCTCATCGCGCGTCTGCCGCCGGACGAGGCCCGGAGCATCTTGGGACGCTCTCTGGCGCAGTACCAGTCCGACCGCGAGGTGGTCGTACTGGAACAGCAACTGACCGAGGGCCGCCGGATGCTGGCCGAAGCCAACGCCGCGGCACGCCGGCGGGGAGGTCACGACGCACAACGGCGGCTTCGCCGCGTCACGCGCCGGGTGGACGATCTCCGCAACAAGCTGAGAAGCAAGAAGGACACGCTGGCCACCGAGTTCGACGAACTGACCGAGGTGCTGCGCCGACGCGGCCACCTGGACGGCTGGGCGCTCGCGGACAGCGGTCGGCGCCTGGCCGGGATCTACCACGAACGCGATCTCCTCGTGACCGAGTCCCTCATGGGCGGGCACTTCGACGGCCTCGACGAGCCGTCGTTCGCGGCGCTCCTGGCCTGCTGCACCTTCGAGCGCCGAGGTGGTGACGTTCCCGTGGAGCCGCGCTGGCCGACGGCGGCGTTGCGCGGTAACTGGGCCCGGCTCGGCGAGTTGCACGACTCGCTCGCCGCCATCGAGACGGCCTGTCTGGGCCGTCCTCGCACCCGCCCGCCCGACGGGGGTTTCGCGACGGCCGCCTACGCCTGGACAGCTGGAGCGGGTCTGGCACGCGTGCTCGACGACGACACCACCCCGGGTGATTTCGTGCGGAACGTGAAACTCATCTGCGACCTGGCGCGCCAGGTCGGGCGGGTGGCGCCGGAGCCGGCGACATCGGCAACTGCCCGCGAGGTCGCCAAGGGGATGTTCCGCGGCGTCGTAGCCGCCTCCGCTCTGGACGCGGCGGGCTGAGGGCCCGCCCGCGACCGGGCCACGACGGACGCTCACGAGTCTCCGGCATGGGAATCCGCCGCGGCGGCAACTGGGGATCTCCCGGGGAACTGCCCGACGGCGGCGTGATCGTCACCAGCGACGCCGAGGCTCGGCGCGTCGTGGAGGACGCACGCCGGCGTGGCGATCCGCTGCCGACTCTCGGCCTCGCCGGCGGGGACCTCTGCCGCACGCTGGGCGGGAGCGGCGATGTCGCCCGCTTGCGAGGGGGCGGGAGCGTCTTGACCTGTGACCTGGGTTCCGTGCTCCTCGACGGGCGGATCCACTGGTTCACGGCGCACCTGATCGCCCGGCACACCTGGCTGGGTGGCCGCGTCCTGGTCGTCATGAACGCCGCGTTTGTTGGGCGCTGGAACCTCGGCCCGCGCGCCCACCCCGGCGACGGCCTGCTCGACATCAGCGATGCTGATCCACCCCTGCGACAGCGGCTGGGAGCGTGGCGGCGCCTCCCGTCGGGCACGCACGTTCCGCACCCCGACATCGCCACGAGTCGGCTCGCTTCGTTCAGCACCTCCTTCGAGCGGCCCGTGCCGGTCCTGCTGGACGGCGTGGCCGCCGGGGTGGCGCGGACGCTCACCGTCCGGGTCGAGGCAGACGCCCTGAGGGTGGTCGTGTAGGCGCAGATCAATCCGAAGACCCCGCGACGGCGGGTGGTAGATTCGCTCCGTGCCCCAGAGTTCGTCCGCAACGGCCGACCCCAAGGCCCGTGCGGCGGCGGCGGTCGAGGCCCGGGCTGAACAGTTGCTCGACATCTCTCATCGCATTCACGAGAACCCCGAATTGGGGTTCGAGGAGTATTTCGCCCACGATCTCCTCGCCGATGCCGCCGAGGGCGCCGGCCTGGCGGTACAGCGACAGGCCTACGGGGTGGAGACTGCCTTCGCCGCGCGCGCCGGGGAGACCGGACCACTCGTGGCGATCCTGTGCGAGTACGACGCGCTGCCGGGCATCGGTCACGCCTGCGGGCACAACATCATCGCCGCATCCGGTCTCGGCGCGGGGTTGGCGGCGGCTGAGGTCGTCGAGGAACTGGGGGGACGCCTGCTGATCCTGGGCACGCCCGCCGAGGAGGGCGGCGGCGGCAAGGTGCGCCTCATCGACGGTGGTGCACTCGAAGGCGTCGACGCCGCGATCATGCTGCACCCCGCCGGTCTGGAACTCGCGGAGATGCAGACCCTGGCCGTGCAGCAGTTGTTCGCCCGCTACCACGGCCACGCCGCCCACGCGGCGGCCGCCCCGGACGCCGGGCGCAACGCTCTGGACGGCGCGGTGCTCGGGTACGTGGCCGCGGCGGCCCTGCGACAACACATCGGGACCGACGAGCGCCTGCACGGTATCTTCCTCGATGGGGGGCAGAAGCCCAACATCGTCCCTGCCTACGCCGAGGCCCACTGGTACGCCCGATCGCCCACAACCGCCCGGCTGGAGGTGTTGAAGGAGCGCCTGGAATCCTGCCTGACCGGCGGGGCCGCCGCCGCCGGAGTCGACGTCGAGTTGGAGTGGGCCACCTTCTTATTCCAGGAGGTGCGAAGCAACGGGCCGCTCGTCGAACTCTGGCGCGCAAATGTGGCAAGCCTCGGCCGGCACCCGCAGCCACCTGCTCCGGGACGCACGGTGATCGGCAGCACCGACATGGGCAACGTCAGCCAACTGGTTCCCTCGATCCATCCCATGATTGCGGTCGCGCCACCGGACGTGGCCATCCACACCGAATCCTTCGCCGACTACGCCCGGAGCGCCAGCGGCGACCGCGGCGTGATCGACGGCGCCAAGACACTTGCCGCGGTGGCGATCGACTACTGGGGTGACCAGTCGATCCGCGCCGCGGTGGCCGCCGACTTCGCCGGCGGCACTCCCGCCCCCCCGGCGGCGAGCTGACAGGGCGACGGGAGCGGGCGGCGGCGACGGGCGATGTACGTCGCGGAGAATTTCACCAGCGCCGAGACCGAGATCCTGCGGCGCTACTTCACCAACCTCGACCAGCCAGTCTTCGCCCTGGTGAACCTCCCGGAGGTGGTCAAGGGAGCGCTGTTCGCCCGCTACTCGCGGTCGGCCAAGAGCCTGCGACGCCTGTTCCTGGACGAGTTCGTGGGGGAACTCGACGTCAGCGGGGATCTCGGCGTGGACGCCACCATTGGTCTGCGGCGCGCGGAGGAGCTCTACGACAGGGTGTTCTTCGACTACGGCGATGACTCCGTGGCACAGCTCGGCGGGGTGCACCTGGCCTGCGAGCAGGCCTCCAACATTCTGACCAAGGTGCTCGAGTGGGGCAGGCTCATGTCGTACCTGGAGCAGTCGACCCGGTACATCGCCTACGACGCGCGCCTCGGCGGCCGCTACCGGTACTACCGCGATCCGGACATCCTGCGCTCAACCCACGGCGCCCGCTACGTGGCCGACCTCGACGGCATGTTCGAGTCCTACGCCGCCACCCTGCCGATCATGAACGAGCACTTCCGCCGGCAGTTCCCGAAGTCACCGGGGGACTCGGACTTCGTTCATCGCCAGGCCATTCGAGCCAAGTCATTTGACGCCGTCCGAGGGATGCTGCCCGCCGCCTCGCTGTCCAACGTTGGTATCTACGGCAGCGGGCAGGGTTACGAGAACCTGCTACTGCGCATGCGGGCGCACCCGCTGCCCGAAGTCCGCACCTACGCCGCCATGATGCTGACCGAGCTGCGGAAGGTCATCCCGTCGTTCCTCAAGCGCGTGGACATCGAGGACAGGGGAGTGGCGTGGAGTCGCTACCTGCGCGGGACACAGGAGGCCATGGCGGAATTGGCGGAAGGCCTCGTCGGCGGGGCCGGCGGCGGGTACGCCGAGACGCCGGCTGTGACGCTCGTGGATTTCGACCCCGATGCGGAAGTTAAGTTGGTGGCCAGCGCCCTCTACTCCCATGTTGACCTGCCGGAGGAGGAGTTGCGCGCCCGAGTGGTGGACATGTCCTCCGATGACCGGCTGAACGTGCTGCGCACCTACACCGGGGAGCGCGGCAACAGGCGGCACAAGCCGGGTCGCGCCCTCGAAACGCCCTCCTATCGGTTCGACGTGCTATGCGACTACGGCGCGTTTCGCGATCTGCAGCGCCATCGCATGCTGACAATCGAGTGGCAGCGGCTCACACCGACCCACGGCTACACCCTGCCGGAGGCGGTTGAGGCGGCAGGACTCGCAGAGCTGTTCACCGAAACCATGGCGCGGAGCGCCGACCTGCACGACACTTTGGTGGAGCACTTTCCCGAACAGGCTCCCTACGCCGTGGCGCTGGCCTACCGCATCCGCTTCGTCATGCAGATGAACGCCCGGGAGGCCATGCACTTGATCGAGTTGCGCAGCAGCACCCAAGGTCACCCCGCCTACCGGCACGTTGCCCAGGAGATGCACCGCCTCATCGAGACCACCGCCGGACATCGGGCCATTGCCGGGATGATGCGCTTCGCGAACCGCTCAAGCGAGCCCGAATTGGAACGACTCGCTTCCGAGCGCCGCGCGGCGACGCGTCGCCGCAGCGCCGTCTAACTCGGCGCCTCGCGCCACAATCGCGGATTCAGCTCCGCCGCATTCGGTCCCGCGCACCTCTATGATCCGCCTTCTCAGGTGTTCAGCAGCGTCCCACGCAGCCGGAGAGACCCATGTCTGATGATGACAATTTGACCGGGCTCGACATTGATCCCGAGGACGATGCAGACGGCGCCTTCGATCCCGCGTTCGATGACGAGCTAGACGCCGAGGAGGAAGTTCTCGGCGACGACGCCGAAGTCGACGAGGCGGACGAGGCGGACGAGGCAGAGGAGCCCGAGAGCGCTCCCAAACGACCGGTCACGAGCGACGGGGAGGACGAGGACGAGGTCGACGCGGACAATCTCGAGGACGACCTCAACACCATCCTGCGCGACCGCATCGCCGCGGGGGACGACCTCGCCGACGAGGACGACGCCGACGAAACCGACACCGGCCAGCCGGCGGAGATGCTCGGCTCGGTGACACCGCGACGCGGCGACGAATGGCTCTGCGAGGGGTGCTTCCTGCTCATATCGAAGAGCCAGCTGGGCAGCCGGAAGGATCCTCGCTGCCCCTCCGGCGAGGAGATCTGCCCGTCGCTGGACAGGTTGGGCCCCTGAACGTCACCGTCACCGCCGCCACGGGCGCCGACAGCGCGTCGCTTGCGGCACTCGCCAACGCGGCGAGGACTGAGAAGGCCACCCAGCGGGGCGGCGCCATGCTTCTGGCGATCCGCTATCCGGAGGAGTTCGACGCCGCCGGCGTCCGCAGCGCTCTGGACGACGGCGGACGGCAATTCTGGATGGGCAACCTGGACGGTGTTGCGATGGGCTTCGCCGCGAGCCGGCTGCTGAGCCTTACCGACGGCACCTCGCTCGCCACCGTTGAAGCGCTCTACGTGCTGCCCGAGGCTCGGGGTGTCGGCCTCGGGGAAGCGCTGATGGAAGAGGTCCTCGCGTGGGCCTCCGCCGCCGGCGCGGACGGCGTGGATTCGATCGCCCTGCCGGGCGACCGGGTGACGAAGAACTTCTTCGAGCGGTTCGGACTCACCGCCCGCGCTCTGCAGGTCTATCGCCGGCTCGCGCCGGCACCCGAGGTGACTCCGGACTGATGCGCCCGGAGATGTGCGTCGGTGCGGTTGCGGTCCGGGACGGGTGCCTGCTGCTCGTCAGGCGAGGGCACGCACCCGCTCTCGGGCGGTGGTCGGTCCCCGGCGGACGGGTGGAGTGGGGTGAGACGCTGGCCGCCGCGGTCGTGCGGGAAGTGGCCGAGGAGACCGGGCTGGAGGTCACCTGCGACGGGCTCGCCGACTGGGTCGAGCGCATCGGCGAGGACTACCACTACGTCATCGCCGACTTCTGGGTCACGGTTCGCAGTGAGAGCCCGCCAGTGGCCGGCGACGACGCCGCCGAGGCCCGCTGGGTGCCGCTCTCCGAGCTAGACGACCTCGACCTCACCAGTGGGCTGGGGGACTTCCTGCGCCACATCGGCGTCCGGGACGTCATCGACTGAGGGATCCGCAGCGCCCGCAGCCTCTTCTCCGGTGTCATCCGGCACTGCGGTCGGGGGAGCATCTGCGGTGGATTCCACCGGCGCCGCGGCTGCAGCATCGCCAGGTACCTCGGGCTCGGCAGGAGGCTCGACGGACTCAGGTACCTCGGGCTCGGCAGGAGGCTCGACGGACTCAGGTACCTCGGGCTCGGCAGGAGGCTCGACGGACTCAAGTACCTCGGGCTCGGCAGGAGGCTTGAGTGCGCCGGGAGGCTCCGATTCGGCCGGAAGTTCGAGATGGTCCGCAAACTGGGCTCGCAGCGCCGGCAGGCGGTCGCCGAAACGCCGGACCGTGCGCAGCAGGCGCTCGGACGGTTCCGCGGGGAGGCTCGCCGCAACCAGCACCAGGCGGATCGGTGACTGCGCTGCCGCCTCCAGCATGCGCACCCACAAGTCGTCCTCGGCGTCCTCGTTCAGTTGAGACGCCGCCGACTCTTGCAGGGTTCCCGCCAGGCTCTCCGGAAGGGGTGTGCCCGTCTTCGGCGGGCGCTGGCTGACTCTCAACGCGGTGATCCCGCGGCCCTTCCTGAGCAGCGAACCGAGGTCGGCGATCCAAGCCGAGTGCTCGCGGTCGACCCGCGCGGCCAGGTTCCGGCGCAACTCGTCGGCGAGGTCGCGAGTCTCCTCGTCAGCGATGTGCTGAGGCGTTCCTGCCACCACCGACCGCAGGTCCCGCAGATCCACCTCGTCGCTGACGCCACGAGCCGCCTCGGCTCGATCCTGCCAGTCGGCAGCACGCAAGTCCGAGAACAGGCTCTCCACGGCCGCGAGGCGCGCCTCGGCCGTCGCACCAGAGCCCGGCACCTCCCCGCCGGCGGCGCTCTCACTCTCCTCCTGGGTGGCTTGGCGGACCGCGCGGATTCCCTCGTTCGCAAGCCGTTCCGCAATCGCCCGCTGTTCAGGCGCCAGCGTGGCCATCCAGGCGTCACGGTGCTTGCTGTCAGATCGCAGGCGCGGTGCCCGCTGTGGCCCGTCCCTCCGTTCGCCTCGATGGCCCGACCCCGAGCGTTGAGGACGCCCGTCCTCACGACGGCCGCGGCCGCCTCCCCCTCCTTCACGGCGTGGGCGGCCACCATCGCCACGTCGCCCGCCCCGACGGTCAGTGCGGTCGTCCCCGTCGCGGGCGAGTCGGGCGGGACCCGTCACCCCTTCTGTGAAGCGCTGCGTGCCGAGGTGCTCGACACGGGGGGCCACGGGCTTGTCCGCCTTGGCGGGCAGCACCTGGCGCACCGAAATGCCGTCGACGCTCACCTCGGCCTCAACCCGGAGAACGTCACCCACAGCAGCCCCGGCCGGCAGCAACTCGGGCTCCAGCAACCCCTTCGGCTGGCGCGCTCCGGCAGCGCGCCATGTCCAGGTGCCATCGGAGCGGCGGCTCGTCAACAGGACGTCGAGGCGGTGCGACACGCCCTAAAACCTAGCTGAGCGTTTGGACAACAGACGCCCCGAGACCGAGAGAGGTGCCGTGGAACGGGACTTGCCCCGCTGTCCGGCGGAAGGATCGCCAGCTGGTTGGGCCCAACTTTGCAGCCTGCTCACGGCTGGATGTAGAGTGATCGGTGCAATCGGGGAGCTCGAGGAATCGGGCTGAGAGGGCGAGGGGACTCGCCGACCCGCCGAACCTGATCTGGGTAATGCCAGCGGAGGGAAGCCATGCACACGCCGCGGCCATCTCGCCATCACCGCATTTTTCTGAGTTCGCTCGCCTTGGCGGTCCTCCTCATCGCCGGGTGCGGCGATGACCCCGGTTCGCCCACAGCAGCCGAACCAACCGCTGCTCCGGCTCCGGCACCGGCACCGGAGCCACGGCCCGAACCCGAACCGACGCCCGCACCCGAGCCACCGCCACCGTCTGAACCTTCGCCGGCCCCCGAACCGGCACCCACACCGGCTCCTCCGTCGGCGGAGCCGGGGGAGATCACAGTCGTCACGCATGACTCCTTCGCCGTCTCCGAGGGCATCATCGAGTCGTTCGAGGAGAGCACGGGGATCACGGTGAGCCTGCTCACCGGCGAGGACACCGGGTCGCTGTTGAGCCAGGTCATCCTGACGAAGGACAACCCCATCGCCGACGTGGTGTACGGCATCGACAACACCTTCCTGCAGCGCGCGCTGGACGAGGATCTCTTCATCCCTTACCGGTCGCCTGCGGTCGACGCCGTTCCGGCCGAGCTGCAACTCGACGCCGAGCACCGCGTCACCCCCATCAACTATGGCGACGTGTGCGTGAACTACTGGATCGACGCCACCGACGGGCCGCCGCCGGAAACCCTCGAGGATCTGGCCGATCCCCGTCACGCGAGTTCCTTCGTCACGCAGAACCCCGAGACCTCGTCGCCGGGACTGGCGTTCCTGCTGGCCACGGTGGCGGCCTTCGGTACCGACGGCTGGGAGGATTACTGGGCCGGCCTGCGCGACGGGGGAGTGTCCGTCAC
Source organism: Acidimicrobiales bacterium (assembly GCA_965206165.1). Taxonomy (GTDB): domain Bacteria; phylum Actinomycetota; class Acidimicrobiia; order Acidimicrobiales; family CATQHL01; genus VXNF01. The sequence continues at coordinate 3,088,234 of OZ242194.1, forward strand.
CGCCGGCTGGAGCGAGGCGTACTTCGGGGAGTTCGTGGCCGGGGGCGGCGACCGTGCCCTTGTCACTTCCTACGCCACGAGTCCGGTGGCCGAGGTGATCTACGCCGACCCGCCGACGGACACACCGCCCACCGGCGTGCTGACCGATGGCTGCTTTCGTCAGATCGAGTTCGCCGGCATCCTCGCGGGAACATCGGACCTCCAGGGGGCGCAGGCCTTCGTGGACTTCATGCTCTCCGACACATTCCAGGAGGACATCCCGCTCAACATGTTCGTGTTCCCAGCCAGCAGTACCGCCCAGGTACCCGCGGTGTTCGCCGAGCATGCCGTAGCGGTGGATCAGCCGCTCAGCCTCGACCCTGCCCTCATCGCCGCCGAGCGTGACAACTGGACCCGACGCTGGGTGGAGATCGTCCTGCGGTAAGGACGGCTGACCCACTGCGGGTTTCGCCCGGAGTGTCGCCTCTGAGTCGTGGCCGCCGGGCCGCGCCAGTCGCGCTGGCTGCGCTGCCGGCGGCCTTCATCGGCGTCTTCTTCCTGTACCCCCTGGGAGGGGTTCTGGTCCGAACCGTCGACGCCGGGACGCTGCTGGAAGTATGGCGCAACCCGATCACGAGCGACGTGCTGTGGTTCACGACATGGCAGGCCCTGGCCTCTACGGGACTCTGCCTGGCCGCGGCGCTGCCAACAGCGGCGGTGCTGGCGCGCTTGCGCTTCCGGGGTCGGAGCGTCGTGCACGCCTTGCTGGTCGTGCCGTTCGTTCTGCCCACGGTGGTGGTGGCCGCCGCATTTGTCTCGCTCATGGACCGCTTCGGCCTGACCGATCGGTTCCACCACACGGTCTGGGCCATCCTGGCGGCCCACGTGTTCTTCAACTACGCCGTCATCGCCCGCTCGGTGGGGGCTTTCTGGTCGCACCTGGACCCGGCTCCCGAGCAGGCCGCGGCGGTGCTGGGCGCCAATCGTCTGCGGGTGTTCAGCCTCGTCACGCTGCCGCGCCTGGCCCCGGCGATCGGTGCGGTGAGCGCCATCGTCTTCCTCTTCAACTTCACCTCCTTCGGCGTGATCCTCATCCTCGGCGGCCCGCGGCGGGCAACCTTGGACACCGAGATCTGGCGGTTCGCCGTGGCGCGTCTCGAATTCGATACGGCCGCCGCTCTGGCACTCCTGCAGTTGCTGTGCGTGCTTGTGCTCGTGGTGGGAGCGACCGTGTGGCAGCAGCGCCGGCACGTTCCCGAACGCCTTCTCACCGACGGCGCCCGGAGCCCGCGAGGTCGCGGCGACCGCCTGCTGCTGGGTGGCACGCTCGGCGTGGCGGCTCTCGTGGTGGGGCTGCCGCTCGCAGGGCTGGTGGAGCGGTCGCTGCGCAGCGGCGGTGCCTACACACTCGATAACTACCGGCGCCTGGCCACCGGCGGTGAGCGCCTGCAGGCTCTGTTCGTTTCACCCCTGTCGGCGATTCGACACTCGCTGGAGTTCGCGGCCACGGCGATGGGGATCGCAACTGTCGGTGGCCTACTGGTCGCGGCCGCCGTCACCGGGCGTCGCAACCGCGGTGCGGCGGCTCTGGAGGGCGCCTTCCTGGTGCCGCTGGGTACCTCCGCGGTAATCCTGGGGTTCGGGATGCTGCTCGTGCTGGACCGCCCGCCGCTCGACCTGCGCCTTTCGTGGTGGTTGGTCCCGATCGCGCACGCGCTGATCGGGATGCCGTTCGTGATCCGCTCCGTGACGCCGGCGCTGGCGGCCGTGAGCCCGCGCCTGCGCGAGGCCGCAGCGACGCTGGGCGCCAGACCGGCGCGTGTCCGGCGCGAGGTCGACCTGCCCCTGGCGTTGCGCGGCCTGGCCGTGGGGGCGGGCTTCGCGTTCGCGGTGTCACTGGGGGAGTTCGGCGCCACCGCCTTCGTGGTCCGCCCGGAGCGGCCCACAGTGCCCATCGCCATCTTTCGACTGCTCGGTCGCCCGGGGGAGGCGGCTTTCGGGCAGGCCATGGCCATGAGCGTGATACTGCTGGTCATGACCGCCGGTGCTGTGCTCCTGATCGACCGTTTGCGTCCCGCCGGGGCAGCGGACTTCTGAGATGAGCGAGCACGCCATCGGCGGGGACGATCGCGAAGCCCCGGCCAACAGCGGTGGAGCACGGGGCGCAGCCGGCGATCAGCGTCGCACCAGGCACAACGCCGGTGGGGGAGAGGGGCTCGAGATCGCAGGCCTGGCCGTGAGCCTCGGCGGCAAGGGCATCCTGACCGGCCTCGACCTCTCGGTGCGCCGCGGCGAGATCCTCGCCCTCCTGGGACCCAGCGGCTGCGGGAAGACGACACTGCTGCGGACCGTGGCCGGATTGCTGGCACCCGATGCCGGGTCGGTGCACTGGGCGGGGGAGGACTTGCGCCCCGTCGCCACCCACCGGCGTCGCTTCGGCATGGTCTTCCAGGATCACGCCCTGCTGCCGCACCGCAACGTGGGTGCCAACGTGGGGTTCGGGCTGCGCATGCAGGGCATCCCCGCAGCCGAGCGTCACCGCCGCGTAGACGAGGTACTGGAGATGGTGGGTCTGGCGGGTTACGAGCGCCGCGGTGTAGCCACACTCTCAGGTGGAGAGGCCCAGCGCGTGGCCCTGGCACGGGCCTTGGCCCCCGAGCCGAGGCTGCTGCTTGCCGACGAGCCGTTCGCGGCCCTCGATCGCCCGCTGCACGACCGCCTGGTGGGCGATGTCCGGCGCATCCTCGCCGCGTTGGGCCAGACCGCCGTGCACGTCACCCACGACCACGCCGAGGCTTTCGCCATCGCCGACAGGGTTGCCCTCATGCGCAAGGGGCGCATCCACCGCACCGCCACCCCGCAACAGCTCCAGAACGATCCCCGGGACGCCTGGACCGCCACGTTTCTCGGTCTCGGGACCGTGTGGCATCCCGGCGCCGGGGGGCTCCCAGAGGGGACAGCAGGTCCTAGTGCTGGCGGGGGAGAGGTGCGCGGCGCGGCGGACAGCATGCGCACCGGCATGGAGATCGACACTCCCTGGGGCCCCTTGAGTCTCGAGGCCGTCGCCTCCGACAGCAGATCTGCGACCATCCCGGCCGCGGGCACACAGGCGCGTTCCGGCCGGCCCGATACTGAATCCGGCGAGACCTGTCTGTTGATTCGCCCTGACGCAGTGGGCCCCGGCGGGCCGTCAGGCATCGGAGCTGTTGTGAGTGACGTGCGCGTGGCCGGCGACCGCACCATGGCAACCTTCGAAGTCCCCGGCGCGCCGCCGCTCAACGGCTACGCGCCGGCCAACCTCACCACAGGTCAGCGCTGCCGCATAGCGCTGAATCCCGCTGGCGTCATGCTGATCCAGTCAGGATCCTGACTCCACAACGAGCATCTAGTGGGATGGCATCTGGCGGTACGACCCCGGTCTCTCCGAAGCAGCTTCCGTGAGAGGAGCGTTCCCTTTCCCGCAGCGTCCGTGGTCGCGACTCCACCGAGTTAGGTTGCCGCGCCGCCATCAGAGTGTACGATTCGTACATGCACGAGGTGGCAGTCAGCGAGGCACGAAACCGGCTGGCCCAAGTGATCGAGGAGTCTCGCCGGTCGGGGGAGCCGATCTCGGTGACGCGGCGCGGGCGCCGGGTCGCCGTGATCTTGGATTGCGACGCCTTCGACCGGCTCGTCGACAGCGCAGATGAAGTCGAGGATCGCCGCGAACTCGATGCAGCGCGAGCCGACGACGACTACGTGCCCTGGGATGAGGTCAAGGCTGCGCTGGGACTCGAGTGAGCCGCTACACCGTCGAGATCGCCCGCAGGGCGGTCAAGTCGATCGCACGGCTGCCACGCAAGGAACAACACCGGGTTCGAGCAGCGATTGATCTGTTGGCCGACGAGCCGCGGCCCCCTGGCTGTGTCGCTCTGGTCGGCGAGGAGGCCGTGTACAGGGTGCGCGTTGGCGATTACCGCATCCTGTACGAGGTCATCGACGCCCGCCTGGTGATTCAGGTGGTCCGTGTTGGCCATCGCCGCGATGCCTATCGGCGCCGCTAAAGCCAACCGGAATGGCACCCGCCGAATCGCAAACCAGTCAGCGAACAGCCGGCAGTATGGGGGTGATCGCCGTCACCTCGGCGGGCTGCTTTTTGCAAGGCAAGGATCGTCTAGTGCGCCGCGCCACCCCCCTTGTAAGTTCTCCCCCAAGCAGCTTCCGCTTCTTGCGTCGCACACCACAGCCGCGTGCCCGACATCCTCGACTTGTCAAGCCACCGCATGCGGCGGTTCTAGGAGCAACACGGGGGACCCGCCCCGCCGGGGCAGCGGACTTCTGAGATGCACGAGCAGGGCAGCGGCGCGGACGCCCGCAAGGCGACGGGCAACAGCGGTGGAGCGCGGTGGGCAGCCGGCGATCAGATTCCCGGCGGGCGCAGCGCCGGTAGGGGAGAGGGGCTCGAGATCCGCGGCCTGCTGTGACCCTGGGCGGGGAGAACATCCTGGCCGGCTTCGATCTGTCGGTCCGCCGCGGTGAGATCCTGGCTCTTCTGGGGCCCAGCGGCTGCGGCAAGACGACGCTGCTGCGGACCGTCGCCGGTCTGCTACGGCCCGACAGAGGGTCGGTGCACTGGTCGGGGGAGGACCTCCGTGCATCCTCGCCGAGCTGGGCCAGACCGCCATCCACGTCACGCACGACCACTCTGAGCCGTTCGCGCTCGCCGACACCGTGGCCCTCATGCGCGAAGGGCGCATCCACCGCGCCGCCACCCCGCAACAACTCCGCGACGACCCACAGGACGCCTGGACCGCCACTTTCCTTGGCCTCGGCACCATGCTGAAATCCGTTCTCTCGGCGTCACGGAGAAGTCCGTACGGAGAGCGCGTCAGACTCTGCAGCGTTCGGCGTCGACGGCCGGATTCTTCCGATCAGGCAAGAACAGGCTCGTGCGACCGCCCATCGAGTTTGGGGACGAGACCGACTTGCACCATCCACAGGAGGACGACTCGGGCACGCCTCATGAGGTACCCGAGCGACCGGATACCTCAGAGGCCTTCACACGAGACCCGGCCCTGAGTGCTCTGTGGTCAAAGCTCCCCGACAATCGGGAGTTCCCAGAGCCGCTGCGTTCGAAGTGGCTCAAGATGGTGGAAATGGCACTCGAAATGGCCTACGGACCGCCCGAGAAGATCGACGGGGATTCCGTCTGAACGGGGCAAGGGGGGTGGCGCGTGGGCCGCGTCACCCCCCTTGTGAGTTCTCCCCCAAGCAGCTTCGGTGAGAGGCCGACGAGGAGGGTACGCAGTTGACGATACCGCCAAGCCAACCGGCGCGCAAGGATGGCACGTATCCCTACAACGAGGACACGACAGCTGCTTTGCGTCGCGCGATCTCCGAAGAGAGGTTCGCCACCTATCTCGTGCTCGCTGATGACGACGCTGCTCGGGCCCTACAGCTCTATGCCCGGAACATTGCTCTCGGGTCCGCGTTCCACGGACCGCTCCAAGCGCTCGAGGTGACGTTGCGTAACGCGGCACACGACAACCTGACCCAGGAATACGGACAGTCATGGTTCGATATCGCTCCGCTCGCAGATCCTGAGCAGAAGGCAATCAAAAAGGCCAAACAGTCGCTTCAGCGCGAGGCTAAGCCTCAGAGTTCTGGACGTGTCATTGCAGCCCTGAACCTTGGATTCTGGGTCGCTCTGTTCGCGAGAAAGTACGACGCGACCCTGTGGCGATCGGCCCTGCACCAATGCTTCGGCGCCGGTCCATCACGCGGCAACGTTCACGACAGCCTGAACCGCCTGCGGACACTGCGGAACCGTGTCGTTCACCACGAGCCGATCCTGCAACGAGACCTGCGAGCCGATCACCGGTGGATCGTTTGGCTGCTGGAGAGATTGTCTCCCGAGACTGCCTCTTGGGTCGCGCACCACAGTCGCGTCCCCGACATTCTCGACTTGTCAAGCACCCGCATGCGCCGGTTCTAGGAGCAACACGCTGGGTGCGATCTCGGTTCACCGACCGGAGGGTACCGGTAGCCCCAGCGCTCGCCACTGCGCCGGAAATGTCCGTTATGTAATGTATGGCCGTTCCGGTACGGCGGGCGGTACGCCGGGACTGTTGCGAGGAAAGAACGCCGCCACGCTGTCGCTGATCGGACACGACCCGCCGCCTGCTTGCCCAGACGCTGCGACGACCTCACTGGCCCTTGCGGCGGTTCGTCCAGTAGTGCTTGCGGACGTGCACGGCGACGCTGCGTGGACTGGTGCGCCAGCAGCGCAGCGGATCGAACCCGTCGTGTGCCAGGCACATGTTGCATGAGACGCACGCGACGCCACCGGTGCGCCCCGCCTCAAGCTTGCGGACCAGATCCGGCTCCCGGATGAAGGGTCTGGCCATGGCGAGGAAGTCGGCGTCGCCGCTCTCGAGGATGTCGGTCATCGTCTGCGTGGTGCGGACGCCGCCCACGAGGATGATCGGTAGGCCGGTGGCCTCCTTGACCGCACGGGCGAACGGGCGGTAGTACGCCTCGGCGCCCGCCGGCTGGCGTGCCCGTTGAACCAGCAGGTTGCGCCATGCCTGCGCTCGCTCGACGGCCACGTACGGGCGAATGTTCTCGAAGTAGCTGCGCATCACCCCGTAGGTGGTCTCGAACCCGTTGATGCCGCGCTCGGCCAAACCGCGGGCGCGCTCCAGCGACTCGTCGCGCTGCAAGCCTCCCTCCACGGAATCCTCGACACTCAGGCGCGCTGTCACGGGAAAGTCGCCGCCGACTGCCTCGCGAACCGCCGCGACGATCTCGAAGAGGAAGCGGCTGCGCCGCTCGGCGTCGCCACCCCAGCGGTCGTCGCGGGTGTTGGCGTGCGGTGAGCAGAATTCCGAGATCAAGTAGCCGTTGCCGCCGTGGATGTGAATGCCGTCGAAGCCGGCCTCAGCGGCTCGCCGTGCGGCCGATCCGAACGCATGTACTAGTGCCTGGATCTCGCCGGTCGTCAACTCCACGGGTTGGATGGTGTACATGGCGTTCGGGACCGGCGACGGAGCCACCGGTGTGATGCTCGACATCATCGTCTGGCTGCCGCAATGACCGATCTGGGCGAAGATCCGACCGCCGGCCTCATGTACCGCGTCGGTCGCCTGCCGTAGCGCGGGGACGACCCTGTCGTCGTGAATCCCCGTCTGGTTGGCACTGGCCTGCCCACGGGGATCCACGTACATGTGACCGGTCAGCAGCAGTCCCGCTCCCCCTTCGGCCAGACGGCGGTACAACTCGACGTAGGAGTCGTACACCACCCCACTCGCCGACGCCATCGTCTCCGACGTGGCCCCGCGAACCAGACGGTTGGGCAGTGTCAGGGACCCGATCCGGCCGGGTTGCAGATACGGGGGTGTAGTACTCATGGTCGCCTCCTAGGAGCAGCCGCCGTCGCGGAACTGGTTGTCATCCTCGGGCGGCAGGTCGTTGATCTCGAGTGGATATCGCAGCCACTCCAGTCTGCAGAAGCCTCCGAACTCGTCCTTCAGGTTCAACATGATGCGCACGGACGGCGCCTGCCGTATCGCCGCCCACAAGTCGGCGCCGCTGGTGATGTTCTCGGTGTACCAGCCGGGGACCTCCCCGGCGAGGCCGGCTCGCACAATTGCCTCGGCCGCCTCGGTGGGTTCGTCGCCCACGGTCTCGCAGTCCGGCGAGTCGAATGGTGACTCGCCGATGTCGACCGGCGGGTTGTAGTAGGTCAACCAAGAGGTCGGGACGACGAGATGCTGCATCGTGTCGGCGATCAACTCGGAGCCGGCGCCGAATCCCTCTGTCGTATAGCAGTCCCGGTGTGTGACCGCAAAGTAGAGTTGTACCGCGCCCCAGGCGCGTGGGGATACAAGCGTCGGTGTGTGGTCGTAGACGTGTGCGAGTTCGTGAACGACGACGCCGAGTCTCATTGATCTGATCACCACTCGGTCCGTTGCGCAGACCTGGAGGATTCCGTGGCCCTGGCAGATGAAACGCGCGAAGCCTCCGCCGTTGGCGCTTTCGCCAACGTAGGTACGGCCGTGGGCGTGATCCCAGGCAACACGTAGCCACGGGAACTCCGCTTGCCGCTCCTCGACAACCCGGTCGATCCACGTGCGCAGGAATTCGGTCGGGTCGACCGGGACTTCGTCGACCCTGAAGCCTGTGAACTCGCGCACAGGAGTCGGCACGAGCCGGGTCTCGTACGTACCGTTACCCAGTTGTCCAGATGCATTGCCACCCCAGCAGGATGCCGAGCCGTCTACGTGCAGTGCGCAGGCGTGGCTCTCCCGCGCTCCCGATTGCGTGCTGACAGTGACGGCAACCGCGTCCCTGAGACCAGTTAGGCGGGCAGGATCTGCGTTCGGGCGAGTCGTGCCGTTACCCAACTGACCGGCGTCGTTGTTCTCGCCCCAGCAGGAGACGCCGCCGTCGCGGTGCAGGGCACAGAAGCTACGGTCCCCCACCGAAACGGCGACGGCATCGCCGATTCCCGCCACGCGAGCCGGGCGGACCGCGTCGGAAAACGCCCAGCAATACACGTGCCCGTCGGCACGAACTGCGCACGTGTGGCGCCAGCCGACAGCGACCGAGACGACCTCGCCGAGACCAACGATCCTTCGGGGCAACAGATGGTCCGTCCCTGTGGTTGCTCCCCAACCCCAGCACGTCACGCCACCGTCGGTATGAATTGCGCAGTTCGCATGCGGGCCTGCAGCGATCGTCGCCACCTCGGATAGCCCGGGGACGATTCGGGGCGAGAGGCTCGACACACCGCGTCCATCCCCCAACTGGCCGCGGGAACCATCGCCCCAGCAGGAGACCCGACCGCCGGCGTGCACAACGCAGGTGTGTTCCGCGCCCGCGGCGATGGCCACGGCATCCCTGATCCCGGGAACCTTGACCGGCACGAGCCGGTCTACGGCGTCGCCCTGTCCGAGTTCTCCGTGGGTCCCCGGGCCCCAGCAGGAAACGGTCCTATCGCCATGGAGCGCGCAGGTGTGGAACCGCCCTCGCGGCGAATCCCCGATGCTGACCGTTAGTACATCCTCCAGCGCCGCGGCACTGAGTCGTTCGCGGGTTCCCTCCTCGCCCCAGCAAGTAACTCCGCCATCTGGCCGCACAGCGCAGGTTTGCCGGAAGGAGGCCGCGACGAGGGTATCCCCGCTGCGGGCGCCGCCACCGACGGTGAATCCCGCGAAACGCGGGGGCGTCACCGTCACGGGTGAGCTGACCAGCCATCGCCCCACACCGGCACCGGCAGGGAAGAAGCGGCGCTCCGGCAGCGACCGGTCCTCCCACCGGCCGCCCGCCCGGCGGTGCTGCAAGCCGAACTCGATCCGCCCGTCAGCAGAACGCCGCGCCGTGATGCGCACCCATATGCGAGCGGCCGGATCGTCCGGCGCCAGTCGCAACGCGATCGGCGCGCTCCACAACCAGCGATCTGTAGTAGCCCGTACAGGGAAGAGCCGCCGGTTCGGAAGAATGCGATCCTCCCACTGATCCTCAGCATCGTGCAGGCGCAGCGCGAACTCCGTGCGCCCGTCCTCGAGACGCCGCGCCTCGATGCGCATCCGCTGCCCGAGGTCATCGCCCGCGGACGCCGACTCCTGCGCATCCGCAGGGGACGAGGTTGCGCTAACCACCAGCACCGCGACGAGTACGGCCACGGCAACGAGCGCCGACGACGCTTTGAGGAGCCACTTGTGCATGGTCCTAGCCTCCGCGCCGCCATGACACCGTTTCGTTGCAGATCGTACGTCGCACTGCGGTACTGCGCTGAGTACGCCGCACGCCACTCCGACCACAGCTCGGACGCTTTTGGCGTGATCAGCGGTACCGACCCCTGCGGGTATCGTCGACAACGAGCAACGACGTCGGAGCGCACGATCTATGGACCCCAGCGGCGATCACGAATATCGAACCTCCCAGGGACCGCCCGAGGCCCCCGGCGAGCCCGCCCGGCTCGAGGAGTTGTTCGAAACCGACCACGACCCCGCCTACGGCACGGCGATTCAGGTGTCGCCGCTCTTGCAGCGGGTCACGGCGACCAATCCCAGCCCGTTCACGTTCACCGGCAGCGGCACGTACATCGTGGGGCGCCGGCACGTGGCGGTGATCGATCCGGGGCCCGACGATGCCGCCCACGTGGAGTCGCTGCTGCGAGCCCTGGAGGGCCGGACGGTCACCCACATCTGCGTGACCCACACGCACAGCGACCACTCCCCCGCCTCCCGCGCCCTCGCCGCGGCCACGGGTGCTCCCATCCTGGGATTCGGCCCGCACCCGCCGGCCGACGCTCCCCGCGGCGCTAGCGCGCAGACTTCCACGCCACCGATGGACGTTGAGGGTGAGTCGAATCCCGGCCTCTCGTCGGCAACCGCGGATTCGAAGACGCCGGCGGCGACCGCGGTCGAGGAACCGGGCGACTGGGACTTCACGCCCGATACCACTCTGGCCCACGGCGACGTGGTGGCGGGTGACGGCTGGACGTTGGAGTGCCTGCACACGCCCGGGCACATCTCCAATCACCTGTGCTTCGCAGTACCCGAAGAGCGGGGTGTTCTCACCGGCGATCACGTCATGGGCTGGTCGTCCACGATCATCCCGCCCCCCGACGGTGACCTCGGCGACTACCTGCGCAGCCTTCGGCTCGTGATCGAACGCGGCGACCGTGACCACGTGTACTGGCCGACGCACGGCCCGCCGATCACCTCCCCTGCCCGCTACGCCCGAGCGTTGCTGGCACACCGCCACCGCCGCACCACCCAGATCCTCGCCTGCTTGCGCGACGGCCCGGCCACAATTCCCGCGCTGGTCGCCCGCATGTACACGACCACGCCGAAGATGCTGCATCCCGCAGCCGAACGCTCGGTCCTCGCGCACCTCATCCATCTCACCCGGCTCGAACAGGTCACTGCCGAGCGTCCCAGCGACGACGGAACCACTCGGTACGCCCTGACCTGAATCATTGGCCGCCGATCCGTTGATTGCCGGTGGCGGAATCCCTAACAGCCCCCGTCCCGGAAGGGATTGGCACCTTCGGGGGGAATGAGCGCCCGGTTCACCGGGTATGTGATCCAGTCCATCGTGCACAACCCGCCGAACTCGTCCACAAGATTGGCGAGGGCATGCAACTCGGGATCCGCGCGGATGGCTGCCCACAATTCGGCTCCGCTCGTGATGTTCTCCGTGTACCAATCCGGTACCTCACCCGCCAAGCCGGCTCGCACCACCGCCTGCGCCTCGGGGCTCGGGCGATCACCCGCAGCCGGGCAATCCAGAATGACGAAGTATCCCAACCAAGCCTCGGGAAGAACGAGACTCAACAACGAATCGGCAAGTAGCTCGCGCCCCACACCCTGCACGCCGGGCACCAGGTCGCAGGCACGATGGGTCGCGCTGAAATACAACTGCACCGCGCCCCACGCCCGGTTTGGCGTAAGGCTCGTTGTGAGGTCGTAGACGTGCGCGAGTTCGTGAACTGCTGCTCCCGAGGAGAGCAGATTGTCCAAGGAGGAGAACCGCATTCTCACGACCTCGCACCAGTACGACCCATTGGAAACCTGGCAGTGCACGGGAGCCTCGCCCGGGAAGAACATGCTCTCGTCAATCGATGAACTATTCCTGACGTGTTCCCACGCTTCACGCAGCCACGGAAAGTCGATCGCCAACTCTTCAACGACTACATCGAGCCAAGCCCGCATCAGGAGCGTTGCATCCGCCTGACCGGAGTGGTCCCGGATGGGCGTGGGCCGCACGGCTCGCGTCGGGGTCGGCCTTGGCTCCTTCGAGCCGTCCCTCACCTGGCCGAATCCGTTGCTTCCCCAGCACGAGACCGAACCGTCCTGATGAACGGCACAGGCGTGCGCTTCTCCCCCGAGGGATTGCACGCTGACGGTTACGTCCAGCGCATCTGCTATGCCTCCAAGACGTGTCGGCATGCTGCGCGCTCTCGTGGTCCCGTCACCGAGCTGTCCCGCCGAATTGTTCTCGCCCCAGCAGGACACTCCCCCATCGCTGTGCACGACACAGACACTGCGATCTCCCACTGAAACGGCCTCGACATCGGAAATGCCGGGAACCTTGCTCGGCCTGGCTCCGGCGACGAGGGGCCAGCAGTAAACGTCCCCGTCGGAGTTCACCGCGCAGTTGTACGTCCAACCGACCCCCACCGAGACGATGTCCCGCAGTCCCGCGACCTTCTTCGGTGCGGCGCCGACGCCCCAGCCCCAGCACGACACGGTCGCGTCCGCGTGAACCCCGCATGTCGTGTGAGATCCTGCCGACAGCGCCGTGACGCCCGCCAGATCCGGAATCCTCTGCGGCGACGAGCTGGAATCCGTGGTGCCGTTGCCCAGTTGGCCCTCAGCACCTCGGCCCCAGCAGGACACCCCGCCGTCGCTGTGGGCGACACAGGTGTGCACCGCCCCCGCGGCAACTGCCACCGCGTCCGTGATCCCCGGGACCTCGACCGGGAACTGGTAGTTGACGTCATCATTCACGCCCAACTGGCCCTCGTAGCCCGGACCCCAGCAGGACACCCTTCCGCTCCCGCTCAGGACACAGGCATGAAGTTCCCCGTCGGAGGTGTCGCCGATGGTCACCGCCACCGCATCGTCGAAGAGGGCCGTGCTCAGTCGATCCCGCAGCCGGTGCCGACCCCAGCACGACACGCCGCCGTTTCGGTCCACGGCACAGGTGCGTTCGTACGAAGCCGCAACCAGAGTGTCCCCGCTCCGCGCGCCGGCAACAGGCGCGAAAGGATCGTGCCTTGGGGCGGCGCTCGATCCCTCCCCGATCGATCCCGCCGTGTCCCGATCGGTACCGTCCCCAACCGCGGGGGGTGGGGTGGCCACCACTGGTGCGGCCGGGAGGCCGGGTTGTGTGACGCCTGTCGGAACTAGCCTGGACTCGCGTGTGCCGTCGCCCAGTTGGCCGAATCCGTTGCTTCCCCAACAGGAAACCGCACCGGTTGCGTGCCGAACGCAGGCATGCGCCTCTCCGTCGAGGGATTGCATACTGGCGGTCACGGCGACGGCGTCATCGATTCCGAAGAGTCGTTCGGGTGTCGACCGGGGCCTCGTCGTGCCATCGCCCAACTGTCCGAGCGAGTTGTTCTCTCCCCAGCACGACACGCCGCCGTCACTATGCAGAACACAGGCGTTGCGATCGCCGACCGAGACAGCAACGGCATCGTCGATGCGAGGCACCGGAATCGGCTCGACCGTGACGATGAATGGCCAGCAGTACACCTGGCCACCTGTACTGACCGCGCAGAGGTAGTACGTGCCGATCGAGATCGTGACAATCTGCTCGACCCCGACGATCTTCTGGGGACTGGGAGCGAACCCCCAACCCCAACACGACACGGAACCGTCGGAGTGAATCGCACATGACGTGTGCGAGCCCGACGAGATCGCCGCGACGTCGGCCAGACCGGGAACCCTCTGCGGCGAACTGCTGGACTCGGTGGTCCCGTCGCCCATCTGGCCCTCCGAACCATCGCCCCAGCAGGAAACCTCGCCATCAAGGTGGAGAGCACAGGTGTGTGCGGATCCTGCTGCGATGCCCACAACATCGTCGAGCCCCGGAACCGCAGCCGGTGAAGCCCGGTTCTCTGTGTCACCCTGCCCGAGTTGTCCGAGGAAGCCAGGTCCCCAGCAGGACACCCGCCCGTCGCTGTGCAGCGCGCAGGCGTGGAACTCCCCGCCGACGGAATCACCGATGCTGGCAGCGACAACGTCGCTGAACGCCGCTACATCGAGACGATCCTGCCAGCCGCCGCGACCCCAACACGACAACCCACCATCGTGGCGCGTGACACAGGTGCGGTCGTAGGAGGCAGCGAGCACGGTGTCACCATTCCGCGGTCCGATCGCCAGCGGCCAATGCTCCTCTGACGCCGCCTCCGACTCGGGCGTCGCCTGCTCCGCCGGCTCGGGCCGGGAGACCGCGACGTCCGCTTCCCCCGCTACGGGCTCCGCAACCTCCACGCCGGACTCACCCGGATCGGACACGGCGACATCACCGCCGGATTCTTCTGCGGGCTCCGCAACCTCCACGCCGGACTCACCCGGATCGGACACGGCGACATCACCGCCGGATTCTTCTGCGGGCTCCGCAACCTCCACGCCGGGCTCACCCGGATCGGACACGGCGACATCACCGCCGGATTCTTCTGCGGGCTCGGCAGCCTCGGCGTCGGTGTCACCCGGATCGGAGTCGGCCACGTCGCTGCCGGACTCCGGAGTCCCGGGATCCGGAACGTCGGCCTCTTCCGCGACCGCCACGTCATCTTCGACTCCCTCGTCCGCCACGATCTCGGCCGGTTGCTCGACGGAGGCCGGGACCTCGGCCGCGCCCGTTCCCGACGCATCCGCATCGGACACACCGACGTCCACCTCCTCGGCTTCTTGAGCATTCTCTGGCCCAGCATCCTCGCGGTCGAGATCGACAGACTCTTGCTCCGCCGGCTCGCGGGACTCTGCACCGCGGTCGGTACTGACGATCCGGTCGGCGGTCGGAGCGCTCTCTCCATCTGAACCGCAGGCCGCGGCAAGGAGCGACGCGGCAACGGCGATGCACACGAGCACACGAGGACAGGGCACGCCCCGACCGCCGCGACCGGTTCCACGCTTGGGCTTCGTCCGATAACGAGAGGAGGCTGCTCTCCGCGCGAGTGGCGCCCGATACATCGAGCGCCACAGTAACCCCCTACCATCCCGCAACTCCACGAATCGGCGGGCGTCGACTGCTGCCGTTCCCCGACGATCGATGGTGGCTATCCCAGCGGCGAGCAGCCGCCGTCGCGGAAGGGATTGCTGCCCGCAGGAGGGAACAGCGCCGGATCCAGGGAATTCCTGATCCACGCCGTGCTGCACAGGCCACCAAACTCTGCCGAGAGGTTCGCCAGAGCCGGAAGGGAGGGCGCCCGAAGCCACGCCTCCCACAACTCGGTGCCGTTCGTGATGTTCTGGCTGTACCAGGCCGGCACCTCACCGGCCAAGCCCGCAAGAACCACCTCTTCGGCTTCCCGCGACGGCTCCCGGGGTTGCCCAGCGCAGACATCGGACTCGTAGTAGGTCAGCCAGCCGCTCGGGACGAGGAGGTGTTTCACCGTGTCGGCCAGAATCTCCCCTTGCGCACCCGGCGGGTAGCAGTCGGGATAGGTCGTGGCGAAGTAGAGCTGTACAGCTCCCCAGGCCTTTCTGGGCGCGAGACCAGAGGTCAGGTCGTAGACGTGTGCGAGTTCGTGAACGATGCCCCCGAACTCCATGCTGGCGACTGTCATGCGTTCCGACCGGCAGCCGAACGAACCAGCCGCCGCATAACAGGAAATGCTCACGGTTGCACCGAAGGTTCCGGCAGGGGTCGCCACCGTCCGGTCGCGTATGTGATCCCACGCGACGCGCAGCCATGGGAAGTCCGCCTCCCGCTGCTGAACGGCAAGGTCAACCCACGTTCGCAGCAACGCCGTCTGATCTCTCGGGATCTGACTCGCAGGAATCCTTTCGAAGTGCATGACAGGTCTCGGCGTCAGCGCATTCTCGTACGTTCCGTCCCCGAGTTGTCCGAGGTTGTTGCCTCCCCAGCAGGATGCCGACCCGTTCTCGTGCAGGGCGCAGGCGTGTGCCCCCACTTTCGAGGATCCCAGGCTGATGCTCACAGCCACTGCATCCTCGATGCCCGCAAGTCGAGCGGGCCGCGACGCCGCCGTCGTCGTGCCATTGCCAAGCTGACCGGCGTTGTTCGCTCCCCAGCACGAGACGCCGCCGTCGCTGTGCAGTGCGCAGACGCTGCCGGCACCCACGGTGACGTCCACGACATCGTCGATGTTGGCGACCCGTGCGAGCCCGGAGCCGCCCGGCCGGGAGAACGGCCAGCAGTAGGCGTGGCCATCGACGGTGGCAGCACAGGCGCGATCCGAGCCGACCGACACAGATACAGCCGACCCGAGAGCCTCGACCTTCGAGGGAGTGTTTCCGACACCGAACCCCCAACACGAGACCCCGCCATCGCCGTGAATGGTGCAACTGCCGTGGGGGCCTGCTGCAATCGCCACGACGTCGACCAGGCCGGGGACTCTCACCGGCACATGGCTGGACCCCCCGCTGCCGCGACCGAGTTCCCCGTAGGCATTGGACCCCCAGCACGAGACTCCCCCGTCGCTGTGGACGGCGCACGTGAAATACGCGCCGGCGCCCACAGCCACGGCGTCTGCGATTCCGGGAACCGCCACCGGAAGGTAATGGCTGGTCGTGTCCCCCTGTCCGAGTGATCCTTCGTGACCCGGACCCCAGCACGACACGGTTCGATCCCGATGGAGCACGCAGGCATGCAGCCCCAGTACATGATGATCCGCAATGCTGATCATCCGGACGTTCTCAAGGCCGGCGACACTCATCCGCTCACGTAGGCCATCTTCTCCCCAACACGTCACGCCGCCATCGAGGCGCACAGCGCATGTGCGACCACGTGCGGCCGCAATGAGCGTGTCGCCACTCCGCAGCCCCTCGACCAAGAGTGGAAACTCGGACACTCCCGAGGCGTCAGGTGGCTCAGGCTCGACCTCCACAGCGGACTCTTCGGTGACCGGAACCTGCACCGCGGTGCGTTCCCCTTCGGACACGGCTTCCGCGGTGTCATCGGGCGGCGGGATCAGCCGTGCAGGATCGGGTTCTTGAGCGCGGGTCGGGACGAGTCGGGACTCGGTCGTCCCGTCGCCCAACTGCCCGAAGCCGTTGCTGCCCCAGCACGACACCGAACCGTCGGCCCGTGCGGCGCAGGCGTGCGCGTCTCCATCCTCCGACTGCACGCTCACCGTGACCGCCACCGCCCCGGCGATCCCGGCGAGCCGTTCAGGGGTCGGCCGGGCGGTCGTCGTCCCGTCGCCCAACTGCCCTGCTGCGTTGTTCTCCCCCCAGCACGAGACACCGCCGTCGCCGTGCACGACACAGGCACTGCGATCGCCTACCGAGACGGCCACGGCTCCGCTGAGACCCGGTACTTCCTGCGGTTTGTCCACGTGATGGTGGGGCCAGCAGAACACCCGGCCGTCGTCTCGCACCGCGCACGATTGATGCCAACCGACCGCTAACGAGACAACCCGGTTGAGCCTACTCACCCTCCTGGGGGTGGTCTGCGGGACGCCTGCCCGCCAACCCCAGCACGAGACGGAGCCGCCGGCGTGGATGGCGCAGTTCGTGTGCGACCCGGCTGATATCGCCACGACATCCGACAGGCTGTCGATCCGCCTCGACCAAGTGGCGGAGTTCGTCGTCCCGTCACCGATCTGCCCCTGCGAGCCGTCCCCCCAGCACGACACGGCACCTACGGCGTGAACCGCGCAGGTGTGGGCTACACCCGCGGCTATCCCGACGGCGTCGAAAATCCCCGGGACTTCGAGCGGGACATCGCTACTGAGAGTGTTGCCCTGCCCAAGCTGCCCCCAATGGCCCGGTCCCCAACACGACACCCTGCCGTCGCCGTGCAGTGCGCAGGCATGGAACTCTCCCGCGGACGAGTCGCCGATGGTCACCGCTACCACATCGTCGAATCCGGAGAACGCAGGAGACCCCGGTAGACCGCGCCTCCCCCAGCACCACAAGTCGCCGTCCGGGCGCACCGCGCACGTGCTGTCGAACGACGCCGCAACCAGGGTTTCCTCGCTTCGGGCTGTGCTGCTATCAAAGACGGACCCCCCGGCCGTCTCCGAACTATCTCGTTGGTCGAGCGGCTCATCCGGGAGATCCGACTCCGCTGCGGCCCCCTCGACACCATCACGATCGGCCGAGGCGTCGGCTGCTACATCCCGCTCCGGATCGGGCCCGGCCACGTCGCTGCCGGACCCCTCTGCGGACTCCGCAGCCTCTGTGTCGGCCTCATCCGGATCGGGCTCGGCGGCGATCGGAGCCTCGCTAGCACTCGCCCCGGGCGCATCTCTGTCGGACACGGCGGCCTCAACGTCTCCAATATCTTGAGGTTCTTCGGGCTGTACCTCCTCACGTTCGGTATCGCCGGACTCTTGCACCGCCGGCCTGCTGGGTTCTGCACCCGTGTCGATCCTGGCGATCGGGTCCGAGGTCGGAGCATCCCTTCCATCAGAGCCGCAGGCCGCGGCGAGAAGCGACACGGCAATGACGGCGCCGACGAGCAGGCGCGGATCGGGCGCACCCCGCCCACCGCTCCTGCTTCCAGTCTTGGACTGCGTCCGGCAACCAGAGCCGGCTGCTGCCCGCGCGAGATGCATCCGACTCACCGACTGCGACACTAACAACCCCCTACAAATGACCCCCTTACCAAGCCCGACTCTCCACGGATCGACAGGCGCCGATCTCCTTCCGCCGCCTGCAGGTGTCTCCTCCCAGTGGCTAGCAGCCGCCGTCTCGGAAGGGGTTGGCGCGTGCGGCGGGGATCAGGGACCAGTCCAGCGGGTAGCCGAACCAGTCGGTGGAGCAGAACCCGCCGAACTCTCCCGAGAGATTCGCCAGGAGGGGCAGTGCGAGAACCCTCCGCAATACCGTCCACAGGTCCGTACCATCGGTGATACTCGCGGTGTACCAGTCCGGCACCTGGCCGGCCAGCCCGGCGAGGAGGACCTCCTCCGCCTCGCGGTCCGGCTCGTCCCCCAGGCCCGGGCAACCGGTCTCGTAGTAGACGAGCGACGCCGCGGGTGCGACGAGATGCGCCAGCGTGTCGGCGAGAATCTCCGACCCGGGCCACTGCCCCTGGTCCCGGAAACACT
This sequence comes from Acidimicrobiales bacterium, assembly GCA_965206165.1. Classification (GTDB taxonomy): domain Bacteria; phylum Actinomycetota; class Acidimicrobiia; order Acidimicrobiales; family CATQHL01; genus VXNF01. Next base: position 3,106,955 of record OZ242194.1, read on the forward strand.
CGGGATACGTGGCGCCAAAGTAGAGCTGTACGGCGCCCCAGGCCCGGCGCGGCGCCAGACCGGTGGTGCCGTCGTAGACGTGCGCCAACTCATGGACGACGATGCCAAGATTCATCTCGGCGATTTCCATACTCTCGGCCCGGCACTCGTACGATTCGCCGGATCCGTCGCAGACGGGACGTACGATCCCCTGGATATTCTCGAGTTGGGCTGCGGAGGTCCGATCGCGGATGTGATCCCAGGCGGCTCGCAACCAGGGGTGTTCCCGCTCCCTCTGCTGGACGGCCTCGTCAACCCAGGTCCGCAGCAGGTCGGTCGCGTCCGCCGGGATCCGCTCCTCGGGGACCTTGGCCGGAGCCGAGACCGCAGCGGGCCCCAGGCGGTCCGAGAGGGCGCCAACGCCCAGTTGACCAACGCCATTGCCCCCCCAGCAGGAGTAGAAGCCGCTCTCGTGCGCCACGCAGGTGTGCGGCGCGATGCGCGCCGATCCGGAACTCATGGTCACGGCCACGGCGTCGGCGATGCCGGGGATACGAGCCGGCCTCAGCTGGGGCGTCGTCGTGCCGTTGCCGAGTTGGCCGGCAGCGTTCCTCTCACCCCAGCACGACACCCCGCCGTCATCGTGCACGGCGCACACACCCCCGTCGCCCACTGAGACGGCCACCACGCTCTCGATCTCCGCTATCTGTTCCGGCTGCGCCCGCTCGGTCACCGGCCAGCAGTAGACCTCGCCGGCGGCGGTGGCCGCGCACGTTCGGTCCCAGCCGGTGGAGACCGAGACCACCGGCGGCAGATCCTCCACTCTTGTGGGGGTGAAGGCGTTGCCGGCCCCACCGCCGTACCCCCAGCAAGACAGCGCGCCGTCGGCGTGTATTGCGCAGTTGGACGACGGCCCCGCGTCGATCCTCTCGACGTCCACCAGGCCCGGCACCCTCTGCGGGCTGCTGACCGGAGTGACATTTCGATGACCCAACTGCCCCAACAGCCCCGTGCCCCAGCAGGAAATCTCGCCGGCGGCGTGCACCGCGCAGGTGTGGCCGGATCCGGCGGCAAGTGCCACCGCGTCGGAAAGCCCGGACACCGTCACGGGCAAGTAGCTGCTGAACATCTCACCCTGCCCGAGTTGCCCCTCGCGGCCCGATCCCCAGCACGACACGGTCCCGTCGCCGTGCAGTGCACAGACGTGGAGTCCCTGATGAGGGTGATCGCCGCTGGTGACGCTCACGACATTCCGCAGGCCGGCGGCGCTCAACCGCTCGCGGATGCCGTCCTGACCCCAACACGTCACGGTTCCGCTGCGCCGTACGGCACACGTGCGGCCCCGGGAGGCGGCGATGAGGCTGTCTCCGCTTCGTGCCGCGCCCCGCACGAAGACCGGACCCCGCACCACCGCGGCTCGATCGGCATCGGGGCGACCGATCTCCAGGTCGTCCGGTCCCGGGCTGGGCGAGAACACTCGGGCCGACCCGCTGCCGGAACCGGCGGCGACCCCGGCGGGCAGCAGCGCCACCGCCAGACTCACGCAGCCGAGTGCGAGTGCGGGCACCAAAAGGACGTGTCGCCTGGATCCGGGCCGCACCCGGCCGCCGCCGGCAGCCCGGTGCCCGGCAGCTGCGGCGCGTTTCAGCGGCTCCAGCGGTTCCAGCTGACGACGTTGCCTATGTCTCCCCTGGTGGCGGGCTTGAAGTCGGTGCCGATCGTGTAGGCGACGGGGATCAGAGCGAATTGGCGGACCTTGTCGTAGGGGATGTCGAGGATTTTCGCCGCCTCGCGCTCGTGGGCGAGGTGCAGCGTGGTCCAGCAGGAGCCGAGGCCGCGCTCGCGCGCCGCCAGCATGAAGCTCCAGGCGGCCTGGATCACCGAGCCCCCCATACCAACGATGTCCAGCGGCTTGTCCGTTCGGCCGCCGGCGCATGGGATGAGCAGCACGGGGCTGCGGTGCATGTTCTCCGCCAGGTACACGGCGGAGTCGACGACGCGGCTCTGCTGCGCCACCCAGGCCGCATCGCGGCCGGGGAAGGCCCGAACGATGGTGGCGCGATCGACGATGTAGCTACCGAAGCCACGCTGGTAGAGCCCGGCGATGGCCTCGATCTTGTCGCGCTCGGTGACGATCACGAAGTGCCAGCTCTGCATGTTGGAGGCCGTGGGCGCCTGCACGGCGAGTTCCACGCACTCGCGGAGCACCGACTCCGGCACCGGACGATCGAAATCCAGTCGCTTGCGCACCGCCCGGGTGGTGGACAGCATCTCGTCGGTCGAAAGCCCAAGTCTCGTCATGTAGTGCAGCGTACGCTCTCGTTCGCACCGGCAGCGCGTACAGCGCGGCGGACGACCGGACTCGGGTCTCTCACCTCACCTACGGGTCTCGCGTACCCCCGAGGGCCGCCACGAGGGGCGCTGAGCGGCTCCAGTTGTTGAAGCTCAGCACGCCCTCGAGGTTCCGAGCGGCAGGCTTGAAGTCGGTGCCGACGGTGTAGGCCACCGGGATCAGGGCGTACTGTCTCACCTCCTCGTAGGGAATGCCCAGAAGCTCGGCCACCTCCTGTTCCCAGAGCAGATGCAGGGTGGTCCAGCACGTGCCCAGGCCGCGCTCGCGGGCTGCGAGCATGAAGCTCCAGGCGGCCTGGACGACCGAGCCGGCGCCTTCGACCACGTGGCGGGGATCCTCCGAGCGCCCGGCGGCACAGGGGATCAGCATCGCCGGGCAGCGGTGCATGTTCTCCACGAGGTGGATCCCCGAGTCGATGACGCGGGCCTGCTGCGCTCCCCAGGTGGGGTCACGCTCCGCCCTCGCACGAGAGGATTCGATGAACCTGGCCCTGTTCAGATCGGAGCCGCGCCTGTAGATGGCGGCCAGAGCCTCCACCTTGGAGCGCTCGGTCACGAAGACGAAGTGCCAACTCTGGCCGTTGGAGGACGTGGGTGCCTGCACGGCGAACTGCGCACACTCCCGCAGCAGCGATTCGGGCACGGGGCGGTCGAAATCCAGCCGCTTGCGAACCGCTCGGGTGGTGAGCAGCATCTCGTCGGCGGTGAGGCCAAGTCTGGTCATGGCCTGACGCGACGGTCCGTCACGAGTTCGCCGTGACCGTTTCGAGGATGTCGCCGAAGCGCTCGAAGGCCGCGGCACGGCGGGTGGGCACGTGCTCGCTCGGCCAGCCCGGGACAGCCTCATAGCCCCGCAGCGCGTGGCGGCTGATGGTCACCTTGTGAACCTCGTCGGCACCGTCCACCAACCGGGAGGCGCGCGCCTGGCGGTACATGTTCTCCAAGGGCAGGTCACCGCTGAATCCCAGAGCCCCGTGCACCTGGATGGCCCGGTCGATGGCGTTGTACAGCATCCGGGTGCCGTACACCTTGATCATGGCGATCTGGGTGCGCGACGCCGAAGCCCCGTGGAGGTCCATGTGCCAGGCGGCGTGCATGCACAGCAGCTTCGTAGCCTCGATATCCATCTTGGTCTCGGCGACCATGTCCTGGATCATCTGCTTGTCGGCCAGCAGCGACCCGTGCGAGGTGCGCGACAGCGCCCGCTCGCACATCATGTCGAACGCTCGGCGGGCCTGGCCGATCCAGCGCATGGCGTGGTGGATGCGCCCGGGACCGAGCCGCTTCTGCGCCAGCACGAACCCATCGCCCGGCTGGCCGATGATGTTCGTGGCCGGCACCCGCACGTTGTCGTAGACGATCTCGGCGTGACCTCCGGGCCGGGGCGGGCCCTCGAGGTGTGGCTCGCCCATGTTGGGGATGTCACGCACGATCTGCACGCCCGGAGTGTCGACGGGAACCAGGATCATCGAACAGCCCTGGTAGGGGTGCACGTCGGGGTTGGTCACCACCATCACGATCAGGAAGTCGGCCACCGAGCCATTGGTGGTGAACCACTTGTGGCCCGAGATCACGTACTCGTCACCGTCGAGCATCGCTCGGGTGCGGATCAGGCGCGGGTCCGAGCCGGCCACGTCGGGTTCTGTCATCGAGAAGGCGCTGCGCATCTTGCCGGCCAGCAGCGGCTCCAGCCAGCGGCGGCGCAACTCGGCGCCGGCGCCGATGGCCAGGAGTTCGGCGTTGCCCGAGTCGGGTGCGTTGTTGCCAAAGATCATCGGCGCGAACTCGCAGCGTCCCAGGATCTCGTGCATGAGGGCAAGCCGCACCTGGCCCCATCCCTGACCGCCCAGGTCGGGACCGAGGTGGCAAGCCCAGAGGCCCTGCTCCTTGACTCGCTGCTTCAGGGGTTCGGTGAGCGCCCGCCACTGCTCGGGAGTGCAGTCGCCGGCGATCGCCTCGAGCGGCAGGATCTCGGCGTCGAGGAACTCGCGCATCCAGTCCAGCTTCGGCTGGAAGTCCTCGTCGGTGGCGAAGTCCCAGGCCATGTTGTCCCCACCGGTCGCCGGTTGCTTGCGGCGCTCAGGCTAGAGGGTGCTGCGGGGCCCGCGCCGACCTGCGACGGGCGCCCCAAGCCTCTGGAGGCGCGCTGGTAGCGTGGCCCGGGCCAGAACGACACGAGGGGAGCCGACATGGTCACAGTCGACAGGGATGCCGTGCTCGCCGCCTTGGCGGCCGAGTGGGACGCCATCGCCGAATTGTGCGCCGGGCTCACCGACGCACAGTGGGCGGCTGACACGGACTGTCCCGGCTGGAGTGTCCAGGACAACCTCAGCCACATCACCGGCACCGAGCGCATGCTGAGCGGCGACCCGGCGCCGGACCTGGACACCGGTGAGTCGCCTCACGTCCGCAACGAGATCGGTCAGATGAACGAGGTGTGGATCGCCGAGCGCCGGCCGTGGGCACCGGCCGCCGTGCTGGAGGAGTTCCGCGAGGTCACCGCGAGACGGCTCGCAGCACTGGACGCCATGGCGCAGGCCGACTTCGACGCCGAATCGTGGACCCCGGCCGGCAGCGACACTTACGGGCGGTTCATGCGGATCAGGACGCTGGACTGCTGGGTCCACGAGCAGGACATCAGGGGCGCGGTGGGCCGAGCGGGTCACCGGGACGGGCCGGTGGTCGATGTCGCCCTCGACGAGTTCGCCGCCGCCGTGGCGTTCGCCGTCGCCAAGCTGGGGCGGGCTCCCGACGGTGCGAGGGTGTTGATCGACTTGACCGGTCCGGCTGCCCGCGCCTGGCGGGTGCAGATCGCCGATCGCCGCGGCCGGCTCGTGGGCGCCTTCGCGGGGGACGCCGAGCCGACGATCACCATCGGCACAGACGCCCACACCTACACCCGGCTGGCCGGAGGCCGTCTTGCCGGCGCAGAGGCCATCGAGCAGGGCCTCGTCAGCCTCGACGGTGACACCGAGGCCGCCGAACGGATCGTCACGAACCTCGGCTACATGCCCTGACGGGCCCCGGGGCCCTCAGGTGCCGGACAGCAGGGCGGCGAAGCGTCGACGCCACTCCACCGACGGCTTGTCGGACTGCACGCTCACCGTGCCGGCGAGGTCAACTGGCAGCACGCCGTCGAGCCGCTCCAGCATCAGCTTGTCCTCGGCCCCTATGGCCAGATCGAAGCGGAGCACCTCGTCGGAGGGGACCGAGAAGTCGTCGTTGCGCCAGACGACGAAGGCGAAGTACGAGGTGACGTCGTCGATGGGCGTGGACAGCAGCAGCAGGATGTGCTCGAGGCCGGTCTCGTAGGCGATCGTGCTGCGGCAGGCGAACGGCAACGCGAACCCGCTGGACATCCTCCGGGCCACCACCCCTCCCGCCAGACCCGACGTGGCTGCGGCGATCTCGGGATTGCCGACGGTTACCTCGTAGCGATAGCCGTAGAAGCCGTCGTCCAGTTCCCCGAGTTGTATGCGGGGCACAACCTCGTCGGTCTCACCTCCGATCGTGCCGGCGTGCACGAAGGGGAAGTGGGTGATGTCCAGGAAGTTGTCGACCATCCGGGTGGCCGACGCCTGCCAGATCTGCACGTCGGGGTTGAGGCGGCGGAACGCCGGGTCATCCTCCTGGGCGATCTTGGGGATGTCCTCGCGGGGAACTCCCGGGCAGATCCACACGAGGCCGTAGCGCTCCTGCACGCCGACCGGCGCCAAGTGAGCGCGCGGTGGTACGGGTACCCCGGGCTGGGCCGACGGCACGAGTACGCAACGCCCACCGGACCCGAACCGCCAGCCGTGATAGCAGCACTGCAGGCACCCGTCGATGACGGTTCCCGCCGACAGGGGCGCCTCCCGGTGCGGGCAGCGGTCGGCCGACGCCGTCACGACGCCGTCCGGGTCTCGCCAAAGCACGAAGGGCAGTCCCAGGACGCGCACACCCAGGGGCCCCGGTGCGACGTCACCGGTGCGGGCGACCGCATACCAGCAGTCCGCCATCACGGGGTTCGCGGAAAAGACGTGCGTCGTGCTCATGGGATCTCGGGATTCGACCAGGGCTCTACAGGCGCAACACTACGACACGGGAGGCCGCGGACGAAGGGGGCATCCCGTTCCACCTGCCGATTCTGCGTGTCGGCGGTCTGTCGAGGGACCGGCGGCGAAGCCACGCTGCTAGTTTGGCGGCGGCGCGCGGCGCCGGCCGACCAACGATCCGGAAGGTGCTTCCATGGGCTACCCGAACACGCTGATCTTCGTCGACTTCCCCAGCGACGACCCCGAGGCCACGGCCCGTTTCTACGAGCAGGTCTTCGGCTGGGAGGTCGAGGGACGACCGGCGGGTGTCTTCCACCGCATCGTGCCGGGCGACGAGTTCCTCTCCGACGGTGAGCCCTCAGGGGTCGGCAACCTGCACATGGGCATCCACAACGTCGCCAACGCCCGCCCTCACCCCGACCCCGACGGGGTGGGGCCGCGCACGCTGCGCACCGGGGGCCGCACCCAGCGCATGTGGATCCTGGTCAGCGGCGACGACACGGCCGACCGCATCCTCGACACCGCTGTGAGCCTCGGCGCCTCGGAACTGTGGCGTAACCACTACTGGGCGGAGTTCAACGGCTTCAACTGCGCCTTCGAGGATCCGTGGGGGAACACGTTCATCCTCTGGACCCAGGGCGGGGACGACCCGCAAATCCCCGAGGGCTGGACCGACGAGTAGCTCGGGGGATCTCCGGCTCACGCGCCCGCGCCAGAACAACAGCAACGGAGGACAGACCATGAGTGCTGAACAGTCCGGATTCGCCCGGGGAGCCGCAGAAGTGCGCCAAGCCACGGGGATGGCAGACGCCCCCACAACCGGCGACCGCCCAGACGTCTACTCCGCCCATCCGGCGACGGCGCGATGGACCCACGTGGCGCTGCCGTGCGCCGACATCGGTGCCTCCATCGACTTCTACACCGAGTTCACGCCGCTGGAGTTGTTGGACAACCGCACCGACGCTCTGGGACACGGCGCCTGGCTGGGCCATCCCGACGCCGCCGAGCGTCCGTTCATCCTGGTGCTGATCGAGTTCTTCTCCAGCAGCGGCCAGCAGGGGCTCGGGCTCCTGAAGCCGTTCGCGCACCTCGGCATCGAACTCCCCAGCCTCGAGGCCGTGGACGACATCGCCCGCCGTGGAGAGGCGGCGGGGTGCCTCAACATGTCCCCCACCGAGATGCCCCCACCGGTCGGCTACATCTGCGCACTCAACGATCCCGACGGCAACGTCATCGAGTACTCCTACGACCAGGGCGTCTATTCCACAGCCAAGACCGTCTGGGGCAACGGCGACTGAGCCCAACGGCCTAGACGGACTGCCTCCCAACCGATCGCAACCGCAGGCGGGAGATCAGAACAGCTCCTCGAGCAGGAACTCAACCAGCGCGTCGCTGTAGTGGCCGTTGCGCAGGCGGTTACCGGTGCTGTCGAGCAGCCAGAAGCCCGACCACGTGCCTGTGTGCGTGAAGTAGTAGCTCGTCGGCTCCCGGGACTCGCTCCACAGCATCGTGAAGGTGATCCCGTAGGTGTCGACGAAGTCCTCGTTGGCCGCCAGATCACCGGTCGAGCCGATGCCGACGATGGTGAGGCGGTGGGCGTTCTCTCGAGCGAACTGCTCGATGGCCGGAGCGTGACTCTGGCAAATCCCTCAATAGGGCGACCACAGCCAGAACAGCAGCGGCGTCTCGCCGTTCACAACCGACCGGATGTTCACCGTCTCCCCGGTCCGCACGTCGATCATGTCGAAGTCGAGCACGTCCTCGGAGACCTGCACGGCGCCTGGCTGCTCGTCGGGGCCGCCGGTGGTTGTTTCGTCGACCGGCTGCTCCTCGCTGCCTCCGGCAGCGTCGGGCGGTTCGGCATCGGCGGTGGCGGCGGCGATCGTCACGGTCAGAGACGAGCTGACGAGCCAGCGGCCGACCTCGGTCTCCAGAGGGAAGAACCGGCGCGCCGGCAACACTCGCTCGCCCCACGGCTCACCCGGGAGACGCTGCTGCAACGCGAACTCGACCCGTTCGCCCTCGACCCGCTGCGCCGCGATGCGCAGTTCAACCTCCGTGGCCTCTCCCACCGCTCCCTCACGCCGCAGGACAAGAATTGAACTGACCAGCCAGCGGCCGATCTCGGTCTCCAGAGGGAAGAAGCGCAGCGCCGGCAGCGCTCGTTCGCTCCACGGCTCACCCGGGACGCGCAACTGCAGCGCGAACTCGACGCGATCATCATCGAAGCGTTGCGCCACGATCCGGGTCTCGACATCGTCGCCGGCGCCGGCCTGCTGCTCCGGCGCCTCCTGGGCTGCGACGGCGGCGGGGACTCCGGCCAAACCCAAACAGGCCAGCAGGACCGCCAGTACGGCGCGGCTGAATCTTGCCCGGAGTGATCGTGCACTCACGCCATACCGGCCAGTATCCGCTCCACTGATACCGGATCGTACGGGACGGGTGCGTCGCCTACGCGATTGCCGGCGCTGTCGAGCAACCAGAAGTCGGAACTGGTCACGACGGAGTAGTGGCGCCACGCTGCGAAGGTATCGCTCCACAGCATCGTAAACGTGACGCCGGAGCCGTCGACGAACCGTTGAGCGAAGTCGAGGTTCCCCTCGCCGCCGACGCCGACCACGGTGAGCCGGTGGGAATTGTCTCGAGCGAACTGCTCGAGGGCCGGAGCTTCCTCCTGGCAGGTCAGTCAAAGCGGGGACCAGAACCAGAACAGCAACGGGGTGGCGCCGGAGACGACCGATCGCAGGCTCACCGTCGAGCCGGAGGACAGATCGACCATCGCAAGGTCCGGGACGTCCTCACTGACGATCGACTCCGTCACAGGCTCGTCCCCCGGCACTGCGGCCGCAGCGTCGCTCGCCTCGGGCGCCGTCACCGGCGGAGGAGCGGTCGCGGCCGTCGTCGTGGTGGGCGGCGTGGCCGGAGTATCAGCGGCGGAGGGAGCAGGTGCAGGGTCGACGGACTTGGTTGTGGTGGTGGGAGCGACGGGCGGCGCGGCTGGAGTCTCCTCGGCTGGGGGCACAGGTGGAGCAGCAACAGGGGTCGTCGCAGTGACAGGGCTCTCGGCGGGCGCGGCACCGCTGGACGCCGCCTCACCGGCGCAGGCGACGACCGACACCGCCACGAGCACCGCAGTGGCGGCGCACGCGGCGCCGCGCACCTGTGAGGCGGGGAACGCGGGCAGGTTCACGCTGCTAACCGGCTCGCTTCTGCCCCGAGGCTCAAGCCGCGCGAAGCGCTGCGAGGACCCTGGCGGTGCCGTCGATCGTCTCGGCGAGGCCCTCGTACATGGTCGGCCGCAGTACGGCGGCCAGGTTGAGGCTGAACGAGTCGAAACCTAGTTCGGCAACGCGGCGCATCTGTCCAGCACACTCGCCGGGCGTGCCGGCCACGGCAAAGCGCTCCACGAGTTCGTCGTCGATGAGGTCGAAGACCTGCGGCGGGTCGTAGCGATCGTGATCGAAGTACCACCCGCGGGCCTGCGCGAGCACCTCGTCCACCTGGTCGATGAACCCCGGCGGCAGATCCAGGTCCGGCGGGCGCAGCAGGCTGAGGTAGTGCGCCACGTAGCGCTTGACGCTGCGCCGGGCCAGGTCGCCGTCGTCGGAGATGCACACGGTGAGCCGGGGTGACACCTCCACGTCCTCCGGCCGGCGTCCCGCCCGCGCCGCACCCTCCGCAAGCCACCCGCGGTATTCGGCGGCCTGCGACATCGACCAGTAACGCGCTCCTACCAGGACCCGGTCGGCCAACTCCCCGGCGAGGCGCATCACCCCGGGGCTGCGGGTGCCCAGCACCAGATCCGGCATCGCCGCGGGTGGGCTCTGCAGGCGCGCCCGGTCGGCGGAGAACACCTCGCCCGTGTAGGTCAGCTCCTCGCCCGACCACAGCCTCCGGCAGATCACCGCCGCCTCCCGCAGGGTGCGGACCGGCCGTGGGTAGTCCATCCCGAACTGTTCGAGGCCGGCGCCCACGCCGAGGCCCAGGAAGGCCCGGCCACCGGAGATCTCACCGAGCGTGGCGATCGCACCGGCGAGTACCACCGGATGGCGCGAGTAGGCGTTGGTGACCAGGGGGCCGAACTCCAGCCGCTCGGTGGACGCGGCACAGAGCGTCATCAGCACGTAGCAGTCGTGCCACAGGATCACGTCGGAGATTCCTAGCCGGTCGAAGCCGGCCCGCTCCACGTCGACGGCCAGATCGGCCAACTGCCCGGGCGCCATGCCGGGCGTGATCTCGGCCTCGAACCGGAAACGGGTCACGGTGCGGCGATCGCTAGACCATCGGGAACTTGGCCGTGTCGGGGAGGCCGGAGCGGGCGCAGATGGCCTCACCTGCGGCCTGGGATTCCGCCCACAGCCGCTCCTCGTCGATGGTCGTCACGTGGCCGCCGTCGACGACCTGCGCACCATCCACCCAGACGCTGTGCACCCCGCGCCCGTCGGCCGACCAGACGAGCTGGTTCATGACGTTCAGCAGCGGCCGCCACTCGGGCCGGTCGGTGTCGTGCAGCACGACGTCGGCCTTCTTACCGGCTTCGAGCGAACCGATCTCGTCGACGGCCTGCACGGCCCGGGCACCGCCGAGGGTGGCCATCTCGTAGGCCATCTCGGCGGGGAACATCTGCGGGTCGCACCGGGCGTCCTTGAATATCCCTGCCACGAGGTACGTGGCCCGCATCAGGTCGGAGTAGTTGGAGGCGTTGTTGCCGTCGGTACCGATGGCCACGTTTACGCCGGCGGCCATCATCTCGGGCATCTTGCCGACCTGCGTGACCCCGTAGGCGACCTTCAGCGCCGTCGTCGGGCAGTGCGCCACGCTGGCCCCCGTCTCTGCCAGGATCCCCACCTCGCCGTCGTCGAGACGCACGCAGTGGGTTATCGCGACGTCGGGGGCCAGCACGCCCAACTCGGCGAGATGCACGATGGGGCGCTGGCCAAACTCGGCGAGGAAGGAGTCGGGGTCCATCTGCGCCGGCGACATGTGGAAGCTGAACCCCGCCCCGGCCTCGCTGGCCAGCTCCCGGGCCGCCCGCCACAGCGGGTCGGAGGCGGTGTTGTGGCCCACCAGGACGACGTGGCCGGCGATGCGGCCCCCGGCCACCGAGCCGTGGCGCTCCAGGACCGCCTGCAGGTTGGCGATGGCCTCGTCGGTGTTCTGGCGGTAGACGTCGGGTTCGGGGGGAAGATCCCACACCCAGCGCCCCACACGGCCCCGGATTCCAACCTCGACCAGCCCGTCCACCACGTCGTCGAGGAAACGGACCGTGCCGGCCTCCAGAAAGCAGGTGGTGCCCGAGCGCAACATCTCGGTGGCCGCCAACTGCGCCGACAGGCGCTCGTCGGCGGCGGTGTAGCTGGCGTACAGCGGGCAGAGCCACCCGAACACGTTCTCCTCGAAGGTGATGTCATCGGGCACGTAGCCCCTCGTCAGGGGCTCGCCGGTGATATGGATGTGGCTGTTGACCATGCCCGGCGTTGCCACGAAGCGGTCACCGCCGGTCACCTGGGCAGCCTCGTAGCGGGCGGCGAGGTCGGCCTCCTTGCCAACCGCCACGATCTCGCTGCCGCGCACCGCCACCGCACCGTGGCGGATGATGTCGCGGCGTGGGTTCATCGTGACGACGTGACCCGCACGGATCAGCAGGTCGACCGGTTCGCGGCGCGCGGTGGCCCCGTTGCTTCCCTTGGTTTCGGACGAGGTCGTCATGTTCCTGCCTTTCTGTGGCGTGACGGCGTGGGTTTGGTTGCGACGAAGATCTGCTGGGCGCCGATGGGCTCGATGAGCCGGATCGACTCGAGTCCGGCGTCCTGCAGCCAACCGGACATCTGTTCGTAGGTGTAGGTGGTGCCACGGCTCGTGCAGGCCGCCATGATCGCGCCCATCAGCACCCCTTGGGGGCTGCGACTCGGATCGTCGGTGCGGAAATAGTCCGCCACAAGCACCCGCCCACCCGGACGAAGCGCAGCAACCGCACGCTCCACGAGCGCTCGAGCGCCGGAAGCTCCCTCGGTGCGGCAGACGTGGCTCAGTACCACGAGATCGAACTCGTCGTCCTCGAGGGGGACGGTGTGGTAATCGCCCGGACGCAACTCGCAGCGGTCGGCCAGACCCGCCTCGGCAATGCGAGCCCGAGCCACCTCCAACACCTCGGCCAGATCGTTCACGACGGCGGTCGCCCCCGGACAGGCGCGCAGAACGGCAATGGACCACGGTGCGCCACCGGCCCCGAGATCAGCCACCCGGGGAGATACGAGTCGGCTGTAGGAGAGCCAGGCGTCAGCCCGCGTGGCAGCGCGCAGCACCGTGGCGAACGTTCCTTCGACCAACGGAACCCAGAATCCCACCACATCGTCATCCACGGGCTTGGCGGGGCCGCCACGGCGGACCGTGGCCGCCAGGTCAGTCCAGTTCTCCGCCGGCCCGGGCGCGATGGACACGAGGTCGGCCAATGACGCCGGGCTGGCCCGACACAGGTAGCGCCGGGAGCAGTCGTTCAAGTCGAACCGCCCGTCGTGATGATCCAGAAGGCCCAGGATCACGAGTGCGTCCGCCATCGAAGAGGTGTGCGGCTCCGAGCATTCGAGAAGCTCCGCCAACTCCTCCGATGAGAGCGGCCCGTTCGACGACAGCACGTCGAACAGCCCCAACTCGATCGCGCCGACGAGTATCCAGTAGGAACTCAGCCCGAAGATGACATTCCACACCGGTGCCGACGGCGGGGGTTTCACATCGGTCCAGGGCCGGCCCACCCGGGCCATCGTGTGGGTCTTCTTCAACTCCGGGTAGGGGGAGTCGGCCACGAACCTCCCTTAGGGCCGCAGAACGATCTTGCCAAAGAGATCGCTCGCGAACATCCGCTCCTGGGCAGCGGCCGCCTCGGCGAGGGGCATCACCGAGTCCACCGGGGCGACGAAGTCACCGCCGGCGTACTGCTCCCAGGCGGGACCGAACTCCTCCGGCCGGTACGGGTCGGAACCGATGATGTGCAGTCCCATGTGGAACAGATGGCCCAGCGACGGGATCGTGACCGAGTCGCCGGTGGTGTTGCCGCAGTTCACGAGCCGGCCGCGGGCACCCAGCGAGAACATGGAGGCCTCCCAGAGCGCAGGGCCCACGTGTTCCAAGACCATGTCCACGCCGGCGCCGGCGGTCATCGAGCGTGCCCAGGCGGCGATGTCGGTGGTGCGGTTGTTGGCGGTGGCGGCGGCCCCCAATTCCTCCGCCCGGGCGCACTTGGCGTCGGTGCCGGCAGTTGCCAGGACCGTCGCGCCGGCGGCGCAGGCCAGCTGGATTCCCGCCGTCGACACCCCGCTGCCCGCCGCGTGGATGAGCACGGTCTCGCCGGCCTGCAGCTCGCCGACGTCGAACAGGGCGTGCGCCGCCGTCATCCAGCAGGTGGGGAACACCACCGCCTCATCGAACGACATGTCGTCGGGTATCGGGAACACGTGGCTGGCCGGAACGAGGCACATCTCGGCGTATCCACCGTCGGCAGTGCCACCGATGATCCCCAACTCGCCATAGAGACTGCCGCGCCCGGCGAGTCGCGAGTCCTCCCGCACACCCGACATCGACGGATCCACCACCACGCGGTCACCGACAGAGACGTCATCGACGGCCTCTCCGAGGACGGCCACCGTGCCCGCCACGTCCATGCCGGCGATGTGCGGTAGCACGAACCCGGGCATGGTGAAATAGCCGGCCCGCTGCACGATGTCGAGCCGGTTCAGGGCGGTGGCCTCGACACGTACCAACACGTCCCCCGGCCCGGGTTCGGGATCGGGCACCTCGACGTAGCGCAGCACGTCCGGACCCCCATGGGTGTCGTAGAGGACCGCTTTCATCGGAGACCCCTGATGAACGGACGCGCCAGGGACTGCGGCTCACGAGTGCGGTGCGCGAAGAGTGCCATGACGCAGATGGTTAGCACAAACGGCAAGGACGACAAGAGCTCCGAGTTGAGCGGGTGCCCCAAGCCCGGAAGGCTCAGCCGGAAGGAGTTGGCGCTGCCAAACAGCAGGCAGCCCAACATCGCGCCCCGCAGCGTCCACCCGCCGAAGATCACCGCGGCGATGGCGATGAATCCCTGCCCGCCCACGATGGAATCCTCGTACCATCCCACCTGCCCCAGCAGGAGGTATCCCCCGCCGAGGCCCGACGTGATGCCCGCGATGTAGATGGCTTGGCGGCGACGCGCGTTCACGTTGATGGACGACACGTCGGCTGCCTGCGGGTTCTCCCCTACGGCGCGCACCTCGAGGCCCCAGCGGGTGCGGTAGACCAGCCACCAGGCCAGTGGCACGAGGGGATAGACGAGGTAGAGGGGCCAGGGCTGGCCGAACAGGGCAGGCCCGAGCAGCGGGATCTCGACGAGGCCCGGCACCTCGAACACGTGCGCCGCGGCGGTCTCGGGCTTGAGGCTGCTATTGAGGAAGCTGGCCAAGCCGAGGACGAGGATGTTGAGCGTGAGCCCCACGACGAACTGGTTCGCCGTGAGGTTGTGACTGAAATGGGCCTGCACGGCACCGACCACGAATCCCCCGCCGGCACCGACGAGCAGACCGACAGCGATGCTCCCGGTGGCGTCGTAGCCCATGGCGGCGGCGAAGGCGCCGCCGAGCATCGCCCCCTCCACCGAGACGTTGATGGTCCCGGCGCGTTCGGCGATCCACTCCCCCACGGCGACGAAGGCCAGCGCCGCAGCAAGGCGCCAGCCGCTGCTGTACGTGCTCTCACTGGACAGCACGTCACCGATGGCGGAGAAGAAATCGACGATCACGACTCAGACTCGATCCCGCGCGGCGGCCAGAGCGCGGCGCCGGTCGCGAACGAAAAGGATGGCCGGAGGCACGAGCAATGCCAGCACCAGAAGCGCCTGCACCACCTTGGTGATGTCGCGATCCACGCCCGTGGCGGCCAGGAAACCCGAGCCGGTGCGCAGGGCCGCGAACACGAAGGCCGCAGGGATCGCGACGATCGGATGCGAGCGGGCCACGAGAGCCACGAGCAGCCCTTCCCACCCGATGTTCACCGCGAACCCGGGCGTCAGCCGGTAGTTGCCGAAATCACCGCCCACCAGCATGAACGCGCCCGCCAGGCCGCAGAATGCCCCGGAGACCACGAGCGCCATGCCGCCGTAGCGCGACTCGCTCACACCCGCACGGTGCGCTGTGCGCGGACCTCGACCGAGCATCTGCAGGCGGAAGCCCACGATCGTCCGGGCCAGCACCAGCGCCACGACGACGGCTAGGACGAGGGCCACGAAGGCGCTGACGGGGAACTCGTTGCCGAACCAGCTGAGGCGTGGCAAGCGCGTCGACTCGTCCAGACGCTCGCTGACGAGAAGGCGGTTGGCCTGATCAGGGGTCGGATCCAACAGCAGGTTGGAGTTCTTGAGCCCGTAGCCCACAAGCTGCGCCGCAACGAAGACCAGCAAAAGCGTGGTCAGAACCTCCGGCATGCGACGCCCGTAGCGCAGAACCGAGGCGATGCCCGCCCAGATCGCCCCGCCCACAACGCCTGCCAGCATGATCAGGATCAGCACGAACGGGCCCGAGACTCCGATGTGCGTGAACACGTATGTGGCGAGTGCCGCCCCCACGAACAGCTGACCCTCCTGGCCGATGTTCACCAGCCCCGCCCTGGAGTTGACGATGGTGCCGAGAGCGACGAGAAGCAGCGGGATGGCCTCACCGATGGTGCGGCCCCAACGAGCGTCGGCACGCACACTTCCGTCCAGCAAGGCCGAGAACACTGTCATCGGGGAACCGCCCGTTGCCCACAGCACCAGGGCCGCCACGAGCAGGGCCACAGCGATGCTCACGAGATAGACGGCAAGCACCGTGGCGCCCTCGCGGGTTCGCGAGAAGTGTGCGCTCTCCGCGCCGGGCGCCATCGCTGCAGCGGTCACGAGGCTGCCGCTTCCTGCGACCCGCTCATGAACAGGCCGAGGCGCTCGATGTCGACGCCGGCTCGATCCATCTCGCCGACGATGCGTCCCCGGAAGATCACAACGATCCGGTCGGCCAAGTCCAGCACCTCCTCCAGTTCCGTCGAGATGAGGAGCACCCCCACACCTTGACGGGCAGCCTCCCGGAGGCGTTCGGAGACATACTCGATGGCGCCGACGTCGAGCCCTCGCGTGGGCTGGGCCGCCACGAGCACGGCAGGATCGCCGCTCAGCTCGCGCGCCAGCACCACGCGCTGCTGGTTCCCGCCAGAGAGCGACCACATCGGGGCATCGGGTCCGGAGGTCTGGATCCCGAACTGCTCGATGAGCCGTTCGGCAACTGCCTGGCGCCCGGCTCGATCGAGGAAGGCGCGGCTTAGGCGGGATCGCGGGGGCGAGACGAGCGTGAGGTTCTCCGCCACGGTCATCTCCAGCACGCACCCCGATTCGTGGCGGTCAGCGGGAACGACCGCCACACCCGCGCTGGCCATTGAACCAGGACGACCCGGTACCGGCTCGCTGTCGCGGACCCGCACGCTCCCCTGCTCGAGTGGAAGCAGGCTGGACAGAAGGTCGCTCAGCGGGGCCTGACCGTTGCCCTCGACACCGGCTACCCCCACGATCTCGCCGGGATACACCTCCAGTGACAACGCGTCCAGTAGCACCCGGTCGTCGTGACCTCTGGCGGTAGCGCCGGTAATCGACAGCACCGGCGGTGTTCCCACCGACTCGGCCACGGACTCGAACCCTGACCCCTCGGCCACCGATTCCCCGTCCAGCGCCTCGATGTGGCCCAGAGCAGCACCTTCTGAGCGAAGCGACACCGGCCGCCCGACCATGGCTCGAGCAAGGCTCGGCGCGTCGGCTTCCGCCGTGGCACGACGATCCACGACCGCGCCCGCCCGCATGATCGTGATCCGGTCCGTGGCCGCCAAGACCTCGTCCAGCTTGTGGCTGACGAGCGCCACCGCCTTGTTCTCCTGTTCCACGACGAGCCGCAGCACCGCGAAGAGATGCTCGGACTCCGCCGGGGCGAGAACCGACGTGGGCTCGTCGAGGATCACGATCGCCGGATCCCGGCGCAGGCACTTGATGATCTCCACCCGCTGCCGCAGACCTGCACTGAGATCGCTCACCCGCTCGTCGGGATCGATGTCCAGGCCGTAGCGCTCGCTGATCTCACCTACGCGTTGCCGGGCCGCGGCCGCGTCGAGCCGGATGCGCTCGCCGAGGATGACGTTCTCCCAGACGGTAAGTGGTTCGACGAGGCTGAAGTGCTGGTGCACCATGCCGATGCCCTGCTCTGCGGCCTCGGCGGGGTCGCTGATGCGGCACGGCTCACCGTCGATGCGGATCGTGCCGACGTCGGGCAGCACTAGGCCGATGAGAACCTTCATGAGCGTGGATTTGCCGGCGCCGTTCTCGCCGAGGATCCCGTGTATTTCACCCCGCTGCAACGAGAGATGCACGTCGTCGCAGGCCAGCACCGCGCCGAAGCGCTTGGTGATGCCCTCCAGTTCAGCAGCGGCGGGCGCGGTCACGGTGCCGTCAGGGGCCTGCGCGTGCGGCAGGCCCGCCTCCGGAGTTGCATCTCCGGCTGCGGGCCTACCGCTTCGTCCGATCGACTGGTGTGGCCTCTAGAAGGCGTACGCCTGGCCCTTGATGGCGCCGAACTCCGCGGCGTAGGTGCCCGCAGCGATCCGCTCCAGCTCGGCGTCGAACTCTGCCTGCTGCTCGGGCGTGGCGCTGCACAGCTTCGCCCCCACGAACGGGAACTGTCCGACGCTGAACAGGAACGTCTCGCCCTCGCCGAACTCACCGTCGGCGATGAGTTCCAGCAACGTCTCGATGTAGTCGCCGGCGTCGAACTGCACCGCAATGTCGTAGGTCAGGTCGGTGCGCTCGCAGGCGTCCGACGCCCCGGCCGACATCGTGATGATGTCGTTCTCGTTCGCCAGCGCCACCAGCGGCTCGTGCGCCCCACCGAGGTACGGATTCACGGCGTCGGCGCCCTGCGCCACGGCATTGTTGAAGGCCTCCGTCGCGCCGGAGATGTTGTCGAAGTCGAACGGGAAATTTCCCGTCGGCACGTAGGTCATCGTGAAGCTGGAATCCACCGCCTGGAGGCCCATCTCGAAGGCCAGGTACGCCTCCTTCTCGAAGCCAAGATCGCAGCAGCCGATGAAATGGACGCTGTCGCCGCCGCTGTCGCGCAGCAGCATCCCCGTGGCGTAGCCGGCGCTGTAGCTGATCTGCGAACTGTCGTCCTGCGACTGGGCCAACCCCGGCTGGGTCGGATACCCCGCGCCGCAGTTGCAGTACCAGAAGATCTCCGGGAACTCCGCGGTGAGTTCGGCCAGCGGCTCGGCGATCTCGCCCGCACCGATCGCTATCACGTCCACGCCCTGCTCGGCCAGGTTGCGCAGTTCGGTGGCGGAGTCGGCAGGCTCGATGTTGTCGACGATGATGGGGGTGGAGAACCCGTTGGTGGCGGAGAACTCCTCCACCGTCTCGACGAGAGCCTGATAGTAGGCACCGTCGTCGCGCGGCCCGGCGGTTGCCACGCCGAAGACCACGTCACCGTCGCCGGTCATGTCGAGCGCTGCGATCAGGGCCTCCCGCATCAGCATCTCGGTTGCTGCCTGTGCTTCGGCGGCTTCGACCTGCGCGCTTGCGGCCTCCTCCTGGGCCGCAGCAGCTTCGGCCTTCGCGGCCTCCGCCTCGGCTTGGGCTGCGGCGGCGTCGGCGCGGGCCTCTTCGGCTTCGGCCTGCGCGGCCGCAGCCTCGGCGCGGGCCTCTTCGGCTTCGGCCTGCGCGGCGGCGGCGTCGGCTGCGGCTGCGTCGGCAGCCGCCTGCGCGGCGACGAGAGCTTCCTCGGCGGCCGCGACGGCCTCCTGGTTGCCCTCGGCGGTGGCCTGTGCCAGGTCGGCCGCCGCCTGGGATGCCCGCGCTGCCGCGAGCGCGGCTTCGGCAGCCGCTGTGGCTGCGGCGGCTTCGGCTCCGGCTGCTACTGCGCCGGCACCCGCGGCAGTTGCGTCGGCCGCGGCGCCTGCGGCGTCCGCAGCGGTGGCTCCCAGCCCGGCCAGCGCCTCGCCGGCATCGGCTGCGGCCGCGTCAGCCACGTCCATCGCCGAACTGGCCGCAGCGGATGCTGACGCTGCCGCGGCGGCCGCGGCGTCGGCCGTTTCGGTGTCGGCACAAGCTGCGGCCAGCAGCCCGGCGACGGCGACGGATACAAGAAGAATCAACATGCGCTTGGGCTTGTTCATGGGCTTTCCCCTCTGTTGCGAATGAAGGTGCTGTGCTCCTGCTCCGGCGGCTCAGCCGGGCAGCACGCGGGTAGGAATCATGCCACACCCCAGCGGCGGGCGTGATTGGCCGGTCCCGAACGATCCGCCCTCCGGCCACCGCCGCGTCAGGTCGCACCGCCGGCGCGGTCGGCGAGCAGGAATTTGCGGATCTTGCCGACCGAGGTGCGCGGGAGTTCGTCCAGGAGGGTGAGGTCTCGTGGCATGGCCGCCTTGCCGAGGCGCTCGGTGCACCAGGCCATCAGTTCGGCCGTGCTGGGCGGCTGGGAGGGGTCGCGAGCCACCACGAAACCGACCGGGACCTCATCGCGCACCGGGTCGGAGCGCCCCACCACCGCGACCTCGAGCACCGCGGGATGGGCCGCCAGCACGGCCTCCACAGCCACCACCGAGACGTTCTCACCGGAAACCTTCAGCACCTCGCTGTGGCGGCCGTCGAAGTAGTGGCGCCCCGTGGCGTCTCGGCGCGCCCGGTCGCCGGTCAGCAACCAGCCGTCGCGGAAGGACGCCTCGGTCACAGCCGGGTCGTCGAGGTAGCCGGCGAACAACGTGATGCCGCGCTCACCGCCCACCACCAACTCCCCCACCTGGCCGTCGGGCACCGAACGGCCGGCGGTGTCGTGTATGTCCACCAGGCAGCCCGGCGTTTGCCGGCCCATCGACGACGGCACAGGATCGTCCCGGGGTTCGGTCAGCACGGCGGGCAGCGTCTCGGTCATTCCGTAGAGCTGGCGGGGCAGGCAGCCGAACAGTTCGCTCAACTGCGAGTACTGCTCGTCGTTCACGTTCTGGGCGTACCAGCAGTGATCCAGGTTCAGGGCCGGGCCATCGGCCCCACGGGCGAGGATCATGCGCATCGGCGCGGCGAACAGGCTGGCCGCCGTGGCCCCGCCGGCGGCGGCCCGGGCGCAGAAAGCGCTGGCCGAGAACGCCGGCTGCAGCACCACGGCGGCCCCAGCCCAGATGGCCGCGGCGAAGGAGTAGTACTGGGCGTTGCCGTGGAACAGCGGCAGCACCACCAGCAGCCGGTGATCGGGCCCGAATCCGGCTCGTTCGGCCATGATCTTGCCGCAGAAGGCGTAGTTGGCCTGCGTGATCTCCACACCCTTGGGCCGCCCGGTCGTACCGGAGGTGAACATGACCGCCGCGGTGTCGCGCAGGCCCAGGTCCGCTCTGGCGGGCACTCTGCCCGGCGGGCTCGCGTCGCCGATCACACCATCGAGATGCGGGGCATGCTCGTCGACCGCGACGACCTGCATCGAGAGGCCCGGCAACAGCATCTCCGCCTCCGCCACGGCCCGCCGATACTCCTGCACCCGGTCGGCGGAGCAGAATCCCACCGCCGGGTTCGTGCGGGAAAGGTGCCCGGCGAGTTCCGGCGCCCGGCCGAACGGATCGGAGGGCACCATGATCGCCCCCAGACGCACGGCAGCCAGCCAGACGGCCACGAAGGCGGGCCCGTTGGCCAGCGCCAGATGCACCGCCCGCCCGGGACGCACACCGGCGGCGTGCAGGCGGGCCGCCACACCGTCGATCCGGCGATCGAAAGCCCCATAACTCCACTCGGCGACGGTGCCGTCCGGCGCTCCATAGCGCAGGAACAGCGCCTCGGGGCTGCGCTCGACCGCTAGCTCCCACGACGCGGTGAACGTCACCGCCCCCGGCCACCGGCCCGGCTGTGCGGAGGCGGGGACAGCCGGCTCGCTCATGGGGCAGAGGCGTCTCCGTTGCCCGCGACCGCCGGGCCGGTGGCCGGTGGGCCGAAGCCGCCTCCGCCTGGGAGGTCGAGGCAGACGACGTCGGTGGGTCCGAGGCGCAGGCGGGCCTGGGTGGTGACCGGTTCGCCGTTCACGCAGAAGCGACCTCCTGCTCCCGGTTCGCCGCCGTCGAGTCCTTGGGGAGCCTCGGTGAGGCGGCTGGTGACAGCGTTCAACTGCCATTCCCGGTCGGTGTCCACCAAGAACTCGATGGTCTGACCATCGCCGCCGCGCTGGCGGCCGGCGCCGCCGGATCCCACCCGCAGTTCCTTGCGGAGGAAACGGATGGGTGCCGAAGCCTCCACAACCTCCACCGGCACCGCCGCCACTCCTGTGGGGTACGAGCAGGCCGACAGCCCGGGCTTGGTGGCCCGCCCCCCCACGCCCCCGGCGTAGGTGAACATGGCGGTGATGAAGGGGCTGCCGTCGGGATGGGAGCCGCTGACCTGCATCGTCCAGACCGCACCGGAGCCCTCCGCCATGGCTTGTGAGGGCTTGAGGGGTGCCAGCGCCTTCAGCAGCGCGTTGGGCAGGAACATGCCCACAACGTGGCGAGCCGTGCAGGGCTGCGGCGACACCGCGTTCACAATCGACCCTTCCGGAGCCGCCAGGCGGATCGGTTCCAGGCTGCCGTGGTTATTGGGGATCTCGGGATTCAACATCGACCTGACGGTGAATGTGGTGTAGGCGTGCGTGTAGTTCCGGACGACGTTGATGCCCCAGGGGCTCGCCTCCGAGGATCCCTCGTAGGACACGAGGATCTCGCCCAACTCGGTGTCGACGGTCACCTCACAGCGGATGGTCACCAGCGAGCCGTCGGCGAGGTCGAGCAGGGCCTCGGCGTGATGTGTCCCGGGCTCGAGGCCACGGATGCTCTCTCGCGTGGCCTCCTCGGAACGCTCGATGATCTCGTCGGCCAGATCGTCGATGTTGTCGAGGTTCCAGGCGTCGCAGAGTGCTTGCAGGCGCTGCGAACCCACCGCTGCCGAGGCCATCTGTGCGTGCAGATCGCCGGCAACGTGGTCGGGCGTGCGGACGTTGGACAGGATGAAGTTCCAGACATCGGTGTTGCGTTCGCCCGCCACCATCAGCTTGCAGATCGGGATCCACAGCCCCTCCTCGAACACGTCGCGCCCACCTGCGCCGATGCCGTAGCCGCCGACGTCGGAGTGGTGGATGGTCGAGCAGAACAAGGCAATGAGCCGACCGCCGCGGAACACCGGCGTCATGACGGTGACGTCGAGGAGTTGTCCACACGTCTTGTACGGGTCGTTGGTGATCAGCACGTCACCGGGCGACAGCGACTCGACCGGATGTTCGGCCAGCACGGCCACGACGCCCATTGCCAGGGAGTTGATGTGGCCTGGTGTGCCGGTGACCGCCTGGGCGACCATACGCCCCTGCGGATCGAACAATCCGTTGGCGAGGTCGCCGGCCTCCCGCACGATGGGGCTGAAGGCCGAGCGCTGCAGCGCGGTCGCCTGCTCGTTGACCGTGGAGATGACGCTCTGCCAGAGAACCTGCAGGTCGACACCGTCGAAGCGCCGCTCCCGAGTGCCGGCCTCGCCCGCGTTCGCCGTCTCAGTGCTCATGCTGCCTCCTCACGCTGGGCCAGCAGGCTGCCATCGGGGTTCACCTCGACCGTCCAGCCGGGTCGGATCACGACGGTCGTCTCGGCCTCGGAGATGATGACCGGGCCGTCCAGGCGGGTGCCGGCCGGCAGTTGCGAGCGTTCGTAGATCGCAACATCATCCGGCGCCCTGTCACGGCCGAAACGCACTGAGCGCCGGGAAACCGGGGTGGCCTCGCCGCCGGCGGGTGCCGCCAGGTCGGGCTCCACGCCGGTGACCGGAGCCCACACCGACAGTCGCCACGTCACGACCTCGGCGGCGACGTCGTCGATCGTGAGTCCGTAG
Source organism: Acidimicrobiales bacterium (assembly GCA_965206165.1). Taxonomy (GTDB): domain Bacteria; phylum Actinomycetota; class Acidimicrobiia; order Acidimicrobiales; family CATQHL01; genus VXNF01. The sequence goes on from OZ242194.1 coordinate 3,130,253, forward strand.
ACCCGCTTGTACTCCTCCTCGAAGGCGGCCAGCGTCTGGGCATCGTCGGTGGGCCACTCGGTGCCGGAGCCCAGCCAGACGGTGATCTCGTTGCCCTGGCCGCGGTAGCGCACGTCGATGCCGTAGCGGAAGCGCACCTGGGTGGCGGGCACCCCTGCCCCGGCCAGGACGCGCCGACCCTCACTGCGCATGGACTCCAGCAACTGCTCGGTGTCGGGGCTGCGCAATTCGTCCAGCGGCCGCAGCAGGCTGCGAGCCAAGTCGATGCGCACCGGGCTGACCAGCGTCCCGAAAGCCGAGAGCACGCTGGCGTGCACCGGGAACACCACCCGGGACGACTCGACCAACTCGGCCACACGGCAGGCGTGCACGGGACCGGCACCCCCGAAGGCGAGCAGCGTCACGCCGCGCAGGTCCACGCCCCGCTCGACGGCGTGCATCCGCGCCGAGGCGGCCATGTTCTGGTCCACCACCTCCACGATGCCCGAGGCGAGGCCCTCGAGATCCAGGTCGAGTCGCTCCGCCAGCGGCTCGGCCGCGGCGCGCGCCGCTTCGGTGGACAGCGGCATCTCACCGCCCAGGAAAGACTCGGCGCTGAGATACCCCACCAGTAGGTCGGCATCGGTCACCGCCGGCTCGGTCCCGCCGCGCCCGTAGGAGGCCGGCCCGGGGTCGGCGCCCGACGAGACGGGCCCGACGCGCAGCAGGCCAAGCTCGTCGACCCGCGCCAGGCTGCCGCCGCCGGCGCCGATCTCCACCAGATCCACCGACGGGACCAGGACCGGATAGCCGGACCCCTTCTTGAACCGCCAGACCCGGGCTATTTCGAATGACGAGGTGAGTGCCGGCTCGAAATCCTCGATGAGGCAGGCCTTGGCGGTGGTGCCACCCATGTCGAAGCACAGCAGGCGGTCCTCGTTGCGGCGCCGGGAGTACCAGGTGCCGGCCAGCGCCCCCGCCGCCGGACCCGACTCCACGAGCCGGATAGGTACGCGGGCCGCCTCCTCGGCGGACACCACTCCCCCGTTCGACAGCATCATCAGCACCGCCCCCCCGAACCCCTCCTCGGCGAGCCACCGCTCGAGATCGTCGAGATAGGTACCCAGCACCGGCATGGCGGCGGCGTTGCAGGCCGTCGTCATCATCCGCGGGTATTCCCTGATCTGGGGGGCCACCTCGGCCGAGAGGCAGACCTTGACACCCAGCGCCGCCGCCAGGTGCGCCCCGGCGGCCCGCTCGTTGGCGTCGTTCATGTAGGAGTTCAGGAAGCACACCCCCACGGCCTCCACCTCGGCGGCCGCCAGCTCGGCGGCGATGCGGTCGAGGTGGGCAGCGTCGGGGACGGTCAGAACCTCGCCCCTGGCGTTCACCCGCTCGGTCAGTTCGAGGATCCGCTCCCGCGGTATCGGCGGGTCGGGGAACTCGATCTGCAGGTCGTACATGTCGTAGCGATGCTCGTCGCGAATCAGCAGCGTGTCGGCGAAACCTCGCGTCACCACGAGGGCGGCCCGGCCGGCGCGGCGCTGCACGAGAGCGTTGGTCACCAGCGTGGTGGCGTGAACGATGGGAGCCGTCACCTCGGCCGCGGCCACGCCCGCCCGCCCGAGCACACTGGCAATGGCCGCCTGCACCGCCTGTAGCGGGTCGGCGGGCGTCGTCAACTCCTTGTGAACGACGACCCGGCCGCTGTCGGCCTCGAGCAGGACGGTGTCGGTGAAGGTGCCGCCGATGTCGACGGCGAGGCGCCAATCAGCCATCGGACGCGGCGGCTTCCCGCACGGCCTGCGTCGCCGCGGCACCGGCCTCGATCAGGTCGTCGCGCGGCGGGGCGAACACGTCGAGGATCCAGCACTCGTTGTACTCCTCGTCGCCCACGAACACGCTGTCGCCGTGCCACACGCCCTTGTAGGCCAGGTACGAGTCGCCCGGGCCGAGCACGGTCCGCTCCCCGTCACCCGGCGGGCCGGACTCGTCGCCGATGCGGAAGTCCAGGGCGCCTCGCACCACGATGCCGAGTTGCTCGTGGTCGGGATGGTGATGCAGGTACGACCCGGGCGTGCCCCCGGCGATGCGCCAGAAGCAGAGTTGCACGCCGTCGCCGGTCACAACCCGGCGCCGGAAGCCCGAGCGCGCCGTCTCGACGAACGCGTCGTCGTCGAGGAAGAAAACGGTCTGGCGGCTGAGGTCCATATGACTTGCCTTTCCGATGCGACGGCGCCGGCTAGCGAAGGCCGACTTTGGCGAACCGTTTCCGCTCAGCGGCCAGGTTCAGGGGCTCAACAATGGCCTGGTGCTCCGCGTCACCCCAGTGCTCGGGCGGGACCAGCCACATGACCTCGAACTCCAGGCCATCGGGATCGCGGGCATAAAGGCTCTTGTTGCAGCCGTGATCGCTGGCCCCGACGAGGGCTCCCTCTGCCTGCAGGCCACGGCGTGCGTCCTCGAGCGCCTCCAGCGTGGGCACCTCCCAGGCGATGTGGTAGAGGCCGACGGTCCGCCCGCCGGCCTGCGAGGCGCCGGCCCCCTCGCCGACGCTGAAGAAGGCGATGTCATGATGATTCTCCGACTCGGGCGCCCGCATGAAGGCGAAGGCTCCGCCGGGACCGTCGATGACCTGCTCGAAACCCAGCACGTCGGCGTAGAACCGGGCGTGGCGGCGGGCGTCGCGCACATAGAGCACGGCGTGATTCATGCCGGTGATGCGCATGATGTCTCCCATCGGTCGGATCTGCGCGACAACTCAGGATAACGCGACCACCGGAGGGGGCTCCGACCCGACCGCCACCGCCAACGATGGGGTTCGGAGGCTAGGGCACCTCGGTGCGTTCGTTGAAGCCGACGAGCACCACCGCCGGGGGGACCGACGCCACAACCGACACCGATGCCTGGCGCAGGTACATCCGCAGGATCGTCGAGGCCGAGCCGCCCAGCGCCCAGGACACGATCGCCTTAATGGGGTTGGCATGGGAGCAGACCAACACCGTCTGGTTCGCCGAGGCGGCCAGGATCTCTGCCGCCGCACCCACTGAGCGCTCGTACATCCCGGCGAGCGACTCGCCTCCCTCGGGGGCGTAGCCGGGGTCGGCCGTCCAGGCCTCGATCAACTCGCCGGAAGCGAGCTGCACCGGTGTGCCCTCCAGGATGCCGTAGTCCATCTCGGCGAGGCGATCGTCCACGACCACACCGTCGTCGAACCCTGCGTGGGTCAGCGTCTCCCGGGCACGCAGGCGCGGGCTGCAGACCACCTTGTCGATCTGCCAATGCCGGCGGACGTAGGCGCCGGCCTCGACGGCCTGCCGTCGGCCAGAGTCGTCCAGCGGCAGGTCGCTGGCTCCCTGCAGGAGTCGCTGACGGTTCAACTCGGTGCGCCCGTGGCGCAGGAGCACCAGGTAGCCCTCCGACCCCCATCCCGAGGAACTCGGAGGCCCGTCGAGGGCGGGTTCAGTTGCTGTCGGCGATGATGCGCCGGGCATTGTCGACGTCCTTCTTCAGTTGTGCCGCCAAGGCGTCGATGCCGCTGAAACGGCGTTCGCTCCGCAGGAAGCGCAGGAACTCCACCTGCACCTCGTGGCCGTAGAGGTCGCCGTCGAAGTCCAGCAGGTGCGCCTCCAGGATCGAGTGCTCGGCGTGCTCGAAGAAGGTGGGGCGCCGCCCGATGTTGATGGCGCAGCCGTGGCGGGTGCCGTCGCTGTTCGTGAACCAGCCGGCGTACACGCCGTCGGCGGGCCACGCCCGGTCGGTGGCCACAGGAATGTTCGCCGTCGGGAATCCGACGGTGATCCCCCGGCGGTCCCCCTCGATCACCACGCCGCGAATCGCGTACGGCCGGCCGAGCATCTGGAACACGTCGGCCACCCGGCTCCCGGCCAGAGCTCGGCGGATGGCGGTGGAGGACACAGCCTCGGGTGCGTTCGGGAAGTGGTACAGGTCGACCGTCTCCACGTCGAAACCGCTGCGTGCTCCCGCCACATGGAGCGTGCCGGTGGAACCCTCCCGATCACTCCCGAAGTGGAAATCGGCGCCCGCCACGACCGCCTTGACGTTCAGCCCGTCGACCAGCACCTCGCGAATGAAGTCGTCCGCGGAGGTGGCGGCCAGCTGGTCTTCGAACGGGAGCACGACGGCCCGCTCCAGCCCGAGGGAGGCGAACAGATCGAGTTTCTGGTGCAGGTCGGTGAGCAGGAGGGGGGCGTTCTGCGGCCGCAGCGTGAGAGCCGGATGCGAGTCGAAGGTGACGACCGTTGGACACAGATTCCCGGCGCGGGCCCGCTCGACGACCCTGGCGAGGATCTGCTGGTGGCCGATGTGCACGCCGTCGAACACGCCGACGGCAACGACCGAGGGTGGCGAGTCGGTAGGCGGCGAATTCAGAACGAGCATGCCAAGGGGAGGCTACCGGCGCGGCCGGCCCGCTCGCTGCCGCGGCGGACGGAGGGCGCGCACCGACGTACCGTGCCGAGGTCCGTCCCGCGCCACGTCTACCCACTCCTTCTCAGATGCCGAGTCCACCGGCGACGAGTTGCACGATCCGCCACGCCACATAGACGACCGTGGCGACCACCACCGCCCAGAAGTGCCACGGGGCCCGCTCGTCCTGCTCGGGCGCCTCGCCCCCCTCGGCGATCTGCTGGGCGACATCGCCCACGTCGACCGCCTCGCCGCAGGCCGGGCAGGTGCCGTCGGGGTTCAGCGCCGGCGGGGCGAAGTACCGCTGGCAGGGTCCGCACCAAGGCACGGCCGACGCTCTGGGGGTCTACTTGCGGCGGACGGCCAGGATGGCCACGTCGTCGCTGAGCGGGCTATCGCTGAAGTCTCGAGCGGCGTCGAGAAGGTGCTTGCACAGGTCACCGGGTTCCAGCAACGGCTCCCGGCGCAGCAGCATCGCCACGCCCTCCTCGCCGAACTGGTCGCCGCCGCGGCGAGCCTCGATGAGCCCGTCCGTGTACAGAACCGCCAAGTCGCCACGATTCAACGGGATCTCCCGGCTGAAGTAGCCGCTGCGTTGCTCCAACATCAGCAATGGGCCGGTGGCACTGAGAGGAAGCACCTCCCGCTGATGCCACAGCCACGCCGTGGGGTGACCGGCGGAGGCATAGCGCAACGTCCCCGCGCCGGTGTCGAACACCACAACCACCAGCGAGATGAACTCCTCGGTGCGTTCGGCGTTGAACATCTGCAGGTTCAGCTCCTCAACCGCCTGCGCCGGGTCCCGGAACTGCCGCAGGAACACGCGCATGAGGTACTTGGCCTGGAAGGCCGTGATTGACGACTCGATGCCCTTGCCGGCGACGTCGCCGATCACCGCCGCCAGGCGGCCCGGCGACGCCTCGAACACGTCGAAGAAGTCGCCCGCCATCAACCCCGAACCCGCCAGGTGCACCTGACCGATGGCGAAACCTTCGAAGCTCGCCAGATCGTCCGGAGCGAGGCGGCCCGCCCACGCCCGCGGTGCCAACTCCTCCTGCGCCAGCGCCTCCTGGGCGCGGCGCTCGATCTCGAAGCGCTCCTGGGCCATACGGAACTCGCTGCCCGACTTGCGCCCCCACATCAGCGACATCGTGGCCGGCACACCCACGACCAGCATGACGACAGTCCAGAACTCGGTGTCGGTGGTGACCAGGAACAACGCGATGATCGTCACGAGCAGGTACAGCGAGGCGGCGTGGACATCACGCAGGAAGCTGGACCGGGCCAGCATCTCCGCGGCGTGCACCTCCTCCTGCTCGGAGTCGGCCCCGTCGTGGTCGGTGTCGGTGTCCGTGTCGTCGACCGGGTCGCCACTGCCGGCCTCAGCGACCCTGTGGGCCTCCACGACCTCGCGGACCTGCTGGTAGAAGCGCCACCGGTAGCGGGCGATGCGCGCCCAACTGAGGCCGGCCACGAAGCAGAGGCCCGCAGTTACACCGAGGATGATCTCCTGCACGGCCCCCGAATCTACTCGCCGCCTGCCCGTGGGCCGTCTCCCCGATCTCCGGGGTGACGCCCCGGGCGCTCACCGGCGGACCGGGGACACCGCCGGGCGGGTTGTGGCCCGCTCAGCGAAAGCGCACGTGGAACTTGACGGGAGTGGCGCCCAGATCGAACGACTCGGAGATGCGACGCTGGAGGTAGCGGAGGTAGGTCTGCGGCAGTCGCCGGTTCACGAACAGCGTGAAGGTGGGTGGATCGGTCGCCCCCTGCGTGGCGTAGAGCACCCGTGCGCCGCCCGGAGCGGGGTGAGCGGCCTGCGCCTCGCGGATCGCCTGATTGACCGCCCGCGTGGGGATACGCCGCTGGTACTGCTCGATGGTGCCGCCGAGAGACGTCAGGATGCGGGTCACGCCGCGCCCGGTGTACGCCGAGATGCCCAGAGCCGGCGAGCCGCTGAGGAACCCCAGCCGGTCGTCGATGTCCTCGCGGATGGTGATCCGCTGGTTGGTGTCGAGCAGGTCCCACTTGTTGAGCAGCACCAGGATCGGGCAGCCGGCGCCGTCGATCCGCTCGGCCAGGCGCTGGTCCTGGTGCGTGACGCCCTGGGTGGCGTCGACCATGAGCAGGACGACATCCGCGCGGTCGACCGACCGCAGGGCGCGAACCATGGCGTAGTACTCGGTGTCCTCGTCGATCCGGTTGCGGCGGCGCAGCCCGGCCGTGTCGATGAGCCGGAGCCGGCCGGCCGGGGTCTCGACAAGGGTGTCGACGGAGTCCCGAGTCGTGCCCGGCAGGTCGTGCACAACCGACCGCTCCTCGCCGACGAGGCGATTGAACAGCGTCGACTTGCCGACATTGGGGCGACCCACGATCGCCACCGACACCGTGTTGGCTTCGTCGGCCTGCTCCCCCGGTGACTCGGCGGCCATGGCCGGGTCGGCGCCGGGGAGACTTGCCACGACGGTGTCCAGCAGGTCGGCGCAGCCGCGGCCGTGCAGGGCGCTGATCGGCTGCGGATCGCCCAACCCCAACCTGACGAACTCCCAGATGAGCGGCTCCCGGCCCTCGTCGTCCACCTTGTTGACCGCCACCACCACAGGACCGCTGCGTTGCCAGAGGAGTTCCGCCGTGGCGATGTCGGGATCGGTCACGCCGCTGGTGACGTCGGTCACGAGCACGGCCACGTCGGCGTCCAGCATGGCCTTGCGGCTCTGAGCCGAGACCTTGCGGTCCAGGGTGGCGAGTTCACCGTGTTTCGCGTCGGGCTGCCAGCCCCCGGTATCGACCACCACGAAGGGCTGTCCCAGCCACGACGCCGTCCATTCCTTCCGGTCCCGGGTGACGCCGGGTCGCTCCTCGACGATGGCCTCCCGGCTCCCGATGATGCGGTTGACGAGGGTGGATTTGCCGACGTTCGGGCGGCCGACGACGGCGACCGTCGGCAGGGCAGTGCCCTCGGCCGGTTCACTCCCGGGGGTGCGGACCGGTGCGCTCACGGGGTCACCGGGCGTCCAGTGCTCGCCTGAGGGCGATGCCGTCGGTCTTGACCACCTCGACAGGGCGCGGCAGGTCGGCCGTGGTCAAACCGTCGAGGAACCGCCCGCCCGACAGGCAGACGTCGGGCAGCAGATAGCGACCGTCGGGTGGCTGGTCCGCCAGCACCCGCGCCACGTCGGCGCCCACCATCAGGCCGGTCACGCCGATGTTTCCGCCGAAGAACCGGTTCTCCACGGTGATCAGGCCGATGTCGTCGTAGCCGGCGTCGGCCAGCATCGGACCGAGCACGGCCGCACCCAACTCGCCGGTCAGTACCGCCGAGGCGCGGCGGCGCCGCAGTGTCACCGGAGCGGCGGCGACCACGGTCGTGGCGCCGCTACCGCTTGGCGTCGGCGTTCGGTGGGCTTCGGGCGGCGCTCCGGGCGCGGTGCAGCCGAGGTGTGGCGCCCGATAGCCGGCCGCAGGGGCGCCGTCGACCCAGGAGAAGAAACCCGCCTGGGTGCCCGTGGGCTGGGTGGAGCGCCCCATGAACTCCTCGACGAAGTTGCGGGCGATGCCGACGCCGTCCTCGTGCATCTCGAAACCCTCGTAGTCGGTCGCGGGTGGCAGTTCCCGGCCGGCCAGCAGGTAGTACTCGTCGGCCGCGAACACCATGCGGCGCCCCAGCGCCGACCGGTACGTCTCCTGCCAGGCACCCACGGCCTCGAGAACCGCCTTGGCCTCGGCGAGGGTGTGGGGGCGCATGCGACCGGCGGCGGCATGGCGGCTGACGCCGAGGGGAACGACGCACAGGCCTCGCAGGTCGCTGTAGGACTCGAGAACACCGCAGAAGGTGTCCTCCAGCCAGAGGCCATCGTTGACGCCCGGACACACGACGACCTGGCCGTAGACCGCCACGCCGGCGTCCAGCAGCAGGCGCAGCCAACGCAGGCTCGAGGCCCCCCGCCGGTTGCGCAGCATCTCGGCGCGCAGTTCGGGATCGGTGGCGTGGATGCTGACGAACAGCGGCGACAAACCCTCGGTGATGACCCGCTCGAAGTCGGCCTCGGTGAACCGGGTGAGCGTCGTGAAGTTCCCGTACAGGAACGACAACCGGTAGTCGTCGTCCTTGAGATAGAGGCTGGAGCGCATCCCCGGTGGGAGTTGGTAGATGAAGCAGAACTCGCAGTGGTTGTCGCAGGTGCGCACCTGATCGAACAAGGCGGAGTGAACCTCGAGGCCCAGCGGGGCGCCGGCAGCCTTGTCGATCTCGATGTTGAACTGCAGGCCGCCGCGGTCAACCTCTATTTCCACCTGAGGTTCATCCACCAGGCGGCGATACTCCAGAACGTCGCGCGGCGCGACGCCGTTCAGTGAAACCAGTTCGTCGCCGACCGCCAGCCCCGCAATGGCGGCGGGGCCCGACGGCGTCACGGCGACCACGCGCGGGCGAGCCATCGATGGAATCCTACCGTTGGGCAGCGCCGAGTAGCCTTTGGTCTATGGCTGTGGAGAAGGTGCTGCTGGCGTCGCCGCGGGGGTTTTGCGCCGGCGTGGAGATGGCGATCAAGGCTCTGGCCGTCATGGTCAGCGCCTTCGAGGCGCCCGTGTACTGCTACCACGAGATCGTGCACAACAAGCTGGTCGTGAAGCAGTTCGAGGCGCTCGGCGTGGTCTTCGTCGACGACATCGACGACGTGCCCCCCGGTGCCCCGCTGATGCTGAGCGCCCACGGATCGGCCCCCGAGGTGCAGTCCGCCGCCTATGACAAGGGCGGCTACGTGGTCGACTCGGTCTGCCCCCTGGTGACGAAGGTGCATCACGAGGTGAAGGTGCGCGCCGGCAAGGGGTACCGCATCGTGTACGTCGGTCACGAGGGCCACGAGGAGGCCGTGGGGACCATGGCCGTGGCACCGGAGGCGATCCACCGGGTGGAGTCCACCGGCGACGTGGGGGCGCTGCCGGAGTTCGACGAGCCGGTTGCCCTGCTGGCACAGACCACGCTCAGTCACCGGGACTGGGCCGAGGTGGCCGCTGCCGCCCGGGAGCGGTTCCCCGACATGTGGACGCCGGGACGCAGCGACCTCTGCTTCGCCACCACGAATCGCCAGGCCGCCCTGTCCGCCATTGCCGACCGCTGCGATGCGTTCGTCATCGTGGGCTCGGCGAACTCCTCCAACACGCGTGCCCTGGAGCGGCTCGCCAACGGGATGGGCTGTCCTCGCGTACTGCGCGTCAACCGGGCCTGCGAGTTGCCCGATGACCTCAGTGGCACCGTCGGACTCACCGCCGGCGCCTCTGCACCGGAGGAACTGGTCACCGAGGTGCTGGAGCGCCTCGCCCCCCGCGACGGCATCGAGGAGATCAGCGTCACCACCGAGGACGAGTACTTCCCGCCGCCGCGTCAACTCCGCGACCTGCTCGGCGCCGTCACCGGGTTCGCCGCCGTCACCCTGGGAGGCGACCCGCCCGTCGGCATCGGCGCCGACCGCCTCGTCGAAGCCAGCTCCGTCCTCCCCTGAGCGCCGGGCGCCGGCTAGTCGTCGTCGGCGCCGGTGGTGCGGGGTGGGTTGGGGCTACGTGCCCAGGCTTGGGCCTCGTCGAAAAGATCCTGGAGGACTTCCCGGAGTTCGGCGCTGGCCTCGGCCCGCTGCAGGCGACCAATGGTGCGCCTGCCGGGGACCGGTGAGGGGGCGGGGATGAGTTCGCCGAACACGAAGCGCACCCGACGGGGCCGTGGAATCAATGCCTTCTTGGGCATGGCCCGCTCGGAGCCGCCGATGCCCACAGGCAGGATGGGCGCGCCGGTCATGATCGACAACCAGACAGGACCGTCGAGGAGAGGCTGCACCCGCGGGCCCGACTTGCGCTCGCCCTCGGGGAACACCACCAAGGCCTCCCCACGCTCCAGAACCGCCCGGGCGCACCGCAGCGCACGACGGTCCACGCCGTCGCGCTCGGTGGGAAACGCGCCCACCGCCGCAAAGAATCGTGCCCAGAAGGGGCTTTTGAACAGCGAACTCTTGGCCAGGTACCACAAGAGCCGGGGGGCGACCGCGCCCATGAGGGGCGTGTCCAGGTTGGATCGGTGCCCGGCCGGCGCCAGGATCACCGCCCCCTTGGGAAACCGCCCCTCGCTCCGCCAGCGCAGACGGAGGTACAAAACGCCGATAATGAGAAGGGAGTTCTTGATCGCGCTGTGGAGCAGGAACCCCCCCAAGCCCGCCGGCTCGCCGAAAGCCACCCCACTGTGGCGCGGGTCGTCCGACGGGACGGGCCGGTAGCGCTGTTCGGACGTGGTGTTCATGGCAATCCCCCACTCGGCGGTGGCGACGGGCGCCGTGAGTTCGCCCAGCCGGTATCCGGTTTCATGTCAGCTCCTCGATCATCTGCATGATCTCGGCCACGACCTCCTCGACGGTTCTGTCGCTGGTGTCGATCTCTGCGACGCCGCCCGCCTTTTGTAGCGGGGCGGTCGCTCGGGTGCTGTCGCGATGGTCGCGCTCGGAGAGGGCGGCGCGCACCGCGGCCTCGTTACCGCCGGACTCGCCAGAGCGTCGCCGTGCCCTAGTCGCGGCGTCGGCCGTCAGGTAGACGCGCACGTCAGCGCGGGGCAGCACAACCGTGGTGATGTCGCGCCCCTCCATCACGCAGCCGTCCCGCTCGCCGGCCCAGGCCTGCTGGCGCGCCACCATCACCTGGCGGACCGCCGGGATGGCTGCCACGGCGCTGACCACCTCGGTGACCTCTTGGCCCCGGATCTCCTCGGTGACGTCGATTCCCTCCACGTGCGCCTGCCGCTCGGTCACCTCGATGCCCTCGACCACTGCGGCGGCGACGGCGGCGACCGCCTCGCCGTCCGACGGGTCCACCCCCCGGCGCAGCACCGCGGCGGCGACGGCCCGGTACATGGCGCCGGTGTCGAGGCACTCCACCTCCAACGCCTCCGCCACCTCCCTTGCCACAGACGACTTCCCGGCGCCTCCCGGCCCGTCGATGGCGACACGTGGCTTGCCGCTCACGACGCCCGGAGCCTCCGGAAATCGCCGGCGAATCCGGGGTAGCTCGTCGGTACGGACTCCCAGCCCACCACGGTGGTCTCCGATCCCGGTGCCGCGGCGGCGGCACCCACGCAGGACGCCATGGCGATGCGATGGTCGCCGGCCGCGTCGACGACGCCGCCGTGCAGCGCCCGCCCACCGTGCACCACCAGCGCGTCGCCGTCGACCTGCGCCGTCGCGCCGAGCGCCCTCAGCGCCCCCAGCACGCTCTCCAGCCGGTCGCTCTCCTTGTGTCGCAGTTCCCCTGCACCCTCGAAACGGGTGGTGCCGGAGGCGACAGCGGCGGCGACGGCCAGGACGGGTATCTCGTCGATCAGGTCCGGCACCTCGCTCGCCGGCACGGTCGTGGCCTGCAACGGGCCGTGGCGGCAGGCCAGGCGCGCTCGCCGGTCAGCGGTCGCCGTCACCGACAGGTCTGCTCCCATCCGTTCCAGCACGCGCAGGAACCCGTCACGCCCTGGGCCCACGTACACATCGTGCACCGTGACCTCGCTGGCGGGAATGACAGCGGCGGCCACCATCCAGAACGCCGCGGCCGAGGGATCGCCCGGCACGTCGAAGCCGAACGGCGCTGGGCGGGAGGCCCGCACCGCCACCTCGCCATCACCCACCCGCACGTCGGCCCCGAACGCCGACAGCATTTCCTCGGTGTGGGCGCGCGTGGGGATCGGCTCGCACACCACGGTCTCGCCGTCGGCGAACAACCCGGCGAGCAGCACGGCGCTCTTGACCTGTGCGCTGGCGACCGGCGGCTGCCAGCGGATGCCCCGCAGTGCCCCGCCCCTGATGCGCAGCGGCGCGCGCCGACCACCGTCGGCGCCCTCGATGGCGGCACCCATGAGCCGCAGCGGTTCGGCCACACGGTCCATGGGGCGGCGATTCACCGAGTCGTCCCCGCCGAGGACGGTGGTGAAGGGGCAGCCCGCGGCGATCCCGGCCAGCAGGCGGAGCGACGTCCCGGAGTTGCCCACGTCGATGGGGCCGGCCGGTTCGCGCAGCGCCCCGCCCCGCACCACGACCGCGCCCCCGGTGGGCTCCACGCCGGCGCCCAGCGCCGCAATCGCCGCGGCGGTGGCGGCAACGTCGGCGCCGTCGGAGAGTCCCGAGATCTGCGACGTGCCGTCGGCCAGGGCGGCGAGCATCAGCGCACGATGCGAGATCGACTTGTCGCCGGGCACCCGCAGCTCGCCTCGCAGCGGTCCCCCGGCAACCACGGTGAGCACGTCGCCGGCGCTGCTGAGGCTCACCGAGCGCACTGCTCAGATGCCCAGATGACGTACCGAGGGGTGGTACCCGTCGGCCGCCAGCGCCGCACGCAGGCGCTCGGCCATGGCGGCGGCGACGATCATGATGAGGACCCCCCGATCGCCCTCGGTGGAGTGGGCGATCTCGAGGTCGTAGATGTTGACGTCGATCTCGGTGGCCAGCGTCGCGATACGGGCAACCTCTCCGGGCCGGTCCTTGACAGGCACTCGCAGGACGGCGAGTTCGATGTCGGAGGGAATGCCCGACGGAAGGTTCACCCGGGCGATCCGAGCCCGCTCCAGGTGGTTCTTGAGGGCCTCCCGGTCACCGCGGTGCACAAACTCACGCACCTCTCCGAGCGACTCGATCAGGCGGTCCAGCGAGGTGCAGATGGCGAGCCGGTTGGCGTCGCAGATGTCGAGCCAGATGTCCGAGCTGCCGGCCGCCACCCGGGTCATGTCACGGAATCCCCCGGCGGCGAGGCGCTGGAGCACGGTCCGCTCGGCGGTCCGCTCGTCGGCGAGGCGCATCAACGTGGCAGCCGTCAGGTGCGGCACGTGCGACACCACAGACACCAACGCGTCGTGCAGGTCGGGCGGCATGGTCACCGTCTCGGCCCCCATCTCGGCCACCACGGCCCGCACGGCCGCGTACGTCTCGTCGAGCGTGGACTCCCCGGGAGTCAGGACCCACACGGCACCGCCGAACATGTCAGCCCGGGCGCCGACGATGCCCACTTGCTCGCTGCCCGCCATGGGGTGACCGCCAACGAAGCGGGGGTGCTCCACGGCGGCGCAGATCGGGCCCTTCACGCTTCCCACGTCGCTCACGACGCCGTTCCCCGCCGAGAGGGCCTCCCACGACAGTTTCGAGATCGCCGCCGCCGGCGTTGCCACGAACGTCACGTCCGCCCGCCGGTTCTGGCCGACCTCGTTCACGGCCCCGAGGCGCAGCGCCTGGCGCGCCCTCAACTCGTCGATGTCCGAGCCGGTCACCCACCAGCCCGCAGCACGCAGGCTGAGTCCGATCGAGCCGCCGATCAGGCCCAAGCCCTGGATCTGAACGCTGCCGGCGTCGGCGGCGGGCGCTCCCAATCCCATGCGCGCTCAGACGTCCAGATCGGGGCGCAGCTCGGTCGCCGACCCGAGGTAGACGTGCTCGATCTCGTGGCGGGCGCGGTCGGTGTAGAAGTGGGCCAGCATCCGGATCACACCGGGCATCGCCCCTTCGATGTTGAGTTCACGCGCGCACAGCAACGGGACGTCGCCGAGATCGAGCCGCTCGCGTGCCCCCTGCGCCGGGAACGCCGAGTGGATGTCGTCGGTGGCGGTGAAAAGAATGCTCACCAAGTCCTCGGTGGCGACGTCATTGCGGGCGAAGGACTCGCGCAGGAGCGCTTCGACCTGCGAGGCCACCTCTTCCGGGGTGTCCTCCGTGATAGCGACCGCTCCTCGCAGAGCTCGCAGAAGCCGAGGCACGGCGGTGAATTCTACTGACCTCTGCGGCGCCGACCCCCGGGATCGCCCCAACGAGTCAACTCAGCAGTCCGGTGGGCCGCGATCGGGTGGGCCCGCGGCGCCGAGCGAGGCCTCGAGCGACCGCACCTCGGGCCGGGTGAGTTCGCGCCATTCGCCCGGCGCCAGGCGCTGGTCGCGCAACGGACCGATGCGGCTGCGCACGAGGCGCGTCACCGTGAGACCGACGGCGGCGCACATACGGCGAACCTGCCGGTTGCGCCCCTCTGTCAGAACGATGCGCAGCATCCCCTGCTGCGGGCTCGACACGCGCGCCGGGGCGGTCATGCCGTCGGACAGCTCCACTCCCCGTCGCAGGGCGGCCAGCGCGGCGCGGTCGGTCCGGCCGTCGACGGCCACGAGGTACTCCTTCTCGCAGCCGCTGGAGGGATGCATGACGCGCCGGGTCAGGTCACCGTCGTTGGTGAGCAGCAGCAGCCCCTCGCTGTCCATGTCCAGGCGGCCCACCGGGTAGACGCGCGGCTCTGCGGGGAGGTCGTCGAGCACCGTCGGGCGGCCCTGCGGGTCCGAGGCCGTGCTCACGACGCCGCGAGGCTTGTTCAACAGGTAATAGACCAGATCGCTGCGCAGGCCGATCGTCGTACCGTCCACCTCGACGACATCGGCCTCGGGATCCACCCTCTGGCCGATGCGGGCGAGGCGCCCGTTCACCATGATGCGGCCCTCCCGCACCATCTCCTCGACGCGGCGGCGGCTGGCGACACCCGCCGCCGCCAGGACCTTCTGCAGCCGCTCTCCGCTGTGGGCTGCCCAGGGGTCGCTCACGCCGCCGGATCGGGCGGGGTTGGTTCGTCCTGCGGTGGGCCGTCGGGGTCCGGGTCGCTGCCGGGCCGCCCCCCGTCGCGCAGGGATGCCTCGAGGGACTCGGTGACCTCGGCGTCGGGCACGAAGCCGCTGAGCGGCGGCAGGTCGCCCACCGTGTCGAGTCCCAGACGCTCCAGGAAGAGCCGCGTCGTCCCGAACAGCACCGCGTTGCCCGGACCGGGGTCCCGGGCGACGGCGTCGACGAGGCCCCGGCGCTGCAGCGTGCGCACCACGCCGTCCACGTTCACCCCGCGGACCGCAGCGATCTGCACCCGGGACACGGGCTGCTTGTAGGCGATGATCCCGAGCGTCTCCAGCGCCGCGGCCGACAGGCGGGCCGGCTCGCGGGCCAGCACGAACCGCTCCACGTAGGGAGCGCAGTCGGGGTGGCTGGCGAACCGGTAGCCGCCGGCGACCCGTTCCACGACGAAGCCGCGGCCGGCGCACGATTCGGTCAACTCGGCCAGTGCGGCTTCCACGTCGGCGGTCGAGATCTCCAGGAGCTGCGCCAGGAGCTGCGCCGGCACGGGCTCGGTGGTCACCATCAAGATGGCCTCCAGCGCCTGGCGGCGCTCGGTGTCCATCAGCCGACGGGTTCGAGGACGGCGATCGCGGGTGCCGCCAGGGGCGAGCGCCACTCCACGACGATCCCCCCCAGGGGACCGGCCTGGTAGAGATCCACCCTGTCCTGCTTGAAGAGTTCCAGCAGGGCCAGGAAATGCACCACCACCTCCCGCCGCCCCGGCAACGACCGTGTGAGGTCGCCGAACGTGGTGCGGCCGTGCGCCGGCAGCCGGAGCGCCAGATCGGCCACGACATCTCCCACGCGCAGGGTCTCCGTCGCCAGGTGCGAGAGGTCGATCCGGGGCATCTCGAGCGCACGCAGAGCCCGGGCGCACGCGGCCGCCACATCGGTTGGCGCCACGCCGTCGAGCAGGTCCGGCAGCAGGTCGAGATAGCGCGCCTCGGGGCCGACCGTGCGCGGGTACGACAGGGCGGCCGCGGCGGCCAGCCCCTCCAGCGCCACGCCCGCCCTGCGGAACGTCTCGCACGCCAGCAGGCGCGCCAGCAACCGGTCACGGCCGTCGGGAAGGTCGGCCTCCTCGTCGAGGTCGTCGCCGGGCGGCCCAGGCAGCAGCCGGCGGCTCTTCAGGTTCACGAGCGTGGCCGCGCCCAGCAGGAACTCCGTGGCGGACTCCAGGTCGAGGAACTCCATGCGGGCCACCTCGTCGAGGTAGTCGCTCACGATCGTTGCCAGCGAGATCTCGAAAATGTCGATCTCGTGGCGCAGGATGAGGTGCATCAAGAGTTCCAGCGGCCCCTCGAACTGCGGAGTCCGAACCTTCACGCTCATGGTTTGAATGATAGATGTCCGGCCTTGCGCGGCCGGGGATCCGGACACGTGGGAACCCTCCGATTCCGGCATCGGATCGAGTCGGGGGCCGGCCCTTCGTCGAGATGGCGAATGATGCTGAGGCGGGCCGGGGCACGCGGAGGCGGGGTTAGCCTTCGGACGTGCAGCGCATCCTGTCCGGAATCCAGCCCAGCGGCGACGTCCACCTCGGCAACCTGCTCGGGGCACTGCAGAACTGGGTGGCCGACCAGCACACCCACGAGTCGTTCCACCCCATCGTGGACCTGCACGCCGTGACCGTGCCGCAGGATCCGGAGGAGTTGCAGTCAGCCACCCTGCGCCTGGCACAGATGCTGATGGCGGCGGGCCTCGACCCCGACGTCTGCGTGCTGTTCGTGCAGAGCCACGTGCCCGAGCACACGCAACTGGCGTGGGTGCTGGAATGCACGGCCGGCTTCGGCGAGTTACGGCGCATGCACCAGTTCAAGGACAAGTCCGCCGACATCGACTTCGTGTCGGCGGGGCTCTTCACCTACCCGGTGCTGCAGGCCGCCGACATCGTGCTCTACGACACCGACGTGGTGCCCGTGGGTGACGACCAGCGCCAGCACATCGAGCTGACCCGGGACATCACCCAGCGGTTCAACGCCCGCTACGGCGAGGTCCTCGTCGTGCCCGAGCACCGCATCCCGCCCGCCGGGGCCAGGGTGATGGACCTGCAGGAGCCGACCCGCAAGATGTCGAAGTCGGCCGGAGACGCCCCCGGCACGATCTGGCTGCTCGACGAGCCCGACGCGGTGCGCAGGAAGATCCGCCGGGCGGTCACCGACAGCGACTCGGAGGTGCGCTTCGACCGGGAGACCAAGCCCGGGGTGTCGAACCTGCTGGAGATCCTCGGCGCCGCCACCCGCCGCACACCCCAGGACGTGGCGGACGCCTACGACCGCTACGGCCCGCTGAAGAACGACTGCGCCGAGGCTGTGGTGGAACTGCTCGCCCCCATCCGGCGCCGCTTCGCCGAGTTGAGCGCCGACCCGGCCGAAACCGGGCGGGCGCTGCGGGCAGGAGCCGACACCGCCGGCGAGATCGCCGTGGCCACGATGGGGCGCGTCCGCGAGGCAATGGGGTTCCTCCCCCGCCACTGACCGCCGGGAGCGCTCCAGCCGGCGACGCTGGATTCCGGCTTTCGCCAGAATGACGATGAAAGCTGCGGGCGGGCGCCGGCCCATGGAGGTTTCAGGCCGACGACGTCTCTCCGAGGCGGGCACGCGGGTGCGCTTCGGCGTACACGCGGAACAGTCGCTCGCGGGATACCGACGTGTAGATCTGGGTGGTCGTGATCTTGGCGTGGCCCAGCAACTCCTGCACGACCCTGATGTCGGCGCCGTTGTCCAGCAGGTGCGTGGCGAAGCTGTGGCGCAGCACGTGCGGCGTCAGCGCCGACGTGATCCCGGCGTCCACGCCGTGCTGTCGCACGATCTGATACACCCCCTGGCGGCTCAGGCGGCTGCCCCGCAGGTTCAGGAACACCGCCTCACTGTCGGAGCGGGAGGCCCAGCGTTCGGGCTCCATCTCGCCCCGACCCGGCGCCTCGAACCACTCTCGCAGTGCCGCCGCCGCGAGGCGCCCCAGCGGCAGGATTCGCTCCTTGGAGCCCTTGCCGAGCACGCGCATCGACGCCGACACCAGGTCAACGTCGCCGAGCGAAAGACCCACGAGTTCCGACACGCGCACCCCCGTCCCGTAGAGGGTCTCGAGGATGGCACTGTCCCGGCGCGCCACAGCTTCCTCGCGCAGTCTCCGCGTTTCGGATTCTTCCGGTGTCGTCTTTTTCGTGGCCCGGTCGCGGCGCGCCTTGGCCCTGTCGCCGCGCGGCGCGGCCACGAGCGCCGCCGCCTCGTCCTCGCTGAGCGCCTTCGGTAGCCCCCGCGGCACCCGGGGCAGCTCCACCGTGACCGTCGGGTCGTCGGGGCGCAGCTCCTCGAGCACCAGCCAGCGGTGGAAGTTGCGCACCGTCGTGAGCCCCCGCTTCACCGTCGCGGCCGCCAAGCCGACGTCGAGGCGCGCCCGCACCCACGCCAGCACGCCGTCAGCGGTCACGTCCGCGGGGCTCCAGCCGCAGTCGGCACCGAACGCCAGGTAGTTGCCGAGGTCGCGGCGGTAGGCGTCGATCGTGTTGGCGGAGCGGCCCTTCTCGAGCACGAGCCAGTCGAGATACTCCTCGGCTTCGATCGGCAGCCCCGGGGGGCTCACACCACCTCCACCGCCACGGCCGCCTCGTGGTCGATCAGCAGGCGCGGGTTGCGACCCTCCACGCGGTCCAGGGCCGCGTCCATGAGGCCGGCGAACAGCGGCGCCGGCCGGTTGGGCCGGCTCTGGAACTCGGGGTGTGCCTGCGTGCCGACCCAGAACGGATGCCCTTCCAACTCGACGAACTCCACCAGCAGGCCGTCGGGCGACATGCCCGAGCAGATCAGCCCGGCAGCCTCGACGCGCTCGCGGTAGTCGGGGTTGAATTCGTAGCGGTGGCGGTGGCGCTCGGACACAACCTCACTGCCGTACATCTCGGCGACTCGACTCCCGGGGCGCAGCTTGGCCACGTAGGACCCCAGGCGCATGGTGCCGCCCATGTTCGTGATGCCCCGCTGCTCCTCCATGAGGCAGATCACCGGATGCGGCGTGCGGGGATCGAACTCGGTGGAGTGAGCCCCCGCCAGTCCCAACTCGTTGCGCGCCAGCTCGACGGTCATGACCTGCATGCCCAGGCACAGCCCCAGGCAGGGAATCCCCCGCTCGCGGGTGAAGGCGGCGGCGGCAATCTTGCCCTCGATGCCGCGCTCGCCGAAGCCGCCGGGGATGACGATGCCCTCCAGATTCGCCAGGCGGGGTGAGGTCAGCAGACCCTCCACGTCCTCGGCGGGGATCCAGTCGATCTCCACCTTGGCGCCCCGCGAGCAGCCGGCGTGCCGCAGCGCCTCGGCCACCGAAAGGTAGGCGTCGATGAGCCGCACGTACTTGCCCACCACCCCGATGCGCACCAGGTTGGAGGTGCTGTGCATGCGCTCGCTGAGGATCTGCCAGTTGGTCAGGTCGGGCACACCGTCGAAGCCCAGCAACTCCCCCACCACCGTGTCGAGGTTCTCGTCGTTCAGCACGAGCGGGAGGTCGTAGATGTTGTCGGCGTCGGCGGCGTTCACCACTGCGGAGATGGGGACGTCGCAGAGATTCGAGATCTTCCGCTTCAGGTCGTCGGAGATCGGCGTGTCGCTGCGGCACACGATGACGTCGGGCTGGATTCCCCGGCTGCGCAACTCGGTCACCGAGTGCTGGGTGGGCTTGGTCTTGTGCTCGCCGGTGGGGCCGATGAGCGGCACCAGCGTGACGTGTACGTAGCACACGTTGCGGCGCCCCACGTCCAGACGGATCTGGCGGATGGCCTCCAGGAACGGCAGGATCTCGATGTCGCCGACGGTTCCGCCGATCTCCACGATGACCACGTCCACGTCCGGGCGGGCCGCGCCGAGGATGCGACGCTTGATCTCGTCGGTGATGTGCGGGATGACCTGCACGGTGCCGCCGAGGTAGTCGCCACGCCGTTCGGCGTCGATCACCGCTGAATAGATCGACCCGGTGGTGGCGTTGGATTCCTGCGTGAGGTTCTCGTCGATGAACCGCTCGTAGTGGCCGAGATCCAGATCGGTCTCGCTGCCGTCGGTGGTGACGAACACCTCGCCGTGCTCGAAGGGATTCATGGTGCCCGGATCCACGTTGAGGTAGGGATCCAGCTTCTGCATGGTCACCCGCAGACCACGGGCTTTGAGGAGCGCACCGAGCGAGGACGCCGTCAGGCCCTTGCCCAACGAACTTGCCACACCGCCCGTCACGAAGATGTGCTTCGTCACGGGATGCCAGGCTACTTGAAGGGTCGCCTCATGTCGGGCACCGCCCCGCGGACCGTCGTCCTGCGGAGTGGGAGGCAGTTGCTGGACTCCCTCGACCGAGCCTCGCCGGCGGCGCCCTGCAGGGCATCTTCACCGACAAACTGTCCGCCGACGCGCACGGCGTGGCCCTGCAGAGCGTCCGCTACGAGGAGGGCGAGAACACCGAGGCCGACGTCGCCAAGCACGCCGCCGAATGGATCGCCGACAACCGCGTCCGGGTCGATATCTGGCTGGCGACGGCAAGGGCGGTCGCCGCGGGCTGACCTCGACCTACCTACGGGTTCGGAGCACGGGTGACGACACGCACTTCGCGCACAAGAATACCGATCGGCGTCGTCTCGGTATAGTTGCCGGCGTCGCCACTCGCGGTACCGCAACGGCTCCGAACATCGGCCGCCGGACACCTGAATGAGTCGCCGGCTTCGCTTGTATACAACCAGTCGCTGTCGGGATTCGGACGCGGCACGGTGTCGGTCAAGGTAGCGTTCACGCCGACGTCCGCCGGATCAAGCCTGATCCTCCTGAGGGCGCTCTCAAGCCTGCTAATAAACGGCGCATCGCTCAGATTCTGACGGAACATATTCATCGAGAACGTGCTCGACCACGACCTGCCGCTGGACCCTCTTTTGCCGATCCACGCGGCCGCTCCGATAAGCTTGAAGTAGCCAGATCGCGTGGGTGTCCATCGACACCAGATTTCACCACCAAAGTTGCAGTCAACGACCTCCGTGAAGCCAGTGACTCGCTGCTCCCTTTCCTGATCGACCTCTGCAGGCGTCGGATTAGTCAACCAATTGACATCGCGAGCCCTGATCCGACCTTCTTTCTCGGCATCCGATAGCGCGTTCCACCAAGCAAGAGACTCGGGTCCAAGAAGGCTCGTAATCTCCGCATCGTCAATATCGGGCCACAGTTCTTGAATCGTGATCCTGAATTGTGGTCCATCACGAAAGACACACTCCGCCGCGCCAGCAAGGTCTTTTATGTCACTGTACTGCTGCGCGGGGTCCACCTTCCCAAAGACGCGAACGATCGGATCTCCGAATACGTTGTCTACGTTGTCGTCATAGCTCAAGATGTTATCGAATCCACTGAGGAACCTTGTTCCCGCCACACGGAGGCGCGGACTCGAGACGATCTGCGTAGGAATACCACTGACACCAACGACGACCGGGGAGTTGACAACAGCGAGTTGCGAGAAGTGGTTGGATCGCCAGGTCAACTCACCCCGAGGGGGGTCCGCACAGACCTCGTGGCTCCGACAACGCGCGTCATTCTGGAGGAGCGTCGTACCCTCCCGCACGGCCTGACAGTCGGTGTTTGCCACATAGAAATCGTCCTTGACCATGTGAAGAGCGTCGTGGTACTGTGTATCTCTCGCGGCCGTTGCTGGCGTCACGGTGACATCAGCGGGGCACTCCGTCGGCGGCGGGCGGAATGGCAAGAGAACGCACGGCTCGCAGCCGGCCTGCTGCATTTGCACCACGGTCAAAGGCACGTTCGGATCGGCAAAGTCCGCTTGCATCGCCCGGCAGGAGATCGTGTGCGCGATCGCATCGCAGCCGCCTGTCTGACTTGCTCGCTTTAGGCACAATGCGCTCACTGCCGCACACTCGCCAGCAGGTTTCGGCACGTTGTGGCAGACAACTTTCAGATCGGATGTATCGAATTCGCACCAGTAGTCGCTCGAGAACAAGCCGCCATTCGGGTTCGGTTGGAGACTTGTACTTGGATCGCCAGTCGGATAGCTGCTGCACGCCACGCTGGTCGCCGGATAGACGAAGTCATCGTCCACATAGGCATCACAGTCGAAGGACCGGAAATCAGGGGCGCCCGGTCTACAGGCCAAGTGCTGACCAACATAGGATATTGACTGGGCGACATAGCAGCGATTGAACTCGTTGATCGGGATGCCCTGTGGACATCCCCACGTCTGGCGCTGGACTGCTCGGCACGTATTGGAGGCGACCCTGTGCAGCCCGACCACACATCTTGGCTGCGCGAGAAGCCTGCAGCGACGCTCCTCCCGTTGCCGCACGACGGGCGTGCCGAATTGGTCGAGGACGGTTTCTGTGATCATTCGCCCGTGATTCTTGACGGCAAAGCCACCGGATCCGTTGGTGCAGTCGTTGTACTGCTGTCGCCGCAACTGGTCATCGAGCGACTCCGTAACACCCGGAAGCGGTTGCGGCGGTTCGATGAAGCGGTGCTCGCAGAATCCCGCGTACTCATCGGGCGGCGTCGCGAGAACGTCGGGATACCCGACCGACGGCAACAGAATGAACCCGGCGATCAGTGGGCTTTCAGGGCACGCTGAAGTCTCCAGAATGCAGTTCGATCCGATGGCGCTCCACGGCACAGGAATCTGGGGACACGGATCGGGCTGGCCGATCACGATCGCTGTCGTCTGTGCCGAGACGGGCGATTCCCCGATCGTGCCCGCCAGGGGATCCGGCACGGACCCCGATTCCACAGGGATAAAGATGCCGGCGGCGACCAGTGCGATGCCCACGAGTGACCGCGTGATCGGTCGCCGGCAGCGGTGGCGTGAGCCGGCTGTGGCCCTTGGTCCACGCCCGAGCCGCGGCGCGAGAATCTCTCGCTCCGCAACACATCTCGAACGCACGCGTCTCACGTTCGCCAGTCCTCCGGGCACTCGCCGGAGCCGTCGGGCAGCGACGGGTCGCACAGTTGTTCGGTCGTCACGGTCCGGCCGACGGGTCCCCAGAGTTCACCCTCGGCAGCCCATCTCTGGGCCTGCTGCCGCCACTCCGTGGCCCAGGAATCCAGCTCGTCGCAGGCTTCCGCGGGCCGGTCGACCACGTCGGCGACTCGGTAGGAGATGTCGGTCACAGCGTCCTCGAGGCCCCGAGAGACGTCCAGCAGGTACGCCTGCAGGGCAACTGGAGCCTGCGCATCGTCGACGACCTCGCCCTCGGTGGTCACGACCCCGGGATACCCCGGCGTGATGCACGCCACCGCCAGTGCCGCTGCGGGGCTCGCCGCGACGATCGTGACCTCATCGGGGTAGGTCGCCGGATCGGCGGTCCTGATACCTGCGGCCAGATAGGTAGCAAGCAGGTCCAGCGTGTCGGTACGGGTGGATCCCACTGTGGCCACGGCGATGCACAGTTGCCCGAGGATGTCCGGCTCTCCGAGAGCACGAGACAGAAGGTGCTCGTAGCGCATCACCGCTAGCGCCGCCACGGCGACGTAGTCACCCAGAACATTCAGATCGGCTACCGAGATGGGTTCGGCAACGGCGTCCAGCGCCCAGTCGCTGCCGCAGACCTCGGGTGGGAAGGCCCAGTCGAAGTCCGGTGACCAGATGGGTAGGTAGCGCGCCCGCAGCTCCCCTAGCGGGGTGGTGGGGTTGGCGGTTGGATCGAGTGGCGGCCTCGTGGGGACGGGTACAACCTCGACGATCGGACCGGAATTCTGCGGCGCTGGCGACGCCGATGGAAGCAAGTCGACTCTCGCCGGTTGCGGCTCGCTGCCGCAGCCCGCTGCGAGAACCGTCACGGCCGCCACCGCAAGCGCGAGCCGGATGGCTGCCTGCATGGATTCCGGCCTTCGCCGGAATGACGGAGCAGGGGGCCGGAATGACGGAGGCAGGGGACTTGTGACAACCGTGCCGTTGCCTTAGCTCTTAGCGGCCTTCGGCGCCGAAGCGGACTGCTGCTCCCATGGCGTCGAAGCGGCGCAGCACCTCTTCCTGCATGTCGCGCACGCCGGGGTCGCCGGAGCGGCGCGGGCGGGGCAGGTCGATGGGGATGTCGTCGTAGGCCACGCCGCCGGGGCGGAGCATGACGATGCGGTCGGCCAGCTCCACCGCCTCGGTGACGTCGTGGGTGACGAATATGGCGGTCTTGCGGGTCTGCAGCCAGATGCGCTGCAGGTAGTCCCGCAGCGAGCGGCCGGTGAGGGCGTCGAGGTGGCTGAACGGCTCGTCGAGCAGCAGGACGTCGGGGTTCACGAGGAATGCCCGGGCGATGCCGACACGCTGCTGCATGCCCGCCGAGAGCTGCGACGGGTACAGGTCGGCGACCTCGCTGAGCCCCACCATCTGCAGGTAGAACTCGGCCTCGCGCCGCGACCGGTCGGACTTGCGGTCCTGCACGTACAGCATGTTGTCCACGACGGTGCGCCACGGCAGCAGCCGCGGCTCCTGGAACACGTAGCCGATCTGGGCGGGGACGCCCTCCTGGAGGGCGCGCACCGACCCGGAAGTGGGTCGCTCGACGCCGGCGACGATGTTCAGCAGCGTGGTCTTGCCGCTGCCGGAGGGGCCGACGATGGCCACGAACACGTTGCCGGTGACGGACATGTTCACGCCGCCGAGGGCCTGCACCTGTGCGGGGTGGTTGAGGGTCGGCGGGTAGACCTTGGTGAGGTTCTCTATGAGTACGGTCGCCATCTCATCCTTCCAGGGTCGCTGGGGCTGTGGTTCGGGTGGGTTGTTCAGTGGGAGGCATCACATGTCCTCCTCGAAGGTGAGGGTGGGCTGCTGGTTCCATTGGAAGGCCCGCCGCTCCAGCGGGTTGAGCAGCAGCCGGTCGAGCAGGGTGATCAGGATCACGAACAGGAAGATCCAGGCCACGAAGCCGGGGTAGCGCAGCGCGTCGTACCAGAAGCGGGCACGCCAGCCGACCCCGGAGGTGGAGCCGAACCATTCCACGATCAGCAGGCTGTTCCAGCCGGTCATGAAGGCGAGCCGGAGGCCGGTGAAGCCGCTGGGCAGGGTGCCGCCGAGCATCAGGTGCACCAGCCGGCGTCCGGCGGGAACGCCGAACGACCTGCTCATCTCGACGAGGCCCTGGTCGATGTTGCGCACCCCGGCGCTGAGGTTGACCGCCACGAACGGGATGGCGGTGAGGATCACTGCCAGGATCGGGCCCACCGAGGAGAGGCCGAACCACAGCGAGGCCAGGAACGCCCACACCACCGCCGGCAGCGCCAGCAGCACCAGGACGGTGTCGTTGAACAGGCCGCGGGCCCAGCGGGACGCCCCGATGACCAGCCCGAGCAACGCGCCGATGGGGATCCCGATGACGAGGCCGATGGCGTAGCGCTGCAGGCTGAGCGACAGCGGCTCCCAGAATTCACCCCTGAGCGTGCCTCCGTGGGACCCGCCGGTGATCTCGGTGATCATGAAGCGCACGATCTCGTCGATGCCGGGCACGCGCGTGTTGGTCCACGTGACCCACTGCCAGATGAACAGCAGCACGCCGAGGGCGAGGAGCCGGATGAACCACGGTCGCCGCAGCAGACCGTGCAATGTCAGCGGCCCCTTGGCGACGGGCTGTGCGTCCTCATGGCGGAGGCCGGGAAGTCCCTGGTAGGCGTGTATGTCGCTCATAGCGTTGTTCCCACGTCCGGTGAGCGCCAGCGGGAGAGCCGGCGTTCGATCTGGCGGAAGACCAGGTTCTCGATGATCAGCATGATCCCGACGAACAGCACCGCCCAGGCGAGCATCCCCCGGATGTCGTAGCTCTCGAAGCTGCGCCGGATCTGGAAGCCGATGCCTTCGGAGGAGGCGAAAATCTCCGTGAGCAGCGCCATCCGCCACGCCACGGCGAACGCCAGGCGGGCGCCGCCGACAATGGACAGCAGCGAGGACGGGATGAGGATGCCGGTGATGATCTGGGAGCGGGTGCGGCCGAAGGACTCGCTCATGACGATCAGCCGCCGGTCCACGCCGGTGAGCCCCTGGGCGAGGTTCATGGTGATGTACGGCGTCGCCACGAGCATGGCGTTGAGGATCGGCCCCATCGGCGAGATGCCGAGCACGATCAGCGACAGGATGGCGAAGCTCACCGTGGGCACGCTGACGATGAACAGCATCAGGCTGCCTAGCAGGCGTCGCCACCACGCGCTGTAGGCGATCACCAGGCCGAGGCCGACGCTCAGCACCAGCGCCAGCAGGAACCCGGCGGCGACGCGCAGGATGCTGGCCTGGATGTTGGTGGCAAAGTCCCGCTGGCTCAGCACGTCCCACGCCTCGGTGGCCACCACATGGGGCTGCGGCAGTTGCTGGGGCGTGAAGACGAGCCGCGCGAACAGGTACCAGACGGCGATGAAGACGGCCCAGCCGACGAGCACGCTGAGGCGGAAGCTCCAGCGCCGCCAGACCCCTCGTCGCAGCTCCTTGACGGAGAGTTCCGAGATCGAGTCGGGGGTGATGGTGGGTGCTGTGGTCACGTCGAACTAACCTCCCGATCCGTCCTCGGGCGTCGAGCTTGCCGGCGAGGGGACGACGTTGATCTCCGGAGCAGTCGCGTCCGCGGGCACCAGACCGAGTTCCTGCAGCCGGTAGAACGCGAACTTGTGCGTCTCGGCCTCTTGGTCGGTGATGTAGACCGACGGCATGATCCAGTCGTGTGCCTCGATGTAGTCCGCCAGCCAGGCGATCTCGGCGTCGCTCTCCACCGAGAAGTGATGCGGGTAGTCGGCCAGGATCTGCGCCTTGCTCTGGCTCCAGGCGGACAGGCCCTCCTCCCACAGGCCGAGGAGTGCGTCGACTGCCTGCCGGTTGGCGGTGTACCACGTCTTGTCGGCGACGAATGCGTCGGCGATGGTCCCCAACTCCCCCCCGAATTCCGCATCGTCGCCTCCGCCGGAGGTGTAGAGCTCCGCGGCCGACTTGCCGTCGTACAGCGCCCGCAGCCGACCATTGGCCAGGAACGGCACGCTGAAGTCGGGGGTGCAGATGCAGGCGTCCACGTCGCCGCGTATCACGAGGTCGGCGATGCTGGCGGGCTCGACGGTCACGAGGTCGAAGTCGGGGCTGTCTTGGCTGAAGTCCAGGCCGTAGCGCATCTCGGCGATGAGACCCCACAGCAGCGTCGAGGCGAGGGAACTCTCCACGGCGATGCGCCGCTCGACGAGGTCGTCGAGAGATTCGGCACGCGACGTGCGCCGCACCGCCAGGATGCTGCGGTCGGTCGTGTACTTCCCGATGATGACGGGGTCGCGTTCGGGTTGCTCCACGAACTTCGGCACGTCGAGGGCGTTGATGACGACCACGTCGGCGTGCCCGCCGGCGAAGGCGGCGAACTGGTCGAAGGCATTGGAGGCCTCGATGCGCACGTTGTGGGTCTGCTCCCAGGCGGCCCGGGTGCCGGAGTCCTCCAGCCATTGCCACACCGGGTCGGGCGCCAGCGCCAACCGGATGACGGTCGGCGCGGCCGAGGCCTGCTCGGGCGCGGCCCCCACTCCGGCCACGGTCGTGCCGGTGGACAGGTTGGAGACTCCCCCTCCCCCGCCGCCGACGCAACCCGCGGCGGCGAGCGCCGTCACCAGGACGGCGCCGAAAGCGACCCTCGGGCGTCGTTCACCCTTCAACGTTTCCCTCCGTTCCTCCCCCGCCGGCGGAGGCCGCCGGCTCGAACCAGTCGGTGAGGGGACGCATGCATCCCCAGTCGTTGAGCACGCAGTTCGGGTCGGCGCTGAGCACCCGGAAGCTGTCCGAGCCGTAGAGGTCGCCGGCGGTGAACCTCAGGCTCTGGCCGTGGGCGGCCTGGTAGTCGGTCTCGCTGAGGGCGGCCAGGAAGGCTTCGCGGGTCAGCGGCCCGTTCACCCGCGATACGGCGCTGAAGACGACGTCGAGGTAATCGCAGGTGGCGGTCATGAGGCTCCAGGCGTCGGTGTGGAACCGGTGGGAGAAGGGTTCGGCGTCGGTGTATGTGTTGCGCAGGCTGAGGCAGCCGCGGTCGAGGCCGTCGATGGGGTCGTCGGCCGCCCGCCGCGAGCTGATCTGGACGAGGTTGAGTCCCTGCGCCTTGGGTGCGTCGACCAGCACGATCAGCGAGAACTGGGAATCGTTGGTGAGCCACTTCGGGTACCACCCGATTACTTCGGCGGCCCGCATGAGGCTGCGCACGGCGTCCCAGGAGGCTGTCGCCACGACCGTGGTGACGCCGGCGTCACGCATGGCGGTCGCCGTTTCGATGAAGTATTGCCGCACTCCCGCGAGCAGTTCACCGATCTCGGGGGGAAAGCCCAGCACCGCGTCGACGAAGACCGTCCCGTCGGGGTGGAAGAGATCGCCGCCGGCGCCGCGGAACTGCTGTTCGATCACCGTGACGGCGGTGCCGAACATCTCGGTCGGGACACCCGCCGATGTGGCCACCTGGAGACCGAGGTCGGAGCTGGCCTGCGCGAACGTTGCCTGCAGCGACGGGGCGGTCTCGTTGTTGGTGTACAGCAGGCCGATACTGTCGGCACCACTGAGCAGTCCGGCCTCGGCGGCGGTCCGCAGCCCGTTGTCGAGCAGGAATTCCAGCGACCCATGGTCGACGCGGAGCAGGTCACCGGTCTGGCTGAAGAAGGTTTCGGGGAACTGGCTGTAGAGACCGATGGTCGGGATTTGCCCGGCGATGGTCGTACATCCTGCGATCACGTCGCTCAGACCGAAACCGAACAGCACGAGCGGCTGATCCTGCGGCAACTCGGCGCAGATGGCGCCGATCTCCTCGGCCGGATTGGTGAAGCCGAACTCGTAGAACTTGAACTCGAAGCAGTTGCCGTTGATGCCGCCGACGCTGTTGATCCGGTTGATGTACGCGTCGAAGGTGCGATCAAAGGAGTCGAAGACGAGCGCGCCGAGTCCGATCTCGTCGAGGCGGTCCACGTCGGGGGTGACGACGGCGATCTTGTGCGTCTCGGGGGCGCCGGGGCTGCCGGGCTGCGGGCACGGCTCGCTCGCCCGCAGCGTGCCGCCCGCGGCGGTGATCCCTTCTCCGGGCCGCGAGGCGAGCGCCGCGGCGTCGGCCTCGGCGACCTGCTCGGGGACGGTGACGGTGACGCCCGTCTGCTGCGCCGGCTGGGCGGTATCGCTTGCGCCGCCGCAGGCCGCCGCGAGCACGCTGACGGCGCTGAGGATTGCGACCGTGAAAAGGGCGCGCCGCTTCCAGGACGAACCCGTCCGGACCGATGCGAATACGCGCCTGTTCGGTGAAGTTGGGGTATCTGATGCCATTAGAACCTCGAGGTTGTGTGCGAGCCCTCGGCGGCCTCGCTGAGTAGGTAAGCCAGTTCTGGCCTCATTGCTTGGGTTGCGACGATGTTGACGGCGATGGGGTGGACGACGGCGCGGGAGTTCTCGTCGACGTGGATGCGCCAGGGCCAGCGGGCGGCCGCCGACGACGTGGAACCGACGAGCATCAGGCGCGATCCGGGGATGCTGGCGATCTGCCCGGCGCGTTGGAAGAGCAGGTCGTTGCCGGGTCCTATAACGAGCACGTCGATGGATCCGGCTGCGGTGTGGGCCGCTGAGTGGGCCGTCGACAGGAGGTGTTCGAGTTGGGGTGAGTCGTAGCTGGTGGCGTGGATGCGTTCCCAACCGGGACCGACGGGCGAGCTGACACCGACGGTGATGATGCGGATGTCACCGGCCAGCGGCGAGGAGCCGAGCGTTTCGACGATCGAGGTCAGCAGGCTGGCGGTGGGGTTGGTGGGCCCAGCGACCGCCAGGCAACCGATCTCCTCGATATTCAGCAGGAGGGGGCCTTCGGCCGTGTCCCCCACGGGCACAAGGGCGGGGCAGAGTGAGGGGCCCTGGCCGACGGCGTCGAGCTGCTCGACGGTGGCGCCGCGGGGCAGTTCGAGCACGTAGCCGCCGGAGGCGGCCTGCCAACCCTCGGGCGCTTCGACGGGCTGGTCGAGCAGGACTTCGAAGCCGTAGGTGCCGGTGCGGACGCAGACGACGCGTGGTTTCGGCTTGAGTTGGGCGATGGTCATGGCCCGCAGGTGGCGCATGGCCGCTTCGATGAGCCGCAGCGAGTCCACGCGGGCGGTCTGCTCGAGGGACAGCTCGAGCGGGTCGGGGGTGGTGTCGCCTCGCCTGGCGCCTCGCCGGCGCCGCAGCCGGCCGAGTTGCCACAGCATCATGGCGTCGCCGATGGCTGTGCCGGCGAGGACGCGCTGCGTCGAGGCGAAGACCTGCTCGACGGGGAGTTCTGCCGAGGGGGTGGCGCCTGTGAGCGACGGCATGAACGCCGGCAGCGGTGGGGCCTCCATCTCGGGGCCGGCCGGAGTCGCCGGTTCGATCGGCCCCAGGTCGGGCATGCCCGGCATCGGCTCGAAGGCCGGCGCGGGAGTTATCGGGGGTTCGTACCGCGGCGGTTCGCGAGGCGCGGGTGCCTCATGGGTGGGTTGCGGCGGCTCGGGGGGCGGTGGCGGAGGCGCTGCTTCGTAGGCCGGCTCCGATGGCTCGGGTGGCGGCGGGGACGGCTGCTCGTAGCCGAGGTCGGGAGCCTGTGGTGACTCGTAGACGGGTGCAGCCGGCTCGGCTTCGTACCGCGGCGGCTCGGCCGGAACAGGCTCTTCGTAGGCGGGCTGCGCCGGCTCGGGGGGCGGCGGGGCCGGCTGCTCGGCGGGCTGCTGGTAGGTCTGCGCGGCTTCGGCGTGGCTCTGAACAGGAGGTGGGGCCGCCGGAGGCTCGGGCTCGTACTCCGGACGCGGCTCGGCGGGCGGCGGTTGTTCCGGCCAGGTTTGTTGCGGTGGCGCTACCGGGGGTGCCGGTGGCGGGCTCGGCGCGACGGGCGCGGTCGGCGGCGCGGGAGCCGCGGCCTCGGACGGCGGGGGCGCAACCGGCGGCGCAGGAGCCGCCGCTTCGGGCGGCAGCGGTGCGGCGGGCGGTTGCATGGCCGGCGGTACGGATGGCTCGGCCGGTGCCGGCGAGTCGATGGCCGGCGGTGCGGACGCCCCCATGTCGAGGTGCTTGGCACCGCTCGTGAGCCCGCGCCAGAACGGCACGACTTCTTCCGGGGAGGGCTCGCGCCCCCAAGCCGTGTACAGGAACTTCTCGGCGAGGGTCCAGAGATACACGGGGTCGGGCTTGCCCCACGGCAGCGGATCCCCGGGAAGGGCGAGGGAGCTACCGACGGGTATGAGCGTGTCGGGACCGGCGATGGCGATACCGGGGTACGCGGCGTTGAGCGAGCGGAGTTCCTGCCAGCGCGAGGGCGTGTTGAGGAACTGCGCGGCGACGCTGCGAAGGGTGTCGTCGGCCCGGGTCATGTAGTAGGCCCGGATCGGGATGATCATCGGCGGATCGACCGCCGGAGGAGGCCCCGAGTCATAGACAAACGGTCGCTGCGGCACCGGCGGCGCGGCAGGCGGTGGCTCGGGTTGGAACGAAGGCTCAGGCTGCCACCGAGCCGGTTCAGGCGGCGCCTCGGGTTGGAACGAAGGCTCAGGCTGCCACCGAGCCGGTTCAGGCGCCGCCTCGGCGGCAATTGGCGCCTCGGCAACGGGCTCGGGCCACGGCGGACTTCCCGGTCCGGGCGGTGGCGCCAGCGCTTCCGGGACGCCTGGCGGTTCCGTTGCCCAGGGGGGCGCATCGAGGTTGCCCGCGGGCGGGCCTCCGACGAACCCGTGCTCAGCCCAGGTCGCAGCTGCCGGCGTTGTGCCGAACTCAGTCCGCGGGGTCTCCAGCGGCTGCTCGTGCGCTCCGCCCAAGCCCTCCGCCCACGCCCCGGCGTATCGCTCGGGATCCGCCATCGGCCGATCCACCGGACCGTACGAATCAGCATCCGGGACGAGGTCCTCAGGCGGAGCGATAGGCGGCAGATTCCGCTCCACCGTTACCTGCACTGAGGGCTCCTCGTAGGGCCGCTCCTCGCCCTCAGGGCTTGAGACCAACCCCAGGAAATCGTCCGAAATAGGTTCCTCGAAAATGGGCGAGACGTTGTGATACCAGACGCTGTCGGCGTCCTTGTTCCCGCGCTTACGGCGCTTAACGGATCGAGCCTCTTCCCCCGAATGGCTCGCCTCACGGGTGCTGCGTCGTCGTAGTATCATGGCGCCGAAAGCCTACTTGGTCTGCTCATATATCCCACCCTCCGGACGGCCGAACTATGGCAATATGGCCCGGATTCCACTCGCCGTCGTAGGGATCGCATGTCCATCAGAGAGGGCATTCCCCGAGGTATTTGAGTTCGCTGGGAGATTCGTCCGGAAGCACCAAATAGGCCTCGGCGGCTCCGGTGGCTTCGATCGGCTGGCGGTTGCGCAAGACACGCAATGTGGAACGGAAGAAATAGCCCGTTTCCACGGTGATCTGCACCCGGCTGCCGACGCAGGCCAGGGACTGCACACCGACGTTTTCCCCGTAGATCAGGGGCGCAAGGGCCAGGCGTTTGTCGGCAGCAGCTCGGGCATCGGTAACCGTTCCTCCACTGGCGATCGTCGCCGCCGCCACGCGGGCTGCCTCGTTGGCGGCGTGCAGGGCATCCTGGCGGGCTGCCGTGAGTCGCGGAGCGTCGTAGGCGATGCCGCCGAGGAACAGCATCGCCGAGGCGATGATGGCGATGAACGAGGCGTAGGCGCCCCGCTGATCGCCGCGCGCCCGCCTCCAGCGGGCAGCAAAGCTCAAAGCGGCGCTGCACATCATCCACCCGACCGGGCTCGGAACGGATCAATGGAGGCAACCCCCACGGCTCTGCGTTCCACGTCGAGCCCCGGAAAGCCGATGCCGCCGAGAACTTCCGGAGGGATGCGGCAGGTGACCAGGACATACACGGCTCCTCCCGGTGGTACGACGGACTCGGCTTCGATGGGGACCGCAGTGCCTTCGACGTTGACGAACGTGATGCGACTGTCGCCCACGAGGTCGTTGTTGCAGACAATGCGGTTGCCGGTCCCCGCTTGCTCCGCGGCCTCGAGGGCCGCATGCACCACGGCTTCGGCTCCGCCGGTGTAGTGACAGCACAGTGAGGCCGTCCGCGCGGCACGGTTGGCGGTGTTCTGCAGTGATTGCTCGATGCGGGCGGAGCCCGTGAGCATCGACAGCAGCACGATCACGCCCATGAGCGCCGGGAACATGATCGCCACACCGATGGCGGTCCCCGACCCGGTCTCTTCGCGACCGAACCCGCTGCTCAGCATGCCCATGCATCGGGGTCACTGAGTTGTGGAGCAGGGACGTCGTCGAGGGGGGCGCACGCCCGGGCCGTCAGGTGCAAAGTCCCCAGCACGGGCGTGTTGACCCCCCCGAAGACCACCACGGCCACCGAACCACGCTCGGGCTCGACGGTCACCACGGGGAGGCGCGTCTCGCGCACGGACGCTTGGGCCCCGGCCATGGCGAGTTGTGCCGCCAGCACCCCCTCGGTCTCGCGGAAGCCCTCCCCCGCCGCCTGGGCGGCGCTGACCGCAGCATCGGCCGCTGTTTGAACGGCCGTGCGGGCCAGCGCCACAACCACGACGTGGATCCCGATGAGGATCGTGAGCAGCACGCCGACGAACAGGATCGCAACAGGCAGCGCCTCACCGCGGGCGTCCTCACACCCACGGTGCCTGCTAGCCGTCGAACTCTTCACGTGTTCCTGATCGAAGTCATCTTCCGCGCGCCGAACGGCAAGGGATGTCGGCGGACATTCTCATTTGCGAATCAACCGGCATTCTCAGCGCGGCAAGCGTGCAACACAGCTCTCACTATTGGCAATGTGCAGCAACAGTAGTGGCAGTGCTATTAGTACCGTCGTCCCACTCATAGCCCCATCGGACACACTCAGTTCGAGTTGTGACATTAGCAACGGGAGGCCGTGCGATGTCCTGACGCTCAAGGTCCGCCACTGCCTGGTCACCTCGGCTGATCAACACGCCAGCCACAGCGCCGGCAATGGCCAGTAGGACGACGATGACGATCACTGTTTGCAGGGCGATTCCCCGGATATCGGCGACCCGCTGTGGGAACCTGTTGCGAAGAGCCACGTACACGACCCCGGTGAGGATCGGCAGAATGGTGGCGAGTAGGATGATTGTGAGCATGGTGTATTCCTTTCTCTTTCTGTTGAGATGTTCGACGAGTTGGGTTCGAGTTGAGTCAAACGGCGGAGCGCCTACATTGCAGCTCTCCACCTCGCGACCGACCGGTGACTTTCAACCGTTGCGGGTGAGCCGCGACAACGTGACATATGCAATCGAGACATGGCTCTATACCCCTGGGCCGCTGACCGTCGCCGAATTCATAATCCCGGCCAACGGTGGGTAACCCATGAGCATCATGAAGGCGCCACCGATGAGCGCCAAGGGGGCGCCCATCTTCTCGCCGGAGGAGGCAGCGGCGGCGTCAGCCTCGTGCATCGCCTTGGAGCGGGCCGACTCCACCTGGGTCAGGATGGTCTCGCGCGACCCGGCCCCGGTGGTCCCGGACATCTCCAATGAAGCGCAGAACGGGTCGAGGAAGCGCAGTCTCC
Organism: Acidimicrobiales bacterium; assembly: GCA_965206165.1. GTDB lineage: Bacteria > Actinomycetota > Acidimicrobiia > Acidimicrobiales > CATQHL01 > VXNF01. The sequence goes on from OZ242194.1 coordinate 3,164,783, forward strand.
GCTCGTCGGCGAGGCGGCGGAGGCCCGTCCAGGGGGCTTCGCCACGCGCTGCCGAGATGCGTAGCGCGTCGCGAAGCGTGTTGAAGACCGGCTGGTCGCTGTACGAAGCCGCCGTCACGAGCGCGGCGAAGGTGTCCGAGCCCGCGGTCACCAGCTGGCCGGCCAACTCGAGCCACGACTCGGTGACCTGCTGGAAGTAGGCGCGCTCCTTCTCGGCCTCGGACTTCAGGAACGAATCGGGCAACCACCATCCGAGGAACGCCCCGAGGGCGGCGAGCGCAATCACGATCAGCAGCGGAAGATCCACTCCCAGGAGCCCAGCCAGGTAGCCGCCGCCGCCGAACAGGGCAGCGGACACGATGAGGCCGGTGATCTTCGCGACGACGTGGCTCTCCAGGCTGCGACCCACCATGCGGGCGTCCTGCAGGAGTTCCGGCTTGCCGCGCAACTCCGGCTCGAGCCAGCTGGTCAGCTGCCGCAACGACGCACGCTTCGAACCGCGGCCCTCCTCGGAGACTGCGACTTGCAGAACCGCCTCGTCCTCAGTTAGCTCGCGCCGAAGGAACGCCATGATCAGGAAGAGCAGGCCCAGCCCGCCGGCGATGCCCAGCACGATGATCAGCGGGTTCATACGCCCTCGGTCCGTGCCGCAAGAGCCGCCGAGCCAGGTCCTTCGGGTTCATCGGCGGACAGCAACCGGATCGGCACGCCCGACTCGGACAGCTTCAGCACCCAGAAGACGTTGCCGAAGATCAACACGCCGATGGCCAGCAGGATGGCCTGGCCGGTCGTCGATCCGAACGGCTCGAAGAAGCCCCGGTTGAACACGAACATGAAGCCGACCGAGATGATCGTGACGAACAGGATCGCCACCACCTGGGTCCACGCCCGGCTGTTGGCCACCTCGTTGCGGCGGCGCATCTCGACCTCGGTCCGCATGCCGCGGGCGGTGCTCTCGAACGCCTCGGTGACGCGGGCACCAGAGTCCCAGGCGATCTTCATGCCCAGCACCAATCGGTCGGCGAACGGCGAGCGCATCTCTGCGGCGAACCAGTCGAGGGCGTGGGGCAGTCCCAGGGTGCGAGCCAGAGCCGTCATGTTGACGACGGCGGGGCGCAGCCTGCTCGGGGCGTTCGCGGCCGACAGGCTGACCGCCTCGAACAGCGAGCCGCTGGCGCCCACCAGGTCGCGCACCTGCTCGGCCCACTGCGAGTAGGCCTCGATCTCGTCGGTGATGTCGCGCCGCTTCTTCGGGCCCTGCAACATCAGTGGGCCCACGTAGCCGGCCATCGCACCCAGCACGGCGGCCGCCAGCCAGCCCGTCACGTACCAGCCCGCTAGGGCGAGCACGAACGCGAGGACCAGTTGCATCATCCGGTCAGTGAGCGCCTTGCGGGCCTCGGCGCGCGTGCCCTTGGCGCGGAACTTGCGCAAGCGGACCTGCTCCTCGTCCTTGGGCGCCTTGCGCTGGAAAGCCAACCCAAGCGTCAACAGGCCGATGCCACCGATCGCACCGAGGAAGATGACCAGGAAGGCGGTCATCGCCCGGCCTTCCGGCCACCCGCCGGGGGCTGCTGGGGCGGCTGGGGTTGGGGCTGCGTGTAGTTGGGTTGCTGTGCCGGCTGCTGCGGGGCGTTCGCCGGTCCCCTACCGGGGGACGCCGGCGGGGCCTGCCGGGCGACCGGCGCGGGCGCCGGGGCGGCTGGTCGCTGGGCGGGTTGGGGCGGCACGGCCCGCGGCGGGTAAGGGCGTTGCGGTGGCACGCCGGGAGGCGCCTGGGGCTGGGGCTGCGGCTGGGCGTGCGGGTGCGCCGGCTGCGGCTGGCGGGGCGGCGGCTGCTGTTGCGGGGGCCGCCGTGCGGGTTGCGGGCCGGGCCTCTGTGCCGGAGCCTGCGGGCCGGGATGTTGTGCCGGGGCCCGGTGAGTCGGCCTCTGGGGCGGCTGCTCGGCCGGCTTCTGCGCAGCGCGTCGCGCCCGGTCGCGGCGGACCTCCTCGGGGCGGTAGGGCTCGCCGAGTGAGGCAGGGTCGAAGCCCGAGTCGCGCAACCGCGCCAGTGCCTCGCCGTCTTCCTTGAACGGCCTGGTGTACACGGCGATGCCGTCGGGCCCGGGACCGAACACCTCCGAGGTGAGCACCTTGCCCTCCTCGTAGCCGGTGACCTCCCGGATGGAGGTGATGGCCCGGCGGCCGTCAGGCAGCTTCTTGATGTACACCAGCAGGTGGAGTACCTCGGCGATCTCGCGCATCACCGAATCGGGCGTCGGGGCGTCGGGCGAACGCTGGGCGTAGATGAGCATCTTGTTGATGGCCGCCCGGGTGCTGCCGGCGTGAATGGTGCCCAAAGAGCCGTCGTTGCCGATGCCCATGGCCTGCAGCAACTGCATGACCTCGCCGCCGCGCACCTCCCCCACGATCACCCGGTCGGGCGACATCCGCAGGGCTGCCTTCGCCAGGTCGTAGGTGGTGATCTCGCCGGTGCCCTCGGTGTTGGACGTGCGGGTCTCCAGCGCCAGGGTCCGGGGATGCAGACCCGACGAGCGGAGGTGCAACTCGAGGGTGTCCTCGATGGTGACCAGCAACTCCGACTGCGGGATCTCGGAGATCAGCGAGCGCAGCAGCGTGGTCTTGCCCGCACCGGTGCCGCCCACCACCAGCATGTTGGCCGGGTTCGGCGGACGCACCGCGGCCCGCAGCACCTCGATGATCTGCGGCGTGACGGTGCCCTTCTCCACCAGACTCGCCATAGAGGCCTGCAGCAGGCGGTGGCGGCGGATGACCACCGACGTCCGCTCCGCCACCGCCGTGACGGCGAACAGGCGGTGCCCCGAGGCCAACCGCAGGTCGAGGATCGGCGACGCCGTGTCGAAACGCCGCGAGGTGTGGCCTGCGGTGGCTGCCAGGTGGCGGATCATCATGACCAACTCTTCCTCGCTGCCCGCAACCGGCCCCACCAGGATGCGCTCGCCGTTGGCCAGCGACAGAACCACGTTGTCGTGGCCGAGGATGTGGATGTTCTCGACGTCGTCGCGATCGAGCAGCGGGGCCAGCGCCCCACCGCCCATGAGACCGCGGATATTGCCGATGAACTCCCGCACACCCTCGGTGCCGAGCTGCGCCGAGCCCGAGACCAGAGCGGTGGTGTTGTACTCGCGGACGATCCTCTCGCCGAGGTCGACAAGCTGCCGGTCAATCTCGTCGGCGGGCAACTTCTGGCGTTCCATGTCGAGAAAGCGCTCGAGCAGGAACTCGTGGTGCCGGCGAAACAGTGCGATCGCAGGACTTACATCTGGCATGGTGGCGGCTCCCTAACTCGGAGCGGGCTCGGTCACGATGCACCGCCGTGACCGCTGGTGGAGGTGCCGAGCGGGGCCTGCGCATGCAGTCGCGTCGCCCAGTCGCGGAACGATCCCGAGGGGGCCAGGCCGGGCGGCGGGGGCGGCGCCTCGACATGGGAGGTCGGGGCGGGTGGCGCTGCAGCGGGCGGCACGGGCTGGGAAGGGGGCGGTGCCTGCGGAGCCTGCTGGGGCGGCGCGGGCGCTTGGTACACCGGCTGTTGCGGCTGAGGTTGCGGCTGGTACGCGGCGGGCGCCGACTCGTGCGATACCTGGTAGGGGGGCTGCGGCTGGTACGCGGGCTGCGCGGCTCTCGGCGGCTCGTGAGGCGGTTGCTGGGCCTGCTGCTGGTACGCCGGTGGAGCCTCCTGCGGCGGTTGCTGGGCCTGCTGCTGGTACGCCGGTGGAGCCTCCTGCGGCGGTTGCTGGGCCTGCTGCTGGTACGCCTGGAGCCTCCTGCGGCGGTTGCTGGGCCTGCTGCTGGTACGCCGGTGGAGCCTCCTGCGGCGGTTGCTGGGCCTGCTGCTGGTACGCCGGTGGAGCCTCCTGGGGCGGTTGCTGGGCCTGCTGCTGGTACGCCGGTGGAGCCTCCTGGGGCGGTTGCTGCGCCGGACCCGGGCCGGGCGGCGGCGGCTGCTGGTGATACGGCGGTGGCAACTCGGGATGGGGCTGGTAGGCCTGCTGCGGATACGGCGACTGTTCCTGGGGCGGCGGCGCCCACGGCGGTGCCACTTCCTGCTGCTGGTAGACCGCCAGCAACTCCGCGGGCATCTGGTAGCCGGACTGTTGCGGTTGTGACGGCTCGTGCGCTGCCGGCGGGGGCTGGTAGACCGGCAGCGGGGTGTCGTGGAACACGTGCTCCGGAGGGGCCGGCGGCGGCTCGAAGTAGGCGGGTTGCCCCTCGGGCGCATACTGCTGGTGGGCCGGGGACGGCGGCGCCGCGGCGTAGGGCGTCGCGGTTTGGTAGTACGGGTCGTCGGGCGGCGGTGGCGCCTGGGCGTAGGCCTCCGCGGGTGCCCCGTAGTAGGGACCGGGTTGCGGCGGCACCTCAGCGTACGTGCCGGCCACGGGAGCCTCGTCATGCACCGCGAGGGCGGCGCCGTCTTCGTACGGCTCTTCGGCGGCGGGCGCTGCCGGTGCCGGCTCTTCGGCGGCCGCGCGAGGTGGTGGGGCAGGTTCCTCCTTCGCCGGCGGCTTCTCCGCCGCAGCAGCGGGGCGCCGAGACCGCGAGGAACCCGATGCGGGCGGCTTGGCGTACGGCAGCAGCTTCTCGGCGATCTCCTCGAGACTCACCCGCCACTTCTTGGACTTCCGCTTGTTGCGATTCAGAAATGCGGTGAGATCCCCCGTGACCTCCGCGAAGTCCTGGATCGAGCCGGCGAGCGTGATGTCGCACTTCTCGCGCCACTCCTCGGCGCTGAGAGGCGAGTCGCCGACGGTCACCACGAACCGCTCCACGCCGGCGCCGCACGACTCGGCCGACAGCAGGGCACCGACGTGCTCGAGGCTCGTCAGCGAACTGTCGCCGCGGGCCACCACGACGACTCCCGCGGCGTGCGCCGCCAGGTCGGTCGCCACGGACTCGGCCGTGATCCGCCCGGCATCGATGATCACCGCCATCTCGGCCTCAGAGATGGCACGCAACTCGCCGGCGCGCTCATCCCACCACCGGACGATCTCGCGGGCACCGGTGGGGCTCGACGTGGACGGCATGACATGAAGGTTGCTGAACAGCACGTCCTGCGAATGGTCGATGAGGTTGCCGGTACCAACCGACAGGCCCGACGCCACGAACGAGGCCGAGCCGGGTGTGAACTGGACGCCCAAGTGGTGGCTGAGCGACCCGCCGCCCGGATCCGCCTCGATCAGCAACACCTCGGTGCCCGTCGACGCCCACTGGGCCGCGAGGTACATGGCCGTCGTCGACGCCCCGGGCGAGCCGTGTGCGCTATAGACGGTCAGCACGTGGTTCCCCGTGGACAGTCGGGAGTCAGTCTTCGTTCAGGTGTTGAGCGGCTCATGGTCACGGAGCACCGCCATCTTGGAGAACCGGCGAGCGGTCGGCGGACGCTTCATCGATGGTCGGCGCCGAGGTCCGCTGTCCGTATAGGTCGATCAGCTCCTGTGTTGACAGTTCGAAACCGAGCTTCCAGATGCGGCGATTCGACGCCGCCTGGTAGCGATCCACGATGTCTTGAATGGCAGCTGCCTCGGAGGGGATCACCACATACGTCAGCTTGTCGCCCTGCACCATCTTCAATTCGAGCACTCCGATGAGCCCGACCGAGGGTTCTTCGGCCTCGACACCGGAGAACTCGGCACCGAACAGTGCGATCTTGTCGCCCGTCTTGAGCGTGCCGCCGGGGGCCTCGCCCGCCGGAAGGCTCACTTCGATGAGCACCTTGCCAGCCTCATCTTCGTTCGAGAGGGGTGGCGCTTGGAACATGCCGCGTGCCACGATGGTGCCGGCGGGAATGCGCCCCGTGGCCCACTTGCCGAGGAAGACGTCGAGGAACTGCGGTGGGACACCCACGGCGTCACCCAGATTCGCCTCGACAACGGTGAAGTCCCCGACACCCGCGATGTCCCACCGCTCAAGCGTGCGGGACGTCACGAGGTATTCCTCGCGCACATCCAGGTCTCGGAGGATGTACCAGAACGCTCCCGCCGACGCCACGACCAGCAACAAGCCGAGCAGCAGCAGGCCGCCGCGGACACCGCCCTGCTGCTTCTGCTTCTGCTTCTGCTTCGCTGCTCCGGGAAGCGTGACCTGACGCCGCTGGGTACTCCGCGGCGCGGTCTGCTTGGGGCCTCGAGGATGTGCGACGTTGGACATTCAATCTCGGGAGGGCTTGTGGCACTACCATCTAGACGCACGGGCCGTGCGCTCGGCGACGCTCGCCTGAACGTGTCCAGATGTGAGGTTGCGATTCTGCATAGGATTTGGCCGAGGGCACTATACCGGAACGGCCTGTTCACGCGGTGTTTCGTCACATGAGAAATACGTGAAGTCTTGTGATATCCGGATAGTGGATTTGGCCGCGCCACTCGTGCTGACGGCGCTCGGGGTATGGGGTGCGGCGGCCATCCGGCTCGCCGTCGTCGACCTCCGGACCCGCACGCTCCCCACGCGAATCATCTGGAGCGCAGCGGGCGTGGTCTGGGTTCTGTATGCAGCGGCATCTCTGATCGAGGGGGAACCAACCGGTCTGATTGGCGCCGCCATCGGCGCCGCCATCTGCGGCGCCGCACTGGCGTTGGTGCATTTCGCCCACCCACCCTCCATGGGATTCGGAGACGTACGCCTCGCTGTTCTCAACGGACTCGTCTGCGGGTGGTGGGGTTGGAGGGCCGCTTTGGTCGGTCTGGCAGTTGGATTCCTGGTGGCGCTCCCCGAGGCGATCATCACATTGGTCCGTCAGGGATTCCAGGCCACCCGGCCCCTCGGCCCGTACCTCATCGCCGGCGCGGCAGGGGTGATGATCTGGAGTGCCACCACCGCGGGGCTCTTGCCGTTCCCCTCCTAGCAACGGTGGGTAAGTAACTCACTAGACGGTGGTCTAGTCAATTGCGCAGGTGATAGATGTCCCGTGTCTACAGCCCCCTCGATCGCTCAAGAGTCGGCGCCCGGTCCGATGTGTCGTCGTACCGTGGAATTGCCCGGCGGCTGCGCTGCCTATAGGTAACCTATTTGGTGGGGAATCGAAGAAAGACGCTCGGCAAACCGTCTTCACCAGGTCGAAAGAAGCCACCGTGAAGCAACTCGGCGGGTTATTGATATGGCTCGCGGCTGACCATGGGGCATACATAGCTAGCAGTACTATTCGCAGTACCGTACTACGATATATATATCTATAGATCTATATATCTAGTGTACTAGATATATAGATCTATAGTGGCTTGGCGGGGCGTATAGATACGGAAAGACTCTGCGTCGTCGGACACGAGAAGGCGACAAGAGAGCGGATCTGCGGTACAGGCCATGACATGAAACCGGTGTCGCCAGATCCAGATATCGACGGGAGCTGCCGAGACGACACCAGAGTTGAGGCCGCCGGCCCAGTCACTCGCGTTGGAGACCCGCGAGCCCGGCCGCAGGTACGCGGCCTACGCTCCGTCGGGAGGGTCGCGCTCCTCAGCGGCTCTGGCAAGGAGTTCCGCGGCATGCTCGCGGGCCGCGCCGCTGTGGGGGGAGCCCGACAGCATGCGAGCCAACTCCACGAGCCGCTCATCGTCGTCGAGGACCCGGGCACCGACCCTCGCCTCGGTGCCGTCGTCGAACTTCTGCAGGTTGACGTGGGCGTCGGCATAGGCGGCAACCTGAGGCAGGTGCGTCACCACCAGCGCCTGGCGGGTGGCCGCCAGCCGGGCCAGAGCGCGGCCGACCGAGGTTCCCGCCTCACCCCCGATGCCGGCGTCCACCTCGTCCAGCAGCACCGTCGGCGGTGCCGCCATGAGCACCACGTGCAGCGCCAGCATGGCTCGCGACAGTTCGCCGCCCGAGGCGACCTGCGCCAGAGGGGCCGGCGTGGTGCCGGAGTTCACCGCAAGCAGGTACTCCACATCGTCGCCGGGATCGCTGCCGACCCGTAGATGCAGACGAGCGCTGGGCATCGCCAGCCGGCGCAACTCCGACGTCACGGACTCCGCCAGCGCGGGTGCGCCACGGCGCCGCTGGTCCCCCAGAAGGGCAGCCTGTGTTTGTTCGGCCTGCCGGGCCGCCACCAGTTCGGCGCCCAGACGAGTTGCCACACCCTCAGCGTCCTGCAACTCCTCCAGCCGCCGGTGCGCCTCGCCCCGGTAGACCATCACGTCGGCCAGGGTGGCGCCGTAGCGGCGGCGCAGGTCGGCGAGCAGGGCGCGTCGTTCGGCCACCTCGGCCAGCCGGGCCGGATCCTCCCGCACACGCTCGGCGAGGCTCCGCAGCTCGGCGGCCAGGTCGGTCACCTCTTCTGTGAGGCCGCGCAGCCGGGCGGCCTCCCCCGCAAGTGGCTCGTGGGGGTCCAGATGTCCCAGGGCCTCCCCCAGCGCCTCTCCCCCGGGCCCATCGGCGCCCAGCAGGTAGGAGGCGGCCGTCGCCGCCTCACGCACCGCGACCGCAGCCGCCAGCAGGCGCTCGGTGGCCTCGAGGTGCTCGTCCTCGTCGGGATCGCTGAGCCCGGCGGCGTCCAGGGTGGCCACCTGATGCGCCAGAACGTCCAGCTCGCGGGCCCGGGCGCGTTCGTCGCCTCCCAGCGCCGCCAACCGCTCCTCGAGTTCGGCGCAGCGTCGCCGTGCCTCACCAAGCGGTGCGGTGTCGGCGCCGGCGAACCGGTCGAGGGCACCACGGCGCACCGCAGGGCGCAGCAGTGCCTGATGGTTGTGCTGGCCGCAGATGTCCACCCGACCGCCGACGGCCTGCTGCAGCGAACGCACCGCTGCCAGGTTCCCATCGAGGTACGCCCGGGCGCGGCCCTCGACCGGCACGACACGGCGTACGATCAGCTCGGAGCCGTCCTCGTCGACGAACCTGCCCTCCACTTCGGCCTCGGACGCGCCGGCGCGGACCAGCCCGGGATGGGTCCGCCCACCGGCCAGCAGCGCCACAGCCTGGGTCAGCAGCGTCTTGCCGGCACCCGTCTCGCCGGTCAGGACCGTCATGCCCTCGCCGAAGCTGAGTGCCAACTCGTCGATCAGCACCATGTTCCGGACAACCAGATCGGTCAGCACGCCCGGCCCCCGGCGGGTCTCTGCGTTTGGTACACGTCATCTCTCCGCGTTCGTCGTGCGCCGCCGCCGGCGATGCCGCAGCGGCGTCTCAGCGGTCTCCGAGGCCGAACTTGGCCTTCAAGATGTCATCGAAGTGGCGGTGGTCGAACGTCACCAAGCGGGCCGGCCGCGGCGAGGCGGTGCATTCCACGACACCGCCGGGTTGCAGCACCCGGCACACGTCGCCATCGAGGGAAAGAGCGGCCGGCTGCTCGGACTCCACCTCGATGCGGATCGTGGTGTCGGGCGGCAGCACCAGCGAGCGGTCGAACAGCGAGTGCGGCGACACGGGCGTCACGACGAGCGCCTGATGCGTGGGCGCCAGGATAGGGCCGCCCACGCTGAGAGAGTACGCCGTCGACCCCGTGGCCGACGCCACGATGAGGCCATCGGCCCGGTAGGTGGTGAAGAAGCGGTCGTCGACGCTGAGGTTCAGGCGCACGCTGCGGCCCCGGTCCAGCTTCTCCACGACCGCCTCGTTGAGCGCTCCCAGCGGCGCGGAGGAGGTAGTGCTTCCCGCGGTGCGGACCCGCACGGCCAGGCGCATCCGCTCGACGATGCCGAAGTCGCCGGCCAGCCAGCGCTCGATGGCCGCGCGGGCGTCGCAGGGCTCCACCTCGGCCAGATAGGCCAGTTGTCCGAAGTTCACCCCGAGCACCGCCACGCCGGCGTCGGCCGCCAATCGCACGGCGCGGAGGATGCTTCCGTCTCCGCCGAGGCTTACGACCAGGTCGGCCCCGCCGACATCGGCGTCGTCGCACGCCAGACCCTCCAGGCCAGCGGAACGGGCGTCGGGTCCGGGGAGGCTGACCTCGTGGCCCTCGGCCTGCAGCCAGGCTGCCAACTCCTGCGCCAGATGTCGCGCCGGCGGGCGACGCGGATGCACAACAAGGGCGAACGTGGCCACGGGCTCAGACTAGGAGACTGCCGGGCGATACTGCGGGTCCCCTCGTCGGGCGCCGTCGTTGCATCACCCTCAAGCGCCTCTTCGCTGTATGAGAGCGGGGGTGACTACTGTCCGTGGCACACACGCGACTAATCTGTGATATCAACGTGAGTTATTCTCACATATTAGCTGAATTCCTATGAAAGTCATGGGTAAGCGCCTATTTACACGGGCGAGAGTACTTATTCTTGAGCATTGCCGTAGTGGACGCGCGCTGCATTGAACCGGTGCGCGGCGGCGGAGGGTGTTTTGATGCAGTCGAGCGGAGGAGGTGAGGAGGATCGGGTCGACGATCTGAGGCGCGACGTCGAGGCGATGCGAGATCGCATCTCTCGACTGAGCGAGGCCAGCGTGCGCATCAATGAGAGCCTTGACTTCGAGGTCGTTCTGCAGGGCATTCTGGACAGTGCCCGGTCGCTGACCGGCTCGAGATTCGGCGTCGTTCTGCTGCGTCACGATCTACGGCGAGAACTGGACTTCCTGGTTTCCGGATTGACGCCCGACGAGCACAAGCTGTTCGTGGAATGGGCCGGGGGAGAAGACCGGCTGTTCGACTTCTTCATGAGGATCTCCGAGCCCGTTCTTGGTCAGGACTTCGCCGCGGATGCAAAATCGGCGGGTTTTGAGCGGTTCTGCCCGCCCATCCCGACGCGATGCCCGCTGGCGTACCTTGCGGCACCGATCCTCTCCCGGGGCACGTCCGTCGGCGGCATCTACGTGGCGGAGACGGAATCCGGCAGGGATTTCACGTCGGAGGACATCGAAGTCCTGGCCATGTTCGCGTCGCAGGCGTCGATGGTGATCGCCAACGCCCTCAGGTACCGCGACGAGCAGCGGGCTCGGGCCGATCTGGAGACGCTGATCAACACGTCGCCAGTAGGTGTCCTAATGCTGGATGCCACCACGGGGCGAATGGTGTCGCTCAACCCGGAGGCGAGGAGGCTCTTGAGCGACCTCGCCGAGCCGGACCTCCCTCTGGAGGAGTGTCTCGATGTTGTGAGGTACCAGCGTGCCGAAGGACAAGAGATCTCCCTGCGCGAATGCCCCCTCGTCGAGATGCTGGGCCGTGGCGAGATTGTGCGGGTCGAGGAGGTCATCATCTGGGTTCCGGACGGTGGCCGTGTGCTGACGCTGATCAACGCCACGCCGATCCGCTCACCAACAGGAGAGGTCGAGTCCGTCGTCGTAACGCTCCAGGACATGACGGCCGCGGACGAGTTGGCACGGCTGCGCGCCGAGTTCCTGGGCATGGTGAGCCACGAGTTGCGCACCCCGCTATCGGCCATCAAGGGCTCGGCGACCACCTTGCTGGAAGCCTCCTCCGAACTCGACCGCGCCGAGATGCGCGAGTTCTACCGCATCATCAATGAGCAGGCTGACCACATGCGTGATCTGATCGGCGACCTGCTCGACGTGGCACGCATCGAGACGGGCACCCTGTCGGTGGATCCTGCACCGGTGACCGTCGCCATGTTGGTGGACGAGGCTCGCAGCAGGTTCCAGAGCGGCGGGGGGAGGGACAACGTGCAGATCGACCTCGCCGCGAATCTGCCGCCTGTGATGGCCGACGCGCGACGGATCGTGCAGGTGCTCGACAATCTCCTGTCGAACGCATCGAAGTTCTCGCCGGAGTCGTCGCCGATCCGGATCAGCGCCAAGCCGGAGAACCTTCACGTAGCGATCTCCGTCTCCGACGAGGGTCAGGGTGTGACGCCCGAGGAACTCCCGCGCCTGTTCAGGAGTTTCTCGCGCATCCAGACCGCCACTCGGGCGCCGGACATCCGAGGTTCGGGCATGGGTCTCGCGATCTGCAAGGGAACCGTGGAGGCGCACGGGGGCCGCATCTGGGCTCACAGCGATGGACCCGATCTGGGAACCCGGGTGACGTTCACGGTTCCGGTCGCCGACGATTGCCACACCATCAAGGCGCCGTCGGCGCCGTCGGCGCCGTCCCGCCAGACCGTCAGGCAGGAGCGTCCCCGGATCCTCGCTGTTGACGATGACCCCCAAGCACTCCGATACACCCGCGAGGTCCTCACCAAGGCGGGATACACGCCGATCGTGACCGGCGATCCCGACGACGTGCCCCGCCTCATCAAGGCGAACGATCCGGCCCTGGTGCTGCTCGACCTGATGCTGCCCGGCAGCGACGGCATCGACGTGATGCGGCGCATCCTCACCATCACCGACGCTCCGGTCATCTTCCTGTCCGCGTTCGGCCAGGTCGACGTCATCGCCGGCGCATTCGACGCCGGAGCCGTCGACTACATCGTGAAGCCCTTCTCGCCGACAGAGCTGGCAGCGCGTATCAGGGCGGCACTACGCCAGCAGGCGGCGATTCGACCACCCGATCCACGTGAGCCCTACGAGTTCCGCGAGTTGAGCGTCAACTACGCCCAGCGCCGCGCGACCCTCGCCAGCCACCCGATCCGCTTGACCAACGTCGAGTTCCGGCTACTTGCTGAACTCTCAACCCACGCCGGACAGGTCGTTACCTACGACCAACTACTGCGACGGGTCTGGAACCTCCCAAGCGGCTCCGACCTGCGACCGATGCGCACCGCCATCAAGAGCCTCCGCAACAAGATTCAGGACAACGCAAGCGACCCCACTTACATCTTCACCGAGACACGCACCGGATACCGCATGGCGAAAACCTGACCAGGCGGCAGACCCCGTCGTGCCACTCATCGTGCTCTTCGCGCAGCGCGCTCGGTGGCTGCCTGCACGGCCGCGTCGACCCTGGCGACAAAGTCGGCGGTGAACTCTGCGGTTGGCCTGCTGGTGGCGCGTGTCTGGGCGCTCGGTGCCGCCGGAGTGACTTCTCGTGTCGCATCGAGCGACAGGGAGGTCGCCGGGGTGTCCCGCATCGCACCGGCCGGCGCCTCCTGCGGCTTGCGGCAGTGCAGGAAGAACTCGGCGTTGCCCTCGGCCCCGGGCGGGTCGGCCAGGACGACGCCGTGCGGCACCAACCCCTCGGCCACCGCCGCCAGCGCCACCTCGGTCAGTGTGCGCTGCCACACCTCGGGCGATCGGATCACGCCCCGGGCGCGGGATGCCTCGCGCCGGCCCGCCTCGAACTGTGGCTTCACCAACGCCACGACGTCGCCTCCGGGCAGCGTGAAGGCCGCCAGGCGCTCCATCACCAGACGGAGGCTGATGAATGACAGGTCGGCGGTCACGACCTCCGCCGGCCCGCCGGCCTCCTCCGGCTGGAGATGGCGCACATTGACGCCCTCCAGGTTGCGCACCCGCGACGACGTCCCCAGACGCTCGTGCAGTTGCGCCCGCCCGACATCGACGGCCACCACGTGCGCCGCCCCCCGCTGCAGCAGGCAGTCGGTGAATCCGCCCGTGGAGGCCCCCACGTCGATGCAGCGCCGAGCGGTCACGGCGAGTTCCAGGATCTCGAGGGCGCCGTCGAGCTTCTCCCCGCCGCGGCTCACGAACCGGGCGTGGTGCAACACCTCCAGGGCGTCACCGGGTAGCACCGCTCGGGCGGGGCGCTCGGCCACTGCCCCGTTGACGGTCACGGCACACGATTCGATGAGGCGGCGGGCCTCCTCCCGGCTCGGCGCCAGTTGCCGCCGGACCAGTTCGGCGTCGAGGCGGCGGCGCCTGCTCGAACCCACCGCGCTGACCTCTTCCTAGAGCACGGCGTCGACCACGCCGGCCAGGTCGGCGGCGACCAGCGCGGGGGTGGGATGCACGGGCAGGTCATCCTGCGCCGTCACGCCGCTGAGCACGAGGGCGAAGTCGAACCCGAGCGCCTCGGCGAGCAGGCCGTCACTGTCGGGACGGTCGCCAATCACCATGCCCGGTCCGTCGCCCAGGCGATCCCGGACGCAGGCCACCGTGGCGTCGTTGGGTTTGCCGGCCACGGTGGGCTCGACCTCGGCCGCCGCGGCAACAGCCGCCAGGATCGCGCCGCCACCGGCCTCGAGACCTGCCGGCGTGGGATACGTGGGGTCGTGGTTCGTGCCGATGAGACGGGCACCCGCCCGCACAGCGCGCATGGCCCGGCCGCAGGCCGCATAGTCGAAGCTCGGATCCATCCCCACCACGACCGCGTCGACCACAGGCTCGGCAGCTGCGATTCCGCCCGCCGAGTTGCGCACCACGACGCCGCCGACCCCCTCCACGGCCTCGACGATGCCCTCGCCACCGCAGACCAGAACCCGATCCCCCGCGCCCAGCAGCGACGCCGCCGCCACAGCTGACGTGACGACCGCCATGGGCGGTTCGACACCGCAGCGCGCCAGTCGTGCCTGTTGCTCCGCAACGGTGAGGCGCGACATGTTCGTCACGTACACCACGTTGCAGCCGGCCGCCGCCAAGCGGTTGGCGCCCTCGGCAGCCCCGGCGATGGCCTCATTACCCAGCCACATGACCCCGTCCAGATCGACGACGAAGTTGCACACACCCGTCATCGTGTCACCTCACAGCGCGGACCGAGCCGCTGCCGACTGGATTCCGGCCTGCGCCGGAATGACGAAGAATGGTAGGCAGGGACGCCGGGGGGCGGTGCCGAGTGGATTCCGGCCTTCGCCGGAATGACGGGGAGTGCTCGACGGCTGAGGGTCAGGCGACTTCCCAGGTGGCGCGGGAGCGCAGCAGGGCGTGCAGATCGCCGGGACCGCTGCGTTCCTGCGCGAACGCCAACTGCCGGCTCACCTGCGAGGCGTATTCCGGCGCCTCGACCGCCCGGAACACACCGACCGGCGTGGGCATGAACGGCCCCGAGGACAGCCGCGAGAGGGCGAAGGCCAGCGACGGCGTGCCGGCACGCTCGTCGTGCACCAGGATGTTCTCCTCGCCCACATCGGCCACGTCGACGATCTGCAATTCGCCGGTGCGGCTCATCATCACGCCGCGCTCGTGGTCGGGGCCGAAACGGATCGGCTCGCCGTGGCGCAGCGGGATGAGCATCGAAGCGCGCTTGTCCTTCTTGGTGATCTCGGCGAACGCCCCGTCGTTGAACACGTTGCAGTTCTGGTAGACCTCGACGAAGGCAGCACCGGTGTGCTCCCATGCCCGCCGGAACATCTCCTGCATGTGGTTGCGATCCAGGTCGTGGGTGCGGGCCACGAACGTGGCCTCGGCGCCCAGCGCCACGCTGAGGGGGTTGAGCGGCTCGTCCACCGACCCGAACGGCGTGGACTTGGTGATCTTGCCGATCTCGCTGGTCGGCGAGTACTGGCCCTTGGTGAGGCCGTAGATCTGGTTGTTGAACAGCAGGATCTTGATGTTGATGTTGCGCCGCAGGGAGTGCAGCAGGTGGTTCCCGCCGATCGACAGGATGTCGCCATCGCCGCCCACGACCCACACGTCGAGGTCGGGCCGGCAGGTGGCCAGCCCGGTGGCGAGCGCCGGGGCACGCCCGTGGATGCCGTGCATCCCGTAGGTGTTCATGTAGTAGGGGAAGCGGGCCGCGCAGCCGATCCCGGACACGAAGACCGTGTTCTCCGGCCGCACCCCGAATTGTGGCATCAGCAGTTGCATGGCCGACAGGATGGAGTAGTCCCCGCAGCCGGGGCACCAGCGGGGTTCCTGGTCGCTGGTCCAGTCGGCGCGGGTGGTGGTTGGGGGGGTTGTCATGTCAGTCGTCATCTGCGGCTCCTGCGATGGCGGCGACGATCTCGCTCGCCGTGAACGGGGCACCCTCCACCTTCGTGATCGACTCCACGTCGACGAGGTAGCGGGATCGGACAAGGGAGGCCAGCTGCCCCAGGTTCATCTCCGGGACCAGCACCCTGCGGTACCGCCCGAGGAGGTCACCCAGGTCTGACGGCAGCGGACTGAGATGCGTGAGGTGCAGGTGGTCGACGTGCATGTCATCGGCGCGCACCCGCCGCACGGCGCTTGTCACCGCCCCCCACACCGAACCCCACGAGAGCACCGCCAGGTCGGCCGGACCGTCGCTGTCCACCATCGTCGGCGGGATGTCGGCGGCGATGCGGGCGACCTTCTCGGCCCGGAGTCGGGTCATCAGGCCGTGGTTGGAGGGGCTGTAGGAGATGTTGCCGGAGCCGTCCTCCTTCTCCAGGCCGCCGACGCGGTGCATGAGCCCCGGCGTGCCGGGCACCGCCCAGGGGCGGGCCAAGGTCTCGGGGTCGCGCTTGTAGGGGCTGAAAACCGGGTTGCCGTCGGCGTCGGTGTCGTTGTGCTGAGTGGTGAAGTCGACGCTGATATCGGGGAGGTCGTCGAGGTCGGGCAGCAGCCACGGCTCGGAGCCGTTGGCCAGGTAGCCGTCGGAGAGCAGGATCACCGGGGTTCGGTACTTCAGGGCGATCCGCACCGCCTCGATGGCCGCGAAGAAGCACTGCGACGGGGTGTAGGCGGCCACCACCGGCAGCGGGGCCTCACCGTGGCGCCCGTACAACGCCAGGTTCAGATCGGACGCCTCGGTCTTGGTCGGCAGGCCCGTCGAGGGGCCGCCCCGCTGGATGTCGATCACCAGGAGCGGCAACTCGATGCTGAGCGCCAGGCCAATCGCCTCGGCCTTGAGCGCCAGGCCCGGGCCGCTGGTGGTGGTCACCCCGATGTGGCCCCCGAACGCCGCCCCGATGGCGGCGCACACCGCGGCGATCTCGTCCTCGGCCTGGAACGTGCGCACGCCGAAGTTCTTCCGACCCGAGAGCTCGTGCAGCACGTCTGAGGCGGGTGTGATGGGGTACGACGCCAGGAAGAGCGGCAGCTTGGCCTGCTGGGCACCGGCAATCAGGCCCCACGACAGCGCCGTGGCGCCGTTGATGCTGGTGTAGGTGCCCGGAGCGAGGCGGGCGGGGCGCACCCGGTAGGTGGAGTGGAACATCTCGGCCGTCTCGCCGAAGGCATGGCCGGCCTTGAACGCCGTCGTGTTGGCGGCCGCCACCAACTCCCTCTTGCCGAACTTCATCTGGATCCAGTCCAGCGTCGGCTCCGCCGGCCGGTCGAACAGCCAACTCACGACACCCAGAGCGAAGAAGTTCTTGCTGCGCTCGGCGTCGCGGGGCTTCACGCCCAGGTCCTTGCACACCTGCTTGGTGAGGCTCGTCATGGGCACGAGGTAGGTGGTGTAGTGGTCGAGCGTGCCGTCGGTGAGCGGGTCGTCGGTGTAGCCGGCCTTGTCGAGATTCCGCTCCTCGAAGGCGTCGGAGTTGATGATGATCGTGCCGCCGGGCTCGAGTCGACCGAGTTCGCTGCGCAGCGCCGCCGGGTTCATCGCCACGAGCACCGTGGGGGCGTCGCCGGGCGTGGTGACGATCTCGCTGGCGACCTGCACCTGGAAGGCCGAGACGCCATGCACGGTGCCCGCCGGCGCCCTGATCTCGGCGGGGAAGTCCGGCAAGGTGGCGAGGTCGTTGCCGAACACGGCACTGGCGCTGGTGAAGCGATCACCGGTGAGCTGCATGCCGTCGCCGGAATCGCCGGCAAAGCGAATGACGAGCCGCTCGAGATCCTCGACGAGGCGCGGCGCGGGTGGTTTCGTAGCAATATCGGTCACGTGCGTTCCCTTGGCTCTTTGCTAGTCATTGGCGCGGTGCCACAGCCGACACTCGACCGGTACAGCAATCTACTCGGGCCCGGTCGGACCGTGCCCGTGCCGACGCCGGCACGGCCGCCGGTGGGGCCACCCTGGGACATCCCTGGGGCCTCCCCGGCAGGGAGTGTGACAACGTTCACACAATAAGTGACGGGCAGGTTGCACCGAGGCCACAGTAAAGCACTCCGGTCGATCGAAGGGGGATCTCCGGACGCCGCCGGCAGCGGCTTCAGGCCACTCCGACGGAGGTGTCCAGGTAGACGTCCTGGATGGCGCCGAGTAGTTCGACGCCATCGCTGAAGGGGCGCTGGAAGGCCTTGCGGCCACTGATGAGGCCGGTGCCACCGGCGCGCTTGTTGATGACCGCGGTGCGCACCGCCTCGGCCAGATCATCGGCCCCGGAACTGGCGCCCCCGGAGTTGATGAGCCCCACACGACCCATGTAGCAGTTGGCGACCTGCCAGCGGGTCAGGTCGATCGGATGGTCGGAGGTGAGGTCGCTGTACACCAGCGCGCTGGTGCGGCCGAACCCGACCGCCCCGTAGCCGCCGTTGTTCTCGGGCAGCTTCTGCTTGACGATGTCGGCCTGGATCGTGACGCCGAGATGGTTGGCCTGGCCGGTGAGATCGGCGGCACCGTGGTAGTCGACGCCGTCCACTTTGAACGCGTCGCTGCGCAGGTAGCACCACAGGACGCAGAACATCCCGAGCCGGTGCGCACGCTCGAACGCCTCGCTGATCTCGGTGATCTGGCGGCGCGACTCGGGTGACCCGAAGTAGATGGTGGCGCCCACGCCGGCGGCGCCCAGTTCGAAGGCCCGGTCGACGCTGCCGAAGCCCACCTGGTCGTAGGAGTTGGGATGGCTCAGCATCTCGTTGTGGTTGAGCTTCACGATGAACGGGATGCGGTGCGCCCAGCGCCGCGAGACGGCGCCGAGCACGCCGAACGTGGACGCCACGGCGTTGCAGCCGCCCTCGACGGCGAGGCGCACGATGTTCTCGGGGTCGAAGTAGGCGGGGTTGGACGCGAACGAGGCCGCTCCGGAGTGCTCGACGCCCTGGTCCACCGGCAGGATCGATACGTAGCCGGTGCCGGCCAGGCGGCCGTGGTCGAACAGCGCCTGCAGGTTGCGCAACACCTGCGGCGAGCGGTCGGTGGCGGTGTAGACCCGGTCCACGAAGTCCGGGCCGGGCAGGTGAAGATCCTCGGCGGGGATGGCCTTGGCCGCGTGACCGAGCAGGTACTCGGCGTCGGCGCCCAGGAGAGCTGCTACGTCTCGCATCGAGCGGCTCCTGTGTCGTCGAATGTGTGCTCTGAAGGGGCGCGCCGGACGGCGGTACCCGTCGCTGCGACCCTACCCCGGTGAGCACTCCGGGAGGCGCCAATCTGAGTGTCAGGCGGACAGGTCGGCGAGGCGGTCGGCGGTGTCGGCGTAGTCGGGTTCGTTGCGGTCGATCCAGGCGAACAATCGCCGGGCCGCCGGCTGGTCACCGCCGCGGTCGTAGAGGTCGGCCAGGGCGTAGGCCCGGCGCAGGTGGAACTCCTGCGGGTTGCGGGGTGTCCGCCAGCCGTCGGCCAGCAGAGCGACCGCATCGGCGAGCCTGCCCTGGTCGGCCAGCGCCCCGGCCGCCACGATGCGCCCCTCGGTGACCAGATCGGCCGACGGGCTCTCCCCGCGTAGCTCGTCCCAGAGATCCTCCACCTTGTCCCAGCGCTCCATCGCCCGGTAGCAGTCGGCCAGCACCGGCGCCTGCTCGCAGCTTCGTGTGAGCGAGGCGAACGCCTCCAAGGCTCGGGCCGCCGTCCGCCAGCGGCCCAGGCGATAGAGCACCAACCCGTACAGCTCACGCACCTCCGGCACATCGGCGGCTTCGGTGTCCATCACCGGGCGCAAGTGCGACAGCGCATCCATGTGATGCTCCCGGGCAAAGGCGGCGGCCGCCTTCTTCACCTCCCCATGCGCCCACTTCCCTTGCTCGGCCCCCAGCTTCCGGCTGAGCGCCACCGCCAAGTCAACTCGCGTCCCACTACTCACCGTCCCAGCCTACGAGGACCGCCCCTGCCTACTTGAGCCGCGATCGCCGAGACAGCAGCCAGCGATGACTTATCCTTGGTGACCAGCAGTGAAGCAGGAGGAGGAGACCGATTCCGAACGGGCAGCAGATGTCTCAAGACGTTGACGATGGGCGCACCGTGTCCGTGGCCGATGCCAAGGCATTTGTCCGTCGGGCGGCCCGCTTCGCCGGCATGCCCGATGAGGATGTCGTCCGCTTCGTTGACGGCCTCGTCGAAGCCGACCTCCGCGGACATTTGTCACATGGCGTGGTGCGAGTGCCGCCCTATGTGCGCTCGCTCGCAGCCGGTGTCGTCAATCCACGACCTCGTGTCGAAGCCGTCCGTCGGTTCGGCGCAACTGCTCTCCTCGATGGAGACAATGGTCACGGGGTGGTGATCGGCCAGATCGCCACCGACCGGGCGGTGGAGCTCGCACACGAACACGGCGTCGGTGTGGTTGCCGTTCGCAACAGCAACCACACGGGCATGTTGGCCGTTCACGTGCTGCGAGCAGCACACCACGGCATGATCGGGTACTTCACCAGCAACGGTCCTGCGATCATGGCACCCCACGGCGGTCGCGAAGCACGCATGGGCAACGCACCTTTCGCCTATGCGATTCCGCGACGGACCGGTGACCCCATTGTGTTGGACATGGCATCCTCACAAGTTGCCCGTGGCAGGGTTCGCATGTCCGCCGATCGCGGCGACCCGATTCCGGAAGGCTGGGCGATCGACTCGCGGGGTGTTCCCACTCGTGACGCCGCCGCTGCAATGAAGGGCTCAATGGTGCCGATGGCCGGCTACAAGGGCTACGGCATCGCCTTCGTCACGGAGATTCTCGCCTCCGTGCTACCGGGAGCGACTTTGTCGGTCGAGATGCCGCGGGCCTTCCTCCAAGCCGGCTCGACGATGCTCGACTCGTGGGGATCGGGCCATCTGGCGATGGCGATCAACGTGCAGGCGTTCGCCGACCCCGAGGAGTTCAAGATGGGAGTCGACCGGCTGGTGACCTTCATGAAGGAGACGCCCCTCGCCGAAGGTGCTGACTCGATCCTGGTGCCTGGCGAACCCGAGTGGATCACACGGCGCGAGCGCATCGAGAACGGCATCCCCCTGAACGCAACCGTGGTGTCGCAACTCGATGCGTTCGCACGGGAGATCGGAATCGACCGCATCTGAGCGGGCCGCCCGTCGCCAGCGGTAACAGGCGTGGCTCGGCCGTCCTCGGAAGTCTCCCGAGCCGCCTTCGGTGCCAATTCATGCTTGACGGTCCGCACGTCAGAACATATGCTCTGACGTGCGGGGACGGGAGGAACGTCCTCGCATTCGGGCGTGCCGATCAGTGGCCACGTCACCATTGAGGGGGGTCCTCATGAGAGTTCGAAGCCTATTTTTGGCGTTGCTCGCGATAGTTCTCGTGGCCGCAGCGTGCGGCGGAGATGACGACGACGTGGCGGCGCCGGCGCCAACCACAACGGCGGCGCCGGCGCCGCCCCCACCGGAACCTCCGCCCGCCGCGGAGGAGGCTCCGTCGGGCACACCGACACCCAACAACGGTGAGCAGTTCGTGGTTGCCTGGACCCCGTACTCCGACCCGACCAACGACCTTAATGTGGCCTTCGACAACCAGGTCAAGAACACGATCGAAGGCGCCGGCATGAAGCACGTCTACTGCAGTGGTAAAGCCACAGCGGTCGACCAGGCAAACTGCATCGATCAGTTCATCGCCCAGGACGTGGACATCATCCTCATCTATCCGGCGGACGTCGATTCAATGGCCGAGACGATCAAGGTCGCCAACGCAGCAGGAACCCCCGTTGCGTCGTTCTTCGGCAACATTCCCGACGTCGGCCAGGAGCAGCTCTATACGTTGACCATTCCGGTGTACGACGCCGGCGTCCTCAACGGGCAGAAGCTCGTGGAGTATCTCACCGAGAAGAACGGTGCAGCCGAGGGCACCGTGCTCGAGATCACAGGCCTCATGACCACCAGCCAGGCTCAGGATCGCAACGCAGGCTTCCACTTGATCGTGGACGACTACCCCGACATCGAGGTGACTGTCCGCAACGGTGACTACGACACCGCGAAGGCGGGGACGATCACCACCGACTGGTTCACGGCGAATCCCGACACGGATGCGATCTACATCCACTCGAACTGCGACTACACGCCATCGGTGCGGTCGGCTCTGGAAGCATTGGACCTGTATGTAACGAAGGATGACCCCGGCCACATCGCCATATTCGGGACTGATGGCTGCAACTCCTCGCTCCACGAGGTGCGTTGCGGTTTCCAGGACTATGGAACGACCTATCCAACCGACCTGGCAGCCGCCCAGATGGCTCAGATCGCCGTGAACTACCTCGAGACGGGCGACTCGCCACAGCCCGGCCAGGTCGTCAACATCGCGGGCCTCGAGGGAGGCACCACCGCGATGGTGGAGGGAAGCTCCGGACCGATCTACTTCATGGAGTTGATCGAGTACACCCAGGAGACGGCCAACGTGCCGACCCTCTTCGGGAACAGCTTCATGAGCGAGCCCAACGGGCTGACCTCATGTGACGATCGGTAGACCTGAGACCTAGCACAACTCCTTGCGGGCGGCCCTATGGCCGCCCGCAAGCGCGTCGGGCCGGCTGCGAGGGCATCAGGCCCGGTGGTTGGAGCAGCGGGCGGTCGGGTAACTAGACCCCCGCCGCGAGAGTGGCGCCCGTGATGAGGTCGACCAGATCACGCGGTTCGACGTCGGCGATACGGACGTCTCCGGCCACTTGCCCGTGGTAGAGCACGACGGCGCGGTGACAGACCTCCATCACCTGCTGCATGTTGTGGCTGATGCAGACGACGGCCATCCCCTCCTCGCCCAGCGTCCTGATGAGATCGAGCACCGACTGCGTCTGCGTCACGCCGAGCGCAGCGACCGGCTCGTCCATCAGAACGACGTGGCGCCCCCAGGCCACCGCTCTGCTCACCGCAACCGCTTGACGTTGCCCACCCGACATGTCCTCGACGGGCAACCCGAGCGACGGGATCTGGATGTGGAGGCGTGAAACGATCTCCTCCGCCTCGCGCAGCATGTGCTTCGTGTTCATGATGCGCATCCACCGCAAACCCGGTGGCAGCTTGCGGTAGACCTCCCGGTTCAGGAAGAGATTCGCCGGAACGTCGAGCACCTCGACGAGCTGCAGGTCCTGGTAGACGGTCTCGATGCCGAGTTCCCGCGCCGCCTGAGGATTCCGGATCTGGACCTCTTCCCCACCCATCCGGATGGATCCCGAATCCGGCGGGAACGTACCGGAAATGCACTTCACGAGGGTCGATTTCCCGGCTCCGTTGTCTCCCAGAAGCCCGACCACCTCTCCGGCACGCAACTCGAGGCTCACGTCGCTGAGCGCGCGCACCGGCCCGAAGGACTTGCTTATCGAGATCGCCTCCAAGACAGGAGCGTCCCCACGCGACCGAACTCCCCCATCAGCGTCCACAGAGCCAGCCGGATCAGTCATTCGATTCCCCCCTGTGCCGGCAGTCCGCTCGAGGAGCACGTCAGGACCGCACTGCCGGCATCGTACAACCTGGCGACATTCTGCGCCGTGTCGCCGCGAGCCCACCCTCCGGGGGACTCCGGGCTCAGCAGGCCGCTGGGGCTTGGACATATACTGGCGACATTCCGCGGCAGCCTCGGGGCCTACGAGAGCGTCGAGGAGCGCCGACGGAATCCGGTCGCAACACCGAGTGCGATAGGGGGGAATCGATGGCCATCGATCAGGGGCCGGCGCCGGGGACCGCGGGACTCAGCGACGAAACCTACGTTGAACTCTCCGCGTGGCGACGGATTCTGACATTCCTCGACAAGAACTCGGTGTGGGTTCTGCTGGCAGTTTCCGTCCTCGCCGCGTCGCTGCTGACTCAGTTCGAAATCCTCCAGAACATTCTCAATCTCGGCGCGGCGGTCTCCTCCCTGGGAATGCTCGTCCTGGCACAGACCGTGGTGCTACTGAGCCGGAACTTCGACCTGAGCACCGAAGCGAACATGGTCTTCGGCTCGGTGCTGGCCGGCGTCCTGATCTCGCCGGTGACCATCCTCGGCGAAGGCACGCCCGACCAGTTGAACCTCGGTGGGCGGGGATGGTCCACGGGTGTCGTCCTCCCGATCCTGCTCATCGTCTGCACAGCGGTGGGGCTCACCAACGGCTTGCTCATCGTGAAGCTGCGGATGAACAACTTCATGGTGACGCTCGGCATGTCCATCCTTCTGTACGGGCTCACGCTCGTCGTGGGCGTCGGGCGGCAGCTCACCACCATCCCCGAGGCCTTTCGCTGGTTGGGCAAGACCCGGATCCGCATCGGGGAGGATCTGAAGTTCCCGATCTCGTCGATCTTCCTCATCCTCGTCTTCATCATCGCCAGCTACGTCCTCACGCGCACTGTCTACGGACGTCGCATCTATGCCGTCGGCAGCAACCGCAACGCGGCTCGAGCCGCCGGCATCAACGACGGCAACGTCATCATCGGTGCCTACGTCGTTTCCGGACTGCTGTGCGGGATCGCGGCATGGCTGCTGGTTGGAAGGCTCGGCGCCGCCCAGGCCGGGATTTCCGCCGGCGCATTGTTCACCTCCTTCGCGGCAGCAGTGATCGGTGGCGTTGCATTGGGTGGCGGCAGGGGGAAGATCTCCGGCGTGTTCGGCGGGCTGCTGTTGATGGGCACCATCACGAACGCCCTCAACATCTCGAACGTCGAAGGCAAGTGGATCCCTGTCGCCAACGGCCTCGTCATCCTGTTCGCGATCTTCATCGACGGCCTACGGAACATGCGCGCCGCCCGCCAAAGCGGCGGATGACCCAGTGGCGGCAGCCGCCGTCAGACCGACACCGTGGCAAGACCCGGAGCGTGTGCTGCTCGGCGTCAACCTGTGGAGCATGCACACGACTTGGCCCGACCTGCTCGACGCGGCGGTTCGAGCCGATGAACTCGGCTACGAGACGCTCTCGACGTCGGATCACGTCCTCGCGGTCGTCGGCGATCAAGGCCCGGTCTTCGAGGGGTACTTGACCCTTGCCGCTTGGGCACAGGCGACGCGTCGGGTCCGACTCGGCCTACTGGCAACGGCCAACACCTTCAGAGAACCCACGCTCCTCGCCAAGATGGTCACCACCCTGGATCACATCAGCGCTGGACGAGCTTTTCTCGGCATCGGCGCCGGCTGGTTCGAGGCGGAGCACACCGGCTACGGCCTGCGCTTCGGCGCCGGCCCCGGTGAGCGCCTCCGTTGGCTGGGCGAGGCACTACCCCTGCTCCGTTCGATGCTCGCAGGCGAATCTGCGAGAGCCACCGACGGCCGTTACCGGCCGACGGATGCACGCAACGATCCTCGGCCGCTCCAGCAACGCATTCCCATTGTGGTGGCCGGCGACGGCGAGCGCGTGACCTTGAGGCTCGTCGCCCGGTACGCCGACGCCTGCAACTTCGGGTTCCACCACGGGGCGGACGCCCTCCGGCGCAAGGACGAGATTCTGCGAGACCACTGCGCGGACGTGGGCCGCGACGAGGGCGAGATTGCGCGGACCACCGAGATCCGAGTCGTGATCATCCGCGACACACGGCGCGAAGCCGATCGCGCCTACGCAGAGATGCGCAAGCTGAACGGGGACGCCCCGATCTGGCCGGAGCAGCCGGTGGGAACGCCCGATGACGTGTTCGAGAAGCTCGAGCCGATTGTGGCGCTCGGGTTTCGCCACCTCATTTTCGGATTTCCCCGCCCGCACGACGCCGAATCGATGGTGCGTCTCAGGACCGAGGTGCTGCCCCGCCTCCAAGCCGTGGCGAGTCGCCCGTGATCAATTGAGGCGCGGCGTCGCCGACACTCGGGCGCCGGGCTCGAACGTAATCGGCAACGTCTTGAGGCCCCGCGGGCCGTTGCTCGGGTGCCATTGGAAGGTATCGGTTGCGACCTGCAAGCCGTGGAGCCGCCTCAGCAGCGTGTTGAACGCGATGTCCAGTTCGATTTCGGCGAGCGGCGCGCCGACGCACAGATGGATGCCGAAGCCGAAGGCGATGTGCCGGTTGGGGTTGCGCCTGATGTCGAAGACACCCGGGTCATCGAAGACGCGCGGATCACGATTGGCCGCTGCCAGCATCAGCCGGAGGATCGAGCCCGCCGGAATGTGCACACCGCGAATCTCGGTGTCGGTGGTGGTCCGGCGCCAGTCCTGCTGGAAGGGCGGCTCGTAGCGCAGCATCTCGGCGATCGCCATCGGCAGGAGGGCAGGATCCTCCCGCAGCAACCGGAGTTGATCCGGATGCTGGTGAAGGCTGAGGATTCCCGTCCCGATCACGTGGGTGAGCAGCTCATCACCACCGGAGGCAAGGTCGATGCAGGTGGCCAGCAACTGATCCTCGCTGACCATCTTCCCGTTGTCGTGAGCAGCGACCAGCGCGGTCAGGATGTCGTCTCTTGGCTCCCTTCGCAGCTCCCCCACCACGCCTCTGATCCACTCCCGAAGTTCCAGGAGCGCAGCTTCGCTCCGGCGAATCGTGTCCGGCTCGGGTGCACCGGTGCCGAGGAACGAGATGTACTGCAGAGTTGAGCGCTTGAACCAGGCCACGTCGTCCGTCGGAAGCCCGAGCAATTCGGCAATGATCGTCGCCGGAAGCGGGGTGGCGATGTCCCGGACGAGATCGGCCTCGCCCTGCTCGATCACGTTGTCGATCAACTCGTCGACCAACGCCTGGACCCGAGGCCGGACCGTCTCCATGGCGCGCCGCGTGAAGAACCGCTTGGTCAGCGTCCTCACCAGCGCGTGATCCGGCGGATCGGAGAGGTTGAAGCCAGGCTTGGTCCAGAAGTCATCGAACTGGCCGAACTCCGCCCGGCGTTCCGGGGGCAGTTGCTCCATGAACAGCGTGTAGCGGCCGGCGTTGACGAATCGGCGGTAGTCCCGCAGCACGTCAACCACATCGTCGTAGCGGGTGACGAGAAAGGCGTTCCACCCCTCCGACCAATAGACGGGGTGGCTCTCGCGCAACTCGTCGTAGAGCGGGTACGGGTCGGAGACAAGCTCCAGCGAGGCGAGTTGGTCCTCGATCGTCGCGTCGACTGCCATGATCCCGGTCTTCCGTAGGGCTGGTCGAGTGTAGATGACGGGCCGGCGGTTCGCCTGCAAACACGCTGGTAACGTCACGTCTGCTGCCTACACCGCAGAGCCGTGCTGCTCGCAACCTCTAACGGAGTTCCCATGGACGCCAAGAAGTTCGTATTCAAGGTCAAGGACGTCCCCCTGTGGGAGACCGCTGACGGGGAGATGCGGGATCAGTTCATGATCACGGACGAGGTCTGCGGTGCGAACGACCTCACCGGCGGCCTGTACTGGATGCGTCCCCAGTACCGGGGCCACGAGGACGTGCACACGTTCGACGAGGCGTTCTACGCCATCTCAGGGCGCGCCCAGTTCGTGGCCGATGATGAGCCCTTCGACGTGGAACCCGGCGACGTGATCTTCTGCCCGGCCGGGGTCAAGCATCGCTTCGACAACCCCTACGACACGCCGTATCACGGATTCTGGATCATCGGCGCAAAGTGGAGCGACCTCGGGTCGATCCAGGAGGAGGTCGAGTCATCGTGGCGCCAGGTCGACCACGACAGGGGTTGGCATCTGGGCACGTGAGCCGCGGGCGCAAGCGGCCAGCCGGAATGTCCCGGAGCTCAGTGAGCGGCGAAGGTGCGCGGCGTCGGATCGAAAGCGAGTGGCAGTGACGTGAACCCGCGCGGGCCCACGCTGGGAAGGCGTACCGGTATCCCAGCCAAGCGGACGTTCGGGAGCCGTTGCACCAACCTCTCGAAGGAGACCTGCAACTCGGATCTCGCCAGTACCTGACCGACGCAATAGTGCGTTCCGAATCCGAAACCCAGATGACGGATCTGGCCGCGCGTGATGTCGATGCGATCGGGATCCTCGAACTGCTCGGGATCGCGGTTGGCTGCACCGAGGATGAGGCGAACCATCTGTCCCGCGGGAATCACGGTGCCATCGATCTCGACGTCTTCCGTCGTCAACCTGAACACCATCTGAAACGGGCATTCGTATCTGACGAGTTCCTCGACAGCGTCTCTCATCAGACCGGGATCATCGCGCAACAACTCCAACTGCTCCGGATGGTCGAGCAGCGCCATCATGCCGTTGCCGAGCATGTTCGTCGTCGTGTCGTCTCCGCCGGAGACGAGATCCACGCACGTGGAGACCAACTCGTCCTCACTCATGACGTCGCCGGCTTCCTCGGCGGCAACGAGGCTGGAGAGGACATCGCCTGTCGGGTTGATCCTGCGGTCCTCGAGAAGATCGAGCAACCACCCGCTTAGCGACATCAGACCCGCCTGGCTTCTCCGCATGACGTCGACGTCAAGGCCACCCGGCCCCAGAAACTCCAGGTACTGGTTCGTCCACTCCCTGAATTGCACCCTCTCCTCGGGAGGCAACCCCACCAGTTCACTGACGGCTATGGCGGGCAGAGGCACGGCGAAGTCCGGCAGCAGGTCAGTACTTCCACTCTCGGTGACCTCGTCGAGCAAGGAGTCCGCCAATGCTTCGACACGTTGCCGCATCTTGGCGAGGGCATCGGGAGTCAAGGCCTTCGCAACAAGTCGACGGATGCGGGTATGGTCGGGCGGGTCCTGCTGACTGAAACCACTCGTCGTCCAGTAGTCCACGAACGACGACAACTCTTGCCTGTTCTCCTCAGGGATCTTCTCCATCCATGTCGCATAGACCCGGTTGTGGAAGCGAGCCGTACTGCGAATGGCTTCATCGACATGAGCGAAGCGGGTGAGCAGCCAGCAGTCCCACGCATCGCTCCAGTACACCGGAGCCTCCTCCTGCAGCCGCCGGTACACCGGGTACGGGTCTTCCATGAACCGTCGCGAGACCAGCAGGTCATCGATTGTTTCCACGATCGGCTCCCTCGGAGTGGACGGACGCCTCAGCCGGGCGAGACGGTGACCGTTTGGTTGGCATCGAGGTCGGCCATGATCGTCACCGACCCGTCGGGCCATTCGACGCGCACCTCATCGACCTTCTCCGCATCACCCAAACCGAAGTGAGCCGACAGCTCGCTGCTGGTCAGGTAGTGCGCGCACGAGACGATCCATTGGTGGACCCGGAGATTTCCTGCGGATACCGTCACCCGGCTGCCCAGCCCGTGCGGTGCAATCCCGTCGGCACCCGTCGTGTCGAGGAACACCCTCAGCCAGTTGGCGGCGGGACCAGTCAGCTCGTTGCGGTAGAGGCGAAAATCGCCGGCCGGTGACGTCAGAGCCACGTCCTGGTCGCCGTCCTCGTCGTAGTCGAAGTGCAAGAGGCCCAGGCCTTGAATGTCGTAGTCGAGCCGGGCGGGTGTGGCCACGTCCATGAACGTGCCGTCTCCCAGGTTGATCCAGAGCTTGGCGCGCTCGCCCTGGTACTCCGGGCGATGCCAGCCGTTGGTCTCGATGATGTCGACCATGCCGTCGTGGTTGAGATCCACACCGGCCGTCCCCCACCCCCATCCACCGTCGTCGACACCCGCCGATTCCGCCGACTCCTCGAACACTCCCGAGCCGCGGTTCATGTAGAGCTTGTTGCCGTCGCCGTAGCCCAGGCCCGCTTCGTCGAAGATCGCCGTCACGTACCAGTCCAGACGCCCGTCCCCGTCGAAGTCGGCCACCGTGTTGCCCATCCCGGCCCACGTCTCATCGGTGCCGGATGCCGCGGTCTGCTCGCTGAAGGTTCCGTCACCGTTGTTGACGAAGTACCTGCTGGTCCCGAAGTCGGCGGCGATGAGAGCCTCCGGGTAGCGGTCACCCGTCATGTCCGCGAGGCAGGGCGCAAAGCCGCGGATGCCGTCGTCGGTGATGCCCGCCGCCTCGGTGACGTCGGTAAACGTGGCGTCGCCGTTGTTCATGAAGAGCCGGGTGCCGAGCGATCCCTCCTGCCAGCCGGCGACCAGCAGGTCGAGGTCGCCGTCCAAGTCGACATCCCCGAAGGCCGACCCGAAACCGTCTCCCATCGTCCGGCTCGCGGTGGCCACGCCGGCCCGGCCGGCGATCTCCTCGAACGTGCCGTCGCCACGGTTGCGATACAGCCGGTGGTGCCCCGGGGCGGCGAACCCGGGCATGCCGTGGCTGGTCACATAGAGGTCCGTCCACCCGTCACCGTCGAAATCAGCAGCTGCTGCGCCGGAGCCGAGATGCTCCCAGGCGACCCCGGCCTGCGACCCCACCTCCGAGAAGGTCCCGTCGCCGTTGTTCCGGTACAGGCGGTCGGGACCGGCGTCGGCGCTCACCAGGAAGAGGTCCTGCCAACCGTCGCGGTCGAAGTCGAGCACGGCCGCTCCTCCTCGCATCGGCTGTGTTGCCTTCGCGTTGGCGGCAGGGTCCATGAGATCCGGCATGCCTTGCGGTTCCGACGGGGTCCCTTCTGCTCCTTCGATCGGAGCCGGCGGAGGCGGCGGGGTCCGAACCAGGTCGATACCCGCAGGTCCGGCGACGTTCG
Source organism: Acidimicrobiales bacterium (assembly GCA_965206165.1). Classification (GTDB taxonomy): domain Bacteria; phylum Actinomycetota; class Acidimicrobiia; order Acidimicrobiales; family CATQHL01; genus VXNF01. The sequence continues at coordinate 3,194,915 of OZ242194.1, forward strand.
AGAACGCCAGCATGTTGCCCGCCGGGTCTTCCCAGCCGATCGACGCACCCGCCCCACCGTCATCATCGTCCGAGCAGGCCGCGGCGACGAGCGACACCGACAGTGCCAGAGCCAAAAGCACCCGGTACAGAGTCATAGCGCTATGACCCCTCCCCCCTTCGCCTCGCCGACGCAACGATCTCGATGCCGCGAGAGCACCAAACCCTATCTCTGTTCGCATGTCGGCCGCCAGCGCTCTTCAGACGCCGTGCACGCGCCCTTCCTCGCTCACTGCGCGCCTCACTATGCTCACGGTGCCCGCGGCTATCGTGGGGTTGGCGTCCATCTCCAGGGTGAGACGACCCGAACGAGAGGCTCTCCGAATGCCCGATTTCACCGGGAAAGTCGCCCTCGTCACGGGAGCCGGGCTCGGTATCGGACAGGCCAGCGCGTGCGCCTTCGCCGCCGCGGGAGCCCGGGTGGCCATTGTCGACATCGACAGGGAGTCCGCGTCCCGAACCGTTGAAATGGTCGAGCAGCAAGGCACGGACGCACTGCTGATCGAAGCCGACGTCACGAAGTCGGCCGACGTCGAGCGCATGATCGCCGTCACCGTCGAAACCCTCGGTGGCCTCGACTTCGCGCACAACAACGTGGGGAATCTGGGGACCCGCGCGCTGATCCACGACTACCCGGAAGACACTTTCGAGAGCGTCACTCGCGTGACACAGACGTCGATGTTCTTGTGCATGAAATACGAGTTGCGTCACATGGTGCAGCAGGGCAGCGGGGCGATCGTGAACACCTCGTCCGTCGCGGGCTTCATCGGGCTACCGGGCGAGTCGGCGTACGTGGCAGCCAAACATGCCGTGATCGGGCTCACCAGGACTGCAGCACTCGAGTACGCCGATCATGGCATCCGCATCAATGCGGTGTGCCCCGGGGTCATCCGCACTCCCATGACAGAGTTCTTCCTCGACGGCGACGCCGAGGAAGAACGAGCGGCCGTCGCCAGACACCCCATGGGCAGGCTTGGCGAGCCGGTGGAGATCGCCAACGCAGTCATATGGCTCTGCTCCGACGAGGCGTCCTTCGTGACGGGACATCCCCTCGTTGTCGACGGAGGTCACCTGCTCTAGCCAGGCACGCCACTCCGGCCGTTACCAGAAGAAGACTCCCCCGTTCGCATCGAACGCTTGACCCACCGAATAGTTCGCATCTGCCGAAGCCAGAAACGCCACGACGTTCGCCACGTCGTCTGGCGTCTGGTATCGCCCGATCGGGATCAGATCGAGGACTCTTTCGCGCACGGCTTCGTACGTCTCACCGGTCCCATTACTCACGTCGCGGTGCATGGAGCGCAGCATGTCGGTATCCACGATGCCGGGGAACACGGCGTTCATGAGGATGCCGTACGGAGCGATCTCCTGACTCATCTGCTTGATGAGCCCCATGGCTGCGTGCTTGCTGGCGACGTACGCGGCGACGGGAGTGTCACGAAACGAAGGCAGCCTGCCTGCCGTCGAGACGATGGTGATGATCCTTCCTCCGCGGCCCTGATCGATCATCTGGTGAGCGGCAGCCTGCGAGCAGAAGAGCACGCCCTTGGCGTTCACCGCGAAATGGCGATCCCAGTCGTCCTCAGAGATGTCGATGGCCAGAGACGGGCTCAGCACACCGGAGTTGTTGACCATGATGTCGAGAGCGCCGAACGTCGCGACCGTCCTGTCCACCATCCGATCGACCTGTGACCTGTCGGTGACATCGGTCTGCAGGGAAATCGCTCGACCGCCTGCGTCTCGTATCTCGCCGGCGACCGCCTCTCCGGCATCGGCATCGATATCGGCTACGACAACCGCGGCGCCCTCCCGGGCGAGCCGGTGCGCGATCCCGCGGCCGATGTTGCGGCCGCCACCGGTGACGATGGCGCCCTTGCCGTCCAACTCGTAGGTGGGCATGTCTACTTTCCGGAGCTCTGCGGCACGGCGAGTTGGATGGTCCGCAGCATTGCCGAGCAGTCTCCTGGTTGCAAGAGCCCTGCGGTGCAGATCCTGTTGCCGCCGACTGGGTTCCGGCCTTCGCCGGAACGACGAGTGGGCGTCAGCCGAGGTGCCAGCCCGTCGTGCCGTCGACCTCGACCCAGTCCGCGACTTCTTGCTTGATGTCAGCCAGTTCGGTCGTCCACCGACCGGCGATCAGCCAGAAGATGTGGAGCATCTCGTCGCCCGTGTAGAACGTGTGCTCGGTCCCTGCCGGGCAGTACACCGTGTCGCCCGGCTCGACATCGATGAGTTCTCCGTCCGCGTAGTACTGGGCGTGGCCCGAGATGATGTAGAACGCTTCGTCCTGATCGTGCACGTCCACATGTCCCTCGGTGTTGCCCGGTGCGAGCCACACTTGGCCTGCGGAGATCTTGGTGCCGGGACCGAACGTCTCGTCGGTGATCTGGAAGACGTCCCGGAACTTTCCGTTGGCCATCTCCAGCATCGGCACATCTGTCAACTTCATGACCAAGCTCTGCTTTGCCATCTTCAACCTCCGTCTGCTCCCCCCGGGAGCACCGTCGCGAACTCAGACCGACTCTCAGGCCTCCCGCGTCTCTAGTTCTACCACGTCCCGAGGATCTCCTTCGCCGCGACGACGGTGTGCCGCGGGGTCAATCCATGTTTCTCCAGCAGCGCCTCATTGGGCGCCGACTCGATGTTGACGTCGCGCACGCCGACCCTGCGCATGAGGGTGGGCCGCTGCTCGGAGAGGACCTCGGCAACCGCCCCTCCGAGTCCGCCGATGATGGAGTGATCCTCGCAGGTCACCACGGCACCTGTAGCAGCGGCCTCGACGACCGCCGCCTCGTCGAGGGGCTTGATGGTGTGCAGATGGAGGTGGTGGACGCTGATGCCCTCGGCCTCCAGAAGGTCGGCTGCTCTCGCCGTGCGGAACGTCTGCACCCCGGTGCTGATCAAGGCCACATCCGATCCCCGTCGCATCACCACGCCGCGGCCGATGTCGAAGTCGTGGTCGTCGCCGAACAACACCGGGCTGGCGTCACGCGTCAACCTCATGTACACCGGACCCGACACGTCCTCCGCGGCAGCGAATACCGCCTTGCGAGTCTCGGTAGCATCGGCCGGGGCCAGGACCGTCATGTTGGGCATGGTCCTGAACACGGCCAGATCCTCGATGGCCTGGTGGGTTTTCCCGGTCCGGCTTGTCAGGATCCCCGAGTAGCCGCCGACGACGATGGCATGCAACTTCGTCTGGCCGATCGTGACGCGGACCTGGTCGAGATCTCGATTGGTGGCAAACGCCGCGAACGTCGTCACGAACGGGATCAGGCCCGCAGCCGCCAGTCCCGCCGCCACTCCGGCCATGTTCTGCTCTGCGATTCCCATCTGAAGGAACCGATCCGGATGGGCGTCCGCGAACATGTCGACCCGGGTGGCGTTGCCCAGATCGCCATCGAGCACGACCACGCGATCGTTCGCTGCGCCAAGTTCGACGAGAGCCTCACCGAAGGCGACGCGGAGCGGTATCTCCATGCCCAATTCGGCTCCCGCGGTCATCGCGAGCCGATTGGTGCCGGACGGGAAAGGATCATCGTGCTCGCTTCATGACAGAAGCTCGGCGAGAGCGAGTTCGAGTTCTTCATCAGTGATCGGCTTTGCGTGCCACAGATAGTCCCCCTCCATAAACGACACGCCTTTCCCCTTGACGGTGCGTGCGATCAAGATTGTCGGTCGTCCTTTGATCGTTCTGGCGTCATCGAGAGCGGCGACGATCGCGCGGAGGTCGTGACCGTCCAGCTCGATCACGTGCCAGCCGAAGGCCCTCCACTTCCGAGCAGGATCCTCCAAGGGACTCATCCGGTCCTCGGGTTCCTTGCCGGCCTCAGCCCAGCCGTACTGCTGCAGACCGTTCCAGTCGAGAATCGCGACCAGGTTGTCGGCCTTGTAGCGAGCCGCCACCATCGAGGCCTCCCAGATCTGTCCCTCCTGCGCCTCGCCGTCACCGATCATGACGTATGTGCGGTAGTCCTTGTTGTTCAGCTTGGCCGCAAGCGCCATCCCCAATCCCGGGGACAGACCCTGGCCCAGCGAGCCGGTGGACATGTCGACTCCCGGGGTCACGAGCATGTCGGGGTGGCCCTGCAGACGCGAGTCGAGTTGATCGAAGGTCAGCAGTTCTTCTCTCGGGAAGTACCCCCGCTCCGCGAGCGTCGCGTACAGCGCGATCGACGAGTGGCCCTTGGAGAAGATGAAGCGATCGCGGTCCGGCCAGGATGGATCCGCCGGATCGATCCTGAGTTCGTGGAAGTAGAGCACGCTGAGCAGGTCGGTGGCCGACAGCGGTCCCCCGATATGACCGGCTCCAGCATGGTGGATCGTCGTGATGACGGACCGTCGCACCGATGTTGCCACGCTCCGCAGGACATCGAAGTCGGGAGGCACTCCGCCATTCATGATCTGGCGCATGCGATCCGATCAACGGTTACGCGAAGGCGCCCGGCCACCCGAGACCGGTCCTCGCCCGCCGCGATTCGCTCAGGAGGGGGACGCCGGTTGGATGAACTCGATTGTCGCCCCGTCGATCGTGCGCATGTAGACGATCCTGGCACCCTTCGCAGGACCGGCCGGAACCTCGACCGGGGCGTCGCTGACGGGGCGGGCGCCAAGCGCAACCGCGCGTGCCCAGATGGCATCCATGTCCTCCACCTCCATGCAGAAGTGGACGTTGCCCTCGTTGATCGTGTCGTCGTCGAGAGGAGAGCCGTCGCGGTTGAGGTAGTGCACCAACTCGAGCACGGCGTCGCTGCCCGGGACGTCGATCCAGGCGGCATCGATGGCCACGCCGGGATGGCCCACGATCGCACCGATGTGTGGCTGGTCGAGAAGGCGCCGAGAGTTCGCAGTGACACCGAACAGTTGCTCCCAGAACTGCACCGACTCCTCGAGATCACCGACGGTCATACCGATGTGATGGAGCCGTTGGCCGGAGCCGGCGGTTGGTGCGTCGTTGGATTGCATCGTGGATGTCATGGGCCCCCCATTCGTGGGTAAACGTGGTATCCGGGGACGTCCACCCTGGTCCTGTAGAGCATATGTCCCGCCGTCACGTACAGAGTGCGCTTGTCGCTGCCGCCGAAGCAACAGTTCGTGATCACGTCCTGCGGGATGGGAATCCGACCGACGAGCTCGCCCGACGGCGTGATCACGTAGACGCCCGGTGGGTTCTGGGCCGTCTCGGCTCGACTCCGCGGCGTCAGGATCCCGGCGCACACGTACAAGTTGCCGGCTACGTCGAGTTCCATCCCATCGCCCCCGCGGCCGGGCGCGAAGTCGTAGACGGGCCACCGGTCGACGGCATTGCCGCCGGCGTCGAGGGCGAACGCCCAGACCGTCCGGCTCCCACCCATCGCGTTGTTCGAGTCGATGACATAGAGAACCCTGTCGTCCGGCGTGATCGCCAAGCCGTTCGGCTTCTCGACATCGGGCTGCCCGATGATTCGACTTACTGTTCCGTCGGGGTCGATGCGGTAGACGCCCTCGGTGTCCAACTCGAGATCGGATCGATCGGCGTCGTAACGAGGATCGGTGAAGAAGAGGCGGCCCTGCGTGTCGACCGTCACGTCGTTGGGGCTGTTCAAACGCCGCCCCTCGTAGCGTTCCGCCAGCACCTCGACCTCACCGGTCGCGATGTCGGTGCGGGTGACCCGCCGCCTGCCTTCCCGGCCGTGTTCGGCTCCTTCACAGGTGACGAGGCGGCCCTGGTGATCGAACACGTTGCCGTTGGCCCGCCCCGCGTCCTCGCGGAACACGCCGAGCACTCCGTCCTCGGTGAGCGTCATGATCCGATTCCCCCGGATGTCGGAGAAGTACACGGTCCCGTGCGCGTCGGCAGCCGGACCTTCGAGGAACGACACGAAGGTTGCGGTCTGGACCGATGCGTCGGCGGCGGGTTCCCGGAGGATGTCTGGACTCATCTGCCCTCCGTCAAGCGGCCCGAGGGACTCCACTCAGTCGAGCGGCTCGTAGATCCCCTTTTGAGAATCCTGGAGCAGGTCCAAGGCGGCACCTCGGATCAGTCGCTCGAAGTGCGGGGTCCCGAGGTGCGCATCGAACGCCGCCTCATCGTCGTATTCCTCGTAGAGGAAGAACCGGTCCGGATCGTCCTCGGACCGGCTGACGAAGAACTTCCGGCAACCGGGCTCCTCACGGGCCAACGGAGCGAACTCCTTCTGGATCTCGGCTATCCGGTCACCTTGACCCGCCTTGGCGATCCACTCCACCGCAAGGACGTATCCCATCGATCCTCCTCCAAGTTCGGCTCGCTGCGGGACGCATGCCCCGACCGCCTCGATGACCGCCTCAGCCTACGAGTACCACCCCCTGCAGGCGGTACTGTTGGGACAGCGCCAACTTAGCGGAGACCTTCCGATGTCGTCAGAACCGAGCGACGAGCGACCGGTGCGCCCTGCAATGTGGTGGAGCATCGTGTGCGCCCTGCTCGGCTTCGCGTTCCTCGGAGGGTTCGGCTTCTTCCTGGCGTGCCTGATTCCCGGCATCCATGATCTCCGAAGCAAGAAAAGCCTGTTCTTTCTCGGCATCACCGCCGAGGAACACCCAGGCAGATACTGGTTCGGGACCGTCGGCTGGTTCGGACTGGCGCTCCTCTTCCTGGCCTTGACCTTCGGCGCGTTCCGCTAGTACCGGCGGTTCGATCACTCCTCTGCTTCGGTCTGAGGCTCGATTGTGCCCGTGATGTAGCCGATCAGTTCCGACGCAGAGGTCTCCGCGCCCACGAGTTCTGCAGCGGTTTCGCCTTGACGCAGCACGACGACCCTGTCGGCGACGTTCAGGACCTCGGCGATGTCATGAGTCACGACGACGATCGGGACGCCCTCCTCCTTCGCAATCTGCATGATCAGATGGCCCACCTCGGCGGTCGCCTGGACGCCGAGCGCTGCGGTGGGCTCATCCAGAAGAAGCAGCTCACGCTTCCAGAATGCCGCCCGGGCGATGGCAACAGCCTGGCGTTGGCCTCCGGAGAGGCTGTCCACCTTCTGGGTCACCGAGCCGGGAATCGTGATGAGGAGCCGGGCAATGGCATCACGGGCCTTCACACGCATGGCCTTGTTGTTGAGGAAAGCCAGTGGGCTGCCGAGGTCCCGCAAGCGGAGCTCACGGCCCAGGAAGAAATTCCCCGCAATGTCCAAGTTCCCCACAAGCCCGAGGTCTTGATAGACCGTCTCGATGCCCGCCTGGCGATGCTGGGCGGGGTTCCCAAATTCGAGGTGCTCGCCATTGAGCTTGACGGACCCCGAGGTTGGCTCCAAAGCACCCGAGATGATCTTCAGCAGGGTCGACTTCCCAGCGCCATTGTCGCCCACCAGACCGAGGATCTCACCTCGATCCAACGTGAACGAGACACCGTTGAGCGCCTCGATGGCTCCGAACCTCTTGACGAGGTCCCCGACCTCCAGGACCGGCGCGGCAGCGGGTGCGCCATTCATGATCGCCGCTCGATTCGCCGGACCATGCCATCGAAGACCACCGCTGTGATGAGCGCCACACCCAGTGCGATCGTCTGGACGGACGATGGAAGCAGCAGCAGCGAGAATCCGTTCTGCAGCACGCCGAGAATCGCGACAGCGATCAGCGTGCCGACGATCGACCCCCGGCCCCCCGTGAGACTCGCACCACCGAGAATCACCGCCGTGACCACCGAGAGCAGGAATGTCGCGCCGACCCGCGGCGATGCGGACTGCAGGATCCCCGTCAGGAGCACACCTCCGACGGCGGCTGACAGCCCCGACGCTATGTACAGGGCGTACTGGACGCGCCGTATCGGCAGGCCGGCCAGTCGGGCGGCCTCTGCGTTGCCGCCGATCGCGTAGACCCAACGACCCAGAACGGTCGTGCGCTCCACCACCACGCTGATTGCGTAGACGCCGATGAACATGAACACGAGCACCGACACCGGCCCCACCTGCGTCTTGGTGATCCATCGCAGGAAGTCGCTGCGCACGACCTCGGTCTGTCCCGCCGACAGATAGTGGGCGAGTCCGGTGAAGATCGACATCGTGCCGAGCGTCGCTATCAGAGGATTCACCCTCAAGAGCACGACGAGCGTTGCGTTCGTCGTGCCGACCGCGAGTCCGATCACCAGGACCACCACTATCGCGGCGGCCATGGGGACTCCCGCCTGCAGGAGAAGTCCCAGCGAGACGGTGCTGATCGCGATCGTCGCGCCGACCGAGACGTCGAACCCCCCGGAAACGATCAGGAACGTCTGCGGCGCGGCCATGATGGCGAGCACCGTCGAGCTGGCTGCGACGTTGAGGAGATTCGAGGTTGCGAAGAAGAAGGGGCTCTTGAAGCTGAAGAAGAGCACCAATCCGGCCAGGATCAGCAGCAACCCCTGACTCTGCAGGAAGCTGGGATCCGACCACTTGCGCGCCCCAGGTTGGCCGGCCCCCCGACCGGCGACGGGGTCGGGGCGCGCCGCGGGGCGCGACCTCTCAGCCCTGAACATCGCGACCCTGGCGCGAGCGTGCCTCACTCGCGCCAGAGCGCCTCACTTGCTCGACTACGCGTGCAACCAAGTCACCTGCCGGCAGACGCCATCAGCGGGGACCTCAAGAACCACCCGTACTACGCACACGCAGAATCCGGGTAGAAGTCACCGAGGTTCTCGGCGGTCAGCACTTCGGTGGGCAACTCGATGAAGACCGGAAGCTCGGCTCCACCGATGAGCCCGATCAGTGCAGGTATCGCGTACTTGCCGTAGTTCTCGGGGAAGTACGCCACGCTCGCATAGAGCGTGCCGTCGCAGATCGCCTCGAACTGGCTTGCGCCCTGGCCGACGGAAACCATGTCGTCATCGCTGCGACCGGCCGTGCGGAGCGCCTCGAGCATTCCCAGCGTGAGTTCGTCATTGACCGAGGCGACGAGAATCTTTGCACCCTCCGGGATCCTGGCCACGACAGCTGCGGTGTTGGCATTCGCGGTGGGCGGGTCGGCCGCCGTGGCGATGGCGAGGACCTCGGCGCCGGGAACGGCCGCGGTGACACCTTCCACGATCCCGTCCGTGAGGTCGATCGTCGTCTGTCCGGCCTCATCGAACGTTCCGACCACGAGGACGATCTCCTCACCGGCCCAACGCGCAACTGCCTGCTCTCCGAGCGTCTGACCGGACTTCAAGCCGGCGTTGCCCAGGTCGACCTCGATCAGTGCGATGTCCGGCGCGGGCACGAAGATCGCCAGGCCGGGGACGTCGTTGCTCTGGAGGACGTCGACGATGCCGGGCTGTGCCGCCTCGATCACGTTGGCCACGATGACGCCGTCCTTGTCCTGCTCCGCGAAGATCCTCACGTTCTCGACGGCCGTGAGCGGGTCGGCGTTGTCGGAGACGACATCGATGCTCACGCAGCCCATCTCCTCAGCCACGGCCTGGAAGCCCTCGACCGTGAGGAGCGCGAACGACTCGGTGTCGGAGAAGATGTCGAATCCGAAGTCGTAGGTCTCACCTGCGCATTGATCCGGGCTCGGGCTGCCCAGGAACTGCTCATAGTCGGGCGGCGGCGCAGGTTCGGGCGGCGGTGCAGGTTCCGGCGCGGGCGCGGGCGCAGGCGCTGGTTCCGGTGCAGGCGCAGGCGCGGCGTCACCGTCGTCATCGCTGCTGCAAGCAGCCATGACGAGCGCCAACGCGACTCCCAGCGCGATCAGTACGCGGACCCTTGACTTGACGTTACCCATGTGAGTTCCCCTCGGTGATTCGCCACTTACTCAAACGCTTGATGACATGCCGAAATGAGTCAAGCGCTTAACGGCGTGCGAAAATCTACCGCACCACCTCCGCGTGTGCCAATCGCATGGTCGCTCTCCCGCCGGGGAGCGCACTGCGACGCGTGCGCCGACTGCCGGTCCAAGTCTGCACGCCGCGGAGACCTAACGTGACCACTCGAGCGCCGACGAGTCGATCGATACTTCAGCGCCGGCTGAGACCGACTCGTAGATCGCGTCCACTATCACTTGTGACACCAATGCCTGCTCACCAGTGACCGGAGCCTCGCGTCCAGCTCGGATGGCGTCGACGGTCCCCGCGATGAGATCTGCGACCGAGGGTGGAAACGAGACGTCACTGACCGTCTCGGGCGGGAGTAGCTCGATGATCTCACCATCACGTTCGCCGCGAATCGAGGGAGGGTCGAACGCCGCCTGGGCATTCTCGCCGATCGCGTCCAGGCTGTACGCCCATGAGGGCGAGCCATCCTCGTGGGACGGAATGTTGTCGATCCAGCTTCCCTGGAGCGTCATCCAGAAGTCGTCTTCGAATCGAAGATGCGCCGAAAGCAGATCATCCACGTTGTAGCGAGCCGCATGGGCCGCGTCCGGAGCCGTCGACCCGCGCTTCGCCGGAAACAGTTGGGCTGCGCTGGCCGAGGCAGTTATGGGCCTCGGGAATCCCGCGAACCACAGGGCAAGGTCGAGGAAATGGACTGCCGTGGCAGCCAGCGCGCCGCCTCCCGAAAGCTCCTTGCGGTAGTGCTCGCCCCACCAAGGGATCTGTGACGACTTCGCCCATGCATGGGTATACAGCGGGCGACCCAGCACTCCCGAATCGATCTGACGTTTGATGATCTGCGCGTTGGGGGTGAACCTCATGTTGTATCCAATCGCGAGCATCCGGCCGGCAGCGGACGCCGCTCTCAGCATCTCCCGCCCTTCGGTGGCGTCGAGCGCCAGCGGCTTCTCGCACAACACGTGAGCACCGGTGGCGAACGCGTCGACCGTCATGCGCATGTGATGCACCGGCATCGTGCACACCGTCACAAGATCGAGATCGTGTTTTTCGAGCAGGTCGCGGTAGTCGGCATACCCGTTGGCAACTCGGTGAACAGATCTCACCTCATCCAGCCGAGAGGTATCGGTGTCGCAGACGGCAACGACCTCGACGTCCTCTATGACCCGCAAACACTCAACATGAAGTCGGCCCTGAAACCCACACCCGATCACTCCAACTTTCATCGAACTCGTGCTCCTCGTTCTCTCTCGCCCTGTTCCCCAGGGTTGTTCTCTGCCGCGCCTGCCGGACCTCTTGCGCCGGGCCGGCTCCCCCGGCAGGCGCAGATGCGCGAGCTAGATCGTCCGAGCCGGGTACATCCAGCTGTACGCCGTCCACCCGCCATCCATGCGCAGGAACGTGCCAGTGACATAGGAGGCCTGCCGGGAGCCGACAAAGCGAAGTACATCGCCAAGTTGTGCGAACGTGCTGAGCACCTTCATCGGGGTGCGCTCGATGACCTGATCAGAGGGGCGCTGGTTCTCGGGAACATAGCCATCCAACCCGACATAGGTGACAGCGAGAATTCGATCGCCGGCATTGCTCCATCGGCCAATCTCTGTGCGAAGAAGCGACTCCATCGTCGCTGAGGCCAGGTCGCAGCGTCTCCTCTGCGCACCGGCGAATAGTCCGAGTTCAGGGAGGACCGCCACAAAGGACAACGGAATGCGCGTCCTGTCGCCGAAAGCGCGAGCAGCTCCGACGGACCGTTCCAGCAAAGTCGCTTCTTCGAAGACCAGGGCATCGTGATTGTGAGACGTCGGATCGGCAGCACTTGGCGCCAAATGGATCCAGACAACACCCTCCGGAGCCATCTGGTCGTCCAGAGAACCGGCGCTCGACTCGACTTCATCCGGTCGTAGACGCAGCGACGGCATGCCGAGCGCCGACTCCACATGCTGTACGAAAGCCGGCTCACCTCCCGTCATCACGACGCAGGGCCTGGGAGCAACGCCGCCGGAGGCACCCACACCCTGAACCACTCTCTCTGCGCTCCCGCTCATCCCTCCGCCCCGTCACTCGTTGGGAATCCGTCGCTCGCGAGCCATCCACCGTCGACAGCGAGGATCTGGCCCGTTATGTACGAGGCGCGCTGCGACGCGAGGAAGGCCACGACGTCCGCCATTTCCTGGGTCTCCGCGATCCGACCGAGCGGCGTGCGACCTTCATAGTCTTCGAGGAGGATCTCGCCGCCAGCGCGGTCCAGGATTTCCTGCAACATCGCTGTTCTGGTGACCGCCGGCGCGATTGCGTTGACGCGTACCCCACGCGCGGCCCACTCGGTGGCCAGCACTTCGGTCAAGATCCGTATGCCGGCCTTTGCCGAGTTGTAGGCAGCGCGCTGAGGGTTGCCCCCGAACCCGCCGATCGAACAGAGGTTGATCATCGCTCCCGACCCACGCTCCAGCATCGGCGAAGCGGCACGCCGAGACATCTTGAACGTGCCCGACAACATCACGTCAATATGCAGATCCCAGTCTTCGTCGGAAAGGTCCTCCGACTGGCCGATCCTGCCGACACCGGCATTGTTCACCAGGACGTCAACGGATCCCCACCCGTTCTCGAGCTGGGCGAACGCAGCATCGATCGCGACCGGATCCCGCACGTCGAGCGCCAATCCGGTTGCTTCAAGTCCCGCTGTGCGCAATCGTTCCGCGCTCCCGGCCACCTTCACCGCATTGACGTCGGCCATGACCACCCTGCCACCCAGTTCGGCGAACGTTTTGGCGATCGTGGCTCCGATTCCCTGTGCGGCACCCGTCACGAGACACACGGTTCCTGAGAATTCGTTCGGCGAAAGACCGTTGTCCCACCCGCCGGTACGCCGGATCTCAGCGATGCCCGCTTCGGAACCCATATTGGATGTCTCTTCTCGATCGCCGACCCAACGTCTGATCAGGTGACCGTACCGTAGTAGAGGTACTGGAAGGTCCGGCCGATTGAGCGGCGCCTGGCAGTGGTCCGCAGGCGCCGCCCGCGTTTCGACTCACAGCGGTACGTCGAGGGGAGGTACCGCTTGCTCGCGACCTGTCGCGGCCGACAAGTAGATCGCATCGACGATCCGTTGCACGACAAGCGCCTGGTCTCCTGAAGCGCATGGATCGCGACCCGCTTGCGCGGCCGCGACGACATCGGTGATCAATCGCTCGACGGACTGCGGAAACGAGACATCCGATGCAGTGTCGGGCGACAGAAGGTCGACAGTCGAGCCATCCTCGGCCTCGCCTCGTATTGCGAGCGGATCGAACCAGATTTGAGCGTCCTCACCGATTGCGGTGAGTTCATAATTCCATGGTTGAGGTCCGGTGCGCGGCGGTTGATTGTCGATCCACGACCCCTCGATCGTGAGCCAGAACCCGCCCTCGAATCGTACGTGAGCACTGAACAGGTCCTCGGCGTCATAGCGCGCAGCCGCTGCCGGATCTGGGGCGGTCGAGCCTCGCTTCGCCGGGAAGAGAGTCGCCATGCTGGCCGAGGCCGATGTCGGCTCCGGGAATCCAGCGAAATAGAGCGCCAGGTCGAGAAGATGGACCGCCGAAGCGGCCAGCGCTCCCCCGCCGGAGATCCCGCGCCGGTAGTGCTCTCCCCACCACGGAATCTCGTCGTTCGCGCAAGCACGCGTATAGACAGGTCGACCGAATCGTCCTCCGCGAATGAACGATTGGATCGCCATCGCATTCGGCATGAATCTCATGTTGAATCCAACCGCGAGGAATTTCCCGGCGCGCCGAGCAGCCTCGACCATTGCCACACCTTCCGCGGTATTCATCGCCAGGGGTTTCTCGCAGAGAACGTGGACACCTCGGCTGAAGGCCGCAACGGTCATTGCCGCGTGGTGGACAGGCATGGTGCAGATCGTGACCAGCTCAAGGCGCTCGGAGTCAAGCATCTCGCGGTAATCCCCGTACGAATTGGCGACGCCATACTCATGCGCCAAGCGCCCAACTCGGTCAGGATCAATATCCGCGACCGCTACGACCTCGACATCAGGGAGCCTGCTGAGAACATCGACGTGAAGCCGGCCCTGAAACCCGCAACCGATGACCCCCACTCTCATGACAAGCCCCCGGACATCAACAACACCCGGCAGGTCCACCCGGCTGCCGGCACAAGTGTCGCTGTCATGGGTGCCGTCCTCTCAGCGGGACGAAGTACCTGCGGTGCACGTCGCAAAAAGTGCTATGCCAGGCCGAGGCGTTGGGCGAGGCCTATGCGCTGGAGCTTGCCGGTGGGGCCCTTGGGCAGTTCGTCGCAGAAGACCACCCGGCGGGGAACCTTGAACGCAGCCAGAGAGCGACCGACGTGCTCGCGCAACTCCGCCTCGGTCACCGCAGCGCCCTCGGCCGGCACCACCGCCGCTGCCACCTCCTCGCCGAGCTTGGCGTGTGGCATGGCGAAGGTGACAGCCTGGGCGACCGCCTCGTGGCGCAGGAGCACCTCGTCCACCTCGAGGGGCGAGACCTTCTCGCCGCCGCGGTTGATCTGCTCCTTCAGCCGACCGGTGAGAAACAGATAACCCTCGCTGTCGAGGTAGCCCTCGTCGCCGGTGCGGAACCAGCCGTTCGTAAACGCCACCTCGTCGGCGGCCGGGTTGTTCTCGTAGCCGTCGATCACGGTGGGTCCCTTGATGGACACCTCGCCCCGGGTGTCGGGGGGCTTCGGTTGGCCCGCCTCGTCGAGTGTCGCCAACTCGATGCCCGTGGGCAGGCCCACCGAGCGAATCTTGGCCACGCCGGGGGGCAGCGGGTTCGCACACATTTGGTGGGTGGCCTCGGTCATGCCGTACGCCTCGATAACGGGAACACCGAAGAGTTGCTGCAGATCGTCGAGCACCGGGGCCGGCAACGACGCCGAGGATGACCGCACGAAGCGCAGTCCCGCGGACTTGGCCTCGGTGGCGTGGCGGGCCGAGCGGGCCAGCACCATCTGGTGCATCGTCGGGACGGCCGTGTAGTACGTGGGGTGCAGGCTCCGGAGCTGCGAGAAGAACCTGAAGGCGTCGAATCCTTCGGTACAGGCCACCGACCCGCCGGCCGCCAGCGGCGCCAGCAGGCCGGCCAGCAGGCCGTGAATGTGGAACAGCGGCATGACGTTCAGCGAGCGGTCCGCGGCCGTGAGCTGCAGCGAGTCGGCGATGCCTGCGGCGGAGCACCGGAGGTTGCGCTGGCGCAGCGGCACGATCTTGGGGCGAGAGGTGGTCCCGGACGTGTGCAGCACGAGCGCCACATCGTCGGGCGTGGGATCGGCGCCCTCGCCCCGGCCGTCGACGCCGCTGGTGCCCGTCCCGCCGTCCGGAACCAGCTCGGAGCCCTCCACTGTTCCCTGCATCCGCAGGTGCAGAACCTCGTCACCGGCTGCCTCACGAGCCGACTCGCCGCCACTGTCACCGGTGATGAGGACACGCGCGCCGAGATCCTCAAGGTAGAAACGCAACTCCTCGCTGCGGTAACGCGGGTTCAGCGGCGCCGCGCAACCGGTCACCGCAGCGGCCAGAAACGCCACGGCGGCAGCGGGACCATTCGGCAGCACGATGGCGATGCGGTCGTCGGCCCCAACACCCTGGGCGCGCATCCGGTCGCGGAGCCTGGCCAGCGTGGCGCGCAACCCGTCGTGCGACAGCATCGACCCGTCCTCGGCAAGGATGGCCGGGTCGCCCGCGGCGCCGGCGTCCAGCAGACCCCAAACGGTCTCAGCCATGGTGTCGGAGGGGTGACTCGGCCGCTTGGATGCGGCTGCTGAGGAGCGATGTGAGGGCGTAGACGGCGGAGATAGTGGGCGTGGGCACGCCGGTCAGCTCACCCAACTCGACGAAGACGCCCACCAGCGGGTCCACCTCCAGAGGCCGGCCGGCCTCGACGTCCTGCAGCATCGACGTCTTGTGCTCCCCCACCTTCTCGGCGCCGGCGATCCGCTGCTCCACCGTGATGCGAAGCCGCACGCCGAGCGTCGCGGCGATCTCGGCCGCCTCCGTCATCATCGTGGCTGCCAGCCGCCGCGTGCTGTCATCACGGCAGATCTGCGTCAGGGTGGCGCCGGTGAGGGCGCTGATGGGGTTGAACGCCAGGTTGCCCCAGGCCTTGACCCACAGGTGGGCGCGGATATCGGTGAGCACCCGGGACGTGAACCCGGCTTCGGCAAAGGTCGCGGCAACTGCTCTGGCGCGCTCGGAGCGGGTTCCGTCCAGCTCGCCCACCGGGAACCGGTCGCCCTCGACGTGCCGGATGACACCCGGAGCCACCTTCTCAGCGGCTGGGTAGGCAATGCAGCCGACGATGCGATCCGCCGGGACGGCCGCCGCCAGTACGCCGTCGGGGTCGAGAGTCCGCAGACGCCGCCCGTCGTGCTCGCCGCCGTGGCGTTCGAAATACCACCACCCGATACCGTTCTGCACCGGCACGACGACCGTGTCCGGGCCGTAGAGATGCTCCAGACGGTCGGCCACGGCGGGAATCTGGTGGGCCTTGAGCGCCAGGACCACCACATCGTGGGGTCCGAGGGGGGCAAAGTCGTCAGAAGCGTTGATGTCGCGACTCACTAGCTCGGAGCCGTCGCCCCCCAGCAAGCGCAACCCGTCGCGCCGGATCGCGGCCAAGTGTTCACCCCTGGCCACGACACTCACAGCCTGCCCCGCCGCGGCCATCCGCACGGCCAGCAGGCCCCCGATTGCCCCCGCCCCGACAACACAGACCCGCACCGGCGCAGTCTGCCACGAACGGTCGCCCGCCAAGCCCCTCAACCGACTCGAGGAATGCGTCCACGGCGGGTACCGACTCTTCGACTTCCTCCCGCGCGAGAGCGTGAACGCGCGAATCCGGCACAAAAACGGGAGAACCCGTCCCGCGCATAGCGCGGGACGGGTTCATGCGAAAATCCGGCGGCGACCTACTCTCCCAGGACGTCTCCATCCAAGTACCATCGGCGCAGGTGGGCTTAACTGCCGTGTTCGGGATGGGAACGGGTGTGGCCCCACCGCTATGACCACCGGAGATTTTTCAACCGAGGAATCCCTCGAGAACTCCACAACGAGCACGAACTTTTCACCACAGAAGTGTTTGAAACCAAGCCCTCGGCCGATTAGTACCGGTCAGCTGAACACGTTACCGTGCTTACACTTCCGGCCTATCAACGTGGTGGTCTACCACGGGCCTTACCCGGTTAACCCGGTGGGAGATCTCGTCTTGGAAAAGGCTTCCCGCTTATATGCTTTCAGCGGTTATCCTTTCCGCAGGTCGCTAACCAGCCATGCTCTTGGCAGAACAACTGGCACACGAGAGCTGCGTCCGTCCCGGTCCTCTCGTACTAGGGACAGCGTTCCTCAAATCTCCTACGGTCACAGAGGATAGAGACCGAACTGTCTCACGACGTTCTAAACCCAGCTCGCGTACCGCTTTAATGGGCGAACAGCCCAACCCTTGGGACGTGCTACCGCCCCAGGATGCGATGAGCCGACATCGAGGTGCCAAACCTTGCCGTCGATATGGACTCTTGGGCAAGATTAGCCTGTTATCCCCGGGGTACCTTTTATCCGTTGAGCGACGGCGCTTCCACACGCAACCGCCGGATCACTATGCCCAGCTTTCGCTCCTGTTCGACTTGTAGGTCTCACAGTCAAGCTCCCTTGTGCCATTACACTCGACGCCTGATTGCCAACCAGGCTGAGGGAACCTTTGGGCGCCTCCGTTACCTTTTAGGAGGCGACCGCCCCAGTCAAACTACCCACCTGCCACTGTCTCCGATCCGGATTACGGACCTGGATTAGGTGCCCAGCATACAAAGAGTGGTATTTCAAGATTGACTCCACACAGGCTAGCGCCCATGCTTCTCAGTCTCCCACCTATCCTACACAAGGTATACCAAACACCAATATCAGGCTGCAGTAAAGGTCCACGGGGTCTTCTCGTCCTTCTGCAACTAACGAGCATCTTTACTCGTACTTCAATTTCGCTGGGCCTATGGTTGAGACAGCGGGAAAGTCGTTGCGCCATTCGTGCAGGTCGGAACTTACCCGACAAGGAATTTCGCTACCTTAGGACCGTTATAGTTACGGCCGCCGTTTACCGGGGCTTAGGTTCAGAGCTTCGCCCAGATGGGCTAACCCTTCCCCGTAACCTTCCGGCACCGGGCAGGCGTCACAGCGTATACATGGTCTTACGACTTCGCACGCTGCTGTGTTTTTAGTAAACAGTCGCTCTCCCCTGGTTTGTGCCACCTCCTCGAGCTCCGGACGCGAGGTCCTTCACCCGCGGAGGTCATCCTTCTCCCGAAGTTACGGATGCAATTTGCCGAGTTCCTTAACCATAGTTCGCCCAATCGCCTTAGTATTCTCTACCTGCCCACCTGTGTCGGTTTGGGGTACGGGCACCATGAGAGCTCGCTAGCGGCTTTTCTAGACAGCATGGGATCAATCACTTCACCTGTGGCGGTTCGGCATCACGCCTCGGACTTACTGGGGAGCGGACTTACCTACGCCCCGTCCTACACGCTTACCCCGGGTCTACCATCGCCCGGGTTGATCTACCCTTCTGCGTCCCCGCTTCGCTGGCCTCCCTAATATGGGTCGGTTCGTCCGGACCCCTAAAGGTCCGTCATCCCCTTAGCAATATCAGTTCAGCCTTGGCGCGCTCACGGTGGTACCGGAATATCAACCGGTTGTCCATCGGCTACGCCTCTCGGCCTCGCCTTAGGTCCCGACTTACCCTGGGGGGATTAGCCTTCCCCAGGAACCCTTGGGCTTTCGGCGGAGGGGTTTCTCACCCCTCTCTCGCTACTTATACCAACATTCTCACTCGACCACGCTCCACGTCCGTTCACACGGCCGCTTCTCTGCTGAGATCGACGCTCCGCTACCGCTCCTGCCAATTGGCAGAAACCCGCGGCTTCGGCTCTGGACTTGAGCCCCGTTAAATTGTCCGCGCAGGATCACTTGACCAGTGAGCTATTACGCACTCTTTCAAGGATGGCTGCTTCTAAGCCAACCTCTTGGCTGTCTGGGCAATCCCACTTCGTTTACCACTTAGTCCAGAATTAGGGGCCTTAGCCGGCGGTCTGGGCTGTTTCCCTTTCGACCCCGAAGCTCATCCCCCGGGGTCTCACTGCCGCGCTGTGGAGCCATGGCATTCGGAGTTTGGCTGGGTTCAGTAAGCTTGTAGGCCCCCTAGTCCATCCAGTGCTCTACCTCCATGGCTGAACACGCGACGCTGCACCTAAATGCATTTCGCGGAGAACCAGCTATCACCGGGTTTGATTGGCCTTTCACCCCTATCCACAGGTCATCCGCCCAGTTTTCATCCTAGGTCGGTTCGCGCCTCCACGGAGTCTTACCTCCGCTTCACACTGCCCATGGATAGATCACCCGGCTTCGGGTCTACGGCATGCGACTGTACGCCCTATTAAGACTCGCTTTCGCTCCGGCTCCCCCTCCCGGGTTAACCTTGCCACATACCGTAACTCGTTGGCTCATTCTTCAAAAGGCACGCCATCGCGGCTCTGAAACGCATTTCAGAACGACGCTTTGACTGCTTATAGACCAACGGTTTCAGGTACTATTTCACTCCCCTCCCGGGGTACTTTTCACCTTTCCCTCACGGTACTAGTTCACTATCGGTCGCCTACGTATGCTTAGCCTTACGAGGTGGTCCTCGCAGATTCACGCCGAATTTCTCGGGTACGGCGCTACTCGGGATACTCGAACGGAGGCTGATCAGCTTTCGCGTACAGGGCTCTTACCTTCTATGGCGTGCCTTTCCAGTACACTTCCGCTAGCCGTCAGCTTTGTAACTCCGTGCCGGAACCGGTGTTCCGACTATCGAGTCCCACAACCCCACACTGGCAACGCCACCGGGCTATCACACCAGTGCGGTTTAGGCTCATCCCTTTTCGCTCGCCGCTACTCAGGGAGTCGCTTTTGCTTTCTTTTCCTCGGGTTACTGAGATGTTTCACTTCACCCGGTTCCCTCTACCGGCCCTATATATTCAGGCCGGAGTGACACCCGATTAAAGGTGCCAGGTTTCCCCATTCGGACATCCCCGGGTCGACACTTACTCGACAGCTCACCGGGGCTTATCGCAGCCAGTCACGTCCTTCATCGGTAGTAGGCGCCAAGGCATCCACCGTTGGCCCTTAGTAGCTTGGGTTTTCAGTACTTCTGCTCGCGGCTTCTCGTAAGAAGCCGCGGCGGAAAAATGCTCGTGCTCGCAATGCAGTTCTCAAGGGACCACCAAGGGCGTCCCGTCAAGCGGGAGGTTGCCTCGGCTGGGGTGCCTCGCAGGGCACTCCCTCAAAACGGAAGAGAAGACGGGATACCAGTGCATCAACTGGGAGTCTCTCAATCATGGCCCGTTTGGGCCAGTATCAAGAGTGTCACTCCTTAGAAAGGAGGTGATCCAGCCGCACCTTCCGGTACGGCTACCTTGTTACGACTTCACCCCAGTCGCCAACCCCACCTTCGGCAGCTCCCTCCCTTGCGGGTTGGGTCACTGACTTCGGGTGTTGCCGACTCCCGTGGTGTGACGGGCGGTGTGTACAAGGCCCGGGAACGTATTCACCCCGGCGTTGCTGATCCGGGATTACTAGCGACTCCGACTTCATGGAGTCGAGTTGCAGACTCCAATCCGAACTGAGACCGGCTTTTAGGGATTCGCTTCACCTCGCGGTGTTGCAGCCCGTTGTACCGGCCATTGTAGCATGTTTGCAGCCCTGGGCATAAGGGGCATGATGACTTGACGTCGTCCCCACCTTCCTCCGAGTTGACCCCGGCAGTCTCCTATGAGTCCCCGGCATTACCCGCTGGCAACATAGGACAAGGGTTGCGCTCGTTGCGGGACTTAACCCAACATCTCACGACACGAGCTGACGACAGCCATGCACCACCTGTGTAGGACCCCTAAGGACACCATATCTCTATGGTTTTTCCCTACATGTCAAACCCAGGTAAGGTTCTTCGCGTTGCCTCGAATTAAGCAACATGCTCCGCCGCTTGTGCGGGCCCCCGTCAATTCCTTTGAGTTTTAGCCTTGCGGCCGTACTCCCCAGGCGGGGCACTTAATGCGTTAGCTACGGCACGGAACCCGTTGATTAGGCCCCACACCTAGTGCCCACCGTTTACGGCGTGGACTACCAGGGTATCTAATCCTGTTTGCTACCCACGCTTTCGCTCCTCAGCGTCAGTTTCGGCCCAGAGCGCCGCCTTCGCTGCTGGTGTTCCTCCCGATATCTGAGCATTTCACCGCTACACCGGAAATTCCACGCTCCTCTACCGAACTCTAGTCATGGCAGTTTCAGATGGCATCTCAGAGTTGAGCCCTGAGTTTTCACACCTGACTTACCAAACCGCCTACGAGCCCTTTACGCCCAATGAATCCGGACAACGCTCGCTCCCTACGTGTTACCGCGGCTGCTGGCACGTAGTTGGCCGGAGCTTCTTCTGCAGGTACCGTCATTTTCGTCCCTGCTGAAAGGGGTTTACAACCCGAGGGCCTTCGTCCCCCACGCGGCGTGGCTGCGTCAGGCTTTCGCCCATTGCGCAAGATTCCCCACTGCTGCCTCCCGCAGGAGTCTGGGCCGTGTCTCAGTCCCAGTGTGGCTGATCGTCCTCTCAGACCAGCTACCCGTCGATGCCTTGGTGAGCCGTTACCTCACCAACTAGCTGATAGGCCACGAGGCCCTCCCGAAGCACCGGAGCATTTCCTCGTCGCGGCATGCGCCGCAACGGGGGTATCGGGTATTACCCACAGTTTCCCGTGGTTATTCCCGTCTTCGGGGCAGGTTCCTCACGTGTTACTCACCCGTTCGCCACTAGATGCCCGAAGGCATCTCGTTCGACTTGCATGTGTTAGGCCCGCCGCCAGCGTTCGTCCTGAGCCAGGATCAAACTCTCCATCGACATCTCAGGTCCACGACGGCGAACCGCCCCGAACCGTCGAATCTGTGCTGCGGTGGTGATATTCCTTGCACCTCCGCAGCTGGAGAGCCGGACGTGGGTGCTTACCCGCGTCCGACAATCCGGAATTGTTGGGTAGACCGCGTCGGACAAGGAGTCCGACGGGGCCACCCGCACTGGCATTCGTCTTCTCTTCCGTTTTCAAGGAGCGCACCGGTCGCCACGCCCGTAGGCGCGATCGACACTTGTGAGGTTGCGTCCTCCCTCCGCCTCGCTGTCTCGCCAGTCCGCTCTGCGGCCGTCCAGCGGTTTCCGAGTTCGGAGGTGGGCGGTTAGCGTACCCGTCGGGTGTCGATACCGCAACCGCCGCGGCGGTCCTGTGTCGTGAACAGCAGGAGCCGCTGCGCAGGGCTAGGCGTCGACGACGACGAGGCGGCGCTCGCGGCGGCCGCGTTGCAGCAGCAGGAACCGTCCGTCGATCAGCCACCCGGGCACCACGTCGCTCTGCGCTACGCGGGTGCGGTTCACCGAGATGGCCGATTGGCCGAGTTGGCGCCGGGCATCGCCACGCGACGAGCACAAACCCGAGGCAACCAGCAGTCCCACAAGGGCTTCGGGCCCCGCCAGGGCACCCGCGCCGACCCGAGTCTCGACCACAATCCCCGCCAGCGCGCCCAGCATCTCGCCGCTGAGCGGAGCGGCGCCGTAGAGGGCCTCCGCGGCGAGGTTGGCCCTGGTAACCGCCTCGGCGCCGTGCACGAATCCCGTGACCTCGTCGGCCAGCCGCTGTTGGGCAAGGCGCCGCTCCGGTGCCGTCTCGTGCTCCGTGACGACGTCGCGCACCTCGGGCATCGGCAGCAGGGTGAGTTGCGCCAGGAGGCGTCCCACGTCGGCGTCGTCGGTACGCAGCAGGTACTGGTGCAGGTCGAACGGCAGCGTGCGCGCGCCGTCCAGCCAGACAGTTCCCTCGGCGGTCTTGCCGAACTTCTGACCGTCGGCTCGCGTCAGCAGCGGCCACGTGAGACCGTGAGCCACCCCACCGGAGCGGCGGCGGATCAGGTCGACGCCCGCCACGATGTTGCCCCACTGGTCGGAGCCGCCCACCTGCAGGTGACAGCCGCGTTCGGTGTAGAGCCACCAGAAGTCGAAAGCCTGCAGGAGCATGTAACTGAACTCGGTGTAGGAGATGCCCTGCTCGCTGGCGAGGCGGCTGCGCACCGACTCGCGAGCCAGCATCTGGCTGACGGTGACGTGCTTGCCCACATCGCGGAGGAATTCGATGACGCTGACCGGCGCCGTCCAGTCGTGGTTGTTGACGACGTCGGCCTCGGCGACGCCGGCGAAGGCGGCGTACTGGCGGCGGATCGCCGCCACGTTCGCCTCGAGGGTCTCGGCGTCCAGCAGGTTGCGCTCGTCCGAGCGGCCGCTGGGATCGCCGACCATCCCCGTGGCGCCGCCCACGAGAGCCAGTGGCCTGTGCCCGGCCTCCGCGAAGCGCCGCAGCACCAGGACGCCGATGAGATTGCCGAGATGCAGGCTGCTGGCCGACGGATCGATCCCCAGATAGAGCACTGCGGGGGGCTCCGCCAGCAGCGACCGCAGCCCTGCCGGCTCGGTCGTGTCGTGGACGAGGCCCCTCTCGCCGAGGTCGTCCAGCACCCCTGCGCCGCGCGTCGATTCCTGCCTGCTCATGGGTCTCGCCGCTCCGTCCTGTGTGTCGATGCCGTCCGGGTGACGTGCCGGCGGTGCCCTCGGGACATGCCAAGGCGACGCCGCCGAGGATCGTGCGCCCGATTCTGCCGCAGGATTCGCAGAGTCGGGCGTTGCCGTGGCGCACAGGGTGTGCTCTCGTAGGCTCTGAACGTCGCCGAGTCCCCCATTCTCGCACGCCACCGCACCGCCCTGCGCTTGGGCTCGGTGGTTCTCGCCGTCTCCCTGGCCGCCGGAGCCTGCACCTATGAGACGCGCGACCTTCAGGTGTCGCTACCAGCAGCGGCCCAATCCTCGTTCATCTACGACGCCCAGAGTCGGCTCATCACCACCTTCCGGGGCGAGCAGCACCGGCGGAACCTGGAATCGCTCGACGACGTGCCGCGGATCCTGCAGGACGCCGTGGTGGCCATCGAGGACGAGCGTTTCTGGCAGCACCAGGGTGTCGACGTGCGGGCGCTGCTGCGTGCGGCTCGCTCCAACGTCTCGGTGGGCGGCGACTTCCAGGGCGGCTCCACGATCACCCAGCAGTACGTGGGCCGAGCCTTCCTGGACCGCACCGAGATCACGGCCAGCCGCAAGATCGAGGAGATCGCCCTGGCGCTGCAGCTCGAACGCGCCTACACGAAGGAGTTCATCCTCCTCCAGTACCTGAACACCGTGAACTTCGGAGAGGGCGCCTACGGCGTGCTGACCGCTGCCAGGGAGTACTTCGACAAGGAACTCGACGAGCTGACGCTCGCCGAGGCGGCGCTGCTGGCGGGGCTGATCCAGGCACCGTCGGCCCGCAACCCGTACGAGAACAGGGAGTCGGCCATCCAGCGGCGCGAGGCGGTGTTGGAGCGGATGCTCGCCAACAACTGGATCACCGAGAAAGAATTCGACCAGGCCCGCACCGAACCGCTACACCTGGCTCCCCGCGTCGCCACCCTCGAGGAGGAGTACGAGTACGGGTACTTCGTGGAGGATGTGAGGCAGTGGATCCTCACCGACCAGCGCTTCGGCTCGACCCCCGACGAGCGGGTGCGGCTGCTGTTCGAGGGAGGGCTGCACATCTACACCACTCTGAGACCCGAGGTGCAGCGCAGCGCCGAGGCGGCGCTCACGACCATCCTGCCCTGGGAGGGCGGCCCCTCGGCGGCGATCGTGGTGATCCGCAACGACACCGGGCACGTGGAGGCGATGGTGGGCGGGCGCGACTTCTTCGGCGAGGCGGGCTCGGCCCGATTCAACCTCGCCACGCAGGGCGGCCGCCAGGCGGGATCGGGGTTCAAGCCGTTCGTGCTGGCCGCGGCCCTCGAGCAGGGCATCCAGATGAGCGCCCTGTACCCGGCCCCGTCGAAGATCGAACTCCCGATACCCGGACTCGAGGAGACCTGGGAGGTCAGCAACTTCTCCGACACGGGCGGTGGCGGGCTCCTGACCCTGCGCGAGGCGCTGGTGCGGTCCATCAACACGGTGTACGCCCAGCTCATGGCCGACGTGACCCCGGAGGCCGGCGTGGGCATGGCGCAACGCCTGGGGGTTGCGTCACCGTTGCAGCCCGTGCTGGCCGCCGTGCTCGGAAGCGAGGACGTGACCGTCCTGGACATGGCCGCTGCGTACTCCACGCTGGCGCGGCGGGGCATTTACGTGCCCCCGACGATGGTCACCCGGGTCACCCGACTGGACGGCACGGTGCTGTACCAGCACGATCCCCACTCGACAAGAGTGCTGGACAGCGGGATCGCCGACGAGCTGACCGACGTGATGGCGGAGGTCGTGGAGGGCGGGACCGGCCGGCGGGCCGCCGTCGAGGGACGGCAGGTGGCCGGAAAGACCGGGACCGCGGAGAACTTCGTGGACGCCGGGTTCACCGGCTACACACCCCAGTACACGACGGCGGTTTGGGTGGGCTTCCCGGATGCGCAGATCCCGATGGAGCCACCCACCACCGAGCGCGACGTGACCGGTGGTTCATACCCGGCAGAGATCTTCCAGTTGGTAATGGCCGACATCCACGAGGGGCTCAGCCCCCGGCCGTTCGCCGCGAGCGCGCCCACCACGACAACCACGCAGTACCCGCCGGTCGTGGAGGTGCCGTCGGTGATCGACCTGCCGCGGGAGGAGGCCATCGACGTCATCGAGGAGGCCTACCTCGATGTCCGGGTGTCGGAGGTGGTTCGTACGGGCGTGGAGCCGGGCACCGTCGTGAACCAGATCCCCAAGGCCACGGAGCTGGCTTCCGGAGGCAGCGCCGTGATCATCGAGGTGGCCATCGAGCCGCCCGAACCGGAGCCGGAGGAGCTCGACGCGATCGAGCTTCCGGACGAGCCCGACGGCGGTCCCGATGCACAGGACGGCGAGGGCGGCCAGCCCGGCGTGGAGAGTGAGGGCCAGCAGCCCCAGAGCGCGGTGGCCAACCCGACGGCGAGGGTCAACCCGGGAGCGGCGGGCAGTTGAACGACGACGGGATCGATGGGACGGGAGACGGGCAATGATCAGCTCGCAGAAGCGCGACGCCCAGGACTGGCTCGATTCGATGCGCGGCGTCGACGACCCCGACGCCGGCGGGCCCGGCGGCAACAAGCGGTGGCTGCCCAAGAGCCGCGCCGGCGCCACGGCTGCGATCGTGGCGTTGCTGGTGATGGCAGGCTTCTGGATCTGGGCGTTCTCGCCGCTGGCACCGAGCGGCCATCCCGATTTGCTCAACAACATCATCTTCACGCACAACGCTGAGGACATCTGCGTTGCCGCCGTCACCGAAGTCGACCGCCTGCCCGGAGCGACCGAGGCGACCGGACCGGAGGACCGGGCGACCCAACTCGTCGCATCCACACTGCTGTTCGAGGAGATGGTCGTCGAGCTTCGCTCTGAAGCCGAGCAGTTGGTCGGGGCGGACGCCGACCTCGCCAGCGCCTGGCTGGCGGACTGGGAGACATACCTGGACGACCGTCGCGCCTACGCCGACACTCTCGCCGGGGGCAGCGATCCGCCGTTCACGGTGACGGCCCGCGACGGCGAGGGCGTGACGAGCTACATGACTATTTTCGCCGAGGTCAACGCCATGGCGAGCTGCGCCACGCCCGGAGACGTGTAACTCGCTACGTCTCGACGCGGCCCGAGAGGTAGAGGCGGTCGAGGTCGAGGCCGAGCCTCTCGCTGCGAGCGATGCGGGCTTCGAGGGTGCGCTTGATCGAGGCGCTGAGAGCGTCGACGTCGAGGAGGCGGCGCGCCCCTTCGTTGTCGTTGCGGTCGACGTTCACGATGCGGCCGGCCGCGGCGACGGTAATGGCGTGCGAGGTGTCCCGCTCCACGAGCTGCATCTCGTCACCGGCGGCCACCTCGCCCTCGCTCAACACCCGCAGGAGGTAGCCGGTGAACCCGGTCTCCTGCACCACGATGGAGATGTCCTTGCGGCCGTAGCGGGCCGCGATCTTGTAGCACGGCGCCCGCGGCTGGGTGACCTGCAGGACGCACGACCCCACCTCGAAGGTGTCGCCTATGTGGACCTCGGCCTCGGTCAGGCCACCGACGGTGAGGTTCTCGGCGAAGGCGCCCACCTCGGGGAGGTCGATCCCAAGGTCGCGCCAGAACGGGTAGTGGTCCGAGGAGTAGACGAGCACGGCCCCGTCCCTGCCGCCGTGGTCCTCGTAGACGTGCTCGTCACCCTCGACCCCCAGGCTTCCGATGCGCGCCGGCCCGGACACGGACCGCTTCACGAAGGCGCTGGCGATGGTGCGGCTGCTGGACTCCAACTCGCCGGCCTTCCCGACGCAGACGGCCGCCACCTTGCCCCGGAGGTCGGTGCTCATGCGTCAAAGCTACCCGGAGGATCCCCGCTGAGGCTCAGCTACCGGGGACGGGCTCTGCTCATCGTGGTGGACGGGAGACGTTGGGGTCACCCGGCACGTACCAGCGCCACGGACGGTCGGTGGCGGCGGTGATGCCGATGCGGCCACTCGTGGCGTAGTGGACCGGCGTCGGGTTGTGGTGGTGGAGGGTCACCGGAGAGGTGGGATTGATGAGGTCGGTGGCGTTGTGGCCGCCGCCGATGCCGAGCGCGGCGGTGAGTTTGGCCGGGCCGTTGCAGAGATCGCGCTCGCGGCGCGCCGCCGGGCGAGTCGCCCACATGGCGTCGAGGCCGCTCACCGGCGCCAGGGCGCGGACAAGCACGGCTCCGCAACTCCCCTCCGGCTCGCAGACCACGTTGGCGCACCAGTGCATCCCGTAGGTGAAGTACACGTAGAGACGCCCCGGCGGGCCGAACATGACCGCGTTGCGCGGGGTGCGGCCCCGGTGGCCGTGGCTGGCCGGATCGTCGGCGCCGCCGTAGGCCTCCACCTCCACGATGCGCCCCGCCCGGTCGCCGCATGCCAGCACCATGCCGAGCAGATCGGGCGCGACGGCTGTGACCGGGCGCTCGAAGAAGGCGCGATCCGGGTGATTGGTCATTCTGCGGTCGGCGCCTCGGCGACGCCCCTCAGCGCAGGTCGCGGCGCTGTGCCCTGGATTCCGGCCTCCGCCGGAATGACGCAGAGGGCGGCCGGAATGACGTAGCGGGGGGCCGGAATGACGCAGAGGGGAGCCGGAATGACAAGAGGGTCGGCACTGATCACCCGTCCAGGGCGGCGAGGCGGGTGGCGTCGGTAGCGAGAAGGGCGGCGAAGCGCTCGCGCTGGATGACCACCGGTCCGGCCCCGCCGCCGCCCGGACTGCTGCGACGGGCGAGCGCCGCTCCGGGCCGGAGGATCTCCAGCGCCTCGGGGCCGACCTCCGCTGCCGCCAGATCGGCGAACGATCCCTCCCCCGCCAGGGCGGCGCGCACCAGCCCGGCGATGCGCTCGTGCGCCTGCCGGAACGGAACACGGCGACTCACCAGCAACTCCGCCAGGTCGGTGGCGGCCAGAAACGGATCATCGGCGGCCTCCTGCATGCGCGCCTCGTCGAATCTGGCGGTACGCAACAGGCCGGCCAGGGCTGCCAGGGCGCCCTGCACCTGCGCCAGGGAGTCGAACAGCGGCTCCTTGTCCTCCTGCAGATCGCGGTTGTAGGCCAGCGGCAAGCCCTTGAGGGTCGCCAGCAAGCCGGTGAGGTTGCCGATGAGCCGCCCGGCGCGGGCGCGCGCCAGTTCGGCCACATCGGGGTTCTTCTTCTGCGGCATCATCGAGCTGCCCGTCGCCCAGGCGTCGTCGAGGTGCACGAAGCCGACCTCCACGCTGGCCCACCAGACGATCTCCTCGCCGAGGCGCGACAGGTGCACACCCAGCAGTGCGAGCGCGAAGAGGCTCTCGGCCACGAAGTCGCGATCGCTCACGGCGTCGAGCGAGTTCTCGAACCGGGCGGAGAAACCCAGGTCGGCGGCAGTGGCGTCGGGATCGATGGGGAGTGACGTGCCGGCGGAGGCGCCGGCACCCAAGGGCGACACGTCGGCGCGCCGGCGGGCGTCCAGCAGGCGGTCGACGTCGCGGGCGAGCGCCCAGCCGTGGGCCAGCAGATGGTGCGCCAGCAGCACGGGCTGGGCGCGCTGCAGGTGCGTGTACGCAGGCAGCCGGGCGTCACCGGCCTCGGTGGCACGCTCGGCAAGCACCTGCTGCAGGATCAGCACGCCGCGAGCCACCTGCGCCAGCTCGCGTTTGACGAACAGGCGCAGGTCGCAGGCCACCTGATCGTTGCGGCTACGAGCGGTGTGGAGCCGCGCACCCGCGGCGCCGGCCAGTTCGGTGACGCGGCGCTCCACAGCAGTGTGGATGTCCTCGTCGCCGGGTGCGAAGACGAACTCACCGGCGGCCAACTCGGCCGCCGTGACGTCGAGCGCGTCGGCCACCGCCGTGCCCTCGGCCTCGCTGAGCAGGCCGGCACGCACGAGGCCGCGCACATGGGCGTGTGATGCGGCGATGTCGTCGGCCGCCAACCGCTGGTCGTAGGGCAAGCTGACCGTGTAGGCCATGAGTGCCGCAGCAGGCGTGACCTTCAGGCGTCCCGCCCACAAAGTGCCCCCCGAGTGAGCGTTGCCCTCAGGAGACATCGGTTTCACCTCCGGCCGCCCGCATCGTCGCGGTCCTCAGCCGCAGGGCGTGCAGCTTGATGAACCCCTCCGCGTCACCCTGGTGGTAGGCGCCCTCATCCTCCTCGAACGTGGCGATGGCAGGATCGAAGAGGCTGTCGCCGGAGCGGCGCCCCACGATCGTGACGTTGCCCTTGTAGAGCTGGAGGCGTACAACGCCGTTCACGCGCTGCTGGCTGTGGTCGATCGCCGTCTGCAGCATGCGGCGCTCCGGGCTCCACCAGTAGCCGTTGTAGACGAGGGAGGCGTACCGGGGCATCAGTTCGTCCTTCAGGTGCGCCACCTCCCTGTCGAGCGTGAGCGACTCGATCGCCCGGTGGGCGCGCAGCAGGATCGTTCCGCCCGGCGTCTCGTAGGCACCGCGGGATTTCATGCCCACGTAGCGGTTCTCCACGAGGTCGAGTCGACCCACGCCGTGTGCCGACCCGAGGGCGTTCAACTCGGCCAGGAGCGCTCCCGGTGGCAGGGGGCGTCCGTCGATGGCAACGGCGTCGCCACGCTCGAAACTCAACTCCAGGTATTGCGGCTCGTCGGGCGCCTCGGTGGGGGCGACGGTCCAGCGCCACATGGAGGGTTCGGGCTCCTGCCACGGATCCTCCAGGCGACCGCCCTCGTAGGAGATGTGCAGCAGGTTGGCATCCTCGGAATACGGCGAGCCACCGCCGGCGGAGGCCGCGATGGGGATGCCGTGTTCGGCCGCGTACGCCAGCAGCCGCTCGCGCGACGTGAGGTCCCAGATGCGCCACGGAGCGATCACCCTGATTCCCGGCGCCAGCGCGTAGGCCCCGAGTTCGAAACGCACCTGGTCGTTGCCCTTGCCGGTGGCGCCGTGTGCGACGGCGTCAGCGCCGGCGTCCGCGGCGATCTCCACGAGCCGCTTGGCGATGAGTGGTCGGGCGATAGAAGTGCCCAGCAGGTATTCGCCCTCGTAGATGGCGTTGGCACGGAACATGGGGAACACGAAGTCGCGGGCGAACTCCTCGCGCAGGTCCTCGATGCGAATGTCGGTCACGCCGAGGGCGGCGGCCTTGGCACGGGCCGGATCCAGTTCCTCGCCCTGGCCCAGGTCGGCCGTGAAGGTCACCACCTCGCAGCCGTAGGTGACCTGCAGCCAGCGGAGGATGACCGAGGTGTCCAGACCGCCGGAATAGGCCAGCACCACCTTGTGGGGGGCGTCGGGCGGAGGGGATGGGTGCGTCATGGTTCAGAGCTCCTCTGCGGTGTCGGAGCCGTGACCGAATGGGGGCTCGGGAGGCAGGCCGGCAAAGGCGCGTAGCCGCTCGGCGAGAGCGCCGGCATCGCTTCCGTGCCGCGCCACCACCAGGAGAGTGTCATCTCCGGCCACGGTGGCGAGCACATCGCTGAGACCGGCACGATCGAGAGCCGAGCCGACGACGTGTGCCGAACCCGGCGGCGTGCGCAGGCACACGATGTTCTCGGAGCGGCCGGCCTCGATGACCCAATCGCCGAGAACCCTGCGCAAGTGCTCCTCACTCATGCTGCGCTCCTCGGCGGGGAACGGCACGGCGTACACGCCGGCGCCGCCGCCGACGCGCACTTTCACGGCGCCCAGGTCGTCGAGATCCCGCGAGACGGTCGCCTGCGTGGCGCTGACGCCGCGCTCCGCCAGCAGCTCGACGAGCTGGTCCTGGCTGGTGACCGCTTCATCGCTCAGCAAGCGCTCGATGAGGTGCTGGCGCTGGCGCTTGCCGACGTTGCCCGATGTCATGTTCGTCCTCCCTTCGCGGTTGTTGCCGTCATTCCGTTCCCCGAACCTGGTGCATCGTCGGGTCTGCCAGCCACCAGAAAAGGCCTCTCGCGGCGTGCATGCGGTTGGCGGCCTGCTGCCAGACCCGCGAGCGGG
This sequence comes from Acidimicrobiales bacterium, assembly GCA_965206165.1. Classification (GTDB taxonomy): domain Bacteria; phylum Actinomycetota; class Acidimicrobiia; order Acidimicrobiales; family CATQHL01; genus VXNF01. The sequence continues at coordinate 3,226,236 of OZ242194.1, forward strand.
GACCGTCGATCACCGCCGCGGCCACCTCCTCACCGCGGTTTGCGGGCAGGCAGTGCAGGAAGACGGCGTGGGGAGCGGCGGCGTCCATCAACTCGGGCGTGACGGTGAAGCCGGCGAAGTCGCGCCGCCGCTGCGCCGCCTCGGCTTCCTGGCCCATCGATGTCCACACGTCGGTGTACACGGCATCCGCGCCGCGCACGGCAGCGCGGGGGTCGTCGAAGCAGGTCACCTCCGCGCCGGTGGAGCGCAGGCGGGCAAGCTGATCGTTACCGAACCCGTAGCCCTCGGGCGCGCCGAGCCGGAACGCCATCCCGGCCAGTCCGGCGCCCAGGGCCAACGAACTCGCCACGTTGTTGGCATCGCCGACATACGCCACGGTGCGCCCCGTCAGCGTGCCGAACACGTCCTCGATCGTCAGCAGGTCGGCGAGCGCCTGGAGGGGGTGCGCCCGGTCCGAGAGCAGGTTCACGATCGGCACCGCCGAGACCGCGGCCATCCGCTCCAGGACGCTGTGATCGAAGACCCGCGCTCCGATGATGGCGTGGAAGCAGCCGAGCGTGCGGGCCAGATCCTCGGCGCTCTCGCGGGTGTCGATCCCCACTTCCTGGTCGAGGACGGAGACCGGGTGCCCGGACAGGTGGATTACCGCCATCTCGGTGGAATGGCGGGTGCGCGCCGACGGCTTCTGGAAATACAGTGCCACGCCTCGCCCCTCGAGAACGCCGGTCGGGTGGGCCGCCTTGGCGCGGCTCAGCACCTCGGCCACCTCGGCCGCGCTCAGGTCGTCGACGTCCAGCACGTGGCGAACGAGGACCATCACGCCTCCCCACCGTCAGAGGGCGGACGCAGGACGGACCCGAACCGGGCGACGGCCTCGTCGATCTCGGCGTCGGTGACCACCAGGGGCGGGGCGAACCGCACCGCAGTCGGCGTGATGGCGTTCACCACCAAGCCGGACGCCAGGCAGCCCGCAGCCACCTCGCCGGCGCTGCGGCCCAGCGCAGGATCCAGCTCAGCGGCGAGCAGCAGGCCGAGCCCGCGCACACCGGTCACGCCGGGGAGTGCCTCGAGGCCGCGGCGCAGCCTGTCGCCGGCCGCGGTGGCGCAGGCCGGGGCGTCGATCTCGATCATGGTGTCGAGGACCGCTCGCGCCGCGGCGGTGGCCAGGGGCTGGCCGCCGAACGTGGTGGCGTGGTCGCCCGGGCGGAAGGCGCCGGCCACGTCCGCCCGCGCCCAGCAGGCCCCGATGGGCACGCCGTTGCCCAGCGCCTTGGCCATCGTGACCACATCGGGCAAGACGCCGCTGTGCTGGTGGCCGAACCAGCGACCGGTGCGCGCCAGGCCGGTCTGCACCTCGTCGAACATCAGCAGCAGGCCCCGCTCGTCACAGAGCGCACGCAGGGCGGGCAGGTAGTCGGGGGACGGCACGTTCACGCCCCCCTCGCCCTGCACCGGTTCCACCAACACCGCCGCGGTGGTCTCGTCGACGGCCTTCTCGACGGCGGCGACATCCGCGAACGGGACGTGCCGGAACCCCTCGGGCAGCGGTTGGAACACCTCGTGCTTCTCGGGCTGACCGGTGGCATGCAGGGTGGCCAGCGTGCGCCCGTGGAACGAGCGGAGTGTGGAGATGACCGTGTAGCGACCCCAGCCGGCCCAGCGGCGCGCCAGCTTGATCGCAGCCTCGTTGGCCTCGGCACCGGAGTTGCAGAAGAAGACCTGTCCTCCCCCGCCGAGCAGCCTGTCGAGGGTCTGCGCCACGGCGCCGTTGTGCTCGGTGGCGAACAGGTTGGAGACGTGTAGCAGGCGCTGGGCCTGTGCGGCGAGGGCCTCGGCGACCCGGGGGTGGCTGTGACCCAGGCTGGTGACGGCGAGACCGGAGAGGAAGTCCAGGTACTCCCGGCCGCTGCGGTCCCACAGGCGCGCCCCGGAGCCCCGCACGAACATCACCTGCGGCGGGCCGTAGCTGGGCATGAGCGGGCAGCGCTCGGCGCCGGCGGGCGCGCCGACGGCGGCGGCGTGGGGACTCGGCTGCGCCGGACCGTCGGCGAGGTTCGGGGTGTCTGTCGGGGAGTTCATGGCGCGTCCTCGAGGTCGGGGCGGATCATGGTGCCGACACCGGCGTCGGTGAACAGCTCCAGGAGCAGAACATGGGGTTGGGTGCCGTCGAGGAGGTGCGCCGAACCGACCCCGCTGCGCACGGCCTGCACGCAGGCTTCGACCTTGGGGATCATCCCGCCCTGCACACCGCCGGCGGCGAGGATCGTCTCCAACTCCCCCGCCGTCACCTCCGACAGGACGCTCGTCGGATCGTCGAGGTCGGAGTGCAGCCCGCCCACGTCGGTCAGCACGACGAGGCGCTCGGCTCCCAGCGCCGCGGCGAGGGCACCCGCCACCGTGTCGGCGTTGATATTGAAGGCCTGCGCCGCATCGTCGGCCCCGATGGTGGAGACCACCGGGATGTAACCCAACTCCTGCAGGTTTCGCACGATGCCGGGGTTGACCTCAGCCACCTCGCCGACGAATCCCAGTGCGGGATCGCGCGGCGCGGCGCGGATCAGCCCGGCGTCCTCGCCCGAGATGCCCACTGCCAGCGGGGCGCGAGCGTTGATGGACGACACGATCTCGCGGTTGACCTTGCCGACGAGCACCATGCGAACTATGTCGAGGGTCTCAGCGTCGGTGACCCGGCGCCCGGCTACGAAGGCGGGCACCTTGCCGAGGCGGCCCATGAGTTCGTCGATCTGCGGCCCGCCGCCGTGGACGATCACGGGACGGATCCCCACGGAATGCATCAGCACGACATCGCCGGCGATGGCGCGCGCCACGTCAGGGTCGCTGACCGGCACGCCGCCGAACTTGATGACGACCGTGCGCCCGGCGAAACGCTGGATATAGGGCAGGGCCTGGGTGAGCACCTCGGCCGTGACCTGGGGCGCGGTGGGGTGCTGGGGCGCGCCGGAGGGAGCGGTGGGAGAAGGACTCATCAACTCGTCCGGGAGTTCTCGTCGATGTAGTCGTGCGACAGGTCGACGGTGATGATCTCGGCCTGCCCGTCACCCAGGCCGAGGTCCACGTGCAAGTCGAGCCTGCGGCGGCGCATGTACGCCCCGATGGCCTCGGCGTCGGGCTGCTGCGGGCGCCCCTCGGCGTACACGACGTGGTCGCCATAGGCAATGCGGAAGCGCTCGGGGTCGAACTCCACCCCGGCGGCGCCGAACTCGCTGGCGATGCGGCCCCAGTAGGGGTCCTCGCCGAACCACGAGCACTTGACGAGCTGGCAGTTGGCGCAGTCCCTCGCCGCCTTGGCGGCCTCGGCGTCGTTGGCGGCCCCGGTCACCTGCAGAAGGACGGTCTTGGTGGAACCCTCGGCGTCGTCGGCCATCTGCAGGGCGAGGCTGCGGCAGGCCTCGGCGGCGGCGGCGGCGAGCGCCTCGCGCCGAACCGGGCCGGCACGACCGTTGGCCAGCAGCAGCACGGTGTCGTTGGTGGACTGGGCGCCGTCGACGGTGAGCCGGTTGAAGCTGGTGGCCACGGCTTCGCGCAGGATCTCCCGCAGTTCGTCGGGCTCGGCGGCGGCGTCGGTGGTGAGGATGGCCAGCATCGTGGCCATGTTGGGCTCCAGCATGGCCGCGCCCTTGGCAATGCCGCCGACGGTGAAGGCGTCCGCGGTCACCACGACCTCCTTGCGCACCGTGTCAGTCGTCATCATCGCCTCAGCCGCCTCAGTGCCCCCCTCTGGGTGCCGGGCCGCCACAACCCGGGGAATACCGGCGGCGATGACCTCCATGGGCAGCTCGAAGCCGATGAGGCCTGTGGAACAGACCAGCACGTGGTCGCTGTCGCAGCCGAGGGCGGCCGCGGTGAGGTCGCACATCTGCTCGGCGTCTGTGAGCCCCTGTTGACCGGTGGCTGCGTTGGCGTTGCCGCTGTTGAGGATCACCGCGGCGGCGCGCCCGCCGGAGCGTTCGAGGTTGCTGCGCGTCACGATGACGGGCGCGGCGGTCATCTTGTTCGACGTGAACACGCCGGCGGCTGCCACCGGGGTGGCGTCGGCCGTGGCCACGACGGACATGTCGGGGCCACCCGACGGCTTGATGCCGGCGGCCATGCCGGCGGCGACGAATCCGTCGACGGATGTGACGCTCACGGGTACACCCCCACAGTTGCCAGTCCAGTTGTCTCGTCGAGACCGCACAGCCGGTTGGCGCACTGCACCGCCTGCCCGGACGCCCCCTTACCGAGGTTGTCGAGGGCGCAGAGCGCCATGACCCAGCCGGTGCGGGTGTCACCTCGGGCGGTTAGATGGGCGCTGTTGGAGCCGAGGGTGGCCTTGGTGGACGGCGACCGGCCGCTCACCGTCACGAAGGGCTCGCCGGCATAGGCCTCCTCGTAGATCGCCAGGAGATCGTCGGTCTCACAGGCACCGGTCGGACGGGCGTAGCAGGTGGCCAGGATGCCCCTGTTCATGGGTGCCAGATGGGGCGTGAACAGCACGCCGGCGCCGCTGGCCTGCTCGATCTCGGGCGTGTGGCGATGGTCACCCAGCCCGTAGGCCACGAAGTCCTCGTCCACGGCGCAGAAGCTGGTGTGGGGTTTCGCCGGGCGCCCGGCCCCGGACACACCGCTGGCGGCATCCACGACCACGCCGGAGGGTTCGATCGCACCGGCTCGGACCAGCGGAGCCAGCGCCAACGCGGCAGCCGTGGGGTAGCAGCCGGGCGAGGCGATGGCGGTGGCACCGGCAAACGTGTCGCGGTACAACTCGGGCAGGCCATAGGCGAAGCCGGCGAGGTGACCGGGCGCCTCGTGGGGCTCGCCGTACCACTGCTCGTAGACGGCGGCGTCACTCAACCTGAAGTCGGCAGCCAGATCCACGATCTTGGCGCCGGTGCCCGCGTCGAGGAGGCCGGGGATGATCAGCTGCGAGGCACCGTGCGGGAGAGCGAAGAACACCACGTCGGCGCCGGCGACATCGTCCGGCTCGTAGGTGCTGAAGACCAACTCCGGATAGGCGGCACCGAGGCTCGGGTAGAGATCCCCCGCCGCCACGCCGGCCTGGGTGTCGCCGGTGGCGCAGACGACGGCCATCGCGGGGTGCGCGGCGAGGATGCGCAGCAGTTCCGCGCCGGTGTAGCCCGACGCCCCGACAATCGCCACGGAGAGCACCAGTGAATTATACAGATACCAGTATCAATATGCAATACTCGCGCGCCCGCCCTCACCGAGTAGGCGGCCAGCGGTTCGGTCAGTCGCGGAGGGCGGCTCCCGTGGTGGTGGCGGCGGCGATGCAGGCTGCTCGGATCTCGCCGACCTCGGCGTCGGTGAGGGTGCGGTCGGCGGCCTGCAGGCGCAGGCGCCAGGCCACGCTGCGGCGACCGGGCCCGAGGCGGTCGGCGTCGCGGAACACGTCGAACAGGTGCAGCGAGACGAGCGTGTCGCCGGCCACTCGGCGCAATGCGGCCTCCACTGTGGCTGCGGGCGTGGCGTCGTCGATGACGAACGCGAGGTCGATGTCGCTGGACGGGAAGCGACTCGGCGGGCGGTACCGGGGACGGTCCACATGGGATTCCAGCAGCCTGCCCAAGTCGCACTCGAGCCAGGCCACACGCTCGCCGATGCCGAACGCCTCGGCCACAGCGGGATCGATCTCACCCACGACGCCGACCGTCTCGCCGCCGGCGCGCAGCACCGCGGACCGCGTCGGGTGCAACCCTGCGGTGGCCTCGTTGCGAACCTCGGCTGCGACGAACGGCATGGCGCGCCGCAGGCGCTCCCAGAGTGCCGCCGCGGCAGGAGCCTCGCGGCCGGCAAGGGCAACCGCCAGGTGATCGCCCTCGTCGGGCAGTTCGCCGTGGCCCGGGAGATGGACGTGGCCGATCTCGAATAGCGCCGCACCCGGCTGGCGGCGGGCGGCGTTGTAGGCCACGGCCTTCATCAGGCCCGGCCGCAGCGACGTCCGCATCACCGACTCCTCGGCCACGAGCGGGTTGGTCACGGTGATGCCGTCGGCCGGCAGGCCGCACCGCTCCAGGTCACCCGGCGCCAGGAACGGCAGCGGCATGGCCTCCATCAGCCCGAACCCGGCCAGCAGTTCCTGCACCCGGCAGCGGGCCTGCTGCCGCTCGGTCAGACCTCCGGGGTGAGGCGACCGGGGCACCGTGCGGGTGATGCGGCTGTAGCTCCAGAGCCGCCCGACCTCCTCGATGACGTCGATCTCTGTGGACGTGTCAGGGCGCCACGACGGCACTGTCACGTCCCAGACCTCGCCGGGATAGGCGCGGGCCGGCGTCGCAGGCGACTCCACGGTGCCCGCAGGCCGGTCGGGTGCAGAATGGATTCCGGCCTCCGCCGGAATGACGGTGGAAGAAGCCGGAGTGGCGGAGCTGGGGGCCGGGGGTCCGGAGCTGGCGGCCGGGGGTGCGGTTGCGGCTGGGGGTGCGGTTGCGGCTGGGACTATCTCGAAACCGATGGGATCCAGGCAGGAGCGCATGTCGTCCGCCGTGAGGCTTGTGCCCAGGATGGCGTTCACCCGGCCGGTGCGCACGCGGACCGTTGGGCGCGGCGGCAGGTGCCCATGTGCCTGCACGAGACCGGGCGCCAGGGTCACTCCCCCGGCGGCGGCCAACTCGGCGAAGCGTTCCAGCGCCCAGGGGGCGATCTCGGGATCGACACCGGCCTCGTTGCGGGCCGACGCCTCGCTGCGGAGCCCCAGGCGGCGGGACGTGCGGGCGATGTCGGGGGGATTCCACCAGGCGGCTTCGAGCAGCACCACGTCGGTGCCCTCGGAGATCTCCGTGGAGGCACCGCCCATCACGCCGGCAATGCCGATGGGCCTGTCGGAAGCATCTGCGATCACGCCGTCGCCGGCGCTCAGGGTGCGCAGGACGCCGTCGAGGGTCTCGACCTGCTCGCCCTCGGTGGCTCGGCGCACGCGCAGCAGCCCACCCGGCACGAGGTCGGCGTCGAAAGCGTGCGAGGGCTGGCCGATCTCCAGCATCACGTAGTTGGAGATGTCCACGACGAAGTTGATCGGGCGCATACCGAGCGCCAGCAGGCGCCGAGCCAGGCGCGCCGGTGTCCGCGCCCCGGAGGTGTTGCGCAGCAGGCGCAGGCTGAAGCGCCCGCACAGGTCACCGGCGACAATCTCCACCGCGGCCGACGCCGACGCCGGACCGCCGGAGGTCTCGACGCGGAGCTCGGGCAACTCGAACGGTGCTCCCCGGCGGGCGGCCAGATCCCGCGCCACGCCCACCACGGACAGGGCGTCGGGGCGATTGGGGTTGACCTCCAGGTCGAACAGCACGTCGCCGGCCACACCGAGCGCGGCGGTCAGATCCTCGCCGACCTCCAGGTCTGCCGGCAGGATCATGATCCCGTCGGCGTCGGCCCCCATGTCCAACTCGGCGGTCGAGCACAGCATCCCCTCCGAGAGCTGCCCCCGCATCTTCCGTCGCCGGATCTCCAAGCCGCCCGGCATGGTGGTGCCCACGGTGGCTAGTGGCACGAGGTCGCCGACGGACATGTTGAACGCGCCACAGCACACCTGCAGCATCTCGCCGTCGCCGGCGTCGACGTCGACGAGTTGGATGCGGTCGGCGTCCGGATGGGGTCGCAGGCCGGCCACCCGAGCCACGACGATGCCGTCAGGAGCCGACGCGAACGTGACCATGTCCTCGACCGCCAGCCCGAGATCGGAGAGGTCCTCGGCAATGCCCTCCGGCGGTCCCTCGATGGGCGCGAACTCCCGCAGCCACGACAGCAGCACCTTCATCAGAACTGCTCCAGGAAGCGCGTGTGACTGGGTCCAGAGATCGCGCAGGTCGTCGATGCCGTCGTGGGAGGGACCGGAGCGACCTTCATCAGAACTGCTCCAGGAAACGCGTGTCGTTGGTCCAGAGATCGCGCAGATCGTCGATGCCGTAGCGGATCATGGCCAGGCGGTCGATACCGAACCCGAAGGCGAACCCGCTCCAGCGCTCGGGATCCACGCCGCAGACCTCCAACACCGACGGGTGCACCATGCCGCAGCCGCCCAACTCGAGCCAGGTGCCGTCGGGTCGCTGCACGTCGAACTCGGCGGACGGCTCGGTGAACGGGAAGTACGAGGGACGCAGGCGCGACGTGAACCCCGGGCCGAAATAGGCGGTGGTGAACGTCTCGATGGCACCCGCCAGGTCGCCGAGCGTGATGTTCTCGTCGATCACGAGCCCCTCGATCTGGTGGAAGACGGGCATGTGGGTGGCGTCGGCAGTGTCCTGGCGATAGCAGCGGCCCGGCGCCACGACGAAGAGGGGCGGCGACTGCTCCTGCATGACGCGCACCTGCACCGGCGAGGTGTGGGTGCGCAGGAGCGTGCTGCCCGGCGGGCCGTGGTCGACGTACAGCGTGTCGTACATGTCACGCGCCGGGTGGCCGGGCGGGAAGTTGAGCGCCCCGAAGTTGTGCCACTCCGTCTCGATCTCGGGGCCCTCCGCCACCGTGTAGCCCATGGCGCAGAACACGTCCTCGAGGCGCCGCTGCGTCTGCGTGATGACGTGCAGCCGCCCCACCTGCGGGGGCTCGTGCAGTTCGGTGAGATCGAGGCGCTCGGCCTCCAGTTGCCGGCGGCGCTCCGCTGCCCGCAACTCGTCGAGGCGCTCCTCGAAACGGGCCTCCACCTCCGCCAGTGCCTCGCTGAGGGAGCGTCCCGCAGCCGGACGATCCGCGGGCGCCAGCGAACCGAGGCGGCGCCGCAGGCCCGCCAGCGGAGAACCCTTGCCGAGCAGGTCGGGGCGGGCCGCGGTGAGCGCGGCGACATCGGCGGCGGACCTGATGGCGGCGACCGCCGCCGCGGTGCGTGACCGGGCTTCGGCGGCGAGGGCTGTGGCGTCGGGCAACTCGGAGGTCATCGGGTTGGGGGTGGTTCGGTGCGGCGGCGTCGTTGCACCTCGAAGCACAGGACAGCCGCGGCGGCGCCGACGTTGAGCGACTCCGCCTGCCCGCCGAGCGGGACGTGCACCCACTCGTCGATACATCCGGACAGCGCGGCAGGCAGGCCGTGCGATTCGCTGCCCACCACGAGCGCCAGCGGCCCGGACAGGTCGGCCCGGTCGAAGGGCAGACCGCGCCCGGCTGCCGCGCCCACGATGCGCAGGCCGCGGTCGCGTAGGCCGTCCAGAACGCCTGAGGGATCGTCGGACAGCTGCGGAGGCAGGCGGAAGATCGAACCGGCCGAGGCGCGCACCGCTTTTGGCCCGTACGGATCGGCGGCGGCTCCCGCGAAGATGACGCCGTCGGCGCCGGCGGCTTCCGCGCAGCGCAGCAACGTGCCGGCGTTACCCGGGTCCGCGACCTCCACGGCCACCAGCACGAACGACGAAACGGCCGGCGGGCCGGTGATCTCGGGGCGTTCTGCGACAGCCAGGAGCGGCTGCGGCGTCACCGAAGCACCCACCTTGGCAAGCGTTCCCGCCTCCAACTCCACCAGGGTGGCGCCGGCGTTTGCCATCTCGTCGCCCAAACGGCGCACCTGCTCGTCGGCCCGGGACGTCTCGACGTAGACCTCGCGGATCCGCAGACCCGCCGCGGCGGCCTCGGCGCCAAGAGTCGCGCCTTCCACGATGAAGACGCCCTCGTCGCGCCGGGCGGCGGCCGAGCGCGCCAACCGGCGCAATCCGGCGAGGCGCGGCCGCGGCTTTGTCAACAGCGCCACGTCCCGACCCGCCGACGCAGGGGCCGGCGTCAGGACCCGACGGGCAGATCGCTGGTGCGGGCGTCGTCCGCCAGCTCCACGAGCGCGGCAAAGGAATCGGGATCGTTGACCGCCATGTCGGCAAGAGCCTTGCGATCCACCTCCGCGCCGGCGGCGCGGAGCCCTGCCATGAAAGTGCTGTACGTGGAGCCGTGCTGGCGGCACCCGGCGTTGATCCGCTGGATCCACAGTCGCCGCATCTCTCCCTTGCGGGCCCGGCGATCCCGGAAGGCGTACTGGCCGGAGTGCAGCAACTGCTCGTTGGCCCCTCGCCAGGTGCGGCTCTTGTTGCCGTAGTAGCCCTTCGCCCGCGCCAGCGTGGTCTTGCGCCGCCTTCGCGACTGGACGGATCGTCTCGCTCTGGACATCTGCTCTGACCTCCCGACTACCCAGACCCCGTCAGATGCCGAGCTGGCGACGCACCGACGGGGTGTCGGCACTGCTCACCGCTCCGGTGCGGCGCAATTGGCGCTTGCGCTTCGGGGTCTTCTTCTCGAGGATGTGATTCTTGTAGGCGTAGCGCCGGGTGATCTTGCCGGAACCGGTCACCTTGAAGCGTTTGGCGGCGCCCCGGCGGGTCTTCATCTTGGGCATGGGTCTTCTTCTCCGGGTTCGATTACTGGCGCTCGGTTGGAGACGCTCTCAAGGCTCGGGGCAGGCGAGGCCGATCACAACCCCGACGGGGACCAAGTCCCGCGGGCGCCCTCAGGATGCCCGCACCTGCAGCAGGTTACGAGCGGTCGCGTGTGCGCCGGTCGGGCGCCAGGACCATCACCAGGTTGCGGCCGTCCTGGCGGGGCGGGGCTTCGATCTTGGCCAGGTCTCCGGTCACCTCGGAGACCTCGTCGAGTATCCGCTGTCCCAGTTCGGGATGGAGCGTCTCTCGGCCACGGAACATGACCGTGATCTTGACCCGGTTGCCCTGGGTCAGGAAGTCCCGAACCTTGCGCGTCTTCGTCTCGAAGTCACCGCGCCCGATCTTGGGGCGGTACTTCATCTCCTTGACAACGACCCGCGTGCTCTGCTTGCGCGACTCCCGTGCCCGCTGCGTCGCGTCGTACTTGTACTTGCCGTAGTCCATGATCCGGCAGACGGGTGGTTCGGCCTTGTCGGCCACCTCCACGAGGTCCAGCCCGTGTGCCTGCGCGATCGAGAGAGCCTCAGGGAGCGGACGGATCCCGATCTGGGCGCCATCGGGACCCACCAGACGGACCCGCGGCGCTTGAATGTTCTCGTTGACGAGCGGCTCGGAACCTGCCGACGCAGCTATGGCCAATCACTCAGCAATCGTGACTTCCCCTCTCTCGGTTCACGTTGTCGCCGACACGGCACGTCGTTTCGGCGTGCGGGCAAGCATAGGCCCATAGCCACTCGCCCACCGAAGCCGGTGGACGGGGCTGTGCCGGGACTGACCCGGAGCGATTCCGGCTCGGCCCCTGTGAGCCAGGCATAGAGTACCAGGGAGCGCTCGAGAATCGAAGAAAACGACTGCGAGGAGCCTGCCATGACACTCTGGACCCCGGGTGGTGAGCACCACGTGCCCAGAGACCCGCAACCGGAGGCCGAGGCCCAGGCGGCGGGCGAAGCAGCAGGTCCTCCGGTCGATGATGAGCCCTTCGATCTGGATGATCTCAGCCCCGAGGAACGAGAGCGAGCCGAGGCGATGCTGGTCGAGCTGGCCGCAGCGAGGGAGCGGCTCGGTGCCGCTCCACCCGAGGTCGTCGTTTCCAACCACGCCATGGGCCTGTACGAGCTGGGCGCCATCCACCTCATGGCCGACCCGCCCCGGCAGGATGCAGCGCGTCTGGCGATCGATGCGATGGGGGCGCTGGTGGAGGGGGTGAGCGGCCGCCTCGGCGAATCCGAGCCGACGCTGCGGGAAGCCCTGCAGAGCCTCCGCATGGCCTACGTGCAGCAATCCTCGGGCGGCGGCTGAGCAACCCGGCGGCACCGGTAGCGTGGGCGCGATGTTGCGCCTGGTTCTGCCGAAGGGATCGCTCGAGCAAGCCACCCTGGAGTTGTTCGCCGACGCCGACCTGAATGTTCGGCGGCTGTCCAAGGTCGACTACCGGGCCACCATCGACGACCCGCGCGTCGACGACGTGCGCATCCTCCGCCCCCAGGAGATCCCCCGGTACCTGAGCGAGGGCATCTTCGACCTGGGCATCAGCGGCCGGGACTGGGTCACCGAGAGCGGCGCCGAGGTCACCTCGCTGTGCCGGCTCGGATACTCCAAGGCCACCGACCGCCCGGTGCGCATCGTCGTGGCGGTGGCGGGCGACTCTCCCTACGAGAGCGTCAGCGACCTGCCCAACGGCGTGCGCGTGTCGACGGAGTACCCCGCACTGACCGGCCGGTTCTTCGCCGAGAGGGGCATCGAGGCCGACGTGCAGCTCTCCTACGGGGCGACCGAGGCCAAGGTGCCCGAGATCGTGGACTGCGTGGTCGAGCTGACCGAGACAGGCGGCGCCCTGCGGGCGGCGGGGCTGCGGATTATCGACACCGTGCTCGTGTCTCACACCGAGTTGCTCGCCAACCCGGCGGCGTACGCCGACCCCGAACGCCGTCACGCCATGGGGCAGATCGCCACGCTGCTCACCGGCGTGCTGGAGGCGCGAGGCCACGTGCTGGTGAAGATGAACGTGGCGGCTGCCGCGCTGACGGCGGTGATCGACCTGCTGCCGTCCATGAAGGCCCCGACCGTGAACGAGCTCTACCGCGGCCAGGGATTCGCCTTGGAGACAGTCGTCCCCAAGGCGGTCATCAACACCCTCATCCCGGCGCTCCGCGACAACGGCGCCACCGACATCCTGGAACTACCGCTCGCCAAGATCGTCCACTGACGGGGCTAACCGGGGCGTGCCCGGGTCAGTGGGCGGTGGGCTCGTCGCTCAGGAGTCGGAGTGCGTGGGGCAACACGTCGAGGACCGCCCCGGCGCATTCGACGGCGCCGCGGGGCGATCCCGGGGTGTTGAGGATCAATGCCCGGCCTCGCGTGCCCGCGACGGCGCGAGAGAGCCGTCCCAGCGGATTGACGAGGCGCATCGCCTCGGCGAGCCCGGGTGCGAGGCGTTCGAGCACCTGCAGGGTGCCCTCCGGCGTGAGATCGCGGGTGCCGAACCCCGTCCCGCCGGTTGTCACGACGAGACCGGCGAAACCGTCGGCCATGTCCCGCAGCGCCCCGGCCACCGACTCGGTGCCGTCGGCGACGGCGCGTCGCTCGATCACCTCGTAGCCGGCGCCGGCCAGCAACTCCCCGAGGGCCTCGCCGGACGAGTCCTTGCGCGTTCCGGCGATCACGCCGTCGGAGACGGTGAGAACCTTGGCCTGCAAGCCGGTCGGGTTCCTGTCGGACACGCTGCGACCCTACCGTGGCAGCGCGCGGCGTGGCCGAGGGGTCACGTGCCGAGACGGCAGGTGGTGCCGAGGCGGGCACCCAGGTGCCACTCGGTTGCCGGCAGCGCTCGACGGCCGGCCGCCTGCACCTCGTCGAGGCGGAGGCCGCCCGCCGCGGTCCCGACCACCAGCCCCTCGAGGATGCCCGGCGGGCCTCCGTGTGTCGGGACGACGCCGGCTCGGAGGATCCGCAGGCGCTCGCCCGCCAGCGTGGTCCAGGCCCGCCCGAGGCGGACTCGCCGCTGCAGCTCGACGGCCGGGCTGTCCCAGTCGAGGCGCAGGTCGTCGTCGCTGATCTTGGCCGCCCAGGTGACCTCCCCCTGCTGCGGCACGGCGTCTCCCGGTCCGGTGCGCAGCAGCTCGACGAGCAGCGGGCAGCTCATCGCCACGAGGCGCTCGCGGAGTTCGGCGAGGGTCTCGGTCGGCCCGATCGGGGTCGTGACCCGGGCGTGGACCGGGCCGGTGTCGAGGGTCTCGGTCAGCGCCATGATGCTGACACCGGTCACCTCGTCGCCCGCCAGGATGGCCCGTTCCATCGGCGCGGCACCCCGCCAGCGCGGCAGCAGCGAGAAGTGAACGTTCAGCGCCGGGAGTGCTTCGAGCACGTCGGAGCCGATGAGGCGCCCGTAGGCGACGACGACCGCGCCGTCGGCGGTGCTCGCCGCGGCAACGGCGTCGGAGGGATCGTGCGTGACCGGCACGCCCAGCTCTGTGGCGGCCCGGCTCACCGGACTGGGCTCGAGCGACCCGCGCCTCGAACGGCGGCGATCCGGGCCGGTCACCACCAGTGAGATCTCGAATCCGGCGGCGCACAATGCACGCAGCGGCGACGCAGCGAGCTGCGGTGTACCGAAGTAGACCAGCCGGCGAACCGTCGCCGGCCAGGGGGTCACGACGTCACTCGCCGCCGCGGGAGGGGAAGAGCCCGCCCCCTCCGGGACGCAGACCCCGTCGCCGCAGTTCGACATGGGCGGCCCGGCGTTGCTCCGGATCGAGACGCTCGGTCAGGAGCACCCCGTCGAGATGGTCGATCTCGTGCTGGATGAGCCGGGCAAAGAGATCGTCGGCCTCGACGGTCACCTCGTTGCCGTCGAGATCGACCCCGGACATCGCTATCCGGCGGGGCCGCTCGATCTCCCAGGAGTAGCCGGGCACCGACAGGCAGCCCTCCTCGAAGATCCAGGTGCCATCGCTCCCGGTGATGACCGGGTTGAGGATGACGCCCCGACCACAGCTCTCGGGCTCGTCGTAGACGAAAAGGCGCTTGCGCACCCCCACCTGCGGGGCGGCCAGACCGATCCCCCGCGCCTCGTACATGGTGGTGAACATGGTGTTGCAGAGACGGGCGACCGAGCCGTCGATCTGGGTGACCTCCACCGCCTTCGAGCGCAGCACAGGGTCACCGAAGAGCCGTATCTCCACGCCGTCGAGACTAGCGACCGGCGCAGCAACCGGGGGTGCCACACGCCGGGGTATCGTCGGCGCCGTGGCTGGGGCGGAGCACTATTTCTCGGCGAATCCCGGCTCGCGACGCCGGGAGCGCACCGTCGCACTCGAGTTGCCGGATGTCTCGGCGTCCCTGCGCTCCGACCGCGGCGTCTTCTCGGCGCACCGCATCGACCCGGGCACGCGCCTCCTCCTGAAACATGCGCCCCTGCCGGCCGCAGCCGGCGGATCGGCGGCGGCCAACGGCACAACGCCGGTAAGTGGCGGCGACGGTGGCCGCACGCTTGCGGACGTGGGCTGCGGCTACGGCCCGATCGCTGTGGCGCTGGCACTCCGGGCGCCGGACGCCACGATCTGGGCGACCGACGTCAACCGGCGGGCGCTGGATCTGGCCGCCATAAACCTCGCCGCCGCCGGAGTGACGGTCGCCGGCGGCGGCGACTCCGGCAGCGGCGCGCGGGCGCGGGTCTGCTCGCCCGACGAAGTCCCCCCGGGGCTTCGCGTCGACGCCGTCTACTGCAACCCTCCGGTGCGCATCGGCTACGCGGCCCTCGATCGACTGCTCCTGGAGTGGCTGGAACGCCTGCATCCCGGAGGGTTCGCCGTGGTGGTCATGCAAAAGAACCTCGGCGCCGACTCGCTGGTGCGGCGCCTGGGGGCCAAGGGTTGGGCATCGCGGCGCCTCGCCATCGGGGGCGGGTACCGCGTCCTGCAGATCCCCGCCATCACCGACCGCTCGCCATGAGCGTCCCCGAACGGCCGCGGGTCATGATCGCCGGCACCGCGGTCTCAGTGGACCACCACATCGGCGGACGGCGGATCGCTTCGCCCGGAACCTTCGAGGTCCGCTCACCGCTGGACTGGTCGATGAAGCTGGCCGACGTGTCCGCCGGCGACGGTGCCGCTGCCGGCGCCGCGGTGGGCGCGGCCTGTGAGGCGGCCGAGGCGTGGGCGGCGCTGGGAGCCGCCGGGCGGGGCGCCCACCTACGCCGGCTCGCCGAGCGGATCGACGAGACGGTCGATGCGCTTGCGGAGGTCGAGTGTCTGGACATGGCCATGCTGCTGGAGAGCCTGCAGCAGCGGGTCATCGCCCGCGGCGCCCGCAACTTCCGGGCGTACGCCGACCTGGCGGAGTCCTACAGCGAACGCAACTGGGCATCGAACGGGACCGACAACCGCGTGGAGCGGATGCCGGCGGGACCGGCGGTTGTCATCACCCCGTGGAACGCCCCGTTCATGCTGGCCACCTGGAAGGTGGCGCCGGCGCTGGCGGCGGGCAACACCGTGGTGCTGAAGCCGGCGGAATGGTCGCCGCTGTCGGCGAGCGTCCTGGCCGACCTGGCACACGAGGCGGGGCTGCCGGCGGGCGTGCTGAACGTGGTGCAGGGACGGGGCGCCGAGGTGGGAGCCGCTCTCGTGGCCGACGAGCGGGTGCGCCGCATCTCCTTCACCGGATCACCCGAAACGGCCCGGTCGATCGGTGCGGCCGCGGCCGCCAACATCGTGCCGTTCACCGCCGAACTGGGTGGCAAGGGGCCCCTCATCGTCTTCGAGGACGCCGACATCGAGGCCGCAGCCCGCACCGCCGCCGGGCAGTTCGACGATTCGGGCCAGGTCTGCCTGGCCGGGACGCGCCTGCTCGTGGCCGAACGCGTGGCCGACGAGTTTCTGGAGCGCTTCGACGTCCACACCGATGCCCACGTCCTGGGCGACAGCCGCGATCCGGCGACCACGATGTCCCCCCTCATCGGTCCCGAGCACCTGGCCCGCGTCGAGGGGTTCGTGGAACGGGCGCGCCGAGCCGGTGACACCGTCCTGCGCGGCGGGCGCCGCAGCCGTCCCGACGGCCTGTGGTACGAGCCAACGCTGATTCGCCCCGCGAGTAACGACAGCGAGATCGTGCAGCGGGAGGTTTTCGGGCCGGTCCTCACCCTGCAGACATTCGCGGACGAGGCCGAGGCGGTGCGGCTGGCGAACAGCACGCGCTACGGCCTGTCGGGCGTCGTCTTCACAGGCTCGCAGGAACGGGCCGAGCGGGTCGGAAGGGCGGTGCGGGCCGGCACGGTGTGGGTGAACTGCTTCCTGGTGCGCGACCTCACCGCCCCGTTCGGCGGCTGCGGCATCAGCGGGCTGGGCCGCGAGGGGGGCGACTATGCCCTTGACTTCCACAGCGACCTGAAGACCGTGCAGGTGCGTGAAGGCACCACCGCTTGATCGTCTCGGCCACCTCGTGAGCACCTCGCATCGCCCCCCATCCGCCGCCCGCCAGCGCGAGCTCGTGGGACTAGTCGCCGACCTCGGCGGGACCTTCGCCGAGCGGGCCGCCGGTTACGACCGTGAAGCCCGCTTCCCCTTCGAGAACTACGCCGATCTGCGCGAGGCAGGCTTGCTGGGTCTCTGCATTCCCTCCGACCACGGCGGCCTGGGCGCCGACTTCGCCACGTACGGCCTGGTGTCGGAGGAACTGGGGCGCTACTGCGGGTCCACGGCCCTCACCTTCAACATGCACACCGCCACGATGCTGCTCTGCGGGCAGATCGCCGACGACCTGACCATGCCCGCCGCCGAGCGTGCCCGCCACGAACGCCGGCGGGCCACGATGTTCGCCGGCGTCATCGAGGAGGGCCACATCCACGCCCAACCGTTCAGCGAGGGGAACGCACCCGGAGCCACCGCGGGCGTGAACACGCTGGCGGTGCCCGCCGACGGGGGCTGGCGGCTGAGCGGTCGCAAGATCTTCGCCTCGCTGTCCGGCGCCGCTGACCGCCACAACGTGATCTGCGTGGCTCCGGACGACCCGACGATCCGGTTCATGAGCGTGCCCGCAGATGCCGACGGCCTGCATATCGAGGGGGACTGGGACCCACTGGGTATGCGCGGCACCGTGTCGCGCACTCTCGTGATGGACGATGTCTTCGTGCCGGCCGACGCCGAGTTGCTGCCTCCCGGGGTCTTCGATCAGGTGGCGACGCGCTGGCCGCACTTCTACCTCACTCTCTCGTTCACCTACCTGGGCATCATGCGCGCCGTGATCGACTTCACCGACGACTACCTGGCGGGGCGCGTCGGTCCCGGAGCGCGGCGGGACAACGCCCAGAAGCAGGCCGGTTGGGCGCAGATGCAGCTGGCCTACGAGCGGACCCACGCCTTGGCACGGCGGGTGCTGAGCGAGACCGGGCCCGACCCGACACCCGACCAGGTGCGCCGGGCGTGGGCCGCGGCCGTCTCGACCATGGAGACCGCACCCGAGTTGGCCTCGCTGGCGGTGCGGGTGTGCGGAGGCCGGTCGTTGCTGCGCCCGCACCCGCTGGAGCGCCTCTACCGCGACGCCCGCTGCGGGGCCACGATGTTGCCGTGGAGCGTGGAGGCCTGCCTGGATCGCCTGGGGCGGGCCGGGCTGTCCGGCGGCGACGAGGGCGAGCCTTACGCTTGAGCCGAGGACCGGCTCAGGCGAGCTTCACTCGCACCGGCAGGTGTTTGATGCCGCTGATGAAGTTGGAGCGCAGGCGCTCGGGGGGACCGGCAAG
Source organism: Acidimicrobiales bacterium (assembly GCA_965206165.1). GTDB lineage: Bacteria > Actinomycetota > Acidimicrobiia > Acidimicrobiales > CATQHL01 > VXNF01. The sequence goes on from OZ242194.1 coordinate 3,244,338, forward strand.
CTCGATTGCCGCCACCCGCGGTAGCAACTCCTCCAGTGTCAGGCGTACCTCCATGCGTGCGAGCCACGCTCCCAGGCAGAGGTGCGGTCCGTTGCGCCCGAAGGCCACGTGGTCGTTGGGCGTGCGGCCGATATCGAAACGGTAGGGGTCGTCGAACGCACGCTCGTCGTAGTCGGCGCCCATCCACCACAGCACCACCTTGTCGCCCTCCCGGATCAGCCTGTCCCCCACCTCGACGTCCCTGGTGGCAGTGCGCCGGAAGTGCATCGTGACCGTCGTCCAGCGCAGGATCTCCTCGACGGCGGCGGGAATCAGCGACGGATCGCTGCGCAGCCGGGCGAGTTGGGCGGGATGGTCCAGCAGCGCCATGAGGCCGCCGGTGATGGTGTAGCGCGTGGTGTCGTTGCCGGCCGCCACCAGCAGAGCGAAGAAGTTGTTGAACTCGAGGTCGCTCAGCGGGGTTCCGTCCGACGTGGGCGCCAGCAGGCGGGAGATGACGTCGTCGGTGGGCTGCTCCCGGCGGAGCGCGGCAGCCGCCTGGGCGTAGCGGAACACCTCGAGGCCGGCAGGGCTGCGGAACGGGATCAGCCTGAACTCCTCGGTGTCGGTGAGATCGACGACGTGATCGGTGTATTCCGGGTCGGTGTTCGAGAGCAGCTGGTCGCCCCAGACCACGAGCTGTTCGGCGTCGGCGTCGGGCACCCCCAGCAGGCGGCCGAGCATGCGCATGGGCAGTTGCCGGGCGACCTCGGTGACGAAGTCGAACTCGTCGTGTCGCAGCGCCTCGACGATGACCGAGCGGGCCAGGTCGCGGATGGCGTCGGTGTACCGGTCGACCGTGTTGCGGGTGAAGCCCCGATTCACCAGGCGCCGCAGGCGGGTGTGGTCGGGCGGATCGAGTTCCATCATCGTGCGCCGGGCCTCGGTCTCCTCGGCGTCCATCTCCTCGAGGCGGATCCCCTCGCGGGATGTGAAGGTGTCCCAGGCGTGGTTCGCCCGGATGACGTCGTGATAGCGCGTGATCGCCCAGAAGCCGGAGCCGTCCGGCTCGTCCCACCACGAGACGGGATCCTCGGAGCGCAGCCGATCGAACGTGGCGTAGGGCACGCCGGCCACGAACGTGTCGTGGCTGGTGAGGTCGGCGTGGGCGTCGTCGCTCTCGGGGGTCCAGGGATGGCGGGGAATCATCGGTTGGTCGGGCAGCCCCCGGGTCGTCGAGCCGGCGGACAAATCCCCGGCCCGACCGTCCCCCGCGTCATCGGGGCGTGGGCTCCAGCGTCGTACCGCCGTTCCAGGACGTCCCCACGCTGCGCCAGTAGCCGCCGATCATCTCCTGCGGCGCCAGGCGGGTGAGTTCCTCGGTGGGGGAATCAAAGACTGCGAGGTTGGCCTCGCCACCGAAGGCCGGGCCCAACTCGGTGTCGTAGCCCCGCATGGTGACCAGTTCGTTCAGGGAGTCGGTGCCGTCGGATTCGATGGCCGGGAAGAAGCGGTGGTGCACCATGGGCAGCGCGTTCACGAACCCGGCGCCGTCGCTGGGGCCGCTGATCTCGAAGCTCGCCTCGATGAGCCTTCGCCCACCGGCGGAGCAGGTGGCCCCGAACCACCCGCCGGGCTCCAGCCGGGGACCGGCGCGCCCGACGGTGACGGGCCGGGTCAGCCAGATGTCACCCAGCTTCTTCGGATACCCCTGCACGTGTCCCCGCACCATGGCGAAGTCCTTGTCGACCCAGATGTAGACGCACCGGCTGAACGTCTGGGACCGGTAACGGCAGCGCACCACCACGAAGCACTCCTTGTACTGCGCCCGCACCGGATCGAGAAGTTCGTCGGACCCGCCGGAACACGACTGCCAGTCGGCCCACACGACGGCCACCGCACCCGGATCCTCGGTGGCGGGCGACAGAGGCGGCGGCAGTAACTCGGCCACGGCCCCGGGATCGGTCCGGTACTCGATCGTGAGCATGTCGCCGGAGTAGTGCCACGGAGGAGCAGGAACGAGCTCGGACGCGCCGGTCGCCGAGCGGGGGAAGCTGAAACCCCGAAGTTCAGAGCCGGTCACGGTACGAGTATATACTTTGGTCCCTAATGAATTCTGGGAGGACCCTGCTGGGGAGGACCGATGAGTGAGCGGCGCAGGATCCTGCTGGACGGCTCCCCAACGACGGTCAGCGTGTCCGGCGACCGGCTCGTCGCCCCCGACGGCCGATCCGTCGCCGCCGCCGATGCCATCCACCTGCCGCCGTGTGTACCCGGCAAGATTATCTGCGTCCATCTCAACCACTCCAGCCGCGTGCGGGAGTTCATGGCGACCCTCCCCCCGGCGCCGACTTACTTCCACAAGCCCACGTCGTCGCTGCTGGGACACCGGGGGCACGTCGTCCGCCCGGAGCGGTGCCGCTATCTCAACTACGAGGGCGAGGTGGTGATCGTCATCGGCCGGCCGTGCCGCAACGTGAGCCCCGCCGAGGCCGGTGACTACATCGCCGGCTACACGATCGGCAACGACTTCGGGCTGCACGACTTCCGGGACACCGATGCCGGCTCGATGCTGCGGGTGAAGGGCTCCGACACGATGTGCCCCGTCGGACCCGGGCTCGTCGAGGGCTGGGACTACCGAGACAAGCGCCTCCGCACCCTCGTGAACGGCGAGGTACGCCAGGAGGGCGACACCTCCGAGATGACCTGGGACATGCACTACCTGGTGGCCGACCTGGCCCGCACCATCACGCTGCTGCCGGGCGACATGGTCTTCTCCGGCACACCGGCGGGCTCCCGGCCTGTCGGACCAGGCGACGTGGTGACCGTGGAGGTGGAGGGCCTCGGGGCGCTCACCAACACAGTGGTCGCCGGTCCGGTACCGGTACGCACCGACTGCGGGGCGCAGCCCAGCGCATCAGAAGAAGTGATCTCCACCGCCTTCGGGGGAGACTGGGAGTTCCGCGGCATCCGCCCGCCACAGCGAGATTGACACCATCGAGGTGCTGGCGGAGACCTGCCCTGGGCCTTGATCCGAGGTCTGAACCCACCACGCAGTGGCTCGCCGTGCCGCAATCAGGGCTGTCGATGCCCACTAATCGTTTGTATCCAAACGAAATGTGTGGCATTCTGTGGAGTGCGCCCGCACCACGGACATGTGCGGGCACGGGGCAAGGAAGGGAAGACCGATATGCGGCGTGCATCTACTTGGCGCAGATTCCTGGTACCTGTCGCAGCGGCGACGCTCCTCGTGGCGGCCTGCGGCTCCGACGACGAGGAGGCAGCCCCCGCTCCTCCCCCACCCCCGGCCACTGAGGCACCCGCTCCCGAACCCGAACCTCCTCCACCCCCACCCGAGCCGGAGGTAACACCAGCGGAGCCCGAGGAGCCACCGCCTGCCCCCGAGCCGGAAGCTCCGGAGCCTGCGGGCTTCGACATCGACGCCGTCCTGGCGGCCGACCTCGACGACTGCGCCCCGGCGCCCACCGGTGACCCGCTGAAAATCGGCTTCGCCGCCGATCTGTCCGACCTGGGCGGCTTCGCCGACGCTCCCGCCAGCCAGGCCGCGGAGTACTTCGTTGATCTCGTCAACTGCACCGGGGGCGTGAACGGCACCCCGCTGGAGCTGACGATCCGGAACATCGAGGGTGACCCCGACGTGACCCAGCGCGCCGCCCAGGAACTGCTGGACGCCGGCGTGTCGGCGATCCTCGGCCCGCCGTTCCCGGACTTCGGCTTCCCGCTGCTGCAGGTGACCGCCGGCCAGGTGCCGGTGCTATTCGTGGCGTCCACCGAGCCGACTCTGTCGGATCCGGCACAGCTGGCGTTCCTGGTGGCCTTCGACGACACCGCCCAGGCCAGCGCCGCGGCGGAGTTCGCTCTCGACCAGGGCTGGACCACGGCCGTCACGTTCTCCTCGCCCGGCCCCTACTTCGGCTACAACCCGGAGATCTTCACCGAGGTGTTCGAGGCGGGCGGCGGCACGGTGATCGCCGACTACAACTACGTGCCCATCGAGGACGTGGACTTCTCGTCGCAGGCCAACGAAATGGCCAACCTGGACGCGCCCCCCGACGTGGTGTACAGCGCCATGCTGGCCTTCCAGGCGGCGATTCTGCGCGGCCAGTTGGACGGCGTCGGCGTCGAGACCGGGTTCCTCATCACCGACGCCTTCGAGGCAACCGGCGGCTACGCCGAGGGGGAAGCCGTGGAGGGCTTCTACCACACCACCCACTCCTTCCCCGCACCGGGCAGCCGGGTTGTCATCCTCGACGCGGGCTTCGAGGCCTCCCGGGGCACGGCCCTGGAGAATCCCTCCTTCGGAGGCCTCGCCGCCGACGCCATCGCCATGGTGATCGACGCCTTCCTGCGTACCGGGTCCCACGACCCGGCCGTGATCGGTGCCGCCATCGCCGAGGCACAGGGAGTCGAGGGCGTGACCGGCGTGCTGTCGTACCCCAGCGGTAGCGGCTCTCCGGAGAAGCCTGTCTACGTCCACCAGGTGGTGGATGGGCAACCGTCGCTGGCCGCGACCATCGGCTGACGGCCGGACTGCAAACTCGCTCCGGGCCCGACCGGAGCAACCGGCCGGGCCCGCTCGTTCGGGCGCGACCCCTCCCGCAAAAGCGTGTAGACAAGCGAGTGCATGCTCGAGATCGAGTCGCCCGCCACCCGGAACGGGTCGATCTCCGCGCGCCACGCCACCTCATGCAACGCTGAGACGCTGCCGTGACCGAACTCCTTCAGCAACTCGTCGACGGGCTCGGTCGCGGCAGCATCTACGCCCTGCTGGCGCTGGGAATCGCCGTGATCTTCGGGGTCATGCATCTCGTCAACTTCGCTCACGGCGAACTCATCACCGTGAGCGCCTACATGAGCTACCTGCTTTTCACGCGCGGGCTGGACTGGTGGGTGTTCGTCCCGGCGATTCTCGTGACCTCCATGCTCACCGCCCTGGCGATCGAGTTCGCCGCGTTCCGTTGGGTGCGCAACTCCTCGGACTTCACCATGGTGCTCACCTCGTTCGGCGTGCACTTCGTGGTGCAGGCGCTGTTCATCATGGGCGTCTCGGCCAACCGGCGTACCTTCGCCCGCCCCGGCTGGCTCTTCGAGACCGTCAGCGTGGGAGGCGTGAACCTCGAGGTCTACGACCTGGTGGTCATCGCGGTCACACTTGTCACGCTTGCCGGCACCGTATGGCTGGTGCGCCGGACGATGTTCGGCATGACGCTGCGCGCCGCGGCCGAGGACTTCGAGGCCGCCCGCCTGATGGGCGTGCGCAGCAACCGGGTGATCAGCGGCGCGTTCGTGCTGTCGGGAGCGCTGGCCGGCGTCGCTGCGGTCTTCTGGCTGATGCGCACCGGGCAGGCCGACCCCACCACCGGGCTCAACCCCATGTTGAAGGGGGTCCTCGCCGCTCTCATCGGCGGACTGGGCAGCCTGGGCGGCGCGGTGCTGGGTGGTCTGGCGCTGGGGCTCGTCGAGGTCCTGCTGCTGTCGCGCCTACCCGACGGCCTGGTGGGGCTCACCGACGGCATGGTCTTCCTGTGCATCGCCCTGCTGTTCGTCTTCCGGCCGCAGGGGATGGTCACCATCCGCCGCGCCGAGCGGGTCTGAGGCGGACGATGGCTCGACGCATTGGCTCGATACACGAACCCGCAGGCTGCGGCGTGCTCAGCGATCCGGCCCGGCACGTGCTGGGACCGATCCTGGGGTCGATCATCCTGTTCGGGCTGCTGGTGGGCGGCGCCCTGGCCTACACCGCCACCGGCGGCGCGGCCCGAGACGATCTCGTCACGCAGGTGCTCATCAACGCCATCGTGGTGATGGGCATCGGGGTCTACGTGGGCAACACCGGCGTCATGTCGTTCGGCCACATCGGCTTCGGCGCCATCGCCGGCTACGCATTCGGCGTGCTCGCCATCTCACCCGAGCGCAAGGCGCAGATCATCCCCGACGCACCCTTCGGCCTCGCCGACGTGAGCCTGCCGCCCGCGCTCGCGGTACTCGTGGCGATCGGCGTCACGCTGGTGGCTGCGGTCATCATCGGGTTGGGCCTCACCCGCTCGGGCGCCCGCACCGGTGCCATCTCGGCAGCCGTCATCACCCTGGCGCTCCTCTTCGTGGTGCACGAGGTGGCCCGCAACTGGACGGACCTCACGGGCGGGGGGCGCTCGGGCATCAGCTTCAGCCTCGGTAACAAGCTGGAGGGCCGGTCCTGGATCTACGTGCTGCTCTTCGCCTCGATCCTGGCGGCCCGGCTGTTCAAGCAGACCCGCGTCGGCCGGCTGGCGCAGGCGGCGCGGGAGGACGACCTGGCGGCTCGGGCCGTTGGAATCAACCCCGCCACCCAGCAGATGATCGCCCTGCTGCTGTCGGTCGTGCTCGTCGCTGTGGGCTCGGCGCTGCGCGTGTACGTGATCGGGGTCATCACGCCGCGGTTCTTCTTCTTCGAGTACACGCTCATCACTCTGGCGATGCTCATCGTGGGCGGGCGCAACAGTGTGGCCGGGGCCCTGCTGGGCGTTGTCGTCATGACGATCGGCCTCGAAGCCATGCGCTATCTCGCGGGTCCGGACGTGAACGTGGCGGCGCTGGACTGGCTGTTGCGCGACGGGCTCACGGGCATCTTCCTGGGCGGGGCGATGCTGGGGTTCATGATCTTCCGGTCCTCGGGTCTGCTGGACGACCGGGAACTCGACACCTGGCTGCTGCGACGGTGGCGACAGCGGAGATCGGCCGGTGCGCCGCCCCCGGCGACCGAACTCCCGCCCCCGCAGGCGAACACGTTGACCACCTCGGACGTGACGGTGGACTTCGGCGGCTTCCGTGCCCTCGAAGGCGCCCACGTCGAGGTCCACGGCGCCGAGGTGGTGGGGCTCATCGGGCCCAACGGGGCAGGCAAGACCACGCTGCTGAACGTGATGGGCGGTGTCGTCACCCCGGCCTCGGGCCGCTGCGTCGCCGCGGGTCGCGACCTGTCAGGGGCCGCGGCCCACGCCGTAGCTCGCGGGGGCCTGGTGCGAACGTTCCAGAACCTGCGGCTGTTCGGAGCCCTGACCGTCGAGGAGAACGTCGAGGCGGCGGCTCTGATGGCGGAGCGGCATCGCGGCGAGAGACCCGGGCCGGATGTCGAGACCTTGCTGCGAGGCGTCGGCCTCTGGGAGCACCGGCAGCGCCGTGCCCGCGAACTGGACTACGGCAACGCCAGGCGCCTCGAACTGGCGCGGGCGGCGGCCGCCCGTCCCGACTTCCTGATGCTGGACGAGCCGACGAGCGGGATGAGTGACTCCGAGTCGCTGGAGATGATCGACCGGGTACGGGCCACGGCGGCAGCCGTGGGCGCCGGCGTCCTGGTCATCGACCACGATCTCAACTTCATCATCGGCATCTGCGACCGGGTCTACACCCTCGATCAGGGGAAGGTCATTGCCGTGGGCACCCCGGCGGAGATCCAGACCAACCCGCTCGTGCAGGCCGCCTACCTCGGCTCGGACCTCGGCACCCGTCGGACCCGGGGAGAGCAGGACGGAGGTCGCCGTGAACTTTGAAGAACCGGCGGACTTCTCGGTCATCCGTACCGAAGTGCGCCGGCTGTGTGAGCGTTACCCGGGCGAGTACTGGCGCAGTCTCGAACCGGACCGCTACCCCACCGAATTCGTGACCGACCTCGCCGAACACGGCTGGCTGGGCACGCTCATCCCCGCCACCTACGGCGGCGGTGGCCTGAGCCTGGCCGGAGCGTCGGTGATCCTGGAGGAGATTTCCGCCAGCGGCGGCAACCCCAGCGCATGCCACGCCCAGATGTACGTGATGGGAGCGCTCGTGCGCCACGGCTCGGAGCCTCAGAAGCGCCGCTGGCTACCGGAAATCGCGGCCGGCCGCACCCGGCTGCAAGCCTTTGGCGTAACCGAGCCGGCGGCTGGATCGGACACCGCCTCCATCACCACCCGCGCGGAGCGCGACGGCGACGGCGACGGCTGGATACTCGACGGCCAGAAGATCTGGACCTCAAGGGCGCTGCACTCGGATCTCATGCTGGTTCTGGCACGCACCACGCCGGCGGCCGAGGGCGAGCGCCGCTTCGACGGCCTCTCGATCTTTCTGTTCGAGATGCGGGGAGACGACGGCGAGCTCGTCGACGGGCTGACGATCCGACCCATCCCCACGATGATGAACCACAGCACCACCGAGGTCTTCTTCGACAACGTCCGGCTCCCGGCCGAGGCACTCGTCGGCACCGAGGGACAGGGGTTCTCCCACATCCTCGACGGCATGAACGCCGAGCGCATCCTCATCGCCGCCGAATGTGTCGGCGACGGTCGTTTCTTCTGTGAGCGCGCCTCCGCCTACGCCTCCGAACGGGTCGTGTTCGGCCGTCCCATCGGCCAGAACCAGGGCGTGGCATTCCCGCTGGCACGGGCACACGCGGCCATCGAGGCCGCCAGCCTGATGCGCTTCAAGGCGGCGAGCCTCTTCGACGCGAGCCAGCCCTGCGGGCCCGAGGCGAACATGGCCAAGCTCCTCGCCAGCGAGGCCTCCTGGGCGGCCGGCAACGCCGCCTTGGACACGTTCGGCGGATTCGGTTTCGCCACCGAGTACGACATCGAGCGCAAACTGCGCGAGACCCGGCTCTACCAGGTCGCCCCCGTGAGCAACAACCTGATCCTGGCCTATCTGGCTCAGCGCTGCCTGGGCATGCCCAAGAGCTACTGACATGCGGGCGATGCTTCTCACCCGCTTCGGTGCGCCGGTGAAACTCGTCGAGGATCACCCCGACCCGGTGCCCAACGGCGGGGAGGTGATTGACGTGATCGCCTGCGGTGTGTGCCATTCCGACCTGCACATCTCCGAGGGGCTCTTCCCCATCACGCTGCCGCGGATACTCGGACACGAGGTGACCGGCATGCACCCCCGGCTGGGGCCGGTGATGGTCTACGCCCCGTGGGGATGCGGCGACTGCGCCGACTGCGGTGCCGAGCTGGAGATGATCTGCGCCGACGCGGCCGAGGCGGGCATCTTCTCCGACGGCGGCTACGCCGAGCGGATGCACGTGCGGGAGGCCCGCTACCTTGCGCCCCTCGGCGACCTGGATCCGATCACCGCGGCCCCGCTCGCATGCGGCGGGCTGACCGCCTACCGCGCCGTCGGGCACACGCTGGAGCTGCTGCGGAACCGCGGCCGCGGGGCTCGGGCCACGGTGATCGGCACCGGCGGGTTGGGGCAGTTCGCCATCCGCTACCTGCGGCTGCTCAGCGACGCCACGGTCGTGGCTGCGGACATCTCTGCGGCCAAGCGGGCCACCGCCTACGAGATCGGGGCGCATGAGGCCGTCGATCCCGGCGACGGGATCCCGTCGACCGACGTCGTGCTGGACTTCATCGGCGCCGACGTCACCCTGGCCCAGGCCGCGGGCGCGGTGCGCAAGCGCGGCCTGGTGATCGTCATCGGACTCTTCGGCGGGAGGATTCCGTGGGGCTTCGGTGCCTACCCCCACGAAGCAGCGTTCATGAACAGCGTGTGGGGCAGCCGGGCGCAGCTCGACGAGTTGCTGGCGCTGGCCGCCCGCGAGCCCTCGATCATCCAGCCGGTGGAGACCATGCCCTTCGAGCGGGCGGCGGAGGCCCACGAGCGGGTGCGCGCCGGCTCTGTCCGCGGGCGGTTGGTGCTGACGGCCGGCCGGCCCTGAACCGGCGTGGACCGACGGATCCGACGAGCCCGATGACCGCGGCGGCTGACTCGCCCGAGGTGACGGCGCCGAGCCTGTACCTCGACGGCATCCCGCACGACCGCTTCGCGGCCATGCGGACCGCGCCCGGCCTCACCTGGCATCGGTACGAGGAGGGCGGCTTCTGGGCCGTCACCCGTCATGGCGACGTGCGTGCGGTGTCCCGGAACCCGGAGGTCTTCTCATCGGAAATCGGGCACACCAACCTCTGGGACCTCGAGGCCGACGCCCTCGCGGCTCGCCGCTCGCTCATCGACACCGATCCACCGGACCACACCAGGCTGCGACGCATCATCAGCCGCCACTTCACACCCCGCAACGTGGCGCGCCTCACCGCGGCGACGCGCGCCGTCGCCGCGGAGTTGCTGGAGGACTTCGTCGCATCCGGTGGCGGCGACTGGGTGAAATCGGTTGCAGCACCGCTGCCGATCCGGGTCATCATGTTGATGCTCGGCGTACCCGAAGCCGACGCCAACTACCTCATCGAGTTGTCGGACTATCTCGTGGAGGGCACCGGTGACCGTTCCACGCTGCCCCCCGATGCCTTCGGCAACACGACGCCGCTGCGCCTGCTGCCGTTCGGGAGTCCCGCCAGCCACGCCCTGTTCGTCTACGGCGAGGAGCTGGGCGAGCGTCGCCGGGCCGAGCCGGCCGAGGATCTGGTTACCGAGTTGGTGCTCGCGGCCGACGGCGGCGGGCTCAGCCCGGCCGAGTACCGGAACTTCTTCCAACTGCTCGTCTTCGCGGGCAACGAGACGACCCGCACCGCCATCGTGCACGGCGCGCTGGCGTTCGCCGAACAGCCCGACGAACTTCGCCGCCTCCACAGGCACCGTGAACTCACCGGCGGCGCCGTCGAAGAAGTGCTCCGCTGGGCGTCGCCGGTGTTGCACATGCGGCGCACCGCCCGCTGCGACACCACTCTGGCAGGCACGGCCGTCGCCGCCGGCGACAAGGTCGTGATGTGGTACGCCTCGGCCAACCGGGATCCGGACACCTTCGCCGACCCGTTCCGCTTCGACGTGTCACGCTCGCCCAATGAGCACTACGCGTTCGGGGGCGGCGGGCATCACTTCTGTCTCGGCGCCTCCCTGGCACGTATGAAGATCAGGGTGCTACTGGAGGAGCTCATCGAGCGTCGGATCGCACTGCGGCAGACCGGCGAGCCGCAACGGATCGCCTCGAACTTCGTGCACGGCGTAGCGTCGGTGGCCATGGAGCCGGTGGAGATCGACCTGTGAGCGCGCCGCTCGAAGGCGTACTGGTGGTGACGCTGGAGAACGCCGTATCGGCTCCACTGACGACCCGTCACCTCGCCGACCTGGGCGCCAGGGTGCTGAAGGTGGAGCGGCCGCCGCACGGCGACTTCGCCCGCCACTACGACAGCCGGCTGGCCGGCGAGTCCACCTATTTCGTGTGGGGCAACCGCGGCAAGGACAGCATCGCTCTGGACCTGCGCGAAGCGGCCCAGCGGGAGCGCTTCGACGAACTGGTGGCGGGGGCCGACGTGTTCGTCCAGAACCTCTCTCCCGGCGCCGCCAGCCGTGCGGGCGTGCTGGCCGAACAGCTCGTCGCCCGCCACCCGCACCTGGTGGCCTGTGACATCTCCGGCTACGGCACCGACGGGCCACGGGCCGACGACAAGGCGTACGACCTGATCATCCAGGCCGAAGCGGGCGCCGTGGCTCTCACCGGCGATCCGGATCGCATGAGCAAGGTGGGTTTCTCAGTCGCCGACATCTGCGCCGGGATGTACGCCCTCAGCGCCATCCTGGCGGCGCTGCACCGCCGCGGCCGCACCGGCGAGGGCGCGGCGATCTCGCTGTCGATGCTGGAGTGCCTCGCCGAGTGGACCGCACCGCAGACCTATGCCTCCGTCGCTGACGGTGCCCCGCCCACCCGCTCGGCCAGGCGCCACTCGCTCATCGCCCCGTACGGCCTGTTCGAGCTCGCCGACGGTGCGGTGATCATGCTCGCCGTGCAGGCGAACGCCGAGTGGGTGGCTCTGGCCACCGACGTGATGGGCCGACCTGAACTGGCCACCGATCCCCGCTTCGTCGACAACGCCGACCGGGTCGCCAACGTCGACGAGTTGGAAGCCGAACTGAGTGCCGCCCTCGCCGGTGAGGCGGCGCCGGCGGTGCTGGAGAAGCTTCGCCGGGCGCGCATCGCCTTCGGCAGTGTGAACGGACCGCTGGAGGTCGCCGACCACCAACAACTCCGGGCGCGCGGCCGGTTCGCGGTGGTGGATCTGCCGGCGGGCCGGACCGCGATGCTCCGCCCACCGTTCAACATCAGCGACGGAGGTGAGCCGCTGAACCGGGTTCCCGCCCTTGGCGAGCACGATCCTGCTCTCGTGGAAGAGCTGGTCGAGCGCGCCCGGCTGAGGCGCTCCGGCGGCGGCTCAGATCCAGACTCGGCCACCACCGCGTAGGGAGGCGGGGTGATGCTGGAGATCGAGTCGCTGACCACCCGCTACGGGTCAATCGCCGCGCTGCGGGCCGCCACGCTGCGCGTCGGCGAGGGCGAGATCGTTGGTGTGATCGGCCCGAACGGCGCCGGCAAGACCACGCTGCTGAACTCCGTGGCCGGGCTGCTGAACCCCGCCGCCGGGCGCGTCCTGCTCGACGGCTCCGACGTCACCGGCGCGGCGCCCGACAGGATGCTGCGCGCCGGCGTCGCTCTCGTCCCCGAACACCGCCGGCTGTTCGCCGACCTCACCGTGCGCGAGAACCTCCTCGTGGCCGGCATCACGGCCACCGCCCGCCAGCGTGCCGAACGCCTCGAGGAGATGGCCGAGCTGTTCCCCGTGCTCGGCGACCGGCGCGACACGCCCGCCGGCTACCTCTCCGGCGGCGAGGCTCAACAGCTCGCCATCGCCCGCGCCCTCATGAGCGCGCCCCGGATCCTGCTGATGGACGAACCCTCCCTCGGATTGGCCCCGGCGCTCGTGGACCTGGTGTTCGACCTCATCGGGCGGTTGGCCTCGGCCGGGCACACGCTGCTGGTGGTCGAGCAAAACGCCCACCGCATGCTGAACGCCTGCGATCGGGCCTACATCATGCGCTCGGGCGAGATCGCCACGGAGGGATCGGGCCGAGACCTGCTCCAGCGCAAAGACCTGTTCGACACCTACCTCGGCCCATCCGGCTGACCGAACGCTGCCGCTCCTCTCAGAGGTAGGGCAGGTACGTGTCGAGTTCCCAGTCGGTGACGTGGGCGGTGAACCGGGCCCACTCGGTGCGCTTGACCGCCACGAACTGAGCCACCGTCTCGGCGCCGAACGCCTCGACGAAGGTCTGGTCGCCCTCGAGCTCGTCGAGGGCCTCCTCCAGACTCGCGGGCGCGTGCACGTCGCAGCTGACGTTCTCGAGGCCATCGAGGGTCTCCGGAGGCGGGCACTCCAGTTCATCGATCACCCCGAGACGGCTGGCCGTCAGGATCGCCGCCAGAGCCACGTGCGGGCTCGCCGCCGGGTCGGCGAGGCGGTTCTCCAGGCGAGTCGAGGACCCACGTTCGAGATTCACCCGCACGGTCGTGCAGCGGTGGTCGTGCCCCCAGTTCTGCCAGTAGCCGCAGAGCTGGGCGGGGGCCAGGCGCTTGTAGGAGTTGACCGTTGGGCAGCACAACGCCGTCATCGGCCGCAGGTAGGCCAACTGGCCGGCGATGCACTGCTTGGCGAGCGCCGACAGGCCATCCGGACCGGCGTGATCCACGAGGGCGAAGCCCCCGGAGCCGTCCACGAAGCTGACGTTCACGTGGAGGCCGTTGCCGCCCCGCCCGGCGATTGGCTTGGGCAGGAAGGTGAGCAGGTGGCCCCGCTCCGCCGCCACCTCCCGTGCCATGGTCTTGAAGAGGAAGGCCTCGTCGCTGGCGGCCATGGCGTCGTCATAGACCAGCGTGAACTCGAACTGGCTCTCGTCGTACTCGGCGTTCACCGACTCGAGGGGGAACCCGCACGATGTCGCCCGCGCCACGATGTCGCGGCAGATACCTGAGGGGTCGTTGAAATGCCCGGTTCCGTAGACGAACGACCCCGGCGCGCGATACGGCGCCCAGCCGCCGTCGCCGTCGGCCGCCATGAGGTAGGCCTCGAACTCGAAGCCCACCTTGGGTGTGTAGCCCATGTCCTCCCACGCGGCGACGGCCCGCCGCAACACCTCGCGGGGAGCGAAGGGCACGGGGCTGCCCTCGAAGCCGAGGTCACCGAGGACGACACCGACACCGTCCTCCCACCCGGGGCGCACGTCGTCGAGGCTGAAGTCGCAGGTCAGGTCGGGCATGCCCTCCAGGAATCCCGTACCGGGCACCGGCCCCATGTAACGGTCGTAGTTGAGCGCGAACGTGGTGAGGCAGTGTCGCGCCCCACCAGCCGCCACGGCGACAGGCAGGTACTTGCCCCGCGGCAGGTTCAGATGATCGGGCCAGAGCACGCGGATCTGCTGGTATTCGTCGCTCACGGCGCACCTCCTGTCTGTCTCGCAAACCGGGGGGAGCTTGCGGCGTCGTACCACAGGCCACCTCTCGCGTCGAATCTGCCGCAGCGCTCAAGGCGGGCGCAGCGGCGCCGGTCACGGCAAGGATCCGCTCCGGAGCCCCGGCTCCCGGAGACCGCCGGTACACGGTCGGGCTCCGGGGGCTGGCGTATTGTTGCGCTCATGCCGCGAGCCTTCGCCGCCGGTGACGACGAACTCGTCGAAGCCGAGCGCCTCATCCGCGCCGAACTCGGCGGCCTCGACCTGGACATGCTGGCGCTGGCCGCGGTGTCGAACATCTTCCGCGCCGCCACCGCCGTGCGGAACCACATGGAGCGCGGCGTGCTGCGGCAGTACGAACTCTCCTGGAGCGCGTTCGTGGTGCTGTTCGTACTGCGCATCTGGGGCGAGCAGGAGTCCGGCCACCTCGCCGCCGAGGCCGGCATCACCGGCGGGACCCTCACCGGCGTCCTCAACACGCTGGCGCGCAAGGGATACGCCGAGCGCTCCCCGCACCCCACCGACGGTCGCCGCATGCTCGTGCGCACCACCGCGTCGGGGCACCGCGTGGTCGACGAGATCATGCCCGCCTTCAACAAGCAGGAGGCGCTGGTCACCCGCGACCTGAGTGACACCGAGGCCACGCGCCTGGCCGCGTATCTCCGGACGCTCCTGCGCACCGCGGCGGATCTGGACACACCCTGAACGCCGATCTCGACGCCTCCCGCAATTACTGTTAGGATCCAAACGACTTTAGTCACGCGCGCCGGGCGGCGCGGCACACCGACCGCACAGAACGAGGCGAGACGCATGGGAGAGATCGTCGGGGCAGGGTTCGTCTCACACGTACCAACCATCGTGATGCCCGAGTCCGAGCGGCGGCTTCTCAACGGCGGCGAGGACTTCACCCTCTGCGCAGGCCTCGACCGCCTTCGCGCAGAGCGCCTCGACGAGTTGCGCCCCGACACGGTCGTGGTGTTCGACACCCACTGGTTCAGCACGTTCGAGCACATCTGCACTGCGCACGAGCGCCGCAGAGGTCTGTTCACCTCCGACGAGTTGCCGCGGGGCATGAAGCAGATGCCCTATGACATTCCCGGGGATCCCGAACTGGCCTTCGGTCTGGCGGCGCTGGCCGAGGCTCGCCACGACACCTGGGTGCTGGCCTGCGACGACCCCCACCTGCCGATCCACTACCCCACCGTCAACCTCCTGGGGTACCTGCAGGGCGACGAGGCCTGGGTCTCGGTGAGCATCTGCCAGACCGCCACGACGGATGACTTCCTGCTGCTGGGCGAGTTGCTGGCGGCGGCGGCAGCCGAGTTGGACCGCCGGGTGGTGCTGCTGGCCTCGGGAGGTTTGAGCCACCGGTTCTGGCCGCTGCGGGAACTCCGGCAGCACGAGTCAGCCGACCTGAGCAACATCACCAACCCCGAGGCGCGCGCAGCCGACGAGAAGCTCATCGAGCAGTTGCGCTCCGGCGACCATGCCGCGGTCCTGGCGGGAGTGGACGGGTTCCGCCGGCACGCGCCGGAAGGGTTCTTCGGCCACTACCTCATGATGGTGGGGGCGCTGGGCGGCGCCGCCTGCCGGGCGCCGGGCGAGATGTTCTCCGCCTACGAGTCGGCCGCGGGAACCGGGCAGGTGCACATCTGGTTCGACCGGCCCCCGGGCGGCTGGACCGCTTGAGCGACTGGAGGTACCCATGAGATTTGCCAACGTGTCCCGACGAGCCTGCCTGGTACTCGACGGCCGGGCGGTGGACATCGGCGAGGCCTCGGGCGGTGCCCTGAGTTCCGATCCCATGATGACCGCCGACCTAGCGAACCATCCAGCCCTACGGGAGTTGGCCGCCGAGGTCGATCCGTCGGCTTGGCCGGCGCTGGATCAGGAGACCCTGGGGCCGCCGGTTCCGCATCCGGGCAAGATCATCGCCCTCGCCCTGAATTACCGGACCCATGCCGCCGAGGCCGGTCTGGCGATCCCCACCGAGCCGCACGTCATGGCCAAGTTCCCCACCTGTATCTGCGGTCCCGGCGACGACGTGCCGATCGGTGACCTGCAGATGGTCGACTACGAGGTGGAGCTCGTGCTGGCGGTGGGCCGGCGCGGTAAGGGCCTCGCCGCGGCGGACGCCTGGGACCATGTCTCAGGCCTCACGTGCGGCAACGACGTGAGCGACCGGAACGAGCAGTTCCGCCCACCGGTGCGGCAGTTCTCCCTGGCCAAGAGCTACGACGCCTTCGGGCCGATCGGTCCGACGATGGTGACGCCGGATGAGGTTGCCGACCCCGACGACCTGGCCGTCAGCTGCCGGGTGGACGGCGAGGTCCGCCAGCAAGCCCGGACCAGTGACCTCATCTTCGATGTCGGCTACCTGATGGCGTGGCTGTCGCGCTACGTGACTCTCGAGGTGGGTGACCTGATCTTCACCGGCACGCCCGGTGGCGTGGGCGACTCCATGGACCCGCCGAGCTACCTGCGCGACGGCCAGATCGTCGAGGTCGAGATCGAAGGCATCGGCAGCCTGCGCAATCGCTTCGTGTCCGGGAAGGGCTGAGCGGTGCGTGTCGTCGCCGCCGGGGACAGGAGCTCCACGTACGGGGGCCTCTTCACCGGTCATGTGGAGTTGGAGATGCTGCACGCCACCGGAAGCGACGACGAGCCAGACACGGCACACGTGCGCTTCAGCGACGGGGCGGTCACCAACTGGCACACCCACCCGGGCGGTCAACTGCTCTACGTGGCGACTGGCCGAGGCAGGGTCGGCACCGACGCCGACGGCGCCGTCATGATCGAGCCGGGAACCCTTGTCGTCGCCCCGCCGGGCGAGCGGCACTGGCACGGAGCTGCACCGGGTGGTGACTGCACGCTGCTGTGCGTCACGTGGGGCACAACCTGCTGGTCCGACGCGGCGCCCGACCTGGCCGGCTGACAACGCCCGGTCCCCCTCCCCTCATTCCGGCGGAGGCCGGAATCCACTCCCGGAGCCGGCACAATCAGCGCAGTCATTCCAGCGAGCATCAGATCTACATCTTCATGACGGTGCGCAACTAGCACCGCGGCTCAATCCCAAAAGTGAATCGCACTGGGTTCGTTGGAGGTTCAGAATGCCCGTGGTCGTAGGGGTCCTGCGGGCGTGCGCCGCAGGGCGGCCGGGTCAGAGTTCGAGCAGGTCGGCGATGAGTTCTCGAATCTGTTGCAGCGCGACGGGCCCGATGTTTGTGCCCGTCGCCTCGATGACGCGGTCGACGCTGACGGTCGTCGGCAGGTGCGCCCCGGCGACACCGAACCCGGTGATGTCGACCTCGCTCAACCATCCTCGCCTCGTGGTCGTGCAGGGCACGACCACGATCGCGTGTTGCCGGAACTCGAGCACATCATCGGAGGTGACGACGATCGCCGGTCGGACGAACCCCGGCTCGCCCCGCGCCGGCGTCCCGAAATCGCAGCGGACGACGTCACCCGCTCGCATCGGCGACGTCGCTCGCGGACGCATCCAGCACGGCCTCGTCGTCGGCATCGAGTGGGGCGCTTGCGAGCTGAGCCCCGATGATGCGACGGCGTTCTCGCCTGATCAGCTTCTCGAGTTGCGCGTCGAACGTGAGCCCTTCACGATCGGCGAGCTGACGCAGGGCATCCCGGGTCTGGACCGATACCTTGATGGTAGTCGAATCAGACATACCGTGAAGTATACCGTACGCCACCACCGCTCGGAGACGGACAATCTGACAGCGCGAGACCCACGGCCCACCACGGGCCGCGCGAAACACGGAGCAGACCACTGGGGTAACAATGGCGATACGGACGGTCTGTACATTGGACAGTTGGACGCGCCGGTCGGGCAATGCACCGCCGTCGCGGCCGGCGACGTCCACGCGTGCGGATTGCGCGCCAGTCGATGGGCTCGATCGGGGACTGTTTCGACTCGGGGCCCAGGCCGAGGTTCAGCGGGCGGCCGTTGACGCTGAGCCGCTACGCCCAGGACTTGCGAACCCCGCCAGCGGAACGGGCCCGCACCACCAACCGCAACAGCGAGTTGCGCGGACACTCCCGGAGCCGGTCGAGGTGAACGAGCCATGAACCACGCTCCCGGCACCCCCGTCCCCGCCGCCGACATGCCCGAGGTGGCGATCATCGGCTTGGGACCCGTCGGCGCCACGCTGGCAAACCTGCTGGGCCAGGCCGGCATCGGTACCTGCGTCTACGAGCGCTCCGCCGAGCCGTACCCCCTGCCGCGGGCCTGCCACCTCGACGCCGAGATCATGCGGGTCTTCCAGAACATCGGCCTCGGTGACGAGATGGGAAGACTCGTCGAGCCCAGTAGCGGCATGCTGTTCGTGGATACCGCCGGCAACGCGCTCTTCGACTACGAGGACTTCGCCCGCGACCCCGTCCTGGGCTGGCACGAGGACTACGTGTTTATCCAGCCCGAGCTGGACGCCGCCCTGCGCGACGGCGTGGACCGCTTCGACTGCGTCGACGTACGGCTCGGCGTCGAGGTCACCGATTGGCGAGAGTTGCCCGCCCGGTGGGTGGTGGCCTGTGACGGCGCCGCGAGCACCTCTCGCCGCCTCGCCGGCATCGACTTCGCCGACCTCGGCTACGACCAGCGTTGGCTGGTGGTGGACGTGATGTTGAACCGGGCCGTGAAGCTCCCCGGCATCATCCATCAGGTGTGCGACCCCCGGCGGCCGGCCACGTTCGTGCCGTCGGCCCGCAACCACCGCCGCTGGGAGTTCCGCCTCTCCGCCGACGAGCCCGACGAGCAAATGCGCGATCCGGGGACCGTGTGGCGCCTGCTGGCCCCCTGGCTGCGACCCGGCGACGGGGAGGTCGTCCGGGCCGCGGTGTACGACTTCCACGCCACCGTCGCCGGGTCCTGGCGCCGGGGGCGGCTCCTGCTGGCGGGCGACGCCGCCCACCAGATGCCGCCGTTCATGGGCCAGGGCATGTGTTCGGGCATCCGCGACGCCGCCAACCTGGCCTGGAAGCTGCAGGCCGTGCTGCGGGACGGCGCGCCCGAGGTGCTGCTGGACAGTTACGAGTCGGAGCGCCGGCCGCACGTCGAGCGCTGCATCGAACTGTCCATCGAGGCCGGCCGGCTACTCGAGGGGCCGGGATTCCCCGCACCCGACAGCGACGACGGTGAGCGCTGGTCGCGCCTGCCGCCACTCGGCGGGATCTTCCAGACCACCGGCGGTGGCATCCCACCCTTCCCCGTCGGTCACCAGGCTCGCCAGCCGACCGTGGAGGTCGACGGCCAGCGGCTCCTGCTGGACGACGTGGCCGGGCCCGGTTGGTACCTGGTGAGCAACGGGCCCGCTGACGGCGCCGGCCTGGCGCGGGTGCTGGACACGACGCAACTCGACGACCCCGACGGCTGGCTGGCCCGGCTCACCGCAGGGTTCCATGCCGTACTGATCCGCCCCGACCGCTACGTCTACGGCACGGCTGCAACCGAGGCGGAGGTGGCGGGCTTGCTGGCCGACGCCCGCCGCCGGATCGGGCTGGACGCCGCTTGAGTGACCGGACCCGCCGCCGGTTCAGCCCGGGCCGAGCAGCAGCGGCAGGTGCTTCAGGCCGTTGATGAAGTTGGAGCGCACCCGCGTGACCTCCCCGCACACCTCCAGACGCAGGTTTCTGCGCAGCAGTTCCTCCAGGAACACCCGCACCTCCAGGCGAGCCAGCCACGAGCCCAGGCAGAAATGAGGGCCGCCGCCACCGAATGTCACATGGCGGTTGGGGTCGCGCCCCAGATCCAGCGTGTGAGGGTCGCTGAAGACGTCCTCGTCGTAGTTCGCCGAGAGGTACCAGGTCACGACCTTGTCGCCGGCCGCAACCGGGACCCCGGCGATCTTGGTGTCGACCATCGCCGTCCGGCGGAAGTGGATCTGCGGTGAGGCGTAGCGCAGGACCTCCTCGACCGCGGTGTCCAGCAGGGCGGGTTCGGCCCGCAGGCGTGCCAGCGCCCCGGGATGCTCGGCGAGCGCCAGGGCACCGTGGTTGAGAGCGTGGCGGGTGGTCTCGTTGCCGGCGATGACCAGCAGCAGGAACAGGGTCTTGAAGTTCTGCGGCGACAGCTCGCCGGCGGCCACCAGCAGGGACACCACGTCGTCAGCCGGATGGCGGCGCTTGGCGTCGGCGAGCCGGGCGGCGTAGTCGAAGACCCTCGTCGAGGCGGGGCTGCGGAAGGGCAGCAGGCGATACGGGTCGGTGTCCTCCTTGTCGAAGACCACCTCGGAGTAGTCGGGATCGGCGTGGTAGATGATCCTGTCGGCCCACTCGAAGAGGCTGCCCGTGTCCTCGTCGGGCACCCCGAGGATGCGACTGATCATCAGGACCGGCAGCCGGCGGGCCACAGCGCTCACGAACTCCACCTCGGCCGCGGCGCCGTTGCCCCCGGTCGCCGGCAGGGCCTCGTCGAATATCCGCGCCGTGAGCTCCCGGGCGGCGCCCGTCCAACCATCCATGCTCCGGCGGGTGAAATTGCGGGACACCATGCGCCGCAGCCCGGTGTGCTCGGGGGGATCTGTCTCCAGCATCGTGCGCCGGGCCTCGCGGGCCTCCGGGTCGCGCTCCAGCTCCTCCAACTCGGTGCCGCCGACCTGCGAGGAGAACGTCTGGTGGTCACGGTGGACCGCCACGAGGTCGGCCCAGCGGGTCACCGCCCAGAACCCGGCGTTGCCGTCCGGCTCCTCGTGCCAGGCCACCGGCATCTCCCGCCGCAGGCGGGCGAACGCCTCGTGAGGGATGGCCTCCTCGTAGACGTCGTGACTACAGATGTCGACCGGGGAGAGCGGCCGGCGGATCACAGTTCCGCGATCTCCTCGAGGAACCAGTCCACCAGGTGCTGCGTGCGCCGCACCGCCGAGGGTTCGATGCGGGCGGTCTCGGCCGCCAGAGCGTCGGTGTCGATGCCGTGGGCACGGAGCTCGTCGGCCCCGAACTCAATCCAGTCAGCGAGGATCGCGCTGTCCACTTCGGGATGGAACTGCAGCCCGAGGCTCCGGCCCTTGCGGAAGGCCTGTGGACCGTTGGCGTTGCGAGCTATCTCGGTGGCGCCCTCGGGGACGGTGAACCTGTCGTAGTGCCACTGGAACCAAGGCCCCGGCGAGAGGCCGTCGGGAAGGTCGGAATCGATGGTCAGCCAACCGAACTCCGGCGCCGGTGCCCGCGACACCTTGCCCCCCAGAGCGGCCGACAGCACCTGACCACCGAAGCAGACACCCAGCACCGCCGACCCGGCGTCGTGCGCCTCCCGGACGAAGTCGATCTCGCGGCGGATCCAGGTTCCGATCGTGGCGTCGTCGTACACCGACCAGATCGCACCCAGCACGACGACCAGGTCGTGATCGCCCGGATCGGGGAACTCGCGATCGCTGACGGGGTTCGCCACGTCGCCGACCACGCGGAAAGTCTCCAACTCGACGCCCCGGCTAGCGAGGGCCTTGCCGAGGTGCGCCACGTGCCCCGTCGGGTCGTGCTCGACCGCCAACCCCCTCACCGCCGCATCATACCGGCGGCCAGCGCGCCGGTCGGGGGGTGTCCGGCGGGGCCACCGGTGGCCGTCGGCGGGGCGTCAGAAGCGAACTGGGTCGATGGCTAGGCGGAGGCGGCCTGGGGGGCGTTCGACGGTGGCGAGGGTGTCGAGGAGAAGGTCGCGGTTGGCGGCGCGAACGACCCAGTGACCCTCCCCCACCGGGGAGATGTCCAGACCGGCGGGCCGGCCGAGGCGCTGCACGAAGGCGGGGGCCGCCGCTCCGGCGATCTCGGCCAGCGTCCCGAACGGGGGGAATCCGAGTTGCCGCCGCAGGGCGCGGTCGTGGCGGCTCACCAGGTCGGGGTCAGCAGCAGCGGCCGCCTGCACGACGGGGTGATCAGGCTGGCGCGTCTGTACCAGGATGCGGCCGCCGCCACTGCGGGGGCCGGCGAGGCGGGCGGCGCGGGCCAGGAGCGCCATGGCCTGCTCGTTGGCCCGGTAGCGCGCCGCTGAGAGTTCCTGATCGAAGTCCAGGAAAGCCACGAGGTCGGCATCGCGGACCCGGTGCAACGCGGCCTCGGTGCCGATGATGAACCGGGCGTCTGCGAGGCGCTCCTCCGGCGGCTCCGAGGACGACGACCGGGCGGGGCCACTCACCTCGGCGACAGGCTCGCCCAGCAGGACCTCCAACTCGCTGCGGAGCTTGGCGACCCCGGGACGCAGGGTGCGCAGGCGCGTGGCGCCGCAACGGGAGCAGACCCGCGGACGAGACTCGCCGCAGCGCGGGCAGTCCAGGCCGCCGGTTCCGGTACGGGCGCCGGATGCGGCGCCCTCACCCACCGCAGCACCGCAGGAGTCGCACACCACCAACTCGTGACATCCCCCGCAGGCCAGCAGCCGAGCACGCCCCTTGCGGTTCAGCACGCAGACCGCCCTCTCACTTGATCGCAGGCGGGCCACCAGTGCCTCGGTCAGCAGACCGTGGCGGCTCACCTCCGGATCACGCTGATCCACCACCTCCAGGTTCGGCCACCCCTCCCGCTCGACGTGGCGCGGCGGCACCAGAGGCTCCACCGACGCCAGTTCCTGCGCCTCCAGAGTTGGGATCGGCGAGACCAGCACGCACGGGGCGTCCGCCCGCCGGGCCCGCTCGACGGCGACCTCCCGGGCGCTCCACGTCGGAGCGTCCTCGGCGACCAGCGCCTCCTCGTGCTCGTCGAGCACGACAACCGCACCAAGCCGGGGTGCGGGGCAGAAGACCGCGGCGCGGGTCCCGACCACCACCCCACCGGCTGCGGCCTGCGCCCAGCCATCGGGCAGCAGGGTCGCGGCGACGCCGCGACGGCGGACCCAATCGGCCAGGCGCGCCGCCTCCGCGACGTGCGGGACGACCAGCAGAACATCGCCGCGCTGCAGGGCCGCCGCCAGCAGCGGTCCCCGGTCACCCGCCGGCGGGATCCTCACGACCGAGACCGCACGGTCGAAGGCGGCCGCCCAGAACGCGGCCTCCCCGGCCCCCGACGATGTCGCCCCGGGAGGCGGCACTTCCCGGCGCGTGTCGAGATCGGGCACGGACTC
This sequence comes from Acidimicrobiales bacterium, assembly GCA_965206165.1. Taxonomy (GTDB): domain Bacteria; phylum Actinomycetota; class Acidimicrobiia; order Acidimicrobiales; family CATQHL01; genus VXNF01. The sequence continues at coordinate 3,267,580 of OZ242194.1, forward strand.
GACGACTCGAGGCGGCGAGGCGGTACGGAAGAATGCGGCGCGGCGCCCGGCCCAGCGCCAGGCCGCCCAGCGCGCCAGGTCGAGCATCTCCGCCGACGGCCCGACGCCGACGAGCTTCGAAAGGGGTCGCAACTGCCACGGGGTGGGCTCAGGATCGCAGGCGGTCACCCAGGCGCCCACGCGGCGACCCTGCAACGCCACCCGGACCATCGTCCCGATGGCCAGCTTCGCCGCCCGACCGTCCCGGTGCCAGGCGGCGGGCACCTCGTAGTCGAACTCCCGGTCGACGGCTGCGACGTCGGTGAGCACCCGCACGACCCGCGGGCCGCGCCAGTGGGGAGTTTCGGGATCGGTTGGTGGCGGATGCCGGGCGGCGTCCGGCTCAGAGGCCGAGTTCCGATCGCAACTCGTGGACGCGGTCCGTGCGCTCCCAGGTGAACTCGTCGCGCTCGCGGCCGAAGTGGCCGTAGGCGGCCGTGGCGGTGTAAATCGGTCGGAGCAGGTCGAGGTCGCGGATGATGACCGCCGGGCGCAGATCGAACACCTCGCGAATGGCGGGAGCGATCCTGGCCGGGTCCACGTGGTGCGTCCCGAACGTCTCCACCATCACCGAGACAGGCTCGGCAATGGCGATGGAATAGGCGATCTGGATCTCGCAGCGGTCGGCGGCACCCGAGGCAACCAGGTTCTTCGCCGCCCAGCGCGCCGCGTAGGAGGCCGACCGGTCGACCTTGGTGGGATCCTTGCCGCTGAAGGCGCCGCCGCCGTGGCGGGCCATCCCGCCATAGGTGTCGACGATGATCTTCCGCCCCGTGAGACCGGCATCGGCCACCGGCCCGCCCATCACGAACTTCCCCGTGGGGTTGACGAGGATCCGCGGGTCGGCCTCGGGGAACAGGGGCCGCAACACCGGATTGATGACGTGTTCCACCATGTCCGGCTCGATCGTGCGCCGCAGATCGATCCCGACGGAGTGCTGGGCGGAGACGATCACCGTCTCCACGTCGACGGGGACGGCGCCCTCGTAGCGCACGCTGACCTGCGTCTTGCCGTCCGGACGCAGGTAGGGCACGGCGCCCGCCCTGCGCACCTCGGCGAGACGTTCGGCCATGCGGTGCGCCAGATGGATCGGCATCGGCATGAGGGTCTCGGTATCGCGGCAGGCGTAACCGAAGACGAGACCCTGATCGCCCGCTCCCATGAGTTCGGGTTCCTCGGGGGGAGCGTTGTCGACGCCGAGCGCCACTTCGGACGACTGCTCGCCGATCGCCGACACGACCCCGCAGACATTGCCGTCGAAGCCGATGTCGCCCCGGTCGTAGCCGATGCCACAGATGGTCTCGCGGACGATCCCCGCTATGTCCACCCAGGCCTTGGTGCGGATCTCGCCGCTCACGAGGCACAGCCCGGTGGTCAGGAACGTCTCGCAGGCCACCCGGCTGTTGGGATCCGTGGCGATCAGAGCGTCGAGGATGGCGTCGGAGATCTGGTCGGCCATCTTGTCGGGATGGCCCTCGGTGACGGACTCGGACGTGAAGGTGTAGGTGGGGCTCACAGTGCCTCGATCATCGTTCCCGGCGGCTTGTGGGTTTGCCGCCCTCCGTCCTGCTGGTGTCGCGACCGCCCCCCGTCGGCAGGAATTATACCGGCTCGCTCCCGACGGCCTCCCGGGCCGTGCCCGGAAGGCGCGCCCGCGCCTCGCTTCGCTACGCGGCGAGTCTCACCCGGTTTGCAACGGCGGGTGGTCTTCGGCGCCGGCGAGAGCCTGCTCGCGCCAGAGGGAGAGTTTCTCGAGGACGGGGAAATCGTTGAAGCTGAAGAGGCAGGCATCGTCGGACGTCGAGGCGTTGGCGTGCGCGTGCGGTGTCCACGAGGGCACGCAGAAGATGTCCCTCTCGACCCAGTCGAAGCGGCGCCCGCCGACCACCGAGTGGCCCGATCCCTTGGCCACCTGGTAGACGACGTTGCCCGTATGCCGGTGAGCCCGTGTGGCCTCGCCGGGACGGAGCAGTTGCATGGCCGCACCCATCGTCGCCATGACGTGGCCCCCCGTGTGAGGGTTCGTGTAACGCAGCATCACGCCGTCGAAAGGGCTCTCGATCCCGGCCGCGGCCGCCCTGTGCAACGACTCGTAGGTGGCGTCGAAGGGGTAGCGCAGCAGCGGCGAGTAGGGCCGGTCCCACGAGTAGTTGACCGGAAGCAGCGCGGGACCGCCGAACGCGCCCGCCGAGTCGTTCGGTGGGTGGTCGACGCCCTGGTAGTGGTCCGGATGAACCTCGTACCAGTTGGCCTCGAGGGCGTTGGCGAGCGGGATGTCCAGACCGTCCTGCCAGAGGCAGATCTCGCCGTCGTCATCCACACCGTGGTCGTGCCAGGTACCGCCGGGCGTGAGCACGAAGTCCCTCGGGTAGAGGTCCACGCGGTGGCCGTCCACGACCGTGTAACCCCCGGATCCCTCCATGACGAAGCGCAGTGCCGAGGCGCCGTGGCGGTGCGCCGAGGCGCGCTCGCCTGGCCGCATGACCTGGATGCCGCTGAACAGCAGCCCGCACACGGCGCTGATCTCCCGGCGCTGTGGGTTGCGCAGGTAGACGACCCTGCGCCCGGCGTCCTCGGGGCTCACCAGGTCGAGCGAGCGCAGCGCCTGGGTACGAAGGTCCGACCACCGCCAGAGGGTCGGAGCCGAGAAGGAGTGGGGCTCCCACGGTTCGATGTCGTTGGCGACGGTCCAGAGAGCGCCGCTGTCGAGGCGGTCCAACTCGCGGTAGTACTCGTCGAGGTCGGCGTCGTCGGCGACGCGAGCACGGCCCAACTTGAGGTCACGCGCGTCGCCCGAGGAGTCGTTGTTCATGGCCGGATCTCCCGCTTGGCGAAATCGGCCTCGGTATCGAGCAGCCCGACCGGGCCATCGAACGGCTCATCCGGCCCCCGCGGTGTGCGGTCAACCGAGAACGAGAACACGTCGAAGCGGTTGTAGTGGCCGGTGATGTTGTGCATCTGGGTGTGCTGCACGCACAGCGACAGGTCGATCTCTCCGTAGGCGATGCCCTCGACATCGATGAGCGGTTCGCCGATGACGGCGCCGTCCGGACCACAGATCCCACTCCAGGCCGAGTTGCGCCGGCGCAGGAGTTCCTGCGCCTCGGGCCCGGCGGGAGCCATCGCTGCGATGATCTCGTCGCTGATGGTCGAACAGGCGGCGACCGTGAACACCTTGCCCTCGAACGAGTGCGCTGCAGTGCGCGTCTTGATGGCGGCGACCATGTCGTAGTCCTCGGGGGCGGTCGGCAGCGCGATGTAGCCGGCGGCATGCACGAGTTCGCCCTGCTCCAGAAGGGCGAACCGCGCCAGCGGATTGGTGTTCTCGCCGCACGCCATCACGCCGAGCGGACCCAGCGGTGTGTCGTGGACGACGAGGCTCGAACCGTCCCCTCCCGTCCAGGTGAGCTTCTCGGCCCACGTCGGCACCAGCTTGCGGTGGCGCCCGATGAGGCGACCCCGATCGTCGATGGTCAGCATGGTGTTGTAGATCGTGCCGACCCCTCGGCGAGACCGTTCGTTGACCCCGATCACGACGTAGGTGCCGTGCCGGCGGGCCGCGGCGGCGACAGTTGCGACCTCGGGCCCCGGCACCGCCACGGCGGTGTCATGGAGGCGCCGGAACCAGTCGCTGCCGGCCAGCGGCGTCATGATCCAGTTCCAGTAGGGGTAGCCGGCAATGAAGACCTCGGGGAACACCACGAGGGAAGCACCTGCCCCGGCTGCTTCAGCCACGAGCGAGGCGGCACGGTCGGCGGTCGCCTGCGATTGCAGGTACACGGGCGCAGCCTGGACAGCGGCTGCCAGGTAGGGAGGCGGGTACGACATGGTGCTCATCGGTCGGCCACGAACGTGAGCGGCAGATGCTTGATCCCGTTGATGTGATTGCTGCGCAGCCGGTCCGGCGGCCCGGCCAGCTCCAGCCGTCGTACCGTCCGGGCGAGTTCCACCAGTAGCGCTCCGATTTGCAGCCGGGCGAGATGAGAGCCGAGGCAGAAGTGGGGGCCGCCCCGGCCGAAGGCGATGTGGTTGTTGGGCGAGCGGTCGACGAGGAAGCGTTGCGGCTCTTCGAAGTGCTTCTCGTCACGGTTCGCCGAGGCGTAGTACATGACCACCTTCTCCCCCGCGCGGATCGTGACGGTCCCGAGCGCCGTGTCGCGGGTGGCGACACGGCGAACGAAATGGACCGCGCTGGCCCAACGCAGAACCTCGTCGGCCGCCACGTGCGCTTCGATCTCGCCGGCCCGGAAGCGGCACCACTCACCGGGGTTGGTCGCCAGGGCGTGCAGGCCATGGCTGATGGAGTGCCGGGTTGTCTCGTTGCCGGCCACGACGAGCATGAGGAAGTAGTTACAGAATTCCCGGTCCGTGAGCTCCCGGCCGGCGGCTTGGCCGCTTGCGAGCGCAGTCACAACATCGCCAGCCGGTCGGTCCCGTCGCTCCGCCGCCAGTGCTCGCCCCAGTTCGAACGCTTCGAGGGAGGCGGGATGGCCGAACGGCAGGAGGCGGCGCTGCTCGGTGGGTACGGCCTCGACAGCGGGGTCCCGGAACTCGGGGTCGTCGGAGCCGATCACGGCGTCGCTCCAGCGGATCATGTCGTCGCGACGGTCCGGCGGGATGCCCATGACACCGCAGAGCGTGAGGATGGGGAGGCGTTCGGAGACGACCGCTACGGCATCGCAGGTCTCCAGCCTCAGCGCCTTGTCGACAAGTTCGGCCGCGGTGAGGCGAACCGAGTCCTGCAACGCCCGCACCGCCTTGGGCGTGAACAGCCGGGCGGTGATCCGGCGCATCTCGGTGTGCTGCGGAGGATCCATCTCGAGCAGCGTCCGCCGCACGTCGCACTGCTCGTCGTCGAAGTCGTCCAGGCTGATCACACCCCGGCGGGACGTGAACGCCTCGGTATCACGCGACACCGCCACGATGTCGTCGTAGGTCGTGACGGCCCAGAACCCTCCGCGCCCGTCGCAGCGATCATTCCAGGCGACCGGGCTCCACCGCCGTAGCCGGGCGAACTCCTCGTGGGGCACGCCGCGCTGCCAGAGTTCTGGATCGGAGAGATCCAGGCAAGTCCGAGACCTTGTCGAAGTCTCTGCTGTCATGTCCGCTCACCTACGAGCCAGAATATAGCGCTAATCTAGCGATCACTTCAAGAGCGGTATATAAATAAGAATCGTTCCACCCGGGGGGAAGGCGGAGCCGTGCCGGTGGACCTCAGTGCTGCACCGACCCAATCGTCTTCATGCAGTACAAATCCAAGCAGGATGCGTCGTCGACCGGAGGAGGATGCGGAACCGACGGATCGAATCACCCTGATCACGTTCGTTTCGCCTCATAACGTAATATTAGCGATCACTCGAAGCCCGTACTAATATGATCAGCATGCCCAACCCGCGGGAGACGATTCTCGACCTCTACGGATCGTTCATCAGAGGCTTCGGGGGCTGGATCGCGGTGGGCGATCTTGTTCGACTCCTCCGCACGCTCGACATCGACGAAGCGTCCTCCCGGTCCGCCGTCTCCCGCATGAAGCGGGCCGAGCTCCTGCAGCCGGCCATCCGGGAGGGAGCCAAGGGTTACACGCTCACCGCGCCGGCAGAGGAGTGGTTCGCCGACGGCGACCAGCGCATCCTGCATCGGAGCGGACCTGTCGAGCACACACGGTGGGTGCTGGCCTCGTTCTCGGTGCCCGAGGACGAGCGGATGGTGCGGTATCGCATCCGTGCCCGTCTCGGCGCCCTCGGATTCGGCCAGGCCGCAGGCGGGCTCATGGTCGCTCCCGTCGCCGTCATGGCGGAGACCGAACGGACGCTGCGGCGCGAGGGCCTCGACTCCTACGTCACTCTCTGGGACGCGAGCCACGTGGGATTCGCCAGCACAGCGGCCATGGTGGCGTCCGCCTGGGACCTGCCGGCGATCCGAGCGGCGTACGACGCCTACACGGCATCACAGAGGCCCGTGCTGGCAGTGCTCGATTCCGTGATCCACGACGACCGGGAGGCGTTCCGCCGCTACGTCGCCAACGTCAACGCCTGGCGCGCCCTCCCCTACCTCGACCCCGGCCTCCCACTCTCGGCGCTGCCGGCAGGCTGGCCGAGTTCGGAGGCGGCGCAACTCTTCGAGGCCGTTGCGGCGCGACTTCGCCCCGGGGCCTGGCGCTGGTTCGTCGGTGTCTGCTCCCAGAATCACGGCGTGAGGGCAAAGGCCGGATGATCAATCACGACCGTCATCCGATCGCCTGGCGGGAGGCGGGCAAAGGTCCGCCCGTGGTCTTCCTGCACGGTCTGGGCGGCACCCGCACGGCCTGGGATCCGCAGTTACGAGGCCTGGCCGACCGGTTCCGCTGCATCGCCTGGGACATGCCCGGCTACGGGGCGTCGGCCCCGCTGGGGAAGCTGACGCTCCCGGCGATCGCCGACAGCCTTGCCGGCCTGCTCGACACGCTCGATGTCGAAACGGCCGACCTGGTCGGGCTGTCGTTCGGCGGGATGCACGCCCTGCACACGGCGATTCGTCACCCCGCAAGGGTGCGACGCCTCGTTCTCGCCGACACCTCTCCGGCCTTCGGTCTGGACGGGACGACACCACAGGACTGGAGAGCCGCCCGATTGGAGCCCATCGAGCGCGGCCTGTCCCCCGGCGACATGGCGGGCGGTGTGATCGCAGCGATCTGCGCGGAGGTTCTCGAACCACCGATACACACCCAACTCATCGAGTCGTTCGGACGTATCTCCGCGGCAGGGTTCCGGGCGGCGGTGGATTGCCTGATCGGCCACGACGTTCGCGGCGAATTGGCGGGTATCGGACACCCTGCATTGGTGATCGTGGGCGAAGCCGACACGGAAACCCCCGTGGCGTACGCCGAGGCCCTCGCGGCAGGACTGCCGCACAGCACCCTCGAGATACTCGGGGGTGTCGGTCACCTCTCCCCCTCCGAGGCCCCGGAGAGGTTCAACGAGTTGCTGAGCGGATTCCTGGGCCGCGCGCAGACACCTTCAGCTGGCAAGGAGTGAGTTGCGATGAACGACGCCATCCGAACACCAACCCGCATGGAGATCGTGGAGCGGGTCAGCCGGCTCGGCCCCCTGTTCGCCAAGCGCACCGCCGAGTACGACCGCGAGGCCCGCTTCCCGCACGAGAACTGGGAGGACCTCCGCGACGCCGGACTCCTCGGCATCGCCGTACCCGTCGAGGCAGGCGGCCTGGGCGGTGACTTCGTGGCCTACGCCCTGGCGTCGGAGGAACTCGGGCGCCACTGCGCCGCGACGGCGCTCACCTTCAACATGCACGTCGCCACGACATTGCTCGTCGGCGAGATCGCCGACGCCCTCGACCTGACCGCAGCGGAGCGGACGCTGCTGGTCGAGCGCCGCGCCCGGCTCTGGGACGGAATCGTGACCGAACACCACATCCACAGCCAGCCGTTCTCGGAGGGACGCGCCGCCGGGGCGACCGGCGGCTACGCCACCCGCGCCACGCCGGTCGAGGGCGGCTTCCGGGTCACAGGACGCAAGATCTTCGCATCGCTGGCCGGCGCCTCGGACTACCACAACATCCTGTGCCAAACCGAAGGGGACCCGCGGGTGCGACTGCTGGGCGTTCCCCACGATGCCGACGGCCTGATGATCGAAGGCGAATGGGATCCGCTCGGCATGCGCGCCACCGATTCGCGCAACCTGGTCATGGACGACGTCTTCGTGCCGGCCGAGAACGAATGGCTGCCGCCGGGCGCCTTCGACCAGGCCGCAACGAGGTGGCCTTACTTCTTCATGACGCTCTCGTTCACCTACCTTGGTCTGATGCGGGCCATACGCGACTTCACCGCCGAATATCTTCGACAGAGTGGGAGAGCGAGCAATCCCGTCAAGCAGCAGGGGTGGGCGGAGATGAATCTGGTCTACGAGCAGGCGCAGGCGCTCTGCTATCGGATCCTCGGCGACGTGTGCGTGGATCCCGAGCCCGCCAAGGTGCACCGTGCCTGGGCGTCGCTGGTCACAACGATGGAGGGAGCTCCGACCATGGCCGCCACCGCCATCCGCATCTGCGGGGGCCGGTCCATGCTGCGCCCGAGCCTCATCGAGCAGGCCTACCGGGATGCACGCTGCGGCGCCGCCATGCTGCCGTGGAGTGTGGAGGTGTGCCTGGAGCGACTCGGCGCCGCGGGCATCGGTGGTCCGCCAGAGGAGGCGAGGCGGTGAACACATCCAGCACCGAGTGGCGCTGGGTGCAGCGCTACGCCGAGCAGTTCCGGGCGTGCAACCTCCAGGCCGGCGAGGTGGCCGTGCTGCTGTCGGAGGCCGCCAGCAGCCCGCTGATCGTCGAGACGGCCCGCATGGCTCTGGAGTCGGTGGGCGCGGCCGTCGCCGACGTGCGCATGCCGACACCGACCAACCCCGGCCCCGTCCCCATCCGCTCGACGGGGGCCTCGGTGGCTCTGGCCGGGCACCGGGCGGCCATCGCCGCCCTGGCGGCCGCCGACTTCGTCGTGGACTGCACGGCGGAGGGCCTGCTGCACGCCCCCGAGTTGGGCGAGATCCTGGCCGGCGGCGGGCGCGTGCTGATGATCTCCGCCGAGCACCCCGAGAACGCCGAACGCTGGCCCCACGACCCGGCGCTGGCCGACCGGGTCGCGCACGGCGTGGCGCTGCTGACCGGCGCCGAGGTGATGGCCATCACCAGCGCCGCCGGCACCGACCTGCGGGTCCATCTCCCGGGCGCGGTGAGGGCCGGCTCGCACGGCTGGTGCACCGAACCCGGCACCATCGCCCACTGGCCCGGCGGACTGGTTCTGGCCTTCCCGGCCGAGCGCACCGTCAACGGCACTCTCGTGCTGGCACCCGGCGACATCAATCTCACCTTCAAGGAGTACATCCGCGAACCCATCAGCCTCCGGATCATCGACGACTACATCGTCTCCATCGACGGCAAGGGCCACGATGCCGCCCTGATGGAGTCCTATCTGTCGTCTTTCGAGGAAACCGATGCCTACGCGGTCAGCCACGTGGGCTGGGGCATGAACCCCGGCGCCCGCTGGGAGGCCCTCGCCATGTGGGACAAGGGCGACCTGAACGGCACCGAACTGCGGGCGTTCGCCGGCAACGTGGTGTACTCCACCGGCGCCAACGAGACCGCCGGCCGCTTCTGCCGCGGCCACTTCGACCTCCCCATGCGCAACTGCACCGTCACCCTCGACGGAGACACGGTCGTGGACGAGGGCCGCCTGCGAGCCGACCTTCGCTGAGCCCAATAGTCGACGGCGGGCGTGCCGGAGGCCGGAGTTGGCGCGGGTTCGCCAGACGCCCCGCCGACGGCTACCGCCGGACACGGGTGCCGACCGGTCAGCGTGTGGAGCGGAGGGCGACGACGCGGTCGAGGATCGCCCGGGCCACCTGGCGCTTGGAGGTCAATGGGACTGACGTGCGGCCGCCGGCGGCGTCGAGGAGGGTGACCTCGTTGGTGTCGTGGTCGAAGCCGACGTTCGGCGCCGAGACATCGTTCACGACCATGAGGTCGGCACCCTTGTGGCGCAGCTTGGCGCCGGCGTTGGCGAGCACGTCGCTGGTCTCGGCGGCGAAGCCGACCAGAGTCCCGACCTCTCCCCCGCGGCCCAACTCGGCGAGGATGTCCGGCGTGGGTTCGAGGGTGATGGTGCGCTCCTCGCCGGTCTTCTTGATCTTCTCTGCAGTAGGCGCCGCGGGCCGGTAGTCGGCGACGGCCGCCGCCATGATCACCACATCGGCGGGTAGCCGGTCGACGACGGCGGCGCGCATCTCCTCGGCCGTGTCCACCAGCACGAGGTCCACGCTCGCGGGCAGCGGGCGCTGCACGGTGGCCACCAGCGTGACCTTGGCCCCGCGGGCTGCCGCCTCGGTCGCCACGGCGTAACCCTGCTTACCCGACGAGCGGTTGCCGACGAACCGCACCGGGTCGATCGGTTCGCGCGTGCCCCCGGCGGTCACCAGAACTCGCAGTCCGGTCATGTCCGCCGACGAAGCGGCGGTACCCGCCCCCAGGGCGTCCGCCACGGCGGCGAGAATCGACTCGGGCGCCGCCAGGCGACCCGCGCCCTCGTCACCGCCGGCGAGGCGCCCCTCCTCCGGCGGCACGAGGATCACGCCCCGCTCGGCGAGGAGCCGCAGGTTGTCCTGGGTCGCCGGGTGCTCCCACATCTCGGCGTGCATCGCCGGGCACACCACGACCGGCGCCCGGGTCGCCAGCAGGGTGGCGCTCAGCAGGTCGTCGGCGAGGCCGGCGGCGTACGCGGCAATCGTTTGGGCGGTCGCCGGGCACACCAGGATCAGGTCCGCCTGCTGCCCCAGAGTCACGTGCGGGATCGGATCGGCGTCGTCGAAGAGGGAAAGCCGGGCTCGTTCGGTGGCGAGCGCCGAGAATGTGACTTCGCCGACGAATCGCTGCGCCGTCGCCGTCAGCACGGGGACGACGTGGGTGCCGGCATCGACGAGCCGCCGGCAGATCTCGACCGCCTTGTAGGCCGCGATCCCGCCGCTGACGGCAAGAACGACCCGCCTCCCGGCGAACGGACTCATCTGTCGCTCACCGCAGGCACACCGGGAACCCGGTGACCTCAGCCCGCCTGGTCGGGTGACTCCACGTCCAGTTCCAACGTCGACTCATCGGGCTCCGGAGGATCCTGGACCGTCACCGCGACGATCTTGCGCTGCTCGATCTCCTGCAGGGCGATCGAGAGTGGCTTGCGAGCCGTCGAGGAAACCTGCGGGGGGATCATCCGCCCGAGCCCCTCGCCGAGTTGGCCGTAGTACGAATTGATCTGCCGGGCACGCATGGCGCTGAGTGAGACCAGCCGGAACTTGGATTCGTCAGCCCTCTCGAGCAAGTCCTCCACCGGAGGGTTGATCATGCTGTTGGTGTCATCGCCGATCTCGGTTCCCCGCATCGTTGCTCCCCGAAGTGGTCGTCGAATACATCGTCAGGCGTGGCTCGCACCTACGGCATTGGCGTCGCGAATCGACCGCGCTCCCGCCGCGTCGCAGCCGCCGACGCGCTGGGCCAGCCTACCGGTCGCAGCCGGATTCGCCGCCGGTTTCCCCGTCCGGCGCCGCTTCGCGCCGGCGGCGCTCGACGTCGATGATCCGCCCCATCTCGGCGGTGGTCTCGTTGAGGTCGGCGTTCACAACGACGACGGCGCCGAGGCTCCGGGCGGTCTCTCGCTCGCTGGGTCCGTAGGACAGGCGGGCCCGCACGTGATCCTCACTGTCGCCCCGTCTGCGCAGGCGGTGCGCCTGATCGGAATCGGACGGCGCCTCGAGGAAGAGCAGCAGCGCCTCCGGATGGCGAGCGCGCACCTGGCGCGCCCCCTGGACGTCGATCTCCAGGAGGATGTCACACCCCGGCGACGGCTCGGGATGCGGCGTGCCGTAGCGGTATTCGCCGAAGTCGGCCCACTCCAGGAAGCCGCCCGCGGCGATCGCCGCGTCGAACGTGGCACGATCCACGAAGCGGTAGGCGTCGTCGGGCTCGCCGGCACGCTGCGGCCGGGTCGTCCATGAGCGACTGAGCCACAGCCGATCGTCCTGGCCGACCAGCAGGCGCGCCAGAGTGCTCTTGCCGGACCCGCCCGGTCCGGACAGAACGATCAGTAGGGGTGATGTTGCCAGTCCTGGTGCCCTCGAAGGCCGACTTCAGCCCTCGAAGGAAACTACGACAGCCGGGCCAGGAGTGACTCGCGCTGCTTGACGCCGAGCCCTCGCAGCCGCCGCGTCTCGCTGATTTCGAGTTCCTCCATGAGCCTTCGGGCCGTCACCTTTCCGATTCGGGGCAACGACTCCAGAACGGCCAATACTTTGGTACCGCCGACGACATCGTCGCCGGAGGCCATGTCCAGCACGTCACCAAGAGTCAGATCACCAATCTTGAGGCGGTCCTTCAGCTCAGCCCGCTGGCGGCGAACCGCGGCAGCCTTGGCCAGAGCCTCTTTGCGTTGTGCATCACTGAGTTGTGGGGGTAGTGGCATGGCGGGGACTGTAACCGTGTCGCAAGCCTGAGTGGCGCATTTTCGAGTGACCTGTGACACGTTTCCAGGCGTCAGCAGGTGGTTCCCGCTCCGTCTCGCTCAGGTGGACAGCAGGGCTGCCGCAGCCTCGGTAGGGTCCGCCGCTGCGGTCACGGGGCGGCCGATCACGACGATGTCGGCACCTGCGGCGGCGGCCGCCGCCGGCGTCGCCACCCGAGACTGATCGTCAGCAGCGGCGCCCGGGGAGCGGATCCCCGGAACGACACGCAGCAAATCCGGTACGGCCGCGACGATCGTCGGAAGGTCGGTGGCAGCACACACCACGCCACCGCATCCGGCGCCGGCGGCACGGCGCGCCCGCCGGTGCAGCACCCCCGGCGAGGCCTCGGAATCGCTGGTCAGGACGGTGATCGCCAGAGCCAGCGGCGGGTCGTCCCCGGAGGGGCGTGGCGCGGCGATGAGACCCTCGACTCCGGCGCGGAGCATGTCCGCTCCTCCGGCGGCGTGCATCGTGACGTAGCGCGCCCCGAGAGCCCCAAGGGCACGAGCGGCGCGAGCCACGGTGTTCGGGATGTCGTGCAACTTCAGGTCCACGAACACTTCGAGACCCTCCTCACGCAGGGCGTACACCGCGCGCGGGCCGGCGGCGCCGAAGAGTTCGAGACCCACCTTGGCGATGCCGAACCAGGGGTGCAGCGCGCGGGCCAGAGCCAACGCCCGGGTGAGGTCGTCGGTGTCCAGCGCCAGAGCACACCGGGTGCGATCCATCAGCGTGGCGGTCCGGGCGCCGCAGCGGGCGGCAGACCCGTCCGGTAGCCGAACCTCGACTCCATCAGCCCGCCCCGCTGACAGGGGCGCGGTGGGCCGCGCCTGTCAGATCGCTCACCGCCGCCACACCGTGGCGCCGGCACCAGACGGCCAACTCGGCACACACCCTCTCGGCGGACCGCGGCGAGGCGAACGTGGCGGTGCCGACCTGAACGGCGGAGGCACCGGCCATCAGCATCTCGGTGGCATCGGCACCGCCGGCCACCCCGCCCACACCGACGATGGGGAAATCCCTCAGGGCGGCATGGCACTCCCACACCGCCCGCACGGCGAGGGGTCGGATGGCCGGACCGGACACGCCCCCCGCCCCGGCACCCAGCACCGGGCGCCGCTCGTCGACGTCGATGACCATCCCGGGCACGGTGTTGATGAGCGTCACGGCTGCGGCACCCGCCTCCCGGGCCGCCGCCGCGACCGCCACCAGATCTGGGGTGACAAGGCTGAGCTTCGCCCAGCGCGGCACGCCCGCCGCCCCCGCGGCCTCGACAGCGGCAGCGGTGGATTCGGGTTTGCGGGCGAAGAGGTGCTCGCCGTCGTCGAGATTGGGGCAGGAGACGTTGACCTCCACCGCCAGGATGTGGGCGCGGTGCGGTGCGAGCAGCTCGGCCGCCCGGCGGTACTCGTCGAGGGATCGCCCCCAGATACTGGCCACGACCCTCACCCCGGCAGCCCGCAGTGCCGGCAACTGCTCGGCGGTCCACGCCGCCACTCCCGGTCCCTGCAGGCCGACGCTGTTGATCATCCCGGCGGGCGTGGTATCCAGCCGCGGTGCCGGATTGCCGGGCCACGGTTCCGCGGACAGCGACTTGACGACGACCGCGCCCGGCACCGTCAGGTCCATCACCCTGGACATCTCGGTGCCGTAGCCCACCGTGCCAGAGGCGCACAGCACCGGGTTCGGCAACTCGACGTCGCCGACGGAAACCCGCAGGTCGACGGCGCGCGCCGAGCGGTGCAACCTCACGCCCGCATCTCCCGGTGGTACTCCTGCAGGGTGCGCACCTCCATGGGGTGATTGCGCTGGTCGGCGATACCGGCGGTGGCCGCCAGCGCAGCCGCCATCGTCGTGAGCAGCGGCACGCCGCGTTGCGCCGCGGCGCGGCGGATGTCGGCGCCGTCGGCGCGGGGGCCGCGGCCCTGCGGCGTGTTGATGACCAGATCGATACGGCCGTCGTCGAGCAGCGCCACGGCATGGGGGCCGTCGGGGTCACCGAGCTTCGCCACGACCTCGTCGGTCTCCACGCCGGCGGCGGCCAGGCTGGCGGCGGTTCCCCGGGTGGCGAGGAGCGTGAAGCCCATGTCGGCCAGACGCCGGGCCACGATAACGCCCGCGGCCTTGTCCCTGTCGGCGAGGGACAGGAAAACCGATCCCGACGTGGGGAGGGCGGCTCCGGCGGCGATCTGGCTCTTGGCGAACGCCAACCCCGGCCGCCGGTCGATGCCCATGACCTCGCCGGTGCAGCGCATCTCGGGACCCAGCACCGCGTCGACACCGGGGAACCGGTTGAACGGCAGCACCGCCTCCTTGACCGAGATGTGCTTGGGCTGCCGCCAGGGCTCGGTGGCGCCCGGGGTGGGCACGGGCCCCGTCCACCCGTCCACCGACCCCGAGGCGGCGATGTCGGCGAGAGTCCTCCCCATCATCGCCAGCGTCGCCAGCTTCACCAGCGGCACCCCGGTGGCCTTCGCCACGAACGGCACCGTGCGCGATGCCCGCGGGTTCGCCTCCAGCACGTAGACCGAGGGCGAGGCGTCACCGCGGGCGCCGAGCGTTCCATCCGGACCGCGCGGCACCGCGTATTGCACGTTGAGCAGGCCGAGGACCTGCAACTCGGTGGCGATGGCCCGGGTGTGACGCTCGAGGGTGGCGATCACGGCCGCAGGGAGGTTCACGGGCGGCAGCAGGCAGGCGCTGTCACCGGAGTGCACGCCGGCTTCCTCCACGTGCTCCATGATCCCGCCGATGAGGACGGCACCGGTGCGATCGCGTACGGCGTCCACGTCCACCTCGACGGCGTCCTCCAGGAAGCGGTCCACCAGCACCGGGCGTTCCGCCGAGAGCCCTCCCTCCCGGCCGAGCGACCCCTCGCGACTGATCTCGGCCATGGCGGAGTCCAGCTCCTCGTCGTCGTACACGATGACCATGGCCCGCCCACCCAGCACGTAGGAGGGACGCACCAGCACCGGGTAGCCGATGCGGTGGGCCACCTTCCGGGCCTCCCCGGCGGAGGAGGCCACCGTGCCGGGCGGCTGCGGGATGTCGAGGCGCCGGCACAGGTCGCCCCACTGGGCGCGGTCCTCCGCGGCGTCGATGGAGGCGGGCGAGGTGCCCGCCACCAGTCCCGGCGGCAACTCGCCGGCGAGTTTCAGCGGCGTCTGCCCGCCGAGGCCCACGATGACCCCGACCACGCCCGGACCCCCGCCCGCCCGCGCCGAACGCTCCTCGGCGTCCAGCACCGCCAACACGTCCTCGGTGGTGAGCGGCTCGAAATACAGCCGGTGGCTGGTGTCGTAGTCGGTGGAGACCGTCTCGGGGTTGCAGTTCACCATGACGGTCTCGTAGCCGGCGTCGGCCAGCACCTGCGCGGCGTGCACGCAGCAGTAGTCGAACTCGATGCCCTGGCCGATGCGGTTCGGCCCCGACCCGAGGATGACCACCTTCGGACGCCCGGAGGGCGCCACCTCGTCGGTGTCCTCGAACGTGGAGTAGTGGTACGGCGTCTCCGCGGCGAACTCCGCCCCGCAGGTGTCCACCGTCTTGAACGTGGGCGTCACGCCGGCCGCCATCCGGGCAAGGCGCACCTCGCCGGGCGAGCATCCCCAGAGGAACGCCATCTGGGCATCGCTGAAGCCCAGTCGCTTCAGATGTCGCCACTCGCGGGTGCTCAATTCCCCTGGGCGGGCGGTCGCCAGCCGGGCCCGCTCGGCGACGATGAGGCGCATCTGCTCCAGGAACCACGGGTCCACACCGCTGACGGCGTACAGCTCCTCCGGGGCGACTCCCCGGCGCAGTGCCGCCTCCAGCTGGAAGACCCGCTCCGGCGTGGCCACGCCGCATGCCCGGACGAGCGCCGCATCGTCGAGGCGGTCGTAGGCGGCCTCGGCGGGATCGCAGTTGAGACCCGCCCTGCCCAGCTCGAGTGAGCGCAGTGCCTTCTGCAGCGACTCGCAGAACGTCCGGCCGATGGCCATGACCTCCCCCACCGACTGCATCGAGGTACCCAACTCTGCGCGCGCCCCGGGGAACTTCTCGAAGGCCCAGCGCGGCACCTTCGTGACGACGTAGTCGATGGTGGGCTCGAAGGCGGCCGGCGTCTTGAGCGTGATGTCGTTGGGTATCTCGTCGAGCGTGTAGCCGACGGCGAGGCGGGCTGCGATCTTGGCGATGGGGAACCCCGTGGCCTTGGAGGCCAGCGCCGAGGAGCGGCTCACCCGGGGGTTCATCTCGATCACCACCTGCGTGCCGTCGGTGGGGTTGACGGCGAACTGGATGTTGGAGCCGCCGGTCTCCACGCCGATGCGGCGGATACAGGTGAACGCGGCGTCTCGCATCCGCTGGTACTCCACGTCCGACAGGGTCTGGGCGGGCGCCACCGTGATGCTGTCGCCGGTGTGCACCCCCATGGCGTCGAAGTTCTCGATGGAGCAGATCACCACGCAGTTGTCGGCCCTGTCGCGCATCACCTCCAGCTCGAATTCCTTCCAGCCGGCGATGGAGCGCTCGATGAGGATCTCCCCGATGGGACTCGCGGCGAGGCCCTCGGCGGCAACGGCCGCCAACTCGTCGACGGTGCCAGCCATACCGGTCCCGCGCCCGCCGAGGATGTAGGCCGGGCGAACGATGACCGGCAGCCCGACGACGGCCGGCGCCGCCATGGCCTCGTCCAGCGAGCGGGCCACCAGCGACGGCGGCACAGCCAGACCCACCTCCACCATGGCGGCCTTGAAACGCTCGCGATCCTCGGCGCAGGCGATCGCCTCGGCGGAGGCACCGATCATCTCGCAGCCGTTGGCCTCCAGCACGCCTCTGTTGGCGAGTTCCATGGCCAGGTTGAGGGCGGTCTGGCCGCCCAGAGTGGGCAGCACGGCATCGGGGCGCTCCCGCTCGATGATGCGGGCCAGCACGTCCGCCGTGAGGGGCTCCACGTAGGTGGCGTCGGCAAAGTCGGGGTCGGTCATGATCGTGGCCGGATTGGAGTTGGCCAGGACCACCCGGTAGCCCTCGGCGCGCAGCACGCGGCAGGCCTGCGTCCCCGAATAGTCGAACTCACAGGCCTGC
This sequence comes from Acidimicrobiales bacterium, assembly GCA_965206165.1. Classification (GTDB taxonomy): domain Bacteria; phylum Actinomycetota; class Acidimicrobiia; order Acidimicrobiales; family CATQHL01; genus VXNF01. The sequence goes on from OZ242194.1 coordinate 3,284,718, forward strand.
CCGATGATGATCGGGCCCGAGCCGATGATCAGGATGGATTCGATGTCGGTGCGGCGAGGCATCAGCCGTCAGCAGGACGAGGGACGTCGGATTCGAGGCCGTCGCGGGCGGCGAAGGTGGCGCCGTCGGGCTCGGCGCCGTGCAGGTCCCCCAGCCAGGCGTCGAAGGTTGCGAAGAGGTAGTCGCTGTCGTGGGGGCCGGGGCCGGCTTCGGGGTGGTGCTGCACGCCGAAGGCGGGAACCTCGAGGCTGCGCAGGCCCTCGGTGGTGCCGTCGTTGAGGTTGCGGTGGGTGACCTCGATGCCGGCGGCTCCGCTGTCGGCCACGCCGAAATTGTGGTTCTGGCTGGTGATCTCGACGACGCCGCTGGCGAGGTGGCGCACCGGATGGTTGCCGCCGTGGTGCCCGAAGGGCAGCTTGAAGGTCTCGCCCCCCAAGGTGGCGGCGAGGAGCTGGTGACCCAGACAGATCCCGAAGATGGGCACGGCGCCCAGCAGCCCGCCGATGACCTCCATGGCGCCCTGCACCGCCGCGGGGTCGCCGGGGCCGTTGGACAGCAGCACCGCGTGGGGACGCCGGGCCAGGATCCCAGCGGCGCCGTAGCCGGCCGGCACCACCTCGACGTGGGCGAAGGCCGCGAGGTGGCGCAGGATCGAGGTCTTCACGCCGAAGTCGACAACGCTGACCCGCCAGGGCCGCCGGCCGTCGGCCCGCGTGGTGGGCCGACGGTAGAGACGCTCACACGTCACGGTGGCGACGAGGTCGACGCCGTCGGTGCCGGGCTCGGCCGCGGCGGCGGCCCGCAGGTCGGCCTCCGGAGCGGTGCCGAAGGCACCCACAATGGCGCCCGTCGAGCGGATGTGGCGGGTGAGGCGCCGCGTGTCGACGTCGGTGAGGCACGACAGGCCGTGGCGTGCGAGGAAGCCGTCCAAGCTCCCGGTGGCGCGCCAGTTGCTTGGCGTGGTCACCAGGTCCCTTACCACGAGGCCCCGGCAGAACGGGCGGCGGCTCTCGAAGTCGGCGTCGGCGACCCCGTAGTTGCCGATATGGGGGTAGGTGAAGGTGATGATCTGCCCGGCGTAGGAAGGATCGGTGAGAACCTCCTGGTAGCCGGTCATCACGGTGTTGAACACCACCTCACCGGCGGTGAGGGCGCCCGGTGGCTCGGCACCGGCCACCTCGCCCTCGAAGACCTCGCCGTCGGCAAGGACCAGGGCACCGGGACGCCGGGCCTCGGCCATCACCGCTGCGCCTCGCCGTCGATGACCACCGCCTCGCCGGCGAGCAGCGTGTGGCGCACCCTGCCTCGGAGGCGGCGGCCGACGTAGGGCGTGTTGCGGCTGCGGCTGGCGCCTCCGGAGGCATCGACCGTCCAGGTGGCCTCCGGGTCAAAGACGAAGAGGTTCGCCTGGCACCCCGGCGCCACAGGACCGCCGTGGGTGGCCCCGATCCCGGCGATGCGCGCCGGCTGCCATGACAGCAGCGCCAGAACGTCAGCGAGGGGCATGTCGAGTTCGGTCAGGGCGAGAGCCAGCGCCGTCTCCAGGCCCAGCATCCCCGGCGGGGCCTCCTCGAAGGGGCGGTCCTTGGCGTCGGCGGTGTGGGGCGCGTGATCGGTGGCGATGGCGTCCAGCGTCCCGGCGGCAAGGGCGGCGCGCACAGCCGCCACGTCGTTCTCGGGACGCAGCGGCGGGTTCACCTTGAAGGTGGCGTCGTAGGAGGCGCAGCACTCGTCGGTGAGCGTGAAGTGGTGAGGCGCCACCTCGGCGGACACGGCCACACCGCTGCGGCGGGCGGCGCCGAGGATCGCCACCGAGCCGGCCGTGGAGAGGTGCTGGAAGTGCACCGGCACCCCGGTCAGGCGGCTGAGGGCCACGTCGCGCATCACCATGATCTCCTCGGCCTCCGCGGGAATGCCGGCGATTCCGAGCCGCGACGACCACTCCCCCTCGTGCATCTGCCCACCGCCGGACAGCGAGTCCACCTCGCAGTGCTGCGCCAGGCGCACGTCGAGGTCGGAGGCGTACTCGAGGGCGCGCCGCATGACCCCGTCGTCCTGCACCCCGTTCCCGTCGTCGGTGAAGATCCGCACGCCGAGCGCCGCCATCTCCGCCATCGGCGCCAGCCGTTCCCCCGCACGGCCCAGCGTGATGGCGCCGGCCACCTCCACCCGGCACAGCGCCGAGCGACCCAGTTCCCGGACCTCGCGCACCATCGCCGCCGTGTCGATGGCAGGTGCGGTGTTGGGCATCGCAACCACGGCGCAGAAACCGCCCAGAGCCGCCGCCCGGCTGCCCGACTCGACTGTCTCGGCCTGCTCGCCGCCGGGCTGGCGCAGGTGCGTGTGCAGGTCCACCAGTCCGGGCGCCACGACGCAGCCGCGGGCATCCAGCGTGCGGCGGGCCAGGCCCGACCCTGCTGCCAATCCTTCGCCGACCGCGGCGACATGACCGCTCGCGTCGATGATCACGTCGGCGACTCGCTCGCCGGTGGCGTCGACGACAGTGCCGCCGGCGATCACCAGCGCCACCTGCTCAGCCACGCCGGACTCCGGTCGCGCCCTCGGCCGCACCGGACGCGGCGCCGCTGCCCAGCAACCAGAACAGCACCGCCATGCGGACCGCCACGCCGTTGGCAACCTGCTCGGTGATCGTGGCGCAGTGCATCTCGGGCACCTCGGCGCCGATCTCGACGCCGCGGTTCATGGGGCCGGGGTGCATGACGATGGCGTGATCGGCGAGGCGCTCCACGCGCTCGGCACTCAGCCCGAAGCGATCGTGGAACTCCCGCAGGCTGGGCAGCAGGGCCTCGTCCTGGCGCTCGCGCTGCAGGCGCAGCAGGTAGATCACATCGGCGCGCGGCAACACGTCGTCGAGGCGGCTGCTGACGGCCACCTTCCAGGAATCCACCGCTGGCGGCAGCAGCGTGGCCGGTGCAACCAGCGTGACCTCGGCATCGAGCACCCGCAGGGCCGCGACGAGGGAGCGGGCCACCCGCGAGTGGGCGATGTCTCCCACCACCGCCACGCGGCGGCCCTCAATGGCGCTGAGACGGCTGCGGATCGTGTAGCAGTCCAGGAGAGCCTGCGTGGGGTGCTCGTGGCAGCCGTCGCCGGCGTTGATGACCGAGCAGTCGAGCCAGCGGGAGAGCTGTGTGGCCACCCCGGCGGAACGGTGGCGCACCACCACGCAGTCGACACCGAGGGCGGCGACGGTTTGCGCCGTGTCTCGCAACGACTCGCCCTTGCTGAGCGAGGACCCGCCGGCGCTGAAGGTCACGGTGTCAGCGGACAGGCGCTTGGCAGCCGTCTCGAACGACAACCGCGTGCGCGTGGAATCCTCGAAGAACAGCGAGGCCACGGTCCGGCCCCGCAGAGCCGGCACCTTGGGAATGGCCCGGGTGTTGACCTCGGCGAAGCTGTCGCTGAGGCGCAGGATCTCGCGGATCCCGTCCCCCCCGAGATCGGCAACCGACAGCAGGTGCCGCGGTCGGGCCGGCGTGGGACTCACGGGGCGATCCTCCTCCTCAGGCCGTCACGCCGAGCACGACGCCGCCGGCGCTCACATCCACCATCTCGTCGGTACGCGTCGGGAGGTTCTTGCCCACGTAATCGGCGCGGATGGGCAATTCTCGATGCCCGCGGTCCACCATGACCGCCAACTGCACGGCACGCGGACGACCGAAGTCGCACACCGCGTCGAGCGCGGCCCGAACCGTGCGCCCCGTGTACAGCACGTCGTCCACGAGAACCACCGTGCGGCCGGTGAGATCCTCGTCGATGACCGTCGGTTCCTGCACCATGACGGGTCGCAGCCCGATGTCATCGCGGTGCATGGCCACGTCCAGCGATCCGCACGAGACCGACCGGCCGTCGATCTCGCCAACGAGCGCGGCCAGCCGCTCGGCCAGGAACACGCCGCCGATCTGCAGACCGACGAGGACGAGGCTCTCGGTGCCGCCGTTGCGCTCGATGATCTCGTGCGCCATGCGTCGCAGCGCCCGCTCGAGGGCGGCGGCGTCCATGACCTCCACACGGGGGACGAATTCCCCGGGGATGCCGGGGTGCCGGCCGGACTCGACCGAACCGCCTTCGAGGGGAATCGGAGAATCACCGAAGGGACCGGCGTCAGCGTGACGGATTGCCGCCGCCCGTGCCCTGCGCTCGCGTTCGGACAGCACCCACCTCCGGTCCGTACGGGCCTCGCCGGACCCGTTTAACGGTCCGGCGAGGGTACCACGTCACCCGCCGGCAACCGACCACCCCCGCCGCAGAGCGTCACCGGCTCAGCTCGCCCGCTGCGTCGAGGTGATCGAGCACTCCGTCGAGGCTTTCTGCACCGCGGCGTGACAGGCCAGGCACCGACTCGTGAACCAGAATCGACAAGCACCAAGGACAACGAGGCCCGGAGAACACCATGGCCGAAACCGCCCGCGATCCCCGTTACGACATCCTGTTCGAGCCGGTCCGCATCGGCCCCGTCGTGGCGAAGAACCGGTTCTTCCAGGTGCCGCACTGCAACGGGATGGGCTACCGCGACGCCAGCGCCCACGCCGAGATGCGCGCCGTCAAGGCACAGGGTGGCTGGGCGGTGGTCTGCACCGAGCAGGCCGAGATCCACGCACCTGGGAGGACGACAGCGTGACGTCGCGCTTCGCCAAGGAGGGCGACCAGGAGCAATACGTGGCGGGTCTGAAGGCGCTGACGTCCAAGCCGGTGGTGGGCGTGGGCCGCTTCACCTCCCCGGACACGATGGTGCGCATGGTTCGCCAGGGGGTCCTGGACTTCATCGGCGCGGCCCGCCCCTCGATCGCCGACCCCTACCTCCCGAAGAAGACCGAAGAGGGTCGCCTCGAGGACATCCGCGAGTGCATCGGCTGCAACATCTGCGTGACCGGCGATCACACCATGTCCCCCATCCGCTGTACGCAGAACCCCTCCATGGGCGAGGAGTGGCGGCGCGGCTGGCACCCGGAGGTGTACCGGGCGCGCCACGCCGATGAGAAGGTCCTGGTCGTGGGCGCTGGACCGGCCGGTCTGGAAGCCGCCACGGCGCTGGGCAAGCGGGGCTACTCGGTTGTGCTCGCCGAGCGGTCGCGCCGGCTGGGGGGCCGGGTGGCCGCCGAGGCTCGCCTGCCTGGCCTGGCGGAGTGGATCCGCGTCCTGGACTACCGGGAGGGCCAGATCTCCCGCATGCGCAACGTGGAGGCCTACCTCGAGAGCCCCATGACCGCCGACGAGGTGCTGGACTACGACTTCGACCACGTCGCCGTGGCCACCGGTTCAACGTGGCGGCGCGACGGCGTGGGACGCTGGCACACCCACCCAATGCGGACCGGTGCGCTGGCGATCCTGACCCCCGACGACCTCATGGACGGCCGCCGGCCCGACGGCGAGAGGGTGGCGATCTTCGACGACGACCACTTCTACATGGGCGGCGTCCTCGCCGAACTGCTACGCGGCGAGGGCTACGACGTGGTGATCGTCACCCCCCAGGCGTACGTGTCCCGCTGGACGATCAACACCATGGACCAGCACCGCATCCAGGCCAGGCTGATGGAACTCGGCGTGGAGTTGCAGTGCAACCCCACCGACGACGCCGACGCCACCCCCTACCGCCGCGAGACCACCGAACTGGCGCGGTGACGGGGAGCGCTAGTCGCGCAGCCGGCGGGCGACGGTTGCCAGGATCCCATTCACGAAGCGGCCCGAGGATGCCGTCGAGTAGAGGTTGGCGAGCTCCACCGCCTCGTTGAGGACGACCGCCGCGGGCACCTGCGACCGGTGTGCCAGCTCGTAGACGGCAAGTCGCAGGATGGCTCGGTCCACGGGCGCCATGCGCGGCACCGACCAGTCGACCGCCACCTCGTCGAGAAGGGCGTCGATGGCCTCGGCGTGAGTCGCCACGCCCTCGATCAACTCGACGGCCAGCGGTGTCGGCGGCAGGTCCTGGCGCCGCAGGAGGTCGAGCAGGCCGACCTCGCGCGCCTCGGCCTCGTAGAGGAGCCCGAGCACCCGCTCGCGCGCCCGGCGGGCGTCGCTGCGGGCGCCCGGCGTGGCGTCGGGATCGGACCGGTGACTCACCCTCGGGCGATGTACTGGCCCGAGCGGGTATCCACCTTGATGCGCTCCCCGGGCTCGATGAACAGCGGCACCGACACGACCAGACCCGTCTCGGTGACCGCCGGCTTGGTGGCGCCGGAGACCCGGTCGCCCTGGATGCCGGGCTCGGTCTCGGTGATCGCCAGGGTGACCGCGGCGGGCAGGTCGGTCCCCACGATCTCGCTGCCGTACATCTGCAGGATCACCGAATCGCCCTCGACGATGTAGCTCGCGGTCGCGCCGAGTGTCGCGTCGGGCACGTACAGCTGCTCGTAAGTCTCGCTGTCCATGAAGACCCGGGCGTCGCCGTCGCGGTACAGGTACTGCATGGAGCGCTTGTCGATGATGGCGCGCTCGACCTTCTCACCGGCCCGGAAGGTGCGCTCGAGGGTGCCGCCGGTGCGGGCGTTCTTCAGGGTGGTGCGCACGAAGGCGTGACCCTTTCCAGGCTTGACGTGCTGGAAGTCCACGACGGCGAAGAGCCCCTCGGCCAGGTCGAGGGTCATCCCCCCCTTCAGGTCGTTGGTGGTGATGGTGGCCACGGCTACCTCCGTGATGCGATGTTGGATGGCGAGGACGGCGGAACCAAAGAGTGGCGACTGTGCCGGCACCGACGGCGTTCAACCCACGACGAGCGTCTTGGGCGAGCACGTGAGGCGGACGCACCCGTCGTCGGTGACCACGACGGTGTCCTCGATGCGCACGCCGCCCTCGCCGGCCAGGTAGATGCCCGGCTCGACCGTCACGACCTCGCCGGCGGCGAGCACCTCGTCGGAGCGGCTGCTGAGGCTGGGAGCCTCGTGGATGTCCAGGCCCACGCCGTGGCCGGTGCTGTGCAGGAAAGCCTTGCCCCAGCCGGCGTCGTCGATGACGTCGCGGCAGGCGGCGTCCACCTCGGCGCAGGACACGCCGGCCGCGACGGCTTCGATCCCTGCCTGCTGCGACTCCCGCACGACCTCGTAGATGCGCCCACCGGGTGACCGCGGCTCTCCCACGCAGACGGTGCGGGTCATGTCGGAGCGGTAGCCGTCCACAATGGCACCGAAGTCGATGACCACCAGATCGCCGGGTTCGATGCGGCGCGGGCCGGGCCGGGCATGCGGCAGGGCGCTGTTGTCGCCGGCCGCCACGATGGTGTCGAACGCCGAGCCGGAGGCACCGCGCCGGCGCATGAGGTAGTCCAACTCCGCGGCCACCTCCCCCTCCGTGGGGCGCTCCGCGAGGCGGGGCAGCACCTCGGCGAGGGCGTCGGCGGCGGTGGCGGCCGCTGCGGCCACACGGGCGACCTCCTCGGGCGACTTGCGGCGACGCAACCGCTCGATCACCCCGGTGGCAGGCACAAGATCGGCGTCACCGAACCACTCCCCGGCGAACGTGCGGTAGCGCGACCAGCTGACGTGGTCGGCCTCCAGAGCGATGCGGCGGAGTCCGGCGACGGCTTCGGCGGCGGCGGACTGCTGATCGGCGCCGCGGTTGGCGATCACGACCCGGCCGTCGACCGCGGCGGCCTCCAGTTCGGCGGGCGCCTGCGTGGCGTAGCGGCCGTCGGTGATGACCAGCAGGTCGTCGGGGGTGAGCACCACGATCATGGCGGAGCCGCTGAACCCGGTGAGCCAGCGGCCGTTCGCCAGGTTGGTGATCACGAGCGCCTCGCAGCGCTGCGCAGCGGTGCCGTTGCCTTCGTCGCCGCCGGTGGTCTCCCGGGCGGGCGCGCCCGCGCCGGACGCCACCTCGACGCCGGTGGCCAGCACGGCCCGCACGCTCGTCGCCCTGCCGGCCAGCAGCAGCGGCGGCAGATCCGCTGCCCCGGCTGCGGGCGGCGCCATGTCGGTGACCGAGGTCGCTGCCATCTCAGGTGCTCGCCAGTTCGGCGGCGGCCTCGACGGCCAAGCGGTACCCAAGCCCGCCGAAGCCGCAGATCACGCCATCGGCAACCGGAGCGACCACCGAGCTTTGCCGCCAGGCATCGCGGGTGTACGGATTCGACAGGTGAAGTTCCACAACAGGTCCGTCGAATGCCCCGAGGGCGTCGTGCAGCGACCTGGAGTAGTGCGAGAGGGCGCCGGCGTTGACGACGATGGCAGCCGCCCGCCCGAGCGCCTCCCCGACGGCATCCACGAGATCGCCCTCATGGTTGGACTGCACGTGCTCCAGCGCGAAGCCCGCCTCGGCGGCCGCTGCAGTCGCCGTCCGGACGTGGTCAGCGAGCGTCTCGTGGCCGTAGATCTCCGGCTGGCGCCGCCCGAGTAGTTGCAGGTTGGGCCCCGACAGCAACAGGATCACCGGCGACGGGGTGGGGGTCTGGTTCATCGGATCGCCTCCAGGGATGCGGCCAGGACGTCACGGCCGACGCCGTGTACCGGCTCGGGCCCGCGGGGACCGTCGAGGACGAGGGTGAGCCCGCCGACGGCCTTCTTGTCCCGGCCGAACAGGTCGATGAGTTCCCCGCTGTCCGCCCCCGCCGGCAGCGTGGCGGGCAGACCGTAGGCGCTCACCACCTGCCGGTGCTCGGCCACCCTACCGTCGTCGATACGTCCCACCCGCCTGGCGACCTCCGCGGCATAGATCAGGCCCACTGCCACCGCCTCCCCGTGGCGCAGATCGAACCCTCCGGCGATCTCCAGGGCGTGGGCCAGCGTGTGCCCGTAGTTCAGAAGCATGCGCCTTCCCGACTCCCGCTCGTCGGACGCCACGATCTCGGCCTTGAGCCGGACGCAGCGGGCGATGCGCTCGGTGAGGGGCAGGTCGGCCATGGCCGCAGCGTCGATCCGACCGGATCCCTCGCCGCGCAGGAAGTGGTACTTGGCCATCTCGCCGAGACCGGAGCGGTACTCGGCGGCGGGCAGGGAGGCGAGCGCCTCGGTGTCGCAGAGCACCGCCGAAGGTTGCCAGAAGGCCCCCACCAGGTTCTTGCCCTCCGGGAGGTTCACACCGGTCTTGCCGCCGATGGCGGCGTCGATCTGACCCAGCAGCGTCGTGGACACGAACACCACCGGCACTCCCCGGTGGTAGACGGCGGCGGCGAACCCAGCCACGTCGGTCACCAGGCCGCCGCCGACGGCCACCACGGCGTCGGCACGCGTGAGGCCGAACCGGGCGAAGCGCCGGCAGAGTTCCTCGACGGTGGCAAGAGTCTTGGACCGCTCCCCCGCCGGGATGACGAAGGTCTCGGACGCGCCGACCGCTGCGCCGACGTTCACGTCCAACCCGATGCCCTCGCCGGTCACGACGGCCACACGGCGAGGTGCCGAGGGCAGGCAGGCGGCCAGAACCTCCGGCAGCAGGTGCCGTACGCCCGCTCCGACCAGGACCTCGTAGGAGCGGTCGCGGAGTCCGACGGGAATGCGGATGGGATCGGTCATGTCGCCGCCTCGCGCGACCCGTCGTCGGCCCACCTGTCGACGTCACTCAGACGCGCCGCAACGGCCATCGCCGCTTGGTCCACGGAGAGATCATCGACGTTGACGACGATGTCCGCTACCTCGGTGTACCAGCGGTCCCGGTCGGCAACCAGTTCGCGCAGCCGCTCCAGCGCCTCCCCATCGGTGGTTCCGGAGGCCAGCAGCGGTCGCCCGGAACCGTCACCCACGCGGGCGGCCAGCACCTCGGGCCGCGCTCGCAGCCAGCACACGGCAGCCTCGGCCAGTCGGGCTCGGTTACTCGCAACGGTCACAGCACCACCCCCGGTGGCGACGACGGCAGCGTCGGTGCTCGCAATCACGTCGGCGAGTATCTCGCTCTCGCGGCGGCGGAACCCGGCCTCCCCCTCAGCGGCGAAGATCTCCGGGATCGAGCAGCCGGCCGCATCGGCCACCAACTTGTCGCAGTCCACGAATCGGCGCCCGAGCACGAGCGCCAACTCCCGCCCCGTCTCGGACTTTCCCGAGCCCATCATCCCCACAAGCACGACATGACGCACGGATCCGAGGCTACCGGCCGCCCCGGAGCCGCCCGGTGACACTCGACGGCGCCGACAGGGGTTACCGGTCGCACCGGTCAGGGCGCGGTACCGTCGGGTTCGTGCGGGCCTTGGGAGTCGACCTCGGGACACGACGAGTGGGACTGGCGCTGAGCGACTCCGGCGGACTCGTCGCCACTCCCCTGGAGGTTCTGGAGCGCTCGGGGTCCGAGGCACAGGACCACGCCGCCATTGCCGCCGTGGTGGCCGAACGCGACGTCGAGGTGGTGGTGGTGGGACTGCCGCTCTCGCTGGACGGGTCGATGGGACCCGCCGCCCGTGCGGCGCGGGCCGAGATCGGCCGCCTCGCGGCCATCGTGGGGGTGCCCGTCGAGCCCTGCGACGAGCGGCTCACCACCGTGTCGGCCGAGCGGCACCTGCGTGCCGGCGAGGTGAAGGCACCCCGACGCCGCCAGGTGGTGGACATGGTCGCCGCCTCGGTACTGCTGCAGTCGTGGCTCGACGCCCGTCGCAACTCGGACCGGGTCACGTGAGCGAAGATCTCGACCGACCCGGGATCGACCCGCTGCTCGCCCGGGAGGCCCCGGATTCCGACCCGGTGACGCCCGCCGACACTCCAGTCGGCCCAAGCGCCCCGCCCCACCGGGAAGCGGCACCCGGCGACATGCTGCTGGACCCCGAGGCGATCGCCGAGGACGAGGCCCTGTTCTTCGGCGACGACGCCTGGATCCGCTTCAGGCGCCCCTGGGGGTTCTGGCGGCGCATCGTGGTGCTGGCGGGAGGGCTGGCGCTCGTGCTCGGCGGCGCCTTCTGGTGGGGTTACTCGTGGTTGCAGCGCCAGCTCGACCCTCCGGGCGAGCCGCAGGGCCAGTTCATCGTGGAGATCCCCAGCGGGGCCGGGGTCAACGACATCGCCCGGATCCTGGCCGGCGAGGGCGTGGTCCCCAATGCCACGATCACCCGGCTCTGGTGGCGGGACGCCGAGGGCCTCCAGGCCGGCCACTACTACTTCGCCGAGAACATGTCGGTCACCGGGGCTCGGGCCGTGCTCGAGGCAGGGCCGATCCCGCCGGTGTTCGAGAGCATCACCATCCCCGAAGGGCTGTGGCTCAGCGAGATCGCCGACCGCCTGGTGGATTCGCTGCCGGAGTTCGACCCCGCCGAGCTCCGGGTGGCCCTGACCGACGGCCGGATCCGCTCCAAGTACATGCCCGAGGGGATCACGAGCCTTGAGGGCGTGCTGTTCCCCGACACCTACCAGGTGGCCGAGGGCGGCGTGAGCGACGAGCGGGATCTGGTGCGCCGGATGGTGGAGCAGTTCGACGACGTGACCACCCAGATCGGCTACGACAGCGCCCTCGAACGGATCGGCCTCACGCCCTACCAGTTGCTCGTCGCGGCCTCCATCGTGGAGGAGGAGGCTGTGCGCTCCGAGGACCGCCCCAAGGTGGCCCAGGTGATCTACAACCGCCTCAACGCCGGGATGAAGCTGGAGATGGACGTCACCGTGCTCTACGCCATCGGTCAGCGCAAGAGTTCCCTGACGCTGTCCGATCTGGACGTCGACTCGCCCTACAACACCCGCAAGTTCCCCGGCCTCCCGCCCACGCCGATCTCCGCACCCGGCCGGGAGTCACTGCTGGCGGCCATGAACCCCGAGCCGGGGCCATGGCTGTTCTTCGTGCTCGTTGAGCGGGACGGAACGCTCTTCTTCACCGACGACTTCGACGAGTTCCTGCTCCGGGCCGCCGACGCCCGCGCTCGAGGAGTATTTTGACGGTGCGCCGGCGTGATCGGATGACCGAAAGGGGGCGGCCGTGACCGAATCGGGAGACGCGGCGCCCCCGGCGGGCCTGCCAACGGGACTCAGTGGCCACACCCGGCTGGCGATCGTGATCGGCGACCCGGTCCGCCATTCGCTCTCGCCGGCCATCCACAACGCCGCCTTCGCGGAGCGCGGCATGGATTGGGTGTTCCTGGCCTGCGAGGTGCCCGAGGGCAAGGTGCCCGAGGCTCTGGCAGGCGTGGTGGCACTGGGGATCGAGGGACTCTCGGTGACCATGCCGCACAAGGCGGCAGTCGCCGCCGCCGTGGACCGACTCTCGCCCACGGCACGCCTGCTGGGCGCCGTCAACTGTGTGGTACGCGACGGCGAGCACCTGGTCGGACACAGTACCGACGGCGACGGCTTCGTGGATGCGCTCGCGAGCGAGGCCGGCTGGTCACCCACCGGGGCGCGGTGCGTGGTGTTCGGCGCGGGCGGCGCAGGCCGGGCGGTCGTGCTGGCCCTGGCCGACGCCGGGGCGGCGGAGGTGGCGGTCGTGAACCGCACGCCGCGCCGCGCCGTGGCGGCGGCTGCTCTTGCGGGGGACCGAGGACGAGTCGTCGAGGCGGCCGAGACCGGTCGATTCGACCTGGTGGTCAACGCCACGCCATTGGGGATGACCGGCCACGGCGGCGCGACACTTCCTCTGGATCCCGAGTTATTGCAGCCCGGTCAACTCCTGGTGGACCTGGTCTACGAGCCCGCCGAGACGGCCCTGCTCGCAGCGGCTCGCGGTCGCGGCATACGCGCCTTCAACGGCGTGCGGATGTTGGTCCACCAGGCGGCGCGCGCCTTCGAGCTCTGGACGGGCACCGAAGCGCCGACCGAAGCGATGGCGGCGGCCACGACGGACGCGCTCGCCCGGCGCTGAGTTCTGCGGCGGTCCGGGGCGGGACCACCGGTGGGCGTCGGTCAGACGCGGGCGCTCTGATCTGCCGCCGACTGCCGCACGAGGTCGAGGGCCTCGTCGAGGCGGGTGGCGTCCTTGCCACCGGCGGTGGCGAAGTCCGGGTTGCGGCCCCCTCCCCCGCCGACCAGCCGGAGGGCATCGCTGAGCAGGTCCGAGGCGTGCCAGCCGGCGCCCGGCACGACGGCCGACACGAACGCCACGCCGCCACGGTCCGGCGCCGTCGCCAGCACCACCCCGGTCACGCCGTCGCGGTCGCGCACGGCGACCGCCAGGTCGCGGAGTTCGTTACGGTCGACACCGTCGACGCGCGCCACGACGAGGCCGCCGTCGGCCGTGGCGGCAAGTTCGCCGGCACGGTCGCCGGCCGCCTTCCGCCGCAACTCCTTCAACTCGTCGCGCAGAGCCTTCATCTCGCCCGCCCAGCGTCCGGCTCCCTCAACCACGTCGTCGGGAGGTACGCCCAGCACATCGGCGGCCTCGGCGAGGCGGGATTCTGCACGGCGCAGACGCTCGATCGGGCCGTGGCCGCACACCGCTTCGAGGCGGCGGATGTTCGATCCGATCGACCCCTCGGAGATGATCTTCAGCGGCCCGATATCGCCGAGCGCCCGCACGTGCGTGCCACCACAGAGTTCGATGGAGTTGGAACCGGCCTCCAGGACGCGCACGACGTCGCCGTACTTGTCACCGAAGAACGAGATCGCTCCCAGGGCCTTGGCCTCGTCCATGCTCGTCTCGTAGTGCCGGCACGTCGGGTTGCCAAGGATCTCGGAGTTGGCGAGATCCTCGATGGCACCGATCTCGTCGTCGCTCAGGCCGCTGTAGTGGCTGAAGTCGAAGCGGAGCCGATCCGGCGCCACGAGCGAGCCCTGCTGCTTGACGTGCGTGCCCAGCACCGACCGCAGCGCCCAGTGCAGGATGTGGGTGCCGGTGTGGTGCCTCCGGATGGCCGCCCTCCGCTCGGAGTCGATGACGGCACGAACGCTCTGGCCCGGCCGCAGCCGCCCCACCGCACCCTCGACGTGGTGCAGGTGCAGCCCCGCCACCACGTAGGTGGTGTCGGCGACGGCCAGGGCGTCGTCGCTGCCGTCGACGTAGAGGTGGCCGGTGTCGCCGATCTGACCACCGGACTCGGCATAGAACGGGGTGCGGTCAAGCACGACGCCCCGATCGGTCACGGCCAGGACGTGGGCTGTGGACTCGTCACGGTCCCGTCCCACGAACTCGGTCTCGCCGAACTCCTCGGTGACCTCCAGGTAGGGCGTCAGGTCGCCGGAGTCGACAGACCGGGCGGCGAAGTCCGCCCTCGCCCTGCGCCGCTGCTCGGCCAATTCGACTTCGAATCCCTCGCTGTCGAGCTCCACGCCCCGCTCGCGGGCGATCTCCTCGGTCACCTCGAAGGGAAACCCATAGGTGTCGTGCAACAGGAACGTCACGCTGCCACCCAGCGGCTCACCCTCGTCGAGGCCGGCCACCGTGCCCTCCAGCAGCACCAATCCCCTGCCCAGCGTCTCCCGGAACCGGACCTCCTCCCGCTCGACGACGTCCCGGATGAAGGCGTGGTTCTCGAGGACCTCGGGGTAGTCGTGCCCCATGATGTCGGTCACCTCGTCCACCAGTAGAGGCGTCACGACGGTGTTCACGCCCAGCAGGTAGGCGTGGCGGATGGCGCGGCGCATGATCCGCCGCAGCACGTGGCCACGCTCGGAGTTCGACGGGAACACGCCGTCGCCGATGAGGAATGTCATCGTGCGGGCGTGCTCGGCGAGGATGCGCAACGACACGTCGGACGCCGCCGAGCCGCCGGGTCGCACGCCGGACAACTCCGAGGCTTTCCGAACGAGCCGCGCCATCTCGTCGATCTCGAAGACCGAGTCGACTCCCTGCAGCAGGGTCAGCACCCGCTCGAGGCCGGCACCGGTGTCGATGCTCGGCTTGGGAAGGGGCACCATGGAGCCGCCGGCCTGCTGCTCGAACTGCATGAACACCAGGTTCCAGAACTCCACGTAGCGCTCGTCGCCACCGTGGGCCGGGCCGCCGCCCGGGCCGTACGCCTCGCCCTTGTCGAAGAAGATCTCCGAGCACGGACCGCAGGGCCCGGTGTCACCCATGCGCCAGAAGTTGTCCTCGTCGAGGCGCTGGATGCGCTCGGCCGGCACGCCCACGGCGTCCCGCCAGATCTCGGCGGCCTCGTCGTCGCTGACGTGCACGGTGATCCAGAGGCGCTCGGGGTCGAAGCCGAGGCGCTCGGTCGACAGCTCCCACGCCCAGGCGATGGCGTCGTCCTTGAAGTAGTCGCCGAAGCTGAAGTTGCCAAGCATCTCGAAGAAGCTGAGGTGCCGCTTGGTGCGGCCGATCTCGTCGAGGTCGTTCTGCTTGCCCCCGGCCCGGACGCATTTCTGCACTGTCGTGGCGCGCTTGTAGGGGGACGGCTCGGTGCCCACGAAATAGGACTTGAACGGCACCATCCCGGCCACCGTGAACAGCAGCGTGGGGTCGTAGGGGATGAGGCTGGCCGAGGGGACGACCGTGTGGTCGCGCTCGGCGAAGAAGCCGGTGAAGATGCTGCGCAACTCGCGTGCTGTGGTTCCGGGCATGGCTTGGCGCTCGCGTGGTGTCGGTTCTGCGGCCTGCTCCCGAGAGCAGGATTCCGGGTCGAGGGTATTGCCCGGAGGGTGGAAGGTGCTACTCGGGACGGCGGTCTGTCTTGCGGTCGGAGCGCAGGGCCCCGCGGCCTTCCTCCATGACCGTGGAGATCTCGTTGGTGACCTCGCGTGCAGCCTCGAGAAGCTGGCGTCCCAGTGTGAGGCCCGTGGTACCGCTCGGTGAGGAGCCACGGCCGGTTCCCGGGGCGGAGCCACGGCCGGTTCCCGGGGCGACGGCACGGGATGGGCCGCCGGCGGGGCGCTCGGCCTCGGCGGGAGCCGAGGCGGGGCTCGTGGTGGGGCTCGTGGTGGGGCTGGGGCAAGCCGGACCGGTGGTCGCCGTGCCGGCCCGCTGGGCCTGCGCGCCGGCCAGCCGGGCGACGATGCGCGCCGAGGCCGACCGGTACCCGGAGCGCAGCAGGTACACCGTCAGCCGCCGCTTCCAGGAGAGGCGTCGCGGCGGTCGCGAGGCACCGGCCGCGGCTTTGCCTCCCCAGCCCGTGACGACCGGCTCGGTGGTAACGCTCCCCTGCGAATCGGGAGCAGTGCCACGGCGGAACAGAGAGGCCACCGCGTTCACGGGCTCGATCAGGGCGCGGTAGGTCACCCGGGACAGGGCCTCGGCTCGTTCGGACACCCGCTCTGCCACGTCCAGCAAGCCCCCGACCCGCTGCACCTCGCCGGTCACCTGACCGGAGGCTTCCTCGATCCGCTGCACGGCAGGCAGCAGGTCGCGGCGAATCTCGACCAGCAGGCGGCGCAGGTCGCGCAGCGCCCGGCTGAGACTCACCCCGATGGCACCCAGAACGGCCACCGCCACCACGACGGCAACACTGGCCAGCACAACGGCAAGCTCGCCACCACTCACGGTTAGAGCCTCCGCTCACTCACGACGGTGCTACGTCTCCTGCGCGGTGCACGGGTCGAAGATTCGTCGATCGTGGTCACGTCGGAACACGTCGGCCAGCACCTCCTCAGATCGGCACTACCTGGATTGCCACCGTCAGGAACGATCATCAAGGATATCTGCACGTCTCCCCGGCGGCCGAATGGCGTGCATCGATATCAGCAGCGCATGGGCTGGTAGACGTCCGTGGCATTGACCTCGGACCCCGTGCCGTTCCGCGTGCGCTCCGGATGTTGGAGCGTGTATCGACCGTCAGACCCGCCCCAAGCCGCGAGCCCAACCATTATGAGTGTCGGCGATGAGGAGCAGGTCGACGCCCTGAGATCCACCCTTGCCCTTGCCCTCCCGGGTGACGAGCACCTCCAACGCGTCCGCCAAGCCGTCGCCGCTGCGCTCGTTGAGGTGATCACGCACCGTCCGGCCGAACAGATCTGCCGGCTCCTCCTCGGCTGCCGCCAACAACTCGCGCTCATCGATCGGCCCCCTCCGGTGCCTGCTCGGCGGCCTCGGCGATCAGGCGCGCATGCTGCGGCGTGATCACCCCCTCGGCCAATGCCCGAGCCGTGCTCGGCACTCCGGCAAGCTGACCCGCCTCCTTCACCTGCCGCTTCGCTGAGCCCCGGGACTGCTTCAAATCGTTACGCATCACATCCGCTGCCCGCGCCTCGCCATCACGACGGGCCAGCGCGGTGATCGTCTCGGCCTTCACCGCAGCCAGCCGGGACTCACAGCGCCCCACGAGCCGCAACCGTTCCTCCAGACGCTCACCGTCCAGCGCCTGCAATCCAGCCAGCGACTTGTCGAAGGACGAAATGATCTGCGCGGCCGCGTCCGCGGCGGTCCTGGAGTCCGAAAGGTCAAGATCGGTCATCGGTCGCTCCCCGAGGTGCGCATCGTGGCCGGCTTTGGGTCGGCCGAGCCGACAAGCCGGTCGGGGAAGACCAACCCCGCCGAAGCAGAGGCCAGTGACCGGTACCCGTACCCGAGCAAGCTGGTGCGACACTCGCAACGCCTGTTCGGGTTTATTCGGGAACGTATTGACACAGTCAATATATCTTGGGGATACATTGCTCCCGGAACCGCAGTGGGCGGCCAGACATCGTCCACGAGCGAGCGGGAAGCATCGGCAGCGTGAGACACGCTCGCCGGTAGTGTGAGACAGCATCCGGCCGGGACGAGTAGCCCCTCGCCCGCGACCCGGCCGGGCCAGCATTCGAGGGGCTCGCTATGACGATCGATCTTGCCGACAGCCCCTACAGCATCGAGAAAACCGGCCGATGGGTGCTCGATGAGGCTGCGAGGCTTCAACAACGCGCAGACCTGCTTCGCGACCAAGGACGACTCTCCGAGCAAACCCTGCGGACCTACTTCGGCGACAGGCGTTTCGAGGAGATTGCCGAGTCAAACGCAATCGAGGGGAGCACCCTCACCGTCCACGAGACCAAGTTGGCAGTCGAGCAGGGCATCACGATCACTGGGCACGACCCGGAATACGTGCTCGACGCGGTCAATCTCTCGAAGGCCTTGGACCGACTGGAGGAGCTGGCTCGCGAGCAGGCTCCGACGGACATAGGACAGGTGAAGGAACTGCACGCGTTGATTCTGGGCGGTGCTACCTCTGCTGGCCTATTTCGATCGGAACCCGTCCTGATCGCGGGATCTCCGCATGTCCCCGTCGCATCGTGGCAAGAGGTCATCTCCGCAATGGAGGATTACGAGGGATGGTCGAGCAAGAACGCTGGGGCTTCCGCCCTCCTCCGGGCAATCGTGCTGCACACGTGGCTCACGCATATCCATCCGTTCATCAACGGGAACGGCAGGACCGCACGAGCAGTCATGAGCCTGGAGTTGATCCGGGCCGGCCTACCCCCTGTCATCATCAGCAAGAAGGACCGGCCGAGGTACTACGAGGCCTTGGCCGATTCCGACTGCGGGGGGGACCTCGAGCCAATCGCCGGACTGATCCTGGCGCGGGCGGATGATGCTCTGCGGGGCCTTGAGCGCGCCGCAGCGACCCAGCAGGATTACGATCTCGCCCGAGCCGAGTTGCGGAAGGCTCAGGAGCGCCAAGTGGCGATCTGGAACAACACCCTCCGTCTCCTCTTCTCATTGGTGAACGATGACCTCAAGGCCGCGCTCGGCGACATGGGGCAGGTCTTCACGCGCTGGTACGACTACGAGCTCTCAGTCGACGACTATGCAGCGCTGTCGCGAGGGGAACCAGTAAGCGAGTCCTGGTTGTTCCGCCTCGAAGCCGCGATTCCCGGCCACCAATCCAGCCGTTACCTAGCCTGGACCGGCTATCGAAGTTTCGAGATGCAGCAGTGGCAGGCGCTCGGTGCCGGCCCGTCCATCTTCTGGTCCATCCCCGATCCGTCCGGCTATCGAAGATGGACGAGGGACGACTCGCAATCCCCTGGCGTCGCGGAATTCACCCTCCCGCTACCCAAAGCGGACAGGTGGATCGCAAGGCTCCCCGATGGCGAGATCAGGGAATTCCTGCCAAGTGGAATCGTTCGTCGCGTCACGCTGGCCGTGGTCAAGTCGATCAGCGGTTCGTAACACGACTTAGCCCGCACCAGCCGGTGTCCGGCTCCTGTTCGGTGTCGTCGAGTGACGACTCATTGCATGTGGTGCAGCGCACCCCGCGCGGCGGGCATGGAACCGCCACCCCGGGGGACGTCATGCGGCTGCTCTTCCCCATCGTCGTCGCAGTGAGTTGTTGCCGCAGCCACCCGGTGATGAGGCACCGCTCGTGCAGCAACCGCGGCCGCCCGGACGGGACCGGCCGCAGGCGGCCCGAGGCGATCAGCGCATGTCGTGGTTGACGAGGCGTGCTCTGGCCTCGCGTCAAGCCGGGAACTTCCGAGCCGGCACCTCCCATCGCAGGAACGCCGAGGCGTCGCGGTCGGCGATCTCCTCGAAGACGACCATCGAGTGTAAATGGGCGCCGAAGTCTCTACCTGAGCCACACTTGAACACTCCTGGTGTTCGCCTGAGATTGAATCGAATCCGCCTGATTATCGAGGGGTCGGTAAGCTGGCTTGCCTGCTGTGGGGGCCAAGGTTGCTCGTGATGTTTGATTGTTCGATTCGCGACTATGCCATGGGGACTTGTTCGTCGGTGTCGGGGAGGGGTGGGGTGCCGGGATGACCGCTGAGACGCCGCCTCCGATCCGGGCTCGCGGGGTGAGCGTGCGTTATGGCGCCAAGTACGGCGTCCGCGAAGTGGATGTCGATCTGTCGGCTGGCGAGATTCTGGGCATCATCGGGCCCAACGGCGCCGGCAAGACGTCACTCGTGGAGTGCATTGAGGGCCTGAGGAAGAGATCGGGCGGCGAGGTCACTGTGTTCGGCCGCGACCCTGAGAGGTCCCGCGTCGAGCTCGCGAAGCGGGTCGGGGTGCAACTGCAGGACAGCTCGTTCCCGACGCGAGCACGGCTCAGCGAACTCTGTAGGTTGTTCTCGAGCTTCTACGACGATCCGTGGCCGGTCGACGAACTGCTCGATCGCTTCGAGTTGAGTGGCGAGCGGAAGTCGTATGTGAGTGACCTCTCGGGTGGCGAGCGTCAAAGGCTTGCCCTTGTCCTCGCCCTCCTCGGGCGTCCCGAACTGCTGTTGCTCGACGAGCTGACCACAGGACTCGACCCGGCAGGGCGCCGATCAACCTGGGGGCTGCTGAGAACGCTCAACGATTCCGGGATCTCGCTCGTACTCACGTCCCACTCCATGGACGAGATCGAGGAGTTGTGCGATCAGGTGATCCTCCTCACGCACGGGAGCGTCCGCGCCCGGGGTTCGGTGCGTGATCTCATCGAGATGTGCGCCGATTCGCACTGCTTCGTGCTCGACGAGGAGCTTGCAACACTGGTCGCGCTCGATGCGCTGACTGAGATCACCGGCATTGCCTCGGCCACACGGCAAGGGCGGCGCGTCGTCGTGCGCGGTACGCCGGGCGAGGGGTACCGCAGACTGCGCGAGGTCGTGGCGGCGCAGGGCGGGGACCCGGACCGCATCCGGCACCGACCGCCAAACATGGAAGACGCCTTCCTGTCTCTGACCGGTCAGGCGCCCGAAGGGACCAGCGGTGTTTCTTGAGGCGTGCCGCTTTGAGGGACTCCGCCTCCTGCGGTCGTTCCCGACGGTATTCTTCTCGCTCGCCTTCCCTGTGATGATGCTGGTCATCTTTGGCAGCGCCTATGGCAATGAGGGCAACGATCTCTTCGGCGGTTTGGGCACGGTGGACGTGACCGTCCCGGCGTACATGGCGCTCGTGGTCGCCGTCACCGGACTCATGAGCCTGCCGCTGACGTTGGCCGAGTACCGCGATCGCGGCGTGCTGCGCCGCCTTCGGCTCACGCCAATCAGTCCCCTCAATTTGCTGCTGGCGCAGTTGATCGTGAACGTCCTGCTCACGCTGGTCGGCATCGGACTGCTCGTGTTCGTCGGGGCAATCTTCTTCGATCTGACGCTGGCCGCGAACTGGGCGATATTCCTGCCGCTGCTCGCCCTGTCGGTGCTGTCGATCTACTCGATCGGCCTACTCATCGCATCATGGGCTGCGAGCGAGCGCACCGCAGTGCTCGTCGCAAGCCTTGTGTACTTCCCGATGATCTTCGTCTCCGGATCCACCATGCCTTCGGCTCTGCTCCCGGAGTCGCTGCGGGCAGTCGCGAAAGGCCTGCCGCTGACTTGGGCCGTCGAACTGCTGCAGGGCGCCTGGATAGCGGACGTCTCGCCCAACTGGACGCTCGGCATCATCGTGCTCGCCGGCACGACAGCGCTGTGCTCAACACTCGCCGTGCGGCTCTTCCGATGGGGCTGAACACCCCCGGGCGGTTCACATCGGGTCCGGCGAGGCGTCTTCTGGACTCGCGCCATGTCGGGAACTTCCGAGCCGGCGCCTCCCATCGCAGGAACGCCGAGGCGTCGCGGTCGGCGATCTTCTCGAAGACGACCATCGAGTGCAGGTGGGCGCCGGATCTCACGAAGTCGTCGAGGGCGGTGGCGTCCCGCCAGATGGATTGCGTGAAGAACTGCAGCCGCAGGAAATTGGCTCTGCGCCGGTAGCGGACCGCTCCCGGCGTCACCCGTAGCTGGGCCTTGATGTCGCCGTTGAGTCCGAAGAAGTGCCGCAGGTGTCGCCAACCCCGCAGCTGCAGCCTCGTGGCCACCACAATCACTGCTCGGGCTCCTCGGGCACGTGCGGGGAAGGTGGTTCGAGGCGGGTGCGGCGCCAGCGGTCGTGGATCTCCTGTTCGACGCCGTGCGGCGACGGCTCGTAGTACACGTTGCCGCGCACCTCGGCGGGGCGGTATTGCTGGGGACGCCAGCCCTGGGGGTCGTCGTGGGGATACTCGTAGCCCTCGCCGTGGCCCAGACCCTTCGCACCGGCGTAGTGGGCGTCTCGCAGGTGCGGCGGCACCTCACCCCGGCGGTCGCGCACATCGGCTCGGGCCCGGCCCAATGCGACCGTCACCCTGTTGGACTTGGGAGCCGTGGCCAGGTACACGACCGCGTGCGCCAGGTTCAGGGCCGCCTCAGGCAACCCCACGTACTCAACGGCCCGAGCGGCGGCGTCGGCCACGAGCACTCCCTGCGGGTCGGCCATCCCCACGTCCTCCGACGCCAGGATCACCAGGCGACGGGCCATGAAGCGGGGGTCCTCACCGGCCTCCAGCATCCGGGCCAGCCAGTACAGGCCGGCGTCGGGGTCCGAGCCGCGGATGCTCTTGATGAAGGCGCTCGCCACGTCGTAGTGGTCGTCGACGCCGTAGCCCATGGCGGCGGCATCCACAGCAGCCTCGGCGTCGGAGAGGCGCACCTCCGGCGGCTCGCCCCGCTGGCCGGCGAGAGCCACCGCCACCTCCAGGGCGCCGAGGCTGGCCCGACCGTCGCCACCCGCCCGCGCCACGAGGTGCTCCAATGCATCGGGATCAGCGGTGGCCCCGGTCTCCTCCAAACCGCGCTGCAGCAACACCTTCAGGGCACCGTCATCGAGGGGATGCAGCCGGAACAGCGCCGAGCGGGACAGCAGGGGTGGGTTCACCTCGAAGTAGGGGTTCTCGGTGGTGGCTCCCACCAGCACGATCAGGCCCGACTCGACCGCCGGGAGCAGGGCGTCCTGCTGAGCCTTGTTGAAGCGGTGCACCTCGTCGAGGAAGAGGATGGTGCCCTGGCCCTGCTCGCCGAGGCGCTGCTCGGCCGCCGCCAGCTCGGCGCGCACGTCCTTCACCGTGGCCGACACGGCACTGCGCGCCACGAACGCCTTGGCGGTGGTGGCGGCGATGACCTCGGCGACGGTGGTCTTCCCGGTGCCCGCCGGCCCCCACAGCACCAGCGACGACACCTGGTCGGCCTCGATCAGCAGGCGCAGCGGGGCGCCCGGCCCCAGCAGGTGATCCTGCCCGACGATGCCGTCGAGGGTTCGGGGACGCAGGCGAGCCGCGAGGGGCTGCCGGCGCCGCAGATCGCGGCGGGCTCGATCGGCGAAGAGGCTGTCGGCCATCAGCTACGAGTCTGGCGAATATTTCCGGTCGGCGCTGCCCGGTACCTCAGCACTCGCCACCTCATCAGCGGCGTTCCGCCGAATTGATGCCGGGTGCCTGGTCTCAGCTCGGGCGCAGGCGCAGGCCCAGTTCGGCGAGGTGGGCAGGATCGACCGGACCGGGGGCGCCGGTGAGCGGGTCCGAGCCCGACTGGGTCTTCGGGAAGGCGATGACCTCGCGGATGTTCTCCTCCCCCGCCAGCAGCGCGGCCAGCCGATCGATGCCGAAGGCGAACCCGGCGTGGGGAGGCGCCCCGTAGCCGAAGGCCTCCAGCAGGAAGCCGAAGCGGCGCTCGGCCTCGTCGTCGTCGATCCCGAGAGTGGCGAACACCTGCTTCTGGATGGCGGCGTCGTGGATCCGCACACTCCCCGAGCCCAACTCCCAGCCGTTGATCACCAGGTCGTAGGCCTGCGAACGCACCTGAAGCAGCGACTTGCCGCCGCCCCGCACCAGGTAGTCCAGATCGTCGGGGTGGGGCATGGTGAAGGGGTGATGGGCGGGCCGGGGGTTCCCCGCCTCGTCGATGTCCTCGAACAGCGGGAACTCCACGACCCAAAGCGGCGCCAGGCCGCCCTCGTTCACCGGCGGGCGCCCCAACTCGAGGCGCAGGAGACCGAGCACGCGGTTGGCGAGCCGCCGCTCATCGGCGATGAGCATGATCATGTCGCCGGTTGCCGCGCCGAGGCGCTCCGGCAGAGCCGCCTGCTCGCCGGTCGACATGAACTTCGTGAGCGCTCCGTCGAGTTCCGGCACACCGTCCGCGTCGGCTTCGCCCAGCCGGAACCAGGCCAGACCCTTGGCGCCCCAGCGCTTGCACTTAGCGGTCAGTTCGTCGATCCGGTTGCGGCCCATGCCGGCGCCGCCGGGCACGCAGATGCCCTTCACGCACGGCACCTTGAAAACCCTGGCCTGCGTCTCGGCGAACAGATCGGTGCACTCGATCAACTCCATGCCGAAGCGGATGTCGGGCTTGTCGCTGCCGTAGCGCTCCATGGCCTCGTCCCAGGTGATGATCGGCACCTCTCCCAGTGGGGCGCCGGTCACCGCTTCGACGGTGTGGCTGACCGCCGTGGTGATGAAGTCGATCACCTCGTCGGCACCCACGAAGGCGACCTCGGCGTCGAGTTGCATGAACTCGAACTGCCTGTCCGCGCGCAGATCCTCGTCGCGCAGGCAGCGGGCGATCTGGTAGTAGCGGTCGAGGCCGCCCACCATGCAGAGTTGCTTGAACAGTTGCGGGCTCTGGGGCAGAGCGTAGAAGTCGCCCGGATGCAGCCGGGACGGCACCACGAAGTCCCGTGCGCCTTCCGGCGTGGAGGCCACGAGCATGGGGGTCTCGATCTCCACGAAACCCTGGGCGTCCATGGCCTCGCGGATGGCGGTGTTGACGCGCGCGCGGGTACGGAGGTTGTGCTGCATGCGCTCGCGGCGCAGGTCGAGATAGCGGTAGCGCAGCCGAAGGTTCTCGTCCACGTCGCCGTGCAGCGGAACCGGCAGCGGCTCGGACCGCGTAAGGATCTCGACAGTGCAGTCGCCGACCTCCACCTCGCCGGTGGCCAGGGCGGGATTGGACGTGCCTTCGGGACGCTCCCGCACCACGCCGCTGATGCGCACGACATACTCGCTGCGAGCATCGATGCGCTCGTCCACGACGCACTGCACGACGCCCGTGTGGTCGCGCACGTCCAGGAAGGCGAGGTGTTCGCCGTGGGTGCGGCGTCGATCCACCCAGCCGCAGACGGCCACCTCCCTGCCGGCGTCGGCGGCGCGTAGTTCGCCGCAGTAGGCGGTGCGCAGCCCGCGCGGATCGCTCATTGTGCGCTCCCCTCCTCGACTGCCAGTCGGGCAGCCAACTCGGCGACGATATCGCCGCGGGCGTGCCGCGACTGGACCCCTGTCCCGCCGCCGGCCTTGCTGCCGCGCATTTCCCGCAGCGAGACGACGCCGTCGGCGACTTCGTCAGGGCCCACGAGTACGGCCCAGCGAGCTCCCGAGCGGTCGGCGGACTTCATCTGCGCCTTCATCGAGCGCCCCCCGAAGGCCCGCTCAGCACGAACCCCACCACGGCGCAGTTCCTCGGCGAGGAGTGTGGCCTCGGCGCCGCCGGTGACGTCCACCACGAACACGTCCGCAACTGTGGGCGGCGCCGGGAACACCCCCTCGGAGTCGCAGGCCAGTAGGAGGCGGTCCACGCCCAGGGCGAAGCCGACGCCTGGGGTCTCCGGACCGCCGAGATCGGCGACCAGGCCGTCGTAGCGACCGCCGCCGCCCACCGCGTCCTGCGCCCCGTCCAAGGCGTCACTGGCCAACTCGAAGGCGGTCCGCCGGTAGTAGTCCAGCCCGCGCACGAGCAGGCGGTCGCGGTCGGCGGGAACGCCCAACGCAGCCAGTCCGGCCAGCACCGCCTCGAAATGCTCGGCGGCGGCGGGGCTCCAATAGTCGTCGATCGCGGGAGCGCCGGCCACAACGGCCCGGTCCTCCGGGCGTTTGGAGTCGAGCAACCGCAACGGGTTGCGTTCCAGGGTCACCCGACCCTGCGCCGAGAGTTCGTCCGCCCGCCCACCGAAGTAGCCGGCCAGCGCCGCCAGGTAGGCGTCGCGGTCGGCGCGGTCGCCGAGCGAGTTGACCACCAGACGCACCCGCCGCAGCCCCAGGGCAGCGCAGAACCTCCAAGCCAGAGCGATCACCTCGACGTCGGCCTGCGCGTCATCGCTGCCGAACAGCTCCGCTCCCACCTGGTTGAACTGCCGGAAGCGGCCGGCCTGTGGTTTCTCGTAGCGGAACTGCGGACCCTCGTACCAGACCTTCCAGGGGACCGGCGGTCGGTGTTGGACGAAGGCACGGGCCAGCGAGGCCGTCAACTCGGGGCGCAGCGCCAGGTGACGGTCGCCGGGGTCGCGGAAGTGGTACATCTCCTTGGAGACAATGTCGGTCTGCTCCCCCACCCGGCGGAACACCTCGATCTGCTCGAACATCGGCGATACGACCTGGCCGTATCCCGCCAGCTCGGACTCCGCGGCGAAGGCCTGCGTCAGCGCGCGCAGTCTCGTGGAGTCTGGCGCCAGGATGTCTCGCGTGCCCCGCGGCGCCTGCAGCGACACGGCGCTCACAACTCCGGGTCAGGGAAAAAGAGGGCGATCTCCCGCGCCGCGGAGGCTTCACTGTCGCTGCCGTGCACGAGGTTCTCGGTGACCTCGAGGCCGAGGTCTCCGCGGATCGTGCCGGGCGGCGCCGCTGCCGGATTGGTCGGCCCCATCAGGGTGCGCACGATGGCGTACGTGTCGTCGGGTCCCTCCAGCACGAGGGCCAGCGCCGGCGAGCGACCGATGAAGTCCCTCAACTCGGGATAGAAGGGCCGCTCGACGTGCTCCGCGTAGTGGCGCGCCGCGAGATCGGCATCGATGAGCACCAGCCGGGCGGCCGCGATACGCAGGCCCTTGCGCTCGAAACGCGTCAGGATCTCGCCGACAAGCCCACGCTCGACAGCGTCCGGCTTGCACAGAACCAGCGTTGCACCCATCGTTCCCGCTCCGATTCGCTCCGACTCACCCCGCCCGGGGACCGAGTCAGGCTACCTGCGGCAGTCGCCGTGTCCGGTTCCGCAGTTGCCCGGCGGGGCCACCGGTCGCCGTCGGCGGCGCGTCCGGCGAAATCGCGCCGGCGCCGGCCACCGGCGTCCCCGCCTCCCGTGTTCGTTGCAGACAGTCGGGCCGTGCGATCCTAGAAGCTCCAGGTGGTGGCGGACTCGGTCGTTTGTGCGTTGCGGGCGGCTCCTGCCACGTAGAGAGAACCTGTGACGAAGACCAAGTCGCCATCCGCCGCGAGTCCCTTCGCATACCGGACGGCGGCGGCGGGGTCGATGACCGGTTCGCACCGGATTCCCGCCTCGGCCGCGGCTCGAGCCAGATCAACGGCCGGGATGCCGCGGGGCGAGGGCGCCGTGGTGGTCACGAGCAACTCGCAGCCGCTGGCGCCGATCTCGGTGAACATGCGCAGCGGATCCCGCTCGCGCATCATGCCCATCACCATGAACGTGCGAGACGCACCGGCAAAGTCTTCCTCGAGAGCGCTGCGGGCGGCGGAGGCGCCATCGGGGTTGTGCGCTCCGTCGACCACGACGAGCGGCCCCCGTCCGACAATCTCGAGGCGCCCCAGGAGGCCGGCGTCGGCGAAAGCCTCACTCACCACGTCGGCGGGCAGCGGCGCATCGAAGAACGCCTCGCCCGCGGCCAATGCCAGCGCGGCATTGTCACCCTGGTGTCGCCCGTGTAGTTCCAGGAACACATCCTCGTAGCGGCCGCCCGCCGAGATGTCCAGCATCCGGCCCCCCACGGCGAGATCGTTGCGGACGCAGTCGAAGTCCTCACCCCGCAGCAGCGTCCGGGAGGGTCCGGCCTCGCAGAACACGTCGCGCAGGTCCGGGTCCGTCTCGCCGAGCACCAGCGTGGTACCCGGCTTCACGATGCCGGCCTTCTCCCATGCCACCGCCGCTCGCCACCCCGGGCCGCCGTCGGTGTGGTCCTCCCCCACGTTCGTGACGACCGCCACCTCTCCGTCCACGACGTTGGTGGCGTCGTAGCGGCCCAGCTTGCCCACCTCCACCACGGCCACGTCGACAGCGGCATCGGCAAAACAGCGCAGCGCAGCAGCGGTCATGATCTCGAACCACGAGGGTTCAAGATCCGTGGCCTCGATCACCCGCCGAACGTCCGCGAGCAACTCTGCCAGCACGTCGTCCTCGATGGGTCGGCCGGCCAGTTGTATGCGCTCGTTCAGACTGCTGACGTGGGGGCTTGTGTAGGTGCCGGCGTGCAGGCCCCGCGCCGCGAACAGCCGGCTGAGCAGGTGCGCCGTGGAACCCTTCCCGTTGGTGCCGGTGATGTGGACCGCGGGGAAGTCGCGCTGGGGATCGCCCAGCGCCGCCGCCAGCGAGCGCATGCGCTCGAGGGACAGCCCGCGAACCTTGCCTGCGGTGGCCTCGAGGTTGACGTGGCGATCAAGCCACGCCACGGCTTCACGCAGCGTCATCGACGGCTGGGCGGCCGCGCCACGGCGTCGTGGGACATCTCAGTGACGGTTCGGATGAGGCGGGACTTTAGCTACCGCAACCTCAGGAAGCAGCGCGCCGGGACGCTTCGGCCGGCCGCAGACGCCGCACGAGCGTGGGGTTGGCGTTGGCTTGGACGGTGTCCGCGTCGATAACGCAGCGCTCGATGTCGGAGCGTCCCGGAAGGTCGAACATGAGGTCCAGGAGCACCTCTTCCATGACGGCCCGCAGACCGCGGGCTCCGGTGCCGCGCGCCATGGCCGCGTCGGCGACGGCTTCGAGGGCATCCTCCGTGAACTCCAACTCGACGTTCTCGTACTCGAACTTCCTCTGGTATTGCTTGGTCAGGGAGTTCCGGGGCTCGACGAGGATGCGCACGAGGGCGTCCTGCTCCAGGTTCGACACAGCGCCCACCACCGGCAGCCGCCCGACCAGTTCGGGGATCATGCCGAATCGCAGCAGATCCTCCGGCTGCACCTTGCCGTAGAGCTCGCCCAGATTCTTCTCCTCCAACGGTCGCACGTCAGCGCCGAACCCGACGCCCTTGCGGCCGACCCGGCTCTCCACGATCGTGTCGAGCCCGGCGAAGGCCCCGCCGCAGATGAACAGGATGTTGGTGGTGTCGATCTGGATCAGTTCCTGGTGCGGGTGCTTGCGCCCGCCCTGCGGTGGCACCGAGGCGGTGGTGCCCTCGAGGATCTTCAGCAGCGCCTGCTGCACACCCTCACCGGACACGTCCCGGGTGATGGAGGGGTTCTCGCTCTTGCGAGCGATCTTGTCGATCTCGTCGATGTAGATAATGCCCGTCTCAGCCCGCTTGACCTCGTAGTCGGCGGCCTGGATGAGCTTCAGCAGGATATTCTCGACATCCTCGCCCACGTAGCCGGCCTCGGTGAGGACCGTGGCGTCGGCGATGGCGAACGGCACGTTCAGGATCTTCGCCAGGGTCTGGGCCATGAGGGTCTTGCCACAGCCCGTGGGCCCGATGAGCAGCACGTTGGACTTGGCGAGTTCCACCTCCTCGCCGCCGCCCGCCGAGCCGATCTGGAGGCGCTTGTAGTGGTTGTAGACCGCCACGGAGAGGATCTTCTTGGCCCGCTCCTGGCCGACGATGTAGTCGTTGAGAAACTCGAAGATCTCCGACGGCTTGGGCAGGTCCCCCATGGGGACCTCGGGCGGTTCGAGCTCCTCGCGGATGATCTCGTTGCACAGGTCGATGCACTCGTCGCAGATGTACACGCCCGGGCCGGCAATGAGCTTCTTGACCTGCTTCTGGGTTTTCCCGCAGAAGGAGCATTTGAGGAGTTCGCCCTCACCCAGCTTGGCCAACAGTCCTCCTCCTGCTGCTCGTGGCGGTTGTCACGGTGCCGAAACTGCCTCTGCTTAGGGTACGGCGCTGATCCGCGGCGACCCGCCGGCGTCTGCGGTGAGCCCGCGGGACTCGATGATCTCGTCGATTATCCCATATTGCTTCGCCTCGGCAGCGGTCATGACGAAGTCCCTGTCGGTGTCGCCCTGGATCCGCTCGAGGCTCTGGCCGGTGTGGCGGGCCAGGATCTCCTCGAGTTGCACCTTGAGGCGCTGGATCTCCCGGCTGGCGATCTCGATGTCGGAGACCTGGCCGTGCGCCCCGGCGTAGGGCTGATGGATCAGGATGCGCGAGTGCGGCAGTGCCAGCCGCTTGCCGGGCGTACCGGCGGCCAGCAGGACCGCCGCAGCCGAGGCGGCCTGGCCGAAGCAGATGGTGGTCACGTCGGGGCGGATGTACTGCAGCGTGTCATAGATGGCGAACAGCGCGTTGATGTCGCCGCCGGGCGAGTTGATGTAGAGGCTGATGTCCTTGTCCGGGTTCTCCGACTCGAGGTGCAGCAACTGGGCGCAGGTGAGGTTGGCGATGGTGTCGTCGATCGGCGTGCCGAGGAAGACGATGTGCTCCTTCAGCAGGCGGGAGAACAGGTCGAACGCCCGCTCGCCGCGAGACGTCTGCTCGATGACCGTCGGGACCAGGTAGTTGCGGGGTGCGGTCACGGGTAGGTGACTCCTAGTGCCTCGGGATCCAGCGACGACGGCGGGCGGGCTTGCCCTCTGTGGAGGATACGGTCTCGGCCTCGTCCTGCGGCGCATCGTCGAGGCCGGACTCGCCCTCGGCGTCGAGGTCGATCAGTTCATCGAGATCGAGGTCGTCGTCGAAGGTGTCGACTTCGTCCTCGTCGAATCCCCCATCCTCCTCGTCTCCGCCGGCCAGGTCCGGCTGTGGTATTGCGAGCAATTCGCGGGCGACGGGAACGCCATCGGGGTCGATCACCGTGGTGTGATCCATCAGCCAGTCGAGAGCCATCGCCTTGCGGCGCTCGGCCCGCAGTGTGGACCAGCCGCCGCTGCGATCCAGCCGTTCGCGAACCTCTGCAGGGTCGAGTTCCATCCGCTCGGCGGTGCGGTCGGCGTCGGCCTGCAGGTCGGCATCGTCGGTATCCAGAGCCTCGGCGTCGGCCACCGCTCGCAACCCGAGATCCAGGCGCACGCTCTTCTCGGCGCCCTCGCTCATCTGCTCCCGAAGCTCTTCGGTGGTTTGCTCGGTGGCAGCCAGGTAGCCCTCCAGGTCACCGTTCTGGCTCGCCAACATTTGTTGGAGATCGCCGAGGCGGCGGTCGACCTCGGCGGTAACGAGGGCCTCGGGCAAGTCAGCCACGACAAGACCGGCGACCGCCTCTGAAACGCGCTCGCGCAGCAGCATCCGGACCTGCGCTCGCTTAGCGTCCGAGAGACGCTCAGTGATGTCGTCGCGAAACTCGGCGACCGTCTCGAACTCGCTGGCCGACTGGACAAGGTCGTCGTCGAGGTCGGGCAGGATCCGCGCCTGCACCTCCTTGACGAGGATGCGGAAGCGCAGGAGCCCCTCCTCGGACGGGTCGGGATGGGCGGCGTTGAACTCCAGGATGTCGCCGGCCCGGGCGCCGCGCAGGTTCTCGTCGATCTCCGCAACGACCGCGCCGGAACCCACCTCGTAGGTGTAGTCGGACACGGTCAGCCCCTCCACCTCGTCCCCGTTGTGGCTGCCGACCACATCGATGGTCACGTGGTCAGTGTCGACAGCGGGCCGGTTGACGGTCTCGAGTTCGCTGAACTGGGCGCGCAACGCGTCGATCTGGGCGTTGATCTCGTCATCGGTGGGCAACGGGCTGGGAATCTCGACCGTCAGCGCCTCGTAGCCGTCGGCGCTGACCACCGGACGCACCTCGACGAGTGCGTCGAAGGTCACCGGTCCGTCGTCCTGCCCGGCGGTGATGTCGATCTCGGGTGGGGCGATCACGTCCACGTCGTGGCGCACCACGGCCTGGCTGTAGTAGTCGGGAAGGGCGTCTTGCATGGCTTCGGCCCGGATGTACCCGGCGCCCAGCCGGGCCTCCAGAACCTGCCGAGGCGCCCGGCCGGGGCGGAATCCCGGGAGGCGCACCTCGCGGGCGAGCCTCCGGAAGGCGGCCTCCTCGGCCTGGTCCATCTCATGCAGGTCGACCCGGATCGAGATCCTGACCTTGCCGTCGGCTGCCATAGCCAGAGTGCTCTCCACGTCGAAAAGTCTAAGGGCGGGGTCGGTCTTGCGGTCCGGGGTTGCCGAGAGGCTGCCGCCCCAGCAGGCGGGAGCCGCGACAGTCCTCGTGGTGCGGACCCGTCCGGCACAGGCAGGGTTGGGGGACGCCGTCGCTAGCCTGATCAGCACCGCGGGCGTAGTTCAACGGTAGAACCTCAGCCTTCCAAGCTGATGACGGGGGTTCGATTCCCCTCGCCCGCTCGCCGCTCTCTTGGCACGTTACGACTCGCCACGCCTGCGAGGAAGAACTCACGCCCGGCTTGGCATCGTTCTGGGGCGTACGGGTGCCGCCGCAGACCGCCTCCCCAGTCATTCCGGCGCAGGCCGGAATCCATCGGGCGGCGGTCCGGGCGGCGACGCCGGTGGCGCTCCGGCGGCCTCGGAATGGCCTCCTGCGCCGGCCCCCGGCATCACCGTCCTCGTGTGCCGTTTCGGCAAAGATCACGCCGTCATTCCGGCGGGGGCCGGAGTCGTCTGTCCTGCGGTCCGGGATGTCCTTCAGTGTTCGGCTTGGGGCGCTGTGGCCTTGCTGGAAGCCGGGAACGGCAGGCTCGCAGGACTGGTTGGGCTCGGTTCAGGGGTGTCGGGCGGCCCGCGTCGGTGGCCGCTGGTCGGTGGGTGGTGTTCGCGCGGGTGTCCGGGTTCGTGCCGGCGCGGCTTGGGGTGGCCAACGACCTGACCCCCCACGGCGGGGGTTTCGCCTCCAGGTTCGTGCCGGGCTGCCGGGTTGGGGCGGGTTGCCTGTCCCGCGCCTGCCGGCCCGGCGCGAGCACGGCTGTCGACCGGTGGTGCGAGGGTGTAGGTGCCGTCGGGGTGTCGGATGACTTGTTCGCCGTGGCGGTGGACTCTGATGTGGTGGCAGCGCCAGCAGAGTAGGCAGGTGTTCTCGTAACTGGTTTCGCCGTCGTCGCACCAGTGGTCGACGTGGTGGCCTTGGCAGATCTTCTCGTGGGCGCCGCAGCCGATGCAGCCGCCGTCGCGTGCGATGAGGCGTTTGCGGAGCCGTTTGGAGATCTTGCGCTGGGAGCGTCCCAGGAGGAGGTTGCCGGTGTGTTTGTTGAAGATGCCCGGCAGGATCTTGGCGTCACAGGCCACCGCCAGCGTCTCGGCTTCGGTGAGGCGAGTCCCGTCGGTCAAGCGGGCGTTCCAGATCCGCTCGTGGACCAAGTCGTAGTCGGCGAGGACGATCAACTCGACACCCGCCGGCGCACCGGCGCCGTCGCTGTTGCAGACGAGTTGCTCGAGCGCGTCGGCGAAGCGCTGCGGGGCGGTCGCGCGGTCCTTGGGGTCCTCTTGGTGGAACAGTTCGTCGGACTTGGTGACCAGTGCGGCGCGCACCCGGGCGCCGGCGAGGGGGTCGAGGCTGGCGAAGAGGTGGAACATGCCGTCGGACTGTTCGCTGATCGAGGCGCGGCGCCGGCGACGCTGGCGCTCGCGGCGCGCCTGGAGTTCCTCCTCGCTGGTCTGCTCGTTGACGTGGCGTTTGAGGGTGCGCCGGAACAGATCGTCGGCCTCCTTCTCGGCGGCCGCGAGTAGGAAGTTCTGGTCGACAGCGGTCTCCTTGGCGGCTTCGGCGATCAGGCTCGCGGCTTCGGGGGTGATGGCCCCGTCGGCGAGTTTCTCCGCCACGCCGGGCATCCATTCCAGTTGCGCCGCGGTCTTGACAGCTTTGCGGGCGCCGCCCAGTGAGCGCTTCTGGTCGCGGCGCAGGATCTCCTCGGCTTGAGCCTCGCCTTCCTGGCGGGCGATCTCGCCAACGAGGCCGGCCTCGAACGCCGCCAGCGACGCCCTCGCCCGCCCGACGAGACGCAAACGCTCGCGCAGCACAGCGAGGTCGACTCCCCGCAGCGAGACCGGTGCACGCTGCCACTCGGCCAGCACCGCCCACTCACCCATCGGAGCTTCCCGCATCGGATCGCCTCCCATTGGTTCCTCACCCCCTCCCGAGTGTTCTCACGGTTGTCGCCGGCCGGCGAGTAGCGTCTTGATTGTCAGTCGTTATATTATAGGCTCTATGAGATATTAGAACAACAGATGTATGTTGCTCTCGTTTCTGGACGGATCCGGGTTCGGGTTTCCGACGGGTTCGGGCTTGGGGGGTTCCATCAAAACCGCAGGTCAGCGGGCTTCACCGTCCTCGTCGAGCCGACGCACGCGAGTCATCCGCCCGGCTGTGACAAATGTCATACCCAAACTACCGGTGACGTATTGCCCCTTCTCAAGCGCTCACTTCGGCACGGCTCTCACCGCGCCCGCGGCCAAGCGCGTCATTCCAGTTTCGCACCGCCTGCTCGACCGTTCCCGCTCGGCAGGCACTCTCCGCCGCCGACTACTGCCCATGCAGCACAACAACACCTCCCGCAAATTCCGCTAAGGCTCTTCAGCGCTGGCTTGGACACCAGTATCCCGTTGTATCAGTTTGGACGTACATCTGAGGAAGAGACCTGGCCAGGGCACGATCACCCAAGCGGGCACATCGCAGGGTTCGAGAGGTGCAGGTCACATGAAATGCTGTTAGCGAAGGGGGCCGTGGGCTGCTACGTCGGCTGGCCAATACTTGCGGCTCTGGAGATACTGCGTCGCTTCGGGGTCTTCGGTGAATTCGAGAAGGGCACCAAGCTTCTCCGCGAGCACCTCTCGAACCTCGAGGGGGGTGGCAAAAAAGAATTCGCGGCGTGTGTTAACGCGATTCACCCGCGCCTCCGCAAAGGCTTTGTGCAACTCCTGCTCCACCGCAATGGCGTCGTCTGCGAAGAACAGCGCGTGCACATCGAATGGGAAGGGCACTGAGGCATCGCCGAGTTCACGGACACGGTCCATGGGTTCGAGGCGTCGTGTCATTCCGATCTTCACGATCCGCTTTCCGAAGGAGCCGGGGTTACTGATCACGTAGACGTATCCAGCTCGGATGTTTGCGACGCGATAGTCGTTCTGCGCGATCGCGGCGTCGACATCTCGCAGCCGCTGCTCCATGTCGGCGGCCGCCCCCTCGTCGTCGTTGGCACGAAGCGCCTCGAGGGCAGCTAGATAGTGGGCTCGCTCCTTGTCGAGACGTTCACGCTCAGCCGCAAGTTCCTGCTCCGCCCGTCGCTCCTCACGGAGCCGCTCGCGCTCCTCTCGCGCGGCCTCCTTCTCTTCCTGTTTTTTCATGAGGTGGTCAGAGGTCAATTCCAGTTCTTCGAACCGGAGTTCGTGGTAGCGGGGATTCACACGCATCTCCATCATGGCGCCGAGTTTGGCGATGGCTTGGAGAGCTCTGTCCAACCGCTTCTTGGCGGTGACGATGTTGCCGGCCCGTAGCGCACGAACACAGTTGTCGGCCTCGGCGTTGTAAGCCCTCAGCATCAGCTTCGAAAAGTCGGCGGTCATCTTGCGGCCCTTGGCGAGCGAGTTGTTGTACGTGAACATGTCAGAGGCAAGAATCGCGTCGCGGGCCTTCACCATCTCCTTGATCCTCTGATTAATGGCACCGAGTTTGGAGCGGTACTGCTCAGCGTTCTCCAGGGGGTGGTGGTAGTTGTAGATGCCGACCTCTTGGAGGACACGCTCGTCGTCGAGTTCGACGATGTCATCGGCATCAAGGGAAGCGTCGGCGCGGAGCGACGCCACTTCGGCGCGTAGGCGCCGTAGTTCCTCAGTGAGCACATCGATGTTGTGTTCGTCGTCGCCCGAGTGCGAGGCCGGTGGCGCTGCGGGCGATGGCGTGCGGGGAGCGGGAGTGGAAGGCGTGTCGCTGGCGCCAGTTGAGGGCACGGCGACCGTGGACGCTTCGGTTGCGGTCGCGGTTGGTGGATGTGGAGCCGGAGCGTCGACGTCGACGTCGGGCGAGATCCAGAGTTCCCAGCCGGGCGGTGGTGGTGGCCAAGACGGGTCGGGCTTCCAACCGCTTGGCGGGGTCCACCCGTCGGGAGGCTTCGGCCACCCCGGGGGAGGGTTGAACACCTGACCACTCATGGCCGAGTTACCCCCGGACTCCCTTCGATAGATCGATCGCGACCAGCCCGAACGGGTTCTTCGATACGGCGGCCTTCAGATGCGCCAGAGTCGCCGAGGGCACGACGTTCGACAGATCGAGGTGTTCGAAGGTTGCACGGTCCGATGCGACTGCAATGAACGGGATGTCGGTCATGTGACCAGTCCCCGGATCGATCGCCTGCGTGGCCACCGTGAGAGAAATCGTCTGGATGCGCCCCGCCCGGTCTGCTTCGAATATTTCATGCAACGTCCTGATGGCCACCTGGGCGACCGCGTTCGCATACCGCTCCCTCTGGTCCTTCTGGGTCAGAGGCGTCTCGGCAATCTCGTCGCGCGCCTTGACGTACTTGAACTGCCGGATGCTCGGCATCGCCGCGGGCCCGGGTACGGCGACCTTCAACGTCAACTCCCCATGTGTCGAGTCGAACCCGAACTCGTGCGCAACCGAAAATGAGTCTGGATACACCGAGTTCCCCAAGACAATCGAGACATACTCCTGGACGGCGTCTTCGACCCCGTAGCCGAGGTTCGCGATGAGTTGATCGAGGGCGCGATTCGATTCCGCAACCTCGGCCTCGCGCTGCCGACATTCGGTGCCATAGGCCGCCTTCGCGGCCTCGAGTTGCTGCAGGCGCAGGTTCTCCGCGGCCTCATACTCGCGATCCTGCTCCTCTTGTCGCGATGGGACGCTGGCGACCTCCGCCTCCCATGAACGGGTGTCCCTGTCGTGGTCAGCCTGTGCTTGGGCAAGCGCAGCGGCATACATCTTCTTGGCGCCGAACGCAAGTGAGAGCTTCTTCGGTTCACCGTCCGGCGCAACGAACTCGGGCCTAGGCGGTGGCTTGATGGGATCAGGCCGGGGAGGGGGACTGGCTAGCGGCCCCGGCTCGAATGGTGTGATCCACAACCCGGCGCAACGTTTCGAGGTCGACCTCGACCTCGAGTGTGTCAGCGAGGATGCTGTCGATCTCTCCGTAGGTGGCAGCGAGTTCCGCGTTTTGGGCAGACACCTCGGCCTCCATCGCTTCGATGTGGAGGCGCTTGGCCTCCTGCTCAGCCTTCTTCTTCTCGGCGGCGTGCGCCCTCTCGGCCTGGACTCTTGCCCGCTCCGCCTTTCGCGCAGCTTGCTCAGCCCTTCGTTTGGCGGCGTCGTGTTCACGTAACGCCTGGCTCTGCGCCTGATCGCGACGTCTCGCGTCCTGCTGGATCTGGCGATTGATCTCGGCCATCAGTCCCCGCTGTCGGGCCACAACTCTGCCTCCTTCTGGAAGGTTCAGTGCCCGCTACCACAGGGCAGCGTGACCCAGCGACCCTAGTCCAGATATACCGGGGTACACGAGAAGTAGCACGAGGATGCAGATCCTGTGCGATGGGCACCAGATACAGCGCATGTGATGAATGGCCTTGTGCTGCCCGTACGATCCCCCACTGTGCTGCCACATGGATACCGTCGACTGACAACCGTCGAGTGGTGGCGGCAGCGCTGGTGCGGCATGCGGGCTGCCGTTGTGCGTGCGCTCGTTGTCTCATTCGGGCTCGCTGCCGGCCTCTTCGTTGGCAGCTACGTCGGGCTTGTCTTGCCGAAGGGTGGGCCGCGTTGGGCTGTGGGCGCGGGCACAGTTGCGTGGGCGACCTTTAGCTCCGTCCTGCTGCTTGTGCACTCTCTGTCGTGGCACTGGAGCCGTCGCGGCTCTCGAAGCGATCCGGGTACGTGGACAGGAGCGGTGGGGAGCAGCAGCGTCCCCGGAACCCTCGGCAGTATCGGCCTGAGCGGCGCCGCGGCGCTTGCGGCCGTCACAGTCGAGGTGGGCCAACCCGTACACTCCACGGCCACGGCGCTCCTCGTCGCAGCCTCGACTGTGGCTTTGGCTGTGCTCACGTGGTACGGCGGGATCGCTTTGCGACTGCGCCGCGCCTGGGGTGTCCAGAGTCCGCGCCAATCGACCCGGCCCGCTTCGCCAGCCGCAGAGTGGATCGCTGGTCTGGACGCGTCACGCCGGGCGGAATCCACCCGGTCTCGCTGAGTCCTTCGTCTGCGACGAGCCACCGCATGATGCTGCCTTGGCGGTGGCTGCCGGACTGCTGGCGACCGCAGCCGTACCGGTGGCGGTGGCCGGACGCGCGCGGCCGAACCCAGCAACGTGAGGCACGCTGCGTAGGCGGCGGCCCCTAGGATCGGACTTCGATGAGTTCGCAGATCACCCGGCTGGACGAGGCCCTGCTTGCCTACATGGATGCCCACTCGATGGCTCCCGATGAGGTGCAGCGGGATCTCATCGCCGTCACCGAGGCGCTGGGCGACGTCGGCCGGATGCAGATCGGCGCCGTGCAGGGGTCATTCATGACGATGCTCGTGCAGTTGCTGCAGCCGCGCTTCGCGGTGGAGGTCGGCACCTTCACCGGCTACTCGGCGCTGTCGGTCGCCAGGGCACTGCCACCGGGCGGCCGGCTCCTGTGCTGCGACGTCTCCGAGGAGTGGACCGCCATTGCCCGCTCGCACTGGCAGCGAGCCGGCGTCGCCGACCGCATCGACCTGCGCATCGCCCCGGCGCTGGACACGCTGCGGGGGCTGCCGCCCGATTCACTGATCGATTTCGCCTTCATCGACGCAGACAAGGCCAACTACATCAACTACTACGAGGAACTGCTGCGGCGGCTCTCGCCTCGCGGCGTGATCCTGGTGGACAACGTTCTCTGGGGCGGCGGCGTGGCCGTCGCCGGTCAGGACGACCCCACGACCGAAGCCCTGCGGGCCTTCAATGCGCACGCCGCCGCCGATCCCCGCTCGCAGGTTGCGCTGCTGCCAGTCGGTGACGGTCTGACGGTTCTCACGCTGAGCTGAGTTGCTGGCGAGGTCGCTCGCATCCACATCATCGGCAATCCGGGCGACGCTCCCGCCCCCCATTGTCGGGATCGTCTCGAGCCGGTCCCGAGCCCCTGAGGCCGCCGGCCGTAGGCTCACGGGAGCATGGATTGGCCCGATCGTTCACGGTTGCGCGCGCTCTGTGGCAGGGCCTTGGAGCTGGCCGAGGAGTTCCGCCAACACTGGCTGCGCGTGCGGTTGAGCGGGCTGTCGGCGGAGATCGCGTTCTACGCGGTTCTGGGCCTGTTCCCCGCCGTCATCGCATTCACTGCGGTCCTCGGCTCACTCGATGTCATCATCGGTGCGAGTGCCGCGACCGACGTCCAGGAGGGGCTCCTGGAGTGGACGACCGCCACCTTCGGGGCCGGCAGCACGCTGCACCGCACCGTCGCGGACCTCTTCGCCGGATCGAACGCCGGAGCGGTCACCGTGGGTGCCATCCTCACGCTGTACGCCTCATCCCGCGGATTCGTCGCAGTCGTGCGCGCCCTAGACGTGGTCTACGGCCACGAGCACCGCCGGCGCTGGCTATCCACTCGGCTGGTGGGCTTCACGATCACGATCGTCACCGTGGTCGTGTTCGCAATCACAACGGCCATGACCGTGGTCGGCCCACTGCTGGGGACTGGGGACGACATCGCCGAGCGGATCGGCCGAGGATCGGGGTTCGCGACGGCGTGGGTGTGGCTCCGCTGGCCGGTGACGTTCCTGGTCGTCGTGGCGTGGACCGCGTCCGTCTATCGCTTCGCACCGCTACGACGGTCCTCCTGGCGTCGCGAGCTTCCCGGCGCGGTTGTGGCCACGGTTTGGTGGCTGGTCGCCTCGACGGGCTTCCGCTTCTACCTCGGTCTGGCCGCCGGCGGTATGAATACGGTGTTCGGCGTGCTGGGCGGGGCGCTGAGCTTGCTGTTCTGGCTGTACCTGCTGGCGATGGGCCTGCTGGTCGGCGCCGCCTGCAACAGCCTCATCGCCCGCCGCCGCGAGATGCGATCTGCCGCCACGTAGTCCACCCAACCCGCACGGGCGACAAGCGTCCGCTCGCCTAACCGGCGAACACCGCCTCGGTGGTGAAGGACACGCCCCGCTCGAGGGTCTTGTGCACCGGGCAGCGTCGGGCGACGTCGACCAGGCGGGCCCGCTGCTCCTCGTCGAAGTCGCCCTCGATGAAGATCTCGCTGCGGATCCGGTCAACGTAGCCCGACGCGTCGGCCTCGCAGTCCTCGCAGTCACGCGCGTGCACCCGATCGTGGGTGTAGCGGGCGGATATCGAGTGGAGGCTCCATCCCTTGCGCCGGCAGTACATCGACACGGTGATGCATGTGCACGCCGCCACCGAGGACAGCAGGAGTTCGTAGGGGTTCGGCCCGGTGTCGCCGCCGCCGAGATCGGCCGGCTCGTCGGCACCCCAGAGATGATCGCCTGCCTGCAGTTGCACGCGGAACTCGGCGCCGGGTTCGACCCTCAGGTCTGCGGTGATGCTGGTCATGGCCCGAGCGTACGGTCCCCGGATGGGTCTCCGGCCTCGTGGGCCGTCGCCGCCGGTACCACGGGTGCGAAGTAGCCGACGACGACGAGCAGGGCACCAACTCCGAGGAACGCCACGACCCGAGTGACCGCGCCGAGGCTGCTGAGGTCGACGAAGAAGAGTTTCGCCACGACGAGCCCCATGAACGAGGCGCCCGCCATCCAGACCGCCCGGCGGGCCAGGCGCACAGCAGTCACCATCGTTGCCAGAGCGATCACGGCCCACACGATGGACAGCGCCGCCTGCAACTCGGTGGACCTCGCCAGCGCCACGAACTCCCAAGGCACGTCCCGCCAGTGATGGATAGTTCGCGCCACGCTCATCGTCGCCGCCACAATGCCCGCAGGAGCCAGCGTGAGTGCCCAGCGACTGTCGACCAGACCCCGGAGCGCGTGGTCCCCCTCGGCGGCCGCAGCGCGCCGCCACGCGAACCCAACCGCCAGGAGCGGAGCCGCCAGCATCTCCAGCGGGTTCAGCACCGGCAGGTAGAGGAAGGGCGGCGGATCGCCGTCGAGCAAGAGGTTCATGATGAACAGGGCGACCGTCAGGGCCACAAGCACGGGACCAATGCAGCCGGTGACGTACACCCGCCGATGTGGCCCGAGCGGCCATCTCTGCGATCGGCGTCCTCTCAACGTGCCGGTCACGAGGACCAGTACCGCTCCGAGCGAGGCCACCGGCGCCCACGAACCTCCGGCGACGCGGCCGACCTGCCAGTGAACCTCGGCTCCGATCAGCGCGGCGAGCACCCAGAATCCTCCCGCATGGAGCGCTGCGAGCAGCACGCCGAGCACGTTGTCGCGAACCCGCAGGAACGCGTAGTAGACGCCGAGCGCCACGGGCCACGCCGCCCAGCCGTAGCGGCCCAGCGGGTGGGACACCTCGACGATCGACAGGCCGAGCACGACTGCGAGGGTCGGCAGGATCAGGACGCCCAGGGCGTTGAGTTGAGGCCAACTCTCTCGCTCGGAAGCCCAGGCCGCCGCTCCGAGAGACGCGACCACGAAGACGAGTGCCACCGGCAGTTGCCAGTTCGGGAGCCGGTAGCCGATCTCCAGTAGCCCGCCCGCCAGCCACCATCCGACCCCCCAGACCATTGCCACCCAGGACATGGCCGAGCGGCGGCTCGTGCGGGCGGCGCAGCGCCGGAACAGCACACCCGAGGCGAGCCCGGTCACGG
This sequence comes from Acidimicrobiales bacterium, assembly GCA_965206165.1. Taxonomy (GTDB): domain Bacteria; phylum Actinomycetota; class Acidimicrobiia; order Acidimicrobiales; family CATQHL01; genus VXNF01. The sequence goes on from OZ242194.1 coordinate 3,325,749, forward strand.
CCAGCACCGCCGCCCCGCCGTAGAGGTCCAGGTGGTAGGGCACCCGGATGAGCCAGGAAACCAGCACGACGACGAGAACCGGCACCACGGCGAACCCCAGCGCGTCGAGGTGGGGCCACCGCAGCCGGCCTGCCGCCCACACAGCGGCAGCGCACGTCGCCACGACGAAGATGAACGAGGCCGGCAGCGGCCAGGACGGCACCTGGTAGGCGATCTCAATGAGCCCGCCGGCCAACCACCAAGTGGTCCCGCAGGCGAGCGCCAGCCAGGAGAGAGAAGGATCGAGGTGCATGCGTGACGCGGCGCTGTGCAGCAGCCGACCGGAAACGAGTCCGGTCACCGCCAGGAGTGCCGCTGCCGCGAAGTACTCGTTGAGGATCACAAGAAGGCCGTCGCCGTACGGGAGGGTGCGGGCCAGGTGTGTTGCAAAAGCGACCGCGGCCATGAACTGGAGCAGGCCACCGCCGGCAATCGCGAGCCCGCGGCTGCGACGGCAGCCGAACCACAGAAGGATCGCTCCCTGTAACGCCCAGGCGACCGCCACGTAGTAGGCGCCGAGCCAGAGCGGAACGGCAATGGCGGCGAACGCGATGCCGACGGCCGCCAAGGCCTCGGCGAGTTCTCCGACATCCTCGCCGAGCCGGCGGGCGACGACGTACAGAACGACCTCGAGCCCCATCAGCACCAGGGCGCTCGTGGCGACGCCGTAGGCGGTATGGCCGATGACGAGGTACTGCAGACCGAGACCCAGGAACGGAGCACCGAAGACGAGCGACGCCGTCCAGGGTTGCCTGATGCTCGGCGGCTCCCGAACGGCGAACAACACGGGCAGCACCATGTACATGAGGACGAACGTGGCGATGAACGGTTGGACCGACGGCCAGTCCTCCTCCGCATAGCGGCTCAGCAGCCAGAATGCGGTGATCCCGAAGTTGAAGGCGAGTCCCAGCAGGTTCAAGGAGGGCCAGATCTTGAACCAGGCGACGGCGATGATCGCCGCACTCAGAACCGTGTAGAAGCTGAACACCACGACGTAGTCGTCGGGCCGGGAGTACGACAGAACCGGGGCCAGGAAGCCGCCGATGATGCCGAGGACCGCCAGGATGCGGGCGTCCTGGGTGACGGCGAGGACACCCGCTCCGACCGTGACGAGGATCACCACCACGGCGGCCGCGGCGGCCGGGACGAGGTCGTACACCTCGAACGCGGCGTATGTCGTCAGGTACAGGACGGCGATCGCCGCTCCCTGGAGGCTGCGGCCGTAGATCGGGCGCCGCTCGCGCTGGCGCCACCCCATCGCCAGCAGGATCAGCGCGAACACCGCGACGGCGATCAGCCGGGCCTCGATCGTCAGCGTGAAGATTCCCCGCCTGCTCGCCTCGCGAATCAACAGGCCGACCCCGACGAGCAGGACGATCGCCCCCACCTTCACGGGCGCGTTACCGGTCGTCAGCCAGATCTTGGCCGCATCGAACAGCTTCTGGCCCAGGCTGACTGGCGGCTGGTACGCCGCGACGGCGTCGACGGGCGGCGACGCATCCTCGGCCGTCAGGTCACCGACGCCGACGGCTGCCGCCGCCTCGCGTCGGGCGGGTCCGGACTCTACGGGCTCGGCATCGTCGGCATCCGGGCTCGTTCCGGCATCGGGCGGCTCACCGGTGTCCTCGGGCTCCGCGGGCGCCGGCGTTCCGGGCTCAGCGGCGGGAAGCGGTCCGACATGGATCGGCCGGTCGGCCGGCGCCGTCCACGGAAACGGGTCCAGTTGCGGGGCCGGCTCCGGTCCCGGGGGCCGGTCGGATGGCTCGGACGGCGCCCGCGGCGGTTCTTCCGTTCGGGTTGAGGTCTCCGACGGTCGTGGAGGCGGCAGGGAGAGCACGATCTGGCGGGTCTCGGCCTGCGCCTGCTCGACCTCGACGAGCCGTCTGCGCAGGGCGCCCACCCAGCCCGCCAAGAAGCCGATCGAACCCCCGAGGAAGAGTCCGCCCACGCCGCCGACTGCCACGCCGATTCCCGCGCCGGCGGCGACGAACAGGACTGTGTCGATCAACCTCCACCGCACCGGAGCGACGCTAGTCGTTCGATCGAGTGAACATTCTGAGGTCGTGGAGGGTGCCGCCGGCGCAGAAGTCTCGCGTTCGCTGCACCGCGGTCACCGCAGGATCCGGCCTTTACCCCGGCTCCGCCGTTACCTCGATCTCGCCGCTGCGGAACCAGAGCCCTTCGGGGAGGTCGGCGGGCAGGTAGCGGACGTCGGGGACGATCACCTCGCCGCCGGCGTCCTCGAAGCCCATCTCGACGCGCCCGTCGGCCAGACGCCGGGCGCGGATCCTCCCAAGCGATTCGTCGACCAACTCCACATCGCTGCTGATCTGCCACGCGTCCACCGGGGCGTCGGCCCGCAGGTAGCGGACATCCGGCAGGATCTGCAAGCCTGTGATGAGTTCGGTGCCGTGCTCGATGCGCCCGTCGTCGCCCAAGCGGGCGATGACGCGCAGCCGGAACGACCTCGGAGCCGGCTCCTCGTGCGGCGGCGCCTCGGGCGCCAGCAGTTCGCTCAACTCCTCGCTGCCGTCGATCGCCAGCCGCTGCAGGAACCGGTAGTTCTCGCCGTCGATACCCTCCGCTGTGCAGAGCGCGTTGTCGGCGGCCTGGCCCCACACAGGCAGCGCCGCACGCATATGGGAATCCACGGCCATGAGTTCGTCGACGTCCGCGCCCGCTGCTTCCAGGGCGCCGCGCAGTGCCGACTCACCCGGGTAGCAAATCGCCAGGTCGGAGGCCATGCGTTGGATCTCCCGATCGTCCCAACCCAGAGTTGCGGCCCGGGCCGCCGCCACGATCGTGCCGGCCGTTACCGCCGGCCCGAGCACCGTCTCGGCATAGGCGAGTCGGGACTGCACGGCGAACGCCTCGTCGAACGACATCGCGTCGCCACTCGCGGCGCGCTCCAGCAGTCCGTCCCAGGAGGAGGCGAGCGTCGCGTACTCCCCTGATGCCCTACCGGCGATTCCGAGCAGTAGATCTTCGACCACGATCCGGCTGATCGCCTCGCCGGCAGCCAGCCTCTCCGGCACCCCGGATGCAGCGACGGCATCGGAATACCGCGCCCCGAACACGTCGAGGAGAGTGCTCGAGGACGGATCGGCCACGCCGACGGCCACCGGCGCCGCCGACGGATCGGCCGCCTCGGTCAGGGCGGCTATCGCCGGCCGCTCGAAGATGCCGTCCAGCAACTGCGTGCGCACGCCCGCCGCGTAGATCGCCTTCGCCCGGACCGCCTCGTCGACCTCCTCGCTGGGGTGGGCAACGGACTTCACCGATGTCGTCACCATCCCCTCTCTGTCGGCCTCAGCGGTCACCCGGTAGGCCGTGCCGTCGACGGCCACCTTGACCGGCTCGAATGTCGGGCCGCTCAGGACCGTGAGGTTCTGCCACACACCGTGGAAGCCGATCTCGTTCTCGTTCTCGTCCTCCGTGAAAACGCCGACGAACAGCCAGGCCGGTCCCGATGTGTCGAAGGTGATCTCGAGCGGTCGCACGCCGGGGTTCATCACACTCGTTGCGCTCGCCACTCGATCATCGGAGTGGTAGGCCACCCCCGCCGGCCAGCGTCCCTCGGCGCCGGCGATCGGACCGTTGAAGTCGATGACGCGCTGCCCTCCCTCGGCGCGTCCCACGACGTAGACGAAGGTGAGATTGCCGCCGCCGGGCAGGTCGCCACCTCCCGCGTTGCCCACCCCGTAGTTCACCGGGACCGGGTCCCCTGCGATCACCTCTTCGGGTAGGTGAACCTTCTCGACTTTGATTTGGAAGCTCTGCTGCTGCGCCACCTCGTCCACGAGATGCACCGTGAGGGTGAAGTCGGCCCGGAGCGGCTGAAGGTCGCGCGTCAAGTAGGTGGTGGCTTCGATGAAGTAGACGCCGGCCGGCAGGTACTGCTCGATGCGCGAGTTGCGCAGTTCGCCGCCGTCGTCGTTGGCTCCGATCACGCCACCGTCGAGCGACGCCAGCGACAGCACGGGATCGCCGTTCTCGGACTCGAGGTCGATCCGGACACGCCCGTCGGCAGGCAGCGCGAAGGAATAGCTGTGCGCAGGGTGGCTCACCACGATCCGCGAACCGCAGGTGTCCAGCGACCAGGAGCCGGTGGCAGTCAGGTCAATGCCCGGCTCCAGGGAGCCCAGGAACGTGATCTCGCAGCCGGCGACGCGGCCGACCGAGAGCGTGAAGTCCGCCGGACCGCGCCCGCGTCCGCCGACTGTCGTGGCCTCGACGGTGTAGACGCCCGCCGCAAGGTCGCGTTCGATACGGGCGTCGAGACGGTCGCCGCCGTCGTCGTTGTCGGCGATGCGGGTGCCGTCCTCAGCCAGCAGGTAGAGGTAGGAGTCGGCGTCGGCCGAGGCCAGTTCAATCCTGATCCGTCCCGCCACAGCGACCCTGAACCGATACGTGTGCGCATCGCTGCCGGCGCGGAAACGCGAATCGCAGTCGCGGGTCGACCAGCGCCCCTTCGCCTCCAGGACGGCGTCCGCTGAGCCGCTGAGTGTCCCCAGGTCTCTCGCGCCGCATCCCGGCGACTCCTGCCCCGACACGGCACTTGGCCCCGCCAGCGCCAGCACGCCGGCGATCAGGGCGACGACCACTCCCGTGAACGCCATCCTGCGGACTCTCAACCTGCCACCCGCGACGCGCTCCATCTCGAACCTCCTTGCCGGCTAGCTGCGAATCATGCCTGTGGCCGACCGCGGCGTGAAGCGCACGACCTGCCGCCGCTCGTCGACCATCGCCCGGCGGTACTCCGCCCAGTCAGGATGCGGCTTGCCCGACACTCGCTCGTAGTACGTGACGAGAGCATCGCAGGTGGCATCGTCGGGACCACTCGCCGGCGGCAGCAGCTCGACGGTCCCGTCGAAGGAGACGTACGACCACGAGGAGGGATCGGACACGTGCAGCACCGCTCGCGGGTCCCGCCGCAGGTTTGCGGTCTTGGCCCGCCCCTCGGTGACCGAGATCGAGAACGTGTCCCCGTCGAGGGCGTAGACGATGTCCGACGACTGCGGCCGGCCGTCGGCCCGGATGGTGACGAGAACGCCGAGATGCCGTTCGGCGGCCCACTTGATGGCTTTGGCAATGTCCATGCGAATGTCCTCGGTCGTCCAATACGCCCCGGCAACGATAGATCGAACCCACCCAGGGGAGCGCCGGGCGTCAGGACGCCGACGCGGGCCCGCAGTGTGCTAGGCGTTCTGCCCTCGGCGCTTTTGGATGTTGGCCCACTCGTCGCGCAGGCCGACGGTGCGGTGGAACAGCAGCGGGGAGCCAGGGTCGACCTCACGGGCGAAATAGCCGAGGCGTTCGAACTGCACAACCTCGCCGTGGGGCACCTCCGCCAGCGCAGGCTCGACCTTCGCTGCGGTGATCAGCTCGCGTGAGGACGGGTTGTACGACTCCAGCGGGTCGCCGCCGTCGGCACCGGGAATCGAGTCGGTGAACAGGCGGTCGTAGAGCGCCACCGCGGCATCGGCTGCGTGGTCGGCGGACACCCAGTGGATGGTGGCACGCACTTTGCGCCCGTCGGGGGCCTGGCCGCCGCCGGTGTCGGGGTCGTAGCTGCAGCGCAGGCGCACCACGTCGCCGCCCGGGCCGGTCTCCACCTCATCGCAGCGAAGGAAATAGCCGGCCCGCAGGCGCACCTCCCGGCCGGGAGCGAGGCGGTAGAACTTGCGTGGCGGATCGAGCATGAAATCATCGCGCTCGATCCACAGCCGCCCCGAGAACGGCACCTCCCGGGTTCCCGCGGCGGCATCCTCGGGGTTGTTGATCGCCTGCCGGTACTCCAGGTGCCCGGCGGGCCAGTTGTCGATCACCACCTCCAGCGGCCGCAGCACGGCCATCCGCCGCAGCGCGAAGCGGTTGTGGTGCGTCCGCACGAAGGACTCCAGCAGTTCGATCTCGTGGGTGCCGTTGATCCGGGCCACGCCGATGTGGGCGCAGAAGGCCCGGATGGCCTCCGGCGGGTAGCCGCGGCGGCGTAGACCCCGCAGGGTCGGCAGCCGCGGGTCGTCCCAACCGTCCACCAGCCCGCCATCGATGAGCGCCCCCAGCGCCCGCTTCGACATCACGGTGTGGGTGAGGTTGAGCCGAGCGAACTCGGTCTGGCGCGGCCGGTCGCCGGGCAGCGGCAACTGCTCGAGATACCAGTCGTAGAGCTGCCGATTTCCCGCGAATTCCAGCGTGCACAAGGAGTGCGTGACCCCCTCGATGGCGTCACTCTGACCGTGCGCCCAGTCGTAGGTCGGGTAGATGCACCACGCGTTGCCGGTGCGGAAGTGGGTGGTGTGGCGGATCCGGTACATCACCGGGTCGCGCATCGCCATGTTGGGGTGACCCATGTCGATGCGGGCCCGCAGCACCTTCTGGCCGTCGGCGAAGCGTCCGGCCCGCATGTCGCGCAGCAGGGCCAGGTTCTCCGCGGGGGCACGGTCGCGCCAAGGGCTGTCCTCCCCGGGAGTCGTGAAGTCACCCCGCGTGGCCGAGATTGTCTCGGCGTCCTGATCGTCGACGTAGGCGAGACCCTTCGTGACGAGGTACTCGGCCCATTCGTAGAGCTGCTCGAAGTACTCCGATGCGTGTACGGGCGTCCCGTGCTCGAAGCCCAGCCAGGAAATGTCCTCGGTGATGCCGTTGGCGTAGTCGGCGTTCTCGCCGGCGGGATTGGTGTCGTCGAAGCGCAGCCGGCAGGCCCCGCCGTGCTCGGCGGCCACGCCGAAGTTCAAGCACACCGACTTGGCGTGGCCGATGTGCAGATAGCCGTTGGGCTCGGGCGGGAACCGGGTCTGCACCCGGCCACCGAACGTGCCGGCCTCGCCATCGGCCTGCACCTGCTTGCGAATGAAGTCCAGTGGCCTCTCGCCCGCCGCTCGTGCGGTCTCGTCGGACGCCTCAGCCACATGCCTACATCTAGCAGCCCCCCGCCCGGCCTCCACCGACCCGGTCGGAGGCCTACGGCACCGGTGGCGGCAAAGCCCTGAGTCACCCCGCACCGGCATCCCGCTGAATCGTCCCAACGGGAGCGACGCCATAGCATTGGTCGGCGTGGGTGGCCCTGACGCCGAACGGTCGGGAAGGCTCGGCAGCGACCTCGATGTCGAGCGGACCCTGGGACTCGTGGACCGCTTCGACGACCGCGTGGACACGCTGTTCGAGAAACTGCGCGGGCGGCCCTGGGCAGACAGGGTGTTCTACACGGCGTCGCAACTCGGCGACTACGGGCTGATCTGGCTGCTGCTGGCGGCCCTGGCCGCGCTCGGAGGCTCGTGGCGGGCCGAGCGGAACCTGGTGCGCCTCGCCGCGGTGCTGGGGCTGGACTCGATGTTCGTGAACGGCCTGCTGAAGTCGCTGATCAAGCGCTCCCGGCCCATCGTGGACGACGGCGAGCGTCCCCTCTACCTGCGCCGCCCCATCACGACGGCGTTCCCCAGCGGGCATGCCTCCAGCGCCGTGGTGGCGGTGATGCTGCTGGGCGAGCTGGGCGGGCGTCGCTGGCGGGGCCTGCTGAGGCTCCTGGCGGCAACGGTGGCGCTCAGCCGCATCCACGTGCGCATCCACCACGCCTCCGACGTGGCCGGCGGTGCCGTCGCCGGACTGGTGCTCGGCCGCATCGCCCGCCGCCTCTGGCCTCTGCGCTGACCAGCGCCGCCGGCCGCGCGCCCGGCGGCTCCGTGACGTCAGTCCCCGTCCGGGAGCCCGAGTCCGTCGTACAGGCCCCTGATGCCGTAGGCAGCCTGATCCAGCGTCACGATCGATCCGGTCATCGGTGCGGAGGCGCCGCTCGCCAGGTAGCAGATGGCACGAGCCACCTCCTCGGCACGCAGCAGACGTCCGAGCGGCAGATTGACCGCGTAGTCGGCTTCCCAGCCGTCGGATGCTCCGCGCGTGGTGCGCATCACCGTGTCCTCGCCCGGGGTGAGGGTCCAGCCCATGGCCAGCCCGTTGACCCTGACGCCGTCGTTCTGCAGGGCAGACGCGGCATTACGGGTGTGGACCCCGAGGGCCGCCTTGGTCATGGAGTAGACGCTGATCTCGGGGGAGCCTCCGTACATCGCGATGCTCAACACGTCGACCACCGTGCCCGGCGCGCCGGCCCGGCGCAGTCGCGTGGCGAAGTGCCCGCACAGCAGCACCGGCGAGCGCACGTTCACAGCGAACAGTTCGTCGAAGGCCGCCACGTCGAGTTCCAGAACCGAGGTGCGAGTGGTCAGCCCGGCGGCGTTGATCAGCGCGTCCGCCAGCAGTCCCCGCGCGTCGAGCTCGGCGAAGATCGCATCGGCCGCACCGGCCTCGGACAGGTCGGCCAGCACGGCTTCCGCCGAGGCTCCCAGCTCGCGAAGACGAGCGCACACGCCCGCTGCCCGCCCCGCGTCGCGTCCTGTGACAACGACGGTGCCGACACCTGCTTCGACCAGCGCCAACGCGGCGGCCTCGCCGATTCCGCTCGTGCCACCCGTCACGAGCGCGCAACTCGGAATCCAGGTCACCGTCCTACTTCTCCGGGCCCGGGCACCAGGGGGGCGTCGCGGTAATTCAGTTCGAGACGGATGCCGTTGGGGTCGTGCAGGAACATCTGCCGCAGCGGGATTCTGGGCCTGCTGTCATTCACCTCGAAGGGCAGCCCGTGCTCGGCCAGCTTGGCCTGCATGGCCTCGAAATCGCCGGGCTCGTTGGCCATCTCGAAGGCGACGTGGTGGATGGGGCCGGTGGGACCGGCTACGTCGTCGTCGATCACGTTGATGTGGACGTACGGGCAGCCGTCGGAGTAGAGCCATGCTCCGGTCCCGCGGACCCCGGGCCGATACCCCTTGGAGAACCCGAGAACATCAACGTAGAACGCGACCGTTTCCTCCAACCGCGCCGTCTGAATGTTGTAGTGGTCAAGTGTCTTGACGGTCATGTCTCACCTCGCAGGATAGGTCGCCCGGCTCACCACGGAAGGTCAACCTCGTAGACGACGACGTTCGCCAGCATGTGGTCGATCTTGGCGTTGAAAGCGTGATACCGGTCGGTGGAGGCATGCAGTTCCCTCTGGGCCTGGTTGAGATACTCCTCGTAGATCTGGATCATGTTGGGGTCCTCACGGTCGCGACCCACTCGGAACAGGAGGCAGCCCTCCTCCACCTGCGGGCAACTCGTGGAGTGCTTCTCCATGAGCGGCAGGAACGTGTCCAAGTATTCCGGCCTCACGGTCAACGCGCAGAAGAGTCCAACTCGCACTATTCCTCCTTCGGGCGCCGTTCCCGGGGGCCGAGTCCGGGCCGCGCAACGCAGCACGGCGGTCCCATCGGGGAGATTCGGTTCGGGACCGCACCGCCGAGCAAATGCGGTTCACCGGCACGGTATTCGGTGGGGCGGCACTGCGGCGCTCCGGCACCCCGGCGAGCGCTCGAGCGGTAAATCGAGCGGACGATCAGCCCAGCGGGTCGGCTTCGAAATCGCCGATGCTGATGTCCTCGGCCGGGTCCATGTACGAGCGCTCGAACCCGACGCTCCACAGGCCCGTCCGAAGCAGGGCTCCGTCGTCGACGATGTCAAGCGGTGTGTAGAAGGGATGGTGATGCCTGATGATCGGGTTGTTGTCGGCCCGGTTGTAGCAGCACAGCAGCAGGTCTCGGTTGCCGTCGGAGACGTTTGGCGCCGACGTGTGCAAGGTGTTGCAGTGGAAGAAGCAGGCGTCGCCCGGTTCGGCGATGAACGACACCTCCTCCAGGTGCTGCATGAGGACATCCACCCGCTCCACGTCAGCCCCGTTCTGCCCGCCCATGATGGCGTGCTCGAGGCGCCCGCAGAGATGGCTCCCGCTGAGCACCCGCATGGTGCCGTTCTCCTCGGTGAGTTCGCTGACGGCGATGGCCACGCTCGCCAGGTTCGGGAACAGCAGGCCGTTCTTGTACCAGTAGCCGTAGTCCTGGTGCCAGTCCCAGATGCCGCCCCCTCCCGGAGCCTTGGACGTGATCTTGGAGTGGTAGTGGTACACCTCGCCGCCGAGCAGCTTCGCCGCAGCACCGGCAACGCGCAGCAGCCGACCCACAATTCCGAGCGTGTCGTCACCGGGGTGGTTCCACACGGCCACGATGGTCTGGCCGCCGTAGCCGTCCTCGAGCCCGAAGGCGCTGGTTTGCAGCGCCTCGTCTCTCGCCAGTGCCTGCTGCAGCAGTTCCACCTCGGCGTCGTTGAACAGAGCGCGCTTGATGAGGTACCCGTCGCGGTCGAACGCCTCGCAGTCGGCATCGGTGATCATCGAAGCTGTATCGGCCGTCACCAGCGTCATCGTGCACCCCCGTGCAGCGAGTTCCAGGAGGATGGGTGTTCCCGCAGGTTACCAGGGGCGCGGAAACCGAGCCGGGCCCACGGCGAGAGCTACCAGAGGTTTTGGCCGCCGACGATGGCCAGATTATGGCCGGTCATGAGGTGCGCCACCCCGGCCTTGGAGGTGTTGTAGACAGCCTGCTTCTGCGGATGCGGCACCAGCAGGCTGGACATGGAGGCCACGTTGATGATCTTGCCGTAGCCCTGGGCGATCATGTGGCGCCCTTCCGCCTGGCAGCACAGGAACAACCCGCGCAGGTTCAGGTCGAACGTGGCGTCTCACTCCTCGATGGCGGTCTCCTCGGCGGCGGAGTTGAAGTTGATGCCGGCGTTGTTGACGGCGATGTGCAGTCCTCCGAAGCGTTCGACGGTGGCGGCCAGCATTCCGTCGATCTCGGAGGCGTCGGTGACGTCGCTGCGTACGGCCGCCACGTCGAGACCGGCCGCGACCATCTCGTCAGCGGTCCGCTGGGCACCCTCGCCGTTGATGTCGGAGATCATCACCGAGGCACCCGCCTGGGCGAGCGACAAGGCATAGCCCCGGCCGAGTCCCTGAGCCCCGCCGGTCACCAGCGCCACCCGCCCGTCGAGGCGGAAGCGATCCAGGATCGGATGGTCCTCGCTGAATGGTGCCCTGTTCATGGCCGGGTCGTTCATCGCGTGATCATCTCCCTCACTCGAAGTGCGGTTGTGGTCCCCGAAGATCGCCTACAACCTAGGCGCCGTCGACATGCGGGGTCGCCACGCCGCAATCGACCGCTACGGCCGCGAGACGCTGCCACGAAGCCTCCCCCAACTCGACGCTCGTGGCGCCGGCGGCGGCCTTCTGCTCGAGTTCCCCGGGCATGAGGACAGGACGCCGCGGGTCGCGGGGCGGCGACGAGCGCAGGTAGCGGACGGTGGCGCTGACGCGATCGGCCAGGTCGGGGGCACCGCGAACGGCCAGCAGGGCGAGATTGTTGCCCCTGGTGTCGGCGTCGTCAGTGGCGTCGCCCGACAGGCTTGTCGCAGCCACTTCGGCCAACAGCGCCAGAGCCGATCCCTTGTGCCCGAACCGCTCGCCACCGAGCGGTAGCAGGAACCCTGGCGGGTCACTGTAGAGATCCTCCGGATCCGACGACATGCGTCCGGTGGCGTCGCAGAGGGTGTCGGGCGGCACCGCCCGTCCGGTGTCGCGCCACAGCCGGATCTTCCCCTCGGGCACAGAGGTCGTCGAGAAGTCGGCGACGAGCGGCTCGCCTGCCGTCGGAGCCGCCCAGGAGATCGGGTTCGTGGACATACGCCCCTCCCGTCCCCCGAACGGTGGCACTCGGTGGTGGCGCGGCGGGCCGGAGCCGAACGCCACCGCCAGGTTTCCCGACCGCGCCAGAGCTTCGGTGTATGCGCCAAGCCTGCCGGTGTGCTCGGTGTTCCTGACCGTTACGAACGCCATGCCGTACTCGGCGACTGCCTTTGCCGCAACATCGACCGCAGCCATGCACGCGACCTGCCCGAACCCGCTCCCGCCGTCGATCTGCAGCCGGGTTGGCGCGAGGGTTGTCACTGCGGGAGTGGCGGCCGGGCGCAGGAGCCTGCCGGCGATCTCGCTTGTGTACTGCACCACCCGATTCAGCCCGTGCGACGGAACCCCCATGAGGTCGCTGGTCACCAGGTGCTCGGCGACAATGCGGGCGTTGCGATCCGAGGCGCCGTGAGCGACGAAGATCTGCCGGGCAAGTTCGGTGGCCGCTTCGGCGGCGATGAGGACGGTGTTCACGTCCCGCCTCGGTCCGCCATCGACGCCGGGATGTGAGCCGGCGCGGCCGGTGGGAAAGTCGGTCCCCTCACTGCTCGAGCCGGCTCTCCCGCGGCCGCCGTGGCTCGGCGCTCACCATGACCGAGGCGAACACGCACGTCTCGGTGCCCCGGTTGCGCCAGGTGTGGTTGGTGCCGCGCTGGATGAGCACATCGCCGGGTCGCAGCAGAATCTCGCCAGCGTCGGTGCAGGCGTAGATCTCCCCGGAGAGCACGATGTTGTAGTCGACGGTGTCGTTGCGGTGCATCGTCGGGTCATCGGAGTCCGTCAGCGTGTGCAGGGCGTCGATGGCCTCGAAGTCGGCTTGCACCGCTTCGGCGTCGTGCCGGTCGTCGGGATGGAACTCGACGGCGCGGATCCGTGTGCCGGCAGGTGGTGGATGGTGCTCCACCGGACCGGCTGCGGCGTCGTCGATCCCTTCGTTGGAAGCCAGTGGGCCTTCTGTGACCCACAGCTCGTGAAACACCAGACCCCTCCCGGGCTGTTCGAGCACGGCCCCGGCCTCGCCGTCGAGCACGAAGTAGGAGCGGCCGTCGGAGTCGGTGGCGGTCACCACCGCCGCACTGGAGCCATCGGTCACCTCCAACTCACTCTGCGAGCCCGCATGAGCCGCCGGGCAGTCCCGCCCCGATCTCCCGCATCTGCCGCCTAGGTCGACACTTCCGTCTCGGCGGTCAGCGGTTCGTCCCGGTAGTTCAGTTCTAGACGGATGCCGTTGGGGTCGTGCACGAAGATCTGCCGCAGCGGGATCATTGGCCGGCTGTCGGACTCGTCGAACGGCAAACCTCGCGCCGCCAGGGTGGTCTTCATGGCGTCGTAGTCGCCGGGCTCGTTGGCGGTCTCGAATGCCACGTGGTTGATGGGCCCGGTGGGCCCCGCCCGCTCGTCGGCCACCTCGTTGATATGGATGCAGGCGTGGCCGCGGGCGTAGATCCACGCGCCGGGGACGGGGATCGAGGCAGGCCGATACCCCCTCGAGAGTCCGAGAACCTCGGCATAGAACTCAACGGTCTCCTCCAGGCGCGCCGTCTCGATGTTGTAGTGGTCGAGTGAATTGATCGTCATGTCGCTCCCCGCCTGCAGGCTCACCGAACCCTAAACCCGCGCTCTCGGGTGGTCAATGCGAAGTCACAGCGTGAGGCGCCCGCTCGCCGGACTCCGAACAGGCGGTCGATCGCTCACTCCACGAGATCGCCGAACGCCTCCAGGTAGCCGGCGGCCCGTTCGGCCCGCGGGTACCGAGCTACGAGTTCGTGGAATTCCGGAGGGTGACGCCGCACGACGAGATGGGCGAGTTCGTGGACGATCACGTAGTCGAGCACCCAGCGCGGCACCTCGGTCAGGCGGTGCGAGATCAGGATCTCGCCGGAGGCGGCATTGCACGATCCCCAGCGCATGCGCTGGCGGGTGGACCAGCGGATCGAGCGCGGCTCGGGCAGCTTGTGGGCACCCGCCAGTTGCCCTGCCCGGGACGCGAGGTCGATCTCCCAGCAGCGGCGCCGCTTCTCGAATCGCTCGACATAGTCCGCGACCGTCCGATGCTCGTCCTCAGGGGACAACCACGCCGGGATCCGCACCTCCAGCACTCGCCCCGCCATGCGTGCCGAAATGGTCTTGTGCCGGTTGGCGCTCCGGATGACCCGCACCTCGTACTGAGGCGGAGGACGCCGCTCGTCCTGCCGATCCCCCGGCGTACCCCAGGAAACCAGCGGGGCGTGGCAGGAGCAGATCTCCTCTCCGGTCGCGGCAACGACCTCCTCGGACGTCCCGTCCCCCTCAATGAGTTGTGCTCCACCGACGCCGTGTGGGCTGTTCATTGCTCTCCTCGGACTCACACGGGCAGCCGACGCGCCGGCCGGCAGGCGGCGACCCGCTCGATCATCATCTTCATTCCATGCCTCCGGCCGCGGACAAAAGGCCGGGGCAAGAGGCGGGAGGGCCCGACGGGCCAAGACCGCTGGGCGGACGGAGTTCGGATCGGCCCGGATCGGGCATTCGGTTCCAAACGACACGGCATCGGCCGAGACGGCGACCGCACCGATAAGCAGCCGCGGCTGCCAGGCCGCAGGATAACCACCGCCTGTGACAGCCCGGCAGGGCCCGGCTGGAGGCGTGCCCGCTAGTCGCCCTCGGCGCTCTCGTAGATGGCGATGAGCGCGGCGTTGATGATGTCGCCGGTGGAGATACCGGCGATGGCGTGCAGGTCGGCGATCGTGCCGGACTCGCCGAAGCGGTCCACCCCGAGCGGGATGTGCCGTGAACCGACGGCCGCGCCCAGCCAGGCGAGTACGTGGCTGGAGGCGTCGTGCACGCTCACGACGGGCCGGTGACGCTCCGCGGGCGGGATGAGCTGATGCATCCGGCTGGGCCGGCGCACGACCGTGGCCGTGGCGGCGGCGGCCCGGTAGGTGCCCTGCCAACTGCGGTACACCAGATCGGGGCTCGTGAGGTGCACAACGGCGGCGTCCACACCCTCGGTGCCGAGCGCGTCGGCGGCGGCCAGCGCCTCGGGCGCCATCGCTCCCGTCGTGACGATCGTGACGCCTGGACGATCGGTCACCGGCGCGGGACGCAGTTGGTACCCGCCGGTGAGCACCTGCCGGCGCAACTCGTCGGTGCCCAGCCGCTCGGCGGCCGCCGCAAACGGCGCCTGATCCACCGGGCGGGTGCTGAGCCGGAAGTAGGCGCTCTCGCCACCGGGACGGCTGAGACCTTCGAGAGCGTCGCACAGCAGCCAGTCCACCTCGGTGGCATAGGCCGGCTCCAGGTAGGTGAGGCCCGGCAGTTCGGCTCCCACGCCGGCAGTGATGGTCGACTGATGGGCCCCGCCCTCAGGGGCCAGCGTGATCCCCGACGGCGTGCCGGCCACGATGAAGCGGGCGTCGTTGTAGAGGGAGTAGATGAAGGCGTCGAGACCGCGCAGCACGAACGGGTCGTACACCGTGCCGACCGGCAGCAGGTGCTGGTCGTGATGATCGTGGGCCAACCCCAGCTGGCCCAGAAGCATGAACATGTTCATCTCCGAGAGTCCCAGCTCGATGTGCTGACCCTCCGGCGAGGGAGCCCAGCGCAGCAGCCGCTCGGCGCCGCCGTGGTCGTCGCGCTGCTCGTGCCAGTACACGCCGACCTTGTTGACCCAACCGCCCAGATTGGTGGAGATCGACACGTCCGGGGCGGTGGTCACAAGCCTCTCGCCCACCGCCGGAACGTCTGCCAGGCGCGTGAGCGTGCGCCCGAATGCCTCCTGGGTGGAGACCTTGCCCCGCAGCGTCGGCGGTCCGGCGGCCTCCGGCACACCAAGCCGGGTTCGCGGCACCGATGGCGGGTTGTTGATGTCCGATCCGACGGTGGCACACAATTGACCCTCGGGGCTGTCGGGGTCGAAGCGGTCGAACTCGGTCTCGGAGGTCAGCCCCACCTCGGCCCGCAGGGCGTCGATCTGGGTGGGACTCAGCAGCACGGCGTGGTTCAGCGGGTCGCCCGCCATGGGTAGGCCCCATCCCTTGACCGTGTAGGCAAAGACGACACTCGGCCGATCGGCCTCGACGTCACACGCCTTGAAGCAGTCGATGAGCTGGCCGAGGTCATGGCCGCCCAGATCGGTGACGTGGGCGAAGAGCTCGTCGTCGTCGAAGTCGTCGACAAGGCGAAGCACCGCCGCATCGGCGCCCTCGAGGAACTTCCTGCGCCGCTCGGCTTCCCGGTACGTGAACAGCGCCTGATACGCCTCGTTCGGCATGGCGTCGATGTGGGCGCGCAGGGCATCACCACCCGGCTCCGAGAGCAGCCGCCGCAGCCGGGCGCCGTACTTGGCCTCCGCCACGTGCCAGCCGGCGTGGCTGAAGAAGCTCTTGAGGCGAATGGCGGCGATGTCGGGTATCACCCGGTCGAGGCTCTGGCGGTTGAGATCCACGACCATGGTGAAGTTGCCGAGTCCGTGCGTTGCCGGCTCGGCGATGGCCTCCCAGACGTTGCCCTCGTCGAGTTCGGCGTCACCGACGGTGGCGATGAAGCGAGCCGGGGGCGAGGAGGCGAAGTGTGCGTCGGTGTAGCGCCGGACGAGCGCGGAGAACAGCGGCGCCACCGCCCCGAGACCCACCGACCCCGTGGAGAAGTCGGCCACGTCGGGGTCCTTGGTACGGGACGGGTAGGCCTGCAGCCCGCCCCGCTCGCGCAGCGTCGTGAGGTACGACCGGTCCAACTCGCCGGTGAGGTACTTGATGGCGTGGTACACGGGAGAGGCGTGCGGCTTGACGGCGACCTTGTCATTGCCGTCGATGTGGGCAAACCAGAGCGCCGTCATGATCGACACCATCGACGCCGAGGAGGCCTGGTGGCCGCCGACCTTGATCTCGAGGCCCTCACGGCGGTTGGCCACGTCCACGATGCGCGTCGCCAGCCACAGCAGCCGCCGCTGGATGCTGTCGAGGGTCGCCAGATCGGGTACCGGCCTCGTCGGCGGGGCGGGTACCGAACCGGGCGCGCCCGACGCCGCGTCGACGCCGTCGGCGGTTCTCCCGGTTCTGGCGGTGCCGGTTCCTTGACTCATGGGCGCCCCCGGCAGGATTCGAACCTGCGGCCTTGGGATTAGAAGTCCCCTGCTCTGTCCCCTGAGCTACGGGGGCGGGGAACCCAGTCTAGGAAGCGGAGCACCCGGGAGCAGATTCGAGCAGGCGTTAGTTCGTCTCCAGCCAGCGGGACAGGAGCTGGCGGGCGATGATCAGCTTCTGGATCTCGTTGGTGCCCTCGCCGATGATCATCAGCGGGGCGTCCCGGTAGTAGCGCTCGACGGGGTACTCGGTGGTGTAGCCGTAGCCGCCGTGGATGCGCATGGCGTCGGTGGCGATCTCGTAGGCGGCTTCGGAGGCGAAGAGCTTCGCCATGCCCGCCTCCAGGTCGATCCGGTGCCCCTCGTCGTAACGGCGGGCGGCGTCGTAGGTGAGCAGTCGTGCGGCCTGGAGCTTGGTGGCCATCTCGGCGAGCATGAACCGCACGGCCTGGTGCTCGAAGATTGGCCGGCCGAACGTGCGACGCTCCTGGGCATACGCCATGGCGGCGTCGAAGGCCGCCTGCCCCACCCCAACGGCCCGAGCCGCGATGTTCACCCTGCCCAGTTCGAGCGCGGCGAGAGCGTACGGCAGGCCGTTGCCCAGACCTTCGGGGCCACCCAACATGTTCGCATCGGGAACCGGGTGGTCGACGTATGACATCTCCACCGTCTCGACGCCCTTGTAGCCCAGCTTGTCGATCTTCCGGCTGATGGTGAGCCCGCCGTCCGCGGGTCCCGGGGTCTTCTCGACGATGAAGGCGGTGATCCGGTCGTCAGGAGTCCGCGCCAGCAGCATCACCAAGCCGGCGCGCATGCCGTTCGTGACCCACATCTTCGTGCCGTTGACGATCCACTCTTCGCCGTCCGGAGTGGCCCGGCAGCGGATGTTCTGCGTGTCGCTGCCGGCGTCGGGCTCCGACAGCGAGAAACAAGCCCGCAGCGAACCGTCAACCATGCGGGGCAGGAACCGCCGCCGCTGCTCGTCGGTGCCGAATCGACTGATCATGGCAACCGCCAGCTTGTGCGAGTTGAGGATCCCCGCGAGCGACATCCAGCCCCGGGACAGCTCCTCCACGATGCGGGCATAGGTCACCGCGTCGAGGCCGAGCCCGCCGTAGGCAGGATCGATCGTGGCGCCGAACAGACCGAAGTCGCACATCCGGGCGAACATCGCCTCGGGGAACTCGTCGGCGTGCTCGAGTTCGCTCGCCGCGGGCACCACCTCTCGATCCACCCAAACCGTGATGGTGGCAACCAGTTCGTCGGCAACTTCCGGATCGATGCTCACGCGGCGGGATGCTACAGCCCCGCCGTCACGCCACCCGGACCGGTCGTCTCGACGATCCGCATCACACCACGTGGTCTGCTGCAGCAATCCGCGCAGGACACCCCGACGACCTCGCGGTAACCTTAGGTATCGAGGACCCGCGATGAAGCCCCCGACCTCTGACACCTCGGACGCGAGCCGCCCGACATACAGACTCGAGGACCGGTACCTGCGCGACGAGGGCCGGGTCTTCGCCTCCGGGGTTCAGATCCTGGCGCGCCTTCCGTTCGAGCAGCTTCGCCGGGACAGAGCAGCGGGTCGCAACACGGCGGCGTTCGTCTGCGGGTACCCGGGTTCTCCCCTGGCACTGTTCGACACCGAAATCACCCGTGTGGCGGGCCTGGCCGAAGCCGACGGCCTGCGACTCGTCCACCAGCCCGGGCTGAACGAGGAACTGGCCATGGCCGCGGTCATGGGCAGTCAGCACGTCAGCGGGTTCAGCGAGCGCCGCCACGACGGCGTCCTCGGCATGTGGTACGGCAAGGCGCCCGGACTGGACCGGGCCTGCGACGCCATGCGCCACGCGGTACTGGTCGGGGCCGCGCCCCTCGGTGGATCCGTGGCGCTGGTGGGTGATGACCCGCACGCCCAGTCCTCGACCGTGGGAAGCTCCTCCGACGGCACGCTGGTGGCGCTGCGCATGCCCTTCCTGGTGCCGGGCGACCCGCAGGAAGTGCTGGATCTGGGGCGCCACGCCATCGCGCTGTCCCGCGCCTGCGGCGTCGTGACCGCGATGCGCATCGTGGCCGCGGTGGCCGACGGCACGGGGTCGGTGGATCTGCGTGGCGGCGACGCTTGGCACGGGATGCGGGGCAACGGCAGCGCGCTCTCCGGGACGCCGTACCGCCTCCCTCTCCTGCCCGGACACGACGGCCTCCCCGAGCCTTACGTGCACCGACCCGACGGCAACCTGATGCCGCCGTACACCAACGACATCGAGCGGGATCTGGTGGAGACCCGGCTGGAACTCGCCCGCAGCTACGGCTCACGGAACGACTTGAACCGGATCATCACACCCCGCGGTCCGGCACGTGTGGGCATCGCCGCCTCAGGCAACTGCTACCTGGAAATGCTGGAGGCGATGCGGCTGCTGGGCCTGTCGACGCTCGCCGACATCGCCGATGCAGGGATCCGCCTGGCGAAGGTGTCGTTTCCGTACCCCATCGACCCGGCGTTCGTGCGCCGCTTCGCCGACGGCCTCGGCGAGATCATCGTGCTGGAGGAGAAGGATCCGTACCTGGAACTCTTCATCAAGGACGCCCTCTACCCACTTGCCGAACGGCCCGTCGTGGTGGGCAAGCAGGACGACCGGGGCCGACCCCTGCTGCGCCGCCACGAGGGCTTGGACGCCGACGCGCTGGCCGGCCCGCTGCACTCCCGGCTGTCGACGCATCTGAGCGGTGACCGGCTCGGGTCACCCCCGGTTGTTGCTCGCCGGCAGCGTCCCCTGGAGATCTCCGCCCGCCGGACCCCGTATTTCTGCTCGGGCTGCCCGCACAATTCCAGCACCCGCGTGCCCGACGACACGC
Source organism: Acidimicrobiales bacterium (assembly GCA_965206165.1). Taxonomy (GTDB): domain Bacteria; phylum Actinomycetota; class Acidimicrobiia; order Acidimicrobiales; family CATQHL01; genus VXNF01. The sequence continues at coordinate 3,345,311 of OZ242194.1, forward strand.
TCGTCGGCGTCGGTATCGGCTGCCACGGGATGGTCGCGCTCATGGAGCCGGAAAGGGTCGGCAAGTGGAGCGGGGTGTGCTCGATGGGCGCCGAGGGAGCCACCTGGGTGGGCATGTCACCTTTCATCGAGCGCGAGCATTCGGTGCAGAACCTGGGCGACGGCACCTACGCCCACTCCGGCCAGCTCGGCATCCAGTTCGCCGTGGCATCCGGCGTGAACATCACGTTCAAGATCCTGTACAACGGCGCCGTCGCCATGACCGGCGGGCAGGATCCCACCGGCATCGTGGGCGTCCCGGAGATGGCCAGAATCCTGCTCGCGCAGGGCGTGAGCGAGGTGCTGGTAACCACCGAAGACCTCGGCCGCTACAAGGGCGTCACGCTGCCGACGGGTGTGGAGGTCTGGGACCGGCGACGGATGATCGAGGCCCAGGAGCACCTGCGCGCCGTCGAGGGCGTGACCGTCCTGATCCACGACCAGTTCTGCGCGGCGGAACTGCGCCGGGCCCGCCGCCGCGGGCAGAAACCCACACCGAAGATCCGCGTGCTCATCAACGAGCGGGCCTGCGAAGGCTGCGGCGACTGCGGCGACGTGAGCAACTGCCTCTCGGTGCAGCCGGTACTCACCCCCTACGGGCGCAAGACCAAGATCGACCAGACCTCCTGCAACTTCGACTACTCGTGCACCGACGGCGACTGCCCTTCCTTCGCCACGGTGCGGCCCGCCCGTGCCGGCCGCCAGCGACGGCTCGCCCGCAAGGCGGCCGCGGCGACGAGTCCCGAAGCGGCCCGGGTACGCCCGCAGCCGCCGGACGACATCGCCGAACCACTCCCCGCGGTTCCCGACGACATGACCGTGCGGATGGCAGGCATCGGGGGCACCGGCGTGGTCACCGTCTCGCAGCTCCTTGGGACCGCGGCCCTGCTGAGCGGGCGGCACGTGCAGGGACTCGACCAGACCGGCCTCTCTCAGAAGGCGGGGCCGGTGGTCAGCGACGTGCGCATCAGCACCGGAGGAGGAATCTCCTCCAACAAAGCCGCCGCAGGGATGGTCGATCTCTACCTGGCGTTCGATCTTCTCACCGCCGCCGGTCCGGGTCCGATCGCCGGCGCCTCCTCGCAGCGGACCCTGGTCGTGGCGTCCGTGACGCCCACGAGCACCGGTCAGATGGTTGTACACCCCGAACAGGGCTACCCGAGCACGGCCGCCCTGCGAGCGCGCGTCGACACCCACTCGCGGGCAGCCGAGAATCGCTGGGTGGACGCCGGGGCCATCACCCGCCGCCTGTTCGGCAACACCACCTCTGCGAACGTCTTTCTCGTCGGTGTCGCCTACCAGTGCGGCGCGCTGCCCATCACGGCGGCTTCGTTCGAGTCGGCCATCGACCTGAACGGCGTCGCGACCGAGCGCAACCGCGAGGCGTTCCGCTGGGGTCGCCAGTGGGTTCTGGACCCCGAGGGAGTGGAACTGGCAGCGGCGAACGCCGCCTCGATCGAGAGCGCCCCTCCCCCCGACGACGCCGCCGGCGCGTCTGAGCAGGTCGGCCCCACCGATCCGCTCACACGCGCCGTACGCCGGCAACTCGACCCGATTGCCGAGCGCACCGGTCTGGGCGTTCTGCTGGAGATGCTCGCCGCCGACCTGATCGGCTACCGGTCGGCCACCCATGCCGCGGAGTTCCTGCGCTTCGTCACAGAGGTCGTCGACGCCGAGGACGACCTGGACGGCTGGGACCTGACCGAGACCGTGGCCCGCAGCCTGCACAAGCTGATGGCCTACAAGGACGAGTACGAGGTGGCCCGGCTGCTCCTCGCGCAGGAGGCAACCACCGGAGCCGAAGCGGTCGCCGGGCGCGGCGCCCGAGTGGTCTGGCACCTCCACCCGCCGTTCCTGCGCTCCCTGGGGATGTCCCGCAAGCTGAGGCTCGGACGCTGGGCCCGGCCGTTGCTCATCGCGCTGCGGGCCGGCAAGCACCTGCGCGGCACACCCCTCGACCTTTTCGGCTACACGACCGTGCGGCGCTGCGAGCGGAGACTGCCGGGTGAGTACCGGGCGGCGATCCGAGAACTATTCGGCACCCTGGACGGCGCCAACCGGGCTGAGGCGGTCGCCATCGCCGACCTGGTGGATCAGGTGCGCGGCTACGAGCACCTCAAGATGCGGCGGGTTGCGTCATACCGGGAGGAACTCGGCGCCCGGGTGGCGGAGTTCACCGCCTCGGTACCGGTGGGAAGCGGCGCCTAGAAGCTGCGGGCCCCATGGTGCGGCCCAGCCGCTGGGGAATGGATTCCGGCCCCGCTGGAACGACGGGGACGCCCGGCAACCTCAGGACTCGGAACCCTCCAGGGACTCCACTCCGAGGTAGCGACGCTGGGCGTCGGGATCGTCGAGCAATTCTCGGGAACTGATCTCGGTCTCGATGTGCCCCGAGACCATCACCACCTGGCGCTCGGACACAGCGGTGGCAACGCTGAGGTTCTGCTCCACCAGCAGCACCGCGATCCCCTCGTCGACCAGTCGCCGCGACGTCGCCACGAGCTGCTCGACGATGGTGGGCGCCAACCCCTCCGACGGCTCGTCCATGAGCATCAGGTCAGCGTTCAGCAGCAACGCCCGGCCGATAGCCAGCATCTGCTGCTCGCCGCCCGACAGTTTGGTGGCGCTCAGCTTCTTGCGTTCCGCCAGGCGCGGGAAGAGTTCGTAGACCTCCGTCGGCGTCCAGCGCTTGCCGCGCGCGGCCCGGGCCAGCATCGCCAAGTGCTCGTCCACGTTGAGCGACGTGAAGAGCCGCCGCCCCTGAGGGACGTAGCCAATGCCGGTGGCGGCGACGCGGTACGGCGGAAGGCCGACCAACTCGACTCCCCGGAATCGGATGGAGCCACCCATGACGGGCAGCAGACCCATGATGGCGTTGCAGAGCGTGGTCTTACCCATCCCGTTGCGGCCGATGACCGACACGGCCTCCTGCTCCATCTGCAGATCGACGCCGTGCAGGACCTGCGCCTGCCCGTAGCCGACGTCCAGGCCCGAGATCTCCAGCAGCGGCTCACTCATGGGCGATCCCCCGCCCCAGGTAGATGTCGTGCACCAGGGTATTGGCGCGAATCTCGTCGGGCGTTCCCTCGACGATCTTGACGCCGTCGTGCATCACCACAACCCGCTCGGCGACCCGCAGCGCCACGTCCATGTCGTGGTCGATGAGCAGCAGCGTCACGGCGCGATCCAGTGACAGCAGCAATTCGGTGAGGCGTTCCCGCTCACCGCGTGACAGTCCGGATGCCGGCTCGTCGAGCATGAGCACCCGAGGCTCGGTCACCGTTGCCAGACCCAACTCCAGCTGGCGCTGCTCGCCGTGGGACAGGTCGGCGGTGAGGCTGTCGAGACGCCCCTCCAACCACACGTTCGCGGCAGCGCGCCGGGCGCGGTCGCGATAGGCGGCGTCACGCCGTCCCATACGCAGGCGGAAGCGCCGGCCCTCCTTGCCCAGAACGGCCAGGTAGAGGTTCTCCTCCACCGTGAGGCCGGCGAACAGGCGGGAACGCTGGTACGTGCGGGACATGCCCAGTTGCGGCCGCCGCCGGGCCGGCAACTCCTCCACGTTGAGGCCGTCTATCTCCACCGTGCCGGCCGTGGGCCGCAGGTCGCCGGCCACGACGTTGAACAGCGTCGTCTTACCGGCGCCGTTGGGCCCCAGGATGACGAGGCGCTCGCCCTGAGCGACATCGATGTCGATGTCGCTCAGGGCGTGGACGCCGCCGAAGGACATGCTGACGCCCCGCAGGCGCAGAACGGGTGCTGCGTCCACTGTCGTCGTCATGTCCGGTGGCGTCCCTTACCTCGTGGTCAGTATGCGTCGGCTAGTTCTGAAGCTCGCCATTGACGACCGGTACGGCGTTGCCGATCCACGGGAGGTCGCCCACCTCGCAGGGCGGGTAGTCCCTGCTCGGTGACGGATCACCCGTGAACGTGCCGCCGAAGGTCTGATCGACCTGCGGGACGAACGCCACCGTGCTGGAAGCCATGTTGCCGTCGTCGCCCAGGTAGATCCTCCCGACGTACTGGTCCTGGATGGCCGTACGGTTGGAGTCCAGGCTGATGTCGCCGAACGCGGCGTCGAGCGTCACGTTGCTGATCGCCTCCCACAACGGCTCGGGGCCACCGGAGAGGTCGGCGCCGATCGCCTTGAGGCCCTCGATCAGGCCCCAGGTGTTGTTGTAGTAGTTCATGTAGAAGGCGTCGAAGTACGCGTTATCCGCCGGAGCCGGCGAGCCACCGAACGGGATCTCGTCGAAGTGACTGTTGATGACCGCGCGGAACGCCGCCGCTTTGTCGGTCTGCAGGTCGGGAGCGTTGCCGAAGCCGCCGGAGTAGGAACCCACGACGCGGGGACCGATCGCCGTGAACACGTCCGGGATACCCCAGAAGAGGTTGCCCATGTGCTGCTCACCCACGACGTCGCCCTTGGCGTCCTCGAACGCGTTCAGGGCCGGCACCAGACCGGCGCCGCCCACGGCCCAGAAGTAGCCGTCGACCTCGTCGGGGCCGGGCAACTGCTCCACGAAACCGGAGTAGTCGGTCGTGTTCAGCGGCGGGTACACCCGGCTGATCACGTCACCGCCTGCGGCGCAGAACTCGGCAATGAAGCCCGCAGTGGAGGTCCACGCAAAGCTGTAGTCGTCGCCGATGACCGCTGCGGTCTCCCACCCGAGGGTGTTGTGGGCGATGTCGCCGAGACCGGCGTTCCACTGCGCCCCGTCACCGTTGAAGCGGAAGAAGTTGGGCGCACGGACTGCCATGGTGGAGTCCTGCGCACCCGACGTGCCGTTCACGAACGTCTGGTTGGGGTGGTCCTTGGCGTAGTTGGCCACGGCGATGCTCTCGTCACCGGAGAGCGGGCCGATCATGATGTCGGCGCCGATGTCCTCCATGAGACGGCGAGTCTCGCGCAGGGCCGCCTCAGCGGTGTCGTCGGCGCAGCCGATGCCGGCCAGCTCGATCGCTACACCGTTGATGGATGCGTTGCTCCAGCCTGCCTGCGGATCGTTGCGGTCGTTGACCGTGGCGCCCGCGTGCTCGGCCATGGCGGTGACGACACCGGCCACGTCCCTGTCGTGGAAGGCCCCGAAGGCGCCCTCGCAGTCGGACAGGATGGCGACGTTGATGACCGTCGTCATGTCGTCCATGTCGTCGTCTGCGGCAGCAGGCGGCGGGGGTGGTGCAGTCGCCTGCGCCTCCGCCTCAGCCTGCGCCGTAGCTGCCTGCTCGCGGGCCGCCGCGGCCTCCGCCTGCGCCTCGGCTGCCTGATCGCGAGCCGCATCGGCGGCCGCTTGCGCAGCGACGAGCTGCTCCTCGGCGGCGGCAACCGCCTCCTCGTTGCCGTCAGCGGTCGCCTGCGCCAATTCCGCAGCCGCCTGAGCAGCCTCGGCCGCCCTGAGAGCGGCATCGGCTGCAGCGGCTGCAGCGGCGGCGTCGGCCAGCGCTGCTGTCGCCTCGTCCCCGGCGCCCTGCGCGGCTGCCAGGGCCGCGTCGGCGTCCTCGGACCCGCTGTCGCTGGCACATGCGGCGGCCAGCAGAGCCAGCGCCATGGCCAGGACCGACAGCCTGACCCAGATTGATTGCTTTCGTATGGTTTGCACTATGTCCTCCGTGTGTTCTTTCCGGTATTCCGTTCGGTGTTCTGTCAATCCGTGATCGTTGCCGATCAGGCTCGATCTTCTCTACAGGTCGGAAGTGCCGCCCTGCTGTTGTCTGCACTTAGTTTGCGGTGCGTGACTTTCCTCCCTCCTGTGTGTGATCTGCTGTCTTGTGTCTCGTGATTCGCCGCTTGCCGCGGCCCGCAATGCGCCCCATCTTCCTAGGTGCCCACACGAACCCCGCCCGATCGCCGGGTGGACAGCAGCTTCGACCAGACGTGCCGGGCGGTATTGCGGTGTCCCGCCAGCCAGCCCACCAGTCCGGCCGCGCCGATGCCCGCCACGGCGCCCACGATGACGCCCGCGATGGCACCCCGGTCGCCCTCCTGCAGGGCCCCGACAGCACCCCAGACCGCGGCGCCGATCAGCGCCAGCGGCAGGGCGCCGCGCACCTTGCGCAACCCCACGACGCCGGCAGGGCACGCCAGCACCAGTACCAGCACGATGGCTCCGACGAGCGTGCGGAAGCGCGCCTCCTCGATGAAATTGTTGACGAACACCACGTTGCGCACGTAGTTCTCGAGCGCAATGAAGATGAATGCCCCCAGCCAGGCCCCCTCCAGGACCATCACCCCGCCAATGATCGCCATCACCAGCAGGTTCAGGATGCCGCCCAGATTGATGGCCGTGGGGGCAATGGCTCGCTGCTCCCAGACGTAGAGCACGCCCCCCAGGGACGCCACGAAGGCGGCCAGCGTGAAGGCCCACGTGCGGTGCATGGCGACGTTGTAGCCGAGGGAATTCATGCGCACCGGGTCGTCACGGACCCCCTGCAGGGCCAACCCGAACGGCGTGCGGGACACGTAGCGCAACAGCAGGTACACCACCACCGCCACCACCAAGGAGGTGTAGAACAGGCGCTCGGGGTTGGTGGTGTTGGTGGGCTCGCCGATGTAAGCGGGGGCGCCCACCTGGTTGACGCCGCCGAAGCCCGACAGCACCGTCACCTGCACGAAGAAGTAGTAGCCGATCACGCCGTAGGCAAGCGTGATCATCAGGTAGTAGAGCCCGCTGGAGCGGCTGGCCAAGAGTCCCATCAGGAATCCCAGCGCCGTGGTCACGCCGATGCCCAACAGCACGCCCACCCAGGGGTTCCAACCCAGGTTGAGCCCTTTGCTGCCCCCGGTGGTGACGGCGTTGCCGACGGTGAAGGCGCACACGCCGTACATCAGCGTCTGCGCCAGGGAGATCATCCCGCCGAAGGCGGAGAGGAAGACGATGCTGGCCGCGGCGACGCCGAAGATGAGCGACCGCGTCACCACGACGTCGACGAAGTAGTGCCGGAACGGGTCGGGGGTGATTGCCTGGAAGACGCCCACCAGCACGAGCGCCACGAACAGGATCAGCGCCAGCCGGCGGGTGTTTCGGGCATAGGCGTTCGAACCCATGCCGTCCCGTGTACCGGGGTCGTTGGTGCCTCCTCGCAGGAGGGAGAGAATCACGCCGGCCTTCCGAAGAGCCCGTAGGGCCGCATGGCCAGGACCAGCGCCAGGACCACGAAGGTGGCGATGATCGAGTAGTAGGTGTAGTCGGCGGGCAGGTAGGAGGGGGCCAGGGTGGTGGCGAGGCCGTAGAGGAGCGAGCCGGCCGCGGCGCCGCCCAGCGACCCCATCCCGCCGATGATCACGACCACCAGGGAGTGCAGCAGCCACTGCCCGTCCACGCCGGGGGCCAGGGTGGTGACCGAGGAGCCGGCGATCACCCCTCCCAGGCCGGCCAGCGCCGAGCCCAGCACGAAGGCCACGGCGAATACCTTCTGCACGTTGATGCCCAGGGCCTGCACCATGGCCGTGTCGTCCACACCGGCGCGGATCACCAAGCCGGTGCGGGTCTTCTTCAGCAGTAGCCACAGCAAGCCGCCCACGCCGAGGGCCATGCCGATGACGAACAACTGGTGGATGCCGTAGCGGATTCCGGCGAAGTTCACGTAGCCGTGGATCTCGTGCGTCATGGTGAGCGGCTCGGCAACGCCGCCGAAATGCTGGATCATCTGGTCGCCAATGATGATGGAGAGGGCGATGGTGATGAGCGCCTGGCGCAGGTCCTGTCCCTGGTTCCAGCGCAGGAAGACCTGCTGGATCAGTAGCCCCAGCCCGCTCACGATGACCACTCCGATCACCAGGGGCAGCCACCAGTCGGCCCAACCCACGATGTCGCGGTCGGGCGTCCCGGTTACTCCGAGGAAGTCGAGTTGGTACTCGAGGGCGAAGTAGCCGGCCAGGAGGAACAGCGAGCCGTGCGCCATCTGGACCGTGCGCATGAGCCCGAAGACGAGGGTAAAACCGGAAGCCACGATGAAGTAGATCCCGCTGATGGTCAGCGCGTTGAGGATGCTCTTCAGGAATTCGCTGGGATTGCTGATGGCAGGGCCATTGGAGGTGTTGCCGGCCAGGAACACGATCCAGATCACGACGAATGCCACGGCCGCGGAGATCAACAGGCGCGGTATGCGGCGCTGCCAGGGCACGTCCAGTCCCAGGCGTCCCAGCACGCCCGACGCCACGTCGGCCACGGCGGTGCTCACAGTCGGTTCGTTCCCATCAGGTCATTGTCCGGTCATCGTCCCCCGTCGACTGATCGGTGCGGCGGCCCGATCATCCCCCCAGAGCCGCAATGACCGTGTCCACGTCGGTCACCGCGGACACGTTCTGCAGAGCGTAGTTGATGGATGCGTTGTGCCAGTCGGCGCTCATCGTGGAGCAGCCGTTCTCGGGCACAACCATGTAGTAGCCCTTGTCGGCGCCCGTGCGCGACGTGTGCTCGATGGACATGTTGGTCCACGCGCCCGTGACGATGACCGTGTCGCGCCCGGTGCCCGCCAGGAGGCTCTCCAGCTTGGTGCCCTCCCAGCCGCTCATGCGCATCTTCTCGACGATGAAGTCCCCGTCCTGCGCCTCCAGCCCGTCGGCGGGTGCCGCTCCCCAGGTTCCGCGCACCAAGCCGTTCGTGTCGTTCACGCCCTGGAACAGCGGGGCGTTGAGCTTCAGACCCGGAGCCCCCTCCTCGACGATGTACCACACGTGGATGACGGGCACACCCAGGCCGCGGCAGGCATCGGCAAGGCGGGCCACGTTCGCGACCACATCCTGCTCGATGGCGTGCTGCGGCGACCCGGACTCGCCGAACGCCCCTCCCTCGGTGATGACATCGTTCTGGAGGTCCTGGATGATCAGAGCGCAGCGGCTCGCATCCAACGACAGATCACTCATCGGCTTCGTCTCCCTCGGATTCTCGGAATTGCTCGAGTCTCGGTTGCTGACTGTTCTCCCCGCTCAGCCCATGTAGGGCTCGCGCCTCGGGCCGACACGGGTGCGGAGCGTGTACAGCGAGGTGCACGATGGCATGAACAGGGTGCGCCAGTCGGCGCCGCCCCACGAGAGGTTGCCGACGTTCTCCGGAACCGGGACGGTCCCCAGCCGCTCGCCGGCGGCACTGATGATCCACACCCCACCGGGACCGGTGACCCAGATGTTGCCCATCTCGTCGCACTTCATCCCGTCGGGGATGCCGTCCTCGATCACGCCGGTGCCGATGCTGTCGAAGAACAGCCGGCCACCGCTGAGGCTCCCGTCGGGGTTCACGTCGTACACGTCGATGAGCCCGCGCATGGTGTCGTTGATGTACATGAGCGACTCGTCGGGGGAGAAGCACAGGCCGTTGGGCTGGTCGTATTCGTTGCGATCTACCACCAACTCGATTCCGCCACCGGGGGGAACCCTGAAGACGCCCTGCCAGCCGAGGTCGCGCTCGCGCTCAAGGCCAAACCCCGGCATGCGCCCGAACCACGGGTCGGAGAAGTAGACGGAGCCGTCCGAGCCCACCACCACGTCGTTGGGGCTGTTCAGCTCCTTACCCTCGAAGTGCGAGGCCAGCACCTCTCGGGTGCCGTCGGTGTTCTCCCGGATAAGGCTGGACGTGACGTGCTCGCAGACGACCAGGTTCAGGTCGGCGTCGTATGTCATGCCGTTGCACTTGTTGGACGGCCTCATGACCTCGACGACGGTGCCGTCGGGGGTGTACTTGCGGCGCACGTCTCCGGGCATGTCGGAGAAGAGAAGGTGATGTTCGGTGGGGTGCCAGATGGGTCCTTCGGTGAAGGTGAAGCCGGAGGCGACCTGCTCCACTTCAGCGTCCCGATCAACCAGTTCCCAGACGGCCTCGGAATGGGCTTCTACGTTTGCCACCGGTTCCCCTTTCGATGTTCTGTCGGTCTCGGGGCGGACCACCTGCGCGGCGCCCCGCGGCGGAAGTAGCCGACAAAGTAGCGGAATCTCCCACCTGCGGCCAATACGGTCCTCGACAGAACGGGGCCTTGCCATGCCGTCGCTGTTCAGGTATCTCAGACGGCCGCTTGCTATAGTCCGGCCACCTCGACGGACAGCGAAAGGAGCACGTCATGGGGACCACCACGGAGGTGATCCGCCCCGATTCGCCCTCCGAGGCAGCGTCGATGTTCGGTGACGGCGCCGGGGTCTCCGTCCTGGCGGGCGGCACGCTCTTGGTGCCCGACATGCACTTCGGCCGGGTGCAGCCTGAACGGGTGATCATGCTGGACGGCGCCGGCCTCAACTACATCGAACGCTCCAACGGTGCCGTCACTATCGGCGCCATGACGCCCCTGAGCGCGGTGGGGCGCGAGCCCGCACCTCTGGGGCCCAGCGCCTCGTCGGTGGGCGACAACGAGATCCGCTCGCAGGCCACCGTGGGGGGCAATCTGTGCGCCCCGGAGGGCCTCGGCGACCTGCAGGGCCCGCTGCTGGCGCTGGGGGCGACGGTCCGCAGCGCCGGTGCCGCCGGTGAGCGCAGCGAGTCGCTCGAGGAATTCCTGGCCAACCGCTCGGGACGCCTGCTGCTGGATGTCACGTACACCGCGCCGGCGGCCGGGGCGTTCGCCACGCTCGGGCGACCCCACGCCCACCACTTCACGGTGATGGCCGTCTCCGGTGTGCGCGACGGTGACGGTGCCGTCCGCCTCGCCGCCGTGGGGGTCGGGCCGGCGGGTCTGCGGCTGCGCAGTGCCGAGGCGCTGGCCGGCGACCCCGATGCCGCCGGGCAGGCGGCCATCGGAGACGTGAACCCGTCCGACGACCCGCTTGCGTCGGGCTGGTACCGGGCGCGCACCCTTCCCGCCCTGGTGCAACAGGTACTCAACGAGCTGGAGGAGAGCGCGTGAACATCGTCGTCAACGGCACGAACCGGACTGTGGACAGCCCGCCGCTCACTCCCCTGCTGCACGTGCTCCGGGAGGAACTGGACATCTGCGGCCCCAAGGCGGGGTGCGAGAACGGCGGCTGCGGTGCCTGCACCGTGCTCGTGGATGGCGCCCCGCGGCGTTCGTGCCTAACCGCGGTGGGCTCGATCCCCGGCGCCGAGGTCACCACGGTGGAGGGGATCGGAACTCCGGACAACATGTCGGCCGTGCAGCAGGCGTTCGTGCACTACTGCGCCGCGCAGTGCGGCTTCTGCACCCCCGGCATGGTCGTTGCCGCCACCGCCTACCTCGACAGCGGCGGCGTCGCCGACCGCGCCGAGATCACCGAAGCGCTCGCCGGTCACGTCTGCCGCTGCACGGGCTACCTCAAGATCGTGGATGCCGTGGCGGCGGCCCGCGACGGCGGCTTCGACATGTCCACCACAGCCGAAAGCCCGCACACGACCGTCCTGACATGAACGGAAACCCGTGCGGCCGGCGGCGGCACGGGCGGAAGGATCGACTCTGAAGCAAATCCCGCTAATCCAGGCCAAGGGGACCACATGAAAGCAGTTGGAGCACGCTTGCCCCGCTACGACGGGGTAGGACACGCCACGGGACGCACCGTCTACGTGGACGACGTGCGAGTCAATGGGATGCTCCACATGAGAGCCCTTCGCTCGCCCTACCACAACGCGGCCATCACGCACATGGACACCTCCCGGGCCGAGCAGATGCCCGGTGTGGCGGCCATCGTCACCCACACCGATGTGCCGCTGTTGGTCTACGGACACCTGTCGGCTCTCGGCATTCCCGCGGACGAGCCGCTTCTCGCCGACGGCGAGGTGCGTTACAAGGGACAACCAATCGCCGTCGTGGCCGCCGAGGACACCGACGCGGCGCAGGCGGCCGTCGAAGCCATCGACATCTCCTTCGAGGAGGGCCCGGCGCTGTTCGACATACGCAAGGCGTTCGACGCCGACGCCACCCAGATCCATCACTGGGGCAACATCTACCCCCACTTCGAGGGCGAGATGAACGTCCGGCAGATCCGCAAGGGCAACATCGCCGAGGCCTTCGATCAGGCCGACAAGGTCATCTCGGGCGTCTACCGCCCCGCCGCCATCGAGCAGATGCCCCTCGAGACCCAGGTGGGCCTGTCTATTCCCGAGCCCGACGGCCGCTTCACCATCTACTCCTGCACCCAGGCTCTGTACTTCTCGATGGGCGTCGTGGCGGCGCACCTGCAGCTTCCGCTGAACAGGTTCAAGTTCGTGGGCGGGACGGTCGGCGGCGGTTTCGGGGGCAAGGTGGACACGGCCACTGAGACCCTGTGCACGCTGGCCGCCCAGAAGTCCGGCCGGCCCGTGAAGTGGCGCTGGACACGCGAGGAGGAGTTCCTCTGCTCCAGCACACGGGCGCCGTGGCACATGGAGATCATCGACGCGGTCACCGCCGACGGCTGGATCCTGGGCCGCAAGATGCTCACGCTGCACGACGCCGGGGCGTTCGCCCGCTTCTCGCCCTACGGCGTGACCAAGCACAGCTTCCACCACACGGGCGCCTACACGATTCCCAACCTGCACTTCGACGGGTACGTGGTATTCACCAACCGGGTGCCCACCTCGGCCATGCGGGGCTACGGGGTGACTTCGGTGTCGTTCGCCACGGAGACCCAGATGAGCCGCATCGCCAACGAGTTGGGCATCGACCCGTTCGAACTGCGCCTCAAGAACGCCAACCGGATCGGCGATACCTCGCCGAACGGCATCCGCTACATGGACCCGTCGACGGTGGACGTGCTGCACGCCATCGCCGGCGCCACCGACACCGAACTGGCGGCGCCCTACAGCGACGCCACCCGCGAGATGCGCGAGGGCGAATGGCTGCCCGAGCACCTCGTGGCCCAGCTGAGCCACTCGGAGGATCACTGATGGCCATCCACAGGGGCCGCGGCATCGCGGCCATCGAATATCCCACCGGCATGAACCAGAACGGCGACCCGTCTCAGGCCTGGATCAAGGTGAAGCCAGACGGCCGCATCGACGTGTTCAGCGGCACGTGCGACATCGGCAACGGCGCCAAGACCATCCAGACGCAGATCGTGGCCGACACCATCGGCGTGCCCTACGACTGGGTCACCTTCGACAACTCCAACACCGATTCGTCGCCGGTGTGCACCGGCACGTTCGCCTCCCGCGCCACGTTCGTGGCCGGCAAGGCGGTGCAGAAGGCCGCCCAGCGCGTGCGGGAGCAGATCCTGGAGGTGGCCGGCCAGGAGATGGAGATCAGCCCCGAGGACCTCGAGATCGACGACGGCGAGGTGTTGGCCAAGGGTGCGCCGGCGAGGAAGCTGAGCGTGGGCGACGTGGCCGCGGCCGCAACCTGGACCTACGGCGAACTCATCTCCGGAACAGGTGCCCAGCTCAACCCCTACGCCGCGATCGTGGACCCCACGACCGGTGAGGTGGACGGCACTCCACACGCGGCCATCTCGTATGCCGCCTGCGCCGCCGAGGTGGCGGTGAACGACGAGACCGGCGAGTTGCGGGTGCTGAAGCTCACCCAGTGCTACGACGTGGGCAAGGCCATCAACCCGGCGCTCGTGGAGGGCCAGATCGAGGGTGGCGCCATCATGGGCCTCGGCCTCGGCGTGCTGGAGGACAGCTACCCCTACTACCCCTCGCCGGAGCACCGAGCCGGGAACTTCGGCAGCTACTACGCCCCCTCCAGCGCAGACCTGCCGGAGTTGCAGAACATCATCATCGAGAACCCGTCGGCCGACGGACCCTACGGCGCCAAGGGCATCGGCGAGATGTCCAACAACGCCCAGCCGGGCGCCATCGCCGCGGCCGTGTACGACGCCGTGGGCGTGTGGGTGACCGAACTGCCCATCACCCCCGAGCGGGTGCTCCGTGCCCTGGACGCTCGTGAGGCCGGCGGCGGGCCGCGTCGCGAGGGCAAGCTCGTGGCGTTCGACGAGGAGATCTCCATCAACACCGTCGGCACCGGCTTGAGCTGGACCGCCGAGGTCTGAGAGGCTCCGCCCGGAGCGGTCCACCGGTCCGGCCCCGTCCCGAACCAGAGTTGAAGAGCCGATGAACGCCGACGCCGCCTCATCCCCGTTCCGCACCTGGAACGACGTCGAGAGCTACGAGTTCTTCCCCGGGGTGCGGATACACGCCATCGGGGGCGAGCAGGTGCTGGTGTGCCGGGTGACCTACGAGCCGGGCACCACGGTGGCCCGCCACCACCACGACGCCACCGAGCAGATCGTGGTGATGACCGACGGCGAGATGACCCTCACCATCGGCGACAGCGAGCGCCACCTTGTCGCCGGCGACGTGGCCGTCATGAACCGCGGCGTGCCCCACGAGTTGTATTCCGAGGCGGGATGCACGTTCATCGAGGCCCTGGCCCCGGTGCCCCGCGACCACGTCCCCGACTCCGAGCGCGACCTGGTGCTCGGGGAGCAGGGATCGTCCCTCCACGTGGAGCGCTGAGTTCGCCCCCAATCCGACAGAGGCGCCGCGCAGGATGCGGGAGAGTCGGTAAGCGGCTCGGGCTTCCCGGTCGGTGCGGAACTCTTGGTCATCAGCGGCGCGGAGGAGATCGTGGACACCGGCGACTTCGAGGTGAACTACTCCGACGCCTTCACCGAGGCCAATGGCTGATCTCAGCCGTTCATCCGTCGACGAGGTCGCGCGGGCACTGGCGGTTGCCGGTCCGGATCGCCCGGCAGATCCGGACCGGCAACCTGTGGCTCAATAAACGCGGGGGATGATCCTGAAGGGCACCTGTTCGCAGTAGCGGTCCCAGAGGGGGCCGTACTTGGCGGCGCAGCGACGCTCGTCGGCGCGCTCGCGGGTCAGCATGAACGGGATCATGAAAGCCGGGTAGAGCCACGGCCAGACGCTCGCCATGTGCCCGGGCGCCAGGGCCAGGCCGATGCTCATGAGTATCTCGCCGAGATAGTTCACGTGGCGGGCGACGCCCCAGAAGCCGCTGCACAGAAGGCGCTCCCGGTCGTCGGAGATGGCACGGGGCTCGATCCCGAGGAACGGGCGCTCGGGGAAGCGTTTGAAGCGATATTTCTGCAGGTTGGCGCCGCGCGACAGAACCCAGCCGACCCCGAAGATGGCCGCGCAGGCGGCGAGCCACCACGGCCCCGCCCTCTCGACGAGCCCCGACTTCGGCAGGCGGGCGGTGCCCCAGAGGCCCACGGCGTAGAAGTAGGGGTAGAACGCCAGGCAACCCCAGACGATCTTGGCGCCGAGGCGCTCGGCGAAAATGTCGTACGTGTACAGGTGCACCCGCTCGAAGACGAGGTAGTCGACCACGAACCAGCCCAGGAGCGCGGCGTGCAGGTAAACGCCGGGATTGGCCTCGGAGCCGTAGAGACCCGAGTGGTGGGCGGCGTATGACCAGGCGTTGAGGCCCAACAGCACCGCGCCGAAGACGTAGAGGAACATTTTGGTGTCGATCCGCCCGGCGAAGGTGAGGTTCTCGACTCGGCCCAGGTAGAAGTCCCGGACCCACCCGCCGCGGCCGGCCGAGCGGGGCGCCGCCACAGCTCGGCGGGGTGGCGCGAACACCAGCCACGCTGTCGCCAGCGCCCCGAGGGCCGTGGCACCTGCCGCGCCCCACCAGGCGTGCCGGTGCAACCAATCCCAGGACAGCCCGCCGGTGCCCCCCGCAATCAGGCCGCCCCCCACGGCTGTAGCGAGTACCAGGGGGCCGTTGAGGCGGTACTCGTACGGGCGCCCCGTGACCGGATCGGTCACGTACCCCGCCACACGGCGGGCCGGCAGGACGAGATGCAGCCCGAGCAGCCCCGCGAAGACGGCGATCGGGGCCAGGAAGCCGCTCATCGGTCACCAAGCCAGGAGCCCGGCGGCACGACACGTACCGCGCGACGCTCGGCTAGTAGGTGGCGCGGCCTCCGGAGATGTCATAGACGGCCGCCGTGGAGAAGCTGCAGGCGTCCGAGGACAGCCACGAGACGAGTTCCGCCACCTCGTCGACAAGACCGAGGCGCCCCATGGGGATGCGGGCGAGCATGTACTCCAGGACTTCGGGGGTGGTGTCGGCGTTCATGGGCGTGGCGATGACGGCCGGCGCCACGGCGTTGACGAGGATGCCGTCGCGGGCGACCTCCTTGCCGACCGACTTGGTGAGGCCGATGACGGCGGCCTTGCTGGCCGAGTAGCCGACCATGTTCGGGTTGCCCTCCTTGCCGGCGATGCTGGCGATGTTCACGATGCGGCCCCAGCCCCGCTGCCGCATGCCGCCGATGGTGGCCTTGATGGTGTTGAAGGTGCCGTTCAGGTTCACGGCCAGCGTCCGGTCCCAGTCCTCGAGCGGCATCTCCCAGATGGGGAGCTGCGGGCCGACGATGCCGGCGCTGTTCACCACGACGTCCACGCCACCGATCTCGGCCACGGTGGCCGCCACCGCGCCGTAGTCGGACACGTCGAGGGTGTGGACGCTGGCCATCTCATCGGCGATGGTCTCGAGGCCCGCCGTCTGCAGATCGACCGCGGCCACACGCAGGCCTTCGGCGGCGAGTTGCCGGGCGCACGCTCTGCCGATACCGCTGGCGGCTCCCGTGACGAGAGCCGTGCGTTCTGCCAGGTGACGAGGCATTTGTTCCTCCTGTGGTCCGTTTAATTCCCGCGAGTCTCAGAGGACGCCGAAGCGGGCGAACGCCTCGGTGGGCGGCATACCGTCCCGCACAGCCTGCCGGAACCGGCTCTCGGTGGCGGTCTTGTGCAGCGCCACCCCGACGACGTCGTCGATGAGTTCCTCGGGCACGATCACAACCCCGTCGTCGTCGCCCACCACGAGGTCTCCGGGAGCGATCGTCACCCCGTCCACCTCCACGGTGACAGCGTGAGCCACCACCTCTCCCCTTCCGTTGATGTCGCGGGGGTCGGCACCGCGGCACAGCACCGTGAAGGCGAGGCTGCGGATGACGTTGCGATCCCGGACGTAGCCCTCGAGCAACGCGCCGAGCGCCCCGGACGCCATGGCGGACGTGGAGAGCAGCTCACCCCAGAGGGCCGCTTCGCGGAACCCCCCGGTGGCGCCCACCCACACCTCGCCAGGCCCGATGGCGTCGAGCGCCCGCAGCAGCCCCACGTAGGGCACCTCCGGAATCTCGTCGCTGTCCTCGACGCGCACGGGGAAGGCATAACCCACGAGCACCTGATCTGCCACCAAGGGTGCGTAACCCGGGGCCAACGACTGGTGACGGCGCCCCGCCGCATCGAGCGCGTCGCAGACCAGGGATGAGCCGATCTCGCTGCTGAGTTCGGCGAGCCGCGCGATGCTGAATCTCTCGTGTGAAGAAGCCATGTCTCTCCGGTCGCTGCCGACTGTCTCGTGCACCGCGGGGGCTCCGCCAACGGGGGCCCTCCGATCACCGCGCCGCGGTCACGGCATGCTACCGAGAGCAGTGTGGCGGATTGTCGATGAGTGCCCCGCCGTGTCGGGAAATGTCGACCACCGGAGTGTCGCCGGGCGCGGTCTAGCCTCCGGGCATGGCCGCTCGAAAGATCATCATCGACACCGACCCCGGACAGGACGACGCTCTCGCCATCCTGCTGGCTCTCGGATCACCGGAACTGGACGTGCTCGGGATCACCTGCGTCGCCGGCAACGTGCCGCTGCCCCTCACGATCCGCAACGCCCAGTTGGTGTGCGAGCTGGCGGGACGGCGCGACATCAAGATCTTCGCCGGGTGCGGGCGGCCGATGGTGCGTGACCTGGTCACCGCCGAGATCGTGCACGGCAAAACCGGCCTCGACGGCCCGGACTGGGACGAACCCACCATGGCTGTCCAGGACATGCACGCCGTCGACTGGCTCGTCGAGGTGCTCATGGCGGCCGACGACGGGGAGGTCACGCTGTGCCCGGTCGGGCCGATCACCAACGTCGCCATGGCGATGGTCCGTGAGCCGCGCATCATTCCGAAGATCGGCCAGATCATGACGATGGGTGGCGGGTTCTTCGTCGGCGGCAACACCACCCCGGTCGCCGAGTTCAACGTCTACGTGGATCCCCACGCCGCTGCCGTCATGTACCGCAGCGGCGTACCCATCGTGACCATGCCGCTGGATGTGACGCACAAGGCGCTGATGAGCCCGGAGTGGATCGCATCGGTGCGGGCAATCGGGGGCGACATCGGCGAGAAGACCTCCGCCATGCTGTCGTTCTACGGGCGCTACGACATGAAGCGATACGGCGAGCGGGGAGGCCCGCTGCACGATCCGGCCACCATCGCCTACCTGCTGAATCCCGATCTCTACGGCGGCAAGGACGTCTTCGTGGAGGTCGAGACCCATTCCGAGCTCACCATGGGCATGACGGTCGTGGACTACTGGCATCGCTTCGAGCGAGAGCCGAACTGCCACTGGGTCAGCGAGGTCGACAGCGACGGCTTCTTCGCTCTCATCCACGAGCGGCTGATGAACCTTAGAGTGGGCGGAGACCAGCGAGGAGAGCGATGATCGTCGAGCAACGCGACTACCACATCTACACCGGGAAGCTGAAAGAGGTCCTGCGGCTCTACGAGACCGAGGGGATCGTCATCCAGAAGGAAGTCCTCGGCAACCTCATCGGCTGGTTCACCGTTGAGGTGGGGGCCCTCTCGTCGATCTGCGCTATGTGGGGCTACAAGAACTTCGCCGACCGGGAACAGCGCCGAGCGACGCTGGCCGCCGACGGGCGCTGGCAGGCCTTCCTGCCGAAGCTGCATCCGCTGGTGCACACCCAGCAGAACCGGGTCCTCGTGCCGACCGCGTTCTCTCCGATCCAATGAGCGGCGCAAACGACCCGGGCGAGGCCCGGCTGGTGATGCCCAGCAATGAAGACTTCTCGCTGGCGGGGCAGACCGCCATCGTGACCGGCGGCGTCCAAGGCATCGGCCGCGCCATCGCCGACGGCTTGGCTCGCGCCGGAGCGCGGCTCGTGATCGCCGACCTGGCCGGGGCCCAGGAGGCCGCTACCAGATACCCGGGCGGCATCGGGGTCACCGCGGACGTGTCGGACCCCGGCGACATCGACGCCATGGTGGATACCGCCATCGAGGCCACCGGGCGGGTCGACATCCTCGTCAACAACGCCGGCATGTTCACGTCCATCCCGACGCGGCCGTTCGACCAGATACCCGTCGAGGAGTGGCGAGCGGTGATGGAGATCAACGTGATCGGCACCTTCCTCGGCTGCCGCGCCGTGGTCCCGCACATGCGCCGCCAGGGCGGCGGGCGCATCGTGAATATCACCTCCGGGACGGTCTTCCGGGGCGTGCCGTTCCTGCTCCACTACGTCGCCAGCAAGGGGGCGGTGCTGGCGCTGACGCGGGCGCTGGCCCGCGAGCTCGGCAACGACAATGTGCTGGTGAACTCGGTGGCTCCCGGTTTCACGATCTCCGACGGCGTGAAGGAGAACCCCGCCGGCGTGGACTTCGACCAGATCAGCGCCATCTCGATCGCCGCCCGGACGCTCAAGCGCGACCAGTTCCCGGAGGATCTGGTGGCCGCCGCGGTGTTCCTGTGCAGCCCCGGCGCGTCGTTCGTGACGGGCCAGACCATCGTGATCGACGGCGGCCAGTACTTCCACTAGCCGCCTCCCGGACCTGTCGATGCGCGCCGTCCTCGCACTGCACGAGCACCCCGCGGGCGTGACGACCGGGTCGGGAACCCGAGTCGTGTACGACCTGGCTGAGGACTCGGCCCATTTCGGCGCCGCGACTGTGGCGGGACCGGCATTGTGCTGGGAACTGGGCGTCTCAGCTGACGATGACGTCTACGAGATGAGCCACTATGTGGACGATCTCGGGTTGCTTCGATGGGGACTGGCGCCGATCGGGGGCGACTCGCCGGTCGTGGGCAACGAGGGTCATGGCGATGCCGGCGGGGAGGTGGCGGGCAGCGCGGCCTTGGCGGTCGCGGTCGAGTTGGACGAGACAGACGACTGGTTGATGCGCTGTGACCGGGTGGACTTTCCACCTGGCGCCGTTGCCTACCGGCACGTGCATCCCGGCCCGGGGATCCGACGGCTGCTGTTCGGTGAACTCACGGTGACGACGGGAGGTCTCACGACGACGCATCGGGCGGGCGGCGCCTGGTTCGAGAGTGGTCCGGAGCCGGTGTATGCGGAATCCTCCGCCACCGAGGAGACCGCCTTCGTGCGGGTGATGCTGGTGCCGGTGGAATGGGCCGGCAAGCGCACGATCCGCTACACCGACCCGGCCGACGCCGACCGGCCCGCCCGCCAGCGGGCCAGGGTGTTTCTCGAGGCACCGCTGGCGTGAATGTGGCCGTTCGCCACGGCGGGCGCGTGCTGGTCGACCAGCTCCGTCGCCACGGGGTCGAGGTCATCTTCACCGTGCCGGGAGAGAGTTTCCTGGCCGTGCTGGACGCCCTCCACGACGAGCCGGCGATCCGCACCGTCGTGTGCCGCCACGAGTCCGGTGCGGCGATCATGGCCGAGGCGCACGCCCGCCTGCGCGGCGACCTTGGCGCGGCGTTCGTGACGCGGGGGCCGGGGGCGGCACACGCTTCGGTGGCGGTGCACAACGCGGCGATGAGCGGTGCACCACTGCTGCTGTTCGTGGGCCAGGTGCCCACCGCCCACCGGGGGCGCCGCGCCTTTCAGGAGGTGGATTTCGAGGCGTTCTTCGCTCCGCTGGCGAAGTGGGCGGTGGAGGTGGATCGGCCCGAGCGGCTGTCGTCAATTGCGGCCGAAGCCGCCCGGGTCGCCCGGGAGGGCCGACCGGGTCCGGTGGTGGTCTCGCTGCCGGAGGACGTTCTGGCCGCGGAGGTGTCGGTGTCCGATGCCCCCGTCGCATCGCCTCCCGAGCGACCGTCGCCGGCAGCGGCGGAGCTGGCGGATTTGCAGTCCCTGCTCGGCGGCGCTTCGCGGCCGCTGGTGATCGTCGGCGGCGGCACGTGGACCGCGGACGCGGGACGCTCTCTCGCCGCCTGGGCCGAGCGCAACCACCTCCCGGTTGCCGTGTCGTTCCGCCGCCAGGACTACCTCCACAACGATTCGCCCAGCTACGTGGGCTACGCCGGCGTGGGGACGGCACCCAGCCTTGCCAGGAGAATCACCGACGCCGACCTGATCGTGGCGATCGGGACGCGCCTGGGAGACACCACGACCCGTGGCTACACGTTGCTGGAGCCGCCGATCCCCCGGCAGACGCTCGTACACATCCATCCGGACGCGGCCGAACTCGGGAGCGTCTACCAGCCGCATCTGGGCGTCCACGCGGGCACCGTCGAGACGGTGGCCGCCCTGGATGCGACGGTGTCGCTGGACTCGGCCCCATGGCGGGACTGGGCCGCAGCCGCCCGTGCCGACTACGAGACGACGCTGTTGCTCCCACCCGCACCTGGCACGCTGGACTTCGGCCAAGTGGTGGCCTATCTGGACCAGCACCTGCCGCCGGAGTCGATCCTCACCAACGGCGCCGGCAACTTCTCGCAGTGGCCGCAGCGCTTCTACAGGTTCAAGCAGTACGGGACGCAACTCGGGTCCCAGAGCGGGGCGATGGGCTACGCCATACCGGCAGCCGTGGCCGCCAAGCTGCACGCACCCGAGGCGCCGGTGGTCGCGTTCTGCGGCGACGGTGACTTCCTCATGACCGCCCAGGAACTAGCGACGGCGGTGCGCTACGACGTACCGATCATCGTCCTGGTGATCAACAACAACATGTTCGCCACCATCCGGATGCACCAGGAGCGCACCTACCCCGACCGCCCGAGCGCCTCGGACCTCACCAACCCCGACTTCGCGGCCTACGCCCGAGCATTCGGCGGTTTCGGTGCGGTCGTTGAGCACACCGAGGACTTCCCCGACGCCTTCGAGCAGGCAATGGCCGCCGGCGTGCCCGCGGTGCTGGAGCTACGGATGGACCCCGAGGCGATCCTCCCACACACCACGCTCAGCGAGATCCGCCAGCAAGCACAGTCGAGCTAGCGCACGGGCTAACCGGACCACGGTCCCCGTCCAACAAGGCTTTGGAAACGCGATGCGTCATGTGTCGAGCAGCAACGCGGTGGGCGAAGCGTGCGCTGCCTCGAGATCCGTGGAGCAATAGCTCATGTCGGGCAACCATCTGTCATGTAGAAAGGCGTCGTGAGCTTCGATGCCGAGTTGGACGAACGGTTTCGGGCTTCTGCGTTCGCACATCTGCGGACCGTCCAACTCCGCACCGGAGGACCGGTGCGCCAGGATCAGTTGAGATTCGAGTTCGAGAGCGGCAGTTTCCTTCTCCGAAACCCACAGCAGGGCATCTACAAGCCGCGGGTTCTCGACGCTGCGCTGTCGATTTCCACCGCATTCGCGCCCCGACCCGAGCTTCGGCCATATGACGACTCACCCGGACCAGAGGGATACCTTCGCTACAAGTGGCGGGGAGACGCGGACCCCGACCACTACACCACAGTCTCACTCCGGGTAGCGCTCCGGCAACAGCTTCCACTGATTTGGTTCCATGGGATAGGTCCGGGCCTGTACCAGCCAGTGTTCCCGGTTTGGCTCGTCGACGAGGAGCCAGCGGAGCGCCAGTTTGTCGTCGCCGTCGACGCAATCCAGCGGGAGCGCTGGGACTCAGCGGAGGTCGTGGATCTGGCCACGCGGCGCCGCCATGCGGAGGTCGTCACCCGAAGGAGGCTGCACCAGCCGATGTTCCGTGCCCGAGTCTTGGCCGCCTACGAATCGCGGTGCGCCATCTGTCGACTGCGCTACTACCAATTGCTTGACGCCGCCCATATCAGGCCGGACTCCGAGGGTGGGGAACCGATCGTTCCGAACGGAATCTCACTTTGCAAACTGCACCACTCTGCCTACGACAGCAACCTCTTGGGTATCGACCCTGACTACCGGGTGCGGATCCGCCCGGACGTACTGGACGACTCCGACGGTCCCACGCTCCGGCACTCAATCCAAGAGGTGCACGAGTCGAAGATCGCCCTACCGCCGAAGAGAGCGGCCCGCCCCGACCGGCAATTGCTGGCTGAGCGCTTCGAGGTATTCCGCCGAGCCTCGTAACGAAACCGGCGGGGCGGCGCAACTCGGAGGCATCGCGACCGCCGTCGTAGTTTGGGCAGATGGCCACCACGGAGGACCATCCGAGGTCCATCGACCTCCCGCTTCCAACTCTGCAGGCGATCGAGAAGTTGGGAGGGCCGGCACAGACCCGCCAACTGGACGCGAGATTCTCTCGGAAAGCCTGCGCGGCCCTAGTCTCAGGAGCGCCTCCGTCGTCTGCCGAACTCAGCCCCTACGCTTGCTCGGCTGCCGTCGTGGCCATCCCGCCAGTTCCCTGAGAGATCTTGATGCCCGAGTCCAGCACGCGCGGTGAGCGCTATGAGCGGTGGCTCGAGGAGTACGGGCGGCGCGTGACCCAGCCGCCGACGCCCGCGGCGACCGCCGTGCTGCTGCGCCAGTCACCGGGCGGCATCCAGACGCTGCTGCTGCGGCGCAACCCGGACCTGCGGGTTATGGGCGGGGTGTGGGTCTTCCCGGGAGGCAGGGTCGATGCAGCGGACCGTGCCGCCACCGCTGATCCCGGCGATGGCTACGAGGCGGCGCGCATCGCCGCTGTGCGGGAGGCCGAAGAGGAGGCCGGACTTCAGGTCGATCCACACTCGCTCGTGCGGTTCTCGCACTGGACTCCCCCGCCGGACTTCGACCACCAACTCGCCACGTGGTTCTTCCTGGCACCCGCCCCGCCGGGCACCGTGCAGGTGGACGGCGGCGAGATATTCGAGCACGTCTGGCTGACACCCGGCGAGGCGATCCGGCGGCACGAGGACTCCGGCAGGACATGGTTCCTACCCCCCACCTATGTGACTCTCTGCAGCCTCCAAGGTTTCGACACCGTCGCCGAGGCGGTCGCGGCTGCGCAACGTCGGGAGCCCACCTTCTACGAAACGCGCCTGGCAGTCACGTCCGCCGGGGAGGAAGTGGCACTGTGGGCGGGCGACGCCGGCTTCGAGCGCGCCGACCCCGACGTCGCCGGCGCCCGCCACCGGCTCTGGGCAACCCCCGGGCGTCCCTGGCGCCTGGAACGCAGCGGAGGCGGCGCGCTCCCCTAACATCCGGGGCCATGAGCACCATGCCTGCCGACCTCGCCGGCCTGAGCGCCGACGAGGTGGCGCAGCGGGTGGCCGACGGCCGCGTCAACGACGTGCCCGACGCCCCGGTGCGGACCCTGGGCGAGATCATCCGGGCCAACGTCTTCACGCCGGTGAATGCCATCCTGATGACGCTGCTGGTGCTGATCCTCGTGGCCGACGCACCCGGCGACGCCCTTTTCGTGGGCGTCGTGGTCTCCAACAGCATCATCGGCATCATCCAGGAACTCCGTGCCCGCCGCGAGCTGCGGCGGTTGGCGGTGCTGTCCGAGCCCCGGGCTCGCGTGCGGCGCGACGGGGAGGTCGCCGAGATCGACGTCGGCGGCGTGGTAGTCGACGACCTGCTGGAGCTGGCTTCCGGCGACCAGGTAGTGGTGGACGGCGAGGTTCTGGCTGGTGTCGGCCTCGAGGTGGACGAATCACTGTTGACCGGCGAATCCGACGCCGTCGTGAAAGCGCCCGGCGAGCGGGTCATGTCCGGTAGCTTCGTGGCCGCCGGCAGCGGCATCTACCGGGCCGACGGCATCGGCGCCGCCTCCTACGCAGCCGCCCTGACCGAGGAGGCCCGGCGCTTCGCCCTGGTGGATTCCGAACTGCGGCGGGGCGTGAACCAGATCCTGCGGGTGCTCGTGTGGCTGATTCCCCCGGCGACGGCTCTGCTGCTGTGGCGGCTCCTGGGGGCGGAGGACCACTGGCACGAGGCGCTGCGAGGCGCGGTGGGAGCCGCGGTGGCGATGGTTCCCGACGGTCTGGTGCTACTCACGTCGCTGGCATTCGTGGCCGGCGTGGTCGCCCTCGCACGGCGCCAAGCCCTGGCCAAGGAACTGGGGGCTGTCGAGTTGCTGGCCCGGGTCGACACCTTGTGCCTGGACAAGACCGGCACGATCACCACCGGCGAGATCTCCTTCGAGTCGGTGCAGCCGATGGGCGGCTGGGACGACGCCGCCGCCACGGACGCCCTCGGAGCGATGGCGGCCGCCGACCCGAGCCCCAACGCCACCACCGCGGCGCTGGCGTCGGCCTGCCCGGCCCCCGCCGGCTGGCAGGTCGTACACGTCGCACCCTTCTCCTCGGCCCGCAAGTGGGCCTCGACGGAGTTCGCCGAGCAGGGCCTCTTCTACATCGGTGCGCCGGACATGCTGCTGGCACCCGGCGACGGCGAGGCGCGGGAATGCGTGGAGGGCTGGGCCAAGGCCGGGCGGCGGGTGCTGCTGCTGAGCCGTGCGGACACCAGCGCGGCCGGCGACGACGCCGACGGGCTCGCATCGGAACGGCACGCGGTGGCCGTGGTGGTGCTGGGCGACACCATCCGCCACGACGCTCCCGAGATCCTGGCCTATTTCCGCGAGCAGGGCGTCGACCTGAAGGTCATTTCCGGCGACAACGCCGCCACCGTCTCAGCGGTTGCCCAGCGGGCCGGCGTGCCCGGCGCGGAGTCATACGTTGACGCCCGGGAACTGCCGACCGAGACAGCCGACCTGGGTGCCGCCATGGAGCGCAACGCCGTCTTCGGTCGCGTCACGCCGCACCAGAAACGCGCGATGGTGGGTGCCCTGCAGGCCCGCGGCCGCATCGTCGCCATGACCGGTGACGGTGTCAACGACGTGCTGGCCCTGAAGGACGCCGACATGGGCATCGCCATGGGATCGGGCAGCGCGGCCAGCCGCGCTGTGGCCGAGTTGGTGATTCTGGACGACTCCTTCGCCACCCTGCCCCGCGTCGTGGACGAGGGGCGCAAGGTCATCAACAACGTGGAGCGGGTCTCCAACCTGTTCATCGCCAAGGCCGCCTACGCCCTGCTCATCACCGCCGCAATCGGGATCATGGGCGTGTCGTTCCCGTTCCTGCCCCGCCACCTCACACTGATCGGGACGTTCAGCATCGGCGTACCCGGCATATTCCTGGCGCTGGCACCGAGCACCGAGTTGGTGCGTCCGGGCTTCCTGCGGCGGGTGCTGCGCTTCTCGGTGCCCGCGGGCGCGGTGGCGGCAGCCTGCACGATGATCGTCTACGAGGTCGCCCGGCGGGCGTCGGACACCTCGCTGATCGAGGCACGCACCGTGGCCACGATGACGCTGCTGGGCCTGGGACTCGTGATTCTGGTGGTGACGAGTCGTCCCCTCCGTCCCTGGAAGATCGCCCTGGCGGGCGCCATGGGACTGCTGTACGTGGTGGTGATGGCCGCGGGTGGGCTGCGCGACTACTTCGAGTTGGACCTGCCGCCGGCCTGGCTGTGGGGCCCGGTCTGCGCGGCGGTCGCCGTCGGGGGGGTGGCCATCGCCCTCCTGCCCCGGTTCGTGCCGGGGCTTCGCACCGCGGGCGGTCGTTCCAGAAGCAGAGATGCCGGCTCCGGCGCCACCCCGAGCGCTACCGGCAACGCCACCTGACACGCGGAGGTCACCGTGCAGAACCCCGTCCCAACTGCGACCGGCTCGGTCGGCCTGGTCTGCTCCATCGACCGGCGCGCCTCGGTGGCCGGCCTCAGGATGCTCGCCAGCGGTGGCAACGCCGTGGACGCGGCGGTGGCCACGGCCGCCGTCCTCGCCGTCGTGGCGCCGAACACCTGCGGCATGGGCGGCGACATGTTCGCCCTCGTCGGCACCGGCGAGGGCACCCCGCTGTGCCTGAACGCCTCCGGCCGGGCGCCCTCGGGGGCGTCAGCCGAGCGCCTCCGGTCCGAGGGTCACCGCGGCATGCCCCGCCAGGGCCACCCGGCTGCCGTCACCGTCCCGGGCTGCGTGGACGGCTGGCTGGCCCTGCACGCCCGGCTCGGATCCATGAACCTTCCCGAAGTGCTCGACGCGGCGCACGCCTTCGCCGCCGACGGGTTCGCCGCCTCGGCCGACCTGACCGCAGCGGCTCGCGATGTGGCCGGCGTGCCCGGGAACACTGACATTCCGGCCGACCTGCGCGCCGGTGAGCGCGTGCGACGGCCCGGGTCGGCGCGGGCGCTGGAGGCGATCACCACCGGGGGGCGGGACGCCTTCTACGGCGGCGAGTTCGGTGACGGCCTGCTGGGGCTCGCCGAGGGACTCTTCAGCCCCGAGGACCTCACCACGCCGATGGCGGACTGGGTGGAACCCGCCACCGTCGAGGCCTGGGGACACCGGCTCTGGACCGTGCCGCCCAACTCCCAGGGCTACCTGATCCTGGCCGCCGCCGCCCTCGCGCAGAACCTCGACCTGCCCACCGACCCCGATGATCCGGACTGGGCGCACTGGCTGATCGAAGCCGCCCGCGCTGTGGGTTCGTTCCGGCCCGCCGAGCTGTCCGACGCCGCCGACGTGGCCGAGTTGCTCGACCCCGGTCGCATCGACGGCCTGAGGCGCCGCGTGCTGGCGGGCGACACACCGGTGACCCCGCTCGCCGGCGAGGGGGACACGACGTACCTGTGCACCGCCGACGCGCAACTCACCGTGTCGCTCATCCAGTCCAACGCGCAGGGCTTCGGATCGCTGCTGGTCAGCGGCGGCACGGGCATCTTCCTGCACAACCGGGGATTGGGGTTCAGCCTGGACCCGGCGCACCCGGCCTGTTACGCCCCCGGGCGGCGGCCACCCCACACACTCAGCCCGGCACTCGTCACCACGCTCGACGGCCGGAACCGGGCCACTCTGGGAACCATGGGCGGCGACGCCCAGCCCCAGGTGGTTCTGCAGATGCTCGCTCGGCTGCTGCACTGCGGCCAGTCGCCGGCGGAGATCCTGGGGGCGGCTCGCTGGATCCTTCTCGGCCCCGACGCCTTCGCCACCTGGACAGGTGGCTGGCGGCCGCCGGTGGCCCTCGAACCCCATGCCCCCGCCGACTGGACCGGCGGTCTGGCGGCGCGGGGCCACGCCGTCGTCGGGCTGGACCAGAACCCCAAGCTCTCCGGCCACGCCCACCTCATCGCCGTCGGCGCCGACGGCGCACTGTCGGGCGCTGCCGAGCCCCGGACGGCCCTCGCCACCGCCATCGGCAGCTGAGCGCCAGGTTCGGGCGCCTGCCCGACGAGCCGCGCCGGCTCGCGGTCCATCGCCGAGCCGTAGCATCGGCCGATGCGGCGGATCGATCTCACCAGGGTTCCGCCCGAGCCGCTGTTCATACTCGGCTCGACGTCGCAGTTCGTCGGGCAGGCGCTGGCGGTGAACCTGTTCGACGACCTCACCCCGGGTGGGGTGGCGCTGCTGCGAGTGTCCGGGGCGGCACTCATGATCGTGGCGCTGCGGCGCTCCTGGCGGCGGCGCTGGACAGCCGCCGAGCTGCGCTGGGCGTCGGTCTTCGGCATCGTGCTGGCCGCCATGAACCTGTCGATCTACTACTCGGTTGAGGTGGTCCCGCTCGGCAACGCCGTCTCGATCGAGTTCCTCGGTCCGGTGGCGGTGGCCGCATTCGGCACACGCACGCTGCGCTCGGCCGCCGCAGTGTTGCTGGCCGTGGCAGGGGTGGTCGTGCTGGCGGGCGTCGAGACCGACGGCACGCTCCGAGGCGTCGGGTTCGCCCTGCTCGCCGGAGCATTCTGGGCGGGCTACATCGTGCTGGGCCACCGGGTTGCGCGGGGTGCCGCATGGGTGGACGGCCTCGGGGTGGGCATGCTGGTCGGCGCCCTCGTCATCAGCCCCTTCGGGATCCCTCATGTGCCGACGGCGGTGGCGCAACCCGCCTTGCTGGGCCTCGGCTTCGTCGTCGCGCTTCTCTCGAACGTGATCCCCTACGGGCTGGACCAGTGGGTGATGCGGCGAATCGACCAACACCGCTTCGCCCTGCTGCAGGCACTGGCACCCGTGACGGCTGCGGCGGTGGGTTTCCTCGCTCTCTCCCAGGAGCCGAGCCCCCGCGAGATGGTCGGCATCGGCTTCGTCATCGTCGCCATTGTGCTCAGCCGTTCGGGCCCGCAGACCGCCGCCCAGCCGGCCTGAGTCGCTCGGCGCTACAACCCACCGACGAGGGACACGGCGGCGACCTCGATCCCGACGCCCGTCAAGGGCGCGTGTCGACGTCCCGCAAGCTCGGCGCGGCGGCCTGCTCGAGAGCGGGCCACAAGTCGTCGGGCAGGCTGCGGTGGAGGAACGCCCAGTTCTCGACGGCCTCCCAGGCGGTGCTTGCGCCGATGAGAGTGGTCCCGACGGCCTCGTGGCGTGCCGCGAACTGCGCCGCCGCCACCGGCAGGGGCACGCCGAAGCGGTCGCAGACCCGTAGGAGCCGCTCGGTCCGCTCCAGAATTTGCGCCGGAGCGGGCACGTAGTTGAAGGTCTTGCGGCCGGCAGTCCCGGTGAGAACGCCGGAGTTGTAGACCCCTCCGACCACGAGGTGCACGCCTCGGGCCATGGCCGCGCCGAACAACTCCTCCTCGGCTTCGCGATCCAGCAGCGTGTAGCGCCCGGCGATCAGCACCACGTCGATGTCGGTCTCGGTCACGAACCGGTTCGGCAGGGCGGGCCGGTTCATGCCCAGGCCGATGGCGCCGACCGCGCCCTCGGCGCGCAGTTGCTCCAACGCCGGGTAGGCCTCGGTCAGTGCTTGGCGGGCGTGGTCGTCGGGGTCGTGGATGAGAGCCACGTCCACGTACGTGCGGCCAATCCGTTCGAAACTGGCGTCCAGGGAGCGCCGCACGCCGTCGGCGGAGAAGTCGAAGGTCGCTGCGCCGCGGTCGCCGGCGAACAGATCGCCCGGGGGACGCAGTGCGTCCTCGTCGATGATGCGACCCACCTTCGTCGAGACCTTGATGCCGGCGTCGCGACCTTCCAGCGCCTTGCCCAGTCGCCGCTCCGCCAACCCGTAGCCGTACATGGGGGCCGTGTCGAAGTACCGGTACCCGGTCTCGAGAGCAGCCTCGACGGCGGCCGCGGCGTCGTCCTCACTCACCGGCGCACGGAAGCCTCCGAGCGGCGCGGTGCCGAAACCGATTGCCGGCAGCACGCCCGCCTCGTCCACGACCGCCGATACTACGAGACCACCGCGGTGTCGACCGGCGACCCAGTTGTGGTGACCGCAGCGCGGGCCGCCGCGGCAGCCGAACCAGGACGATCACATCCCGGGAGCGTTCCGGCTTGGTTGCGGCGCGCATTGAATACCATCGCCCCGGGTTCCGCCGCGGCGGGGCCCGCCGGCGGAAGACCAGCGAAGGGCACACCATGACCACTGTCACCGACGCCACTGTCATCGACCTGCGGTTCCCCACGAGCCGCAACCTCGACGGGTCCGACGCCATGAACCCGGACCCCGACTACTCGGCGGCCTACCTGCGGCTCGCCACATCCGACGCCGAACTGGCGGGCCACGGCTTCGTGTTCACGATCGGGCGCGGCAACGACATCCAGGCGGCGGCCGTCGGCGCCGTTGCCCGCCGGCTGGTCGGGCGCGACGTCGATGCGCTCGTGGAGGACCCCGCCGCCGTCAACCGGGAACTCACCTGGGACAGCCAACTGCGCTGGCTCGGACCCGACAAGGGCGTGATGCACATGGCCATCGGCGCCGTCATGACTGCCGTGTGGGATCTGCGCGCCCGCCG
Organism: Acidimicrobiales bacterium; assembly: GCA_965206165.1. Lineage (GTDB taxonomy): Bacteria > Actinomycetota > Acidimicrobiia > Acidimicrobiales > CATQHL01 > VXNF01. The sequence goes on from OZ242194.1 coordinate 3,375,835, forward strand.
GGAGGGGCGACCTCTTTGGTCTGCCCTGGCACGGCTGGAGCCCGCCGAGATCGTCGCCCTCGTGGACTGGACCTACATCGCCGACTTCCTCGACCCCGGCCGGGCGCGGGAGATCCTGGAGGAGCGCCGGCCCTTGGGGGACACCCGGATCGCCGAACTGCAACGGGACGGTCTGGCCGCCTATGCCACCACGCCCGGTTGGCTGGGCTACAGCGACGAGAAGCTCGTGCGGCTCTGCCACGAGGCCGTGGCCGACGGTTTCACGACGATCAAACTGAAGGTCGGCGCCGATACCGCTGACGACCGGCGGCGCCTGGCGCTGGCCCGCGGCGCCGTCGGGCCCGACGTGGCCATCGCCGTCGACGCCAACCAGCGATGGAGCGTGCCCGAGGCCATCGCCGCCATCGGCGAACTCCGCGAATTCGACCTGCGCTGGGTGGAGGAGCCCACGCATCCCGACGACGTCGTCGGCCACGCCACGATCGCCAATGCGGTGCATCCCGTGCCGATCGCCACCGGCGAGATGCTCGCCAGCCCAACGCTCGCCAAGCAGCTGATCCAGCTCGGAGGGGTGCAGATCCTGCAGATCGACGCCACGCGCATGGGAGGGGTCCACGACCTGCTGGCTGCGATCCTCATGGCCGCAGGCGCCGGAGTGGAGGTCATCCCTCACGCCGGCGGCGTCGGCCTGTGCGAGGCCGTCCAACACTTCGCCTTCTTCAACGCCATCTGCGTGGCCGCCGACACCCGTGATCTCTCCCTCGAATACGTCGACCACCTGCACGAGCACCTGATCGACCCCGTCGAGGTCACCGCCGGCCGCTACCGCCTGCCGAGCCGGCCAGGTTCCAGCACGGCCTTCCACCCCGGCACCGAAGCGACCTTCGCCTACCCCACCGGCACCGAGTGGGCGGGCTGACCCGGGTCACGCAGAGCGCGCCGACACACTCCGACTGTCGCTCCTCGCCAGCAACGCGCTACCGGGGTGGAATCTCCAGGATCTCGGCTCCGGCAGATCGGGCGCGATCAGCGGTGCGCTCATGACAAGTCAGCAGGAGAGTCTGGTGGTTGCCCGAGAATTCCGCTAGAACCTTCACGCACCGCTCGGCCCGCTCGTCATCGAGTCCGACGAGCACGTCGTCGAGGACTAGCGGCAGCCTGACGCCGCGAGCCTTCGACTGCTCCTCAATAGTCGCCAGGCGCAGCGTGAGGTACAGCAGGCTCCGCGCCCCGAAGGAGAGACGCCGCGCTGTGTACTCGCCGCGCGGGCTGTCCACGAGCAGGTTGTCGCTACGTCTGGACGTTCCCGCGGCAGTCGCGGCGTGCGGGTTGACGCTGATACCTCGCCAGTCATCCGCCACCTCGCCGGCCAGCTCCTGCGTTCGACGCAGGAGCTCGGGCTGTTGCGTCCGACGGTGCTGCTCGGCAGCCTCCCGCAAGAGTCGCTCCGCCAACTGGTGACCCAGCCCGCGCACGAGTCCATCCTCAACCTGTGCCAGCAGTTCGCTGCGCTGAAGGACCAGATCGACGCGCTGGTTGTCCGGCGCCTCGATGCCCGTCCTCTCAGCCCTGAGTTCATCGATCTCCTCTTGAAGCTCGTCCCGCTGCGTGATGAGATCGTCACGCTCAGATCGGAGCGTTCCCTGCTCCACCTGCAACGCCTCCGGGGTGCTCTCACCGATCAGCGCCAGCGCCGCCTCGTCGTACTGAAGCGCACGGTTCAAGGTGTCCTCGGCTTCCCTGCACAAGTCGATCGCCTTGCTGTGATCATCCACTCGCTTGCACGCCGCTTCGAGCGCGGACTTTGCCTCGGCAGCATCTCTTGGTCCGGCCGGCAGAATGACGCCGTTCGAGATGGGAGCATCCTCTAGCTCCGCGCCGGCAGGCGAATCGGCGATAAGGACGGACTCCCCGGCCGCGGTGGAACCGTCCCTTCGTGTGGCGTCCGCCTGCTCCACTGCAGCAGCCAGCAGACTCTGTATCTCACCAAGCCGCTCCGATTGGGCTCCCAGAGCGCTCTCCAGCGCCGTGGCAGTCGACTGGACCGAACTCACCGCCTTCAGATGTTGCACTGCTCCCGGCTCGAATTTCTCTACCAACTCCGCTGGCACGCCCAACGCACCCAGTACTCGCCGATACTCCTTGCGGGCACCCCCCGCGCGCCGACGCTGACGTGCCCTTTCACCGTTCGCCTCCGTCAGTCGCCGAGCGCTATCGTCACGCTCGTCCCGAACCTCCAGGAAACGCCTGGCCAGATCCACGAGCGCCGCATCCGGCACCTCAACCGCCATCGACCGGGAGCGCCGCAGGTTGATGGCAAGCCGTGCCAGTGCCGCTGCGCCAACCCCTGCAAGTGCCACCGCTATCCAGTTCCCCTGCATGGCCGACAGGACTGCAACCGCTATCACGATCCCAGTCCCCAGTCCCGTTACAACGAACTGCTGGCGGCGCGACGAGGTCACACTTTCGGCGCCCGAGGCTGCGGCTCCGGCGGCTGCCCCAGCAGGCCCGTTGGATGATTCCAAGCTCGCCGAGAGTGAGAGACATTCTTCGGGACTGAGAATCTCTGGAGCGTGATTGCTCCACTCCTCGGAGAGTTGGTCGTGCCTCTCCTGGCAGGACCTGTGGACGGTCTCGGCCCTGACCACCTCCTCCTCCGCAGTTGCGAGGTCTCCGCTGCACACCCTCAATCGGGCTTCAGCCTCCGTAGCTTCGCCGATTCCCGCCTCCCCCAGTGCTCGGCCGTCGGCCAGGCTCCGCCAGTCCTCGTTGAGGGCAGCTATTGCCGCCTCGTACCGCTCCAAGGCGGAGTTCCTCTGCCCCTCCGATGCTTGCAAATCGCCGATCTTGCTCCCTGCAAGAGATGCCTGCTCGTGTACGCGGCGGTCCGCGGGTGATGGCTCCGGCGCGGCGGCCAGCGCCTGACTGGCGGCATCGCGCGCTCCAACCAACCCGTCGCTGAACGCAGCAGCGGCAAGTTCGACGGACCTCATCTCAGCATTCAGCTCATCGATCCGCTGCCGAATCGCTTTGAGTTGTGCCGTCTTGCCGGACAACTCTCCGTCAATCCGTGCCCATTGGCTCTTCGTGTCCGGCAGTCCAAGCAACTTCCGGCCCAGATCTCTCACTTGATCGTGCAAGTTCCTCGCTGAGCCCGCGGCAGCAGTGCCGCTCGAGGCCCCGAGGTACGACCGCGCCTTCTTGCCCAAGCCGTCTGCCTCACTAAACGGGTTGACACCGCCGAACATGGCCTGCACCGACACGTTCTCCTGCAGATCGTCCCCATCGGCCACCCTCAGCGCCTCAACCCAATAGTGGCGCCGGTAGCCGGTGAAGTCGCCACCGCCGAGCCGGCGCGTCAATTCCTCCCGAGTCAAGGAGGTCGTACCAATCGTGGCCTCGAGAGTTTCCCTAGCGCCTGTGCCGGGCTTCTGAGCCGTGACCGTCGCGCGGGCCTTGACGGTCAAATGATCCGATCCCAGAGTTCCCTGGAAGCGAGCCTGCAGGACCTCCTTGTCGGCACCGAAGCGCTGTAGCACTCCCTGCGTCCCCGGACCTGCGATAAGCCAGGAGAGTGCTGTTGCGACACTGCTCTTGCCGGACTCGTTCGGGCCGAACAGGACGAGGAAGTTGCCGGCGGACAAGTCCAGATCGAAGCCCGACGCCCGGCCCCACCGATCAATGTCCAGCCTCTCGACGTGCAACAGCGCGCTCATGACCGATTCTTCTCGGCTCCGGCATAGACGTCCAGCAGCAGTTCCTCGGCCAGATCGATGACCGCCTCCATGCGATCGGGGCGCTGCTCCCGGAATTCGCGCCAGATCCCCTCTAAACCTGAAGGAAGGCCCTTGAGCAGCAACTCCTCGAGATCTCTGCCCCGCGCAGTATCCCCCGATGAGTCCGCCCCATCACTCGTCCCGGTGGAGCCTTGGCGCAACTGCTGCAGCCTCCCGAGTACGTCTGCGAACAGATCGCCGGAAACGAGAACGGCCTGCCGGTCTACCGGTGCCCGTACTGGCGCCTCGAGACGGCAAAGACCTCCGCCGCCCAGCACCGTCGACAACTCGTCTTCGACATCCCCAATGAGGTCGCCGTCAGCAACCGCGTCGTGCAACCGGCGAGCCTCATCCAGGGTGCCGATGATCCTCGCCTCCCAAGCCACCGGCCGCGGAGAGTGATCATCCGCGACCGAGCGGGCGGTCTCCACCAGGAGGTCACGCACCCCGACGATCGAATCACTGTGGTGCACCGTGATTTCACTCCGCACGAACCGAACCTCGTCACACGGGACGAACTCCGGCTCGTCAAAACGACCGCCGGCAACTGGAACCACCAAGGCGCCCTTGGGCTCACACTCGGAAGGTTTGAAGCTGCGTCCCTGCAGGTTTCCGCAGTACGCGGCGCGAGCGCCGCCTTCTAGCGAGCGCACATCGCGCTTGTGGATGTGTCCCAGCGCCCAGTAGTCCACCGGCGCGGCCGCCAAGTCGTCGAAGCTGCACGGAGCGTAGGGATCGTGGCCGGACTGGCCACCCACGTTGGCATGCAACACCGCCACGTGCGGAGCGCAGAGATGACGCTCCAAGCTCCGAAAACGCAGCGCCAGATTCTCCGTCTCGCTTCGTCGGCCGAAGCTGACGCCACTCACCTGCACGCTCTCTCTGCTATTGCGCAACGTCACAAGATGGGACTGCGGATCACCCGGCTCGAAGCGGACTACACCATCGGGCAGATCCCCAACGGGCCGGAACCCCTCGCTGAGTGGATCGTGATTGCCGTGGCAGATGAAGACCCGCACTCTCTCCTCCGCCAGCCGGCGCAGGCCGTTGTGGAGACGCAACTGCACCGCTACCTCCGCCTCGGCACCGTCGAAGATGTCGCCAGCGAGCACTAGGAACGAGGCCTGGCGATCGATGCAGAGATCCACCAGGTTGTCCCAAGCCCTGGCCGCACGCTCGGCCAACTCTCGGCGGCGCTCCTCCCCCAGTAATCCCAAGCTGCCCAGAGGGGCGTCCAGATGCAGATCTGAGGCATGCACGAAGCAGTCGCTCATACGCAGGACTCTAGAGACACGATGTGACAGACGTTTCGGACTCGTGACCCTCCGAAGCCTCTGTCATTCCCAACTAACAATATATCTCCTTATATATCCTTATGATGCTAAACCTTTGAGTTAGTCGAGTGCCGCCGATGCTTCAAGATGTCAGAGACAACTGAGCTGATCGCATTCGTAGACGAGTCGCGCAAGCCGATGCGAGATCCCGCGACCGGGGAGGTGTCCGGCGCGGGCGAGCACTACGTCCTCGCAGCTGTAGTGCTCCTCGGTGACGACAGCAACGACATGCGCCGCCGTCTCAACCAGATCTCCGTCGAGATCGGTCATCCGCTGCACTATCGAGAACTCAGCCGACAACGCCGCAACCAAGCACTTGAGGCGATTGCCGCCATCACAGACTGGGAGGGCTACATCTTCGAGACAGCTCGACCGCTGCGAGCGCGGAATCTCTCCGAGCACCACGTTGGCGCAAAACTGATCGGGGACGCGTTCACATACCTGAGCCTGAGTCGCGGAGCGGCACGCGCGGTGCTCGAGACCCGATCTCACCCGGCGGCGGGATTCGTCGCGCTTGATCAGAAAGACCACGATGTACTGCGTCGCCTCCGGCACCGCGAGGAGACCGCTGGAAACTTCGAGATCACTCACGCAAGCAAGGCCGAGCCCATCCTGCAGATCGCTGACTTGCTCGCCGGTGCTCGCTCGGACTGGCTCTGCGGCGTGAGCCGTGAGCCACACAGCATCATCGCGCACAGGGTCCGCTCCACGAGGTCCAGCTTCGGCAACACCCCGTAAACGCGCAGCGGCCCCGGGACTGCGATCCGCAGCCGATCCGGGGCGTACTTCCGATGAGGGCCTTGCAGCGAGATCACCGGCCACTCAGATCATCGCGCTTCTCGAGGCAAGAAGCAACGGCCGGTGGCAACGAGATTCCGCGACTCGTGTCGCTAGGTCGCCGGAGCGTACGTCTCGTCGAGGACTTGAGGTGGCCCTCCGGGCTGGGCGCGGCGCTACAAAGTCCGGCCCGCTCAGATCCCTGCGGCGGCGGCCTCTGCTGCGGGGCTCAGCAGGCGGTAGCCCTCGTGGGCGTCCAGGCCGGCGAACGGCAGCACGTGCAGCACCGGCGTGGTGGTGCCGTTGGCGACGTAGCGGGCGATGTGAGTTCGGCACTCCTCGGGCGTCCCGTTGATGATGATGTCGTCTGCCAACTCATCGGGAATCTGCTGCACGGCGCCCGCTCGATTCCTGCTGTCCCAGCGCTCCCAGAACGGGGTGAGCATCGCCTCGCGCCCCAGCCACACGTGGAACCGCCGGTACACGGCCACCGAGAGGTAGCTGGCCAACATGCGCTTCGCCGCAGGGAGAACTGCGGCACGGTTGGGGCTCGGGCAGACGAACAGGCGGGCGACGATCTCTGCGTCGGGGGCCACATCGCGGACGACCTGCGCCACCCGCGCGGTGTCGGTCGCCGAGAGCCAGTTGATGATCGTGCCGTCGGCCTCCCGCGCAGCCAGGCGCAGCATCTGCGGGCGGAGCGCCGCGAGAAGCAGCGGTATCGGCGGGTCGGGCGGCTCCCCGGTGGTGAGGCGGAACCCCTTCACCTCGAACGTGTCGTAGACCGCGGTCACCTTCTCGCCCGCCAGCGCGGCCCGCAGGAAGCGGAGGGTGTCCCGTGCCCGCCGGTAGGGCTCCACGAATGGAATGCCGTTCCAGCGCTCCACGATCACATCTGAGGATGTCCCGATACCCAGCGCGAACCGCCCCGGCGCCACCTGCGCCAGAGCGGCGGCCGACTGCGCCAGCGTGGCTGGACCACGCGTGAAGATCGGGATGATGGCCGTGCCGAGACGGATGTCGGGCTCCCACGCCGCCGCCAGGGCCAGAGGCGTGAAGCCGTCGACACCGGACGCCTCGGCCGACCACACGTCGGTGTAGCCCCACGACACGAGATCGCGGAGCCGGTCCCGCTGGGCACCCAGCGGACCACCCAGCGGGACCGAAACCCCGAGGGGATACGCCGGCGCGTCGTTCCCGGTCATGAGCGACTCAGAGCCACTTGAACACGAGGCTGTCGCGACGCTGCGCCCACTCCTCGGCGGTGATGGCGAAGCGCTCGTGGTCCTCCCAGCAGCCGTTGATCTCCAGGAACCGCAGCGCCACGCCCTCCGAGCGGAGGGCCAGCTTCTCCACCACCCGCCTGCTGCGCTGGTTCCGCGGCACGATGGCGATCTCCACCCGGTGCAGCGTCAGTTCCTCGAACGCGAACCGCAGGCCGAGGACCACCGCCTCGGGGATGTAGCCGTTGCCGGCATGACGCTGGTCGACCCAGTAGCCGATGTTGCACGACTGGAACGGGCCCCGCGTGACGCTGGCGATGTTCGTCTCCCCGACGAGAGTGCAGTCCACGAACACACCGAACCCGTATCCGGTTCCAAGTTGGCGCTCCCGATCGCGGGCGCCGCACCGCGCTGCGAAGGCGGCTCGGGTCACGTCGGGATCGGGGTGGCTCGGCGGCTTGGCGGGTTCCCAGCTGGTCAACCAGGCGCCGTTGCTGCCCCGCACCTCACGCCACTGGACGAAATCGCTCGTGACCAACGGGCGAAGACGCACACGCCGGCCGGCCAGCACCGGCGGAGAATCGACGGAGGTGAGAACCCTGCGCATTCGATCGGGCACCCTAGCCAGCATCGGTGCCCTCCCGCGGCGCCGATCCGGACACGAGGGTGCGAACAAGACCGTCCAGCAGATCGGACTCCGACACCAGGCAGGTGTCGAAGGAGAAATAGCGCATGATCTTCACGAGAACGCACATGCCGGCGACGATGACGTCGGCGCGGTCGGGGTGAAGCCCAGGGTTGGCGACGCGTTGATCGCGGTTCTCCGTGGCCAGGGTCCGGAACACGTCCTCGGCGGCGGCTCGAGTCAACTCGAAGTGGTGGATCCGGTCGGGGTCGTAGGGTTCGAGGCCCAGCTCGACGGCTGCGGCGCTCGTCACCGTGCCGGCGACGCCGATGAGGCACGCCGTCCGCCGCACGTCGGGAATGGCGACGAGAACGTCCTCGAGGTGAGCCCCGGTCACGGAAAGGCAGGCGTGCAACTCCTCGGGTCGGGGCGGGTCGTGGCGAATGAACTGCTCGGTGAGGCGCACGCAGCCCACGTCGGCCGACAGCACCGCCTCGCAGTCGTCGGTGCCGAACCCGAATTCGGTGGAACCTCCGCCGATATCGACCACGAGGAACGGGCCTCGACCGCGATCCAACCCCGCAGTGGCGCCGTCGAAACCGAGGCGGGCCTCCGTCTCGCCGTCGAGCAACTCGGGGCGGACCCCCAGGACACCGGTCACAGCGTCGAAGAACTGCTCGGCATTGGCGGCATCGCGGGCTGCAGACGTGGCCGTGGCGCGCACCACCTCAACCTCGAGGCGGTCCATGACCCGGCGGTAGTCCCCGAGCACCGCCACGGTGCGCCCGATGGCGTCGTCGTTCAGGCGCCCGGAGGCATCGACTCCTTCACCAAGGCACGTGACGATCGACTGCCGCTCAAGCGTGTCGACACCGCCGCGGCTCACGAGCAGCCGAGTGGAGTTCGTCCCGCAGTCCACCGCGGCCACCACCCGGCCGCTGTGGCCGGCGGACGGACTCACGAATCCGGCGCGGCAGTCTGGGGCAGGTGCGCCTCGACGGCGGAGTCGGCGACAAGTTCGGCCGCCACCCAGGCCCCCACCGGGTCGGAGCCACCGGCCAGGTGCCAGGCGTAGTGCGCATGCAGGCACTTCACGCCGCGCCGGGTGCCTCCTACGCCCCCCTCCGGGCGGGGTCCGGTGTGGCCGTCGGGCAGCGCGGCATCCCGCTCCGCCGCGTAGCGGGAATGGGCGGCCTCCAGGGCCGTGGCATCCACCGCAGCCTCGGCGTCCCGGACGCCGCCGCGCGACTCGAGGCGGCTGACGGCCAAGCGGTCCGTGGCCGAGACCAGCCAGTACCGCGTCGGCATGGGCGTGCCGTCGCTCAGCAGCGGGTCGTTGCGGATCACGCGAGGACTCCCGTCGGGGTGCCGAACCCACACCCGGAAACTCCCCTGCGGCGGGCGCCCCAGAAGGCCGGCCACCTCAACCCAGTCACGGAGTGAGACCCCGTCACCGCCGGCCGCCCACGGCTCGGTGCCGAGTTGCCCGGCGGGGCCCGTCCGCTCAACGCCGCGGGGTTGACGGCCGGCGCCGGCCAGGGGCGCGGGGTCTCCTGTCGGCCTGGCTTCATCCGCCCAGTCCCGCAGCGAGGTTCCACGGACGCCACCGGGCGCGGTCACGGCTTCGTCCGCCGACGAGTCGCTGGCATTCGGGGCCGCTGAGCCGAGGAAGTCAGCGCGACCAGGTCCTAGTCGGCGCTGCGCCGACCGAACGACGCCGCCTTAACGATGCCGTCCACCAGCCGCTTGAGCAGGAGTCCGAGGGCCAGCAGCGGAGCGATGATCGGAGAAAGGATCCGGAGCTTCCTCGGCAGGGCCCCCAGCAGATCCACCGCCTCCGGCTCGGCCGGTGCCGCCTCCGACGCAGCAGGTGCCGCCTCGGGCGCAGCCGCCTCTGCTTCGGCGGACTCGCCGCCACCCTCATCGTCGGCGGAACCGTCGCCCGCTTCAGCCTCGGCGGACTCGCCCAGCATCTCCTCGAGGTTGTCGACGAACTTCCCCATCAGCTTGGCGCTCACGTCGCCGAGCACACCCCGCCCGAACTGCGCAACCTTGCCACTGATCTTGAGATCGATCATGACCCCCACCTTGGTGCTGCTCTCGGAGGTGGCCTCCATCAGCGCCGTGATGTCGGCGGCGGCGTTGCCCGCGCCGCGCGTGTCCCGCCCTTCGGCGCGAATCACGATCCGCAGGTCGTCCCGGTTCAACTCCACCATGGTGGCCTTGCCGCGATATTCCGCCGAGATGGGGCCCACCCTGACCTTCACCGCCCCGCGGAACTCGTCACCCTCCACCTCGTCGAGGCGGGCGCCCGGCAGGCAAGGGGCGATCAACTCGGGGTTCGTCAGAACCTCCCAGGCCCGGTCGACACCGACACTCACTTCGAAGTCGCTCTTCAGTTCCATACCTCAGGCCTCCTGTGGCGTCTTGCTGCGTCCGTCTCGAGTCGTCGGCAGCTCGATGGCAATCGCTGCGACCACCCGAATCGTTGTGCAACGTTACCGCCGGTACCTGCCTCCCCGCCGCGAGGACCCAGGCTGTGGCATCGGCGCACACGCACACTGCATCCACGCCGGATCGGTCCGCCGCTCACGGTTAGCCTCCTGATGGCAGCGTTCATCGAAGGGCGAGCGAGGTGATCGGCGTGGCACGAGCGGATCTGGCGCACCCGGACAACGCAGACGGATCCTGGTTCGTCGACACGCGCTGCATTCGCTGTGACGCGGCCCGGCACTGGGCTCCGGAGTTGATCGGAGCCGACGAGCAGGGGCGGTCATTCGTGGCACGCCAGCCCGAGCATCCCGACGAAGAGGCGCAACTCTGGCGGGCCGCGGTCGCCTGTCCAACACAGTCGATCGCAACCGTCGGGGCCCGCCGCCCACCGGCGCCGGCATTCCCCTTCGAGTTGACGGCGGGCGTGTACGCGTTGGGCCACAACGCCCGGTCGTCGTTCGGGGCGCACTCGTACCTCCTGGTGCGCTCCGACGGGAACTTCATGACCGACTCGCCGCGGTTCACTCGGCAACTGGCGGAGCACATCGACGACCTCGGGGGCCTCCGCCACGTACTGCTGACCCACCGCGACGACGTCGCCGACGCCGACCACTGGGCCGACCGCTTCGGAGCCGACGTGTGGATCCACGAGGCCGACGCCGACGCCGCGCCGTACGCCACGGTCATCCTCCGTGGTTCCGAGCCTGTCACTATCGCGCCGGGTGTCATGGCGGTGCCTGCTCCCGGACACACGACGGGTCACGTGGTGTTCCACGTCGACGACAAATGGCTGTTCACCGGCGACGCGCTGCACTGGAACCACCGGCGCGGCGAACTCGACGTGTTCCCCGAGCAGACCTTCCAGTCATGGGACATCCTCGCCGAGACCATGGACCGCCTCGCCAGGCTCCAGGTGGAGTGGGTCTTCCCCGGCCACGGGAGCTGGCACAACGTCGGCACAGACGCCTGGACCCGGCAGATGGCCGGACTCGGCCCGGCCATGCGTTCGCTCGGCCAGGAAGCCTGGGCCCGGCGACCGAACACGGCCTACGACTGGTACTGAGTCCGCTGGTTGGGCGGTCTCCAAGACCGCATCGGGGGTGCTGATTGACGCAACCGTGTCGGTCACCTCTCGTAGTGTCGCGGACGTGGAACAACCGCATGTCGTGACCGACACGGGAGCCATCGATCTGTCGGGTTCGGACAACTGGGTGCTGCACGCCGATAACGCTGACGTGCTCCCACAACTCCCTGACAGCACCTTCCGGCTGATCTACATCGACCCCCCGTTCAACAGCGGCAAGGTCCAGCGGCGCCAGGAACTGTCGACCATCCGCTCCGAGGACGGAGACCGAGTCGGCTTCGGGGGCAGGCGGTACCGAACCGTCTCTCTCGGGGCCACCTCCTACGCCGACATCTTCGATGACTACCTCGCCTACATCGGGCCTCGACTTGAGCACGCCCACCGCCTCCTGACCGCCGACGGCACCCTCTACTTCCACATCGACTACCGCGAGGCCCACTACTGCAAGATCCTGCTGGACCAGATCTTCGGCCGCGACAGCTTCATCAACGAGATCATCTGGGCGTACGACTACGGCGGCCGCTCAAGACGCCGCTGGCCGGCGAAGCACGACACCATCCTCGTGTACGCCAAGGATCCCGACGGCTACTTCTTCGATCAGGAGGCAATCGAGCGGATCCCGTACATGGCCCCGGGCCTCGTTTCGAAGGAGAAGGCCGCACGAGGCAAGCTCCCGACCGACGTCTGGTGGCACACCATCGTGGCTACCAACGGCAAGGAGAAGGTGGGCTACGCCACGCAGAAGCCTGAGGGGATTCTGCGGCGGATCCTGAGCGCGTCATCGGAGGAGAACGACTGGGTGCTCGACTTCTTCGCAGGCTCTGGAACCACCGGCGCCGTGGCGCAGCAGATGAACCGGCGCTTCGTCATGATCGATAACAACGAAGAGGCCATCTCGGTCATGGCAAGCCGCCTCGGCACCATCGGTGTCCGCTTCGTTGACGGGATGCTCGAGCCGCTGCGGATGGAAGAACTCCCCTCGGGGCACCGAAGCTTGATCGAGTAGCTGATCGGTCGACGGCCCCCAGATCGCCCGCAGCACCTGCGGGCGGGGTAATCGGAGAGTCTCGATTTCGGACTGGCCCGCTGCGTCGCGGACGGATGGCTCAGCGGTTGCTGCGGCGGAAGTCGTCGAGGGTGTCGATGTCGGTCGGGTCACCGGGGCAGACGACCTCGCGGACCATCTCGGGATGGCGGCGCATGAGTTGGCGGGCGCCCTCGTCGCCATCGAGCGGGAGCCGTGGCCACACCGCAGCGTCGAGTTTCACCGGCGGGCGCCGGCGGGCGCCGTAGACGGCGGTGACGATGTAGCCCGGCGCCCCGGCGACACGCCGCCAGGCCTCCGCTCCAGCCATGGGTTGATCGGCGACCCCCACCACGACCGCTGTGTGGCCGTCGATCTCGGCGGTGCGAACACCGGCCTGAAGGGACCATGCCTGCCCGCGGTGCCACTCGTGGTTCATCACGATCGTCACCTCCGGCGGGAGCAGATCGCTGAGGTCCTCGGCACCGAGCACGACGTACACGGCCGCCAGTTCGGCTTCCAGGGCGGCGTCCACAACCCAGCGCACGAGGGGTCGGCCGCGGAACTCGGCACGCAGTTTGTGGATCGGTCCGGCGAACCGCGATCCCTCGCCGGCAGCCAGCACCACGCCGGCAGTCCCGGAGACGTCAATCACGAGACGAGCCTCCCGGACGGGCCGGGCCGGCGCCGCGCCTTCCCGCTGAAGGACTCAGTGCCACGGGGCTAGCGCCGCTGATCGCAACAGGGGGTGATCCCGCAGCGCCGTTCAGCCGTGGATGGGGCCCGCGCTGTCGCGGAGCGACGGTGCCGCCCGGCCGGCGCGGACTGCGATGATCTCGGCCATGACGGACACCGCTGTCTCCTCGGGAGTGCGCCCGCCGATGTCCAAACCGATCGGCGCCATGAGCCGGGCCAGCCCCTCCTCGTCCACGCCAACCTCGCGCAGGCGCTCGACCCTCCTGGTGTGGGTGCGCCGACTGCCCATGACCCCGATGTAGCCCACGTCGGTTCGCAGGGATCGCACAACCGCCGGGATGTCGAATTTCGTGTCGTGGGTGAGGATGCAGACGGCGTCGACGGGCCGCAGCTTCTCGCCGTACGCATCGAAGACGTCGTCGGGCCATTCCACCCGGATCTCATCGGCCATCGGGAACCGTTTCGGCGTGGCGAAGACCTTGCGGGCGTCGCACACCACCACCTTGTAACCCAGCACCTTCGCCACCCGTGCCAGCGAGGCCGTGAAGTCCACCGCCCCAAAGATCAGCATCCGTGGCTGGGGCGCGAACGACTCGACGAACAGGGTCAGATCGTCCATCCGCTGCTCGCCGCCGGCGCCGTAGTGGCGCACGCACGTCTGGCCCAACTCCAACTCGCCGAGCACATCGCGGGTCGCCACCTCGTCGAGCCCGGAGTTTCCGAGGCTTCCCAGCACCTCCCGGCCGGGGCGCACCAGCAGGCGGGCTCCCAGGCCAACCCCGGCGATGACCGTGGCGAGCGCCACGGGCTCGTCGGCGCGCAGCGCGGCTGCGAGGGTCTCGTAGAGCGGGGCGGGATCAGCGGGCATGCGTACCGCCTACCAGTCCAGCGGTTCGACGAAAAGATGGATGGTGCCGCCGCAGGTCAACCCCACGGCGAACGCCTCGTCATCGCTGTAGCCGAAGCTCACCATGCGCCGGTCGCCGATGTCCAGCACGTCGAGCGCCTCGGCCACGACCGCCCCCTCGACGCAGCCACCCGACACCGAACCGGACACCTCGCCCGCCTCGTTGACCGCCATCGCCGCGCCCGGATCCCGGGGACCGGAGCCGTCGAGGTCGGTCACTCGCGCCACCGCAACCCGGAGACCTGCCTCGCGCCACCGGTCGATGTCGTCCAGCAACTCCTGCATCAGTGCCTCCTCGATTCGTGTGCTCGGTGCAGCGTAGGCCGCCGCGAGCGATGTGGGCGACAGCGCCGATCCGCCTCGGGGCGGGACCGGATCGCGGGATCAACGAGCGATTCGGCGGCGAGAGTGACGCCCGGGACAACCCGTCAGGCGGCGACGCGGGAGGCGAGTTCCTCCAGGGACGCGAGCGAGTGACCCTCCACGAACTCGTCCAGGAACGGCAGCGCGGCCGCCATTCCCTGCGCCAGGGGCGCGTACCCGGGCGTGGCCTTGAGCGGGTTGACCCACACCAACTTGTAGGCCACCCGGCTGAGGCGGGCCATGCTCTCGGCCATCGCCGCTGGTTCACCCCGGTCCCAGCCGTCGGACATGATCACGACCACGGCGCCCCTCGCCATGCCCCGCACGCCCCACAAGTCGCAGAACACACCGATCGATTCGCCGAGGCGGGTGCCGCCCGACCAGTCATGCACGGCGCCGGCGGCGCGGTCGAACGCAGCGTCCGGATCGCGGGTGGAGAGTTCCCGCGTCAGGCGGGTGAGGCGGGTACCCAGAGCGAAGGCCTCCACGCGGCGCCGGGCCACCACGGCCGCGTGCACGAACCGCAGCAGCGCCCGTGCGTAGGACTCCATCGACCCGCTCACGTCCAACAGCAGAACCAGCCGGCGGGGCTGCTCGCCGGGTTGGCGGAACGAGCGGCTGATGGGTTCGCCGCCGGCCTGCAACGCCCGCCGCACAGTCCGGCGCAGATCGGGACGTCCCCGCGGCACACGCACGGCACGCAGCCGGCGCGAGCGACGCATCGCGCCCCCCAGGCGCAGCTGGTTCATCAACTCGGCCAACTCGGCAAGTTCGTCGGCCGTGCAGTCGGCGAAGTCCTTGTCCCGCAGCAGTTCGTAGGGGCTGTACCGGACGGCGATGGTGTCGGAGTCGTCGTCGGAGTCACCCTCACCTCCCTCCCCGTCGAGGTCGTCGAAAGCCAGGGTGACCTGCTCAACGGGCGGCGGTGGCAGCAATCCCAGCGGATCGATCCCCTCCCAGAAGCGGGTGAACACCGTGTCATAGGTGTCGAAGTCCTCTGGTCGATGCACCAATGTGGCCCGCCCGGACCAGTAGACCTTGGCTCGAGTCTCCACCCCCACGCATCCGAGGGCCGCCACGAACGTGATCATCGAGCCGACCGCCACGTCCAACCCCGCGTCGCGCAACGCGGCACCGAAGCGGGCGGCCAGCGAGCAGATGTCCGAGGGCGTCGCCGCGGACTCTGTTGGCCGGCTAATGGTCATCGGCCCGAGCCGGACACCGACAGCGGGCGCGCCACCTGCTGACCTCGACCGTGCTCGCTACCGGCTCGAGGCCTCGGCGATGATCCTGTCGAGGCCGTAGTCCAGCACCCGCCCCTGATCCTCCCGGTACTTCAGCACGGCACCCAGGGTGAGCTCAGCAGTATCACCTTCCAGCGCATCCACGCCGAGGCGCACCAGCGCCAGCGACCAGTCGATGCTCTCCGCCACGCCCGGCGGCTTGTAGAGGCCGATGTCGCGGAACCTGGCGACCGCTGCGGCCACCTGACGCGCCAGCGCGGGCGCCACACCGTCGGTGCGCAGCGAGATGATTGCCACCTCGCGCTCGAAGTCCGGGTGCTCCACCCAGTGGTAGAGGCAGCGGCGCTTCAGAGCGTCGTGGACGTCACGGGTGCGGTTCGACGTGACGACGACCACCGGCGGCTCGGTAGCTCGGAACGTGCCCAGCTCCGGCACGGTGATGGACCACTCCGACAGCACCTCCAGCAGGAAGGCCTCGAACTCGTCATCGGCCCGATCCACCTCGTCGATGAGCAGAACCGGGGGCGTCGGGTCATCGTAGGAGATGGCCTCCAGCAGCGGCCGCTTCACCAGGAAGCGCTCGGAATACAGGGAATCCTCCAGCGTCGTCACATCCGCTCCCGACGCCCCGCCGGTCGCCTCGGCGGTTCGCAGGTGCAGCAGCTGGCGCGAGTAGTCCCACTCGTAGACGGCCTGGGAGACATCGATGCCCTCGTAGCACTGCAGGCGGATGAGGCGACTGCCCAGCCAGCGTGCCAACGTCTTGGCGACCTCCGTCTTTCCGACCCCCGCCTCACCCTCCAGCAGCAGGGGGCGCCGCAGCGAGAGCGCCAGGAAGACCGCCGTGGCAAGGCCGCCGGACGGCAGGTAGTCGTGGGCTCTCAGGCCGTCGGTGACCTCTGCCACCGACCCGGGGGCGACTCCCACGGGTCGCTACAGTCCGGCGGTTTCGAGTGCTCGACGCGTCAGGACCCGAGCGAGGTGCTGGCGGTATTCGACGCTGGCGTTCAGATCCTCGGTGGGGTCACAGCCAACGGCTGCCAGTTCGGCGGCCTCGGCCGCCGATGCCCCGCCCGCCACGGCGCTCTCGACAGCCGCGGCCCGCACAGGCGTCGAGTCCATGTTCACGAGACCCACACCGACTTCACCGCCGGCACGCACCACGGCGGACACCCCCACGATCGCCCAGTCCTGGGCGCGCCGGTTGAACTTCTCGAAGCCCCAACAGGCGCCGTCCGCGGCGGGGATGCGCACCTCGGTCAGCATCTCGTCGTCGGCCAGGGCGGTCTCCAGGAACCCCGTGAAGAAATCATCCACCGAGATCTCCCGGGTGCCCTGCGGGCCTACTGCCACGAGCGTCGCGCCCAGAGCGATGAGCGCCGAAGGGATATCCGACGCCGGGTCGCCGTGGGCGACGGCCCCGCCGATCGTGCCCCGGTGGCGCACCTGCGGATCGCCCACGTGCGAGGTGACCTCACCGAGGAGCCCGGCGCGGCTCGCCACCAGCTCGCTGGTCTCCACGTCGCGATGGCGCGTCAACGCCCCGATCGCCACGTGGTCGCCGCCGTCGCGGATGTACTTCAGGTCGTCGAGCCGCCCGACGTCCACCACCACGGCCGGGCGTGCCAGGCGGAAGCGCATGAGGGGGATCAGAGAGTGACCCCCGGCCAGGAGCTTGGCCTCGTCGCCGTGCTCGACGAGAGCGGCAATGGCCTCAGCAGTCGAGCCGGCTCGGACGTAGTCGAAAGGTGCAGGAATCACTGCTCACCTCCTGCTGCACAGTGCAAAACCGCCTTGACGATGTTGTGGTAACCGGTGCAGCGGCAGAGATTGCCCTCCAGGCCGAGCCGCACCTCCCGGTCGGTCGGGTCGGGATTCTCCTCCAGGAACGACACCGCCGCCATCACCATCCCCGGTGTGCAGTAGCCGCATTGCAATGCGTGGCACTGCCGGAACGACTCCTGCATGGGGTGCAGAGTGTCACCGTCGGCCAGACCCTCGATGGTGAGAAGGTCACCGCCGTCGGCCTGCACGGCGAACACGGTGCAGGACTTCACCGATTCGCCGTCGATGTGGATGGTGCAGGCACCGCAGGAGGACGTGTCGCAGCCGATGTTGGTTCCGGTCAAACCCACGACGTCACGGATGTAGTGCACCAGCAGTGTGCGGGCCTCCACATCGTGCGTGTGGGTCGTCCCGTTGATCGTGACCGAGATCTCCACGTGCGCCTCCCTGTGATCGGGTCGTTGCCGGACTCGAACTCCGGACTCGAACTATCGAACGATCGTCTCGCCGCCCACCGGGCGAACACAGTAGCGCACGCTACAGGGCACTCACAGCGTCCGGATGGTCAGAGCTCCGCCCGGCGACAATCGCCCGCCAGACCCGCTCCGGGGTACACGGAAGATCGCTGTGGAGCGTGCTGAACCGTTCTCAGCCGGAGGTGGAGGCGACGGGTCGGGGCAGGATGGCGTAGGCCTCCTCACCGGGATACACGAGCCCGAAGTCCCGTCGGGCGATCCGCTCGATCTCGGTATCGGTCTGCAGCAACTGGATCTCGGCCTCGAGAGCCGCGTTGGACGCCTGCACCTCGGCCAACGCAGCCTCCAGCCGGGTGATCTCGTCGCGCTGGGCGACCCAGTTCTTCACCGGCACAACGCCCCAGGTCCACGTGGCGACAGCGGCCAGGGCGACGAGACCGGCAATGACCAGCGCCGTCAGGACACGCCGTGCTCGGGGCGGCGTCACGACGCCGCTCCCCGCCGTTGCGGACCACCGCCATCGCTCGTCGATCCGAAACACGCTCTCGGGCCGAGTTCCGCCTCGATGCGCAGGAGCCGGTTGTACTTTGCGGTGCGATCGCTGCGGGCCGGCGCGCCGGCCTTGATGCGTCCCGTGCCGGCGCCCACCGCCAGGTCGGCGATCACGGTGTCCTCGGTCTCTCCGGAGCGATGGGACACCACCGCGCCGTAGCCGGCGGACTGCGCCGCATCGATGGCGTCGAGGGTCTCGCTCAGCGTGCCGACCTGGTTGACCTTCACGAGGATCGAGTTGGCCACGCCGGAGCGGATTCCCCGCTGAAGCAGGTCGACGCGGGTGACGAAGAGGTCGTCGCCCACCAGCGCCAAGCGGTCGCCCACCGCCTCGGTGAGCATCCGCCAACCTTCCCAGTCGTCCTCCGCCATGCCGTCCTCGATGGAGCAGACGGGATAGTTGTCGGCGAGATGCACCAGGTAGTCGACCATCTGCGACCGATCCAGGCTCCTCCCCTCGCCCGCCAGCCGGTAGACGCCGGCGGTGGCGAACTCGGTGGCCGCCACGTCGAGGGCCAGGCCCACGTCGGCGCCCGGTCGCAGCCCGGCGGCCTCCACGGCGTCGAGCAGCAACCCCAGTGCGGTCTCGTTGCTCGCCACGTCCGGCGCGAAGCCGCCCTCGTCGCCGACGGCGGTGGACAGCCCGGCCGCCGATAGCCGGCCACGCAGGGTGTGATAGATCTCCGCGCCCCATTGCAGCGCCTCGGAGAATGACCCCGCCCCGACCGGCACCACCATGAACTCCTGAACGTCGAGGTTGTTGTCGGCGTGGGCTCCGCCGTTGAGGAGGTTCATGAGCGGCACCGGGAGCGTGGAGGCGTCGTCGCCGCCGAGTCGGCGGTAGAGGGGGATTCCCTGGGAGGCTGCGTCGGCCACCGCCGTCGCCAGTGAGACGCCCAGCACGGCGTTGGCCCCGAGACGGGACTTCCCCGGCGTCCCGTCCAGTTCGATGAGTGTCCGATCCACGACCCGCTGGTCGCCGGAGTCGAGCCCGCGTACCGCTGCGGCTATCTCGCCGTCCACGGCAGCCACCGCGCCGCGCACACCCTTGCCGCCGTATCTCGTGCCGCCGTCACGGCGTTCGACGGCCTCGAGGCTGCCGGTGGAAGCACCCGACGGAACGGCGGCCCGCCCCTGCGCCCCGCACGCCAGGAACACGTCCACCTCCACGGTGGGATTCCCTCGCGAATCCAGAATCTCCCGTCCGGCGACGGAGACTATTGCGCTCATACCGATGCGCCTTCGTGCACTCGAATAGCCCCCACTGCGTTGTTCCTGTTGAACATGGGGAGCAGGTGAAAGAAGTTACACGTGTTGTGACGTGTTGAAAAGGGGGGAGCCCCGATTTCTCGCCACACTTGCCGGCTGGGAGGCCGGCGCCGTCACGCCTGCTCGGCGCGGCGGAACTCGTCGCGGGCGGCGTGTGAGGCGACCCTCAGCGCCGACTCGGGGTCGAGCGAGCTGCGGCGCGCCAGTTCCACGGCCTCGAAGAGCAGAGATCCCAACCACTGCTCGTCGCGCTGCGCCGCAGGCAGGGCGAGCGCATCGCGCAGGCGCGCCAGCACCTCGGCCTCGCCGCCGCGGTCGAGGCCGACCGCCTCTGCCCGTTTCTGCACCTTGAGCGCGCCCAGCAACGCCGGAAGCGCCTCAGGGATGCCGTCCATGGCCGAGGCGCGGCCCTTCTCGGTTCGTTTGATCTGCTCCCAGCCGGCCGCGAGCGACTCCTCGTCGGTACCGGTCCCGGCGGCGGGACCGAACACGTGGGGGTGGCGGTGGCGGAGCTTGGTGTCCACGTGCCGCACGACGTCGCTGATCGTGAACTGCCCCTGCTCGGCAGCGAGGGTGGCGTGGAAGAAGACGTGGAAGAGCAGGTCCCCCAGTTCCTCCTCCAGGTCCTCGTAGCCCTGACCCGCGTCGGTGCCGCTGCTGTCGCCCGGAACCGCCGGCTCCGGCAGCTTGTCGAGAACTTCGAGCACCTCGTAGGTCTCTTCGAGGAGGTGACGGCGGAGACTGCGGTGGGTCTGGCGGCGGTCCCACGGACATTCGGCACGCAGCGTGGCCACCAACTCACCGAAGCGGACCAACTCCGCAGCCGGTGCTTGCGCCATCGCGGGCACGTAGAGCGACGTGAGATGGTCGACCGGTCGCCAGCGGGGCAGTTCAGCGGCGGTGATCCGTTCGAGCCGCTCGGAGTCGAGGCCCAAGTGGTGCAGCACCCACACCGGCGTCGACGGTGCCGGCAACGCCAGACCGATGGAGGCCAGCACCTCGGCGCTGTCGCACTGCGCCACGAGCAGCGGACCCCGCTCACCCGCGGCCTCGGCTGTAAAGCGGTGGCCGTCGGTGATGCGCGCCCCCGCGGCAAGGGGATCGATCCCGAGCCGGGACCACGCCAGATCGGGGAAGGACAGAGCGGGATGCACCTCGGTGCGCACGCGGCCGTCGGCCACGAGCAACTGCACCGACCGCTCGGCGACCGCCGGCGAGCCAGGCACGGCGTACAGCACGGTCGCGTGGCGGGCCGCCGCCGCCACGAGGCGCTCGACGATGGCTTCGTACACCTGCTCGATGCGCTCGGCGGACCGGTAGAGGTCATCACAACTCGTCGCCGGCTCGACAGCTCCGGCGGAGGGATGGCGTCGCGTGCGCACGAATCGCTGCGGTGACGGCGTGGCCTCGATCAGCGCCCGGGTGCCATCGGTGAGCAGGTCCGGGCCGGCCGGGCCCAGCCCGACGACAACGACGCGCGGTAACAGCGTGGTCATGCCGCCGGTGGGGTTGCCGCTGCCGGGGACGGCAGATCGGCGATCTGCTCCAGGACCTCCGTCAGCACCTCGACCGCCCGCGAACGATCCCGCAGGGGCAGGCGTAGCCGGCCCGGCGCCGGCTCGTAGACCGCGGCTGGCCAGAGTCGCTCCAGCCGCACCTGCCGGCTCTCGCGCAGCCGCAGAGGCGAGACGCGTGCCTCGGTTCCCCGGCCGGGAAGCGAGCGAACCGAGACATCGGTGACACCCGCCCCGACGCACAGAGCCCGCAGCAGCGCTACCGACAGCAGCGCCTCCGCTGCGGCCGGCAGCGGGCCGAAGCGGTCCACCCACTCGGCGCGCACGTCGGCCACCTCCTCCGGCGTCGTGATATCGGCGAGACGGCGATAGGCGGAGAATCGCAGCGACTCCGAGGGGATGTAGTCCGCCGGCAGGTGGGCGTCCATGGGCACCTCGAGGTTCAGTTCGACGGGGATCGAGGGCGCCTCGCCAACCAGTTCGGCGACGGCCTCGGTCACCATCTCGCAATAGAGGTCATAGCCAACCGCGGCGATGTGACCCGACTGGCCCACGCCGAGGAGGTTGCCCGCGCCCCTGATCTCCAGGTCACGCATCGCTATGCGGATCCCCGAGCCCAGCTCCGTGGACTCGGCCACCACCTTGAGCCGCTCGTAGGCCTCCTCGGTCAGGGAGCGCTCCGGTGGCGTGAACAGGTACGCGTAGGCGCGCTTCTGCGCCCGGCCGACGCGGCCGCGGATCTGGTGCAATTGGGCGAGACCCATCCGGTCGGCCCGGTCGACGATCAGCGTGTTGACGTTGGGCATGTCGATTCCGGACTCGATGATGGTGGTGCACACCAGCACGTCGTAGCGGTGATCCCAGAAGCCCAGCACCACCTGCTCGAGCGCAGCCTCGTCCATCTGGCCATGTGCCACGGCCACCCGCATCTCCGGCACCAGTTCCCGGAGATGCGCGGCCACGTGCTCGATATCGGCAACCCGATTGTGCACGAAGAACACCTGCCCGTCGCGCAGCTGTTCGCGCCGGATGGCCTCGACCACCGCCCGCTCGTCGTACGCGCCCACGTAAGTGTTGATGGGCTTCCGATCAGCCGGCGGCGTTTGCAGGATCGTCAGGTCGCGGATCCCGGTGAGGCTCATCTCGAGCGTGCGAGGGATGGGGGTCGCCGTCAGCGTGAGGACGTCCACGTCGTGGCGGAGCTTCTTGATGGCCTCCTTGTGGCTGACGCCGAAGCGCTGCTCCTCGTCGACGATCAGCAGCCCCAGCCGGGCGAAGGACACGTCGGCCGACAGCAGCCGGTGGGTGCCCACCACCACGTCCACATCGCCGCTGCGCAGGCCGTCGAGCACGCCACGGACTCCGGCCGGCGACAGGAACCGGCTGAGCATCTCGACCCGCACGGGGAAGGCGGCGTAGCGCTCGGAGAAGGTCTGGTGATGCTGGTGTGCCAGGAGGGTCGTGGGCACGAGGATGGCCACCTGGCGGCCGTCGGCGACCGCCTTGAAGGCGGCGCGCACCGCCACTTCGGTCTTGCCGAATCCCACGTCGCCGCACACCAGCCGATCCATCGGCACCGGACTCTCCATGTCGTGCTTGATCTGAGCCACTGCGGTGACCTGATCGGGCGTCTCGGGATAGTCGAATGCGGCCTCCACCTGCGCCTGCCAGGGCGTGTCGGGTTCGAAGGCGTGACCGGTTGTGGCGTGGCGCTTGCGGTAGAGCTCGACCAACTCGCCTGCCACCTCGGCGACGGCCGCCCGCACGCGGCTCTTGGTGCGCTGCCAGTCGGCTCCCCCCATGCGGCTGAGTGTGGGTTCGTCGCTGCCGGTGTACTGCCGGACGGTGTCCAGCTGATCGGTGGGGACGTAGAGGCGGGCGCCGTCCCGGTACTCCAGCAACAGGTAGTCCCGCTCGACACCGTCCATGGCACGGGTCACCATGCCCCGGTAGCAGGCGACGCCGTGGGTGCGGTGCACCACGTACCCGCCGACGAGCAGATCCTCGAACGCACTGCGAGTTCCGGTCCCCTGCGGGGCGGGGCGGGCACGCCGGTGCACCCGGCGGCGCCCGGTCAGGTCGCTCTCGGCGAGCACACCGATGCGCACCTCGGGAAGGATGCAGCCGTGGCGCAGCGGGCTGACGATCACCTCGCATCCGACCGATGCGTGCGCGGATCCATTTCCGGCCGCCGCGGCGGCCACCACGCCATCGTTCGTCAGGCGATCACGCAGTCGCTGGGCCGATCCCTCGCCGTCAGCGGCCACCACGATCCGGTAACCCTCGGCCAGCAAGTCCGAGACCTGGCGGATCGGGCCGTCACCGGTACCCAGCGGGGACTCCCACCCCAGCACCTCCAGCAGCGGCTCGGACGGACTCGCCGGACTGCTGTTCATCGCCCAGACAGGCGCCTCGCAGCCCGCCAGCAGCTCGTCGGCGGCAACGTGCGCGCTCGGCAGCGGCGCGTCCGGCGCCACGCCCCAAGCCGCAGCGAGGTGACGGGCCAGCTCGGTCTCCTCGTCGAGCAGGTCCTTGGCCCTCGCCCACAGCCGGTCGCGGTCCACGAGCACGACGAGACCACCGGAGGGCACCAGGTCGGCGAAGGAACGCCGCTCGGGGCTCAGCCACCCCAACCAGGCCTCCATCCCGTCGAAGAACGCTCCTTCCGCCAGCAGTTCCCACTGCCGGCGCCCCCAGGGTGCCTCGGCGACGAGTGCGGCAGCCCGGTGGCGCACGGCCTCGGTGGGCCTCAACTCGCGGCAGCCGAAGATCTCCACTGCCGCCAGCGCGGCGCCCGAACGCTGGCCGCTCACGGAGAATTCGCTGAGACGGTCGACCTCGTCGCCCCACAGGTCGATGCGCACCGGGCCGGCGGCGGTGGCACCGAACACGTCGATGATGGAGCCTCGCACCGCCATCTCGCCGCGCTGCTCCACCTGCACACCCCGCCGGTAGCCGGCGCTCACGAGTCGCTCGATCAACTCGTCGCGGTCGCAACGCTCGCCGAGGGCCAGCCGGACGGGCTCGAAGTCCTCCGAGTCGGGAGCGAGCCGCTGCATGACAGCGCGGACCGAGGCCACGATCACCGCCGGGGTGGTCTCGGGCCGGCGCATCCGCCAGATCGTCCGCAGCCGGCCACCCATGGCAGCCGCGGTGGGGCTGATCCGCTCGAACGGGAGCGTCTCCCAGGCCGGGAGGGCGGCCACGGCGTCTGCGCCGAGCCAACTCCCCAGGTCGGCGCAGAGATGCTCGGCAGCGGTGTCGCTGAGCGTGCACACCACGACCGGCCGGCGACCCGCGCTGCGGGCAAGCGCCGCCAGCGCGGCCGCTTGCCCGCGCTCGGGAACCGCCAGGGTTGCCTCGCGCCGGCCAAGGGAGGCGCTGAGCGCGGGTGCCGCGGCAACATCGATCGCAAGATGCGCCAGCGGTGAGCGCCCCGCTGTGGTGGCCCGGCCGACCTCAGCGGGCATTGAAGGTGTTCATGGCTGCGGCGACCCCGGCGGTGGCGACCGCCACGGCCGCGTCCGCAGCCCGGCCGGCAGCCGATGCCAGTGCGTCGCGGTCGCGGGCTGGCGGGCGGCTCAGCACGTAGTCGGCGCCGGCCTCCGGATCAGGAGGGCGACCGATGCCGATGCGCACGCGCACGAACGACGTGGCTCGCAGGTGATCGCGGATCGACCGCAGGCCGTTGTGCCCCGCCAGACCACCCCCCACCCGGACCTGCACGCGCCCGGTCGGGAGGTCGAGCTCGTCGTGGATGACCACGAGTCGGGCCAGTTCGTCGATGCCGTGGCGCGCCAGGAGCTTCCGCACGGCCTCGCCGGAGCCGTTCATGTAGGTCTGCGGGAAGGCCAGCGCCACGCGCCGTCCCTCAATGCGCACCTCGTCGGTCAGCGCCGGCATCCGGGGCCGGCGCCGCAGGCGACCGCCGTAGCGTTCGGCGAGGATCTCCACCGCGGCGGCACCCGCGTTGTGGCGGGTTGCGGCGTAGCTCGGTCCCGGGTTGCCGAGCCCTACGACCAGCAGATCCGCCGGGGTCCCCGTGCGCTGTGTCCCAGCCGGCCGTCGCCGGTGCAGGGACATCGCCACCCTCAGTCGCTGTCGCCGGCGTCGTCCTCCGCGGCGTCGTCACCCTCGGCGTCTGCCGCTTCGTCGGCTTCGTCGGCTTCGTCGGACGTTGCCTCCTCAAGGGCCATGCGCGTGATGATGCCGGAGACAACAGGTGCCGTCTCGGCAACGAGGGACACCACACCGGGAGGCAACTCGATGTCGCTCACGGTCAGCGCGGTCCCGACGATCAGGTCGGTGACGTCGATCTCCAACGAGTTCGGGATCGAGCGGGGTTTGGCAAGGACGCGCAGCGTGTTCAACGACTGGTCGACGATGCCGTTCATCTCCAGCACCGCGGTGGCCTCCCCCATCAGCCGGATCGGCACGTCCACGGGGACCTCGGCATCAGGATCGACCCGCACGAAATCCACGTGGGTCACGTTGCCGCGCACCGGGTGGCGCTGCAGTTCCTTCACGAGGGCGAGATGCCGCTGCTCATTCATTTCGATGTTCAGCACGACGTTCAGCCCGGCATCGGTGGACAGCGCGTCGCGCAACTCGCGGTAGTCCACCGTCACGCTCAAGGCGTCGTGGCCGAGGCCGTACACCACCGCAGGCACCTTGCCCTGCTGCCGGAGGCGGCGGGACGGCGCGCTACCGATGGGGCGGCCTAATTCGAGGGGGAGAACGACTTCCTGCATAACATCCAGACGCGGAGATTCGGCTGACGAACCGGCGCGAGCCTAGCGGGGCACGCTCCAGACCCGGCGCCGTGTTAGGACAAGTTGTTGCCGCCGAAGATTTCGCTCACCGAGGTGTCCTCGAAGACGGCCCGGATGGCGCTGGCGATTATCGGCGCCACCGAGACGACCTCCAGCTTGTCGATGGTCTTCTCCGGGGGCATCGGCAGCGTGTCGGTGACGATGACCTTCCGGATCACCGAGTTCTTCAGCCTGTCGATAGCCGGTCCGGAGAACAGACCGTGCGTTGTGGCGGCGTACACCTCGTCGGCGCCGCGAGCCATCAACTGCTCGGCTGCGGCCACGATCGTCCCACCCGTGTCGATCATGTCGTCGATCAGGACGCAGACGCGCCCGGCCACGTCGCCGACGACCTCACGTGCCTGCACGGTGCTCTTCTCTCCCCGGATGCGGCGCTTGTGGACGATCGCCAGGTCGGCCCCCAGAGCGATGGAGTACCGCTCGGCGACCTTCACGCGGCCCGCGTCGGGGGACACCACCACGAGGTCGTCGCCAAGATCGGCAATGCGGTCGCACAGCACAGGCATGGCCGTGAGGTGGTCCCAGGGTCCGTCGAAGAACCCCTGGATCTGGCCGGAGTGCAGATCGACACTGACGAGACGGCCGGCCCCGGCGGACTCCAGCAGGTTGGCCATCAGCTTGGCCGAGATGGGTTCGCGGCCCTCGGCCTTGCGGTCCTGGCGGGCGTACGGGAAGGACGGGCAGATGGCGGTGACGCGTTTCGCCGAGGCGCGCCACGCGGCGTCGACCATCACCAGTTGCTCGATGACGGCGTCGTTCACCGAGCGGCCGTCGACCGCCGCGTGCGACTGGATGATGAACACGTCGGCGCCGCGGATGGACTGCCCGAACCGGCAGTGAATCTCGCCATTGGCGAACTCCGACAGGTTGGTCTCGCACAGGTCGACGCCGAGATGCTCGGCGATCGCCTGCGCCAGATCCAGGTTGAACCGACCTGACAGAAGCTGCAGGCGCTTGGTCGTCACGAGTTGCACGATCTTCCTCCCTCCTCGGAGTGCGGTTCTGGTGAGACCGCCGTCGGCCCGAGTATGGCGAACGGTCCCACGCGCTGGCGCGGGCTGATCTCGGCGTCGGTGCCGTGGCTCATCTCGACGACCGCCTCAGCACCCACCGCACAGTCCACGAGCCGCGTGTGCGGACCGATGACGGCCCCCTTGCCAACGACGGTGTGGCCCTCCAGAACGGTGCCGGGCAGCAACACCACGCCCGCGGCGAGGCGAACGGTCACGTCGAGGTAGGTGTTGGCGGGATCCACAATGACCACGCCGGCGCGCAGCCAACCTTCGATCACCCGCCGCCGGATCTCGGCACGGGCACTCGCGAGATGCTCCTGGTTGTTCACCCCTTGAGCCTCGGTGGGGTCGGCGAGGGTGAACGCCTCGACCCGGTGGCCCATCTGGGCAAGGACCTTCACGATGTCGGTCAGGTAGAACTCACCAGCCGCGTTGTCGGGTCGAATGCGGCGCAGCGCCGGGCCGAGGAAGCTGCGGCGGACCACGTAGACCGATGTGCCGATCTCGTCGATCGCCGCCTCGGCGGGCGAGGCGTCCGCCTGCTCGACGATGCGGTGCACCGCGCCGTCGCGGCTCCGCACGATCCGACCGTATCCCGACGGGTCGCCGACGCGGGCGGTCAGCAACGTGCAGGCGGCACCGCTGGCAAGATGGCTCTCGGTCAGCGATCGGAGCGTCGCCGGGCGCAGCAGCGGGGCGTCCCCCGGGACGATGAGGAGTTCGCCCGCCTCGGGATCACCCCCCGGATCGGGCAGAGCCGCCAAGCCGCAGGCGGCGGCGTCGCCGGTGCCACGGGGGACGGGCTGCTCGGCGATGTCGAGGGGCAGGTGCCCGGTGCGGGACTGCATCTCCTTCGCCACGACCTCGTCGTCGGACCCGAGCACGATCACGATGCGATCCGGACGGCAGGCACTGAGGGCGTCGACCACATGGGCCAGCATCGGTGCCCCGGCGAGCCGGTGGAGAGGCTTGCGCAGCCTCGACCGCATCCGGGCACCGCGACCGGCGGCCAGAACGATCGCCGAGACGTCGACGCCGCCGACGGCGCTCACGGTGCTTGCCGGGCAGGTTGGGGCGTCATGCTGGCCGGGCAGGGCTCGAACCTGCAGCCTCCTGATCCAAAGTCAGGCGTTCTACCGTTGAACTACCGGCCACCGACTGCCACGCTAGCGGGCGCCTCACAGCCGGTGGTGACCTCGACCGCAGAAGAGGGCAGGTGTTACGAGCCAGTGACCGGCTAGGCTCTCACCCTTATGGGTTCGCTGATCAAGAAGCGCCGCAAGCGCATGCGGAAGAAGAAGCACCGCAAGATGCTTCGGCGCACCCGTTTCCAGCGCCGCAGGGGCCGCTGAGCCGCCGATCCGGCCGCTCACTCCGGCTGCTCAGCTAGCTGGCGCCGTCCGCACCACGTTCCGACCCGGAGCCGGGTAGGCGCCTTCGACGAACCATGTCGAACCGCTGCCGGCGAGTCGCGGGCGCTGCCCGGTGGCCGCCGCCAACTCGTCCCGCACGCGGGCCAGGCGCGGCTCAACGACCAGGGCCGCGGCTTCGAGGTCGTTTCCGGCCGGTCCGGCGGGTCCGCCGAGTTCGTCCCAGGCCCGGTACACCGAGGCAGTCGAGCACCCGAACGGCGGCGTGCGGAGGGTGAACGCGCGTGGTTCGAAGGCGAGGGGCTCGATGATCTGGCCGATGCCGCGCACGTTGGCGCGGCCACCCCGCAGGCAGAACGCCACGTCGGCGCCGAGTTGCGCGGCTCGCTCCTCGTCACCGAAACCCGCCCAGCGCAGGATCGCCGCCGCATCCGCCGAACCTCCGCCCAGTCCGGCACCGCCCGGGATCGCCTTGTGCAAGGTCACCCGGGCCCGACGCCCGACGAGAGCCAGCGCCAGCGTCACCAGATTCTCCGACCCCACCGGGACGTCCCGGTGGGCCGCGGGCACCGCTGGCGAGCCCGGCGTCACCGTGGCACCGGCATCGACCACGATGAGGCCGTCGCCGGGTTCGACGACGAGGCGATCCGCCAGGTCGAGCGTCACCATCTCCGCTTCGATGAGGTGGTAGCCGTCCGGGCGACGTCCGGTGATCCGCAGGGAGAGCGTGAGCTTGGCCGGCGCGGCCAACACCTCGGCGTTCACTGATCGGCCCCCCGGCGACTCTCGCCGGTGCCGGTCCGGGCGGCCGCTGCCAGACGTGACCAATCGCCCACCGCCAGCTCGCCGGGTCGCGTGGCCGGATCCACGCCGGCGGCGGCGAACCCCGCCGGCTCGACAACCCCGCGGAGCGACGATCGCAGCATCTTGCGTCGTTGACCGAACGCCCGACGCGCCAGCCGGTACAACTCTTCGACGTTGCCCGCAGCAGGCTCGGGAAGCCGGCGGATCGCCAGCAGGGCCGACGAGACCCTGGGGCGAGGCCAGAACACGGTGGGCGGGACACCACCGAGCACATCGGCGCTGGCCCAGCAAGCGACCTTGAGGGACGGCAGGCCGTACGCGTGGTGGCCGGGCGGCGCGGCCAGACGTTCGGCAACCTCGCGCTGGACCATGACCACCATGTCGGTGATCTGTGGCAATCCGTCCAGCACGTCCAGCAGGAGCGGCGTTGCCACGTTGTAGGGCAGGTTGGCGACCAGCTTCCAGTTCTCGCCGGTACCCGCAGGCGGGGTTCCCGCATCCAGCAGCGGCGCCCACGAGGCCAGATCCGTGGCATCGGCGTGCAGCACCTCCACCGCTCGACCGGCCGTGACCTCTTCAAGGGCGCCCAGGAGTCGAGCGTCGATCTCCACGGCGAGCACCCTGGCACCGGCATCGGCGAGGGCCACCGTCAACGAGCCGCAGCCCGCGCCGATCTCGATGATCCGCTGCCCGGGCGCGACGCCCGCCAGGCGCACGACCCGTACGACGGTGTTCGGGTCGACGACGAAGTGCTGTCCGAGCGAGCGGCGCGGCCGGACCTCGTGGCGACGGAGCAGGTCGGCCACGGCTGCGGCGCCGAGCGTCACCCGGACGAACCCGCCTCGGTGGCGGCAACCAGGTAGCGGCCACAGACCGGCCACGGCTGGGCACCGCGCCCCTCGTAGAGCGCGTAGGCCATACGGTCCTGATCCTGTGGTGTGGCAGCCGAGGGCAGCACGCCGACCAACCGGGGGTAGTTTCGCGTGGCCACGAAGTCCCAGGTGTCCGGCCAGAACTGGTAGGCGCCGAAGAATCGGCCGGTCGAGTTGACGGCCCGGTAGTTGCCGCTGGACTCACAGTGCCGGAGGGCCGCCCACTGGTCCGGCGTCGGGGAACCCGGCGTGTCCGGTGGGATCGCCGGCTGCACCGACAGGTCGATCTCCACTTGCGGCAACTCCTCCGGCGGTGTGGGTCCACCATCGTCGGGCCCACCGTCCGGAGGCGCACTCGAATCCCCGCTCGGGGCAGACCCGCTCACGTCCGTCCCCTCCGGCGCTCCGTCAGGATCGGTCTCCGCCGTCGCCGGAGGTGCCGTACCCTCCGACGACGTACCGTCGGCGGTGGCCGGTGGCGGCGGCGGCGGCTGCGGAGACGTGGCTGAGGGCGGGGCGACCACCTCGCCCGAAGGGGGGTCATCGGTGAAGACGTGACTGCATGCGGGCCACGGAGCGGAGCCCGACTCGATCCACAGGTAGTACGCCATGCGGTCCTGGTCGCCAGGCGCCGCATCCGACGGGAGAACACCCAGCGAATCGGTGTAGCGCTGACCCGCCAACCGATCCCACGTCGCCACCGTGAACTGGTACGCCCCGAAGTACTGCCCCGACGGGTGCACGAACCCGTAGTCGCCCTGCGACTCGCAGTGTCGCAGAGCAGCCCAGACGGCGGTGGGGGGAAACGTCCGCATCGACGACGTGTCGACCTGCCGTGTCGTCGGGGTCGGCGAGCCGTCCGGAGCCGGCTGCGGCGAAGGGCCCGGCGGGGATTGGCCCGAAGGTTGCGACGGGACCTCACCCGGCGCAGAGGAGGGCGCGGCCCCAAGCGCGTCCCCGGCAGGCGGCGCACCGGAGCCCTCAGCAACCCCCGGCGGACCGTCGGGGGCCGGGGCAGGGGCGGGGCTACCCGATTCCGCGAGCGGTTCAGAGGACTCCTCCGTCTCCGACCCGCAGGCCGCAGCCAGCAACACGACCACCGCGATAGCGACGAGAGCCCCGACCGTCGGGGGTCGCCGGCGCTCAGCGGTCGCCGGAGCGCGCACGGTCATCCCTGCCACCCACGATCGAGAAATGCAGTCGCCTGGAACAGGCACAAATGCTATGACCGATCTTTCCCACCGACGAATCGCCGCCCACCGGCGAGTCGCGGGCTCAGCGTGCGACCAGCGCGTCCAGACCGAAGGCCCGAACGGCGTTGGCGGTCGTCATCGCCGCCACGTCCTCCGGTGCCATGCCCCGAGCCTGCGCCAGCGCGGCACCGACCAGCGGCACGTACGCCGGGCTGTTGGGTCGGCCGCGCAGGGGCACCGGGGCCAGGAACGGCGCGTCGGTCTCCACCAGCATCCGGTCGGCGGGGCAGCGGGCCGCCGCCTCGCGCACCTCCGGCGCCTTCGGGAACGACACGATGCCGCTGAACGAGATGTAGGCCCCGATCTCCAGTGCGCGCTCCGCCTCCGGCACCCCCCCGGTGAAGCAGTGCAGGACCGTGCGCTCCGGCACACCCTCGGCGGCCAGGATGGCGAACGTGTCGTCCCACGCCGAGCGGCTGTGCACGACGAGCGTGAGCCCCACCTCGTGCGCAAGGGCGATCTGGCTGGCGAAGACCCGCCGCTGATCGGGTCGGGGCGAGTGGTCGTAGTGGTAGTCCAGGCCGCACTCCCCGACGGCCACGACATCGGCGAGTTCCAGCAGATCGGCGAGCCCGTCGGTGCCGCCGCTCGCCTCGTGGGGATGCACCCCGACGGAGGCCCGGACTTCGGGGTGGCGCCCTGCCACCGCGAGCGCCTCACGGGAATCCGCCACGTCAGTGCCGATGGCAACCAACGCCGCCACGCCCGCGTCCCGGGCCGCGGCCACCTCGGCGTCGCACGACTCGAGCTTCAGGTGGCAGTGCGTGTCGATCCACGTGCCGCCGGGAGCGGCGGCGGCGCCGACCTCACCCACGACCGCTGCTCAGTCGACCGACAGGCGCGGGAAGAGCGGATCGCCGACGTTGACGGTCAGGCCGCCGGGATACTGTCCCCAGTGCACCGCCTCGGGCAGGCGCGCGTCCGATGGCTCGCCGTCGAGGCCGATTCGCCGCCATACCTCGGCGCACGACCGCGGCATCGCCGGATGCGCCAGGACGGCCAGAATCCGCAGAGCCTCCAGCGCGTCGCCCAGCACGGCGTCCAATTCGGGCCCGGGGTCCAGCTTCCACGGCTGGTGGGCCTGCCAGTACTCGTTGGTCTCCCGGACAATGCGCCAGGTCTCCTCCAGGGCTACCGACGGTTGCACCCTGTCCCACGCTGCGGCAGTGGCCTCGTAGGCCTGCGCCACGACGGCCCCCAGCGGGCTGTCGGGTGCCGGCCGGCTGCCGACCGACCCGCAGAAGCGAGCCACGATCGTTGTGACGCGCTGCAGCAGATTGCCGAGCCCGTTGGCCAGGTCGCTGTTGCAGCGCTGGACCAGCGCCTCGTAGCTGAAGTCGCTGTCGGGGCCGAAGGGGTTGTCCCGCAGCACCGAGTAGCGCAGACCGTCCACCCCGAGGCTGGCGGCCAGGTCGGCGGGGGCGATCTGGACCACGCTGGTCTTTGCCATCTTGGCGCCGCTCACGAGCAGCCAGCCGTGCACGTGGAACCGCGGCAGGGGCTCCACCCCCGCCGCCATCAGCATGGCCGGCCAGTACACGCAGTGGAAGCGAATGATGTCCTTGCCGAGCAAGTGACGCACCGCCGGCCACCAGGTGGCGAAGCGCTCGTCGTCGGTGCCGTAGCCGGCCGCGGTGGCGTAGTTGGTGAGGGCGTCGTACCACACGTAGAAGACGTGTTTGCGGTCCCACGGCACGGGGATACCCCACTGGAGAGAGGTGCGGGTGATCGAGAGATCCTCGAGGCCGCCCCGCACGAGAGCGCGGGCCTCGTTGCGGTAGCGCGCGGGGGTGATGTTGTCGGGTACGGCCTCGAACCACTCCAGCAGCCGGTCCCGGAACGCCGACAGCCGGAAGAAGTAGTTGTCCTCCGACATCTGCTCGACAGGGAATTCGTGGATCGGGCAGTCGCCGTCGATCAGGTCGGCCTCGGCGTAGTACGCCTCGCAGGACACGCAGTACGCGCCCTGGTAGGTGTCCTTGTAGACGTAGCCGTTCTCGTAGCAGCGTTCGAGCAGGGTCTGCACCGCCGTGTGATGGCGCGGCTCGGTGGTGCGGATGAAGTCGTCGTAGGCGATGTTGAGCAGGTCCCACGCCTCGCGGAAGCGCCTGCTGGTGCGGTCGGCCTGCTCCTGAGGGGTGAGGCCGTTCTGCTCGGCGGCGCGCTGCACCTTGAGGCCGTGCTCGTCGGTTCCGGTCAGGTAGAACACCTCGTCACCGTGCAACCGCCGCCAGCGGCACAGAGCGTCACCGCTCAGCGTCGTGTAGGCGTGGCCCATGTGCGGCACGTCGTTGACGTAATAGATGGGGGTCGTTGCGAAGTACCGAGCCACACCGTCACGATACCGGCGCCTGCTCGCGGGCTGCCTCGTACACCCGTCGGCGGGACACGCCGAGGAGCGCCGCGACCGCTGTGGTGAGATCGCGCACCGAGGCCTCGGGTGAGGCGGCGCGCTCTGCCTCGAGCGCTGCGGCGATATCGGCCTCGGTCGCTGGGGCGGGCGGCGGCGCTCCTTCGATCACCAGGACGAGCTCTCCCCGGATGCCGGCACCGGCCCAGTTGGCCAGTTCGTCGAGCGTGCCCCGCCAGATCTCCTCGTGCAGTTTGGTGAGTTCGCGCGCCGCCACGGCGCGCCGCTGCGCGCCGAACGCCTTCGCCAGGTCGTGCGCGGTGCGCTCGCAACGGTGCGGGGCCTCGAGCAGCACCACCGCCCTCTCCGAGTTGGCCAACTCCGCCAGACGGGCCGTACGGGCAGCGCCTCGGCGGGGCAGGAAACCCTCGTAGACGAACCTCCCCGACGCCAGACCGCTGACCGCGACCGCTGCGAGAGGCGCGGAGGGTCCCGGCACGATGGTCACGGTGCATCCGGCATCGGCCGCGGCCCGCACGAGCCGCTCGCCGGGGTCGGCAACGGTGGGCGTTCCGGCGTCGGTCACGTAGACCACCCGCTCACCCGACCCGATGCGCGCCACGAGCGTCCGCGCCGCCTCCGCCTCGGTGTGCTCGTTGACGACCAGCAGTTCCTTCCCCGAGATCCCGGCGAGCACCAGCAGGCGTCCTGTGCGCCGGGTGTCCTCACAGGCGATCACGTCGGCGGCCGCCAGTTCCTGGGTGGCGCGCGGCGACAGGTCACCCATGTTGCCGATGGGCGTTGCCACCAGCACCAGCGCAGGATCGCCAGGCACGGCGCCTACTCCTGCGCCTCGAGAATCGTGCCCACAGTGATCCCCCAGCGCCGTAGGGATCCCGCCTCGGCCTCCACCACGCTGCGGGCCCGCAGGCGCGGCCGGCCCAGGCGCCACGGTCTCATCGTGACGATCTCCAGCACCTTCCCCTCGGCGTCGCAGTAGGCCACATCGATGGCGAACCGCATCCCCAGGGTGTGCACCGCCCGGGTCCGCGGCAACCACAGCGCCCCTTCGACACGGTCGCGGGTCAACAGCCCGCGGGCACGTCGGCGGGCACCGGTCGCCACCTCCAGGCTCGCAAAGACCCTGTCCCCTGCGACGAGCCACGGCATCGCACCAGTCTGCCCGCCGCGGCCCCGGCCGCGGTTGCGCCGCGATCCGGAGATCGACGTCGGAGGTCCAAGTCGGACCCGTGTCACAGCCAGGTGGTAGAACTACACGCATGGAATCAACGGAAGCTGGCCCCGGCGCGAACCCCTGTCCAACCCTCCCCGCCTCCGGTGAGACAAGCACCGTGGCGCACATCCCGGTGCGCCCCAAGCACCTCTCCCCCACCAGCGCCTCCATGTTCCGGCAATGCCCCCGGCGCTGGAAGTTCCGCTACGTCGACAGACTGCCCGATCCGCCCGGCGAGGCGGCTCTGGCCGGCACGTTCGCCCACCGTGTGCTCGAGGAGTTACTGGGTCTCGAGCCTCAGGAGCGAACGATGGACCGCGCCCGGGCGTGCGCGAAGGAAGTCTGGTCGGACATGGCGGTCGACGAGGACTTCAACGCGCTCGCACTTGACACCGACGGCATCCGCAACTTCAAGTGGACGGCCTGGCGGGCCATCGAGGGCCTTTGGGATCTCGAGGATCCCAAGACGGTGGAGGTCGTCGACACCGAGACGGAGGTGTCCGTCGAGATCGGCGGCGTGCCGTTCATCGGGTACATCGATCGCGTGGAGGCCGGTTCCGACGGACTCGTCATCAGCGACTACAAGTCGGGGCGAGCACCGGGCCGGAGGTTCTTCAAGGACCGGCTCGAGCAGGTCCTGCTGTACGCCGCCGCACTCGCCGAGATACGGGGCACGCTCCCGGCGCGGGCCCGCCTCATGTATCTCGGCCAGAGGATCGACGAGACCCAGGTCACTGCTGAGAACATCCGGGACGTCACCCAGCGGCTTGCCGACACGTGGGAGGAGTTGCTCCAGCGTTCGGACACGGGCGAGTTCCCCCCCGAGACCGGCCCGCTGTGCGGCTGGTGCGCCTTCGTCCGGCACTGCCCGGAGGGTCTTGCCGAAGTCGAGCGCCGCCATCTCGCCGGCTCCCTCCGGCCCGACGCCCCCGCCCTTGCCGAGGCCGTCTGAGACGCCGGTCTGGCCGCGGCCATCAGGCCGCACTTGGGAGTCCGCACGAAATCATGAGCACACGGCCCGCACGTGCGATGACCAGCAGGTGGGGAACGGCGAGGACTGTGTGATCTCGCACGCCGGAGGAGTTCTCGGTGCCTGAACTGCCCGAGGTCGAGACGATCCGTCGCCAACTGGAGCCGCGACTGGTGGGGCGCCGCATCACCGCGACCTCCAGCCACCCGTCGGAGAAGTTCCTGCCCGCGCGGGGTGCCGCCGGTGCATCGGTCGGGGGCGTATCGCGCCGCGGCAAGTACCTGATCGTCGCCTTGAGCGGCGAGCAGGAGTTGGTGGTGCACCTCGGTATGACCGGGCGGCTGCAGTTCGCCGCCGGTGCTCCGCCCAGCGACGGCTACGTGAGGGCCTGGTGGAGCCTCGACGACGGCGCCGTCCTGGAGTTGCACGACGTGCGCCGATTCGGGAGGGTGCGGCTGGTGCCCGCCGGGTGCTACGACACCATCCCGACTCTGGCTCATCTGGGGCCCGAGCCGCTGAGCGACGAGTTCACCGCCGCTGGGTTGTGGGGGGCGCTGCGGCAGAGCCGGCGGCGGGTCAAGACGCAATTGCTCAGCCAGCGCCCGGTGGCGGGGCTGGGCAACATCTACGCCGACGAGGCGCTGTGGCGGGCCGGCATCAACCCCGCCAAGCGCCGGATCACCCGCGCCGAGGCCGCCGCCCTGCACGCGGCGATCCCCGAGGTGTTGCGGCAGGCGGTCGCCCACCGGGGCACCACGTTCCGCGACTACCGCACCCTGCTTGGGCCCGGTGGCGACAACTTCGCCCACCTGGACTGCTACGGGCGCAGCGGCGAGCCCTGCCGCCGCTGCGGCGCCACGCTGCGCAGTCGCGTTCTCGACGCCCGCAACACCACATACTGCCCCACCTGCCAGCGCTGAGGGGCGGGCTGGTGGCCGTTCCGTCTCCGGCAAGCGGTGGGGAGTAGCGTTTGCGCCGGCAGGCACCCCCGTCGCGACGAGACACGAGACTTCTCCCATGACGTATCGCCTGACGCAGTACAGCCACGGCGCGGGTTGAGCCGGCAAGCTCGGTCCCGACGACCTGACGCAGGTTCTGCGCTCGCTCAAGCATCAGACACACCCCGATCTGCTGATCGGCACCGGCGACGACGCCGCGGTTTGGCGCCGACCGGACGGTCGCGCCCTCGTGTCGACGGTCGACTTCTTCCCACCGGTCACCGACGACGCTCACACCTGGGGGCGCATCGCCGCCGCCAATGCCGCCAGTGACGTCTACGCCATGGGCGGGCGACCCCTGTTCGCCCTCAACGTGGTGGTCTGGCCACGCGAACATCTCCCTCTCGACCTGCTCACCGAAGTGCTGCGCGGCGGCGCCCGCACCGCCGCCGAGGGCGGCTGGCACGTTGTCGGTGGCCATACCACCGACGGACCCGAGCCGGTCTACGGCCAAGCGGTGACCGGCGAGGTGGATCCCGACCGGCTGCTGCGCTCGAGCGGAGCCGAGCCAGGTCAACTCCTGGTGCTCACCAAGCCGCTGGGCACCGGCATCGTCACCACAGCACACAAGCGCCTGCCGCCGGGCGACGCCGGCCTCCCGGCGGGCGCCCTCGAGGCGGCGGTGGCGCAGATGTGCCGGCTCAACGACTCGGCGTCCGAGTTGGCGCTGGAGGCGGGAGTCACGGGCGCGACCGACGTCACCGGCTTCGGCCTCCTTGGCCACCTGCAGGAGATGTGCGCGGCCAGCGACCTCGGAGCGCGCCTCGACGCCGCCGCGGTGCCATTGCTGCCCGAGGTGAAGACCCTCGCCGCCGCCGGTCACATCCCCGGCGGCACAGATCGCAACATCGCGGCCGTGCGAACGCACCTCCGCTTCGAGCCCGCCGACCCCGACGCCGGTGCCCTGCTGCTGAACATCCTGGCCGACCCGCAAACCTCCGGCGGGTTGCTCCTGGCGTGCTCCCCTGGCGCCGCCAAAGGCCTCGTGGGTGCCCTGGCCGCGTCAGGCCACACGTCCGCCATCATCGGAGAGACCACCGGCTCGGTCCCGACCGGGAAGATCGAGTTGGTCCGGAGCATGTGAGACGCGCCGTCCAGAAGGACCGCACGCCGCCACGTGCGACGGGGATCCTGCGCCACCGCATCGCCGCCGTGCGCCTCGTCGCCGCCACGGCAATCCTCGCGATGTCGCTGTCGGTGGCCTCGCTTCTCGTAGCGCAGGACTACCTCATCGCGCCGGGAGCACGAATCGTGATCGTCGCGTTCGTCGTCGGCGCCATCCCCTTCTCGAACCTGCTGGCCCAGTCGGTCGCGGCCACCGACCTGCGCTCCATCGGCAGCGGCACCGTGTCCGGTACGGCCCTGTACCGGGTCGCCGGCTTCGCGCCACTGGCCTGCGGGGGCATCATGGACGTTGCCAAGGCAGCACCGGGTGTGCTGGCCGCAGGCTCGGCCCCCGTCGTCGGTGCCCTCGCCGCCGGTGCCGCCGTGGCCGGGCACAACTGGTCACCCTTCCTCCGGGGGGCCGGGGGCCGCGGCGTCTCGCCCGCCATGGGTGCACTGGCCGTGATCTTCTGGCCGGGCGCAGTGTTGCTGCTCGCGGGACTGGCGGTCGGCCGGATGCTGCGCCAGACGGCATTGGTGTCGTTCCTGTCGATGCTGGCGCTGCCGTTCCTGGCGCTGTCGTGGGGCGGGCGCGATGGCGCACTCGCGGGCTCGCTCGTGGTCGCACCGATGCTGCTCAAGCGCCTGACCGGCAACAATTCCGTGCCACCCGCCGGCCGTCGGGCTCGCGTCCTCCTCCAACGCCTGCTCTGCGACAACGACGGTGCGCCATGAGTTCTCTGCGCCGCGTCCTGAGCGGCCACGACTTCCGCCGCCTGCTCATCGGGCAGGGCATCTCGGGCCTGGGCGACTGGATGGCCACGTTCGCGCTCATGGCCCTGGCCTGGGAGGTCACCTCCTCCACGAGCGCCGTGGGCGGGATCCTGACATTGCGCCTACTTCCGGCGGCTCTGGGCGGGACCGTGGCCGCCAGAGTGTCGCTGCGTTGGGACCGTCGCCGCACCATGCTAACGACCGACCTGCTGCGCATGGGGATCGTGGCGATCATTCCCCTCATCGCCCGGCTCTGGTGGATCTACCTGTGGGCGTTCGTCCTGGAGGCGGCCAGCGTCATCTTCCTATCCGCGCGCGACGCCTCCGTTCCCGACCTCGCCCGCTCCGACGACCTGCCCACGGCCAACAGCCTGATGCTGGGCTCGTCGTTCGGCAGCATCCCCATCGGCGCCGGCGCATTCGCCGTCCTGACCCTGCTGCCGTTCGCCGACGAGGGCTGGCTGGCGTCGCGCCCGCACGCCACCGTGTTCTGGATCGACGCCGTGACCTACCTGGCCTCGGCTGTACTCATCGCCCGGATGGCGCCTCTGAAGAAACCGACCGGCGTCTTGGCCGCGGGCACCAGCGTGGGCCGCCTGCGAGATGCCGCGCACATTCCCCTCGTCCGGTCGGTGATGCCCGCGGCCGCCGCGGTGGCGCTCGGGCTGGGCGCGCTGTTCTCCCTGGGCCTGAGCCTGGTACTCGTGGAGTTGGCAGCCTCGAACCTGGAATTCGGAGTGCTGATCGCCATCTTCGGCGTGGGGGCGGGAGCCGGCCTGATCATCGCCACCCAACTCACGCTGCCGCTGATGGTGATGACCCGCTACGGCACCCTCACCATGGGCGTCCTGGTGGCCGGCATGAGCCTCAGCCCCGTCCTCTGGCTGACCTACCTGGGGGCGTTCGGCTTCGGCCTGGCGGCGACGGTGGCGCTGACGTCGGGCATGACGGCCCTGCAATCCGGCACCACCGAGGTACAACGCGGCTTGGCCTTCGCCGCCTTCCACATGGTCATCCGGATGGCGTTGGGGCTCGCCGCCGTGGTGGCCGGTGCGATCCGCGACGCCCTCGACGAGGTGACGATCTTCAACGTCTGGACGCTCAGCGGGACCCGGCTCGTACTCCTGGCGTCGGGAATCCTCGTCGTGGGCAGCTCCATCGCGGTTCGGGCCGGCTCGCGTGCCGATCAGCTCGACTCGCGGGAGCCGTGACCGTCACGATGGCGATGGCGCGCAGCGTCCCCTTGACCATCACTGCCATCGAGGCGGCCCCATGACCGTTGCGATCGTGACCGACAGTGCCGCAGCGCTCCCGAAGGCGTTGCAGCGCGACTTCGACATCACCGTCGTCCCGATCCTCCTCACCATCGACGGCGAGGAGGTCGCCGACGACGCCCTGTCACCCAGCGACCTCCTCTCGGCAGGAACGCTGAGCACTGCCGCACCGGGACCGGGCGCTTTCGCGCGAGCCGTGCGCGAGCGCCAGAATCCCGACGGCGTGCTTGTGCTCACCCTGTCGGCCAGGCTGTCGAGTTGCCACCAGGCGGCCGTGCTGGGAGCGCGGGAGGCCGGAGGGCGCACGATCGTGGTGGACACCGCCAACGCCGCCGGCGGGCAGGCCCTCGCCGTCCACGCCGCTGCCGTCGCCGCCCGTAGCGGAGCGGACCTCGAGCAGGCCGCGACGGTGGCCCGCCGCGTTGCCGCCCGCGTGCACCTGATGGGGGTGCTCGGTGGCCTCGATCAGCTCGTGCGCAGCGGTCGGATCCCGGCGATGGCGGGGCGCGCGGGCGACCGTCTCGGCGTCCGGCCGCTTTTCGACGTGCACGACGGGCGGATCCGCCGCCTGCTACCGAGTCGCAGCACGGCGAGCGCCCACCGCCGGATCCTGGAGCAGATGCACCAGAGCCGCCCGGCGGAGGTACGTGCCCTACACGTCGCCGCCGTCCACGCCGATGCCGCCGACGATGCTCGATCGCTCCTCGCGGCGGTCACAGCGGAGATCGACCCGGCCACGACGTTCATCGGAGGCTTCGGCGGGGCGCTCGTGGCCACCGCCGGCGCCGGCGTCTCGGGCCTCGCCTGGTGGTGGGAGTCGCCGGAGAACGGGCTCCGGTAGCAGCGACGACCCCGACCGCACGTGCTGATCGCAGTCGGACCCCAAGCCGCCGGACCCGGGGCGGGCGGGATGGGATTCAACCCATGTGCACGCCAGGCGCTGATGCCACGGGTGATTCGTGGGCGCAGTGGCCGTCGGTGGCGATGGTCAGGATCTCCACACCGCCGGAGGTCACCAAAAGCGTGTGCTCGAACTGCGCTGAGCGGGAGCGATCAGCGGTCACCGCCGTCCAGCCGTCACTCCACAACTCCACCTGCGCGCTCCCGAGCGTCAACATGGGCTCGATCGTGAAGGTCATACCCTCGGCCAGCGGTAGCGAGTTCCGCGGATCGTGGTAGTGCGGGATCTGCAGGTTCCCGTGGAAGTCCGGTCCCACGCCATGGCCGACGAACTCGCGCACCACGCCGAGGCGCCCCGGGCGCGCCACACCCTCGATGGCCCTGCCGATGGCACTCACCGGCACGCCAGGGCCCACGACATCGATTGCGGCTTCGAGAGCCCGGAGGGTACCGCTGACGAGCCGCCGGCTCTCGGCATCCACCTCGCCGACGAAGAACATGGCGGACGTGTCGCCGTGCGCGCCGTCGAGGTACACGGTCACATCGACGTTCACGATGTCACCGGCGCCCAGCGGGCGGCTGTCG
This sequence comes from Acidimicrobiales bacterium, assembly GCA_965206165.1. GTDB lineage: Bacteria > Actinomycetota > Acidimicrobiia > Acidimicrobiales > CATQHL01 > VXNF01. The sequence goes on from OZ242194.1 coordinate 3,417,310, forward strand.
GGAATCCCGTGGCAGATGACCTCGTTCACCGACGTGCAGACGGACTTCGGGAAGGTGCGGTAGCCGAGGGGGCTGGGGTAGGCGCCCCGGTCGAGCACCTCGGCGTGGACAACCGCGTCGATGGCGTCTGTGGTAACGCCTGGCGCCACGTGCCGGCCGGCGATGATCAGCACCTCTGCAGCAGCCGCGCCCGCCCGGCGCATGGCGTCGATCTCCGCCGGCGAGCGCACCGGAGCCATGCGCGACGGCCCAGGTTCGCCGCGGGTGTTGCGGACGTACGGCGGGCGAGCGATCCGGCGGGGCACCGGCCGCGGCGGACCCACGATGCCCGGCTGCACCGACGCGACACGCAACTGAGGTCGCCGCTTGCGCTTCGCCACTCCCCTACACCGCCGCGGTCGGCTGCACCGCTGCCGCCTCGCCCTAGCCGGCGGCCGGATCGGGGATCGCCACAGGATCGTCCTCACCCCGGACCGGCGCGGACCAGACCGGCGAGCGCTTCTGCAGGAAGGCCTCGATGCCTTCCTGAGCGTCGTCCATGGCGGCGTTGGCGGCCATGACTTTCTGGGTGTAGCGGTACGCCTCGGGCTCAGCGCGGTCGAGTTGGTCATAGAAGGCGCGCTTGCCGATCGCCAGGACACCGGCGCTGTAGCGGCCGATCCGCCCAGCGAGGTCGGAGACTGCGTCCGCCAGTTCGCCGGCCGGCACGACCTTGTTCACCAGACCCCAATCGGCCGCGGTCGCGGCGTCGATGGGATCGCCCGTGAGCAGCATCTCCATCGCTCGCTTCCGTCCGATCGCACGGGACAGCGGCACCATCGGCACCGAGCAGAACAGGCCGATGCGTACCCCGGGTGTGGCGAAGCGGCTGTGCTCGGTCGCCACAACAAGATCGCAGGCGGCTACGACCTGGCACCCTGCGGCCGTGGCGATCCCGTCGACGGCGGCTACGACCGGCTGCGGCACGTCACGGATCGCCGCCATCAGCTCGCAGCAGACGTCGAACAACTCGTCGTAGAAGTCGTCGGGCCGGTCCGCCATCTCCGCCAGATCGTGGCCGGCGCTGAAGGCCGGTGGCGTGCCGGCAATGACGATGACGCGCACAGAAGGATCGTCGCCGAGTCCACCGATGCACGCGATGAGGTCGCGCATGACCGCCAGGCTGAGCGGGTTGCGACGCGCCGGATTGTCCAGTAGGACCTCACCGATGTGGCCGTCTCGACTCACCCGCACGTGACCTGAGGCGAGCGAACCGTTGCCGTCAACCATGTTGCCAGCCTAATGGTGCACCGGATAGGCCACCCCGGCACGATCCCGTGTGCTACGGATGGGGCGTGTGCCGGCTTCACCCGCACCCGGCTGCGCGGCTGACCCATGGCCGCTGAGGTAGGGACCAAGGCGGTCGTCGCCGCTCTGCTGGCCAACACGGCTATCGCCGCGGCCAAGTTCGTGGGGTTCGCCTTAACGCGCTCGTCCTCCATGCTGGCCGAGGCGATCCACTCCGTTGCCGACGCCGGCAACCAGGCGCTGCTGCTTCTCGGCGTGCGGCGAGCCACCAAGCGGCCGTCGCAGGAGCATCCGTTCGGCTACGGGCGTGAGCGCTACTTCTGGTCGTTCATCGTGGCCCTCGTGATCTTCACCCTCGGCGCTGGCTTCGCCGTCTACGAGGGCATCGACAAGGTGCGCAACCCCCACGAGATCAAGGGACTGTGGTGGGCAGTCGGCATCCTCGGTGTGGCGATCGTTCTGGAGAGCCTGTCGTTCCGCACCGCCCTGCGCGAGGCGCGGCCGCTGCGCGGCGAGAAGAGCTGGTGGCAATTCATCCGCCGTAGCCGGAGCCCTGAACTCCCCGTTGTTCTGCTGGAGGACTTCGGCGCCCTGGCCGGCCTCGTGCTGGCACTCTCTGCGGTCGTGCTGGCGCACGTCACCGGCAACGCCGTCTGGGACGGGATCGGCACGCTGTGCATCGGGGTGCTGCTGGGAACCATCGCCGTCCTGCTGGCTGTCGAGTTGCAGAGCCTGCTGATCGGCGAGGGAGCACTTCCCGAACACCGCCGGCAACTCCTCGAGGCGGCGTCGGCGACACCGGGGGTGCGCAGGGTCATTCACCTGCGCACCCAGCACCTCGGCCCGGAGGAACTCCTGGTGTGCCTCAAGGCCGAATTCGACGCCGAACTGGACATGCCGGGGCTGGCAAGTGCCATCGATGCGACCGAAGCTCGCCTCCGGACGGCTGTGCCCATCGCCCACGTGATCTACATCGAACCCGACCTGCTTCGGGGAGAAAGCTCTCCATAATTCTGTCATCACTCTGATGTTTTTCTAATACTCTTAGGTAGTCTCCAGGCCGTGAGACTACATGGAAGATGCCTGAAGTCCGGCAGGCACGTTGACAGGAGTCTCGGGGTGGCCTTGCGGCGTGGGGCGATCGGGGTGTCGGTCGTGATCCTGGCCAACGCCGGCTGCGTCCGAGCCGGAGGGGGGGATCCACTCGAGGAAGGGCGACGGTTCGGCGAACTGGTTCCTGCGGACTCACCGGCCGGCGAACCGGCACAGGGGTCGGCATCCGAACCGCACCGGATCCCCGATGTCGCGGCCGCGCCAGCAGGCGACGCTCCCAGAACGCTCGAACCGTCCGAGGCCTCCCCGCCCGCCCCCCCGACCGGCGACCGCACAGAGGGGGATTCGGATGCACGTCCGGTCGACGCGGCGCCGCAGGCGGTCGCCGCGCCGGACGCTGCGGACGCGAACGGTGGCGACACGCAGGGCGCGCCGATCGCTCTGAGGTCCTCCCTCGACGGCGAGGAGCCCCCGCCGGAGTTGGCCACGGAGATCCTGGGCGCCTACGCCTCGTTCTGGGACAGCTACTGGGATGCCGCCAGTCACCCGGTGGACCCGGATCATCCCGGGATCGCGCGGTACAGCACCGAGCCGCTGCGCAGCAGAGCCGCCGGCGTCCTGCTCGGGCGGGCGACCGAGGGCATCGCCCTGCGCCTTCCCCCCGACCACGGCGCCGGGCGCATCGTCCACATCGAGGGCTGGGACAACGAGGGGGCCGAGGTCCTCGACTGCTTCGTCGACACCGCGGTTCTCTACGAAGTGTCGACCGGCCGGGTGCGCAACGACGAGCAGGCCACAGTCGTGCACCTGGCGCTGATGCGCCGCGTGGGTGGCTCCTGGCGCGTCTCGGAGATCTTCGAGCAGGCCGTTCACACAGGAAGGACAGACGGATGCATCATGCAGGCGAGAATCCACACAACAGCAGGTCCAGTCGGGGCGCCATCTGCGCTGCCGCCCGACGGGGAAGGGGCCGGCGAGGCGCCCGAGTGGGAGTCACCCTGATCGTCGCTGCGGGCGCTCTCGCGGTCGCCGCGCCCGGCGTCGCCGCGCTCGACACGACCGAGGTCGAGAACTGCAGCGACGACGAGACCTTCTGCACGACACTCACGGTGGAACGCCCGACAACCGTGGACCTGCCTGAGGAGGACTCCGGTGGCGGAATCCCCATTTGCGGGCCCATTTACGGGCAGGAAGGCGGTGAGATCCAATTCGACATCTGCGACAACGACGGCAACCACATCCAAACCATCACCGTGGCACCGAGCAGGCCGCGGCCGCGTCCCACCCAGTCCACAGTCCTCTCCTCGGCGATGGGAGCGCTCAACCCGCCGGCGCCGACCATCCACACCTCGCCGAGCCACCGAGCGGGGTTACTGGTGCAGACCCCGGCATGGCTCTGGCTGCCACCGTCCTACTGGCGCACCTACAGCACCACGATCATGGTCTGGGGCTACGTGGTCACGATCTTCGCCACACCGACGGTGGTGCGCTGGAACATGGGCAACGGCGACTCCGTCACCTGCATCGGACCGGGGACACCGTGGATTCCGGGCTTCAGCGACGCGCTCAGCACGTGCAACTACACGTATCGCCACTCCTCCGACGGTGCCTCGGGCGACCGCTTCCGGATCACCGCGACCGTCACGTTCGTCGGCAGCTTCACGACGGTCGGTCTCGGCGGGATGCGTGGTCCGCTCGGCGCCGTCACCCGCAGTTCCTCGGTCTACGCCCCCGTGGCGGAAATCCAGGGGCTGGTGGTGTGAAGGCGCGGCCGCGGCGATCAGGGGGCGTCGCGCGGAAGTCTTCGGTGTGACTGTGGGCGGGTGGCGTGTCGGGCCATAGGCTCGGGACGTACCCGCCCACGCGCTCCGGGAGGCGAACATGTTCACCGCACTGCTGCTCGACAAGACCGACGAGGGATTCGGCCACGAGATCACCCAGCTCGACGAGGAGCAGCTCCCCGAGCGCGAGGTGACCGTGGCCGTGGAGTATTCGACGGTCAACTACAAGGACGGCCTGGCGATCTGCAACGGCGCCCCTGTCGTGCGGAGTTGGCCGCTTGTGCCCGGCATCGACCTCGCTGGTGTCGTCGAGACCAGCACACACCCCGACTGGCAGCCCGGCGATCGCGTGACGGTCAATGGCTGGGACCTCGGCGAGAAGCACTGGGGAGGCATGGCGCAGAAAACTCGCGTGGACGGCGCATGGCTGACGCGACTGCCCGAGGAAATCGACACCCGCGCCGCGGCCGCCATCGGCACCGCCGGCTACACCGCCATGCTCTGCGTGCTGACCATCGAGGACCACGGCATCGCCCCCGACGACGGACCGGTGATTGTGACGGGTGCCGCCGGCGGCGTGGGCAGCGTGTCGGTGGCCCTGCTGGCGAAATTGGGCTACCAGGTGGTGGCATCCACCGGACGGGCCGCCACCGAAGGCGACTACCTACGTTCGCTCGGCGCGGCGGAAATCCTGGACCGCAGCGAGTTGAGCGAGCCCGGCGGGAGGCCGATGGCCAGGCCCCGCTGGACGGCCGGCATCGACACCGTCGGCAGCCACACACTCGTGAATCTCATCGCAGCACTCAAGCCCGAGGGTTGCGTGGCGGCGTGCGGGCTGGCGGGCGGCGCGGATCTCAACGGCACCGTGTTCCCGTTCATCCTCCGGGGTGTCAGCCTGCTCGGCGTCAACTGCGTCTTCCAGCCGGCCACCCGGCGGGATGCGGCCTGGACGCGACTGGCCACCGATCTCGACGCCGACACCCTGGCGTCGATAACCACCGAGGTGCCCCTGGCGGAGGTTCCCCGGGTGGCCGCCGACATTCTGGCGGGGCAGGTCCGCGGCCGGGTCGTCGTGGACGTGAACGCCTGAGACTCACCCTGTCCAGCGGGTACGCTGCGAGTTGTCGGCGGCCCGGAGGGCGGCGGTAGCGACTGTCCTTCCGGGCGGCGGCGAACACATATCGAACACGAGGAGATACCCCATGGGCTACTTCGGACGATCCTGGGAACTCGGCAAGACGTCTTGGCGCGTGCTGCGCAAGGACAAGGAGTTGATGTGGCTGCCGGTCCTCGGCGGCGTGGCGTCGCTGATCATCGCCGGCATCGTCTTCGGCATCATCGTCCTCGTCAGCTACGACCCGTCCGACGGCCTGGGCGAGTTGAACGTCGGCGGGGGCTCGGTGCTGCTGATCATCCTGGGTGTCATTGCCGCCGCCATCGCCGTGTACTTCTTCCAGGGCGCCCTTGTTCACGGGGCTCGCGAGCGGCTCACCGGCGGTGACCCCACGGTGGCCAGCGCCATTCGCGGGGCTTGGGGGCGCATCGGCGCCATCGCCCCGTGGGCAATCCTGGCTCTCGTGGTGGGGTTCATCATCAACTCGATTCAAGCGGCGGCCCGTGAACGCGCCGGCTTCCTGGGAGCGATCATGGGCAGCCTCCTGGACTTGGCGTGGCGCGTAATGTCATTCCTGGTCATGCCGATCATCATCGTCGAGAACGTCGGCCCGTTCCGGGCCCTCGGACGCTCCAAGGACCTGCTGCGCAGGACGTGGGGTGAGAACCTGCTCGCCCAGGCGGGCCTGTCCATCGTGGGCTTCATCCTGATGCTGCCCGGGCTCCTCATCGCCATCTTCCTGGGTTCCGGGCCCCTGGGCCTCTTCGGCGTCATCGTCGGAGGCCTGTTGATGATCTTCGGCGCCGTCGTGGCCTCGGCGCTGAGCGCCGTCTACCAGACCGCCCTCTACGAGTACGCCACCACCGGCGAGTCCCCCGCCGAGTTCGCCGAGGTCAACCTGGGCCAGTCCTTCGGCCATCGCCGCGACCGCGGCAACCGCTGGGGCCAGCCCGGCCAGTACCGCACCTGAGCGACCGCTCGCACCTCCCCGAGGCCCGCTGGGCCGGCGCTTCTCGCGGCCACGCCGCGATGCAGCAGCTAGACGTCGAGCCAGTCGGGGCGCTCCGAGACCCCCTGGATGGTCCAGCCGCCGTCGACGACGATGCACTGGCCGGTGATGTAGGAGGCGTCCACGCTCGCCAGGAAGACGGCGGGGCGGGCGATCTCGGCAGCGTCCGCGAGGCGGTCCAAGGGGACCTCCAGCAGCATCCAGTCCTCGGTCAGGGAGCCGTCGTCGAGGGCCTGCTGCACGAGCGGCGTGCGGGTGAAGCCGGGGGCGATGGCGTTGACCCTGATGTTGTGCGGCGCCACCTCCACGGCCAGCGAACGGGTCAGCCCGAGAATCCCGGCCTTGGCGGCCGAATAGGGGGCGCGCCCCGGTATGCCCACGTAGCCGGCGGCGCTGGAGATCGAGACGATGGCCCCGCCGCCCACCCGCCGCATCTCGGGGATCGCCGCCGCGCAACACAGGAACATCCCTCGCAGGTGAATACCCACCACGAGGTCCCAGATCTCCGGGTCCATCGTGTGCGTGGGGGCGGCCCGCTGGATGCCGGCGTTGTTGAACAGCACGTCCACCCGGCCGAGGCGGGCCACGACCTCTGCCGTGGCCTCCCGCACCACATCCGCGTCTGCCACGTCCACTTCGAGGTCGACGACGCCCTCGCGGCTCTCGGAGGGTTCGGCGATGTCGAACGAGGCCACCGTGGCGCCCCGCCGGACCATCTCATCGGCGATCGCACCACCGATGCCACGCGACCCTCCCGTGACGATCGCCACCTTGCCCTCGAAGTCACCCGACATCGCCAACCCCCTCCCGCGGAACGTTCGGGCGGATGGTACCGCCGCTGCGCGCTGCCGGCCCGGCGTACGATCGGCGCGGCGCTCGAACGGGAGGACTGTGGTGGAGAGGCAACGAGTGAGTTCGGACAGGCCCTGGGACCCGGTTGGCTACTCGCGGGCCATCCGCTGCGGCAACGTCATCGAGGTGGCCGGCACCACAGCCATGCGCCCCGGCGAGACCGTCGAGATCATCGCCCCCGGCGACATGTACGGCCAGACGAAGGCCTGCCTCGACATCATCGTGGCGGCGCTGGCCCAACTGGGCGCCGGCCCCGAACACGTCGTGCGCACCCGCATGTTCGTGACCAACATCTCCAAGTGGCGCGAGGCCGGGCGCGCGCACGGTGAGTTTTTCGGCGACGTGAAGCCGGCCAGCACGATGCTGGAGGTCAGCGCCTTCCTGGACCCGAGGCTCCTGATCGAGATCGAAGCCACCGCCATCGTTGACTGACGGGCGGGCCGAACTCAGTCCGGGAACTCGGGACCCTCGTCGTATAGCCGGCGCGCAGGACGGCGGTGGCCTCGGCGTCGAGGATGAAGTCGTCGGCCTCGGGATCCTCGGCGGCCACGACGCCGTAGTCGCGCCTGGCGCCCTCTGCGGTGATGTAGCCGTCGCGCAGGTCCTCCAGCACGTGCTCGACGCGGCGCGTGAGCGGTGGGCCGTACCCGCCGCCGCCGGGCTGGAAGCAGTCGAGGATCTCGCCCTTGCGGATCGGCAGGTTGGTGCAGAACATGCCCACGTTCACCTCCTCGTCGGTGCCGGGGGCATAGACGAACTTGTTGGGGCGCGCGTCCTTGCCGCCGGCGAAGCCCCACGGTCCGAACTTCTCGCCGTCGCCGAGGTCGGAGAGCACGCCGTCGCCGTGGGTGAGGCTCCAGCGCCGGGTCACGCCCAAGCCGCCGCGCGACCAGCCGGCGCCGGCGCTGTCGGTCTCCATCCGGTAGCAGTCGAAGAGCACGGGGAACAGCCGCTCCTGCAGTTCCACCGGCTGGTTCATTGCCGTGGTGGCGAACGTCGTCATGGCGGTGGCGTTGTCCTTGCGAGTGGCCCGCCCGCCCCAGCCGCCCTCCAGCCAGAGGTACATGACGAACTCCTCGTCGTGACCGGGCCGCGGGTCGTGGCCGGCCGTGATGGTGTTCAGCAGGCCGGTGGGCCCGGCCATCGACCGCTCGGGCACCAGGTGCATGAACGCCTTCAGCACCAGGTCGCAGACCGCCGGATAAACCCCGGCGGCACAACCCGAGACCGGTGACGGGAACTCCACGCTCAGCAGCAGCCCCGGCGGCAACACGAAGTCGATCGCCCGGAAGACGCCCTGGTTCATGGGGATGTGCGGGAAGATCATCTTCATCGTGACGACCGCGGCCGACAGCGTCACCGACCGCGTCGAGTTCACAGCCCCCTTTGCCGGAGGGCTGGACCCGGAGAAGTCCATCGTGGCCCGGTCCCCGTGCACCGTGAGCAGCATGTGCGCCGACAGCGGCTCGTCGGGATCGCCGACAGGGTCGCAGTCGAGGAGCGCCTCCACCTCGACGGGGCCGTCGGGCAGCTTGGCGAACTCGGCCCGCAACAGGTCCTCGGAATACTCGATGAACTCGTCCATGGCGGCCAGGAGCATCCCGGTGCCGTAGCGCCGGGCCAGCGCCTGCAGCCGCTGCTCGCCGAGGCGCACGGCCCCGATGGAGGTCAGCAGGTCGCCGCGGGCCGTGTCGGCCATCCGCACGTTGCGCAGGATGAGATTGGAGACCTCCGGCTGGAAGACCCCCTCGCGCACGACATGGATCGGCGGTACGGCCAAGCCCTCGCCGTAGGAACTGCGGGAGTTGGAATCGAACGTGCCCGGCACGTGCCCGCCGATGTCGGTCCAGTGCATGGAGTTCTGGACGAATCCGGCGAGGGAACCGTCGAAGTAGAAGGGCATGACGGCCCGCATGTCGTTGTGGTGCGTGCCGCCGATGTACGGGTCGTTGATAAGCACCACGTCGCCGGGCCGGAAGTACTCCTCGGGGTCGGTGTCGATCCAGTCGAGCATTCCCTTGATGGTGAACGGGTGCGTGCCGAGGTGGGCGGCCAGGTCGCGCACGCCCGAGGCCACGAGGTCGCCCCGGCGATTGCTGATGGTGCCGGAGTAGTCGCCGCCCTCGCTGACCACGAGCGAGAAGGCGGCCCGCATCGTGAGGGCGCTCATCTCGTCCACGATGCTGCTGAAAGCACTGTTCAGCACCTGGAAACCGATGGGGTCTCGCTGGCGCAGACCCATCGACTCGTCAGGCGGGGTCTCCACGACTCGCAGGCTCATGCGGTTGCCTCCCTCATTCGGAGCGGGTCATCAGAAGGTTGCCGAGTTTGTCCACCTCGACCTCCCAGTGCGGCGGGACCCACGTGGTGGAGTCCTGCTGGGTGAGGACGAAGGGTCCGGAGAGCCGGCTTCCGACGGGGAGCCTGGCCCGCTCGGCGACACGCGCGGTGACTTCACCATCACGCGTGAGCACCGGACGCTCGACGGTGCGCAGCGGCGAGGTCGGGCCGCTGAACGGGATGTGCGGCCGCTCCGAGCGCCGCACGCCACGCACCCGCAGCGCCGAGATCTCCACGGGAATGTCCACCGCCACCGAGTGGAACTGCCGCTCGTACTCCTCGAAGTACCGCGCGCGGAACTCCTCCTCGAAGCGGTCCGGCACTGCGCCGCTCTCCAACTCGACCGTCAGCGCTCGCACCTGGCCCAGGTAGCGCAGGTCGATGGAGTATTCCAGGCGCTGGCGCCGCTCATCAACGCCGTCACTGCTCAACCGCCCGCGCATCGTCTCCGCCAGCCGGTCGAATACGTCTTGCAGGCGGCCACGCTCGGCGTCGGCGAGCTTACAGATGAGCGCCTCGCCGATGTCGTGGGTGATGTCCACATAGAGGCACCCCAGACCCGAGGTCACCCCCGGAGCCAGCGGCACAACGATCCTCGAGATCGCCAGCACATCGGCCAACTCGGCGGCCATGAGGGGGCCGGCGCCGCCGAACGGGACGAGGGTGAAGTTGCGAGGGTCGAGGCCGCGTTCCACCGTCACAACCCGAATCGAGCGCGCCATGTTGTTGTTGGTGATGTCGATGATCCCCAAGGCGGCGTCGGTCATGCTGAGACCCAGTTCGTCGGCGAACGCACCGACGGCCTGCCGCGCCGCGGCCATGTCGAGGTTGATGCCACCGGCCAGAGCCACATCGGCCACGAGGCGCCCCGCCACAAGGTTGGCGTCGGTGACGGTGGCCTGCGTGCCACCGAGGAGGTAGGCGGCAGGACCGGGGTCGGCACCTGCGCTATGCGGTCCCACGTGCGGCAGGCGGCCGGCGTCCACCCAGGCGATCGATCCCCCGCCCGCCCCGATGGTGACAAGGTCGATGGCCGGGAACCGCGCCGGTTGTCCGAACCGCGGCGAGAACTCGTGCACGATGTCGGCCCGGCCGCCCTGCACGACGGCGATATCGGCGCTGGTTCCGCCGATGTCCAGCGAGATGACCTCTTCCAGGCCTTCGGAGGAGGCGAGGACACCCGCGGCGATAACGCCACCGGCCACGCCGGTGGAGGCCGCGACCCCTTCGGCCGCCTTCGCCCCGGCGGCAGGACCCGATGTCAGCAGGCGTGCGGGAAAGCGGGAGGCGCTCTCGACGGTGAGCAGGCCGCCGCCGGAGTGCATCACGTACAGGCGGCCGACGAACCCGACCTCCCGGAGGCGCGACTCCAGGGCCGTCAGGTAGTCACTCACGACGGGGGCGAGGTAGGCGTTCAAGACGGTGGTGGAGGTGCGCTCGAACTCCGGCGGCTCCCGCAGCAGCGCTGCCGAGGTGCTGATGAACGCTCCCGGCACCTCGGCGCGCACAACCTCCGCCGCATAGTCCTCGTGGACTGTGTTCACATAGGAATGCAGGAACGCGATGGCAAACGTGCTGATGCCGCGGCGGGCCGCCAGCCGGGCCGCGGCGCGCACCTCGTCGGCGTCCAGAGGAGTCACCACGTCGCCGGCGTAGTCCAGCCGCTCGGTGATCTCGAAGCGGTTGCGGCGCGCCACCAGCGGCGGCGGCGGATCCCACTGGATGTCGTAGGGGTCGCCACGGTTGTGCCGGCGCAACTCGAGCACGTCGCGGAAACCCCGCGTCGTCAGCAGTGCGGTCGGCGCGCCCCGCTGGGTGATCACGGCGTTCGTGGCAATGGTGGTGCCGTGGGCGATCATCTCGATCTCAGCGGCCTCGATGCCGGCGGCGGTGATCGAGTCGAGAACGCCCTGATCGAACGCCGAGGGAGTGGACGGCACCTTGGCAATACGCTGCTCGTCACCGCGCACTGCCACGAGGTCGGTGAACGTACCGCCCGTGTCGATCCCGACCTGCCAGCCGCCTTGCATGACCTGAGCCTCCCCCGGCGCCCCAAAAGCGCCCCCCGGAGCCGTCGGGATGAACCTACATCACCACCGCCGACCGCCGTAGTCCCTGCCCTGAGGCTGCTGGGTCGGCCGTCGGCAGCCCAGCCCGGACCGCTGGGAAGTGGATTCCGGCCTCCGCCGGAATGACGGCCGGGCGGGGTGCGGAACGGCTCGGCATTCTCCTACGACTCGGTGTCGGATTCGTTGATGCGGCGGAGCCGGTAGAAGAGCCGCTCGCAACTCTCGTCGCAGCAGCGCCGCATCTCCCCGCCCGCCGGCTCGGCGAAGCTCCAGTAGCGGGCGATCAGGAGGTTGCCGCACACGTCGCAGTAGTCCACGGTCGTGTCGTGCCAGCTCTTGTCGAGTTCATGCCACGCCATCGCGCATGACCCTCCTCAGCTCGGCGGTGGCCGCTTCGTCGACGGCCGGGTCGCCCGCTGCGCCGTCGCCGCCGCCCGAGCCGACCTGTCCCGAGTCGCCGGTTGCCTCGCCGCCGGCGATCACCACGCCGTAGATCGATTCCGCCGAGGATCGGCTCACGAAGCCCAGGACGACATCGTGCAGCACCTTGGCGGGGTCGCGTTCGAGCGGGTCGCCATAGCCGCCCCCCGACGGCGACGTGATCCTCACCCGGTCGCCGTGGCGCAGGCGGATGTTCGTGAACTTCGACGGCGACACCAGGCCGAATGCTTCCTGGAAGGTCTCGTAGTCCGAGGTGCCCGCTGGTGCCACTTCGAGACTGGTCCGGCTGCCGTCGCGGCCGCCGAAGAGTCCCCAGGGGGAGCGCTTCATGCGCTCGCAGAGGGCGCTCACCGTGATCACGTCGCCTGCCACCTCGAGGACCCGCCGGACCCCCAGCCCGCCCCGGTGCCGGCCCGCGCCTGCGGTGTCGTCGTTGAGGCAGTACTCCTCGTGTATCCACGGCCACTTGGTTTCGAAGATCTCCACGGGCGTGTTCCGGCAGTTGGCGTGCGGCACGATCTGCGCGCTGTTGCCGTCGCTGGTGGCCCGGCCTCCCCACCCCATGCCCTCGAAGTGGTAGTGCGCGTAGTACTCGCCATTGCGGGGATCCACCCCGCCGAACAGGAAGTTCAACGACGTGTTGCCGCTTGCGGCGGCCGCCCGTTCGGGCAGGATCTGCGACAGGATCTGCCCGAGGACCAGTTCCATGACCCGCGGCTGGAACTCGGTCTGGCCGCCCACGCACGGCCCCGGCAGCCGCACGCACGTGATGGTCCCGGCGGGAGCCACCACCTTGATGGGGCGCACGATGCCGGCGTTGACGGGAACGTCCCGGGCCAGCACGTACAGGAGCCCGTTGAGCGAGGCCGACAGGGTCACGACGTACGGCGCGTTGATCGGCCCGACTGCCTGCTCGTCGGAGCGGGAGTAGTCGAAGATCAACTCGTCGCCTTCGACGATGATCCGTGAGCGGATCCAGTAGGGCCGGTCGGAGATGCCGTCGTCCTCCATGCAGTCCTCGCCGGTGTAGATCCCGTCGGGAAGGCTCAGAATCTCCGAGCGCATATATGCCTCGGCGTAGTCGAGGATCTGGTCGAAGGACTCGTTGAGCCCGTCGATGCCGCGCTCGGCGATGAGGTCGCCGACGCGGCGCTCCCCCACCCGCAGGGAGCCCAGCATGGCGTGCAGGTCACCCCAGGAGTTGTTCGGCGTGCGGTGGTTGGCCAGCATGATGCGCCAGACGTCCCGGACGGGCTCCCCGCGGTCGAAGAGCTTCGTGGGCGGGATGCGCAGGCCCTCCTGGAAGATGTCGGTGGCGGTGGCCGCGAACGATCCGGGAGCCATGCCGCCGATCTCGGCGAGGTGTGCGATGTTGCCCACGAAGGCGGCCAGTTCCCCGTCGCGGTAGACGGGAGTCACCATCATGTGCTCGGGCAGGTGCGAGCCGCCCCGGTAGGGGTCGTTGTGCACGAACACGTCGCCGTCGGCGAAGTTCTCCGGCCCCACCTCACGGATGATCCACGTGGCGGCGTACAGCGAGGCGCCCAGCATCGCCGGGTTGATCCCCGCCGTCGCCACCAGCCGACCCCGGCGGTCCAGGACGAGTGTCGAGAAGTCCAGACCCTCCGAGAAGATCGGCGAGTAAGCCGTGCGCATCATGGCAAAGGCCATCTCGTCGCATATGTTCCGCACCCGCTTGTAGAGAAGGGTGAGGCCCACCCGATCCAGCTCGGCGGGCGCCGACGCGCTCGCTGCGCTCATGGGTGATCCTCCCCGGCGTTGCCCACTCGGGCGATGATCAGGCACTGGCTCTCGTGCACCGCCGCGGTGAACCCCGGGGGCACCCAGGTCGTGGAATCGGCCTCCTCGATGACGGCAGGGCCGTCGAGCACCTCGCCGAGGGCCAGCGCGTCACGCTTGACGATGCGGGCGTCGACCCAGCAGCCGGCCGCGGCCAGGACCCGGCGCGTCACGGGCGTCGACGACCCGCTCCGCCCCGAGTAGGGGCGGATGAGAATGTCGGGCGCCGCCGAGAGCGCCGTGGCGCCCAGGTAGACCGACTGGATCGGCTGGTCACGCATCTCGTAGCCGTAGGAGGCCATGTGGGTGGCGTGATAGCGGTCAGCGAGCCGGTCCACGAAGTCGGCGGCGTCGGGAGGGATCGCCACGGCCAGCTCGAAGCTCCGGTCGACGTGGCCGAAGTCGGTACGGATCTCCTGCTCGAAGTTCTGCCCGACGTACCGGCAGGCCACGTACGTCGTCACCTCCACCGACGCCTCCCGGCGGCGCAGCTGCGAACGCAACTCTCCCGCCGTGTCGCCGGCCAGCCGGGCCAGCGCCGCGGGCAGGTCCTCGGCCTCGGCGTGGTCGAGGCGGCGCACGAGCGTGATGCGGCGGTCCACCCTCTGGTCGGCGATGACCGTGCCGTAGGCGGAGACCAGTCCGGGGTTCGGAGGGACGATCACCCGGTTCATCCCCAAGCGGCGGGCGATCTCGGCGGCGTGCAGCGGTCCGGCGCCCCCGTAGGCGACCAGGTCGAACTCCCGGTAGTCCAGGCCGCGGTCGACGGTCACCAGCCGCATGGCGCCGTCCATGTTCTCGATGGAGACCGACACGATGGCGTCGGCCGTGTCCTCGACGGTCAGGTCCAGCCGGTCGGCCAGCGGCCGGGTAGCCCGGCGCGCCCGGTCCGCGTCGAGGCTCATCTCCCCGCCGAGGAAGTACTCCGGGTCCAGTCGGCCCATGAGCACGTTGGCGTCGGTGACCGTCGGCTGCTCCCCGCCGAGCCCGTAGCACGCCGGTCCCGGATCGGCGCCCGCGCTCTCCGGGCCGACCTTCAGCAGGCCACCCGAGTCGATGGACGCGATGGATCCCCCGCCGGCGCCGATCGTGGTCACGTCGAGGATCGGCAGCGCCAGCGGCAGTCCGAACTCCACTTCGAACAGGCCCGAGAACTGCAGCTCGCCGTCGGTGATAACACCCACGTCGGCGCTGGTGCCGCCCATGTCCAGCGTCACCGCCTTGTCGGTGCCCACGGCGCGGGCGAAGTGCGCGCCGGCGATCATCCCGGCGGCGAGGCCCGACAGCACGATCTCCACCGGCCTGTCGGGGGCGTCGGGGATCGCCACCTGGCCACCGTTGGACCTCAGCAGACCGTGCCAGCCGCCCACGCGCAGCTCGGCCAGTTCGGCGGCGAGGGATCGGGCGAAGTCGGCGACGATGGGCTTCACGTAGGCGTCCACGACGGTCGTGTTGGAGCGCTCGTACTCGCGCCAGATGGGCGCCACCTCACTCGACAGCGAGACCGGCACACCGGGCAGCGCCGCCGAGAGGGCCTCGGCCAGGGCCTGCTCGTGCGCCGGGTTCACGTAGGAGAACAGAAGCGACACGGCCACCGCCGGCTTGGTGGCCTGCGCCGTGAGCCGGCGCACGTTCTCGACGACCCGCGCCAGTTCATCGTCGGTGATCGGCGTGCGGATCGACCCGTCGGCGAGGACCCTCTCGGCGGTGCCCACCACCCGGTTGCGCGGCACGTACGGCTCGGCCTTCACCCACTGCAGGTCGTACAGGCCCTGCCGGTCGATCCGCTGGATGTAGAGAATGTCCTCGAACCCGGCGGTCGTGACCAGCACCGTGGGAGCGCCGCGCCTCTGGATCAGCGCATTGGTGGCGATGGTGGTACCCAGGATGAAGGAGTCGACATCGCCACCCGGGTCCACGCCCGACCGCTCGAACGCTTCGAAGGTCGCCCTCGCGGGATCGGCCGGCGTGGAGGCAACCTTCGCCAGGCGCACGTCGCCGTGCGGCCCGACCGCCACCAGGTCGGTGAACGTCCCGCCCGTGTCGACGCCGATGCGCCAGGAGCCCGTTACGGTCACGCACGCCCCCGCGAGGCGCCCACTGCAGCGGCACCTTTGAGCACCGAGGCCGCACCGCCGCTCATCTGAGCCACGGCCGCGGCCAGCGACCCGATATCGCCGTGGTCGGTCACGGCCAACTCTCCGGTGACCCTGCCGCGCGCCATCACCACAGCCCGGTGCGCCAACTCGAATACCTCCGGGATCTCCGTGCAGTAGGCCACGACGGACCCGCCGTGATCGGTGAACGTGCGCAGAATACGGTGGATCTCCACCTTGCTTCCCACGTCCACACCGCGCGTCGGTTCTTCGAGGAGGAGCACGTCCGGACGCTCTGCGAGTGCCGAGGCGATGGCGACCTTCTGCTGATTCCCGCCGCTCAGGTCGCCGATCGGCTGCGCCACCGAGGCGGCCCGCACACGGAACTCCTGCATGTACCGCTCTCCCAGACGCGCCATCGTCCGACGTTTCAGCAGGCCCCCGGCGCCGGCGATGTGCCCCCGGCCGAGACGGGCCACCAGACTCCGGCCGACATCGAAATCGCCGAAGAGACTCTCCCCCCGATCCGCGGGGAGGTAGCTGGTGGGTTGCGGGGGCCGCCGGGGCAGGGACGTCTCGCCGGTTGCCTCCTCGAGCCCCGCCAGGGAACGCACGAACTCCCGTCCCCCGGATCCCTCGACGCCCACCACGGCAACGATCTCCCGCGGGCGCACCGCCAGTTCCTCGACCTCGAAGGATCCGCCGCTGTGGCGCCACGCTCTGACGGTCAGGGCGAATCCGTCCTGGCGAATCCCCGCCCCTGATCGTCGCGAGACCGACCCCGACGCCTGCACCGTCTCCCCTATCACCATCTCGCGGGCGAGCCGCTCCTCGGTGAGAGCCTCCCCGGTCAGGTCAGCGCCGACCCGCCCGTCGCGCACGACGATGACTCGGTCGGCCACGTGGGCGAGTTCGTTCAGCCGGTGCGAGACCAGGATCACGATGTTCCCCGCGTCGCTCAGCGCCCGCATCCGAGAGAACAACTCGGCCGATTCCTCTTCGGTCAGCGCCGAGTTGGGCTCATCGAACAGGAAGATCTGCGCATCGGTGGCGTGTGCCAGGGCGCGGGCGATCTCCGTGAGTTGCCGCACGACGAGGGAGCACTCCCCCAGTTCCCGACCGGCGTCGCGGGTAATCCCGAGGCTGCGCAGGATGTCGTAGTGGGCCGGTCCGGGAACGGGACGGCGTGCCAGACCGTTCCCTCTCCCGCCCACGAGCAGGTTCTCCGCGACGGTGAGGTCGGGGAACAGCATGGCCTCCTGATGAACCACCGGCACTCGCGTCTCCGAGCGTGCCGGGAACCACGGTACGCCGTTGAGCACCATGTCCCCGGAGTCGGGCTCCTCCTCGCCGGAGATCATCCGTACCAGCGTGCTCTTGCCCGCCCCGTTGGGACCGGCCACCCCCAGGAACTCCCCTCCGGTGACGTGGAGCGTCACGCCGGCAAGCGCCCGTGTGTGACCGTAAGCCTTCTGCAGATCGCGCACTGTGAGGCGCAGGCCCGGCTCGGGTCGTTCCGCAGCGCTCACGGTGCCTGACCGGGCCGAGCCCGCGTCCGGTACGTGAAGCGGTCAAGCATCACCGCGCCGATCGTGGCGGTGCCGATGAAGATGGACTTGGCGAAGGCGCCCACGCCGATGATCGACAGCCCGTTACTCAGGACCGACAGCAGGAGCGCTCCCACCAGCGTCCCGATGATCGTGGCCCTGCCTCCGGTGAGGGTGGCCCCGCCCACGATGACGGCCGCGAACACCGGGAAGAGCAGGGAGCGCCCGGCGCTGGGATCGGTCGAGCCGAGGAACGAGAAGTCCAGCATGCCGGCGACGGCGGCCATGGCGCCACCCAGCATGAAGGCGATGAACTTGTGCCGCGTGATCGAGAGCCGGGCGGCTCGGGCGGCAGGGGTGTTGCTGCCGATGGCGGCAAGGCGGAAGCCGAACAGCGTCCGGTGCAGGAGCACCCAGAAGACGATCCCCAGCCCGGCCAGCCACACCACCTGGACGGGAATGTCCAGCGGGAGTTTGGTCGCGCCCAGTGCTCGGAAGATGCCCCACTCCCCCGCCGGTACCGGCGGCTCGGCGTACTTCGGATTGATGCCGCGCGCGCCGGAGATGAGCAGGGTCACCCCCTCGACGGCGTTCAGCATGCCCAAGGTGACGATGAACGACGGGATGCCCGCCCAGGTCGTGAGGGCGCCGTTCAGGAAGCCGACGAATACGCCTGCGCCGAGCCCAATGAGGAGGGCGGGAACGACGTGCACACCGTCGATCCAGACCGTTCCGGCAAGCATCGCGGTGAAGCCGTAGATGGCTCCGATCGAGAGATCCAACTCCCCCACGATGATCACGAGCGTGAGCCCGAGCGCCAAGAGCCCCAGCGAACTCATCGCCCGCACCATGCCGAGCATGTTGCGCACGGTGAGGAAGTTGGGGTTGAGGATGGAGAACGTCATCCCCACCAGGAAGATGGCGATGAGCAGGCCGATGACGCGCGGGTTGCGCACGGGGAACGCCGGTCGCCTCCTCCCGTCCGGCTGGTCCCCGGTCCCAGCGGGCGTGGAGGTGGCGCCTTCGTCCGGCTGCCGGTCGTTCATCCTGTTTCGTTCAGATGCCATCGCGGGGCGCGGTACGCAGCGTCTCCGCCACCCTTTCCCACGGGGGGGAGGAGCACCGACGCCGGCGCCCCTCCCCGATTCCCTACATGGTGCTTACTGATTCTCCGACTTGCTCCAGTCGACCGCATCCACGTTGTCCTGCGTCGCCGCGAGCGGATCCAGGATCACGTGGCCGGTCTCGAACTCACCCTTGAACAGGAAGTCGCCGCAAGCATTGGCTCCGTTGTACGCCTGGTTCGAGAAGCCCTGGACCATCGTCACCACGACGACGCCGTCGCTGATGAAGTCCGCAATAGCCGGGTTCATGTTGAACCCCGAGGTGTACATGTCGCCCGTGAGACCCTGGTCGGCGATGACCTTCGCCACGAACTCCACGCCCTGGTCGGTGTGGAAGATGATGTCCACGTCCGGATGGCCGAGGATCCACGCCTCCGATGCGGCGTACTGCTGCGGCGGATCCCAGCCCTGTGACTCGATGTCGGTGTTGGGTCCGTTCACGAACTCGAGGTCGGGCAGAACCGCCGAAATCCCCGCCATGAAGCCCTTCATCCGGTTCTGAGCCCAGGGGCCTTCGACCGACCCCGTGAGCAGTCCGGCCTGCTCGAGCGCTATGCCGTTGTCGACGGCCCATTCGCCGGTGAGTGTCCCGGCCAGCGTGCCCGCCGAGAGTTCGTCGAGCGCGTAGAACGCGAAACGCTTGGAGTCCGGGCTGTCGGCGTTGACGCCGAACACGGGGATGCCGGCGTCCACAGCCTTGGCGATGATGTCCACGTAGGGACCGGGCTCGTGCGCCTCGAAGGCCAGGCAGTCGATCTGACCGGCGTCGATGAGCGAGTCGATCTCCGCCACCTGCGCGGGAATGTCCGTCTGGAGCGGTCCGATCGTCCGCGCACTGATGTCCACGCCGTGCTCTGCGGAGATCTCGCCGGAGCCACGGCTCCATCCTTCGTCCATGGCCGCACCGAAGATGGGGATGGCCGTCCCCTCGATGGAGAGAACGAAGTTGAACTCGCCGTCGTTGGCGATCTTGTCGGCGACGCTGTCGGCAAGGGTGAAGGTGCCCCAGGGCAACTCGGCGGTGTGCGGCGGGCCCGAGGGCATCTCGTCCATCGGCTCCGGCGGTGGCGGTGGCTCATCGGCCGGGGGCTCCGGCGGTGGCGGTGGCTCATCGGCCGGGGGCGGCGACGGTGGATCCGCCGGCGGAGGAGGCGCCGGGGCCTCCGGCTGTGGCGCGGCGGGCGCCGGAGCGGCCTCCTCGTCGTCGCCGCCGCAAGCGGCGGCCACGAGAGCGAGCGCGCTCAGGACCGCAATCGCGGTTAACGATCTGCCGTGTCTGGTTTTCATGGTTTCCCCCCAATTGTTTCTGCGCCTCGGCGTGACATTCACCTACGTAAGGTGAAATAGTTCCCCCCGTCGAGGCCCTAATGGCAAGCTAACACCGTCGCCCGACCTGCGCCGGAGTCAGTATCACGTCGCGCGCCGTTCAGAACGAGGCGGTTCAGAATGAGGGCGGTCCGTGGTGCGGGCGCCCTGGCCGTGGGTTACTCGTCGGTCTTGGAGGGGATCGCCGCGACGCAAGCCAGTCCCCCGTCGACCGACAGGATCGTGCCGCTGACGAACGAGGCGTCGTCCGAGCACAGGAACGACACGACCGCCGCCACCTCCTCCGGGGTGCCCACCCGGCCGAGCGGATGCGCCTTGCCCAGGGCCTCCTGGCGCGCCGGGGGATGCGACGTCTCGAACATATCGGTGCGGATGTAACCCGGGGCGATGGCGTTGACGCGTATGCCCGCCGGCCCCAACTCGACGGCGAGGCCTCGGGTGAGAGTGTTGACCGCGCCCTTGGAGGCCAGATAGCTCACGATGGTGGGAGTGACGACCAGCGACATGACCGAGCTCACGTTCACCACCGAGGCATTGGTGGACGCAGCGGCCCGCAGCGCCGGCTCGAGGGCGCGCACCATCTCGAACGTGGCTCGCACGTTGATCTCCATGACGTCGTCCCAGTCGTCGCCGTCAAAGTCGCTCACCGCTCCGATGCGCACGATGCCGGCGTTGTTCACGAGCGCGTGAATGGCCCGATGATCCGCCACCAACCGCTCGCAGACGGCCGCCAGTTGCCCACGATCGGCCAGGTCGCACACGACGACCTCCGCTGACCCGCCTCCGGCACGGATCTCGTCGCAGATGCCGGTGAGCAGATCCTGCCTGGTCGCCAGCAGCGACACACCGAACCCGTCGGCTGCCAGGCGACGCGCTATCGCAGCGCCGATACCTCGGCTCGCCCCCGTTACAACCGCCCAACGTCGTCCGTTCTGCACAGCACCCCTCCCCCTTGGGTGTTCAGAGTCGGCACGAGCGTACCTGTCCCCGCCAAAGGCGTTCAGTCCGCCCGCGCCCAGCGGAGCAGCAGAGCCGGCAACCCGGCAGGGCGCCTAACTCCGGTCGCGCTGGAGGCGCTTGCGGGCTCGCCCGCGCTGGTTGGCGTCGAGTATCACCTTGCGGATGCGGACGGCGTCCGGGGTCACCTCGACGCACTCGTCGTCGGTGATGAACTCGAGGGCCTGCTCGAGCGACAGGATGCGCGGCGGGGTCAGGCGGATGGTGTCGTCGGCAGCGGCGGCACGGACGTTGGTCTGCTTCTTCACCCGGCAGATGTTGACGTCCATGTCCTCGAGGCGGGGGTTCTCGCCCACGACCATGCCTGCGTACACCGCGGTGCCGGGGCCCACCAGCAGGGAGGCGCGTTCTTGGATCGCGGCCACGGCGTAGCCGGTCACGGCGCCTCTGCGGTCAGCAACGACCGAACCCGAGTGGCGGGTGCGGAGCTCGCCCAGCCACGGGGTGTAGCCCTCGAACACGTGGGCCATGAGGCCCGTGCCGCGGGTCTCGGTGAGGAACTCGGTACGGAAACCGATGAGTCCCCGGGCCGGCACGATGTAGTCCAGTCGGACCCAGCCGGTGCCGTGGTTGGACATGTTCACCATGTTGGCCTTGCGCTCGCCCAGTAGTCGGGTCACCGAGCCGACGAATTCCTCGGGGATGTCGATGGTCACGCGTTCGGTCGGCTCGTGCAGCTTGCCGTCGATGGGGCGAGTCAGGACCTCGGGTTTGCCGACGGTCATCTCGAAGCCCTCGCGGCGCATGATCTCGACAAGCACGGCAAGTTGCAATTCGCCGCGACCCTGCACCTCCCACGTGTCGGGGCGGTCGGTGTCCACGACGCGAATCGAGACGTTGCCGACGAGTTCGACATCGAGACGGTTCTTGATGAGTCGGGCGGTGACCTTCTTGCCGTCGAGCCCGGCCAGAGGCGATGAGTTGGTGCCGATGGTCATCGAGAGGCTCGGCTCGTCCACCGTGATGGTCGGCAGCGGCGTCGGGTTCTCGAGGTCGGCGAGCGTTTCGCCGATGGTGATTTCCTCGATCCCGGCGACGGCGATGATCTCGCCGGGGCCGGCTTTGTCGGCGTCGACGCGGTCGAGGCTCTCGGTGACGTACAGCTCGGAGATCTTTGCCGCCCTCCTCGTGCCGTCGGTGCGGCACCACGTCACGTTCTGACCCCGAGCGATGGTGCCGTGCATGACCCGACACAGGGCGAGGCGCCCGACGTAGGGGCTGGAGTCGAGATTGGTGACCCAGGCCTGGAGCGGATGATCCGGATCGTGCTGCGGTGCCTCGACGGTTTCGAGGAGGGTCTCGAACAGGGGGCGGAGGTCGGTGCCGGGGTGGTGGGGATCCAGCGTTGCGGCGCCCGATCGCGCATTGGTGTAGACGATCGGGAAGGAGATCTGATCCTCGGTCGCATCGAGGTCCAGGAAAAGTTCGTACACCTCGTCGACGACTTCGGAGATGCGGGCATCAGGTCGATCGATCTTGTTGATCACCAGCACGACCGGGAGCTCGAGTGCCAGCGCCTTGCGGAGTACGAACCGTGTCTGCGGGAGCGGGCCCTCGCTCGAATCAACGAGGAGAACCACACCGTCGACCATCGTGAGGGCTCGCTCCACCTCGCCGCCGAAGTCGGCGTGACCCGGCGTATCGACGATGTTGATCTTGATCTCCTCGCCGCTGTCCCGGGTGTAGCGGACAGCGGTGTTCTTGGCGAGGATCGTGATGCCCTTCTCCCGTTCGAGATCCATCGAGTCCATGACCCGCTCGGCCACCGATTCGTTCGCCCGGAAGGCACCCGACTGCCACAACATGGCGTCGACCAGGGTGGTCTTGCCATGGTCGACGTGAGCGATGATGGCGACGTTGCGCAGGTCGGAGCGCGCGACAAGTTTCGCGATTCGGTCCATCAAATGCCTCACGTGAACAGGCGCCGACCACCGGTGAGTCACGCCGCGCACTCAGTGTGCCGGTGGATTCACGCGGACCCTCCGAGCAGGCAAACTTTCGAGACAATTCGGCCGACTTGCAATTGAACCTTCCGGTATTCGGAAAAATCAGTACTCTTTTGCTATGGCAGGGACTGTCGATGCGCTGGTTTTCGGTCACCGGCTCCGGCATCAGAGACGACGGCGGGGGCTGACGCTTGCCGAGTTGGGCGAACTCGTCGGTAGACCCGCCCCTTACCTCTCGCAACTGGAGAACGGCCGGATCGAGCCGCGGCTGTCGCTTCTGGGCGAACTCGCGGCCGCTCTCGGGTGCACCGCTGCCGACTTGCTGAATGCAGAGCCGCCGACGCGCCGAGCGGAGCTGGAGGTGCGTCTCGCCCGGATCCAAGGCACCGACGCCTACCGCGAACTGCACCTGCCCGAGCTGAAGGCCACGGCCCGCCTACCGGATGCCGCCCTGGAACACCTTGTGGCGCTGCACGACGCCTGGCGCCAGAGTGTCGGCACCGCCGGCATCGCCGGGTCCGGCACGGTCGCCGATCCCGTGCGCCGGGCCAACACCGTCCTGCGAGCCCAGATGCGCGCCCGCGACAACTACTACGGGGAGATCGAGGAGGTGGCCGCCGCGGCTCTGCAGGCCGTCTCCTACGCGGGGGGTGGCCCCATCTCCGAGCGCATCCTGCTGGATCTGGCCGCACACTTCGGCTACCGGATCGACCGGGTGCGCGACATCCCCCGCTCGACCAGATCGGTCACCGACCTGCGCCAACGGGTCATCTACATCCCCCAGCGCGACGAGATGCCGACACGCGCCGCCCGGTCGGTCGTCCTGTCCACGCTCGGGCACTTCGCCCTGGACCACTCCGAACCGGTGACCATCGAGGACTACGTGAGGCAGCGCGTGGAGTCCAACTACTTCGCCGGAGCGGTGCTTGCGCCCGAGACTCCCGCCGTTGCACTGCTGCGTGAGGCGGCCGCCGCAGGCGACGTTGCAGTGGAGGATCTCAAGGACGTGTTCTACGTGTCCTACGAGATGGCCGCCCACCGGCTCACCAACCTCGCCACCCGCCATCTCGACATCCCGATGCACTTCATGCGCGCCGACGAGGAGGGCCTCATCTCCAAGGCCTACGAGAACGACAGCGTGCCCTTCCCCACCGCCGGCGATGGCAGCCTGGAGGGTGTGCGAGTGCCGTCATCCTGGGCGCCCCGCCAGGTCTTCCACTCCGAGGACACCTATTCCACGCACGCGCAGTACACCGACACGGCCCATGGAGGCTTCTTCTGCGTCACGCAGGTGGACACCACTCGGGACCTCGGCCACACCGTGACCGTGGGCACGACCGAGGCGCACGCCCGGTGCTTCCGGAGCAGCGAGACGACCCGGCGCTTCACCGCCGCCGGAGTCGCCGATGATGAAACCACCGACGGAGGCACCGACATCCACGGCATCGAACAGGTCTGGGCCTCGGCCCGGGACCGCGATTTCGTGCTGGGCCCCCAGGCCTCGCCCGACGGTGCCCTGGCTCCGTCACCCGGCGTGTCCATGAGCGAAGTCCACGCCTTCCTGGACCGACACAGCGACGGCACCGCGGGGGCGACGTCCCAATAACAGGTTCGCCCACCCCTGGAATCGTGGGTGGCGGTACTACCTACAGGTCGAACTCGTCGGTCAACGGTGAGTCGACGATCATCACGTCCCGCAGGAACACCGGCGGCCGGGTGGGATCGAACGCCTTGATCCGCACAGCGCTCGTCGGGCGGCGGTTCTCCGGCGGCCCGTAGACATAGTTCTCCGCGGCAAGTCCGTCGAGGTCGACCTCGCCGAGCTGCGCCATGGCGTTGCGCATGCCCTCGCGGCTGAAGTCACCGAGAGAGGCGGCCTTCTCCAGCAGGGCGTGCACGGAGATCTGCTGGAAGTACCCCGAGAGCAGGAACGTCGTGATCGACCCGCGACCGTAACGCTCGAACCGCTCGTTGAATTTGGGGATCCCGGGAACCGACGTGTCGGTGAGTTCAGGAGTGTCCAGAGCGACATAGAACTTCTGGTACAGATCGGGGTTGCCGGCCGCGAACAGGTTGAGATACGCAGGGAGTAGGCCCAACCAGACCGGATCGAGACCCTGGCTGTTGGCCTCGGCGAGCATGGCGTTCTGCTCGATCGGGACGGTGATGGCGAAAATCACCGCGCAGCCGGCGTCGGAGAACGCCGTGACCTGGGCCGTGAACGCTCGGTCACCCCGGTTGATGGTCTGGAGTTCCGCCAGGGTGAAACCCAGCCGGTCGGCGGCGAACTCCAGACCCCGGAGGGAGTCCTTGCCGTACTTGTCGTTGACGTAGACCGCGCAGTACACGTCGGACGGGCTGGCGAGCCCCGAGAGGTTCACGTACCACTCGGCCAGGTTGATGGCCTCGAACTCGTAGGCGGCGGCGTTGGGCAGGAGCAGCGGCTCGTTCGCCCAGGCGCCCGCCAGCGAGCCCGGCACCGCCACAACCCCGTCCTCCTTGAGGAACTCGAGCAGAGCCTGGGTCGGCGGCGTTGAGAGCACCTCGGCGAACATCACCACGTCGCCCTTCAGACGCAGGTACTCCTGGACGGTCTGGGCCTCGGAGTCCTTCGTGTCGCCCGGCACCAGCTCCACCTTGTACTTGCCGGCGATGCCGCCCAACTCGTCGTTCACCCAGTCCCAGTAGAGCTGCGAGCCGGCCAGCAGCGGGATACCGATGATGGCCAGGGGACCGGACTGATCGGTGAGGTAGCCCATCTTGATCGTGGTGCCGTCGAACCCGGTCGTGGGTGTCGGTTCAGGGGGTGGTGCGGGTGGGGCTTCGGGCGGCGCCGGAGGGGCTTCGGAAGGCGCCGGCTGCGGCTCGGGCGGCGATGGGGCGGGCTCCTCCCCGGCCGGCGGCGGCGCGGCGGCGGGCTCCTCCCCCGACGGCGCCGGCGGTGGATCGGGTGGCGCCGTCGCGCCGGAGCCTCCGTCGTCGCCGCCGCAGGCAGCGGCCAGCAGCGCCACGGTGGCGATCAGTGAGACCCCCCGGATCCGCCGAGCCGTCCGTTGCCTCGAAGCCTCCCTACGCGCTGTACGGGTCGATCCCATGGCCACCTGCTGACACCGGTGAGCCGGGCGTCCCCGATGCCGGCGTCATCCGCTCGGGCTCCACCGTTCGATTCCAGCCGGTTCGGCGCAGACGCTCCGACGAGCTTCCCAGCACCACTAACTGCAGGTCATCCTATACAGCGCCGGAGAAACCCTCTGCCCGCTCCGGCGGATGCGTCGCCGACTCGCCCCGGGCAGGGACCCCGGCGCGGACTACGCGGGTTTCAGACTCCCGTCGCGCCGTGAAGTCCTCGCGGCGGAGCGTCCGCTCAGCCAGGCGCGCACCGAACGAACGACACCGGCAATGCCCTGGGGTTGGAACAGCAGAGCCAGAACCAGCAGAAGCCCGAAAGCCACTTCGCTGAACGCCGACGTGCTGAAGAGCGGCTCGGCGGCGACGGTGTCGGACACCAGCGGGCGATCCAGGCCCGGGACGGTGACGTCCAGCACGCCGACGAACTCCTTCACCAACTCCGGCAACGGACCCAGTAGGAGAGCACCCACGATTGCCCCGTACACCGTCCCCAGGCCCCCCACGATGATGATGGCCACGAAGCGAATAGACAGGAACATCTCCGCCAGGGGCTCGTTCGGCGTGATGAACCGCAGTCCCACGGCGTAGACCGCGCCCGCCATCGACGCCATGGCGCTGGAGATGGCGAAGGCGGCGATCTTGTAGCGAGCATTGCTCACGCCGATGACCTCGGCTGCCAGGTCGCGGTCCCTGATGGCCTGCATCGCCCGACCGGGACGGGTACGCACGAGGTTCCGCACGACGAGCGCGCAGAGACCAACCAGAATCCACGACAGGTAGAAGAGGCCCTCCTCGCGGCTCAAGCGCTGCCCGAAAGCGCTCATGTCGGAGAAGTCGAGCCCGCCGATGGCCAGCGGCGCCTTGTTGGTGGAGATCCCGTCGAAGCCTCCCGTGAAGCCCTCCCAGTTCCGGGTGACGTGCGTGACCACGAAGATGAGCGCGAGCGTCACGACGACCAGGTAGTTGCCCTTGAAGCGCAGGGCGAACGGCCCGACCAGCGCGCCGATGACCGCGCCCGTGGCCGCCGCCAGGGCCAACCACGCCGGCAGCGGCCAACCCCAGCCGGCGCCGAAGTAGGCGACGAGATAGCCGCCGACCGTCAGGAACGCGGCGTGTCCGAGCGAGACCTGTCCGGTGAATCCGGTCAGCAGGCTGAGCCCCAGCGCGGCGACGGCAAAGGTGCCGGCGTTGCCAAGCACCGTGATCCAGAAGGGGTCGTCCAGCATCAAGGGGCACAGCACGACTCCCGCCACGGTTAGTCCGGCAACCAAGCGGGCACCCCACGAAGGCAGCAGCCGGTTCACCGATGTCGGGGCGCGCCGGTCCGGACTCCCCGGCTGGGGCAACGGCAGCGTTCGACGCAGGAAGTCGCTCACACCCGTTCCACCCGTCTCGTACCCAGAAGTCCCTCGGGACGCCACAGCAGCACGAGCACCATCAGCACGTAGGGCACCACCACCTCCAAGTTCGACCCCAGCCAGGTCACATCCAGGTAGCCCTGCGTCATGATCTCCGCCAGGCCGATCACCACCCCGCCGAGCACTGCGCCGCCCAGCGAGTCCAGTCCTCCGAGGATCATCGCCGGGAAGGCCGCCAGAGCTATGAAGCCGATCGCTGGTGAGAGGGCGCCGCCGCCGCGGCTCACCAGCATGACCCCGGCGACGACGGCCACCGCGGCCGCCACGGCCCACGAGACCGCGAACGAGCGTCCCACGGAGACGCCCTGCGCCGCGGCGGCCTCCTGGTCCAGGGCCGCGGCGCGCATCCCGAGGCCGGTGCGCGAGTAGCGGAAGAACAGGAAGAACCCGCCGAGTAGCAGCGCCACCGAGACCATCGTCCACAGGTCGGCGTGGCGCAGCGTCACGTCGCCGAATTGGCTGCGGCCGTTGCCCCACGGCACGGTGAGAACCAGCCCGGGTGCGGTCCAGACGGCTCGCACCACCTGCTCGATGATGAGCAGCAGGCCCAAGGTGATCAGAACGATCGTGAAGGTGGGCTTGCCGATCATGGGCCGTATGACCACCCGTTCCAGAAACATTCCGACGGCGGCCATCACGATCATCACCAGGACGAGGGCCAGCCCAAACGGCAGCCCCCACTCGGTGCCGAACTGGTAGACCAGGTAGGTGCCGAGCGTGACGAACGCACCTTGGGCGAAGTTGAACGCGCCACTGGCCTTGTAGATCACGACGAATCCGAGCGCCACCAGCGCATAGATGCCGCCGAGGGCGACCCCCGAGATCAGCAACTGCAGGAACTTGTCCATCAGCGCGGGGCACCCGATCTGGGAGGCTCGATGTCGCCGACAGCGCCCAGATAGGCCTCAACGACGTCGGGATGGTTCGCCACGTCCGCCGGAGCGCCCTCAGCGATGACCGCGCCGAAGTTCATGGCGACAATCCGATCGGCCACCGCCAGCACGAGGTGCATGTGGTGCTCGACGAGCAACATGGTCAGTCCGAGTTGCTCCTTGATCTCGCCCAGCAGCCCGCCCATCTCCTCGCGCTCCCCCCGCGTCATGCCCGCCACCGGCTCGTCGAGCAACAGCAGGCGAGGCTCCGCTGCCAGGGCGCGACCCAACTCGATGCGCTTCTGCACGCCGTAGGGCAGGAGTCCGACGGGACGGCCCACGTAACCCCCGAGGCCCAGGAAGTCGACGATCTCCGCGCAGTGGCGCCGGTGGCGGATCTCCTCGCCCCGCGCCCGGCCGTACCAAACGGCACCCGCCAGCAGGCCGGTCCGCATCAGCGTGTGCCGCCCCAGCATCAGGTTGTCGACGACGTCGAGATTCTCGAACAGCGCCAGGTTCTGGAACGTGCGGGCCACACCGGCGGCCGCGATGCGGGAGGGCCGCTCACCGATCAGGCTCGCCCCCTCGAACTGCAGCGTGCCGCGGTCGGGCCGGTACACACCGCTGATGCAGTTGAAGAGCGAGGTCTTGCCGGCGCCGTTGGGGCCGATCACAGCCAGCAACTCGCCCGCGCGCACGTCGAACGTCACCCCAACGAGGGCCTTCACCCCGCCGAAGGAGAGCGTCAGACCGTCTGCCGCGAGCACCGGGGCCGGCTTCGGCGATGGCAAGTTGCCCAGCGGGGCGGGGTCCACACCGACCATGACGCTCAGGCGTTCCCCAGGTAGAACTGCTGAACGTCGGTGTCCTCACGCAGGACGGCGGCGGGGCCTCGCATCGCCACCCGGCCCGCCCGCAGCACGTAGGCGTAGTCGGCCATCGCCAGAGCCATGGCAGCGTTCTGCTCGACCAGCAGCACGGTCGTGCCCGCCCGGTTGAGGGCTCCGATCGTCCGGGCAATCTGCGCGACGATGCGCGGCGCCAGCCCCAGCGAGGGCTCGTCGAGCAGGAGCAGCCGGGGCGAACTCATCAACGCCCGCCCGATGGCCAGCATCTGCTGCTCGCCGCCCGAGAGGTAGCCGGCCTGGCTGCCGCGACGCTCGGCGAGCGGCGGGAACCCTTGGAACACCTCGCCGACCGCGGCCGCCACCCGGCGACGGTCCCGAACGGTGATTCCACCCACGCGCAGGTTCTCCTCGACGGTCAACTCGGCGAAGATCCGGCGGCCCTCCATGACCTGCGCCATCCCCCGTCGCACCAGAGCCGTCGCCGACGCACGTCCGACCGGCTCGCCGTCGAACAGCACCTCGCCGGCGGTGATGCGCCCCCCGTGGAACGGCAGCAGCCCGGTGAGGGCCCGCAGAAGCGTGGTCTTACCCGCGCCGTTCGCCCCGAGCAGAGCCACCACCGACCCTGGCGCCACCCGCATGTCCACGCCGTGGAGGACCGACAAGGCCGGCCCATAGCGCACGCTGAGCTGGCGAACCTCCAGCATGGGCGTTCCGTCCGAGTCGCCCCCCATCGCAGCGCACCGTACCAGCGCTCGGCGTCGGGCCCGGGCACCGCTGGCACTGGAAGTCGCGCCTATCGTTCCTGCCAACGGCCGGCGCGGAGCGCTAGCCTGATACGAACAGAAGTTCTGAATCGGTTCGACCGCCCGGCCTGTGACCGGCGGGGCGCCGCTGCCCGGATCCGGAGGAGGCGCGAGTTTAACGTGACCGCTGTGGACGCCGCACTGCTCGCCGCCGACCCCGCTCCTCCTGACCTCCTGGCCGGCTTCCACCCGGCCGTGCGGACTTGGTTCCGGGACCGTTTCCCGGGCGGGCCCACCCCGGCGCAGGCGGGTGCCTGGCCAGCCATCCGCGCCGGCGCCGACACGCTGGTGAGTGCCCCGACCGGGTCGGGCAAGACTCTGTCGGCGTTCCTGGTTGCCATCGACGCCCTCTGGCAGGCTCACGAACGCGGCGAACCGGTTGCCGGGCGGACCCAGGTGGTCTACGTCTCGCCGCTGAAGGCCCTGGCCACCGACATCGCCGAGAACCTCACACGACCACTGGGCGAGATCGAACGCATCGGGCGGGACATGGGCCACGAACCGCCGCCGCTGCGGGTGGCCGTCCGCTCGGGGGACACCACGCAGTCGGCCCGGGCCACCATGCTGCGCAACCCCCCCAATTTCGTCGTCACCACTCCGGAGTCGCTGTACCTGCTGCTGACCGCGGCGCGCAGCCGGGAGATGCTGCGGACGGCCCGATGGGTGATCGTGGACGAGATTCACGCGGTGGCCCGCGACAAGCGCGGATCACACCTGGCGCTCAGCCTGGAACGGCTGGAACACGTCTGCGAGCGGCGACCCCTGCGGATCGGCCTGTCCGCCACACAGCGGCCGATCAGCACTATCCAGCGCATGCTCCTGGGAACCGGGGGTCTCACCGCCAAACCCTCTGCATCGAGCGGGACCGACCCGGCCGGCGGATCCGGGAACGGTACGACCGCCCACGGTGGGGGCGCCGGGCAACTCCCCGAGGGCCGCCCGCCACCCGCCGTCGTCGACGTCGGCCACCAGCGCACGTTGGATCTGGCTCTCGAGTTGCCGCCGAGCGAGCTGGAGGCCGTGGCGCCGGCCGAACAGACCGCTGAGATCCTCGACAGGATCGCGGAGTTGATCGAGGCCCACCACACAACGCTGGTATTCGTCAACACCCGGCGCGAGGCCGAGCGCATCGCCCACCTGCTGGCCGAACGGCTGGGCGACAGCGAGGTGGCCTCCCACCACGGCTCGCTCTCCAAGGAACGCCGCCTGCGCGTCGAGACCCGGCTCCGAGCCGGTGACCTGCGTGCGCTCGTGGCCACCGCCTCCCTCGAGCTGGGCATCGATATCGGCCCGATCGATCTGGCCTGCCAGATCGGCAGTCCCCGCAGCATGGCCACGTTCTTGCAGCGGGTCGGCCGCTCCGGCCACTCGGTGGGTGCCGTGCCCAAGGGTCGGCTGTTCCCCACGACCCGCGACCAGCTCGTGGAGTGCGCCGCGTTGCTGGCCGGGGTGCGGGCCGGGCGGCTCGATGCGGTGTCCCCACCCGTCGCTCCCCTCGACGTGCTGGCGCAGCAGATCACCGCCGAGTGCGCCGCAGAGCGCTGGGAGATCGAGCCCCTGTTCGAGTTGGTACGCCGGGCGGCTCCCTACGCGGACCTGACGCGCACCGACTTCGACGAGACGCTCTGCTTCGTGAACACCGGCGTCACCACCGGGCGCGGTCGCCGCGGCGACTACGTCCACGTGGACACCGCGGCGGGCGAGGCCGCGGGGCGCCGTGGCGCACGCCTGGCAGCGCTGACCTCCGGCGGAGCGATCCCGGACGTGGCCGACTACCGCGTGCTGCTCGACCCCGACGACACGTTCCTGGGGACGGTCAACGAGGACTGGGCCATCGAATCCATGGCCGGCGACGTGTTCCTGCTGGGGTCGCACAGTTGGCGGATCAGGCGCATCGAGTCCGGAGTGGTGCGGGTGGTCGACGCCGAGGGTGCGCCGCCCACGGTGCCGTTCTGGCTGGGCGAGGCTCCCTCCCGCACCGCGGAGTTGAGCAACGAGGTCAGCGACCTGCGCAGTTTGGTCGAGGAGTTCCTCGCCGCCGGTGACCCCGACGGCGCCCGCGCCGCCACCGCCGAGCGGTGCGGTATCTCCGATGTTGCCGCCGAGGCCGTCGTGTCGTACCTCGCCGCGTCCCGGGCCGCTCTGGGCTCGCTGCCCACGCGGCGGCGGCTGATCATCGAGCGCTTCTTCGACGAGACCGGCGGCATGCAACTCGTGATCCACAGCCCCCACGGGGGGCGCCTGAACCGCGGGCTGGGCCTGGCGCTGCGCAAACGCTTCTGCCGCACGTTCGACTTCGAACTGCAGGCCGCGGCCAACGACGACGCCGTGGTGCTGTCGCTCGGCCCACAGCACAGCTTCCCGCTCTCCGACGTGCCGCGGATGCTGGACCCCGGCTCGGTGACCGACGTGCTGACGCAGGCCATCATCGTGTCACCGCTGTTCGGGGTGCGCTGGCGCTGGAACCTCAACCGGGCGCTGACCGTGCTGCGCTTCAAGGGCGGCAAGCGCAACCCGCCGCCGATCCAGCGCATGGAGGCCGACGACGTGATGGCCGCGGTGTTCCCCGGCCTCGCCGCCTGCGGGGACAACAATCCCGGGCCGATCCCCATCCCCGACCACCTGCTGGTGCGCCAGACCCTCCACGACGCCCTGCACGAGGCCACCGACATCGACGGGCTCGTCGAACTGCTCAAGGCTCTGCGGACCGGCGAGGTGGCCGTCGAGTTCCGCGACACCCCCGAGCCCTCCCCCCTCGCGCACGAGATCCTCAACGGCCGCCCCTTCACCTTCCTCGACGAGGCGCCACTGGAGGAGCGGAGGACCCGGGCGGTGCGGCTGCCGCGCGGGCTGCCCGTGGACCTCAGCGAGATCGGCGCGCTGCACCCCGACGCCATCGCACGCACCTGCGCCGAGGTGGCACCCGACGTGCGCGACCCCGACGAGTTGCACGACCTGCTGTCGCAGATGGTGCTGTGCCGGCCTCGCGCCGGCTGGGCGGACTTGTACGAACGGCTCGCGAAGGCCGGGCGGGTGGGCACCGTCGGCGGTTACTGGTGCACGACCGAGTTGCGCCCGGCTGTGGCTGCCCTGCTGGGCGAGGACATACCGGCAGGCGACGGAGCGGACGAGCCGACCGACATCGGCGACCCTGCCGACGTGGCAATCGAGGCGATTCGCGGTCACCTCGAGGTCATGGGGCCGGTGACCGTCGCGGAGCTCGCGGCGGCCACGTCGCTGGGGCTCGGAACCACCAAGATCGCTCTTGCGGCACTGCAGGCGGAGGGTTTCGCCCTCTCGGGTCAGTTCCGCCCACAGACGCCGGCCTCAACAGACGCGGCCAACTCCGAGTGGTGCAGCCGCCGCCTGCTGGCACGCATCCACGTCTACTCCCAGCGTCGGCGCCGCCAGGACATCCAGCCGGTCACCGCGCAGGACTTCATGCGCTTCCTGTTCCGTTGGCAGCACGTCGCGCCCGGCACGCAGGTGCGGGGCCGCGCCGGGCTCAGCGCCGTGATCGAGCAATTGCAGGGATTCGAGACGGCTGCGGGCACCTGGGAGAAGCAGATCCTCGCCCGGCGCATCGACGGCTACCTGCCCGTCTGGCTGGACGACCTGTGTCTGTCGGGCGAGCTTTCCTGGGGTCGCCTGGGACTGCGACGTGGCGACGAGGGGCGCCCCGGAACCGCCACGTCGCGCGTTACACCGGTGACGCTTGGACTGCGCGGTGACTTCGACTGGCTGACAGCGGCGGCCCGCGGCGCCGAGATGCCCGCGGTGCCCGACGCCGGTGCGACCGCGGAGATCGCCGAATCCCTCGAACGCCACGGCGCCCGTTTCGCCAACGAGCTGGCCGCAGATTGCGGGCGGATTGTAACCGACATCGAATCGGGACTCACCGACGGCGTCGCCCGCGGCCTCCTGACAGCCGACAGTTTCGGCGCGCTGCGTTCCCTGCTCGGGGGACCGCGGCGGGGCGTCTACGGCAGCCGCCAGCAGCCGCGGCGAGGATTGCGCCGGGGGGCGCAGGGACTGACCGGCCCGGTGGGGCGATGGTCTCTGCTGGTCGCTCCCGATGGCGAGTTCGAGTCCGACGAGCTGGCCGAGGCGGTCGCCGAGCAACTCCTGGCACGTTGGGGGGTGGTTTTCCGCGACCTCCGGGCGATGGAGACCCTGGCTCTGCCCTGGCGCGAGGTGCTGTGGGCGCTGCGCCGCCTGGAGGCCCGCGGCGTCGTCCGCGGCGGGCGCTTCGTGACCGGGTTCACCGGAGAGCAGTTCGCGCTGCCGGCCGCCGTCGACGAGTTGCGCCGCGTGCGCCGCAGCGAGCGCACCGGTGAGCGGGTGGAGATCTCGGCAACCGATCCGCTGAACCTCACCGGAATCGTCACGCCCGGCCCTCGAGTCCCGGCCGTCGCGACCCGAACGGTCACGTACATCGACGGTCTGCCCCTCCCCTCCCCGGAGACCCTGGCGGGCCCGATACCCGATGGCGAGCACGCGGAGCCGCCCGTGGGGGCGTCGCTGCGGTGAGCGACAACGGCGGGCCACCCGTCACGATCGGTATCGATGTCGGCACCACGTCGGTCAAAGCGGTCGCCGTCGACGCCGAAGGCCGGATCCTGGCCCGCACCCGGCGGCCGCACGAGTTGCGCGTCCCGGCGCCGGGGCTGCTGGAGCACGACGCCGCGAGCGCCTGGCACGCCGGACCGCTGGCAGCCTGGACCGACGTGCGCCGAGCGGGTGACCCGCAGGCGGTGTGCGTGGCCGCCATGGTGCCGTCGCTCACCGCCGTCGACGACCGGGGCGTGCCGCTTGGCGCGGGCCTCCTGTACAGCGACGCCCGCGGCGAGGCCATCGCCGACCTGCCACCGGTGGGCAACGAGGAGTGGGTTGGATTCCTTCGCCACCTGGCGGGCCGCCACCGCGACGCCGCCGGGTTCTGGCCGGCGCAAACCGTCGTCAACCACGCCCTCGGCGGGGTGGCGGCCCTCGACACCGCCACTGCGATGACCGCGATGCCGGTCTTCGACGGCACGGGCTGGGATCCGGCACTCTGCGGCGAGCTCGGCGTCGATTCCGAGCAACTCCCGACGCTCGTGGCTGGCTGGGATCCCGCCGGCGATGTCGAGGGAATCCCGCTGGGCGCCGGCATCGTCGACGGCCTCGCGGAGCTGACCGTCGCCGGGACCCTCGACGTGGGCGACATCGTGGTGACGCTCGGCAGCACCCTGGTGTGCTGGGCCGTCACCGACACCTGGCTGGAGCTCGACGACCTGTGGACGATTCCCCACGTGGCGCCCGATCGGTTCCTCGTGGGTGGCCCGAGCAACGCCGGCGGCCTCTTCCGGGACCGGGTGCGAGCCATGCTGGGCGACCCGCCGAGCGACAAGGAATTCACGGCACTACTGGCGGGCATCGATCCCGGGGACCTGCCCGTGTGGATCCCCTCGATTCACCCCGAACGCACTCCCACTGCCGGAAAGGCCCGCACGGCATCGCTCCTGGGCTTGGAGGCCACGCACCGTCGGGCGCACCTCCACCGGGCGGCCCTGGAGGCCGGAGGGTTCGTCGTGCGACGCCACATCGAGGCCACCGGTATCACGCCCCGCCGCATCGTGGCGACCGGAGGCGGCACCGTCGTGGGACCGTGGATGCAGGCCATCGCCGACTGCTGCAACCTCCCCGTGCACGTCGGCGCCACCCCCGAGAGCGCGGCACTCGGCGCCGCCTTCGCCGCCCGCCTGGTCGCCGGGTTGGAGACCGACCTGGCCGAGGGTGCCCGCTGGGCCCGCACGGCTCGCATCGTCGAGCCGGACCCCCGGTGGACGGCCCCCGCCGAGCAGCGCTACCGGCGTTTCGAGTCCCTGCAGGCAGAGGACTAGAGCCACCGGGCCGGCGGGTGCCGACTTCCCGTTTGCGAAACCCCGCTCGCGCGGACGACATGCAGGGCCAAGTCCACCTCAGCGCGTGGGCGGCTGCCGGAACGGGCCTTGCCGGCTGTCATGTGCAGGGTGAAGACTCGGGGTGGACGGCATAGGCATCTGGCGAGATCAGGTCGGCCGGTAACACAAGGTCGAGGGTCTCACCCGCGGCGAGATCGACGCCGGGCGTTGGACCGAACTCGATGACTCGACCATTCGTCGCCACGTGGGCTTCGACGCGTACGGCGCACACGGTTTGGCCGGTGCGGTTTTCCACCACGCCGCGGAACGCCTTTGTGGCGGGGTCGTAGCCAATGGTGTAGTCGAGCAAGTTGAAGTTGCCCGAGGCCACCTGATCGATCGGGATGGACGGACTCGCCTCCTCGCCGCCCTCGTCGGAGCCTTCACCACCGCCGTGCTCACCGCTACCCTCGGAACCTTCACGGCCACCGTGCTCGCCGCCGCCCTCGGAGCCCTCGCCGCCACCGTGCTCGCCACCTCCCCCGGTTCCCTCACCACCGCCCTCGGCGGAGGCGACCTGTCCAGCGGACGTCAACGCTGTCGTCAGTTCTTGGGAGCCGTCGTGCCGGCACGCCACAGCGATCAGCCCGAGGCTGACGGCAACGGCGACAATGGCGGCGAGCCACCGCCGGCGCTTCCTCCGCTCGTTCGACTCGTAAGTTTGGTTCTGCATGGTGTGCTCCTCGCAACTCGTCGTCCCCCCGGATGGAGGGACCACGTGCGAAGTATGAGCAACGGTTGATGAAGCGGACCTGAGAACCGGCGCACGCGACTCAGCCCGGTTTAAGCGTCGGTCGACGCGATGTCGGACCGCGGCAGTTCGAAGGTGAAACGAGCACCGCCGATGCTCTCCGAATCGTCAATGCCGACAGTGCCTCCGTGTCGTTGCGCGATCGCCATGACCAGCGAGAGACCGATTCCTGTGCCGCCGTCGACGCGCCCGCGGGACTCATCGAGCCTGACGAACCGATCGAAGACCCGCTCCCGATCCGCCTGCGGGATTCCCGGCCCGTCGTCCTCGACAACCACCGCTACGGTCGCAGCGGACTCGACGAGGCTGACGTGCACGCTTCGATTCGCATACCTCACCGCATTGTCGACCAGATTGGACACTGCCCGCTCGAGCTGAGACTCGACACCGGCGACCGGCGGTACGGCCGTCCGGTGAAAGGTGAGAGTCGCGCCAGGAACGTCCGCCCCCTCGATCGCCTGCTCGCAGGTCGCCAGCAGATCCACTCGATGGGGCATCCGAGCGTGACGCTGCTCCTCGAGACGAGCGAGGTCCAGCAGATCGGCAATGAGGGTCTGTAGGCGTCGGGCCTCGCCGCCGATCCTCTCCGACAGCTTCTGCAGCTTCTGCGGATCGGGGCTGACCTCTGCCACCTCAGCCGCGACCACGATGGTCGACAGCGGGGAGCGCAGTTCGTGGCCGGCGTTGGCCACGAACGCCCGCTGGCGATCCGACGCCGCTTGCAACCGTGCGAGCATCTCGTTCATCAGCGCCGCGAGCGCCGCGATCTCGTCGCCGCTGTCAGGTTCGGGAACTCGTTCATCGAGCGTCGAGCCGGAGATGGCCGCGACCCGGCTTGATATTGCCT
Source organism: Acidimicrobiales bacterium (assembly GCA_965206165.1). Classification (GTDB taxonomy): domain Bacteria; phylum Actinomycetota; class Acidimicrobiia; order Acidimicrobiales; family CATQHL01; genus VXNF01. The sequence goes on from OZ242194.1 coordinate 3,454,725, forward strand.
GTACCGGACGCAGCGCTCGCCCCACGGTGAGCCATATTGCAAGAGCGAGCACCGCAACGACGGCGGGCACGATGATCAACAGGGCCTGTGACGCTGCATCCACGCCCACCCGCACCTCGGCAATGGAGGCGTCAGCTATCAGTCGCTGACGGACGTCATTAATCGACTCACCGTCCGGTTCCGCCGACGCCGCCTCCGGCGCCCCGGACACTGCGGCCGCTTCGCCGCTCTCGGACTGCTCTCCGCCCTCGCGGCCTTGCGATTCCCCGCCGTCCGCGGAGTGCGACGCGGCTTCGAGAACGTCGCTCAGCGCCGCCCTGGTGTTGTGCTTCAAGTCACGCTCCACGAGCGCAACGATGACGAGCGACGCAACCCCCAGGACGACGGCGGTCACCAGCGTCGCAGCCAGCGTCGTCCGGAACCGGACCGAACGTGGGAGCCACCTCCTCACGTCGCCTCCGCCACGATGCGATACCCCAGACCGCGCTGGTTGGTGATCGTCCTCACGCCGAACGGCTCGTCGATCTTGCGGCGCAGGTAGCGAATGTAGACCTCGACCACGTTCGAGGTGACGTCCGTATCGAACCCCCAAACCCGATCGAAGATCTTTTGCTTGGGCACCGGTTCGCCATCGCCACGCATCAACACCTCCAACACGTCGAGTTCGCGGCGACTCAGACGGATCTCCTCGGTACCGCGACACACCGACGATGCGGCTACATCGAACGTCAGGCTGCCCGCCTGCAAGATCACCGGCCGCGCACCCGTGGTGCGGCGGGCGAGCGCGCGCAAACGGGCCAGCAAGACGACGAACGAGAACGGCTTCGACAGGAAGTCGTCCGCTCCGGTGTCGAGTGCCTCCGCCTCGTCCCATTCGCCGTCCTTGGCGGTGAGCATCAGTATCGGCGTCCAATTCTCCTCGTCCCGGAGCGTCCGGCATATCCGGTAGCCGTTCATTCTCGGCAACATGATGTCGAGAACGATGACGTCATAGCTGCCTTCCCGCGCCCGCCACAGGCCCGCGTCGCCTTCGTGCTCAACCTCGGCAGTCACGCCGTGCTCGGCGAGGCCATCACGGATGACTTCTGCCAGTTTCACCTCGTCCTCGACCAGCAGAATCCGCATGCACCCATCATCGCTGACGATTCATGGACGGGACGAGTGGCGCCCTCATGTTCGTTTAAGCAACCGAAGCCCGACTGGCAGCCTCCGAACCCGATCTGGGGAGCACGAACCGGCCGGCGCGCCGCTTCCCCGGAGGACCTCAGGAGACAGCAGACCGACGTAGCCCCTGGTGGCGAGTCGCCGACGTGGTGAAGTCGTCAGCTGTCGGCGGTCACCAGCTTCGTGGAGACCGTGCCGATGGGATTCAACTCGGCGCGGATCTCATCGCCAGGGGCGAGGGTGACCATCGGGCCGAGTGAGCCGGTCATGATGCAGTCCCCGGCTCGCAGCGGGGTGCCCCGCTCGCACAGGGTGTTCGCGAGCCACACCATCGCATGCAGCGGGTTGCCCAGGCAGGCCGAACCCTGACCGGTCGAGGCCGTGCGGCCGTTGAGCTCCAGCCTCATGCCCACATCGCGTACGTTCACGCTGCCGAGAAAGCAGGGTCGACTGCCCACGACGTAGAACCCGCTACAGGCATTGTCGGCGACCATGTCCACGACGGTGATGTCCCAGTCGGCGGTCCGGCTGTCGACGATCTCGATCGCCGGCAGGAGGTACGCCACCGCGCTGATGACGTCGACGACGCAGTGCTCGCCCTTGTCGAGGTCGTCTCCAAGCACGACCGCGATCTCGCCCTCGGCCCTCGGCTGCACGAGCCCGCCAGCCGGAGTGCCGATGCCGTCGGTGACACACCTGTCGGCGAAGAGGGTGCCGCTCACCGGTTGGGTGACCCCGAGTTGCTCCTGCACCGCCGCAGAGGTCAGACCGATCTTGTGCCCGCTCACCCGGCGGCCCTCGGCAACGGCCAGAGCCGTGTTCGCCTGCTGCACGGCATAAGCGGCACCGATGTCGGAGTCGCTGCCCAGTATGTGCCGCACGGGCGCGCACCGCCGGCCGGCCTCGGCGGCCTCGCGGAGCAGGCGCGCCGCGTCGGCAATCAACGATGAGTCCACCTTCGCTCCTCCTGGCTCACTCCCCTGCCTGACAACCTAGGGGACCGCTGCGTCGATCGACTCCCGAAGCTCCTGGCGAGCTGGGTTCCGGCCGGCGACTCAGCAACCGCTGATTCATATGCTATCAGTTATGATAGCATCTAGTTATAGCATCAATGCGCACCACCTTCACATTGGACAGGGACCTGGCCGAACAGGCGCGCCGTCTGGACATCAACGTCTCCGCAGCAGCCCGCGAAGGCGTCGCAGAAGCTGTACGGCGTGCCATGGCCATGGCCGATCGCGCCGCGTACCAGCGCCGCCCCGAGCAGCCTGATGATTTCTGGGACGACGCCGAGGCGTGGGGCAGCCGGTGAACCGCGGCGAGGTCTGGTGGGCCGAGATCGGCCGCAAGCGGCGGCCCGTCCTGGTGCTCACCCGACCGGAGGTCATTGACGTGCGCGAGTTGGTCACCGTTGCCGAGATCACCACCGCCGTCCGCGGACTTGCCGTCGAAGTGCCGCTCGAGGCATTCGAGTCAGGACTCGCGGAGACTTCCGTCGTCAATTGCGACGGCCTGCACACCGTGCGACGCTCGACGCTCGTGCGGCGCGCCGGCGAACTCGACGACGTCACGATGGGTGACGTCTGCCGCTCCGTTACGTACGCGCTCAGCTGCTGAACAGAGTCCCCGGCCGCCACAGCTGTATTCCCAGCGTTCATCCCTCCGATCATCGAACGGCGGCGTCGGGGCCGTGGTCCGGCCGCAGTTGACCGACGGTCTTCTAGTGTCACTGGCCATGGCGACAGACGTGATGATCACCGGCAGCGGCATCCCGCTGCCATCGCCGGGCCGTGCCGGGGCGGGCGCACTGGTGCGCCACGACGGCACGATGATCCAGGTCGATGCCGGTCCCGCGACCACCTTCCGCCTCACCGAAGCCGCCGTCGACATCACCGAGCTGGCGGGCCTCGTCATCACCCATCACCACAGCGACCACCTCATGGGGATCGGTGATCTGGTGCTGACCCGGTGGATTCGCAACGGGGAGCGTCCCTGCCCCGCACTACCGATCCATTGCCCCGCCGGCCATGCCGTCGACTTCGTCGAGTCGCTGTTCGACAACCTGCAACCGGACATCGAGGCACGCATCGGTCTGGCCGGCTTCCCCGATCGACCCGATCCCACCGTGCACCCCTTCGAGCCGCAGCAGATCCCGACGAAGGTCGCAACCTTCGGCGCCGTGCTCGTCGAGTCGGTCCTCGTCGAGCACGGCGGCGTCAGGCCTGCGGTGGCCTACCGCTTCACAACTCCCGACGGCGTCGTGGTGGTCTCCGGCGACACCCGGGCATGCGATGCCGTCGAACGTCTCGCCGCCGGGGCCGACATCTTGGTGCACGAGGTGCTACGCAGCGCCAAGTTGCTCGAGTTGGGTCTCCCGGCCCGGCGCGTGGAGCGACTAGCCCAACTCCACGCCGAGGCGCCGACGCTCGGCGCTCTGGCCGCCCGTGCGGGAGTCGCGCAACTGGTGCTCACGCACCTCATGCCTGCCCCCGAGGGACCCGACGACACCGCAGCGCTCGCCGCCGACGTCCGCTCCGGTGGCTACACGGGCAACGTCGTCGTCGCCTCGGATCTCCACACCGCCACGATCTGACCACACCGGGAACAACCTCCCCGGTCATCACAGCTAGACGCGACCAACTCGGACGGGAGCCATGACGGCGCGCCGGGTTACATCCCCGGCGGCAATCAGGGGCGGCGCGCGATGGGGTGCATCTGCTCCCGGTGGAAGTCCTTCACCTCCGCGGCCAGCAGCACCATCTCGGCGATACGCCAACCGTTGCCCGTGCGCCGCATACCGCAGTCGTACTGCCCCCACAGGTAGCCGTCGGGCACGTCGGCTCGGTAGCGAACCCAGGAGTACACGTAGGCGGTGACGACGGCTTCGCCCTCGCCGGCGGCGCTGATGCGCACGTTGGAGATGTGGTGCGAGGCCGCGGCGAACGTCTCCCGCTGCCCACGAGCCACGCCGGCCACGATGCTGGGGCGCCCGACGAGGTTGGGAAATTCCGGTCCGTAGTCCACCACCGCGTCGTCGCAGAACAGCTCGCCCAGCTCCTCGGGCTCGTTGCGGTCGAAGTGCCAGGCGTAGCCGTACAGCAGATCGGCGATTGCCGCCCGATCGTCGACATCCAGGGATCCGCCGGAGGGGTCGTCGTTGGGTCTGTTCGTCATCGGTTCCGGTCTAGCCGAAAACGCCCCGCCGCGCTCAGGCGGGTCGCATCGGACTCAAGGCGTGCGCAAACGCTCGCTGGGCACTGGAGAGGCGGTGACAGCACCCGGACCGAAGTTGTTCGCATCGCGAGCGAGTTCCGCGTCGACATGTCGACCCTGACGCGGCGGCTCGATGAATTGAGCCTCGCCTCCCCGGAGGAGACGGCAGTGGTTCGCGCCACGCGCACCCGGCGCGCCGACATCGTCGAGCTCGAGCTCGTGGTCGCGCCCGAACTCGACCCGCCCGCCCTGCCCGACATCTATGTCAAGGCCGTCCTGAACGCCTACCGCAGCGATGAGGTCTCCGCCGCCCGCGCCGTCGGGCTCCTGCTGGATACTTGGGCGGCGGAAGATCTACCCGACCTCCCGCCGATTCCCGCCGAGGCGATCGCGTCGTTCGTATTCTGACCGGCCCGGGAGATTTCGCTAACTGGGTGATCGAAAACGGACTCGTCGCGCCACGATCGGGGCTCGCCGGCATCATGGGGCCGTGACGCCCGGCGATACGTTGGTCAGCATGGCGGACAACCTGCTCGATCTCGGGAGCTTCCAGCGTTGGGCTTTGGGGAATCTCGTCGACAACGCCAACCGGGGCATATTCGCCGAGTGGCTCGTCGGTCAAGCGCTTGGAGTAATCGCGGAGGGCGAGGCACGGGCGGAATGGACTGCGTTTGATCTCCGGTATGGGGATACGAAGGTCGAGGTCAAGGCGTCCGGTCTCAGCCAGACCTGGAATCCTCACCGGCGGTCGAAGCCGAGCTTCAACATTGCCCCGCGAAAGTCAGCCTGGGACGCGGCGACCGACGAGTGGGAGAGTTTCGATCCGCCCCAGCGGCCGGCCGACGTGTACGTGCTCTGCCTTCATGAGCCGATACCGGCGACGAACGAGAACGTCCGCGATCCGGCCTGCTGGAAGTTCTGGGTGATCGCCACGCAGGTGCTCAACCGCGAACTCGGACCGCAGGCAAGAGTCGGGCTAACGACGCTGAACTGCCTCGCGGCGTCGGTCGGTTGGTCGGAGCTCCGGTCCGAGGTGGACCGATGCGTCCGCGCGTGAGCGTGTGCCTACGGGGCAGACGGCGAGTCTGCATCGGCAGCCGAGCGCGGCTGCTCCTCCCCTAACGCAATCGAGCGCGGCTACAGCAGCGGACCACTGGCGACGCACGCGAACCGAATCTCACGCGGTCGCCTACTCGCCGCCGCACACTGCGAGGCTCGCTGCGGGACATCCATCGGCACGCCCTCCTGGACAGGCCTGCGATCGCTTCGCCGCGTCTTCGGCAAGGGTGTTCCAGCTCCCGATGGAGACCATCTTGATCTCACCGACAATCCGATAGGCCCTCGTTCAACCCCGCTACCATCCGGACAGAACGTCGGGCAAGTGAGAACCGCTACTCCACATCAGCGCTCACGATCACGTCCAGAGGAGATTCCCGCGAAGATGGGCGACAGCAGCGACATCGAGCAAGTGCTAACGGCGACGGCCGGAACGGTGACGCGCTTCCTTCGTGCCAGCGGGGATGCGATTACGAAGACGATCTCCCGACCGGAGATGCAGGAGATGCTCAACGTGGTAGGGCAGGTAGCGCGATTGATACGTGCCGGGAGCGATGCGCTCGCCAGGACGATCTCCCGACCGGAGTTCCAAGAGGCGCTCCGGGCGGCAGTCCAGACGGTCGGTCCCTTTCTCGTTCCGGGAGCGCTCAATGAGGCTCTCAGGGCTGGGTCAATAAAGCTTCTGAAAGAGATGCGGTTGGAGGCGCGGCGTCTGAGGAGCGCCTACTTCGAACTCGGCATCGACTGCGACAACTGCGTTCAGGGAGCGGAGGCGGACCGCGACGAGGTGCTCAGACAGCTCGACGAATACGTCCGGTCCCTCGCGACTACAACGCACCGCGGTGGAGTCTGCTGGGGCTGCGGAGGCGCGGCGTTGACACTGGGCGGTGTGACCTGCGCGAGCTGCGTGGTCCCCGCGGCCGAGATGCTACTGGAGGCACACTTGTTGATCGAGGGGTCTGGATCCGGGCCGAACGGCGCTGTCGAGGCACCGTCGGGCCTCTGAGCACGGCGGCGCGGATAGTGCACCGCGTGCGCTGAATCAGGCGCTTCGCCTCGATGACCGAGCTAAGCGACCCCGCGGCTCAGACGGTCAGCGGCGGCTCGATGGCGGGCGTCGGCCGGACCGCCGATGGCGGGACGATGAAGTCAGCGAGTTGCCTGAGTTGCAGTCTGGGGAGGGCGGCGGCCCGGCGGCCAACTCTGAGTTTCCCAGCCGCGATGCGCTCGGCGTGCTGCTGGCCGCGTTCGGCGCCGCGGAGGTCGCTGACCTGCCATGTTCGGTCCTCACATAGCAACTCGGCGTCGCCGGTCCACAGGGGTGCCTCGTAAAGCATCGCTGTGGCAGCAGCGAAGGCGTCGCCAAGTGACATCCAGTAGGCGCATTTGATGCGGCGGCGACGGCAGCGAGTTCGACGGTCGCGGGCTCAAGCACCAGGAGTTGGCGGAGCCATGCAGTGTCGCGCTCTGCGATTTCGGGGCCGCGGTCACGCAAGAGGCTCGAGTGCACCTCGCCGAAGTTGACGGCGCTCATGATGGCGGGGGTGTCGCCCGAACTCAGCAGGGATTCGATCGCGGTGACTGAGGGCTCGTTGCCGGCGTAGCGCTCCAGGACAGGCCAAGCATCGAGGACAACGGCCGTTGAGCCGGCGGGCATCTACAGTCGTGCCGGCTCGGGCTGCCGCGTTCCTAGCTCGCGTGATTCGAGCCGCTCATCGAGTTGGGTCTCGCCGTGCTCGATCTCACGGCGGCGGTCGGCGTCGAGGAACGAGGCCGCGCGGGTGTACTTGCCGCGCGACTTGAGGAACTCGGCGTAGGCGACTTCGCGAGTCTGCTCGTCGGGCCGGGCCCCGGTCATAGCCGCGATGCTACCGGCCCTGACGAGGCGCTGTCGGCTCGGCGGACGCGTCCCACGTAGTCCTGGCTGGTGCCGACGCGTGCGACGATGGCGGCGTGGGTGGCTTCGGGGGCCGGAAGCCGCCCGCCGCTGAGCCGCGCCCGGCGCGCTGTCGGCGAAGCCAGTCGCGCATCGTCGAACTCGGGTTGATTTTCGATTCAACAGACAGTCACAGAGTTACCGCCCCCTTCCTTTTGAGAGCCGGTGTAGCGTGGCTGTGGGTTTGCGCTGCGGGGAGGAGAACGAACGTGATTCGCCGTTTGGGTGTTCTGGTTGTCGTCGTTGTGGCAGCGGGCGTGCCGGCCGCCGGGACGATCTTGGCGCAGGACTCGGGCGTGCCGGATGATGGGGCTTCGACGGTGCGGATTCAGGCGCGGTTACTCGATTCGGGCAAGGTGGAGTTCGGTCTGCAACTGGACGGTGACCGGGTCTGGTTGCCGCAGGCGCGACTGTTCCCCTACCAAACCGCCGAAGTCGGACGATGGCTCTTCGCCTCGCCCTACACGCTCAGCGACGGCACCACGGTGCGGATTCAGGCGCGGCGAGTCGCCTCGGGCAAGGTGGAGTTCGGTCTGCAACTGGACGGTGACCGGGTCTGGTTGCCGCAGGCGCGACTGTTCCCCTACCAAACCGCCGAAGTCGGACGATGGCTCTTCGCCTCGCCCTTCGCCGTGTCCGACAACGAGGTGCGGACGATTACGCCGATCTGGGTTTACGCAAATGCTGAGTTCGAGCTAGAAGAGTTCAGAATTGGCGCTATGGCGCTTGAATGCCTCTTCTACTGGTATAAAGGAACTTGCTCGATACCTCATGATGAAGTAAGCACTGAGGATATAGTGCAAGCAACTAATGCCCTCTACGACTGCAACTTTGATTTCGCAAATGACAGATGTCATGGTATGACAACTGAAGAATTCCAAGAACTAGTAGATAAGTTGGTATGCCCTGAAGGCTGGACTCTCAGACCTGGTTGGTGGGTTTGCGACCCCAAAGAGTGACACGAGTCATAAAAAAGCCCAAGCTGTCTAAACATCTCGGATTAATTTTTGATTTAGCAGACAGTCAAAGAGTTACCGCCCACCCTTCATTCTGGGAGCCGTCGATGACGACGACCTTCACTCCGGCGCACTAACGGTGTCGACCGGGCGGGGGGATCGAATGCGGCGCCGGTGCTGGCGACGCCGATCGTCGCCCCGCCCGCGAATCGGCCGAATTCAGTTGACATAGCTGTGCTCTTGGGCCACTGGGTCGTAGCGGGTCAACTCGATGAGACCGGCCAGGTATGCAATGTCGTGCTCTCTTCCCCGTAGGCGGCCCACGAACTGCCGGTACAACTTTTCGAGTTCCGTTCTGTCATCCTCGCGGCCTGCATCACCGTACTGCTGCCAGAATTCGGCGTTCAGCATCGGCTTGTCGCCCTTGTACGTCCCGGAGAGTTCCGACGGCGTGATCCAGACAGCGCCGTCCGCTTGCTGAACATGTCCGGCGAGAGTCTTGCCTCAACCCTGCGCTGGGCCATCAGGGCGAGGAATCGATCCTCGTACTCGGACCAACTCAACTCCCTGGTCTGATAGCTCTTGAGGAGTTCGTTCGTGGGTGCCAGGAGGTCGGGTTCGTGGACATATTCGGCGTCGCAGATCTCCCTCAGGAAATACTCCAAGTCGTCGCGCTTGGCGAATCCGGCGAGTTGGCTGCTGTTGTTGAGGCGCACATCGAGCAAGCGCCTCACCCCTTCTTCTCTCAGAGCGCCAAAGAAGCTCGCGGCGCTGTGAGGCCTCGTGAACCCGATCGTGCAGATCTCTAGCCCCAGAGCGCCACATCCCCGAACAACTCCGGCTGTGCGGATCGATCATCGACCTGGCCGAATCGCCGGCCCCCGACCGGGTCCTCACCACGCTGCATCTGGGCGGCTTGTGCGGGCACCTGGGAGCGGCAGCGTGTCTGACTCTCCACGATCCCGAGCCGGCCTGTCCCGCCGGCGTCCTCGTCGAGTTGGGCGTCGTCGACCACGTCGCCCGCGCCTCGAATGTGAAGAATCGAAACCCGCGACGCGACCTCGCGCAGTGCGCGGGCGATCAACCGGAGGCGATGACACGAGATCGGATTCTCCTCGCTGCACATCACAGCCACCCGGTAACGCGTCGCCCCGTCAACCAGGCGGCGCAGTCCCTCACGGAACCGCTCCGTCGCCGCAACCTCGCCGTAGCGCACATGACCGTCCTCGTCATAGAACTCGGGCTCCGGAGGTCGCCCGCCGAGTTCGCGGCCCATGAACAGATACGAGAGCCCGGCGTCCTTCAGTGATCGACGAAGCGGCGCCTGGCAGAAGTGCTTCGAGTACGAGGAGTAGGGCTGGGACCGGACATCCACCACCACTTCGATGCCATGCTCCCCCAGCAACTCCAAGAACCGTTCGACGGTGTGATTGGAGTGGCCCAACGTCCACAACTGCACCACCTCGGTCACACCTCGCACCCTAAGCCGCAGACCGCGGACGCGGCTGACCCCACCACGAGTCAACTAGGAGACTGCTGAACAATGCGTTTGGGGTTGGGGGGTCTCTGTTGGGGTGGCGCCTCGTTTCGGTGGTCGTGTCTGTGGTGTGGGAGCGGGCGCCGTCGGGGGGTCGCGGCGGGGCTTGGTGGGGCGCCCCCGCTGGTTGGCGGGGTGTGGTGTTATGCGGCGTTGAGTTGCCAGGTGTGGCCGTTGTGGTTGGCGCCGAGTTTGGTGAGTCGTTGGAGGTTGACGGCGGCGGCTCGGTGGGCGAGGCCGATCCGGTTGGCGGTGACGCCTCGGTAGCGGACGCGGCGGTGCCCGTTGCGGACGAGCCAGGCGATGGATCGTTCGACCATGGGGCGGTGTTGGCGGTAGTCGTCGGTGTGGCGGCGGTCGCGCCAGTCGGTTCGGGCTTGGGCGAGAAGTTGGTCGTGTTCGCCGATCTGCAGGGTCCTGCCTCGGGTCGATGCGGTGCATCGGGAGCGCAGGGGGCAGGTCTTGCAGCGTGAACCGAACGCGGCTCGTCCCGATTTGTTGATCGGGACGGTCTCGTCGTTGGGGCAGGTCACGGTTCGGGCGTCGTAGTCGATGTCGAAGTCGTCCCGGTTGAACTGGTCATCGCCCAGGCGGGGGTTGCGGTGAAGCGGCCACGGTTTGATCACCGCGTGATGTTGTTGGTCTTCGAGGGCGGCGAGAACGGGCCCGGATCCGTACGCGGAGTCGCCCAGCACCTCAAGGCCCGGCTCCTCGCCCCCCAGCAGTTCGACACCGACAGGTCCGTCGCCGGCGTTGGCCGGGGTGAGGTCACACGCAGTGATGATCCCCGTGTCGGGCTCCACAGCGACATGGGCCTTGTAACCGTCCCGATAGCTCGACTTCGACTTGTGCATGTGCCGAGACTCCGCATCGACGGTGGAAATCACCCGGTCCTTGGCCGTGGCCCGCGCGATACGCCACGCGCCGTGGGCCCCGTCAGGGTCGGGTTCGACGTCTTGGCCAGCGACCAGCGCCAACAGCGCGACCAGTTGTCGCTGATCGTCGTCGAGAGCGACGCCCTCAACCGCGGCGAGCACCGCCAGCGCGTCGTTCACGAGCCCGCTCACCAAAACGTTGCGGGCCACCGGGTCGTCCCACGCGCACGCCGGCTTGGCGCCGCTGGTGTAGTCATGAGCGGCCACCACAACCGACGCGGCAGCCTCCACGGCGCCGCGCACCCGGCGAATCACCGACACCAACTGCGTCACCGTGTCCTGCGTCGCCACCGCGTCGTCCAACAGCGTCGAATCCAACGCCCGGCGGGACTTGCCCCCCAGCACGCCAGTAGCGGCCACGACCCGGCGAACCGCTTCGAAGATCCGCTCAGGGCGATCACTATCACCCAGCCGACGCCGCCAATACGTCAACACCGTCGGATGGAACCCCTCATCATCCAACGCCAACCCCGCAGCCACCTTCCAACGCAGATCAGTGCGCAGCGCCTGCGCCGCCTCCCGATCCGACAGACCCTCCAAAGACTGCAACACCAGCACCGTCGCCACCACCTCAGCGGGCACCGACGGCCGGCCCCGACCCGAACCGAACAAATCGGCGAACAACTCATCGGGAAACACCCACCGCCGGTGATCAGCCAAAAACCGGTGCACCGAACCAGCCGGAACCAAATGCCCGACCACCGCCTCAGCGTCCAACAACTCCCGATCCAACAACGACACGCCCTGCATGCCACCAGTCTCCCAGACCCCAACCACCAACGCGAGCCTTTCGAACCGAATTATTCAGCAGTCTCCTAGTGCCACACCCTCCTCTCCAATCGTGACAATCGGGAAGGTTGTCCCTGGGCGGGCGGGGTCGAGGGTTCCTGCCTCGGCCACCGATTGCGAGGGCGGAACAGGGGCCAGAGCGGCGGCACACTGCCTCTGTAGCATCTTCGAGTGCCGCCCTGAGGCAGGCCGAGCGTGTTCGCGAGGAGGTGGTGCCGTGGATACCCGACTGATCCCGCTGAACGCCTTCATCGCGCTTGTATCTCCATCGTGCACCTCATGGCCCAATCCTCTGCACAGCGCCGGCTACAGACTCGAAGCCCTTGAACTACCTCTGGATGCGGCGGGAGGACGAGTCGTGGCCGACGCTGTTGCCTTCAGCCCTGGCATGAACCCGTCTCTCGTGGTCGAAACGAAGTCCGGGCGCAATGTCCGTCCCGACCAAGCCCGGCGCGACGGCCAGGTAGACGGGCGACAACTCGTCCGGCATACGGGCGTGACCGTGGCACGAGACGACGGGGTCACCGTGGAGCCCCTCTACGTCTGCTTGGCCGACAACGTGGACCGGATCCATGAGGAGGGTGAGGCATGAACAGGCACACCCTTGGGGTGCAGTTCTCCACGCCGAGCGACACTCCGTGGAAGACGCTCGTGCTGGAGGCCCATCCCGGGCCGAGGGCGCCCGCCGAGTACTTGGCGGAGGTCTTCAGCGCTGGGCGGATCGAGCAGACAGAGGACGTCCACCTCCATGATGTCGATCTCGGCGACGACGTGAAGTTCACCGTCGACGACCTTGACGGTCGGTTCTGGTCGTTCCACTCCGCGAGCCCCACCCAACTTGCCCTGCGGGCCGTGCGCGCCAAGGTCTCGGAGCGGCGCGACCTCGACTTCGTGTGGTTGCCGTCGCAGCACCTCCGGCGGATCCGGCCCGGCAGCCGCCCGTCGTTCGTGAAGGCGGACTTCAAGGGAGCGGCGACGCGGCCTGACGACGACATCCAGGACCTGTCGATCTCGGTGCGCGGCCAACACGCCGACCGGCTGCTCGACTCCATCAGCGCCAGCAACGGCCACGGCCACGCCTTCTCCGTCGACCGGCTCACCGTCCCCATCGACGACCCGGACTTCGGGTTTGTCGAACAGGCCGTCAACCGCAAGGCGCACTTCGTCGCCCGGGGCAACTCGTTCCCGCTGCACCAACAGGTGGTGGCCGACGTCATCGGGCGCTACCGCGCCTTCGTGGAGGCCGTGGAGGCCCGGACCACCCGCTTCGCGTCGCTGGGCGACGCCGGGGGCGGCACCGTGAGCGGCACGCCGATCGAGATCGAGTTCTCGCGCCCGCTGCCCAACCTTGCGTTGCTGTTCGACGAGCTGTTCTCGTCGCGCGAGCCCTTCCGGCTGTGGGGGCTGCACCGCGCCGACGACCGCTACGGCGAGTGCGACGCCGTGGACCTGCACGTCGGGGCGTGCATGCGGGTGGAGGCGCAGCCGCAGTTCCTGCGAGTGCAGGTCTACGAGGGCGCCTGCGGCAACAGCGTCGCCCGACTGGTCGCCAACCTCCAGCACCACGTCGACGGCGCCCTTCGGATCGTGGACCCCGAACTCGATGCCCTGCTCAACCTCGACCGGCAACTCGAGCCCGCCTGAGAACCGCGGCCGAGCGGACCATTCAGACGGAGTTCAATCCACGACAATCAGGCCGACGTGATACAGGCCCAGGCAGCCAGGCCCCAGGTACCCGACATCCAGACACTCATGCGCCGCCGGGCGGCGAGTCTCGTCGGGCCTCTTGGCGGTTCGGTCGGCGCTAGTCGCGGACCGTCACAGGCGCCGAGTAAGTTCGCGCTGTGGCTCGAAGCGACTTGGTGAAGGCTCTCCTCCGCAGCCACCAGAGGGGTGACGACGCCGAGTTCCGGCGCGCCGCCAAGGAACTCATCGACGACGAGCGGCGCAAGCGTCACGATCTGGTCGCGGATCAGTTGGAGGCGATCCTGGAGGAGCCCGGGCAGCGGTCGAGGCCGTTGCAGGTCTCTTCGTTGCGGCCGCTCCCCAAGACTCGCGACGACCTCGCGCTGATTTCGCTGGAGGAGCCGCGGCTGTCGTTTCAGGACCTGGTTCTGCCGGACTCTGCCATTGCGGTCTTCGACTCGCTGATCGAGGAGTTCCGTCAGCGATCGGCGTTGCGGGCGCATGGGGTTGCGCCACGGTCGAGTCTGCTGCTGGTCGGCCCTCCGGGCTGCGGCAAGTCCGCCAGCGCCGAGGCAATTGCCGGCGAACTCGGCATTCCCGTCGCGCGGATCAGGCTGGCGACGGTCGTCTCCTCCTATCTGGGCGAGACAGCACGCAATCTGGAACAGATCTTCGGCTTCCTGGATGTCGGATCCTGGGTGCTCATATTCGATGAGTTCGACATGTTGGGACGCGAGCGCGGCGATCGCGCTGATCACGGGGAGTTGCGCCGGGTGGTCGCCGCAATGCTGCAAGTCGTTGACGAGCACCGGGGGAACTCGCTATTCGTCGCGACATCGAATCATCCAGCACTGCTCGACTCTGCTGTCTGGCGGCGATTCGATGAGTTGATCGAGTTGCCAATCCCCGACGCGTCCGCGCGGGCCGAGATCCTGATACTCAACCTGCGCTCGGTTCGCCACGACTTCGATGTCTCGGGCGCTGCCGAGGAGATGGAGGGCTTCAGCGCTGCGGAGGTCGAGGCGGTCGCCTCCGACGCGATCCGTCTCATGGTTGGTCGGCTCGACAAGCGCGTTGGGCCCTGGCACGTCACCCATGCGATCCACCGCGGGGAGGCAAGACGTCAGATAGTCCAACGCTCCCTGGGCTAGGTCCCGAATCAGCACGAGGCCTATCGCTGCTGCAGCTTCAGCGCGCCCTCCAACCAGGTCGCCGAATTGCCGCTAGGAGCGCTTCGTCGCTGTAGTAACGCACGGCGATCTCACCCTCGGGCACGTCGGGGCTGGTGCCGACGCTTGCGTCGAGTTCCGCGAGTGTCGGAGACTCCTCGGCGTTGTCGCGGTCAGTGCCGGTGACGGGCACGGCGGTCATGGGCTTGACCCCTCTAGTAGCGCGTGGTGACATCAAGACTAGCCGCAGGGTGTGGACCAGCGCGAGTTCGTGTAGGGCGGTCTCGACGAGAACTCACGCCGTCTCGGTCACCCCGTTCACGCTGTCATTCCGGCCCGGAACACGGGCAGGGCGGCGGCCAGGGCGCGGCCCTGCCCGTCGAGCGCCTCAGCCGACCGTGGGCCAGGGACTGGTCAACGCTTCGGCCGCACTCGCACTCATACCAATCGCCGCCGGACGAACTCATCGAACATGGGCACCGTGAAATCGATCCTGTCGCGTTCGGGTGCGAAGCACAGACCGCGCTTGATCAGAGAATCCCGCACCGTCGACACCTGCTGCGTGGACCTGTGCAGCACTTTCGCCACCGCGCCCGATCGATAGGGGCCGCGGCCCAGGGACGCCATGGCCCGGAGATACTCGCGCTCCGCCTTCGTCGTCCTACCCACCCTGACGCTGAAGAAGCCCTCATCGAGTTCGTGCATGACGCGCGGCATCGCGTGCAGCACATCTTCACGAGTGATGCGATCAGGACCCTCCGCCACGCGCCAAGCCTGCTTGCCGAACTCCTGCAGGAAGTACGGATAGCCGTGGGTGGCCCCGAACACCTCGTCGAGAGCGGCCCCCTCCCAGCGGACTCCTTCTCTTGCTGCGGGCCGAACGAGAGCTTCTGAGGCGGCCTCCCGCGACAGGCTGTCCATCGACACGAATGTGAAGAGGCGCTCCGCGTACGTCCGTGCCTCGCCGAGCAGGCCGCGCACTGACGGCAAACCGGCGCCGGCCACCAGCAACGGGAGCTGAAGCTGGCTCATCTCGTGAAGTCCCAGCAGCAGAGGTCTGAGGCGTGATGCAGAAATGTGCTGTATTTCATCGATGGTGAACAGCACGCCAGTGTCCTTCGACCGCGCCAGATACCCGACCTCGCGCAACAGATCGGTGAGGTCTCGGTCGAGGTCGCCGGAGTCGGCCCGGCCTGGAATGGGGTCGCTGTCGAAGCCCATCGAGGCAGTGCCCCCGCCCGGGATCTCCCAAGTCAGCTGAAACGCCTTGAGCACGCCGAGAGCCCTCGAGCCGAGCTCACTGAGTCGGGTCCCCAGGGAGAGATCCAGGATCGCCGCACGGGCAAGGTGCGCCGCGGCCTGCACGAAGTCTGTCTCCTCGACGCATTCGAGATGATGGTTCCTCCACCCGCGCCGCTGGCCTATCCGGCCGAATTCCCGCAGCAGCACCGTCTTGCCGACCCCCCGGAGACCTACGAGCAGTTGGCTGCGGTCGGAGCGTCCACGCAGCAAGCGCTGAGCAGCCACATCGAACTCCTCCCGTTCGACGTCCCGGCCGACCAGGGCGGGCGGGGGACTGCCCGCCCCGGGGCTGTAGGGATTGGTCAGCGGGTCCAGCATGGGAGCCTCCTCCAACACAGTGCGCCGCGCGAGTCTAGCAAGATATACATGCGTATAGCGAAGTATCCTATACGCATGTATACGCAACTATAAGCATGGCCATGATCGTCGAGCGCCTCTGCCAGGTGGCATGCCGGGGAGGTTGTCCCCGGGCAGACAGGATCAAGGGACACTGCCTCGGTCGCCTATGACAGGGGCGGAACACGGGCCAGGGCGACTGTGCGCGGCCAACGCGCCGAGCGGCTGGTCGACACGATCAGTGCGACTCAGTCCGCTGGGGCGGTCCACAGGCGGGATATGGGTAGTGCCAGCAGGCGGTCTCCCAAGCGGTAGGCGCGCTCGCCGGTGTGCAGGACAACGCCGCACACGAAGTCGTCGGGTGCCCTGTTGCGGAGCCATTCGAGGTGGCGGGCGTCGCGCCGGTCCACAAGCGGCGCGGACTTGACCTCCACGGCCACGAAGCGGCCGTCGGCAGCCTCGGCGATCATGTCGATCTCGACGCCGCCCCGGTCGCGGAAGTGATGGAGTCGGACCTCCTCGTCGAGCCACGAGGCCTGGCGGTGCAACTCGTTGGCGACGAACGACTCCAGGAGCGGGCCCCGGGCCGGGTCGGTCGGTCGGGCCAGCGACTCGGGGCTCTTGCCGAGCAGGTGCGCGGCAAGGCCGCTGTCGGTGATGTGAATCTTCGGCCGGCGAGCGACCTTGCTGGAGAGGTTGCGCGACCACGCCGGTAGCAGCAGTACCAGATAGGTCATCTCCAGATACCCGAGGTATGCCTCGGTGGTGTTGCGGCCTCCCAGGTCGGCTGCCCTGTGCACGCTCGCCACCACCAACTCGCCCGCGGTGCGCGCCGCCAGCAGGGCCAGCAGCTTTGGCAACTCGCGCACCCGGCGTGCTCCCGACAGGTCCTTGATGTCGCGCTGGGTAACGGTCCGGACATAGTCGCGGAACCACATCCGGCGGGACCGTGGCGCCATGGTTGTCGCCTCGGGGAATCCACCCGAGCAGATGCGGCTGAGATAGTCGGCAAGGCCGAGCGCTGAGTGCCCGCCTGCGAGCAGGAGATCGGGGTCGGCGAACGCCGTCTCGAGGAACCCGTCAGGCGCCCCGTGCAACTCGCCCTGGGTAAAGGGCCAGAGCTCCAGGAAGGCTGCCCGGCCGGCGAGCGACTCCGAGATCGTCGGCACGGTCAGAAAGTCCGCGGAGCCGTTGAGGAGGAATTGCCCGCGACCGGGGTCGTCGTCCACGACGTTCTTGACCGCTCGGATCAGCGGCTCTCCCGCCCGCTGGACCTCGTCGAAGGCCCGTGGTGTCTCCCCGAAGGCCGCGAACCCGGTCGGATCGTCCAGCGCAGCGCGCAGCGTCGCCTCCCGGTCGAGGCGCGCGAACGTGCCGGAGTCACCCAGCGTCCGCCTCACCAGCGTGGTCTTGCCTGCTTGACGGGGACCGGTGATGACGACCACTCGGAAGCTGGAGAGTGCTTCTCGGGTGATCGGCTCCAGACGCCTCGGCAGCTCGTCCATCTGGTCGCCCCTGCTTCCATCGACAGTTACGTCCGCAGTCTATTGAGAATTTCGTCCTATCTCTACAGATAGATTCGTCCACGCTCTGTTGATAGATTCGTCGGATGAATCCATACCACACGGCGGCGAGGATCACGGCCCGCCGCGGCGATCAGGGGCGGCGGGCGATGGGGTGCATCGTCTCCCTGTGGAAGTCCTTCACCTCGGCGGCCAGCAGCACCATCCTGGCGATGCGCCAGCCGTCGCCGGTGCGCCGCATACCGCAGTCGTACTGCCCCCACAGGTAGCCGTCGGGCCCGCCGCTGCGGTAGCGGTGCCAGGCATACACGTAGGCGGTGACATCGGCCCTGTCGGAACCGTCGGGGCTGATGCGCACGTTGGAGATGTGGTGGGAGATGGCGGCGAAGAGCTCCTGTTGACCCCGGGTTATGGCGGCGACGATGTTGGCGCGGCCGACGATGTCGGGGAAGTCGGGGCCGTAGTCCACGAGGGCATCGTCACAGAACAGCGCTCCCAGTTCCTCGGGCTCGTTGCGGTCGAGGTGCCAGGCGTAGCCGTACAGCAGGTCGGCGATGGCCGCCCGGTCGTCGGAATCGAGCGACGCGGTAGGAAGTTCGTCGGCGGGCACGGTCGTCATCGGCACCTGGTCTAGTCGATGAAGCGACCCGAGGTTCAGGGTTCGGCGCAGCCAATGGCGCACGCGAGCACCGCTAGGTTCTGTCCCCTCCCTGCAGCCCCTCGGTTCGTGCGCTGCCGGGAGGGGCCGGGCGCGCCGCCTCCTGCTGAGCCTCAGGGAACGTTGCCAGTAGACAGCAAAATGAGTATAATATAATGTAAACTAATCTAATGTGGAGGTCTTCAAGGCAGTGTCCCATGTCCACTCGGCATCGGTTGGCGGACCGGGTTGCGGCAGATCGGCCGAGGGTGCCGGGCCGGACGCGGGAGTCGCGGGCGCCGGGGGCGCCGGGGGCGCCGACTGACCGGCCACCGGGATGGGCGTAGAATGGAGTCATGAAGAAGCGCATCGGCATGTGCAGGGCACGAATCCGCCTCCCGAAGCTGATCCGGGACATGGCAGCCGAGGACACGTTGATCATCACCCGACGCGGGCGCCCGATCGCCCGCCTGACGCGCCCGACCCCCGAGGACATTCCGCCGTCGGGACGCACCGTCTGGGAGGGAACGGTCCCGGTCGAAGACCTCACCATGGAGTACATCAAGGAGGGCGACAAGGAGGTCCTGAAGCTCTTCGGACTCTGAGCCCCGCTCGGGGTTCGACCCTGCTGTTGGACACCCATGCCTTCGTCTGGGTCGTCCGTGACTCTGACCGGATGCCGCAGGAGATCAAGGATCTCCTCCGCGCCACCCGCCGAGTTCTGGTCAGCCTGGTGGCGCTGTGGGAGATCGTGATCAAAGAGTCCACAAAGCACCCTATGGTCGGCACTCGCGACGCCCACGGCTGGTTCCTGGAGATGATGGGCGACACCGGATTCGACCTTCTGGATATCCGGGCGCTCCACGTGGGGGCGGTGCAGAGTCTTCCCCTGCACCACGGGGATCCCTTCGACCGCTTGCTGGTGGCCCAGGCGATGACCGAGCAGGTTCCGATCGTGTCCGGAGATTCCGTACTGAAGCGCTACGAGGAGATCGACGTGATCTGGGCCTCATAGTCACTCCCCTGCTATGAACGCCGGCGGGTGCCGGAACCGACACCCGCCGGCGCGGGCCATAATGCAGCCCATGCGCTTCGGATTCTGGCTCGACACCGGCAACACCTTCGCTCACATGCAGCACGTCTGCGGGGTCGCCGAGGCGGCCGGCTGGGACAGCGTGTGGGCTCCCGACCACTTCATGCCACCCCCAGAGGGCTACCCCATGAAGACCGACTATCCCGACGGCGAGCCCGAGTTGGCTTCCGTGAACGAGTCCTGGGTGCTACTCGCCGCCCTGGCCGCCACCGTGCCCCGGGTCCGGCTGGGACACCTCGTGGCGGGCAACACCTACCGCCACCCCGCGGTCACAGCCAAGATGGCCGCAACCATCGACGGGATATCCGGCGGGCGCTTCGTGCTGGGCCTCGGTGCCGCCTGGCAGGAGAACGAGCACCGGCGTTACGGCATCGGTTACGGCACCGTGGGCGAGCGGTCGGACCGCTTCGAGGAGGCCTGCGAGATCATCAAGAGCATGATCGCCAACAAGCGGACGGACTTCGCCGGCCGCTACTACCAACTCGACGGTGCGCCGCTGGCCCCCAAGCCGGTGGGGAAGCTCCCGCTCATGATCGGTGGCGGCGGCGAGCGACGCACCCTTCCCACGACCGCTCGCTTCGCAGACGAATGGAACACCTGGGGCTCGCCCGATCATCTGATCCAGAAGATGGCCGTTCTGGACCGCTGCTGTGCCGACATCGGCCGCGATCCGGGCGAGATCGAGCGCTCCGCCGCCCTTATGGTGGACCTGCGCAACGAACCTGCCGGATCCGCCGAGCGCGCCGCAGGACTCGCCGGAGCGCACCCCCACTTGATCGGAACCACCGAGCAGATCGCCGAGGACCTCGCGCGGTACGACGCCGCGGGCGTCCACGAAGTCATGATCCCCGACTTCAACATGACCGCCGCCGAGACCCCCGACCTGCTGGGGCGCATCGCCGAGGACGTCATCGTCAACTTCCGCTGACCGATGGCCGCTAGCCGCAACCGGCGCACGGGCCGGTCGCACGCAGCCGCAGCCGCAGCCCGCACACAAGGCGCTACGCGACGTTGCGATCGCGCTGCCGAGTACCCATCATGGCCGCAGTGAATACAGTCGCGAGCCCTCCCCCCAATGTCGCCCCACCGGGGCTCAAGGGCCTGATCGTGGCGGACACCGCCGTCGGTACGGTCCGGGGCGAGGAGGGTTGGTACCACTACCGCGGCCATGACGCCACAGTGCTCGCCCGGGAGCACTCCTTCGACGCGGTCGCTCACCTCCTGCTCGAAGGTTCCCTGCCCGATCCGGCCACCGAGGCCGCCTTCCGAGCGGAATTGGGTGAGGCCCGCAGCCTCACCTCCGAGGCCTCGGAACTTGTCGCCACCCTCGCCGGAACCGACCTTCCCCCCATGTCGATCCTGCGCAGCGCGCTGAGCCTGGTCGTCGATGCGCGGCCCACCCTGGATCTCACACCCGGCGAGCGGCGAAACGCCGTGCTGCGAGCGATCGCCGTGACGCCGACGGTGATGGGCGCCATCAACCGCATCCGGTCGGGCGCCGAGCCGCTGGCACCCGACCCGGCGCTGTCGCATGGTGCCGACTATCTCCGCATGACCCTCGGCCGGACGCCCCGGCCCGAGCAGGCCCGCGCGGTGGAGATCTATCTCAGCTTGACCGCCGACCACGGCTTCAATGCGTCGACGTTCACGGCCCGGGTCATCACGAGCACCGGCGCCGACGTGGCCGGCGCGATGAGTGGCGCGCTGGCCGCGCTGTCAGGCCCCCTGCACGGTGGCGCGCCCAGCAGGGTGCTCGACATGCTGGATGCCATCGGCGACCCCGATAACGCCGAGGCATGGATCGAGGGCGAATTGGCGGCCGGCGGCAAGATCATGGGGTTCGGCCACGCCGTGTACCGCGCCGACGACCCCCGGTCGGAAACGTTGCGAGAAACCGCAGTGGAGCTTGGCGGCGATCTCGTCGAACGGGCGATTGCCATCGAGTCCCGGCTGCTGGCCGCGCTGCGCGCATGGAGACCCAACGCCGTCATCGTCACCAACGTGGAGTACTACGCCGCCGTGGTGCTGCACCTGGCCGGTCCCCCAGGAGGCGTTCCCCCACGTTCACCACCAGCCGCATCGTCGGCTGGGGTGCCCACCTGCTCGAGCAGGCCGCCGACAACAAGATCATCCGCCCAAGCGCCCGCTACACCGGCCCAACGCCGCCCCACCCCTGACCGACACGCCACCGGCGGCCCCGCCGGGCAGCCACGCAGTTCCGCAGGCCGCGAGGGTGGCGCTAGTAGCTTGCTGAGCGGTGGTGTGAACCGCCGCCGGACGCGAAGCTCCCCCTCCCGAAACCCGACCTCACATGCTGTTCCCCACCTTCACGTTCGCCCTCTTCTTCGTGGTGGTGCTGACGGTGGGGTGGCTCATGCCGGGACGCCGCGCCTGGTGGAAGCTGTTCATGCTGGCCGCCAGCTACGTCTTCTACGGCTACTGGGACGCACGCTTCGTGGGGCTCATCGTGGCGTCGACGGTGGTAAATCAGGCGGCGGCGACGTGGTTGGGCCGCTTGCAGCGCCCGGGCGCACGGCGGGCGGTCGTGAGCGTCGCGGTGGGAGCGAACCTGGCCTCGCTGGGGTTCTTCAAGTACGCGGGATTCTTCGTGGACAGCGCCGAGAACGCTCTGGAGGGCTTGGGCGTCTCCGCCAACCTGCCACTGCTGAACATCATCTTGCCGGTGGGGATCTCGTTCTTCACGTTCCAGGCCATCAGCTACGTGCTCGACGTGTACCGGGGCGACACCGAGCCGGCCAAGCCGCTGGACTTCGCCGTCTACCTGGCGTTCTTCCCCCAGCTCGTAGCCGGACCGATCGTCCGGGCCAACGAGTTGATCCCCCAGCTCAACGAGCCGCGAGCCCTGCGCCACACCGACTTCACACGGGCGGTGACCCTCATCGCCGCCGGCCTGTTCAAGAAGATGGTGGTGGCGACCTATCTCGCCGAGGCGCTGGTGGACGACGTGTTCGCCTTCCCCGACCGGTTCTCCTCCCTGGAGGTACTGCTGGGGGTCTACGGCTACGCCGTGCAGATCTACGCGGACTTCAGCGGGTACACCGACATCGCCATCGGGGTGGCGCTCCTGATGGGCATCCGGCTGCCGGACAACTTCGACCAGCCCTACCGGGCGGCGACGATCCAGGACTTCTGGCGACGGTGGCACATGTCGCTGTCGCGCTGGCTGCGGGACTACCTGTACATCCCCCTCGGCGGCAATCGGGGCGGCGAGCGGCGCCGCGACCGCAACCTGTTCCTCACGATGCTCCTCGGAGGCCTGTGGCACGGCGCCGCCTGGACCTTCGTGCTGTGGGGAGCCTTCCACGGCCTCGGCCTGCTGGTCGAGCGGCGCATGGGACTGCGGCTCCACCCCGTCATCGCCTGGCTCGCCACCTTCCACTTCGTCTGCTTCGGCTGGATCCTGTTCCGCGCCGAGTCTCTGAGCACCGTCGGAGACCTGCTGCGGCGACTCTTCAGTGGATCACCGACCGAATCCAGCGGCTTGACGTGGGTGCCGGTGGCAGTGATAGGAGCGATGCTCGCCTCGCACTTCTGGCCCCGGGCCGCCAGCGAGCACAGCATCAGGGCCGCCAGCCACCTCCCCGTGGTCGTGACCGCTCTGGCGTTCGCCTTCTGGCTGGTGGTCCTCGAGCAGTTCGGACCGGAGGGCGTGGCGCCCTTCATCTACTTCCAGTTCTGAGCCATGACCCGCCGCCCACCGCCCCGCGACTCCTCCCCGCCCCCGAGTACACCGCCGCGTCCGCCCCGAAGGCCGCCCCCGGGGGGGCCATCGGGCCGAGCGCCCGGAGCGTCCGAGCCAACTCGGAGCGAGCCTCGCGCCGCGGGCGCGAGACCACCCCACGGCGCGTCGTCGGGCGAGCCGCCACCCTGGCCGCCGATCCGACCGGTGGCAACGAGCGGACCGCGGCGCGACCGGCGCCGACCGTTGCGCCCGCGCCAGATCATCCTGGCTGTGATCGTGGCCCTTGGGGTGGGCGCGCTGTTGGGCTCCGGCGCCCTCGTGGGGCTCGCCGAGCGCCAGCCCCTGAGCACCCAGCGTGACGTGGCGCTGGGCGCCGCCAAGGCGGCCGACCGAGTTGCGCACCTCCTGTCATTGAACCGCCCCGCCACCGAACTCGCCGCCGCGTTGGACGGCACCGAAGAGGTCTACGACGTCGAGGCTCTGATCGCCCGAGCCCGCGCGACCGCCTTAGCAGCGCCCGAGACTCCGCCGGAGCCCGACGGCGCGCGGGAGGAGGAACCGACCATCACTGCAGACGACGACGCGACCGCCGCGGACACCCCGGCGCCGCCCGACGAGAGCGACCCTGATACGGGTCCACTGCAGGACGGCATCATCACGTCGGTTGAGGGAGTCGACTGCGTTCCCGAGGAGGACGCCGCTCCACAACCGACCACCGACGACGGGAGCGAATCCCTCGAGCAGGCCGACGGGCGCGACGATCCCGACACCACCGACGACGGGAGCGAACCCCTCGATCAGGCCGACGGGCGCGACGATCGCGACACCACCGACACCACAACCGAGCCGGAGGGCTCCGACGACTCCAGCCCGGCACAGGACTCCGACGACGAGCTCGTCGTCCCCGAACTCGGGGACGACGAGCCGGACGGTGCGAGAACCGGGAGCGAGACCGAGCCCGGCGATCCCACGGATTGCCCGCCGGGCTATGTCCCGGCAGGCCTCACCGAACCGCCGACGGATACGACCACTCCACAAGAGGCCGATCCCACCGACGCGGAGACCACAACCACGTCCATGGCCGGGGACGGCATCACCGAGCCGCCCCTGTTCGACGCCCCCCGCGTCCCCGACGCGGACCATCGCCTGGCGATGTACGTCGGCGGCGACTCCATCAGCCGTGACCTGGGCGAGGGCCTGGCACGGGTCACCCCTGCCGATCTCGTGCGTATCGATCTCGACCCGCGCCCGGCCACCGGACTGTCACGTCCGGACTTCTTCGACTGGTCGCAGCACCTCGCCGGCGTGCTGACCGAGAGCCTGCCCGACGTGATCGTGGTCCTCTTCGGGGCCAACGACTTCCAGAACGTCGAGTACGAGGGCGAGATCCTGGACCGCTTCGGCGACGAGTGGCTCGAGTTGTACCGCCAGCGCGTCGACCTGATCATGACGCTGCTGAGCCAGCCGGACACCCAGACGGTGTGGGTGGGCCAGCCTCCGGTCCGCGAGTCGCGGCTGTCGGGCGGGCTGGCCCGCATGAACGAGGTGTACGAGGAGGTGGCCGCCGAGCATCCCCAGGTCACGTTCGTGGACACCTGGGCGCTTTTCAGCGACGAGCGGGAAAGCTACGCCGACGAGATCGACGGCGTCCGGCTGCGCCGCGAAGACGGCGTCCACCTCACCATTGCCGGCGGGGATCGCCTCGCCGAGGCAGTCTGGGGTGTGATCCGCCCCGCCTGGGGACTGGATGGCTGACCGGGAGCGGTTCGGTGATCTCCCGGAGGTGGTCCGCTAAGGTTCGCCCATGACCGACATCCTCGTGTACCACAACCCCGGTTGAGGCAGTTCCAGCACCACTCTCGACTTGCTGCGGGAGCGAGGCGTCGAGTTCGACGTCGTTCACTACCTCAAGAATCCCCTCGACCGCACCGCGCTGTCCGCCCTGCTGGCGATCCTGGAGAACGATCCGTCCGACCTGGTGCGTCGCGACAAGCACTTCAACGATCTCGGGCTGACCGACGAGGACGCCCGGAGTGCCGAGCAGGTCATCGATCTGCTGGTTGCGCACCCACGGCTCATGCAGCGCCCCGTCGTGGTTCGCGGCGAGCGGGCAGTCATCAGCCGGCCGCCGAAGACCGTCCTCGGGCTGCTCTGACCTCGCGCTGCGCGAAGGCCCTGCCGGGGCGCCGATGAACCCTCGCCAGGAGGACCCCACACTCGTCGTCGAGGATCTGTGCACGTCGTTCGCCACCGACCGGGGCGAACTCAAGGCGGTCGACGGCGTGTCGTTCAGCGTGCACAGCGGCCGGACACTTGGCGTCGTGGGCGAGTCGGGTTCGGGCAAGTCCGCCACCGCGCGCTCGATCATGAACCTGCTGCCGCCCGGCTCGTCGCAGAGCACCGGTCGAGTCCTGCTCGACGGGCGCGACGTCCGCAAGCTGAGCCGCAAGGAGAGCCGTCACGTCTGGGGCGTGGAGGCGTCGATGGTCTTCCAGAATCCGACGACCTCGCTGAACCCGGTGATGCAGGTCGGCCGGCAGATCGCTGAGGGGCTTCGCTATCACCGCAAACTCTCGCGCGACGCCGCCATGCGCCGGGCGCGAGAACTGCTGGAGCAGGTCGGCATCGCCGACCCCGGCCGGCGCCTGCGGGAGTACCCGCACCAGCTCTCCGGCGGGATGCAGCAGCGGGTCATGATCGCCATCGCCCTCGCCTGCGAGCCGAAGCTGCTGATCGCCGATGAGCCCACCACGGCGCTGGACGTGACCGTGCAGAAGCAGATCCTGGATCTCCTGGACCGGCTGCGGCGGCAGCACCGGATGGCGATGATCCTCATCACGCACGATCTCAGCGTGGTGGCGGGACGGACCGACGACCTCATCGTCATGTATGCCGGACGGATCGTGGAGCGGGCTTCGACGCTGCAGCTCTTCACAGAGATGCGCCACCCCTACACGAAGGCCCTGTTCGAGTCGATCCCGAAGCTCGCCCACCCCAGCCACACGCGGCTGCGGATCATCCAGGGGCGCCCGCCCGACCTGGCCACGCTGCCGCCCGGTTGCGCCTTCGCGCCGCGCTGCGCCCATGCGCAACCACGGTGCCTCGACGAGACCCCCCCTCTCGCCGGCACCGAAGCCACCGACCATCGCTTCGCCTGCTTCTACCCCGCCGGCACGGCCGAGGGCGAGAGCGCCGCGGCCGCCAATCGCGCCGCCGGCCGGACAGCCGCCGGTCTGGCACTGGTCAACGAGCCTGCGGCCGCCGGCCGAGGAGCGCTCTGATGGCCGGCATCGGCACCGCTCACCTGCGGCCCGCCGACGAGGTGCTCCTGCAGGTCACCGACCTCCACGTGGAGTATTCCGCAGGCCGGGGGCGCAAGGTGAGCGCCGTGAGCGGCGTCAGCTTCGACGTGGCCACCGGTGAGACCCTGGGACTGGTCGGCGAGTCCGGCTGCGGCAAGTCCACGACCGCCCGTGCGGTGCTGCAACTCCCCCGCCCCACGGCAGGGCAGGTCGTCTTCGACGGCGTGGACCTGACGACGCTGCGAGGCGAGGAATTGCGGCGGATCCGCACGCGCCTGCAGATGATCTTCCAGGACCCCATCGCCTCGCTGAACCCGCGCCGGCACGTCAGCGACATCGTGCGCGAGGGACTCGACATCTGGCCCGAGCACCTCGACGGGGGCTCGGACGTCGACAGCGGAGCGGGCACCGGCACCGACGGAAGCGCCTCGGCCATCGACCGAGTACGCGCCGTTCTGTACAGCGTCGGCATGGATCTCGACGAGGTGGGCAGCCGCCGCCCGCACGAGTTCTCCGGCGGCCAGTGCCAGCGGATCTGCATCGCCCGGGCATTGGCGCTCGACCCGCGGGTCCTCATCTGCGACGAGCCGGTGTCCGCCCTCGATGTGTCCATCCAGGCCCAGATCCTGAACCTCCTGGAGGACCTGAAGGACCTTTACCGCCTGACCATGCTGTTCATCGCCCACGACCTGGCGGTGGTGAAGAGCATCAGCGACCGGGTCTGCGTGATGTACCTCGGCCGGATCTGTGAGATCGGACCGACCGATGCCATCTTCGAGCGCCCCGCTCACCCCTACACGGAGGCCCTGCTGGCCTCGATCCCCCAACTCGACCCGGGCGGCGCGACCATCGAGGAGGACGCCCTGCCCGGCGACCCGCCCTCGCCGTTCGACGCGCCCTCGGGCTGCCGCTTCCGCACGCGTTGTGACCGGGCGACCGAACTCTGCGCCGAGGCGGTCCCCGAGCTGCGCGCGGTCTCGCCGGGGCGATTCGTCGCCTGCCACTTTCCGCTGACCGCGGTTCAATCCGACGCCGCCCAGCCTGACGGCAGGGGGACCTCCACGCCGTCACCGGAAGCCAGGTCTCACCCATAGCCGGCGCCCGCATGAAGGCTCGGCGCATGGGCGAGCGCGAGTTCATCGCGCTCATGGCAGCCATCACCGCCAGTACCGCCTTGGGCGTTGACGTGATGCTGCCCGCACTCGGCGAGATCCGCGATGCGTTCGGACTACCGGCGGACTCCACAACCCTCTCCTGGACGGTGAGCCTCTACCTGCTGGGACTCGGGTGCGCGCAGCTCGTCTTCGGACCTCTCGCCGACCGGTTCGGGCGCAAGCCGACGCTGTATGCGGGGCTGGCCCTGTACGTGGCAGGAGCAGCGGGTTCCGCGCTGGCACCCTCGCTGGGGTTCCTGCTGGCGAGCCGCGTCGTCTGGGGATTCGGCGCCGCCGCCTCGCGTGTCATGGCACTGACGATCACCCGCGACCGGTATGTGGGCGACCGCATGGCACGGGTGATGTCGCTGATCATCGCGGTGTTCCTGATCGCCCCGATCCTCGGGCCGGGGCTCGGGGAGCTTCTGTTGCTGAGCGGGACGTGGCGGTGGGTGTTCGGCTTCTCCGTCGTGACTGCGGTGGCACTGGCGCTGTGGCTGCTCCGCCTCGACGAGACCCTCGACCCCCGTCACCGGCTGCCACTCGACATCAAACGCCTCTCGGCGGCCTTCCGCACCATCGTCGGCACCCGCGTCACCCTGGGTTACGGCTTGGCCCTGACCTTCGAGTTGAGCGCGTTCACGGCCTTCCTCGCCAGCCTCGAGTTGCTACTCGGCGACGTGTACGGCCGCAGCGGGCAGTTCGCTCTGCTGTTCGGCGCCAGCGCGGCGGTCATGGCGGTGACCGCGCTGGGCAGTGCCCGGACCATCGGCGCACTCGGCTCGGTGAGGGTCTTGCGGATGGCGATCGTCGCCCATGCGGTCGGGGGGTCGGCGCTGGTGGCGATCTCCCTGGCGGGCAACGGCGTCCCGTCGTTCTGGGCCTGGTATGCCGTGCTGACCGGGCTGAACGCCCTCCACGTCGTGATCACCCCCATTTGCAACTCCCTGGCCATGGAACCGATGGGCGAGATCGCCGGGACCGCCTCGGCCGTCATCGGCGCCGTCTCCCTTGCCGTAGCCGCCCTACTGTCGTCGATCACCAACAATCTGATACAGGGGTCGGTGACGCCGCTTTCGCTTGGGTACCTCTGCTACGGCGTGCTCGCCGCTGCGTGCATCCTCTGGGCAGGCCGGCAGCCGCATCGGAGCGCCGAGCCAGTTAGCGTGCGCGGGTGAGCTTCGCGGGAAAGTCCGTCATCGTGACCGGTGCGAGTCGCGGCGTGGGTAAGGCCATCGCCACCGAACTGGGACGGCGGGGAGCGCTCGTCGTCTGCGCCGCACGTGCCAGCGCCACAAACCCGCTGCGGCTGCCGGGCACAGTGGACGAGACCGCCCGAGCGGTGACCGAGGCCGGAGGCCAGGGCGTCGCCGTGCAATGCGACCTGACCAGCGACGATGACGTCGCGCGCCTCGTTGACGTGACCATGGAACGTTTCGGCCGGCTGGACATGCTGGTCAACAACGCAGCGGTGACCTTCGGCGGCGATCTCGACATCGAGATGAAGCGATTCGACGTGCTCATGCGCATCAACGTTCGAGCGCCACTGCTCGCCACCCGGCTCGCGCAGCCGCACCTGGCGGTGGCTCCCGACGGGGGACGCATCCTCAACGTGGGCTCGGTCACCGCCACCGGCTACTTCCCCACGATGATGACCTACGGCATGTCGAAGGCTGCACTCGAGCACCTCACGGTCACCTCCGCGGCGGTGCTGCGGGCGAGCAACGTCGCCGTCAACTGCTACCGGATCGACGTCCAGGTGGCCTCGGAGGGCTACGTGATGAACGCCCCCGGCGCCGACCACTCCGCCTGGGCCGACACCGCCACCGCGGCCGACGGGGCGATCTGGATGCTCGAACAGCCTGTGGGCTGGACGGGTCGCATCGTCCCCATGCTGGCGCTGGCAGAGCACGTGCCCTCCATTGCCCGACTGGGCCAGGATCCGTTCACCCCGACGGGACGCTGGACGATAGCGAGTGCGACCCGGGCGACGCTCGACTCTTAGCGCGCCTGGCGTGGTGCTGTGACCAGCCGATTAGGTTGGTTCCATGAACTTCGCGGGGAAGTCGGTCATCGTGACCGGCGCCAGCCGCGGCTTGGGCAAGGCCATCGCCATCGAACTGGGACGGCGCGGTGCGATGGTGGCGTGCGTCGCGCGCTCCACCGACAACAAGCCCCTCGCGCTGCCCGGCACGGTGGACGAGACCGCCCGCGCCGTGACCGATGCGGGGGGCCTCGGTCTGGCAGCTCCCTGCGACCTCGCTCGGGATACCCAGATTCTCGGCATGTTCGAGAGCGTGCTGGAGCGGTTCGGTCGACTCGACATGCTCGTCAACAACGCTGCGGTGAGCTTCCCCGGCGATCTGGACATCGAGATGAAGCGCTACGACGTGGTGATGCGGGTGAACGCGCGAGCGCCGCTCATGACGTCCCGCTTGGCCCGCAGCTACCTCGGGAGGGGGTCGGAGGGGGGCCGCATTCTGAACATCGGCACCAGCACCTCCAGCGCCTACTTCCCCGACGCAATGGCGTTCGGCATGTCCAAGGCCGGCATGGAGTACCTGACGATCTCGGTGGCGGCGATCCTTCAGCGGGAGAACATCGCCGTCAACTGCTACCGGATCGACTGGCCGGTGGCGACCGAGGGGAACCTCTCGAACTTCCCCAACGCCGACCACTCCACCTGGGTCGACCCCCCCACGGCGGCCGACGGGGCGATCTGGATGCTCGAGCAGCCCGTGGACTGGACCGGTCGCATCGTCTCGATGCTGGAGTTGGCCGAGCACGTTCCTTCCATCGCCCGGCTGGGGCGGAAGCCGCTCGCGCTGCGCGGCCGCTGGACCCTGGCCACCGCCCGCCGCGCCCCCGAGGCGCCATAGCGGCAACGGGACGGGTACGGACCTTCAGCGACTGCCGAAGCTGTCCGCTCCAGCCCGAGGGCACCACCATGGGGACGATCATGGGGCGGCGCTGGAGGACAACGGAGTGGGATGGCCGTCGGTGCCCAGCATGGCCGACGCGACGGCCAACGGGCGAATCCCGCTCCAGACGTTGGCCAATCCGCTGAAGTGGTAGCCCGCAGCCAGCGTCGTGCAGGCCCGAGCGATCAACTCGGCCCGAACGTTGTCGGGGAGGCCGCCCTGGTCGAGAGCGTTGTTGAAGACGCCCCAGCCGTCGAGCGTGCCGATCTTGGCCTGGAAGGTCAGGGTGCGAATGGTGCGCTCGCCCATGGCTCCCATGCGCCGCAGGAGGTCCATCGTGTCGTCCTCCAAGCCGCCACGGTGAACGTGCAACCTTCGCAGGGCGGCCAACTGGTAGATCGATCCCGCAGGATCCCGACCCGATAACTCGTCGGCACCCAACTCAGCCCGCTCCTCGGCCGAGAGGCAGGTGGGGTCGTTGGCGGACAGGATGTCGAGGGCGTCGGCGGCCGACAGTTCGGACAGGCGATGCAGGACGTCGTCACCCAGGCCGCCGAGAAGCCACACGGCGAGCACCGTGTTGGTGTCCGGCACCGCGTTCGGGGTTCCGGCCCGCATGGTCAACTCACTGACGGCGTGCAGGTCGGCTTCAGGAACATCCGCCAGGTCGATCAGTGCGGTCACGTCCATCATCTGGTTGGCGCGATGACTCATCACGAGCGGTTGGCGCAGCAGGGGCAGTATGTCGGCATCCAACACGCCCAGGCGATGCAGGGCGGCGAGAGTCTCGTCGGGCAGGCCGGCGAGGCGGGCCAGAGCTTCGAGACGGGCCGCATGACCTCGCCGACCCAGCATGCGCAAGGTGGTCAGTTGGACCGGGTCGAGGGTGACCAGGCGTTTCAGGAGAGAGATGTCGACATCGGTGAGGTCATCGAGGCGCCGTGCCGCCTGCATCGGAGTCGATCCCCACTCGCCCAGACCCGCAGCGGGCAAGGTGCCGAGTCGCCGCAGAACCTCTCGCTTGTCGGCGGGCAGAGAGGCCAGCGCCGCGGCGGTGCGGGCGCTCAGTTCGTAGTCGAGCCACGCCCAGCCGCCGTCCTGTTCGCCAACCAGTTCGGCTTCTCGCAACGCCATCCGCGCCGACAGCGCGGCCGTGTCGACGGCCGAGTCGGCCGGCAGGGCGGTCACGGCCGTCAACACTTCGGTGGGAAGGTCCGCCAGCACGACCGCGGCGCGATCCGCCAGAGCCGCGAGCTTGTCGGCGGGCAGCTCTGCCAGCGTCTCGGCGACGTTCGGGTCGGTCAGCACGGAGGCAGGCGAGCAAGCCAGCGTGGCCAGCTCGCCCAGACGACCCAGGGAGTCCAAGTCATCGAGAGCCTTACCGGTGTCGGCGGCGAAGCGGCGCAGGTCGGCTCGAAGCCGAGCAGGGAGCATCTCGTCCATGTTCTTGGTGTCCAGGCCGGCGAGCACTGCAACGGGCAGGACGATCAGACGCTCAAGAACATCCTCTCCGGGACGGACGCGGTGATCCGGCTTCACAGGGCATGATACTACAGGTAAATCAACTGAACGACGTTCAATCGAATTAGGCCGACGGCACCACCATGGGGACGATCATGGGGCGGCGCTGGGAGCGGTTGGCCACGAGCGCGCCCGCGGTGCGGCGCACCACCCGGCGCACGTCGGCGGACTCGGCCCCGGGCTCGTTGCGCAGGAGGTCGCGCACGGCGCTGGCGATCGCCCCCTCCATCTCCACCTCGATGGGGTCGGCGTCGGACTCGTCGAGCCAGCCTCGGCTGGTGACCCGCGGCTCGCCGACCAGGGTGGCCGCGTCGAAGTCCACAACCACTGTGGCCATCACCACACCCTGCTTCCCCAGGATCAGCCGCTCGCCCAAGACCCCCCTATCGGGCCCGCTGAACGGTCCGTGCACCAGCACGTGGTCGCCGGTACTCACCCCGGGGCGGACGTGCAGGCCGTCGTCGGCGAGCACCACCTGGTCACCGTCGCGAGCCAGCAGCACCCGCTCGGCCGGCATGCCCAGCCGTCGGGCGAGTGCGGCGTGCGCGCGCATGTGGCGCACCTCGCCGTGCACCGGCACGAACCACTCCGGCGACACGGTCTGGTGCAGCGCCGCCAACTCGTCCTGGCGCCCGTGGCCGGAGGTGTGGATCTCGATCTCGCCCGAGTGCACGACCCGCGCGCCCCGCTCGAGCAGATCGTTGATCATGCGACTGACGCGGGTCTCGTTGCCGGGGATGGGGTTGGAACTCAGCACCACGGTGTCGTCGGGGCCGATGTCGATCCAGCGGCTGTCGCCGGCGGCCGCGGACGCCAGCGACGAGCGCTCCTCGGCCTGCGAACCTGTGGATATGACGCACAGCTCCCCCGGCGCTATGCCGGCGGTGGCGCCGATGTCCACGACGGCGCTGTCGGGCACCTTCAGCAGACCCAACTCGCGGCCGAGGGCCACATTCTTCTTCATCGACAACCCGAGAGTGGCCACCTTGCGTCCGGTGGCCAGCGCCGCGTTGATGATCTGCTGCACCCGGTGCAGGTGGCTGGCGAAGCACGCCGTCACGATGCGCCGGCCCGCTTCGGCGGCGAACACGCCGGTCAGCACGGGCCCCATCTCGCTCTCGGAGCGGGAGCTGCCCGGCTGCTCGGAGTTGGTGGAGTCGGCCAGCAGGAGCCGCACGCCCGGATCCTGCGAGATGGCCCCGATACGGGCCAGGTCGGTGCGACGGCCGTCCACCGGGAAGAAGTCCAGCTTGAAGTCGCAGGAGTGCATCAGCACCCCCTGCGGCGTGCCGATGGCCGTGATGACGCCTCCGGGCACGGAGTGGGTCACGGGGATGAACTCGCATGCGAAGGGGCCGATGCGCACCCGCTCGCCGTCGCTGACCGGTATCAGCCGGGCACGGTTGGCGTAGCCGGACTCGGTAACGCGGCGGCGGGCGAGCCCCAGCGTGAAGGGCGAGCCGTAGATGTCACACGGCACCTCGGCGAGCAGTTGGCCGAGCGCTCCGACGTGGTCCTCGTGGCCATGTGTGGCAATGCACCCCACGACTCGGTCGGCCCGCTCGAAGACGTAGGAGAGGTCCGGTACGACCGAGTCCACGCCGGGACGGTCGTCGCTGGCGAACATCAGCCCGCAGTCCAGCAGCAGCAGCGCCCCGCCGGTCTCGATGGCCGCGCAGTTGCGGCCGATGTCGCCGAGGCCGCCCAGGAAGGTGACCCGGACCTCGTCAGCCAAAACCGAGCTCCCGGCCCAGGCGAGTGGTCGCCAGCACGGCTCGGGCGTCGTCCGCCAGGCCCGCCGGCTCGGCATCCATGGGCGGGCGGCACGGGCCGGCAGGACGGCCGAGCACCCGCAGGAGCGCCTTGGTGGGAATCGGGTTGGGCGCCGCGTCACCGGTCTCGTAGTCGAACGACGGGCCCATTGCCGCGTTGATCGCCCGGGCGGTGGCAGCATCGCCGCTCTCCCAGGCGTCGAACATCGCCACGTGCTCGGCGGCGGTCCAGTGCGTCGCCACGCCGATCACGCCGACCGCCCCGACCGACAGCAACGGCAGCGTCAGGCCGTCGTCGCCGCTGTAGACCTCGAATCCCTCAGGAGCCGCGGCGATGAGGCGTCCGGTCTCGGCGGGATCGCCGGCGGCGTCCTTGATGCCGGCGATGTTGTCCACGTCGTGCGCCAGCGACAGCAGCGTGGCGGTGCCGACCTTGCGACCGGTGCGCACGGGGATGTCGTAGATGATCACGGGGAGGTCGGTGGCGGCGGCGACGGCCCGGAAATGCCCGGCCAGGCCGGCCTGCGGCGGGCGGTTGTAGTAAGGGGTGACCGACAGGATGCCGGCGGCGCCGACCGCGGTGGCCCGTTCGGTCAACTCCACGGCAGCGGCTGTGTCGTTGCTGCCCGCCCCGGCCAGGATCGGCACGTCGGTGGCCTCGACGACCGCGGCGATGAGGTCGATCTGCTCGTCGTGGCTGAGGGTCGGCGACTCACCGGTCGTTCCCGCCACCACGAGCCCCTCGTTGCCACACGCCACCAGCCAGCGGGCCAGCTCGACGGCACCATCGAGATCCAAGGCGCCGTCGTCGGTGAACGGCGTCACCATGGCGGTGACGACGCGGCCGAAACGCGGCGTCGCGCCGCTGGAGGGTGCCATGACGCCGAGGCTACCTGCCGCCGGCTGGCGGTGCGCGGTGCGCCGAGCGGCTCAACGGAAGTCCCGGGAGGCGGGAGTTCGGGCGACGGGGAGCGCTTCGAGCCTCTCGGCGACCACGTTCAGCACCCCCTCGGAACTCTCGAGCCGCCCTCGGACCAGCAACGCCGGCGCCCCGGTTGCCACCTTGCGGTGGTACTGCCAGCAACCCCGCGAGACCACCACGTTCATCAACCCGGTCTCGTCCTCGAGGCTCAGGAAGGTGACACCACCGGCGGTGGCGGGACGCTGGCGATGGGTCACCACTCCCCCCACGAGCACCCGCTCGCCGGCGGCCCGGTTGGCCAGATCGGCCGCCGTCACGACCCCGGCGGCGGCGAGTCGATCCCGGATGAAGCGGGTGGGATGACCGTCGGGCGCCACCCCGGTTGCCCAGAGGTCGGCTCGGGACACCTCCGCGGGCGACATCGCCGGTAGCGGGGGCGCCTGCTCCCCTCCGACGATGCCGGGCAAGTGGTCGGTGCCCACCCGGGCCAGTGCCCCCGCGGTCCACAGCGCTGAGCGGCGGTCGATGCCGAAGCAGCCGAAGGCTCCGGCTACCGCGAGCGCCTCCAGCGCCGCGGCCGAGGTGGCCGGCACCCGGCGGCGCAGGTCCTCCACCGAGGAGTAAGGGCGACCGGCGTCGATCTCGGCGGCCAGTTTCTCGCCGACCCCCCGCACGTCGCCGAGGCCCAGCCGCACCGCCCAGCCGCCGGTGGAGTCCTCCGCCCGCTCCAGGCCGGCCACCGCCGCCGAGGCGTTGAGGTCAGGGGTGCGCACGACGACCCCGTGACGGCGGGCGTCGCCAACCAGGGTGTGGGGCGACCAGAACCCCATCGGTTGGGCCCGCAGCAGAGCGGCGCAGAACGCCGCCGGGTAGTGGTACTTGATCCACGACGAGGCGTAGACCAGGTACGAGAACGACACGGCGTGGCTCTCGGGGAAACCGTAGTTGGCAAAGGCGTCGAGCTTCCGCCAGATCTGCTCGCCGACGTCGTCGCCGATGCCCTTGGCTCGCATGCCCTCGAAGAACCGGCCCTTCAGCTGCTCCAGCCGCTGGTGACTGCGTTTCGACCCGACCGCACCGCGGAGCCGGTCGGCCTCAGCGGCGGTGAACCCCGCCACGTCGATGGCGATCTGCATGAGTTGCTCCTGGAAGAGCGGCACGCCGAGGGTCTTGGCGAGTGCCTTGCGCAGTAGCGGATGCGGGTAGGTGACCGCCTCGGTGCCATCTCGACGCCGGATGTAGGGATGGACCGAGCCGCCCTGGATGGGGCCGGGCCGGATCAGAGCCACCTCGACGACGAGGTCGTAGAAGCAGCGAGGTTTGAGCCGGGGCAGCGTGGCCATCTGCGCACGCGACTCGACCTGGAACACGCCGACCGTGTCGGCCGCACAGAGCATCTCGTAGACCTCGGGGTCCTGGGGCAGGGCGGCGAGATCGATCGTCGCACCGTCACATTCGGCGACGAGGTCGATGGCATAGCGCAGCGCCGACAGCATCCCGAGCCCCAGCAGGTCGAACTTCACCAGCCCCACCGCGGCGCAGTCGTCCTTGTCCCACTGCAGGACGCTGCGGCCCTTCATACGCCCCCACTCCACGGGACACACCTCGATCACGGGCCGGTCGCATAGGACCATGCCCCCGGAATGGATCCCGAGGTGGCGGGGGAAGTGCTCGATCTCGGCGGCCAGTTCGAGTACCGGGGCGGGGATCGGGCTCTCGGGGTCGGCCGCCTCCTGCTGGATACCTCGCCGATGGTCGATCAGCTTGGAGAGGGAATCCCCCCGAGGGGCCCCGTGGCCCAGCGCCCGGGCCATGTCACGGACCGCCGAGCGGGACCGGTAGGTGATGACGTTGGCCACCTGGGCACACCGATGGCGCCCGTAGCGGTCGTAGACGTACTGGATGACCTCCTCGCGGCGGCCGCTCTCGATGTCCACGTCGATGTCGGGCGGCCCGTCGCGCTCGGGGGATAGGAACCGCTCGAAGAGAAGGTCCAGCGAGACGGCGTCCACGTTGGTGATGCCGAGGGCGTAACACACCGCCGAGTTGGCCGCCGAGCCGCGACCCTGGCAGAGGATGCCGGCGCGGCGGCAGAACTCGACGATGTCCCACACCACCAGGAAGTAGCCGCAGAACCCCAGCGTCTCGATGACGTGAAGTTCCCGGTCGAGTTGGGCCCAGGCCCCTGCGACACGCTCGGCGGTGCGCTCCCCGTAGCGGCGGGTGCCGCCGGTGGCGACCAGGCGGCGCAGGTAGCCCATCTCGTCGAGACCGTCGGGGCAGGGGTAGGGCGGCAGGGCGGGAACGATGAGCTGCAGATCGAACGCGCACTGGCGCCCCAGGTCCGCGGCCCTCTCGACGGCCCCCGGCCAGCGGGCGAAGCGTGCCGCCTGTTCGGCGCCCGAGCGCAGGTGCCGACCGGCCGGGGGGAGCCAGCCGTCGATCTCGTCGAGGCTGCGGCGCGCCCGCACCGCAGCCACAGCGGCGGCGAGCCGCTGCCGATCCGCCGAATGGTGATGCACGTTGCCGGTGGCGACGAGGGCCACACCGGCACTGCCGGCCAGATCGGCGAGGGCGTCGTTGCGCACCGAGTCGCCGGGCAGTCCGTGATCCCACAACTCGACGGCCACGTTGGACGAACCGAAGTCGGCGGTGAGCCGATCCAGCGCCCGGCGGGCGACCGGCGCACCCCCCGTCGCCAGAGCCCGCGGCACCGACCCCTTGCGACACCCGGTGAGGATCAGCCAGTGGTCGCCCGTGCCCGATCCACCGAGTTCGACGAGGCGGCCGTAGTCGATGCGGGGCGCCCCCTTGCGCCCCGCCAGCTGACCCTCGCTGATGGCCCGCGCCAGCAGCGCGTAGCCGCGGGGGTCGCGGGCCAGCACGAGTAGGTGGACGCCTGCGGGATCGGGAGGCCCGGGGCGCGACAGGTCGTCCCGGCGGCGGCGCTTCGCCGGTTTCGAGGAGGGAGGCGCCTGCGGCGGCAGCGTGAGTTCGGCACCGAAGACCGTCGGGAGCCCGAGGGCCCCGGCCGCCTCGGCGAAGCGGACGACGCCGTAGAAACCGTTGTGATCGCAGATGGCGAGCGCCTCGAGCCCGAGCCGGACCGCCTCGGTGGCCAGTTCCTCGGGGTGGGAGGCCCCGTCGAGGAAGGAGAAGTTGGAGTGGCAGTGCAGTTCCGCGTAGCGGACCGATCCCCGGCACGGAACCAGATCGTCCGGCGGCAGGTACGCCTCCCGCTTGCGCGACCACGCCGGACTGTCGTTCCCATCGCCCGCCCAGATGTCGACGGGACGGCCCCCCGGTGTCCGGTCCGAGAGTACCCGCTCGATGTCGCTCCACGGGACGTTGGGGTTGTTCCAACCCATTGCTGTACTGTATACGAATATATGTTCGGTTATGTCTCTGTCAATCCCACACGGCGCCCACCCGCCACCGTCCCCGCTCAAGAACCACGAGGCAGGCCAGACCGTCGTCGGTGAGCAACTGGAAGCGAGCCCGGCGGCGACGGCTCCCGGGGTCCCACCAGCGTTCCTCGACGAGCCACGGTCCGGCCCAGGCGACCACCGCCGAGGACCGCCCGCCGATCACCAACCGGGCCGGTGGAGCCGAGATCGACCCTCGGCCCGTGACCTGCACCGCATCACCGGTCGCATCGTGAACCTCAACGGGCCACGGGACGGGAGGGAGGCGCGACGGCGACGGGGCCGGCAGCCGGCCGGGCCAGGGACGGTCGCCGGTGGCGAGCCGGCGGTCCCGGAGATCCACCACGGCCGCCGGCACCAGGGCGAATTGCTCGTCGGGGTGGCGGCCACCGCGCCGGGTCGGAACCCGGACCGCATCGACACCAAGGCGACCGCAGAGACGGGCGACGACCCGGATCGCCCGCTCGTCCGCCTCGGCCTCGCCACCCCAGAACCCCAACTGGCGACCCTGGGCCGGGGTGATCTGGTCGGGGGTGAGCGACAGCCGGACGATGCCGCCGCTCGGCCGGGAGCCCTCGGGGCCACCGAGCCGGCTGTCGAACTGCCAGCGGACCCGGTCGGCGATGTCCGCCGCTGACAGTCCCCCCTCGTGACGCCAGAGCCGCACGAGCTTCTCGCCCTCTGCGCTCTCGGCCTCGACGGCAACCCGCACGCACGACACCCCGGCGCCTTCGAGACGTCGATGCAACTGCTCGGCGAGGGCCCGGGCGCAGAAGGCCACCCGGTCCAGGCGATCAGCGGGCGGATCGATCTCGATGCTCACCGACCAGTCGGCAGGAGGTGACCTGAGGGCGAGCGGCCGCTCATCGGTCCCGGTGGCGAGGCACTGGGCGTGCCGGCCCTCCTCACCGAACCGGGCCAGGACGTCGGCCGCGGGCAGCTCGGCGAAGGCTCCGAGAGTGCCGATGCCCAAGCGAACCAGCAGGTCGGCGAGCTCGGGGCGATCCAGCATCCGGACCGGCAGGGGCGCCAGGAACGCGGCGCTCCCCACCGCCTCGACGATGTACACCGGATCTGCGAGTTCCGCGGCCACCGCCGCGGTGAAGGGACCGTCGGCGATACCGACCCGCACCCCGGTGCGCCCCGCGAGGGCCCGTGTCACCCTCTCGACGACCATCTCGGCGAGGACTCGGTCGCCACCGAAGTAACGGGAGGGGCCCTGAGTAGCAAAAGCGCACGTACCGGGGCGCGACACCTCCACCTGTGGAGTGACGTCATCGAGGGTCGCAACAACCGGCTCGAAGGCGCGGGCCTCGGTGGCGAGATCGCGTTCACGCACCACGAGGTCGACGCACCGAGCCGCCGCAGTTCGCAACCGGAGCCCCGGGACCACACCGTGGCTGCGAGCCGCCGGGGAGGCTGCCACGACACGGCTCGCCACGACGACCGCCACCGGCTCGGTGAGCGGGTACCCGAGAGCCACCACCGGCCAGTGGGTGCAGCAGGCGACGAGCGTGCGGACCGGGCCGCTCACGCGACGACCGCCGCACC
Organism: Acidimicrobiales bacterium; assembly: GCA_965206165.1. GTDB lineage: Bacteria > Actinomycetota > Acidimicrobiia > Acidimicrobiales > CATQHL01 > VXNF01. The sequence goes on from OZ242194.1 coordinate 3,494,328, forward strand.
TTTGGCACCGGATCCCGCCAGATCGACCGCCTCGCCAACGCCGGGGGCCGGCTGGACGGCCGGATCCTCCGCGGTGGGCTCCAGCAGGACCGGCAAACCGTCCGGACCGGGCAGCAACAGATCGACCGAACGTGGCCGGCCTATCGCGCCACGCCCCTGGACCTGCACCGACACGTGGCGGGAACGCAGCAGACCCCAGCCGTCACCCAGGCCGCTCCAGCGCGACGAGACGACCCGCAGGCACACATCCGCGCCGTGCGGGTCGCTCGCCCTCCCGCTCGACGACCTCGCCCCGCCCGTCCACACCTCCGTGCCTTGCGAGCTATCGCCGCCGAGGCGGATCAGCACCGATCCCCGCTCCCGCAGCCGGGCCGCCAGCCGGCGATGGTCTGCCGCCCCCAGCCGGATCTCCGATCCCAGCAGCACGATGTCCACCGAACCCACCAGCGCAGCGACGGCCTCGGCGGCCCCACGAGGTTCAGGGGCGGCAACCACCAGGAGCCGTTCGAGCACCATCCCGGTCTCGGCCGCCGCGGCGAGGCCGAGACCCTCCTCCCCCACCACCGCGGTCCACGAGCCGGCTGCGGACGGACCTGCGGCAACGGCGAGAGCCAGTGAGGTGGCGCCGTCACCGCCGGTCGCGATCACCCACCCTCTCTGCAGGGCGCCGCCGGGAAACAGGCCCCGCAGCGGGGCCAGCACCGGCAGGGTCCGCTCGCGAGCACCCACGAGCGGGGCGATCCGCTCGCCGAGGAGTCGCAGGTGATCCCGCCCGCTGCGGGACGAGTCCCCAGCGGGGGTGTTCTCCGGGGCGTTCTCCGGGCTGGACATCGGACCAGTATCGAACATCCGTTCGCATCCGGCAAATCCAGAACGGCCTCGCGGCCCCCGCAGCCCGCCGGCCCTCAGGCGACCTCGCCGGGTCCCCCCTCGGGATCCACCCCGCCGGCGACAGCGGCGGTATCGGGGCGGCGGGACACGTGCCTCAGCACCAGCGGGTAGCCGATGACGGCGATGGCGGAGAAGATGAACCACTGCACGGCGTAGCCGAGATGGGGACCATCGGTCGGCGCGGGCAGCGCAACCATCAGCGGGTAGTCGCCGGGAGGTGGATCCTGGCTGTTGAGCTGCAGGTAGAAGGGATGCACCGGGTAGTCCAACTGCGCGGCGTACCGCTCGATGTCGGGACGCGCCAGGCTCGCCAGGCGCCCATCGGCGGGGTCGGCCACGCCGAGGCCGACCCGCTGCTCGCTGAAGCGCACGATCCCCCGGACGACCACCTCGCCGGCTGGGGCGAGGGTCGGCGGCCGCGCCGCCGGATCGCTGGAGGACTGCGGCACCCATCCCCGGTTGACGACGAGGGCCGGACCATCGGTCAGCACCAGCGGGGTCAGCAGCCACACGCCTGGAAAGCCGCTCAGGGTGCGATTCCGCACCGCCACCTCGTCGGAGACGCGGTAGTGCCCCGTCGCCTCGACCAACCGGTACTCGGCGCCCTCGAGGGCCAAGTCGCCCACGGGCACCACCGAGGTCGCCGTGCGCTCGGCCTGCAGGGCGTTCAGATCGCGCCGCTCCTCCAGCCGCCGCAACTGCCAGAAACCCAGGTTGACCATCACGACCAGGAGTGCCAGCACCAGCACGTGCGACACAACCCACCAGGGTCGCAGGAACCGCCGCATGGTCGCCAGTATGCCGGGGCTCCTCATCCGAGGACGCCCGTTCGACGAGCGAGCTGTGCGTAGATGGTCATTCACCCGAGCCACGGCGCGTCCCGAACAGACCTCGACTGCATCAACCGGTACGGGATGTCGGCGCGGTCGGTTGCTCGAGCCATGCGCTTCGACGGCGCACAGGGGTTCGCTGCTAGCTCCGGGCGAAGGTCAGGAGTTCGTCGATGTCCCCTGCGTCAGCTCGCTGGAGCGCCTTGCGGTAGATGGCGCGCAACTCCTCGGTGTCGACGACAAGGCCGACGCCCCACCCGAACCGCCGCCGGCCGAGGGCCATGACGAGGTACTCCGCGGCGACCCTGCTGTGCCGGCCGTTGCCGTTCGGGAATGGATGGATCGCCACGAGTCGGTGGTGGAAGCGCACCGCCAATTCGTCGGGCTCGTAGGTCTCGTTGTCGACCCAGGCGAGTACGTCGTGGACGAGCATCCTCACAGAGACCGCGATCTGCTTCGGATCGATGCCGATGTTGGTCTCGAGCCGGCGATACCGGCCTGCCCACTCCCAGACCTGGCCGAACATGTCCCGATGGAGACCCCGGAGATACCCATCATCGAGCAGATCAGCCGCCGATGGGGGGCGTCGCAACAGAGCAACTGCGATGTTGCGTTGCTCCGCGGCGAACCGGTCACCGCGAGTGGCGATGTAGCTGGGGATCAGCCCGACACGATCGTCCCCGGACAACTCCGTGTGTCCATCACCGAGTGGGAGGAGCGCGTCATTCACGCGGTCTGCGCGTCATCAGCCCACAGACCACGACGGTCAGCGAACCACGAGGCGAGTTCCTCCACGAGAGCGTCAATCTCGTCATCGGACACCTCTTGGCTCTCCAGGCGCCCGTGATGAATGACAGGGGCGAGATGACCGACGGCTCGACGCCGCGCCTGAGCGCGGACGATCTCCTCCAGCGTCGTGCGCGGTACGAGGGCGTAGACGAGTTCGCAGTCCATGGCATCTGCGGCGCGCGCCAGGGTCTCGAGCCGCGCTGTCGCCTGCCGCTCGTTGCGTTCGATCTCGGACACCACTTGCTGGCTCACCCCCATGCGCGCGGCCAATTCGGTTCCGGACATACCCAAGGCGTCGCGGACCGCCCGAATCCACCCCTTGTTGGGGCGCCCGAGATCGCCAACGGGGCGGACCGACTCGTAGCGGTCGTCGAGCCGCCGCCGAGCTTGAGCGTGAGCACTTTCCATGGCAACAATAATACAGGGTGCTCCCTGTACTATCTACTAGTTACTACTGGTTATCTACTGTTGTTCGTGTCTGGCTACGATCGACAGGCGGGCGCGCTGGAGACAGCGAGAAAGCTGCCAAGTGGATTCCGGCCCCCGCCGGAATGACGATCGGGAGGGTTGGAACGGCTACAGGCCCAGCAGGGGCTCGAGCCCCACGGTGAGGCCCGGTCGGTCGGCGACGGCCCGGACCGCCAGCAGCATCCCCGGCATGAACGAGGACCGGTCGTAGGAGTCCTGGCGGATCGTGAGGGTCTGGCCCTGCGCTCCGAGGATGACCTCCTGGTGTGCCACGAGACCCGCCATCGAGTGCACCCTGATCCCCGCGGGACCGAGGCCGCCCCGGGCGCCGGGCAGGACCTCGGTGCGGGTCGGATCGGGGTTCCATTCCGCTGAGGCACCCGCCATGCGCCGGGCCGTCATCATGGCGGTGCCCGAAGGGGCGTCCACCTTCGCATCGTGGTGTAGTTCGATCACCTCGGCGCTCTCGAACAGCGGCGCCGCCGTCTCGGCGAAGTGCATCATCAGCACCGCCGAGATGGCGAAATTGGGCGCGATGATGCAGTTGCTGCGATCGAAGAGACCGGCAAAGTGCTCCAGGTCGTCGGGGGTGAACCCGGTCGTACCGACCACCGCGTGCACACCGTCGGCCGCAAGCCGCGCCAGGTTCGCTCGAGCGGATTCGGTGACCGTGAAGTCCACCGCCACCTCGGCGCCCGCCTCGGCCAGCGCGTCCAGCGATGACGAGACCGTCACATCGACCGCGCCCAGGGTCGCCGCGACGCCCACGAGTTCAGCGACGGGCACACCGGCGGCAACCGGATCGACCGCCGCAACCAGTTCCATGTCGTCGGCGGCAGCAACCGCCGCACAGACGGTGCGTCCCATGCGTCCGGCGGCACCGAGCGCTCCGACGCGGATCACGGACTTGCAGACTCCCGCCCGGAGCGGGGCCCGATCCGCTCAGTTCCGCCGGCGGCGTGGACGGCTCGGCGGATCACTTGGACCGAGATCGCCGAAGTCCGCAGCGGCCTGGCGGTCGAATTCCGCCGCGAATGACACTTCCTCGACGCCGCTGGCGCCCCCTGGAGCAGATCTCTCCCCCCGGGACCCCTGGCGCTCGCGACCTCCGTCACGGCCACCATCACGGCCACGGTCACGGTCACCATCACGGCCACGGTCACGGTCACGGCCACGGCCACGGTCACCATCACGGCCACGGTCGCGGTCGCGGTCACCATCACGGCCACGGTCACGGTCACGGTCACCATCACGGCCACGGTCACGGTCACGGTCACCATCACGGCCACGGTCACGGTCACGACCTCCGTCACGACCTCCGTCGCGACCTCCGTCGCGGCCACCGTCGCGACCTCGGTCGCGACCTCCGTCGCGGCCGCCCTCACGGCGATCGCCGCCCCGGTCGCTATCGCGGCGGGACGAAGGGCCCCGGTCGGAGGAGTCGCGTGCCGGCCTGTCGCGCGGCGCACGGTCGGCCCCACCGGAATCGTCACGGTCGGATTCGTTCCCCACGGGGATCAGGCTGATCCGGTTGTTGCCGTCGACCTGGTCGACGCGCACCGTGATCTCGTCGTCGAGCGCCAGCACCTCCTCTACGCGGTCCAGGCGGCGCCCGCCACCCAGCTTGGAGATGTGCACGAGGCCGTCGCGGCCCGGAAGGATGTTCACGAACGCGCCGAACCCGGTGATGTTCACGACCCGGCCCGTGTACACGGCACCCAGCTCAACCTCCGGCGGGAACACGATGGCGCGGATGCGCTCCTCGGCGGCGGCCACCGCGGCACGGTCGGTGGCGGCGATGGAAACCCTGGCGCCATTGTCGTCCTCGTCCACACTGATCTCCGTTCCGGTCTCCTCCTGGAGGGCGTTGATGACCTTGCCCTTCGGGCCGATGACCTCGCCGATCTTGTCGGTGGGGATCTCGAACGAGAGGATCTTGGGAGCCGTCTCACCGACGTCGGCGCGGGGCGCGTCGATGGCGCCGCGCATCACTTCCAGGATCTGCATCCTTGCTGCGCGGGCCTGGTCCAGCGCCCCGGCCAGCACCGAAGCGGGAATCCCGTCGATCTTGGTGTCGAGCTGCAGCGCCGTCACGTAGTCCTCGGTACCGGCGACCTTGAAGTCCATATCACCGAAGGCATCCTCCGCGCCGAGGATGTCGGTGAGGGCGACGTAGCGTTCGCCGTCGGCGATGAGGCCCATGGCGATGCCCGCGACCGGTGCCTTGATCGGCACGCCCGCGTCCATGAGCGAGAGGCTGGAGGCGCACACCGAGGCCATCGAGGATGAGCCGTTGGAGGCAAGCACCTCCGACACCAGCCGGATCGTGTACGGGAACTCCTCGATCCCCGGGACGACCGGCAGCAGCGCTTTCTCGGCGAGGGCGCCGTGGCCAATCTCACGCCGGCGCGGCCCCCGCATGAACCCGGCCTCGCCCGTGCAGAAGGGCGGGAAGTTGTAGTGGTGCATGTAGCGCTTGCGCTCAGTGGGGTCGATACCGTCCACGATCTGGTCCATGCGCTGCGTGCCCAGGGTGGTGACGTTGAGGACCTGCGTATCACCCCTCTGGAACAGACCCGAACCGTGGGTCATGGCAATGACGCCCACGTCGGCCGAAAGGGGACGGATGTCGGTGGTCGCCCTGCCGTCGATGCGACGGCCGTCGGCGAGGATCCGCTCCCGCATGATCGTCTTGGAGAGCGAGCGGACGGCCGACTTGGCCTGCTGCTCCACCCCGTCGACCTCGGGAAGACGCTCGGCCACCGCACCGATGATCGACTCGGCAGCGCGCCGCTCCGCACCGACGCGTTCTGCCTTGTCCGCAATCTCGAGCGCCTCCGACAGCTGTCCGCGGCCGACTTCGGCAACCGCGTCGGCGACAGCGGCGCTGTAATCGACCGTCAACTCGTAGTCCATGGTGGGCTTCACGCCCGCCGTGGCGATGAGCCGCCGCTGGAGCGCCACCGCCTCGGTCACCCATCGCTTCGACTCCTCGAGACCCTCGGCCAGGACCGCCTCGTCCACCTTCGGGGCGCCCGCCTCGTAGTGGCCCAGCGAGCCGGGGGTACCCGCGGCCTCGACCATCATCACCGCAACGTCACCGTCGGCCAGGACCCGCCCGGCGACCACCATCTCGAAGGTACATCCGTCAGCCTCGGGGTAGGTGGGATAGGGGATCCAGCGACCGTCAGCGGTGTACCCGACGCGTACGGCGCCGATGGGACCGCCGAACGGGATGCCGGACATGCCCAGTGCCGCCGATGCGGCGTTGAGCGCCAACACGTCGTAAGGGTTGTGCTGATCTGCGCCGAGCACGATTCCGACGACGTGGACCTCATTGCGAAAGCCGTCGGGGAAGGCGGGACGCAGCGGCCTGTCGATGAGGCGACAGGCCAGAGTCGCCTGGTCGCTGGCACGGCCCTCCCGCCGGAAGAACGAGCCGGGGATCTTGCCGGCGGAGAACATGCGCTCCTCGATGTCGACCGTCAGCGGGAAGAAGTTGGCGCCTTCTCGCGCTCTCTCGGACGCCGTGGCGGTGACAAGAACCTCGGTCCGGCCGAGGCGGCCGACCACCGCGGCCCCGGCCAATGCGGCCAGGCGGCCGGTCTCGAGGCTCATCTGCTTGTCCTCGGTCCCGCCAATCGGGCTCGAGACGGTGATTACCTCACCCATAGTTGATTCCTTTCGGATAGATCACGGAAGGCGTCCGCCGCTCGTCGGGAGCGGCGGCCCTCCTCAAGTCACCGTGAAACCGGCCCGATGGCCGGGGTGCTCTTGAGATACGCCTGCGCGAAGTGTTTGTGGTTGTTCAGCGACGCAGGCCGAGCTTGGTGATCAGAGCGCGGTAGCGCTCGATGTCCTCGGTCCGGAGGTAGTCGAGCAGCCGCCGGCGGCGACCCACGAGCATCAGCAGACCACGACGGCTGTGGTGGTCCTTCTTATGCCCCTTCAGGTGCTCGGTGAGATGACTGATGCGATCGGTCAAGAGAGCCACCTGAACCTCGGTGGAGCCCACGTCGGTCTCGTGCCGACGATGTTTAGTGATCGTGTCGGCCTTCGGAGGCAGATGTTCAGCCATGTTCCCCGGTGGCCCGCGACAGTACGGACCGATTCCAACTCGTTACGTGTGATTCCGCGTAATCGTTTCTGCGTTGCGCCCCTCAGGCTACCGCTCCGGCGCCTCCGCTCCACCATCGGTGGCCGTCGCCCCCGGCGACCCACCGGACGCAGCGAGAACGACCACCGGCTGGAGCGCGTCCCCGCGGCGTTCGCACATCGCCAGCAGCGATCCGGACGCATCCAGCACCGCCCAGGGTCCGTCGCCCTCCAGCCCGGTCGCCGGCAGGCGACGACCGTGCGCCACCGCAGTTGCCGCCGCGTCGCCGACGGTCAGCGTCGCGTAGTCCCGCATGCCGGCCGCCGGCGCCAAGAGTTCCATCTGCTCCAGCGGCCGCGCCTCGGCAACCGTGAACGAGCCAACCGCGGTCCGCCGCAGTGACGCCAGGTGCGCACCTCCGCCGAGCGCCGCTCCCCAATCGGCGGCGAGAGTCCGTACATAGGTGCCCGAGGAGCAGGCCACCACAAAGGTGGCGCTCGGGCGGGACCCGGGCGTGAAGCCGGTCACCTCGAAACTCCGAACGTGGACCGTGCGGGGCTCTCGCGGCACCGTGCGCCCCTCCCGTGCCAGCTCGTGCAGGCGCCGGCCGCCCACCTTGACCGCCGACACCATGGGCGGGATCTGCTGGATCTCGCCGACGAAGCCGCCCCCCGCGGCACGCGCACGCGCCTCGGTCAACTCGGACATGTCCCACACCTCGACCACACGACCGGCGGCGTCGCACGTGTCGGTGGTGGCGCCGAAGACGACCGTCGCCTCGTATACCTTGCCGAGCGCCGTGAGGTAGCGGAGCAGGCGGGTGGCGCGACCCACGCCGAGGATCAGGACGCCGGTGGCGTCAGGGTCGAGTGTGCCGGCATGGCCGATCTTGCGCACCCCGAGGAGGCGCCGCGCTCGCGCCACCACGTCGTGCGACGTGCATCCCGGCTCCTTGTCGATCACCGCGAAGCCCTCGCGGCGCTCGTCCTGCCCCGTCACCGTGGCGGAGGATCCCCGTCGGGTGGTCGCGCCGGCAGACCGCCGGCGGCGCCGGCCTCGTCGCGGAGAGTGCGCAGGATCTCCTCCACGCGGGCCCCCGCATGCATTCCCTCGTCGGGGTGGAAGCGCAGGCTCGGCACGCGGCGAATGTGTGCCTGGCGGCCCACCTCCGACTGGAGCCGGCGCCGGTACCGGCCCAGGATCTCGACCGTCGCCGCCTCGAACTCGTGATCCAGATCGACGGTGGAGAAGTACACGTCGGCAAACGCCAGCTCGCGATCCACCTCCACGCCCGTGATGGTCACGAACGCCAGGCGATCGTCGCCGATCCGGATCAGCTCGTCGGCCAGGATCTCCCGGAGCAACTCCCCCAGCCGATCCCCGCGCTCGAATCCGCGCCGCCGGGTTGCCATGTCAGTCGGTCTCCAGCCAGTAGCGGTTCGCGTCGATCACCTCGATGTCCGGCTGAGCCCAGACGTACCGTTCCACGTCGTCGAGCAATTGGGTCAGAACCGCGCCCGAGCCGCTGACCACGGCAACGCCGACACCCGCTCGCTGCCACAGATCCTGGTAGTCGACCTCAGCGACGGACACGCCGAAGCGGTGCCGCAACCTCTCCAGGATGGGACGCAGCACCGACCGCTTCTCCTTCAAGGACCGGCAGCCCGGAAGGTGGATATCCAGAATCATCGCAGCCACGGTCGCCTCGCTCAGGGTGACCTCCCGCCGACTCAGGTGGGGAGAACCTCGCGTTCGGTGAAGGTCTCGATGACGTCACCCGCCTTGAGATCCTGGAAGTTGGACAGGCCGACACCGCATTCGAATCCGGCTCGCACCTCGGCGACGTCGTCCTTGAACCGCCGGAGCGAGCGAATCTCGCCCTTCCAGATGATGGTCCCATCGCGCAGGAAGCGCACCTTCGAGCCGCGGCTGATGACCCCGTGCTGCACGTAGCAGCCCGCCACGGCACCCGCGCCACGGGCCCGGAACACCTCGCGCACCTCGGCCTCGCCGCTGACGTGCTCCTCGACAGTGGGAGTCAGAAGGCCCAGCAGTGCCGCCTGGACATCATCGATTATCTGGTAGATGACCTCGTAGGTGCGGATCTCCACCTGCTCGACGTCGGCGAGCGCCCGCGCCTTGCGGTCGGGGCGGACATTGAATCCGATGATCGTTGCCCCGGCCGTGGCCGCCAACTGGATGTCATTCTCGGAGATGGCGCCCACGGCTCTGTGCACGACGACCATCTTCACGTCGTCGCGCTCGATCTTGCGGAGCGCGTCGATGACGGCTTCGAGAGAGCCGTTCATGTCGGCCTTCACAATGAGTTTCAGCGTCGCCGACTCGCCCGCCTGGATCTCCAGGAAGATGTCCTCCAGCCGGCCGCTGCCGGCGACCATCGACAGATCGCGGCCCAGGCTGGCGATCCGCTGCCAGTGCTCACGCGTGCTCGCCACGCGCGCCGCGACCTTCTCGCTGGGCGCCACCGCGAACGTCGCGCCGGCCGTCGCCACCGCCGACAGGCCGAGCACGCGGATCGGCGTGCCGGGCGTGGCCCTGTCCACCTGCTCGCCTCGGTCGTTGATGAGGGCCCGCACACGGCCCCAGGCCGCGCCCGCCACGATCGGTTCACCGACCCGCAGGCAGCCTTCCTGGACCAGGAGGGTGGCCACCGGCCCTCGCCCGACATCCAGATGCGATTCGAGCACGACGCCTTCGGCGCGACCGTTCGGGTAGGCCTGCAGTTCTTCCAACTCGGCAACCACCAGAATGTGCTCCAGCAGGTCGTCAATGCCCACGTTCTGGAGCGCGGAGATCTCCACGGTGACGGTGTTGCCACCCCACTGCTCGGGGACGAGGTCGTGCTCCGCCAGCTGTTGCATCACCCGGGTGGGGTTGGCGTTCGGCCTGTCGATCTTGTTCAGCGCCACCACGATCGGCACCTCGGCGGCGTTGGCGTGGCTGATGGCCTCGAGCGTCTGAGGCATCACCCCGTCGTCGGCCGCCACAACCAGGACCACGATGTCGGTGGCATCGGCGCCGCGCGCCCGCATGGCCGTGAAGGCCTCGTGACCGGGCGTGTCGATGAACGTGATGCGGTGGCCGTTCCTGTTCACCTGGTAGGCACCGATGTGCTGGGTGATACCGCCCGCTTCACCGGCGACGACGTCGGTATTGCGGATCTGGTCGAGCAGCTTGGTCTTGCCGTGGTCCACGTGCCCCATGACCGTCACCACCGGCGGGCGCGCCTCTAGGTCGGTGCCGTCTCCACGGTCGATGGCCAGGAGCACCTGCAGTTCGGCCTCCTTCTCCTGTCCCGGATCGACCAGCCGTACCTCCACGCCCAGGTCAGCTGCGAAGAGTTCGATCATCTCGTCGGGCAGCGACTGGGTGGCGGTCACCATCTCGCCGTTCTGCAGCAGGAATCGCACGACGTCCGCCGCCGTGCGGCCAAACTTGGGACCGAGGTCCTGCGGGGTGCAGAGGCGCTCGACCACCACTTCGCCCGTCGGGACGGGCGCGTCCTCCGGCGTGTAGCTGGGGACATCCACGGGCTGCAGTTCCTCGGCGAAACGGCGGCGACGGCGGGTCTTGCGACGCCGCTGCGGCTGGCGACCCAGCCCGCCCCGTCCTGGCCCCCGACTCCCGGGGGGGCCTCCCGGACCGCCGCCCGGCGAGCGCGGCGCTCCCCCAGTCGGTGAGCGCGGGGCTCCCGTGGCCGGTGTCCGCGGTGCTCCCGTGGTCGGTGTCCGCGGTCCGGTCGACCCGGGAGCGCGCGGCCCGCCGACGAACGGCCGTCCACCCGGTGCCGGGCGGGCGCCGCCAGCCGGGCGCCGGTCGCCGGGTGGGCCACCCCGGCGCGCGGCAGGAGGTCCGCCGCGCCGGCCCGGAGCCTCGGGTCCCCGCGGGCGAGCCATCGGAGGGGGCGGGATCGGCTTGCCACTCAGCGATCGCGGCGGGGACGGGATGGGCTTTCCCTCGGCGCTGAGCGGCGGCGCTCGGTTGGGACCCGCAGGCGGCGGTTGGACCCTGGGAGACGGTGCGGCCCCGGGAGGTGCCGGCGGCGCTGCAGACCGAGCCGGAGACGACATACCAACGCGCGGTGCCGGCGGCACCGCAGGCGGAACGGGCGCCCGCGCTGCGCGAGGAGGTGCCGGCGGCGCCGTAGGCGGAACCGGCGCCCGCGCTGCGCGAGGAGGTGCCGGCGGCGCCGCAGGCGGAACCGGCGCCCGCGCTGCGCGAGGAGGTGCCGGCGGCGCCGCAGGCGGAACCGGCGCCCGCGCTGCGCGAGGAGGTGCCGGCGGCGCCGCAGGCGGAACCGGCGCCCGCGCTGCGCGAGGAGGTGCCGGCGGCGCCGCAGGCGGAACCGGCGCCCGCGCTGCGCGAGGAGGTGCCGGCGGCGCCGCAGGCGGCGAGGCCGGCACGCCGACCTCAGGGATCTCCAGTGCGGGGCGGACCATGCGCGGGGGAGCGCTGCCGCTGGACGTGACGACCCGCCGGTCGGTGGGCGCGGGCGGCGCAGATGGCGGGGGGCTGAGCGCTGCAGCCGGCGCGATCGGGGCACGGGCACCTTGAGGGGGTGCGGGCGTGACGTCGGTCCGCGGGGTGGGGCGGATCGCGCGAGGCGCCGCGGGAGCCGTGGGCGCCGCCGGTCGGGTCGCCCCCACAGCCGGTCGGGTCGCCCCCACAGCCGGAGCAGGAGCCGGTGTGGCCGGAACAGTGGTGGCGGGAGCCACCGGTCGCGCCGGTGCCACCGCCGGCGTCGCGGCGTCACGAGCAGCTTGGGCCGCCGGAGCTTTGCGCCCGAGGAGGTTGTCCCGTTCGGCGAGTTTCCGTACCCGGTAGGCGTGCGCCTGGTCCATGCTCGAAGAGGTCGCCCTGACCCCGATACCGAGGCTCTTACAGAGTTCGAGGCACTTCGTGTTGGAGATCCCCAACTCGCGCGCCAAGTCGTAGACCCGCATCTTCTTCGCCACGACGTTCTCCCGCCTACACCCTCGCGCTCAGCGTGGAACCGCGAACGGCTCGGCGCCGCCACGATTCGGCTGCAGGGCCGCAATCAGATCCTCTGCGGTGCCTGGCCGTATGTCCCGGCGGAACGCACGCCGCAGCCTGTCCGGTGTCACGGCCCGCTGGAGGCAGACCCGATCGGACGCGCAGATCCATGCTCCCCGGCCGGGCAGCGTGCGTCCCGTCTGCAGTCGATCACCCACGAAGGCGATCCGGACGAGTCTGTCGACCGGACGGGCACGCCGGCAGCCGATGCAGGTGCGGCGCCTCGCGGCGCTTGTGGCAGCTATGACACTCTCCCGCCGTCCGTGGCCGCGCCAGGAGCGCTGGTCGCAACATCGGTCCCCGCGGATCCAGCAGCGGCGCCGGTCCACTCATCGAGGGAGACCGTCGGGCCGCCTTCCGCCGGTCTCCAGACCTGCTCACCGGTCTCCGAATCGAGGACCCATTCGCCTTCGGCCCAGTCGACCTTCCCGTAGGCCACCTCGGCGGCGATCTGTGTCTCGCTCTTGATCTCGATGCGCCAGCCTGTGAGGCGAGCCGCCAGGCGGGCGTTCTGGCCTTCCTTGCCGATCGCCAGAGAGAGCTGGTAGTCGGGCACGATCACCTCGGCGGTGCCCATCTCCTCGTCGAGCCGGACTTCCTTGACGCGAGCCGGGGACAGAGCCTTCATGACGAATTCGGTGGCATTCTCGGCGTACGAGACGATGTCGATCTTTTCGCCGCGCAATTCGTTGACGACGTTGCGCACCCGCGCACCCCGTGCGCCCACGCACGCCCCCACCGGGTCGACGTTCTCGACGTTGGACCAGACGGCGATCTTGGTGCGGTGCCCCGGCTCGCGCGCGCATGCCTTTATCTCGACGGTTCCGTCGGCGATCTCGGGAACCTCGAACTCGAAAAGGCGCTTGATGAGCCCGGGATGGGTTCGGCTGACAACGATCTGCGGCCCCTTGGCGGTGCGGCGCACCTCGACGATGTAGGCCTTCAGCCGGCTCGAAGGGTCGGGGCGCTCGTAGGGCACCTGCTCGGACTGTGGCAGCAGAGCCTCCACGCGGCCGAGATCCAGCAAGGTGTAGCGCGAGTCGCTCTGCTGGATGATGCCGGTGACGATGTCACCCTCCCGCCCGGCATATTCCTCGTACTTGAGATCCCGCTCGGCCTCGCGAATCCGCTGCGACATGACCTGTCGAGCGGTTTGCGCGGCGATGCGACCGAAGTTGTCCGGAGTGACGTCGAGTTCGGGACCTGTCGGCTCCCCGTCGGCGTCGATCTCCTGGGCGAGGACGCGGATTTCCATCGTCTCGGCGTCGATCGTGACCCACGAGTACTCGTAGGCCCCCGGCATGCGCTTGTAGGCCGACTCGAGAGCGTCCGCGAGAGCTCCGTACAAGGTGTCCACCGAGATGCCCTTGTCGGTGGCGAGAGCCTGCATGGCTTCCATCATGTCCGGGTTCACTCGACCGAACCTCCCTTGGGCAGCACCTTGCCCGCAGGTTTCCCGCCGTTGCGGCGAGCATCGGACCGTCCCCAGTCGAAGACCGTGCGGGCCTTCTCGACGGTGTCAAGGCGGATCTCCTGCCGCTGCCCGCCGCCCGATTCGAGCGTGATTCGCTCGTCGTCGACAGCCACGAGCCGACCCTCCAGGCGACGCTCCCCCTCGACGCCGGACTGCCGTTTGACGGCGACGCGCGACCCGACGGCCCGCTGGTAGTGCTCGGGGTTTCGCAGCGGACGCTCGATCCCTGGGCTCGTGACCTCGAGCGTGTAGCGGGATGAGATCGGATCGGTGGCGTCCAGTTCGGCCGAGATCGTGCGAGTCACCCGGACGAGGGTCTGGCTGTCTATCCCGCCGCTCTTGTCGACCACAACGCGGAGGCGCCCACCACCCCACTGGACATCGTCCAACTCGACGCCCAAATGCGTCAGCAGGGGCTCGGCGAGGGAGCGGACGCGCGTCTCGAGCGCTGTCGCGCTCGCTGCTGGATCTCCCATTGCCGTCCCGCTCCGTCCCGACTTTCGGTTTGCGGGCAGTAACCCGACGTGAATCTGCCGAGGTCCCTCTACCCACCGCCTCCGGCCACCAAACAACAACAAAGGCGTGGGACCCGCCCACGCCCTGTCAGCCAGTTGACCTGAAGCGCCCCCGAGTATACCGCTGAGCGGTCCGCGAGCGCCGCGCCGGCAGCCCGGCGCGCGCCCCTCCGGGGCTTCGCTCAGGTGGCCGCGACCCGGCGCACGATGTCGACCCGCGAGGCGGTGTCATTGGCGTCGGACCCCTGCTTGTTGAGCAGGACCGTGCGGTCCCGCTCGGCTTCCCGGCGCGCCCGATCGGTGTCGGCACGCCCCAGAGCCGCCTCGACGCCCTCCTCGCAGATCAGTTCAGCCCACGACACCAGGGCCTCCACCATCTCGTCCTCCGGGACAACGGCCACGTTCTGCCCCTTCACGAAAAGATGGCCCCGACCTCGCCCGGCGGCGATCCCGAGGTCGGCGTCGCGTGCCTCGCCGGGACCGTTGACCACACAACCCATGACCGCCACCTGCAACGGGATCTCTCTCTCCCCGAACGCCTCGAGTGCCTCGTTGGCGATCTTGAAGACGTCCACCTCAGCGCGCCCACAACTGGGGCAGGCGATCAGGTCGACGTTCTTGCGCTCGCGGAGCCCGAGCGCCTCGAGCAGCGTTCGTCCCGCCTTGGCCTCGGTCACCGGGTCGGCTGTGAGCGAGTAGCGGATGGTGTCGCCGATACCCTCCGCCAGCAGCGTGGCAATCCCCGCGGTGGACTTCACCACGCCCGCCGGGGGTGGTCCGGCCTCCGTCACGCCGAGGTGCAGCGGGTGGTCGGTCACCTCGGCCAGTTGCCGGTAGGCGTCGATCATGAGCGGCACGCTCGACGCCTTGACGGAGATCTTGACTAGGTCGAAGTCCACCTCCTGGAAGTAGGCGAGTTCGTCGACCACGGACTGCACCATCGCCTCCGCCGTCACCCTGCCCCCATAGCGCGCATACAAGTCGGGATGGAGGGATCCGCCGTTGACACCGATACGAATCGGCACCCCTCGATCGCGACACTCTGCCGCCACGAGCTTGATGTGTTCGGGACGGCGGATGTTCCCGGGGTTCAGGCGCAGACACGCCACGTTGGCCTCCAGGGCGGCAAGCGCCATGCGGTACTGGTGATGGATATCGGCCACGATCGGCACCGGTGAGCGGGGGACGATCGCGGCCAATCCCTCGGCCGCCTCGATCTCGTTGCACGTGCACCGCACGATGTCGGCCCCGGCTGCGGCAAGGGCATAGATCTGTGCCAGCGTGCCGTCCACGTCAGCGGTCTTGGTCGTCGTCATCGACTGCACCGAGATGGGCGCTCCGCCACCCACGGCGACGTCGCCAACCATGACCTGACGGGTCGGGCGTCGAGGGAAGGTCGCCTGGATCTCCACGGCATCGTCCTTTCGAATGGGCGGTCGAGTTCTTCGGTTGGCGCTATCGCCGGCGCCGGAGGGAGTCCCGCGCTAGCCGGGCAGGCTCAAGGGGTCGACGATGTCGCGTGACAGTGCCACGAGACCCACCGTCACCAGCACGATGACGAAGACGTACGCGGCCGGCAACATCTTGGCGACGTCCGCTTGGTAGCGCCGCCCGCCGAACGACCGCAACCGTTCGTAGGTGGCGATGACCACGTGCCCCCCATCGAGCGGCAGCAGCGGGAACAGATTCAACACCCCGAAGAACACGTTGAGGTAGGCCAGGAAGCCCAGCAGGGCGGCGATGTTCGCCTCCCCCAGCGAGCCGCCGATCTGGACCGCTCCCACCACGGAGACAACCCGGTTCGGATCGCCGCCGCCCACCTCCCCGGTGGCCAGGTCGTCGCGCTCGAAATCCACCAGCGGGCCGAGGAGTCCGTCGAGCCCCTGGAGGCTGAACAACCCGGCGATGCCCTCCGCCGAGGCTCGCACCACCAGCCCGAAGTCCGCCAGGGAGTTGCCCAGGCCTCTGATCGGGTTCGCCCGCGACGGTGGTGCCAACTCGGGGCCAACGCCGAGGAAACCGGACACGCCGTCACGAGACGCCGTGCCGATCACGCCCTCGAGTTGCACCGCCTCACCATCCCGGAGGACCGTCACGGTCGCCGGACGATCCGCAAGATCGGCCAACGCGCCACGCAGGTCACCGAACTTCTCGATGTCGCGGCCCGCCACTGCGGTAATGCGGTCGCCGGGGAGCAGCCCCATCGTCGCCGCAGGGCTGTCCGGCACGACCCGCGAGACCTGCCAGCGCGGCGTCTCGGTGACATCCGGGCGGTCGAAGCCGTGGAACCCGATCGCCGAGTAGAGCACCCAGAGCAACAGGACCGCCATGAGGAAGTGCATGGCCGAGCCCGCCACGGCCACCGACATGCGGCGCCAGTAGGGCTTGGACCGGTAGGTGCGGTGTTCCTCGACGGGATCAACCCTCTCGAGATTGTTCATACCGAGAATGCGGACGTACGCCCCCGCCAGGATGGCCTTCACGCCGTAGGTGGTCTCGCCCCGGCGGACCGACCAGAGACGCGGCCCGAAGCCCACGTAGAACTCGGTCACCTTCATGCCCGCCCAGCGGGCCGTGAGGTAGTGCCCGAGCTCGTGGATTATCACGATGGCGATCAGGGCACAGACCACGGTCAGGACCCAGACGCCGGAGAAGATTCCGAGCGCTGCGAGGGCGCCGATGACGAGCGCGAGCCGCGCCCACGAGGAGACCGCCGGCGGCAACGACGGGCGCCTGAACGTCGTCGCGTGGCGCGGGTGGCGCCCCGGTGGCCACATGACCCAACCCCGTGGTCGCCGGGAGGGGCCGCCGGGAGGGCCCGTTGCGGATCGGTTGGCGGTGCTCACGCTGCCTCCGCCCGCCGTGCCACGAGCGCCGCCGCAGCGCGGCGCGCCCCGCTGTCCGCCTCCAGCACGGCCTCCAGGCTGTCGGCTCGGCGGATGGGGTCGTCCGCCAGGACGCCATCGATGACCTCGGCGATGGACGGCCAGGAGATCGCGCCGCCGAGAAACGCCTCGACCGCCACCTCGTTGGCCGCGCTCAGCACGGCGGGGGCGGTCTCTCCCCGCCGGCCTGCCTCGTAGGCCAGCGGTAGGCAGGTGAAGACGTCTGTCCGCGGGGGCTCGAAGTCGAGGCGCCGAAGCGACGCCCAATCGATCCGGCCGTAGGCGCAATCGAGACGGTCGGGATAGCCGATCGCGTAGCCGATGCACAACCGCATGTCGGGGAGCGAGAGTTGCGCCATCGTGGCACCGTCGATGTACTCCACCATCGAATGCACCACGGATTGCGGGTGCACGACCACATCGATGCGGTCATAGTCCACACCGAAGAGTTCGTGGGCCTCGATCACTTCGAGGCCCTTGTTCATGAGCGTCGAGGAATCCACGGTGATCTTGGGCCCCATGTTCCAGGTGGGGTGCACCAACGCCTCGGCCGGGCTTACCGACGCCAGTTCAGCCGGCGAGCGCCCGCGAAACGGTCCGCCGGAGGCCGTGAGCAGGATGCGCTCGACCTGCGCGGTGCGGTCGGGGTTCCCCAAGGTGTCGTTGGACCGCAGGCACTGATGCACCGCGCAGTGCTCGCTGTCCACCGGCACGATCTCCGCGCCGGGCGTAGCCAGAGCGCGGGCAACCACCGGTCCGGCGGCTATGAGCGACTCCTTGTTGGCCAGCGCCAGGCGCCGTCCCGCCTCCAGCACTGCCAGAGTGACGGGCAGCCCGGCGAAGCCGACAACACCGTTGACCGCCACGTCCGCCGTCACCGCCGCGGTCGCCAGCGCATCAGGCCCGGCGATCAACTCCACGCCGGGAGGTAGCAACCTCGCCAGGCGCGGGGCGGACTCAGCGTCTGCCAGCGCAACGACCTTCGGGCGAACCGCCCTCACCTGCGCAGCCAGAGCCTCGACGGAACGGCCCGCACCCAAGGCGGTGACCTCGTAGCGGCCGGCACCGGCCTCAACGACCTCCAGAGTTTGGGTACCGATGGAGCCCGTGGACCCCATGACAGCAAGCGTGTTGCCCATGGCCCTCCTTCGTCCCCAGTCTACGGGCGGTGATCGCGGGGCCGAAGTTCGGGTCGCGCCGCGCTGAGGCCGGCACGAGCGGGCTAGATCACGTCGGCAGCGGGCTAGATCACGTCGATGAGGAGTGCCAGGCCCCACGTCGCCGGCATGGCGAAGAGGAGACCGTCGAAGCGGTCCAGGACACCGCCGTGGCCGGGCAAGAGGTTGCCCATGTCCTTGATGCCCAGGTCTCGCTTGATCATCGACTCGGAGAGGTCGCCGAGAGTGGCGGCGACGGCGACCACGATGCCGAGCACGAGCGCATGCGAGACCGAACCGGGATTGTCTCCCCACGGGTCGATCCGACCCACTCCCAGCACGACCGCGCAGGCCACCACGGCCAGCACGACACCGCCGATGAGTCCCTCTACGGTCTTGTTCGGACTCGCCTTGGATAGACGGGTGCGCCCGAACATCCGACCCACGGCCCAGGCACCGATGTCGTAGGCCACTGTGCCAACCACCGCCCCGAACAGCAGCCCGGTGCCCTTCTCGTAGGTCAGCATGAGGGCGCCGAAGCTGCCCAGTACCGCCACGTATCCCACCCCGAAGAGGGTTACCGCCACGTTCGGGACCGGCCGCTCGGAGGTTACGCCCACCAGATGCCAGCAAAGGGCGGCCATGATCACCAACCCGAGGGCCAGAGGGTACGCCTCGGCCCCTCGCCAGTAGACGGCCACCGGCAGGCCCACTGAGGCAACCAACCCCACCAGCGTGGCCGGCTGGTAACCGACCTGCCGCATGGCGCCGAAGAACTCACCTGCGGCGAGCACCATCAACACGCACAGCAGCACCAGCGTGAGGGCCGAACTGAGCCAGAAGCAGATGATGGCAACTGCGCAGAGCACGACCCCGGTGAGGATCGCGGGTCCGAGCCTGCGATCCGACGTCCGCTCACGCATGTCCATCATCGGAGGATCCTCGGCACCGCGCCACATCTCACCGTCGTCGTCGCCGAAGAACTGCACGCCCGCGGCAGTATCGGTGACACCGACTTCAGCCGCCTGCGGGTGCTGCTCGGTCAGGTAGCCCACGTCCAAGTCGTCATTGGGGTGCTCGGCGTCACCCCACACGGGACTTCCCTCGCTGAAGGTGTCCCAGGCGGTCCCGTCACCTGCCTCGACGCCACCTGCGACGTCCCAGTCATCGGCGGCGTCAACACCGCCCTCCCGGAAGTCAGAATAGGGATCGGCGCTCTCAGCCTCCCCTCCCTCTGCTCCCGCGGGGTCGTACGGATAATCTCGATCCACTGGCGTGCTCCTCTTTCAGACCTGCATCAGTTCGATTTCCTTGGCGTCGAGGGCTGCCCCGATCGCCTCTTCGTGCTCGTGGGTCAACTCGTCGAGTCGCTTGTGCCCGCGCCGGCTGTCGTCCTCGGAGATGTCCCCGTCGCGTTCGAGAGCATCGAGGTCATGGCGAGCGGCGCGGCGCGTGTTGCGCACCGCCACCCGACCGGACTCGGCCATCGATCGCACCAGCCGCACCAGTTCGCGGCGTCGCTCCTCGGTGAGCGGGGGGAAGTGCAGGCGGATCACCGATCCGTCCGTACTCGGGTTGAGTCCCAGGTCGGCGCGCTGGATGGCCTTCTGTATGGCTTCGACCGAGCTCCTGTCGTACGGTGAGATGACGAGCAACTGGACCTCGGGAACGCTGAAGCCGGCAATCTGCTGAAGGCTCACGTCCACCCCGTGGTAGTTGACCGTGAGGCGCTCGACCAGCACAGGGCTGGCCCGTCCGGTCCGCACGCCGCTGAACTCCTTGCGGGCGTGCGCGACGGCCCGCTCCATCTTGTCGCGCGCTTCGTCGACAACGATCTCGATCAACTCTTCACTCATGCGGCACTCGCCTCGAGGTGTGCCCGCGGGCTCTCAGGACACGATGGTACCTATCGGGAGCCCCTCGATGATGGACAGTACGTTGCCCTGCTGCATGAGATCGAACATCACGATCGGCAGATCGTTCTCCATGCACAGTGTTGCGGCCGTTGCGTCCATGGCGCGGAGGCCGCCGCTCACGAGATCGACGAAGGAAATCCGGTCCAGCTTGACGGCCTCGGGGTTGGTGCGCGGATCATCGGTGTAGATCCCGTCGGTTCCCGAGTGGGTCCCCTTCAACAGCGCCTCCGCCTCCACTTCCACGGCCCTCAGCGCCGCTGCGGTGTCGGTCGTGAAGAAGGGGTTTCCGGTCCCCGCGCCGAAGATCACCACGCGGCCCTTCTCGAGGTGGCGGATCGCCCGGCGGCGAATGTAGGGCTCGGCGATCTGGGCCATGTGAATGGCGGTCTGAACCCGCGTGGGCTGGTTGAGGCGTTCGAGCGCGTCCTGCAGGGCCAGGGCATTGATGAGCGTCGCCAGCATCCCCATGTAGTCAGCCTGCGCCCGATCCATGCCGGCACCCGCGTGCTGCTCGCCCCGCCAGATGTTCCCCCCACCCACCACGACGGCAATCTCGACGCCGGCTTCGGTGCGGACCGAAGCGATCTCCGAGGCAATGGTCGCGGCGGTGCTGGCGTCGATGCCGTACCCCGCCGAGCCGGCGAACGCCTCGCCGGAGACTTTCAGCAGTATGCGACTCCAGCGGGCCATCGCTAACCCAGGTAGGCCTGTTCGAAGCGGACGATCCTCCCGCTTCCGATGCTCTGGGCAACCGTCGTCTTGTCGCCGTGGAGGCCCTGGTCGAGCAGGACGCTCTCGCGGAACCAGCCGCTCAGGCGGCCCTCGGTGATCTTGTCCCAGGCCCGCTCCGGACGCCCCTGCGCCTTGGTGATCTCCAGCGCCGAGGCTCGCTCGCGCTCCACGTCGGCAGCGGGCACCTCGCTGCGATCGAGGTAACGCGGCTTGGCGAACGCGATGTGCAGGGCGACCTGATGAAGGACGTCGGGATCAACGCCCTCACCCTCCACGATCACCCCGTTGACGCCGCGCCCGTCCTGGCGATGGAGGTAGGTGTCGACCGCATTGCCGTCCGCCGCCCCCATCTGCACGACCTTGCCGAGAGAGATGTTCTCCTTCTTCGCGAGGCGCAACGCGTCGATGCGGACAGCGAACGCCGCGGTGGCATCCGGGCCCTCGGCGAGGACGGCATCGGCGATCTCCCCCACACACGCCAGGAAGTCACCGGCCTTGGCGCTGAAATCAGTCTCCGAGCGAAGATGCACCAGCGACGCCCCGCCGTCGCCTGTGGCTATGGCGATGGCGCCCTCGGCGGCCTCGCGGTCCGCGCGTTCGGCGGCCTTCGCCAGGCCCTTCCGCTTGAGGATCTCCGCCGCCTCGACAGGATCGCCCGCGGCCTCGATGAGGGCGCGCTTGGCGTCCATCATGCCCGCGCCGGTGGCGTCGCGCAGCGCCTTGACCTCTCTGGCCGATACCTGAACCATCTACCTGCTCAGCCTTCCTCGCCGACGGTCCCGCCGGACGGATCCTCGGGCTCCGGGGCGCCGCCGTCGGGTACCGTGCCGGAGGCCCCGCCGGCCTCTTCGAGGCTGCGGGCAACCCTGGCCTCCCGGACGCGCATCTCGGCGGCGGCCGCCGCCGCGGCCTCTGCCTGCCGCCGCGCGATCTCGGCCTCCTCCTCGGCGGTGCGTTGCGGCGTCAGTGGCACCGCGCCGCGCGTCTCCCCCAGCCGGCGACCCTCGAGCACGGCGTCGCTCATGATGCGGCACATGAGCTCGCCCGCGCGGATGGTGTCGTCGTTACCGGGGATGACGTAGCTGACCACGTCGGGGTCGCAGTTGGTGTCCACCACGGCGATCAGGGGGATGCCCAGCTTGTTCGCCTCGCTCACCGCGATGTGCTCGGCTTTGGTGTCGAGAACGAACACCGCCTCGGGAGGTGTGTCCATCTGGCCGATGCCTCCCAGGTTGCGCTCCAGCTTGGCGAGCTCGCGCTGCAGACTGAGCGCCTCCTTCTTCGGCATCGCGTCGAATCCGCCGGTTTCCCGCATGCGCTGGTACTCCTGCATCTTGTGCACGCGCTTGAAGATCGTCTGGATGTTGGTCAGGGTTCCACCCAGCCACCGCTGATTCACGAAGGGCATACCGCAGCGCTTGGCGTGGATCTCGACGCTGGGTTGGATCTGCTTCTTGGTGCCGACGAAGAGGAGCGTCCCCCCTTCCGCCACCGTGTCCCGCACGAACGAGTACGCGGCCTCGATTCGAGCCAGCGTCTGCTTGAGGTCGATGATGTAGATACCGGAGATATCCCCGTAGATGAACCTCTTCATCTTCGGGTTCCATCGCCGGGTCTGGTGCCCGAAGTGGACACCTGCTTCCACCAGCTGGCTCATGGTCACAACAGGTGCCATGGTCTCCTCCCCATCGGTTGGGTCACAGCCCGCGCCCGGCACCGCGAAGGCGACCGTGGGAGGGCGCGGACGGAAAGTCGTCGGATACAGGTCGTCGGATACACGTGGCCCGAAGGCCGCCGGGCAGTTTACCGACCAGGCGCCGGTCTCCGCGCCCGGCCGGAGCGACCCGATGGCCGCGACACCGAACGGCCACCGCCCGCCCACGAGGCATGGAGCCGTGCCACCGGAACCAGCCGAGCGCGCCCGGTGGCGCCCAGCAGGACAGCCGGATCGACGTAGGCCTCCCCGATCCGGGCGCCGAAGTGGAGAGAGGCACCGGCGGTGCCGACGATGTGGCCCGCCCCGACTCGCTGCCCCGCGCGGACCGCAACGGTCGCCAGGCGCGAGTAGCTCGTCCGCACGCCGTCGGGGTGCGCCACTGTGACATGCCGATCCCGGCCCACCTTCCCGGCGAAGGACACGATTCCCGGCGCGGCCGCCCGGACGGCGGTACCAGGACGGGTGGCGTACTCCAGACCTCTGTTGCCCGGCGCACCGATGTGCGCGGGCGGGCGGAAGGCGTCGATCACCGGAGCGTCGACAGGAGGTCGGTAGGTGACGACGGCGACGCCGTAACGCGGCGGTGTGGTCCAGGCGCCGGCAGGCGCTGCGACACACAGCACTCCGGCACCCATGGCAACGGCAAGTACCGCCGTGGCGGCCGATTTCCTCAGCCGCGCGGGTGCGCGGACTCGATCACCGAGCGCAGCCGTCGCCGGCTGACATGGGTATAGATCTGTGTCGTGCCGAGGCTCTCGTGCCCGAGCAACTCCTGCACGGAGCGGAGGTCGGCCCCGCCGTCGAGAAGATGCGTGGCGAACGTGTGGCGCAGGGCGTGCGGGTGCGTCGGTTCGGGTGCCCGGCGATCCATGATCCGCCGCACGTCGCGAGGGGTCAGCGGCCGGTCCCGCTGGTTCCGGAACAAGGGACCATCGTCGCTGAGACCCGTGCGGTAGGTTGCCGCCTCGCCAGCGCCGGCGGCCGAGTGGTGTGCGTCGAAGTAGCGCTGCACAGCCCGCACCGCCGGAGCGGAGAGCGGTAGCAGACGCTGCTTGCCGCCCTTGCCGGTGACCCGGACCCTTCCCCTCGCCAGATCGAGATCCGCCGGACGCAACGCGCACAGTTCGGCCACGCGCAATCCGCTGCCGTAGAGCAATTCCAGGACGACGTCGTCGCGCAGGCGCCTCAGGGGCGCGTCGCCGGAAGCGGCCGGGGCGCGTCCGGCGATGAGGGCCTCGATGGTGCGTTCGGAGAGCACCTCCGGGAGGCGGGCCGTTCCCGCCGGCGTCGACAGCCCGATGCACGGATCGCTCGGGCAGCGCCCCGACTGCTCGGCCCACCGGAAATACCGTCGCAGCACCGAGGCCTTGCGGGCCACGGTGCGCGGGGCGTAGCCGTCGCGGGTGAGGCCCGCCAGGTAGCGGCGCAGATCCTTGCGGCCGACGGCGGTGGGTGTCGCCAGCGACCGGCGAGCGGCCCAATCCACAAAGGCGTCCAGATCTCGCCGGTAAACGGCGACGGAGGAGGGTGCGAGTCGCACCAGCGAGGCGCAGAAGGCGTCCGACGCCCACGCTGACATGCATCGAGGTTACCAACCGCGCCCGGCGCGCCGAGGCATGGTGCAACCGGAGGTCCCCGCCGTCACGATCCCCGGGGGGCGCCGGACGCCAGCTCGGCGCGGCGCTCATACCACAGTCCCCGCCGCTCGAGCAGGCCCGCCACGCTGAGATTCTCGAGATGCCACGAGAGTTCTCCCAGGTCGATCCCAGTTCGCGCCGCGATCATCTCCAGGGTGGCCGGCATCCAGTCGAAGGCGCCGAGGACCGCCGCCGAGACGGCAGGATCCTCTGCGGCGATGCCCTCCGAGGCCCGCACTCGCAGGGGCAGCCGCGTCCGCTCGATGTCGAGCAGCACGAGCAGATCCTCGATGTCGCACACCACCCCGCACCCCTCGGCGATGAGACGATTCGACCCGACCGAGGCCGGGCTGCGAATCGGTCCAGGAACTGCGGCCACGGTGCGGCCACGCCGCGCCGCCTCGGTGACGGTGCCGATGGCGCCGCCGTCGGCATGGGACTCGACGACGATGCAGGCGTCACCCAGCGCGGCCATGATCCGGTTGCGTGCCGGGAACCGCCACCGTTCGGGCGGCGCCCCCAGGGGCGCCTCGGAGAGGAGCAGACCTCTCTGCGCCACCATCTTCCACAGCACCGCGTTCTCGCGGGGATAGATGCGGTCGAGCCCGCTACCCACCACTCCCACCGGTGGCACTTCGTCGGCGGCCAGGGCACCGGCGTGGGCAGCCGCGTCGATCCCGACCGCAAGTCCGGAGATCACCGTGACACCGTGGGCCGCAGCCGTCCTGCCGAGATCGAAGGCGACGTCGGCGCCGTACCGCGTGCATCGCCGGGTGCCGACAATGGTGATCGTCGGGCGCTCGAGAAGCTCCGGTGCACCCTGGGCGAAAAGCACTGCGGGCGGCTCGGAGTCTCCGATGAGCCGCTTCGGGTAGTGCGGTGCACCACGACGCGCCACCCTGACCCCGGATCGGGCGTGGCGCCGGTGGATCTCGGCCGGGTCGGCCCTCGCCGCGTCCTTGCCCCAGCGATGCGCCACCCGCTCGCCGACTCTCGCCACCGCCGCGGCCTCCGCGAGCCTCCCGGTGCTTAGAACGTCCCACGCATCCGCCGGCTCCCAGCGCTCCAGGAGGCGTTCGAGGCGCGCCGGACCCATGCCGGCGAGGCTCGTCAGCGCCGCCAGAAAGGCCTCCTCGGCGAGTTCGGCCCCCGCGGAACGTCCGAGCGCCACCCCATCATCGGAGCCCGAGAGCGCGGTCACCCGGTCGGCGTCGAGGGAACTCCCCTCCGACGCCATCGCCGCGCCCGCAATCCCGGGATCCGGTTCTTCAGGCCACATGGCTACCCGCGTACGAGCGGTCCAGCCAGATCGGGTTGTTCCGCAACTGCAGCGCCAGAGCCATCTCCGAGCCGCGCAGCGGCGGCGTGCGACCGGCGAGGTCGCAGATCGTCAACCCCACGCAGCGAACCCGCTGCAGGCCGCGGGCACTCAACTGCCCGGAGGCCACCGCCCGTTCCGCCAACCGCGCCGCCTCCGGCGCCAGCGGCGCCAGACGTTCGAGAGCCGAGGCGCCCAGCATGCTGTTGCAGCGAACGCCGCGACGCGTCGCCTGGTCGCGCGCTGCGAGGACCCGCTCGCGCACGGCGACGGAGGACTCCCCGGGCCTGCCGCGGAACAGTTCCTCCGCCGTCGGGCGATGCACGAACAGACGCATGTCGAACCGATCCAGCAGAGGCCCCGAGAGGCGCCGGGCGTAGCGCATGCGAGCCGCGTCGCTGCAGCGACACTGTCCCGGACCGCCGGCGTTGCCGCACGGGCAGGGGTTCATCGACCCCACCAGCACGAACTCCGCCGGGAACGTGGCCGAGCCGACCGCCCGGCTGACCCTGATGACTCCGTCCTCCAGCGGCTGGCGTAGGGAGTCCAGCACCACCGGGGAGAACTCCCCCAACTCGTCGAGGAAGAGCACGCCCCCGTGAGCGGCGCTGATCTCGCCGGGCCGCAGAGAGCGCGACCCTCCCCCGACGAGCGCAACCATGGTGGTGCTGTGGTGGGGTGCCCGGAACGGCGGCCGGATGATGAGTTGGCTGGTCGGCACTCCGAAGTCGCCGGCGGAGTAGATGCGCGTGACGACCCTCGCCGTGTCCCTCTCCAGCGGCGGGAGCAGCCCCGGGAGGCGCCGGGCAAGCATCGTCTTGCCGGCGCCGGGCGGGCCGACCATGAGCAGGTGATGCCCGCCCGCGGCGGCGATCTCCAGCGCCCGTCGCCCGACCGGCTGGCCGCGCACGTCCCGCAGGTCCTCCGCCGGAGCGGACAGAGGCTGCGGGGGCGACAGGGGCGGCGTGACCCACTCCGCCTCGCGGCGAAGGCATTTCACCAACTCCTCGATGTTGGAGGCGCAACGGGCCTCCGTGTCACCGCTGAGGCGGGCCTCGGCGAATGCGTCGGCGGCGACGACCACACGGGAGCAGCTCACAGCATCGACCATGCTCAGCGTTCCCGGGACCCGCCGCAGTGCGCCGTTGAGACCCAACTCGGCAACGAAGGCGAAGTCGTCGACCAGCGCCGCCGGCAACACCTTGTTCGCCACCAGCAGAGCGACGGCGATGGCCAGATCGAGTCCAGCGCCCTCCTTGCGCAGCCCGGTCGGCGCCAGGTTGACGGTGACGCGCTTGAGGGGCCACTTGAATCCGCTCGACAGGAGTGCGGCGCGGACCCGGTCGCGGGACTCCCGGCACGACGCGTCGGGCAGCCCCACGATTGTGAATCCGGGGATGCCGTCCGAGACATGGACCTCGACGTCAACGGCCTGCCCGATCACCCCTTGCAGGACAGCCGACGGGATCTTGGCCAGCATCGGATACCTCCCTCCTCGTCGCCGAACATTCCTCCGGCGGCCGGACCGGCCTGCCAAGTCGTGCGAGGGGGAGCAGAAGTTGGCTCCGATAGTGATCTATATATACCGAGAGAACGCCATATTTCCAAACAGTCCGGCCGACATGGCAGCCTGCGCAGCCGACCGGCGTTAGCAGACGTGCCCTCGGGACGAGGTCTCGGCTGCTCCGTCGTCGGGGCCGGAGAGACTCCGTAGCCTTTCCTGGGAGGCCTCAGCCCGGCGGCAGGCAGGGCACGAGAGGAGAGGCATGGGGTTCGATCCCACCCGGCGATGGCGGCGGCGGCGCACCGACTACCTCTTCGTGGGACTCGGCCTGGCCGTCTGCATCCTGGCGGTCATCTGGGGGATCTGGGGATGAACACACCGAGCGAGACGACAGAGGTGCGGTGCATCCAGCCGTACCAGGCCCGCAAGACGTACGTCTGCGGCGGCTGCAACAACGAGATCCCGCCCGCAACGGGCCACGTCGTGGTCGTACCGACCGAGGCGCCGGACCTCCGCCGGCACTGGCACCACTCCTGCTGGCAGCGGCGCGATCGACTCGGGAGTCGCTGAGCCGACCCCGCGCCAGGTGCCCGCAGGCGTCGAGGCGAAGCCGGATCGCTTCTCAACCGTCGAATCCCGGCGGTGGCGTCCAGGCCACGGCCATCACCTCAACGGCGGTCGCTCCCCCACCGCGAAGGAGCCGGGCCGCCGTGGCAAGTGTCGATCCGGTGGTCAGCACGTCGTCGATGACCAGCACTCTCGCCGGCACTGGGGAGCGGCAGCGCAGCCGGGGACCCGCCGCCCGGCCGGAGCGAGTGCGGGCCGTCTGCGGCAGATCCCTGCCACGCGCCAGCAATCGCCGGCAGGGAATACCGAGGCGTAGCGCCACTTCCCGGGCGAGCAACTCACCCTGGTCGTACCCTCGACGTCGACGGTTCGCCGGCGTGGCCGGGGTCCACGTGATGGCGTCGGTGCCCGGCGGGGCGATCGCAGCCAGAGAGGGACCCAGCCGGCGTACCAGGCGATGCGCCCCGGCGTACTTGAGTGCGCCGATCACGCTGCTGCCCACCTCGTCGTACACGAAGAGGGCACGCGCCCCGTCGGCGCCGGGCGGCGGCAGTAGTGGCGGCGCCTGTGCCAACTCTGAGAAGCACGATCCGCACAGCAGTACGTCGCTCGCGCCGCACACGACGCAGCGAAGCGGAATCAGCACGGCCGACATCCTACCCAAGGGAGGCTGGTTCAGTAGTTATTGATGTGTTCCCATATCTGTCAATGAGGGCGCCAGCAGGGTTCTCGACATGCCCAAGGCCTGGGACGCGCCTCGCGGGAGCGTTCGCACCGCACGCCCTGCCGCGAAGCCCGCAACGCCCGGAGGCGCGACCCAGCAAGCAAACGGTCGCGAACCACCTACCCTTGCCAGCCGTGCGGAATCCGGGCGACTTCTTGTTGGAGAATCTCGGCGGTGGCGTCTGGGGCCACGACGCCGACGAAAGCTGGTGGGGCTTCAACGGCCTGTTCGGCGGCTACCTCGTCAGCCTGGCCGCGCTGGCGTGTGAGGCGACCGTGGCCGACCCCGACCGCCCGCTGCGCAGCATCACCATGCAGTTCCTGCGGCCCGCGCCCGCCGGGCGCCTGCTTATCGAGGTCACGACCGAGCGGGCAGGGCGCTCCGTCTGGTTCCTCTCGGGACGGATCACGGCGGAGGGAAAGCTCTGCGCCCTGTTCCTGGTCGTCGCCGCGACCGATCAGGACGGCCAGGAATTCACGAACCGGACGATGCCCGAAGTCCCCGCGTTCGAGGAGAGCAGCGACAACGCCGCTCCTCGCATCTTCGCCCTCCCGGTGTTCGACCACTTCGAGGAGCGGGAGATCCACCGCGACGGTTCCAGCGTGCTCGTCTGGGTCCGCCCGAACTACCCAACGGAGATCGACCTGTCGCTGGTTCTCATGGCTTGCGACGTGATCCCACCGGTTGCCATCGGTCGCGTGAGCGATCCCCACTTGGCCGGGACCATCACGCTCACCGCGAACCTCCGCTCACCGCTGCCGGTGCCCGCGAGCGCCGGTGCGCCGGTGCTGGTGGAGTTGCACACTTCGTCATCGACCGGAGGCCACGTGGACGAGACGGCCCTCGCCTGGTCCCCGGACGGGCAACTCCTCGCAGAGAGCCACCAGGTCCGCTTCCTGCGCCGAG
This sequence comes from Acidimicrobiales bacterium, assembly GCA_965206165.1. Taxonomy (GTDB): domain Bacteria; phylum Actinomycetota; class Acidimicrobiia; order Acidimicrobiales; family CATQHL01; genus VXNF01. The sequence continues at coordinate 3,523,509 of OZ242194.1, forward strand.
CCCAAGAGGGATTCATCGGCCACTGAGAATGCGCAGCACGAGATCCTCGATGCTCGTCTCGACGGCGAGCCCATCGCGCTCCCGGAGCCACTCGAGATTGCGGCGATGCACGATGTCCTCGGACCGATACCGGTTGAGGAACACGGTGAGACTCGAGGTCCCGAGCACGCCGGCCCCAAGACGGGTGGCATCGATCGCCCCGAGCCCGGCGTCGGCCACGAGCAGCACCCGGTCGGCGACGAGTGCGCCGATGAGATCGCTACTGTCGCCATCATCGGCAAGTGGTGACCGCACGCCGCCAACCGTCTCGACGAATCCGAAGTCCGGTGCGGGCGATGGCCATTGGAGTTCATCCAGCAGTTCCGCCAGCTTGGGAGGCACCTGGCCGAGCAGGGAGGCCGCGATCGGCGGCGCCATCGCCTCGGGGTACCACCGGTGCGCCGGGCACACCGCCTGCGGATGCTCGCCGGTCGCCGCAGCGAGTACCTCGGCGTCGGTCGCGCCGATGTCGTCGGGCGTGTAGGACTGCACCGGCTTGCGCGCGCCAACCGCCAGACCCCGGCCACGGAGACTCCCGAGGACCCCGGCGGTGAGCCAGGTCTTGCCAACACCGGTGGCCGTGCCGGCGACGGCGACGAGCACCGAGGGCCGGGTCATCTGCAAACCCCGATCCGCTCCAGGGCTCCGATCAGACGGTCGACCATGTCGTCGGTGTGGGCGGCCGACAGGGCGACGCGGAGTCGCGAGGTGCCCGCCGGCACGGTCGGAGGACGGATGGCCGGTACGAGGAAGCCCTCGTCGAGGAGAGACTCGGCCACACGAACGGCGCGAGCCTCCGAACCCACGATGATCGGCACGATCGGGGACGGATGACCGGGACGCAGGCGGTCGGTGAGTCGCCGAAGACGAGCGATGAGCGAGGCTCCTTCGGGGTTCCGCGAGATGCGGATGGCCTCGAGCGCGGCAGCGGCGTCGGCAGGAGCCAGTCCAGTGGAGAAGATGAATGGTCGGGCCCGGTTCACGAGGAGATCGACAAGGGGACCCGGACCGCACACCGCCCCGCCGAGCGAACCCAGGGCCTTCGAGAGGGTGACGACGCGGAGCATCCGGAGCCGCTCGAGCTCCGCGAGTGCGCTGAGCGACGGACCGAACACCGAGTGCGCCTCGTCGATCACCAGCAGGGCGCCGCGGCGCGCGCAGCACTCACCGAGCGCGACGACATCGGCCTCGTCGCCGTCCATCGAGAAGACCGCGTCGGTGACAACCATCGTTCTCGGCGCCTCGGCTCCGCCGAGCAGCTGGTCGACGTGACCGACGTCGTTGTGCCGCGCGATCGCGATCGGCGACCGGCTGAGGCGGCAGCCGTCGATGATCGAAGCATGGTTCAACTCGTCGCTGACGACGAGGCAGTCGGGGCCGCCGAGGGTGGCGAGCACGCCGAGGTTCGCGGCATACCCCGTGGGGAAGACCAGGGCTCGCGCCGTCTTCTTCCAGTCGGCCAGTTCGACCTCCAGATCGGCGTGGACGGGGCGGGACCCGACGACGAGCCGGCTCGCCGTGGCACCGGTCCCCCAACGATCCAGCGCGGCGTGGGCCGCGCCGATCACGTCGGGGTGACACGAGAGTCCGAGGTAGTCGTTGGACGCAAAGGAGATCACCTCCCGGCCCGCGAGATGTCCCACTGGTCCCCTGGCGTCGAACGTCCGCACGTCTCGCCACTGGTCGGCGGCGCGGATCGTGCCGAGTTGCTCGCCGGCCCAGGCTTCGAAGTCCCGGTGCGCCGGGGTGGCCGACCCCGTCATGAGAGAGCCTCGGCCGCATCGACCATGGCGCCGGTGATGCGGCGCAGATCTTCGGCGGTGCTGATGTAGGGCGGCATCGTGTAGAGAAGCCGCCCGAAGGGGCGCAGCCACACTCCCCGGTCGAGGAGAAGCTCCTGTGTCGCGGCGGCGGGCACCGGGTCAACCGTCTCGATCACGCCGATGGCCCCGAGCACCCGCACGTCGGCCACACCCGCCAGCGTGGCGGCCGGCGCCAGTCCTGTCTCGAGGGCTTCTGCAATCGAGGCCACCTCGCCGGCCCAGGGCCTCGACAGAAGCAGCCGGACAGAAGCCAGGGAGACGGCGGCCGCCAGGGGATTGCCCATGAAGGTGGGTCCGTGCATGAGCGCCCCGGACTCCGCGGCGCTGACCCCCGCGGCCACTTCTGCGGTGCACAGCGTCGCCGCCATGGACAGGTAGCCGCCGGTGAGTGCCTTGCCGACGCACATTATGTCGGGGCGGATCCCGGCGTGGTCGCAGCCGAACAACCTGCCCGATCTGGCGAAGCCGGTGGCGATCTCGTCGGCGATGAGCAGCGTGCCGTGCTCGTCGCAGAGTCGTCGGACCTCCCGGAGATACTCCGGGGAGTAGAAGCGCATCCCGCCGGCGCCCTGAACGACCGGCTCGAGAATGACGGCGGCGATCTCGTCACAGTGGTCAGCGAGCAGCCCGGCGAACCCGGCGATGTGGTTGGCACCGAAGGGTTGGCCGAAGCGAGGCTCGGGAGCCGGGGCGAACAGTTGGGGAGGAAGGACGCCGGCGAACATCGAGTGCATCCCGGTCACCGGGTCGCAGACCGACATGGCCCCCAACGTGTCGCCGTAGTAGCCCGAGGCGACGGTGAGCAGGCGCGTCCGCTCGGGCCGGCCGGTGCCGCGTGCGTACTGCAGTGCCATCTTGATGGCGACCTCCACGGACACCGAGCCGGAGTCGGCGAAGAAGACGTGCTCGAGCCCGGCCGGAACGATCTCGACGAGCAACTCGGCGAGTTCGACCGCGGCGGGGTGCGTGATGCCGCCGAACATGACGTGGGCGACCGCCTCCAGCTGTTTGCGAATGGCCTCATCGAGAACCGGGTGGCGATGCCCGTGGATGGCAGCCCACCACGACGACATACCGTCGATGGCCTGCCGCCCGTCGGCCAGGTGGAGCGTGGTGCCTTCGGCGGCCACGACGGGGACCGCCGGAGAGACCGACGGCATCGGGGCGTAGGGGTGCCAGACCCGTTTCCGATCGCGCGCAACCAGATCAAGGTGCTTCCGGTGCTGAACCTCGCCCGGATCGACGGTGCGGGCAGCACCCTTGGCTACCGCATCGCCGGTGGTCATGGGTCGTCCCGGGACACGGGGCTTGCCTCGCCGGGACCGCCGGAACTCGTGGCCGTCCGGCACCTGCGGCACTCGGCCTTCCAGCCCGTCGGCTGAACGGTTACCCGCAGCAGACGGCCGCACTGCCGGCAGTAGCGGGGCGCCTCGTACGGGGGGTGCCCGCACCGATCACAGTGACGAGAACCGCACCACGGGCAGAACGCCCCGGCCATGGTCGTCAGATCACGCCGGAGAGGGCGCCGATCGGCATCGCCAGATCATCGAGCATCCGTAGGTCCTCGTCGGGCTGGCGGCCCAGGGTGGTGAGATAGTTGCCGACGATCAGGGCGTTGATGCCGGCCGTCATGCCCATGGCCTGATATTCCCGCAGGGTGATCTCCCGGCCCCCGGCGTAGCGGAGAATCACGCCGGGAAGAGCCAGTCGGAACAGGGCTATCCAGCGCAAGGCTTCGAGCGGCCGGAGCGGCTTGCGAATCTGCAGCGGCGTGCCGGGACGCGGGTTCAGGAAGTTGAGCGGCACCTCTGCCGGCTCGAGCGACTGGAGTTGCCCCAACAGCTCGACCCGCTGGGCGACGCTCTCCCCCATGCCGAGAAGCGCCCCGCAGCACAGTTCCATGCCGTGCCGGCGGACCAGGAGGCACGTCTCGAAACGCTCCTCCCAGGTGTGGGTGGTGACGATACGACCGAAGAAGCTCCGCGATGTCTCCAGGTTGTGGTTGTAGCGGTGCACACCGCCGGCGGCCAGCCGCCGCGCCTGGTCGTCGGTGAGGATGCCTGCGCTCACCGCGACGTTCAGACCGGTCTCGGCTTCGATGAGCGGCACCAGCGAGATGATCCGCTGCAGCGTGCGCTCGTCGGGACCCCGAACGGCCAGGACCATGCAGAACTCGCTGGCCCCCGTCCGGGCCGTCTCTTGCGCCGCGGCGAGTACTTCGTCGGTGTCGATGAACGGTGTCGCCGGCAGTGTCTCGGAGAAGCGGGCCGACTGGGAACAGAAGTGGCAGTCCTCGGGGCAGCCGCCCGTCCTCACCGACAAGATGCCCTCGATCTCGACGGTCGGACCGCACCACTCGAGGCGGACCGCATGCGCCAGCGCCGCAAGCGCCGGGACATGCTCGTCGTTGAGGCGGGCCAGGGAGTCCAACTCCTCGGCACCCAGGAGGCGGCGCTCATCGAGCAGGGCGCCCTCGGCGCACCGCAGCAATTGCCGAGCCGTCGCAGCAGCACCGGTGGGGGCGGAATGCACTACCCGACCGCCTCTCGGAGGCCATGGAGTCGGGCGGTCCGGTCCCGGCGGGCACCAAGGGCCGTCTGGAGGTCGACCTCGACGAACCGGGTCGTGATATTCGGCGCCGACTGGCCGACGTGGTCCATGTCGGCGCTGATAACGGTCCCCACCATGACGTAGCCGCCGCCGGACACGGCGTCGCGGTGCAGCACGATCGGTTCGACCCCGCCGGGGATCTGGATCGATCCGATGGGGTACGGGGCATCGACGATGTTGGAAGGATCGCTGCCTGCGCCGAACGGCGCAACACGATCACGGAAGTCGAGCACGGCCCCCCGGTAGCGGAATCCGGTCCGGTCGGCGACGGGCGTGAGACGCCACTCGGTCTCAAGGAATGTCCGGCGGGCGGCGTCGGTGAGACGATGGTCGTAGAGGCCCATCATCACCCTGATCTCACGATGACGCGGATGCGTACTTCGCAGCTCCTCGGGAACGGACCGGCCCGGCGCGACACCATCGTGGTGGCCGATCGGGAGCTCGTCGCCCGCCACAAGAGGTCCGCCGTGCAGTCCGCCGAGCGCCCCGAGAGCGTAGGTCGAGCGGCTGCCGAGCACCGCCGGCACGGCGAAGCCGCCGCTGACGGCGATGTAGGCCCGCGCCCCGGAGGCCAGGAAGTCGAACGACAGAACGTCACCCGCGCCGACGGCGAAACTCTCCCAGGTCGGTCGGGGCCCACCGTTGAGCCGCGGCGGAAGCTCGGCTCCGGTCACGGCCACGGTGGTCGACTGGTCGAAACGCAGCTCGGGCCCCATGTAGGTGCATTCCAGGACGGCCGCTTCGTCGCTATTGCCGACCAGGATGTTGGCAGCCACCGACGAGTACTGGTCGAGCGACCCCGACGGGGGGATGCCCACGTTGTAGTAGCCCGGCCGGCCCGTGTCCTGGACGGTGGTGGCGATGCCGGGCACCAGGACGCTAACTCCCATGGAGAACCTCCATCAGGCCGCGGTTGTACCCGCCGGGATCGGCCAGGAACTCGCCCAGCGAGAACTCCACGGGCGCCTGCTTGAACCGGAACCGCCTCGCGGTCACCTGGGCCGTCAACTCGTCGTAAGCCTCCCGGTCGATGGGCTCGAACTTCGCAATTGTCCCCGGTTTGAAGAACACCAGGAAGTCGTCGAAGTCGGGGTGGGTCTGGGTCGGGTCGTAGATCGGAGCCGGCGTGATGCCGAACATCTGGTACCCGCCCGCGCCGCGCACCGAGTAGATGCACCCGAAGCAGCCGCCGTGGCCGATCGTCTGGCGCGGGGTGTCGGTCCGCGGCGTGAGGTACTTCGGGACCTCGAGTTGGCGCTCCCGCGGCACCATCTGGAACAGGAACGGCAGGCCGGCCACGAAACCGACCATCGACGTGAACCAGGGCGAGCCCGAGTGGGCGGCGATGAAGCCGTCCACCGAGTCGAATCCGTTGATCCGGGCGGCGTACTCGAGGTCGGTGCCGTCGGGGTTCTGGTGATGCGACCGGAACCGCATGAGGGTCTCGCGGGTCCAGGGGTCGTTGTAGAGGACCGGCACCTCGACAATGCTCGTCTGCAGGTCGAACCCGGTGCCGTCACCGACCTCCGCCTCGATCGATTCGAGTTCACCGAGAAGATCCAGCGGTTCGATGCGATCGGGGTCGAAGCGGACCTGATACGAGGCGTTGGCCGGGCAGATGTCGATCACACCGTCGATACCGCGGTCGCCGAGAGTGGAGGTGATCGCCATCACCTTGAAATTTGCCTCGAGGTTCATCTCCTCGTCGAGTTCGACGTAGAGATGGTCGTCCCCGCCGAAGCTGTGCCGGGTCGTGGACCGGCCGTTTCTCACCGTCTGTCCCCTTTCACGTTCCGAGCCAGCGCTCGACAAAGCCGGTGTCGTAACTGCCGTCGACCACTTCGGGGGTCGACAGTAGGTCGCCAATGAGCGGGGCCGTCGTCTTGATGCCGACAATCCGCAGTTCGCGCATCGCCCGGCGGGCGCGCGCCAGAGCAGCCGGCCGGTCGACATCCCAAACAATGATCTTGGCGATGAGAGAGTCGTAGAAGGGCGGTACGGCGCTGCCCGGCCGCATTGTGGTCGAGGTGCGGACCCCGGGGCCCGCCGGCAGGTCGATGTCACGGATCGTTCCCGGGCAGGGCATGAAGCCGTTGGCCGGATCCTCGGCGTTGATGCGCATCTCGATCGCCGCACCCCTCGGCTTCACATCCTCCTGAGTGAACGAGATGGGGAGGCCGCCGGCTTGGCGGAACTGCTCGCGCACCAGGTCGAGCCCGCAGATCATCTCGGTCACCGGGTGCTCCACCTGGATCCGGGTGTTCATCTCGATGAAGAAGAACTCCTCGGTGGCACTGTCGACGAGGAACTCGACGGTCCCGGCACCCTCGTAGGCGACCGCGTCGGCGAGTGCCAGCGCGGCGGTGTGCAGGCCGGCACGAACCGCAGGGCTCAGGCTGGAGGCGAGGGCCTCCTCGATCAGCTTCTGGCGCCTGCGCTGCAGAGAACACTCGCGCTCGAACAGGTGGATCGCGCGGTCACCGTCGCCGAACACCTGCACCTCGACGTGGCGGGCGCTGGGGATGTAGCGCTCGAGATACAGGCCGTCGTCGCCGAAGGCAGCCCGGGCCTCGTTCCGTGCGGCAGTGATACAACCAGCCAGATCGTCCGACTGTTCCACGATACGGATCCCGCGGCCGCCGCCGCCTGCGGAAGCCTTGACCAGCAGCGGGAAGCCGATCGTCGCCGCCGCCTCCGTCGCTTCCTGAACCGAGCCGATCCCACCTGCGGTGCCGGGTACGACCGGCACGCCGACCGACGCGGCCGTCTCCCGTGCCGCCGCCTTGTCGCCCATCAGCGAGATGGCCTCAGGCCGCGGTCCCACGAAGCGCAGACCCAACGCAGCGCAGCGTGCCGCGAATGCCGCGTTCTCCGACAGGAACCCGTAGCCCGGATGGATGGCGTCGCAGCCCGCCGCCAGGGCGGCACCGATGATGGCGTCCGCGTCGAGGTAGCTCCGCGACGCGGGCGGAGGGCCGATCTCGACGGCCTCGGTGGCGAGACGCACGTGACCGGCATCCCGATCGGCCTCGGAGTACACCGCGACGGTGTCGAGCCCGAGTTCCTCCGCGGCTCGGATGACCCGCATGGCGATCTCGCCGCGGTTGGCGACGAGCACCCTTTTCAAGGGACGGGGGCTCATCGGTTGACGGTGAACAGCACCTGGCCGGCGTCGACCATCTCGGCATCGGGGACCTCGACGGTGGCGATCGTCCCGGCCACCCCGGCCGGCACGTCGAAGAACTGCTTCATGACCTCGACGAGGGCGACCACGGTGCCGGCCTCGACCGGGCTGCCGACATCCACGAACGGATCGGCCCCCGGCGAGGGGCGCCGGTAGAACACACCGGGAATGGGCGACCTGATGTCCATGCTCACGGGTGTCCTCCCACGGTCGGACCGTCCTCGGGCTGCGGAGGCTGCAGCGCGTAGTCCCACACCTTGGCGATGATCTGCCACCTGCCGTCCTCGCGCACGAACACCAACTCGTCGATGAACACCTTCGGCAGGTAGGCGAGCCGGGCACGCACGTGGGCCGTGACCGGTGTCGCCGAACTCAGCGAGAGCAACTCGTCGAAACGGTCGTCCTCCCGGGCAGCGGGAGACGGCCGGCCGCCAATCAGGGCCAGGTACGCCTCCTTGTCGATGGTCAGTCCGTCCCGCCGGCAGACAAGGCGGATCTCGGGATGAAGGACCGATCCCAGCAGTTCGACGTCGCCGTGGTGGATCCCGTCGAAATAGGCGGCCATCGCCTCGGTGAGTTCGCTGATCGCGCTCATGAGAGGTACGGGGCGAGCGCCGCCCTGACGGCGGCGGCCAGCTCGACGGCGCCGGGAGTGTCGGAGTGGACGCACACCACGTCGGCCCGCATCGGTATCTCGGTCCCGTCGTTGGCGACCGCCACGTTCTCGGTCACCGCCCGGACAGCGCCGGCGGCCGCCTCGCCGGGATCGACAGCGACGTGCTCGCGGGTGATGATCAGGCCACCGTCGGGCCGGTACTCCAGGTCGGTGTAGTACTCGGCGTAGAAGCCCTGGGGCCTTTCACCCCAGACCTCCTCGTGGGTGGTGTTCGCCATGCCCATGAGGGGGACGTCGAAGGCGTCGGCGGCGGCGGCGACCGCCGCGGCCACGTCGGGGTCGCGGGCCGCCTGGCCGTAGAGAGCGCCATGGGCCTTGATGTAGCCGAGTTGCATCCCTTCGGCGGCCAGAAAACCGCTGAGGGCACCGGCCTGGTAGATCACCGCGGCCGTTAGTTCCTCCGGATCCATGGCCATGGCCCGGCGGCCGAAACCCTGCAGATCCGGATAGGAGGGGTGCGCCCCCACCGTGACCCCATGCCGCTTGGCCAGCCGCACGGTCCGCTGCATGACGCTGGGATCGGAGGCGTGGAAACCGCACGCCACGTTGGCCATGTCGAGGTACGGCATGATGGCGTCGTCGTCGCCGCAGCGGTAGATGCCGTATGCCTCGCCCATGTCACAGTTGATTGCGACCATGTCGTTCCTCAGCCTTTCCTAGGGTCTTGCGGTCTTGGGTGAGTCGCCGCCGGGGTCGACGAAGACGTCATCGCCCCTGATCTCGGCGGGATAGTTGGCGATCTCGGCGTGGTCGGGGTTGATGCCCCGGCAGGTCACGAGATCGAACTCCCAGAGATGCTGGCTGCAGATCAAGGTGTTCTTGTAGAGGTCACCCTCCACGAGCGCCACCCTCTGGTGGGGACAGTAGGCCTGGGTGGCGCGCACGATGCCACCGTCAAGATGCGCCACGAGCACCTCGGTGCCGTCCACCTCGAAGACCCCCATGTCGCCTTCCCACAGGTCATCGAGGCTACAGACGCGGGCGAACGCCATCAGGGCGGTCCCACGGTGCTGAATCGACGTTGCTCAGCAGTCTCCTAGCCGTCACTGGCCGCGAGGCCGACGCTGTGGTGGAACTCACGCATCGACGCCGCCCCGGTCGCGGCGCTGCCGGGAACGTCCGGAAGCGCTCCGACGAAGGATTCGAGAGCGGACACCCCATGCGGGGTCCAGGCGTCGAGCCACTCCAGCAGCTGCGCCCGATTCGACTCGACGCCGAGCATGTGGCCGACAAGGGCCTGCGCCCAGCGCCGCGACCGGTCACCGTCCCGCAGAGCCGCCTCGGCCATCAGCGCCAGCAGCGTGTCATCGTTGCGCCGCGCGCTCTGCGCCATCGCCCGATGGAAGCCTTCGGAGATCGCCGGCAGCGCCACCAGGTTCAATGCGACGAAGGCCTCCGCCCAGTCGTAGGTGACCAGGGTCCGCTCCATCAGTTCCCGGTAGCCCTGCCAGGCCGAAGCGTTCTCCCACGCGGCGCGTTCGCTATCGCCGAACGACCGGTCGGGGTGCGCCTTCGCCAGCGACGCCGTCCGGTAGGCGATCCGGGACAACCAGCGCAGTGCATCGGCGGTCTGGAAGGCCGCGCAGTTGCAGATCGTGCTGGCGGGCGCCATGTGCACGAGGTAGGCCGAGGCCATCTGGCTGGTGTGGATCAGGTACCGCCCGGGGGTGTACAGAGCCTCGAGCGCGTCGAGCCAGGCGCCGGGAAGGCTCTCGTCGTGTCCCTCGCTGTCGTACTGATCCGCCAGCCCGTCGACATAGGACTCCTGGCCGTCCTGGAGGATGTTGTACGTGCGGTAGACCATCTCGTCGGGATCGCGGAACGAATCCCAGTCGTCGTGCGTGATCGGGCTGTTGTCGCGGTAGCGCATCACCCAGTCGTTCATGAAGCTGGCGCCCTCGACCTCGAATGGCACCTGCTCGCCCCGGGCGTGCCAGAGCAGACCGGTCGAGACGATCTCGTACTCCGACGGCCGCCGGCGCTGGCCGACCAGATGACTCCACGTTCTGAGCGGCTTGAGTACCTCAGTCATGGCGTTCTCCCAGGTAGAAACGAATCACTTCGGTCGAGGTGTCGATCCGGCCCGCGAAGCTGGGCATGTTCGCCTCGAGTTCGTGCAGCTTGAACGGCCGTCCCAGCTCCCGTTCGACCGAGGCACGGGTGATCACGCACTCGCCCTCGACCTGGATCCGGACGTACGAACCGCGGTCCACAACGTTGACCGCCCGCCCGGCGTTGTCCTCCTCAGCAGCCGCCACAACGGCTCGGGCAACCTCACCGCTCTGGATCACGGGACCGACGGTGCCGACGCTCATCACGCCTCCTCGTAGTAGAAGTCGAGTGTCTGGGTTGGCGCCAGACCGGCTTCGGCCACCGTCATGTCCAGCGGCAGCGGCTCGGTCTCGCCCGCTTTCCGGGCACGGATGACCCCGCCCTCACCGGCGACGTGCAGGCCGATCACGTTCTCCGTCGCCGCCTCGGCGACCTGGGCCATGGTGTGCTCGGTGTCGACGACGAGAAGCTTCAGCACGAAGTCCCCGTAGAAGTTCACCGAGAGTGGGAATGCTGCCATCGGTCGTTCCTCCTATGCCGCGTCGGCACTCTCGACATAGGCGGAGACCCACTCGTAGTCGTGGGCGTCGCCGCCGCCGTCGCTGAGCACGCCGATGCCCATGTACTGGAGCACGCCGCCGAGGTCGGGCGGCTGGATCTCGCCGGCGAGCAGGCGATCAACGATCGTCTTGTGGGCGGCGTAGCGCTCCGGGTCCTGCTCGAAGATCCAGCGATCGGGCTCCGAGCCGAAGTGGTAGAGCCGCCCGTTGTACTCCAGCGGGTAGTCCTGGGTCGTCTTGAACGGCGTCCCGACGATCGGGATGTTCGACATGTTGCAGATCATCGGCAACGTGCCGGGAACGGTCCTGGCGATATCGCCCCGCTTGAGGTTCTCGATGATGACGTCCCAGCACTTGCCGAAGGTGTCGTTCCACCCCGGGTACTTCTCCTCGAGCCAGTCGCGCTCGTCGGGGCCCACACCGGCCGCCGGCGAGAACCACAGGGTGGGCCGCCACGACCACGTGCCGAGTTGCTGACCGTGGTGATGCTCGTCGATGTCGGCCAGGAACATGTCCCAGTACCAGGGCTTCGCCAAGCCCAGGTCCTCCAGGCTGTTGACGAACTGCGTGACGATCCACTCTTGCATGAACTCCTTGAACGATCCCTCCCGTTTGTCCAGGGGGATGTAGTAGTCCATCGGGATGCCCGTCAGGATCGTGAACAACTTCCACGACCGCCAGAACGCCACGTCGACGAGGCGCTGAGCCCGCTCCTTCTCGCCGTTCTCGATCAGCATCGACAGAATCGGTGTGCCGATCTGGGCGTGGCGGGCCTCGTCGGACTGGATGCTCTGGATCAGCTTGGAGAAGCTGAAGTCCCCGGCGTTGGCCGCATCCGACGAAAGGCCGATGAACTGCAGGTTGGTGAACCCGGTCTCGAACGCGAAGTTCAACAGGATGGATGTCGAGATCGCGTCGCGGGTCATCATCATGTCGTCGAAGAAGTGACGGCCCGCGATGATGCCCCAGTTGTTGGACTTCATGCCCGAATGGGCCCAGTCGAACTGGCGATCCGTCGGTACGTACTCGTGGGGGAAGAACAACTGGAGTTGCGCGTGGCGGATCTCGTCGAGCATCCCGAACGTGCCCATGTTCCGCATGCCCGGGGACCGGGACCAACGCACGAACCGCGACTCCATGAGGGCGGCGTTGTACTCGACGACCGATACCGCGCCGTAGTGGAGTTTCAAGGTGCTGATCCACCCTGGATCCACCTTGGAGCGCAGGTCCATGCGTTCCAGCGCCGCCTTGACCGAGTAGGCCCCGGCGTCCTTCTGGCGCTGGATGTCGACGTACTCCCGGTAGCTGATCTTGTACGGCTCGTCGTAGGTGGACCACACCTCGTCGGGAATGTCGTAGTCGCCGCTGTGCCCGGAGGGATACAACTCGTCCTCAGTGACATAGCCGGGTGTCCACTCCGTGCGCCGCGCGATGTCGTACCACTCGCTCCGCTCGAGCAAAGCCATGCTGGGTCTCCTTCTGCTTGTTGATTCCGTCGAAGTGCCGGTGAGTCTCTGCTGCGCCCTCGGCGCTCAGGAGCCGTGCGCCGAGCCGAGCGGCCCCTCGCCGCCCGGATAGCAGAACGAGATCGCCGGTGAGTAGAAGCCGAACGTGACCTCGAGAGGGTCCGCCGGCCGCAGGTCCCACGTCGGATGGCCCGAGTCGAGGAACTCCAGCGACACAACTTCGAACTCCGCGGCGAAGTCGGCTACGAACGGGTACCGCCCGCTGACCATCTCACCATCGACTCGGGTGACGTACCGCAGCTGTCCGGTTCCTCGAGCCGGGTTACCGACGACCACGTCGCAGACGGTACGGATGATCGGGTTCCCTTCGACAATGGTCGTCGCCGTCAGCGTCCCGCCATCGAGGTCCAGATCGGTTCGCCCCTCCGAGATGGGCACCCCGTGGGCCGCGGCGTAGCGGTTCATGGCGACACTGCTGTTCATGTAGTGGGTCCACCAGCGGGCGGGAACCCCCGCCTCGGTGTCGAGGCCGGCGAGATCGAGCCCCAGATAGGTCAGCGAGTAGGCGCCGAACGAGTCCGGCTCCCCGGCCGAGGAGATCTGCGACTCGTCGTCGACGACGTACTGGTTCATGTAGCAGAGACTTCCGTCGGTCGGCATCAACCCGTCGGGCACGAGCGCGGCGGCTGCGTCCGGATCGGCCGGCTTCCACACGAGGTACAACATCCGAGCATCCGTGATGAGCTGCGGCGCATGCGCGAAACCGGTCATTCCGAACTCCTCGACCCGTGTACCGACTACCGACATCGCTACCTTAGTCTCCGGGCAATTAGGGCAGTTCGGGCAGGCCTTCGGCAGGCATCCGGCGGTGGCTCTCGGCGGTGGCGCGGGTCATGAGGGGCTCGGTGCCCAGCGATTCGAGCAACTCGGTGGCCGCCTCCACCTCGCCAAGACGGCGCACGCTGTGCGTGCCGGTTCCCTCCAGCAAGCGGCGCAGGAACGCTTCGTCGAGCGAACTGAGCTGATGGATGAGGTTCTCCCACGTCTCAGCCGATAACCCTGCCTGCTCGGCGGCCCGCATGGATTCGATGATCAGCGCCGGGAGGCCTTTCATCACCACGCTGCGCAGCAACTTCCGAGTGGCCGCGAGACCTGCGGTGGCACCGATCGGCTCCACCGGCACCCCGGCGGGCGTCAGCATCTGAACATAACGCTCGGCGCCGGGGCCGGAGGCCAGTGAGGCGGTGAACAAGCCGTTGCCCGGCACCATCGCCATCAGGGCCACGTCCACGAAAGCCAGCGAGCGGGACGCGGCGACGGCGGCGAGGTCCTGCTTGCGGGCGACCGAGGCGGTTGACAGGTCCGCGTACACGGCATCTGCAGGGATCTCGTGCAGGGCCTGCGTCAGTGCACCCATGGCGTCGGCCGCGGCGGTCGCGGCCATCACCAGGCCCGCACCCTGGACAGCCTCCCGGGGGTCGTCGGTCTGGCGCACACCCTCCGGTGCCGGCCGGGGAGCGGGGTCGTAGCCGGTGACGGTGGCGCCGGCCGACGCCAGATCCGCCGAGATGAGGGAGCCGGCCTCGCCGAGACCGAAGAACCCGACGGTCAGCCCGGCAAGGGTCATGGGCTCGGCCGGTCGGGGACGAGATCCGAACCGCCGAGGCTCATCATCGGTCCGCCGGCAATCAGAAGTCCGGCCGCCGCGCTCGTCGCTACCCCGCGTCCAGGTCGTCGAGTCGATCGACGTGGACGACGCCGAGTTCGGCCAGCTTCGCGCCCAGGCCGGCGATGTCGAGGGACAGCTCACCCGCCGCGAGTCGCGCCCGGGTGACCTCCTCGGCGGCCAGGCGCTTGCGGGCACCCTCCAACGCCTCGGCCGCCTGCAGCCGGGGCACCACGACCACGCCGTCGTCGTCGGCAACAACCACGTCGCCCGGATGGACGGACTGCTGGCCGAGGGTGATCGGCACGTTCACCCAGCCGGGCGTGGTCTTCATGGGACCCTGGCAACCGACGTGCTGGGACCACACGCCGAATCCCATGGCGCGGATCGGCTCGACGTCGCGCACCGCCCCGTCGGTGATGAGACCCACCCCACCCCGGGCCGCAGTGGACGTGGCCATCAACTCCCCGAACAGGCCGTTGCTGGAGGGTGCGGTGCTGGCGACCACCAGAACGTCGCCCGGCTCCAAGAGCGCTATTGCGGCGTGGATCATGATGTTGTCGCCGGGGTGGACCAGCACGGTGATCGCCGAGCCGGCGATCCGGAGACCCTGCTGGAGGGGCCGGATGTGCGAACCCACGAAGCCGTGCCGACCGATCGCCTCGTGCACGGTGGAGGTGTCGATCGAGCGGAATTCCTCGACCAGCGAACGAGGGGCGCGCTCGACGTTGCGGACGACGACGTTGGGGTTCATGACCGACCCCCATCACCCGGGTCGACCCCGTGGGAGGCCAGGAAGGCGAGCGTGCGCTCCAACGCCAGCGCGGCCGCCTCGGCGTGATAGGAGTCGCGAGCGTCGCAGTTGAAGCCGTGGTCGGCGCCGGGATACACGTGCACCGGCACCGTGGGGTGCGCCCGGGTGATCGCCTCCACATCGGACAGCGGGATCATGTAGTCCACCTCGCCGAAGTGCAGCAGCATCGGCGCCTGCGGGGCGCGGTCGAGGAAGGGGATGATCTGGCCGCCGTAGTAGCCGACGGCGGCGGCAACGGGCAAGGCGTTCGCTGCCAGCCAGGCGAGGCTGCCGCCGTAGCAGTAGCCGACCACCCCGACCGGGCCGTCGCCCGAGAGGTGGGCGACCGCCGCGCCGACGTCGCGCACGGTGTCGTCCCAATCGATGGCGCTGCGCATCGCCCGGCCCTGGGTCACCGTGTCGGCGGTGTAGCCCAGCTCCACCCCCCGCTCGAGGCGGTCGAACAGGGCCGGCGCGGTGGCCCGGAAGCCCAGGGCTCCGTAGCGGTCCACGACGTCGCGGATGTGGGCGTTCACCCCGAAGATCTCCTGGATGATCACGATCCCTGCGGCGGCGGTGGTAGGGCCGGCCTCGTAGGCGTCGAGTTCGTGACCGTCGTCGGCGGTCAGTCGAATCATGGCTGCTGCCCTCCTCGTGGGGTTGCGGTGGCGACCCGACCGTTTCGCCGGGCCCGCCCTCAGTACCTGTAGTGGTCGGACTTGTAAGGACCAGCCGGCGACACGTCGAGATAGTCGGCCTGCGTGTCGCTGAGGCGGCTGAGCCGGATGCCCAGAGCGTCGATGTGCAACCGGGCCACCTCCTCGTCGAGGTGCTTGGGCAACGTCACGACCTGCGGACGACCCGCGGCGTCGCGGTACCGCTCGGCGTTGCGATGCAGTTCGATCTGGGCGAGGACCTGGTTCGTGAAGCTGAAGGACATCACGAAGCTGGGATGCCCGGTGGCGTTGCCGAGGTTGAGCAGGCGCCCCTCGGACAGCAGGATCACCGAGTGACCGTCGGGGAAGACGTACTCGTCGACCTGGTCCTTGACCCGCACCCGCTGCACGTCCGAGAGCCGCTCGAGGCCCGCCATGTCCACCTCGTTGTCGAAATGGCCGATGTTGCCGACGATGGCCTGGTGCTTCATCCGGCCCATGTGCTCGGCGGTGATCACGTCCCGGCAGCCTGTGGCGGTGACGAAGATGTCGGCGGTGCTCATCACGTCCTCCAGCCGGCACACCTGGTAGCCCTCCATGGCCGCCTGCAGGGCACAGATGGGGTCGACCTCTGTCACGACCACCCGCGCCCCCTGCCCGCGAAGCGCTGCGGCGCACCCCTTGCCGACGTCGCCGTAGCCGCAGACGACCGCCTGCTTGCCGCCGAGCATCACGTCGGTGGCGCGCTTGAGGCCGTCGATGAGCGAGTGCCGGCAGCCGTAGAGGTTGTCGAACTTGGACTTGGTGACCGAGTCGTTCACGTTGATGGCCGGGAACAACAGGGTGCCCTCGCGCTGCATGCGATACAGCCGGTGCACTCCCGTGGTGGTCTCCTCGCTGGCGCCGCGCATCGCTGCCGCCGCGGTGCGCCAGGCAGACGGGTCCTCATCGAGGATGCGCCGGAGGGTGGCAAGGACAACGCGCCACTCGGCGCTCGCGTCGGGCGCGGGTTCGGGGACCTCGCCGGCCCGCTCGCACGCCAGCCCCTCGTGCAGCAGCATGGTGGCGTCGCCGCCATCGTCGAGGACCAGTGTCGGCCCTCCGCCGTCGGGCCAGCGCAGCACCCGCTCGGTGCAGCGCCAGTACTCCTCCAGCGTCTCGCCCTTCCAGGCGAACACCGGCACGCCGCGGGGCTCGCTGGGCGTGCCCTCGGGGCCCACCGCCGCCGCCGCGGCGGCGTGATCCTGGGTCGAGAAGATGTTGCATGACGCCCAGCGGACCTCGGCGCCGAGCTCGCAGAGGGTCTCGATGAGAACGGCGGTCTGGATCGTCATGTGCAGCGAGCCGGCGATGCGGGCACCCGCAAGAGGTTTCGCGTCGCTGTGGCGGGCCCGCAGCGCCATGAGGCCCGGCATCTCGTGCTCTGCGAGTTGGATCTCCTTGCGGCCGAAGGCGGCCAGCGAGAGGTCCGCGACCTCGAAGTCGCTCCCTTCGGGCATCACGCTTGCGCTCCCCCGGTCCCGCCGAGGGCCTCCTTCAGGTCGGCGATGGCGGGGATCGGGCCCGGGTCCACGCCGCGCAGTGCCGCCAGGTGAAGCGACACGAAGTCGCCGAACAGCATCAGGTCCATGATCTGGGCGATTGGCCCCTCGCCCCCGGCGCGCACCTCGTAGATCTCCCGCACGACGCCGTCGAGGAGGTCGTCGAGAAAGTCGAAGGTGGCCGCCACCTGCGGGGGTTCGAAGTCGTGGCGGAGTTGGACGGCGCTGAAGGCCGGCGCGGTGAGTTCATCGAACGTGCCCCAGCCGGCGATCTCGTTGTGGGTCATCTCCGGCAGTGCCGCGCTGAAGGCCGGCGTCTTGGCGTTCTCGTTGAACTGCGCCTTCCAGCGCCGCGCCGCCACCTCTCCGATCCCACCGGGCCCGTAGATGACCGGGATCGTTCCGGCGATCTCTGAGGCGAGTCGCAGGGCCGGATTGCTCGCCTCGCGGAGTTGGCTGCGGCGCACCCGCAGTTGCTCGGCCGCCCGCGCCAGCCACTCGCTGGCGCCCGGGAAGAATCCGAGATCCTCCAGGATCGCCAGCACCGGCGCAGCCATGGCGGCGAATCCCGCCCGCGGCATGGGGATGGAGGGATCCACATCGAGCACGGGAGCGCCCCACGAGTCGGCCAGCGTCCTCAGGCGTCCACCGGTGCAGACGGCGACCATCTGCCCACCCCGTTCGGCGGCGATGCTCGCAGCGGAGAGCGTCTCCTCGGTCTCGCCGGAGAACGACACGGCGAATACGAGCGTCCGCCGGTCGACGTAGCTGGGCGGCACGTAGTTCTTCACGACCACGACCGGCAGCGACATGAACGGCCCCGCCGTCACAGCCAGGAAGTCACCCACCAGGCCGCTGCCACCCATGCCCAGCACCAGCACGCTGGTGATGACGTCGGGATCGTCGATCCTGGACGCCGCGCCGGACTCGGTCGCCACCGCGACCCCGGCGGCTATCTGCTCGGGCATCGAGGCCGTTGCAGCGAACATGCCCATGCTGTCAGCGGGAAGGTGCTCGGTCACGGCGTGAAGTTCTCCGTGATTCCCGCTCCGGCGGCCTGCGCCACGACTTGTGCATGCTCGTCACCGTCGAGCGTGGTCGCCTCGTCGATGAGCATGATCGGGATGCCGTTGTCGATCTCGTAACGCCGCTGTAGGCGGGGGTTGTAGAAGAACCCCTCCGCCTCGAAGTACAGCAACGGGCCCTTGTCCTCGGGACAGGCCAAGATTTCCACAAGTCGGGGATCGAGCACCATCGGTCCACCTCGATCGGATCTGTTCGCCATCCGGTCGGCTCCGGCCGGACCGGAACAGCCTACGCCTCGCGCCGCGGTGCCGGCCCGATCAGGACCATCGGCAGGGAGACGATCCGGCTGCCGGGTGCGGCGGGACCGCAGCCAGTCGTAATACAATTAGTGATACTATTCGGGTCATGGGTCACGCGATTTCGGTCCGGCTGGATGAGACGGCGCACCTCGCCCTGCTGCGCCTCGAATCCACCGGGATGACTCGCTCCGAAGCGGTCCGCAGTTCTGTGGTGGCAGCGGCAGCACGCCTGACGGAATTCCAGGCCCTCGCGGCGGAAGCGGCGGCGCTCGAAGACGACGAGGAGGACCTCCGGGAGATGCGGGCAGTGGCGGAAATGATGGAGGAAGTACGTGCGCCGTGGTGAGGTCCGCCCACTCCGTCTGCCCAAGGGCACGGACCACGAACAGCGGGGCCGGCGATACGGCGTCGTCGTGCAGGCCGATGCACTGCTATGCCGCTCAACGGTGCTCGTGGCACCGACCTCGCGCCGCGCCAGGCCCGCCACGTTCCGCCCGGAGATCGCTGTCGAGGGCATGTCCACGCGAGTGCTCGTCGAGCAAATGGGGGCCGTCGACATGAGCCGCCTCGGAGAACCGATCGCCCAACTCACCGCCACGGAGCAGTGGGCCATCGACACGGCGTTGCTCACGGTACTGGATCTCACCTGACGCACACCACGGGCGGCGCGGCGGCGAGCGGCGCCACGACATCCCAGCAATCGACGGTTCCATCGCCGCTATCGCACACGCAGACCGTCAATCATGGGGTTTCGGCCCCGGACTGGATGACGCTACACCTGTCGGTGGCAAACGCTGAGCGTTCCCAAGCCGGCATTTGAGCAGCAACCGGCTTGGGAGCGCCGCGGGTGTCGCACGGCTCCCGCCGATGACCCGACCGCCGCAGATCCCACGGCACCCCGTCGTGCGCGTCGCCCTGTCAATCGTCAACATTGCCCCAACATGCGATGGTGCCGTCGGTGCGTAGCCCGCACGAATGCGACTCTCCGGCGCTGGTGGCGCTGAACTCGCCCGTCGGCGCGTCTGTCTGTCCGTCGTCGTTCGTGCCCCAGCAGGTGATGGTGTTGTCGGTGCGCAACCCGCACGAGTGACTCCCGCCGGCGGTGACGGCACCGAACTCGCCTGGCGGCGCGTCTGCCTGTCCGTCGTCGTTCGTGCCCCAGCAGGTGATGGTGTTGTCGGTGCGCAGCCCACACGAATGCGACGCGCCGGGGGCGACGGCACGGAACGCCGCGAACGGCGCTTCAGCCTTCCTGGCGTTGTTCGCGCCCCAGCAGGTGATGACGGTGCGGTCGACGTGCAGCCCACAAGAACGATTCCAACCGACGGCGACAGCGCTGAACTGACCGGCGGGCGCGTCGGTTTGGTGGTGGGAGTTGTCGCCCCAGCAGGTAATGGTGTCGTCGGTGCGCAGCCCACACGAAGACTCGCTGCCGGCAGCAACAGCGCTGAACTCACCGTCAGGCACGTCGAGTTGCCCGTATTGGTTATCGCCCCAACATTCGACGGTGCGGTCGGTGCGCAGCCCGCAGGCATGTCGCACACCGGCGCTGATGGCACTGAACTCCCCAGGAGGCGCCTTGACCCGCCCGAAGTCGTTGTCGCCCCAGCATGCGATGGTTCTGTCGGTACGCAACCCGCACGAATAGTGGCTGCCGGCAGTGACGGCGTCGAACCGCCCGCTCGGTGTGGCCGTGGCGCCGATTTTCGTGCTCGAAGCGGTAAGTGGTGCCCATTGGATGCCTTTCGGCGCGGCGATGGGTTGACTCCAGCATTCGATGGTGTTGTCGACGCTGACGCCGCAGGTGTGCGCCCCGCCGGCGGAGACCGCGCTGAACCGCCCCTTCGGCGCCTCGGCCTGCCCATAGTCGTTGCGGCCCCAGCATTCGACGGTGCCCTTGGTGCGTAGCCCGCACGAATGCAACGCGCCGGAGGTGATGGCGCTGAACCGCCCCTTCGGCGCCTCGGCCTGCCCGTCGTCGTTGCGGCCCCAGCATTCGACGGTGCCGTCGGTGCGCAGCCCGCACGAATGCAACGCGCCGGAGGTGATGGCGCTGAACCGCCCCTTCGGCACCTCGGCCTGCCCACCGTCGTCGTCACCGCTCCAGCATTCGACGGCACCGTCAACGCGCAACGCGCAGAGATGCACTCCGCCGGCGGCGAGAGCGCTGAACGGTCCCTCAAATTCGTCGTCGCTCCCCCACCCCCAACACGTAATGGAGCCCTCGACACGCAGTCCGCAAGAGAGCAGCCAACTGCCGATCGACACGGCGCTGAACCGTCCCTCCGGCGTGCCGCTCAACGTGATGCCGTCGAAGTTCCAGCAGGCGACGGCGCCGTCGACGCGTAGCCCACACGAATGCCTAACACCCGCCGACACCGCCGTGAACTCACCCTCCGGCACGCCGACCTGGACCGCCTCACCGTGCACCCAACACTTCACCATGCCGTCGACGCGTAGCCCACACGAATGCACAGCACCCGCCGACAGCGCTCTGAACTGACCCTCCGGCGCGCCAACCCGGCCCGCCTCACTGTTTCCCCAACACACCACCGCGCCGTCGACGCTCAACCCGCACGAATACAAGACACCCGCCGACACCGCCGTGAACTCACCCTCTGGAGCGCCGGCCTGACCCTCCTCGTTATTCCCCCAACACAGCACCGTGGCGTCGACGCGCACACCACACGAATGCGCACCCCCAGCCGACACCGCCGTGAACTCACCCTCCGGAGCGACGACCTGACCCCCCTCGTTGTTTCCCCAACACAGCACCGTGGCGTCGACGCGCACACCACACGAATGCGCACCCCCAGCCGACACCGCCGTGAACTCACCCTCCGGAGCGACGACCTGACCCCCCTCGTTTGCTCCCCAACACACCACCGCACCGTCGGTGCGCACACCACACGAATGCGAACCTCCGGCCGACACCGTGCTGAACCGCCCGTCCGGCGCGGCGGACTGTCCATAGTCATGGCTGCCCCAACACGCCACCGTGCCGTCGACGCGCAACCCACACGAATGCGCACCCCCAGCCGACACCGCAGTGAACTCACCATTCGGAGCGACGACCTGCCCGAACTCGTTGCTGCCCCAGCAGGCGATAGT
Source organism: Acidimicrobiales bacterium (assembly GCA_965206165.1). Classification (GTDB taxonomy): domain Bacteria; phylum Actinomycetota; class Acidimicrobiia; order Acidimicrobiales; family CATQHL01; genus VXNF01. Next base: position 3,545,011 of record OZ242194.1, read on the forward strand.
GCCCTCGGCGCGCTGCCCACACGAATGGGCGTGTCCGGCAGAGACGGAGCTGAACGCACCCTCCAGAGAGTCGCTCTGTCCAAACTCGTTGTTTCCCCAACACGCCACCGTGGCGTCGACGCGCACACCACACGAGTGCTGAAAGTTCGCGGAGACGGCGCTGAACCGGCCCTCCGGCCCGTCGCCCTCCTCGCTGGTCGTGCCGCACCCGACCGCAGCCGCGACCAGCACGATCAGCAATACAACCCTCACGGCCCGCGTGACCATCCACCCCACCGCCCTCCGGTCCGTACACGATGCGGCAACACAACCCGGACCTTGTCCTCCGCGGACTTCGACGGCCGATGGCCCATCAACAGGCTCCTTCAGATCAGAACCAAACCATGACCTGTCTCAGAATTCTTGTCGCGCGACAACACAACAGAACCCGCCGCCAGACTCGGACAGCGCAATCCCGACACGCGGCGACATCGACCACCCGATGCGCCCACAACACACGCCACCCATCAACCCGACCTCCCGACACCAACAACCAACCGAACATCCAGAAGATTAGTTCTTACAAAACTACTGATCAAATGACAATACATATACAGAAATCTAGAAAACTAGACGAACACGTACAAGGCTCCGGCGACCGTGGACTCGTCAGCTTGGACTCTGGCGATGCCCGCCGAGCCCGGCGTCACGACGAACGCTCGACGGCCGCTTGAACCTCAGCGAGGCGGCGTGTGCACTCCTCGGCGCTGGCGGCCTCCAGGTTGAGGCGCAGCAGCGGCTCGGTGTTGGAGGGGCGCAGGTTGAACCACCAGTCGCCGCAGTCGACCGCCAATCCGTCAAGGCGGTCCAGCGGATGGTGGCGGTAGCGCTGCGCCAGGGCCTCGGTGACCGCCCGGGGGTCGTCGACGGTGAAGTTCACCTCGCCGGAGGCGGCGTAACGGTCGTACGGGCGGCGCAGTTCGCTCAAGGGCACCCCGGCGCGGGACAGCTCCTCGAGCAGGGCCACCGCGGCGAGTACGCCCGAATCGGAGCAGTGATTCTCGGCGAAGTAGTAGTGCCCGGAGTGCTCGCCGGCGAACGCCGCTCCAGTCTCGGCCATCTGCTGCTTGATGAGCGTGTGCCCGACCCGGGTGCGCAGGCCGCGGCCGCCGCACTCGGCGATCACCTCCGGGACCATCCGCGAGCACGCCGCGTTGTACAGCACGAGCGCGCCGGGGTTGCGACGCAGCACCGCCCGCGCCAGCAGAGCCGCCACCACCGAACCCGACAGCGGGCGCGCCAGGTCGTCCACGAAGAAGACCCGATCGGCGTCCCCGTCGAACGCCAACCCCACATCGGCGCCGACCTCCCGTACGCGCCCGCACAGATCGGCCAGATTGGCCTCCTGCAGCGGATCGGGAGGATGGTTCGGGAAGCTGCCGTCCAGCTCGCCGTACAGCACATCGAGGACCGGCGGCAGCCCCTCGAAGACGGCCGGTACGACAAGGCCGCCCATGCCGTTGGCCACGTCGGCGACCACCGACAGCGGCGCCATGCGCTCGGCATCCACGAACGACCGGACGTGACGGGCGAAGGTCTCCAGCAGGTCCACCCTGCGACGCCGCCCAGACTGCTCTGCGGCCGCCTGCAGCGAGAGCCTGAGCGCCAGATCTCGCACCCGCTGCAACCCGCGCTCGCCGCTGAGAGGGCGAGCGCCCGCGCGGCACGCCTTGATGCCGTTGTAGTCCGCGGGATTGTGCGAGGCGGTGAACACCACGCCGGGCGCGCCGAGATGGCCCGAGGCGAAGTACAGCATGTCGGTCGACGTCAGACCCAGATCCACGACATCCAGTCCCGCGGCCTGCAGGCTCGCGCAGAACCCATCGACCAGCGCCGGCCCCGACAGCCGCATGTCGCGCCCGACGATCACCTCGGTGGTGAGTGGATCGTCCTCGCGGAAGAACGCGGCGAAGGCCGCTCCAAGTCGCTGTGCCATCGGGGTGTCGAGTTCGGCGGGAACCCGGCCGCGAATGTCGTTGGCACGGATGATCACGTCGAGGCGGGCCTCCAGGGCCGGCGCGCCGCCGTGGCCGCCCGCGCGCTCAGTCATCGGCTCCGGCGGCGACGGCGTAGTCACCTCGGCGCAACCGGGCGCGGATTCCCAGGAGATCCCGGAGGATCCCGACGCCGTCACGCATCACCCGCACGGTGGATCGGCGCGGCGCCGCCACAGCCTCCACGGTCACCACAGCCGTGGGGACGTCGAGCAACGAGAGCAGCAGCAGCACCTCCACGTCGAAGCCGAAGCGGTCCACCCGGCAGCGGCCGAACACCTCCTGCGCCACGTCCCGCCGGAACGCCTTCAGCCCGCACTGGGTGTCCCCGAGATGCCGCCGATCGACGGCAGTGTCACGCAGGACCAGCATCTCCGCCAGCCGCGACACAACACGTGTCCCCAGTCTCCGCAGCAGCGCATCGCCGGCCCGGATGCGCTTGGCGACCACCGCGCCCGTGACGCCATCGAGGCGTCCCAGCACCGCCACGATCCGGTCCGGCGGGTACTGCAGGTCGGCATCGGTGAACACCACAGCGTCCCCGGTGGCGGCCAGCATGCCGGCGCGCACCGCTGCACCCTTGCCGCGGTTGCGGTCGAACACGATCACCCGGTCGGCGCCCGCGGCGCCGGCTCGCGCCGCGGTCGCGTCTTCCGAGCCGTCGTCAACGACAATCAGCTCCAGGTCGTCCCCGGATGCCACCGTGGACAGACCGGCACGCAGCGTCGCAAGGGTCGCGGCGATGATGTCTCGCTCCCGGTAGGCGGGCAGCACCACCGAGAGGCTGGCGCGGCCTGTCGCCGTGCCGTCCCTCATTCCCACGGGGCGCGCCGGCCGCGTTCTGCGGTCCAGATGTGCGGGCTCCTCCACAACACGACCGCCGCGATCAGCGCTATGACGGTGATCACCCAGGCCAGCACGTCGGTGGCCGTCCAGCCGTACGTCAGGGTGACCTCGGTCCTGTCGGGCACCACGACCATGAAGTTGGGTGCCACACGGTACGGGCCGGCGGCACCCTCGACCTGCCAGTTCGGGAAGAACGAGGTCTTCACCAGGACCGGCACGCCGGTGCGGTCCACCCGGAAGCCGATCGAGTTCTCCGTGGCGGAGAGTCCGAAGACCTCGACCTCGTCCAGCGAGCGCACCGGCAGCTCGGCACCCGGCTGAACCTCGGCCCAACCGTCCGGACCACTCGCGGCCGGGAAGACGCCGGCGCTGCGCAGGCCCTCGGCGTCGGCGACCAGCGCCTCCGAGCCCGCGTAGCCCGTGTAGAAATCGACGGCGACGTCGAGCCAGCGCTCCGGATCACCCCCGGCGCCGGCGACCACCACCGGCTCCGCCGCCAGCGGCGACACCAGTGGCGCATCGGCGACCTCGAACATCACCCACGGTGGCTGGGCCGCCACCTCCGCCAGGTCCTCGTGCGCCCGAGCCTCGGTGATCAGGGAATCCGAGAACGCCATGTAGTAGCGCACGCCGAAGAGTTGCATGTGTTCGACTCCGGCGGCGAGGTTCATGCCCCCGTACGGCACCGCCCGTACCGGCCGTGACGGTTCGGCCGAGAGTTCGTCCTGGTTGATGAAGTGGAACGGCACGCTCTGCGTCGACTCGAAGAAGAGACCCTCCATGGACGCCAGGCAGCCGTCGGTCCAATGCGGCAGGAGCATGAGCGACATCGGCGAACCGTAGCTGTCCAGCCGTTTCAGCCCGTACTCCCACATCACGCGCCCGCAACCTCGCTCGGCGGCAACCGTCGCCATCGTGGTCACGACCCGGTAGTACTCGTCGTACCCTCCGATGCCCTCCCTCGCCGTCTTGGATTCGTAGCCCGAGAAGTTCCAGTACACCCAGAAGGGTAGGAAGCTCTTCTGGGTGGTGCCTGCCACGACCACGTTCGGTGCGATCCGGAGACCGTAGCGACCGTCGGAGACCTCGTCACCGGCGACGCCCAGCGCCCGCAACGGATAGGCCACCGCCGCCACCAGGATGAGGGCCACCGCGGCGGTCCCCAGGGCAAGCACCACACCGCTGCGATCGCCGGATGCCTTGATCGTGCCCAGCGGGCGGATCACACCGGCGGGACGTGTGGCCGTGGAACTGGCGGGGCGGATCCCGCCCGCGGCCGGCGTCACCGGCGCCGGCGTGCCCAGAACCACAAAGCCGGTGGTCTTGGGCCGGAATCCCTGAGCCCGCAACGATCGCAGCAGTTCGGTAAGCGCCACCGCTGCCGCCGCGACGAGCACGATCAACGCCAGGTGGGCAACGTCGGCGGCCCGCTCGGGAGCCGTCGCCGCCTCGGTGCCCGGCAGGACCTCGATCAGCGCCCGCAGGGTTGCGCTGTCCGCGACCAGGTCGTCGATCGCCACCGCCACCGCTCCCGCCGGCAGCACCGCCGCCAGGGCGAGGCGCAGGCGCAGGGAGTCCGCCGGCAACCAGCGACGTCGGCGCCACAGCTCGTCGGAAATTCGCGGGCCCCGGCCCGAGCCGATCGGGAGATCCCGGAGCGGACCGCCCACGACCAGCGTCGCCAGCAGGGTCGCCACGCCGACACCCGCCAGCAGGAGCATCGTCAGGTAGTAGAACGGGAGCAGGCGCGCGTTCCACACCACCCCCTGGGGAATCCAGCGATACGCCCCGGCCGCCAGCGCCGCCAGCGCCCCCAGATACAGGGCCAGTCGCTGTCGCCGGAGAATGCCCACCAGCAGGGCCGCCCAAGCGCCCACGAGGATCCAGCTCCAGTCGTCGCGCACCAGGTTCGACCAGTACTCCGTGAGATTCACCCAGTCGATGTTGTGGTAGTAGTCCCGCCTCCACCAGAACGGCAGCAGCCAGAACGCCGCCAGCGCGGCTCCCAGTACCCCGGTCACGGCGACCCACCGCAGCGGTCGGCGGCCCGGCTGCATCGCCAGGGCGACCCCGGTGGCAGCCACCGCAAAGATCGCAGGTATCAGATGCGTAAGGCCGACGAGCGCCAACAGCACACCTGCCAGGACACGATGCCGCCCGGTGCGCAGGCCCCGCAACATCACGCCCAGGTAAACCAGCATCAGCGACAGGCTGATGGAGAAGGCGAACTCCCCCGCAAGCGTGGACGCAACGTTGCCGCCGTAGATGCTGAATGACGTGTCGAACAGGAACGGCAGCGTGAACATCGCCGCGATCGCGGGCGCCGGGAATCGCAAGCCTCCGAGTCGCACGAACAGCGCCGCCGCCAGCGGCAGCGTCACGAGCCCGGCGACTGCCACGAGCTTGAACGCCACCCCATAGGGAATCACGAATGACGCAAGGGCGATGACCAGCGACGGCAGCACCATGTAGAAGTGATAGGCAGGGAATCCGGCGTACCAGTCGGGAGCCCAGCCGCTCAACCGGCCCGCCGGCAGCAGGTGGTCCCGCAGGAACGCCGGCCCCCAGACGTGGGCGGCCATGTCGCCCCCGGCCGGTGTCGTGTTGGAGAACAGCAGGTCGGGCCGCATCTGCCAGAACACGAACAGGCAGGCCCCCACGATGCACGTGATCTGTAGCCGGCGCTGCAGCACCGCGACGTCACGGCCTCGCGGACGGACCCCTTCGGTGCGTAGCGGGGGCACTCCCGTGAACAGGCTCATCGATCAGCGCAACAACTGCACGACCGTGAAGCTGTTGAAGGCGGCATGTGCCCACATGGCCGGGGCGAGACGCTTCGTCGACACCACCAGGACACCGGCCACCAGCCCGAAGGCCACCAGCGCGGGAAGCTGGAGAAGCTGCACATGCGCCAGACCGAACAGCACGGCCGACACCACGACTGTGGCGGTGCGCCCCATCCGACCCCAGAGCGCCCTGAGCAGTAGGCCGCGGAAGAACAACTCCTCGACGAAGGGTGCCACCAGCACGACCCCCACCACCACGACCGCCACGCCTCCCGCACCGTCGGCGAGCGTCATGATCCGCCGGGCCGGCTCCTCCACGTCCTCGGCGTCGATGAACCGCGCCAGCGGCAGGTAGATCGCCGGTATGAGCAGGAGTTGCGCCACCAGGCCGCTCCCCAGCCCGACAAGAGCGTCGTACCAGCGCTGCGTCAAGCCCAGGGCGCTCCGCAGCTTGACGCCATGGCGGCGGACGACGGCCCAGGTGACGACGGCCAGAGTCAACCAGAGCGGCAGTTGCAGCACCGTGAACTGCCAGTATGCGAGATTGAAGAGATCCGGCTCGGCGCCCCGGGCTGCCTGAACCCCGGCGCGAGCCGCCGCCGACCCCATTCCTGAGGGCGAATCCCACATCGCCATCAGCACCACCTGCACGACGACGGTGATCAACGCCGCCGCGATCCAGCCGGCGATCGCAGCCGACACGGACCACGGGGGAGCGGGCCGCAGGCGGCCTCTCTGCGACATCAGCGGCCCGCGGCCGTACGCAGACAACAACCGGCCACGGGCACCGATCCTACTCCTGCCCAACCCGGGGCCTGGTTAGTCGCGCAGCACCCCGGATGGCTCTCCGGGGCTCGGCACGATCACCGGAACGGTGCGCCGGACTCCTAGCATGAACTCATGGCGCAATCGCCACCACCTTCGCAACCACCGGCGGGGTCCGACGGCTCGGGGGACGCGCCCCGCCCACCAACAGGTCCCCACTGGACGCGGCTGGCTGGCATGGATCGCGCTGCTCGTCATCCTCGGCACCCTGATCCTGCCCTGGCATTTTTTCCGACGAGCAGAGCGTGCCGATCACGTACAGCCAGTTCCTGGACGAGGTGGCGGCCGGGACCGTGGTCTCGGTGGCGATCAACAACCACAACGGCGACATCAGCGGCGAGTTGGCCGACGGTGAGACGTTCCTCACCACCGGCCCCAGGGAACTGCCCCCGGAGGACTACGCCCTGATCCGCGACAACCTCGGCGCCAACGTGGAGTTCGAGACACCGACCTCCAGCATCTGGGCGTCGCTGCTGCCCCTGCTGCTGCCGGTGGGCCTGCTGATCCTGTTCTTCTGGTGGATGCAGCGGCGCACCCAGGGGCAGATGGGCGGGATCATGTCCATCGGCCGCTCCCGGGCCAAGACCTACTCCACGGAACGTCCGGCCACGACGTTCGAGGACGTGGCCGGCTACGAAGGTGTCAAGCAGGAAATCACCGAGGTCGTGGACTTCCTGCGCGAGCCCGAGAAGTTCGCCCGCATCGGCGCCCGCATCCCCAAGGGGATCCTGCTGGTCGGCCCCCCGGGGACCGGGAAGACGCTCATCGCCCGAGCCGTCGCCGGCGAGGCGGAGGTGCCGTTCCTGTCGGTCACCGGTTCGGACTTCATGGAGATGTTCGTGGGTGTCGGCGCCAGCCGGGTGCGCGACCTGTTCAGCAATGCCCGCAAGATGGGGCGGGCCATCATCTTCATCGACGAGATCGACTCCATCGGCCGCAAGCGGGGTGCCGGCCTCGGCGGCGGCCATGACGAGCGTGAGCAGACCCTCAACCAGATGCTCTCGGAGATGGACGGGTTCGAAGCCACCGAGGGGATCGTGATGATGGCCGCCACCAACCGCCCGGACATCCTCGACTCGGCGCTGCTGCGCCCGGGCCGGTTCGACCGGCAGGTGGTGGTTCCCCTGCCCGAACTCGAGGACCGGGTGCGGATCCTCGAGGTGCACGTGAAGGGCAAGCGGCTGGAGGAGGACCTGGATCTGTCGCTCATCGCCCGCGGGACGCCCGGCATGAGCGGCGCCGACCTGTCCAACGTCGTCAACGAGGCCGCTCTGGCGGCAGTGCGCGCCGGCGACGAGACCATCGCGATGGTTCACTTCGAGCAGGCGCGCGATCGGGTGCTCATCGGCCAGAAGCGCGAGTCGCTCGGCCTCTCGGAGGACGAGAAGACCGCCGTGGCGTATCACGAGGCGGGTCACGCCGTGTGCGCCGCGACGCTGCCCAACGCCGACCCGCTGCACAAGGTGACCGTCATACCCAGCGGCATGGCGCTCGGCGTGACCATGCAGCTCCCCGAGCAGGAGCGGCACATCTACCGCCAAGACTACATCGAGGACACCCTCGTCGTGCGCATGGGTGGGCGCATCGCCGAGGAACTGGTCTTCGGCGTGATCTCGACCGGAGCCAACGACGACCTCGTGGGGGCCACGCAACTGGCCCGCAAGATGGTCCGCGAATGGGGCATGAGCGACCGGCTGGGTCCCATGGCGTGGGGAGCGCACGGCGAGGTCTTCCTGGGAGACGAACTCGTCAGCACACGCGAGTACAGCGACGAGACGGCACACCTCATCGACGAGGAGGTGGAGCGGATCCTGCGCAACCAGGAGGGGCGTTGCCGGATCCTGCTGACGGAGCACCGTGACGCTCTCGACCTCGTCGCGCAGGCACTGCTCGACCACGAGACGATCCCCGGCAGCGAGGTGGAGCGACTCGTGGAGGCGGCAAGGACCAACGGCTCGGTGGGGATGGCCACCCGGGGCGCCGTGGTATCGGCCGCCTCGAGCCTGGGCAAGTCCGCCGTCTGAGTCCGATCCGGCCGGTTCCCTCCCCCCGGTGCGCACCGCTCCCCTGGCGCTGATCCTGGGGGCGGTGGCGTGCGTGGTGGCGCTCGTGGCCGCCAGACGGCGCGGACGCTGGCGCGGGGTGCTGGCCGCGCCGGAGATCCCTGCAACGATCGATCGCGCCGCGTTCGCCGATGCGGGGGTCGGTGCATCCGGGCAGACCTGGCTCGTGGCCACCTTTACCGACCGCGCGTGCCGCAGTTGCGCATCGACACTGGAGCGGCTCAGCCCGCTGGCGGGCCCCGGCGTCGCGCTCGTCGAGATCGACGCGGCGCGCCACCGCCCGCTGCACAACTCCTACAACGTGGAGGCCGTACCGCTGACCCTCGTCGCCGACGCCACCGGAGCCGTGCTGGCCTGGATTCTCGGGCCTCCGACCGCGGCCGACATCGCCTCGGTGCGGCGCGTCATCAGCGAGGCACCCTCGTAGTTCGCCGACCAGTCCACCGGCGACGCAACTCGGGCCCCTGGACAATGGATTCCGGCCTCCGCCGGAATGACGAAGCGGGTGGTCGGCAGGGAAATTCGGCGATCTCCCGCAGGCCGACGGCTCGGGATCTCCCGCAGGCCGACGGCTCAGAGCTTGCGAGCCTGGCGATGCCCCTCGTAGACGGCCTCGTAGGTGGTGCGCGGGGCGATGGCATCGCCGATCATCTCGACGCTGACGTCGCGCCGGCGCAAGGCGTGGTAGAGGTCATTGTCCGACTGCCGGCCCGTGGCCATCACGACCCAGTCGGCGGGGAGCGTCGTGGTGATCTCGTTCACGTAGACGTTCAGGAACTCCACGGCGTCGCCCTTGATCTCCTTCACGAAGAGATCGGGGAGCACCTCGACCCCCGCCTCGTAGAGGTGCTGGCGCACCCAGAGGTAGTACACCTCGGGGATCGTCTCCATGCCGATCATCGGCCAGCGGGTGACGAGCCTGGTGTCGCAGCCGGCGTGAGCCAGCTTGACGGCCGTGAGCGGAGCCATGGCGTCCTGCAGATCGTCGATGACGATCACCGAACCCGACGGCTCGACGGCGCCCATGGCCACGTCCACCCAGCTCACGCAGTTGCCCGTCTCCCAGCCCGGCAGCGGCTGCGCCGTCTGGCCCTGCCAGCCGTCCCGCCGGTAGTGCGAGCCGGTCGCCACGATCACGTGATCCGGCTGCTCGGCGGCGAGCAGGGCGTCGAGGTTGTCCTCGTCCACGTTCTCACCGGTGCGGATGACGGCGCCGTTGCCGGCGGCCTGCGCCGCCAGCCAGACCGCGATCTGTCCGTACTCCGACCGCTTGGGCAACTGGGCGTGCCAGCGCACGTGGCCGCCGGTCTCGGCCTCCCGCTCCAGGACGACCACGTCGTGGCCCCGGGCAGCGGCGATGCGGGCGTACTCCAGACCGGCCGGGCCGCCGCCGATGACCAGCGCCTTGCGACCCGCGGGCACGACGGTGAGGCTGCCTTCGCCCCACTGGCGCTCCCGGCCCACGACGGGGTTGTAGACGCACTGCACGCGCCCCCCGGTGATGACGCTGCGCCAGCAGTAGTTGGCGGCCACGCAGCGGCGGATGTCCTCCTCGCGGCCCTCCCGGACCTTCTGCACCCAGTGCTCGTCGGCGAAGAGCTGGCGGGCCAGCAGGATGGCGTCCGCCTCGTCGGCCTGGAGGATCTCCTCGGCGATCCCGGGGTTGGTGATCCGCCCCACGAGTAGGACCGGCGTGTTCGTGACCTCCTTGACGGCCTTGGTGTAGCTGCGCTCCCAGCCGGGTTCGTAGGTCATCGGGGTGTGGATGAACGAGTGGTGGACGCCCGCGGAGATGTTCACGTAGTCGATATCGGCACGCTCGTCGAGGTCCGCCACGATTCGCTTGACGTCATCCATCTCCAGGTCGCCGGGCCAGAACGAGGCGGAGTTGATGCGGTAGCCCACGAACTTCTCGTCGCCGGCAGCGGCGCGGATCCTCGCCAGCGCCTCAAGCGAGAAGCGGATCCGGTTCTCGTACGAGCCGCCCCAGCCGTCGGTGCGATGGTTGTAGAGCGGCGAGAGGAACTGCCAGGGCAGGTAGCCGTGCGCCATGTGGAACTCCACGCCGTCGAGCCCGGCGGCGTACGCCCGCTCGGCGGCGGTGCCGTAGGCCTCGATCATCTCGGCGATCTCGTGCTCCTCGATCTCCTTGGGCATGGGGGCGTTGGGATACTCCCCCGGCGGCACCTGGCTCGGCGCCACGTGCCACCACTCGGCGTCGTGGTCGTAGGCGGGATCCTTGTTGATGTTGTTCATCGCCCGCAGGCCGGGGTGCAGCAACTGGGTCACGAGCCGGGTGCCGTGGCGCTGCACGGCCTCGGCCACGCGGGCGAGCCCCTCGATCTGAGCGTCGTCCCACAGGCCGGGGAAGTTCAACTCCGAGTACAGCGCCTCCTTGTGGATGATCGTCCCGCCGATGATGATCATGCCGAGCCCCGAGCGGGCGCGCTCCTCGTAGTACGCCACGGCCTGGTCGGTGAAGATGCCCTCGGTGGGGTCGGCCACCCACGTGGGGCAGGTCGGCGCGAAGACGACGCGATTGGGAACCGTCGTGTGGCGGATGCGCCATTCGCTGAAGAGCTTGGGATACGCGGTCATGGGCCTGCCTTCCGGTGCAGTCTGGTTCGTGCGGACGGCCCGTCGCCGGGGGCGCTCGCGGCCGCCCACGCAGGAAAACTAGTCACAGCGCGTGACGCGGGCGAACCGGCTCGGCGGGGCGTCACGTCGTCTGCTCCCCAGAGGCCGCAATGTCGCGGTACCCGGCCAGAATGCCGGGCTAGAACAGCAGCTGTTCCAGCTCCGAGAGGGTCTCCCAATCGGGGACGGCTTCGACGGCACCGATACCGGCCGGGCCCGCGTAGGACACCACGAGCGGCTCTGAGGCGTCGTAGCGCAGCGCCAGCGTGTCGGGCCACAGGCGGTTCGAGACATCGAGTACCAGCCGCTGGCGCGGGCGTATCTCGAGATCCACGAGTCCTTCCAGCGGCACCCAACCCTCGGCGGTGAGCGCCTCCAACGACAGGCGACTGATCGTCTCCAGGGAGGGGTTCACGAGCGCCACGATGCTCGGGCGGACCCCTGCCAGCGGAAGCACGCCGCGGGTGGCGCCGGCGGCGTGCCCGCCCAGGATCGAGACCTCGACCGGCTCGCCCGAGTCGACCGTGCGCAGCCGCTCCACCACCACGCCCACGCCGTTGAAGGAGCGGACGCTCACCCAGTACCGCTCGCTCGGCAGGACTCGGGTCGCGGCTTCCAGCACGTAGACCCCCGAGGTGGGATGCGCCTTACCGGCGACCGGCGGGAAGAACGTAACTTCGACGCGCTGGCCCGGCGGGACGGTGAGTTCGAACGGAGGAACGCCCCGCGCTCGCAGCGAGGCGTCCAGTTCGACGGCCAGGTCCACCCTCGCCTCAGCGGTGCCAGGGTTGTAGACCACGAAGGAGTTGGCCGCCCCGGCAGCGGCACCTGCAACCCCGAGTGGGAACAGCCATTGCTCGGCGGCCCGCGGCGCGCCGCCGTGCAGAGATACGCCGGAAAGCCCCAGGTCGCCGTTGAAGCTCTGCAGAACCGATGCCAGCAGGTTGCCGCTGCGGGCCACCACGGAGAACGACACCTGTTGCCGCCGGGTGACCTCACTGCCGAGGTCGAGCACCGCCAGCGCGTTCGCAGGAACCACGACACCCTGGTACGCCACCGGTTCGCGGCGACCCTCGTCCGTGATGAATGCGAGGTCCACAACCGCGGCGTCGGAGAACGGATTCAGCAGCACGAGACGCGCTCTGGCGTCGCGTCTCGTGCTGGCGGTGGCGAAGTACCACGTGGGCGATACCTCGGTCACGCACGGGCTGGCGTCGGAGGCACCATCGAGGGCGACCTCCTGCGTCACGATGCCCCCGGCGCCCTCCAACCGCACCTCTGCGGCCACGAACACCTCTGCGAAATTGATCAGCTCCGCTGCGACCTGGGTGACCGTTGCGCCAGGATCGATGGCGAGCTGCGAGTAAGGCCCCACGGCAACCTCGACGCGCGTCGCCGGCCACTGCTGGGACTGGCCGCCCAACGGCACGGCCGGGAAGAAGCGCACCGTGCCGCGCAGCTCGTTCCCGGAGGTATTGACAATGACGATGCCCTGGCGGGATCCTCCCGCGCCCCCCACTCCGCCGACACAGAACCAGGTGCTGCCACCCGTCCCGCTGTAGCCGGACCTCACCAACCCTGCGTCCGCGGGCGGCACCACGTCGGCCCCTTCCGGCGCCAGCCGGTCGGCCACCACGAGCGCCGCCAGCGCGGCTGCGAGAGCGAGGATCGCCGGCCAGCGCACGTCAGGGCTCCTCGCGCTCGTGCGACAGCAGGGCAACGACCAGATCCTCGGCAGATTCGGGCGTGACGTCCGCGGGGGCCTCCACCGGGCGGCGTCGAAGGCTCGCCAGCGGGATGGCGACCAGGACGAGAGCCCAAAGAACGATGCGGGTCACGTTCGAAGCGGACGGTTCATGGCGCAACTCCCCTGCCCCACCGGCCTCGATCCGGAATCCCTGCGCCCAGCCGAGCGCCGGGGTGGGTTCGATCTTCGTGCCGTCCACACGGAGCACCCAACCGTCGGCCGCGTCTGCCAGGTAGAGCGTCGAGTCGCCCGGCAGCAGCCCTCTCGAGGTCGTCGGGCGGTCGAATTCGGGCAGCGCCAGGCTCGTCGAGGCGGCGATTCTCGCCGGTGTCACCTCTCCGCCGCCAGCCAGGAGCGTCCGCGTTGGGCGCCACGCGATGTTCCGGTACACGGCCACGCCTCCGCGGGACTCCTGCCGCTCGAGGTCGAACTGCGCCCCGAGACGCCGGTGCACCAAGTCGGGCACCGGCTCGACGAGGTCGCCGAACGGCTCAGGAGCTATCCGTTCCATGACGACCAGGTAGCGCACGCCGAGGGGAGCCAGACGCTCGCCCATCCTGTCCGTCTGCCCGGACATCGCATCCTGCCAGGCTGCCGTCAATCCGGTTGACGCCGGAGGCGGCCCTCCCGGCCACCGCAGTTCCACGTTCGGTGGCACCGAGGTGGAGGTGGCGAGGACGAGCCGGTCGGCCACCTCCCAGCCGCCGAGCGGGAGCACGTCGGGATGGCCCACCCACAGGATCCGGAAGGCGCCCAGCCGGGACTCTTCCTCCACGACCGCCAGTGGTGTCCTGAAATCTCCCCGGGGCATGCCCCAACGTCCGTCGAGGGTCAGCGCCAGCACGGGAATGCTGCCGCCCAGCAGCGCAACCAGCCCGACGGTGGCCAGCATCCGCCGCCGCAGGGGCTTTGCGGTACCTCTCTCGGAGATGCCGGCGGCCCCGAGAGCGATGGCGAGCGCGACGCCGAACGCTGCCGGCGCCAGCAGGACCTCCGGGCGCGGCAGATCCCAGCGGCTCCAACCCTGCTCGGAAGCGAGCGCCGCCAGCACCGACATCAACACGAGGCTCCACGCCCGCACCGTCCAGACGAACCAGCCACCGCGAGTGACGACCAGCGCCAACCCTGCCGCAACCAGGAAGCCCCAGATCAAGCGTCCTCCAGCCGCCGAACCCGTGGCGAAGCGCAGCAACTCCGCGACGCTCAGATCACCCCCGACGTCGGGTCGCGCTCCGCCGCGGCCGAAGAGTTCGTCCAGCGACGTTGGCACGGCCGGCCAGTTGAGGAGCCAGCCCACCAGGAGTCCCCCGATCGTTGCGCCCGCCAGCGCCACGAGCCGTCGAGCCGACCCCGCGAGCAGGCCTCCGACGGCCAGCGCCACAGCGAGCATGACCACCATCACGGGAGCCACGGGCACGAACGCCCCCAGCAGAGCCACCAGCACCCCCACCATCACCGTGGGAAGCCAGAACCTGCCTGATCGAACCGTCTTCGAGGCCGACGGCGGCCCCACCACCCTCGCCAACCACAGACAGATCCACGGCAGGGTGCCGTAGAGCGCGAGGGCGCTCCAGACCCCGTTGGCGAGGGCGTTGTAGGGCAAGGGCATCGCAACGAAAGCCACCAGGCCCACGATCTGGACGCGGCGGCTGGTCGGCGCCAGCAGGCGCCAGAGCCCTGCCGCCCCGAAGGGCACGAGGCCCAGCAGCAGGACGGTCCGAGTCAGTCCCATCTGCCCCGCCAGCACCGACCCGGCCACGCCGAGAAACCCGTAGGCGGTCGGGGCCGGACCAGCCGAGCCGAGCCCAGCCTCCCGCCAGTTGCTGAACCAGGAGCGGAACAACTCTGCCGGCGAGTCCCCCAGCAGTGCGATCTCGCCAAACACCGGCACGCCGCGGGTCAGCAGATGGCGGCTCCCGAAGATGAAGATCACCATGACGACTACCCAGCCGACCGCCGCGGACTGCATCGAGGTGTTGCGCACGGCGTCCATGAGGCGTCGGCGTCGACCCCAGAGCGCGCCGGTTCCCTCGACCGACGCATCGCCTCGCACCAGGCGGTCCACGAAGCGCGCCACCGAGACGTACCCGCGACGCGTCAACCGGCTGACGCGGGCGTCGTCGGGGGAGTCGCCGACCAGTCGGCGCCTGCTCAGGATCTCCGCCAGCCCGAGGAGGTTCCACCACCAGGCTCCCAGGAGCGCCGTGGCGCGCCGGAAGTGCCCGGCGAGCACGGCAAGGGCCGCCTCCAGCACCGTCAGCCCCAGCATCAGCGGCACTTCGGCCGGTAGCCGTGAACGGCTGCCGCAGACCAGAACCGACCGGAGTTGGTGGCGGTAGGCGAGGAACTCGCGGTCACGGCGCAACCGGCGCTCCGCGAGGCGCCCTCGATGGCGCACGCTCGCTCCGGGTACCACCAGTACCCTCCCCCCGTCCAGGTTGACCCGGCGGCAGATATCCAGATCCTCGCCGTGGTACGTCATGGCGCCATCGAAGCCGCCGAGCCGGTCGAAGACCTCGGCGCGGATCAGCATGCAGGCGCTGGGGACGGCGAGCACCTCGGTCACCGCGTCGTGCTGGCCCTGGTCGTACTCGCCGGCGGTGACGAGCGGCACCGGCACACCCATCCGGTCCGACGACAGGCCGACGCATTGCAGGAAGCGGGGGTCGTCCCACTCCACGAGCTTGGGACCCACCACCGCGGCTCGGTGTCTCACCGCCTCGTCCACCAGGCGAGTCACCACGTCAGGAGCCAGAACCACGTCGTCGTGACAGATCAGCAGGAATGCTGGGGCGTTCGCGCCGGACGGCTCGTCATCGGTGATCGACTCGGGGCTCGCCGCCGCTCCGGTCACCGTGACCGCACCCGCGGCTCGTTCGTGGACCTTTTCGACCTCCCGGTCGCCCCCGAAGATCAGGCGGGCGGCCGCGTTGATGGCAGGGCCGAAACCGGGGTTGCCGGGTACCGTCATGACGGTCGCGTCCGGGATCACCGAGGCGACCTGGTCGACCACGTCGGGGGGCGCGCCGCCGGTCCCGTCGCTGCGACCCGAGACGTTCACCACCGTCACCGACAGCGCGGCGTAGTCCTGATCCCGCAGCGATCGGAGACACTCGACGAACCACTCCCCCGGCTCGTGAGCCACGACGATGGCGCGAACAGCCGGTCCGATCCTGCCGAGGCGCTCAGGCGGCACAGCGGTGCCCTGCGGGGATTCCACTAGGGTTCGAGGGTATCCCCGGCGCATCGATCAGGAAGGCAATGTCGCCACGAGATGGGTCGGCCCCGCAAGTCACTGTCCTCGCCGGCGGGTACGGCGCGGCCCGGTTTCTCAGCGGGTTGGTCAAGGTCTGCGATCCGCCGGCGGTGACGGCCGTCGTCAACTGCGGCGACGACATCGTCCTGCACGGGCTGCACATCAGCCCCGACCTCGACACCATCACGTACTGCCTGGCCGGTGAGTTGAATCCCGACACGGGTTGGGGACTGCGCAACGAATCGTGGCAGGCCGCCGAGACGCTACGCCGCCTCGGCGGCCAGAGCTGGTTCGGGCTCGGCGACCGTGACCTGGGGACCCACCTGTACCGGACGCAGCGCCTGGCCGAGGGCGCCCCGCTGTCGGCGGTCACCGCTGAACTGGCCACCCGCTGGGGCACCGACGTGCGGCTCCTGCCCGTCACCGACGACCCGCTGCGGACACGCGTCACGGTCGATAGCGGCGCGGACTCGTCCCGGAGCAGCGCTCCGACCGAGATCGGGTTCCAGGAGTACTTCGTCGGTCTGAAGCATGCGGTCGCGGTCCGCGCGGTGCGGTTCGCCGGCGCCGACCGGGCACGCCCCGCACCCGGCGTCCTCGGTGCCATCTCGGGCGCTGCCGCGGTGGTCATCGCACCCTCCAACCCGATCGTGTCCATCGGTCCCGTGCTGGCGCTCTCCGACGTGCGACGCGCCCTGGTGCAGCGCCGGGAGCGCACGGTGGCGATCTCACCGATCGTGGCCGGTGCCGCGCTCAGAGGCCCCGCAGACCGTCTGATGGCCGAGTTGGGCCACGAGACGTCGGTCGTCGGTGTCGCCCGGCTGTACGCCCCCGTGGCGGGGACGCTGGTCATCGACTCCGCAGACGCACGACTCGCAGTCGCCGTGGAGGCCGAAGGAGTCCGGTGCATCGTGGCACCAACGATCATGCACACGCCGGACGACGCGGCCGCTCTGGCGCGGACGAGCCTGGCCGCCATCGGATTCCGGGCGACCGCACGCCGGTGACCATGCGCCGATGAGCAGGACCGCGAGCAGCCTGACCGTCTTCGCCGTCGCGGGAGTTGGGGAGGTCCAACCCGGCGATGACCTGGCCGCCCTCATCGTCGCCGCGGTCGATCTGCGCGACCGGGACGTGGTCGTTGTAACCCAGAAGATCGTGTCCAAGGCCGAGGGGCGGCTCGTGGCCGTCTCTCACGACGACACCGAAGGTCGCAGGAGCCTCGTCGAAAGCGAGTCCGTGCGCATCCTGCGCCGCCGCGGCGAACTCATCATCGCCGAGACTCCCCACGGCTTCGTCTGCGCCAACGCCGGCGTGGACTTCTCCAACGTCCCCGAGGGCCAGGCCGCGCTGTTGCCCCGCGACCCGGATCGCTCGGCGCGCCGCATCCGAGACGGGATCCGTGCCGCCTGCGGGCGAGCCGTCGGGGTCGTCGTGTCGGACACCTTCGGACGCCCATGGCGCCGCGGTCTGACCGACGTGGCCATCGGCTGCGCAGGAGTCCTGGCGATTCTCGACCTGCGCGGCACTTCTGATGCCGGCGGGCGCGAGTTGCAGGTCACGGAGGTGGCCATCGTGGACGAACTGGCCGCCGCCGCCGAACTCGTCATGGGCAAGGACCGTGGCATACCGGTGGCCATCGTCCGAGGTGCCCCGGATGCCTGCTTCGGGGACGGTCGCGTCGCACGTGACCTGCTGCGTCCGGCCGCCGACGATCTCTTCCGTTGAAGGGGAGGTGTCAGCCCGCCGGGCTGCCCGAGAGGCGACCGCCCCGCACCACGTCACCGGCCTCGACGGTGACTCCGTCACCGAGCAGCGTCAACCCGAGCACCCGCGCACCCGGCTCGACGGTGGCGTCGAAGCCGACGACCGAGTCCGACACCACCGCGCCGGCGCCGATCCGCCCGCCGGGCAGCACGACCGAACCCTCGAGCCGTGCGCCCGCCTCGACGGTGGCCCGCTCCATGACCACGCTGTCAACGACGCTGGCAGACACCGCAACGGTGGCCTGCGCGCTCACCGCCTCCAGGGCGACCTCGCGGCGCCCCGAAACGAGGTCGATATTGGCCTGCAGGTACGAGCGGGGCGTGCCGGCATCGATCCAGTACGCATCGGACCGCAGCGTGTACAGGCCGCCGGCGGCCGCTATGGCCGGGAACGTCTCCCGCTCCATCGAGACATCCCCACCCGACTCGATCCGCGCCAGGACCGAGGGCTCCAGCACGTAGACGCCGGCGTTGATCCAGCCACTCGTGACGTCGGTGGCGGCGGGCTTCTCCACGAAGCGGGACACCCGGCCCGAGGCATCGGCCTCGACCAACCCGAAGCGCGAGGCATCGGCCATCGAGATCGTCAGGATCGTGGCCTCAGCACAGCGAGCGCGATGCAGATCCAGCAGGTCGCTCAGTACGACGTCGGTCAGCACGTCGCCGTTGAGCGCCCAGAACGTCTCGGAGAACGGGTCGCCACCGCGGGCGTTCCCGTTCCCTGCCGCCGCCTCCCGCGCCGCGAACAGGATCGCACCGGCCGTGCCCAGCGGCTCGGGCTCGGTCGCGTAGCGGAGGCCCGCGCCCCCGCAACGCCCCGCGGGATACGCGGCACCGAAGGCGTCGGGCCGGTAGCCGAGCGAGAGCACCACATCAGTGGTCCCGTCGGCCGCCAGCTTGCCCACGACGTGCTCGATCATGGGACGATCCACGATGGGCAGCATCTGCTTGGGTCGCATCTCGGTGAGAGGCCGAAGCCGCGTCCCCAACCCACCGGCAAGCACGATGGCTGATCTTCCGCTCATGGACGCTTCACCCCGGCTGCTTCGGCGTGTGATCAGCGCGGCGGTGGCATCGGCGGCCCGGTCCTCCCGCGCCGGCCGATCACTCGTCCGCCGGCTCGGTCACCAGGGGTGTGGACTCCTCACCGGCGCGCAGGGCATTCGGGTCGATCTGCCCCAGCCAGGCGATGCTCTCCGGCGGCGGGAGTTCGGCACCCTCGGGAGCGCGGGCGATCACCCACGCCTCACCGTTGTTGCGGAACCGGATGTCGGTGAGGTCCTCGGTGTACACGTCCGGATCTTCGTCCGCGGAGCTGGCGAATTCCCAGCGGTGCACCTGGATGATCGCCGGCTCTCCATCGCAGGTGACGTCCTCACCGAGCACGCGGCCGTCGTCGAGGGTGAGGGCGTCGTCGGAGATCTCCGCGCGCATGGCCACCATGAAGTCCTCCAGGGTGGCATTCTCGCCGGAGGCGGCCTCGAAGTACGGGTGGACGTGCATGATGGCGTCGTTGTGGGAATGGATGCCGAGCCCGTCGTCGGTGCTGGAGAAGTGCGGCAGGAACGCACCCTCGGTGCCCTCGGCGCAGTCCCACAGGGCGTAGGGCGAGTGCCAGTGATCATCGTTCTGCACGGGACGGGCTTGCACGTCGCGGGTGGTGTAGGCGAACGCCACAAGTGCCGTACCCGCAGCGATGATGAGCACCACCAGGGCAGGGAAACTCGGCCGCAGGATGCGGCTCAGCCTGCTGCCACCGCTGCCGGTCCGCGCCGCCCGCTCGATGTTGCGAACGGCGTCGGTCAGGGAGGAGCGGCGGATCCGGGAGTCTCGCGCCATAGCGAGAGGCACACTACCGCCGCTTGGCGGCGATAGCGCCCGTGGGGCCCCGACATGGCCGGCACCGGCGCCGGGGGCCTCGACTCCGCCACCGAAGCTTCCCGGTGCCACGGCTAGCCTGCGACACGTGAGCGAGGCGGTCGTCTGGCTGAACGGCGAAGTGGTTCCCGAGTCGGCAGCGCGCATCTCGCCGCGTGATCACGGGCTGCTGGTCGGCGACGGAGTCTTCGAGAGTGTCCGCATCACCGCCGGGCAGGCGTTTGCCCTGGGCCGCCACTTGGCGCGGCTGGGTCGCTCGGCTGAAGCCTTGGGGCTGAATCTCCCAGCCGTCGCGGAGTTGCGAACCGCAGTGACCGACGTGCTGGCTGCAACGGGCATCACCGAGGGACGGCTGCGGATCACGGCCACAAGCGGGCCGGGCGGGTTCTCGTCGGTACGGCCGGCGGGACCGGCCACCGTCGTCGTGGCCGCCGAGGAAGCCCCGCCGTGGTCGCCGCACGTGGCGGTCGTGACGGTGCCGTGGCCCCGCAACGAGCGGGGCGCCACCGCGGGCGTGAAGACCATCTCCTACGCCGAGAACGTGGTGGCGCTCCGGCGGGCGCACGCCGCGGGGGCCGGCGAGGCGATCTTCGCCAACACCCGCGGCGAGTTGTGCGAGGGGACGGGCACCAACGTCTTCCTCGTCCAGGAGGGGCGACTCGTGACTCCGCCGCTGTCGTCAGGTTGTCTCGCCGGCGTCACCCGCCAGCTGGCACTCGAGATCACCGATGCGATCACCGAGACCGTGCCACTCTCCGCCCTGGCGACCGCCCATGAGGCGTTTCTGACCTCCACGACTCGCAACGTGCATCCGATCTCGGTGGTCGACGGCACGGCACTGCCCGCCTGCCCGGGCCCGGCCACGCGAGCCGCTCGTCTGGCATTCACCGCGCTCGAGGCCGAGAACCTGGACCCGTAACCCGGCACCGGCGGCGCGACGGCGGGCTATCAGAAGCAGGCCTCGTGCACGATGGGATAGGGATTGATGTGATTCCCCCGGCCCCCCAGGTGGTACTCGAAGTGCAGGTGCGGGAGCCCGGCGGCATTGCCGGAGTCGCCCACGTAGCCGATCACGGCGCCGGCCGGCACCCAGCCGGTGCCGACGTTCTCGTACGCCGAGAGGTGCGTGTTGTAGTAGTAGTTGCCGGAGTCTGCGAAGAGGTAGGCCGAGTTCCCGCCGATGCGGTTGGCGCGGTGCTCGACTCGCCCGCTCTCGACGGCCAGGACCGGCGTTCCGGTCGGCGAGATGAGATCGTTGCCCTTGTGCCAGCCGCCGTAGTGCCGGGGAGCCCCGAAGTCGTCGAAGTGGCTGAACGGACCGCGCAGCGGGCACACCCATCCGCTGGCCGCACGCAGCACCGGGAGATCGGCTACAGGAGCGGCTGCTGCCGGCGCCGGCCCAGCGGTCGGTTCACCGGGCGTGACGGGCGGTAGCGCGCCGGCCCCCGGCTCCGCCGGAGCGTCCTGGCCCGCAGCAGCCCGGGCGACCTCCTCCCCAGCAGCCCGGGCTGCCTCCTGCGCCGCGGCCGCCGCAGCGCGCGCGGCCTCCAGGCGCCGCGCCTCCTCGGCCTGCCGGCGCCGCAGTTCTTCGGCCAGCCGCCGGCGTTCGGTCTCCTCGAGCTCGTCCAGCAGCCTGTCCTGCTCGTAGAGCCGCGGAGCGATCACCAGGTAGACGTCGCCGATGGCGCTCAACTCCGCCTGCACCTCGGCGGCGGCGACAGCGGCCTGGGCGATCAACTCCTCCTGGTGCCGGGCACGCTCGGCGAGCTCGGCCTGCGCCTGCTCCAGATCGTCCCGTGCCCTGCGGTAGTCGTCGATGATGTCGAGTGAGCCCTCGCTGACGAAACGGGCGAGGGCATCGACCACGGCCTGACGGTTGATGTCGTCGCCTGCGAGAATCGACGGGGGTGTGGTCGAGTCGATGTAGCGCTGCACGGCGATCTCGATCATGCGCCGGCGCAACTCGGCCACTTCGGCGTCGATCACCTCGGTACGCGCAGACAGATTGGCGATCTCGACGGAGAGTTCGTAGAGCGCCAGGTCGGCCTCCCAGTAGCGAGCGGCCGCGGCGTCAGCACGCTCCTGGGTCTCGGACAGCTGCTCCAGGTAGGCGTCGATCTCGTCCTGCAACGCTTCGACGGCGTCGCGGACCCGTTCCATCTCGCTCTGCGCGACGGTCGCCGAACTCATCCCCGCCAGCAGAACGATCAACAGCGCCCACAACACTCTCCGGCGCACGACGTTCAACCCTACAGAACGTCGCTCTCGTCCCTGATGTCACCCACGAGCAACTCCAGCACGTCCTCGAGGGTCACGAGCCCCACCGTAACGGTGCCCTCCCGTACCAGCGCCACGTGGACACGGTGCCGGCGCATCAACCGCAGGAGATCCTCCAGCGGCAGATCGTGCCTCACCATCAGGGCCCGACGGATGCACGCCGCGGGAAGTACCTGCCCCCAGCGCTCGGGCGGCACCGTCAGAAGATCCTTGGCGTACACGAACCCGTCGGGACGGTCCGCATCACCCAGCAGCAGGCGCGAGTGCCCGCTGGCCACGACTGTTCGCTCCACCTCGGCAACGCTGGCACCCCGCGGGACCGAACTGATCCGCTCGCGAGGCACCATGATCGACGACACCGAGCGCTCACCGAGTGCGAGCGCCGAAGCCAGCAGCGAGTGCTCGAACTCGTTCAGCAGACCCGCGGTGCGCGAGCGCGCCAGAAGATCCGAGAGTTCCGCAGGCGTGCGAGCGCTGGAAGCCCGGTCGACGGGCGCAACGCCGCAGAGACGCACCAGCGCAGCCACCAGCCATTCGAGCGCACGGATAACCGGCCGGAACGCCCCGACGAACAGGCGGTGCGCCGGGGCCAGCCACATCGCCAGACCGTCGGGGTTGCAGAGCGCGGCGTTCTTCGGAACCATCTCGCCCAGTAGGACGTGGGCGAAGACCACGATGGCGATCGCCGCCGCCACGCTGGCCGCGTGGCCGAAGCCCCCCAGGAGAGGATCCAGCAGGCGTGCGACAGCCGGTTCGACGACGAAGCCGAGGCCCAAAGCGGTCATCGTGAGGCCCAGCTGAGCGCCGGCGAGCTGCATGCCCAGATCACCCATCGCCCGCACTGCCACCCGGGCGCGCCGGTTGCCCGACTCTGCGAGCACCTCCAGACGGCTCCGCGAGGCGGCCACGAGGGCGAACTCCACGGCAGTGAAGAAGGCATTGGCAGCCAGCAGGACGACCGCCACCAGCAGCGCCGCGGCCGTCACAGGTGCTGCCCCCGGCGCCCGGCGACCCGGACGGTCACGATCCGCCGGCGCACCATCTCGACCACCTCGAAGCTCCATTCATCCCACGAGAACGAGTCGCCGGGCGCCGGGATCCGGCCGAGTTGGCACAGGACGAACCCGGCGAGCGTCTCGTAGGGGCCATCCGGGAGACGCATCCCGCTCGCCTCCTCGGTGGCATCGGCTCGCAGGTCGCCCGCCAGGAGCCACACACCGGGCGGTGCCGGCGGGGTGAGCTCCGCCACGGGATCGTGCTCGTCGTCGATCTCGCCGACGATCTCCTCCACGATGTCCTCTGCGGTGATGATGCCGGCCGTGCCGCCGTGCTCGTCGACGACGACGGCCATGGACTGGCGCCTGCGGCTCAATTCGCCCAGCAGGCTCCGCAGGTCGGCGCTCTCCGGGACCGCCCACACGTCGCTCATCACCTCGGCGACGGTGACACGATGGCGCTCGGCGGGCGGAACCTGATGCACAGCCTTGACGTGGACAACGCCGTACACGTCGTCGAGGTCGGCGCCGGCCACGGGAAAGCGCGAGAACCCGCTGGCGACCGCGACATCGACCAGATCGGCCATCGTGTCGTCCGGGTTCACGGTGATGACCTCGACCCGCGGGACGAGGGCGTCGGCGGCGGTCTTGCGGCCGAAGCGGATGGAGCGCGTCAGCAGCGTCACGTCCTCGGGATCGAGATCTCCGCTGCTGCCCGACGAGCGGATGATGTGTTCGAGCTCCCGCAGCGTCCGCACCGAACGCAACTCACCGGTCGGCTCGAGGCCGGCGAGCCGCACGATGCGGTCGGCGGTACCGTTGAAGAGCGTCACGAACGGCCACATCAGAAAGCCGTAGAGCCGGAGGGGCCGCGCGCAGAGCAACCCTGTTGGCAGCGGCCGCGAGATGGCCAGCATCTTGGGCAGTTGCTCGCCCGCCACGAGGTGCACCACGGTGGCCAGCGCCAGGGCCAGCGCCACAGCGACGGCGTGAGCCGTGGTCTCTGACAGAACCGAGCCCAGAGCACCCAGCAACAACTCGGCGATCAGCGGTTCGGCCACCCAGCCCAGCAGCAGCGACATCACCGTGATGCCCAGCTGGGCGGCCGAGAGGTGGAACGTCAGCCGGTCGGTCACCTTCAGAAGGCTCTGAGCCGACCGCCGTCGCGACCGGCGCCCGGTGCCCGCAGCCTCCTCGAGGGGGCCCCGCTGTACGGACACGGCGGAGAACTCGGCGGCGACGAAGAAGGCGTTGGCGCCGATCAGCGCGGCAACCGCGAGAAGTCCAAGTGCGACCCTGATCGTCGTCCAGCCTACCGCCGGCGCATCGGAGGTCCGGTGAGCCGTCGTACCGGCGCTCCAGAGGCTCGGCGGTAGCATCCCCTCCCATCACCCGAGCCGCTCACATCCACCCTGACACCACGAAGGGTTGGCTGCAGCGCCTGTGGCCGATCGTGGCGGTGCATCGTCGGTTGCTCGCCGTCGCCGCCATCTGCGGTGTGGTCGGTCTGGTTGCTCAGGTTGGCGTGCCCGCCGTGGCGCGGTGGGCCATTGACGCTGCCACCGATGGCCGCGGCGGCGACCTGCGGACGTTCGTTCTCGTGCTGGGGGGGCTGGCGCTGGCCCGGGCACTCTGCGGTGGAACGTACCGCCACGTGCTGTTCAAGCTGTCCCTCCGCCTCGACACCGAGCTGCGCCTGATCCTGTACCGCCACCTCACGCGGCTGTCGTTCTCCTTCTACGACCGGACCAGTTCCGGGGACGTGATCTCCCGCGCCAACACCGACATCCGCTCCATCCAGATCCTTTTCGCGTTCGCCCCCGTGGCGGGGATGGCGATGCTCACGTTCGTCCTGGCGTTCGCTCTGATGCTCACGATTCACGTGCCGCTGACCTTCGTGGCGCTCGCCACGCTGCCGGTCGCGACGCTCCTCGGCAACCGGTACCGCAACACCTTCCTCCCCCTGTCGTGGATCATCCAGGGACGCAGCGCCGAGGTGGCCATGATCGTCGACGAGAACGTCAACGGCACCCGCGTCGTGAAGTCGTTCGCCGCCGAGCGGGCGGAGATCGCCAAACTCGCCCGGTCCGCCCGGCGCCTCCAGTGGGCATCCGCGACCAGCGTCGACGTGCGGGCTCGCTACAACCCGTTGTTGGAGGCCCTGCCGAGGGTGGCGATGGGGCTGGTGCTGCTGTACGGGGGCTGGCTGGCGATCGACGGGCAGGTCTCCATCGGCACGCTTTTCGCCTTCAACGCGTATGTGATCATGCTGCAGTTGCCGTTCCGCATGGCCGGCTTCCTCGTCATGCAGTCCCAGCGTGCTGCAGCGTCCGCAGAGCGAATCTTCCAGGTGCTGGACACGGCGCCGGAGATAGCCGACCCCCCGGGCGCCCGCGCCCTCGACCGGGCCGAGGGTCGGCTGGAACTCGATGAGGTGGTGTTCAGCTACGGCGGTGCCAACGGGCACGCCAGGCGGCCTGTTCTGGAGGGATTCAGCCTCCGGATCGAACCCGGTGAGACGGTGGCCCTCGTGGGACCCACCGGGTGCGGCAAGTCCACGGTGGCACGCCTCGCCGCCCGCTTCTACGACGCATCCGACGGGATCGTCCGCCTCGACGGCATTGACGTGCGCAGCCTCGAGCTGGCGTCGCTGCGCCGCAACCTCGCCGTGGTGTTCGACGAGCCGTTCCTGTTCTCGGTCTCGCTACGGGAGAACATCGCCTTCGGCCGCCCCGATGCCACGTTGGGCGACATCATGGCGGCGGCGCGGGCGGCGCAGATCCATGAGACGATCGCCGCTCTGCCCGAGGGGTACGACACGATCTCCGGCGAGCGCGGCTACACGCTGTCGGGCGGGCAGCGCCAGCGCATCGCCCTTGCCCGCGCACTGCTGATGGACCCGAGCGTCCTGATCCTCGACGACGCGGTCAGTGCCGTGGACATGCACGTGGAGGAAGCCATCGGCGCCGGCCTGCGGCACCGGCGAGCCAATCGCACCACGCTCATCATCGCCCACCGACTCTCCACGATCAGCCTCGCCGACCGGGTCGTGTTCACCGAGGGCGGCGTGGTCGTCGCCACCGGAACCCACGCCGAGCTGATGGCCTCCGAGCCCCGGTACGTGGAGGTGCTTGCCGACGCGGAGGCAAGGGCCAGCGCCGGGGAGCCGCACTGATGGTCTTCGTCGGAGGCGCCTACGTCGGCGCCCAGTCGCCCTCGTCGTCCCAGGCAAATGCGGCGTCCGGCTTGCCCTTCTCCGGTATCCCCGACGAGATGATCGACCGGGCGGCCGACATCCTCGATTCCGAACCCGACCACCCCGAACCCGAAGTGGACTTCGGGCACCGCCCACCGGCCGGAGCGCCGCCGTTGCGCCTACGCACGATGCTCGCTCGGCACCGGCGCCGGGTACTGCAGGTCGTGGCACTCGTCGTCGTGGAGGCCGTTGCCACCCAGGCCGGCCCCCTGCTCACCCAGATCGGCATCGACGAGGGCGTCTTGCGCGGCCGCTTCAGCGTGCTCGGCATCGTCGCCGCCGTGTTCTTCGCCGTCGTGGCGATCCACATCGGCGCCAGCCGCGCCCGCACGGCCCTGGGCGGGCGGCTGGGGGAACGGCTCATGTACGAGCTGCGGGTTCGCGTGTTCACCCATTTCCAGCGGATGTCGCTGAACTTCTACACCTCCGAGCGTGCCGGCGTGCTGATGTCGCGTATGACCAGCGACATCGAGGCCCTCACGATGCTGCTGCAGGAGGGTCTGGTCATGATGGTGGTGCACGGATTGACCCTGGTGGTGATCACGGGCGCCCTGTTCTACCTGAACGTGCCCCTCGCCGCCTTGACCGTGGGCGTGATCGTCCCCATCACCGTCGTGCTGTCGCTGTGGTTCCGCCGGACCACGGAGATGGGCTACAGCCGGGTGCGCGACCGGATCGCCGCAGTGCTGGCCGATCTGTCCGAGAGCCTCGCCGGCATCCGTACCATCACCGCCTACAGCCGCCGGCACCGCAACATCGACCAGCACGAGCGCGTGGTCACCGACCACGAGGACGCCAACGTCTACACGACCAGGGTGTCTTCGATCTACGCGGCGGCCGCAGAGGGCATCGGCATCGTGGCACAGGCTGTCGTGATAGGCGTCGGAGGTTGGCTGGTGATCGACGGCCGCCTCACTGTCGGCGAACTGACCGCCTTCGCCCTGTACCTGACGGCCTTCTTCGCCCCGATCGCACAGCTCGTGGTCCTCTACAACGCGTACCAGCAGGGCCAGTCGGCCACCGCCAAGTTGCGCGAGCTCCTCGAGCAAGCTCCCGACGTGCTGGAAGCACCCGACGCGGTGGCGCTCGGCCCCATCGAGGGCCGGATCACCTTCGAGGCGGTGTCGTTCTCCTACAGGCCCGGCGAGCCGGTGCTGACCGGAGTGGATCTGGACGTTCCCCCAGGCGGGAGTCTTTCGATCGTCGGACCGACCGGGGGCGGCAAATCCACGATCGCCAAACTGGCCGTTCGCTTCTACGACCCCGACACGGGCACGGTCCGCATCGACGGTATGGACCTGCGCACCGTGCAACTGGAAACGCTGCGGCACCAGTTCGGGGTGGTGCCCCAGGAGCCGTTCCTGTTCAACAGGACGATCGGGGACAACATCCGCTTCGCCCGTCCCGACGCCACGGACGCCGAGGTGGCGGAGGCCTGCCGGGTGGTCGGCCTGGACTCGCTGATCGACTCGCTCCCCGACGGGTTGGACACGCCGTGCCACGAGCGGGGAACGTCACTGTCGGCCGGCGAGCGCCAGCTGCTCGCGCTGGCACGGGCGTTCCTGGCGCGGCCCCGAGTCCTCATCCTCGACGAGGCCACGTCGAACCTGGATCTTCGGTCCGAGGCGCAGGTCGAACGAGCGCTGGACGCCGTCCTGGAGGGGCGCACCGCCGTCATCGTGGCGCATCGTCTCGCCACGGCGATGCGCGCCGACAGGATCGCCGTGGTGGACAATGGTCAGATCGCGGAGATCGGAAGCCACGACGAACTGGTGGCCGCGGGTGGGCTCTACGCTGCCATGTACGCCGCGTGGGACGCACACGCCTCGGGCAACGCCAATCCACAGAACGCTCGCTCCGCCGGCGCCGAGCGAGCGAGTCCGGAACAATGATCTCCGAGGCGACAGCGGCCCTGCGGCTGATCGGCGTCGGCGTGGTGCGCGACCGCCGCCCCCTGCTCGCCGATGTGAACTGGACAGTCTCCCCGGGTGAACGGTGGGTCGTGCTGGGCCCCAACGGGGCCGGCAAGTCGACGCTGCTGCGGGTGGCGGCTCTGTACCTTCACCCGACCGAAGGCACGGTGGAGGTCCTCGGCCGGCGCCTGGGACGCGTCGACGTGCGCCGTATGCGCCACCAGGTGGGCTACGCCTCGGCCATGCTGTCCGACCGGATTCGGCCCACCATCAGCGCCCTCGACGCGGTCATGACCGCCCGCCACGGCGCCCTCGAGCCGTGGTGGCACAGCTACGACGACGCCGACCGCCGCCGGGCCGCCGACCTGCTGGAGTTGATGGGATGCGGCCACCTCGGCAAGCAGCAGTTCGGCCTGCTCTCCTCCGGCGAGCGCCAGCGCGTGCAGATCGCCCGGACCCTCATGACCGATCCCGGCCTCGTACTGCTGGACGAACCCACCGCCGCGTTGGACCTCGCCGGCCGGGAGGAGCTGGTTCGCACCCTGGACGCCCTCAGCGCCGACCCCTCCACCCCGCCGACCGTGCTGGTGACCCACCACGTCGAGGAGATCCCCACGGGTTTCGACCACGTGCTGATGTTGCGCGAGGGCCGGGTGATCGCCGCCGGCCCGATCGGGGAGGTGCTAACCGCCGAGCACCTCAGCGCATGCTTCGCCATGGCACTGGAACTCGAGCATCACCGCAACCGCTGGTGGGCCCACGCCGCGGACTGAGTGCGGGCAGAGTGGATCCCGTCGTCCGGCGGATCCCGGCACCCGATCGGACCGGCGTTCAGGATCCGCGCAGGAGCTTCGACACCTTGTAGCCGTATCGAGACGCCGTCGAGAACGCCCACGACGGACCGAAGAGCCGGCGGCGAGCCGGCAGGAACTCCTCGGAATCCAGGTCTTCGAGGGCTGCGAGCGTGCGATTCAGGCCGAGGGAGAGGAGTCGGACACTCCGTTCGTTCGAGATGTCGAGACCGCCGATGCTCACGACGAGAACGAGCAGGCGGACCAACATGTTCTGACGGTAGAGCCTCCAGCAGTCCTCAGTGCTGAAGTCCTCGGCACCCGCCCGGCACACGATCTCGTGATACTCGGCCACCGCCTCCCGCTCGATGCTGCGGCGCAGGTCGATCGGCAGGCTGCCGCCCAGGAAGTAGGCCACGTCACCGAGAGGGTTGTTGCCCCCGCAGACCTGCCAGTCGATGACGGCCAGGTCGTCGGGGCCGGGGCCGAAGAACATGTTGTCCAGCCGGAAGTCGCCGTGGCCGAAGCTCCGGGGACCGACCGCCAGATCGCCGAAATAGTCCGCCGTCCTCCAGCCGAGGGTCTCGGTGACCCGGCGCATGTCGCTGGAGAAATGGTCACCGAACACCTCAAACGTGCGCCGCAGCGATGCGAGATAGATGAGCTGCACCGGCGGCCGCCACTTCGGATCGAGCGAGTCGAAGATGTCGATGTACGGCGACTCGTGAGTCCTATTCCAGGAGGAGGCGTGAAACCTGGCGATCGCCCGGACGGCGCATCTCGCCTGGTCCGCGTCGGCGCCGTCGATCTCGTCGGCTTGCTGCATACCGCCGAGGTCCTCGAGCACGAGGACGAGCCTGTTGCTCCGACGTTCGTAGTCGCCGTAGTAGAGGCTCGGCGACCGGATCGGGGCGCGATGCGAGAGGAGGCGGTAGAAGGCGCACTCACGCCTGTACAACCGGACCCGCCTGGCGAGCTTGTCGGTGCTCGGGTGGGAGGAGTGCATCTTGACGAAAACGGTTTCCGGCAACCCGGGGGCGTCATCGGCATAACTCAGGTGACACCGCACCGATTCCCCGACGTGGCCGATGCCCGCACCGACCTCCTCCACACCGATGTCCTCGATCACCGGTACGTCGGCCATTCCCCCCTCCGCGAGAGCCTGCTGCATCCAGCCGGCCGTTATCTGCTCGACACCGTCGGGTATGACCGGTCCGGACGCCACGCCGCTCCCCTCTCCCCTCAAGCCCCGTCGTCCAGCCGCAGGTCGGCCTCAACGTCGAGGCGGATGTCCACCTCGCGGCCCACCAGCAGCACCTCGGGCATGCCAGGTGCGTGCACGTCCAGGAATGCTGCCACGCCGAAATCATCGCGCCGCAGACTGCCTGTGGCTTCGAAGGACATCTTCGCCAGCGGCATGGACGGGTGGCGCACAGCACCCAGGAAGCGCACGGCCAGCAGCAAAGGGAGCGTCACGTCGCGGACCGTGAGCGCGCCCGGCAGGTCCCAATTGTCGTAACCCGCAGCGTGAACAGCGTCACTGACGAATGTCAGGGCCGGATAGCGCTCGACGTCGAGGAACTTCGGACCGCGAAGATGCTCGTCCGCCTTGGGATGTGCTGTATCGATGCTCGCTGCGGCGATCCTTACCTCCGTCCGCGAAGCCGCCGGATCCTCCGCGATGGTGATCGTGCCCGATACTTCGCGGAAGCGGCCGCGCATGGCCGTCAGCAGGTGTCGAGCGGCGAAAGCAACCGAGGTGTGCAGCCCATCGATCACCCATTCTCCAACAGCGGGCACGGTACGCCCATCGACGATCCGCGTGTAGCCGGCGTCCATGCGGGCGATGCTAGTGAGCGGAGCGCGCCCGCTGCCGAGGCGCACCGATCCAGCCACCCGCACCATTGGGGGCTCACTCCGGCCGCACCGCCGCCTCGCGGCAACTCTCCGATCAAGAGCGTGGCCCGCATCGGGATGCACCGCCTTGACAGCAGAACACGCCCGGATAATACTGACTGAATGGACAGTCAACCGCTTCGCAGATGGGATCCTCCCGGCCAAGCGCGCCGACATTCGTACCTCGCGCAGGTCGCCTGACTCGGACAGGCGATTCCCTCACTAAGAACGTCACCGGAACGAGGTGACTTACCCAGCACCACGAAGGACGGACGATGCGATTCGGGTTCTTGACGGAAGGAGACACCAAGCCAGGTACGACGCACTACACGCGTTACCACGAACTTGTCGAGCAGGTCCTGCTTGCAGAGAAGGTTGGCTTCGACACGTTCGGCGCATCCGAACAACATCTCGCCATCGGCGGTGCCACGACCTCGGCCCCCGAGGTGATCTACGCGTACCTCATGGCTCTTACAACCAGGATCCGTTTCGCCCACGCGATTGTCCTGATGCCAACCCGCTTCAACCACCCTCTCCGCGTTGCGGAGCGCCTCGCGACGATGGATATCCTCTCGCACGGCCGCGTCGAAGCCGCCATGGGCCGCGGCAACACCATGTTGGCACTACGAGCTTTCGAAGTCTCGCCTGAGGACAACAGAGCGCAATTGCTCGAGGGTGTCGACCTCCTTCGGACCTCATTTCTTGAAGATCCGTTCACCTTCGTCGGCAATTACTACAAGGTTCCACCTCGCAGCCTGGTACCGAAGCCCGTCCAGTATCCGCACCCGCCATTGGCACTCGCAGCGACCAGTCCTGCTTCACACATCTTGGCAGCGCAGAAGGGCATCGGTGTCGTGAGTTTTGCTAACTTCTCAGGCTGGAACGTCCTTCACAAGAATCTCGGCGTCTATGATCAAGTCTTTGACGAAACTGAGCACACGATGCCGACTCAGCGTAACAAGGTAGCTCTCGTGAGCGGATTGGTGTGCGCGGAGACGACACAAGAGGCTCGTGAGGAGTTCCTCCCGCTCCTTGATTACGTCAAGCTCGCGGTTGACGCTTATGACCGTCTCGCGACCCTCGGCGACGACTATTCGTATGTCAAAGAAATCAAGGAAAACGTCGATGCAAAAGTCATGGACGTCGACTACATGTTGAACGAGTCTGCGTCATTTGTTGTCGGATCCCCCAGCGACTGCATCGAGCAAGTTCGCCAGTTCGAGGAGTTGGGGATCAATGAGTTATGGCTACGGATCGACACCACTGATCACGATCAACTCATGCGGACGATCGAACGATTCGGCAAGCACGTTATTCCACACTTCAAGTCAAAGCACGCGATCGTACGGCCACCAGAGGAGGTAATATCGGACATCAGAGCGATGCGGGAATCACATTACCAGAGGATAGCCGAATTCGAAGAATCACTTCGAGATGGTGCACCTCTCGAAAATATCGAGAACTAACCGACACCGAGCAATAGCCAGAACACTGGAGGCAACAATGCCAGACGCGAGCGGTCCACGGGTCATCGAAGGCTACGAAGAATATGACGACGGCGATTGGATAATCGAGCGCCACGAGGGCGTACTGCACGTTACGCTCCACCGTCCACACGCCCTGAACGCGACAACGTATCGCAGCCATACGAAGCTAACAGCCTTGTGGCCAAAGGTACAGGCCGACCCACTGACCAGGGTGGTGCTCGTCACTGGATCAGGTAGGGCCTTCTGCTCAGGAGCCGACCTAAAGGAAGCACGCGAGCGGACTCTCTCCCATCGGGAGATGCTCGACCTCATGCGAGAGGGCGGCGCTATGGTCATGGGCATGGTCAACATTGACAAGCCAATAGTATCGGCAATCAACGGGCCCGCGGTGGGGTCAGGTGCGGCACTCGCCCTTCTCGCTGATATCTCAATCGCCGCAGATGACGCCAAGATCTTCGACGGTCACACAACCGTCGGCGTCGTTTCCGGTGACCACTCAGTCCTCAACTGGCCGCTTCTTTGCGGGATGGCCAAGGCCAAATACTACCTGCTGCTCAATGAGCCAGTCACCGGTAAAGAAGCCTCCGAAATGGGTCTCATCAGCATGTCTGTACCGCGTGATCAGCTCATGGACAAGGCGACCGAGATCGCCCGCCGTCTGGCCAAGATGTCACAAGAGGCGATTCGTGGCACGAAACAGGTGCTGAATCACTGGTATCGCGCGGCGCAACCAGCTTTCGAACACAGCCTCACACTTGAGATCCTGGGCTACTACAGCGACGACATCAAAGAAGGCCGCGCCGCATTCGCGGAGAAGAGGGTGCCGGTCTGGCCCAGCGCTCGGGACGACTGATCAGTGCTCCGTGTTCTCCCAGGCCGTCAAGATCGGAGATTTGGGGGAATCCTTAGGTCGCTCTAATTCGGAGGACGAGATTCCAATCCTCTATGGGCAAGATCCACAAACGTAGCAGCAACCTCGTCAAGACTTAGCCGACCGTCAGCACGGTACCACTGCAGCATCCAGTTTAGCGCGCCGAGTGTGTGCAGTGCTGCTAGGTCGGCATCAACCTCTCGGAACTCACCACGTTCAATGCCGGCCCGTATCACCGTTGCGACCAGTCCGTGATACCGCCTATCCAACTGGCGAAGAGCTAGGACGCGGCTCGAGGGCAACTCCATCTGCTCGCGAATCATGACATTGAACAAGTCCGGATTGAGGGCCATCAGTCGAAAGTGAGACGAGACAATGCTAGCTAACTTCGCGCTCGGAGTTCCTTCCCCCTTGGCAATCCGCTCCCCGCTTTCCAGTAGCATCTCTATAGGACGAAATGCGAGCGCTTCAAGCAACTCCATCTTCGAATCGAAGTAGTAATAGAGCGCCGCTCGCGTAAAGCCGATTTCGTCAACGATGTGAGCGATAGTTGCGCCGCGGTAGCCTCTGACAGCGATGACCTTGAGAGCGCCTGCCAACACCTCCTCCCGACGATTGCCCGATGATGAGGCTGAAGAACCGGCGGGCGGTCGACCCCCACTCATAAGAATAGATCTGCTAGTGACATCTTGTCTTCTCTAGAGGTCGAGGGAGTTGGCTCCGGCGCCGGCGGCTTCTCTTGATATTCTTCCACATCCTGCAGACCACTTCCGCTGCATGCGCCGTGGTGCGATCAACCGTATCAGATACCTCGCGTCACACCGCTACGACGTGCCTCACCTTGACCTGCACAATCCTTCTCATCCCCCCGGTGGTGACGTCGAGGATAAGGCAACCGCGTCATCTGCCATCGAGCGCCTCGCCCCAACCACCATGACAGCCGCGACCACGAGACTTGCCGCTCCAAGGAGCCACGCCGCAGTGATCGAGCCGCCAGCCACCAAGAATCCAAAGACGATCGGGCCAACCACGCCTCCCGTCGACATCCCGGCCTCGATCCTGCCCGTTGCCGCTCCCGGCTCATCGGGATTCAGCCGCACGACCCCGAGCATGTACAGCCCAGTCCATCCTTGACCGGCGCCGAAGGCAAGGGCCGTCCCGAGAACTGCCAAAGGAAGCCCGCGACCCAAGCCGGCCACAAGGAAACCGGTCGCTCCCACTCCCAACAAGAGCACAGTACTGACGAACACATCGCCGCCGCGTCGATCCTGCAACCAACCAACCACCAGGCGCGCTGCCACACCGACGGCTCCGCCGATCGCCAGCAGCGAGCCGGCTGTGCTGACGCTCAACCCGCGCGCGACACTCGCCTCCACGAAGTAGATCTGAATCGCCCCGATCGCCCCAATAGCGAAGCCGCCCGCGATCGCCAGAGTCCAGAGCGGGCCACGAACCGGAACCCGCCCCCGAACCCGGGTCACTTGGACTGTCCCCCGGGCCGTCGACTTCGGAACAGAGATCGTTGAGATCGCGAGCCCGATTGCTGCGATAAACCATGCCTGGCGCCACCCCGTGTTGACAGCAACTAGTGGCACAGCAAGTCCGGCCAGTACCTCACCTATGCTGAAGGATGAACGCCTCACACCGAAAGCGAAGCCCTGTCGTTTGCCCGAGACTTCATGGGCAATCAGTGCATTCGTTGCGGGCTGTGCTATGCCACTGGCCACTCCTCCGAGCGCCAAGAACGCAGCCAGCGCGGACCATGACCTCGCCACACCAGCAATTCCCAGCATACAGATCGCGAGCATCACTCCAGCTACATATGCTGCTCGCCTCGCTCCAATCCTCTCCACAAGTCTTCCGCCAGGAATCGCAGCAACAGCTGAGCATGCGACAAAGACAACGCCCGCCAAACCGACCGCGCTGACCCCAAAACCGAGATCTTCACGCATTAGTACAGCAAGTCCACCGGTAAGGAACAGTGGCAGCGTGGCGAATGAGGCCACCATCGTAGCGCTCGCCATGACCCATATCTCGCCGAACCGCTCAGATCGAACCTTCATATGTGTCCCTCTGCGACGTGTGCGGCGCAGGATCCGCTCAGTTGCCGGTCCAGATCCGGTCGACCTGATCGCTGGAAGTCTAGCTCCCATAGGGACATTGTGCGCACGTGATTAGGGTCGAAGCTGAGCCCGACCTGGGACAACGAAGCTCTCAGTGAATAACGTCCGGTACGAGGGTAGCCCACGTCCCCCGCACACCAAGAATTCGTGTAACGTAGCGGGCGCTATGGTCTGCGTCTACGACAATCTGGTTGGGAACACCTAGTGGAGGCAGATCGGTGAACCTTGAGCAAGTCTTCAGGCTAACTGCCGAACGAATCCCAGGCAAACTCGCGATAAGGGACGGACAACGACAACTTACCTATCGCCAATGGTCTCACGAAGTGTACGCAGTGGCGAATGCCTTGAGGCGACGCGGGATGGTCAAAGGCGAGCGTGTCGTCATCGCCATGCGCAACTCGATCGAACACGCCACTGTCACCGCCGCGACCGTCGTTGGTGGCGGTGTGTCCGTTCCATTCAATGTCAGAGCGACTTCTTCGGCCACCGCTCATGTAATCCGAGACTGCAGCGCGCGCATTGTTGTTCTCGACAACTTATCCCAGCGCCAGGATCTCATCCGGGCTGGTGTCGACCCTGACACTATCTCCTGGATTGTCGCCAGCAGGGTCGAGGATACTGCTCAGAGCGCTGACGTGGCGTTGCTTGATGACCTCATCGTCGAGGGAACCCGATACCCGCCGGGTGTACACATTATCGATTCCGACCTCGCTAACCTGCTGTATACGTCGGGCACAACAGGGATCCCGAAGGGCATACCACACCATCACGGCTCGATCGTGGAGCGCGTTATCGCTTGGGTCATGCACTTCGGACCTGTGATGAGCGGGGGCGTGCGTTCCCTCGGAATCTCCCCTCTCTATCACATCACCGGCTATCACGCAGTGTTCTGGCTGACGATAATGATGAATGGGAGCTACCACCTTCCCATCAAGAACGACCCGCTTGATCTGCTTCGCCAGGTCGAACTCGAGCGAATCAGCTTCATCGCTGCACCTCCGGTGGTTCTTGATCGCTTCATACGTGTCGCCGCCGATCATGAGTTCGATCTGACGTCAGTCGATACCGTCGTCCCTGGGAGTGCTCCAAGACCCCCGCATCTCATGGCCGGTCTTGCAAAGACATTCACCCGGGCCAAGTTCGGCGAAGCGTACGGAAACACCGAAGGCGTGATGTTCGGTGCGGTCGACCTCATGCACAAACCTGGTGCATTCCAGGTGATCGGCGACATGGTTGCTCGTGTCATCAAGCCGGGTGGAGCTCCGGACGAGATTGTCGACGACGACGAGACTGGAGAACTGATCGTAAGCGACTCCTCGGCCCGCCTGATCACCAGCTACTGGAACCGTCCCGACGAAGAAGCAGAACGCTTCAGGCATGGCTGGAACTACACGGGCGATGCAGCCCGACGCGACGCTGAAGGCGACGTCTGGGTCATGGGTAGATTGGACGATATGTTCATCAGCGGGGGTGAGAACATCCAACCGGCAGAGGTTGAAGGGGTGTTGATACGACATCCTTTGATCAATGACTGTGCGGTGGTCGGCACACCTGACGCATCTTGGGGGGAATTGTGTACTGCGTTCATCGTTCGTGCTGACGACTCGCTGGCCATTGAGGACATCGATCGATTCTGTCGAGAGAGTCTCGATCTCGCCGATTACAAGCGTCCGCGCCGCTACGCGTTCGTCGGAGACATCGAGAGGAATCCCACGGGGAAGATCATGCGCGGACTGTATCGGGACGGATGGATCCGTGGTCACTTCGAGTCGTCGGAATCCGCGCCGTAGTATTGCTGGATATATGGGATTGCGGACGAAGGAGGACCTGTCCGATGTATGACCCGACGCCCGGGAAGCGAACACGCTCCCAGCCGGACTTTGATGTGGTGGTTAAGAAGGATCTGATGGTGCCGATGAGCGATGGGACCCTTCTCGCCACTGATATCTATCTCCCCGCGCTCGCAGGAACATCTGCACCCGGTCCCTTCCCCACGATCTTGCACCGTACCCCGTACGACAAGAATGCAGTCGAGCGTCGCTTCGAGTACAGCCGGTACTTCGCTCGGCACGGCTATGCCGCCGTTATGCAAGATGTTCGAGGTACGTTCGGCTCTCAGGGCCGCATGGATTTTCTCGTCAATGAGTCATCTGATGGGTTCGATTCGGTCGACTGGCTGAGCAACCAGCCCTGGTGTAACGGCAGGATCGGCTCGTGGGGAACGTCATACGCAAGCTTCACCCAGATGGGTATGGCAGCTCGCAATCCTGCGGCACTCAAGGCAATCGTCCCGAACCAGAGCGCTTCGAATTCGTGGGAGAGTTCGATCCGTCAAGGCGGCGCATTCGAAATGCGATTTTTCGGGTGGGCTATCTGGCATTCCGGTACGAATGCCAGGGAGGACCTTCGAGCAGACCCCTCAATAATGGCGGCGCTGAATTTCGGCTCTCCCTCCACGAGCGACTGGCTGACCCGCCTGCCACTTCGCCGGGGAACCACCCAACTCAAATTGGTCCCGGAGTACGAGGACTGGCTCCTGAAGATGTACACCGAGTCCGACTACACGGATTTCTGGAAGGATCCGACTCTTGCCCCAGCACTGCACGCCGACAATTTCCCTGACGACATCTCCATTCTGATCTTGGGCGCGTGGTACGACTCCTACCCACGGGCCGCCTTCGAGAACTTCGTCGCACTCACAAGAAGCGGACGCCGCAACGTGAAAACCCTGATGGGGCCATGGGTGCACGGCACGCAGATGCCCGAATCGCCCGTCTCCGGCGATATCGATTTCGGTGGCAATGCCGCCATTCCGAGCCTCCACGAACTCCATCTCCGCTGGTTCGACGAAACCTTGCGCGAGCTGGAGACAGGTATTGCTGAGGATCCGCCGATTCGCATCTTCGTCATGGGCGGCGGAGACGGCGGGCG
This sequence comes from Acidimicrobiales bacterium, assembly GCA_965206165.1. Lineage (GTDB taxonomy): Bacteria > Actinomycetota > Acidimicrobiia > Acidimicrobiales > CATQHL01 > VXNF01. Next base: position 3,583,388 of record OZ242194.1, read on the forward strand.
GACGATCGGCGGCCACCTCGCCCACGGTGGGTACTGGCGCGACGAGTATGAATGGCCGCTCGCGCGCACCGAATTCGCGAAGCTCTACTTGGCCTCCGACGGATCACTGCGCTCGACGGAACCCCGAGTCGGCCCGTCGAACACCACTTATCGCTTCGACCCCTCCAACCCCGTGCCGTCCATCGGAGGAAACGTCTCGTCGCTTTCCGAACTCCGGCCGATGCCACCGATGATCACCGATACCGAATATGCCGGAGGGGCTGTCAGGTACAGGAACGTGATGGAGCCAGGAGGATACGACCAAGTTGAGTCCGCCGAGTTCTTTGGCTGCCGGCCACCGTACCTCCCGCTCAGCTCCCGCTCCGACGTACTCGTCTACCGTACGGATCCCTTGGACGAAGATGTCGAAGTTACAGGGCCAATCACCGTCACGCTGTGGGTCTCCTCCTCAGCGCCCGATACCGATTTCACGGCCAAACTCATCGACGAGTACTCGCCGAGCGGCTCGTACCCAATGGGTTACGCTCTGAACCTTACCGACAGCATCATTCGCCTAAGGTACCGGGAGGGCGGTACCGCGAGCCTCGTTCCCGCCGGACAGATCGTCGATGTCCTGATCACTCTCTATCCGACAAGCAATGTATTCGTCAAGGGACATCGAATAAGACTCGACATCTCCAGCTCCAACTTCCCTCGATTCGATGTCAACCCGAACACCGGTGAGCCACTCGGGCAGGAGCGTCGACGCATGGTCGCCGACAATACCGTCTACCACGACGCCGAGTACCCGTCACATGTCACGCTGCCAATCATCCCCCGAGTGTGAGACGCTCGTTACATTCCGATTGACCGCATGGCAGATCAGCCACGATCTTGAGTCTGAAGTTCAACTGAATTCGGGGAGAGGAGCGCCAAGCCGGGCGAATTGGCGACCTTGGGCGACAAGGCTCCCTCCTGAGTCCCAGATGTTCGTGTCCTCCTCGAAGTAGCCGTTGACAAGCGCTTGCGTCCGGCGATGAATTCGGAGCCAGCCCGGGCGTGGCGCGCCTCGAATATGCACGGTCAATTCAATCGTCGGTGACCACCCCCGCAACCCAAGTTCCAGGACTGCCGGAGCGAACGCGTCTGCTGCGAAAAAGAGCATGAACGGGTCTGGCTCACATTCGTCGCGCATCCGGAACCAGGCCGATACCTCTGCTCGGCCGCTAACGCGCCCTTCGGCGGCCAGCGTCGTCTGCGGTGGGTACCGAATGTCGACGTGATCCACCACGGGAAGAATTACGCCCGTTGGAAGTCTTCGCGCTGCGGGCACGCATTCCTCCGGCGCTGGCATCTCGGGGATGCGCACCGACACATGAGTCGGGCCGAAAGAGTCGGCGTAGCTTCCGAACGTCCCAATCAGTCGGGCCCTATCTTTGGTCTGCGATACGCACGCTGCTGCTGTAGCCAGGGAGCGACCGACTCGGACACGCTCAACGCAAACCTCGGCCTCATCCTCATCCGCTGCCGATAGGAAGTGGCAGGTGACCGTCAGGGGATCGGGATACGGCAGAATCATCGACATCGCTTTGGCGCCCAACGCCATGATGTAGCCACCGTTTGGCTTCGATCCGGCATTCCACAGACCCGAGATATGCGTCGAGAACTTGCGGACCGTATCCGAAGCGGGAGGATCCTCGGCTAGCACTCCGAGACTCTCGTGCCACTTGTCCATGACGCTACCTCCTCGCGCGGGACCACCTGGGTCAGTCTTCTCGATTTGGCCACGGTCGACTGCGATTCGTCAGGCCCGGACGCCGGGGAGCACGTCTCGAGCGAGTCGCGTGATCGTCGCCTCGGCGTCACCCAGCACAAGCAACATCAGCTTGTCGAAACCGTGGTGCACCACCAGACGGATCAACTCAACGCATTCCTCAGGTGTGCCAGCAATGGCCTTCCGCGTCACAAGGTGCTCCGGAACCATTGCGGCGATCTCGTGATCCGCCTTGATATGACGGTAATAGTCGTATCGAGCACGAAACTCGCTCACGGCAGCGGCATCCCAGCCGGGCATCCATGTACTCACGTTATGACACAAGGTACGCGCCAGATAGGGCTTCGCCACCTCGCGTGCCTGCACCGAGTCGTCGTCGATGGAGAGGCCAGTGTTGAAGACAATCTCCGGCTCCCCGGCACGGCGTCCGGCGGCGACAGCTCCCGCACCAATGTGATTCCTCATAAACTCCATGTGTTCGGGCACGAGTAGGCCGTTGGCCACAACGCCGTCTGCGTACCGTCCTGCATCCTCGAGCGACTTCGGCCCGTCCGCCGCCCAGTAGACATACAGGTCATCGGACGCTGTCTCCATCCGCCACTCGGCCGAGTCAATCCGCACGGCTCGCCCCGACACGAGAGTCCGCATCCGATCGATCGATTCCACTAACTCGCCAAGCCTCTGGGGTCGGATTCCCAGAGTCTTGACTGCGCTATCCCCGTATCCGATGCCGAGAAACGCTCGGCCATTGGCAAGCGCATTCAGTGTAGATATGGCGTTCAGCGTGACGGTCTCGTGCCGCGTCAGTGCGTTCGTCACCCATGGGCCCAGCCGGATTCGTGATGTCCGCTGCGCTGCCGCAGCTAGGATGACATAGACATCGTTCCACAGCATATGACTGTCTGCGACCCCCACAAACGCCAGTCCCACGTCTTCGCAGAGTTCGATGATCTCAACGGTTCGCGCTGGTGACTCATCCGGCAGCAGGAAAACCCCAACCTCAAGATTTGTCATGCACTTCGCTCCTTGCGAGGGGAAGGGTCCGCTAGTCGCCCAGACCCTTACCCACTACCTATCCTTGTTTCCCCGGACCAGAAGACAATTCTCTTCTCGAACACTTCGATCACGTAGTACAACACATAGGCCACGACCGATAGGACGAGAAGGAACGCAAACAGTCGCGCCGTCTCAAGCCGAGCGGCAGCGAACTCGATCTGAAACCCGAGTCCCTCCTGAGCACCGGCGAATTCGCCGATGACCGCTCCAACAACAGCAAATGCCATGGCAGTCCGGAGTCCTGCAAAGACATACGGCAACGCATGATAGACCTTCAGTCGCCTGAATGTCTGCCATCGCGACGCTCGCAGTGACGCCATCAGCTCAATTTCCTCCGCCTCGACTGCCGCGAGCCCACTGACTGTATTGATGAGCACGGGAAAGAAGCATATGAACGCCGCCATAAGGACCTTTGGGGTCGCGCCGAACCCGAACCAGACAATGAACAGAGGGGCGAACGCAATCTTTGGAGTTGCATTCAGCGCCACTGTGTACGGAACGGCTATGCGGCGAACGATCACGAACTCCGCTATGAGAGATCCAAGAACGACCGCGGTTCCAACTCCAAGGAGGAAGCCAAGAACGATCTCCTGGAACGTTATCCACGTATCCTCCCAGTAGGCGATCGGACCCAGGAAGTTGGTGAACACGAACCAGATCGCCTTCCCGATTGCACTCGGCGCCGGGAGGATGAGACGATTGACTATCTCTCGATACGAGATAAGTTCCCAGATTCCACCGAGCGCCGCCAGGGAGACGACGAATGGAAGCGCTGCTCTGATCCTCCGGATCACGACCTATCCCCTCTTGCCCGATAATGCTCCTCGAGCAGGACACGCACTTGTCGCACGTATCCGTGCAGAGCATCGGAGGAAAACAGTGAACTCGGGCGTTCCCGCCCCAGAGATATCTCAACGATGCCGGCTATGCGGCCCGGACGAGGAGTCAGGACCACAACGCGATCTGCGATGAAAGCAGCCTCCAGGGGATTGTGCGTCACGAGGATCGCACTCCGATTGGCGCGCACGATGACGCTCCTCAACTCGGAGTCCATGTACTCGCGGGTCATCTCATCCAGAGCACCGAATGGCTCGTCAAGTAGGAGGACCCTTGGTTCGTTGATAAGCATCCGACTGATGGCAACGCGCTGCTGCATTCCCCCCGACAACTGCCAAGGATAACTCTTCTCAAATCCCTCTAGCCCAACGATTTCGATCAGCTCAAGTGCCCGATCGCGGAACTGATTCTTTGCTCCGCGGACCCGTGTCGGCAGCAAGATGTTGTCAAGCACCGTCAGCCACGGGAAGAGCACGGGACGCTGGAACATCATGCCGATCATCGGGCTTGGCTGAGTGACGTTCTCGCCCTCGATCTCCACAGTGCCCCTCGTCGGTGGGATCAGGCCCCCGAGAATGCGCAGCAAGGTACTTTTCCCGCAGCCGCTCGGGCCGAGCAAGGCAACCACTTCGCCTTGCTCCACCGAGAGGCTGACATCGTCGAGCACGAGGATCTCGCTCTCGGTTCCGGCTTGAAAGACCTTCGTCACATGATCGACACGAACCGATGAAAGAGTTCCAGGCGATGCACTTTCGGAGACTGTCAAGGCCTGTCCTTCCCGCGGATTACAGCACGCGTCAGACTCTGCTTAGAGATCGACAATACAGCAAAACGCCAGTCGAGTGCAGGTCACGACGCCAAGAGCTGCGATCAGGTGGCTGCGCTTTCAGCCAAGTGGGCACCCTGCTGCAAAACGGGGTCGGGAGTTGGATCCCGAAGATCCAACTCCCGACCCGATACGGGACTCGCAGCTAACTGTCTGTGTCAGCTGTTGGCGTGGCGGATCTCACGGAGTGGCCGCTCGGGCCGCTTGACGGAACGGCTCGGGATCGAAGTCGTTGCCGGCATCGATGAAGTCGTTCGTGTACAGGATTGCGGGATCGAGGTCGGCGGTCAGCTCACCGCGAGCTGCCAGGAAGTCCACATAGCCCTGCCAGGACCTCGGCCGGTTCCAACCCCAGCGATCACCGCCGTCCTCGTACTTCGTCGTTATTTCGACCATCGCCTTGATTGCTGCGATATCGAACCCGGTCGGATCAGTAATCTGGTCCGGGAACGCCTGGCGGATGATATCCAGCGCCGCCTCGGGGCTTTCATGCGTAAATTCGGATGCCTTGGCAACGCCGCGATTGATGCACCGGATGAGGTCAGGATTGCTCTCAATGGTGCTGGTCTGCGCGATCGTCGTTGCACCGTGAAGCAGGTCGAACTCACCAAGATCGAAGTGGTTCAGGTCCATCACCGTCTCCAGTTCGAGAATGCTGAAGAAATCGGAGAAGTACCCGTCGATCCGCCCCTCGTCGAGGGCGATTGACGTCGTGACGCCACCGCCTGACTCGATGATGTCCACGTCCGTCTCCGGATCGATGCCGTTGGACGCGAGGTACGCATGGAGGAAGGGCACCTCACCCGCTGTTGCCTCCGACACGCCGATTGTCTTACCCCTGAAGTCCTCAACGACGGTGAGGGGGGAATCCACTGGGGTGACGAAGCCGTACACCAGATGCGTCGAGTACGTGTAGACCGTCTGGATTTCGTGACCCTGTGCCACCGCATCGATGATTGGGCCCGGGTCGGACATTCCAAGCTCGACGTTTCCAGCGACGACCTGCTGCACCACCGCAGCGCTGCCGCCCGTAACCTCGATCGAGACATCCAGACCTTCCTCTTCGAAATAGCCGTTCAAATCGGCGATATATGTGCCGAAGAACAGCGAAGCGAACTCAAAGGGCATGAGGAAGCTGACCTTCTGAAGTTCGCCGTCCCTTGCACAGGTTCCGGGTGGGAACGAGTCGTCGGGGGCCGCCGTCGGTGCCGCTGTGGTCGGCGCCGCTGTGGTCGGCGCCGCTGTGGTCGCGGGAGCCTGGGTTGTCGGCGCAGCGGTGGTCGGAGGAGCCGCATCCGCCGGCTCATCGCTGTCCCCGCACGCAGCGCCAATCAATACGAGCGATGCAAGAACCGCGCCCGTGACGATGAGATGCCTTCGCCCTGCCATGGGATCCCCCTCATGCTGAGTAACGAACTCAACCGGAAGCTACTGTCCGGTTAGTCAGTAAACCCTACGCAATGTCGCACCTCCCTGTCAACAAGGCGCTGCCGGGCGGCTTCGCTAGCGGAGTTGTTGGCCGATTCTGCTGATTCCGGCGCTACTGGCCACCGAACTCGGCGACGGTCACCGCCTCGCCGCGTTCGACGGACGCCATGGCGGCCTCGAGCACGGCGATGACGGCCAGGCCCACCTCGCCGTCGGTCTCGACGGAGCCCGCACCCCTGATGGCGCCGGCGAACTCGGCGACCTGCTCCGCCAGGGGGTCGGTGACTTCGAGGGGCACTTCGCTGGGATGCATCTCGCCCCGCTCCTGAACGAACAGGCGGGTCCCCTCGTTCCGGCTGGATGCGGAGGCCGCCGAACCGAGGACGGAGAGTTCTTCGGTGAACGGGTTGTAGTGGGAGGTCACCAACGTCCCCACGGCTCCGGACTCGAACTCCACCAACAGCCCCGTGGCGTGGTCGAGCGGCTCGCCCGGCAGAACCTCGTTGCTGAAGGCGCTGACCCGCCGGATGGGCCCGACGAGGTAGTGAAACGAGTCGATCATGTGGACACCGAGCCCGGTCATGCCCCCCAGCGGGCTCTCACCGGGTGACGACCGCCAGTTCGGCGGGAAACCGCGCCCGACCGTGAAGATCGCAGTGGCCACCAGCGGCTCTCCGAGGCTCCCGTCGTCGACCAGCGAACGGATCCGGCGGATGGCGGCCAGCCGGCGTCGCTGGTGCCCGACCATCAGGACCGTTCCCGCATCGGCCGCGGCGGCCACGGCACGCCGGCCATCGGTCACGTTCAACGTGAAGGGCTTGTCGACCAGGACGTTCGTTCCCGCCGCCGCGGCCTCGCAGATCTGGTCGGCGTGGGTGCTGTGCGGCGTGGCGAGTATCACCCCGTCGATGTCGTCCGCCATCACCAACTCGGCGAAGGAACCGGCCGCCCGGCAGCCCCGCTCGGCTGCGAAGGATTCCCGGCCAGATGGGGTGCGGGCATAGCAGGCCACGACCTCCGCAGCGCCGGAGCGGGCCGCAGCGTCGGCGAGTTCGCCGCCCCACCAGCCCAGACCGACGACCCCGAGGCGCACCGGATCGAACCGTTCACTCATAGCAGCAGCCTTTCCTCGTACTCGACCCGGGACAGCACCACCGGCTCACCCTCGGTCACCAGGACCATGTCCTCGATGCGCACGCCGCCGCCGCCGGGCACACCCGGTACCCACACGAGCGGCTCGACAGCGAACACCATGCCGGGGAGGAACTCGTGGGTGGTGGCGCCGGGCATGTTCTCGCCGATGTAGGGAGGCTCGTTGGCCCCCACCCCGATGCCGTGGCCGATGAAGAGGCTGAAGAGGTGATCGGCGAGTCCGTGCTCGCCGATCACCGAGACGATGGCGTCGCTGGCGTCGGCAGTGGTGAACCCGGGACGCATCTTGGCGATCCCGGCCATCAGCCCCGCATAGACGGCGGTGTAGATCTCCTTCTGGCGACGGTTGGGGCGGCCGATGATGGTGGTGCGGCCGATGTCGGCGAAGTACCCGTTCCACATGGCGCCGATGTCGATGAAGCACAGGTCGCTGTTGCGCATCAGCTTGTCGGTGGCGAGGCGGTGCGGCGGCGACATGTGCTCGCCCGACGCCACGAACGGCGTGATCACATGGGCCATCTCGCCGCCGAGATGGAAGAGCGTCTGCATGGCGTCACCGGCGACCTCCAACTCACGGCGGCCGGCGCGAGTCCCGTCGAGTGCCCTCTGCGTGACGGCGTCGCCGATCGCGCACGCCTCGGCAATGATGGCAATCTCCACGTCGCTCTTGATGAGCCTTGCCCGCTGCATCGGTGTGTCGGCGTCGAGGAGCTCCAGGTCCGGCAGGTGGGTGCGCATGGAGTCGATGAACGAGATGTTGGCGGCGTCCACCCCGAGCCGCCCGCTGTCGAGCCCTCGCTCGGTCAGGATTGGCCGCAGAATGTCGCGCACGAAGCCGTCGACGAGCTCGGCCTGCTCCATGATCGGGATGGCATGGGCCTCGGCGATCCACGGCATGCCCGCCCGCGCCTTGTCGATCTCCCCTCCCGAGCAAAGCAGCACGGGGTCCCCGTCCGGCGTCAGGAGTGCCCCGTTCAGCGCCATCGTCTTGCCGGCGATCAGTTGCGCCCGCAGCGAGGTGAGGTACCGGACGTTCTCGTCCTTCCACACCATCAGGGCGTCCATGTTGCTCGCCGCCAACTCGCGCTGGGCTGCGACGACTCGTTCCCGCCGCAGACGCGCCATGTCGTAGCGCTCCTCCCAGTCCACCGCGAACGGGCCCTTGGCGTAGCCCGACCGCAGAGCCGGCGAATCGCCCATCACTGGCCGGACCTCGTTGCGAACAGCACGCTGCGACGTGTACCGCAGGTAGCGGGAAGCCGGCCGGAACCGCCGGCTATCGCGAGGCCTCGGCGAAGTGCGACCCCGCCAACTCCGCCTGGAGCTTGTACAGGCCGAATGGGGGCGGGTCGGGCATCGGTATCACCACCGGGCACGCCTCCATGCGTGCGTGGGTGGAGGGGCTGCCACGCAGGATCCGCTCGTCCCACTCCGGCCAGTCGGCCGGCTGGCTACGAGCCATGATCGGCCAGGCGTCCACTGCGGCGTAGCCATGCAGCAGCAGCCGCCTCTGTTGGGCGGTGCGATTCGGGCCCGAGCCATGCAGCAGGCGTACGTGGTGCAGCGAGACGTCTCCCGGCATCACTTCGACCGCCACGACATCGGCGGGGTCAACTACGCCCACCTGCACTGCCCCGATGAAGCGCCCGTTCTGGCTGTGATCGAGCGCGGGACCGGTGTGCGAGCCCGGGACGACCAGCATGCACCCGCTCGCTTCGGTGGACGGATCGATGGCAATGCCGAGCTCGAGGACGGAATCGTTCGTGTGGGGGTAGTAGCCCCAGTCGGTGTGCCACTCGGCCAGTGCGGAACCGCCGGAGTGCTTGGCGTTCAGCTTCGTGTGGATCCAGCGGATGTCGGGCCCGACGAGGTCCTCGACGATGTCCAGCACATCGGGATGGGCGAGAGCCTTCGCGAACGCCTCGTGATTGGTGTGCGGGCTCTTGAGGCGGCGGATCAGCGGCGGGCCATCCGCCAGATGCGCTGCGTCGTCGAGTTCGATGACGTCCGAGTCCGCCTTGAGGTGTAGGGCCTGCTCGGCGAAGAAATCGGCGGCGGCACGCAGCTCCGCCATCTCCGCGCCCGTCAGCACGTCCTTCACGACCACGTAGCCGTCGCGTTCGTAGGACTCGATCTGGTCTGCAGTCAGGGCCATGGACGCCTCCAAGAATGATTTCCCTCATTATGACCGGCGCAGAGCGGGGTTGGCTGAGGGCCCGGTGAACTCCGCTCGCTCACGGACCGCAGCGCCCTCAGCGTGCGCAGATTACTCCCCCCGACGGTATGCGCGACACATCAAGGGCGCACGACGACGAGGACACCGCTCTCGACGCTCACGGTCGCTTCGCTTGCAACGAGGACGTTGCTGACGCCCCGGGTCGAGCCGGCCGGCAGCGTGTCGCCTGCCAACGGCCAGCGCAGCCCGGTCGTGCGCACCCCGGTTGCGGGGCCGCCGTACGGCAGGAGCGTCACGAGGTCCCCCGGCCCACCGGTGATTGTCCCCTGCCGGCGCACGACCCAGAGCCGCGCCGTACCCATGAGGGCGTCCACGCGCACGGTGGCGAGGTCGTCGCTCGCCAGCGCTGCGACGTTGGCCAGGAAGTGGTCGAGTCGCCCGCCTGCACCGCCCACGACAGTGATGCTCCCCGCACCCCTGTCCCGCGCCTCCGCCAGAGCCAACTCCAGGTCGGTGGCGTCCTTGTCGGCAGGGAAGCGACGCCGCTCGGCGGCCGCTGCGGCCCCCTCCGGCGTCACCGAGTCGAAGTCCCCGACGATCACATCGGGCACCAGACCCAGGCTGCGGGCGATGTCGGCTCCCGAGTCGGCCGCCACCACGAGTTGAGCCGGCAGCAGTTCGGCGAGCAGCGCGGGATCCTGCGGATCACCGCCCGCCACGACCCAGGCGTGCAGACTCATTGCAATCCGCCTGTCGCCGACCTGCCGGCGCCACGCATCGAGCGCGGCCGGCGCGCCCTCTTCCGAGCGGCTTTCGTACACGCTGTACGATGCGAGCTTTCGAGGGTTCCAGCCACCTTGAGCCACGTTAGGGGTTGACGATGAAAGCCGTACAGGTGACGGCGCCGGGCCGCTTGGCATACACCGATGTCCCTGAGCCGGCAACGCCGGCGGATGCTCCGGAGGCACTTGTACGGATCGACATGGTGGGGATCTGCGGCACCGACCTCAAGATCTTCTCCGGTGGGGTGCCCGTCGACTACCCGCGCATCATGGGGCACGAAATGGTCGGCGAGGTGGTCGACGCCGGCGAATCAGGCTTGGCGGTGGGGCACCGAGTCCTCATCGATCCCGCCATCTCCTGCAGGAGCTGCGCCCTGTGCCGCCAGGGACGCTCGAACCTGTGCCTGCGCGGAGGACTGCTCGGTCGGGACGCCGACGGGGTGTTCGCCGAGTTCGCCGTGGCCCCGGCCGACCGGCTGCTGAGCATTCCCGACGATGTCCGGGGGCCCGCCGCGGGCCTGCTGCAAGTCGCGGGAACGTGCGTGCATGCCCAGCGGGCGGCGCCGGTGAGCGTCGGCGATGTCGCCGTCGTCGTCGGGCTGGGTGTGAGTGGTCTCATCTTCACCCAACTCCTGCGGGCGGCAGGTGCGACCGTGATCGGGATCACACGCTCCGCTTCGAAGCGGGAGCTGGCGACCCGCCTCGGGGCGACGGCAGCGGCGGCCCCCGAGAACGCTGCAGCGCTGATCGCCGAATTGACCGACGGCATGGGCGCCGACCTGGCCGTCGAAGCTGTCGGTACCGAGGCGACAATCGGCCTTGCCATCGAGTCCACTCGCATCGGCGGCGAGGTCCTCGTGTTCGGCACCGTCACGGGAGGCGGCACCGGCCTTCCCTACTACCAGATGTACTTCAAGGAACTCACGTTGCGAAACCCGAGAGCCGCCATCGCCGACGACTACGCCCGTGCCATCGAACTGGCCGCATCAGGCGTGCTCGATCTCGAACCGATCGTGACCGACCAACTCCACCTGTCCGAAGCGCCCCGTGCGTTCGAGCGGGTGCAGGAGTCGGATTCCTTGAAGGTGCTCATGGCTGTCGGCTGATCAAGCCGGACAGACCAAAATCCGAGAGGGGCGAAGGTGGCCGGTATCCAGATCGATGTCGAGGGGAGCGGGCCGCCGCTGCTCCTCGTGCATTCCCTGCTCACCGATGCGCGCGCCTTCGATCCGGTGGCGGCACGCTTCGGCGCCCGCTACGGCGTCCACCGGGCCTGGCTACCCGGATTCGGCAACTCCGAGCCGCTCGCAGGCGAATCTCTGAGCATCTTCGACATCGCCGGTGCGGTGGCCGACGCCATGGCCGAAGCCGGAATTGCCGGCAAGGGCGCCACCGTGCTCGGCAATGGCTTCGGTGCTTTCGTCTGCGTGGCACTGGCCATCGAGCACGGCCACGAGTTCGGGCCACTGATCGTGGCCAACGGCGGAGCGGCCTTCTCGCCGGAGCGCCGCGCCCCCTTCACCGCCATGAGCGACCTCGTGACCCGGTCGGGCATGGACGCAGTGGTCGACACCGCGGTTCGCCGCATCTTCACCGCGGACTATCTGGCCGCGCACCCCGAGGCTGTCGACGAGCGGGGCCGGGTGCTCCGGGCCGTCCACCCTGGAGCCTTCGCCGCCTCCTGCCGCGCCCTGCGCGACATGGATCTGCGCCCCCACGTGGGGGCCATCAGGAACCCGACGCTGATCATCGGGGGAGGCTCCGACGTGACCACACCGCCGGAGATGTCCGCGGAGCTGGCCGCGGCGGTTCCCGGCTCCGAGTTGGTCGTGATCGAGAACTGCGGGCACTGCCCACCGCTGGAGCGCCCCGACGCGTTCGCCGACGCCGTGGAGGACTTTCTCGACCGGACGCTGCCCTAGACCCCTACAGAAACGGCGGCGCGGCGTCGCCCCGGGAGACGGAGTGGACCGTACTGGACTTGAACCAGTGACCTCTCGCGTGTGAAGCGAGCGCTCTACCAGTCTGAGCTAACGGTCCGATGGACTTCGGAGTGTACGCGCGGGGGTCGGCGCCCGGCCACTCGCGGCGGAGGATCGACGGCAGCACCACCGCAGTGGAGAGGTGCTCCTCAGCGGTAGTGGTGGGCGACGTTGTCGGGGTAGCTGCGGGCGAAGTAGTTCCAGAGTTGCTCGCCGTACGTGCTCGGCCTGTAACTGCTTGCCATGTCGCCGACTCCTGCGTCGGTCTCCGCCTTGCGGGCCATGAAGCCGGCGTTGGCGTGGTGGGGACTTGCCACCACCGCCTCGGCGAACCGGCCCTCGAGCGGCAGCGGGTTGAGTGGCGCCTCCAACGAGGGACCGTGGAAATGGGCCGTGGAGTAGCGCTCCGCCGAGGAGATGACCCGATGCGCGGTGGCAACGAGATAGTTGCCGGTCATGGCCTGCAGGCTCTCACCGAGATTGACCACGAACGATCCCGGCACCCGCGGCACGTCGATCCAGTCGCCGGCGGGATTCTGCACCTGCAGACCCGGGGTCGAGCCGGGCGAGAGGATGGTAAGGAACCCGGTGTCGTGGTGGGCGTTCACCCCGGCCGATCCGGGCGGCGTGGCCGGATAGTGGATGAACTTGGTGAGCGACATGGGCCGGGAACCGATGAAGCCCTCGAGATGCTCGGCGGACAGTCCGAGGCCCTGCCAGAGCGCAGCCAAGAGCCGGCCGGCCAGTACGCCGAGCTGTCGGGACCACTCGTTGCTCAGTGCCTCATGCCCGGCCAGGATGTCGTCGGGTAGCCACTGGTTGGGGCCCAGCAGGCGCAGGTACTCCGGCTCGGTGTCCCGGGCCAACGCGGGCCACTCGGTCCAGCAGTCGATCTGCTCGCGGATGTCGGGACGGTTGTTGGTGTACTCCGAGCCGACCGGCTCCCAGCCCCGGAAGTGCCGCGACGTGCGCTTGTCAATCAGCCGCTTGTGCTCAACCGGGAGCCTGAAGAAGCGACGCATCATGTCGTAGGTGGCGTCGTTCAGGGCGTCGGAGACCCCGTGGCTGACGACGAGCACGAAGCCGACCTCATGGCCGATGCGGCACAACTCCTCGGCCAGTCGCGGTGACGGCCGAGCCCCGTTCGTGAGGGTCGCCACGTCAACGACGGGAATGCTCTCAAACGGCTGAGCAGCCACGGCTTGATTCTACGGAACGCCGCTCGAGGCGCGGCCGCCGGACCGATAGGTGAGGGCTCTGATCCCGATCCGAGTCATAGAGCATTTCTATACGTTTCAAGTATTTATCCACACTTTGTGATCAACATGTTGATTGCGGGATGACGAGACTCCAGGGCGCGGAGACGCACCCGGCACTGCTAGCCGATCTCGACCCTCTCGAGAAGCGCCTCCGCGAGAGTTTCGAGACCGGCCACTCGGCTGCCCTTGACGAGCACGGCGTCGCCCGGACCCAGCGGCCCCAGCGCGGCGAGCGCGGCGGCTGCGTCGGGCACCGGCGGCGTGCCGTAGGCCGCCTCGTTCACGGCCAGGAGTTCGATTCCCAACTCGACGGCCAGGGCGGCGACGGCCGCATGGTCAGCGGCGTGGCGGTCTCCCAACTCGGCCATGACTCCCAGTACCGCCACACGCCGCCGGGCGGGAGCCGCAGCAAGAGCACGCAGCGCCGCGGCCGCCGATGCCGGATTGGCGTTGTAGGCGTCGTTGATCACCAGCGCACCGGAGGGAGTGATGCCCACCGCCATCCGCCACGGCGACAGTTCAGCCCGGCCGAGACCATCGGCCACGACCTCGATGTCGACGCCCAGTACCAGTGCCGCAGCTGCCGCGCCCAGGGCGTTGTGCGCAGTGTGCAGGCCCGCAGCCTGCAAGCGCACCGGCGCTCGCCCCCACGGCGTCGTCAACTCGAACGATGCCTGGAGCCCGCTGTCGAGGGTGACGGTGCCGGCCCGAACGTCGCCCCCGTCGAACCCGTACGTGACGACCTGCGCCTCGGTCCGAGCCGCCATCGCCGCCACGCGCGGGTCATCGGCATTGAGAACGGCAGCGCCTGATGGTGGCAGTGCCGCGACGAGTTCCGCCTTCTCGTGGGCCACGCCGTCGACTGTTCCGAACGCCGCCGTGTGCGCGGCGGCGACGGCGGTCACCACCCCCACGTCGGGGCGGGCCAGCGCCGCAAGGGTGGCGATCTCGCCGGGTGCGTTGGTACCGATCTCGGCGACCAGCGCCCATTCGGTTCCCTCGGCTCCCAGCAGGGTCAGCGGCACACCTATGGCGTTGTTGAACGAGGCCGGGCTGGCGTGGACGGCTCCCGCCGCTCTCAGAGCCGCGGCCAGCAGGTCCTTCGTCGACGTCTTCCCCACCGATCCCGTGATGGCGACCACACGGCCTCCGAAGCGTGCCCGCGCCGCCGCTCCCAGCGCCCCCAGCGCGGTCTCGGTGTCGGTCACCGCGACGAGCGGCACACCCGGTGGCCGCAGGTCGCCGAGTCGATCCCGGCGCGCCAGGCAGGCGGCCGCGCCCGCCTCGATGGCGGCGCCGATGAACTCGTGGCCGTCCCGCTCGGCGATGAGCGGGACGAACAACTCACCCGCCGTCAACGTACGGGAGTCGATCGACACGCCGTCGACGGGGACATCAGCGCCCAGCAACTCACCCCCGACGATGCCGGCCACGTCCGAGAGGGCGAATCTCACGGATCGAACGTACACCCCTGATGGGGGCCGACTCGGCATCGCACCAGCCGACGAGCTCTCTGGGCTCGACCGCGCATCGGTCGGATTCATCGACGCGATCGGCGGCACCACTAGCGTGACGATCGTGACCGAGCGCATCCGTCTGATCGTCCTGTACGGAGGCCGGTCGGCCGAACACGACGTCTCGCGGGTATCGGCTGCATACGTTTCGGACTGCGCCCGTGCCGCGGGTTTCAACGTCGACCTCGTCGGGATCACCCGCGGCGGCCGCTGGATCCGACCGGCGGCAACCTCGGAGGGCCACGCCGAATCGCCGGTCGGCACGCTCCCGGTGGTGAGCGATGACGACCCCGCTGTTGCCACGGACGACGTACTGGCACAACGACCCGGCGAGTCACTCGTCGTCTTCCCGGCCCTGCACGGCCCATTCGGCGAGGACGGGACAGTCCAGGGGCTCTGCGAGATGGCCGGAGTTGCCTACGTGGGGCCCGGCGTGCTGTCGAGCGCGGTCTGCATGGACAAACCCGTCTCCAAGAGACTCCTGGCCGCCGCCAGCTTGCCGGTGGCTCGCCACGCAGCTCTCCGCAGCGCCGACGTCACCGACGAGACCCCCGCCTCTCTGCTGGCCGAGTTGGGCAGCCCGGTCTTCGTGAAACCGGCGAACCTGGGGTCCTCAATCGGCATCTCCAAGGCCGGCGATGTCGCCGCGGTGGCAACGGCCCTCGCGGGAGCGGCCGCCTACGACGAGCGGCTGATCGTCGAGGAATTCGTGCCCGGACGCGAGATCGAGGTGTCGGTACTGGGGAACGAGGAACTTCGGGCGTCTCTCCCCGGCGAGATCGTGCCCGGCGGCGACTTCTACGACTACGCCGACAAGTACCTCAGCGACGCAGCCGAACTGCATGCTCCGGCGGATCTTCCCGACGAGATCGTGGACGACTCGCAACAACTCGCCGTTGCGGCCGCCCGGGCGCTGCGGGTCGAGGGCCTCGCCCGAGTCGACTTCCTGTACAACGAGGCGGCGTCACCCGAGCGGCGCCTCATCGTCAGCGAGATCAACACCATGCCGGGGTTCACGCCGATCTCCATGTATCCGCGCCTCTGGGCCGTCTCCGGTCTCGACGGCCCGGCGCTGATCGGCGAACTGGTGCAGCTGGCGCTCGACCGCCACCAACGTCGCTCCGCCCACAGACGCACCTCCCGCTGAGCGCTGCCGGCAACAACGGACGGCCCGGCGGGTCGGCTAAGGGCGGCGATCCACCAAGTCGATTGGTCGGAGTCCGGCGTCAGTCAAGGCGTACATCCAGGGCCCAACCGGCGCACTTCGCGCGCAGTCGGTGAGTCGGGACCAGTGTTTCTCGACGATCTCGAGGCTGTGTTGAAGAACTCCGCGGCCATCGTGCTTCACGCCGCTATCGAACGCTGTTGCTCCTCATAGGCCACCGCGGCGCGGACCTCGTGCTCCGGTAGGTCGTAACCCTCCGAAATGACCTTGAGAGGCTCGCCGGCGTCGTACAACTCCCAGAGCCGATCTGTCGACACCCCCCGCACCGAAGGCCGGCCGAAGCGAACCAGCGGGTCGATAACCACTGACGACGCACGTCCGGCCGGGCGAAGCCGGCTGGCGGTCTCCTGCGAATCAAACTCGACCTTGCGGAAGAACCGTTCCGCCTCGTCGGCAAGAAGGATCGTCTGCCCAGACGGGACAACGATCGCGAGCGGCTGCGGGAGGTCGTTCTGGCGTTGCAGCATCAGCACGAGATCGCGTCCGTGCACAAACGGCCTGGCCGTTGCAAGGGGGTACAGAGTCTGATACTCGTCGTGAAGCGCAGCAATCACGGGACGCAGCCGCTGCAGCGGTACACCCTTGCGCCGGTACTCGCGCAGATAGCCGAGTTCGACGAACTCCCCCCAGGTGACGATGCCGTCACCTGTGTGTTCAGGGCGTATCACTGGCTGGTAGAAGGTGCCACCCCGCTCGTACCCATCAAGCCAGGCGCGCACGCGGCCAACGCCGAGACCGAGCAGGCCAGCCGCCTCGCCGACTCCGTAGAGGGGCCTCTCAAGAATCGAAACAGAGGTACTCGTCAGACTGCTCCTTCGGGATGCGAAACGCTGGGCGCTGTTCACAGAGTACACAGGAGACTCCAGCGTCCAGAGCCGCGAACCTCCATGGGAATGCGATGCCGGGAGTCCAGCGGAGCGGAACTCCGACAGGCGCTGAGCGTCAGTCTCCTTGGTACATCGCCGACCGTTACCAAGTAAACTTCGAATGTGGTCGGTATGCAGGAGTTTCGGGTGTCATCATCGGGGCAGATGTCGCTCCCGGCTGCTGCGCGCCGCCGCTGGGGCCTGGACGGCGGCGGACCCGTCGATGTGCTGGACCTGGGCTTCGGCGTCCTGACCGTCCCCAGAGGCGAGGGACGGCAACTGCTCAACGACCTGCTCGGTCGCGACGACCATGCCGCCTTCGTCCGGTCGCTGGCCGACGATCCGGACCTCGCCACCACGTGACCCGAGCAGTCCTCGACGACCATCTTCTCCGGGACTTGCTTACCGGAAGCACCGGTCCCGGGCTCGAAGGCGTGCTAGCGGATCACGAGCCAGCGACGACGAACCTGTACTTCCTGCGCCTGTGCAAGAGCGTCTTGTCCGCGCGGGGCGGGGCTCTGACTGGTTCGCTACGACCCGACGTGCGCCGCGCGCTTGGCCGGCAGCTCATCGCGCTCCCCGGCGGGATCGAGGTGATACCGATGCGTGATCTCGCATTCCGCATGGCCGAGCTGTGCGCCGCCTACCGCCTGTCGAATCTCGGCGCCGAAGCCGTGGCCGCTGCCGAGAAGCTCGGTGGGCCGCTTTGCGTCTGGATCGGGGACGACGGTCCCCACATCCGGGCCGCCATGGAGGGAATCGGCGAGTACCAGACGATCTCCCCGAGGAGCCCGTAGGAATCTCGGGAATTGTGAGCCCGCCGACAACCGAGGGCGAAGAAACTCAGCCGACGAGGGCGGAGCGGAGGAAGCGCAGGAGTTCGCGTCGACGGACGACGGTGTCGCGGAGGGTGGGCTCCATGCCGACGGTGCGCAGCACCTCCACCTCGGTGGCCACACCCATCACCGTGGAGTAGGTGGACACCAGCAAAAGCCGCGGATCGCAGCGGCGGATCCGCCCCGACTCCATGCCGGCCTCCAGGAAGGCGCGGGCACGCTCAACGAGCGGCTCGAAGCCGGCGCGCACTCTGTCCATCCAGGGTGGACCCAGACGGGTGACCTCGCGCAGCAGTCCGAGCATCTCGGGGCGACGCACAGCGAACCGGAACACCGTCCGCACAACCGCTTCCACCCCCGCCCATGCGTCCGGCGGCTCGCCATCGTCCCCGGTCGGCGGAGGCGACGCCTCGACGGCGAGCAGGAGCGCCGTAGTCAGACCGGTCACCGTCCGGTCGATCACCGCCTCCATCAGAGCTTCCTTCGAACCGAAGTAGTACAGGACCGTCTGCTTGCGAATCCCGCTGTCCCGGGCAATCGAATCCAGCGAGACGGCGTCGTAGCCGCGCCCTCCGAAGGACACCAGCGCCGCCTCGAGTATCCGGTCCCGCGTCTGCACCGCTTACCACCCTAGTTGAGCCCCCGGTTCTCTACCATCTGGTAGAGCGGCCCTAATCACCGGTCGCCTCAATCCATCCCTACCATGTGGTAGATGTCTCTACCACATGGTAGAAAAAGGGGGATGATCCCCGAAGCATTGGCTGGAAAGCGCATCGCCCTCACCGGTGCCACCGGATTCCTGGGCACCGCGCTGGTGGAGAAGCTGCTGCGGTCGGTCCCCGAATGCGAGTTGATCCTCCTGGTCAGACCGGGTCGCCGGGGTGCCACCGAGCGGATCCGCCGAGAGGTCCTCCGCAACGATGCCTTCGACCGCCTCCGCTCCGCCCTCGGGAACGACGGCTTCGGAACCGAGACCGCCCAACGCCTCCAAGCCGTCGCAGCCGACGTGAGCATGGACGGTCTGGGGTGCGACCCCGAGGGCCGAGACCTACTGGCGGGCTGCGACATCGTCATCCACGCGGCCGCGGCCGTTGCCTTCGACAACCCGTTCGACCTCGCCGTGGAGACCAACCTCCTCGGGCCGATACGCCTCGTCGAGTTGCTGACCGAGCTCGGCACGACGCCCCATCTGGTGTCGGTTTCGACGGCGTACGTGGCCGGCAACCGCCGGGGGTTCGCACCTGAGGAACTCCTCTCCGAGAGCCACTTCGCCGTGTCCGTCGACTGGCGCGCCGAGGCGGCCTCTGTACAACGCAGCCGCGACTCCATCGAGGACGAGAGCCGCACACCCGAGCGCCTCGCCGAGTTTGCGAAGGAGGCGGACGCCGAACTCGGTGCCGCCGGCACGGCCGCCCTCACTGCCAAGCGCGAACAGATACGCCACCGCTGGGTGCGCACCCGCCTGGTGGACGTGGGTCGGGCCCGGTCGGGCTCCCTCGGCTTTCCCGATTCGTACGGTCTCACCAAGGCCCTTGCCGAGACGGCCCTGAGCGAGACGCGCGGCAGCATCCCACTGACAATCGTGCGACCGTCGATCATCGAGTCGGCGCTGGCCGAGCCGTACCCCGGCTGGATCCGCGGGTTCCGCATGGCCGAACCGATCATCATCTCCTACGCACGTGGGTTGCTGCAGGACTTCCCCGGAATCCCCGAGGGCACCCTCGACGTGATCCCCGTCGACCAGGTTGCCGCCGCCGTCTGCGCGGTGGCCGCCGACGGGCCGGCCGCCGACGGTCGGCCGAATGTCGTGCAGGTGGCGTCCGGTGCGGTCAACCCGTTCCGGTTCGCGGATCTGCATGACTGGTCGCACGCCTGGTTCTGCGAGCACCCCATCTACGACGAGCGCAACCAGCCGATCAGCCCGCCGCGCTGGTCGTATCCCAGCCGCAAGCGTGTCCAGAGCCACCTGGACCGTGCCAGGCGCACCTTGCTCGTCGGTGAGAAGGTTCTCAGCGCCCTACCGGTGCGGGGCGAGAAGGCGGGCATCGCCGCTGGATTCGCCGAGAAGCGCGCCCTGGTCGAGCGGGCGCTCAGCTACGTCGAGCTGTACAGCGGCTACGTGGAGTGCCAGGCCACGTTCGGGGTCGAGAAGCTCCTGGCACTGGGGGAGTCCCTCACACCCGAGGATCGGAAGAACTTCGACTTCGACCCGCGGCGGATCGACTGGCACACCTACGTGACCGAGATCCACCTGCCCTCGGTGATCGCCCAAGGTCGTCTCAAGACCGCGCCCGCCAACCGGACCGGCGCGGACCGCGACACCCGGCGCCGGACGCAGGTGCTGTCCCCCCAGCGGCACATGGCCGCCTTCGACCTCGAGAACACTCTGGTCGCGTCGAACGTGGTGGCGTCGTGGGGTTGGCTGGCAACGCGGCGGATGCCAGCGGCCGACAGGGCCCGGCTGGTGGCCCGCACCCTCGCCGAGGCGCCGAAGCTACTGGACCTCGACCGTCACGACCGCAGCGACTTCCTCCGCTACTTCTACCGCCGCTTCGCCGGAGCGCCCGTCGAACAGGTGGCCAACGACAGCTTCGAAATGTTCAGCGACCTGCTGTTGCGGCAGTCGTTCCCCGCCGCCATCCGCCGGGTCCGCCACCACCGGGCACTCGGCCATCGCACCGTGCTCATCACGGGCGCCCTGGACTTCGTGATCGCTCCGTTCGCTCCCCTGTTCGACGACATCGTCTGCTCCTCGCTCACCCGCACCCACAGCGGTGGGACTTACACCGGCCAGTTGGCGGAGGTGCCACCCACGGGCGAGAGTCGTGCCGAGGCGTTGCTGGACTATGCGGCCCGCGAAGGCCTGTCGCTCGCCGAATCCGTCGCCTACGCCGACTCCACGAGCGACCTGCCGATGCTCGAGGCGGTGGGCTTCCCGGTGGCGGTGAACCCCGAGACCAAGCTGGCAATGCTCGCCCGGCGTCGAGGCTGGCTCATCGAGAACTTCAAGCAGGCTCCCGGCGCACCGCGCAGGCTGCTGCCCCTGGCCGAACCGGTGGTGCGGCGATGAGCCCCCGCACGGCGTCGCCCACACCCCGCCCGGGATTCGTGCTGGAGGTGGAGCGCTCGACCCCGCCGATGCTGTTCCACCACGGTGAAGGGTTCCGCATGGAACGGCTGCCGGCGGGGCGCTCCCGCGTGCTCTACCCGCCCAGCCCGCTGGAGGGCCTGCCGGATCCTGCCGGCGCGATACGCCACGCTCTCGAGCACCCCATCGACAGCGAACCGCTGCCGGCGCTGCTGCGCCCGGGGATGCGTCTGACGATCGCCTTCGACGACATCTCCCTGCCACTGCCCCCCATGCAGCGCCCCGATGTGCGCCAGCAGGTGATCGAGACCGTGCTGGACATGGCGGCCGCCGCGGGGGTGGACGACGTGCACATCATCGCCGCGCTGGCGCTGCACCGCCGCATGACCGAGGCCGAGCTGCGCCACGCCGTCGGCGACCGGGTGTACGACGCCTTCGCCCCGTCGCGGCGGCTCTACAACCACGACGCCGAGGACCCCGACGGCATGGTCGTCCTCGGAGCGACCGACCACGGCGAGGAGGTGCAGATCAGCCGGCGGGCCGCCGAGAGCGACCTCGTCGTGTACGTCAACATCAACCTCGTGGCCATGGACGGGGGCTGGAAGAGCACCGCCACCGGGCTTTCCGGCTACCAGGGGCTGCGCCACCACCACAACGTGGCCACGATGTTGAAGTCGCGGTCGTTCATGGATCAGCGCAGTTCGGAACTGCACCACTCCAACTGGCGCCAGGGGGCGGTGCTGCGCGACAGCGGCCCCCGCATCTTCCAGATCGAGACCACGGTGAACAACAACAGCTTCGGCACCAGCGGGTCGCTGTCGATGCTGCAGAAACGGGAGTGGGAGTGGACAGCGCGTGACCGGGCGTCGTTCGTGGCGATGCAGGCGGGCCTCGGGGTGATGTCACCGGCGGGCCGGCGGCGGGCGTTCCAGTCCTGGCGGGCGCCGTACGCCATGACCTCGGTGCAGGCCGGCGAAGTGGAGGCGGTCCACAAGATCACGACGGAGAACGTCTACCGCCAGCAACTCGTGGCAGTCCAGGGCCAGACCGACGTGCTGACCATGGGACTCCCCTACATCTGCCCCTACAACGTCAACTCCATCATGAACCCGATCCTGGTCATGTGCCTGGGGCTCGGGTACTTCTTCAACCTCTACCGGGGCCGACCGCTGGTGCGCCCCGGCGGGGTGGTCATCATGACGCACCCCACGCCGTGGGAATTCCACCCCGTGCACCACCCCAGCTACATCGACTTCTTCGAGCAGGTGCTGGCCGACACCACCGACCCCGCCGAGATCGAAGCCCGCTACGAGGTGCAGTACGCCAACGACGAGTGGTACCGGCACCTGTACCGCACGTCCTACGCCTACCACGGCGTGCATCCCTTCTACATGTGGTACTGGGGCGCCCACGCCATGTCGTACCTGGGACGGATCATCATCGTGGGGGGCGACAGAGCCGCCGTGCGGCGCATGGGGTTCGCGCCGGCCTCCAGCCTCAGCGACGCCCTGGAGATCGCCGGTGACGTGGTGGGGAGCCATCCGACCATCACGCACCTCCACCTGCCACCGTTCGTCATGGCCGACGTGTCGTGAAGCGCAACCCGGTGGTCGCCTTGGCGCGGGGCCTGGATTTCCCGTGGCGCGCCGCAACCGCCCCCCTCTCGGCACGGGCGAGCCACGCCCCGGCGACCCTCGGCGCCGCCTTCGAGACCGACTGGGCGCGCCGCTGGCCGGCTCGCATGGTCCGCGCCTCGCTGATCGAGTTGCTCTGGCGCCCGGTTGTGGCCGCAGCCGCCCAGCCCACCCGGTTGGGGCTGGACCGTCTCGCGGCACTCGACGGGGAGCCGGTCATCTTCGCCGCCAACCACCGCAGCCACCTCGACACTCCGCTGCTGCTGACGTCGATTCCCGAACCGTGGCGCCACACGCTGATCGTTGCCGCCGCCGCCGATTACTTCTTCCCGACCCGCCCCAAGGGTGTCGCCTCTGCGTTGTTCATGGGCGCCGTGCCG
This sequence comes from Acidimicrobiales bacterium, assembly GCA_965206165.1. Lineage (GTDB taxonomy): Bacteria > Actinomycetota > Acidimicrobiia > Acidimicrobiales > CATQHL01 > VXNF01. Next base: position 3,606,182 of record OZ242194.1, read on the forward strand.
GTGGAACGGGCACGGGTGGGGCGTGACTCGGCCCAGGACGTCGCCACCCTGGTCCGTCGCGGCTGGAGCCTCCTGCTGTACCCCGAGGGCGGGCGCAGCACCGACGGCTGGGGCCAGCCGTTCCGTGGCGGGGCCGCCTACCTGGCGCACCGCTGCGACGTGCCCGTCGTCCCGGTCTACCTGGCCGGCACCCGGGGCGTGCTGCCGAAGGGCCGCTTCGTGCCCAAGCCGGGGCGGACACTGGTGGTGTTCGGCGACCCGGTCCGACCCGACCCCAGCGAGCGGATCCGGACCCTCGGCGAGCGCATCGAGGCCGCAGTCGCCGGCCTGGCCGACGAGGTCACGACGAACTGGTGGCAGGCACGCCAGCGTGCCCACGCCGGCACGACTCCCTCACTGACCGGCCCCGACGCCGCCTCGTGGCGGCGCGCCTGGGCACTGTCGCACCGCAGCAGGCCGCGAAAGCGTCGCTGGCCCCGCTGAGAGCGCCCGACGGTGGGGCCGGGCCGCGCGGACGGTAGAAACGAAGCGAGCCCCCGCCCCGAGAGGTACACGCCATGGCCGTTCACGCCACCACCCCCATCTCCCTGATCGAAGCCGCCTACGGCCGCCTGGCCGCGGCGGTCCGCTCGGCCCGACCCCGTGCCGGCCGCCCGCTGACGGCGGCGGAGAAGATTCTCATCGGCCATCTCGACGATCCGTCCGGCCCGCTGCCCGAGCGCGGCCGCAGCTATGTCGACTTCTGCCCCGACCGCGTGGCGATGCAGGACGCCACCGCTCAGATGGCCTGGCTGCAGTTCATGACCGCCGGGCTGTCGGAGGTGGCAGCGCCCACCACCGTGCACTGCGACCACCTCATCCAGGCCCGGGTGGACTCGCGCCGCGACCTGCTGGCCGCGCTGGAGAACCACGAGGAGGTGTACGACTTCTTGGAGTCGGTGAGCGCCCGCTACGGCGCCGGTTTCTGGAAGCCGGGCTCGGGGATCATCCATCAGGTCGTGCTGGAGAACTACGCCTTCCCGGGTGGGATGATGATCGGCACCGACAGCCACACTCCCAACGCCGGCGGGCTGGGCATGGTGGCGGTGGGCGTGGGCGGCGCGGACGCCGTCGATGTCATGACCGGATTCCCCTGGAACGTGCGCTGGCCCGAGTTCATCGGCGTGCGCCTCACCGGCCGCCTCTCGGGCTGGTCGGCGCCGAAGGACGTCATCCTGAAGGTGGCCGACCTGCTCACGGTGGCCGGTGGGACAGGTTCCATCGTGGAGTACTTCGGCCCGGGAGCCGAGACGATCTCCGCCACCGGCAAGGCCACGATCTGCAACATGGGCGCCGAGATCGGCGCCACGACCTCTCTGTTCGCCTACGACGAGTCGATGGCCCGCTACCTGAAGGCCACCGGGCGCGAGCAGGTGGCCGCCGCAGCCGACGCCGTCGCCGAGCATCTCCGGCCCGACGACGGGGTGCTCGCCGACCCCGAGCGTTGCTACGACTCGGTGATTGAGATCGACCTGTCAACGCTGGCGCCGCACATCAACGGCCCCCACTCCCCCGACCGGGCCCGTCCCGTGTCGGATCTGGGCGCCGAGGCGGCCGCCGAAGGGTGGCCCATGGAGATCTCCGCAGCGCTGGTGGGGTCGTGCACCAACTCCTCCTACGAGGACATCACGAGGGCGGCCAGCATCGTCGCCGGCGCGGTGGCCCGCGGGCTGACGGTGAAGGCGCCGCTGCTGGTCACGCCGGGTTCGGAGCAGATCCGTGCCACGATCGCCCGTGACGGGCTGCTCGGGATCTTCGAGGAGGCCGGGGCGACGGTTCTGGCCAACGCCTGCGGGCCGTGCATCGGCCAGTGGTCGCGCAGCGACGTGGCCGAGGGCGACGTCAACGTGATCGTCACCAGCTACAACCGCAACTTCCCCAAGCGCAACGACGGGCTGGCCTCCACGCTGGCTTTCGTCACCTCACCGGAGGTGGTCGTGGCCCTTGCGCTCGCGGGTCGCGTGGACTTCGACCCCATCAGCGGCACGCTGCGCAACGACGACGGCGAAGAGGTGCACCTCCCGGCGCCGATCGGGGTGGAACTTCCGCCCGACGGCTTCGATCCCGGCGACGCGGGATTCGTGTCGCCCCCGTCGGAGGGCGAGCGCGCCGCCATCGATGTGCGGATTTCCCCTGCAAGCAAGCGCCTGCAGGAGTTGCAGCCGTTCGCCCCCTGGGACGGGCGGGACTTCGAGAACCTGCCGGTGCTGCTGAAAGCCGCCGGCAAGTGCACCACCGACCACATCTCCGCCGCCGGGCCGTGGCTGCGCTACCGCGGTCACCTCGAGAACATCAGCGGCAACCTGTTCGCCGGGGCGGTGAACGCCTTCGGCGGGGCGGTCGGCGAGGGGAAGGACCAGACCGACGGGCAGGTCCGCCCCTACCCCGAGATCGCCCGGCGCTACCACGAGGCCGGCTGGTCGTGGGTGGCCGTGGGCGACTCGAACTACGGCGAGGGCTCCTCCCGTGAACATGCCGCAATGGAACCCCGCTTCCGGGGATGCACGGCCGTCATCGTGCGCTCCTTCGCCCGCATCGCCGAGACCAACCTCAAGAAGCAGGGCGTGCTGGCGCTCACGTTCGCCGACCCCGCCGACTACGACGGTGTCGGTGAGGACGACCGCATCTCGATCCGGGGATTGGCCGACCTGGCGCCGGGCCGGCCGGTACGGGTCGAGGTCTCCCGCCCCGACGGCTCGACGGCGGCCTTCGACACCCGCCACACGCTCTCCGCCGACCAGATCGACTGGTTCCGCGCCGGTAGCGCCCTCAACATCATCCGCTCCCGCCTCTGACCCTCGTTCTGCTCCCCCGCCCCACGGGGCTCGTTTCATGGGCCTCCCGCGACGCCAGACCCGCCACGTTCCGCCACTAGGCATCCGCGGCGACATGCCGACGCGGATGCTCGTTGAGAAGGCAGGCGCCGTCGACGCGAGCCGCATCGACGACCCGGTCGGCCAACTCAGCGCCGCCGAGCAGTGGGCCGTCGAAGCCGCGCTGCTGACCGTCCTGGACCTGACCTGACACATTTCGCGGGTCCGACCCCGAGCGGCGCCACGACGCCTCTGCGCCGACCTGCTGGACCAGGCCCCGCCTACAGGTCGCCCCAGCAGGTGACGGTGCCGTCGGTGTGAAGCCCGCAGGTGTGTCGGGCTCCCACGGTGACGCCGCTGAAGTCCCCGCCGGGGGCGTCGGTTTGGCGGTTGCGGTTGTTGCCCCAGCATTCGATGGTGGCGCTGGCGCGTATCCCGCAGGTGTGGTGGTCGCCGGCGACCACGGTGCTGAACTGCCCGTCGGGCGCGAGCGTCTGGCCCTCGTTGTTGTCGCCCCAGCACGCCACGGAGCCGTTGGCGTGCAACGCGCAGGTGTGGTTGCCGCCGGCGCTGATGGCGCTGAAGGTTCTCGGTGGTGCGTCGGTCTGGCCGTTGTCGTTGGCGCCCCAACAGGTAATCGTGCCATCGGTGCGCAGGCCGCATGAGTGCTTGCGACTATGCGCAACTGCCTCGAATCGTTCGCCCGTCGTCGCTCCGTCGGCGAGGGCCAGCAACAGCCGAGGGTATTCCCCCGAGGCTGTCGTGCTGAACCAGCACGCCAGGCTGCCGTTGGCGCGCAGCCCGCACGGCAAGTTCGGCCCCGCGCTGATGGCGCGGAAGCGCCCCTCCGGCTCGCCGAGGAGGCCGAGGAGATCGGTGCCCCAGCAGACCACGGTGGCGTCGCTGCGCAGGCCGCACGTGTGGCCGGCGGCGGCGTCGATGGCGCTGAAGTGCCCGCCGGGCGCGTCGGCCTGACCGAACTCGTCGCTACCCCAACAGGCGACGGTCCCCTCCACGCGCAATCCGCATGCGTGGGCGCCGCCGGTGGTGATGGCGCTGAAGTGCCCGCCGGGCGCGTCGGCCTGACCCGCGTCGTTGTCGCCCCAGCAGGCGACCGTGTCATCGCTGCGTAACCCGCAGGCGAAGTCGGGGCCCGACACCAGCGCCGAGAAACTCCCGTCGGGGTTGAACGTCCGCACCGGCCCGACCGTGGCGGGATCCTCCCAAGCGACGCCGGGTGGCGATTCCACGGCGTAGGCCGTCCAGCAGGCAACCGAGCCGTCGGCACGGATGCCGCACGAATGCACCAACCCGGCGGATACGGCGCTGAACAGCCCGTCAGGGGCCTCGGCCTGGCCGTAGCGGTCAGCGCCCCAACACTCCAGTATCTTCTCGACGCGCACCCCGCAGGCATGCCCAGGACCACTGGACACAGCGCTGAAGCGCCCCGCCGGCGCGTCGATCACGCCATTTGCCGCCTCGCCCCAGCACTCGACGACGCCGGTGAGGCGCACGCCGCACGAATAGCCCGAGCCCGCATCGACGGCACTGAACCGCCCCTCCGGCGCGTCGATCGCCCCTCCGAGATCCGACTCCCAGCAGTCGACCGTCCCCTCGACGCGCAGGCCGCACACATGGGAACGCCCCGCCGAGACGGCACTGAACGGACCGCCGGGACCGCCTCGCTCAGGCTTACGGGTCTGGTTGTTCCAGCAGTAGACCCTTCCGTCGGGGCGCAGACCGCAGGACGACTCTCCACCCACCGAAATACTGCTGAACCGCCCCGGCGGCGCGTCGCGCAGGTACGGAGTCGTCAGATCCCACAACCAGCAAGCCGCAGACCCATCGGCTCGCACACCGCACGCATGATCAGATCCGGCGTCCACGGTGCTGAACGCGCCCGGCGGCGTGTACAACGGACCGATGCCAATGTCGCCCCAACAGGCAACCTCGCCGCTCGCACCTTGACCACACGAGTGGTGCTCACCGGCCGAGACGGCGATGAACGCGCCAGCCGACACCTCGATCGGCGCCGCATAGTTCCTTCCCCAACAAACAATCGTCCCCCCGGCCCGCAGCCCGCACGACTGCGCGAGTCCGACTGAGACCGCGCTGAACCGACCCCCCGGCGCATCGATCATCCTCCTCGCCTGCTCCTCGACCGACGGCAGCGGCAGCTGGTCCCGCTCCTCGCCGGCGCCGCCCCAGCAAGTCACAGCGCCATCGGTGCGCACGCCACAGGAATGCACGAAACCCGCAGTGACCGCGCTGAACCGACCCTCGGGCACATCCAACTGGCCGTGACTGTTGTTCCCCCAACACGACACTGTGCCGTCGCTGCGGGTACCACACGAATGCGCCGCACCGGCAGAGACCGCGCTATACCGGCCCTCGGGCACATCCAACTGGCCATGAGTGTTGTCCCCCCAACACGACGCTGTGCCGTCGCTGCGGGTACCACACGAATGCGCCGCACCGGCAGCCACCGCACTGAACCGACCCCCCGGCGCGTCGGCCTGACCCTTACTGTCGTCGCCCCAACAAACGACTGCTCCATCAGTCCGCACACCACACGAATGCGCGAAACCCGCCGCGACCGCGCTGAACCGACCCCCCGGCGCGTCGGCCTGACCCTTACTGTCGTCGCCCCAACAAACGACTGCTCCATCGATCCGCACACCACACGAATGCGCGAAACCCGCCGCGACCGCGCTGAACCGACCCCCGGGTGCGTCGGCTCGGCCATCGACGTTGGCGCCCCAACAAGCGACGGTTCCATCGGTCCGCACACCACACGAATGCGCGGCGCCAGAAGACACCGCAGCGAAAGGAGCGCTCCCAGCGTCGGGCCCCTCATGCCCCGCGTCTCCGCCGCCGCAACCGGCGGAAACCGCCAACGCGCCAACCAACACGACAGCAACCACCTTCCTGGATAACCGGGGAATGCGCCGGGCCCGACGACTCACAGACTCGCCGCAACGCTCAGAGACGCTCAAACGCCGCTAGCCCTTCCCCACAAAGTCCCGCGCCATCGCCCCAAGCAGAACAAGAACAGGGGTTCACCGCTCGCAGCGCGCGGCGACCGGCGGCGGGCGCAAGAGTCGGCCTCGTCGCCACCATGGAGGGAACCCGAGCGGTTGCCGCCGGCGAGGATGTCCCCCCATTGGGCGGTCCAAGCCCGCCGCCGACGCGATGACAACCGAGGCCGGCGCGAACCCATCGGCCAACAACTCGACCGGATCGCCGACGAACTGCTTCTCACACGGCGACGAAAACCTGCACAGACCACGCGCTCCGCAGTCGCGACTGGGAGCACCCTAGAACCAGGGTATTCGCTGTTCGCACTGGGCGCTGGTCTCGGCGCGGGTGCAGTTGTCGCTGTCGCCGCCGCCATTGATGTAGTTCGTGCCGTTGCCGCCGTCGAGGCGGTCATCGCCGCTGTCGCCCCAGATGTGATCGTTGCCTGCGTCGCCCCACACTCGATCACCGCCGGGGCCGCCGAGCAGATGGTCGTCGTGGCCGCCGCCGCGCAGTGTGTCGTCACCGGGCCCGCCGTAGAGGGTGTCGTTCTGGGTGTTGCCCCACAGCCTGTCGCCGCCCGGGCCGCCCCAGAGTGTGTCGCCGCCGGCGCCGCCGTTGAGGCTGTCCTCCCCCGGCCCGCCGTAGATGACATCGTCGCCGTTGCCGCCGGTGAGGCTGTCGTTTCCGGGCCCGCCGTGCAGGGTGTCGTCTCTCGCGTGGCCCACCAGTGTGTCGTCGCCGGCGCCGCCGAAGAGCGTGTCGTTCTCGCCGCCGCCGTTGAGGCTGTCGTCGCCGGGCCCCCCGATGAGGGTGTCGTCGCGTCGGTTCCCTTCGAGGGTGTCATCATCCGGGCCGCCCCACAACGTGTCGTTGCCGTTGCCGCCGGCGAGGGTGTCCTCGCCAGCCCCGCCGAACAAGCGGTCATCGCCGTCATTGACGCCGATGCGAGTCTCGTCGCCGCCGTAGAGCGTGTCGTCGCCCAGCCCGCCGATCAGAATATCGTCGCCGTCGAGGCCGTAAATCGTGTCATCGCCGCCGAGGCCGCAGATCACATCCGCGCCCGCCGTGCCGCGCAGCACATCGTCGCCGTCGGTGCCCACGATCGTGCAGTGCGACGATCCGACCGTGACGGTCACCTCGCCGCTGGCGCACGCGTTCAGCGTGTCACAGATCTCATAAGCAAGAGTGTTGACGCCCGCCTCGGTACCCGCTGTGTAACGGATCGCCACCTCGGCTGACGTCGACACGACTACCGCTCTGCCCACCGTGGGCGCCCGAGTGATGGACAGCGACGACGCCACGAGGTTCCCATTCGGGTCGAAGTCGTTGTCCAAGACCGCGATGTCCGCCGTCTCGCCGGGCATCGCGTACGACTCATCGTCGCCGGCGACCGGCGCAGCGTGAATCGGTCGCGCAGGCAGCTCGAGCAACAGTTCATAGCCGTCGACATCGTCGATGATGGTGTCGGCGAGGTCGGCGCTGTGGATCGCGTCGAAACCCTGCCCGCCGTGGATCGTGTCCAGGCCGGCGCCGCCGGTGATCTCGTCACGCCCCCCGCGGGCGTACACAACGTCGTCGCCGGGGCCTCCGAAGATCCAGTCCACGCCGTCACTGCCCAAGACGATGTCGTTGCCGGCCTTGGCGTCGACCAGGCGGACCGCGCCCGGATCATCAGGAGGCTGGACACAGATCACATCATCACCGTCAGTGCCTTCGATGACGGTGGCATCTGCCGCGCCCGTGACGGTGCAGCCCGCATCCACCGTCACCGCGACGGTGGCGGCAACTCCGGCGCTCCACGTGTCATACACCCAATAGCGCGTCCTCGCCGTGCCGACGAAGCCAGGATCGGGCGTGAACGTCAACGACCCGTCAGTGGCGTTCACCGCGAACCGCCCGCCCGCGACCGGTTCCACCCGCACCGACGCCGCAACGAGCGACCCGCCCACCGGAGCCGTGTCGTTGGTCAATACCGCCACCCGGACCGGCGTGCCCAGCGACGTCGTCGCGGCGTCGTCGGTCGCGCAGGTAGCCGCGCCCGGATACACCACGACCGGACGCGGCGAGTACGCCACCAGATTGCCCCCTGACGGATCAGTGCCCGTCGCCTTGACGAGATACCAGCGCGGCGCCGCATCGACCTCCGCCGCCGGCGCATCGGGAAGTGTCCACGTCACCTCCAAGTCACCCCGCTCGTCGGCGGTCGCCGCAGGAATATTGACACCGGTGATGAACGCCGCCGTCGAACCCGGCGCGGTCGCGATCGCCGTTCCCGCCAAGACCGAGAACGTCACAGCCGAATCCGCGGCGAAACCATCGGCCAGGAACTCCACCTGGTCTCCAGGACCGAACCAAGTGTCGCACGGCCCGTCCGCCGCGGCGACCCGGCGATACAACAACGCGGTCGCGGTGGGGGTGGCCGGCGCTGTCGCCTCAGCGGAGCGAGCGGTCGCCGCCGCAGACGACTTCGTAGTACCCGCCGGCGAATCCTTGTTCGGGAGGCTGCTGCCGGCGCGGCGCGGGACACGCGCAGGAGGTGCAGGATTCGCAGGAAGCCCCGCATTGTTCAGCTGGTAGAACGTCGGATCCGCCGCCCGAACCCCCCTCGCCGTCGCCTCTGCGATGTACTCCCTCAGGATGCGCGCGTACTGGCGCTGGCCGGCTCTGTTCGGGTGGAACGACGCACCCGATATCGGCAGCTCGACGCCGTTGACCCCGGTGTCCTGGACCACGTCGAAATCGTCAGCGCTGGGCACCAGACCATTCACCCATTCCGTGAGACCCAGATCGTCGTCGCCGCACGGCCAATGCCCCTCGAACGCATCCGCAACATCCACATAATGGACATTGGCGGCCTCGGCCTGCGCTTTGACGATCCCATTCAACCGCGCTGCTACGGTCCGCACGAAGTCGCGTTCTGTGTCACTGACCTCGAACAGCCTCCCACCGGCACGCCGGAATTCACGGAACTCACTGGCGAGTTCCTCCGCAGGACCGGTGCCGGATCCAAAAACCGGCATACCCAATGGGCCCTCGATGATTCCCAGGTTCTCCACCATGACTTGCGAAAAGTCTTCGAAGAAAGTCAGTAGGTCCTCAAGATCGATCAGGCCGACCTGCACCGCGTCAAGAAATGCCGCAGCATCCAGACTCCGGCACTCTCGGAGATCGATCTCCGTTCCGTTAAACGTCTCTGGCGGGACGAGATTGGGATAGCCGAGAACGAAGATCGCAGCGCGGCGCGACAACCCCTCTGAGGAGGTAATGCTATTGACTTTGGCCAGCACACTTCGAAGGTTGCCAGTGAGATCAGTGTACAGAGGCTCCACGTCCTCCTCGCCGCACACACCCGTGAAACACTTCCTGAGCATCTCCGAGAACTTGATGTCATTGCCACCAATCGTCAGCGTGATGATATCCAGCGATCGATCACTTTGATCGAGACCATTGTTGGAACCAAGAGCACGAAGAGACTGCCCATTGAAACCATCAACGAGCACAGCGTCAGGATCATCAGAGAATATGTCCTCCGTCGTAGCCCCAGCACACGCATAGAACGCGCGAACCACGAAGCTCAGATCCAGCTCCGCCGCGTCGCCCAGATACTCGGACTCGTCTGCGAAGACCTGCGGATATGCGTCCTTCCAACGGCGACAATCGCTATCAGCAAGTGTGTCCGACCCGAACCTATTGCCATATCGGCTTGCTGATTCGAGTCCCTCCACGTGGACGAAATCAAACGTTCCGCCATTCTCTCCCGACGAATACGAATCACCGAGCGCCACATAGTTGATCGGTCGGACTATCTGCACGGGAACATCCAGACGAACCTGAGGCTCCCCGGACCTCCACCCATCGTCACCGTCAAGATTCGCATGCAGCGTGAGATAATCCGATCCAGCATCCGACGCCGATCCAGAACCAGCATTCCGACTCACCCTGGCCGCGTCATACACCAGCGTCATCAGGCCATCAGCATCAGTGCTGCACCGGCCGCGAGGAGCATCACCCGTCGCCACGATGATAGCGCGCAGTACATTCGGCGGCGGCGGACGATGGGGGCGGCACTGGACGCTCTGTCCTGTGCTCGGGCCTGTGAGTATTCGTGCGCCCATGGACCGGTTCGCGAACGGAACGGGATACGGGAGATCAGCGCTGTCCGAGTCGTCGTCATACACAAGACGCAATTCCCGTTCAACAACACCGCCACCTCTAACGAACAGCGGGCTGGTGTCGCTGGCGATGCGGAAATCAATGCCGGGTGTGCCGGTGGTGACTCGCCACTCGCCAATTTGGTAGTTGCCAATCTCGACGATGGGGTGGACGCCTATCTCGTAGAGGACGCCGTTCTCGAGGCCGATTATGTCGATTGTGCCTTCGTCGGTGTACACGCCAGGCGCGCTGTCGACGATCCGTTCTGTTTCTGCTGAGCCCCACTCGCGGCGCTCGCTCTGCGAGGTGCCGTCGCTGCGCCGCCACCGCACGGCGAACTGCGTGACGTAGTCGTTCAGGTCATCGTCGTACTTCCAGGCGACGGTCAATTGCCCGTCGCCGGGGATCGGCGGATTCTCGCGCTCGTCGAAGTAGACAACCGGGGACTCATCGTCGACAATCGTCACTGACACCCGGGACGCGTTCCCGGCACCCAAGCGCACGCTGGCCGGCAGACTCGGCATCCGCTCGAGGGCAATGTCGAACATCTCGTTCAGTTCGAACAGGCCATCGTTCACGATCGCCACGAACCCGGTGGCCACAGCCTCGTAGCGGAGACCGTCGTCGCTAAGCGCGAACGGGACCGCCCCCGCAGGCGCGTCGTCGCCGGATCCGAAAGACAGGACCAACGGCGCCGCCACGAAGTCGGAGTCCGTCGTTCCGGGAAATGTCACCAAACGCACACCGAACACGCCGTGGGGCTCCGCCGCAGTGTCAGTCACGAACCTCGCCTTCACAAACAGCACTCCATGATCCTCCGATACGACGTTGTCGAACTCGCCAGGATCACCAACAAACACATCCCCCTGGCCCACACGCAACGAGATCTCCCCCGCGGGCACGTCATCGTCGCGCACCCGCGTCGACGCCGAAGATGCCGCCGCGTCCACCACATAGGCACTGTTATCGGACGGTGACACTGTGACGGTGACGGTGGCGTGGTTCTCCCACGCTTCGTCAGCGGCGGTCAGCACCGACAGCACCGCCTCCGCGGCGCCCGCGGGGATCGTGACCGATCGGCGACCCTCCTGCGCCGCAGGCAACACACCCGACGACTCGTCCGCGGTGCCGTCATTGTCGGTGTCGATGTTGCCGTCCTCGGCCACCACCACCGCCACGTCCACGGCGGCGGTCACCGGCGCGCCGGTGCGCACCGTGAAACGCAACGCAGTGCCCTCGGCCGCTTCGGTTGCGCCCGCTGAGATTCCGACCGACGGCGTCGTCACGTCGCTGCGGGGCGTGCCGGTTCCGAGTCTGAAGTCGTCGTACGGCCAGCGAGATCTGCCGTCGGGCACGATCGGGCGGGCGCGCAGTTCGTACTCGACGCCGTTGTCCAGGCCGGAAATCTCCGCTGTCGTGCCGGTCGCGAAGAGACCGGTCCCGTCGGCGGGCCAGTCGGTCTGGCCGCTGCGCCGCCACTGCAGTTCAGTCTGTTGAACGAACGGGCCGGCGTGTCGCGCGTATTCCCAAGTGACGCTCAACGTCCCGTCACCGGGTTCGACACCGATGATGTCGGCTTCGGCATCGTCGTTATCGAAGAGCAGAATCGGCAGCCGCGACGCGCTCCCGCCAGCCAACCGCACAGTCACCGGGACGCTCTCAGACCGCTCGACAACGAGTTTAAGCGTCTCGGTCAACTCATACTGGTCATCGTTTCTCGTGAAGAAGCGGACCGGTGCCGCGGCCGTATACCGCAAACCGTCGCTGGTCAAGCTGAAGGGCACCGCATCGGGGTTCGCGCCCGGCCCCGATCCGAAATGCACAAGCGGATGGAGTCGTTCATAGTCGATGAGCGCCGCGGTCCCCGGATCGGCACTGGTCTGCAAGCTGAAGAACCCGCCCGGTTCGACCGCGGCGTCGGTCACGACCCGCACCACCAAGTCCAAACGATCGTCCTCCACCAACTCCACCGGGCGCGTCGCCAGGATCGGCTCGGAATCCGCCGCGCTCCAGAACACCACCGCATCGGCGCCATCGTCACGCACGACCGTCGACGCCGACACCACACCGGGCGCCACCGCATACTCCCCGCCATCGGGCTCCAGCACCGTCACCGTCACCGTCACCGAGCCCGATCCGGCCGCGCCGACAGTCTCCACAGCCACCACCACCTCGGACTCCCCCGGCCGGATCACCACGCTCCGCTCACCCTCCTGCGCCGCTAGCAGAACTCCCGAACCCGCCTCAGGCAGCCCATCGGCATCCACATCCACATTGCCGTCCTCGGCGACCAACACGCGCACGCCCAGACCGCTGCTATCGCCATCAAGCTCCGAGCCTCGATTTCCCTCCACCGGCACACTCGACGCCACCGTGAACGACAACACATCGCCCTCCAACGCCCCCGCCGCATCTGCGCTCACACCCACAGACGGCACCGACTGGGCGACCACGGCTCGCTCGGGCAACACCAACACCGCTGTGACCAACGCAACCGCGACGAGCACACCCCACGCACGCCCCAACCATCGAACCAACCTTCCGACACGAACAACCAATCGCTCGGTCGACAGTATAAGGCAAAGAGAACTATTGAATCATAGCCAACATTAGTCTAGTTATCTAGATCATTAGATAACTAGTGGCAAGCACTAACAGTTGAGACCGCAGCCGCCCTCGGACAGAGCGATACGGATCTCCGGGAAGCGCGGTGCGAGGCTCTGCCCCACGCCCGGCATTGGCCGCAGGCTGGCCTACTCCGGCTCTGACTCCTCGTCGATCTGCAAGGGTCCGGCGTACTACCGTGCTGTCCTAACTCCACCGTTGGAACTGGCCGACCCGTGCACATCCAGACTTGAGCCGTCATCGGTTGGTTCGAGGAACACTGGCCCGTCGCCATCTTGAGCTTCGTCGGCGGACTGGTCGGCTATTTCGTGTCCGAGGCCTTCTTGTAGCTATCCGGACATCCCGGCGCCCCCGGCCGGCCGGTTTCTCAGGGCAGCGTTTCGGCGGGGAGAGGGTGGCGGAAGAGCGCTGCGGCGTTGCGGTGGCAGATGTCCGCAATCACGTCGGCGGGCAGGTGGCCGATCATCTCCTCCAGGGCATCCTGGCAGCCCGGCCAGGTGCTGTCGGCGTGGGGGTAGTCGGTCTCCATCATCAGGTGGCTGCGGTTGAGGGCCACCACCGCGTCGATGCTGGACGGGTCGCTGATGCTGCAGTACCACACGTTGCGCAGCAGCAACTCGTGCGGGCCGGTGGCGTCTGCGGGCCAGTCCTGGCGGCCGTGGCCGGAAACCTCCATCTGGTGGCGCATGCGGTCGTACATCGTCGGCACCCAACCGCAGCCGCCCTCGGACAGGGCGATGCGGATGTTCGGGAAGCGCAGCGGGATGCCCGACCACACCCACTCGGCGGCCGCAACGTAGGCGTGCATCTGGAACAGTGTCGCCCGGACGGCCAGGTGCGGGCCGGCGTCGTCCTGGGGCATCCAGTGGCCCGACGATCCGGTGTGCAGGCAGATGACCGTCCCGGTCTCCTCGCACGCCGCCAGCAGCGGATCCCACCAGCGATCGTGAATCGACGGCAGACCCATGAACGCCGGATTCTCCGGCAGGGTGACCGCCGTGAATCCCCGCGCCGCGTTGCGGCGGATCTCCGCTGCCGCCAGGGTGGGATCACGCAGCCAGGTGATGCCCATGGGGACGATCCGCTCCGGGTAGGCGCCCCACCATTCCTCGTCGATCCAGTCGTTGAACGCCCGGGTGACAGCCAGACCCAGGTCGGGGTCGGAGCACTCGGAGTACACCCGCCCGCAGAAGCCCGTGATGACCGACGGGAAGCAGACCGACGCCCAGATGCCCGCGAGGTCCATGTCACCGATGCGCTCGTGGATGTCCCAGGCGCCGCGGCGCATGTCGGAGAACCGCGCCGGCTCGAACGTGACGTCGTCGCGGTCGGCCCGGCCCACCTGGGCGTTGAGTCCCAGTTGCTCGTACACCTGGCCATCGAAGACCCAGGCCTGCGTGCCGTCGTCCTGCTCGACCACCCGCGGCGCCTGGTCGACATAGCGGCGCGGTAGGCGGCCCTCGAAGAGCCACGGCGGCTCCACGAGGTGATCGTCCACCGAGATGAGCGTGTAGCGGACCCGCTGCGCCGGCGGGTCCGGCAGCAGCATCGGGCTCGGCGCCTCGTCGAGGTCGACGACGCTCATCGTCGGGTAAGTCGGACCGGCCGACGGCTGGTGACGCTGTCGTGCTCCAGGTTCATTCGCGGCACTCTACCGGGCACCGGAGCACCGCTCGGCGTGTGTTGAAAACGGGTTGACGGTGACGGTCAAGCCGGTGGGCGCCTCGGGTGGATGGCTCAGCACACGCCCAAAGCCGCGACTTGCCGCCCTGTGGCCCTGCAGTTCTTCGGTACCCGGAGTTATCCGTGTGGGGTACTTTGCGCCACAAGTCCTGGCTCGAGCGGCGCAGGATTGCTGGGCAAGCCACCTTGGGACGAGCCTCCCGGGTCACAGTGCCGCCGGGATGATTCGCCCCAGCCGGCACGAAGCGACATGGTTGTCGCTTCGCTACACCGAGTCGCCCCCTCTGTCCGGCCCGACGCGCTGATCGGTGACCGTGGAGTCTCGTAACGCGATCAGCGTCGCCCCGGCGATGCTGGCGCAATGTGCGGCCCGCTGGGGCAACTCCTCGGCGAAGACGGCGACCTCGGGAACGTCCTGGTGATGGGGTGTGGCCTCGTTGATCGTGGCTTCGACCGCGGCGGGGAGGCGGATGGCCAGTTCCTCAGCACGGGCAGCGGTCTCCTGCGCGTTCAGGCCGAGAGCCGTCGCGAGCCTCTCTATCGCGGCGCCGGTGTCGCCGGCCTCCACGCTCCTGTCGGCGCCTGTGAACATCGCGAGCGTCAACTGCTCCACGGGCACACCCGATCGGTAGGGCAACCACGTCGACGCGTCATACAACGGGGCCAACAGGCGCGCGTTGCCGCGCAGGAGCAGGCCATAGTTCTTGGCGTGCGCGTCGGGGTTCACAATCAACCACTGGAACAGCAGCATGTCGCGGAATCTTCTGAGATCGCTAGCAGCGGTTGCGCTGACGGGGTCGCGTAGCAACTCGGCGCAGCGGGCGGGGTCTGGACCTCCGAGACGTTGGTACTTCTGCTTGGGGTCCATTCCGGCCGCTTGGCAGAGGTCTTCTTGATGGATGCGCAACAGCGGCGACGCCGCGCCGGTTCGCGAGCGGTCGAAGCGACTGACGGCGATGGCCTCGACGTCGCCCCACTCGATGATCGACGTCCGCGCCGCCGGGATGCCGAGCCGTTCCGCGGCTCGCAACGTGAGGTGCTCGATCAGGGCCTCGTGCTCGTATTCGAGCCGGGTCACTTTCACAATGTGGCTGGTCGGCTCTCGCCCGCGGGCTACCGCCCAATTGTCGCCGACGCGCCGCCATGCCACCTTCGGTTGCATGCCGCTGAGACTCCATCCGACATCGCCAACCCATTGTTGCGGACGGTAGGCCGGATGAGCGCGAAGGCGGCGGAGCCAGTCGTGTGCCTCGTCGTCGGTCAGCACCGCGAGCGACCCCGCGCCACTCAATAGGTGCTCCGTGGTCGCAGGCGGGCAGAATTGCACAGCCCCCGCGCAGTCCGCGCCAACGCTTGTCCCCAGTAGATGCACGGCGTGCTCTTCGTTCACACCATGCGTTTCGCACCAGTTGCGCAGCACCCTACTGCTGTCGGGCAAGAGTCCCCTGAGCCAGTCAGCCAGCCATGGGGCCGTAACCCGGGCGTCGGTCGTCGCCGGGAGACGAATCGACAGCGGCGTGGGGTGCTGCCGCCTGAGGTAATTGTCGAGATAGCGGAAACTGGGGCTGTCGTGAGCCGTCAGGTCGACTTCGCCGGCCAAGTGCCCCTCGATGAGAACGTCAAGTCGCATCTCTGCTGTGACCCGAGAACACGTCGAGCATGCTGCGCAGATCCAGTGGTGCTGGTGCGGCTACGAGTTCGACCTCGTAACCGAGGACATGGACAAGGCGCAACACCAACCCGATCTCCGCGGTCGCTTTGCCGTTCTCTACCTGGGACAGCCACTTGCGCCCCACCCCGCCCGCCGCGGCCAGTTCACTCTGGGTCATTCCGCTCTGCTCGCGCAACTGTCGCAAAGCGAACCCGAGTTCACTCGGCCGTGTGATGTGTCGCACACGACGAGTGTCACCGCCCTGCGTCGGTGGTTCCATCCTCTGCGTCGGTGGTTCCATCCGCCCAGCCTACCACTGTGTGGCCGTTCGGCCTCAATCATGTCGCGCGTCCGTACAGCCCCTCAGCCAGGTCGCGTCCGAGCGGCCACACCCCAGACTCACCTAGTCGTCCGGGACCCAGAATTGCAACGGTCAAATCCGCTGCCTGGTTACTCACGTCTGCAACTCCCCAAAGAAGGGGCGATACACGCAGAGATTCGCCGTATGCCCGACGATCACATGATCCCTGAAAGCCACATCAAAATAGATGTTATTCGACAGCTGTTGGCGCCAAGCGATCGTGCAACACTCGAGACGACCTGAGCCGACTCACCCGCGGCACTCTACCGGGCGCCCCCGGTCGAGGTCAGGGTCAGGATCAGATCTCCGAGCGCTCCGGGCGTCCTGGTCGGGCTCGGCTGATCAATTTGCCCAACTCCTCGGGATCGTCGGTCAGCGTCGCCACCGTGGCGGCGTCAACGTCGGCCACGATGATTTCGCCCACCTCGTCGGTGACCGAGGCGAAGAGCCCCTGGTGGCACATCCGCACCGTCTGGTACCGGTTGTCGTCGGTGGGCGTGAGGTAGTGGACCGACGTGACCTCGTAGCGCAGGATCAGGAACAGGTGCACCAGCGTCATCAGGCGTTTGCGCCGCATCTCCGGCGCGTGCGTGTTCTGATCGCGGACCGACAGGATCGACCGGCCCCGGCGGTCCCGCAGCACCGTGAAGATGATGTTGGCCAGCGCCTTGCCTGCCGGTTTCTCCCCGCCGTCGAGGATGGCGAGTTCGAGGATCTCCGAGCCCGCCTTCCAGGGGCGCAACCGCACCCGCGGGCTGATCCCGAGGTCGTGATGGGCGGCCCAGCGCTCCAGCCAGCCCTCCAAGAGACGGGTCGGCACCTCGGTCTGCACGAGGTGCTGGTATTGCGTGGACCCCTTGCCCATGGCCCGGGTCGTGGCAGTGCGGCCGGTCGAGGCCATCAGCGCAGCGTCGAGGCGCGGGCCGCCGACGAGTGTCTGCGGTGTCCGGTAAGGGGAGTCCACCAGGCGCAGGCGGCGCTGCAGCTTCGCCAGTGCCAGCATCCCCTCCTCGCGGAGGGACGCGGCGAACTGCTCGCCGACCATGCCGTCGATCTGGTGGCCGCCGTAGGTGATGAAATTGAAGACGAATCCCAGCTTGGCCAGCTCTTCGGGGAAGTCCCGCATCTCGTCGTCACTCATCCCCGTGGTGTCCCAGCTGAACGAGGGCGACAGGTTGTAGGCCAGCATCTTGTCGGGGTAAACGGCGTGGACCGCCTCGGCGAACTCCCGGGCGTCGGCGAGGTTCGCAGTCTTCGTCTCCATCCACAGCACGTCGCAGAACGGCGCCACTGCCAGCGACTTCGCCACGGCGTAGGGAATCCCTCCCTGCACCTGGTAGTAGCCCTCAGGAGTGCGCGCCGGCTCGGCGTCCCAGTCGACGTCGAGCCCCAGTTCCTCGGCGCGTGCCCGAGCGCAGGCGTGACTGGCAGTGCGCGCGAATTCCAGCCACTCGTCAACGCTGACGGGGAAGCTCCCGCCCTCGGCTGTCCGCCACTCGATCTGCTCGGCCACCGCTTCGGCGTACGTGCAGAGCCCGGCGGCAGCCTGCCAGGCCTCCGCGAGCGCATCACCGGCGCGGTCGGCGACCTCCCCGGCGCGCCCGTGCGGCGCGGCCAGGTATTCCTCGACTGCCTCGTCAATGGCGCTGCCGGCGCCACATCGATCCAGCCAGGCGTCCGCTTGCGCGTACTCCCCCGCCGGCAGGGCGTAGAGGAGATGACCGTTGGCGCCCTCGACACCGGCCTCCGTCAGGCGCCGCAAGACCGCCAGGTAGGCCGCCTTGTAGGGCGACACGTTGCGTGAGGTGGTGCCGAGCACGAACGGCTGGTCGCGCTCGTCGGCCGCGCTGTCGAGCAGGCTGGCGGCCTCGGCGTCGGTGCGCGCCACGATGATGCCGCCGACGCCCATCACATCGAGTTGGAAACGGGCCGCGTTGAGTCGCTTGATCTGCTCGTCACAACCCACGAGCACCTTGCCGCCCTGGTGGCCGCACTTCTTGTTGCCCGGGCGCTGGTCCTCGATGTGGTAGCCGGGCACCCCCGCCTCCACGAAGCGCCTGATCAGGTTCCGGACGTGAGGGTCGCCCCCATGGCCGGTGTCGGCGTCGGCGATGATGGACGGCGAGTAGTCCACCTCGGGCACCTCGGCCCGCTCGGCTGGGGTCATGCGGGAGCGCGCGAAGCTCTGGTTGCGATCGGCGGTCAGCAGGGCACGCACGATGCCGGCGGCCTCGTCGGGAACCATGCTGAGCGGGTAACCGGCGAGGTCGGGGCCGGGATCCTCGTGCGGCGAGCCCTTGGCGGAAGTTGCCCAACCCCCCAGGTAGATTCCCTCGATTCCGGCCCGCTTCATGGCGACCGCCTGTCCCGGTGAGTACGGCCCGAACGTGGTGATGCTGCGGCGGGACTCGAACAGCCGCCGGAGCCGCGCGTGGAACCGATCCGCCGCCACACGGGCGACCGTGTAGTCCTGGCCGATCGCTCCCCGCTGCTCGACCACCTGGCGCGCCGAGTAGAGCCGCGTCAACCCGGTGAACCGGGGCGCCGCCATCCAGCGGCGCGTGGCCTCGAGGTCGGCGTCGAACCGATCCGGCGCGCCGCTCTCGCCGGGCAGCGCCAGGGGCTGTGGACGGGCAAGCTCGGCCGATGACGGATCCAGCACTGGACTCGGCGAGAGAACGCTCATGGAAGGACACCTCCGCTTCGGGTTTCTTCGATTGTTGCTTCGGGAAACCGGCAACTCATCGATCCGAACTTTATGTAGATATTTTGAACCGATTACCGCATTGACCGCAGATAATCACCATTGCGGAACATAAGTATTATCGATCTTTCGAGAAACAGCATATCTATCTTCTTCTGGAGACATCGGTCGGAGAGTCTCGCGACATGGCCAGGGGGGCGTCACCCACGGCGGGTGCGCTCGACGCCGTGGAGCCCGCAGGCACCCGCCGATCAAACCGATACGCCGCCTAACGTGAGGGCATGACAGAAAACACACACGTAACCATCGGGCGGTTGGAGGTCGCAGCCTCGCTCGAGGAGTTCGTTCGTACTGAGCTTGCCCCTGGTACCGGGATCGATCCCGATCGATTCTGGGACGACTTCGGCGCCATCGTGGACGACCTTGACCCGCGCTCCCGAGCCCTCCTGGCAACCCGCGACGATCTACAGGCACAGATCGACGGGTGGCACGTCGCGCGACGGGGCCAACTTCACGACCGGGCTGCCTACGAGGCGTTCCTGCGCGAGATCGGGTATCTGGCTCCCGAACCGGACGGTGTAGGGGTCGCGACGGCCAACGTGGACCCGGAGATCGCCGACGTGGCCGGACCTCAGCTCGTGGTGCCCATGGACAACGCCCGATACGCCCTGAACGCCGCGAATGCCCGCTGGGGCAGCCTGTACGACGCCCTCTACGGCACCGACGTGATCCGCACCAACGGCGGCGGCGGGCGGGACGGGCCGTACAACGCCGTGCGCGGCGACCGGGTCATCGCCTTCGCGCGTGACCTACTGGACCGCCACGCCCCGCTGACGGCGGGCTCACACCGCGGCGCGGTGGCCTACCGGGTGGCCGATGGGACGCTGGCGGTCGAACTCGACGACGGGAGCAGCGCCGGACTTGCGGCAGGTGCCGAGTTGGCGGGCTACACCGGCGCGCCCGGCGACCCGGACTCGGTGCTGCTGCGCCGCAACGGCCTCGGGACCGAGATCCTCATCGACCGCGACCATCCCGTCGGCGCCATCGACCGGGCCGGCGTGGCCGACATCGGTCTCGAGGCGGCGCTCACCACGATCATGGACCTCGAGGACTCCATCGCCACGGTGGACGCCGCCGACAAGGTCCTGGCCTACCGCAACTGGCTGGGGCTCATGAAGGGCGACCTGTCGGCCACGTTCGCCAAGGGCGGCCGCAGCATGACCCGGGAGTTGCGCGCCGACTCGCCGTACCTGGACGCCGGCGGCAACCCCATGACGCTGCGGCGCCGCAGCGTCATGCTGGTGCGCAACATCGGGCCCCACATCGAGACCGACATCGTGTGCCTCGACGGCGCCCCGATCATCGAGACCCTGCTGGACGCCGCCATCACGGCCTGGTGCGCGCTGCACGATCTGGCGGGCACCGGGCCGCATCGCAACAGCGCGACGGGGTCGGTCTACATCGTCAAGCCCAAGATGCACGGCCCCGATGAGGTCGCCCTGGCCTCCGAGTTGTTCAGCCGTCTCGAGGACGCGCTCGGCATGGCCCGCAACACGCTGAAGATCGGCATCATGGACGAGGAGCGCCGCACCTCGCTCAACCTGGCTGCGTGCATCGCCGCGGCGGCCGAGCGGGTCATGTTCATCAACACCGGCTTCCTGGATCGCACCGGCGACGACATCCACACCTCGATGGAGGCCGGGCCCATGATCCCCAAGGCAGAGATCAAGACCTCCACCTGGCTGACCACCTACGAGGACGTCAACGTGGACGTGGGCCTGGCCACGGGCCTCGTGGGCCGCGGGCAGATCGGCAAGGGCATGTGGACCCGCCCCGACGACATGGCAGCCATGCTGGCGGAGAAGATCGGCCATCCCCTGTCCGGGGCCTCCACCGCCTGGGTCCCCTCACCGGTGGCGGCAACACTGCACGCGCTGCACTACCTGGAGACCGACGTGGCGGCCCGCCAGCGCGAGCTGGCCGAGCGCCCGCCGACGCCGGCGCTCGACATGCTGGAGATCGCCACCCTCGAGCCGGGACGGGAGTTGACACCCGCCGAGATGGCCCGGGAGTTGGAGAACAACGCGCAGGGCATCCTTGGCTATGTGGCCCGCTGGGTTGGCCAGGGCGTCGGCTGCTCGAAGGTTCCCGACATCAATGACGTGGCGCTCATGGAGGACCGGGCAACGCTGCGGATCTCGTCCCAGCACATCGCCAACTGGCTGCACCACGGCCTGCTGAGCGCCGAGCAGGTGCACGCCACCATGGAACGCATGGCCGCCGTGGTGGACGCCCAGAACGCCGGCGACCCCGACTACCAACCCATGTGTGGTGATCTGGCCCGCAGCATCCCCTACCGGGCCGCTGTGGCGCTTGTGATGGAGGGCCGCAACCAGCCCAACGGCTACACCGAGTTCATCCTCATCGAGCAGCGCCAGAGGATGAAGGCCGCCCTACGCGCCGGCTGAGGGCGGCGGGCGCCCGGTACACGCAGCCGACCGCCATCGACCTGTGCCCTCCCGATCCGTCGGCGCGTCCTCTCCGCGATGCAGGTCTCAGAGAAGCACGACATTGCAACCCTGAAACTCACGGCAGTTGGTGCCAATGATTCACGGTAGACCTCTCCCAGAAATCACGGTAGGACCCGCTGCCGCTCGCCTCGCAGTCCCTGACGGGTCGGCTGCACCGCATGGAGATCCATCCCTTCTCCCAGGGCGAGATCGACTCCCGGCGCGAGAACCTGATCCAGCTGCTCTTCGTTGACCACGCGGCGGTCCTGACGCCAGAACCGTCCGCCACCACACGCGAGCAGTACATAACCCGCATTGCCCGCGGCGGGTTTCCGCTGGCGCTGACGCGGAGCGAAGCGGCGCGGGATCGCTGGTTCGACGATTACGTCGCCCTGTGCCTTGAACGCGACCTACTGGACCTAGGCCGCGTGCGCCGGCCCGGCGCGCTCTCTCCCCTGCTGTCACGGCTCGCGGCACAGACCGCACAGATCCTCAACGCGTCGCGGGCGGGCGCCGAGGCGGGGCTTCCCACAAGCACCGCCTCGGACTACATCGACCTCTTCGAGAGCAACTTCCTGCTGCGACTGGTGCCGGCTTGGGGGAAGACGCTGCGCGCCGCCACCGCGTCGCGCCCGAAGATCCACCTGGTGGACTCGGGCCTCGCAGCCCGGCTGCTGCGCCTCACGCCCGAAAGGCTCGGCGGGCTCGACCCCACGTCCTTGCAGCAGTTCGGGCACCTGATCGAGACGTTCGTCGTCGGCGAAGTGCTGAAGCAGGCGTCATGGATGGAGTACCGCCCGCACGTCGGGCACTGGCGCACGCACGACGGAGCAGAGGTTGATCTCATCATCGAGGACGGGCGATCCGGCTCGGTCGTCGGCATCGAGGTGAAGGCCGGCTCCCGGGTCCACCCACGCGACCGGCGCGGCCTGCGGATGCTTCGCGACAGACTTGGCGAACGATTCATCGTCGGGGTGGTCCTCCACACGGGCGCGCACTGCATCCGCTACGCCGACGACGAGCGCATAATCGCCCTCCCCATCGATCGCCTCTGGACCGAGGTCGCCACCGGCCCAACGGCTACACCGAGTTCATCCTCACCGAGCAGCAGCGGATGAAGGCCACCGTGCGCGCTGACTGAGGCCTGGCCGGCGAAGTCGGGGCCACGGCTTAGTCGCCCGCAAGGGCCGCGCGGACTTCGGCGATTGCCGTGTGCAGGTCGTCGACCTCCACCTCGTGGACGCTGTTGGGGCCGAGGAAGACGAAGACGCAGCGCGACACCCTGCGGCCGGTGGACTCGCTCACCATGAGGGCGTAGGCGGCGATCTGCAGCCGGTAGCCGGGCTTCTGACGCAGATCGGGACGCTCGTCGGAGGCGTGGGTCTTGTAGTCGACCACAACGAAGGAGCCGTCGGACGCTTCGTAGAGCAGGTCGATGAACCCCTCCAGGAAGCGGCCCTCGACCTCGGCGCCGGCGTACAGCTCACGCCAGTGGCGCTGCCGGGCCGCCTCGCGGAGGGTCGACGAGCTCAGGGCGTTGCGTGCCCTCGCGGCCACGTCGTCGGCGAGATGATCGATGCCCTCCGCGGCGGCGTACCGGCTGGCCGACGGCGCGAGCGCCTCGCCGGGTGCATCGAAGCTCACCGTCTGGAGCACGGCGTGAACCGCCCGGCCGAGTGCCGTGCCGTACCGGCCCCTGCGCCACACCGGCGCATCCTCGTCGATCACGTCCTTGTCGAGGCCGGGATCGGGCGCACCTCGCTCCGCCGGGGGCTCGTGGTCCTCGACACCGGCGCTCTCGACCGCTCGTCCTCGGAGCTCGGCGGGCGCTATGGCTCCGTTTCCGGTCGCCGTCGCCACCCCGCTCGCAGACACCAGAGGGCTGCGCGCGGCACAGTCCCACAAAGCGGCATGCTCGCGTTCCCACTCATCGCGGGGCGGAACGGCAGCCGGCGCCCCCGTGGTCGTCGCCGGCACCGGGTCCACACCGAGGTGCCTGGGGCGAAAATCCCGGTTTCCGGGCACCACAGGTGCATCGGCCGGACCTGCACCGTACGGCGGGTCGCCCGGCTGCAACGTCTCCAGCGGGCGACCCGCAGTCGAGCCGGCGAGATCCAAAGCCCACACGAAGCTCGTCGGGGATGAAGCCGGCGCCTCCTCCCCCGGCTTATCGGCATCGGTGGGTACGTCAAGCGCCACGGTTAGCGGATGGGGAGCCACCGCGACCTCTGTGGGCTGCGGATCCACGACTTCAGCGACGGTGTGCGCCAGCAGTTCGGCAAGGGTCATCTTCGGCAGGATCTCCGCGACGGCCAGGTTCTGCCACGACGGAGGCTTGCGCCCGCTTCGGTACAGCGAGACCGCCAGGTAGTCCTCGGCCCGGGTGCAGGCCACGTACAGCTTGCGGATGTCCTCGTGGAACTCGTGCAGCTGTTCGGAATCCGCCACGCCGTCGCTGCCGAACGACCTGACGCGTCCTCCGAGCTTGCAGAATGCCCCCCCACTGCGCGGGAAAGCCAGCTCGGAGGACCGGTTGCCCCGAGTTGGCGTGGTCGTGCCGGAGAATCCCGCCACGACCACGAACGGGAACTCGAGCCCCTTGGCGGCGTGGACGGTCATGATCCGCACGGCGTCGTCATCGGTCTCGGGGACGAGCGCCTCGACCACTCGCGCCCCCTCGCCGCGCTGCATGTCGACCCAGCGGAGGTATGCCCGCAGCGTGCCACCGGTGGAATCCGAGAAGGCCCGCGCCTGATCGGCGGCGCGCCGGAGGCGGCGCCAGGTGTCCCGGTGACGATCCTCCGCGAAAGCCAGCTCCATCAGCCGGCGCTCCCGCAGAACCCGGTCCACGATCTCCCCCGGGCTGCGCCAGAGCCGCTGATCGTGAAGCTCTTGCATCCACTCCAGCGCCTTGGCGACCGGGTGGTCGGGTTGCGGGCTCGGGCTCAGGTAGTCCCAGGGCCGGTGGTTGCCGCCGCAGAGTTGCCGGTAGTTGTACAGGTCGTCGTCCCCAAAGCCGAAGGCGGCCGAGCGCAGTGCTGTCACCACCGCCAGATGGTCCGACGGGTCGTCGGTGGCACGCAGCACGGCCAGCAGGTCGGTCTCTGCTCGGGTTGCGTAGACGAGGCTGGAGGACTCCACTCGGTACGGCACGCCGGCCGCCTCGAACGCGCCAATGAGCGGGCCCAGTACGGTGCGCGCGGGGATCAGGACGCACACGTCGCTCAGCCGCAGGGGCCGCGTTTCCGAGCCGTCGCGCACGGGCCAGCTCTCACCGACGGCTCGCCGGATCAGGGCGGCGACCTGGGCGAATTCGATGCGGCGGAGCCGCTCGGCGGGAATGCGGCGCGACTCGCCCTCTCCGAGGCTGTCGGTCCCCAGGAGGAGCACCGGGGCTCCGACATGGCCGTCGAGTGGGCGGCGGGCGGCTCGAAGGGGAACGTAGTCAGGTTGGGATCCGTCGGCGGGCCGGACGAGGCGACCGAAGACAGCGTTGACCCAGTCCACGATCGCCGGTGACGAGCGCCAGTTCCTGCTGAGTGTCTCGCGGGCCGTCGGGCCGGCCCACTTCGCCACTTGCAGATACAGCCCGATGTCAGCCCGCCGGAAGCGGTACAGCGACTGCTTCGGGTCGCCCACGAAGAAGAGCGCTCCGTGGCCACCCTCGAGGTCCTGCCAGGACGGTGGGCCGACGCCCTCGCCGGGGTCGTCGCAAGCGATCAGCAGGGCCAGCTCCACCTGGATGGGGTCGGTGTCCTGGAACTCGTCGATGAGCAGCCGCTGGTAGCGCTGGTGCAACGCCCGGCGCACGGCGGCGCCGCGGTCGGGATGACGCAGCAGGTTCCGGGCCTGCACCAGCAGGTCGTGGAAGGCGAGCCGTCCCTGGCGGCGGCGCCGGTCGGCCTCGGCCAGAACGAAGCCTGCCAGGCGGGCGAGCAGCCGCGCCGAACACGCCCGCCCCGCGGCATCGAGACGTACTCCGGCCTCGTCTCGTAACTCCTTCAGGCGCTCACGCACGCCCTCCTTGTCGAAGGCGGGGTGCCAGTTGTCCTTGCGGCTTCGCGGCACTCGCCCCCCGGCCACCTCCTCGAGCAACACCACGGCCTCCTGTTCGCCCGCTGCCTCGAGGCGATCGGCCAACCGGTCGAGATGTAAGAGGACTTCGCAGAGGGCGTCCGCATCGTCGGGAACCGCCTCGGAGAGCCGGTCGAGCGGGACTCGGCACCAGCGGCTCTCACCGGCGAGTTCGCGCATCGGCGCGATCAGGTCGGCGAACTCCAGCGGTGGCACCTCGGGCAGCTGGTCGAGCGCGGGGATACGCTCGGCGGCCAGATCCCAGTTGTCGGCCATGCGTCGGGCCACGGTCCGCAGGTTCGCCACCCGCATCCCCAGGGCGTCTCCCAGCACCAGCGCCCGCTCCATCTCCGGTTCGGCCAGCACCTCCTCCACGAACCGTTCCCAGCCCTCGGCGAACTCCATGTCGGCGCCAATCTCGTCGAGCATCTCCAGCCGGGGCGGTAGGCCGGCCTCGGTGGTGTGTTCGCGCAGGATCCGCTGCGCGAACGAGTGCAGCGTGCAGACCGCCGCGCCGTCCAGATCGTCCAGGCCACGGCGCAGGATCTCTACGTCCCCCTCGGAGGCTCGGCAGCTCGCCGTGACGAGATCCCGCCGCAGACGCTCGCGCAATTCGGCGGCGGCTTTCTCCGTGAAGGTGATGGCGGCGATGTTGGACAGCGCCACGCCGCTGCGCACCAGCGCCATAATCCGCGCCACCAGCGCCGTCGTCTTGCCGGTTCCCGCGCCGGCCTCCAGGAAGAGGTCGCGGGTCAGATCCTCGGCCGCGGCATGGCGCGCTCGGTCGTCGCTGTCGCTGCCGTCACCGACGCGCTTGCCAGGACCGGGGTCGTCGCCTGCATGCACCGGCCGGCTCACGTGCGATCCTCCGATTCGTGCTCCACCTGATCGTCAGAAGGTGGCCCGCCGGCCAGGCGTCGGTTCTCCTCGATGGGCAATAGCTCCCTCGCCCCCACCCGGAGCCAACCGATCATCTCGGGGCTCTGGGCCTTGCGGAGGGCTTGTGCCGCAAGCTCGCCTGCCCGGTGCCGATCGGCGTCGCAGTAGTCGCAGTGCGACGGGTGGCCCCGCGGGCGCGGGTAGGCGGGGAAGACACCGCCGGCGATCCCGTCGCAGATACTCGCCAGCGTCCACTGCGTCTCGGCTTCGACCGATTCGTCCAGCGGCAGCGGCAACCAGCGGAAGTCTTCGCTTGCCGTCACGAACCAGTACCCGGCGATCACATCGGCCGCCGCGCCGGCCATCAGCCGCGCCGCCTGGGCGTACAGCGGGAGTTGCAGCCGCGGCAGGGCCTCACGCTTCGGACCACCCTTGCGGCCCGCCCCCGCATAGATCGCCCACGGTGCCTCGCCGAGCCGCTGGTAGAGGTTGCTGCGGCCCGTCTTGTAGTCGATCACCACGAGGACGCCCCTCTCGGTCATGTCGATGCGATCGACCGCGCCGCGCAGGCGGATCGTGCGGCCGTCGCCCAACGGGATCTCCACCGGAGGCAGGGATTCCTCCTCGCGCCGCCGGGGCGGCATGCCGAAGCCCTTCTCGCTCGCCCACGGCACGCTGCGCCCGGTGCGGCGCCATTCCTCCTCGACGTCGAGGAATGCCAGCAACTCGCGGCGGATCCTGCTGCGCTCGGGCTCCCAGAAGATCCGCTGACCGACGCGCCCCTGCCCCTCGCGCTCGGCGAACGCCTCCTCGGCGATCTCGGCGAAGCGGCGGCGCTCGTCGATCCCCCAGCCGTGCAGCGGATCCGGCGCACCAACCGCCAGGATCTGGCTTAAGAACCGGTCCAGAATCGTGTGGACGAGATCACCGCGCTCCAGCGGCGAGATCCGCAATTCCCGTTCTGGTTGATCCACGGGCTCGACGCCGAGCATGTAGCGCATGAAGTAGCCATGAGGGCAGGTCGCCCACGCCTCCAGCTGCGTGGCCGAGACGGCCGGCCCGCCGCCCGCCGGGTCGGCGATGTCGCACCCTGCGAGGTTCCCGTCGAAGCGCGTGAAAGCGGTGCTTCGCCGCTCGGTCAGCATCGTCACTGCAGGCTCGAGCGGCTCGCCGGAGGCGGCGAGCCGATGCTCGCCCAGCGAGCCCCCGTTGTCGCGGTGATCGAGCAGCAGGCGAAGGTCGTACTCCTGGAACGTCGGCGGGAACGCGCACGCCCGGAGGGCGGCGGTGGGCGAGGGCACGTCGCTGAAGATGCCGTCGGGCAGCTTCGCCAGGTCCCCGGCACCGAGGAGCAAGTCCGACCCGTCGGCGCCGGCGGCCTGTAGCCCGTGTGCCGACGCCAGCAGCCACCGTGACGGCAGCCGGTCCGCGGTGCGGCGCAGGTCGCCGCGCGGGTAGACGAGCGTGCGCTCGCCCGACGCCCCAGCCAGCGCAGCCAGGAACCTGCGGCGATCGTCGGCCAGGCGAGCCGGAGGCGAGAGCAACGCATCGGGAACAGCGGCCCGCTCGGTCTCACTGAGCAGGGTTTCCTCGACCGCTTGGCCGGGGAACACGCCCTCTGCCATCCCGAGCACCCAGACGCACTCCAGGTCCACGCCGAGCGCCGAGCCGACCGGTCCGGTCAGCAGACCGTGACCCGTGCGTCCCTGCCGACCCCTGCTAGTCGCGAGTTCGGCCTCCAAGGCGCGGCGGAATCGCGGCAGATCGGGCCGGGGGTCGACGCGATCCAGGCCGCCGAGACGCTCGAGGGAGGCCTCGACGCGCTCTGCGGCAGCGCGCTCGTGCGGCGGCCAATTGCCCTGGCGCCACTCGGCGCCGCCCACGAGGTCCCGGACCGATCTCTCAGCCCACCCGGCGAGCCTCCGCCACGACCTCAGCGCGCTCGCCGCCTCGCCACGAGCCAGAACGTCGGTCATGAACAGGCGCAGACTGTCGGCGGTGGCGAGGTCGCGCTCAATGTGGGCGCGCCGCCAGTCGCTGTCCTCGCCGAGCCGGTCCATCTCGGACCGCCGGTTGGCGCAGTAGTCCCCGAGCCGCCGACTCCACTCCCCGGCTCCGTCGATCACCCCGGCGCGGCGGCTGATCCGCTCCCAGGCCGCCACAGGCACCGGGCGCCAACGCCCGTCCCCCCCGACCTCCAGCATCGAGCGGACCGGTGCCCCCGCCAACCAGGCCATGACGTCTTGGCGCCTGTAGCGGCGTGCGGGCAGGCCGAGCAACTCCAGCAGGAACCGGCCGAGCACGCTCTCGGTCAGCGGACGCGTCGACGGACCGCTGAAGGGCAACCCCGCCGCCTGCAACTGGTCCGCCAGCAGGCGGGCATAGGGATCGTTGCGCCCGTACAGCACCGCCATCCGCTCCAGCGGCACCCCGCGGCGCATCGCCTCGACCACCCGCCGCAGCGCGGTGCGCACCTCCTCGTCGGCATCGGGCACGGCGACGATGCGGGTCGGCGCGGGCGCCGGGACAGCGGCAGGCTGCCAGGCTGCGGGACCGGCAAGGCGGCGCACGCCGGCCGCCACCGGGGCGTCGGCATCGGTGTCGTCGCAGCTGCCGGCCAGGACTGTGAACCCACCGGCGGCCGAGGTCAACGCAACCAGCAGGTCGAGCGCCGCCGAGCTCAACCGCTGCGGCAGGTACAGCACAACCCGGCCCAACCCGGCGACGTCGACCGCCCCGGGTGAGTCACCCTGCGCCTCCGCCGAGCCGACGGCCGGACCAATCGCCCCGCGCGACAGTCCCTCGTGCGAGTCCGTCGGGTCCGCCGACTCCGGGGCCACAGATTGCTTCCCAACACCAAGCAGCCGCCGGGCCTCGGTCAGCAGATCGCGTTCGTCGTGGAAGCCGCCGGCCGCCAGCCGCCGCTGCACCTGCCGACTGATGGCCACGACATCGGCGGCCCGTGCCGAGGACTTCGCCAGCGCGCCCAGCTCGCGCTCGTTGAGATCTCGCAATGTGCGATGCGCATCGAGGAGGGCGCGCTCGGTGGCGAGGTGGTCGCGCACCTCCCCGAACACCCCCGCGGCCGGTGTCTGCAGCACCTGCCGCACGGCGGCCGCCAGTACCGCCGCCGAGGCGGGTCTCCGGCCCTGCGCCGCCAGCGACTCGCCGGCCAGCCGTTCGGCGAGTTCCCGCAGCGTGAGGCAGTCCACCCCGATGAGCCGCCGCCGGGCCAGCGCCCGGCGCGTCGCCATGGCCAGACGGTGCTCGCCCACCACGACGGTCACCGGCGCCAGGAAGTGCCCCGCCGCCCGGCGCGCGCCTTCCACCACCTCGCACAGCGCCTCGAACGCCGGCGCCCCGTACGGCGTCACCCGGACCGCAGCAGTCACGCCCGCAACTGTAGGGACACCCTGTGACAGCCCCCGCCGCGAGCGACAACTACCGTCCAGCGAGTGAACTGTCGAGAAGACGACGGCGCCGTCCCCCCGCCCGAGGCGGCAGCCCATCAGACCGAGCGGCCCGAAGGCCGACCCCGATCCAACCAGGACCAGCGCCCGTGAGCACCCCCAACGCTGACGCCGTCGTCATCGGTGCCGGTGTGATCGGTGCGGGCGTCGCCTACGAACTCGCTCGGCGCGGCCTGGCGACGGTCAGCGTCGAGCGGCTGCCCGGTCCCGGCCAGGGCTCCACGAGCGCGTCGAGTGCGGTCATCCGCTTCAACTACTCCACGAGGGCCGGGGTTGCCATGTCCGTCGAGGGGCTGCACTACTGGCTCCGTTGGCCGGAGCACGTCGGCGCGGCGGGCGGGACGCCGGTGGCGCAGTTCGTACAGTGCGGGATGCTGCTACTCAAGGTCCCGGGATCCAACCACGAACGGGCCGTCGGGCACTTCGACGCCTTGGGAGTGGCCTACGAGGACCTCGACCGCCACGAGTTGGAGCGGCGGTTCCCGTACCTCGATGCCCGCCGGTTCGGCCCCCCGACCCGCATGGACGACGACCGCTTCTGGGCCGAGCCTGCCGGGTTCATCGACGGCGCCATCTGGATGCCCGAGGGGGGCTACGTGACCGACCCGATGCTGGCGGCACGGAACCTGGCCGATGCGGCGACCGCGGCCGGAGGGACGTTCCTCTACGGCAGGACCGTCGCCGGTCTGCTCCGGGCGGGCAACCGGGTTGCGGGCGTCGCTCTCGACGACGGGACGGAGGTGCGCGCCCCCATCGTCGTGAACGTGGCGGGTCCCCACTCCTCGATCATCAACCACATGGCGGGTCTCGAAAGCAGTGCGACGATCTCCACGCGACCGATGCGTCGTGAGGTGTACGTGGTCCCCGCACCGGACCGACTGGACTTCGACGTTGCCGGTTGCGTCATGGGTGATCTCGACTGCGGGTTCTACCTCCGCCCCGAGCGCCCCAACAACATCCTGATCGGCAGCGTCGAGCCCGCCTGCGATGAACTCGGTTGGGTCGACGATCCGGACGCCGTGTCGTTGACGACCACCCGCGACGAGTTCGAGACACACGTGCTGCGGGGCGCCCGGCGGATCCGCAACCTCGGCCTGCCGCACGAGCACCGGGGAACCGTCGGCGTCTACGACGTCACCGAAGACTGGCTGCCGATCTACGACCGCACCGATCTCGGCGGCTTCTACGTGGCGATCGGCACCAGCGGAAACCAGTTCAAGAACGCCGCCATCGCCGCCCACTGCATGGCCGAACTGATCGTCGAGGTCGAAGGCGGCCGGGACCACGACGTCGACCCCCTGACCGTCGAGGGTCCCCACCTCGGCCTGCCGATCGACCTCGCCACCTTCAGCCGCAACCGCCCCCTCGACAGCAACGCCCCGGTCAACGTCCTGGGTTAGGAGCCGGATCGCCGACCAGACCAGTCTTGTTAGCTGCCCGCTGCGACGGTGAACGGCGCGAGCCTTCGAGCCCCCCTCACCGGGCGCCGAGAAAGGCTTTGCGGACCTTCGGGTCGGCAAGGAGCGTGGCCGCACGACCCTGGTGGGTGATGCGGCCCATCTCGATGACGTAGCCGCGGTGGCTGGCCTCGAGGCCCTGGCGGGCGTTCTGCTCGATCATCAGGACTGTGAGTCCGATCTCCCGGTTGAGGCGGCGGATGGCGGCGAAGATCTGGCGGGTGATGATGGGCGCCAAGCCGGCCGACGGCTCGTCCATCAGCACGAGACGGGACTCGTACATGAGCGAGCGGCCGATCTCGAGCATGCGCTGCTCGCCGCCTGACATCGTGCCGGCGGCCTGACGGGAGCGCTCGGCGAGGCGGGGAAACAGGCCGTACACGTAGTCGATGCGCTCGCGCACCCGTGCCTTGTCTCGCTCGGTGACCATGCCCATCTCGAGGTTCTCATGAACCGTCATCTGCGCGAACACGCTGCGCAGCTGCGGCACGATGGTGATTCCGGCGATCCGCAGGGCGTCCTGCGGGGCGATGTTGGTGATGTCGCGCCCCTCGCAGAGCACCCGACCTGAGCGCACCGGCACCAGGCCGTACACCGCCTTGAACACCGTCGACTTGCCCGCCCCGTTGGGGCCGATCACGCAGACGATCTCCCCGCGATGCACCTCGAGGTCGACACCGGTGAGGATGTCCTGGCTGGCGAAGTAGCCCGCGCGCACGTCCTGCACCTCCAGCAGCGGCCGGCCAGTCGAGGCGGTCGAGGGTTCCGGGCGGCCCGTCACCGGGTGACCTCCTCGCCACGGCTGCGGGACCCGCCGACCGCATCACGAGCCCCCCCGAGCCGCGACCGGATCCGCCGATCACGGTGTGCCCTCCCGGGGGACCCCGGAATCGCCCTGCGTTCCAGCATCGCCGGGATCGCCGAAGTCGGCCTCGATCACGGCCGGGGTCTCCATGATCTCGCCAGGCGTACCGTCGGCCAGCACGGCACCCTGGTCGAGCACGACGACGCGCTCGCAGAGGTCGGCCACGAACTGCACGTTGTGCTCGACCAGCAGGAACGCCAACCCGCGGTCGATGTTGACCGCTCGCAGCCGATCTGCGATATCGGCTACCAACGTCGGGTTGACGCCGGAGGTGGCCTCGTCGAGCAGCACCAGCCGCGGCTCGCTCATCAGCGACATACCGATCTCCAGCAGGCGGCGCTGGCCGCAGGAGAGGTTGCCCGCCCGCTCGTGGCGCAGCCGCCCCAGGAGCAGGAAGTCCAGCAACTCGTCGGCACGGCGGCGGGTGGCGGCGTCGGTGCGGGCGAAAAGCGCCGGTACCCCCAGCAGCCCCCACTGGATGCTGAGGTGCATGTTCTCCGCCACAGACAGCTCGCGGTACACGCGGATGAGTTGGAACGTGCGCGACATCCCGAGTCGGGCCACGTCGTGGGGGCGGCGCCGACGCTGA
This sequence comes from Acidimicrobiales bacterium, assembly GCA_965206165.1. Classification (GTDB taxonomy): domain Bacteria; phylum Actinomycetota; class Acidimicrobiia; order Acidimicrobiales; family CATQHL01; genus VXNF01. The sequence goes on from OZ242194.1 coordinate 3,639,075, forward strand.
TGTCGACATCGTCCACGGCGGTCAGCCCGCCGAACCGCTTGACCACGCCGCGGGCCTCCAGCAGCGCCCTCACGACGGAGCCTCCGCTGCCCGCCCGCGGCGCCACCGGCCACCCAGCCCCCACAGCTCCGCCAGGGTCGTGCCCTTCCGGTCGACCAGCCCCACCAAGCCCCGCGGCACGAACAGCACGATCGAGATCAGCAGCACTCCCTGCGCCAGCAGGTGATAGTCGAGCAGGTGCGTCCACAGCACCTCGCGCAGCCAGTACAGCGCCGCGGCGCCGAGGATCGGACCGGCAACGGTGCCCAGGCCGCCCAGCATCGTGCCCATGACGGCGTCGATCGTGCGCACCTCGACGAAGGCGATGTCGGGGTCCACGAACGTGTTCTGGTAGGCCCACAGCGCGCCGAAGAGACCCGTCGAGAGCCCGGCGAAGCTGAAGATCGCCGTCTTGAGGAGCGTCGTGTCGATGCCGCGCGTCTCCGCGCCGATCTCGTCCTCGCGGATCGCCACCAGCGCGGCGCCGAAACGAGTGCCCCGCAGCCACCAGGTGAACATCACCAGCATGGCGATGGAGAAGTACGGCCCCTTGAGGCGCATGGTGGCCCGGCCGATGGCCGCCGCCAGCAGGCCGGCCACCAGAGCCCCGATCACGATGGCGGGCACGGGCGGCCAACCCACCTGCGGCCCGTTGCTCTGCGGCGACATCAGAATGGCTGTCGTGTAGGCGCCGATGCCGAACCAGACGGCGTGGCCGAAGTCCACGTAGCCACAGAAACCGCCGGTGAGGTTCCAGTTGATCGCCACACCGATGCTGGTGAGCATCAGGGTCAGCGTCAGCAGCGTGGCGTTGGAAGTGCCCGACCGCAGAGGCAGAACGGCGAGCACGACCAGCGCCGCCAACGCGGCCAGGCTGGCGGCCCGGCTCGGCAGCCGCTCGCGGCCCCCCGGCTCCGCCACGTCGCTCACCACCGACTCCTCACGTGCCATCGGCCCAGCCCGCCCCTGGCTACAACCACGTCGCTCCGACTCCTGGTCTCACGTGCTCGTGGCGTCCACGTGACGCAGGCCCTTGAAGATGCCCTGCGGCCGCAGCACCAGTGCGGCCACGAGCAGCACGAACGAGGCCACGACGGCCAGGTTCGTGCCGATGCGGTCGACGTACAGCGCCAGCACCGCCTCCACCAGGCCGAGCACCATGGCACCGCCGAGGGCGCCACGCACCGACCCGAGCCCCGCCATGGCGGTGATGGCGAAGACCTTGAGCGTCAGCGGCGGGCCCTGGAACGGCTGCACCGCCAGCAGCGGGCTGACCAGCGCTCCGGCCACGCCGGTGAGCCCGATGCAGAGGGCGAACGTGACGGCGTAGACCTTCGGGATGTCGACGCCCACGATCCGCGCCGCCTCACCAGCGAGGATCGGCCGATGACGTTCACGAGCAGCCTCTGCGTCACGTAGCCGAACGCCACCATCACCACGAACACCGCCGGCGCCGAGACGAACGGGTCGACATCCCAGACGTCGTTGGCGACCCAAGCGAGATAGGCCCCGACCATCACGAACTCGCCGTGGGCGAGGTTGATGACACCCATCACACCCCAGATGACCGAGAAACCCAGGACCAGGATCGTGTACATGCCCCCGAGAGCGACGCCGTTGATCAGCGCCTGAGCGAAATAGCTCACGGTGACTGCCCCACGCCGTCGAACATCCGCTCAGTCACGCGGGTAGACGAGGCCGGCCACGGCCGCGGCATCGGGGGCCACGACACGGACCTCGCCGGCCTGCACCTGGATCGTGCCCATGGGCTTGGCGGTGTTCACGCCGCGCCCGTCGAAGGCGATCGGTCCGTAGAACGTGTCGGCCCGCAGCGACCGCAGCGCCTCTCGCACTGCGCCGGTGTCGGTGCTTCCGGCGGCCTCGATGGCGAGGTGCAGGGCCAGTGCAGCTGCCGTGGCGCTGGCAGCCTGGTACACGGGGGGCTCGCCCCAGAGCCGCTCGTAGTAGGCCGCGTAGTCGGCGGCGCTGCCGAACTACCTGCCCTGGTAGACCATCGTGGCCTCCCACTGGGTGGGACCCAGCACGCCCTCGACATCGTCGTCGAGCTGCTCGACCAGCCTGGGGTTGGATGGGCCGACCGTGATCAGCATGGCATCAGGCTCGAAACCCAACTCATCGGCCGCGTTCACGAACAGCACGGCGTCGTTGTAGTGACCGCCGCCCAGGAACACGTCCGGGTCGAGGTTGCGGAACTTGGTCATGATCGCCGAGACGTCCTGGATGTCCTTCGGGTACGTCTCGACGGCCAGCAACTCGACACCGTTGGACTCCAGATGGCGTCGCGCCCCGTTTGCCACCGCCGTGGGGAACGACGTGTCCTCGTGGGCGATCACGGCCGTTCGAGCGCCGCGCGCCGCCAACGCCTCGATGGCCGATTTCGTGTAGTCGCCGGCGATGGTGGCCACCAGGAACAGATTCTCGAAGCCTCGCTCGAACATGGTGTCGGCGCTGCCGTTTCCCTCCACCATGAGCATGCCGTTGGCCTCGGCGATGGCGCTGGTGCCGCTGGTGAGGCCGCTGGAATAGGGCCCCAGCAGGAAGTCCACCTCATCGATGTCGATCAGGCGCTGGACCAGGTTGGCGGCGGTGTCGGCGTCGGACTCGTCGTCGTAGTAGATGATCTCGGCGGCGAAACGATCCTCGCCGATCCGGATGCCGCCGTAGTCCTCGTTCACCCAGCGCACCCAGGTGTCGTAGCCCTGGCGCGAGTCCTTGCCCTCGACGGCGAACGTTCCGGTCTCGCTGAGAGCGGCGCCGATGCGGATCGTGCCGTCGAAGCCGCTGAGGTCGACGGGCCCGGTTCCGCCCCCGCCGGGTGCCGCGATGTCGTCACCGGAGTCGCCCCCACAACCGGCTGTCGCGGTAGCCAGGACGAGGGCAAGCACGACCGCCCGAACGAGTCTCCGCACGCGTTCCTGCCCTCCTGAGTCAGATCCTCGCAGCCCGCCGGGAGATCCCTTGCGTGTTCCCGAAGTACGCCAGCGTTGCCACGCCCGCCAGGACGGCGCCGAACAGGCCGCTGTAGTGGCTGAGGAATTGGAAGTCCTGCCACGCCACGACGGCGCCGCCGGCGATGCCCCCGATGCCCCCGGAGGCGCTCATCAGCAGATCGGCCGCACCTTGCACCGGCACGCGATCCTCGGCCGGCACGGCGGCGCTGAACAGGGCCGTGCCCGCCACGAGGCAGCAGTTCCAGCCGAGCCCCACACCGAACATGCCAACGAACATGCCCCAGGCAACCTCGGGCGGCGTGTGCGCCGATATCTCCGCACCCAGGAAACTGATCACGCCGCCGGCCACGATCATGGGTGTTGGACCGATGCGCCCGGTCGCCCAGCCCACCAGGGGCGAGAGGGCGTACATCCCAACGATGTGCGTCGAGATGACGAATCCGATGACGCGCAGGCTCTGGTCGCCGTCGGTCATGTGCAGCGGCGTCATGACCATCGTCGACACCATGACCCCCTGTCCCACCATCATCGCCGCCGTCGCCAGGCGGGCGGGGGGCAGCTGTGCGATCAGACCGACCGATCGAACCAGACCGCCGCGGCCTCGGGTGGCTTCGGCACCGCCTCCGAGACGCCTGGCAACAAGGAGCGGATCGGGATGCAGGCCCCGATCCAGGATCAGCGTGGCCATGGCGAAGGCGAAGGCGGCGAACAGGAACGGGCCGGCCAGATCCTCCAAACCCAAAGCGGCGGCGACGGTTGTCGCAGGGCCGGTCGCAAGCGTCGGTCCGGCGATGGCGCCCGCCGTGGTGGCGCCGACCAGCAGCCCGATGGTGCGGGCCCGATTCGCCGGCGTCGCAAGATCGACGACGGCGAATCGGGCGGCCAGGCCGCAGGCACTCCCGGTGCCAACAGCAACCATCCCGACAACGACCAGTGCGTACGCGTCGACCGCAGTGGCAACCAGCATCAGGAGCGCTCCGGCAAGAGCCAGCAGGTAGCCCGAGCGCAGCCCCACCCGGCGCCCGCTGCGGGCCATGAGCTTCGCCAGCGGCACTGCTGCAAGCGCCGCTCCGGTAGTCATGCCCGCGGCGGCGATGCCGCTGAGCGTCTCGCTGCCGGTGATCTCCTCGGCGAGCACGGCCACGATGCTGAAGGCCCCGCCGGTGCCGGCGCCACCCACTGCCACCGTGGCCATCAGCACCCACAGGCTGCGCCGCTGGATGTCCCGGACGTCCCGACCGGTCACAGGGTCTCGCTCGGTCACCAGCGGCGGCAGGTCCCCCGGCGGGGGAGCGCCGGCACGGTCGGACCCCGCGCGCGCCCGCTCGACCGCCTCCGTCACGTGTCCAGACTAGGCGGCCCAGCCTCGTGAACCCGTCCCCCGGCGCGCTCGGGATCGGCGCCGCCCACGGGCCGCAGCCCTTGTCCCGATAGAGTCGCCCCGTGCAGTGGCCAGAACCCCCTCCCATGACTCTCGACGCCGGGCTCCGCTACTCCGCCACTCTCGACACGAGTTGCGGACCGATCGAACTGGACCTCCAGGCCGAGCGCTCCCCGATGGCCGTCAACAACTTCGTCTTCCTCGCCCGGGCGGGTTACTACGACGACTGCCCGGTTCACCGGGTCGTCCCCGGATTCGTCGTGCAGGCGGGTGACCCCACCGGCACGGGGCGCGGCGGGCCCGGCTACCGCTTTGCCGACGAACTCGAGGGTCGCGGTCAGTACCGCGAGGGCACACTGGCGATGGCCAACGCCGGTCCCAACACCAACGGCTCGCAGTTCTTCATCTGCCTTGGGAGCGTGAGCCTCCCCCACTCCTACACGATCTTTGGCCAGGTGACCGCCGGTATGGACGCCGTACACGCCTTCGCGGCGCTGCCGCGACGCGGCGAGCAACCCAAGGGCGACGCCACCATCCGCTCGGTCACGATCAACACCGAACCCGTCGCCAACGCCTGAGCACCGACGCGCGAGCGCGGCCAACCGTCACCAAGCCCGCTCCCATCTCCTGAGCCTCACGAGCGCGTCGCCGGCTGGGCAGCGCCCCGAGACGGGGGCCCTCAGACTCGCAGACCGCCGATCACCAGCTGGGAGAACTCCGCGCCGATCTGCGCCACGGTGGCCGAACCCTCGGGCCGGTACCAGAACGCCATCGAGTTCATCATGCCGATGATGCCGATGGCGGCGAGCCGCGCGTTGATCTCGGGTTTGATCTCGCCGGACTGCTGGCCACGGCGGATCTGCGCCACGACGAACCTGTTGTAGACGACGGCCGCCTCGCGGATCGTCTTCTGCCGCTCTTCGGAGAGCGCCCGGAACTCCCTGAAGAACACCGAGGACTGCAAGCGAGTCGCGGCGAAGACCTCGGCGTGCCGGCAGACGAGGGCCTCGATGAGTTCGAGAGCGCTGCCCTCACGCTGCTCCAGTTCCTTGATCACACCGAGCGCCGAGTCGTAGGCCTCCTTGATGACGCCGAAGAGGAGGTCCTCTTTCGTGTCGATGTAGTAGTAGAGACTGCCCTTGAGGATCCCCACTTCCTCGGCAATCTCCTGGATCGAGGTTGCCTCGTAGCCCTTCTCGCTGAAGATACGGGCGGCCACGTTCATGACCTCCTGCCGGCGGCGTTTGGAAGGCTTCGGCGTGTCCACGGCACCCTCCGGCACTTGACCCCTGCTCAAACAACTGTTGGGTTGGCAGATTGGCGGTAGATTGTAGGCGAGCATCACCGTACACAGCGGCACGCTCGCCGGACAGGATTCCCGAGGGGCAGGCGCAGCCGCTCCACGGATACTGTGCCGGGAGCGGTTGGGCACAGCCCAGGCCGGCCGCCCAACTCAGAGTCAGCCATGAGTATCCCCGACAACCATCCCCCCGACGAGGTCGAGCCGCACGACGACCAGGCCTCGCCGCGCGCCGAGGCCGAGGAGCGGTGGCGGGCTGCTTACGAGGCCGCCCCGCTGCGCGACGGCAGCTTCGAGACAATGTCCGGAATCCCGCTCGCCGGGGTTCACGGCGATCCCCCCTACCCCGGCCAGTTCCCCTACACGCGGGGCATCCACCCGTCGATGTACCGGTCGCGCCTGTGGACGATGCGGCTCTTTGCCGGCATGGGCACCGCCGCCGACACCAACCGGCGCTTCAAGAAGCTGCTTGCGGCCGGGGGCACCGGACTCTCCACCGCCTTCGACATGCCCACGCTCATGGGCCGAGACTCCGACGACCCGTGGGCGGTCGGCGAGGTGGGCCGCGCCGGCGTGGCGGTCGACACCATCACGGACATGGAAGATCTCTTCGCAGGAATCGACCTCGGCGACGTCAGCACGTCGATGACGATCAACGGCCCCGCCAACATCCTGATGGCGATGTACATCGTGGCCGGTGAGCGCGGCGGCACTCACCGGAGCCGCCTCAGCGGCACGATCCAGAACGACATCCTGAAGGAGTACCAGGCGCAGAAGGAGTACATCTTCCCGCCGCGGCCCTCGGTGCGACTCGTGACCGACCTCATCCGCTTCACGACCGCCGAGATGCCGCGCTGGCATCCCGTGTCCATCAGCGGCTACCACATCCGCGAGGCGGGCTCCACCGCGGCGCAGGAGTTGGCGTTCACCCTCGCGAACGGGTTCGCCTACGTGGAGGCGGCGCTGGCCGCCGGATTGGACGTGGACGAGTTCGCGGGACGTCTCTCGTTCTTCTTCAACAGCCACATCGATTTCTTCGAGGAGATCGGCAAGTTCCGCGCTGCCCGACGGATCTGGGCGCGCTGGATGCGCGACCGTTACGGCGCCAAGAGCGAGCGGTCCCTGCAGCTTCGCTTCCACACCCAGACAGCGGGCGTGTCGCTCACCGCGCAGCAGCCGGAGGTCAACGTCGCCCGCGTGGCGACCCAGGCACTGGCGGCGGTGCTCGGCGGGACCCAGAGCCTCCACACCGACAGCTACGACGAGGCGCTCGCCCTGCCGACGGAGAGAGCGGCGCGGATCGCCCTGCGCACCCAGCAGGTCATCGCGCATGAGACCGGCGCGGCCGCCGTGGCCGATCCGCTCGGCGGCTCGGCCTTCGTGGAGTGGATGACCGACGAGATGGAGCGCCGCGCCACAGAGGTCTTCGACCACCTCGACAAGCTCGGCGAGGGATCAATCCTCGAGGGCGTCTACGAGGGCATCGCCAACGGCTACTTCGTCGGCGAGATCGCCGACAGCGCCTACCGCTTCGAGCGCGAGGTCAACGCCGGCCGTCGGATCATCGTCGGCGTCAACGCCTACACCGAGGGGGACGGCGGCGACACGCCCATCCTCCACATCGACGAGGACGTGGAGGACCTGCAACTGCGGCGCCTCGCCGAGGTGCGCCGCCGGCGCGACGACGCGGCCGTCGTCGACGCCCTCGAGACGCTGGCGGCCGGCGCGGCCGACCCGACGGTCAACCTCATGGAGCCGATCATCGACTGCGTACGCGCCGAGGCAACCGAGGGCGAGATCGTCGCTGCTCTTGAAGGCGTCTTCGGCACCTACACCGAACCCGCGGTCGTATGACCGCCACCGCTGCGGACACCCACGGCGAGCGTGACCAGCCGGTGAGGGTGGTCCTTGCCAAGCTCGGCTTCGACGGCCACGACCGGGGCCTGAAGGTCGTCGCCCGGATGCTGCGCGATGCCGGGCTCGAGGTCATCTATCTGGGGCTGCGCCAGACGACGGAATCGGTAGTGCGCGCCGTCGAGCAGGAGGACGCCGACGTGATCGGCCTGTCGATCCACAACGGCGGGCACATGACCCTGGCTCCCCGCATGGTCACCGCCGTGCGCGCCGCGGGGATGGACGTGCAGGTCGTCGTGGGCGGGATCGTGCCCGAACATGACCTCAAGCTGCTCCGGGAGGCCGGGGTGTTCGCCGTGCTCGGCCCCGGAACATCCGCAGCCGATGTGGCCCGGACGGTTCGGGCAGCGGCCGTCCGCCGGATATGACTGCCGAACCCGCGGCACCTCCACAGCCCGAACCCGCGGCGCCGACGGCGTCGGTGGACCTCAGCGATGTCGCCGATCTGTTCGGGCGCGCCTGCAGCGGTGACCGCCGGGCGCTCGGACGGCTGCTGACCTACGCCGAGCGGGGCGGGGATCGCGCCGACGCGGTGGCCGTAGCCGCCTGGCCGGTCGCAGGCAGCGCTCACATCGTGGGCATCACAGGTGCGCCGGGGGTGGGAAAGTCAACGCTCACTGACTGCCTGGCGCGGGCCGCGGCCGCCGACGGCCGGCGTGTGGCGATACTGGCAGTCGACCCGAGTTCGCCGCTGACCGGGGGCGCCATCCTGGGCGACAGGGTGCGCATGGGTAGTGCGGCCAACCCCGACGGGCCGTTCGTCCGGTCGATGGCGAGCCGGGGGCAATCGGGCGGATTGGCGCTGGCCGCGCTGGCGGCGGTGCGGCTGCTCGACGCCACCGGCCACGATCTGATCATCGTGGAGACCGTCGGCATCGGGCAGGTGGAGGTGGACATCGCCAGAACCGCCGACACGACGATCGTGGCTGTCAGCCCCGGCTGGGGCGACGCCGTGCAGGCCAACAAGGCCGGGCTGCTGGAGATGGCCGACATCTTCGTCGTGAACAAGGCCGACCGGCCCGGTGCCGCCGATGCCAGGCGCGATCTCGAGTACATGCTCGACCTGGGACACCGCGCCGGGTGGCGACCGCCGGTGACGCTCACGGTGGCCACCGAGGCCGACGGGGCCGACGAACTCTGGAAGCACGTGCTGGACCATCGCCGCCACGTCAGCGAGATCTCCGGCGATGCCGACCGCCGGTCGCGCCACGCCGCCGAGGAGGTCCGCCGGCACCTCCAACGCTGGGTCGACGCTGTGGTCGAAGACCCTTCGGGGCCGGCCGAGAAACTGTTCGCCGAGGTCACCGCCGGCCGACTCTCACCCTCTGCGGCAGCCCGCCGGCTGGCCCGCGATCTCGGTGAGGGGGCCCGAGCAGCCGGCGCTGCGGGCGCCGGCGTCGAGGACTGACGTGCAGGACACCCTCACGGGTGGGGCGGATGCGATCGTCCTGACCGGCTGGCAGCAGGCGCGCGAGGCATACCGCAGCAAAGACCTCTGCCAGGGCATGTACGACGACGGCGCCGTCATCATGAAGGACTGCCTGCTGGTCCTGCACGGCGAGGCACACCGGCGGCGGCGGCGCGTGGAGAACCGCCTGTTCCGCCGGGAGGTGTTCGCGCACTGGGAACGCCGCGTACTCGGCGCCACGCTGGAGGCGGTGCTGGCCCCGTACGTGGCAGCGGGCCGCGCCGACCTCCGCGCCATGGGCTACCGGGCGGCGATCAGCCTCACTGCCACGATCGCCGGCGTGGACCACGACCCTGCCAACGTCGAGCACACCTCGCGCCTGGAGGATTTCGTGCGCACCTTCAGTGCCGGCGCCACGCTGGCCCACTCCACCCGCGACCCCGACGAGGTGCGCGCCGAGGTCCGAGCACAGCTGGAGGCCTTCCGCACCGAGATGCTGTCGACATCCCTCGATCGGCGCCGCGCCCTGTTGGCCCGCCTCGCCGCCGGTGAGATAACCGAGGACGACCTGCCCCGCGACGTGGCCACGCTGCTCCTGCGCCACCAGGAGGCGCTGGAGATCCCGCTGGAGGTCATCGAGCGGGAGATCTGTTTCTACCTGCAGGCCGGGGCCCACAGCACCGCCGACTCGTTCACGCACGCCCTCGACGAGCTGTTCTCCTGGGTCGAGAGCCATCCGGAGGACCTCGGGCGCGCCGCCGACGATCCAGCCTTCGCTCAGCGCTGCGTGCACGAGTCGCTGCGCCTCAATCCCGCCAGCCCCGTGGCCTGGCGGGAGCCGCTGCGCACCGTCGTGCTGCGCGACGGGACCGTCCTCGACCAGGGTCGGCGTGTGGTGATCGACCTGGCGTCGGTGAACCGCGACCGCGCCGTGTGGGGACCCGACGCGGACCTCTTCGACCCGCACCGCGAGGTGCCCGATGGCTGCAACGCCTGGGGCCTCAGCTTCGGAGCCGGAGCTCACGCCTGCATCGGCGCCGAACTCGACGGGGGCATGGAGATCCCCGGGGGCGCCACTCCGGGCGACGACCATCTCTACGGCACCGTGGCGGTGATGGTCGCCGCCACCCTCGCCCTCGGCGGGCGCCCCGACCCCGACAACCCACCCGTCGCGGATCGGCACACCCGTCGCCCCCACTTCTCCTCCTACCCCATCGTCTTCACTCCGGAGTCCACATGAGCTCTCCGCAACGCTCCCTGATCGTCACCGGAGCAGCCGCGGGCATTGGTGCCGAGATCGCCCGGGCCGCGGCGACCGCCGGCTATCGGGTGGGGGCCCTCGACGTGGACGGTCCCGGCGCGCAGCGCACCGCCGCCGAGGTGACCGGTGCCGTCGCCCTGCGTGCATCGGTGAGCGACGAGGCACAGATCGAGGCCGCTCTCGACGCGTTCGGCCCCGCGCCGGACGTCGTCATCAACAACGCCGGCATCGTGCGCTTCGGGCCGCTGCTGGAACAGGACGCGGAGAACTTCCGGGCCGTCGTCGACGTGAACCTCGTCGGCACGTTCCTCTGCGGCCGGGCGGCGGCGCGGCGCATGGCCGCCGCCGGAGGCGGGCGGATCGTGAACGTCGCCTCCATGAACGGCATCGTGCCCGGCCCCAACGCCGGTGCCTACGCTTCCACGAAGGCGGGCATCATCATGCTGACGCAGCAGATGGCGCTGGAATGGTCCCGGTTCGCCATCCGCGTGAACTGCGTGGCGCCGGGACTGATCGACGGCGGCATGTCGGCCCCCATCAACGCCGACCCGGACTTGCGGGCCGAGCGCGAGATGGTGGTGCCCAGTGGCCGTCTCGGAACCACGGCGGACATCGCCCGGGCGGTCCTGTGGCTGGCCTCCGACGACGCCGACTACGTGACGGGCCAGACTCTCCTCGTGGACGGCGGCGTCACGATGTCGATCCTGTCGCACCTCCCGCGGCCGCGCAGTGTCGACGGGGTGGGCGACGAGGCGCGGGCACCGGGCCGGGGGGCGGGCCGATGAGATCCGTCGAGGGCATGTCGGTGCTCATCACGGGAGGCGGCTCGGGCATCGGCGAGGGCACCGCCGAACACTTCGTGCGCGCCGGCGCGTCGGTGACCATCACCGGGAGGCGCGCGCCCAAGGTCGACGCTGTGGCGCAGCGGCTCGGCGAGCGCTGCTTGGCGGTGGCGGGCGACGTGACGCGTGCCACCGACCGCGAGCACATGGTCACCGCCGCTGTTGGCCACGGCGGCGGCCGCCTCGATGTTCTCCTCAGCAACGCCGGCAACATGTACCGGGGCCCCATCGAGGTGCTGGAGGAGGACCGGCTGCTCGAGCTGTTCCACACCAACGTGATCGCCGGCATGATGCTGTGCGGCCTGGCGGTCCCACACCTGCGCCGCACGCAGGGTTGCGTCCTGTTCGTCGGCTCGGTGCACACCAAGCGCAGCTTCCCCGGCGTCGCGCCGTACGCGGCCACGAAGGGGGCCATCGAGACGCTCACCGGTGTTCTGGCGGCCGAACTCGGACCGCAGGGCATCAGGGTGGGCTGCGTCCGACCGGGTGCCGTTCTGACCGAGATCAACCAGCGGGCCGGCCTCTTCGACGACGCGCAGGCCGCCGCCCGTCTCCAGGCCATGGCCGGCGCGCACGCCCTCGGGCGCATCGGGACTGCCGGCGAGATCGCCGAGGCTTTCGAATACCTGGCGCGGGCCGAGTGGACCACCGGAGAGGTGCTGGTGGTCGACGGTGGGCTGGGCCTCGGGGTCACCCGTGACTGAGTCCGGGGCGCGGAACACCCGCGAGGTCGTCGAGGATCACCTCGCCGCCGTGCTGACGGGCGACCCCGCGGCGATGGCCGCCGACTACGCCACCGACGCGGTACTCGTCCGCCGCGATGCGTCGTACGCGGGGGCAACGGTGATCGCCGAGTACTTCACGTCCGTCCCCGGGCGGCTCGGCGGCGGCGAAGTGTGCTTCGGCGAGCGAACCGCCGAGGGCGACGGGAGCATCTCGGTGCGCTGGCGCATCGCCGGGGGACCTGCCGACGGCACGTCCGGACGTGACACCTTCACCGTCGCCGGCGGGCTCATCGTGCACCAGTCGGTGGCCCTCGACGATGCCGACTTCTGACGCACTCCCTACCATGAGGCGCCGATCATGAGCACAACCACCGCCCCCAGAACCGTCACCATCGACTCCTACGTCGCCGCGCAGCAGTGCTACCGCAACCGCGACCTGCGCCAGGCGTCCTATGACGAGGGCGACGTCGTCATGGCCGACGTGGTCATCAACCTGCACGGCGCCGAGCACCGCAACCGGCGCCGCCTGGAGAACCGCCTCTTCCGCCGGGACACCTTCTGGCACTTCGAGCAGGACCTGTTCCCGGCCATCTTCGAAGAGACGCTGGCGCCGCATCTGGAGGCAGGCCGCACGGAACTGGTCCGCTTCGGCCACCAGCTCATGATGAATCTCGCCGCGCTCACCGCCGGCGTCGACCGGCCCGAGGGAACCCCGGAGGAAACGTTCCGCCTCTACGACTACCTCATGCTGTTCATCGAGGGCGCCACGATCGCGCACTACACCGGTGACAAGGAGGCCAAGTCAGCGGAGATACACGCGGCCCTGCAGGCCTTTCAGAGAGAGTTCCTGACCCCGGGAATACAGCGACGCCAGGCCATCCTGGATCGCATCGCCGCCGGCGAGGCCGCCGAGGCGGAGTTGCCGCCGGACGTGTTGAGCGTGCTGGTGCGCAACCAGGACAACCTCGACCTCACGCCCGAGATCATCAGCCGCGAGGTGGCCTTCTACCTGCTCGCCGGGGCGCACACCAGCGCCACCGCCTTCACCCGCACGATGCACAACATCTTCAGCTGGCTCGAGGCGAATCCGGGCGCCGCCGACCGCCCTCGCACGGACCGCCTCTTCTGCCAGCGGGCCACGCACGAGACGATCCGCCTGCAACCCTCCAGCCCGGTTGCCGTGCGCTGGGCGGAGGCCGAGATCACCCTCACCGACGGCACCGACATCGGGACCGGCGACAGGGTCGTCATCGACCTTCCGAGGGTCAACCGGGATCCGGCGGTGTTCGGCGATGACGCCGGGGACTTCAACCCGCTGCGGGAGACCGCCGAGGGGATCCACCCCTGGGGACTGAGCTTCGGCATGGGCATGCACGCCTGCATCGGCCAGGATCTGGCGGCGGGCATCGTCCTGGACCCCGAGAGCGGTCGCGAGGGCCACCTGTTCGGCGTCACGCCGGTCGCCGTGCAGACGATGTTCGACCATGGCTGCATCCCCGACCCCGACGATCCGCCCGAGATGGACCCTTCCACCACGCGGCCGTACTTCGGGCGTTACCCGGTGATCTTCACCGGCGGCGCCTGAGCCCTCGCCGATCCCCGCACCGCTTCTCGAACTCGAAACACACCAACCCCAGTGAATTCCCCGAGGAGATCCCGATGACCATCGCAACCCTCACGCCCAGCACCGACGAGCTGGCCGCCATGACTCCGGTGGAGTTCGTGGAACGCCTGCGCGCCGAGCTCTCGAGACCAGGCCGCGGCATGGCCGACCACCCGATCGTGGGGGCCATGGAGGACGGGAGTGCCACCATCGCGCAACTGCTGCTGTTCTGCGAGCAGTTCTACCTGCACATCTCGCGCATGCTGCCGTGGATCGGCGCCATCTACGTGAACTGCCCCCACGAGGACGTGCGCACCACCTTGGTCAAGAACCTCGCCGAGGAGTGCATGGGCATCGAGACCGGGACCAAGGCCCATCCCGAGTTGCTGCTGGAGTGGGGAGCGGCCCTCGGCGGTGACACGGAGTCCATGCGCCGGGCCGAGCAGTTGCCTGCCGGTCGCCGCCTCACCGAATACTTCGAGTTCATGGGCCTGTGCCGCGACTGGTGCGTGCCACTTGCGGCCATCGGCATCGGCCTCGAGTCGTTCGTGCCCGACACGTTCACCCGCATCGTGGCGGCCCAGAAGAAGAACTACGCCATGAGCGACGACGACCTGATCTTCTGGACCATGCACATCCTCGCCGACGCCGAGCACGGCGACGAGGGCATCGAGATCGTCTCGGAGTACGCCAGAACGCCGGCGCAACGCGACGCCGTCTATCACTGCACGCTGGAGACGGGCCGCCTGTTCTACGACATGTGGGACCTCTACCGCACCGTCCCGGCGTGACCGATCTGAGCCCCACCCAGGAGGCGCTCCGGGAGACCGTTGCAGCGCTCGCCGCCGACCGCTACGCCCCCCAGGCCGTGGCCTGGGACGCCGAGCGCACCCCGTTCCCCAACGCCGAGCGGCGCCGCCTGGCCGAACTGGGCTTTTTGGGTATGGGTCTGCCGCCGGAGTACGGGGGCGGCGGGGCCGATCTTCTCGATTCGCTCATCGTCATCGAAGAGCTGGCCAAGGCCGCTCCGACGGCGGCGTTCCCGGTGTTCGAGGCCAACACGGGACCGGCTCGGGTCATCGACCTCTTCGGCACGCCGGAGCAGAAGGAACGCCTGCTGCCGCCGATCGCCGCCGGCGAGGTGACGATGGCGATCACGATCTCCGAACCCGACGCCGGGTCGGCCGCCACGGACATGACCACCGCTGCGGAGCTCCGGGGTGACCACTACGTCATCAACGGCATGAAGCGCTGGTGCTCCGGGGCGGGGCATGCCGAGCAGTACCTGGTGTACGTGCGCCTGAACGAGGAGCGCGGCGCTCGCGCCATCGGGGCTCTGGTGATCGATCGCGACAGCGACGGGCTGACGTTCGGCCCCCAGGAGCGCCTCATGGGCTTCCGGGGGATCCCGTCGGCGGACATGTTCTTCGATGACGTGGCGGTACCGGCGGAGAACCTCGTCATCGGAGCCGGTGGTTTCGGGCGGCTGTTCACCGCGTTCTCCATCGAGCGGCTCGGCAACGCCACGATGAGCCTCGCCATCGGCCAGGCGTGTCTGGACCTCTGCGCCGCCTACGTGACCGAACGGCAGCAGTTCGGCAAGGAGATCATCGAGTTCCAGACGGTGCAGACCGCTCTGGCGGAGATCATCCTGCAGGTCGAGGCGGCGCGACTACTCATCTACCGGGCGGCGGGGCGCGCCGGACGGGGCGCGCCCCGCACGCTGGAGGCGTCGCTGGCCAAGTGCTTCTCCAACGAGATGGCCAAGAACGTGGCCGATGCGGCGCTGCAGCTTCACGGGGGCTACGGCTACAGCGAGGAGTACGGCATCGAGCGTCGCCTGCGCGATGCGCACGGCTGGGCCATCGCCGGCGGCACACCGACGATCCAGAAGGTGCGGATCGTTTCGGAGTACCTGCAGCGCCGGTTCAACCAGCGCGCCTAGCCGGCGGGCGAGCCGGCCTCAGCGATCGGCGCCGAGAAGTACGGCGTTGTGGTATTGAGCGCCCGAACCGGCGCCGGTGGCCAGCACCACCTCCGCCCCGGCTACCTGCGACGGACCGGCGATGCCGCGGATCTGGCGGACGGCCTCGACGATCTTCAGCGTCGGACCGCCCCAACCGACGTGCGAGTACGCCATGAGCCCCCCGTCGGTGTTGGTGGGGTGACGGCCGTCGAGGCCGATACCGGCTTCGGCGAGATAGTCCACGCCCTCGCCTTCCTCGCAGAACCCGAGCGTCTCGAATTGGCGGACCACCTCGAACGTATTGATGTCGTAGAGTTCGAAGACATCCACATCGCCGGGCTGGAGGCCTGCCATGGCGAAGCTGCGCCGGTAAGCCGCTTTCCCGATGCGAGCCACATCGTCGTAGCGGGGCGGATCGACGTACTGCTGGCGACGCCACTCGGATCCGCCGCCGAGCACCACCGCCGGTGCGGACGGGCAATCGCGGGCTCGCTCGAGACTCGTGACGACGATCGCGGCCGCTCCTTCGGTCGCAAGACAGAGATCCAGCAGCCGGAACGGCTCGGCCACCGGCGGGGAGGTCAGCACGTCGATGGGCCGGTACGGGCCGCGGCCGTACATGACCGCCGCCGGATTGGCGGCGCCGGCGTTGCGGATCGCGGCCGGTACGAGTGCCATGCGCTCGGGATCGGGGGCGAACCTGTGGAGGTACACCTGCGCCACGAGGGCGAACTGCGCGACGGTCAGCGATCCCCAGCACGACACGAACTCGTTGTCGGGCCGCGTGTAGGAGGCGACAGCGGCGGCGCTCGTGGCGTCGCCGCCAGAGAACACCGCGGCGCTCGTGGCGTCGCCGCCAGAGAACACCGCGGCGCTCGTGGCGTCGCCGCCAGACGACACTGTCGCGGTACCTCCGGATTCCCCCGCCCGGCCGCCGAACACCAGCACCGTCGTGCATTGGCCGGACAGGATGGCGCCGGCGGCGTCGAGCAGACCCGGGGCCCCCTGCGGGTAGGTGTCGCCCACCCAGTCGAACCCCTTGCCCAACACTGCCGACCAATCCACCGAGCCCGGCCCGAAGACGGTGCCGCCGGGACCGGGCCAGCGCGCCGAGATACCGTCGGTCTCGTCGAGACTCATCCCGGCGTCGTCGAGCGCCGCCTTCGCCGCCTCGAGGCAGATCTGCACCGAGTTCCCCTCCAGGTGCCGCGCCTGGCGCGTGGCCGCGACTCCCGCCACGGCGATGCCGGCCAACGGGTGCTCGGCGCCGCTCACACCTGGCGCCCCTCGCCCCAGTAGCGCTTGCGGATCTCGTCCTTGGCGATCTTGCCGACGGCGTTGTGGGGCAGGGCGTCGACCAGCTCGACCCTCCCGGGCACCTTGATCGAAGTCAGCTCCGAGCGGCGGCAGTGCTCCCGCAACTCGTCGGGGCCGACCGTCATCCCGTCCTTGAGCACGGCAACCGCCAGGACAGCCTCGCCCCAGTCGGGATCGGGCACGCCCACCACCGAGCACTCCAGCACCGCTGGGTGGCGGTACAGCACGTTCTCGATCTCGGTCGGGGCGATGTTCAGCCCGCCGCGGATGATGAGGTTCTTGAGGCGGTCGACGATGTAGATGAAGCCTTCGTCGTCGATCTCGGCCACGTCCCCGGAGTGCATCCACCCGTCGCGCAGCGACTCGGCGGTGCGCTCGGGGTCGCGGTAGTAGCCCTTCATCACATAGGGGCCGCCGAAAATGACCTCGCCCCGCTCGCCGGACACGACATCTCTGCGTTCGTCGTCGACCACGCGCACGTCGACGGCATAGGAGGGCTGCCCGCAGGATGCCAGCAACTTGGGCCGCTCGGTGAGCCCCCGGTGATGGTCCTCCTTGCGCAACATGGTGCCGATCGAAGCGATCTCGGCCATCCCGTAGAGCTGGTTGAAGATGTTGCCGAATCGTCCGACCAGCTCGCCCAAGCGCTCCGGAGAGATAGGGGAGGCGCCGTAGCCGAGCGTCACGAGCCCGCCGAGCAGCCGATCGTCGGCCGGCGGCAGGCGGTCCAGCAGCCGCATCAACTGCGTCGGCACCAGGAACGAGTGGCTGACGCCCTGGCGCTGCACCGTCTCGGCGAATCCCGCGGGTTCGAAGCTCCGGCTGTCGCGGAACCCGAGCGCCGCGCCCATCAGCAGCGCCGGCACGATCGTGATGTTGACGCTGGAGTTGTGCGGGATCTGCAGCAGGTAGCGGCTGCGCCGACCGATCTCGTACTCAAGTGCCGTCACCGTGGCGTGCTGCAGCACGCGGGCATGATCGAACATCACGCCCTTGGGGCGGCCGGTGGTGCCGCTGGTGTAGACGATGCAGAAGTCGTCGTCGGGTCGCACCTCGTGCAATGTGGTCGGCGGTGCGGAGGATCCGGTGGCGACGAGCGACCGGTAGGGCTCGGCGTCGATGTCCAGGACGTCGGGGCCGTACTTCTCGGCCACCCCGGCGGCCTGCGGCAGGTGCTCGGTGTCGCAGAGCAGCAACCGTGGCCGGGCGTTGTCGATGATCTGGTCGAGTTCCGCCGGGCCGAGCCGGAAGTTGAGCCCCACGTAGACGGCTGCGGCCTTGGTGATCCCGCCGAGCACCTCGACGACCTCGGGCCGGTTCGCCACGAGCAGCGCCACCCGATCGCCCGGCGCGATGCCGAGCGGGCCGGCGAGCGTGTTGGCGATGCGGTTGGTGCGCTCCTCCAGCTCGACCCAGGTGACGTCGCGGCGCTGCGGCCCGACGTCGAACAGAGCAGTCGCCTTCGGGTACCGCACCGCGTTGCGCCGGAACGCCAACCCAACGTTCATGCGGTCACCTCAGTGCGCGGCACGGCGCCCCCCGGCGGCCGGCCGGTACGCCGCGACCCGAACCCCTCACGCCACCGCCTCGGCGACCTGGTGGGTTGCGGCGCACGGAGCGAAGGCCGGTAACAGCGCACCGTCGGGCCCGGGGACGAAACGGACCTGCACGTCCATCCCGATGTACACCTCCGACGCCGGGCAGCCCACGATCCACGTCAGCAGGTTCCAGCCCTCGGCCACGTCCACGATGGCCAGGACGTACGGCGCCCCGAAGGCCGGCTCGGGAGGGCGATGCACGACGCTGAAGCTGTACACCGTGCCGCGCCCGGCGCTCGGCTCGTAGCTCCACTCCTCGCTGCGGCAGAACGGGCAGACCACCCGCGGCGTGAAGAAGCTCCGACCGCAGCAACCACAGACGGGCCGCAACAACTCGCCGCGGTCGACGCCCGCCCAGAACTCGCCGGTCAGCACCCGGTCGGCGCGGTCCGCCGGTTGCATCAGGGTTCAGTCCTCGTGCAGCAGGAGCGCCATGGCGGCTTCCGACACCGGCATGCCGACCTCGACGCCCCGGGCGACCGCCAGGCGGTTGCAGGCCCCCACCTTGCCGATCTCGTACGCCTTGAAGGCGTCACCGATGGGCGCCGTCCAGGCATCGAACGAGCCCCCGGCGAGGCCGTGTTCCTCAACGATGGCCAGGCCGGCGATACCGGAGTCGTTCTTGGCGCGGCCTCCGTCGGCGCAGATGAAGCCGTGGGGCGAGACCTCCAGCAGGAAACCGGCTCCGCTGCGGCCCGTGTGGCCCGCGGTCACCAGCACGTTGCGCGAGTCCTCCGGCTGGGCGAAGACGATCGAGTCGGTCACCACCAACTCCCGCCCCGACGGCGATGTGGCCACCACCTCGCGGCGGATCTTCGTGCCCTCGTCGATCTCGCCGACCGGATCGTTGCAGGCGAGTAGCCGTGCGGCCTCCGCCACCGGCATCCCCTCGGTCACCCCGCAGCGCTCGGCGTAGATGTTGAGCCGGCTGATCACCCCGCACCTGTACTGATCCATGCCGTTTCCCAACTCCGCCGATGCGGCCGCTGCAGTGGCGGCCGGGATGCCGAGAGCTTCGAGGTACCACAGCCCGGCGATTCCCGCCCCATCCATGCCGACGGCGCCGTCGTGGCCGATCACCGCCCGGGGCCTGTGGGGCACCATGAGCCGGGCGGGAAGCACCCCGAGGTACGACGCCGGCACCACGACGTCGTTGTTGCGGTTGCGGGCGTCGACGTAGCGGGCCGAGTCCATAACCACGATCCGCCGGTCGCCGTGGCGGGCGACGATCTCCTGGGGGTGATCCGCCTCGTTCGCCAGGAGAGGTGCCTCGGTGACCATGTGCAACTCCTCGCTCGGTTGGTGCTGCGTCTGTCGGGTATCCGGCGTGCTGAAGGACGGCGACGGATCCGCCGCACTCGACGAAGCGGGTATCGATTCTGCCATCGGATCGCCGCGAGGCGGCGATCTCGCGCGCTACCGGACCAGGTGGGGCGCTCGCCCGTCGAGCCGCAGAAGCCGCACGGCGTTGCCGTTCAGGGTCGGCGCGAGGTCGTCCACGTCTGGGCCCGAGCCGCGGTCCCATCCGCCGAAGTTGGTGCCGTAGACGAGCCGATCCGTGCCCAGCGTGTCCGCCACGAAGGCGAACTCGCGAGCCCCGGTCACGTGGCAGTCGAACCAGAGCCGCTCGAGTTGCTCGTCGAAGACGCCGGTGGGCTTCAACCACTCCGGCGAGGCGGGGCGGCGCTCGGCCAGCTTCCGCAGCTTCGACAGTGCGAGGGCCAGGGATCCGCCCCCGTGGCTGATGCAGACGTCCAGCGCCGGGTGGCGGCGCACGACCCCTCCGAAGATCAGTGTTGCCGCGGCCAGGGCCTCCTCGAGGGAGTACTCCAGCACCAGGTCGAGATCCCAGCGACGCAGGCGCTCGTTGAGCAGCGGGCCGTCGATGCCCGACTGGGTGGGGTGCAGGAACAACGGAACGTCGAGTTCCACGCAGGCCTCGTACAAGGCGTCCATGGCGGGCGCGTCGAGGGTCGTCCCGAAGTCGGTGCCGATGTAGCCGCCGAGGAGCCCCAGTTCGCCGACGATGCGGTGCAATTCGGCGCAGGCGGCCTCGATGTCCTGCATGGGCAGGGCGCCGAGACCGACGAAGCGGTCCGGGTGGTCGGCCACCGCCTCGGCCAGGCTGTCGTTGTGGGCGCGGCAGAAATCCACCGCCGCCGGTGCGTCGATGAAGTGCAGGTACGTCAGGGGGTTCGGGGACAGTGCCTGCACCCTGATGCCGGCGGCGTCCATGGCGGCGAGACGCATGTCCAACTCGATGAACAGCGAGCCCCGGTAGGCCACGCCGTCGAGTTGGTAGTTACCGACGCGGAACCAGGGACTCCCGTCGGGGTGGCAGCCGATCTCGGGACCACAGGCACCGGCCCGACCCATCGAGCCCTCGAGCACGATGTGGCCGTGTACGTCGATGAGGCCATCGGCACCGTTCATGACCGTCCCTCCATGATGCCGTCGGCGCCCGGCAGCCAGGCGGCGACACCTGCCACCGGGATGGCGCACACGACCGACTCGGTGATCTGAGCTTCGCTGCACCCGGCTCTGCGGGCACCGTTGGCGTGCACGTTCACGAACCGGGCGGAGAACTCCGCCGCATTGATCGTGCACAGCAGCAGTTCGGCATGGGTCGCGTCCAGGACGTTCTCGGCGAGCGACCACTCCCGCATCAGCACGTATCCCTCCAGAGCGCGGGGAGCATCGTCGGCCATGAGCTCCACGTAGGCGGGTATGAATCCGAAGTAGTTCTGGAAGTAGTCGAGGCACGCCTGGCGATCCAGCGGGAACTCGGCGGCGCCACCGGCGGGGGGCTCCAGGGTTTCGCCGAACACCTCGTCGATGGCGGCGTTGAAGGTGGCGTAGACGGCCTCGCCGCGGGAGATGAGCACGGTGAGAGCGGCGCCGCGGGCCACGTCGAGTTCGAGGCCCAGGTCGCGTGATCGCTCCATCTGGGCCATGAGCATGTCGCGATGACCCTTGACCGCCGCGGCCGCCGCCATGTAGAGGGCCTTGGCCCAGGCGGGGCAGGCGCCGTCGGTGTCGGTGACCTCGCGCACGCGCGCCAAGCCCTCGGCAAACTTCGGCGAGACGGCATCGATGTGGCCGCTCGCCAGGGCGGCACTACCCAGCACGGAGCGGTCGGCTCCGGCAACGGCCGTGGTCTGGACTGTCATGAGACCTCCTCGGGGAACGGGAATTGGCGGCCGGGGCGCCCCGCTCGGGGCGCCGCGGCAGATGGGCCGCTCAGAGCTTGGCCACCTCACCGCCATCGATGACGAAACACGATCCGGTGACGAATGCCGCAAGAGGCGACGCCAGGTAGCACACCAGCGGCCCGAGTTCGGTGGGCTCGCCCATGCGACGCAGCGGGATCTTCCGCAGGCGGGCGGCGAGCATCTTCTCGTCGGCCAGCACCTGCGCCTGGGCCTCGGTGGCGAAGGCACCGGGCGCGATCATGTTCACCCTGATGCCGTAGCGGGCCCACTCGGCCGCCAGGGCCTCCGTGAGCCGGGCCAGCGCACCCTTCGAGGCGCTGTAGGCCGCGAGCAGGGGTTTGCCCTTGAGGCTGGACGTGGAGCCCACGTTGATGATCGAACCGCCTGCGGAGGTGGCCACGAAGTGACGTCCCGCGGCCTGCGACAGGACGGCGGGCGCCAGCACGTTCACCGCCACCACGTCCGACAGCACCGCCGGATCCTGATCCAGGAACGTTCCGGCCGGCGCGATGCCGGCGTTGTTGACCACGCAGTCCAGCCGGCCGAAGCGCTCGAGCGCAACGTCGACGAGCCCGGCCACCTCGCCGGCGTCGCGCATGTCGCAACGCACCGGATGGATACTCCCACCGGATCCCGCGGCAAGATCGTCGAGGGCGCCGGCGGAGCGGGCTGCCGCCACCACGCGGGCACCCTCGGCGACGAGTGCCTCCGCGGCGGCCCTGCCGAGGCCACGGCTGGCACCCGTGACGATGGCGACGGTGTCGGTCAACTGCAGATCCATGCCGGTGCCTCCCGGTCAGTCCTGAGCGCCGCGCTCGACGACGTCGCGACACAGCCGGCTGGCGATCCCCAGGCGCAGCACCTCGCTGGCACCCTCGTAGATGCGCATGGCCCGGGCCTGGCGGTAGTACTGCTCGATCTTGGAGCCCTTGACGAGCCCCCAGCGACCCATCACCTGCACGCAGCGATCGACCACCCGCCCGGCCGCCTCGGTCGCCGCCAGTTTGGCCAGCGACGAGTGGTCCAGCGTCGTGGCCGGATCGAGTCGAGCCCTCTCCGCGGCCTGGTAGGCGAGCAGGCGAGACGACTCGAGGTCGGCCCAGCAGTCGGCCAGCAGATTCGCCACCGCGCCCAGACGCACCAGCGGGCGGCCGAACTGATGACGTTCGGCGGCATGGCGAGCGGCGATTTCCAGCGCTCCCTCCATGAGACCCACGGCCGCGCCCGCCACCGACGAGCGGAACACCGACAGAGTGGCGAACACGTGGGCGAACCCTTTGCCCGGCGGGCCGAGTCGATCGTCCTCTGTCAGGGCAACGTCGGTGAATTCGATCTCGCCGAGCACGTGGGGCGCCATGAGCTCGGGCGTCGGCGAGACCCGGACACCCTCGCTGTCAGCGGGCACGAGCACCATCGAGTAGATGTCCTCGCCCTCGCCGTCGGGCGCCGGCTCGCGCACGAGCGTCGTGAAGAATCCCGCCACCGGAGCGTTCGAGATGAACGACTTGCGCCCCGAGAGCACGTACTCGTGGCCACCCGGTTCGACCCGCCGCAGGGTCGTCGTGATCGCCTTGAGGTCCGATCCGGCCTCGGGCTCGGTCAGGCCGATTGCCGCCAGGCACTCGCCCGACGCAACCCGCGGCAGCCACGCCCGTCGCTGGGTCTCGCTGCCGCCGAGGGCGATGGCGTAGCTGCCGATGCCCTGCAGCGCCAGGAGGGCGTCGAGATGCGCCGACGCCCTCATGCACACCTCCCTCGCCACGCACACGGCGAGGGGATCCACCAACTCGAAGCGTCCCCCGTAGGCGGAGGGGACCATCAACTCGCACAGTCCGCTGGCCCGCAGGATCGCCAGGGTGGGACCGTGTATCTCCGAGCACTCGTCGGCTTCGGCGGCGAAAGGGGCGACCTCCTTCGCCACCACCCGCGCTTCGGCCTTGATGTCCCGATACAACTGCGGCAGTTCGAAGATCGCCATGGTCCAGCCCGCTCCTTGGTTGCCTCGTCGTTCCCACCGCGGTGGATGCCCGCGGGTCCGTAGCGGACGCAGCGTACCGGGCGGGCGTCGCCGATTCGGTGGCACCTAGAATAAACGGTTGGTAGAGACCGGTCACGCGAGAGGAGCGCAGACGCCATGACCGACGTGATCATTGACCGGCGGGATGAGGTGCTGTGGTTGCGGCTCAACCGCCCCGAACGGCTCAACGCCTACGACCGCACGACGGTCGACGAGATCATCGCGGCGCTGCGCGAACACGTGCAGGCCCGCGTCGTCGTCATCACGGGTGAGGGTCGGGCCTTCTGCGCCGGCGGCTACCTGGCAAATCTTGCCGATCCCGACTTCTGGGAACTGCGGTCGATGTTCACCGGCAGCCTGGAACTCTTCGACGCCATCCGCTCGGCGCCCATGCCGGTCATCGCGGCGGTGAACGGACCGGCCTTCGGCGGCGGCAACGAGCTGGTCGTGGCATGCGACCTCGCCATCGCCGCCGAGAGCGCCCGCTTCGGCCAGACCGGCGTCAAAGTCGGCAGCGCCCCGGTGCTGGGCGGCACCAACCTGCTGGCCATGACGGTCGGCGAGAAGAAGGCCAAGGAAGTCGTGTTCCTGTGCCGCCCCTACACCGCCGCCGAGGCTCTGGACCATGGCTGGATCAACGCCGTCGTGCCCGACGACGAACTGCTCGGCGAGGTCGAGCGCTGGTGCGACGAGATCTGTGCCATGTCGGCTCGCTACATGGAAGTCGCGAAGACCAGCACCAACGTCTACTGGCACCAGTTGCGCGACAACATGCAATCGGGTCTGGGAATGCTGATGCAGGCCATCGGCTCGCCGGACATGCTCGAGGGAGCCGCCGCCTTCCTGGAGAAGCGCAAGCCGCAGTTCCCGCCCCGAGATGCGCGCTGAGCCCGCTTCGGTCGCCCCCGCCATGGCTCCCCGCAGCTACGACCAATTCCGCCCGACCTTCGCCGACCGGCGTCGCTGGAACTCCCCCGACGTGCTGCGGCACCGCGCACAGACGCATGCCGAGCGCATCTATCTCGATGTCCCGTCGACCGGCGAGTCCTACACCTACGCCGAGACCCTGAGCCTGGCCGAGCGGGTGGCCCGGGGCCTGCTGGCAGCAGGGGCGGTTCCCGGCGACCGGCTGCTCATCATGGCGCCCAACTGCTCGGCCTACATCCTGGCCTGGCTGGGCTCGTCGCTCGCACAGATGGCGGAAGTCCCCATCAACACGGCCTACCGGGGCACGTTCCTCGAGCACCAGGCCTCCACGGTGGGCCCGCGCCTCGCGCTGATCCATCCCGACTTCGCCGAACGCTTCGCCGAGAGCGCCGAGGCCGTGCGCACCGTGGAGCGCTTCTACCTTGCCGGCGGCACGGCTGCTGAGCGAGCCGGCGCCGCGTCAACGCTGCACCGCGCGGGTTTCGCCGTCTCGGACTGGGAGGAGTTGCTCCAGGAGCCCCCCACCGGCGCCGCGGCCGAATTGCCGCAGGTGCGCCACTCCGATCTGGGATCGGTCTTTTTCACGTCAGGGACGACGGGGCTGTCCAAGGGCGTGATGATGCCGCATGCCCACATGTACCTCTTCGCCGATCAGTGTGTGGCTCTCACGCGGCTCACCGACAACGACGTCTACATGTCCGCCGGGCCGCTGTTCCACGGCAACAGCCACTTCCTGGCCGCCTACCCCGCGCTGATCGCCGGCGCCCGGTACGTCCTGGCGGAGCGATTCAGCGCCAGCGCCTGGACCCGCCAGATCCGCGACAGCGGCGCCACGGTGACCAACTTCGTGGGTGTGATGATGGACTTCGTCTGGCAGCAGCCGCCGCAGCCCGACGATGCCGACAACGACCTGCGCTGCATCTTCGCGGCCCCGACCGCCTCGGGCATCCTCGACGCCTTCAAGCAGCGGTTCGGGGTGGAGGCGTTCGTGGAGGTGTTCGGTCTGACCGAGACCTGCATGCCGATCCTCAGCCCCTACGGCGAGGACCGTCCAGCCGGCGCGGCCGGCCTGGCCAACAGCGACTGGTTCGACGTGCGCCTCGTGGACTCCGAGACCGACGAGGAGGTTGCGACCGGCGAGATGGGCGAACTCGTGGTGCGCGCCCGTCACCCGTGGACGCAGTCGGTGGGGTACTACAACATGCCGGCCGAGACGCAGGCGGCGTGGCGCAACCTCTGGTGGCACACCGGCGACGGGATGCGGCGAGATACCGACGGCTGGTACTACTTCGTGGACCGCCTCAAGGACTC
Source organism: Acidimicrobiales bacterium (assembly GCA_965206165.1). Taxonomy (GTDB): domain Bacteria; phylum Actinomycetota; class Acidimicrobiia; order Acidimicrobiales; family CATQHL01; genus VXNF01. Next base: position 3,664,868 of record OZ242194.1, read on the forward strand.
CATCCGGCGCCGCGGTGAGAACATCAGCTCCTACGAGGTGGAGCAGGCGCTCCTCGCCCATCCGGGAATCGCCGAGGTGGCTGCCGTGGCCGTTCCCGCCGATCAGGAGGCGGGCGAGGACGAGGTACTGGCCGTGATCGTCGCCGAGTCCGGGGCCGAGATCGATGCTGGGGGCGTGTGGACCTACGCCGATCGGCGGCTGCCGTACTTCGCGGTTCCCCGCTACCTGCGCTTCGTCCCCGAACTCCCCAAGACGCCCTCGGAGAAGGTGCGCAAGGTGGAACTCCGCGCCGCGGGCGTCGGCGCCGGTACCCACGACCGAGGTCCGGCGCCGCGGCGGGGGGCGCGCGCCCGTACGTGAGCTCGGCAAACGGTCCGGCGTCGCGTGCGCTTCGGGCCCGAACCCGATCCGCCCAAGCCAGGTAGCTCCCAGGAGGTTCCATGAACCGACCAGCACCCGACGAGCAGATCCCCGAGCAGCAGACAGTGGTGTACACGTCGAGCACCGGCCGGGGTCGGGTCTGCGCGATGGATTCCGCCTACCACGTCGATGTTGCCAACCGCGGACGCGACATCTGCGTGAACTCCTCCTACTGCGGGGTACTGCCGGCGCGGTTCATCGCGGAGGCGGCCCCGAGGGGTGCCATCGGCATGGACTGCGGAATCGGCCCGGAGGGTTCGGCAATCGCCGGCCTGTGGTACCTGGAGGCGCTCGACATCCCCACCGCCGTCGCCGACGTGATGAGCGCGCGGCTGGGCGACGGGGTACACCTGTACCGCAACGGTGTCATCAGCTTCTTCAACCAGCCGGCGGCCGACTGCGGCGTGCGTGCGGGCATGACCGTCGCCACCGCCGCCCTGCTGATGCTCGAGAACGACCCGACGCCCGCGGCGGCCGACGAGATCACGAACCGGACGGTCATGTACGAGGCCCCGGACGGGCGGCAGGTGATCGCCACCGACTCGATCGCCTTCGCCACCGAGACCGACCGCGGCCGTAACGTGCTGGTGACCGCCGGGCACACCGGACGCAGCGCGGTGCCCTACCTGCGGCGGGCGAGCGCCTGGGGGTTCATCTGCTCCGACGGTGGGCGCGGCATGGACGACTCGGGCATGGCCGGGTTGGCCATCGTGGAGGCCGACGGCCTCGCCGGCGCCACCGTGGACGCCCGCCGAGCCCGCATGGGCAGCGGGCTGTCGCACTATCACGACGGCGTCATCTCGGCGCGTAACGCACTGGCCGCCGCCCGCGGCGTGGAGATCGGCATGCCCTGTCCCCAAGCGGCGCTGCTACTTCTGGCACGTCCCGATGAGTGCTGACGCGCCGCCACCGCACTCGGAGGCCGCTGCGAACGGGGCCACCGCACTCCCCTACCCGCTGCTGTTCCGCCCCCTGAGTATCGGTCCCCTTGAGATCCGCAACCGCGTGATCTTCGCCGGCCACGGCTCGCGCTTCGTGGACTGGCATTCGCACCACCTGACCGAACGGCAGGGCCACTACCTCGCCGAGCGGGCCGCCGGGGGTGTTGGCCTCATCATCCAGGGATCATCCATGGTGCACCCGACGGGCCTGGCGGCGGCAGGGGTGAACGAGGTCTACAGCGACTCGAGCATCGCCGCCTATGCGCGAGTGGCGCAGATGGTGCAGGCCGAGGGCGCCGCCATCTTTGGCCAGCTCTCCCACTTGGGTCGCCAGGGGGACACGTTCGCCGCGCACAGGGATGCGCTGCGAGGGCAACACGTTCTTGCTCATCGAGCAGAACGCCCAGGTGCTCGATATCTCCGACCGCACCTTCGTGTTCAAGACGGGCAACAACGACATTTCCGGGCCGTCGGCCGAATTGCGCCAGTCCCACGATCTGGTCCGCTCGTACCTCGGCACGTGACGGTCCGAGTTCTCGCGCCGTAGGCTCCCGAACAACGCTTATGGACTCCGATCACCACCAGCCCAGCCCAATGGGTCTCCTGCCGAGGGACGGCTTCTACCACTGGGGCATCGTGGCACGGGACTTCGACGCCACGTGCGAAGAACTCGCCGCTGTCTGCGGCCTGACCTGGGCCAAACCCATGCGGCGCCGGTTCGATCTGCGCCAGCCCGACGGCGTGATCGAGGTGGAGTTCCGGCTCACCTACTCCGTCGAGGGTCCACCGCACTACGAGATCGTCGAGGCCTCTCCCGGAACCCTCTGGGATCCTTCGGTGGCCGGAGGAGGCGTCCACCATCTGGGTTTCTGGTCCACGGACGTGGCCACGGACGCCGCCCGGCTGGAAGCCGCGGGCTATCCGTGCGGAGCCACCGCGGCCACACCCGATGGTCGACCCGCGGGATTCAGCTACCACCGCCTCCAGACCGGCCTGTGGGTTGAACTCGTGGACCTCTCCCGCAAGCCGGCCTACGACAGCTGGATCGCGGGAGGCGACTTCCCCACCTTCACCGTCCCGACCACCCCCGACGCCGAGCCGTCGAGCTGAGAACCGGCAGCTAGGTCGCCGGCCGGATACCGCCGCGATGCCCTTCGCGCACAACCGAGCCGACGTCGTGGTCGTCGGCGGGGGCCCCGGCGGATGTGCGGCCGCCACCGAAGCGGCACGAGCCGGCGCCTCGGTGGTGCTGCTGGAAGCCCTCGACAGCGTCGGGGGCAACGCGGCTCGCTCCACCGGCTACACGGCGTTCGCCGATTTCGAGGCCCAGCACGACGCCGGCATCGCCGACTCCCCCGAGGCCTACCTCGCCGACATGGTCGCCGAGGCGGCTCTGCAGCAGGACCGCTACGGCGTGATCTTCGACACCGCTCTCGCCGGCCTCTACGCCGAGCAGTCGGCCGACGCCTACCGCTTCCTCATCGAGTTGGGCTTCCGTTTCAACCGGTTCGTGCCGCGCCCGCGCCAGCACACCATCGATCGCATGATGGACGTGGAGGACACAGCCGCCTTCGGGGCGCTCTTCGCCTCGGCACTGGCCACCGCAGGCGTGGACGTGCGCCATGGTGTGCGGGCCCGACGCCTGCAGACAGGAGCCGGCCGGGTGACCGGCGTGGCCTGGGAACCCTGCGACGGACCAGCGGGCGGGAGCGCCGGAACCACCGAAGCCGCCGCGGGCGTGATCCTCGCCGCCGGCGGCTATCAGGCGAACCCCGAGTTGCGCTCGCGCTACCAGCCCGGCTACCTGGCGGGAACCCCCTACCTCGGCGTGGACACCGACCGGGGCGACGGGCATCTCATGGGCCAGGCCATCGGCGGCGACCTGATCAACATGACGATGATCCCGCCGCTGGTGATGGTGGCGTCGGCTCTCGTCGAGGACTCCATCGCGGTGGACCGCTCCGGACGGCGTTTCCACGACGAGGCCGGTCCGTACGACAGCCGCGTGGCCGCCCTCGACGCAACCGACGGGCGGCGGGCGTTCTACGTCTTCGACGACGGGGTGTACCGATCGCGTCGCGATCTGGTGGAGCAGATGCCCGAGCCGGCAGTCTGCGCGGAGACTGTCGAGGAGCTGGCCGGACTGATCGATTGTCCCCCAGCCGCGCTCGCTGCCACGGTCGAGGAATGGAACTCCACGGTCACCTCCGGGGTTGCGCGAGACCCCGCGTTCGGGCGGGTCGTCTTCGGCATGCAGCGGGCGCCCATCGCGCGGCCCCCGTTCTGGGCATCACCCATGGTCGTTGGCATCAACTTCCCCGCCGGCGGCTTCCGGGTTTCACTGGACTGCGAGGTGTTCGACGTGTTCGGCGAGGTGATCCCGGGCCTCTTTGCCGTCGGGGACTGCGTCGGCGGCATCGCGCCCGCCATCGGCCTCGGGGGTGTGAAGATCAGCAGCGCCGTGACTCTCGGACGGGTGGCCGGACGAGCCGCCGCCGGAGGTTGAGATGTCACCGGCGGGGCCGCCGGCTGCCGGTAGCTTGGCCGTCGTGGTGCGCCTATCGTTGATACTGCTCCTCGTCGCCGTGGCGACAGGCTGCGGGTACTTCGAAGCCGACGAGCCGCATCTGGCGCCCCGGACGCCGCTGCTGCCCCCCACGAGCGAAGCGCTGGGTGCGCCGGCGGCTCTGACACCGACGTCCGTCGCACCAACCACGGCGGTCGCCGCGCCACCACCGAGCGACGAGGCCGACGGAGCGGCAACCGACCAACCACCCCCGGCGGACGGGGCGGTCATCGAGGGTGAGCCCACCGACGGCGACGGTGCGGAGAGCGACACCGCAGACGGCGAGCCGGCAACGAGCTCCGACGAGCCCCAGCGCCTGCAGATCGTCGTGATCGGCGAGTTGAGTCACGACGCGGCGGCGTTCACGCAAGGGCTGGAGATTTCCGACGGCCGTCTCTACGAGAGCACCGGAGCACCCGCCGATCGGTCCAGCACGCTGCGGGAACTGGACCGCAACACGGGCGACGTGCTGCGGCTCCACACG